>OZ246977.1:0-2630883 GCA_965232465.1 Alphaproteobacteria bacterium | reverse complement strand
TTTCCACCATGTGGAATATATAAAACGCCATCTAATATAGCAATTTTAATTGCTTTGGCATACGATGGGAACATACTAAATCATAAAGAAAAATTTAGCAATAAGATTTTGTATTGACCTTATCCCTTCACATTGTCTATGTAAATCCCCATATTTTTATGGGGTTTACAAATTTTGTATTTGTTTATACATTAAGGGCATGCGTACCAAGACAAAAACCAAGACAAAAATTTTTATCCCCGCCCGGATGCAGGCGACTCGATTCCCCAACAAACCGTTGGCGGATATTTTGGGGATACCAATGATTATACGGGTGATGTACCAAGCACAGTTGGCAAATATTGGGGATGTGGTGGTGGCGTGCGGTGACCAAATTATATATGATACGGTGGTACAGTATGGGGGGACGGCGGTTTTGACCGATAATGCCCTGCCCTCTGGTACGGATCGTGTGTATCAAGCCTTACAAAAATTGGGCGATAGTATCGATACAGTTATCAATGTACAAGGTGATATTCCCACTGTTGCCCCCTCTGTTATTCGCACCGTATCGGATGCGGTACAGGGGGGGGATTTTCACATGTCCACCGCCTGTGCAGAAATCACTGACCCGGCGGAAATCCACACCCCCCATGTGGTAAAAGCCTATGGAAATTTTAACGGAGAACGGATAACCCCCGCCACCGGGTTTTTGCGTACCGCTGAGGGGATGCCCCCATTTTACCACCATATTGGGCTGTACGCATATACCGCCGATGCGTTACAACGGTTTGTCCGTATGCCCCCCAGTGTCAATGAAGTAAAACACCGCTTGGAACAGCTACGGGCAATGGATGCGGGCTTTAAAATTGCCTTGTGCCGGGTCGAGGATGTGCCGCTTGGCATTGATACCCCACAAGATTTACAAACCGTATGTGATGTGTTGCAAAACAAAGTATAATTGTTTATAATAAAATGCGGTTGCAACCGCTTGCCACGCAGTGGCATTGTGGTGCAGAGCGGGGTGAGTGCGTGTGGGTTTTTGTCATGCGAAGCATGGTAAAATCCACATGAAACGCACGAGGGGCGTTAGCCCCTTAGACTCACGATTATATATGTAATGAGGGATAAAACATGGCAAACATAATTGTATTTTTGGTTTTGGTGGATGGTTCCGAAGAAATGGATTTGGCATTAAAATTTGCCTGTATGCGGGCCAGTGGTCGCAATGCCCGGGTGGCATTGGCATATGTGGTGGAACCGCCTTCTGGGGGGGAAAATTGGTTATCCATATCCCATTTGGCATTGGAACAATCCCGGGAAGATGCGGAACAAGTCTTACAACGCGCATCGGATTTAGTATACGAAAAAACCGGGGAAATCGCCATCAGCTATATGCGTGAAGGCAACACCCCCGAACAATTTTACGATATTATTCAAACCGAAAATATATCGTTTGCCGTCGTCGCCGCCAGCCGTAATGGGGGTACATACGATCGGGTGTTGTCCTATTTGCTTAAAAAAGGATACAACAATATCCCCGTACCCTTGGTTATTGTCCCCTCCTGTATAACAGATTCGCAACTGGAGGCATTAAAATAAAAGGGTTGATTCGATATTAGAAATTTGTTACAGTGATTATCGGAAGATAATTTTTGGTATATTTTGAAGAATCATATTATTAAAAGGAAAAGAGGGTAACAATGTTTAATAATGTTGCGTTAATGCGTTTTATTAATTTTGTGTTGGTTTTGTTTATTGTGTTCTTGGGATATGGCTTGCTGTTTGGCGATTCTGGGCTATTGTACAAAAAAGATTTGCAACACCAGCTGTCTGTGGATAAACAAAAATTACAAATATTGCAACAAGATAATCAGCAAAGCAGACATCGTAATTCTTTGTTATGGGAAGACAGCATAGATATTGATATGCTCGAAGAACAAAATCGCCGTTTGTTTAACACCCATAAAGATGGGGAAATTCAGCTTCTTTTGGATTAAAAAATTCTTAAAAACTTTGTTTTTTATGTAATTTTCTTTGTAATTGTTTTTCTGTTTTAAAAAAAGGCATACCATTTTATGGGGAGTGTTAAAAATACTTGAATTTTTTGGGGATTGCAGTATAATGCCCCTGTAATGCTGTCCCCTGTATACTGCCCTTGGGGGAAACCCTATGTTAATTAAGGAGATTAAAAAATTATGGCACCGCATAAAAGAAGCAATATACATTCTGAAAAATTGATTCAATATTACAAACATATGCTGTTAATTCGTCGTTTTGAAGAAAAAGCGGGACAGCTGTATGGTATGGGGCTGATTGGGGGGTTTTGTCATTTGTATATCGGGCAAGAAGCTGTGGTCGTGGGCGTACAGGATGCTATTGCCGATGAGGATTCGGTTATCACTTCGTACCGTGACCATGCCCATATGTTGGCGTGTGGATTAAACCCCAATAATGTAATGGCGGAATTGACCGGTCGCAAAGACGGTTTGTCGAAAGGTAAAGGGGGGTCGATGCATATGTTTTCTGCGGAAAAAAACTTTTATGGGGGGCATGGTATTGTCGGGGCACAAGTCCCCATTGGGGCGGGGTTGGCGTTTGCCGATAAATATTTGGGCAATGATAAAATCAGTACTGTGTACATGGGCGATGGGGCGGTCAATCAAGGACAAGTATATGAAACATTTAACATGGCCTCGTTGTGGAAGTTGCCAGTTATCTTTATCATAGAAAACAACCGCTATGCCATGGGAACGGCAACGGGCAGACACTCCGCATCGTCCGATTACCACATGCGGGGTCAAGCGTATGGTATTCCCGGTGAACAAGTGGATGGGATGAATGTATTGGAGGTGCATGATGCCACCAAAAAAGCCGCAGAGTATTGTCGCACGGGCAAAGGTCCCTATATTTTGGAAATGATGACATATCGCTATCGGGGGCATTCTATGTCTGATCCGGCGAATTATCGTACAAAAGATGAATTAAACGACATGAAATCCAATCATGACCCCATCGCATATGTAAAAGGCTTGTTGTTGGACGGCGGACACACAGACGAAGACACTTTAAAAGGTTTTGACAAACAGATTAAAAAAGTGGTTGCCGAATCTGCTGATTTTGCGACGCAAAGCCCGCAGCCGGAGGCGTCTGAGCTATGGACAGATATTGTTGTATAATGCGGTTGCAACCGCTTGCCACGCAGTGGCATTGTGGTGCAGAGCGGGGTGAGCGAGTGTTGTATTTTGTTGCACGAAGTGCAGGAAAATCAACATTATACCGAGCGAGGGGCGGTAGCCCCTTAGACTCACGATATACCCAACAAAATAAAATGTGCCGCATAATATGGCGAATCATTTTATACCGAATTGACTATATTGTTGTATAATATGGTTTTGTGTGAAGAAAGGAAGATAAAAAATGGCGATTAAAATTCTTATGCCCGCCCTGAGCCCTACTATGACGGAGGGAACTTTATCAAATTGGTTGGTAAAGGAAGGGGATACCATCGAATCAGGGATGGTTATTGCGGAAATTGAAACGGACAAAGCCACCATGGAGGTCGAGGCCGTTGATGAGGGTATTTTGGGTAAAATTGTCATTGCCGCCGGCACGGAAAATGTGGCGGTAAATGGTGTTATTGCCGTGTTGCTCGAAGAAGACGAAGACGCATCGGTGCTGAATGATATGGACTTGTCCGTTGTTTCTGTGGCCGCTGAATCGACCGATGATATGCCCCCCCCCGAAACCATCCCCGAAACCATAGTGTCCGAAGCTGCGGATACCAGTTTTACATTGCCTGAACTAAAAGTGAAAGAAGCCGAATCTGAATGGGAGGGGGCATGGAAAACCCAGACGGTACGGGAAGCCTTGCACGATGCAATGGCGGAGGAAATGCGTGCGGATGAAACCGTATTTTTAATGGGCGAAGAAGTTGCCGAATACCAAGGGGCATACAAAGTATCCCAAGGATTGCTGGAGGAATTTGGGGATAAACGGGTGGTGGATACCCCGATTACAGAACATGGCTTTACGGGGCTTGCGGTGGGTGCAGCGTTTCGTGGATTGCGTCCGATTGTGGAATTTATGACCTTTAATTTTGCCATGCAGGCGATGGATCAAATTATTAATTCTGCGGCAAAAACCCGCTATATGTCGGGCGGGCAAATGTCATCGCCTATGGTTTTTCGTGGCCCCAATGGTGCGGCCGCACGGGTGGCGGCACAGCATTCCCAATGTTATGCGGCGTGGTATGGTCACATACCGGGCTTAATCGTTGTTGCCCCTTGGGACAGTGCGGATTGTAAAGGGCTGTTAAAATCGGCGATTCGCAATGATAACCCTGTGATATTTTTGGAAAACGAATTGATGTATGGCGAATCATTTGAAGTGCCCGATACGGACGATTGGACCGTTCCCATTGGCAAAGCAAAAATCCGTACGGTTGGGACCGATGTAACCATTGTTGCGTATTCTATTATGGTTGGCAAAGCGTTGGATGCGGCAAAACAACTGGCACAACAGGGCATCAGTGCGGAGGTTATCGATTTACGCACTATCCGTCCTATGGACACAAGGACGATTGTGGAATCGGTGAAAAAGACCAACCGCTTGGTGACCGTCGAAGAAGCATGGCCCCAATCGGGTATTGGTGCGGAACTGGCGGCAAAGATGATGGAGTACGCTTTTGATTACTTGGATGCCCCAGTAACCCGTGTAACGGCAAAGGATACACCCTTACCATATGCGGAAAACTTGGAAAAACTTGCCTTGCCACAAGTAAAAGATATTATCGACGCAGCACAAGCTGTGTGTTATAAATAAAAGGGGGATATAATGGCTGAAACCCGAATTTTTGCATCACCGTTGGCACGGCGGTTAGCGGAACAAAACAATGTTAACTTATCCGTTGTAACAGGCACCGGACCACAGGGACGGATTGTTAAGCGGGACATTGAGGATTACCAAGCAAATGGCGGTGTGTCCGCACCGTTTGGGGGCAATAAAATCGCCCCCGCCCGTCCCACACCCTTTGAACCCGCATGTGATGAAATACCCATTAGCAATATGCGCAAAGTAATTGCATCCCGGTTAAGCGAATCGAAACAGACCGTACCGCATTTTTATGTAAGCGCAGATGTGGACATCGACGCCTTATTATCCGCCCGTAAGTATTTAAATGATTTGGGCGATGGGGCATATAAAATTTCCGTAAATGACATGGTGCTAAAAGCCGTTGCCGTTGCCTTAAAAAAGGTGCCTGCCGCCAACCAAGCGTGGACAGATAACGGATATGTAAAACGGTTTAAGGCGGTGGATATTGCCGTGGCGGTGGCGATTCCTGATGGGTTGATTACGCCGATTATCCGCAATGCGGATTATAAATCGATGGTCGATATTTCCCAAGAAATGAAACAACTGGCGGGTAAAGCCCGCTCTGGTAAATTGGTACCTGAGCAATTCCAAGGGGGGACGGTATCGGTTTCAAATCTGGGTATGTATGGGGTAAAACAATTTAATGCTATTGTAAATCCCCCACAAGCGTGTATAGTAGCGGTCGGGGCGGGGTCTGAACAGGCGGTGGTGAAAAATGGAAAATTAAGCATTGCCACGGTTATGAATGTGACCTTGTCCGTCGATCACCGTGTGGTGGACGGCAGCGTGGCGGCGGAGTTCTTGGCCGCAATGCAGCAAGCGTTGCAACAGCCCGTTGCCTTAATGGTATAAGCCTTATATTTTACGGAGGAGTATTATGGAAAAAATGGATTTTGATGTGGCCGTTGTCGGGGCGGGACCGGGGGGCTATGTAACGGCCATTCGTGCGGCACAATTAAAGTTAAAAACCGTCATTGTCGAAAGCACCCATTTGGGGGGGATTTGTTTGAATTGGGGATGTATTCCCACCAAAGCGTTGTTGCGTTCCGCCGAAGTATATCGGCAAATGCAGCATGCGGAAGCATATGGTTTGACCTGTTCGGCGGCATATAATTTGGACAAAATGATTGCACGATCCCGTGATATTTCACACCGCTTAAATACCGGCGTAGGGCATTTGTTAAAGAAAAATAAAGTTACCTTAATCGAAGGTTTTGGGCGTTTGACCGGGGCGGCGAAAACCTTAACAGTTGCCAAGGAGGACAAAGACACCCATGAAATTAAGGCAAAACACATTATTCTTGCCACCGGGGCACGGGCACGGGTATTACCGGGCATAGAACCAGATGGTACATTTATTTGGTCGTACAAAGAAGCCCTTGTGGCGGATACGGTGCCGAAAAACTTGGTGGTGTTGGGGTCCGGTGCCATTGGCATTGAATTTGCCAGCTTCTTTAATGCGTTGGGCAGCCAGGTGACGGTGGTCGAAGTACAAGATCGTATTTTACCCGTCGAAGATGCGGAAATTTCTGCCCTTGCCCAACAACAATTTGAAAAACAGGGCATGAAAATTATCACCAAAACCGGCATTAAACATATTCAGAAAAATACCCAAGATATGCATATTACGCTGGACAATGGCGATGTTATAAACGCCGACCGTTTGATCTCTGCGGTGGGGATTGTGGGCAATGTGGAAAACATCGGACTCGAAGGTACGAAAATCAAGGTTGATGGCACCCATATTGTTACCAATCAATGGTCAGAAACCGGTGAAAAAGGTGTATATGCCATTGGCGATGTTGCCGGTGCCCCATGGCTTGCCCATAAGGCGGAACACGAAGGTGTTATCTGTGTGGAAAAAATCGCTGGGGTCAAGGGCGTACATCCCCTTGATATGGGGCGAATCCCCGGGTGTACATATTGCCACCCACAAATTGCCAGTGTGGGGTTGACCGAGGCACAGGCAAAAGAAAACAACATTCCCGTAAAAATCGGCAAGTTTCCATTTATGGCAAATGGCAAGGCAATTGCCCTTGGGGAAGACCAAGGGGTCATCAAAACCATATTCGACGCCAAAACCGGTGCCGTGTTGGGGGTACATATGATCGGGGCGGAAGTAACCGAACTGATTGCATCGTTCAGTGTGGCACAAACTTTGGAAACCACCGAACAAGAATTGATGCACACCGTATTCCCACATCCGACCTTATCGGAAATGTTACACGAATCCGTATTGGCCGCATATGGACGGGCAATTCATATCTGAGGCATTATACAGTAAGATATTTTTATGAATACCACCCCTTTATCCCAAGACAATATTAAGCAAGAAAATATTAAGCAAGAAAATATTAAGATTGCCCCGACACAACAAGCGGAGCGCCATCCGGAAAAACGCCATCGTCCGGACAACCCCATCCAACGCAAACCGGATTGGATTCGGGTAAAAGCCCCCACTTCGAAGGGATATAAAGAAACCAAAGATTTGGTACGGTCGCATAATTTAACCACCGTATGTGAAGAAGCCGGATGTCCCAATATTGGTGAATGTTGGGAAAAAAAACATGCAACTATGATGATTATGGGGGGAATTTGTACCCGTGCCTGTTCGTTTTGTAATGTGGCAACCGGTAAACCGGGAATGCTCAGCCCATTTGAGCCTTTTAATGTGGCGGAAACCGTACATAAATTGGGGTTAAAACATGTGGTGATAACTTCTGTGGACAGGGACGATTTGCCCGATGGGGGGGCGGCACATTACGCAGAAACTATCCGTGCCTGTCGCAAACGCAACCCAGAAACGACTATTGAAGTTTTAACCCCTGATTTTAAAGGTAAATCAGGGGCGGTGGAAATTGTTGTTAAGGCAAGACCCGATGTGTTTAACCACAACATCGAAACCGTGCCAAGATTGTACCCGACCGTGCGTCCGGGGGCAAGATATTTTACTTCGTTGCAGCTGTTAAGCAAAGTAAAAGAACTTGATCCGTCCATATTTACAAAATCTGGATATATGGTGGGGCTGGGGGAAACCGATATTGAATTATCACAAATGATGGATGATTTACGGGCGGCGGATGTGGACTTTATGACCGCAGGGCAGTACTTGCAACCCACCGTAAAGCACAGTGCGGTTGATCGTTTTATGACCCCCGCACAATTTGAACAGTTGGCAAAAAAAGCCCGATCGAAAGGATTTTTATTGGTATCGGCGACACCCCTTACCCGTTCATCGTACCATGCAGGGGAGGATTTTGAAGCCCTTCGCAAAGCCCGTGCGGCAAAATTAGCCCAAAATGCATAAACACACGGAAACCCGCCGTTTATTATTTCGTCCCGATCAGATGTATGCCTTGGTGCTGGATATTGAAAAATACCCAGAATTTTTGCCATGGTGTGATGCCTTGCGGATTACATCGCACACCCCAAATACCCTTACTGCCCAAATGTGTGTGGGATTCAAAGGCATAACCGAACGATTCACCAGTCGGGTGGAATACGACGAAAATACCCACACAATCGAAGTATATTATCAAGATGGTCCCTTTAAATATTTGCGTAATACATGGGTTTTTATACCCGACGGCGACACCGCCTGTGGAGTACATTTTAACATAGAATTCGAATTTAAGTCCAAAATACTCGATAAAATAATGACCCCCTTTTTCGCTACCGCTGTACAAAAAATGGTACAAGCATTTGAACAACGGGCAAAAGATTTATATTCTTAATATTTTTTACTTGACAAGGTACGGGGGGTATATTATAATATAGAACAATAATAAGGAGTATGTAAGTCATGAAAAAAATAATGTTTGCAGGGAGTGTTGCTATTGCTGTATCCGCTTGTGGTGGTGGCGGAGGGGAAGGGAGTAAAGTTAAACCTTTTGATCCCATGTCCACCAATCTTAGTCCCCCCGCTGGATTGTCACGCAGTGACCTAAAAATAGATGGTTTTTCCATCGCCGCAGGGACATCTTTATATAGGCTTGGTTGGGGTACCAACACATCAAAGACAAATACATATACCCCCAATAAGCAAATAGACTTAAATTCGGACGAAGTGGGTATGGCGGGCAATAGCCAGTTGACCTTTAAAAGTGATGGCAGTATAACCCTTGATACAGAAAATTGCGTTACCACGGAAGATGATTGCAGCTTGTACCGAGAGGCCGCATTGGCAGGGGGCTATGTCAAAATGAAAAAAGTAGGAAAATCCACCTTCGAATATTACAAAATCGATAAAGTCCCTTATAGACGCGGATCTTTAACATTAACCGATGTACAAAAATATACCAACAATGAAGCAAGATCTAATTTTGGTGGTACTATTGCCAATGTATTTGATATATATCATCTGGATTCATACCATGGTATCAAAGATGGGGATCGTTCTGCACTAAGAAATGCCAAATATGTTGATATGATTGATGGCAAAAAAGATAGGTTTCACGATGCAACTGCTAAATATTATTGGGGAAAACAAGGTGTTAAAGTTTCCAATGGTGATGCATCGGAAATATGGTATCCAATGATATTAGCAATGACCACAAAAAGTAGTTTTTCACCGCATGCCCGATTAGGTTTGTTTTTATCAAAAACATACAGGCAGGATCAGAAGTCAGGGCGTTGGGGGGATTCATATTATACTACACATACGGTTATTCATGGCATACGCACAAGTGCTTCTCATATATCAGGAATTGGGGCAGAATATGCAGAACAAGGGGGCTGGAATGGTGCCGGTACTTTGAATGGTAAACCGGTCATTATAAGGGGCAATGTGGTAATACGCATGAATCCAAATACCCAAAAGATAACCGATTTTACTGTATCAAATATGCAACAGTATGCACTACATCGCAATATTTATAAACTTGATGATAAAACAGGTAAAGCTTTCTTATCGGGGGGGCAATTACAACTGGAAAACAATAAGGCCATTGATTATCGTAGTAGCGATGAATTTAATGGCATATATTATGTTGCAGGGTTAACAGAAAATGGTATTTCCAGTGGGCAGTCTGGCAAATTTAATGCAGTGGTTATGGGGTCTTTTTATGGGACAAATGCGGATTCCACCGCTGGGTCATTTGTGATGCAAAAAGTAGGTTCGAACCTTGGCGACAAAGCCGATAATACAATGAGCGGTGGCTATATTGCAAAGAAAACACAGGGCGGTTCTTAAACTATATGAGTTGATAAGAATATATCAAAAACATGAAAAAAATATGGGCGTATTGTGTGGTTGCGGGGGTGCTATCTGGGTGTGTGGATTTTCACCCTGCGGTGGATCATCATTGGCTGTCGAATGATGACCCAAGATTCGAATATTATAAAAATGAACTGGATACATATAAAAGTACCCATGCCGTTGATTTGGATAATCTGAAGCCTAGGTTTCATAGCTTTATTGAGTATTATACTTTTTTTCATAAACATGCGGAAAATTTATTATTTTATGCAAAAGATTTATGCCAACACACCACATATGCAACGGGTATCACTTTTCACCCTGATAATTCCCGACAAGTGGTACATATAAACCCTTTGTTTCCTGTACACCGATCGAGTATTCGTAAGGGGGATTGGGTATTATCGTCCGAGTGGGATTTGGTATCTGATAGCAGTTTAAATACCCTGACACCTCCACAGGCTATAACATATTATAGTGTTTTGGAAGATATGGAAAAAACAGAAAACATAACCACACTCGAAGTATGTGATATGCATGTACAGGTGGAAAAACAAGATATGTTAAATGCTATGGCGGATGGGCATACAATTTATATGTATCCAAAATTACATGATTTTTTGCAACAGGACCAATATATGATTGCGGTTATTGCCCATGAACTTGCCCATAATATTTTGTCCCACCGTCACAGAGCCGTTGAAACCCATACCAAAACACAGTTGATAGTGGGGGGTGTGATGGCGTTGGCGGGATTGTTAATGAATGATGGGAAATTGGACGAAGATCAGCAAAATATGATAAAAGAGTATTCGAACACAGCGGGCAATTTGGCACATTTATATTACAGTCCCACCCTCGAAGCAGAAGCCGACTATGTGGGGGTATATCTGATGGCACGGGCGGGGTATGACATTGAAAATGTACAAGATACATGGAAACGCATGAGCTTGTTGGGCGATACAGACAAACAATTTTTATCCACCCACCCCAGCAGTCCCGAAAGATTCCATGCGTTGGAACAAACCATACTGGAAATTCAGGAAAAATTAAAAACTCAACACCGCACAGATTTAATGCCCAATTTTGGTAATCAAAGCCTTGAACAAATAAAATCCCATCAAATGGCACCAGAATAAATACTGTATAATATTTGTATATACTATATTTATAATATATGGTATATGTTGGGTATGATATTTAACAATATGTTATGTAACAGGGGAAAATGATGAAAACAGTATTATTTGTTGGATTAGGGCGTATGGGGTGGCATATGGCACGGCAGCTTGGTACAGTTTCGGGGATCGATATTACAGTTGCCAATCGCACCCATGCCAAAGCGGAAGAGTGGCGGGCGGAAAATGGCGGCAACATTTTAAACCTGCAGGACATAGGCGATGCCCAATTTGATGTGGTGTGCTTGTGTGTGGGCAATGACGAAGATGTTCGTAATACTCTTATTGGCAAGGTGGGGTTATCTGCGTGTGTTAAAAAAGGCGGTGTGGTAATTGACCACACAACCACTTCCGCTATTCTGGCTTATGAAATGTATACTGCCCTTGCGGATAAAGATATTGGCTTTTTGGATGCCCCTGTATCGGGCGGGGAAGCGGGTGCTATCAATGGACAGCTTACCTGTATGCTGGGTGGAAATAAGGCGGATTATGACGGGGTACAGCTGGTACTCAATGCCTATTGTAAAACCCATGTATATATTGGAAAATCGGGCACAGGGCAAATCAGCAAAATGGCAAATCAAATATGTATTTTGGGGATACTTGCCGGTTTGTCAGAAGCCATTACCCTGTTAAAACACCAAGATATTGACACGGATAAAGTATTACAGGCCATTAGCGGTGGGGCGGCACAATCGTGGCAAATGGACAACCGCTTTACCACTATGGTAACCGGTGCATTTGATTTTGGCTTTGCCGTCGACCATGCCATAAAAGATGTAACATACGCCATTGCCCACGCCAAAAACCAAGGCTGGACTCCAGAAATTAGCACTATTATATTAGGCTGGTACCAACACTTATCCGAACAAGGGCGTAACACACAAGACACTTCCACCCTGATAAATCATTATCGCCGGGATTGATATAGTTTTTTTTATCCCATGTTTTTTAAATGTTCTGCAAACACTTTTGCCAATTTGGGCGGCACAGCGTTGCCGATTTGACGGGCTTTATCTTCGAAATTGCCCATAAGTGTATAGTTTTTAGGAAACGATTGTAATAATAATGCCTCCAATAAAGTTATTGCCCTGTCTTGCTTTGGGTGTCCGAATCGTCCGCAACTGATACTGGTACACTTGGTGGTAAGGGTGGGGGCGGGTTTATCCCACCACATACGACCATACACATTGCCAAACCCCGAAGTTTTTTTATGACAATTAAGGTGCAGGTATTGGGGCCAATCGCTACGACTTCCCCCATTTTCTGGGGTGGATCGCAAGCGAATACTATTTACATTACTTAACCCTCGTGACTGATGTAAGGGGTGATGTTGGGCGGGATAACCCGCCTGTATGGGGGGGAGATGGTAAATGGTATCCCTAACAGTTATATGGGGTTGGCTGCATATATCCCCATGTGTTGCCATCGGGTATGCTACCTGTTGTTGTCCTTTGCAGGCAATTAAAACTAGGCGTTTACGACTTTGTGGCACCCCATAATCACACGCATTTATGATATAGTGATTTTCCCCGTAATTGTTGTTTTCAAGATATTGTAAAAACTTGGCAAATGGTCCCTGTTGTTTATTTAATTTCATACCAGGGACATTCTCAAGAAAAATAAAATCAGGCTGTATTAGGTCGATAAACTTAATACACGAATCGAGTAAATTTAAACGGGTGTCCTCTTGATGTAATCGATTGCGATTGTTCATCGAAAAGGGCTGACAGGGGGCACAAATTGAAAATGCCACTTTGCCGTTTTTATAGTTAGGGCATGCGGATGTTAATTGTCTTAAGAATTGTTGTTTTGTAATGTGTGCAATATCTTTGTTAATAAATGTAGCATTAGGGAAATTTGATTTATATGATAAATACGCCCGTTTATCAATATCAATGCCCATGGCAATATCCCAACCCGCCTGTTGAAATCCTAAACTGGTGCCCCCGCATCCACAAAAAAAATCTATTAAGTAATATTGCATGATTTATAGGTCTAATTGCTGTTTAAGTTGTTTCGGTAAAATATCCATCAGTTCGCTTTCTGTGATAGCGTGTAAAGATTTATTTATGGCAATAATGCGTATCATAATCATTAGGTTGTCTATTTTCTTGTTATTGTTATAAAATTTTTTTATTATAGGGAATACCTGTGGATATCTAAAACTGGTATTGCGTCCAAGAAATCTATCGGTTGGGGTTGAATGTGTATGGTTTTTGGAAATTATATATTTGCTGTCATCCTCCCAATTTTTGTAACATAAGTAGGCGGAATATATCAGATGTCTATATCTTTTCCATCCCTTTTCTATGACATAACGGGGACCTTCCAGAACTTTTATTTTTTTACCATTGTATGTTTCGGGTAAAATCAAATCGGCAAAATATAAAGATAGGGATGACCATACCTGTTTAAAATCCGCATCGTGAAAATATGGGGCGTCGTCTATGATAGGGACAAGGTGTTTTCCCACTTCCCATAAATCAAGCCCATACATCCTACTTATGTCAAAAGGGACTTGTGAATCTTCATAGCATTTTTCATCATGTATCAAATGTTTGGGTAATGTGGCGTATTTCCCTTGATTTTCTGCTAACCACTGTTGAAAAGTTTCCAATCCATGGGTATTTAATTTATGAAAAGTATCAGACATCTGTATCTCCTTGATAATGTTCATTCAGGATATTTTGTAATTTATTTTTTGCCGTAAAATCGTGGGCAAATTCATCGATAATTTTTATTAATTCAGCAGTTTCTTGTTCTGCATCAGGTAGTTTTTTCTTATCTATATGTTTCAGCAAACATTGTTGCCAATATTCTAAATTATCCCCTGTGGAATCGGGGTTGGTGATAAGGGCATATGTGAATGCTTCTTTTAATATGATCGGTCCCAGTAATGCAAATTCCAAGGATGACTTATCTTTTAAGTTGTCTTTTAAGGGCGCTATTTTTTCAGAAATAAAGCATATAATATTGTCATCTTCACTACCGATTTCAAATATTTTGTTGTCTATATCCTTTGTATCAATATCAAAAGGGATATTATTTTTTGATCGGGGTTTGTTACCTTTGCCTAAATATATTTTATCGGTGCGGGATTTGATTTTGCGATCTGTACCCACAATATGTACATCTATGCTTAAATCGTGGGAGCGTAAGATGGTTGTGTCTTGCACAGGGTATGTTTTGCTTTGGGGCAGTTGTAATACATCTTGAATGGTGCCAATTTCAATGATTTCTGTACACAATTTGTCTTGTGCAAATAACAAGATATGGTCATTTTTGCTAAAGTCGTATTGTTCGACAAAGTCTTCAAGACAGGGTATGCCAAAAAGTATACCAGTGTCTTTGCGTTCAATGTTTATATTTTTATGGAATAAATCGTGGCGGTCAGTGTAATTAAGAGTCTGTTTCATTGTCTGCTTCCTTTACATCCACCACTAAATCAAAAATAGGGTTAAAACCTGTTATACTAAACTTGAAGTTTGGCTGTACATTGTTCAGGCGGATTTTATTGTGATTTTGGTGGGTGATTTCTGCCCCAGTTATATGTGTCTCCATATGGGCAACATCAAAGCCACTAACATTGGGATTGTATGCTTTTATACATTGTTCTTTGCCCTTGCGTTCTTGCCAATACCCCACATGTATAATTAGGGTGTTCGGGACTTTTGTTTTACCTGCTGTAACTGAAAAACCACACCCTTTCATAAGTCTTGATATAGTATAGTCTTTTTCTTTTTCAGGGGGCGGCTTGGGATCCCCTTTTTCCTCACCACCTGTATCACTTTTCGGTTTCATGGGAAATACATCAGCGAATACATGAAAGGTTTCCCTCTTTTGGGCTTGTTTATCCTGTAAAATAGTATGTAAAAATTCGGGTATATGTTTGGTAATAGTAAGGCGGATACCATCTTTTACTGGATCATGTTGTTTTTTCCATTCTTGATGATTTTCGTCTTCACAGTCTTTTAATTTTTGTTGGATACATTCCGTTGGGGATTCGGGTAATATATTAACACCGATAAACATTTTTTGTCCGGTTATTTTGCGTATATACTGTGCGGACTTAGTTACATGTAGTATGTGGCGTCTTAAATGTGTTTCGGTAACTTTTTCATCGGATTTTTGAATAAAAAAGGATATTTTTTCTTTACGATTTTCTATCCAGTATGGAAATATTGCTTTGAAGATTTTTCCATCGTGGTATAAATTGAGAAATCGTGTTTTTTCATCTTCTGATATGCGGTCTATAAACCCTTTATAGGTATCTTGTGGTTCGTTAAACTCGATTTTGGGGATGTCTTCTTTGTACATATTTTTAATAAACGATACATATGCAGATGAAAAAGGTTTTTTAGGTTCAGAGTCACTGTCATTTGTATCCTCCATATATTGATAAATATTCTTTTGTTCTATGGTGATACAAGTTCCTTGGCTGTTTGTTACTGATACTTTAAGTTTATTTTCTATGAACAAAAAGTAGTATTTTTCAACAATCTTGGTGATTGTATAATTTATAAATTGCTTATCTGTTTTTAATTCTTCATACTTTGGGGATAGGATAATAATCGAAGTCCCATTTTCTGTGCGGTTACACTCAAAAATATTTTTAAAGTTTTCTAATTTTTCATTTGATATGCTATGAATTTTTTCTTTTTCGGCGTCTTGGACAAAATATGCATCTTTTACATAATGTGTATTATCGACACATCTTTTGGGTTTAAGGTACGCTCGTCCTAAGTGCATTTCACCCTCATTACTAATAGTGGACATAAAAAAGGTATGGTATTGGGAAGTGTAAATAAATGAGGATTTACCGATGCCTCGACTACCTCCGGTGGCACCCTCTTTTTTTTCTTTGGAGGTTATGCCTTCGCTTAATAAAAAAGCGTGCATAGGCGATCCTCCATCTTTTTCGTCGTCCACATCACCTAAAATGCCTGTTGTGTTAAAATCTTCAAATTTTAGTACAGGTACTTTACTTTCTTTTGTATGGGGGATTTTATCACTGACTTTGAAATGCTCTTTTTCTTCGGGCGTGGTAAATAAAAAATTTTCTAATGTTTTTTTATCTACTTGTGTGAGAGAGATTTTTATATGTACAGGTTTCTTGTTTATAAGTCCTGCATCCACAGAGTTTTGTACGCCCTCGCTCAGCATGATATGATATTCATTAAATACATCTATGGCATTGTATCCACTTGTGGATACTGTCGGTTGCGTAGGTGTAAACTTCCACATAATCAATAATCCTTTAATAATGTACTTATATGTATTCCAAGTGTGTTACAAATTTTTTCTAAGGTTTGCAGGGTTGGTTTTTTGTATAGGCGTTCTATGTGTCCCACATATGCTTTGTCCAATCCGCTGTTTAGGGATAGCTGTTCTTGTGTTAATCCCCGATGTAATCTGAGCATTTTTATTTTAACCGCTATGTGTTTATGGATGTTTTTCCGCATAATACCCTCTTTACCTTAAGTTGTGTATAACATAAGGGGGGGGTGACCAGCCCCACTGATTTGGTCCATTTTTAGGTTAGCACTTTTTTTCTCTATTGTCAATGATATTTGTCATGTAGCGTAGCGGAATGACGGATATCATTGACAATGGGCTGCGTTTTTGGCACTGGTGGATTGTACCCCAACGCACTATGCGGACGGATATGATTGTATTCATACCGCCAGTTTTCTATGACAGCTTGTACCTCAGTTAAAGTATCAAATATCTCCCTGTTCAAGCACTCATCCCGAAGTTTACCATTAAAACTTTCATTATAACCATTCTGCCATGGACTGCCCTTATCAATATATGCTGTATCCACCTGCATACGCTTCAACCAACCTTGTAGCCTATGGGCTATAAATTCGGATCCATTGTCAGAACGGATATGCTTAGGCATACCTTTTGTGATAAACAACCTGCCCATAATATCCAATACATCCGTACTGTTCAGTTTATGCCGAACATCAATGGTTAAGCATTCTCGGCTATGCTCATCTATAACTGTTAATATTTTAATGCTTTTACCACTTCTGAGTTTGTCATGCACAAAATCATAACTCCATATATGATTTTGATACTCAGGACGAAGTTTAATACAGCTCCCATCACCAGCATTTGAACTACGGGGTTTGGGTATTTTCTGTGGCACTTGTAGTCCCTCCTTCTTCCAAAGCCGTTCAATCCGTTTATGGTTTACACACCAACCATAATTTTTTAATAAGGCACATATCCGCCGATAACCATATCTAGGGTATTTTTGTGCTAGACGGTGCATATCTGATATTAAACGGCTTTCCTCATCAACATCTCGTTTCACATAACGAACCGTAGAGCGATGTGTCTTGAATAAACTACATAAACGCCGTTCTGATACATTGTAAAAAAACTTGGCTTTGCCAATAAAGCTTTTTACCCCGCCAGCACCTACCACTTTCCCGAGTTAAATTCCTTTAAGATTTGATTGTCTAAACTCAAATCAGCAACAAGCTTCTTTAAACGGGCATTCTCATCCAATAATGCTTTTAAATCTTTGGCATGATTAACATCCATACCACCATATTGTTTGCGCCACTTGTAATAAGTCGCATCTGATATGCCTAAATCACGGCACATAACACTGACTGTCATACCTGATGATAACTTAATCTCTGCATCCCGTAATATACGGATAATTTGTTCTATACTGCGGGCTTTCCTATTCTTTGACATCTTAAAATCCTTTCATAATTTAGATAAAGCAATACTAACTTATTTTTGGACCTATTTATAGGGGGCAGGTCAGGGGGGGGGTAAACTACCTTTTGGAAGTTTTAGGGTATTTTTTAGGGGAATATGACCCCATTTAAAATCCTTGTTTTTATATGATTTTGGGTGTATAGTATTTTCATGACAAATACTATATATGATATAAACACTTTGCCCACCGATACAGGGGAAATATTTACGGATTTATGTGTGTATCCAGGGGGACGACAAGGTGTACAAATCGAACGGATCGTGTCTTTTGGGGATATTACGCCCAGCGGGGAATGGTATGATCAAGACTGGGGGGAATGGGTGTGTGTGCTGAGTGGATCGGCGGATATGACCGTTTATGTGAATGGCGTTGCAACACACATAACCTTACAGGCGGGGGACCATTATTTTTTTGCCCCGAACCAAAAACATCGGGTCGATCGTACGGACAACCCGACCATATGGATTGCGGTACATATGAATATCTAGGCTCTGGGCTATAGTCAATTCGGTATAAAATGATTCGTCATATTATACTGCACATTTTATTTTGTTGGTTATATGGTGAGTCTAAGGGGCTAACGCCCCAGCTTCTCTGTACATTCTTGCGTTTAATGTGGATTTTACCATGCTTCGCATGACAAAATACCACACGCACTCACCCCTGCTCTGCACCACAATGCCACTGCGTGGCAAGCGGTTGCAACCGCATTTAGTCAATCAAATTATATTTAATTGACTATATTTAAAAATGCTTTAAGGAAATATGTTGCAACATGGTTTTTGCAAAAGCGTTTTCATTATATCCTGTGTATACATTCATACCATTTTTTACTATCATTGCATATCTTTTTGATCGAATGCCAAAACCCCTGTGGCTGTAATCGTCCAGTAAATTGTTGTTTTTGGTAAATATGGCATTGCCATCTGATATAAGTTTTACCGTACTTTTTCTTATGTGCATCGATTGTGCCCACGCTTTTAGAACGAATTGGTCATTTGTCGATATGCAATATATTTCATCGATACCTTGTTGTTTAAAGGTATTATATTCCTTCATAAAGGTCGGTACTTGTGTTTCACAAGTGGGGGTAAATGCCCCAGGGATACCCACCAATATGATATGTTGGTTTGTAAAAATATCAATTGTTCGCCATGTACCGTCCAACAGAACGCTCATATGCATAGTTTTCATAACTCCCCCAAAAAAATAAAGTATATTATTAAATATTGTTTCACAGAAATGTGAAGCAGAATATCTGTATTATAAGCTATAAACTGTATAAAGTCTATATCTATGTGAAATTTTTATATATTTCATACACGACCCCCTTAATATAAAAAGTGTCGTGTATGATAAGTTCCTCAGTTTTTACAGATGTTGTAACACAGGGTCCGCATATGCATCGTCGTCAAAACCCGCATGTACCACTTCGCCATTTTTAATAATCATAGCATAGCGTTTTGAACGAATCCCCAATTCCAAGTGGTTTAAATCAAAGAACAGGTTATTTCGGCTGGTAAATATGGCGTTGCCATCCGCTATCATTTTAACCCCATTTCCTACGCCCATAACTTCCGCCCATGCTTTCATAACAAAGCGGTCGTTTGTCGATATGCAATATACCTCATCGATGCCTTTTTGTTTAAAAGTATCGTATTGTTGTATAAAGGTGGGTAATTGTGATTCACATGCGGGGGTATACGCCCCAGGGATACCCACCAATAAAATGTTTTTATCGGTAAAAATATCCTGTTTTTGCCATTCACCATCCAGCAAAATGTTTAAATCCATTGTTTTCATAAGAGTGCCTCCTTAAAATAAATATAGTATTGTATACATAAAATATACCTAGTCCAGACAAGGACAAGACGATTATAATATATATATTATATAAAGTCTAGTTTTTTATATGTAAATTTTATTGACACAAAAAAAGGGGGCATAAGCCCCCCAATGTGTAACTGTGTGATTTATTTTACCATATATATGGTTTTGTCAAAGGCGTTGTATTTTTTGTCTGTACTGGCGGGAATTTGAATGCGTAATGCCAATGCTTCATTAGGTGTAGAACCACTGAAAACAAATACCACTGATGCTCTGGCACGCAACCTCGTTTGAATGC
Organism: Alphaproteobacteria bacterium; assembly: GCA_965232465.1. Taxonomy (GTDB): domain Bacteria; phylum Pseudomonadota; class Alphaproteobacteria; order JAQWUY01; family JAQWUY01. The sequence goes on along the minus strand of OZ246977.1, from coordinate 2,610,784 downwards.
GATTTATGATCTGTGTAGGGGAACCTGTTATTACGCCCGAGGATCCAACAATTATTTTGCCATTAATACTCGTTAAGTCCACATCGCTTATTCCTGCACTAAACGCCCCTGTTACTCGTGTCACGGTTATGTTGCTTGCCATACCACTTGATAAATTAGCTTGGCTTAATAGGGACCCACTTACAGTATGGTTGTCCACATCGATGCGTTTAGAATTTGTTTGAAGGCGATTTGCCGCTTTTTCTGCTTCTGTAGCAGACGCATATTTTGTATCAATCGTCAGCGGATAGTCCTGTTTAGCAACAGTAAAGTTGTAATATTCTGTGATTTTTGGTGCTGTGTTTTTTGCTTTACGGACAATTTTTACCAATAGGGTACCGCCTTTGGTCAATTTAGTGGCATCAATAACCCCTGTTGTGCTGTTAATAGCGTCTGCCCCGGTAATAATACCTGTGGTGGTTGGCGTTTTGCCACTGCCATCATCCCCCCCTGTAATGATAGAGAATGTATAATCGCCGTCAGCTATTTTAAATGTTTGACCTAAATCAGACCCCTTTAAGTTATAAGTGATGGCAAAGTCCTTACCCCACTTTCCTGATTCTGTGGGGGTTGCGGAAGTTATTGCCCCTGTGACTGCGGACAGTTTAAAGGTATCGCTCTTATCTTGATATTTGACACTTTCAAATACAGCGGTAACTGTTGTCCCTGCGGGTATTGTCCCCGATATGGTCATACTCTTTCCGCCCGAATCAATGGCAAGGTTCCCATGGCTATCTGTATCTGCTAGGCTTTTTAGGGTCCAATCGGCTTTTTGCGTGCCTGTGGGAGGTGTCATTTGCCCCAATATATCGGCGGTACTTACTGTTTTATTGCCACCTGTATAAGATACAATAAGATCCGCCATACTAAGCGTCCCTGTTGCTGTTTGCTTATTGATGGGTACATCCACATCCCGACTCATTTGGGCATACTTGTCGTTTGCCGCATAGGTAATCTTCACTTTTACCACCCCACTTCGGGCAGTTTTTGCAATCTTACCATCGCTCGACGCTACGGTGATAGCATTGCCCCCGGTGGTCGAACCCGCAGTCGTACCAGATGCTGTCAAGGCGTATGTGGCGGTACCAATACCCGTTGGTAGGTTTGCCGGTGTATATGTTACCGCTGTACTTGCCGTTGCCCATGTAATCCCTGTGGCACTAACCCTAAAGTTAGGGTGGTCGTTGCTATCTTGTTTGGTTACGGTAATATTTTCATAGTCTGTCAGTTCGGGCAATCCGCCTTTGGCTTTACGGACGATTTTTACCAACAGTTTCCCTGATTTATTCAGCTTGCTGCCATCAATCGCCCCGGTGTTAGCGTTAATCGCCCCAGTTAAGGCACCCGTTACAATGCCCGCAGTGGTGGCGTCTTTGCCCCCCTTACCTCCATCACTGTTCGGTAAAATAGTAAAGGTATAATCGCCCGCATTCGTTGTATCGCCTTTGGTAAAGGTTACACTCGTATCGCCCACCGAATCCGTCAGTTTTAATTTATAATCCGCCGCTGTGGTAAAGGTTTTGCCCCATTTACCGCTTAATCCTGTACGGGTATCACCAGTGCTCATTGCCCCGGCACCCGTCGATAGTTCAAAGGTGGCGGACTTATCCGTGTATTTATCGCTTTCGAAGGTGGCGGTAACCGTGGTACTGGTGGTGATTGCCCCGGATATGGTTAGGGTCTTGCCACTATCCGTTACAGCAAGATTCGAATTACTATCCGTATCCACTAGGCTTTTTAAGGTCCACTCCGATTTTGCCCCTAAACCACCGGCACTGGGTACACCCAATTTCCCTGTTATGGTGGCGGTGCTTACCGTTTTGCTGGTGTCGCTTGCCCCAAACGGTATTACAACAGGTCCCATAGTTAATGCACCTGTCCCTGTTTGCTTGGCAATGGCAAAGTCCGCTAGTATCGCTTGTCCTGTGTATTTGGTATCCGTAGATTTTGCGTTCATTGTGATAACCACTGTACCAGACGATGTAGCCCCAGTGATACCGCTACCATCCGATACGACCGCTAATCTGCCTGTGGGGGCACCAACTGTCTTAGCTGCCACAGTCCAATCGTAATTGCCAAAGGTTGTGCCGGTGGGCAATCCGGCAAATGTTAGGGGGATTTTACCCCCATTATTTTTCCATGTGTTGTCGCTGCTACCAACCGTTGGTTTAGTAATATCACGGGCTAAATCTTGTTTGCTTACCGTAAAGTTTTGATATTCGGTAACGGCGTCTACACTGCCTTTTTTGGCACGGACTATTTTTATTAACAAGGTCCCACTCTTGGTCAGTTTGCCGGCATCAATAGCCCCGGTTTTGCTGTTAATCGCTGTTTGTCCATCGGCAACAATCCCTGTGGTGGTCGATGTAAAACCACTTTGGCTCGCCACAATAGAAAATGTGAAATCACCGCTGGCACCTGTTGTAAAGTCTTGCCCCCCATCACGGGTTTTTAACTTATAATTTGTGGTATAGGTTTTACCCCACTTGCCTGATCCCTCACGGTTAGCCGAACTTATTTGCGATGCTTTTGTGGACAGTTCAAAGGTTTTGGTTACATCTGTATATTTGGCACTCTCGAAGACAACTTCAATGGTTGTACCAGCACTGATAGCCCCGGATATGGTCATACTCTTGCGATTACCAGCAACTGTAAGGTTCCCATTACCATCTGTATCCCTTAGGCTTTTTACAGTCCAATCGCTTCTGTTACTGCTACTTGCTGTTAATTGTCCCAATACATCTGCTGCACTTACCACCTTATTACCAGATACGAACGATACATCAAGATTGGCTACGCTTAGGGTATTTGCCGCTACTGTTTGCTTGGCAATGGTAAAGGGTGCCAGGTCAAAACTGCCGCTGTATTTTTCATCCGCAGTTTTTGCACTCATGGTAATACCCACTGTACCCGCCGATGGTGCCCCAAAGATTTTACCATCTGTGTCGATGCTTGGTGTACCACTGCCTGTCCAGCTTTTAATACCCCAAGCAAATGCGTTGGCATTTAACCCACCGGGTAGGTTGGAATATTTTAGGTCAAACCTAATAGTACTGCCCGTTTTCCACTTATTGTCGCCACTGTTTAATGATATGGTCGGAACAGTTGTTATATCTTTTCCTGCCCCTATCTCTTGCTTCGTAACAGTAATATTTTGATAATTTGTCAGTTCGGGCAATCCCCCTTTTGCCTTACGGACGATTTTTACCAACAATTTCCCTGATTTATTCAGTTTGCTACCGTCAATTTTCCCTGTTTTGTTGTTTATCGCCCCGCTTAATGCACCGGTAACAATGCCCGCAGTGGTGGCGTCTTTGCCCCCTTTATTACCATCGCTGGTGGGCAAAATAGAAAAGGTGAAATCGGCACTGGTATCAAACGATACAGTGGTATCGCCAACCGTATCAGAAGTGTTTACCTTATAATCGACAGTAAAGGTTTTGCCCCATTTACCAGACAACCCGGTAGGTGTTCCGCCCAATGTGCCCGCACCAGTCGACAGTTCAAAGGTTCTGGTTTGATCCACATATTCATCCTCATCATGTTCAAATACAACAGTTACAGTTGTACTGGTCGTTATTGCCCCTGATAGGGTCAGGGTCTTGCCATCAACTGTAAGATTCGCATTATTATCTGTATCTGTTAGGCTCTTAATTGTCCAATCGGATTTTTGCGTTTGGCTGCCTGTTACAGTTAATTTACCCAGTATATCGGCAGTGCTAACCGTCACACTTCCAGACCCATAGGGGACAACAAGATTTGCCATTTTCAAATCGTTTGCCACAAAAGCAATATCGGTTTTTACATATACAATACGGTCGTCAAAATCCGTCGCACTGTATGTCAATTTGATGACCGCTGCACCTGCACCTGCTTTATCTTCCAGCGTACTGGTATAGCTAGCGGCACCCACACCGATATTCGTCCCCCCATTCTTAAATTGAAAATCTGTGCCATTTATGCCTGAAACCCTTTCTGCTTTGACAGTCGGCGTTACCCCATTCGGTACAGTACCAACAAATGTACTTACATTATATGTTTTGGTATTGGTTAAAGTATACGCATTGGATTGGGTGGTACCATCCCCACCCTTAATATCGTTACCGGCTTTATCCGAATCGGATAGTACGCTGCCAATTTGGCTGCTGGCGATTGCCTTTACGAATACAACCCTGTCCTCAAAACCATCGGCACTGTATGTCAACTTTAAGGTGGCGGTTTTGCCACCGGCTAGGTCTTTAAACTGGCTGTCTGCGGTAATGTCCGCCAGCCTAATGACACTGGTACCATCGCTGGCGTACAGTTGATAGTCTGTGCCCTTCTTACCATCGCCAGCGACTTGTTCCGCTTTTACCGTAACTTTATTGGGATCAATCACACCCGCTGTTGTTTTCAAGCTATCGGGAATGTTGCGAATAAAGTCTGCGACATCGTATTGTTCGCCGTTTTGTAAGGCGTATGCGGATCCTTCCGTTATCCCATCCCCCTCACTGATTTTATTGGCTGTTTTGTCCGCATCACTCAGCGTACTGCCAAGGGCAGGGGTGCTATCGACCTCCGCTGTTTTAATATCATATTGTCTTTCGACCTTGTCATAGCGTTTGTGCCATACGGCATCTGTAGCGGATACAGGGGCGGATTTTAATTGGTCTTGTATACTTTTGTCGAATGCCAATTTAAAATCCACCGATATATCGGTCTGTGCTGATTCGCCATTGGGTTTGTCGTATGTACCCCGCACTGTTATCATAGCATTTGGGGTAAATTCGGCAATCAATTTATTACCCCTAACAACTGTATCCTCAACCCCGTCGAATCTATAGGTCCCCACCCCCACAGACAGCTGTTCATAATTGGGGATATTGCCCTTAGCGGTTATATCCCAGCCTTGTAATACCTTTTTATCGTCAATAATGTTGTTGCCAATACGACGATATAGGTTTGCCGCCATGTCAAACCGGGCGGTTTTCAGTTCCGCCCCCACACTAAACCGTTGGAAGTTCTCCGATGCCTTAAAAGCAAGTATATTCTTTGTCCCGTCCTTGCTATCAAAAAACGCATTGACCCCAACAATTAACGGGGTAGCTGTTGTGTCGATAAGTTTCCGATAGCCCAACCCCAAGTTTAATCGATTCACTGATTTTTGACGATTATAAGAAGTTTGCAAATATGTAACCGTGTCTTTTGTTTCCCGCAGGTTGCTAAAAGCGGTAATATCCCAATTTAGGGTTTTATCCGTATAGCCGACCCCGCCACTTATCCATTCAAAAAACCCTGTTCTGTTCACGGTATCCATAAACATATTCCCCGTGGCATTGACCACTTTGTCCGTATCATTTGTAAAGGCTGGTGTTGTATATGCCAGTACAATAACACTAGCCGTTGCCCATAAAGATTTTTTCAGTTTCATGTGTTTCATCCTCAATTTCTTAGAATTACAGTTTCATTCGGCACCCGCCCAAACAGGCACCACAATATAAGTATACAGAGATTTTTTTTTCAAGTATTAAAAACTATAATTAAATAACATCATAAGTTGTACTATATGGGGGAAGGGAGGGAGGGCAAATGTGCAATGGGATATGGTAAAGAGTATATACAAAATGCGGTTGTAACCGTCAAAAAAAATAACAGGACAGTATCATTTTATATGAAATTAACCGTATTAATGTATACATTACATTATAAATATTGACATATGCTGTGTCATTCGTGTATAATGGCATATGTATCAGATTTTTTGGATTTTATGTATCCGTTACATTTGTTATATAACACACAATTTATATATGGATATATATGTAGCATTTTTATTATAAAGGAGAATATATTATGACTTTGAAAAAGTATCTTAAAATTGGTTTATCTGTGGCTACTCTTGTGACTGCAACAGTATCTTTTGCGGATATGACTTTCTTTCGTATTGGTACCGGTGGTGTGGGGGGAACGTATTACCCCATTGGTGGTTTGATTGCCAACGCTATTTCCAATCCACCCGGATCCCGTGCTTGTGATGCCGGTGGGTCTTGTGGGGCACCGGGTGTGGTTGCCATTGCCCAATCGGCAAATGGATCCGTTGCCAATATTACAGCTATCGAAGGTGGTAATCTTGAAGCGGGCTTGTCACAATCCGATGTGGCATATTGGGCATACACAGGCACAGGTGTATGGGAAGGTCAACCCCCTGCGAAAAAAGTACGGGCAATCGCCGCATTGTACCCAGAAACTGTCCACTTGGTAGTGGGGGCTAATTCTGGTATTAAGAATGTAACCGACCTAAAAGGCAAGCGAGTATCCTTAGATCAGCCAGGTTCTGGTACTTTGGTGGATGCACGGCTTGTGCTAGGGGCCGCTGGTATTGATGAGAAAAAAGACATTAAAGCGGAATACCTAAAAGGGAACCCCGCATCGGATAAATTAAAAGATGGCAAGTTGGATGCGTATTTCTCAGTGGCTGGGTACCCCAAGTCTTCTGTGGTGGACGGCACCTCACAAGGCAAGGCATCCCTTGCAAACATTGATGGGGCGATTCGTGATAAATTATTGGCGGAAAACCAATTCTTTGCTAAGGACACTATTCCTGCGGGCATATATAAGGGTGTAGGCGAAATTGAGACTATTTCTGTGACCGCCCTAATGTTAGTATCCGCTGATGTGGCTGAGGATACGGTTTATGAAATAACCAAAGCATTGTGGAACAAACAAACCCGTAAGTTGCTGGACAATGGACATGCAAAAGGTAAGCGGGTAACTATGGAATCTGCTCTTGATGGTGTTTCTGTGCCTTTGCATCCAGGTGCTAAGAAGTTCTATCGTGAAAAAGGTTTGCTTAAATAGACCATTATAAATACGATAATTTATATGCCACCTTTTGTCTTATGCGATAAAGGGTGGTGTATGCACATATGAAAGAAAAGTTATGACTTCTGTATCAAATAATCTGGACGATTCGCAAATACAACAGCTGGAACAAAAATATGATAGCGAAGTGCGGTATCGTCCTTTGTCTCCGTGGTTGTCTACTGTAACGGGGGTATTGATGTTTGCCCTTGCTGTTATGCAATATATCAATGCGGGCACATATATTGTGATTGAAGAATGGGCGATGGCAATTACATTATCAATAGCGTTGTTTTTATGCTTTATGTTTTTTGGCATAAAGGGTAACCGTAAAGGCATCAATATGTTGAATATTGGACAAGTCCCCTTGTACGATTGGGTGTGTGCCATTTTAAGTGTTGTTGCATCGTTGTATGTGGCGGTGGAATTTCACAATTTAACATTTCGTATTGGTAATCCTTTGCCCCTTGATCTTTTTATGGGAAGTGCCTTAATTGTTCTTACGCTAGAAGCCACCCGGCGGGTAATGGGTATTACCTTGCCGATTGTGGTGTTGGTGTTTATTCTGTATGCGTTGTATGGACAAAAACTGAGTGGTATATTGCAACACCCTGGATCTGATTGGACCGGATTGGTCAGCCATTTGTATTTGACCACACAGGGTATATTTGGTGTCCCATTACAGGTAACCGTTAGCTTTGTGTTCCATTTTGTGTTATTTGGGGCGGTGGCAACAAAAATGGGCTTAGGTAAATTATTCTTGAATTTGGCGTACAGTATTGCGGGTAAATTTTCCGGGGGACCCGCAAAAGTATCCGTTTTGTCATCCGCATTTTTTGGTATGATTTCTGGGTCGTCCATTGCCAACACAGTATCCACAGGGGTTATGACCATTCCGGCGATGAAACGGGTGGGATACCGCCCTGATTTTGCGGCTGCGGTGGAGGCAACGGCTTCCACAGGGGGACAGATTACCCCCCCCCTTATGGGGGCGGCGGCGTTTGTTATGGCGGAAATGTTGGAAGTTCCATACCTAGATATTCTTATTGCTGCGTCGATACCTGCTTTTATGCATTTTTGGGGTGTGTTAATCATGGTACACCTAGAAGCCAAACGGCTGGGATTAAAAGGATTGCCTGTGTCGGAAATTCCACGGTTTATTCCCACATTACTTAAAAATTGGGTTGTATTGACTCCACTGGTGTTATTGATATTTATTTTAGTATCTGGTAAAACCGCCTATGCGGCAAGTTTTTATGCGATTACCGCCGCCGTTGGTATTGGATTACTGAGTCGCCGTATGACCCTGCAAATGTTTATTGAGGCGTTTCAAGATGGTACTAAATACACCCTAAGTATTATTACAGCGGGTGCAGCAGTAGGTATTATTATCGGTGTAGTTACCTTAACAGGTATGGGGTTCCGTACATCTTATGTGGTCATTAATTTTGCCAATCAAATGGGGGACTTTTTGGCTGGATTGGTACCATTTAGCTTGGTGACTGCGGCGGAAATGGCATTGATCAGTGCTTTGATTTTAACCGCTATGTCGTCCATTGTATTGGGTGCGGGAATTCCCACAACAGCCTGTTATATTATCCTTGCCTCCATCGCTGCCCCGACCTTAGGGGTGCTCGGCGTGCCATTGGTTGTATCCCATTTCTTTGTATTTTATTATGGGGTACTGGCGGATATTACCCCCCCTGTTGCCGTTGCGGCGTATGCGGGTGCAGGGATCGCCAATTCGAACCCTTTTAAGACAGGGAACACAGCATTTAAATTGGCAAATGCCAAAGCATTGGTACCATTTGTATTTATCTTTGCCCCTTCGATTTTAATTATTGTCCCTGATTTCGAATTAACAGAAATGATTGTTGCAACAGTAACTTCGATGATAAGTGTGGCAATGCTGGGCACAGCATTTGTGGGATATTTATATACCACATTGCCATTTGTGTACCGTATTATATTGTTCTTTGGGGCATTATTTATGATAAGCCAAAATACCACGGGTATTATAATAGGCTGTATATCGACAGTGCCGATTGTGATACATATCATGCGGTATATAAACAAAAAGCCAAGCTTAGGGGATAATTATTGATTACATAGATTATTTTGGTATATCGTCAGCAATTTCATGTATCCATGGGGGGGTTGCCCCTACTTTTTGTACAGTGTGACGGGCGACTTTAATACCCATTTGTATGGCTTGTTTTAGCTGATATTCGGTGGCATGTTTTAATGCGTCTTTGTTTAAAAGATTTTGTTGGGAGAGGCTGAAAAGCAGCCCCGCATTAAAAGTATCGCCCGCACCGATGGTATCGACCACTTGCGTGGGGGGTACCGCCATAGAAAATGCAGTGTTTTGGGTTACAACTTCCACATTTTTATCCCCTTGTGTTAAGATGACCAGTTTTGTGCCATTTTTTATACAGGATTCGCTAAACTCTGTAAAAGGTATATCCGTCGTATACCAAGCAAAATCTTCGTTTGACATTTTAATAATATCACTGTGTTTAAAACATCGGTATAGGCGTTTGCGATATTCGATTGCGTTGGTAATGAAATTGGGTCGCATATTGGGGTCAAAAAAAATGATTTTGTCAAGGGCATTTTGTGCCATGCAGGTTTCAAAAAATACTGCACAGGGGGGTACAGTCAATGACAAACACCCGAAGTGTAAAGCCTGTACGCCATTAGGTATAAGGGGCATATGCGATACATCTAGCATTCTTTGAGCGGAATTTTCGTCGACAAAATGATACTGGGCATTGCCATTTACCAACTTTACAAATGCCATTGTTGTGGGACGGGATGTACGGATACAATAGTCTATGGACACATTGCTTTGCATGAGTTTTTTTATAATTTGTTCCCCAAACATATCCGTAGATATACCCGTCAGTAACGCGGTTTTTTGTCCCAATCGCCCCAATGCAATTGCCGTATTAAATAATGCACCGCCACATACTGGGACATAGGCGGTTTCCCCTGTATCCAGAGTATGGGGCAACATATCCATCAAAGTATCACCACAACTGATAATCATTTTTTGTCCCCTACTTGTAAGGGGGTGAAGGGGCAAACGGGAATGTCGTTATTGATATATGCGACTAGTGTTTTTTCCACCCCATCTTGCCATATTTTTTGTAACCATGTGCTAAATATATCGCTAAATATCCGTGATTGGTCCAAGTCACCATATACATTTTTCATTTGTAACCATATGTGGGGATTGTATTTTGCCAATTTGGCATAATGTTGCAAGGTGTGCCAATTGTCATCGTTAGGGGCAATGGCGTTTCCCTTATCCGTTGTTCCAACACAATATCTGCACCATAAAGCGGATGTAAGTGCCAATCCCACCACAGAATATCCTTTATGCAAACACTCTTTGATGGAGGGGACAATAAATTTCGGTTGCCTGTTGTATCCATCAAAACATAAGTGTTGTATGGTGTCTTTTACTTTGTGATTGCACAGCCTGTGTTCCATAATATGATAATATTTTTGCGGGGTCATATTTCCAATTGTTGGTATCAAGGGCAATATCTCTTCGGTTTCTATTTTGCTTAAATATGCCCGTATCAAGGGCGTATTTATGGCGTTGTGGACAAATTCAATTTCCAACAGTCCCGATACATATGCCAATATGGCGTGTCCCCCATTTAAAATACGGATTTTCATTTTTTCATAATCGGTTACATCGGTAACAAATTCTACGCCTACGCATTCGAGTTGTGGCCGTCCCATGGTGAAAGTGTCTTCCAGTACCCATTGGCTGAAATGTTCGCAAAAAACGGGTACTGTGTCTCGCATTTGGTATAAGTCTTGTATAACCTTGCGTTCCCTGTTGCCTGTTGTGGGGGTGATACAATCCACCATACTGTTTGGAAAAGGTACATTTTTTTGTATCCAATCGGCGGATTTTGTGTCTATTTTTTGGACCACCTCTTAAATATTTGTAATACTTTGTCCAATTCTGTACTTTCTTCTAAATAGTAATTAATGATTTCTTTATTATGGATAACCTCTTGGAGTTTTGAAAGAATCTCGGTCGATTCAGAACCTAACTCATTCGATTGACTATATTCTAGAACCTTAAAAGAAGAATCAAAATTAATAATTTCGCTACATTTAAACCAATGATGCTCATCATTACTCTTGGTATCTTCATTTGTCAAAAACCGAAAATCATATTTTTTCCCTGTAACCTCATTTTCACTATTATTCAAAATGTTTAAATATAAATTGCGTTCTGGCCATGCCTCATCATTATTGGACCATTTATAAGGTAATTTCTTAGTATATGTACCATAAAGACCGATATAAAGAGATGTTAATCTTTGCTGTCCATCTAATAATGCTATAATATCATCCTGATATGCTTCAGCATTAATTTTTTTATTATGGCGATTATCTCTCTCATGGTAGTCTGTTAAAAACTCATAAAATTGAAATTTGCTAATATTTTCTTTTTTAACAGACCAAAATAAAAATGTACTAATTGGATAGCCTCGCATTAGAGAATCAAATAATAGTTCAATTTGCTCTGTTTTCCAAACAAATTCTGGTTGAATTGATGGTAATAAATATTTTCTCTCATAAATATGCTTCATTGCTTTTTGAATTGTTGTTTTTTGATATGACATAGTCTTTTTCCTTATTAATTCTGTAATATAGTTAGGATCTTCCGATAAGATCCATGTTCCGATTTGAGAGTATAAGATTTGGTTTATGGTGTCAAGTTTTTTTCGTACTCCATTATATTATCCAAAAGTACCCGATATATAGTTGCGTGTTTGGTTTTCGGTGGGGGTGTTGAATATTTGGTTTGTGTCGCCGTATTCAATCAGTTCGCCCAAGTGGAAGAAAGCGGTTTTATTGCTAACCCGTTGGGCTTGGCTCATGGAATGGGTAACGATAATTATGGTATATTTTTTCCCCAATGTTAAAATTAAATCTTCAACTTTGGCGGTGGCGATGGGGTCAAGGGCGGAACAAGGTTCATCCATTAAAATTATTTTTGGCTTTACAGCTATGGTGCGGGCAATACACAGGCGTTGTTGTTGTCCCCCTGATAATTCCGTCCCTTTTATCGACAAGCGGTCTTTGACTTCGTCCCATAACCCCACATCTTTTAAGCATTGTTTGACCAATACATCCAGTTCTTTTTTGTCTTTGACCAATCCGTGCAGACGGGGACCATATGCCACATTGTCATAAATAGATTTTGGGAAGGGGTTTGCCTTTTGAAATACCATACCGATGCGTTTTCTAAGTCCTTCCAATGGGACGCTGTTGTGATATACTTCGTGCCCGCCAACGGATATTTGCCCCATAACTTCACAGCCTTCGATTTCATCGTTCATACGGTTAAAACAGCGTAAAAATGTGGACTTGCCACATCCACTGGCCCCGATAAAAGCGGTGATGGTTTTTTCGGGAATATCCATGGTAACCCCCCGTAGGGCATGGTTAATACCATAATGGACATGCATATCATAAATTTTAATGGACATGGGGGGTCTCCTTTATTTTTCCATGTTATGTATTTTTTTCAAATTTTGTGCGTAAGTATGTGGCAAACGCAATCATGCTAAATACAATACCCAACAATATAACTATGGTCGCAGATGTTTTTTCCACAAATGCCTGTTCTGGTAAATCCGCCCACAAAAAAATTTGAACGGGCAATGTGGATGCGGGATCCAATAAACCGCTTGGGGGATCGACAATAAATGACACCATACCAATCATTAACAAGGGGGCGGTTTCGCCCAATGCCTGTGCCATGGCAATAATTGCCCCTGTTACAATCCCCGGTGCGGCCGCAGGTAATACATGGTGAAATACGGTCTGCATACGGGTTGCCCCCATGCCAAGCCCGGCTTGTCGCAAGGAATCCGGCACCGCACGAATGGCACTGCGCGATGCAATAAGAATGGTCGGTAATGACATCATCGCCAATACCAATCCCCCCACCAAAGCGGCGGAACGGGGCATTCCAAATACATTTAACAATACCCCCAATCCCAACAATCCAAACACGATACTAGGCACGGCTGCCAAGTTGTTAACCGTGGCTTCAATCAGGCTGGTAAGGCGGTTTCTTGGGGCAAACTCTTCCAAGTAAATTGCCCCTAAAACCCCAAAAAACATGCTGAGTACCAAACACACCAACAAGGTCATTATGGACCCCATTAACGCCACCAAGATACCGGCTTGGGTGGGGTCACGGCTGTCGCCATTGGTAAAGAACCCTATATTAAAGGTGGTTTTTATCTGTTCTGTGTATTCTAATGTGGTGACCCATGCGATTTGGTCGTTTTTTAATGGGCGTCTGTCTTCGGGTGTTTCCAATTTAATTTTGCCTTTGATATATTGGTCCACAAGGTCAGATGCAGGCACCCATATGCGTACCGTAGACCCCGTGTAATCGGGATGTTTTTTGCGGAAATTATCAAATTCGAGGGTTGCATAATCTGAAAATAGCTGACGGGCGGCTTTTTTTTCTGTGCGACTGGTAACACCTAGGCGATTGTATACGCTTTCGAATAAAACTTGACGGGAACTTTTATTCGTTTCGATAACCACATCAAGACCAATGTATGTTTTTTTAAATGCGGGTAAGGCACTGTATAAAATACTGCCCAGTAAAAATATTAAGAATGCAAAAATGGTGTATACGGCAAATTGTCCCATAAAGCGAAATCGGTTTTGGAATCTGTACCTACGATCAAGCCCTTTGTTTTCCCAATAATAATTTTTCATTATTCATATTTCTCGCTATATTTACGGACAATATACAATGCCCACATGTTTAATCCTAAGGTAACCACAAATAAATATACGCCTAAGGCAAATGCGGATAAGGTTTTAAGGCTGGTAAATTCTTGGTCACCGGTTAATGCGGTTACAATTTGTACGGTGATGGTTGTCAAAGCATCCAATGGATTAAACGACATTTTTGCCATCATCCCCGCCGCCATAACCACGATCATAGTTTCGCCAATTGCCCGTGAAAATGCCAAAATAAATGCCCCTACAATGCCCGGTAATGCCGCAGGAAATATAACTTTTACCACGGTTTCTGCCCGGGTTGCCCCCAATCCATACGATCCATATCGCAATGTATCGGGTACCGCCTGCATGGCATCATCGACCAAACTAGATACAAAGGGAATAATCATGAATCCCATGACCAAACCGGCGGTAAGGGCGGATTCGGATGCGACTTCTAATCCCAGTGATTCGCCAAACGATCGGATAAGGGGGGCAACCACCAAAATAGCAAAAAATCCATATACGACCGTGGGAATACCCGCTAAAATTTCCAATACAGGTTTTGCATAACGACGAAATTTAGGGGTGGAAAATTCGGCAAAATATATGGCGGAAAAAACACCAAAAGGAATGGCAATACATAACGCAACCCCCACAATAACCAAAGTCCCCACCAACAGGGGAAGGACACCAAATGCCCCTTTTTCCGCTGCATCACCAATGCCTTCGAATTGCGGCGACCAATGGGTGCCAAACAAAAAATCAAAAACTGGGTATCGGGAAAAAAATATCAGCGATTCAAAAATCATGGAAAACAATACGCCGAATGATACAACAATGGAAAATCCCGCACATAACCCCATAACTATGCGTCCTATATTTTGTCGACGATGGGCGGCGACTAATCGGGAATCTTTGGCAAATATATTCATATATTTTATCCTATTATTTAACACCCATAATATGGCGACATATATTATGGTACAAATGGTTTTATTGTAAAGGCTTCAACCCCAAAACAATATCGACAACTTGTTTACTTTTGTCTTCGGGCAAGGATATTAAACCCCGTTCTGCCAAGTACCCCTCTTCGCTTACCGCATCATATGAAGTGTATTCTTTTAAGAATTCTATCATACCGGGGATAACGCCCACATGTTCCCGTTTTACATACATAAATAAGTATCGTGCAACAGGATATTCAAATGAGGAAATGGTGTCATAATCAGGGCGTACACCATTGATGTCAGACGCTTGGATAACATTGCTATTTTCTTCTAAGAAGCTGTATCCAAAAACTCCAAATGCATTGGGATTAGCCGCCAATTTCCGTACGATTAGGTTATCGTTTTCCCCCGCTTCGATAAACGCCCCATCTTCCCGTATGGTTTTGTATACAGCTTTGTCGGTGATGCCAAAAGATGCCGCCCCTCTTTTTAATACAAGGGATGTTAAAGCATCACGGGTACCAGATGAAGGGGGGGGACCCAATACTTCAATTTTTGTATCTGGTAATGATGGGTCAATTTCAGACCATTTTTTATAGGGGTTATCGGCTAATTTGCCATTAACCACGACTTTTTTGCCTAATGCCAACCAGAGTTGCGGTATGGTAATTGCCATTTTTGCCGATGTGTTGGAATTTGCCACCACAATACCGTCGATGCCGATAATAAATTCGGTAACAGATACCCCATTTTTTTTACAATATTGCAATTCTTCGGCTTTAATAGCACGGGATGCATTGGTGAAATCCGGGGTATGTACGCCTACGCCTGCACAAAATAATTTTATACCACCACCGGTACCAGTGGATTCGACAACAGGTGTTGCAAAATTTGTGCCTACACCAAATTTTTCTGCTACAACCGTGGTAAATGGGTACACTGTGGAAGAACCCACAATTTTAATTACCCGCTCCGCATAAGCAGAAGACATAGTTAGCGTGAAAATAGCCATTGTCAGTATACCAGTCAAAAAATTTTTCATTCCATATTGCTCCCTTACATAATAAACATAGTTTTGAACTTTTAACTTTATGCATATTAACAAATAAATGTTACAAAAATGTTACATTTTCCATATTTTTTTATAAAATTTCTTAACCTTTTGTTTTAAAAGATTTTTATTTTAAAATAAGGTAATTTTATAACTGGCATTGTATATATTGTACAGGGATGTTTTATGGACATGTTGTTCATTTTAATATGTATAATGGTTCAATTATGGTATGTTGTTTGCGAAGCGTGAATGAAATATGGTGTTAATAACGATTATAGGGGATATTTAACGCATTTTTATAAGCCCCATATGTATGTACATGTAAAAAATATATCCGTTTGCGGAATCACAAAGCACATGTTCCCCATATTATACTATATTGCTGTTGCAAGCAGTTAGGATTGATAGTAACAATGGTACTATTATTCCTGAGTGTAATATGTAATGTTTATGTGTGTAGCATGAATATTAGATATGACTACTTAGATACTTCAAAACTTACCCTCATTCTTATAATGGGGGTTTCTTTTTTGGAAGATTTTTATTTTCTGAGCCGTAACGCCATTATTAAACAGTCTTGTTTTTTCGGTGTACATTTTTGATCCACCCACCATGATTCGAGAAACTTTAACATACCCCCTAATTTTGCCCCTTGGGGAATGCCCATTTGAATAAGGTCGCTGCCTGATACAGGGAATAAGGGTTTTTTATATGGGGTGTGGGCTTTTATCGAATCTATTAATTGTGTATTTTTTAATATGCCCGCACTGTATACGGTATCGTATCCATAATAATATAAAAACTTATATACCATGGGCGGTACAAATGCCGGATTGTTATATATGGTAATCGTATGTTGTAAATGGCGTTTTTGGGCATTGCTCATCCCCCATACATCCCCTAAGGTCTTTATATGGGTGGCATTGCCATTGCACAGGGCGATTATTTTGGCGTATATATCGGTGCTGGTGGCCACTTGTTCGGTCATCAGTGGCAAGGAACTTGGTACCGCAAATGGTACAATCCGTGCGATAACCCCACAATTATACATACCCCACAGGGCAGGGCAAGGATCATGTGCGTATAACAGCATCTTTATCATTTCATCCCGTATACGGTCATAGGATATATGGCGTATATGCGGTGCCATATCTTGAAAAATCTGTAACACAGAAGTATCATAATTCCAACCGGTTTTTACAACAAATCGCCAAAACCGCAAAATCCTTAGTGCATCTTCTTTAATGCGGGTTTTGGCGTTGCCAATAAAACGGATTTTTTTATCCCATATATCTTGAACACCACCACAATAATCATATACAGTGCCATGTATATCTGCGTATAAGCTGTTGATGGTGAAATCCCGCCGCTGGGCATCGGTTGCCCAATCATGGGTAAAGCGTACCACCGCATGCCGTCCATCCGTTTGTATATCCTGTCGCAGGGTGGTTATTTCAAATATTTTGTATGTATCATTATCTGTTTTGGAAATGGGCATAACCACTTGTACCGTACCATGCTTTATCCCAATCGGTAGGACTTTGTACCCCGAATCGGTAAAAATCTGGTGTACGGTTTCGGGTGTGGCGGGGGTTGCCAAATCTATATCTATAGTGTTTATATCTGTGTTGTCTGCACCCGATTCCATATGCAGTATCCTATCGCGCACATATCCGCCAACGATACGGATGTCATATCCTGCGGTGTGCATATGGGTGAAAATTTCCTGTACAGGATGCGGATTTGGAATGTGAATTTTCATATTATAGTACATCTGTGACTAAGCATTTAATAGACACTGTTATTTGTAATATCATAAGTTGCCCTGTGAAATGGGAATTACTTAGAAAGGGGGTATATAGGGATAAAAGAACATCGCCAGATGGTTTTTGTGTTTTATATATAGGGGTTATGCCTCCCGCATGTTGGCAAGCATTTCTAATAAGGCATTGAGATCATGCTTGTTGTTAAATGACAAGGTAATTTTGCCCGCCCCTTTGGCATTGATTTTGATGGCGACGGATCGTTTATATAATTGGCTTAATAATTGTTCTTGTGTTTTTTTTAGGGTGTGTATGTCACCGTCGATGGCGGGGGATGGTTTTAAGGGGGTTTTTCTTTTTAATTTTTTTACATATTTTTCTGTTTCCCGGACATTCATATTTTCGTCGATAATTTTTTTGGCAAGGGAGGGGGCGTTTTCGACACCCACCAATACTTTGGCGTGTCCTAAACTGATATTGCCATCGCTGATGTGATGTTGTACTTGTTGGGGCAGGTTTAATAACCGCAATACATTGGCAATATGGGAACGGGATTTGCCGACCTTTTGTGCCATTTGGTCTTGGGTATAGCCGAAAGTATCAATAATCTTTTGATACCCAAGCGCTTCTTCCATAGGATTCAGATCTTCCCGTTGGATGTTTTCAATCAGTGCCACTTCGTGGGCGGTGGTATCGTCAATTTTCATCACAATACAAGGTAAGGTTTGTAGAGACACTATTTTTGCCGCCCGATACCTGCGTTCCCCAGCGATAATTTCATAGGTGGTATGTGTGCCATCCGTATCCCGAACCAATAATGGTTGTATCACCCCTGTTTCCCGAATCGATTCGGCAAGTTCCTGTAAATTCGATTCGTTAAAGTTTTTACGGGGTTGTCCAATCCCCGTCCGCAGGTTTTGTATTTCCACATCTACTATATTATTTTTAAGGGTGTCAAAATGGGGGGTGCCAATAAGCGAATCTAGACCCCGTCCCAATCCATTTTGGGGTTTTTTTCTTTTTTTCTTTGCTTTAACCATGGGGTATTGTCCTTAAATAGGGTGTTATGAAAATTTTTGGGTAAATTCAATGGCAAGTTCCGCATATGCCTGTGCCCCGATACAGGTGGGGTCGTAAAACAATACAGGCATGCCATAAGAGGGGGCTTCTGCCACACGAATATTACGGGGAATTGTTGTTTTAAAAACCATATTGCCTAAATGATTACGCACATCTTTGTCCACATGTAAACATAGATTGTTGCGGCGGTTATACATGGTAATTAATACGCCCCCCAACCGTAGGTCCGGATTGATATTATCCTGTACCCGCCGTATGGTACCCAATATGTGTGTTAACCCTTCGAGTGCATAAAATTCCGCTTGTAATGGTACAATCACACGGTTTGATGCCACCAGTGCATTTAAGGTAATAATGCCCAAATTGGGGGGGCAATCCAACAATATATAATCGTACATATGTAAATAGGGAGATAAGGATTTTTTAAGGTTTTGTTCCGGGTCGGTCACATTTGATAAAGTGACTTCTGATGTTGCCAGATCGAGGCTGGCGGGAATAATTGATACATTTTCAATTTCTGTGTCGATGTGGGCATCATCATAATCGCTTGTATGTAATAGTAAATCGTGTGCACCGATAATATTTTGGCGGTCTTGTACCCCCAAACCAGTCGATGCATTGCCCTGTGAATCCAGATCGACCAATAAGATTTTTTTGTTACACACGGCAAGGGCGGCGGCTAAGTTTACCGCTGTTGTTGTTTTTCCAACCCCCCCTTTGTGATTGGCAAATGCAAATACCTGTGCAGTTTGTGCAGTCATTTTGTCCCCATATGTTATCATGTATATATATTATATTAAATATATCAAAAAAAAAGATATATAACAATAAAAAAATATCAAAAAAAAATGTTTCATGTGAAACTTTATATTTTTGTTTTTGATATTATCATAATACCCTATGTTTCATGTGAAACACTGGTATATTTTGTGTGTGTTGGTGTATGTTTTATGGGGGCGGTATTAAACGAATCGATACGATAAAAGAATCGTTTTGTGTCAGTGATTCGGTTTTTTGCACAACGAATCGGTGCTTTGATTCGGCTTGTTTGATGTCTTGGTCGACGGATTGTCCTTTTAGGAAAATTCCTTGTGGGCATTGCAGGTGTGCCATAAAATCACATAATAAAGTGATATTGCATAATGCCCGTGCAGTAACACTATCAAAATGTAGGGGGACGATATGTTCGATACGGGCGTTTATAACCGATGCGGAT
Organism: Alphaproteobacteria bacterium; assembly: GCA_965232465.1. GTDB lineage: Bacteria > Pseudomonadota > Alphaproteobacteria > JAQWUY01 > JAQWUY01. The sequence goes on along the minus strand of OZ246977.1, from coordinate 2,591,056 downwards.
ATTCCCAATTCCCGTACACAGTGCTGTAAAAATAGGGATTTCTTTTTGTCCGATTCGATCAGGGTGATGTGGATGCGACGCCCCATATGTGGGTCTTGTGCCAAGATTGCCAAAACAATCCCGGGTAATCCCGCCCCACTGCCCAAATCAGCAATAGTTTTACAAGTTTTGGGAAAATGGGGATATATTTGTATGCTGTCGGCGATGTGGCGGTGCCAAATCTGGGGTATGGTGTGTTTTGATACCAGATTTACCGCCTTTTGCCATTTGATAATCATATGTACGAACGCCTGTAATTTTTCCATACTATGGGGATGCAGGGGCAATATAGTATGTAAATTGTGCGGAGTATACATAAATGAATCCTATGTGTGGGTATGTATTATGATGTATGTGGTTGGGCATCCTGCATTTTGCGTACATAATGTAATATGGTTATTAGTGCAGCGGGCGTAATGCCCGGGATACGGCTGGCGGCACCTAGTGTTGGTGGTTGGGCTTGGCTTAATTTATCGATGGATTCGGATGACAGACCGCCAATATTTTGGTATTGCAAGTGTGCCGGCAAGCGTAAATTTTCATCTTTTTTAAAGGCGGAAATATCTTGTTCCATGCGTACCATATATCCCTTGTATAAGGCATCTATTTCCATATTTTGACGCATGCTGGGGGATATATCGTTTAGCTCCGCCCATACACGACACAGATTGTCAAAGGAAATATTGGGTAATCCTAGTATGTCAAAGGCGGTGCGAACTTTGCCATCCTTGTTAATAGTGATGCCGAAGTGTTGCAAATGATTGGGGCTGGCTTTTAATGTGTGCAGGCGGTTTTTTACGGCGTTTAGTTGTGCCTTTTTTTTGTGCCATGCCTGTTTTCTGGTGTTGCCGACCACGCCAATATCGATGCCAATGTCGGTTAGCCTTTGATCCGCATTGTCTTGGCGTAACCGCAAACGGTATTCCGCCCGGCTGGTAAACATGCGATAGGGTTCGTTGGTGCCACGGGTAATTAAATCATCAATCATAACCCCCATATATGCATCTGTACGGGAAATGGTAAATGTATGGGAGCTATCGCCCGCAACAAGGGCGGCGTTAATGCCGGCGATAAGCCCTTGGGCGGCGGCTTCTTCGTATCCGGTTGTGCCATTAATTTGCCCCGCCATAAACAGCCCGGTAACTTTTTTTGCTTCGAGTGTGGGCTTTAATTGTCTTGGGTCGATATAATCGTATTCGATGGCATAGGCGTATTGTTTAATCTGTACATTTTCCAACCCTGTAATCGACCTATAAAACGCATCCTGAATAGGGCGGGGCATGGACATCGACATGCCATTGGGATATATGGTATTGTCGTTTAAGCCTTCGGGTTCCAAAAATATTTGGTGGTGCTGTTTGTCGGCAAAGCGGACAATTTTATCTTCAATCGATGGGCAGTACCTGGGACCTATGCCTTTTATATGTCCCGAATACATCGCCGATCGATGTAAATTATCCCGAATAATTTGATGCGATGTTGCATTGGTATAGGCAATAAAACAGGGAATCTGTGGAAGGGTTATACGGGGGGTTAAATACGAAAATGGCACAGGCGTTGGGTCGGGGCGTTGAATATCCAGACCATTTGTATTAAGGGACTGTTCCACCAAGCGGGCGGGGGTACCGGTTTTTAACCGCCCCATTTTAAAGCCCATATTTTGTAAACAGGCAGACAGGTTTTTGGCGGGGGCTTCGCCCATACGACCCGCATCCCAAGATTCATCCCCCATAAAGATTTTACCATTTAAAAAAGTACCGGTGGTTACGACCACCGCCCCACACCTATAGGAGTCGTTATTTTGCGTCTGTATTCCCATCACTTTGGCATCAGAATTGTATAAAATTTCCGATGCTAAGCCATCGGCAACAGTCAGGTTGGGATAGTTAAAAATAACATCCTGCATGGCGGATTTATATAACGCCCGGTCCGCTTGTGTACGGGGCCCCCATACAGCGGGACCTTTGGAGGCATTTAGCATACGGTATTGGATGCCGGCTTTGTCCGTAACACGGCCCATGACACCATCGAAGGCATCAATTTCTTTGACTAAATGCCCTTTGCCCAGCCCCCCAATGGCGGGATTGCAAGACATAACGCCGATATAGTGTTTGCCATTGGTCAATAATAAAGTGTTCGCCCCCATACGGGCGGCGGCGGTTGCCGCATCACAGCCCGCATGCCCCCCCCCAATTACAATTACATCATATATATTTGCCTCAGATATATGTGCCATAGTGTTTCTTTAACAGTGTTTATACCCTATTGTGTGGGTAGGATACTATAATATATCGTACTTTGCAAACTTTTATATTTTATGGTATGGTGCGTACATGTGGTCATGGACATGGAGCAAGACGATATATTGGGGCGGTATACTGGGCAGTGTAGCGGTGGGGGTGTATGCGGTATTTGTATGGCAATTTCCATGGTATATGTACCTCACAGGTACCACATATTTGGATGTCCCCCCGATACAGATATTGAAGTCCACGGATTCCCCTACCCACAGGGGGGGGCAAGTGCATCCCATAAAAATGGATACTATATTTGCCCCATCGAACCATATGGTTGCCCAAAATCAAGCCCTGTTTTCTGTAAAAGTCGATGTATCGCCGGATGTTGCCGCCCTGCACACATTTTATGATATAAACCAAGATATTTTATTTGATGCCTTGTTGTATGATAAAATGCCCTTATTTTTACATCCAAAAACCATATATGAACAGCGGATAATCGCATATTATGAAGGGGCGTATATAAAGAATATATGGAAAATACAACAGTATGTTGATACAGTTGCCGAAACCCATGTGGCGTATTTAAAGGATACTGCCCATGTTACACGGCAAAAAGTATTTGACACTCTTATTATGCAGCCGGTATTTAAAACTAGGGTTGTACGAGCCCCCATAAATGGGGTGATTATATATCAAACCGCATGTCAGACAGCATGCCAAACCTTATGGCATATTGCGGATGGGCATATGGTATCCGCCTCTGCGGCGTTTATATTCCCGATTGATGCCCCAGTGGCCGTAAAAATTTATGTACCTGCGGATATGCTTTTCGATACCTTTTTCGATCGTTTGGGGGGTGATGATAGCAACAGGCACATACCCATATATTATGGGGGAAATGTGCGTATGCGTGGGGTTGTATCGGACATTATCAAAAATGATACCAACGCAGATGGGGAAGTGGCGGTTGTGATACATGTGTTGGATTCACATATATATGCAAAAAATATGTTTATATCCCCCGATACCCCGATGCAGGTTGCGATTCCCTATGGCAAGGGCAGTATATATGCGTTTATAAAAAATTTCCTGACGGTTACATTTTAAAGGGGATTCAAAACTGTATCATTTTGTGATGGTGTCAAGAATATGTTGTCCGTCAATACCTTTTTTTTGCATATCCGCCACCCATTGTTGCCGAATCCGCTGGGTCAGTTTTTTTATTTCTGCTTGGTCATCCTCCGTATAGGTAATGACCTGCATGTGTTTGCTGGCATGTAAAAATTGTTGCGTGTATGTGGCATAGGTTTTAAAATAATGTGTCAATGCTTCGGGTACAGAAGTGGTTAAAATCTGTTGATGGGCGGGGGACAGGGCATCATATGCATCTTGATTGATGATTATGGGACAATCCCCGGTTATAAATCCCAAATTTTCTGTCCGCCAATCGCCCAAATTTATCGTATCAAAGGCAAGGTGTGCGTGTGGGGGAAATGCCACCGCATCGACAACTTTTGTGTCAAGGGCCGTATAGGTTTCCGATGCGGAAAACATCATCGCATTGCCCCCCAGTTGTCGAATAATGTCCGCCATCGGTCCGCCCGTACGAACCCGCATGCCTTTGAAGTGTTGTAAGGTGGTCGGGGCTTTGCCCGTGCCGATTAAGTTTGAGGCGGGAACAGGTGTGGGCATTAAAATTTTGGCATGCCAGTTGGCGAATTCTTTTTTAATTTGTGGGTGTTGGTGGATGCGGTGATATATGGCACTGATATGGGGTAAATCGGTATTTTTCACCACCCCCGGTAATGCGGTTACGGATAACGTAGGGATTTTATCAGGATGATATACCATACATGTTTGTGCCATTTCAAATGCCCCAAAAGCAATTCCATCCAGATTTTCCCGTGCTTTTGATAATATTTCCCCATATTGCAATTTTAAAGTAAATGTACCCTGAGATTTTTGTTGTATCAATGTGGCCAATTTTTCCACATGTTCGGTAAATGCCCGTTTTTGTCCCCATAACGATACATGCCATTGGACATGGGAAGTGGTATTTTGGGCAGGGGCGAAGGGGGCATACCATATGTATCCTAATACAGTGATATGTAATATTTTAAAAAGCGTATGGTGCATAAGTATATTTCCTTTATATGTTTTTTGTTTGTATGTTTTTTCCCGCAACTTGCACAGGGAAAAATTACGGGGAAAAATTACATGTGTTGTAATGTAATATCTGCGGGGGAAAAATTTTGTGTGGTGGCACAATATTCACAATGTACGCATATCTGCCCATCGGCATTTAACAATTCCCCCCGTTCCTTTTCGGGAATTTGGGCAAGGGTATTGTGCATCTTTTGACGGTTACAACGGCAGGTATCGTGTAATAACAGGGGCGGATATATGCGTACAGGGTGTGCGTGATACAGGCGGGTTAAGAGGACTTTGGGGCATATGGTGGTGTCGGTCAGTTCCGCATCTGTGACGGATTGTAATAAAATAACCGCCCCATTCCAATATTCGTTTTCTGTTTCCGTATCGGTTTTTTGCGATTGTTCGGGCAGTTTTTGAATCGTTATACAGCCACTTATCCATCCGTGTGGGTATTTGGCACATGCCACCCGCAATACAGATTTGAATTGCATCGATTTTTCAAAGTATTGTTCCATACAGTGTTCCCAAGAGTGTTGGTTTAATTCGATGATGCCTTGGTAGCGTGCGTTGGTACCCATCTGATCGACGGTAAATATCATATGCCCCGTGCCCATTAAGGCATAAACCAATGTATCTTGAATACAGCTGTAATCGGGTATATGTTTGTTTGAATCGATATGGGCGTATCCTCGAATCGCCCCCTGAGCGGTGATGTCGGCAACCAAGAAGGGAACAACCCCATTTCCCCGGGCTTCGAGGGTACATACACCGTCGAATTTTAGGGCGGTGGCAAGGCTGACCCCTAGTGTCATAAATTGTCCCAACAATACAGACACGGCATGGGGATAGTGATGCCGTGTTAAAATAGCATCGATCGAGTGATGCAATCGTACGATACGACCGCTAAGGGGGGAATCATCGATGGTAAACGGTAATACTTGATCGTTTGCGGACATAAGGATTACATTTTTTGTAAAATACTGCTGCGTTCCAATGCCCGTACATCGTCCGCACAACACAGGGTACAGTCTAGATTTTTAATCAAACCGTCGGTTACAGAATAAATCCAACCATGTACTGTTACCTGTTGGCCGTCTTGCCACGCTTCGACCACTGCCGAGGATTCCGCCACATGGCGGGCTTGTGTTTTTACATTTAATTCACATAAGGCGTTTATTTGTTGCGTGCCATCTAAGGGGGCCAATGTATCATTATTTTCACGAATAACGCTACGCAAGTGGTATAACCAAGGTTCCATTTTGCCATTTCGTTTACCGCCCAGTGTTGCCTTGACCGCCCCACAGTCATAATGCCCGGTTACAATAATATGTTTTACCTTTAAAAACCGCACCGCATAGGTGATAACCGCTTGTACATTCATATCCGAATGGGCAACCACATTGCCCACATTACGATGTACAAATACTTCGCCTGCGGGCAGCCCGACAATCGTGTTTGCCGGCACACGGGCATCTGAACAGCCAATCCACAAATATTTGGGGGCGTGGGTCGATGCCAGCTGAGTAAAAAAATCAGGATCCGATTGTAATTGGCTGGCAACCCAATTTTTGTTGTTGTTGAGTAAATCATTTAAAGGATAGGTGTGTTTACACATGGTATGCTCCCATTTTTATTATATATTGTGTTCTGCTTGACAGCACCATACCATAATGGCTTTTTGTGCGTGTAAGCGATTTTCTGCGGCGTCAAAGACGACGGATTGTGGACCATCAATGACTTCTGCGGTCATTTCATTACCCCGATATGCGGGCAAACAGTGCATAAAAATGGCATGCTTTTTTGCCAATCGCATAATATTTGTGGTAACTTGATATGGGCGTAGGATTTTTACCTTGTTATCGATATCTTCATCGCCCATCGATACCCAAGTATCGGTGATAACACAGTCCGCCCCTGTTACCGCATGTTGTACCGTTTTGCTAAGGCTTACATGTTGCCCCGCCCCTTGCACTGTATTTGGGCTGGGTCTATATGCGGGAGGGGAGGCGATTTTTAAGTGGAAATGTAATTTTTCGGCAGCGTGAATCCAGCTGTGGCACACATTGTTACCATCGCCCACCCATGCAATGGTTGCCCCTTTAATCGACCCAAGGTGTTCTTCATAGGTCATAATATCCGCCATAATTTGACAGGGGTGGGAATAATTGGACAAGCCATTTATGACCGGTACCGTTGCATGTTTTGCCAAGGTTTCGACCATATCATGTGTATGTGTACGTGCCATAATAATATCCCCATATCGGGACAATACACGGGCGGTGTCTTCGACGGTTTCGCCCTTGCCCAGTTGGCTGTCTTGGTGGGTGATAACCACACTGTGCCCGCCCATTTGTTGAATCCCCACTTCGAATGAAATGCGGGTACGGGTCGATGTTTTTTCGAATATGCTAATCAGGGTTTTATTGTCCAGCGGGCGGGTAATTTCCATTTTTCGCCGTTTTAACAAATGCCCCAAATCAAGAATGGTTTTTACCGCATCTTTGCTGAGCAATGATATGTCGATAAAATCCCGTTTGTTTAAATTCCGCTTGTTTTGCATATTTATGCCATTTCTTTTAACACAATGTGGAGTTTTTCAATGGCTTCATCCACATGGGTGGTGGTAATATTTAATGGCGGTAATAGCCGTACCGTATTATCCGCCCCCCGTACCGTTAACAATCCATGTTGTGCTAGCGATTGAAATATATGTGCATTGTCCATCGAAGCGTCAAATTGCAATCCGATAAACAACCCTTTTTGTCGTATGGAATATCGATTTGATACCTTTGTCAGTTGCTGTTTAAAATATGTCCCTGTGTCCATAACATGTTGTAAAAATGCCTTGTTGCTAAGGTGTTTTAACAGGGTTAATACAATGGCTACTGCCATCGGATTGCCCCCATAGGTGGATCCGTGTGTACCAGCAGTCATACCCTGAGCCAAGGCATCGTTCATGACAAATGCCCCGACGGGAAACCCCCCCCCAATGCCTTTTGCAACCGCCATAATGTCCGGGGTAATGCCATATGCTTGGTGCGACCACATGTACCCTGTGCGCCCCGCCCCAGCTTGTACTTCGTCAAGGGCAAGGATAAGACCATTTGTGCGGGTAAGGTGTTCGATTCCTTGTATAAATGCAGGCGTACCCACCACCACACCCCCTTCGCCTTGTATGGGTTCCAATAAAATAGCGGCTGTATTTTCATTGATCAGGGCTTTTACGCTATTTATATCATTAAACACTCCATGGTCAAAGCCATCTAATAGGGGGGCAAAGCCTTCTGTGCCTTTACCAGCGGCGGAAATAGTTGCAATCGTACGACCGTGAAATGCACCACTCATGGTGATAATGCGGTTTTTATGGGGTTTGCCTTTGTCATGCCAGTATTTACGGATGGTTTTAATGGTGCCTTCCAACGCCTCCGCCCCAGAATTACAAAAAAATACATGCTTGGCAAAGTCTGTGGTACGACACAGGGTGTCGGCGGCTAATTCCGCCTGTGAAGATGTAAATACATTGCTGGTATGCCATAATTTTTGGGATTGTTGCTGAATTGTTTGTACCAAATCCGGATGGCAATGCCCCAAAGCGTTTACGGCAATGCCCGAACAAAAATCGAGATATTTTTTGCCGTGTATGTCATATACATAAGGACCTTCGCCTTTTACCAAGTCTATGTCGTGTCGTGCGTATGTGCCTAATAATCCCATGGGGGGTGTATCCTTTGTTATTGTATGCTGTGTTGTTCGGTTTCTGCCGTTTGTTGTTCCATAAATAAAGACAAGAAGTCAATGGGTTTTAACATCAGGGTTGGAAACCCCGCTTGCGTGGTCACAGATGCGATAATGTGCCGCACAAATGGGAAAATAATACGGGGGACTTCCACACCAATAAGGATGGGTACTTCTTCGTCAAAGCCTTCGATATGGGCAAGCCCCATATAATCAACTTCGATGATATACAAGGTTTTGGCGTTATTGGTATCCTTGGTGGGTGTATCCTTGGCGGTAACGGTAACATTTAAATGCACTTGATGTACAGTATCGGTAATTTTTTCTGAGGTTATGCCCAAGGCAATTTCCCCATTGGGATTTATATCTTTGTCAATCATTTGTTGTGGTGTCAAAAAATTTTCCACTGATAAATCTTTGATATATTGATCGATAATGGTAAAGTTTTTTGATGGTTGTGTGTCGGCTGTTGTCATTTTATAATCCCTTTTGTTGTCAATCTTTGTTATACTATCATGAAACCACTATAAAAATCAAAGGGAAACAGGTTTTATGGGCAAACAAAATGATGGGCATAACAAACATACGCAAAAATCCCCGGACGAAAGTCCTTGGGCACAGGTGAAACGCACCATTAAGCCATTGAAAAACAATAAAATACATAAAGTGGTACAGAGGAATAATCCCCATACAGTTACAGCCCCACCGCCCCAAGCATCGACAAAACAGGGTGTATCTGTAACAGAATTTAAAAAATTATTACAATATCGCCCTATCCCTTTGTGTGATACGCTCGATGTGGGTATATATGCACATGATCTGAGGGTTGGGGATACAAGCCGTATCAATCGTTCCCATGCCCGTCGCTTAAAATCAGGCAATATTGCCATTGATTCGGTGCTCGACTTACATGGATGTACGCAACACCAAGCGTATCACAAAATGCAAATATTTTTAACAGAGGCTTTATGCAGAAAACACCGCATGGTAAAAATTATCACCGGCAAAGGCAAGGGCATTTTAAAAAATGCCGTACCCAAATGGATAAACAATGGTTCATTTAAACCCCATGTATTAACCATCTTCTTCGCCCGCCCCGAACATGGGGGAACAGGGGCGTATTATATATTATTCAAGAACAGCAAGTAGCCTTATGATACTTTAATATACATCCCGTACATAGCGTTTATTTTTTTTCAGGTCGTTTATGTATGTGGTGGCTTTGTCAATGGACATGGCACCGTGGGTCGATACAATTTCCAACAGGGCTGCATCCACATCTTTTGCCATGCGGGATGCATCGCCACAGATATAAAAATATGCCCCTTTTTCGAGTTGATTAAAAATATCGTCGCCCTGTTGTAACATAAGGTGTTGTACATACATCTTTTTTATATGTGGGTCACGGGACCATGCCAATGACAAACGGACTTTTCCCTGATTTTCCCATGCACTTAGGGTGTCACCATACAAAAAATCGTTTGCCTGCGTGCGATCGCCAAAGAACAGCCAATTATCGCCCGTGGCGTTGGTGGCAAGGCGTTCTTCCAAAAATGCCCGAAATGGGGCAATACCTGTGCCGGGACCAACCATGATAATCGGGGTATCGCCATTCTCAGGCACAGAAAATGCCTTGTTGCCATGTATAAACAGCCCCACTGGATCGCCAATGTTTAAACGATTTGCCAAAAAACAAGATGCCACCCCTTGGCATTGCCGTTGGTTAAAATTATATTCGACCGCCCCCACCGTTAAATGCACTTCGCCGGGGTGGGTTTTGGGGGAGGAAGATATGGAATACAAGCGGTGTTGGAGGGGTTTTATAACGCTGATAAAATCTTCTTCGCTTAGTTTGTGATCGAATTGTTGTAACATGTCGACGGTTTCACGGCCCCATAGCCAATCGTCCATGGCACATTTGTCGCTTAGCAAGTTTTGTAATGTGGAATCTTGGCAATTTTGTGCTACCAAAGCGATAAAATCCCGATTGGGTAAGCGAATTTCCCGTTCTGTTTTTAAAATGTCATAAAACGATGTGCCATCGATGTCTTTATTGCCATCAAATCCCCCAGCGGATATAATGTTTTGTACCAAATCGTCACTGTTTATGGGAATAACACCCAGTGCATCGCCCACTTCGTATGCCATATCCGGGTCGTCGACCTCAAATTCGAAATGATATACCCGCTTTGACGATTCGGGGCTGGATAATAAAGTATGTGTTAAAAATTCCCCCCTATACGGATTGGCACGGGTATATTTTGATTTGTGCTTAAATGCTGATGTGTTGGTGGTGGGTGCTGCATTTGTCCCCACCGATCCCCCCGCAACAGTGGCAAAGGCGGTTTTGGTTTTTTTGATAATGTCCTCTTGAAAATCGGTAAAATCCACATCTAGTTGTACCGTGTCAAGAATTTTTGTACCCCCCTTGGCGGTTAAGAATTTTTCCCAATCGGCGGCGGATTTACAAAATTCATCATATGCCGTATCGCCCAGCCCAATTACCGCAAAGTTACACGCCATTGTATCAATGCCTTGCACCGCATCCCATAACAGTTGCCCATTATCGGGATGTTCCCCATCCCCATAGGTGCTGGTAACAATAGCGATATTTTGATATGTGGTAAAATCTTCGGGTTCCACATCCGCCATGTCGTATACATCCGTTTGCATTGCCTCCGCCAAGTCTTCGGCGAACGCTTGTGCGTTGCCTGTTTGCGATGCAAATAACACAGCAACTTTTGCATTTTTATGGGTATTTGCCACCAGATTGCCACGCACCATATCAAAGGTGGTTTTGGTTTTTGCCATAATATCGTCTTGGAAGTCGGCAAAATCCACATCTAATTTGATCGTATCCTGCAATCGTTTTGCCCCCCGTCCTGCAAAATATTGGTCCCAGTCTTCGGCAGATTTACAAAATAAATCATATGCTGTATCGCCCAGTCCGATAATGGCATAATTACAGTTTATGGTGTCGATGTGTTGTACAGCATCCCACAGGATTTGTCCATTATCGGGATGTTCGCCATCCCCATAAGTGCTGGTGATAATCACAATATTTTTATATGTGGCAAAATCTTCGGGTTCCACATCCGCCATATCGATACATTCGCCATTTGCCATTGTGGCAAAATCTTGGGCAAAGGATTCTGCATTGCCCGTTTGTGACCCATATAATACGAACAACGGGTGGTGTTGGGTTTGCCCCGTGTGTACCATCGATGCCATGGCATCCTGCATGCCGGCAAAGTATCCGCCAATCCATGCGGATTGTGCAGGGCTGATGGGGGAATCGCTGGCGATTGCTTCGATATTGATATCCATTTAACTTACCTGAGTTGTGCGGTATTGCCAATTGTCATTATCCATTTTCATTGTATCGATAGGCACAGATTTTACAAGATTTTTAATAAATGCTTGTCGAATGCGGTGTCTTAGGGTGCCGTGTTGTTGAATAACCAACATGTTACGGGCGGTGGTATATTTTACCCATTCGACCATCCCCATATTGTAAATTTCTGTGGTATCACGGCCATTCAATGAATCCGTATAATCTTGGATGCGTTTTTGGCTGAGCCATGCCCCTAATACTTCGTGTGGTACGGCATTTAAATCGGATTTTAAGGCATTGATACAATCGCTGATAATGTCTTTGTCTTCGGTAATAATAAGTTTTTTGGTGGTGATATTTATCATGTACGAATCGACGGTTGCCCCAATCCGTTCAAGGGTTTTTATCGCCCGCTTTTTGGCAAATGACATAATGCCAAATTGTACCAATAAATCGACCCCTTCGGCAGTATGGGATGATTCGGGGATTGTCCCGTCCAAAATGGCATTGTTGTTTGTATACGACCGCTTAATCGCCCGGATGGATGAAATGGCATAATCTTTTAATAATTCTTCTGTGATGACTTTTGCCGGTGAATGGGTTGCCAAATAATCCGGACACTGGATTTGTGTAATGGCGATGGGGTTTACCACAAAAAAGTTCCCCATTTGATTGTCCCAATCCGCCAAAATTTTGCGGGCAAGGGGTGATCCTGTTTGTGCCACATGTTGCTGTAAAATATCGTGGACAATCGGTATGTGATATGTGGTTTGGGCATCGCCATTATTTAACCGTACAATCGATACGCTGTCCTTGGAATGTAAAATTTCCAAATCACCATGGGGATCGTATTGATATGCGTTTCCGCCGCTCATACCATTGCCAAAGCCTTTACCAAAATCGCCCAAGTTCATTACCGTGCCATTGACCATGTATTCACAGCCAAAATCACCAACCCCTTCGACAACCGCCAATGCCCCGGTGTTGCGTACGGCGAATCGATCCCCCCCCGCCCCATTCACAAATACCTTGCCCCCCGTTGCCCCAAATAAGGCAAAGTTTCCAACAAGGGTGTTTTGTATGTGGTTTGCCGCGGATTTTGCGGTGCTGGATCCCGGATTTTTGACAACAATTGTGCCACCACACATGGATTTACCCACCCCATCGTTACAAATGCCGGTGTGAACCAATTTCATCCCCGTAGTGGTAAATGCCCCAAAGGATTGTCCCGCCGATTCTGCGGAGGTAATGGTAATTGTATCAGGCTTTAAAACAGGGCGTTTGCCATTGGTGGTGATAACCGCCGATGTTTTCCGCTGTTGTGGGGTCATTTGCCAAGATAACAACCGTTCGATGTCAATGGCGGTTTGTGCCCCCACGGATTTATGACAACAGTCTAAATTGCCATAATCGAACATAGCAGGTACACCATCTTTGATGGTTTGTTTTACAGCATCGATTATCCTATCGTCTTTGGCAAAACAGGGTTGTACATATTTTGGTTTCGTGGGGACTTGTTCCACAACAGGGGTTAATAATGCCTGACAATCGATAAATCCCGTTAAATCTTGGTGATGTAATAAGTGTAACAAATCGGTTCTACCCCGAATTTGTAACAGGCTGGTAAACCCTAAGTATGCCAAAATTTCCCGTACTTCGTGTGCCATGTTTAACAGATATTGTGCCAACGCCCGCCCATCACCGGCAAAGATTTCTGGGTCGGTGGTCAGCCCTGCGGGGCATTTTACATTACAGTTTTTCGCCATAACACAGCCAATCATCATAAGGGCGGTGGTACCAAATTCGTAGCTGTCGGCACCAAGGATACAGGCTTTTATCACATCGTATCCATTTTGTAATGCCCCAGAGTTGCGTAAAATGACTTTGTTGCGTAATCCCGCATCACACAGGGCTTGGTGCACCTCAGCAATACCGATTTCCGCCGCCCGTCCTGCGTTTTTAAGGCTGGTGACTTGGGCGGCACCTGTACCGCCCGTGTTGCCGGCAATGTTGATAATATCCGCCCCCGCCTTGGCAACGCCAATGGCAATGGTGCCAATACCCTCAGACGATACCAATTTGACAATCACCTTGACCCGGGCGGCGTGGGCATCGTGAATCAGTTGTGCCAAGTCCTCAATCGAATATGTATCATGGTGCGGTGGGGGGCTGACCAATTCGACCATGGGGGTACCCCCCCGCATGGAAGCGATTTCCACTGTTACCTTTTTGCCCGGTAATTGTCCCCCTTCGCCCGGTTTTGCCCCTTGTGCCAATTTAATTTCAATTTCTTTTATATTAGGGTCGGCAAAATACCCCGCCCAAACACCAAACCGACCAGAGGCAATTTGTTTTACCGCAGATGACTTAGGCGTGTTATATCGGCTGTATTGTTCCCCCCCTTCGCCACAGTTTGACGCCCCATATACCAAATTGGTACCCAATGCCACCGCTTCGTGGGCGTTGCGGTTTAATGCCCCAAATGACATGGCACCACTGGCAAAAGTGGGGGTGATTTCAGATGCGGGTTGCACCATAGCAATGTCAACAGGGGCGGGGGCGTGTTGTACTTTATGTAAGAATGCTTCCGCTTTATCGCCAAATACAGCGTGTACAGCACGAACAAAATTTTGATACCGCCCTGTATCTGCATCGTCCGAAGCGGGGATATGTCGAAGTGTGGCGTGGGGGGTGCTGTCCCAAATAACAGATTTTAAAATATCGCTAAATTCTGTTTTTGTTTGACAACTGGCAATATCCACAGGAAAGCCCAATATATCGCGCAGTGCCACGGGGCGGTGTTGCCGTTCCTGCATAATGTTTGAGGAAAATGTGCGATAATCTTCTGTAATGGTAAAAGTATCGATAAATTTTGGATCCAAGGGTGTATATCCAAAATCCAAATATTCCGTGGGTTTTCCATGGGTATATGATGCTATGTCTTCGGCAATTGCCAAATGTTCGTCCAAAATCCAAGTCCCTTTGGGAATGGCGGGGGCATGTTTGGCGTATACCACATCTTTGTCGGCAATGGCAACAAATTCTTTGGTGGCATTCACCCCATAAGAATGTCCCGCCCCATCAGATTTTTCCTTAAATAACCCCAGGCTGGGCATGTGTTCTGGGTCCGTTGCCCCATATGTAAACCAATCCCGATAATTACGGGCAATATGCACAAATCCCACCCCCCCCAATGGGCTGTCGATATTGGGGAAGTAATATTTTAAAATAGGGTCGTTTTTGGTATCGAGAAAATTGCCTTCGAAAAATTCCCCCCCTGTGTAACTTTCCACCGTACACAAGCCAAATTTACCCATAGTTTTCATCAATGCTTTTTCACAGCCTTTGCGGTATCGTTTTAACGCCCCTTTGATATCATTGGGAAACAGTTGATATGCCCGTTCATATACGATTGTGGGGAACACAGCAGATGCCCCAAATCCAAGGGTGGTCGCCATATCGTGCGATGATAACACTTGCCCCGTTTCGATAATCAATGAGGTATTAAATCGCAACCCCACATCGATCAGTTCCTTGTTTATTGCCGCCACTGCTAAGGTTATGGGAATCGGGGCTTGGTCAGGGCTGAGAATACTATCAGATGCAATGATAATACCGTTGTTTTTGGCAAAATTCACCGCCTGCTTGGCAAGGGTTTCTAGGGCGGATTGCAGATTTTTCGCATTTACTGTATCGTCCGTATCGTGGATAAATGATAAGGTCATTTCATCCACATGGACATGGGATTGGGTGCGGATTTTCCCCATATCATAAGGGGACAAAATAGGGGTATCCAAAAGTATTTGTTTGGTATTTTGACTGAACCCGGGCTTTGCCCCCAATACCACACGGGTGGTCATACCATCCGCTTCACGAATCGAATCAAGGGGGGGGTTGGTTACCTGTGCAAACCGTTGGGAAAAATATCGGCTAATACCCCCTTCGCTGGGGTTTAAGGGGTTAATGGCAACACCATATCCCATTGCCGACACCCGTTCCGCAGCGGTTTCCAAAATGGGGTCCACCATAAAGCGAAACGATTCCGCATTGTGTCCATAACAAATCGCCCGCCCCGTGGCGGTTTTTGGGAATGTGGGCAAGGACATAGGGGTATCTGCATCATCCAACTCTTTGATGTGTATAATTTTTTGCGATAATTTTTGTGTGTATGTATCCGCTTGTGCCAGCAGGGTTAAGATTTCATTGTTAACCAAATATTTTTGCATGCTGTGGTCGTATACCACCATATCACCAGCGGCAATTCTGCCCCGATTGATAACATTATCAGGGGCAAAAATATTTTGTCCTGCTTCGGATGTGACGGAAATATATTCGGTGGTTTCCGTTTGCCGTAGGGGACGCAGTCCCAAGCGGTCTAATTTTGCCCCAACACGGATGCCATCGGTAAATATTATGGCCGCAGGACCGTCGACTTTTTCTTCGTCTAAGGCAAAAAATTCCAACATATCCCGCTCAATCCCTGTAATTTTGGGATTATTTTCCCATGCGGGGGGGCACATGCGGACAAAAGCTTCGACAATACCCAAATTGTCGTCCCGTAACCTTCGTGCTAAGGTTTGGTCCAGACGGCCACTGTCCGATTGTCCGAAGGGTACGATTAAGCGTTTATCCTGCGTGCGTAAAATACTGTTTTCATGGATACGGTTTTTTTTGTCCGTATTTAGTTCCCCATTGTGTGCCATACGACTGAAGGGTTGTGCCATGCTGGGACGGGGGGCGGTGTTGGTGGAAAATCGTGTGTGAAACAAAAAGATTTTGATTTTAAAATCTGTATCTTGTAGGTCATCGAAAAAGGGGATCACCTCGTTGGCATTTAACCGTCCTTTGTATACGACTGTGCGTGAAGATATGCTGAATGGGGAAAATTCTTCGAATCCCGATTGTTCAAAAAATTGTGCCCCCAATTTTTCTGTGATGGTAATACAATTTTTTTCCAGTTGGGTCCAGTCGATGGTATGGGTTGTTTTTAAAATCGCCTGTTCAATCGGTGGATTTGCGGTGGCGGATGCGGTGTTTACTACCGCTGTGTTTACGGGAACAATACGCCATTTTAATAGGCTTAAATTAAAATCTTGTGCCAATTTTTGAAAGGTATCTTTGACCGTTTGGGTATGTTTTGGGCAGGGGGGCATAAAAAATTGGGCAACCACAAATGCCCCGAGGGTCAGTTTTTCGTTGGCACACTTGGAAAAAAAATCCTCTGACAAGTCCACCAATACGCCCCCGCCATCCCCAACCCCTTGTGCATCCATACCGCCCCGGTGGGGTACTACGCATAAGGCATCGTGTCCGACCTGTAATAATGTGTGGGTGGGTGTGCCATCTTTACGGGTGATAAAACCCACCCCACAAGAATCAGATCCACTGTGTATATGGTATAAACGGGTGTCTTGTGTGTTTATCATACCTTAAAATTTTCCATAAAATATTTTTTTGTATATCTGTATAAAATAATGTAAATATTTAGGGTTTATTACATTGAATATATGCAGATTTTAGTGTACATTTGCCATAAATCCATTATGGATACATTGTCGAAAATGTATCATAAATTGGTGTTTTTTGTACATATATTAGGGGATCATTATAATATATAATGGTTTTTTAGGCAAGGGTTTTAAACAGACAAATATCAAGTATCATAAGGCAGTAAAGCAGTGACGACAACGCAAACAGTAATTTTGTCTATTATACAAGGGGTTACAGAATTTTTACCCATATCTTCGTCCGCACATTTGATTGTGCTATCAGAAATTTTTGGGTGGGGTAAACAAAGCCTAGGGTTTAGCGTAGCATTACATATGGGGACTTTGTTGGCGGTGTTGACATATTTTTGGCGGGATTTTATCAGGGTATGTATGGGGGGATTTGAAATTATCTTGTTGTGCCATAACCATCGCACCCGTTATACGGCAAAAATAATTATTGCGACCATACCCATTGTACTAGCAGGCTTATATTTTAAGGATACGATAAAACAACAGGTTATTTTGGATAATATTGTCTTTATTATTGCTTTTACCAGCATTATATTTGGAATTTTATTGTGGGGGGTTGATAAAATCACCCCTGAGGACAGATATATAGAAGACATATCGTATGTGGAAGCTTTGTTATTAGGGATATTACAAATATTGGCACTTATCCCCGGTGTCAGCCGTTCGGGTATTTGTATCACTGCGGCACGGATTCTTGGGCTAAAACGCACGGAAAGTGCCAAAATATCGTTGATAATGGGCATGCCCACTTTGTTGGGGGCATCGGTTTTAATGGGGTTGGATTGGTATGCACATGTCCATCAGACAGGCACCACATTTTTTGATACACAATCCATATATGGTATGGGAGTGTCGTTTGTGGTGGGGTGCGTGGTTATTCATTTTATGATGCTGTATTTCCGCCGTTTTAATATGGGTATCTTTGCCATATATCGTATCCTATTTGGTATCGTATTGTTGATATTTTTCATATAACTACAAAATAAACCGTGCAGGATATTTACTTAAACGGTATATGGTAATATGCGAATACCCCTTGTCCTGTGCTACCTTTGCTGTGTCCTTTGTTGTATTGGTGGTATGCTTTTAAGGTCAGGTTTTTATGTTGGTAATAGGTTTCGACCTGTATTTCCCGTCCGCTGGGGGTAATAGCGGTCGGGGTGGTGGTATAAGATAAGCTGTTACCTTTGGTGACCTTCGATATATGTACCAAATTGGCGGTGCCGGATTCTATTCTTATGGGTTGTCTGATGCTGACACCCAGTGTTTTGTTGTTGCCCATCGCCCGCTTTGCCGATATATTCCATTCGGATACGGACAGGTTATTTAACCCACTTAATATACCGGATAATCCCGATACTTTACCAACCCCCGTAACGCCGGTAAAGTCCCAATGCCAATTTTGGTGCTGTCCTGTGTTTTTATACAACATATATGCGGTATTGGTATGTCCATTTAAGGCAAATTGACCCCCCATCTTGGTACCAAATATACTGCCTTTTTCCGCCCGTACACCATAAAAGATTTTCTGTTGTTGCCCCGGGGTATGGTGTAAGGTTCTGGCGTACTGTACATTCAGCGTATTTAACACCTTGCTATCCTGCGCATCGGGCGATACTGTGGCGGTAAATGCGGTTTTTGTATCGATGTCATAGGTTGCCATAATACCCTTATTCGCCCCAAACGGTACAGTCGATGAAGTATACGAAAATCCCAATGGGGTTTGTGCCTGCTCAGTAGTGTTAAGTGCCAATTTTTGCGACGGCGATGATAGGGGATTTTTGCCCTCTGGCACCGGGGATAAGTACTGTATATCCGATTTTTTGGGGGTATACGATGTAACCATCTGTGACATGCTGTAATCAAATGGGGCAAGTAAACTGTCGAAGGCTTTGGTGTTTACCTGTGCAAATCCATTATACAGTCCATCGCCGAATGCTTGCCCCCCTTTGACAAATGACCGTTGAGTCGACATACTGTTTTTCTGAGCTTTGTCACTGTGCAAACGCAATTGTGTAAGCGACCCAACCGGCTGTGTTGCCAAATCCAACCGCATGATACCCCTACCAAATTCTTCGGACATACCGCCCGGTGCATCCGCAGCAACCACATTACCATCTTTATCCTTAATGACAATAGTATCGTTACCCTTGGCGTCGAGTAATTTTTTGCCATCGGCAGTTTCATGTCGGGCGGTTGTCAATAAACGCTCCCGCAGTTGTACATTGGTTAATGAGGGGAATTTTGATTTTAATACGGCAAGCCCCCCTGTAATTTGGGGTGCTGCGTACGAAGTCCCAATGGTAACATCTTTTTCGTATGTATCCCCATCGATATTACTGGATTCGTATCTTGCCCCATCACCGATTGCGGTCATACACCACTCTTTGGCGTCCCCACATTTATTGGAAATACCAAGCCAATAGAAAGGTCGACCCGGTAGGTCACCGCCATAAGTGCTAACCGTAGCAATCCAGTACTTTTGTAATTTTGGAATATGTTTCGGTGCTCTGGCGAATATCCCCGCATTATCTGCTTCTTCATTGCCTGCTGCGATTACCCAGATGGGACCATCACGATTATTGTCTGCATCATCCGATACTTGGTCGATAAAATCTTTGCCAAATTGCCGTTCATAAGTATTCCTACTTATGGTTTTATTTGTTTTAAAATCAAGACTGACATTCATTGCTATCACATTATTTGCTTTCATGTGATCATATACGGGTTTTAACTGTAATCCTTGGTTTATATTCCCCAAGCTAACCACTGTATATGGTACAATCTTTGCCTTTTTGGCAATACCATACTCCGTACCCGCCATCACAGATGCAATCCCATCGGAGTGTTCGTCGGTTCCATCGCCGATTTTATATCCGGTCATCTTATCTTGATATTTGGTATTCCACAAGGGTTTATAATCCATGTACCACTTGTATGACCATTTTTTGGTTGCACCGTCGAAATGATCACGATACAACCCCATCCCTGTTTCCAGACGGTTGGCATAATCTTTGTTGCGTTTTACAAACAACCCTGGATCCATAATACCAATTTTTACATCCTTGCCTAAGTTCAGTGTAGAAATCTTGTCCAGCCCCACCGCTCTTTCTTGGATGTGCCAAGTGCTGGATTTTGTTTGTTCCGTGCCCTTATAATTAAACAATCTATCATATTGCCATGCCTGTGGGTCGACTTCTGTGGAATCGGAATCTGTATAATCAGAATACTCTAAGTAACGGGTAACTGTTAAACGACTGGCACCATCTTTCAGGTGCTGTTCGGGGTGTTTTTTCTCGCCTGCTGCATTTTTAATTTCATGGCGAAAACCCGAATAATCGCCCGTTAGCAAAACTGCCCTACATTCGGCTTGTGTATCACATAAGGTAACGGTTTCTTGGGATACAGGAACAGAATCAGACACACTGCCACCACCGCCACCGCCACAAGCGGACAATATTAAGGATAATAAACCCACAAAACTTATTTTATGATACTGCATTGTATTAGCACCCATGAAATAATATTACATAAAGATATTTGATGCATCAGTATAATTCAACATTTTTGCATCAAAAAAGAGAATATGTTTAGAAAAAACATAAAGACACTAAACAATATATCACAGTTTGTAATTGGAGTCAATACTTATTTATGCACATAGTCAAATCAATTTAGGAACATCTGAATAACTGATTTATTTTGGGGTTTTTATGTGTTTTGTATCAAAATCTAGATTTTGGACGCAGGTATCCCCTTGGTTTTCTAAGTGAGAAGTATTTTCCTCACCATATAGATATTTGCTAATGCACAAAGTGTTTTAATTTGATGCGTGTTTTTATCTAATCCACGATAACGGACTTTCGTGTACTTCCATTGGCATTTTATAATCCTAAATGGGTGTTCCACTTTTGCCCGTATTGACGACAGCCGTTCATTGCGTTTTTGTTGTTTCTGCGATAACTTCCTACTGACACTACCTGCCTTACCTCGTTTTGCTTTATCAAGTACAGCACAAAATATGCCCGCTTCACGAAATTGGCTTTTATCCTTATCACTGCTATAGCCTTTATCACCACAGATTATCTTTTCCTTACCATGTAACAAGCCTTGTTTATACTGTCGGTCATGCTCTTTGGCTGTGCTGGTCTGCACACTGTGAATAATCGGTCTACCCCTTACCTGTGTACCTATGTGCATCTTCATACCAAAATACCATTTATTACCTTTCTTTGTCGAACTCATATCTGTATCACGCTTTTTTTTTGCGTTCTTCGTCGAGGTCGGAGCGTGGATTATGCTGGCGTCTACTATCGTCCCTTCTTGTAACAAAAGACCTTTCTCAATAAGCAACTGATTGATACTGTCAAATATCGCTTGTGTCAAATCATGCCTTTCAAGTAAATGACGAAAGTTCAAAATCGTCGTTTCATCCGGAACACTATCTGAAATTAAATCTAACTTTAAAAATCTTTGAAACGATATACGGTCGTATATCCAATCCTCCGCCTGAGGATCAGATAAATTATACCACTGTTGTAAAAAATATATCCGTAACATCAAACACAAAGGCATCCGACGACGACCCAGTCTATTATTACTATAATAGGGCTTTATCAATGAACATAATCTATCCCAAGGGATTACACTGTCCATTTCAGATAAAAAAACCTCACTCCGTAACTTTTTATTCCCAATGCCCAACTGGATAAACGATAACTGTGACATAATTAAAAATCCATTTCTATAATAAATTAAAACACCAAATAATGAATAAATCATAACATTATTTTAACATAAAACAATGCATAACAAAACATAATAATTCTTCAGAGATTCTTAATATCTATTTTTATACAAAAAAATATATTTTACCTCTTGACAAAATGCGGGGGGGGGGGGGGGGGTATATTAAATAGAGGTGGTCCCCTTTGTTAGGACAGTACTAAGCCTTAAATTTTATTAAGAAAGGAAAACTAATGAAAAAAATATCAAAAATATTATTATTTATCTCAGCTTTGTTGATAGGAAGTTATTCTATTCCTGCATTTTCAGATGTTTATGTGAAAGGGTATTATAGGAAAGATGGAACTTATGTTAAACCACATTATAGATCTAGTCCTAATCATACCAAACTAGACAACTGGAGTCAAAAAGGAAATGTAAATCCTTACACTGGAAAAGCTGGGACTAAAGAATGTAAACCTTATAATTGTGCCAATAAAGGTTATCAAAATAACTATAAAGAAAAAGAGAAAACAGAATATAATCGTAATGATTATGGATTTAAAACCCCAAATATATCAGATTTAGCAAAAGGTTTTTATACAGGGCTAACATGTGCAACAAAACCACATGCGGATCATGTTGTATCTTTAAAAGATGCCCATGCAAGTGGGGCAAAAAATTGGTCTAAAGGGAAAAAGCAACAGTTTGCAAATGATGTGGAAAATTTAGTTCCAGCATGTGGATCCGTAAATATTTCAAAAAGTGATTTAACACCAAGCCAATTCTATAATAGAAGCACTGATGGTACAGGTGTAGAAGTAGACTGGACTTATGATAGTTTCTGTACTTATGTACAAAAATATGTTACCGTTAAAAGGAAATGGGATTTATCATTCGAAAATAACCATATAGATTTTCTTAATCAATGTTTTAGGTAAAAACAGAAGTCCCCCATATAAAACGGTGGAAGACGACTGTATAATCTGTTTTATCAAAAAAATTAGGGATTTATATACCTGACTCCACAGGAGTTGAATTAAGGCTATTTTTTGTTTTTATGCATAGATGACATTGCTTTTTGTTGTGAAATCCCACCAAATTATATGCAGATATTGATTTATGGAGTTAAGTATATAAATCCCTAATTTAATGATATATCACCTGAAGGGGTTTTTCTTGTATGACCCCAATATGCGTACATGGTTGGAATAAAATTGTAATTCATCCAAGGATTGGACGACTTTTGGGTGTTGTATGTGGCCGTCAAATTCCATATAAAAAAAGGCATTTCCAAAGGTATTTTCATGTGTATGTAATAACGGTACATAACTTTCGATTTTGGAAAAGTTAATGGCATTGGTGGCAAATCCCCCCAGTGCTTTGTATAACGCCGCTGGAATGTTACGGGTGTAAAATAAGCAACTGGTTTTATATATATCATTTTGTCCTTTAAACATACCCTCAGATATAGGATGTTTGCGTAATACGATAAACCGTGTGATGTTGGTGTTGGTGTCTTGCATATTCGTTTCGAGTATATTTAACCCGTAAATTTCCCCCGCTAGTTCCGATGCAATCGCCGCTTTTTTCATGTCTTTTTCTGCGGATACAAAATGGGCGGCACCTGCCGTATCGATATAGGATTGTAGGTCCAACCCCATATTGTGCAAACGGTGGCGGCATTGTGCCAATCCTTGTTCGTGGGAATATACGGTTTTGATGTCTTCGATGCGGGCACCGGGGATACCCAATAAACAATGTTTTACGGATAAATAATATTCACCAATAATATGCAGGCTGGATTCAGGCAACAGGTGGTGAATATCCGCCACCCGCCCACCCAAAGAATTTTCAATGGGAATTACCGCTACTGAGGCGGTATTATTTTCCACCGCTTCAAATACATGCTTAAAAGTTTTACAGGGCAACACTTGTATGGATTTGCCATATATATTGACACAGGAC
Organism: Alphaproteobacteria bacterium; assembly: GCA_965232465.1. Taxonomy (GTDB): domain Bacteria; phylum Pseudomonadota; class Alphaproteobacteria; order JAQWUY01; family JAQWUY01. The sequence goes on along the minus strand of OZ246977.1, from coordinate 2,567,342 downwards.
GCATGGGAATATGCCCCCAAAAACCCTTGAAAAGCAACGATTGCCGGTGGGTCTATGGGGGGAATAAAGGGCAAATGGCAGATCGATTTTTTTTCTTCGACATCGCCATTATCAAGGATGTGTGATGGGTATATATTTAGGGCATAGGCAATTTTTTCCACCACTGCAAATGGTGGAGTGGTCGTCCCCCTTTCCCAACGGTTTATGGACGAATGGCTGACACCAATTAAGGTTGCCAGTGCCTGTTGTGTTATTTTTTGCTTTTTGCGATATGTGCGTAACTTATTTCCAAATGTCATATTTGTCCCCCTATTTTTGCATACTATCATATGGCATATAAACATAAAATAGGCAAATAATAAATATTAAAATATCAAAAAAGTATATTTTTTATTAAAAAAGACAAAAAATTTACATATTAAAGTATATGTGATATTGTGTAAAATATGGATATTTTAATCATGTATCATGTATGATATTTCTTGATAGTGGGTATTTTTTTATATACAATATGTAAAAAATGTGATACCATTACGCAGTAGTTAGGGAAGTCCATACTTCATAGGGGATCATAGTTTTATATTTTTAGGAGGATTTTATGACAACAAAAGTGGAAATAATTAAAAAAATTGCTGAAAAGCATCCACATTTAACCCAAAGAGATTTAGAATTAATTGTAAATCAATTTTTCAAAGGCATTGAGAATTACCTGCGAAATGGGGGGGATTTTATAGAATTTCGGGGTTTTGGTGTGTTTTCCATGCGGTATCGGAAGGCTCGGGTTGGTCGTAACCCCAATACCGGTGAAGCTGTATATGTTCCGAAAAAGCGGGTTTTGCGGTTTGTTGCATCGAAGAAAATGCGGGAAGTTTTAAATCAATAAATATATAGAATGTGCACGCAGTAAAAAAATAACATTTTTATTGTATGCGGATTACAAGGATTACATACATATTTTAAGGTACCGAAAATAAATGAAGTTTTTATTTAAAAGGATTTTCTTTATTTTGGTGCTTTTGTTTGCCTTATTGTTTGTTTTTTCCAATCAGATTTCCGTTGCCTTGCAATTTTGGCCATTTGTCGGCAGCTTACATGCCCCCCTGTTTTTGGTTGTTTTGGTTGTGTTTGTCTGTGCGTTTTTTATGGGCATCATATATGGGCGTGTTATAGGCAAAAAGTAATAAGAAATTTTTAGGGAATATTAGACTATGTCGCACACAGATAAGGTATTGGTTGCACTGGACACAACCGATATTACCCTTGCCAGTACTATTATTACCGAAACAGCTGATTTTGTCGGCGGATTTAAATTTGGTTTGGAATATTTTAACCGTCATGGGGCAATGGGTGTGCAACATGCCTTGGATCAGGCACAAAAAAATACAGCCCTTGTTTTTATGGATTTAAAATTTCATGATATTGCCACCACAGTGGCGGGGGCGGTACAGGGGGTATTGGAATCGGGTATCCGCCCGCATATTTTAAATGTGCACACGGCGGGTGGACTTTGTATGATGCAATCGGCAAAACAACAATCCTTGGAGTCCGCAGATAAACTGGGTATTCCCCCCCCATTAATGGTGGGGGTTACGATTTTAACCTCTTTGAATGATAGGGATATTGCCCAAGTGGGATATACCCCCCCCATCCCCGATCAAGTGGTAAAAATGGCAGAACTAGCAAAAACCGCCGGTTTAGATGGCGTAGTATGCAGTGCCCATGAAATTGCCCTGATTAAATCCGCTTGTGGGGATGATTTTAAAACAATTGTGCCGGGAATTCGCCCTGCTTGGGCGGGGGGTAATGACCAACACCGCATTATGTCCCCCCGTGATGCTATATCAGAGGGGGCGGATTATTTGGTTATTGGACGGCCGATTACCGATGCGGAAAATATGCAGATTGCCATTCAAAAAATTGTCCAAGAATTGTCATAAATACGGAATTATCATAAAAAAGAATTGTTATGAAAATAAAAATATGTGGTATTACAACCCCCGAAGTATTACAATTTTGTTGTGATGCAGGTATCGATTTTGTCGGTTTGGTATTTGTCGAACACTCCCCGCGCTATGTTTCCCCAAAATCCGCTAAGCTGTTATTAGATTCCATCCGTATATCGCCCATAAAAAGGGTAACAAAAACAGTGGGATTGTTTCAAGATGCCCCCTTGCAACAGGTTGTGGATACGGCATTATATACGGGGGTTGATTATATCCAATTACACGGGGCGGAACGGGTGGATTTTGTGGATGCGGTAAAAGCCGCTACGCAAAAACCGGTGATAAAAGCGTTTGGTATTGAAAATTTAGCGGATTTTGATGTGGCAAAGGCATATGATACAGTCTGTGATATGTTGCTATTTGATGCAAAATCGCCCAAACATTCGATCATTAAAGGGGGGCATGGGGTGGCGTTTCATTGGGGTGTATTGTCCGCCATGCCCGATTTTGTCAGTCCATGGTTTTTGGCAGGGGGGATTACATTGGAAAATATCGAAACTGTCATACCGATAGCGGGGGTGGAGATGTTAGATATATCCAGTGGCGTAGAAAAATCCAAAGGCATAAAAGATATTCAAAAAATACAAAGCGTTATAAATCTGTGTACCATAGGCAACAGCATATAAATTGGTTATGCTATATATCATGAGTTATGATATAAATTTCCGCCATAAGGTTTTGTCAGTTCATAAGAAAGAGAGTCTTATAATTGCCGAGGTTGAAGTCGTGGGTTCGAATCCCATCACCCGCTCCATTAAGTAAATATATGATAAAATAAAAGGGAATGCCCCCTTTATATATGTTACAGCTGTTTAGCAATCGCATCAGAAATATCCATATTAGTATAAACATTCTGTACATCGTCCAAATCTTTCAAGTGAGGATAAAATATATTTTTACGATATTATCCTATCGTGAATAGCATTTTTATGTGCATTTTACGATATGCCCCCCCCATTTTGTGTATTAAATAAGGAATTTACGAATAAGTATATTGTACTGTTTTGGTTATATAATAGTATACAAAGTATCTTAAAAACATTGCTTAGGTGTTTTTTGGATAAAACCCTTTTTTATTTACTCTATTCTTTTATTGAAAGGAAAATATAATGAAAGACCTAGAAAATCGTATAACTAAAGTGGACCTAGAAAAATTGGAAACCCGTAAACAATTTGCGGAGCATGTTCCAGGCATATGGGCACCAGAAGGACACGATAAAGACGATGATGATGATGATAAGTAATATCATGCATTAATTAAAGGGGGGTGCGGTTTCGTTCCCCCTTTTTTATTTTTTAAAGAGATTTATTATTGAAAGAATACCATGTTATATAGAGATCAATTTATTTATGCTTTACCAGAAGCAACCGATGCACGCAAACAAGAAGTTATTTCCCATATGAATAATATGCAAACCAATTCATATTTATTTCGATTGGTGGAAATATTTGAATATTTTTGCGAAAAAGATACCCCACTAAAAGTTAAACAAATGGCGGCGGGTTTTTCCTCATTGTTACATCAATACTATGTATTTAATTGGGCACAAGATGATGTGTCAGCAAGTGCCTTAAAAACCGCAAAGATGTATTATCCTGAAAATCACCCCGTATGGAATATATACGCAAATGATAAAGGATATTGGCATGTCAAATCATTTGGTAAATATTATGAAAATATGGACTTAGATAATTTTCAAGATTTTGAATCCATAGGATTACGGCATCGATCGTACACATTTGTTTTGTACGAAACATTAAAACCTTATTTCAAAACGGGCTTGGGCAAAGACATATTGAAATATTTACAAGATTTAATGCGTGGGTTTAGCTATTTTTATGATGTTATCATGTATACCAATTGGCGAAATAGGACTTTAACATTGGAATATTCAAAATTTTCTGAACGCCGATCTATGCGGTTTTTACAACAGCAAGGGTATGATTTATCAGACTTAAACTATCATACATTACAAAAATATGTATTGGCAACAGGGGAATATGAAAACTTTATTGTTAAAGCCAGACACTATTATCAAAAATCATATGATGGGTTTGCAGAAATGTTAAATCAAAATGCACGCATACGGGTTATTAAGTTACTTCTGAGAAAATGTGATTTGTTGCTAAAAGAAGCACACGATATGTTCAAATAACTATTGTACAATATGGCAACAGGGGGGATAAGGGATGGATTTTAAGTCCATTAAAAATAAAATATCTGACTTCGAATTGGTATATAATACAGAAAACTATCTTGTTTGTCATCAAGGGGATATTATTCGTATTAACGCCGATTATTATTATGTGTTAAAAGCAATTCAGGACTCAGATACAGTGCAAGAGGGTATCCAATTTTTAAAAACACATGCATACGATGTGGGGATACATAATTTTGAAAATATATATGTCCACATTATAACCACATTGGAATCCAAATTTGCGGAAAAACAAAAAGATTATACCCATTTTAATGTCCATTTATTTAGTACAAAATGGATTTTTACAGTGTTAAAAAAAATAAATGTGATATGTATTCCTTCGGTATTTTTCGTATGGTTTTTTATTACTTTTGCAATCGGTACAGCGTTATCCGTATTTATGATGCAAAATGCAGATGCCTATCGCATAGATATATACCAATCCCCATACTATGTTATGATGTTTTTTGCCATTGCTATTATGCATGAATGTGGGCATATCATTGCCGCATCCAGAATTTCTGATAAAGCCCCCAAGGTATCTTTTGGTATTTATATATTTATACCTGTATTTTTTACGGATGTCAGCCATATTTGGGTGGGGAAAAAAATCGAACGCATTATTGTAACAATGGCAGGATATGGCATTCAAATGGGGATTGCCATTTTGTATTTAAGCGTAGGCATATATACAGATTCTGCATTTATATCGAATAGTGGTTTTATCGCATTTATACATGCGGTAATCGGATTATTATTACCCTTTGGACGGTCTGATGGATATTGGTTATTGGTGGATATTACCGGCATACACAATCTTGTCAGGGATTTTTATCAACGGCTGTATCGTTGGCAATGGGCAGGTATCAAAAAAATAAGCCTTATATATGGTATCTTAAATTTGTCCGTGATGATATTGTTTTTCCGGTATGCTTTTTTATATACATATGCGTATTTTGCAACCATTGAATGGCAAAAAGTATATGATGTGTCAAATTGGGAATATGGTATCTTATACGAAGATTTAATTGTCATTCCGATGGTGTTATTTATCGGCAGAATAATTTTTAAGCTGTTAAGACGATTGTGGAGAATGCGGACTATTATGATATAGGTAAAATCACCATATTTTTGTGTTTTTATTGTTTATCGAGATTTTGTAACGCTGTATACAATGATTCACGCATGCTTTTTTTGGCTTGTTCACGGTATATTTTAAACCCATATTTATCCTGTACATAAAATACATCGCACACCCATTCCCCATACGAAGTAATACGGGCGGAACGGATATTTATGGCAAGGTCCGATAACACTTGGGTTATAACCGCCAATACCCCATAGCGATTTCTGGTATGCACTTCGATCATGGTCGCATTATACGATATTTGGTTATCGATAATCACTTGTGATTGCACTTGAAACGCTGTGTTCCTATACCCCAGAATAATTTTACGGGGCGGGGGTGTGTAAGGGTTGGATAATATGGTTGCCATTTTATGGCATACCTCTTGTTCCATATACCCATTGACCGATTGCACCCGATATGTATGCAGTACGCCCAATTTATAAAAGGTAAAAATATCCGCCCCCATAATGTTTATTTGCATACGGGTTAATATGGCGGTAATGCGTGCGGTAATACCAATCATATCTGTTGTATATACCATAATTTGTGTATGTCTGTTTTGCGTATCTTGTCTGATATGCATACACCCCCCATCACATTTGGCAATTTTGGTCACATGCCAATCGATCACATCATCGGGTGTTGCCTCCAAATATTCCGTCGTTAAACGGGATAATATGGGGTATATATTATCCACATGCGACAACCGCTTGGCAATAATGGGTAACATATTTTTACGGGACACAGATACCATATTCCCCCCTAAATGGCGTTTTGCACGGTCATATACCTTCATTATCAAGCTGTGTTTCCAAGGTGTCCAAACTTTGCCCACAGAACGCACATCAACAATGGTCAACACCGCAAGTAAATCCAGTACATACACACTGTGTACCAGTTTTGTAAAATCACGCAAAGTTTTTAAATCCATAATATCCCGCCTGTCAGCCGTGTGCGACAATAATAGATGATGTCGTACCAACCACTGTACCGTGTCAATCGCCAAAGCACTCATCCCCATACGGGTACATACGGTACAGGCGATTTTTGCCCCCAATATGGCATGGTCGCCCCCGCACCCTTTGGCAATATCATGCAGTAATATGGCAACAACCAATATCACATGGCGTTGTTGCGATTGTCGAATATCTTGGGCAAGATGGCTGATAATAGGCAATTCGGATACATACAGTTGCCGGTGTATATCCCCCCATTCTTTTATGGCACGAATCGTGTGGGCATCGGTGGTATAATCATGATACATATCGTACTGCATTTGACAATAAATGGTTTTCCATTCGGGTAACACACACGACAGCACCCCGCTGATATTCATATAATGCAACATGACATGGGCACGGGTACCTTGTAAAATCTTTAACAATGCTTTGTTGGCGGTGGGGCTGGTGCTGATATATACGGGGGTTGTATCCAAAAATTGTTGTATACTAACAAGGGTTGTGGGGTGGATGTCATATCCATATTTTTGTGCCACTTCAAAAATAATCACCAACATATCGGGGGTATGGGCAAACAGCTGTACATCTTGTACACACACCATATTGGCATGTATATTCACCCCTGTATGTAAGGTGGGGAAAGTATCGATTACCGATGCGGGCAGTGCAGTATGTACATCTGGGTGCAGGTAAAAATTGATACATCCCAATAGGGCTTTGACAGTGATTTCAGATTTCGATACATGCCGATAATAATCCCCCATAAATATTTCCACCCCTCGTACATCGCCTATGTCTTGATATCCCAGCATTTTCGCCACTTGTTTTTGCATATCAAAATATAATATATCCGATGCCTTGCCACTGATAAGATGCATACATGTGCGTACTCGATCAAAAAACCGCATACACAGCATAAAATCATCTAAGTATGGTTTTTCCACCCCTTCATACACAGCAAGGTCATATATGGATTTAATTTTTGGAAAAGTATATAAACATATCCAATATACCATATCCAAATCCCGTATCGCCCCCTTTGATTGTTTAATATTGGGTTCAAGAATATATTGGCTGACACCAAATTTTTCGTGTCTTTTGGATTGTTCCGCTTGTTTTTTATGGATAAAATCGGTAATTTTATATACAGTATGATTTTGTGGTAATGTCTCCACAAACTTTTTATATACGCCATAATCGCCCACAATATAGCGGTGGGTCAAAACCGCTGTTTCCAACACTGTGTCCGTTTGTATCTGTTGTATCAAATGGGGGATAGCATGGATCCGTTGCCCCACTTTAAACCCCATATCCCATAACGCCCGTACCATATTTTGAACAAAACCATCAAATTGGTATATACCCTGTGTATTTTGGCGTATGTTTTTTTGTGTATCTTCGTATAAAAACACAATATCCACATCCGAATATGGGGCACATCCCCCCCGTCCATATCCCCCCACCGCCATAATACACAGATTTTGCACATTATAATCGGGCACATATCGATTCCAGGTGTGGCGTAAAACCCTGTCGATACAACCGCATATAAAAGTCGTCCAATTCATACCATTTGGGTTTTGTTTAAACGCTTTTTGTATATCTTCGATGGCGTCTTGCCATTTAAAATCAGCGGTTTTTATTTTGTAATGTATTGTTTTATATATATTTTCTTCCATATTATAACAGTATCCATTTTCCCGCATATTAAAGCTTTTTACCCCAATACATACTTATATTACAGTTTACATAATACCAAAAATGTGTTATAAAACACACAATAAAATTTTAAGCATAATAATTTTAAATATAATACTTGGACATAATACTATGTTTTTTGCTTACCGATACGCATTTAAAACATCGTATTATTAACGACCAAACAAAAGGGGTTCAGCATGTCTACATTGACTGGTATCGATACACTAGGCGTCAGACGCACATTGGAAGTAAATGACAAACAATACGATTACTTTTCATTGCCAGAAGCGTCTGCACACATTGGTGATATAACAAAATTACCATACAGTTTGAAAATTTTATTGGAAAATTTATTGCGATTCGAAGACAATCGTAGCGTTACCGTTGACGATGTACAAGCGGTAGTAAATTGGTTACAACAAAAGTCTTCGACTCATGAAATTGCCTATCGCCCTGCCCGTGTATTAATGCAGGACTTTACCGGCGTACCGGCGGTTGTAGACTTGGCGGCCATGCGCGATGCCACCATTGCCTTAAAAGGTGATGCCCAAAAAATTAATCCTTTATGTCCCGTGGATTTGGTTATTGATCATTCTGTAATGGTCGATTTCTTTGGTACAGAAAACGCCTTGCAACAAAATGTAGACATTGAATTTGAACGTAACCAAGAACGATATGAATTTTTACGCTGGGGACAATCGGCATTTAACAATTTCCGGGTGGTGCCCCCCGGCACGGGGATTTGTCACCAGGTAAATGTGGAATATTTGGCAAAAACCGTATGGTCGGATACGGACCAAAATGGCCGTATGGTTGCATATCCTGATACTTGTGTGGGCACAGATTCCCATACAACCATGGTAAATGGCATGGGTGTGTTGGGGTGGGGTGTGGGCGGTATCGAAGCCGAAGCGGCAATGCTGGGACAACCTGTATCGATGTTGATTCCCGAAGTTATCGGCTTTAAATTGACCGGTGCATTACAAGACGGCATCACCGCCACTGATTTGGTATTAACCATAACCCAAATGTTACGGGCAAAAGGGGTGGTCGGCAAATTCGTGGAATTTTTCGGCGAAGGATTGGATTATTTGGGGTTGGCGGATCGTTCCACCATTGCCAACATGGCACCAGAATATGGGGCAACATGTGGTATATTCCCGGTTGACCAAGAAACCATTAACTATTTGCGTTTTACGGGGCGTGAAGACGATACCATTGCCTTGGTCGAAGCATACGCCAAAGCCCAAGGCATGTGGCGCAACAGCAATGTCGAGGCCGAATACACAGACATATTAACCCTGGATTTAAGCGAAGTAAAACCTTCCTTGGCGGGGCCCAAACGCCCGCAAGACCGGGTGGTATTAAGCGATATCCCCCAAGCCTTTGCCAAAGTCGAACAAGAATTTGGGGCGGGCACCCCCCAACCTGTACGGGATTTTACTTTAAAAGATGGGGCGGTGGTACTGACGGCAATAACATCGTGCACCAACACTTCGAATCCCAATGTATTGGTGGCGGCGGGTTTGGTTGCCAAAAAAGCCTATGAACGGGGATTGAGGACCAAACCATGGGTAAAAACTTCGCTGGCACCGGGATCACAGGTTGTAACCGATTACCTGAATAAATCGGGATTACAAGAATACTTAAATAAACTGGGTTTTAATACTGTGGGATATGGGTGTACCACCTGTATTGGTAATTCGGGACCCTTACCAGACGACATTACCCGAGCCATTGACGATGGGGCATTATTGGTAAATGCGGTACTTTCTGGAAACCGTAACTTTGAAGGGCGGGTAAACCCACAAACCCGTGGAAATTGGCTGGCATCCCCCCCATTGGTGGTGGCGTATGCGTTGGTAGGAAATATAAAAATTGATATTACCAAAGACTCCCTTGGCACCGATAAAGAGGGCAATCCCGTATACCTAAAAGATATTTGGCCATCGACACAAGAAGTCAATGATGCGGTTGCAGGGTGCCTAAATTCTGACATGTACAAAGCCCGTTACAGCAATGTATTCTTGGGTCCACAACAATGGCAAAACATCGAAGTTACAGGCGGGGAAATTTATGATTGGCCGTCGACTTCGACCTATATTCAAAACCCCCCTTATTTTGAAAATATGTCTATGGAAATTGATGAAATCCAAGATATATTAGGGGTAAAACCCTTAATGTCCTTGGGCGACAGCATCACCACCGACCACATTTCACCCGCCGGTGGATTTAAACCGGATACCCCCGCCGGGAAATTTTTGGTGAGCAGCCAAGTTGCTGTAAAGGACTTTAACTCCTATGGGGCCCGTCGTGGGAACCACGAAGTGATGATGCGGGGGACTTTTGCCAATATTCGTATTCGTAACGAACTTGCCCCCGGAACAGAAGGCGGGTTTACCACCTATGATGGGAAAATCACCACCATGTATGATGCGGCGATGCAATATAAACAAGATGGCATTGGACTGTGTATATTCGGCGGAAAAGAATATGGCACCGGGTCGTCCCGTGATTGGGCGGCAAAAGGCACCAATTTATTGGGTATTAAATGCGTTATTACCGAAAGTTTTGAACGGATTCACCGGTCGAACTTAGTGGGCATGGGGGTACTTCCATTAATGTTTAAAAATGGTATGACCCGTCACGATGTGGATGTGGCAAACATTGATTTGGTGGATGTAACGGGTATTGCCGGTGGTATCACACCAAGACAAGATGTAACCGTTACCATTACCTATAACAGTGGGGAAAAATTTGCATTTAATGCACTGTGCCGTATCGACACCTTGGACGAAGTGGATTATTATCGCCATGGGGGGATATTGCATTATGTATTACGGGGGATGCTATCCGCATAACATATGGATAAAGCCACCGTTCGCAAACGGCAAAAACAGATAAGAAAAACCGCATTAGCCTCCGCTGATACGGTTTTTTATACGCAGTTATATAACAATATAAAATCTGTATTGATGGACTTTCCCAACACCTACACAGTGGCGGGGTATTATCCCATCGACAATGAAATTGATATTTTACCCGTGTTACAAGATATTCAAAACCCCACCGCCCTGCCCTGTACGGTGCAACAAAACAGCCCCCTGATATTTAAATTATGGCAACAAGGCGACCCCATGGATACGGATATATATAATATTCCTTGTCCCACCGCAAACGCCCCGATCGTTACACCTGATATTATATTGGTCCCATTATTGGCGTTTGACATACGGGGATATCGATTGGGATATGGGGGCGGATTTTATGACCGCACCCTGGAAAAATATACCCCCCCGATCACCATAGGCATAAGCATTAACGCCTTACAAATTGCAGCTGTCCCCACCCAGCCCACCGACCAACGCCTAACCCATATCATAACGGAAACCCAGATTTTTAAAGTTTAAAAAATAATTAGGAAAATATACAGTGCACATTTTATTTCTTGGGGATATTGTTGGTAAAGCCGGGCGGCGGGCGTTGGAGCGGTATTTGCCGGATGTGATTGCCACATATAAGCCCGATTTTACCGTTGTCAATGGGGAAAATTCTGCCCATGGGTTTGGTATTAACCAAAAAATTACGCAACGCTTATTTGATATGGGGATCGATTGTATCACCCTTGGTAATCATGCGTTTGACAATGCAGATATTTACAAAATTATCGACCAAGACCCCCGTATAATCCGCCCCGATAATATATCATCGCACGCCCCTGGACAAGGGGTAACCGTATTGGAATCCCATCAGGGACATCGGGTTTTGGTGGCAAATATATTAGGGCGGGTGTGCATGGATCCCCGATATAATAACCCATGGAACAGCATCGACAACATTGTCCCACACAGCTCCCCCATGGATGCAGGATTTGATGCGGTAATTGTGGATTTTCATGCGGAAGCCACATCAGAAAAAATGGGTATGGGCTGGTACCTTGATGGACGGGCAAGCTTAGTCATTGGCACCCACACCCATATCCCCACCGCCGACACACGCATTTTACCCCACGGCACCGCATACCAAACCGATGCGGGCATGTGCGGTTCATACAACAGCATCATCGGCATGCACATACAAACCGCCCTACACAAAATACAGGGACAATATCCAAATGAACGATTTAAACCTGCGGAATCCGGTATGACCATAAGCGGTGTATGGATACAAACGGATACCACCACAGGCTTAGCAACCCAAATCAAACGCATTATTACAGGGGATACCCTAAGGGGGTAACCCTCTTTTATGTTTTAATACATATTACCTTACTTATGCAAAGATCTCATCATAAGTCATAATTATCAAATTAACACAAATTACAAAATAATACAACTAATTTATATATTGTTTTCTATAATTTAAAAGTGAACCTATTTAAAGGGGGAAGGTCACAAAATTTTAACAAGGGGGTGATTTTATCTCATAACCACATCTATACTGCCATCGAAATGTGCGGTGACTACGCCATTTGCTTCACGGGTGAACAGACCGTTTTCCACCACCCCCACAATGTTGTTTAAGGCTTGTTCTAAGGCGATAGTGTCCGAAATAATGGCACCAAAATGACAGTCTAATATATAATTACCACTGTCGGTTATGATGGGATTATCCCCACCCCTGCGAACGATTTTTGTGGGGTTTATACTGTGTTTATCCAAGATTTCTGTAATCCGCTGTTGCGTTTGCATCCACCCGAATTGTACCACCTCCACAGGCAGGGGGAACGCCCCCAAAGTGTCGACCCATTTGCTTTCGTCACAGATGGTTATCATGGTATCTGATGCATGGGCAACAATTTTTTCCCATAACAAACACGCCCCTCCGCCCTTAATCATGTGCAGGTTTTTGTCAATTTCGTCTGGTCCATCAATGGTTACATCAATCTGTCCCATATCATTGATATCTGTAATGGGTATACCCACTGCGTTGGCAACGGCAATTGTGCTGTTGGATGTGGCGGTACAGGTCAGGTCTGTGAATTTTCCATCCCGTATCATTTGCCCCAGTGTACGCACAAAAAAGTGTGAAGTGGTACCCGATCCAAGCCCCAATTTCATACCGTCCTTAATGAATCTGTCAATAACTGCTTTGCCGGCTTCTATTTTTGCCAAATCTTGTTGGGTCAATTGGGGGATGTTTGTTGTCATGGTGTGTGTTCCTTATGTTTTCATATCCCGATAGGGACTTTGTTGTCAATCCATGAATCCAAGGCGGGCAATTGGTCGGGGCTGTCTGATCCATTACTGATGGCAAGAGATGCCACCAAAATATTAACCAAAATATGATGAATAAACCGTGAGCTTAACGGAGTCATGGTTTCAATGCGTTCGTATGGGGTGACCTTAATTAAATAATCACATAATGTCGCCAAAGGGCTGTCGGGGGCCGTGATACAAATGATGGTGCATTGGCGTTTTTTGGCAATTTCCGCCACTTCGATTAAGCGTTTGGTGGTACCCGATTGTGATATAATCACCAATGCATCATTTGGGGTTACATTTTTGCTGAGAATCAATTGTTGGGTGGCACGAAATACCGTTGCACAGCGAATCCCCAATCGGCTAAACTTATGTTCCGCATCCAAGGCAACAATTTCAGTTAAACCAGACGATAAAATGCTGATAAATTTTGCTTTGGCAATGGCGGTAACCACTTGTTCAATGTCTGTGCTGTTAAATTCATGTTCCGCCATCTGAATGGCATTAATCGAATTGTTACAGGTTTTTTTGATAACATCGTTGACCGTATCGTTTTTTGACACTTGGTCATAGACAAATGGTGCCATCGGTACAATTGCCTGTGCTAAACGGATTTTAAAATCGTGAAATTTTTTAAAATTCAAGATATTAAACACCCGTACCACTGTGGGTTCTGATACATTACTGATTTCCGCTAGTTTTGCCATATTCATGTTGATGACTTCGTTGGGGGCTTTTAGAATAATTGAGACAACGGCTTTTTCCGATTTGCTCATGGTTGCCATTTTGGCGTTGATTGTGTATAAAAAATTATCTTGTTTCATATTATGTATCTTCGTTTACTGGCAATATTGTAATAAATCGGACAAGCGATTGATTTTTGTGTCATTGTGTTGTTGCATATGCAGACCGCCCCCCCAAGGGACGATAAAAAATGGGGTTTTTGCGGAATGGGCACATGTGCGGTCGACTTCTGTGTCCCCCACATAAAAAGTATTGTGATTATCTGTTCCCATATGGTACATCACCTGTTGTAAATGATTTGCATGTGGTTTACAATAAGAAACTGTATCTGCCCCACAAAAAGCGGTAAAAATATCCTGAATTTGCAATTTTTCTAGTACCACAGCGGTTAAGTCATGGGGCTTATTGGTGCAAATTCCCAAGTCATATCCATGTTGTTTTAAGGTGTGTAAGTCCTCAAACACATGTGGAAAAAAGTGCGTATCCTTGACAGGAGTGTGATGATAATGTCTCAGGTACCCTGATACAGTCGTATCAACAACATCGTCATCATAAGGTATATTGACAGAGTCAAATATACCCTGTACCAACGCCTGTGGACCATTGCCGATAAATTGTTCGATAAATGCCACATCCAACGATGCGTGCCCCATGTCATTTAAGGTCATGTTTAATGCCCCAGCAATATCAGGGGCGGAATTGATTAAGGTACCATCTAAGTCAAAAATCATAGCATGAGGCGATACAGATTTTTTCATATTGTATCTTCTTTCTGTGCTTGTATATGGGTTAAGGTATTGTTTGCGGCACTTAATGTGGTGTATAAATCTTGATATACGCTAAAATAAGGGGTGTATTCTGTAAATGCTGAATGTGTGGGATGCCATGTTTGTTGTTCCTTGAACAAAGATGGGATTTTATCAATTGTCCAATCATTTGTTGCCAAAGCCCCAAGAATGGATGCCCCCAATGCCCCACCATGCTCAGAATTTTGTACTACTGCCACTTTGATACCGCATACATTTGCCTGCATTTGGTTCCAAAACGCTGATTTAGCCCCCCCACCAGAAGTGATAATCCGCATATGGTCTACCCCTATATTATCCATCATAAGGCTAAGTATATTACGGATGGAATAGGTTATGCCCTCAAACACCGCACGGCACATGTGGGCGGTGGTGTGATTAGACCGTAAACCCACAAATGCCCCCCGTGCATGTGGATCGGGATGGGGACAACGTTCGCCCATTAAGTATGATAAAAATACCAACCCATCACTGCCAATCGGCACCGCTTCCGCCCATTTAGTAAGCGTAGGGTAATCAAGTGACACATTTTCTTGTGTCTGTAAAATATTCCGCCACCACGCCAACGCCCCACCTGCATTTAATGACACCCCCATATAATGCCAAGAATTTGGTAACACATTACAGGATACCTGTATCCGCCCTTCTGTATTGGCAAGTGCCGTATTACCGATTGTTGTCATAATCCCCGCTGTACCAATAGTGGTTTGCAGAGTGCCGGCTTGGTAAATACCACTGCCCAGTGTTTGGATGACCGCATCGCCCCCGCCCCCGACAACAGGTGTGAATTCTGGTATCCCAAATACGCTTGACCCTTGGTGGTTTACATGGGCGGAAATGTGTGTGGATTCTGTACAGGGGGGCAGAAGTGATGGATTTATACCCACTTTTTGCAATAATTCCGTTGACCAACGGCGATTTTTTACATCAAACACCCCTGTGCCAGAGGCATCACTGACCTCCGTTGTCATCACCCCTGTTAGGCAATAACGAATGTAGTCTTTGGGGTTGAGAATACAAGCCGTTTTTGCAAATAATTCTGGTTCATTTTTTTGAAACCAACGGATTTTACCGGCGGTAAAGCCCACAAGCATGGGGTTGTTGGTCATGGAGCGTAAGGCCGTATCGCCCCCCGCAAGGGCGATAAGTTCATCGCATTCTGCCCCATTGCGTTGGTCATTCCACAAAATACAAGACCGTAACACCTGCCCATCGCCATCAACGGCGGTCATACCATGCATTTGTCCCGATAAACCCACACATGCAATATGCATATCGTCCACTTGGCGGGACAATAATGATTTTGTACATTGTGCCACGGCACGAACCCAAATGGCAGGGTCTTGTTCCGCCCACCCAGTCTTTGGTTGGTCATAGGTATAGGCAAGGCTTTCTGCATCGGTAACACCGCCATTGATATGCATCAATAATACCTTACAACTAGAAGTCCCTATGTCTATGCCTAAAAAGTGTTTCATGTTATTTATATTTTTAACCGAATGTGTTTGTATTTTAGGTATTCCAACATCCCTTCACGGGCGTGTTCGACGCCAATACCACTTTGTTTCCATCCGCCATAAGGAGCGTTCATAATGCCCGCATCTACATTGTTTATGGCAACATTGCCATATTGTAACCCACGGCTGAACGATTTAATTTCGCCCATATCGGTGCTGTACACATAACTTGCCAAGCCATAAGGGGTGTCGTTCATAAGCTCAATACATCCGTGTATATCATCATAGGGCATCACCCCCACCAAAGGTCCAAAGGTTTCTGTGGTCATTACCAACATACTATGGTCGCAATCCTTGATAACAGTGGGACAGAAAAACATGCCTTGTTTAAATTTTTCACCTTGTGGGGGGTGTCCGCCTGCAACCAGTTTTGCCCCTTTTTTGAGGGCATCTTGCAGATGGATTTGGGTTTTGGTCAGTACTTCGGGGGAACAAATTGCCCCCATATCCGCATTGGGGTTGTCAATGCCATTATCGACAACCAATATATCGGTGGCGGTTGCCAGCCGATGGATAAAATCATCATATACACAACGGTGTACATATATACGGTTGATGGCAATACAAATTTGTCCACAGTTCCTGAACGCCCGCCGTACCGCCCCTGTGACCGCATCTGTAAGGTTGGCGGTTACTGTTACCACCATTGGGCAGTTTCCACCCAATTCCAATGAGATGGGCTTGACTTGTTGTAACGATTGTTGAATGCGAAGCCCCGTTTCACTGGATCCGGTAAAGGCAATTTTATCCACAAGTGGGCTTTCCACCAAGTGTTGTCCAATGACCGATCCTTTGCCCATCACCATATTTACTAAGCCTGCGGGAGTATCTGCATCGTCGATGCATTGCATAATCTTAAATGGACTGAGTGGTGTTAATTCGGGGGGCTTTATAACAATGGCACACCCTGCCGCAAGGGTGGCCGCCAGTTTCCATCCAATCAGTTCAGCCGGGTAATTCCATGGGGTAATCGCCCCCACTACGCCAATGGGTTCACGGTCGACAAAGCTGTGAATACTGGTATCTGAGTTGGCGATAATGTGTCCATGTATACGGGTGGATTCTTCTGCATAAAAATCAAATGCGTCCGCCAGTTTTTGGATTTCCCCTGTGGCTTCGTTTATGGGCTTTCCCTGTTCCATAGTCATAACTGTACCGATGTCGTTGGCACGACTGCGAATAGTATGGGCGATTTTATGTAATAATTTTGCCCGTGCATGCGGTGACCACATGGCATAGTCTTTAAATGCCTTATGTGCGGAGTGTAACGCCATGTCCACATCGGCGATGGTGGCGGTGGGGACGGTACCACATATGGTGCCAGTGGCGGGGTTAGTTACAGGAGTTATGTCCCTGTTGTTACCGCTGACCCATGCACCGTTAATATACATATGTCCTTTTATGGGCATGTCCATAATGTTAAACCTTCCATTTTATTGCATAGCCTGTGTCCATATCAAAGAAATGCATCTTTTCTTTATCAGGCATTATACACACTTTATCGCCCGCTTGCCATATACTATTATGCGATTCGATAATTTTTAACATACCAGAGTTGGTGGTGATGGTAATAACGCACCGTTCCCCTTGAAATTCATTCAGTAATACTTCCCCCGATAAACCTTTACCTTGTGCGGGCGATAACGATGCATATTCGGGGCGAAAACCAACGGTAAGCATGCCATTTATTTTTCCTTGTGCGGATTTGGGTATGGGTATGGTGCCTGCATCTGTGTGTAGTTTACCCTGTTGTATGTGGGCGGTGATAAAATTCATGGCAGGATCGCCCAAAAAGCCCGCCACAAAAGTATTTACCGGATTATGCCACAGGGCATCCACATCGCCAATTTGTTGAATTTCCGCATGATTCATGACAATAATTCTGTCCGCCAGAGCCACCGCCTCTTCTTGGTCGTGGGTCACATAGATGGTGGTAGCCCCCAAAGTATCATGAATATGACGAATCCGCATGCGCATGGTGGTGCGAAGTTGGTAATCAAGGTGTGATAAAGGTTCGTCCAATAATAGTACATCAGGATTGCGTACCAATGCCCGTGCTAAGGATACCCGTTGGGCTTGTCCGCCCGAGATTTCGGAGGGTTTTCGGTCTAATAAATCTTCTATTTCAAACACTTTGATGATATGTTGTAGCCGTTGTTCGCACTCTCTAGCGGAAATGCCCCTTGCTTTAAGCGGAAATTCAATATTACCCCGTACAGTTAAAGTGGAATATAACGCATACGATTCAAAGGATAATGCCACATTGCGATCGGCGGGTTTCCATGTATTTACGGTTTTACCGTCGAACTGGATGATACCTTGGGTCACTTCTTCCAAGCCAGCAATCATCCGCATGGTGGTACTTTTGCCACAGCCAGAGGGTCCAAGCAAGGCAAGAAATTCCCCTTGCTCACTGGTAAAGCTGGCATTGTGAACAGCAACTACATCCCCATCATAGATTTTGCATACATTATCGAAAGTCAAGACACTCATATTACACCTTTATGATTGATGATATTTCAAAGGTTGCATCAAACAAGAAACCACTGTCTGGGTTTAAATATACCCATACAGATTGCCCTGTTTTTATGGGGGTGCCAAGTGGTAACAGCCCGCCAAACGCATATCCGCCTAATGTCACATACACCAACAGCGATTCCGCCCGATGTTCCACTGTGTACACGGTACAGGCGATGGCATTCGTGTCCCCTTGGTCGGGAGTGTCAATGAAAATTGTCACACCATTGGGACGAATAGCGAAACGGGTTTCGGTGCTACCCCATTGTAATCGGTGCTTTGCTTGTGTGTGCAGGCGGTGGGGCAGGGGAATTGCCACCCCATGTACCATTAGGAAAATGCCTTTGTCTGATTGTTGCAAGACGCCATCGGCAAAATTCATTGCCGGATCGCCCAATAAATGCCCCACATAATCGGTTTGTGGGGTTTCATAAATTTCCCGTGGCGTGCCAATTTGTAAAATTTTTCCTGCATTTATAATCACCATCCGATCGGACAGCCCCAAGGCTTCCCTAAAATCATGGGTCACATAAACAATGGTTACGCCCAAGTCCCGACACATGGCTTTTAGGTTTGCCCGTGCGATGGAACGAAGTTTAGCATCCAAGTGGGCAATCGGTTCGTCCAATAAATAAATATCCGCATCCCGTACCAATGCCCGTGCCAGTGATACCCGCTGTTTTTGTCCATTCGATAACTGTGCAGGGTTTCTGTTTAACAGCATGTCAATTTCTAAATCTTTGGCGATTTTTTCCACTTTTTGGTCTATTTCGTCCGCTGTGTATTTGGAGGCGTTGGGGGCTTTTAAGGGAAAGGCAATGTTTTGAGCCACCGTCAGATGCGGATATAATGCATAATTTTCAAACACCATTGCCACATTACGGCTTTGTACTGGCACATCGTTTATCACATTACCATTTAAAGTAATGGTGCCATCGTCTATGTCCTTGACACCGGCGATACATTCCAATAAGGTGGTCTTTCCCGCCCCAGATGGTCCGAACAAGGTTAAGAACTCCTGTTGGTGGCAATCAAATGATACACCACTAAGAGCCAGTACATCCCCATAGGACTTATAGGCATTTTGTATCTGTAATACTTTTTTTGTTTGCATCAGTTAAGTCCTTTTATTTATTGAACAGTTTATAGCCTTTGAAGAAAAACCAGATTAAATACACGAAAGCAAAGGCGGAACCCACATAAAACGGTATGTGGTTTTCCAACCCCGCAAGCAAGGCAAAATGCAAGCCGATAAAGCCCACCATACCCCAAAAAATTCTGTCCATGACATCCATTGTATTATCCTTTCACTGCCCCAAAGGTTAAACCCCGCACCACATGTTTTTGCATAATCCATGCGGATAATAAGGTGGGAATAATCGCAATTGCCATCAATGCCGCCATTGGACCCCATTGAATTTCCACCGATCCCCAGAAGGTCGATTGGCTGACCGAAATGGTGCGGGCGATCCGGCGGGTAAACAGGAATGCAAATAAAAATTCGTTCCATGACCAAATTAAACAAAACATCGCTGTTATTGCTACCCCCGGTTTAATCAAAGGAAAGACTATTTTGCGTAAAATGGTGATACGGTCGTATCCATCCACCATGGCGGCTTTTTCCAAACTTTCGGGGATTTCTTTGAAAAATCCATATAACAAGAAAGTGGCAAAACTCATATTAAAGTACACATATAACAACATTAACCCAAGGTGCGTATCCAATAATCCAATGTTACGATATAACAAGAAAAACGGTATGGCAGCCACGACCCCGGGGAACATGCGGGTGGATATGGTGATAAATAGGATATGCCCCCCGCCGGTCTTAAAGCGGGCAAAGCTGTATGCGGCGGGTACGGAAATCATAATGACAATAATCGTACTGCTGATACTTAGTATGATGGAGTTTAACAGTTCCCCCATAACCGGTCGTACTTCAATTAAATATCGGAAGTTTTCCAGTGTTGGTGCAAACACAAATGGATTTTCCGAAAAGATATCTTCTGGTGCCTTTAAGGCGGTTATATATACCCATACGATGGGAAAGATAAAGGCAAAAACCATCAATAGTACCGCAAGCCAAAATAGAAACTTTTTCATGGCTATTTTGCCTCCATATTTTTAATTAATTGTTTAAACATAATCACCCCCACTATCAGCGTTAGGTATAACGCCACCAACGCATATGCGGATCCTTCACCAATGTCAAAGAACACGAATGCTATGCGGTAAATCATCCAATCCAGCAATTCCGTTTCCAAACCGCCACGGGTGGTACCATACAGCGGGTCAAACAATCGCATCAACCACATGGTGCGAAGTAAAATAATGATAATAATCAATGGCTTTAACATGGGCAGGGTGATTTTCCAAAACACCTGCCAAGCCGTTGCCCCATCAATCATGGTGGCTTCGAATTGATCTTTGGGGCGTCCTTTTAGACCTGCCAACATTACAAAAGTGGAAAATGGCAACCATTGCCACACGGTCATAAACACAATCGTATTTAACGCATAATCAGCGGACGATAAAAACGGCACCACATCAAAACCAAACCAACGGATAACAGTGTTTATAACCCCAAACTGAATGTGCAGAATATAATTCCACATCAATGACATAGACAATGGGGATACCAATAAGGGTACAAAGCATAAGCCTCTGATAATGCCTTGTCCGACAAAGTCACGATTTAATAACAATGCCAAGCCCATACCCAGTACCAATTCAATGGATATGGACACAATCATTACATATATGGTACGACCCATCGAAGCCCAAAATACATCGTCCATAAGCACGGTGCGATAATTTTCCAAGCCAATAAATTCAGGATCCCCCCGCATTACATAGTCGGTAAACGACATATACAGACTGTACCCAGTGGGATATAACATGAACGAGACAAGAAATACCAATAAGGGGATAATTAACACCCATTTCAGCACTTTGTCTTGTGCCAACCACTCCATTTTGCGTCGTCGTGTGTACATTTTCTTTTCACCCTCATATGTTTTTGATATTTTTTTATAAATTACCCACATGTGCGACATAGCATGAATGCCACACACAGAGGATGGAGTTTATAGGATTATCATTTTATTACAGGTAGTTCACCAAACTTTTTCTGTAATCTGTTAAACGATTTTTCCCATGCTTGTACGCTTTCTTCTGGGGTTTTTACGCCCGTTGCGTTTTCGTGTCCGATAATGGTCATTTGTTCGTACAATTTACCAAATGCGGCACTGTTAAAGTGTAGATAATCATTTACATCGGAGGCTTGTTCCGCCCACTGAGATAAAGTAGGCTGAATCCAACCATATTCTTTATACTTGGTATCAATGGTCATATCAGATCCGGACAATACGGCACGGTTTGTACCCGCCCAACCGCCTTCGATCATTTCCTTTTGTGTTAAGTAAGAACCGATGTATTTTAACAACCAGTACGCCCCTTCGGGGTTATCCGTGTCCTTTGCAGGGGCAAAGTGGAAGGCACCGGTGTATGGACGGCTTCCCACGACAGGGGCGGCGGCTGCTTTGGCATCGTCAACCTCTTTGGCAACATCGGATGCCCAGTTCCATAAACCATTATACATCAGTGGAATAATTGCTGTGTTGCCCTCAACAAATTGTGCGGTGGCAAAATCCCAAAAGGCATTTTCCGTTCCCGGAGGTGCGAACTGCATTAAATCATGGTAATTGGTGAATGCCCATTTCATGGTTTCACGGTCTTTGTCGGTGATTTTAAAGCCTTTTAGGGTGCCATTTTCCCGTACAGGAGATGCCCAGTGACTGCCTTGTGCCCAAATCATCGCTGCTAGTTCGTCTTGTACATGGGGGAACCGTCCCGCCATTAGCGACAGACCATAGAAGTCTTTGTCAAGCACTTTGCCTTTTAACTTATCGCCTTTTTTACGGGTGAAAAATTCCCCTTGATCCCGTAATTGCTCCCACGAAGTGGCGGGGGCTAAGTCATAGCCATATTTTGCTTTAAAATCCGCCTTTTCGCCCGCATGGTTGAATAAATCATCACGGTAAATGGAAATTTGCGTGTATGTATAATATGGTACCCCAACCAATGTACCATCACGGGATGATGCCATGCGTAACAAACCAGAATCGTGTGTTTTCAAATATTCTTCAAATGCTTTCACACCATTTGGCTCATATTTTTCCGCCAATTCTTTAAGCGGGTATAGGTAATCTTTCCATTCATTTGTCCACGAAGTTTCTGTGACTACTACATCATACGCCCCGGTACGACCTTGTAATTCCACCACTTCTTTGGAATAAATGGTGGCAAATACCATCGATTCACTGGTTACGGGAATGCCCGTAGCATCGGAAAATCGCTGTAAATATGGAATAATCAAGTCGGCGGCACCACCGGCTTCCAGTGCCACATTGATGGGTTTTTTATTTTTGATTTCTGGAATATCGGACAACTTAAAGGTATTCGCCATCGACGGTGCGATGGCAAACATTCCAAGCCCTAAGACAGTGGCTGAAATACCAGCCCATCTTTTTATTGAATTTTTCATGTGTATTCTCCTTAAATTTTTACAACTTAGACTGAAAATATAATAATATCATGTTAAAATTATGACAAAAATATTATAATATAATAAAATTAGAAAAGTCAAGAAAAATAATTTTATGAATTATCTATCTGTATAATAAAAGTATTTTTATATTAAAGTAGATTTTTAGATAAATATTTTAAGCGAATCAATACTTGTATTAAATGATTTTATAGTTTTACTATATTAGGGTATACCCTGCATCCGCCACGACCACACTGCCGGTCATAAGGCTGGATGCGTCCGATGCCAAAAACAATACTACTGAGGCGATTTCATCAGGTTGTCCCACCCGTTTCATAGGGGTCATGTCAATCCATTGTTGTGCCATGTCTGGGTTGTCTTGCATGCCAAACTTGGTCAGTGGTGTTTCGATATAGGTGGGGGCAACGCAATTGACCCGTACACCTTTGTCCGCCCATTCCGCCGCCAAGCATTTGGTCAGGTGATGTACCCCTGCTTTGGATATGTTGTAATAGCATTGTTTTTGTGGAATGTTATTGATAATACCGGACATAGACCCCATATTCACAATGGTACCATGCCCCCATTTAAGCATACGACTACCAAACGATCGGCAACACCACATCATACCATTCAGATTTACATCCATCACCTTTAAGAAAACTTCATCGGTGACTGCTTCTGCCCCTTGCCAAGTGGGGACTATACCCGCATTATTGATCAAGCAATCGACGAATCCAAATGTTGTTTCAATGTCATTGCAAACGGTTTTCACCCATTCGGAATCGGTTACATCCAATGGGAGTATATGTATATTGTATCCCTGTTGTTGTATAAAGTCTTGTGCGTCTGTGTGTTGCGACATGTCGTTGGTGAGGGCAATAACAGTCGCCCCCGCTTCGCACAAGGCATGACAAATCGCAAGCCCAATACCAGATGTCCCACCGGTAACCACCGCCACACGATCGGACATACACATTTTGTTTAGGTACATATTATCTCTCTTTTTATTCATATAGTTTTTTATATGATAATATAATAAAACTACAAAAGTCAATAAAAATGGAAAATATTAAAAACTAAACCTATATATTTGAGGAGAAGTGGTCCCCAAACAACGGGGTCCACTTCTAAGTCTAAGTTCTAAGAAGCGGTTGCAAGCGATTAATTAAATCCGAATTGTATCGGATAACCATTTTTACATGGTAATCGCCCATTCAACAACAAAAAATTAGGATTTATGATCGTGGTCGTCTTCATGATCGTTGTCTTCATGGTCGTCATGGTCATCAGTGTGGTCATGGTCATCTGTAATACCATGATCATGGTCACCAAATATATGTAAATCTGTATAGGCTTCGGTTAAAATTGCCAAGGCAATACCCACCAATAATATACAAGATGCCCAGTGTAATACTTTGTGAATTTTGGCAAATTGTAATTTTTCGCCCAATTTATACGCTATGGCACCAATACATCCAAACCAAATAAAAGCAGATAAGGCAAATGCAATTATGATGGTAACAGATGTGGCAACCGTGCCATAATCATCATGAAAACTTTTGTAAAAACCGGATATTAAAGTAATATCACTCAGCATATGGGCAGAAGTCAGATTCATCACAAATATGGCACCAATGGTTTTGGCATCGATCGGCTGTGTATCACAAGTACACGGGCTGATTGCCAATTTATATGCATGATATGCGTACCAAAATAACAAAACCGCCCCAACCGCAGGTAAAATATGTACAAAAGTGGGAAATACATTTTGTAATGAATCCGTGACTATCACCCCAACAGTGGCGATAATAGCGGCCGATCCGGCAAAACTAAGGGCAATCGGCAAGGGATTAACCCCACACATGGCACGGCTGATTGTATATGCGGTTTGATATACAGCATTTATTAACAATGCCAAATGGGTTGTCAATACTAAAAAAAATAATGAATATATAGCTATCATAAGTATGCCTTCCAATAAAAAATGTTACAGGTAATACATACCTATAAATCAATAAATACAACCTGTCAACGGATTTAAACATAAAAAATTTTTAATATATTATATATGAAAAATTCTTAATATATATACTATTATATCCCTGTGTGCTGAGCGGTTGCAACCGCATTTATTATCTGGTATGATATATACACCATTGATATCGACAACAGGAATATACGCATGACAAAAAATATACAAGATTTATCATTTGAAGACGCTTTGCAACAACTGGAAAAAATTGTGTTGCAATTGGAAAACGGCGATGTGCCCTTAGAACAAGCGATTCAATATTATGAACGGGGGGCAAAATTAAAAGCCCACTGTGAACACACCTTAAAAGCGGCGGTACACAAAATTGAAAAAATCCAAATAAACGCCGATGGAAGCACCGAAACTGTTGCCTTAGATACGGATACCCCCGCAGATACGCCTTCAAAAGAGTTCCCCTTGTAATGCACATGGCAACAAACAAATTGATGTCAAAAATATATCAAACGGGTAAAACTGTTACCGATATATTATCAGACATCATCGATGCACAATCTGCATCCCAACGATTACAAAATGCTACCCGTGATGCGTTGTTAAATGGGGGCAAACGCATCAGACCATTTTTGGTGGTGCAATCGGCAAAATTGTTGGGCGTGCATGACCCCCGTGTGTTACGGGTGGCGGCGGCAATCGAATGTGTACATTGTTATTCATTGGTACACGACGATTTACCCGCCATGGACGACGACGATATGCGACGGGGACAACCAACCATTCATAAAAAATACGACGATGCCACCGCTATTTTAGTGGGCGATGGGTTGCTGAGCCTAGCCTTTGAAATTTTATCCGACGCACCCACCCACAAGGATGCCCACATACGGGCACAACTGTGCTTAATATTGGCCCGTGCCAGCGGTTTTAATGGTATGGTGGGGGGGCAAATGTGCGATATTGATGCGGAAAAATATATCCAGCCATTAACTGAAGAAACAATATATAAAATCCAATCATTAAAAACCGGTTGTCTTATCAACGCATCCTTACAAATGGGGGCGATACTAGGGGGGGCAAATACGACACAAACCGAATCCCTGACCGCTTATGGTACCGCATTGGGGTTGGCATTTCAAATATCAGATGATTTATTGGATACCCTTGGCAACAGTATACAAATGGGTAAAAAAGCCGGTAAAGATGCACATATGAACAAAGCCACATTTGTATCGTTGCTGGGGGTAACAAACGCCAAAAAACTGTGTCTAGAAATGATACATCAGGCAAAATCCGCCCTGCAACCCTTTGGTGCACAGGCGGATACTTTACGGGACTTAGCAGACTTTATTTATATCCGGGATAAATGAAGGGAATTATATACAAACCTCACCTAACTTTTAACTTGCCATATAATCTCTTTTTGTCAATATATATTGACAAGGTGGGTTTGTTTGTATATAGTGCTTTGTATTAAAGTATCTATCAAATAGGAGAATGATATGTTTTCGAAAATGCTTTTAAGAATATCTATTGTATTATGTGTATGTATTTCCCCCATAGTACAAGCAAGTGATTTTTTGTCAGCTTCATATTGGAAAACTGCCACAGTACAGACTGTAAAAAATGCTATTGCCAATGGGGCGAA
This sequence comes from Alphaproteobacteria bacterium, assembly GCA_965232465.1. Classification (GTDB taxonomy): domain Bacteria; phylum Pseudomonadota; class Alphaproteobacteria; order JAQWUY01; family JAQWUY01. Next base: position 2,540,377 of record OZ246977.1, on the reverse strand, counting down.
TGTCAATGCACAGACGGGAAGTGGGTGGACACCGTTAATGTGGGCGTCTGGGGTTAATAACAATCCAGATGTGATTAGTACATTGATTAATGCAGGGGCGGATGTCAATGCACAGGATAAAGATGGGATGACTCCGTTAATGTTGGCGGCTAATTATAATGCAAACCCAGATGTGGTTGGTACTCTGATTAAAGCAAAGGCGGATGTGCATGCACAGGATAAATATAAGTGGACACCTTTAATGTATGCGGCTAGCAATAATGCACACCCAGATGTGATTAGTACCCTGATTAACGCAGGGGCGGATGTCAATGTACGGGTTAAAAATGGCATGACACCTTTAATGTATGCGGCTAAGAATAATAGAAACCCAGATGTTATCATAGCATTGATTAACGCAGGGGCGGATGCAACAGCCAAAGATGATGATGGTAAAACTGCTTATGATTATATTTTAACAAATAACGCTTTAAAAGATTCAAAAGCCCGCTGGAAGTTGCACGATTTGCAGTTTAAATAAGGGATTTATATACTTGACTCCATAAATCGATATTTGCATGTAATTTGGTGGGATTTCACAACAAAAAGCAATGTCATTTATGTATAAAAATGAGACTATCAGAAAGTTTGTGTAAATAGTATTTTAAAGTTTAACTCTATCGTCAAACATAATAGCGAATTGGTTTAAAGCTTGTTTCCAATTCCTAATGGGCATTGTCCATCTTTTTTCTGCATTTTGCAAGGCTAAAAATAAAGATTTTTTAACAGCCGTATCATTTGGGAATACCCCTTTGTTTTTAATGATTTTTCTAATCTGCCGATTGATGGATTCTATGGTGTTTGTGGTATAAATGACCTTTTTAATATGCTCGGGATAGGCTAGACACGGTGCTATACTCGCCCACTTTTTCTGCCAACTGCTGGCGATGGTTGGATATGTACTGTCCCATTTTTGCCGAAATGCCTTTAACTGTTGCAATGCCATGTCCTCGGATGAAGCGTTATAAATGGCTTTTAAATCATCAGCCACTTGCTTTTTATCTTTCCAAGGGACGAATTTTAGGCTGTTGCGTACCATATGCACAATACACAGCTGCACGGTGGTTTGTGGAAATACGGAACAGATGGCGTCTTCAAATCCAGTTAGTCCATCGATACAGGCTATGAATATATCAGTAACGCCACGATTTTTAAGTTCTGTTATCACTTGTAACCAAAACTTAGCCCCTTCGGTTTTGGCAATCCACATGCCAAGTACTTCTTTTTTGCCTTCCATATTGATGCCCACAGCTAGGTAAACCGCCTTGTTGATAATAACATGGGTATCACGGGTTTTAATGTGCATACAGTCCAGATAAACAATGGGATAAATACTATTAAGCGGTCTGTTTTGCCATGCGTTGATGTCGTCTATGACTTTGTCCGTAACAGTTGAAATCAATTCATGGGACACTTCTGTTCCATAAATTTCATAAATATACTGCTGAATTTCCCGCATAGTCATGCCACGGGCGTACATGGATATAACTTTATCATCAAAGCCATCAAACCGCCGAGCATTTTTTGGAATAAACTGGGGTTCATAATCGTTATCTCTGTCCCGTGGTATGCGTAAATTTAGAGTATCATCATCGCTGATAACAGTTTTCGCATAATGCCCATTACGGCGATTTGTAGTACTTTTGGGGGATTTATCGTGCTTTTGATAGCCAAGGTGATGTTCCATTTCCCCGTCAAGGATACCGTTGGCAAGGCTTTGTTTCAAAGATTGAAAAAAGCCATCAGCACCAAACAATTCCTGCCCTTCGGCTTGTTGCAATAGTTGCTTGATCAAATCAGGGTTAATCTCTGGTCTAGTATTTAACTTCTTGGTTCTTTTCGTCATAAGTAAGTCTCCTTAATTCTGTATGTGTTATATTGGGAATATTCCCAATATAACACATGGGTTAATAAAGTCTACTTACACAAACTTTCTGACATACCCATAAAAACAAAAAATAGCCTTAATTCAACTCCTGTGGAGTCAAGTATATAAATCCCTTAATTTTTTATTTATACAACCCCTTTTTTAGTAGCCACGGCCGCCGGTCGTTTTATTATTATATTGTATCATATAGTTAGAATATGTTAAACTAGAATTGCGAATGTATTAGAGGCGAAAAATCCGCACGCAATCCGCACTGCGTCTGCAAAAATGTCTGCAAAAATCCGCACGCAATCCGCCGAAGGTAATATTTTTATTTGAAAATATGAAAATGATGTGTATAATAGTATTGTATTTCGTTTTTTCAAATGAATATAATTTTGTTTTTTTCGGGGGGGGGGGGGTGGTTCCCCCCCTTTTATTTTCGACCCCCCGCACCGGGTAACCGGTGCGTTTGGATACTCTGATATTATTAGGGATTTATATTGACAAAGTGGGTTTGTTTGTGTATATTGCCCTGAATAAAGTATCAATAAACATAAGGAGAGTCATATGTTTTCAAAAATAATTTTAAGAATATTTATTATATCGTGGGTATGTATCCCCCCCATAGTACAAGCAAGTGATTTTTTGTCAGACTCGTATTGGCAAAATGTCACAGTAAAAGATGTAAAAAACGCTATTGCCAATGGGGCGGATATGTCAATGCACGGAATAAAGATGGGGGGACACCTTTAATGTATGCATCTGGGAAAAATCAAAACCCTGAATTTATTACTACACTGATTAACGCAGGGGCGGATGTCAATGCACGGAATAAAGATGGGTGGACACCTTTACTGTCGGCGTCTGTGTTCAATCAAAACCCTGATGTTATTACTACGCTGATTAACGCAGGGGTGGATGTCAATGTACGGGCTAAAGATGGGTCGACACCTTTAATGTATGCATCTAGGAACAATCAAAACCCTGATGTTATTACTACGCTGATTAACGCAGGGGCGGATGTCAATGCACGGGATAAAGATGGGTTGACACCTTTAATGTATGCATCTGGGACCAATCAAAACCCTGATGTTATTACTACGCTGATTAACGCAGGGGCGGATGTCAATGTACGGACTGAAATTGGGCGGACACCTTTAATGGATGCATCTAGGGCCAATCAAAACCCTGATGTTATTACTACGCTGATTAACGCAGGGGCGGATGTCAATGCACGGGCTAAAGGTGGGTCGACACCTTTAATGGATGCATCTAGGGCCAATCAAAACCCTGATGTTATTACTACACTGATTAACGCAGGGGCGGATGTCAATGCACGGACTAAAACTGGGCGGACACCTTTAATGGATGCATCTAGGGCCAATCAAAACCCTGATGTTATTACTACACTGATTAACGCAGGGGCGGATGTCAATGTACGGACTGAAACTGGGCGGACACCTTTAATGTATGCATCTAGGGCCAATCAAAACCCTGATGTTATTACTACGCTGATTAACGCAGGGGCGGATGTCAATGCACGGAATAAATATGGGGCGACACCTTTAATGTTGGCGTCTAGGTTCAATCAAAACCCTGAAGTTATTACTACACTGATTAACGCAGGGGCGGATGTCAATGCACGGGATAAAGATGGGGTGACACCTTTAATGTATGCATCTGGGGACAATCAAAACCCTGATGTTATTACTACACTGATTAACGCAGGGGCGGATGTCAATGCACGGGATAAAGATGGGCGGACACCTTTAATGTATGCATCTAGGTTCAATCAAAACCCTGATGTTATTACTACACTGATTAACGCAGGGGCGGATACCGAAGCACGGGATAAAGATGGGGGGACACCTTTACTGTGGGCGTCTGCGTTCAATCAAAACCCTGATGTTATTACTACGCTGATTAACGCAGGGGCGGATACCGAAGCACGGGATAAAGATGGGTGGACACCTTTAATGGCGGCGTCTGGGGACAATCAAAACCCTGATGTTATTACTACACTGATTAACGCAGGGGCGGATACCGAAGCACGGGATAAAGATGGGTGGACACCTTTAATGTATGCATCTGGGACCAATCAAAACCCTGATGTTATTACTACGCTGATTAACGCAGGGGCGGATACCGAAGCACGGGATAAAGATGGGTGGACACCTTTAATGTATGCATCTGGGACCAATCAAAACCCTGATGTTATTACTACGCTGATTAACGCAGGGGTGGATACCGAAGCACGGACTAAAGATGGGTCGACACCTTTAATGTATGCATCTCGGTCCAATCAAAACCCTGAAGTTTTTACTACGCTGATTAACGCAGGGGCGGATACCGAAGCACGGGATAAAGATGGGTGGACACCTTTAATGTATGCATCTGGGGACAATCAAAACCCTGATGTTATTACTACGCTGATTAACGCAGGGGCGGATGTCAATGTACGGAATAAAAAATATTATGGGGCGACACCTTTAATGTGGGCATCTGGGTTCAATCAAAACCCTGATGTTATTACTACGCTGATTAACGCAGGGGCGGATGTCAATGCACGGAATAAAGATGGGTTGACACCTTTACTGTATGCATCTGGGACCAATCAAAACCCTGATGTTATTACTACGCTGATTAACGCAGGGGCGGATACCGAAGCACGGGATAAAGATGGGTTGACACCTTTAATGTATGCATCTGGGGACAATCAAAACCCTGAAGTTATTACTACGCTGATTAACGCAGGGGCGGATGTCAATGCACGGATTAAAGATGGGGGGACACCTTTAATGTCGGCGTCTAGGCACAATCAAAACCCTGATGTTATTACTACGCTGATTAACGCAGGGGCGGATGTCAATGCACGGAATAAAGATGGGTGGACACCTTTAGTGTATGCATCTGGGTTCAATCAAAACCCTGATGTTATTACTACACTGATTAACGCAGGGGCGGATGTCAATGCACGGGATAAATATGGGTTGACACCTTTAATGTATGCATCTGGGGACAATGAAAACCCTGATGTTATTACTACGCTGATTAACGCAGGGGCGGATGTCAATGCACGGACTAAAGATGGGTGGACACCTTTACTGTGGGCGTCTGGGTTCAATCAAAACCCTGAAGTTATTACTACACTGATTAACGCAGGGGCGGATGTCAATGCACGGACTGAAACTGGGCGGACACCTTTAATGTGGGCGTCTGGGGACAATCAAAACCCTGATGTTATTACTACGCTGATTAACGCAGGGGCGGATGTCAATGCACGGACTGAAACTGGGCGGACACCTTTAATGTCGGCGTCTGGGGACAATCAAAACCCTGATGTTATTACTACGCTGATTAACGCAGGGGCGGATGTCAATGCACGGACTGAAACTGGGCGGACACCTTTAATGTCGGCGTCTGGGGACAATCAAAACCCTGATGTTATTACTACGCTGATTAACGCAGGGGCGGATGTCAATGCACGGACTGAAACTGGGCGGACACCTTTAATGTCGGCGTCTGGGGACAATCAAAACCCTGATGTTATTACTACGCTGATTAACGCAGGGGCGGATGTCAATGCACGGACTGAAACTGGGCGGACACCTTTAATGTATGCATCTGGGAACAATCAAAACCCTGATGTTATTACTACGCTGATTAACGCAGGGGCGGATACCGAAGCACGGGATAAAGATGGGTGGACACCTTTAATGTATGCATCTGGGAACAATCAAAACCCTGATGTTATTACTACGCTGATTAACGCAGGGGCGGATGTCAATGTACGGACTGAATATGGGGGGACACCTTTACTGTGGGCGTCTCGGACCAATCAAAACCCTGAAGTTATTACTACGCTGATTAACGCAGGGGCGGATGTCAATGCACGGACTGAATATGGGGGGACACCTTTAATGCATGCATCTGGGTTCAATCAAAACCCTGATGTTATTACTACACTGATTAACGCAGGGGCGGATGTCAATGTACGGATTAAAGATGGGTGGACACCTTTAATTTATGCATCTAGGAACAATCAAAACCCTGATGTTATTACTACGCTGATTAACGCAGGGGCGGATGTCAATGCACGGGCTAAAGGTGGGTCGACACCTTTAATGTATGCATCTGGGTTCAATCAAAACCCTGAATTTATTACTACACTGATTAACGCAGGGGCGGATGTCAATGTACGGGCTAAAGATGGGTGGACACCTTTAATGTATGCATCTTGGGCCAATGAAAACCCTGATGTTATTACTACGCTGATTAACGCAGGGGCGGATGTCAATGCACGGAATAATAAAGATGGGTGGACACCTTTAATGTATGCATCTTGGGCCAATGAAAACCCTGATGTTATTACTACGCTGATTAACGCAGGGGCGGATGTCAATGCACGGACTAAAGATGGGTGGACACCTTTAATGTATGCATCTCGGTTCAATGAAAACCCTGAAGTTATTACTACGCTGATTAACGCAGGGGCGGACGCAACAGCCAAAGATGATGATGGTAAAACTGCTTATGATTATATTTTAACAAATAACGCTTTAAAAGATTCAAAAGCCCACTGGAAGTTGCACGATTTGCAGTTTAAATAAATAATGACCAGCCCCACTGCCATTTTTAGGTTAGTACTTATATCACAATATAGTAAGTACTGTCATCTCTATAAAACCCTAAATAAAATATAACATAACTATTATAACTATGATATACTGTTTATATCATGAAAGATAATAATACAGCAAATATCTTAAATTCTGTTAATGGGTCTGCGGATGTAAGCACATTAAAGCCTAAGCAACTTAAAGTCTTAGCCGACGATATACGGGCGTATATTATCGAATGTATATCCCAAACAGGGGGGCACTTAGGGGCGGGATTGGGCGTGGTGGAATTGACTGTTGCCTTACACAAAGTATTTACCACCCCCCAAGACAAAATTATTTGGGATGTGGGACACCAAGCATATCCACACAAGGTGATTACCGGTCGCAAACAAAAATTGCTTAGCATCCGTCAGGGGGGTGGATTAAGCGGTTTTACAAAACGCAGTGAAAGCCCCGACGATTGTTTTGGGGCGGGGCATTCGTCCACATCCATATCGGCGGGATTGGGATTTGCCATTGCCCGTGATTTACAACATAAAGACAATCATGTGGTATCGGTTATCGGCGATGGGGCGATGTCGGCGGGCTTAGCATTCGAAGGCATGAATAACGCCGGTAATATACACAGCCGATTGCTGGTCATATTAAACGATAACGACATGTCGATTGCTCCCCCTGTGGGGGCGTTAAGTGGGTATTTATCCCGTATTATGTCGTCGCACCCATGGATGAAAACCCGTGATATTGCCAAAAAATTATCACAAAAAATGCCAGATTCCTTAACCACCCTTGCCAGCCGTATGGACGAATACACACGGGGCATGGTGACTGGGGGAACATTATTTGAAGAATTAGGCTTTTATTATCTGGGACCTGTGGATGGACATCGTATCGACCAATTGGTGCCTATACTGGAAAATATTCGTAATATGTCTGAGCCCCGCCCCATATTGTTACATGTGGTCACCCAAAAAGGCAAAGGGTATCCCCCTGCGGAAAAATCCACCGATAAATACCATGGGGTGGGTAAATTTTGCATCAAAACAGGCGAACAAGAAAAAGCCCACATACCCAATTTTGCCACTTATACACAGGTATTTGCGGAAAGTTTAACCCACCATGCGGAAAACGATACTAAAATCGTTGCTATTACTGCGGCAATGCCGGATGGAACCGGGTTAAATATCTTTAAAAATGCCCATCCCCATCGATATTTTGATGTGGGCATTGCCGAACAGCATGCGGTAACCTTTGCCGGCGGGCTTGCCGCCGATGGCCTAAAACCTTGTGTGGCGATTTATTCCACTTTTTTACAACGGGCGTATGACCAAATTATCCATGATGTGGCATTACAAAACCTGCCTGTGCGCTTCTTTATCGACCGGGCGGGGTTGGTTGGGGCGGATGGGGCATCCCATGCGGGTATGTTTGATGTGGCATATTTGGGATGTATCCCCAATATGGCAATTGGTGCCGCCAGTAACGAATCCGAACTGGCGGGTATGGTAGCAACGGCGGTGGCATATAACGAGGGTCCCATTGCCATACGCTATCCACGGGGCAATGGGACGGGATGTACATGGACAACGGACGCAGCCCCCTTGCCCATTGGCAAAGCACATACACGCATACAGGGCAAAAAAATCGCCATATTAAATTTTGGTACCCGTATGGGGGAGGTGCTAAGTGCACTACACCTGATAAAATCAGAGGGTATCACCCCCACTGTGGTCGACATGCGATGGGCAAAGCCCCTTGATATGGATATGTTATACCATATCTTTACCACCCATGATGGGGTTATCACCATCGAAGAAGGCACCATGTGTGGATTTGGGGCATTGGTATTACAAGCCAGTGCGGATTTAAACATATTACAACATACCCGTGTCAAAACCTTGACCCTGCCGGATATATTCCAAAATCATGACACCCCGCACAAACAATATATCGATGCAAAACTGGATGCCCAAAATATTGCCGATACCATATGGACACTAAATACAGATGTATAAAACTTATTAACACACACCCGATGACCTCCACCCCCCCCTTTTCTTATATGAATGTACTGTGCAAAGCAAAAAGTTTACTGATGCCATCGTTGACCATATCCTTGGCATATTTTGCCCAAGCTCTCATTATCAGTACGGATGTGTTAATGCTGGGGTGGCTGGGGGTCGAACAACTTGCTGCATCCGGGTTTGTGGGGCGGTTGTTTATGATTGGATTTTTAATGGTAATTGGCATATCCATTACCGTATTGTCATTAGCCGGGCGGGCAATTGGGGCAAATGACCGCATATCAGCCCGCCGTATTATACAACAAATATTTTGGGTTGCATGTACTATGGCGATACTATCAGCAGTTACTATGTGGCTGGTATTACCGTGGTATTTATCACTGATCGCCCCCCCTGAGCATATCAAACAATATGCACACGATTATGGGGTATGGATATGGGCATCATTGCCGTTTGCAGGGCTGGTATCCTTTCAACGGCTATATATGTCGTTATTAAAACGCACCTCTCCATTTGTTATAATTGGCTTTGTGTTGGTGGGCGTCAATGCCATTTTGGATTATGTGTTAATATTTGGATTTTGGTTTATCCCGGCACTTGGAATCAAAGGGGCATCGATTGCCACCTTTATTGTATCACTTGTGCATATGGTAGCATTGATATGGTGCATTCAGACCATGAAGCCCTATACAAAATACCGTATATTTACAGGATTGTTTAGCCCCAAAATATTTGCCCTTGCTTCATTGCAAGTACGCAACATTTTATCCACAGGATTGCCCATAAGTGTCCGTATGGTTGGGGAAAGCCTATTGGCAAGTGTATATTATATTATTGTTGCCACCCAAGGTACAAATTTTGCCGCCGCCTATCAAGCAGCAACACAAGTGGAAACTATGATAAGTCTGTTTGCCATTGGCATCAGTATTACCTTAATAAGCGAAATGGGACGGGCGATTGGCACAAAAAGCAGTCAAGATATGGTGATGACAATTGTATCGGCACTTGTATTATTGATGTGTATTATGCTGCCATTGGCAATCGGGTTATTTGTATTTTCCGAACCGCTTGCCATATTATTTTTACCAGATGCGGATGCAACCACCATTGCCACCCGCAGTATCTTGGTCAAAATGTTTGGCTTGGTGGCATTATTTCACAGCATCCGTTTGATACAAGTTATCATTATGGGGGCATTCGAAGGAATGGGCGATACAAAACGATCCTCTTCGATGTTGCTAGCAACCATGTGGTGTGTGGGCGGTATTGGCGGATATGCGTTAAGTTTAACCACATTGTCCGCATATGGGGTTATGGTTGCACATATCCTTGCCATGGTGGTGGGGATTTTGTGGATAGGACGGCTGTTATACCAAGAATTATTAAAATGTGAACAACAATTTATATCCCAAACAGAGCCACAAGCAAATCCACATGTGAATCGACATGGGGACTAACACAGAACGGCTTGATAAGGTATTGGTGGCATTACATATGGTGTCCAGCCGTACCAAAGCCCAAAGTCTTATAAAACAATCGGCGGTTACGGTTAATGGCACCCTTATTACCAAACCCAATACGATTGTCCATTTTAACGATACGATTAAAATTACCGACGACCCATGTCCGTGGGTATCCCGTGGGGGTTTAAAGTTGGATTTTGCCTTACACCACTTTCATATTTCTGTAAAAAACTGTATTGCCTTGGACATTGGGGCATCCACAGGCGGATTTAGCCAAGTCCTGTTACACCATGGGGTACAAAAAATATTTGCGGTGGATGTGGGCACACATCAGCTACATAGGACCGTGCGTCATGACCCCCGTATAATATGTATGGAACAAACCGATGCCCGCACGCTTAGCCGCACCACCATATCTGCGGTAAATGTTATTGTTGTGGATGTCAGTTTTATATCCTTAACAAAAATTTTACCGACCCCACTCAGTCTGGTTATAAAGGGCGGACAAGGTATATTTTTAATCAAGCCGCAATTTGAGGTGGGCAAAGCCCATATTGGCAAAGGCGGTATTGTCACCAACACCGCCGCCATACAACACGCCATAGACCAGATCAAAGACTTTTTTATCACCCAACATTGGGCGGTGCAAGGTGTGGTTGCCTGTGATACCTTGGGGGGTGATGGTACCCAAGAATACATGTTACACGCCTTAAAAAAATGATTTTTTATATTTTTATATTGAAATTTTCTTTACAATCCTTTATATTATATAAAATATTTCTTTATACAACATATTTCACAAAACATACTTAATTATGAGGCTTTAATATTATGAAAAAACTATATACGATGATACTTTGGGTGTTGGGGGCAACGATGGCGTTTGCACAACCCGCCAGTTTTGCCCCTTTGGTACAACAAACTTTGCCTGCTGTGGTGTCTATATTGGCACAAGTGGATATCAAAAACCGTCGACAACAAGGCAATGGGGTCAGTGCCGGCAGTGGTTTTATTTATACAAAATCAGGATATATTATTACCAACAACCATGTGGTTGATGGTATGACGGACATCAAAGTCGTATTAGAAGACGGTACAGAATATGAAACCACTATTGTGGGAACGGACCCCTTAACCGATTTGGCAATTTTAAAAATTAAAAATACCAAGGGGGCGGACTTACCCACTTTGGAATTTGGCGATTCGGATAAAATATATGTGGGCGATTGGGTGATTGCCATTGGAAACCCCCTAAGATTAGGGTTTACGGTAACCAAAGGTATCATATCCGCCCGAAGCCGTAATATCGAACAAGGTCTGTACGATGACTTTATCCAAACAGATGCCCCTATTAACAGGGGTAACAGTGGGGGGCCATTAATCAGTATGGATGGTAAAGTGGTGGGTATCAACACCCTGATTTTTTCGCGCACTGGGGGCAATATTGGCTTAGGATTTGCCATTCCATCAAACCTTGTAAAATATGTGGCAACGGAAATTATCGAAAAAGGCGAAGTTGTACGGGGTTGGATTGGGGTTGGTTTTGAAAACATGACCCCCAAAATTGCCGATAGCATAGATTTTAAAGGTAAGGGCGGTTCATACATCACCAGCGTACAAAATGGGGGACCCGCAGACAAAGGCGGATTACGCCCCGGCGATGTCGTATTGGAAATTAATGGTATCAGCGTTACCCGTAAAAAACGCTTGCCAGGAATTATTGCCACTTCGCCAATTGGCAAAAAAATTCCCTTAAAAATATGGCGTCAGGGGAAAGTATTAAATCTGACAGTGGTTCTTAGTGAACGCAAATCAGACCTTGCCAGCCTGCAACAAGGGTTTGGAAATGGGGATGTTGCCAGCACTGCAACGATTACAGAATTTGGACTAAATATCAGCAATATCACCCCCCAAATTGCCCGTGAATATAATCTCGACCCAGCAACAAAAGGGGTGGTTATTACAGGTTATGAAGACACAAACGAAGGGTTATATGCCCGCCGTTTCTTGCCACAAAGCGGGGTTATCGTCATGATTAACAATATCGAAGTGGATTCTGTTCAATCTGTACAAAAAATCGTTGCCGATGCCAAAAAACGCAACAAACGCCATATTATGTTCGTATTACAACTGGCAAATGGTGCACGGGTAACTTCCATTTTACCCTTGCGATAATTTCCCGCAACATAATAGTGCACCGCTCTGCTTTTTTTAAGCAAGGCGGTGTATTTTTTCCTTTATTATTTGTAATGTCTTGGGTTTTTTACAACATGTCCAACAAGGCGTTTTGTGAGTCTGTGTATGAAAATCCTTGTTTGGCACATTTTAATAGGTCCTTTTGATGTTGTTTATAATGATCGCTGGTGTAATCTTGATACTTTTCCATATAAGTGTCTATGTCCCGTTGGTTATCATATCTATGCACCCCTAATCGGTACTTTTGTACATATATGTAAACAGATTTAGCATTGATTTTTACCATATCATATGTGGATATGTGGTGGTCTATGATTTCGGATTTTACACCCTTAGCGTATAAATCATGGGTAATAAATGTAAGGCTTTTTCCCTTGTCCAATAATTTCTGAATACGGGTTTTTGTATAAACAGAATCATTTATATATCCATAATCGATACACTTTGCGATAACCATATCCACCCAATTTCGAATGGTATTTATATCTTGATCTGGATGAACCTGCAAAGATTTTTGGATACGGCGATGTAACATATTACGCACAGATTTTTCTGTGCCGCCAAAACGATCCAAATAATACAACGCCACATTTTGTAACCGTGATTGGGTTATTTTTTTAACAAATTTTTGGGTATCTGGTGTCTTTTGCATGTTTATATGGTACACATTTTTATTACATATTGCCATATAAAAATAAACAGCGTATAATGTCCCCTACTTATAATATAACAATGGAACAAAAAAATACAAATGGATATACGCACATATGGGGCATTTAATGCCTATGGGACTTGGATTTTATATAAACGGGAAGTCAAAAGATTCTTGGTTATTCCCACCCAAACTATATTGGGACCGATGGTCACCAGTATTTTGTTTTTATCAATTTTTGTGGTTTCTTTTCGGGATCGCACCCAATATGATGGGGCGGTCAGCTTGATTGATTTTTTAATTCCTGGTTTTATTATGATGAAAGTCATTCAAAACACCGTGTCGTCCAGTCTAACATCGTTGGTTGCCGCCAAAATGAATGGGGCAATCGTCGATTTTCTGATGCCCCCATTAAAAGAGTGGGAAATTATTATCGCCATGACCGGTGCCTGTATTAGCCGTGGAGTATTAGTCGGCGGTGCATCTGGGCTTGCCATGTATATTTTTCACCCCTATTCCATTGCCCATCCCCTATATTTTATAACCGTCTTAATATTATCCAGTGCAGTGTTGGGGATTATGGGTTTAATAACCGGTATTTGGGCAAATAAATGGGACGAAGCCTCGTCCATATCCACATATTTTATTGTACCTATGTCGTTTTTATCGGGGACTTTTTACACCATTGACCGCCTGCCCGCAGTTATCCAAAAATTTGTATTATTTAATCCATTTTTCTATATGATCGACGGAATACGGTATGCGGTTACGGGATACAACGATGTATCCCCTGTTTTAAACATTCAAATACTATTTATATGTATGATGGTATTATGTGGTATCACCTATTACATCTTAAAATCTGGGTGGCGTTTAAAACCATAAAATTATGGATACGCTTTTGTCTTTTTGATATAGTGGACATATGTCGTATCAAACAGGAATACAAATTATTAAAGATTTCGCCCAGACTTTGTCGTCGAAGGCTGGAGTGTATCGTATGCTGGATGCCCACAACCAAGTGTTATATGTGGGCAAGGCGAAAAATTTACGGGCTAGGGTGTTATCTTATACCCGTACGGATATGCAATCGATCCGCATTCAGCGGATGATTTTTCGCACCCGCCATATGGAGTTTGTGGAAACCACATCTGAGGCCGAAGCCTTATTATTGGAAGCGGATTTAATTAAATCGTTAAAGCCCTATTATAATATTTTATTACGGGATGATAAATCATATCCGGAAATTGAATTGTCCTTTGATAATGGCATGGCACAAATTAAAAAGCATCGGGGATTACATCGTGCGGATTGTCAATATTTTGGACCCTTTTCCAATGCTTCGGCGGTAAATAAAACTATTGATGTGTTACGCAATGTGTTTTATTTGGCACCGATACCCGACGGGGATTCCATATCCGCCCATATGCAAAAGCATCGTACCCGATATCACGCTGTGTATCGCCATCAATTTATGCGGTCTTTTGTCCCAGATGGTAAAGTAGACGGGGAAGATTTTGAGGATTATGTTCATCAGGTGATACAGTTTTTATCAGGCAAAAATACGGGATTGTTGCACCGTTTACAACATAGTATGCAGCAGGCATCGAATACAAATGATTTTGAAATGGCAATGGTATATCGGGACAGATTGCGGGCATTACAAGATCTGCGTATATCGCAAGGTAACCGCATCCAAGGGGTGGGTGATGTGGATGTGTTTGCTTTATATCGATGGGGCAATGACACAATAAAAGCAATTGTTTGTGTGCAAATTTTGTTTTATCGCAGTGCCACCACTGCGGGGTCTGCGGTATTTTTTCCACGGGTCGATTGGGAAATGGATAATGGCGATATTTTAATGGATTTTATCAATCAGTATTATGGGGATATGTCCCCCGCCAAAAAAATTTGGGTATCGCATACGATTGACCATGTGCAGACACAGGCATTTTATATGGCATATGGGGCAAAAATTCACTGTCCTAAGGGGGGAATAGGTAAAAAGGTGGTACAAATGGCGGTGGATAATGCTAAGTCCGCCCTCGACAGGCATAAATCGCATATTACCACCCACAACGCCGCCTTGCGGGCGTTGCGTGATGTATTACAATTGGCGGATATTCCCCAACGGATTGAAGTATATGACAATTCCCATCACCAAGGGGATATGCCCGTGGGGGCAATGATTGTTGTTAATTCAGAAGGCTTTGATAAAAAATCGTATCGCACTTGGAATATTAAAGCCCATATGTATCGACGGGATGGAAGGGGACGGGCGGGGGATGATTATGCCATGATGTATGAAGTCTTAACCCGTCGTTTTACCCGTGCGACTAAGGAAAAAACTATTTTGCCTGACTTGGTGGTGGTCGATGGGGGGCGGGGACAATTGTCAAAGGCAAAACAAGCCATGGATGCGGTCGGTGTGTCCCATATTCCCTTAGTCTGTGTTGCCAAAGGGGAAAAGCGGAATGATGGTACAGAAACATTTTATACGACAGACGCCCAAATTCCCATTACAGTGGGATCGGATTTACATTTTTTTATGCAACGGATTCGGGACGAATCACATCGCTTTGCCATTGGTACCCATCGTAAAAAACGCCGTAAAAAGATGCTGACCAGCCCCTTGGACAATATCGAGGGCATTGGTAAAGTGAAACGCACCAAGTTATTGCAATATTTTGGATCGAGCACAGCGATTGCCGGGGCAGGTATTCACGATTTAATGCGTCTGCAGGGCATTAGTCGACGATTAGCCGAAAATATATATAACTATTTTCATAAATCATGATATACTGAGCCTTATGACAATATATATTAAAACACCACATATGAAACAATATATTCCCAATATCTTAACCAGTGCCAGAATAATGGGTATCCCTTTTATTATCATTTTGATGTTTATTCAAAAAACAACAACAGATTGGATGGCATTTTGGCTATATGTTATGGTGTCTGTTACGGATTTTCTGGATGGGTATTTATCACGAAAATGGGGGACTGTGTCCGATTTGGGACGATTTTTGGATCCTGTTGCTGATAAATTATTGGTTGCGGCGGTGCTTGTTTCTTTAATGATAAATGGGACTTTAACATTTAACAGCCCGAATTTTGGGACTGTATTTGGTGCCATTGGTGGGGTGATGGCAATGGGTATACTGTTTCGGGAAATTACTGTGTCTGCGTTACGTGAATATTTGGCGGAAAAAAATATTGTTGTGCCCGTAACCCCCCTGGCAAAATGGAAAACCGCTACACAAATGGTGGCGCTGGGTGTACTGATATTGGGCGACCAAGGCATTATGTGGGGCGGATATGGTATTTTGATGGTATCGGCGGTATTAACCGCTATTACTGGATATACATATATCCGTGGCGGTATCTCCCATATGTTGCAAGACAAACAATTTTGAATGGTTTATAAAAAATATTTATGTGGTTACATTTGGGGGCAACCAGCCGTCGACTTTTTCCACATATATGGATTGGCTGGGGAAGGCAAAATTGGCATTTTGTGATTCGACCAAGTTTTTGATGTCCAGTGCTAGCTGTTGTTTTATATCCAACCATTCGCCCCAATTTGTGGTTTTTGTGAAGGCATAAATCATAATGTCAATCGAGCTGTCGTTAAATTTATCGATAACTACAAAGGTGGACACTTGGCTTTTGGGGACAAAATTTTTGCCCTGTACCAATTTTTCCATACCTGATACAATGTGTTGCAATTGTGCGTGGGTGGTGCCATATTCCAGCCCAATCGTCCAATAAATACGGCGGTATGTCATACGGTTAAAATTGGTTAATGGCGAATCCGCTAATTGGGCATTGGGGATATATGATGGGGCTTGGTCAAACCGACGGATACAAGTGGATCGCAAGCCGATTTTTTCCACTGTACCTTCGCAGATGCCGTCGATTTTTATCCATTCGCCTTCGGAAAACCTATTTTCGCTAAGGATTAAAAAACCGCCAATAAGGTTTTTAAATAAATCTTGGGTGGCGAGGGCAACCGCCGCCCCTAATATACCCAAGCCTGCTAAAATGGGTCCCACTTTAATGCCCCATATTTCCATAATGGCGGCAATGCCAATAATTACAATTAACACCCGGGACACCCGCAGTACCCATTTGATTAAGGATACATGTAGATGAAGTTCTGTGCTTTCCAAATATGTCCCTAGCGGTATAGTGGTGTTATATAATGCCCAAAATACGATACCGGCGGTGATGGTTCGTACAATTGCCTCTATGGATAAATATAAATCCGCAACCAAATACAATCCGATAATGATTGATAAAAACCGCATAGGTCCTTGTAAGGCATCCAAAATCGCATCATCCAATGAGGTCTTGGTATTTTTGACAAGTTTTGTAATCCATCGCAGTACCAATCGGGACACCATCGAACGGGACAGTATGGATACGCCCAAGATACCCAGAATGCTTAGCGTTTTTTCGGTATTTTCCAATCGTAATATGTGGGTTATATCCATAAGCAGGCTGTTAAAATCCATGTTTTGTCCTTATATATATTTATGTGTTTATGGGGTATTATACTATATCCCCCCTTGTTGACAAGGGGATATATGTGAAAAAAATGATATGAAAAATAATAAAATTGTTATAAGGTACTTGTCATATGCACATTTTTATGGTATAGTGACTGCACTACACAGATATTTTGGGAAATAATAATATAATAACGATTCCTGTTTGCTTGCTATATGTGTACACAAAATAGGTATTAATATAATATTAAGGCAAGAACAAATTAACATTATTAAGGATTAAAAATGCGTAACAATTTAAGACGCTCCCGTTATGGCAATGGGAAGAATGGACGGAATAAAACCACCAATAAACAAAAAAATGGTAAGAGTTATTATAAAAAGACCAAGGAGGTGAATCCTAATCGCCAACAATTCGAATCAAATGGTCCCTTGGGTAAAGTGCGTGGAAATGCACAACAGATTTATGATAAATATAAAAATGCAGGATATGAAGCCTTGTCCGCAGGCGACGAACACAAGGCTGAGCTATTATTTCAGTATGCAGAACACTATATGGTGTTATTGTGTGATTACCGTGAAAAATACCCAGAAGCCAAAGCGATTGCCAACATAGATGATAATATATCAAATGATATGGAATCTGATATATCTGAGGAAAGTACCCCATTGGATGCGGAACCAGATAAAACAGTATCACTGGAAAATACCACAGATTCCATAAACTTAGAATCTGATGTGGCATAAACGCCAAGTAGTTTTATAACCATGGTTTTATAACCAGAAAAGCATATAAAACAACACTTCCCACCTTATACAGGCAGGGTGCACATTTTCTGTACCCACCATATTCCCTTTTGAGCAACATAGTTTTTATGATAAATATTTAAGTTGTTTATCATATATGAATATGATATATGTACTTTTATGCAAAAAATAGTACCTGTTATACTGTCTGGGGGGGTGGGGTCACGGTTGTGGCCTGTGTCCCGTTCGGCACGCCCAAAACCGTTTATGTGGGCGGAAAATTCGGGATCTTTGCTTGCCAATACTTTTCGCCGTATTCATAATTTTAACGATTCTATAACTGATATTATATCGGTAAGCAACAAAAAATACCGTTTTGCTGTGCATAATGTGGTATGTGATATGGGGTTTATATGCCATAATATTTTTGAACCCTTTGGCAAAAACACGGCGGGGGCGGTCGGGATTGCCTGTGCCTATGCCAAGCATCACTTTGGCGACAATGTTATTGTGGTGGTGTTGCCCAGTGACCATATTATTCACGATATACCCCGGTTCCATAAGTGCATTGAATCTGCTGTAAAAATTGCCCATAATGGATATTTGGTAACATTAGGGATAGTGCCGACCCAACCGCATACAGGATATGGCTATATCAAGCGAGGCGATGGGGTGCCGGGGGGGTATGCGGTGGCACAGTTTGTGGAAAAACCTGATGTGAACAGGGCAAAACTGTATATGGATAGGGGGGATTATTTTTGGAATGCGGGTATGTTTGTGTTTGCCACGGATACATATCTGCAACAGCTAAGTGAACACGCCCCCGATGTAGCGTCCGTTGTCCATAAGGTCAGTGTGAACGATAAAGATGTTGTTATTGATGCGGATGTATTTGCCCATATGCCTGATATATCCGTGGATTATGCGGTGATGGAAAAATCGCACAAAGTGGCGGTTGTCCCCGCTGATTTTGATTGGAACGATTTGGGGGCATGGGACAGCGTTGCCGAAACCTTGCCCATTGATAAACACAATAACCGTGTACGGGATGTATCCGATGTGGTCATGCACGATACACAAAATACCAATATTTTTTCCACTTCCCATGATAAGTTAATTGCCACTGTGGGGCTGGATAATGTAACCATTGTGGAAACCCGTGATGCTATGTTGGTGGCGGATAATAACAAATTACAGGGGATAAAACATATTGTCAATACTTTGACACAACAAAAACACCCCACAGTGGAAATCCATCACACAGAATACCGTCCGTGGGGGACTTTTACGATTCTTGATGAAGGCGATACATACAAGGTAAAACAGATACTTGTATACCCGAATCAACAGCTATCTTTGCAATCACATCGGCATCGTTCTGAACATTGGGTGGTGGTTATGGGGGTGGCAACTGTTACCAATGGCGACACCACCATGACATTAAACGCCAACGAATCCATATACATTCCACAGGGCAACAAGCACAGATTACGCAACACCACCAAAACCCCCATAGTCCTTATCGAAGTGCAAACGGGCGAGTATTTGGGCGAAGAAGATATTGTACGGTACGAAGATATATATGGACGGGAATAGGGCGTGCAGAAAATATTTATAAATTATGCCAATCAAGATTTTACGGTACAACAAGTCCGCAATACAGAATCCGCCCTGAATATAGGGAAAGTAGACCGGGTTATATCGTACACCCCCGATGATATTGATATAGATTTTTATCGCAAACATAAAAAAATATTAAATAAAACCCGTGGGGCGGGGTATTGGCTGTGGAAACCATATATTATCCGCAAAACTTTATTGCGGGATGATATACAAAATGGCGATGTTATTTTTTATGCGGATAGTGGTACTATGGTACTCAAAGACTTAACCCCTGTTTTTCGTATGCCTGAACACTATAATCAGGATGTGGTGATGTTTGATATGGGGGAAAATTGTAATACCCGTTGTAAACGGGATACTTTTATTTTAATGGGCTGTGATACCCCCGAAGCCCATAATGCCCCGATGATTGCAGGAAATTTTAATATTTGGCGTAAATCTGATTACAGTATACAATTTATTGAAAAATGTCTGTACTATGCAACACAGTATGATATTATCAGCGATAGCCGTTCAAAATTAGGCGAAGAACTGCCTAACTTTGAAATGCACCGCCATGATCAGCCGGTGTTTGGCTTGGTGGCATTGATGGAAGGGGTGCCTTTGGTCAAATCTGATATAATGTATGGGTATGAACAACAGGGTGTACCCCCAGATACATTTTTAAAATCTGCGCGTGTTGCCAATCGTAATAAATGGCGTAGATTGCGCTATAAATTGGCAATGATACCCGAAAAAATATGGCGACATGGGGGCATTTGGGGATATTTTACCCGTCAATTTACATCTAATAAGTTGCAAAAGTGATACGCTATGGCAAACCATATGGTGGCAAACCGTACAGTACGGGATTTTTTTAAGATACTATGCACTGGCAAGGATACTGTGATTATTCGCATTGCTGGGGGGTGGGGGAATCAGTTGTTTGCTTATGCATTTGGGGTGTATTTGGCACAAAAACATGGGGTAAAAGTGGTGCATACCTATCACGATCGTATTCTCATAGGTGAAAAAGCATTCTGCATACACCAAGAATTAGAAAAAGCCTTTAACATTGATACAGAAACCCTATTTTCCGATAATTACTTACAGGGCAGGTGGGGTAAATTGCTGTATATGTTAACCAAATTTAAAAGAAAAAAGTATTATGAATTGTTTTACCACACATCGGATACAGAGGTCTTCTTAGGACGGATTGCCTGTGGTTTTTTTCAAAATCATGTGTATGCGGATGCGGTAAGACCTATCTTGTTGGAAACTGTGACCCCTAAACACCCGCTCAGTCCATTTAGCAAAGGTATACTCCGCTGTATTGAATCTGAAAAAAATGCCGTGTCTTTACATGTACGGCGGGATGATTTTGAGGATACCTTTTATAACATCCCATCGGCACAATATTTTCAACAGGCATGGCAACAGGTAAGCGAAAAATACCCCAATGCCCGCCCGTTTGTGTTTTCTATGGATCAAGATTGGTGTCGTAATAACTTGGATTTTCTGCCCAATCCTGTTTATGTGGACAGCAAAGGCAAAGCACCTGATTTTGAAGATATAATCCTGATGGGCAAATGTACGCATAATATTATTACCAACAGCACCTATTCGTGGTGGGGGGCGTATATCAACCAACACCCCAATAAAAGGGTCATATCCCCAACCCCATGGTTAAAAAACGGCACCCCCGAAGACGAATTGTTACCCCCTGATTGGCACACAATACCAGTGCCATTTTAGGGGGATGTGAAAACGACATATATGAGCTATACCCCCCGTTTTAAAACCCTGTATGGAACGACAAAACAGCGGTATATTTTCTTTACATGTATTGGATACTGGGCAGTTTGTGTTTATATAATGGCGATGAAATACCCAAAAATCCCCCATTGCTTCGTTAGTTTTTTGTTGTTGTAAATATGATGCGGTTTTGTTATATTCACAGGGGTTTTTTTATGCCATGAATTTTTAAGGATATATCACTATAATGACAAAAACAGCATTTATCACCGATGTGAGCAGCCAAGATGGATCACATTTGGCGGTATTCCCGGCACAGAACCACAATCGGAAACAACACAGATTATGGGGGCGTTGAAGGATGCCCCATAACACGACATCTTTGCAATCCCCGGCTGTACGCTTAGGGTGGCTTGATGGCTTGCGGGGATGGGCGATTTTGCTGGTTGTGGGGATTCATGTGTGGGTAAAGGTGCATTTGGGTAACCAACAAGGCATATCGTTGGTATCTGAGCACCATATGGGATTGATTTTTGGCAATGGTACATGGGGGGTGCAGTTATTTTATGTGATAAGTGGCTTTACCATGTGTTATATGTGGCATTATTATAAGCGATCCCCCCATAAAATTCGGGATTTTCTTATCCGCCGATTTTTCCGTTTGGCACCCATGATGTATGTTGCTATATTGGTGGCTGTGGTATCGGGAAATGATCCGTTTGATATGGTACGGTTCATATTATCATTGTTATTTTTAACCGATTTTGCCCCATATAGTATGGGCAGTTACGCCCCCGCCGGCACAACCATTGACTTAGAATTTACTTTTTATTTGCTGTTCCCGTTGTTGGTACCCTATATGCACAAGTGGTGGTTGGTTGTGGTGTGTGCAGGTGTGGGCATATTGTGGGATCAGATGGTGTCTGTATTGCGCTATCCGTTTCACATATATTTTATTTTTGGGCAAGCGGTCATGTTTGTTGTGGGGGGATATGTACATCATTTGATAATGCAACAACGGGGTATACAGCTATTGCATAATTATTGGGCAATGCCCCTGATATTTATCTTGACCCTATGGGTCGATGACCAGGCGGGACTAGGTGTATTTCATTTTGCCATTATGGCGGTGTTATATGGGATTTTTATGATGTCTGTTGCCTATACAAAAACCCCTTTGTTTGATAATAAGTTTATGCGTTTAATGGGCATATTAAGTTTTAGTATATATTTAATTCATCCGACATTTGTTGCCGCCCTTGCCAGTGCATTAAAAGTATATGGCGGTTTGGCGTATGGGTTGGTGGGAATGGTGTTAACCTTAATACCCACCACCTTAGTATGTTGGGGGACATATACCTATATTGAGAAAAAAGGCATACATTTTGGTAAATTTTTAATTCACAGATGGACATAATGGCATTTGATTTTCATATACAACATTCGGATATAGTCAATTCGGTATAAAATGATTCACCATGATTATACTGCACATTTTATTTCGTTGGTTATATCGTGAGTCCAAGGGGCTAACGCCCCTCGTGCGTTTAATGTGGATTTACCCATGCTTCGCATGACAAAATACCACACGCACTCACCCCGCTCTGCACCACAATGCCACTGCGTGGCAAGCGGTTGCAACCGCATTTTGTCAATCAAATTAAATTTAATTGACTATATAATCACCGACATCGTTTTTACCACATGAATACACACTATAAATTTGTTTTGTTGTCACAAGGGTCGCAGGCTATATTCAGTTTGTGGCAGCTGTTGGCAAATGGCGTGTCGTTACAAGATATTTTGTGCATATCATTCAGCGATCAGCCCACCAACCGTCCTTATGTAGAATTTTTAAAATATATTGGTGTTGGGTATGTTTTACGCCCAAAACAAGGGGCATACGAAGATATTTTGGCACAGACTTCGTACGATTACATTTTAAGTGTGTCGTGGCATCGCATATTATCACCACAAGCATTGCAATATGCCCACAAGGAAAATATCAATTTTCATCCTGGGCGGTTGCCTTATTATCAAGGATGTTTTTCCACATGTTGGTCGATTATACATCAAGAAAAATATGTGGGATACACTTGGCATATCATGGATAAAAAGATTGATGCAGGGGATATTTTATTACGAGGCGATATTGAGATTGCCGATAAAAACGCCCAGCAATTGTACTATGAAATTTTTTCACAAGGGTTGGCAAAAATTGGACAGGTGATACAGGCTTGTGAAAATAATACCCGATTTGATAATAGGGTTACAAAAGGCACATACTATATGAATAAATTGCCATATGAGGGTATCATTAACCCGCATTGGGACGATGGTACAGTTGCCCGCTTTATTCGTGCCATGTACTTTCCACCGCTTAAAGGTGCTATGCTAAAAACAGCTAATGGCACCTTTGAATGTCATACAATGCAGCAGTATTTGGATTGTAAACAGCTGTAACATGGGCAGGCAATGGGGTTTTGCCACAATAGCCAAATCTTATAATCCTTTCTTAATTTACATATAAATTATACTAACTTAATTTTGGATCAATTTATAGGGGGCAGCTAGATAGTGTAGTCACGAGATTTTTGTCCATAATGCGATGCATCTGATTTGTACAGCGGCGAGAAATGAAGTGGTGTTTTTAGCGTATCTTGTTGCAATACCACGCCATCGTTTTAGGTGTAGAAACGCATTTTCCACTAAGCACCGCCAATGATACAGGTGTTCATCATACTCCCTTTGTTCTTTGCGATTCTTTCTTGGGGGAATAACAGGCTCTATACCTTGTTGTTTTGCTAGGTGTATGATATGCTCACTATCATATCCCTTATCTGCCAACAAATACTCTGCACTGATGCCTTCAATCAATCTGCCTGCTTGTGTGCAATCAGCTGTGGTACCGTTCGTAATAAGTATTCTGACCGGCATACCATGCGCATCCACGGCCAAATGTATCTTCGTGTTGAGCCCCCTTTTGTGCGGCTCATATCTTGATTACCGCCTAGTGCACCAGATGCATGAGGATGCACCTTACAATGACTAGCGTCTATTATTAACCATTCATAATCCGGATCTGTAACTAAAATTTCCAACAACTTTTCCCATATCCCCTTATCACGCCAGCGGATAAAACGACGGTGCGTGTTACTCCAATCCCCTAAATCAGGCGGTAAGTCACGCCAAGGGGTGACCAGCCCCACTGATTTGGTCCATTTTTAGGTTAGTACTTTTTTTCTCTATTGTCAATGATATTTGTCATGTAGCGTAGCGGAATGACGGATATCATTGACAATGGGTTGCATTTTTGGCACTGGTGGATTGTACCCTAACGCACTATGTGGACGGATATGATTGTATTCATACCGCCAGTTTTCTATAATGGCTTGTGCCTCAGTTAAAGTATCAAATATCTCCCTGTTCAAGCACTCGTCCCGAAGTTTACCATTAAAACTTTCATTATAACCGTTCTGCCATGGACTGCCCTTATCAATGTATGCTGTACCCACCTGCATACGCTTCAACCAACCTTGTAGCCTATGGGCTATAAATTCAGATCCATTGTCAGAACGGATATGCTTAGGCATACCTTTTGTGATAAACAACCTGCCCATAATATCCAATACATCCGTACTGTTCAGTTTATGCCGCACATCAATGGTTAAGCATTCTCGGCTATGTTCATCTATAACCGTTAATATTTTAATGCCTTTACCATTTCTCAGCTTGTCATGCACAAAGTCATAACTCCATACATGATTTTGATACTCAGGACGAAGTTTAATACAGCTCCCATCACCAGCATTTGAACTACGGGGTTTGGGTATTTTCTGTGGCACTTGTAATCCCTCCTGTTTCCAAAGCCGTTCAATCCGCTTATGGTTTACACACCAACCATAACCTTTTAATAAGGCACATATCCGCCGATAACCATATCTAGGGTATTTTTGTGCTAGACGGTGCATATCTGATATTAAACGGCTTTCCTCATCAACATCTCGTTTCACATAACGAACCGTAGAGCGATGTGTCCTGAATAAACTACATAATCGCCGTTCTGATACATTGTAAAAAGACTTGGCTTTGCCAATAAAGCTTTTTACCCCCCCATCACCTACCACTTTCCCGAGTTAAATTCCTTTAAGATTTGATTGTCTAAACTCAAATCAGCAACAAGCTTCTTTAAACGGGTATTCTCATCCAATAATGCTTTTAAATCTTTGGCATGATTAACATCCATACCACCATATTGTTTGCGCCACTTGTAATAAGTCGCATCCGATATACCTAAATCACGGCACATAACACTGACTGTCATACCTGACGATAACTTAATCTCTGCATCCCGTAATATATGGATAATTTGTTCTATACTGCGGGCTTTCCTATTCTTTGACATCTTAAAATCCTTTCATAATTTAGATAAATCAATACTAACTTAATTTTGGACCTATTTATAGGGGGCAGGTCAATAGGTGTCGGCGTGATTAGGGTCTATTTTGATGGCTTGGTCACGGTTTAATAATAGACAAAACGATTTATATGTGGTACCATATAATGTATGGAAAAATACATAAATCAAAATACTCTACAGCCTATATGTAAAGTAACAGAGTACATATGACGATGACAAGAAATGATATGACCATGCCTGATATAAAAATATATATCATATCTTTGCGTGATGCCACTAAACGCCGTCGGGTGGTACTTGAAAAGATGCAAAAGTTGGGGCTGGAATTTGAATTTTTTGATGCGGTGGATGGTACACAGGGGGTGCCCGATGCGTATATACAGCGGATTGATCGCCCGGCTATGGACAAGAACTTACGGCGCATGGTATCAGATGTGGAAATGTGTTGTGCGTTAAGCCATGCGTTGTTATACGAAAAGATTGTAACAGAAAATATCGCCCACAGCATTATTTTGGAAGATGATTTTTTGTGTGATATGGATTTTGTCCACATCATTAAGCAGGATATTTTGCCAAACCATACGGCAGGGTTTGTGTTGTTATACCACCTGTATGCCCGCATTATCCCATCACAACAACATCCCTTATGGGGGGGGTATAGTATTGCCCCTGTTATAAACAACTGTGCTGGGGCGGTAGGGTATTATGTGGATTTGCCCACCGCTACGCAATTTGCCCATACAGTATTCCCCATATCCTATGTGTCCGATTGGTTTACGGATATTACCGCCATACCCGCCCAAGTGGTTACGCCCCGGCTTATCACCCACCCCAGCCTGAGCCAATCACAAATAGAAAACATGCGAAAACACCATATTCGTAAACGCTTTGCGGGATCATTTTTTGGCAGACTCGGTGTGTCTTATACACTGCGTTATAAATTGAAAAAACCGTTTTCTGTGGTTGTGTCGCCCACAGTCGAGGGCGAATAGGTGAAAATTTTTGTCATTAGCCTGTCTGATGCACATAACAGGCGTAACTCTATTCGTAACAGGCTCAGTGCCTTGGGGTTGGATTTTGAATTTTTTGACGCAGTGGATGGACGACAGGGTATTCCCGAATGTTATACCCATATGGTGGACACAAAAACCGCCCGTAAAAATGTGGGACGGGATATGCACGATGTGGAAATATGCTGTGCGTTGTCACATGTATTGGTATATCAAAAAATTGTCGATGAAAATATCACAGATTGTGTCATACTGGAAGATGATGCCATCATAGACGATGCGTTTGACCCTATTATCCGACGAAAAATACTACAAAAAAGCCCCCACAGTTTTATAATCTTTAATCACTTTCGGGTACGAAAGAGTATCTTTGATACAGGTGAAAAATTATATAAAAAGTACCGTCTGTATACGTCCGTTGGCGAAGCGTATTGTACAGGGGGATATTATATCAATATCCATATGGCAAATATGTTAAGAATACAAAACACCCCCATTGTGCATATGGCGGATTGGCCCTTGGATGTCAATACATATGCGGTTTTTACATCCCCAAAGCTTATTCAGCAACCGCCTTTGACTATGCATGATTCTGCAATAGAAAGCATGCGTAAAAATACCATTAGCAATAACAACAAAAAACAGTATCGACAAACTTTACGGGCGGTAGGAAAAATTATCTTAACACCATATTATATATTTGGCTGGATTATGTACAAGGTATTTCATATAAAAACTATGGGGAAAAATACAGAACAATCCTTAAAATACTTTTATACAGTATACATCAGCAAAAATTTTCATGGGCATTAAATTGTGCCATATGGTATTACATTTATACTCGCCCTTTAAGTTCACGGTATTTTTGGCGTATTTGTTGGTATAATCCGATGGGTTTTCGCTTGATATAGTAATCGTGTATGTAATTAAAATCCGTATTTGGTACGGGTACACTATTTATAACCTTATCCATGTATATATACCATGAACTGGGACCGTTTGTTAAGTGCTGTATGTCATTTTTATCTTCTGGGAAATAAGACAGAAATTTGTTTAACATGGCGGGGCTCGTATACAACAATAAGTCAATACAATGGTATCCTAAGTAATGGTTTTTATCCCCGGTTTCATGACGGCCACAAAACATCAATAGATGTTTTTTTGTAATGTCGACAATAAGTTTATTTTTAATGTATAAATCATTGCGAACCAAAATAATGATGTCGTATGTATTGTGTGCTTGGGCCAGTTGCACACTGGTACGCATGGATTTACAAATATTTTTACCTGCGATAAATCCCCCTGCGTTAAGGTTCGGACAATCATCCGGTACAGGTGTGGTTTTTGGCTGTATTTGTTTTTCACAGACGAACCCCTGAGTGGTGTATATGCGTTGAATGGTATGTTGTTCTTGTGGGCTAATGGGGCGGTTTTTGGTTTTTTTATTATGCCATGTGGCGGTTTCTGATTCCAGTGTATCCCAAGTATGCATAAACACATCGGCATTATTCGGGTGAATAATATTTTTTATAATCGACTTATAACATTTTTTGTATGTTCGCAAATGTCCAAATAAACAAACCGCCACTTTCATAAAAAATATCCTTTTTACCTTGTACTGTGTTATAGTGCCATTCAGTATATTGTTTTATTGTACAAGTGTCAATGCACATAAAGGATTATTATACATATGAAAAGGTATTTTTTATACAACTATCGCAAGGGACAATATTTTTTCTTAAACAATGTGTTACAAAAACACTTTGTATTAGCAGACACATATCAAGATGCACATATTGTTTTTTTTGGACCTTTTGACAATATACCCTTTTTTTACCGAGATAAAATTTATATTTTCATAGCCTCAGAACATTTTTATCCTAATGTGTGGCAAGCAGATTTTGCCATTATATATGGTAAAAAATCCCAAAAAAATATTTTTCATAGTTTGGAAATGATGGCAGGATTTTTATTTATCGATGTGCACAATAAATTGTCTAAGGTGGGTTTGGATAAGCAACATTTTATACAATACCCGAAGACAAGATTTTGTAATTTTATGTATGGAAATCAATATACAAAATTTAGAAATGCCTTTTTTCTGGCTTTAAATCAGCGTAAAAAAGTGGACAGCTTGGGTTCGGTTATGAAAAATATGGATATGTATGACATACCGGACATGCCAAAGGATTTACACAAATACCAAGATCAGGGTTTGGATTTAAGGGCAATGGAGAAATTGTATACTCTACGGCATTATAAGTTTACCATTGCCATGGAAAATGGACTACGCCCCTACAGTTTTTCAGAAAAAGTTATTCAAGCATTGGAGGTGGGCAGTGTGCCGATTTATTGGGGACCGTCAGATATTGATACTTTTGTCAATAAAGATGCGTATATTGACGCCCGTGATTTTGATACTATCGCTGACTTAGTGGCGTATGTGTTACAAGTCGATACGGATGTGCATTTATATCAAAAATACAGAAATGCCAACCCATATGTATCCGATGTATCGGATAAAGTTGCACGCAATAGAATGCGACTGCAACAGTTCATAGAAAATGATATTGCCCCTTATACTCCAAAACAGCGTCCGCTTGTAAGGACTTTGTGCCGTACGCCTGTTGTTCATAAAATATTACGATTTGGGTATCATAAATTTTGGAAAACAGTCATGTCAAAACGCAAAAGATTTGGGGGCTGGTAATGTATATATACCTGTTGTTTATACTGTATAAAATGATGCCCATTAAGCGTGTACGCAAAAAGATAAAACAAAAATATCGGTGGGCAAAAATTATACCCGATCAGCAAAAGGTGGCACGATATTTACAGCGAAAATATATTCAAAAGGATATACAACACTTTGATATACCTGTGCAACAAGATTTACAACACAAAAAAATCATTTGGCAATATTGGGGGCAGGGGATTGATAAAAACACCCCTCATATTGTACGGGCATGTATGGCAAGTGTACACCAACACAGGGGGGAGTACGAAGTCATCGTTTTAACCAACGATACCATCGCCGATTATATTGACCTGCCGGATTTTATATATGATAAACTGTATAATAATCGTCATTTTACCTATACTTTTTTTTCTGATATATTGCGGGTGTGTTTGTTGTCCGCATATGGGGGGGTATGGTGTGATGCGACCCTTTATTTATCGGATAAAATTCCAAATACGTTGCTTGACAAAGATTTTTTTATGTT
This sequence comes from Alphaproteobacteria bacterium, assembly GCA_965232465.1. Lineage (GTDB taxonomy): Bacteria > Pseudomonadota > Alphaproteobacteria > JAQWUY01 > JAQWUY01. The sequence goes on along the minus strand of OZ246977.1, from coordinate 2,510,236 downwards.
TCAACGGGGGGAAAAGCCTGCGGATTATAAATATTGGCACAAGTTTAATCCAGAGTATTTTTCATGGGATAAGGATTTTAAAGTACGATTGCTAAACAGTTTTATTGTTGCCAAACCGCATAATGAGGTTATGGAAAAATTGGTACAAATCCTGTGTAATTATTGGAAAAATGAGAAAAATTTTAAGCACTATTTTTTATTTCAAATTTTATTTCATGAGATTATTGATGGGTATGATAATTGTGAAATTATGGACGATATTTACCCCACTTTATTGTCCGCACATATACACACCCCATACTCAGACGATTTGTGGCATAAAATCACCCATAAAAATAATATACATAAATTGACATATTATCCCAACTGTTATCAAGATAGTATATTACACCATATTTTTACACAGTATGCTATCCCAATGGCTTGCCCAATGGCTTGCAAGCGTAAGACATTGCGGGTGTTAAGTCATCATGGCCATACAGATGTTGCCCTGTTGATGTTGGGAAAATTGTATACTATACAGTGGGTAAATGACAATCCTGATATTGCGTTTTATGATATTACAAGCAATGATATGTACAAATATGATTGTATTAGGGTATTGGTGGGGGGCGAGCATTTTATCCCCCGTTTGCCCTTTACCGATATTATGATAAGCAATTTCGATCACCATGATATATTATGGCATTTGTTATTTGTGGGCGATGACTTATTTAATTTTCTCGATGGAAAAAATCCTGATTTTGTGTCCCGATACCCGCACCAAAAACGCCATTTTTGCATATTTATGTATGGCAATAAATATGCGGGCGTGCGCAACCGATTGTATAAAAAAATGCAAAAACAATTTTATAATACAGTGCATTCATGGGGGCGACAGTACCGTAATATCAGCACCTTAAAAACCGAAAAAGGGACTATTACTGCTGATATGGACATGCATCATATCATTGAACAGTATCGGTTTTCTTTGTGTATTGAAAATAATAAGGACTATTACAGTTTTTCTGAAAAAGCATTTATGGCGTTGCGGGCGGGGGCAATTCCCATATATTGGGGGGGCGATAACATTTATAATTATATCAAGGCTGAGGCGTTTATTAATGTAAAAGATTTTGATAGTTTTGAACAGGCTATGGCATATATTGCACAAGTGGATAAGGATCCAGAATTATACCAATCGTATATATTGGACAATCCCTTTGTCGACAGCCCATATATCCGCCGGCAAAGTATGGAAAACATCGGGGTGCAACTACGCAATCTTATGGAAACACAGGATTTTAAAAAACCGTTTTGGGTTAAAGGTATTATGGGAAAAATTGTGTTGTATATATGCTTACGGTTGTATAAAAAATATTGGAATTTAAAATCGTTAAAACGCCGTTTTTTACAATTTTATTAAACGGGATATCAGCAACACCCCCCACCAATACAGGCACTGTATTTTTTAGGGTGTTATACTGAGTGTATACATCGATTTTGATAAGATTATAATTATCTGATGGTCAATTAATTTCTATAATATGTTTGGCACATGACACCCCCCATTTGGACATGGGGGGAAAATGTTTCAAATGATATAAAAAAATACAACAGATAATAACAGCAGAATGAATATTATTTTCCCTGTATTTTTGTATATTTTATATGCTGTTTCGCCATATGTGCGTCTTACATAAGTTCTGCGTTTTTTGCGTCTTAGGCTATATACAAAAAATATCCATTGGGGGGGGGGCAGTGTGTGCATTTTGTACCAAAATTGCACCATAGGTTCTGGGTCTGTTTCAGGGTATTTATAACAATGCAGTGGAATATCATCTTGTGCCACAAGAAAAAAATTATGTATGATACCCTTTATACTGCGTATGGTTTTATAAATTGTAATATTATCTTGATGATGTGTATAATCTATGTCAATGTGACATTTTTGTAAAAACATACACATTAAATATTGTTCGGGTCCAAAATATTGTGGATAAAATCTTTTACTGGATAAATACCATGGTCTTAACAAACTGTTTTTACATTTTTTATTTTTAAAATATTCTGCCTGTTGTTGCGTTGCCAATGGAATGTCCCACAAGTTTAATACATCGGATGTTAAGCCAAAATGAAACGGGTCGCCAACAAGATAAGGGGTTACCAAAAATTCCCTATAACAAATTACCATAATAGGGTGTTTAAACCAACTGGGTTGTGCATGTCCTGATGCCATCATTTTTTCATACAATGGTATAAAAGTATCGTTTTTAATGGTGCTGTCGGTACGGATGCGAACAGCGTATTTTGTTGTTACCCGTTGCAATCCATTACGGGTGGAAACAATCATCCGATTGACATTATTAAAATATGGCTCTGGTCCGCCATCGAGTGTCCCGGGGTCATCATTTTCAATGATACCATCACACGCAATGTCTGATACATCTTGATTGTGCCATGTGGATAAAATGATTTTTGATTCGGGCATAATCTGTTGTATCTGTTGCATAGCCTTGCTGGTTTCAGGAACAACAGGTCCCTGCATAACAAAAGTAATGTCGCTGTGGTGTATCACTTGCTTATTTAACTTTTTCAATGGATAAGAGTTTAATCGTTTTTAATTTTATAAAGTAACATGGCAAAACTAACTGCACCGATAATCCAGCCTGCCCCTAATAATAAAAATACGCTTATTGTTCCCATAGTTTTAATCCTTATCCAATCCTAAGTACTGCATGGTATAAGCAGTCGCTATGTTTACTTGTTACAGTAACGACAACCGCACCTAAACCGCTACCGATTACTCTAATACTATCCAAATTAAAATTTCTTTTTTATTCATATCACATTGTCCTCATATATTCCATTATACATCGTTCATTAAAAAAGTAAAGTGTCATTTATGTAACCTGTATCAAGTCATTGACACCCCGTTTATCAATATACAATTTTGTATTATATATCCCGTTTTAAAAAATCGGATATGGGATGTTTTAAAAAATATTGTACATCTTCGGGAACGCCCAATCCGTACATGTGTTGGTTGTGTTGGCTCATGTCATATATGCCCAGTTTTTTGCCATCGGCAACCATCATGGTATACACAGGTGCCACATAAAATTCCCCCTTAACCCGTAAGTTTTGTTGTATCATGGTATGGGCGTATGTAACAAAATCCGCCCCTTTGGCAAAATTATATATGCCCACGGTGGCGTCATGGGACACCACTTGTTTTTCAACCACACCGATAATATTGCCCTCGTCATCGTATTGAATATAAGACCATTTATCCGCATTGTCTTTGAATGTCATAATATACCCATCAAAATCGCCCATAGACTCTAGGTATTGGGTAATATTTACATCGACGAACTGGTCACAGTTGGCAATCATTAACGGGGTGTCGGTGTTGATAATATGCTGTGCCAATAATACGCTACATGCCGCCCCTTCGGTGGTGTAATCTATGGGTATAATGGTACAATCGGGTGCATATTGTTGTAAACAGGTATCCAAATTATACCATTCCATATGGGTTTTTTGGACAATAAAGATAAAATGATGCGCACAATCGGGGGTTAAATTGTCAATCACTACCTGTATCATGGGCTTTTTGTGTATGGGAATTAAGGGCTTGGGGTCTATGTATCCGGCTTGGGCAAACCGTGACCCTAAGCCAGCCATGGGAATAACAATGTGTATCATAAGGTGTCTTTACTATATTTGTCGTTTTTTGCCCCGGGGATTTTGACAACGGCTGTTACAGTGTCCTCCAGTGCCTCAAAACCCGTGTATTCATAGGGTTTGACAACAATTATATCGCCTGCGACCACCTGTTTACCGCACATCTCCGCCCGTCCTGAGATTATGACAGTGATTTCTGTGGCAATTTTATGGGTATGTACAGCTTCTTTTTGTCCTTTGGTAAACCGTTGTATGGCACATTCAAAATCTTGGGTTTTATACAACGATGGGCTGAAGTCCCCCACTATCCAACCCCTGACAAAGTCCCGTAATTTATGTATATGGACAGTATCCATAGTATTTTCCATATGCCCATCCGACTGCATAAAATCACATAATGTGTTGTAGCTGGGTATGTCATATACCTTAAAATATGATAAATCGGGCTGTTCATATGGCACCACATCCAATCCGGACAATACCATTTCGTTTAAAACGCCGGATATAAAATATCCGTCCTGATATTGGGTGGTTTGTTTGCGAATAAGGTTTTTTGCGTGGTCAAAAAATGTGTTTGTGGTGCTAAAATAATATACACCCGCCATGGCGGTATTGGTGATACTTTGTTTTTCTAAGGCACGGGTAATTTTGCCATTGCGGATTTCCGCATATGAATATATGGGGTTGCCATCTGAGGGGAAAATGACACTGCTTGCATCGACCTGTTGTGCCTGTAAATGTGTTGTCATGGCATGTACATCTAAGGATATAAAATGGTCAAGAGACGACACCAATAATGGCAATCCTGCATTTAATATATCGTGGGCATATAAACAGGTACAGGTGGCACCCCGTGTATCCCCTTGGGTGTGTAAAATCGATACGGTGTCCGGCAAGTTTTGGGCAATCGATGGGGTGTGCATATCGTTGCCAAGTATGGCACAAATATGCGTATTAGGCAGTTTTAAAAAGGGTTCTAATGCCCATTCGAGTAAAGTTTTTCCCTTGATGCGTAAGGATATAATCGGTATGTCTTGATGCCCATTATGCACGGTGTTTATTTTGCTGAGCGGTAATAAGATATTTAACACAGTATTACCCCTTTATGCCTTTGATAAAAGCCATAATGGCATCGTATGTAACTTGTGACGGATTGGCAACCTGCATCACATGTCCCCCGGCGGCGGTGGCGGCTTTGATACCGTTGACATTGTCTTCTATGATAACACATTGTTGTGGGCTTAAACCCAGTTTATGTATGGCTTTGGTATAAATTTCTGGGTTGGGTTTGCCCATTTTTACATCTTCGTTGGACAAGAAAAATTCTAAGTATGGTTGCAGGGCACATTTTTCCATTAAAATATCAATAGTATTATAAATTGAGTTGCTAGCAACCGCTAATTTATACCCCTGTGCATACAATCGGGACAGGGCATATTCGTGTTCAAAAGTAGGGTTGGCTTTTTCGTTGATAACTTGCAGGGTATATTTTTGTTTCATTTCGTTGATAAAATCGTGTAATCCGGTTGGAAATCCGGTGGCTTTGCTAAGCATTTTTAATTTATCTTTGGTGGGCAATCCATCATAGGTCGTCAAGTGGTCTTGACGGGATATTTCCGCCCCAAATAACATCAGGGCTTTGTTCAGGGCTTCATAATGCCAATCCCGGGCATCCACCAATACCCCATCCATATCAAAAATAATAGCCTTAATATCAACCATTAAAAAAGTCCTTTGCCCGTTCGGGGTAATCTGTACACAGCATCACCTGACGGGGTAAATCGGCATATGTATGCCATGTGTCAAGGTGCTTGCGTCTGTGCAGTTCTGGGGATACAATACAAACTTTTTTATTGTTTTGCAAGTGTTTTTTCACGCTGTGCACATGGATCCAATCGTCTGTGAAAGTATCCATCCACACACCGTGTGATGGGTCATATAAAGGGCAGTTTTCATATTCGCTGTGACGGGTAAAACAGGTGAGTTTGTGCTTTAATGACACAATATGATCGGGCACCGACATGTCGAATAAAAAATAATTGCGGATTTTGTATCGGTGTAACAGATCGCACAGCATCGGTTGCAATCCGTCCGCTTTAATGTTAATGGCAAGCGGCAGAGACATATCGTATTGACAATATATATCCAACATTTGGGCAAGTGATATTTCATTGCCTGTGGGTATGTCGTGTGCTATAACCAATGTGTTATTGCCATCCCGCACATCCATTTCAGTGCCAAATCCCATGGAAAACGACCGATGGAAAGCCGCCGCAGTGTTTTTTTCGTGGGGGTGGTGCCAATATCCCCGATGTGATAAAATAATCATTATATATATTGCCTGTTTACATATATAGATATAACAACATGATTGTGTATTCTTGCCATTTTATTCTTACGCATCATGGATTGCCCCATATATCTTGTGTGCGTACATATCCTTTTATAATGGGGGATTGTATGTGTATTTTACACCACTTAGCGGTGCATTCGCTGATTGCAAAAACATAATTTTTTTCTGCGGTGGCGATAATTGGGCTATGGGGGGTTTGCTTTTTGTATATGGGGGTTTTGGGCGTGGTAACAATACCTTGTTTTTCCCCCGTTAATAATGCCCCGTGTATCCAGCCTTGTTCCCCTTGCCAATCAGTAATTTTCCGCCAATTCTCATATTCCTCAATGATTTGTAAGGGCACAGGGACTTGTAAAGTAAACTGTATAGGATATTTTGTCCCCGGACCTGTGCGAACATTACTTTTACCCTTAGTCGACACAAATCGGGGAATAGCATACCCTGTTACCCCCCCAACCCCCCCCCCAATAGCAGGGAAAAACACAGGGGTCGTTACAGTCCATAATCCAACACCGAAAAGTATCTTTTTTAACATAAAATGACTATATGCAAAATAGTATCTGTTGTCTATAAAAAAATGACCTGCAATAAAATAACCTATTTTTAGTTAGGTCACCCCATGTATTAACAAATGCACAATCAAGCGAGTGCAAGTCCGCCCTCAAAAGAGCGGATCTTACAACTAAAAATCTAAAAGAAAACAAAAACGATTTGTGCAAGTCCGCCCTCAAAAGAGCGGATCTTACAACAGAAAAAAGGCATTGCGATTCTATCATATGGTGCAAGTCCGCCCTCAAAAGAGCGGATCTTACAACTAATCCTCAGATGTATGAAGATATAAAGGAGTGCAAGTCCGCCCTCAAAAGAGCGGATCTTACAACTATACAGAGAGTTGAGATTTATAATAAATTGTGCAAGTCCGCCCTCAAAAGAGCGGATCTTACAACGATCCGAACTCATTTACTTGAAAGCGTTGCACAATCGGCGAATTACATATATGTAAAACACATATAACACCTAAGTCCATTATATCTTAAAATTGAAAAAATGCAAGTAAATATTAATGGGATATTTTGTATCCATTTTTTTTAATAGCTTTAATAAGGTTTTTATTATATAAACGGGCATATTTTCTTATATATGGTCGGGTATATACTATATCTTTACATACAGAGCAACGGGTTTTTTGTCCACATTCTTTTATTTCGTAATAATAATATCCTGTGCCATCTTGTTTGACTTTTTTACCAGTTTCTTTGTGTATAGCATAATCTTGTTTTTTACATATGGTATATATCTGGTGGATAATTTTTTCCCGGGCGGTGTGCAAGTTTAAATGTGTACAAACCCGAATGTATACATTAAATATATCAAAAATTGCCATATCTTTTAATTCACTGTCAAACAAGCGGTTGTGTTGTACATTATTTCTTGGTACATTTAATATTTTTATGGTATTTTTATCAAAAATAGTACCGACCTGTTGTTTAACCGAAGAATTTTTTAATATATCTTGTAATAAATCTTTATTTTGACCATTGGCTTTTTTTTCAAATATGGGTTTGCCTTTTTTATCAAGGGGCATATGGGATAAAACATGATTATATATATCCATATACACACCATATAACACAAATCCTATATGTATATTTAGCACATATGCCCCCATAATATCAAAAGTAAATGAAGGGTTTTTACTGTTATATGATGCGTTTTCAATATGGCGGGTACCATTTTCAAAGCCCATTTTTTGCAATATACGATCGAGATTCTTTTTACCGATAAAATTATAATATTTAACAAATTTCCATAATCGTAAACCCGTCCCTTCGTGTACATAACACCGATATTTTTGTTGTAGGTGCTGTTTTTGGTTGTGAAAATATTTGGTCTGGTTACGGGCTTTGCGGTTGCGGTCATTTTGATGCTTAGACTGTCCCACCTTGTTTCTTTGGTGTTCTCGGGACATTTTGTGCCTATGAAAATTATGCATGTTTTGCCCATGTACATCAGAAAAATGTGTATGTATTGCAATTAAACCTTCCATCACACAGGTTTTGGCGATATATTTTTTATGGCTGTTTTTATCTGGATTAGGGACTTGTATTCTATCGAAAAATATTTTGCTGATCATAGGGGGCAGAAATATAGCAATAAAATATAAAGCATATATAAAATGGTGTATACACGGGGGGGTTGTTTCAGGATGGATAATATAATTACGCACCTTAGCAGAAGACTGTAATATTTGGCTAATATCTGCAAATGATTGCACAGGTATCACCCTATGATATTGCCAATGTTGTAACATCAGATGAGCTGTTTCGTTGCTGTTAGCAATAGTTTTGATAGCTTCAATAGCATTGCCATTTAAAAAGTCCAATGCAGAATCACCATGCAAATATGCACGATATGTATATGTATCGCCTTGTTTAAATTGTTTTGAAAATTGATCTACTTTTTTCTTATTTTGCGGTGTTGATTGGGTGTCTAATACCTGTATAATGTGGTCTATTTTATTCCTTTTTACCCTATGCTCTTTATCCATAAAAAACGACCACCACGCATCGACAAATGCACTGTTTGCCATTTGTAAGGCGGTTAAAAAATACTGTCGAGTATACTGAGATTTTGCGTTGTGTAAAAAATCATCGTATGCTTCCTGAGGAATTGGAAATGTGCTTATATCGGGTAATGTAAAATCTTGCATACGGATAGTATAACAAAAAAAGGCACCCGAAGGTACCTTTTTAAAATATATTAAAATATTGGGGTATGTTATTCGGAACCTCTCAGAATTGCAAGCATGTTTAAGATATGAATAAACATGGTTACAAATGACCCATATAACATAAACGCCCCTAAAATAGCAAAACGGGATACAGCACCACCGGAGGGTAACTGATAATACATGTTGCGAATCATTTGCGTTTCATATGCAGTCACGCCCGCACTAAACAATACCACCAATGCGGAAATACCCAAAGACAGTATCGATGATCCGACAAAAATGTTGACGATAAGGGCAACCAATAAGCCAATACCCGCCATCATTAAGAATCGTCCCATTGTGGATAAATCCCTTTTGGTCACATATCCGTACATCGATGCGGATGCAAACATAATTGAGGTAATTAAAAATGCCCGGGCAATATCATATGCCCCCTGTTCTGATGCCAAGAAGTACGCAATCATCGGTGCCATCAATAAACCCCACAACGCACAATATACCCAAAAGGCAATACTTGCCGCCATGCGTGATTTGGTCATAATAATATTAGGGGCAATGAATCCCATACCGAGTACACCAGCAAAAAATACCCACTTCAAAGGTCCCGTTGCAATTGGAAATAACAACTCAGGGGTGATTGCCACCCCATAAGTAACCACCGCCGTAAATGCAATCCCCAATGCCATCAGGGCATATACACGATTCATATACGCCCGTAAACCGGCATCTACCGCCGTTTGGGTTGATGCCATTGTTTGATTGTTCCAAGCCATTATAGCCTCCTTAAAAATATCTTAAAATAATAAAAACTGTTTCCATATATGAAAATTAGGAAACTCCGAATAGCACTATACAATTTTTTTATACATATTGCAAGTACTTTATAAAAAAATATATCAGCAACGGGTTATTATGGTATAAAGGTGTGCAAAAGGGCGTGTCCATATGCCCTGTAACGAAAGGCAATCCTTATGGAAAAAAACAGCAAACAGGCGGTGCATACCCGTTTTGGTGATAAAAAACATTATAACAAAACAACAAATGGGAAAAAACCATACAGTAAAAAATCTTTTAGCAAAAAATCATATAGCAAACATACCGGAAAAACAACGGGGGGAAAACGGGGCAGAAAAGACCCCACCCGCAGTAGCCGTTTGCTGGATGCCAGATTAGGGGCATTTTATTTATTGGAGGCGGTACTTATCGATAAAAAGCCATTGGAATTTGTCGAACATCGTACTTTAACCAACATTGCCCCCAAAGATCGTGGGCTTGCCCGTATGATTGCCTATACGGCGTTACGGCACAATGTGGAATTGGATGTATTGATTGAAAAGTTTGTCGATACGCAAATATTTACCCCACAAGTAACAATTTTTATCAAGGTGGGTTTAACACAAATTGTATATCTTGATGTGGCCGATCATGCGGCGGTCAGCGAAACCATTAATGCGGTGTTCGGCAAAGCCTTGCCCAGCAAAGGTATGATAAACGCCGTGCTACGACGGGGTGTGGAAAAAGGGCGGGAGCTTATCGCATCACACCACGATGTGATTAACCTACCCAAATATTTATGGCGATCCTGGGTCAATACATATGGGGAAAAAACTGCCCGTAACATTCTTGCTATCCTGCAAACCCAAGCTCCTGTGGATATTAGTGTCAAGCAAAACCCCGAATACTGGGCGAAAAAACTGCAGGGTATGGTATTGCCAACGGGCGGGGTACGGCTTGGCAAAGTGGGGTCGGTTACCAAACTCAATGGTTTTGAACAAGGGGCATGGTGGGTACAAGACCTCTCCGCCCAAATTCCCGTGCATTTGATGGGGGATGTAAAAGGCAAAATAATTATTGATTTGTGTGCGGCACCGGGGGGGAAAACCGCCCAATTATTGGCACGGGGGGCAAGGGTAATAGGGGTTGATCACAACGCTTTTCGCCTGCACCGTTTGCAAGAAAACATGCAGCGGTTGGGCTTTGCGGAGTGTTTGGAAACGGTGTTGTGCGATGCGGTCAAATATAAACCCAACATACAAGCGGATTGGGTGTTGCTCGATGCCCCTTGTTCCGCCACGGGAACGATTCGTAAAAATCCAGATTTACCTTTTTTAAAAGATGATGGATTAATTAAATCGGTGGCAAAATTACAACGGCAAATGTTGGAAAAAGCAAAGGAAATGATAAAGGACGATGGTAAAATTGTATTTGCCACCTGTTCGTTACAACCAGAAGAAGGGGAAAACCATATTCAAAATTTGCCCGAAGGTTTAAAGGTCGACCCCATAAGACGGCGGGAAATGGGCGATTTATACCCGTGTATTCGTCCACAAGGCACAGTGCGGATTTTGCCCACAAATTACGCCAAACATGGCGGTATGGATGGCTTTTTTATCGCCCGGTTAAAGAAAAAATTACATACCCTTATTTGATGAATTGTATCCGTACATTTTTTGCATATGCAGGGACATAGCTCAGGGGGATTTCAAATGCTGTATAAGCGGAGGGGGCAAGGGGAGTGTTGATCGTATGGGTTTGGGTGGTAATTGGGGTGTTATTTTCACTTAAAAATTCCACAACCACGGTTGCCGAAGTGTATGCGGTATCGGTGGTAGTGTTGTATATAATGCCATATATTCGATTTTTTGTATCCTGAGTCGGCAATCGGTCATCTTGCAGGATAAATTGGGTAACATGGGCGATAAGGGGTGTATCGATCAGCGGCGTATTATGTATATCCTTAAACGATGCATAGGGTTGTGTAATGCCCAAAGTTCGATACACAGTTTTCATTTCTGGTAATATTCTGATAACTTGATTTTGGGCGTAAAACAGTATTCCACCAATTGTAACCACCGCAACAGGCAGACAAAACAGCATGGTTTTAAAAATCGCCCCTAAAAATGATGGGGGATTTTTTAGTGGTACAGGGTTTTTGGTGAAAACAGGGCTATTGGTATCAGGGGGGGGCGGTGCCATATGCGATGGCACAGACACAGTTTCCACTTGTACAGATGTTGGGGCATGCGGTGGGCTATGTGTGGGGCGTGTGATAGTAGCTTTTTTGCGTTTTTTATCCATATTCATTTTTTACTAATTACATATTATAGTCAATTCGGTATAAAATGATTCACCATATTATACTGCACATTTTATTTTATTGGTTATATGGTGAGTCTAAGGGGCTAACGCCCCAGCTTCTCTGTACATTCTTGCGTTTAATGTGGATTTACCCATGCTTCGCATGACAAAAACCCACACATGTTCACCCCTCGTTGCACCCCGCCACAATGCCACTGCGTGGCAAGCGGTTGCAACCGCATTTTGTCAATTAAATTAAATTTAATTGACTATATTATGGTGTGTGTCTTGGAATCCTTGCTGTACACATTTTTAATGGACAGTGTAACGATTCTTGTGTATATTTTATCGTATGAATACAAAAAAAGCAATATTTAAGTTTAATAATGTATGTCTGTCATATGATGGCACCCATAATGTATTTTACAATTTGAATATGGGTTTATATGCAGGGGGATTTTATGTGATTACCGGTCCCAGTGGTGCGGGTAAAACATCGTTGCTTAGAATGATGATGCTTGATATGTTGCCAACACATGGAAGTTTGTCTATATTTGGCAAGCCGCATCTGGATTTCGACCATAAAAATGTGGTGCAAATGCGTCAGCATATGGGATTTATGTTTCAAGATTTTAAGTTATTATCACATATGACTGTTTATCAAAATGTGGCAATTGCCCTGCATGTACGATATGAATCCAGACAACAGCTACATATTAAAGTTACACAAATTTTGGAATGGGTGGGATTACAACAATATATGCATGCACATCCACAGGTGTTATCGGGGGGACAGCAACAATTATTAGCGTTGGCACGGGCGGTGGTAACCCGCCCTAAGGTGATTGTTGCCGATGAACCCACGGGGTCTTTGGATGTGCATGCAACACACCGCATATTTCAGTTGTTCAAAGCGTTAAACGCCCAAGGCACGACCATTGTTATGGTAACCCATGATACACAAATGACACAAGATATGTCATATCATCATATGCGTATCGATAATAAAGTAGTACAGGAATACCCATATGATACACCATAAGCCTATCAGATATATAATACCTTTACGGCAACACTCGTTGGACAAGGGGTTGACGGTTGTCATGGCGTTTATGGTGGCGATTGCCGTACTGTTTACCGCAGGGGCGGTGGTGGTGTCCGATTTTATCCATACTTGGAGCAAAGGTTTGGAAAACAGTATATCCATATCCGTGCTATATACAGACGATATGGATGCACAAACCCAGCAAACAATTACCGATAAAATCAGTGATATTTTAACAGCAACGCAAGGCATAGAAGCCGTTTACATCATATCCGATGCGGATAAACAAGATATGTTGTCGCATTGGTTGGGCGATGGCATTGATAAAAATAATATCGATTTACCCATATTTTGGGATATAACAGTTACCGATAATTTTGATGTATCCGCTTTGGCAACCGCTATCGAGGATATATATAATGATGCGGTCATCGATGATTATATGCACTGGAAGAGCAATTTATTACAGTATGCCAGCGATGCGGTCATATTTGCGTATGTGGTATCATTGTTGGTGGCATGTGTATTAATGGTGTTGGTATCGTTGTGTGTGCGGGCGTTGGTGACATTGCACATACATACGATTCAGGTATTGACATTATTGGGGGCATCTGATGATTTTATTTTGCACGATGTGGGACGGTATGGATTTTGGATGGGATTTAAATCCGCTGTGTTCGGGATATTGATATGTGCACTGGTATTCGGATTTTTAATGGTGCTATATGCGGATATATCCCTTACCCCCTGGTTTAATGTAAGAATGGATACCATATATCAAACACTTTTGACCAATATGTTGCGGATAATCGGGCTGTGTGGTATTATCCCAGCGGTGGCAATATTAAGCCGTTGGGGTGCCATTCGCAGTGCGAAAAAGTGTATTCGCCAACAATATTGTATATAAATATCGTATATAATGATGGGAATGTAAACAATCATGACGACAAATAAAATGTGGGGGGGGCGGTTTCAGGAGGGACCTTCCGCTATTATGCAAGAAATCAATGCATCCATTGATTTTGATAAGCGATTATATGCACAGGATATATCCGGATCGATTGCCCATGCGGTTATGCTGGCATCCGTGGGGGTTATATCCGATACGGACAGGGATGATATTTTAAAGGGCTTACGCCGCATTAAGACGGAAATTGAAAACGGGAATTTTGCTTTTTCTGCTGTATTAGAAGACATCCATATGCATATCGAATCCCGCCTACAACAGCTTATCGGTGATGCGGGGGGGCGTTTGCATACAGGGCGCAGCCGTAATGACCAAGTGGCAACCGATTTTCGCCTGTGGGTACGGCAACAGACGGACGATACTATCGCCAGTTTACGGGTGTTAATTGGGGCGTTAATTGACCAAGCGGAAAACTATGCGGATACAGTGATGCCGGGATATACCCATTTACAAACCGCCCAGCCAGTATCCTTTGGGCATCATTTGCTTGCCTATGCGGAAATGTTGGGGCGGGATTTGGGACGGTTTATCGATTGCCGTAACCGCCTAAATGAATGCCCATTGGGGGCGGCCGCATTGGCGGGAACATCGTTTCCTATTGATAGGCATCAGACCGCATCCGCATTGGGATTTGACCGCCCGATGGCAAATTCTATGGATGCGGTGGCAAGTCGGGATTTTGTGTTGGAATTTTTATCGTCGGCGTCGATTTGTGCGGTGCATTTATCACGGTTTGCCGAAGAATGTGTGATATGGTGTTCGGATCCGTTTCGTTTTATTGAATTGTCCGATGCGTATACGACTGGATCGTCGATTATGCCCCAAAAGAAAAACCCCGATGCGGCGGAATTGGTGCGGGCAAAACCGGGACGGATCATAGGGGCGTTAACATCGTTATTGGTGGTGATGAAGGGATTACCCCTGACATATGGCAAAGACATGCAGGAAGACAAACAAATGACATTTGATGCCGCCGACAGTTTGGCACTTGCCATTGTTGCCACCGCTGGGATGGTAAAGGATTTAACCGCCAATGCGGATAATATGCGTATTGCCTTGGATAATGGGTTTCCCACCGCCACGGATTTGGCGGATTATTTGGTGCGGGTGTTACATATTCCATTTCGGGACGCCCACCATATTACCGGTGAAATTGTCGCTATTGCCGATGGTAAAAACCTACCCCTGTCCGATGTACCATTGGCGGATATGCAGGCGGTCGAACCCCGTATAACCGATGATATTTACAGTGTATTATCGGTGGAATCGTCCCTTAAATCCCGTACTTCTTATGGGGGGACCGCCCCGGACAATGTACGCAAAATGTGTCTCTTCGCCCGGCAAAGGTTTGCCATATGAGCAAGCGATGGGGCGGATTTTTGGGGATGGTGCTGTTTGGCGTAGTGTTGTCTGGATGTGGACGGCAACCGCCCTTGCCCGATGTGTTGCCCCAAAAAGTCGAAAAACAATGCCTTGACACCGCCCAAGAGGTAAGTGATTGTAAATAATTTTTGATATAATGCGGTTGCAACCGCTTGCCATGCAGTGGCATTGTGGTGTCCGATCGGGGTGCAAAGTGGGGTAAATAAGTGTTGTATTTTGTTGCACGAAGTGCAGGAAAATCAACATTATACCGAGCGAGGGGCGTTAGCTCCTTAGACTCATGATACAACCAACAAAATAAAATGTGCAGTATAATATGGCGAATCATTTTATAACGAATTGACTATATAGTGAAAGTATGCTGATAATGGCGGTACCTGTTTTTGAACCTTTAACCGTTTTTACCTATGACAATAATACCCTTACCACCGGCGGGGTTAGTCTTGCCCATGTGGCGGATACATATGGGACGCCCTTATTTGTGTATAATTTTGACGATATTTTGCGGCGGTATAAACGGTTTATGCGGGCATTTTCCGATGCCAAACGGCGGTATAATTTTCCCCATACCCATATGGTACATTTTGCGGTTAAAGCCAATTCCAATCAGGCCGTATTGTCCGCCCTTGCACAACAAGGCTGTGGCATGGATATTGTTTCGGGGGGGGAATTAAAGCGGGCATTGACCGCCGGTGTCCCCGCCAAAAAAATAATTTTTTCTGGGGTGGCAAAAGCCGATTGGGAATTGACATATGCGTTACAACAAGGGGTGTTACAAATCAATGTGGAATCGGTCGAAGAAATACACCAATTGCAATCGGTAGCGGAAAAACTGAACATTATCGCCCCCATAGCATTACGGATTAACCCGAATGTGGCGGGGTCGACACATGCAAAAATCAGCACGGGCAAAAACACTGATAAATTTGGTATCGATGCGGATGTGGCGGTGCAATTAGCACAACATATTTTATCCTTATCCCACATCGAATGTCAGGGTATCAGTGTCCATATCGGATCGCAGTTAATGAGTGCGGAACCATTTGTGGCATCCTATAAAAAATTAGCGGATATTGCCATGTCGTTAATAGCGGATGGGCTTCCCTTAAAACGCCTTGATTTGGGGGGGGGATTGGGGGTGGTGTACGCCCCCAATGGGGACACCCCGCCCGATATTGCCACATATGCGGACATGGTTATACGCATGGTGGGACATGTGGGACTCGATATACATTTTGAACCGGGGCGATGGTTGGTTGGCAATGCGGGGGCGTTAATCGGCACAGTGGAAAATGTCAAAGTCAATACTGAAAAAACCTTTGTATTGGTGGATATTGCCATGAATGATTTTATCCGCCCCACCTTATACGAAGCATATCACCATGTGGTGCCTGTGCACAAAACGGATACAACCATGGTTGCCGATGTGGTGGGACCTGTGTGTGAAAGTGGCGATTATATGGCAAAAAATCGTGAAATTGGTACGGTAAAACGGGGCGATAAAGTGGCGGTATTATCGACGGGGGCATATGGTATGGTGCTGGCATCCCATTATAACACCCGCCCCATGGCATGCGAAGTGGCCATATATGACGGCAAATCCCATATTATTCGTCCCCGCCAAACGGTCGAACACATCATAAACATGGACACTGTCCCCGATATTTTTCGGTTGGGGCGAAATGATTAGAAAGGTATTTAAAAATGTTTGATAATATAAATGGAAATAGGGATGCAGCCACAAATAAAAATACATCTGCAATAAACAATGGGACGAGAAAAGAATATTTTGATTTAATGGGTTTTCAACAGGGAAGTGATAAACATCGTAACGCTTTGAAAAGAGCCCACGAAATTCGTAAGTTTGAGATCGAGCTTTATTGGGAACGCAATAAGTATATGTACCTTATTGTTAGTGTAATTTTTTTAGGTGTTTTCAATGAAAAAATATATGGAGAAGATGAGACTATCAGAAAGTTTGTACAACTTTGTTTATTGTTTGTTGGAATGATTGTTGCGTTTGCATGGGTATTGATAAATAAAGGTTCTAAATTTTGGCTGGAAAATTGGGAATCTCATATAGACATGTTAGAAGATGAATTCGAAGGAAATTTATATAAAGTTGTCGACAGAATAAATTTTAAAAAAAATGCTTGGTCAGTATCCAAAGTAAATATTTATTTAAGTATCTTTATATTTATCTGTTTTTCGGTATTGTTCATTATATTCTTTTTAAAAGAGTTTTCCTTGAATTATCGTATATCTTTTTTAGAAAATATTCGGCAAAATTTTGACCGTTATTCATTATTATTTGTATTGGCATTATTTGTATGGGTCTTGTTTTTGATTAATGTAGTATTTGCTGGCTTTAAATGGACTAGGGTGTGGCGATGTTATGAAATATTTACATTAAAATTTCTACGCCCTAAACTACCTGTAAAAACAGAACAAAAAGAAAACCCCGGTCATGAATTTACTATTCGTGACAGAACCCATATTTTGACTCCAAAGGCGAATTCCCATATATGTAAAAAATAAAAATCATAACTGGTATGTGTGATAGATTTTCAAAAAATATGAAGCCATAAAAAAGCACTTCGGAGAAAAGGGCTTCATAATAGGCATTATTAAACACAAAAATTAACCTTTTAAAAGGCGTGTTATGCAACACACTTTTTTATTATTTAAACCGCAAGTCGTTTAACTTCCAACGGACTTTCGAATCTTTTAAAGCGTCGTTTTTTGAAATATAATCATAGGCAGTTTCACCCGAATTGTTTTTGATTGTTGCGTCCGCCCCTGCGTTAAGTAGCACGATAATAACATCAGGGTTTGTATTAGACATGGACGCAACCATTAAAGATGTCATCTCCCATTTATCCTGTGCATTCACATTCGCCCCTGCCCTAATCAGTATACTAATAACATCAGGGTTTGCATTATTCTCAGACGCCCACATTAAAGGTGTTATCCCATTTTTATCCCGTGCATGCACATCCGCCCCTGCCTTAATCAGCGTAATAATAACATCAGGGTTTGCATTATTCTCAGACGCCCACATTAAAGGTGTTATCCCATTTTTATCCCGTGCATGCACATCCGCCCCTGCCTTAATCAGCGTAATAATAACATCAGGGTTTGCATTATTCTCAGACGCCCACATTAAAGGTGTCATCCCATTTTTATTCCGTGTATTGACATCTGCACCATTGGTAATAGCGTCTTTTACAGTTTGTACTGTGGCATTTTTCCAACATGAACATGACAAAAAATCACTTGCTTGTACTATGGGGGGGATACATACACATAATATAACAAATATTCTTAAAAGTATTTTTGATAACATATGACTTTCTTTTGTTTATGGATACATAAATTTGGTTTATTCACAGGTCAGCCCCTACATTTTTTAAGGGGCAATTATGGTGGCGCTGCAGGGACTTGAACCCCGGACACATGGATTATGATTCCACTGCTCTAACCAACTGAGCTACAGCGCCACATGGTGCGTAGGTATGTGTATAAGGATTTTTCCCCCTTATGTCAAGTATCAATTTTACCATTTTTATGGTATATTCTGCCATTATTATATAATTTTACAAAGGAAAAATCTATGTTATATACAAAAAGCCAATGGGGTTGGGCGTCATTTGATTGGGCATTTCAACCGTTTTTTACCGTCGTTACCACTTTTATTTTTGTACCTTATTTGACCAATACAGTATTGGTCGGCACATGGGTGGATTCAACCACCGCCGCCCAATCGCTTTGGGGTGTCATTATGGGGGTATTGTATGTAGGCGTTGCGATTGCCACCATAATTGCCGGCTTTGTGGCAAATGTAAGTGGCGGATTAAAACGAAAAACTTTATTGGCATCCTTACTGTGGATGGTATTTTGTGCCAGTATTTGGCTGTTACCAATGGCTATGTCGCCCGTGTGGTGGGCAATGCTTATGGTCGGGGCATTTTGTATGGCGACTTTGTGTGCGGAGGTGGCGATTATTTTTAATAATTCGATGTTGGCATATGTGATTGAAAAAAAGCGTGTGGGCGGATTGTCCGGATTTGCTTATGGTATGTCGTATGTGGGCGGAATAATCAGCCTTGGCATATTTTTTGTGCTGTTTATGCTACCAGAAACCCCTGCACTGGGTTTAAACAAACAGGCATTTGAACCGGAAAGATTTTCGACAATGTTGGCGGCTATATGGTTTGCGGTGTTTATTATCCCTTTTGTCGTGTACACCAAAGAGGTTATATTGATGCGGACTATGGGATTTACCGATGCCATAAAATCAGGCGTACACAATGCCCAAGATACGATTAAAGACATTCGGCAATATCCGAATATTTGGCGGTTTTTATTGGCACGGATGGTGTATAACAATGGCATTTTGGCGGTCATAGCATTTGCGGGGATTTATGCGTCCGCATCGTTTGGGTGGAGCACTATGGAATTGGGATATTTTGCCATTTTATTAAATGTTATTGCGTTTATAGGGGCATTTTTAGGCGGATATTTTGACGATAAAATAGGGGCAAAACGGGTGATACAAAGTGCCATTGGATTTTTTATAATCGGCTTGGTGGGCGGTCTTAGTATCGACAACACCAGTGCCTTTTTTGGTCTGTGGGATTTTGGCGAAGGGACACAAGGATTTTTGTCCAGTCCCCCACAGCTGATATTTTTGTGTTTTGGTGTGTTATTGGGGCTTGGCTTGGCACCATCCCAGTCCGCATCCCGTACCTTAATGATTCGTATTACGCCCAAGGATAAAATAGCCACCTATTTTGGCATATATGGGTTTATGGGGAATGTAACCTATTTTGTATTGCCTTTTTTAATTGGGGGGGTTACACATATAACAGATTCGAGACGGTGGGGGATTTTTGTTATCGTCATATTTTTTGCTATTGGCTTGTGGATATTAAAACCTGTTCAAGAAAAAAATGTGTAAAAATATACTTTTTGTGATATACTGGATTTATGCCGAATTGAATATATAATGCTTTAACTTAATTTTGAGAGTATTTTTACAGGGAATGAAAAAATGATACAAAAATTTTTACCAACATTAAAACATGTAATACTTGCCATAATTGCAAGTACCCTATTGATTGCAACGATAATCTTAATCTTCGATGCCACAGGCAAAAGCACTTTTGATGTGGGCGTGTTAAACCTTATGGTGGACATGGGGGATGCGAATATGGAGGATACGACCAAAGAGGTGGTTTTTGAAAAAATCATCGGGGCAATTATTGCGGGACTTATACTCACCACACTCCCTATATTTTTGGTTGTGGTATTTGGTTTTATGGGGTTTATGCTGGCACTGATTTTGGTACTTGTATTGGTGCTAGTGGTGATCGCCCTTGCCATATCCCCCATCATGATGGCATTGCCATTGCTGTTGGTTGTAGGATTGATATATTTGCTGAGGCGTAAAAAATTGCGTAAAGAATCCATCGATTAACATATTGTATGTGACTATATTTTTGTTAGCGTATTAAGACTGTCATAAACTCTGTGTGATTTTTGCCCTGTGTTGTGGTTTTTTTGGTGTTTGGGTCCAGGCGAACAACCGCTTCTTTGCGTTGGTTGCCGTGTTGACGGCTGGCACTGTCGATGACAATTTGATAGTTGTTGTTGATATATGTGTTGTCGATAAAGACGGATTTTGTCCATGTTTGACCTGATTTTAAGCTGGCACCTGATAGGGCGTCGATGTTTTCGGCGTTGCGTATGGCATTGCGAAACCAATGTGTTATATCCCGTTGATAGGTATAATTTAACCCTATCACCTGTAATGTTTTCACAAATTTTCCCTTGTTGTCGGCTAAGTATACGGCATAATAAGGGGGATACACCACATCAGAGATGTGGGCTTTGATCGTGATTTTAACCGATGCGGACAATACAGGCATCGCCCACATAAGCATACATAATACATATAGTATTTTTTTGTACATGTTATCCCCGATTTAATGTAACAGTCATGGAATCCGTGTGTTCGCCCCCTTGCAAGGTTTGTGTGGGGGTGGTGGCATCCAGAGTAATGGTAATTTCCCTGCGTTTATGTCCAAATTGATAGCTGACGGATTCAAGGATAATTTTGTATCCTTTGTCGATATAAGTATCGTCAATATCAAAGGTTTCAGTATATGTTTGTCCATTGACAAGACTGGGACCGGATAAGGCGTCGATGTCTTCATTTGCCCGTTGGGCATTGCGGTACCATGTTTGTAGGGTGGGTTGGAATACAGCATTTTTTCCAAATTGTCGTAATGTTTTAACGAATCTGCCTTTTTCGTTCGCCAAGTATATGACATAAAATGGTTGTAGTTGTAATCCCGTATTTTTGCTGTTGATTTTAATTTTTACACTTGCGGATAATGCCGGTGTGGTGAAAAACAACATACTCAGGACAGTACCCAATAAGATTTTTTTATACATGTTATTGTTCCTTATAGATTATATAGTTTATAAATGGGGTATGTCAATACGATATATGACCGCACAGATACACTTAATTATAATTTGACGGTTAATGAATCCGTGTGTACTTTCCCCTTCATGGTTTGCATTTTTTTGTTAGGATCCAATGTGACATAGGCTTCTTTGGGTTGGTGTCCGCCTTTGGCAGATACGGACTCAACGATAATTTTGTATCCTTTGTTAATGTACATATCGCCAATTTCAAAGATTTCTGTGTACACTTCACCCCCCCGTAGGCTGGCCCCAGTCAAAGCATCGATGTCTTCATTTGCTGCGGTCGCTTTTGGGTGCCAATTGCGTAATGCGGCTTTTAATGCCCCATTATATCCAAATTGGCGTAAGGTTTTCACAAATTCCCCTTTGTCATTTGCCAAATACAGCACATAAAAAGGTTGCCGTTTGAATCCTGTGTCTTTGGTATCCAACATAACCTTTACACTAGCCGATAATACAGGGGTTGCAAATATAAGGGTACCAAGTATAGTACCAAGTAATAGTTTTTTATTCATGTGATGTTCTCCTTATAAACATGAATGGGTTGACAACTATTTTGTCGGTACAATATATAACAAGATAAGGTTTTTATTATTATTATTTTAAGGTTACGGTCACAGAATCCGTATGGCTTGTGCCCATAATCTGTTGTACTTTTTTGTTGGCATCCAGTGTGATAACAATTTCTTGGCGTTTGTTACCCAAATTTTCGCTGGAAGTTTCAAGGATAAGTTTATATCCTTGTGATATGTGCGTATTGTCGATGTCAAAATCGCCCACAAATTCTTCACCCCCCCGTAGGCTGGCACCTGATAAGGCATCAATATCTTCGCCCGCACGGGTAGCATTGCGATACCACCCCCGCAAAGTTTTTGCATAAGACAAGTTGTATCCAAACAGCTGTAAAGTGCGTACAAACTTACCTTTGTTATCCGCCAAGTATATGACATAATAGGGTTCATGATAAAATCCAGTATCCTTAGAATCGATTTTTATGGACAGAGGTGCCGATAAAACAGGCATTGCCCATAAGAGAAATAAAACAGCAATAAGTTTTTTTTGCATTGTTAATACCTTTAATTATAATAGATTATAGGTTTCAGAATGTGCCACATACACATATGATCGTGATTTTACATAAATAACAAAAAACATTTGTATTTATATAAAAAAACCATTTATAATGGGTAATATATCATAACTTTTATAATATGTCTAATATATATTTAAAAAAAAATCATTTTTTATGGTGATTTTTTTATATAGTATGGATTATCAAGTACTTAACAACAAGCGATACCTTTATTTATCACCCTAAAAAAGATTTTTGGGGTATATATTTCGAGTCCCGCCTTGTTTTGTAATATTATTATAAAAAAAGTACTTGACATTAATAATACAAAAGTTATACACTCAAACATAGAAATGAAACCTTATGGAAAAATTGCATATGTTAAGACTTAGGGAGTGTCATATTAATAATGAATCAGGGCATAAATAACCAATTAGAGAATGCGTATATAGCATTCGTCAGCATGTTTCACGACATAGGCAAGTTAAGCGAACGGGGACGCATACCGGAATGTCACCCCTCGGATGGGGATGTGCAGCTGTGTTGTCCCACTAACCCCGATTCAAAAACATTTACACATAAGCATGCGGCGTGGTCCATAAAAACTATTGATGATTTGGAAAAAACGCATTGTCTTCCAGAAATTCGAACACCAAACAGTATTCTTTTTACCAAGGAAAAGTCTTTAATTAACGCCATCGGTAAGCATCATAAACCAGATACTCTTACAGAGTGGCTTATCGCTTGTGCCGATCGTATCGCATCAGGCTTTGAACGCAAACAGTATGACATATACACAGAACAATACTCCGCTGACAAAGATACGATTGACAATGGCAAGAATTTTCCCAGTCATTATCGTTCCCGCCTGCATTCTGCGTTGGCATCTTATGTGCCCGATAGTAAGGATGTGGGTAAAGTACGATATGCCAAATTATCGCCCTTATCAGCACAAAATACTTTTTTTGATGTGCAACAATTATCAGACAAAACAACTTCTCAACAGCAATATGAATCCATATACATGGAATTTAAAAATTCCTTAAAGCAAATCCATAACCGGGATGATTTTCCCTTATGGTTGTGTCATGCGGACAGTGCCTTATTGGCACATACATATTGTATTCCATCGGCAAGTCCATGGGTAAAGCAACCGGATATAAAACCCGAAGTATCGCTTTATGATCACAGTAAAACCGTGGCGGGGTTTGCCGTTGCATTGCACCAATACTATGGTTCTATGGGGGACGATGCCCTTAGCCATTTACAACATCCAAATAATTCAAAAGACAGCCCATTTTTGATTATTCAGGGGGACTTTGTAGGAATTCAAGATTTTATTTTTGACACGGATGCTGAATCAGATGCCAACACAGCAAAAATGTTACGGGGAAAATCTTTTTATGTATCCTTATTAACAGAACTTGCCTCCCTTAAAATATGTGAAGCACTGGACTTACCTTGTACCTCGAAGGTTATTTCTGTGGCAGGTAAGTTTATAATTGTAGCAGGTAACACAGAACAAAACCGCAAAAAGTTGGATTGTATATCTGAAGAAATTAGCCAATGGTTTTTGAAGAATTTTTATGGGGTGGGCAATATTGTCGTGGCATATACAGAAGCCCACAGCACAGATTTTCTGATTAAAAAATCTGCACAAAACACAGATGATAATCATTTTGTAAAGCTTATGGATCGGTTATATGAAGATTTAGAAAAGAAAAAATATCAATGCCATACCCTGCATAAACACAAGCAAGAAATCGTATTTGATAAACGATATGTGGATTTTAAAGAACATGGTAAATGTGCATTAAACAGCAACTATCCCGCCGAAATAGAACAGGATGGCTTAAAACTGCATAAGGTATCCGCCGATTATATTACCATTGGGGAAAACCTTGTACAGAACAAACATATTGTTATTATGGACAAAAAACCGAAAAACCACTTAGAACAACAAATATTTGGTTTTTATGTTGCATTTATCGATACAGACAAAAAGTCCCTAAAAAATACCGCCGATGAAGGTATTATTCGTATTTGGGATTACACTTTGCCTGATAATATGGCGGATACTGTATTTAAGGGTGCCGCTAAAATACATATTAGTGGTCATGTGCCAAAGCACATTCCGCAAGATGGTTTATCAGAAAACCCCATATATAAAGATATAGAAGATAAAATCAAATCTTTTCCCAAGGACGCCACATTGCCCTTTAATGTATTGTCCCGTAGGGATTTATCCTTTGAACAAAACACCCTATATGGCGTATCTGCGTTGGCGGTTGTTAAAGGGGATATTGATAACTTAGGAACATTGTTCCGTGCCTCTAATTCCAACTTTGCCAGTTATGCCAGCTTATCCCGTCAAGTGGATATGTTTTTTAGCATATATTTACCGGTATGGTTAAAAGAACACCCCAAATATAAGTATTGTTACACAGTTTTTGCCGGCGGAGATGATTTTATGTTGGTGGGATCATGGCACACTATGCACAATTTGGTTGCTGATTTACGACAACAATTTCAGTGCTATACACAAAATGATAATGTTACATTTAGTGCAGGTGTCGTATTATGTGACGAAAAAACCCCCATTAAAACCATGAGTGAAATCGGCGAACACGCCCTTGAACAGGCAAAGGCTGTGGATGGCAAGGATGCGGTAACAATGTTTAGTGCCCCCCCTGTAAAATGGGAATATTTACCAGAGTTAAAAGAATATGCTGATAAAATTGAAAACATGCGTGATAAGAATAAGCAAAAATTATCCACAGGGTATGTTTACAAAACTATGGAATTTACCGATATGGCACAGGACGAAAACAAAGTACAAAACGCTATGTGGCGATCCCGCCATACATACCATACCGCCCGATATGCCAACGATAAAGGCGTTGATATAAAGGAAATGAAGCAGTTTTTAAAGTTAATAGACACATATAAGCTACAAGCCAAAATTCCCCTAAGCTTGTATTTATATAAAAACCGCAAATATAAGAAGATTGGAGACTAAATATGTCAAAACCCTATAAAAATGATAAAAAACAGCCTAAGTTGTGTTGTACAAAGATTATGAATTACGAAATTTCACAACAGATAAACCCTGAATTATTGAGTAAAGATGCTAAACAAATTGCAAATACTTTCGGTGCAGAATATCATTTGATTGATGGTCAGGCACACAAAATACCACTTAGAGATACGGATAAACCCACACAAATCCGTAAATTTTATGACGAAGTGGTAAAGTTAAACGATAGGTGTAAACAAGATGGTTTTGGTACAGTGGAATTGGATATACACATGTTGATACCAAAATCCGCATATGCCAAGGGACGGGAACATGTTTCTTATAACTTTGACTACTTTATCTCGCAGGGTGTTAAACAGATAAAGTGTAAACAATCATTACAAAATTTTAAATTATTATTCGAAGCCGTATTAGGGTTTTATAAAGAAATCAAGCCAAAAGATTAATATCATATACATATATAAGGATTATAAAAATGCACATACAACAAATTACAGGTCAGATTAAAATTGTTACGGGCTTGCACATTGGTGGGGCGGATACAACCATTAAAATTGGGGGTATTGATTCCAGTGTGGTAAAAAACCCTGTTACCAATTACCCAACCATTCCAGGATCATCCTTAAAAGGGAAGATACGATCTTTATTGGAAATGTATGCGGGGCATAATGGAGAGGATCCGGTTGCCCCAAAAGATGTGGACAAATGTATCAAGTCTGAACTGGCAAAGCCTGAACTGGCAAAAGATATACTAAAATTATTTGGTACCAGGGCGGATGCGGGTACCCATGATTATGGCGTATCCCGATTGTCATTTTATGATTGCGATTTGTGTTCTGAATGGGCAGAACAGCAACAAAATAATGATAATTTAAGTGCATCTTTAACCGAAGAAAAAGCGGAAAATGTCATCAACCGTATAACAGGTACCGCACAGCATCCAAGACGCATTGAACGGGTGCCTGCGGGGGCAGTATTCGGTTTTACTTTGAATATACGCTATATGGCGGATGATAATCGTGAACAGTTGTTACAAACCCTGTTAACAGGATTAAAATTATTGACCTTAGATTCTTTGGGGGGCAGTGGCAGTCGGGGCTATGGAAAAGTCGATTTTAAAAACTTGCGGCGGGGCGATGATACTTCCTTGCAACAGCAATTGGATGCACTAGATTTATTTGTGGGTAAAGGGTGATGACAATATACCAAATGACCATTACCCCAAAAACCCCATTTAGCAGCTTAATTAAAGGGGATACATTGTTTGGGTATGCGTGTTGGGAATATATGTATGCACATGATGCACATGGGAAAGATGCCTTAGATTTAGATAATATATTGCGGGATTATGCCCATACCCCCCCATTTGTGGTGTCTGACGCATTTCCCAAAGGGTATATACCCCGTCCACAAGTGCCCTCACATATGTTGGGGTTAACAAAAGAAGACCCATCTATGAAGAAAAAAAAGAAAATACCATATTGTGCTGTATCTGATATGAAAAAGCCAATAAATGAGTGGCTGTCTGGGGATAAGGAACAAGAATCCTTTGTAACCACAGATACCCGTACCCACAACAGAATTAACCGAAAAACATGTAGCACAGATGAAGATTTTGCTCCATACAACAAAAAAATATTATATTTAAATCAAAAATTAAATAAACACTGGCACATATACATTGTATTGCCAAGTAACAGCTCTATTGACATAGATACAGTGGGTGATTTGATAAAATCCATAGGACAAATGGGATATGGCGGTGGCAAAACCCGTGGTATGGGCAAATTTGCAGTGGATGAAATCACCGCATACTCGCCCCCTGTAAATAAAAACTGTAATGCGTTCCTTACCCTTGCCCCACATATATCACAGGGGGGTACGAACACACAACAATGTTATTACAAACCCTTTACAAGGTTTGGTAAAATGGGGGATATGGGGGCATTATCACAAAAACCATTTAAATCGCCTATTCTTATGATAAACACAGGGGCAATTATAACGCCACAAACATATGATTCAAGGACAGAATATATCGGACAAGGCATTGGCGGGATCGACGACGATGGCAAGGGTAAATTATCTGAATCTATACCACAAGCGGTACACCAAGGGTACAGCCCTGTAATACCTGTATATTTGGAGGATAAATAATGAAGTTAAAAAATTATAATGTACAACTACACCCCTTAACCCCCATTCACATGGGAACAGGCGACAAGTATGAAATGTTTGATTTTGTAATGACCGAAAAACCCCATAGAACGCCCCCATATATTATGCACCGTATGAATGTGTTACAGGCAATAAAAGATATATTAAACCCTGTTGATAAATTAAAAATACAAGAGGCGGATGGGTTGAAATTTTTACAAACAAAGATATTTAAAAATGTGCATATATTATTAAAAACATTGCAACAGACAATCGAAATTCCTATATCAAGGGATTTATATCGGGAATACGAAACATACATGCAAAATGAAAAACAAGATAAAAAACAAGCCCTGAACCAATGGAATATTTTCCGCACCGCTTGTAATGGCACCAACGATGCCCCCTACATTCCAGGAAGTGGTATCAAAGGGGCAATAAAAACTGCTGTTTTTTCCTGTAAAAACAAAAAACGAAAACATGCCACACATTCCACAAAGGATTTATTGGGGGGTACATTTGCCTGCGATCCTTTCCGCCATATAAAAATAGCGGATATACACCCCATAGGGGATGCAAAAACCCATATTCAGTATGTCCATCGGATAAATAGCGAATATTTAAAAAACATCAATTACAAGCATGATCGACCGATTAAAGATAATTTAACAGTGCGAGCGGAAATGATTATGCCGGATGAGGACACCCCATATAATGGCACCATTACCATTAGTGATATGAGTAAAACTATTAAGGGTAACCATAAAATCGACAAAGAACAAATTATAAAGTATTGCAATGATTTTTATATACCAAAGTTAAGCGAACATATTAAAATCTTAAAAAAGAACCAAAGATTACCAAGGGATATGACCGACATAGCAGAACAATTACAACATGATTTGGATACACTTGATAAGAATAGCTGTATTATAAATATTGGTAAATATGGCGGTGCAATTTTAAAAACTATGGATGGTACAAGAAAAATTTCATCTCGTGGTAAACGGGGCGAACGCCCAGAAATATTAAAAGAACCAAAAACCATGTTGGTAACAGGTGAAAATAAAAAATTTGATAAATGCCAATCTATATTACCCCTAGGCTGGACAATTTTAACTATATCGCCATAACCTAGGCGTTATTTAACATGGTAAATCTGTAAAATTTGTCGGAAAAAATCGATTTTAAGGGGGTAAAAAAAATCTATTTTTTCCATTTTTTTCATTGCAAAATCCCCTTTTTTCTTATATCCTACAAAAGGTTACAAAAAGGTTTTTGAACAATTCCCCATTTTTTAAGGGGACTGAAACGTTTTAAGGTTTTCGGATTCTATGTATAAATTTGAACAATTCCCCATTTTTTAAGGGGACTGAAACTGTTTTTAGTCATAATATACTCCTATAACATTTGAACAATTCCCCATTTTTTAAGGGGACTGAAACTTTTGTCATTATTTTTACCTTTCATAATAATTTGAACAATTCCCCATTTTTTAAGGGGACTGAAACGGTATGAAAATCCGAGTTTGTTTATAATCGTTTGAACAATTCCCCATTTTTTAAGGGGACTGAAACCCATTAGATAATCGTAATTTTTTATTTCGGTTTGAACAATTCCCCATTTTTTAAGGGGACTGAAACTCCCTTTAACCTCTAATACATTCGCAATTCTTTGAACAATTCCCCATTTTTTAAGGGGACTGAAACACCGATGACGGCATTTGTTTATACTGGTTGTTTGAACAATTCCCCATTTTTTAAGGGGACTGAAACCCCAATCAGAGTGTAATCCTTCTACAATTATTTGAACAATTCCCCATTTTTTAAGGGGACTGAAACTAAATAAAGATGAGATAGCTTATTGCATTGTTTGAACAATTCCCCATTTTTTAAGGGGACTGAAACTTTAAAAATGCTTTTTCCACTTCACGCTCTTTTGAACAATTCCCCATTTTTTAAGGGGACTGAAACGCCTGCCCTTAATTCGTCATTCATACAGGATTTGAACAATTCCCCATTTTTTAAGGGGACTGAAACAAGATACGCAAGCGGTTCGGTATAGGCATATTTGAACAATTCCCCATTTTTTAAGGGGACTGAAACAGCGATTACAAAGCATTCCAAAATACTGCGTTTGAACAATTCCCCATTTTTTAAGGGGACTGAAACCTCGTAATCGCTGCTAAAGTACGCCCCGATTTTGAACAATTCCCCATTTTTTAAGGGGACTGAAACACTCCTTACCATTTTCATCAGTTACATTTTTTTGAACAATTCCCCATTTTTTAAGGGGACTGAAACTTTTTGCTTATTATCAAGCCGAAGACCACGTTTGAACAATTCCCCATTTTTTAAGGGGACTGAAACACGCAGAGAGTTACGGTTAGTCGAAGGGTATTTGAACAATTCCCCATTTTTTAAGGGGACTGAAACTGAATATCTTGGTGGCTTTTCTAAGTCCCTTTTGAACAATTCCCCATTTTTTAAGGGGACTGAAACATCACGCACAGCAACCACTCGTGATACAGGTTTGAACAATTCCCCATTTTTTAAGGGGACTGAAACGTTTGAAAACACCACCCGCTGCATGTTGTTTTTGAACAATTCCCCATTTTTTAAGGGGACTGAAACTGAACAGATCAGGGTCTTGATCTGCCGATATTTGAACAATTCCCCATTTTTTAAGGGGACTGAAACTAATCAGCGTTTCCGCTGAATACTACCTTGTTTGAACAATTCCCCATTTTTTAAGGGGACTGAAACTAAAACATGTGATAGAGGAAGTAGGGGTAGTTTGAACAATTCCCCATTTTTTAAGGGGACTGAAACTTGTTATTGGCAAAAGCGGCGGCCCCAACGTTTGAACAATTCCCCATTTTTTAAGGGGACTGAAACCTTACTAATACAGTATCGCCCACAACCCCATTTGAACAATTCCCCATTTTTTAAGGGGACTGAAACCTTTAATTAAATGTTGTTTTAAGTCTAACATTTGAACAATTCCCCATTTTTTAAGGGGACTGAAACCTTCTGTTGCTTCATATGTCAGCAGAACAATTTGAACAATTCCCCATTTTTTAAGGGGACTGAAACTGCTGCACTGTATAAAGCCTCTTCCACTGTTTTGAACAATTCCCCATTTTTTAAGGGGACTGAAACGGATATGTGTTGTTTGTGTATGATAGATTATTTGAACAATTCCCCATTTTTTAAGGGGACTGAAACTTTTTAACAACGCATTAGTAAAGGAATTGATTTTGAACAATTCCCCATTTTTTAAGGGGACTGAAACTATGGAACATATTATCAATGAGTATAAGAGTTTGAACAATTCCCCATTTTTTAAGGGGACTGAAACACCATTTTTCTGTATGCTTCTGTGTGTACATTTGAACAATTCCCCATTTTTTAAGGGGACTGAAACCATATCTATATATTCGTTATATATACTCTGTTTGAACAATTCCCCATTTTTTAAGGGGACTGAAACCGGCGGCGGTGAAAATTGACAAAAATGGTATTTGAACAATTCCCCATTTTTTAAGGGGACTGAAACGCCCCCGGCAATATATACCAGTTGTTCTTATTTGAACAATTCCCCATTTTTTAAGGGGACTGAAACACACCAAAACTTGCACCGTCGTCAATCCAATTTGAACAATTCCCCATTTTTTAAGGGGACTGAAACCATTTTACCATACGCCTCTTTTTGTATGCTTTTGAACAATTCCCCATTTTTTAAGGGGACTGAAACTGCACCAATACATCCAATATAATAGTATCATTTGAACAATTCCCCATTTTTTAAGGGGACTGAAACGATAATTGCTTGCCTGTGCGGCGGAAGTTGTTTGAACAATTCCCCATTTTTTAAGGGGACTGAAACTGGGACTTGACCATCTCTAACTATCGTATTTTTGAACAATTCCCCATTTTTTAAGGGGACTGAAACCGGTCGTCACTGTTATCGACGTGTATGTCTTTTGAACAATTCCCCATTTTTTAAGGGGACTGAAACTACTATTATTCATTGGTTACTCCTTTCGAATTTGAACAATTCCCCATTTTTTAAGGGGACTGAAACTTGTTGTAACTTCTGTTTAGTCTCGTAATGTTTGAACAATTCCCCATTTTTTAAGGGGACTGAAACCCACCGACCGATTCGGTGAGCACACCCTTATTTGAACAATTCCCCATTTTTTAAGGGGACTGAAACTATAAGTTAATTGATACAGAGATTACTACATTTGAACAATTCCCCATTTTTTAAGGGGACTGAAACGGCGTGTTTGTTAGGGTGGGTTGGCTTTTATTTGAACAATTCCCCATTTTTTAAGGGGACTGAAACAGTGGAATACCTCGTTGCGGTTATCAAAGATTTGAACAATTCCCCATTTTTTAAGGGGACTGAAACCGTAGCACTCGGTGTAACATCACGAACTGCTTTGAACAATTCCCCATTTTTTAAGGGGACTGAAACCTCCTGTTCTATTCCAATACGCATTTTGTCTTTGAACAATTCCCCATTTTTTAAGGGGACTGAAACGAAACCTAACAAGCACATCGGGATATGTTATTTGAACAATTCCCCATTTTTTAAGGGGACTGAAACACATCTTTGTCTCCTTCTGCCCGCAGGCTTTTTGAACAATTCCCCATTTTTTAAGGGGACTGAAACAAAAACAAGGAGATAGAACTAGAAGCCCAATTTGAACAATTCCCCATTTTTTAAGGGGACTGAAACCTTGCTTTAAGTGTAAACATGAGTGTTTCCTTTGAACAATTCCCCATTTTTTAAGGGGACTGAAACCACGGTGGTGACTGTATATGTCAACATACCTTTGAACAATTCCCCATTTTTTAAGGGGACTGAAACGAATTGGTTCGTCATACTCTTCCGGGTTAGTTTGAACAATTCCCCATTTTTTAAGGGGACTGAAACGAATGGACGATAAAGCAGATGGGACTTAAATTTGAACAATTCCCCATTTTTTAAGGGGACTGAAACCACTTTTCGCAGACCAAAACGATGAGCGTGTTTGAACAATTCCCCATTTTTTAAGGGGACTGAAACTTCTTCGGACTGTACTCGGCTTATTGAGTTTTTGAACAATTCCCCATTTTTTAAGGGGACTGAAACCCACTTATGGATGCATTGTCCATAATACAGTTTGAACAATTCCCCATTTTTTAAGGGGACTGAAACAAAGATTTTCGGGTAGAAAGTATTATGAAGTTTGAACAATTCCCCATTTTTTAAGGGGACTGAAACGATGCCCGGATTGGGTTACCAATACTTTCATTTGAACAATTCCCCATTTTTTAAGGGGACTGAAACGATAATGGCACGGTGGATGATGCGAAAAAATTTGAACAATTCCCCATTTTTTAAGGGGACTGAAACGAGAATCCGCAAAAGGTTAAAGATAATACTTTTGAACAATTCCCCATTTTTTAAGGGGACTGAAACGAGCATCTAATTCTTTTGATGCAGCGTCTATTTGAACAATTCCCCATTTTTTAAGGGGACTGAAACTTTTCAGAAAAATTATTCAAAGATATCAAATTTGAACAATTCCCCATTTTTTAAGGGGACTGAAACTGTCTGTTACGACTGCATTGACTAGTATTTTTTGAACAATTCCCCATTTTTTAAGGGGACTGAAACAGATTGATTAAGATACGCTTTTAAAATATCTTTGAACAATTCCCCATTTTTTAAGGGGACTGAAACAAGATTACAGAGGGTTATTTAAAATCCGAATTTGAACAATTCCCCATTTTTTAAGGGGACTGAAACCGCCATTGATGTTAAAAATGTACAAAAATGTTTGAACAATTCCCCATTTTTTAAGGGGACTGAAACTTTCTGCCATTTTCTATTCTTAAATTTTTATTTGAACAATTCCCCATTTTTTAAGGGGACTGAAACATTTTCCTATCTGTTAAATATGGTTAATAATTTGAACAATTCCCCATTTTTTAAGGGGACTGAAACCAAAACAACTTTTAATGTACGCTATTCTATTTTGAACAATTCCCCATTTTTTAAGGGGACTGAAACTCACAGAAAATGACATCACATGCAGATTTGTTTGAACAATTCCCCATTTTTTAAGGGGACTGAAACTAAAAGACCTTAGGTACCATTTAAAATTACTTTGAACAATTCCCCATTTTTTAAGGGGACTGAAACACAACAGGTGGTATTATCATTTTTCCTTATTTTGAACAATTCCCCATTTTTTAAGGGGACTGAAACTTGGACACTTTTTTTAAAAAAGGTGTCAGTTTTGAACAATTCCCCATTTTTTAAGGGGACTGAAACAAGTATACTTATTGTACTTTGCAAGTAAATTTTGAACAATTCCCCATTTTTTAAGGGGACTGAAACTGCTAATTACAAAAAGAGATACCATAATAATTTGAACAATTCCCCATTTTTTAAGGGGACTGAAACCCTATATAACTTCTTGAATCCGACGCCGTGTTTGAACAATTCCCCATTTTTTAAGGGGACTGAAACTATCACTGTCTCCTTGCCCGCAGGCTTTTATTTGAACAATTCCCCATTTTTTAAGGGGACTGAAACCACTCGAAGATACTGAATACGCCATTTTATTTTGAACAATTCCCCATTTTTTAAGGGGACTGAAACTTGCAGAGGTTTGTTATAACGTGACTCATCCTTTGAACAATTCCCCATTTTTTAAGGGGACTGAAACTTTGTGCTTGCTGATCAAAAACTTTTACGATTTGAACAATTCCCCATTTTTTAAGGGGACTGAAACGAGAATAATGCGGATAGGGTAAATCGTGAGTTTGAACAATTCCCCATTTTTTAAGGGGACTGAAACCCATTGCCTTCACTATATATGCCAGAACTATTTGAACAATTCCCCATTTTTTAAGGGGACTGAAACTGGGGGGCTATTCAGGTGGTACCCCAACGGTTTGAACAATTCCCCATTTTTTAAGGGGACTGAAACCCCCATGGACGTACGCATTGTCCTCTATCATTTGAACAATTCCCCATTTTTTAAGGGGACTGAAACAAAAATTACTTTTATCATGCGATGCCCCTGTTTGAACAATTCCCCATTTTTTAAGGGGACTGAAACCCGTATCCACGGCGGCGTTTTTGAGGGGCCTTTGAACAATTCCCCATTTTTTAAGGGGACTGAAACAGCAAAAACTTTGTTTTAAATACGGTATCCTTTGAACAATTCCCCATTTTTTAAGGGGACTGAAACCTATTTAGCACCACATATCATATTGATGTTTTTGAACAATTCCCCATTTTTTAAGGGGACTGAAACCCCTTCGGAATTTAAAAACCTTGCAAATATTTTGAACAATTCCCCATTTTTTAAGGGGACTGAAACAAAAAGATGTTTTTATTATTTTTAACATCATTTGAACAATTCCCCATTTTTTAAGGGGACTGAAACTTTGTATAGTCTGTATATTACTATCTCTTTTTTGAACAATTCCCCATTTTTTAAGGGGACTGAAACAATAGCATAATCATATACGCCACGCCGAGTTTTGAACAATTCCCCATTTTTTAAGGGGACTGAAACTCCACTGTTGTGCCCACCCCCCCCGCACATTTGAACAATTCCCCATTTTTTAAGGGGACTGAAACTTTTTTCGTCCACGGATGACCATGAAAAAGTTTGAACAATTCCCCATTTTTTAAGGGGACTGAAACCAGGGGGAACTTCACCCATTGTATTGCACCTTTGAACAATTCCCCATTTTTTAAGGGGACTGAAACGGTTAAAAAGGTACCGATTGTCGGCGGTGATTTGAACAATTCCCCATTTTTTAAGGGGACTGAAACGCCGTATCAGATGGCCCCAAAACACCATGTTTTGAACAATTCCCCATTTTTTAAGGGGACTGAAACCTTTAAAGCCTCATCCGGATAGTGCTCTGTTTTGAACAATTCCCCATTTTTTAAGGGGACTGAAACTGATGTTGCCCGTTCCGACAAGAGATGAGATTTGAACAATTCCCCATTTTTTAAGGGGACTGAAACACGCTTTTGCGAATAGTAATGGTCTCCTAATTTGAACAATTCCCCATTTTTTAAGGGGACTGAAACAATTTAATAAATATGTATCAGAATCCAAAATTTGAACAATTCCCCATTTTTTAAGGGGACTGAAACTGGCGGACACAGGTGGCAGAAACATTTAAATTTGAACAATTCCCCATTTTTTAAGGGGACTGAAACTTGGTTTAAGTTTTTCATGATTGTCCTCCGTTTGAACAATTCCCCATTTTTTAAGGGGACTGAAACTTACTGCATTTTTACAGATTACTGCATCTTTTTGAACAATTCCCCATTTTTTAAGGGGACTGAAACTTTGGGTCTTACCTCTTATTGGTGCCCTAATTTGAACAATTCCCCATTTT
Organism: Alphaproteobacteria bacterium; assembly: GCA_965232465.1. GTDB lineage: Bacteria > Pseudomonadota > Alphaproteobacteria > JAQWUY01 > JAQWUY01. The sequence continues at coordinate 2,473,826 of OZ246977.1, read as the reverse complement.
TTAAGGGGACTGAAACAAGAGCGCATGTCGAACACTGCATACCAACTTTGAACAATTCCCCATTTTTTAAGGGGACTGAAACTACCTCTTGTATCGGCGACTGATTCAGGAATTTGAACAATTCCCCATTTTTTAAGGGGACTGAAACTAGTTTACGGCCCTTTATGTCCCTCTTGGATTTGAACAATTCCCCATTTTTTAAGGGGACTGAAACTGGATTTTTATTTGCATATGCATTATTAACTTTGAACAATTCCCCATTTTTTAAGGGGACTGAAACTGCTCACAGTTTGTTGTTCGCCAGGGTTTGTTTGAACAATTCCCCATTTTTTAAGGGGACTGAAACTGGATTTTTATTTGCATATGCATTATTAACTTTGAACAATTCCCCATTTTTTAAGGGGACTGAAACTGCTCACAGTTTGTTGTTCGCCAGGGTTTGTTTGAACAATTCCCCATTTTTTAAGGGGACTGAAACTCGCCGGGAACGCCATAAGTGGGTAGCACCTTTGAACAATTCCCCATTTTTTAAGGGGACTGAAACCATTTAAAGCCTTGTATTCTGCCGTTTCTGTTTGAACAATTCCCCATTTTTTAAGGGGACTGAAACTGAATTTTTTAATTCATAATCAAATAAAAATTTGAACAATTCCCCATTTTTTAAGGGGACTGAAACGATTGTTGAAATGTATTTTTGCGTATCGCTTTTGAACAATTCCCCATTTTTTAAGGGGACTGAAACAATCACCTGATATAACAGCACTTCCGGTTATTTGAACAATTCCCCATTTTTTAAGGGGACTGAAACAAATGTGCAGATGAATAGCCTTATGCTGAATTTGAACAATTCCCCATTTTTTAAGGGGACTGAAACTTTCGCAAGTCGCCATTTACTAACGGGTGCTTTGAACAATTCCCCATTTTTTAAGGGGACTGAAACCATAATTTACTCCTTCTGGGCGGCACCGCCTTTGAACAATTCCCCATTTTTTAAGGGGACTGAAACATCTTTTTCGGTGTTAATAGACTCTTTTAATTTGAACAATTCCCCATTTTTTAAGGGGACTGAAACATTACTTGGCTGCGTCTGTTGTAAACGCTGTTTGAACAATTCCCCATTTTTTAAGGGGACTGAAACTAATATTATCAGTACGGGCGGTTAAAGCGGTTTGAACAATTCCCCATTTTTTAAGGGGACTGAAACCTTATGCGAATCATTTCATGTGCATACACATTTGAACAATTCCCCATTTTTTAAGGGGACTGAAACTCATTGGGGGGGTGCCTTTGCTTCCCCGCGTTTGAACAATTCCCCATTTTTTAAGGGGACTGAAACCCTTCAAATCAGCAGTAAATACACGTACCATTTGAACAATTCCCCATTTTTTAAGGGGACTGAAACATTCGCTGTAATTGCTTTTTGATCATTGGCTTTGAACAATTCCCCATTTTTTAAGGGGACTGAAACCTCCTCGATGACTACTCTGCCAAAATCATCTTTGAACAATTCCCCATTTTTTAAGGGGACTGAAACAGCAGTTTGGTTGTTACTGTTGTTGAAATATTTGAACAATTCCCCATTTTTTAAGGGGACTGAAACTTTAAAAACGCTTTTTCCATTTCACGCTCTTTTGAACAATTCCCCATTTTTTAAGGGGACTGAAACACGCAGCTAGTGCGTAAAAATCCTCATTTTTTTGAACAATTCCCCATTTTTTAAGGGGACTGAAACTATTCAGTTGATGATGTGGTGAATTGTTTATTTGAACAATTCCCCATTTTTTAAGGGGACTGAAACTTATCTTATCTTTTTGTATCTCTAATTCAATTTGAACAATTCCCCATTTTTTAAGGGGACTGAAACTTCATCATTATCATTAAGATAGCATGCAATTTTGAACAATTCCCCATTTTTTAAGGGGACTGAAACACACAGTAAAATATTATTAAAAGTCTGTAATTTGAACAATTCCCCATTTTTTAAGGGGACTGAAACCCCTGCGGCCAATGTATTGGCTGCCGTCTGTTTGAACAATTCCCCATTTTTTAAGGGGACTGAAACCTGTATGTACAGAGAATTCTCTGTACAAAATTTGAACAATTCCCCATTTTTTAAGGGGACTGAAACCCAGGAAGCGATCTACTGGCTTGAGAAATCTTTGAACAATTCCCCATTTTTTAAGGGGACTGAAACTGTAAAAATATTACATTTACAAAACATTTGTTTGAACAATTCCCCATTTTTTAAGGGGACTGAAACTTGGGTCAATCATTTAACAAAAATGATAGGTTTGAACAATTCCCCATTTTTTAAGGGGACTGAAACCTTAAAGATACCCGTACACGGGTAACGGAATTTGAACAATTCCCCATTTTTTAAGGGGACTGAAACTCAGATTTAGATTTTGACGACCTTGATTTTTTTGAACAATTCCCCATTTTTTAAGGGGACTGAAACTTTTACATGCCTTTATTTTATCTTTTTGAATTTGAACAATTCCCCATTTTTTAAGGGGACTGAAACCCCGGACACCCCCGAAAAACAATGCTTTATTTTGAACAATTCCCCATTTTTTAAGGGGACTGAAACGAAGAAGTGGAAGGCATTAGGAACGAATTGTTTGAACAATTCCCCATTTTTTAAGGGGACTGAAACTATATACAATGACTGGTTCCGTCACCAATTTTTGAACAATTCCCCATTTTTTAAGGGGACTGAAACTACCCAGTCCGTACTGTTATGTATCCTGTGTTTGAACAATTCCCCATTTTTTAAGGGGACTGAAACTGTATTGAGTTTGTGTCATGTAATGCTCCTTTTGAACAATTCCCCATTTTTTAAGGGGACTGAAACCCCCCACCCGTTTATCATTTCACAATAAAGTTTGAACAATTCCCCATTTTTTAAGGGGACTGAAACAAAGCTTTTTGAACGTGAATGTAAAAGTCATTTGAACAATTCCCCATTTTTTAAGGGGACTGAAACTCAACCTAACCCGTATTTTTTCCGTTGCTTTTTGAACAATTCCCCATTTTTTAAGGGGACTGAAACTTTCAAGGCTGCCGGTATCAACCCGTTATATTTGAACAATTCCCCATTTTTTAAGGGGACTGAAACCCAAACAACGATTATGCGATTGTTGATATGTTTGAACAATTCCCCATTTTTTAAGGGGACTGAAACCTTCTGCCATTGGCACATTGGGTGCCATAGTTTGAACAATTCCCCATTTTTTAAGGGGACTGAAACTGTATCCCACATAGGGATTGGGTTGTTGATTTTGAACAATTCCCCATTTTTTAAGGGGACTGAAACGTACTAACACCGATAATGGCGTGTTTGGTTTTTGAACAATTCCCCATTTTTTAAGGGGACTGAAACCAGAAGGGCAAAGCCACCATATGAAGAGGGTTTGAACAATTCCCCATTTTTTAAGGGGACTGAAACGACGCCCATACTAAAGATGCCCACCCATCATTTGAACAATTCCCCATTTTTTAAGGGGACTGAAACAAGAAGGAGATAAAACAAATGAATGATACATTTGAACAATTCCCCATTTTTTAAGGGGACTGAAACAACGGCGTTGATTTGGACCCGACAAACGGCTTTGAACAATTCCCCATTTTTTAAGGGGACTGAAACGATGCACTAGCCAACGAATACGGTGGTGCATTTGAACAATTCCCCATTTTTTAAGGGGACTGAAACCTCTTTTACGGGTATCTTCAAGCCATTTTATTTGAACAATTCCCCATTTTTTAAGGGGACTGAAACTTTTTTGACTATCATAATGACAGGCAAGAATTTGAACAATTCCCCATTTTTTAAGGGGACTGAAACCTGGTTTTGGGGCAGGAACAGTAAGTGAAGTTTGAACAATTCCCCATTTTTTAAGGGGACTGAAACCCATAACAAATCGTTATACCAATCCGCCCGTTTGAACAATTCCCCATTTTTTAAGGGGACTGAAACCAAGCGGTTATTTATATCTAAATCTTTGTATTTGAACAATTCCCCATTTTTTAAGGGGACTGAAACTCCGCCCTCTCGGCATCAACGATGCCGATATTTGAACAATTCCCCATTTTTTAAGGGGACTGAAACTACTAGGCAATACGAGATGTCTATTGCGGATTTGAACAATTCCCCATTTTTTAAGGGGACTGAAACAATACAACGGCGGCACCGCCGCCACTATTATTTGAACAATTCCCCATTTTTTAAGGGGACTGAAACATATAATGCTTGATGCAATTATCTAATTGTTTTGAACAATTCCCCATTTTTTAAGGGGACTGAAACATAACGCCGAAGCGGCGTTTTCTAAAGTTTTTTGAACAATTCCCCATTTTTTAAGGGGACTGAAACTAGCTTGCACCTCTTTAAATTGACGCCCATTTTGAACAATTCCCCATTTTTTAAGGGGACTGAAACTGAAAGCCCGTGCTTTCTTCGTACCCAACCTTTGAACAATTCCCCATTTTTTAAGGGGACTGAAACAAGGGTACGCTTCGCCCGTCTGTGCGGCTTTTTGAACAATTCCCCATTTTTTAAGGGGACTGAAACTTAACAGAAGTTCAATTGCCTAATGAATTATTTGAACAATTCCCCATTTTTTAAGGGGACTGAAACAGCATAAATGATTTTGTCGATCTCTTTTTTTTGAACAATTCCCCATTTTTTAAGGGGACTGAAACCGTTTGTTCTTTTATTCATCTGCATTTCCATTTGAACAATTCCCCATTTTTTAAGGGGACTGAAACTCAATAGTCAACATCCCAAGGGGTTTTGGCTTTGAACAATTCCCCATTTTTTAAGGGGACTGAAACAAAACTTCATTATTCAGAATCGCACCAATTTTTGAACAATTCCCCATTTTTTAAGGGGACTGAAACATATAATATAGCATAGAATATACGCCCTGTTTTGAACAATTCCCCATTTTTTAAGGGGACTGAAACATATAATATAGCATAGAATATACGCCCTGTTTTGAACAATTCCCCATTTTTTAAGGGGACTGAAACTGCTGTGAGCCTGTATACATACCTCTTCGCTTTGAACAATTCCCCATTTTTTAAGGGGACTGAAACCTGTGTTAATGCAACCTTCTGGCGATGGCGTTTGAACAATTCCCCATTTTTTAAGGGGACTGAAACAGGAAATGAAAAAACATGTTGAAAAAACTATTTGAACAATTCCCCATTTTTTAAGGGGACTGAAACGATTGGTATGTGTTTATCGATGATCCAAATTTTGAACAATTCCCCATTTTTTAAGGGGACTGAAACTGCATTCGATACGGTTGACAACGCCGTAAATTTGAACAATTCCCCATTTTTTAAGGGGACTGAAACGCGAAGGCCGCCGCAGTCGCCGTGTCAAAGTTTGAACAATTCCCCATTTTTTAAGGGGACTGAAACAGATGGTAAAAGATTACATTACCACAATGATTTGAACAATTCCCCATTTTTTAAGGGGACTGAAACTTGGTACTTTTAATGGATTCAATAAAGACATTTGAACAATTCCCCATTTTTTAAGGGGACTGAAACGAAATACTTAAAAAATTCGTAAAGCAATTTTTTGAACAATTCCCCATTTTTTAAGGGGACTGAAACCTGCGTTGCAAGGTTTTCACATTCAATATGTTTGAACAATTCCCCATTTTTTAAGGGGACTGAAACTATTTTTGAATGTAATACCCTTCCATTTTTTTTGAACAATTCCCCATTTTTTAAGGGGACTGAAACAAATAACTCTATAATGCCATTTAAATAATATTTGAACAATTCCCCATTTTTTAAGGGGACTGAAACTCTCTTCGCTTCCCACCTTTTTAATTCGTATTTGAACAATTCCCCATTTTTTAAGGGGACTGAAACCTCCTCTGTTACCAGTATCGACATTTATCCTTTGAACAATTCCCCATTTTTTAAGGGGACTGAAACGCATATGGCAAAAAACAGATTCGTAAATACTTTGAACAATTCCCCATTTTTTAAGGGGACTGAAACTACTACTGCTATTGATATAAAAAAATTATTTTTGAACAATTCCCCATTTTTTAAGGGGACTGAAACTTGGTGATTGTGGAAACGGGCCATGGTGGCTTTGAACAATTCCCCATTTTTTAAGGGGACTGAAACTCAATATTATTACAAGGAGTAAACAAATGATTTGAACAATTCCCCATTTTTTAAGGGGACTGAAACGCTCGTCACGGTGCTCTTCCACCGCTTCCATTTGAACAATTCCCCATTTTTTAAGGGGACTGAAACGTTTTTTCATTATTCAAAATCCTCTTTTTTTTTGAACAATTCCCCATTTTTTAAGGGGACTGAAACTTTACTCCTGTTCTTGTTAATGGTTGGTGTTTTGAACAATTCCCCATTTTTTAAGGGGACTGAAACGTCTGCGGAGCAGGAGTATCTCCTGCTTGATTTGAACAATTCCCCATTTTTTAAGGGGACTGAAACCTCGCCGCCTCAATGCTGCAAGCAAGAGCATTTGAACAATTCCCCATTTTTTAAGGGGACTGAAACGTTCCGCACGAGCTAATTATTAACATAGCCTTTGAACAATTCCCCATTTTTTAAGGGGACTGAAACTGTTTATAGCGGTGCAAAATAACCGTTGCATTTGAACAATTCCCCATTTTTTAAGGGGACTGAAACGCCAAATTGGTAATCAAATAAACCGGCTCCTTTGAACAATTCCCCATTTTTTAAGGGGACTGAAACCACCACTTGTTTCTATTTCACGGATTTTAATTTGAACAATTCCCCATTTTTTAAGGGGACTGAAACGCAGGCAATGCTTGCGAACGGTGTGCCACCTTTGAACAATTCCCCATTTTTTAAGGGGACTGAAACTCATTCGTGTAGCCTGCGATTAAAAACCCTTTTGAACAATTCCCCATTTTTTAAGGGGACTGAAACTGTGCCCCAAAGGTCCCCCCAGAAAACAGTTTTGAACAATTCCCCATTTTTTAAGGGGACTGAAACTTTGTCGGTCCTTTCGAATTAGAATGGTGTTTTGAACAATTCCCCATTTTTTAAGGGGACTGAAACGCCCGTGTCCCGTGTGATAGCCGTACGGGATTTGAACAATTCCCCATTTTTTAAGGGGACTGAAACCCCAAGTCAAAAGTGTATTGAATACCAACATTTGAACAATTCCCCATTTTTTAAGGGGACTGAAACTCCATGTCCCCCATGTAATTCCGTTTTTGTTTTGAACAATTCCCCATTTTTTAAGGGGACTGAAACAATAAACAGTGCTTCATTTAGAATGGTTTATTTGAACAATTCCCCATTTTTTAAGGGGACTGAAACTGCAAATATCTCCGTTTTATCTTCTAACTTTTTGAACAATTCCCCATTTTTTAAGGGGACTGAAACTTTTAATACCATCCATGTCACCTGCACCAGTTTGAACAATTCCCCATTTTTTAAGGGGACTGAAACGACAACTCACTGCACAAAAAATATACTACATTTGAACAATTCCCCATTTTTTAAGGGGACTGAAACTCTGGCATATCCGCCTCTGGCACCTCTGGATTTGAACAATTCCCCATTTTTTAAGGGGACTGAAACTTCTTGGATACCCGTCCATTGGTATCTTCATTTGAACAATTCCCCATTTTTTAAGGGGACTGAAACTAAATAAAACAAAAATCCTGACATTCATTGTTTGAACAATTCCCCATTTTTTAAGGGGACTGAAACCGCCGGTTGATCACGCACAGCAACGACTCGTTTGAACAATTCCCCATTTTTTAAGGGGACTGAAACATCGCCCTTGCAATCATTTGTAGCGAAAAATTTGAACAATTCCCCATTTTTTAAGGGGACTGAAACGGACCAATTAAGCGATGAGGAACGCTTAAATTTGAACAATTCCCCATTTTTTAAGGGGACTGAAACTATTCCTAATTAAAATTGTTTAACTAATTTTTTGAACAATTCCCCATTTTTTAAGGGGACTGAAACTATGGATAAGCTAACAGAGCACTATCCGGATTTGAACAATTCCCCATTTTTTAAGGGGACTGAAACAAGATGTAAATGCTCGTGTTAAAGATGGGTTTTGAACAATTCCCCATTTTTTAAGGGGACTGAAACTCGTAATGGGTATTCCCATACGTAATTCTTTTTGAACAATTCCCCATTTTTTAAGGGGACTGAAACTATCCAATGTGCGGATACCCGCCCATATACTTTGAACAATTCCCCATTTTTTAAGGGGACTGAAACCACATTATACTTAATGTGCACGGCGTTATATTTGAACAATTCCCCATTTTTTAAGGGGACTGAAACCCAGAGGACGAAGCACATAGACTAGAGTCATTTGAACAATTCCCCATTTTTTAAGGGGACTGAAACTATAGTGCAACTGGTCGGCGGTCCGTTCGTTTTGAACAATTCCCCATTTTTTAAGGGGACTGAAACTCGTCGTCCAGACGCTTATAATTGTATTTTTTTGAACAATTCCCCATTTTTTAAGGGGACTGAAACTGAATCAATGGTTAAATCAAGGAGAAATTATTTGAACAATTCCCCATTTTTTAAGGGGACTGAAACTCAATGACAAATTGATACGGCAGACGGTTATTTGAACAATTCCCCATTTTTTAAGGGGACTGAAACTAAATGTACTTTTTGTATGTAATACTTTTGTTTGAACAATTCCCCATTTTTTAAGGGGACTGAAACAGCAACCCCGTATACTTAAAGATATTTTTGTTTGAACAATTCCCCATTTTTTAAGGGGACTGAAACTATTCATTGACTTTTTGGTCGTCTTTGTTTTTTGAACAATTCCCCATTTTTTAAGGGGACTGAAACCATACCCGTCATTCTTTGTTGCATTTGCTATTTGAACAATTCCCCATTTTTTAAGGGGACTGAAACTCAGTACACCGTACCCATGTACTTAATACATTTGAACAATTCCCCATTTTTTAAGGGGACTGAAACCTGTTGCTGCACTGGATGCTTATTTAGTGATTTGAACAATTCCCCATTTTTTAAGGGGACTGAAACTATTGTTGTGGGTTTGTTAGTTCGTCTTGATTTGAACAATTCCCCATTTTTTAAGGGGACTGAAACTACCTTTATATGCTTGTCAAGTCGCAATAATTTGAACAATTCCCCATTTTTTAAGGGGACTGAAACTCGGTATAAAACAAGGGCGGATTTATGAGTTTTGAACAATTCCCCATTTTTTAAGGGGACTGAAACTGTATAAAATAAGGGCTGATTTATGGGTACTTTGAACAATTCCCCATTTTTTAAGGGGACTGAAACTTTCTGGGTTTATCCCATCAGATATTTGTATTTGAACAATTCCCCATTTTTTAAGGGGACTGAAACTACTTTTTAAGTATATTTATTATCTTTTGTTTTGAACAATTCCCCATTTTTTAAGGGGACTGAAACCTAGTGTGGCACCGGTGTGAGGGGCAGCCGTTTGAACAATTCCCCATTTTTTAAGGGGACTGAAACGCATTCCAATTCGTAACTATGATTATCATATTTGAACAATTCCCCATTTTTTAAGGGGACTGAAACGAAGCAACGGGATGCTCTGGGGGGCTATTCTTTGAACAATTCCCCATTTTTTAAGGGGACTGAAACGGGATTGGATACGCTAAGCGAAAAGTGCAATTTGAACAATTCCCCATTTTTTAAGGGGACTGAAACCCCGCTCATCGTTGTCTTCATAATCATGTGTTTGAACAATTCCCCATTTTTTAAGGGGACTGAAACCTCCTTTTTCAGTACAGATTATAGCAAGGGTTTGAACAATTCCCCATTTTTTAAGGGGACTGAAACCTCCTTTTTCAGTACAGATTATAGCAAGGGTTTGAACAATTCCCCATTTTTTAAGGGGACTGAAACTAAACTAAAAAAAGTAGGCTGTGGGTAACTTTTGAACAATTCCCCATTTTTTAAGGGGACTGAAACTTGCAGGCAACACGCTAGCGTATCGTTTGCTTTGAACAATTCCCCATTTTTTAAGGGGACTGAAACGCTCATTATAATCGAGCGTTTTCAAGTTTTTTTGAACAATTCCCCATTTTTTAAGGGGACTGAAACTTTACCTAAACTATCCATTAATGTTTTTTTTTTGAACAATTCCCCATTTTTTAAGGGGACTGAAACCACATACAATTTGTAAGTGATGGATTTTTATTTGAACAATTCCCCATTTTTTAAGGGGACTGAAACCGGATGTAGAAGGTAATGAATCTGTATTATTTTGAACAATTCCCCATTTTTTAAGGGGACTGAAACAGATGTGATGATATTCTGGATACTAGAGTGTTTGAACAATTCCCCATTTTTTAAGGGGACTGAAACTTTTCGTTCGCTGCTTCGATACAGCATGCATTTGAACAATTCCCCATTTTTTAAGGGGACTGAAACTGAACAGAAGCCTAACACATTTACACCTAGTTTGAACAATTCCCCATTTTTTAAGGGGACTGAAACTCCACAACGCCCGCCTTAAACGATACATTCTTTGAACAATTCCCCATTTTTTAAGGGGACTGAAACTCTATATACAGAGTATCCATTTCGTTTTTATTTGAACAATTCCCCATTTTTTAAGGGGACTGAAACAAATGGGGACCTTTAACGTCGTCCCCAGGATTTGAACAATTCTGACCTGCCCCCTATAAATTGGTCCAAAAATAAGTTAGTATTGCTTTATCTAAATTATGAAAGGATTTTAAGATGTCAAAGAATAGGAAAGCCCGGAGTATAGAACAAATTATCCGTATATTACGGGATGCAGAGATTAAGTTATCATCAGGTATGACAGTCAGTGTTATGTGCCGTGATTTAGGCATATCAGATGCGACTTATTACAAGTGGCGCAAACAATATGGTGGTATGGATGTTAATCATGCCAAAGATTTAAAAGCATTATTGGATGAGAATGCCCGTTTAAAGAAGCTTGTTGCTGATTTGAGTTTAGACAATCAAATCTTAAAGGAATTTAACTCGGGAAAGTGGTAGGTGCTGGCGGGGTAAAAAGCTTTATTGGCAAAGCCAAGTTTTTTTACAATGTATCAGAACGGCGTTTATGTAGTTTATTCAAGACACATCGCTCTACGGTTCGTTATGTGAAACGAGATGTTGATGAGGAAAGCCGTTTAATATCAGATATGCACCGTCTAGCACAAAAATACCCTAGATATGGTTATCGGCGGATATGTGCCTTATTAAAAAATTATGGTTGGTGTGTAAACCATAAACGGATTGAACGGCTTTGGAAGAAGGAGGGACTACAAGTGCCACAGAAAATACCCAAACCCCGTAGTTCAAATGCTGGTGATGGGAGCTGTATTAAACTTCGTCCTGAGTATCAAAATCATATATGGAGTTATGATTTTGTGCATGACAAACTCAGAAGTGGTAAAAGCATTAAAATATTAACAGTTATAGATGAGCATAGCCGAGAATGCTTAACCATTGATGTTCGGCATAAACTGAACAGTACGGATGTATTGGATATTATGGGCAGGTTGTTTATCACAAAAGGTATGCCTAAGCATATCCGTTCTGACAATGGATCCGAATTTATAGCCCATAGGCTACAAGATTGGTTGAAGCGTATGCAGGTGGATACAGCATATATTGATAAGGGCAGTCCATGGCAGAATGGTTATAATGAAAGTTTTAATGGTAAACTTCGGGATGAGTGCTTAAACAGGGAGATATTTGATACTTTAACTGAGGCACAAGCTGTCATAGAAAACTGGCGGTATGAATACAATCATATCCGTCCGCATAGTGCGTTGGGGTACAATCCACCAGTGCCAAAAACGCAGCCCATTGTCAATGACATCCGTCATTCCGCTACGCTACATGACAAATATCATTGACAATAGAGAAAAAAAGTGCTAACCTAAAAATGGACCAAATCAGTGGGGCTAGTCAATTCCCCATTTTTTAAGGGGACTGAAACCGGTTTTGCTCTTTTAATTCATTGTGTAAATTTGAACAATTCCCCATTTTTTAAGGGGACTGAAACTGAGAGTGGCCGCGCTGGCAAGCGGTATCATTTGAACAATTCCCCATTTTTTAAGGGGACTGAAACATGTAGATTTCCAAACACTTTGGGGTTCACTTTGAACAATTCCCCATTTTTTAAGGGGACTGAAACTAGAATATACTAGAAATAAATACGGAGATATTTGAACAATTCCCCATTTTTTAAGGGGACTGAAACTTGTACCATCAATATTGCCTTTTAATGTAATTTGAACAATTCCCCATTTTTTAAGGGGACTGAAACCATACTGATTCGAAGAATGCGTTAATACAGTTTGAACAATTCCCCATTTTTTAAGGGGACTGAAACATGGTCACTATTTATACGGATAGGTATTTGTTTGAACAATTCCCCATTTTTTAAGGGGACTGAAACCATAATCAACAGCAAGGTGCCAAGCATCAATTTGAACAATTCCCCATTTTTTAAGGGGACTGAAACTTGTTTGCCGATACTAATGATGAGCGTGTATTTGAACAATTCCCCATTTTTTAAGGGGACTGAAACTATGGCATAATCATAAACGCCACGACGAGTTTTGAACAATTCCCCATTTTTTAAGGGGACTGAAACTGTACAGTACCCGTTATTTGGGGTACTACATTTGAACAATTCCCCATTTTTTAAGGGGACTGAAACCCCTCCAAGAATCGTAGCTGTGCACATTTTTTTGAACAATTCCCCATTTTTTAAGGGGACTGAAACCATCGGATATGATGTTAATGCCAAAGATGATTTGAACAATTCCCCATTTTTTAAGGGGACTGAAACTGTGTCAATCCTATACCCATAAAGTAGTATTTTGAACAATTCCCCATTTTTTAAGGGGACTGAAACTAAACGCTTGCCTGTACGGGGACAACGCACTTTGAACAATTCCCCATTTTTTAAGGGGACTGAAACTTAATTTTACACTTAACAACTTCAAATTCGTTGAACAATTCCCCATTTTTTAAGGGGACTGAAACTTCGATTGGCTCTGTAACATTTCAGTCTGCTTGAACAATTCCCCATTTTTTAAGGGGACTGAAACTGTGTCAATCCTATACCCATAAAGTAGTATTTTGAACAATTCCCCATTTTTTAAGGGGACTGAAACTAAACGCTTGCCTGTACGGGGACAACGCACTTTGAACAATTCCCCATTTTTTAAGGGGACTGAAACTTAATTTTACACTTAACAACTTCAAATTCGTTGAACAATTCCCCATTTTTTAAGGGGACTGAAACTTCGATTGGCTCTGTAACATTTCAGTCTGCTTGAACAATTCCCCATTTTTTAAGGGGACTGAAACCCCCTGCCGTGCGTATAGGGATAAGGTGTGTTGAACAATTCCCCATTTTTTAAGGGGACTGAAACTGGCAAGCGACCAAATCGCCGCCGCTCGGCTTGAACAATTCCCCATTTTTTAAGGGGACTGAAACTGGGCTGGTTATTATCCATTCCAGATTTACTTTGAACAATTCCCCATTTTTTAAGGGGACTGAAACTATTGATATAACTGGGATTATTAATGAGATTTGAACAATTCCCCATTTTTTAAGGGGACTGAAACAGTTTAAAGTAAACACTAAAAACCCTAGAATTGAACAATTCCCCATTTTTTAAGGGGACTGAAACAACGGCAGAGTCTGTTAGTAGTTTATTAGATTGAACAATTCCCCATTTTTTAAGGGGACTGAAACTCTTCTAACATTTTTCTATCTCCTTAAAATTTTGAACAATTCCCCATTTTTTAAGGGGACTGAAACTTTTTTTATTGATTTGATAGTGGTGGTTATTTGAACAATTCCCCATTTTTTAAGGGGACTGCAACCCAGGTTTCATGTATGCATTGCCTGATGAGATTGAACAATTCCCCATTTTTTAAGGGGACTGCAACCTTCATTGACAAGGTAATTCCCGTGAAAAAATTGAACAATTCCCCATTTTTTAAGGGGACTGCAACTTCTGATTCAACCATTATGATTCAACCATTATTGAACAATTCCCCATTTTTTAAGGGGTAGCATGGGATTAGACTATGCCCCAGTGGGGCATAGCCCCATGCGGAAAAGCGTTTTTTAAAGTAAAAGGCATAAAAAAAACATTTGATTTAGATTTAATTGGTTATGCCTCATTGAACCATTCCCCATCCATTTTTTAATTTCTTTTTAGTTTTTTTACTTGCAGAGATACCATAAGTATACTACATTGGTGGGAATATAAAATTGACTAACACATATCGTTATTAATATATGGAAATAATATTCTTTGCGGTGTATTGGACATATAAGGAAATCGGAAAATATGCGGATTGCCATAATAAATGGACCAAACATAAATATGCTGGGTATACGGGAACCGTCTGAATATGGAACGGCAACTTTTGTCGATTTGGAAAATATGTGTATGAAATGGGCAAAGGACTTAAAAATGGATGTCACATGTTTTCAATCGAATTCCGAAGGGGCAATCATTGATAAAATCCAAACATTGCATGGCAACACAGAGGCAATTATTATCAATGCAGGGGCATACAGCCATACTTCGATTGGCATTCGGGATGCGTTGCTGGCGGTCAATATTCCCATTTACGAAGTTCATATTTCCAATATTTTGGCACGGGAAAGTTTCAGACATCATACTTATATCAGTGATATAGCCGTTGCTGTGTTATGTGGTTTTGGCATCAATGGGTATAAATACGCCCTGCAACAGATTGCAGATACATGATTTTTGGTACATATTTTTAAACATATACAATTAGGAAAATCTTTATTTGATATTATACATAGTAATATATAAACTTACGGAGTAAAAGGAAAAATACCATGAGTAAATTTGAACTTGATCAGACTTCTATTCGTCGCTTGGCTGCGTTGCTAAACAAAGAAAACTTGGCGGAAATTGAAGTGGGCGATGGCGATTCTTTTGTACGAATCACCCGTACAGTTATGGGACAAGTTGTAACGGCACAACCGGACTTACCTGTGGCACCGACACCTACGCCTGCAATGCAAGAACCTGTATCAGAAACCCCTGCACCCAAGGTCGATAAAGCGGATATGAAAAATGTGATTAAATCCCCCATTGTCGGTACTGTGTACTTGGCACCCAGTCCAGATGCTGATGCCTTTGTCAGCGTTGGAAGTACAGTCAAAAAAGGCGATACTTTGCTGATTGTCGAGGCCATGAAAGTCATGAATCCTATCGTTGCCCCACGGGATGGCACAATTACGGAAATTTTGGTTGAAAACACCGATCCGGTCGAATTTGACGAACCCTTAATTGTATTATCATAATCTGTAATAACGAGGTATCATATCATGTTTAGTAAAATTCTCATTGCCAATCGTGGCGAAATTGCTGTACGGATTGTACGGGCATGTCGGGAATTGGGTATAAAATCCGTGGCGGTACATTCCACCGCTGATGCAGATTCCATGCATGTAAAAATTGCCGATGAAGCCGTATGTATCGGTCCACCCCGTTCCACAGATTCGTATTTAAGTATCCCCTCTATTTTAAGTGCTGCACATATTACAGGGGCAACGGCGATTCACCCTGGGTTTGGTTTTTTGTCGGAAAATGCCGAATTTGCCGAACTGTGTGAAGAACATGGATATGTATTTATTGGTCCCACTTCCGATCATATTAAAATTATGGGCGACAAAATTAAGGCAAAAGAAACCGCCCTCGAATTAGGGATTCCTGTTGTACCCGGATCTGATGGTGAAGTGAAAACCATTGGGCAAGCCAAAACATGGGGCGAAAAAATTGGTTTCCCCTTAATTATTAAAGCGGCCGCAGGGGGCGGTGGACGGGGAATGAAAGTTGCCAATGCCCCCAGCGATTTGGAAGAAGCCTTTAATCTTTGTCAAACCGAAGCCATTGCTGCCTTCGGTAGTGGTGCCGTATATATGGAACGATACCTTGGCGAACCCCGCCATGTGGAAATCCAAGTATTTGGCGATGGCAAAGGCAATGCAGTACACTTGGGCGAACGGGATTGTTCCGTACAACGCCGTCACCAAAAAGTTATCGAAGAAGCTCCCGGACCTGTGATTACTGATACCATTCGTAAAGATATTGGGAAAATTTGTGCCGATGCCATGAAAAAAATGCAATACCGTGGGGCGGGTACAGTGGAATTTCTGTATGAAAACGGTGCATTTTTCTTTATTGAAATGAACACCCGTATTCAAGTGGAACACCCGATTACAGAAATGATTACAGGCGTCGATTTAATCAAAGAACAAATCCGTGTTGCCAGTGGATATGGATTGTCCATTACTCAGGATGATATTTCTTGGAATGGGCATTCCATTGAATGTCGTATCAATGCGGAAAATCCCGAAACCTTTATGCCAATGCCCGGTACAGTACACATTTATCATGCCCCCGGTGGGTTGGGGGTGCGGGTCGATAGCCACCTGTATGGGGGATACACTGTCCCCCCATATTATGACAGTATGATTGCCAAACTGATTGTTCATGCCCCCACACGGGCACAAGCAATTGAACGCATGAAGCGGGCATTGCAGGAATATGTTATTGATGGATTGGAAACCAATATTCCCCTGCATTTGGAATTATTAGAAGAGGAAGGATTTATCTCTGGCAATTATGATATCCACTGGTTGGAGGTTCTAAAAGGATTAAAATAAAAAACAGGATAATATATAACAGGCACACACATGGTAAAAACAATTGGATTTTTGGTTATTGGCGATGAAATTCTTAGCGGGCGAACAGCCGATAAAAACATCAACACATTGGCAAAAACCCTTGATGAAAACGGATATCAGCTATGTGAAGTGGCTATCATTCCCGACAAATCACAACGCATTATCGAAGCGGTACAAGATTTTAAAATCCGTTTTGATTATGTGTTTACCAGTGGTGGCATCGGGGGGACACATGACGATATTACCTTTGCTTGCGTTGCCAAAGCAACCCACCGCAAATTGGTATTTAATCAAAAAGCTTATGCCTGTCTTGATGCCTATTATACAAGTAAAGGTTTGGAATGGACACAAACCCGTAAAAATATGACATTAATGCCGGAAAACTGCCAATTACTAAACAATCCTATATCATTGGCACCTGGGGCGGTTGTGGATAATATTTTTGTCTGTGCTGGTATTCCCAAAATATTTAATGTGATGCTTAACGATGCCATACATACCCACATGCAGGGTGGTACCCCCATATATAAGGACAGTATTTTTTTAGATAAAATTGGCGAAGGCACGATTGGGGATGGTATTGCCCAAATCGCCAGCACCTATACCTCTGTTAGTGTGGGGTCATATCCCCATTTTACCAACGATGGATTTTCCACAGAAATTGTCCTACGATCCCATGACCAAGATGCCTTATCCGCCTGTTTTACGGAAATAAAACAATATGTATCGCAATTTATTTCACAATAAATCATATATGGCATCCTGATATTTGGGGGCGATAGCACAGTTTAAGGGGCTAATACCCCTCGCCCAGTGTGGTGTTTATTTTCCTGCACTTTGTGCAATAAAATACAACACTTGTTCATCACCAAGATTTTACATGACTAACTATATCCTTAATATCATTATCTATAAATAATTTGATACGCATTTGGTGTGCTCGTGTTGCACTGGGTTTTAGGTTTGAACCTTTCTTGTCTAACGATTGTTGACTGGCAATGGCACTTCTACATTGTAACGCTTTAAGGTCGTGTTGAATGGCAAGGGCTTTATATATAGTGTCGTCTGATTTCATATCCCGCTGCATGTTGGCAGTTTTACATTCTATCATATGCAATTGGTTGTTTTTAATAAACATGATATCGATTTCGTTATCTTGTTCTTTTTTACTGTCAGGGTTCTTGATTTTTACATTGAGTAATATATCTGTGATACCAATTTCCTTACGACTAGCATTTAGCTTTTCAAAGACATATTCTTCTAGCCATCCACCACTGATAAAATCAAATTCTTTTTCATCATCAGAAAATGTGTAAGTACCATTATGTGAGGTGATAAATTGATTGTCCTGTAAATATTTTAATGCTTTTTTAGAAAGTTTTTTGGTATCTGGTCTTTTTTGTGGGCAAAATTTTCCATTTTGATCCTTGAATTCATAACATATTTTGTTTATCCCTTTAACAAGATCAGGGCTTTTAATCAGGTGTTCCCGAATGTTTTTATAATTTTGATCGATCTTGTTGCAAGAACTAACGCATTCTTTTCCATATGCGGACAAGAAACTTTTGATACTAATGTTGGCATCAATTTTCCGATTTTGCTTATATTTCTTATTTTGCCCGTATCGGTGTAGCATTTGTAAATCCCCTGTGCCTATATCGATATAAAATATGGCATCTTCTGATTCAAATTCTTGAAACACATAGATTGCCCCAAAAGATAAGAGCTTTGTTCCCCCTGTGGCGTTTAGACCGATGGTTTGATAGTCTTTGTCCTGTCCACATTTTGCTTTATATTTTTCATACAATTTATATATTTCTTCCAAAGCTGTATTATACGATGATGCGGATTCTTCATCAATTCCTTCTAAGCATACTTGTACTTTGTCTCGAATGGTTTTTTCAATGTGTTGGGCTTTTGGATACATTTCTGGGGTATATATTAAAACCATTTTCTTGGGTTTAATGCTATCATCAAACGCATGCACAATATTAGGTATTGTTTGGGCCGACACCAATGCAAACAAAATGTCAACTTTATATGGGTTCTGTTCAGTCATGTTTTATTCTCCTATTTTATGAACTTCATATTGTATTAATTTAGGGGACAAGGCTTTTAGGTGTTCTTCGGTCAGTTCGATTCCCCTTAAATCGGCAGGTACATTTATTTCAAAACTATAAAAATTTGCCCCTTTGCGGGTAATCTCAGCAATAATTTGTAGGGGTAACACACCAATCACTGTATCCCCAGATTGTATAACCTGTGGGTCGAGGTGGGATATTATTTCTGGGGTATCGTTTGTATCGGGCAAGTTATTTAATATCCAATTGCGGGATGCCGTATGGCGGGTTATAATGTATGTTGTCATGTATCTGTGTCCTGTATGCGTATCTTACCCAATCCAAAGGGGGTGTTTTTGCCTATGTGTGTATACTGTGCCAATTGCAAATATGGCAAGAAGGGTGTTATATCCCCTGTTAAAGTAATATGACCAACCCATCCGCCTAAGTCCATTTTTTGCTGTTGACGGCTGGAATAGCGGGTCCAATTATGAAATTTTATATCCTGTTGTATATTTATGGTATGGGCTAAGTTGCGCAACCGGGCGAAATCCATATGTATGTCCGTATCTGTATGAATGGTCATTAAGGTACACACCCGCCGTACAGCTGACATTAACAGGCGTTCTGCGGTTATTAAGTCCGGATGGGTGATTAAAACCCCTTCTTGTTGCAGTCGAAGGGGGGTTTCTAATATCAGGTGTATATTTGATTGTGCGGTTTGTATGGATTTTACCGATAAATATGGAGTGTATGGCAATATGGTTTTTTGTTGGTCATCCCATATAATGTGATTATCACAGGACACGGATTGCAATATGGCATTGCCCAAATGCCCTTGGGGATTTTTCCTACCCACCCCATGTTGCAGGGCTATATCAAAGGCATGCACCACATAAGGTAGTTTTTGTATGGCATTACCGATAAGCGTGATATGAAATGTAAAACACGCCCCTTGTTGATACAACCGCTTTCCATCCAAAGGCGGAACAATTACATATGGCACAGGAATATCTGTGATGCCATAAACAGGATTTTTCAGCTGGGGCGGTTCGAATATCATGCGGTATGGGCATAATTTATATTTATCTATATCCGACAAAGATTCGGCGATGGTATCATTTATCCGTAATTTGTATAATCCGTGTCCAAATATCCCCCGAAGCATAGACCCAGCATATGGGGCAAGCGAAATATCCGATTGTACCTTTGCCATCATGGTAAAAGTTTTTATGGGAATTTGATGATGCAATACATCGTATATGTTATCATAGGTGTCCATGGTATGAATATATCAATAAATTAAGACAAGGGCAAGGTTTTTAATATTTGGGTATTAAGATGCCGGTTCTGTATCTTGGTTTTTGTGTGCTATCAGTATTTATTTTTCAAAAAATACCGAATCAAAATCTTTTGTGCGTTCCCAACCTGCACGGATAAGTTCAGGGTCCCTGTGTTCCTCGACCGGGTATCCCAGGCACATATACCCAATTAACCGCCAATTTTTTGGCACATGCAAGGTTTTTTTTACATCATCTGGATCAAGAATGCTGACCCACCCCATGCCAATGCCATATGCCCGTGCGGCAAGCCATAAGTTTTCAATGGCGGCAACCACCGAATAATCCAAAGTTTCGGGCATGGTTTGCCGTCCTAATCCCTTGCCTGTGTTTGTATCTTTTTCACAAAATATGGCCAAGTGTACAGGGGCGTCTTTTAAGCCGGATAATTTTAAGGAACGGTACAACTCCGCCCGTTCATTGTCGTAAATATTGCTGGCTTCTGTATTGGCTTTTTCATAATTTTGAATAATTTGCTGTCGAATATCGGGGGATTTGACGGAAATAAACCGCCATGGTTGGGCATATCCCACACTGGGGGCAAGCATGGCTTGGCGTAAAATATGCTTTAATATGTCTTCGTCCACAGGGTCGGGACAAAACCGCCGTACATCCCGCCGCCATAAAAACAGTTGTCGAAGTTGCTCCCTAAATTTTTTATCAAAATACATGTTTACATATTCCTATTACGCATTATATACTATCAATACTATACACAAATATGAACGCACATGCAAATATATCCATCACCTTTAACTGTATCTGTTATGAATACCCCATATGTTGGTTTTCAATCTGTGTGCATATATGGCGGGCGGGTGTATTATACAATTGCCCATACCCACAAAAAACAAGTGGGTATTTTTTCCTGTGCTATCGATTCCCCCCAAGATATAAAAGATGAAATGTCCAACACTGATTATAGCGTTGGTACCCGCATAAATGTGTATGGGGGCGAATGTATGTGTGTATGCCCGCATGGGATTGTGTTTGCGGACACTAATAGCAATATGTTGGTACTGGTCAAGGATACTGTATATACGCCACTTATAGGTGATGGTAGCTATTATTATGCGGATGTGGTGTATAATGCGTATGACGATACGATAACATATGTATGTGAACATATCGCCACCCATGCCCAGCATATGGAACGGTATAGTTTCCATGCCAAAACCACAAAAATTATTGCCACAGGGGCGGATTTTTACCATTGCCCGACCGTATGGCAAGATAGGACTATGTGGCTGCAATGGGACAAACAATATATGCCATGGGATAACAGTACTATTGTACAAGATGGCACAACCATATCCACAGGCTGTGGACATTTTCAGCCCCATTTTGGTTCAAATGGCGATGTGTATTATGTCAAAGATACAGGGCAATACCATCATATATTTTGTAATGGACACAATATAACCGCCCATATACAAATGGATTTTTATATGCCATTGTGGATATATGGTATGCGGACATATACGGTACTTGACGGTACAGTCGTTGCCATCGGCAGTAAACATGGGGAATGGCAGATGGGCACAATTGATAATGGAAAATTTACCCCTATGCGGTGGGAAGGCACCCCCCCAAGTGAAATATTAAGCCTGCATAGTGAGGGCACAGGGGATAACACAGGGGATAACACAGGGGATAAAATGGGGGACAACATAGGCTTTGTGGCAAAATACCCACATGCCCCCGATACGATACAGGTGGTGCAATGTAATACACAAACGGTACAAAATATCCATACTATTCATACATCGGATGCGTTACCATTAAGTGCCGATTATATTTCTGTTCCAAAACCTGTAACTTTTGTTAATGCGGATGGCGATGTGGTACATGCGTTTTATTATGCCCCAAAAAATCCTTATATAAAACAGGACACTTTACCCCCTATGTTGGTAAAATCCCATGGCGGTCCCACAGGACAGACCACCACCAGTTATAACAACAAGGTACAATTTTGGACTTCCCGTGGGTTTGCGGTGTTGGATGTAAATTATTCCGGATCAACGGGATATGGCAGTTTATATCGCAACCGTTTGAATCGGCGGTGGGGGGAATTGGATGTGGCGGATGTGGCATATGGGGTACAATATTGTATCGATAATGGATTATGTAATCCCGCCCAAGTATGTATAAGTGGGTCTTCTGCGGGGGGATATGCCGTGTTATGTGCATTATTGGCGTATTCGGACATATTTAAGGCAGGGTGTAGCATATATGGCATTGGCGATTTACACAGTTTGGTAGCGGAAACACATAAATTCGAATCCAAATATCTGGAATCCCTTATTGCCCCATACGCCACCCACAAATATGTATACGATGCCCGTTCCCCCATACAACATATGGATACCTTAAAAACGCCTGTTTTGATATTACAAGGCACAGAGGATGTGGTTGTATCGCAAAACCAAGCCGAACAGATATATTCTGTGTTACGGACACAAAATATAGACACCGCTTTAATTTTGTACGAAGGCGAAGCCCACGGTTTTAAAAACCCCAAAGTCAAAGCCCATGCGTTACAAGCAGAATTGCAATTTTACCAATATATATTTAATGGTACCCTGCCAGAATACGCAATAAACGCTGTAACTACTATGCAGTTTGAATAAGTATTTTTGCATACAAATATGTGAAAACATATCCTATACCCACCATTTTTTTATGGTATACTTGGCATAGTTTTATAACAAGGAAAAAATACCACGCTGGATTCATTACGAAATTTATTGGCAAAGAGATGATCAGAAAGTTTGTGTAAATAGCGTTTTAAGATTGTTGCCACACCTTTCTGATGTATTCTGCCACAGGTTCCCATAAAACAATTTCACCATCTTGTTTGATGTCGAATACTTTTCCGTGATTTTTGGGGGATATGTTGCACATTTGGGTAAAGTTTATGTAAAATCTCTCCATACCCAGTTCATCGGTACAATAAGTGTATAAATGTTTTTCATAAACCTTTTCACAATTTTTTTTACAATCAAAATATGCCTGTACTATTTGGCTGTTTTTTTGGTGAGGTTTGCGTTTCCATCTTGGCAATCTATTTTTAACTTTGTTAATTTCTTCAGAATAATCAGATTTTCCATCCTGTATGTCAAATGATTGTCTTTTTATGGGTATGCTGTCCCCCATACCCATATCTTCCAATATTTTACCATACTCAGTCAATTTCCGTGCCACATCAATGGGCGTGATAGTATCGCCATTTTCCATACTTTGTATAAAAAGATTTTGTTCGTATTCCATAATACACAAGACCGCCTGTTGCAACGATTGTATAGGATTTTGCTTATTTGTCATGTTATACCCTTACTTAAATTTTCCACCCCCCAGACCAGTGCAAAATACACTGGTCTAGGTTCGGAAAGGAGAACTATGAATAAATTAATTGTAACATTGTATCCATCTTTTGTATCCATCTTTTGACTTCTTCGCGTTTTGTTTCTTGCAGTATAACATTTTTAAGTTCGTCCACAGTATAACTTTTGAACTTATCATAAATTCTTTTTGTATCTTCAGAAGGATTAGAAGATTTAATGTATCCAGCAACAAATTTAAAATTACTAACCTTAGCACTTAAACTTTTTGCTTCAAGATCTATATATAACTTTCTACACATTTTTATTTGTCCTCCTCTTCTAAAATCTGGTTCTAAAACTTTCATTATGAGTAAACAACACATCTCCGCTTCATCATTCCAGTTACTCCCACATCTATAAGCCATATTAATAATCCTTTCTAATTAAAATCAAAACAACATACTGTATGCTATTATTAAATAACACATAAAATACTAAATGTCAATAAGTTTTTTAAAAAACATTTAGAAAAATACGCAACCCAACAAAAAAGGGATACACCATACAATATATCCCCCTTTTTTAAAACGCTGTTACATCGCATTACTTATACAGAATCTCGACAATCTCATATTCGGTTGTGCCGCCGGGGGCTTGGACTTGTATGGTGTCGCCTTCTTCTTTGCCTATTAACGCCTGTGCCACTGGGGACGATAGGGATATTTTACCTTCCGCAAGGTTGGCTTCTGGGTTGCCGACTATGGTATAGGTTTTTTCTGCGTCTGTATCGCAATCGGCAATGATCACCGTTGCCCCAAAAGTAATTTTATCGCTGGCAATTTCCAGCGGGTCGATAACATCCGCCAAGGATAGTATGGATTCCAATTCTGTTATACGCCCTTCGATAAACGATTGTTTTTCACGGGCGGCGTGATATTCGGCATTTTCCGATAAATCCCCATGTTCACGGGCATCGGCAATCGCCGCAATGACCGTTGGGCGATCCACATCACGCAGGGTTTTTAATTCCTTTTGCAAGGCATCATACCCCCCCTTAGTCAGAGGTATTTTTTGCATATATATGTTTCCCTTCAATAATGTAAAAACAATAGCCATATTAAAGCCGACAGCGACTCTTTTATACATAATAGATAATGGTATATATCTGTTATACAAAAGCACTGTAACTGCCTTTAAACGGCGATTTATAGGTATATGTGGTTATTATGATATTAAAACACATCTTCCACATCACAAACCTCACCATCATTAAATATTATTTTATTATTCCAAGAATACTTCCCATTCCAAATAAGTATAGCATCATCATAATATACATATTCATAACAATAACGAGTTTTTATATAAGTTCCAAACATAGTTTTATATAAATCATTATCTACACGGGTAACACTTATTGAATATTTACCTGGTGATAGATAAGCGTAAGCATTTGTTGATATAAAAATTGATAATATGACTAATAATTTTTTCATGTTTTTATTTCCTTTATAATTTAAAACGAGGCTATCAGAAAATTTGTATAAATAGTGTTTTAAGACCATTGCCACACCTTTTTAATATACTCTGCCACAGGTTCCCATAAAACAATTTCACCATCTTGTTTGATGTCGAATACTTTTCCATGATTTTTTGGGGATATGTTGCACATTTGGGGAAAGTTACTGTCAAAATTTTGAATACCTTTTTTTTCACAATATTCCCGAAATTGTTGTTTTGTAATGTAGTCTGTTTGTTGTTCATAGTCAAGATATGCTTGTACTATTTGGCTGTTAATTTGGTGGGGCTTGGTATGCCATTTGGGTAATTTGCGTCTGACTTTGTTTATTTCATCTTTTTCATTAGATTCCGCAGTATAGTTTAGTGTATCGTATGGTATTTTTTGTGTATGTGTATCTTGCTTTTCTAGGTTTTTTATATATTCCGCTAATTTACGCACAACATCAATGGGTGATATATCACTATCGCTTGTCAATATATGTTCGTGTTCAATTATACAAGCAATCGTTGTTCTCAGATTTTGTATAACTTTTTCCATTACTAACCTTTTAATGAAATCAAATGATACTTACTTTTATCATAATCATCTTGTTTAAAATATTCTGTCTTACGAAAAGCTGATGTTCGAACATTATTTAACAGTTTACTTAAAGGTGCATCTTTGATTGTGCAATGAGGATGTTCTTTCTCTAAACAATCCCTTAGTAATTTTTCATCCTGCGTAGAATATTTACTCTTAGAAGAATAAAAAATATCGTTGTTATTCTTAGCAAAACAAATGGCTGTGCGTAGCCATTTATCTTTAATATGTCTGTATTCATCCATTTTTGAACTCCTTTTATAAAAGTTGGTACAAATAACTCTCGCGAATCACTACATATATCGTACACCAAATTTAAGAATAACGCAAGTAATAAAATATTATTTTAGAATAATATTAAACTTATTATATTATACTATAAACCAGTGAAAATAACATGAAACCCATGTGCCATATAAACATAAATATAGCATTAATAAAATCCAGTGTCAAGAAAAATTAGTAAAAAAACTAAAAAAATATTATTTTTTATTATATAACCATTTTTTATTGATAAAATCACACTCTACTTATACAAAATCTCAACAATCTCATATTCGGTTGTGCCGCCGGGGGCTTGGACTTGTATGGTGTCGCCTTCTTCTTTGCCTATTAACGCTTGTGCCACTGGGGACGATAAGGATATTTTACCTTCCGCAAGGTTGGCTTCTGGGTCGCCGACTATGGTATAGGTTTTTTCTGCGTCTGTATCGCAATCGGCAATGATCACCGTTGCCCCAAAAGTAATTTTATCGCTGGCAATTTCCAGTGGGTCGATAACATTCGCCAAGGATATTATGGATTCCAATTCTGTTATACGCCCTTCGATAAACGATTGTTTTTCACGGGCGGCGTGATATTCGGCATTTTCCGATAAATCCCCATGTTCACGGGCATCGGCAATCGCCGCAATGACCGTTGGGCGATCCACATCACGCAGGGTTTTTAATTCCTTTTGCAAGGCATCATACCCCCCCTTAGTCAGAGGTATTTTTTGCATATATATGTTTTCCTTTGTGTATATATGTATTTAATTAAAGTACTGTTGTACCGCTATGACATCAAAATCTTGTTTGGCTTGGGATTCTAAGGCTCGTACTGTTGCCTCAAACCCATTGATAGTCGTATAATAGGGTATTTTATTCATTAAAGTATCATTACGCAAGGAAAAACTATCTTTTATGGACATTTCACCACCGACAGTATTAAATACCAAGTCCACTTCCCCATTGACAATCATATCACAGATATGCGGTCTGCCTTCCGCCACCTTGTAAATACGGGTCGATTGTACCCCATTTTCACCAAAATACTGTTGCGTCCCCCCTGTTGCAAAAATCTCAAAGCCTAAGGTTTGCAACCGATTTGCCAATTTTACCGCCCTTGGTTTATCGGATTCTTTTACCGATATAAACACTTTACCCGATGTGGGCAACCGCATGCCTGCCCCCATTTGGGCTTTTAGGAACGCCAAACCAAAATCTTCATCGATGCCCATAACTTCGCCTGTGGACTTCATTTCTGGTCCAAGTATCACATCGACCCCCGGAAAACGATTAAAGGGAAATACGGATTCTTTGATGGCAATACGGTTGCTTTTTGCGGCGGTTGGTATATCCATATCCGCCAACTTTTGCCCCACCATTAACAACGATGCCAGTTTGGCGACCGCAACACCGGTTGCCTTTGCCACAAATGGTACAGTACGGGATGCACGGGGGTTGACTTCCAAGATAAATACATGTCTGTCTTGTATGGCAAATTGTACATTCATTAAACCCACAACGCCCAATCCGTGTGCCAACAAGGTGGCTTGGCGTTTCATTTCATCCTGTAATTCTTGGTCTAAAGTATATGGGGGTAGGGCACAGGCACTGTCCCCGGAATGAATCCCGGCTTCTTCAATATGTTCCATAATACCGGCAATGTATACATCCGTACCATCACACAACGCATCCAAATCGATTTCCACCGCATCGTTCAGATAATAGTCGATCAACACGGGGCTGTCACCGGATACTTCGACCGCCATTGCCATATAGTGCCGCAGGGCGATTTCGTCGTGGACAATTTCCATTGCCTGTCCGCCCAATACATAACTGGGGCGTACCACCACCGGGTACCCAATATCCTTGGCAATGGTTACCGCCTGTTCCACGCTGGTGGCAATGCCATTTGGGGGTTGGCGTAAATCCAATGTATGCAGCAAGGCTTGGAATCGTTCCCTGTCTTCCGCCAAGTCAATGGCATTAGGCGAAGTCCCCAAAATCGGAATACCATATTCGCCCAAAATTTGTGATAATTTCAAGGGGGTTTGTCCGCCAAATTGCACAATAACGCCCACCACTTCGCCCGATTGTCGCTCCCTATCGATCAAAGAAATGACATCTTCATCGTGTAAGGGTTCGAAATACAAACGGTCCGAAGTATCATAATCGGTGGATACGGTTTCTGGGTTACAATTCACCATAATCGTTTCATATCCCGCATCAGATAACGCATAACACGCATGCACACAACAATAGTCGAATTCGATTCCTTGTCCAATACGATTCGGTCCCCCGCCCAGCACAATTACTTTTTTACGGTCTGATATACGGGCTTCGCAAACGGCGGGGGTAATACCGTTACCTTCATAAGTGCTATACATATATGGGGTTTCACTGGAAAATTCAGCGGCACATGTATCAATCCGTTTGTATACGGGATGCACCTGTAAGTGTTGGCGCAGGTCATACACTTGCCGGGCAGTGACACCCGCCAACTTTGCCAAACGGGCATCGGAAAAGCCCATTTTTTTTAAATCGTGCATCTCAGGGGCAGTTTTGGGCACCCCCCCATCGATCACCGATTGTTCCGCCTGTACCAACATATCGATGTGTTCAATAAACCATGGATCCACTTTTGTGGCTTGATAAATGCGGGATCGGCTCATACCATACCGTAAAGCTTGGGCAATTTTTAATATACGGTCCGGGCGTTGTGGAATAAGTGCCGATTCGACCATTGCCATATCCACCGTACCATCGCTGTTTAAGGCATGGGGTAATACCACTTCGTCCAAGCCTGTTAAACCCGTTTCCATCGACCGCAATGCCTTTTGTAAACTTTCCGCAAAGGACCGCCCAATGGACATGGCTTCGCCGACGGATTTCATGGCGGTGGTCAAATTATCCATTGCCCCAGAAAATTTTTCAAAGGTAAATCGGGGCATTTTGGTAACCACATAATCAATGGTCGGTTCAAACGATGCGGGTGTTACCTTGGTAATATCATTTTGCAACTCATCCAATGTATACCCCACCGCCAATTTTGCCGCCACTTTGGCAATTGGGAATCCGGTGGCTTTTGATGCCAATGCAGAAGACCGTGATACCCGTGGATTCATTTCAATCACAATCAAATCACCATTTTCTGGATTGACCGCAAACTGTACATTTGACCCGCCTGTTTCCACCCCAATTTCCCGCAATACGGCAATCGATGCGTTGCGCATAATTTGATATTCTTTGTCCGTCAAGGTCAAAGCGGGGGCAACGGTAACGCTGTCGCCTGTGTGAATGCCCATGGGATCGATATTTTCAATGGCACACACAATAATACAGTTGTCGTCTTTATCCCGTACCACTTCCATTTCATATTCTTTCCACCCCAATACAGATTGTTCCACCAACACAGTGGATACGGGCGATGTGTCAATACCCCGGCTGACAATATCGATATATTCCGCTTTGGTATAAGCGATTCCCCCCCCCGTACCGCCCATGGTAAAACTGGGGCGGATAATAGCGGGCAACCCCACCAATTGCAAAGCGCGTTCCGCCTGTTCCACGGACCCAATTTGTATGGAAGTGGGGGTTTTTAAACCAATTTTTGTCATTGCCTTTTTGAATCGATCACGGTCTTCGGCATTGTCAATCACATCCGCCTTTGCCCCAATCATTTCGATGTGCAACCGTTCCAGTACACCCTTTTTTTGCAATGCAAGTGCTGTGTTTAATGCGGTTTGTCCCCCCATGGTGGGCAACAACGCATCGGGGCGTTCTTTTTCCAAAATCTTTTCCACAGTATCGGGGGTAATCGGTTCAATATAGGTTACATCCGCCATATTCGGATCGGTCATAATGGTGGCAGGGTTGGAATTTACCAAAATAACTTTGTATCCCTCTTCACACAACGCTTTACAGGCCTGAGTACCAGAATAATCAAATTCACACGCTTGCCCCACAATAATAGGCCCCGCCCCAATAATCATAATTGACTTAATATCCGTTCTTTTTGGCATGGTGTATACTCGCTTTTAGGTATTTGTTTAAGGTGGCTATTTTCAAGTGGTTAAACCTTCGAAGTTTTAAACTATTTTAACCAACTTCGCAAGTATGAAAATATAAAACTTTGTTAAAGTATCCCCCAATGGCGGGGGTGATCATGTCCATATGCACCCTACACAATTTTTTATGTGTATTTATATTGTATAATGTGTGTTTATTCTGTATTATGGATTGTATAATTTAATACCAAGTATCACATAAAGGGAATAGTTATGTTTAAAAAGATTTTTGTTGTGTTGTTTATGCTGTTATCCGTTAAGGCATATGCTGGGGCGGACGATTTGCTATTTTTGGATTATAAAACCGCAACCATACAAGATGTATATAGGGCGTTAGGCAATGGGGCATATGTCAATATAAAATCAAAAAAATATGGTTTTACACCCTTAATATATGCAGTAGTTAAAGATAATCTCGATGTGGTTAAGGTGCTTGTCGATGCTGGGGCGGATCTTAATATGCAAGATAAAACTGGGTGGACTACCTTAATGTTTGCAGTAGGTAAAGATAATCCCGATATGGTAAAGGTGCTTGTCGATGCTGGGGCGGATCTCAATATGCAAGATAAAAATGGGTTCACACCCTTAATGGGTGCAGTAGTTAAAGATAATCTCGATGTGGTTAAGGTGCTTGTCGATGCTGGGGCGGATCTTAATATGCAAGATAAAATTGGGTGGACTACCTTAATGTTTGCAGTAGGTAAAGATAATCCCGATATGGTAAAGATACTTGTCGATGCTGGGGTAGATCTTAATATACAATCAGAAAATGGGCGCACTGCCTTAATGTTTGCAGTAGGTAAAGATAATCTCGATGTGGTTAAGGTGCTTGTCGATGCTGGGACAGATCTTAATATACAATCAGAAAATGGGCGCACTGCCTTAATGCGTGCAATAGTTAAAGATAATCCCAATCCCGATATAATCAAAATTTTACTAGCCTATGGGGCGGATATTAAGATCAAAGATAATATAGGAAAAACCGCTTATGATTATATTAAGGAAAGTCCTGTATTAAAAGGGTCGGAAATAGAGAAATAGTGCCCAAAAACTGGACCATATGTTAAGATAGATTTTACACAACACAAGGAGTAAAATCAAAATGATTAAAAATCGTAAAAATTATACAGCAAAATTCAAGGCGAAAGTAGTGCGTCATGGGTTACGCAAAGATGTTTCCATATCTGAGTTATCATCCATTTATGGTGTCCATAGTTCAGGTATTACCCGCTGGAAGAAGGAGGCTTTGCAATCCATAGAGGATGGATTTTCGGGTAAGCTAGGATGCCAACATGTGGATAGTCAAGCACAGATAAATATGCTTCATACTAAGATTGGTAAACTTACAGTGGAACGGGATTTTTTAGCAGATGCCTCAGACGCCTTGGGTCTGGGGAGCGAAAATCTTTTATCTCAGCTGTACAAGAACCGCAAATAAGCATGAGGCGGACATGTGCATTACTGGGGGGTAACCGCAGTAGTGTATATTATAAAGCAAAGGAAGCAAACATGGTAAACAAAGATGTGATGGGTTTGATAGGCAAGGCATTTTTCAAGTGGCCATTTTATGGGTGCCGTAGGATAACGAAATACCTGCAAAAGGCAGGCTATAAAGTAAATAGGAAACGGATTTCTAGGCTTATGAAACTTATGGGTTTAAAAGCCATATATCCAAAGCCTAATACCAGCATTCCAGACCGTGCCCACAAGGTATATCCTTATTTGCTGAGGAATGTAACAGTAAACAGGGCTAATCAAGTTTGGTGTACAGACATTACCTATATTCCCATCCACAAGGGGTACATGTATTTGGTCGCCATTATGGACTGGTACAGCCGTAAAGTGCTGTCGTGGCGATTATCCAATACATTGGATACTGGGTTCTGCATTGAAGCCCTAGAAGAAGCATTATACACATACCCTAAGCCCGATATATTCAATACGGATCAGGGAAGCCAGTTTACAGCAACAGCGTTTACGGATATATTAAAAGCCAATGGTATTAAAATATCTATGGACGGCAAGGGGGCATGGCAAGGGGATATGGAAAGACAATGTGTTTATAGAACGGTTATGGCGGAGCTTGAAGTATGAATGTGTGTATATAAGGATTAGAGGTGGTCCCCTTTGTTAGGACAGTACTAAGCCTATTTTAAGCTTCACTTATGTGGTTAAATATGTATATTCTCATGTAAAAGTAAGTGTAGCCGTAGGCGGAACTTCTTTTGCATGAGAATGCATTGTATATGTTTCTGCGGGTGTTGTCAAACCGAAATGTGAATGGGGTCTATCTTGGTTGTAAAATTTAAGCCATTTTCTTATGCTTTCCTTAGCCATTACACCGCTGGTAAATGCTTGCAAATAAACACATTCATACTTCAATGATTTCCAAAATCTTTCAATTATGACATTATCCTTCCAACACCCTTTACCATCCATAGATATACGAATACCATTATCTTTTAAGGTATCCGTAAAATCAAGGGAAGTAAACTGACTGCCTTGGTCTGTATTAAATATCTCTGGGGTGGGGTATTTTGCCAAAGCATCATTTAACGCTTCAACACAAAACCTACTATCCAGCGTATTAGATAAACGCCATGAGAGTACCTTCCTACTATACCAATCCATAACAGCAACCAAATATAAAAACCCTCGTTTGATCGGGATATAAGTAATATCTGTACACCAAACCTGATTAGGACGGTTAATATCCAAGTTTCTCAACAAATACGGATACACCTTATGTTGCGGGTTTATAGTAGATGTTTTTGGCTCTTGGTAAATTGCTTTTAGCCTCAGTACCTTCATCAGCCTGCGGATGCGTTTTCTGCCGACCTTATAGCCTTGACGGATTAAATGACGCATCATTTGCCTCGCACCATAAAAAGGCGTTTGTAAATGTTGCTGGGCTATCTGTTCCATCAACTCCACATTAAAATCACTCTCTTCTTTACATTGATAGTAATAACTTGAACGGTTCATTCCAAGCAACTCGCATTGACGCACAATACTTAAATCGGGGGAATTAGAATTTACCATTTTTTTTTAACCTGTAATCCTAAACGATCCGAAATGTCCGACAAAAAATCCCGTTCAATCGTCAATTGACCTATCTTGGCATGAAGCTCTTTAACATGGGCTTCGCTATCATGCTTTTGTTTGTCAAACTTGCCTGAAAATCCTGCCTCAATAGAGCAAACAGCCTCTCGCTTCCACCTTTGAATAACCGTAGCATGCACTCCAAAACGAGACGATAATTCCGATATCGGCGTAGAAATGGTCCCCAAAAACTAGACCATATGTTAAGATAGATTTTACACAACACAAGGAGTAAAATCAAAATGATTAGAAATCGTAAAAATTACACAGCAAAATTCAAGGCGAAAGTAGTTCGTCATGCGTTACGTGAAGATGTTTCCATATCTGAGTTATCGTCCATTTATGGTGTCCATAGTTCAGTTATTACCCGCTGGAAGAAGGAGGCTTTGCAATCCATAGAGGATGGATTTTCGGGTAATCTAGTACGCCAACAGGTGGATACTCAAGCACAGATAAATATGCTTCATACTAAGATTGGTAAACTTACAGTGGAACGGGATTTTTTAGCAGATGCCTCAGACGCCTTGGGTCTGGGGAGCGAAAATCTTTTATCTCAGCTGTACAAGAACCGCAAATAAGCATGAGGCGGACATGTGCATTACTAGGTATAAACCGCAGTAGTGTATATTATAAAGCAAAGGAGGCAAGCATGGAAAACAAAGATATGATGGATTTGATACGCAAAGCATTTGTCAAGTGGCCATTTTATGGGTGCCGTAGGATGACTAAATACTTGCAAAAGTCAGGCTATAAAGTAAACAGGAAACGGATTTCTAGGCTTATGAAACTTATGGGTTTAAAAGCCATATATCCAAAGCCTAATACCAGCATTCCAGACCGTGCCCACAAGGTATATCCTTATTTGCTGAGGAATGTAACAGTAAACAGGGTTAATCAAGTTTGGTGTACAGACATTACCTATATTCCCATCCACAAGGGGTACATGTATTTGGTCGCCATTATGGACTGGTACAGCCGTAAAGTACTATCGTGGCGATTATCCAATACATTGGATACTGGGTTCTGCATTGAAGCCCTAGAAGACGCATTATACACTTACCCTAAGCCCGATATATTGAATACGGATCAGGGAAGCCAGTTTACAGCAACAGCGTTTACAGATATATTAAAAGCCAATGGCATTAAAATATCCATGGACGGCAAGGGGGCATGGAAAGACAATGTGTTTATAGAACGGTTATGGCGGAGCTTGAAGTATGAATGTGTGTATCTAAGGGACTTTGTCAATGGCACACAGGCACAGCAGGACATAAGGGATTGGATACAGTTTTACAATGCCCACAGACCCCACACAAAATTTGGCTTGCAAACCCCAAATGAAACCTATACAATGCATTTCGATATAAAAGCGGTTCCGCTTACAGCTACACCGCTTCCATATCAAAATAAACAGCAAATTAACCAAAAAAGTCTATCTTAACTTTAATGGTTAATGGTCCAAACAATGGGGTCCACTTCTCGTGTCATCACGCAATACTGCCAAAACAACCTCTTTTTTGAATTTAGCAGGGTAATTCTTCCGTATTTTACTCATTTAATAAATCTCCTTATTTCTATATATAAATGAAATATAAATGAAACTTAAATCATTGTCCAGTTTTTGGGGGCCACTTCTAATTAACCAAAAAAGTCTATCTTAACTTTAACAGTTAGTGGTCCGGACGATGGGGTCCACTTCTTAGGAATTGGAAACAAGCTCTAAACCAATTCGCTATTATGTTTGACGATAGAGTTAAACTTTAAAATGCTATTTACACAAACTTTATGATAGCCTCGAAGGGCTTAATAGTCTTTATCAATTAAATGGTCTAATAATTTCGTAATATCTTCTGATTTTTTGAATTGTGAAGCATAAATTCTTACCCGTTCTTTTGCTCGTGAACATGCTACAAAAAACTGCGTATTTATCTCATTATTACTCCAAAATGTATCGCCATCTACATCAATAAAAAATACGGTATCGTATTCTAAACCTTTTGACTTATGTATTGTCATTAAGTGTACACTATTAATACCATGATATTTTTCAAGAAAATCTTGCCAATCATCTGCTTTGTCCAAAAAATTTAAATACTCGATAAATGAAGATTTAGTATTTTTGACTTGATTTTCATCATTGTATCCAAATATTGTACAGTTCAAGATGAATTTTTGTATACAATCCTTAAAAGTAGGGCAGTCTAAAATATCTTTTATATTTGAAATATCTTGGGTTTCATTTTTGATATTGTTAATGATATAGATACACTTGGCAAAAAATGTATCAGTATCTAAATATTCATTAACACCTTCCAATGTGGATATAGTAGAATAAAATATCTCCCATGAATTTATGGTATCGATTTTTACATTATAAATCAGAGACAAAATAGCTATTATAAATTGAGCAAATCTATCATCTTGCAAATCCTGTACAGAATACTTGCCAAATTTTTTGTCGGCGTTAAATAATGTTATATTATCACTAATTTTTGAAAAATAATCTTCTACTTCTTGAACTTTTTGACGACGAATAATTAAAATATCATGTGGTTTTATTTGATGCTCATGGACTAAATTTAAAATTTCTTGTTTGACCTGATCATATTGTTCTTCATGTGAAGTAAAATCTTTGTTTATTCTAATAGATTGATCATCTCCAGTATGCTTGTCTATGGCTTTCATCTGAGAAAAAAGTTTAAGCATATGATTATCTGTCTTATCATTCTTAATCATATATTTTGCAGTATCATTTACTAAGGCAACAACTTTATTATTAGATCTATAATTAACATTTAGTGTAAATAATTCGGTTTTGAAATCATCTTGAAACTTTTTACCGATATCTTTTAAAGCCCCTGCCCAAGTCATAATTGTTTGCTTAAAATCTGCTACAACAGTTAAAGAATTATTTTTTCCTTTGAAGAGAATCTGTAATAAATAATATTGGGCATTAGTAGTATCTTGAAATTCATCCACAAAAATATAGGGGTATTTCTTGCGGATAACATCTGCAATATCAGAATGTTGGTATATGATATAAATGGCTAATGCAATCACCATGTTAAAAGTTAAGTTTGATTTTCCATTATTTATTAAATGTAACTGGTTATTCCAAAAATTATTTACTTTTTCTTTCTGATGTGCCTTTAATTTGCATACGATACCATACTCAAACCCACACTCTTTTAAGCCTGTATTTTTTTTGACATCTTTCCACTCTTGCCATGATAGTCCATTAATTGTGTAATCATGCCTTGGTTTTAAACAGTCTGGTAAAATTTCCCTAAATTGATCTAGGATTTGCTTACAAAACGCATGGAAAGTCATAGACACAAAGTTATTAGCTAAGTCTCTATTACATCTTGCGTGAACACGGGATTTTATATTTCTTGTCGCATCGTTTTTGAAGGTTATTGCAAGAATACTATAC
Source organism: Alphaproteobacteria bacterium (assembly GCA_965232465.1). GTDB lineage: Bacteria > Pseudomonadota > Alphaproteobacteria > JAQWUY01 > JAQWUY01. Next base: position 2,437,387 of record OZ246977.1, on the reverse strand, counting down.
GGATACCTACATAAACCTGTTTCTAGCAAATAACAGGCTTTTTGAGCTAGAAGTTCTGTTTTTCCTGCCCCTGGACCAGCGATAATAATATTATTTTCAGAAAATTTAATCATTTCCAATACTGAATCAGGGTAATCAAATTCCACAGGTTGCCAGTCAGTACTACTCTTGTATATCACCTTTATCACTCCCTTCTCTCTCTTCTGATTTTTTCTCTGGCTTTATAAATAGTTTTTTATGGGCATCTTCCACAAGGCGTTTAAGAACATCTGGACAGTTATCTTTAATATAATCGTTACTTAATTCATGCAAAGCCTCTTGGTGTGAAACTACCTTTGATTTTGAATCAAAAAGAACCTTATAAGCTTTTAATAATTCTCTGTCCCTAATTGGTATATTTAAATCTGCAATGCTTTCCGAATTGTCCAATGAAAAATCGTCATTTAGTCGATTTGCGACAGAATCTTTGTATAAACTGCGTATTAAATCCTTATCACTTACTTTTGTATCTCTATGCTTATAGTCTTCTGGGAAATTTTGAATCATCATCATATCCAAGTCTATAGGGTAAGAATAATATACAAAATGATTTTTTTCGTATTTTTCCCAAGGTGTTTGAGTTTTAGTATCATCAGGTTGTACTGTTATTTTGGCTTTTTGTAACCAACTGTCAGCATTTTTCAATCGTCCTTCACCACCCTGATGGCGACCCTCGTCATAATCAAGTAATGTAATGCAGGGAATGTCCAGCATATTTGCTAGTCTCCATAAATGGTAAGCATGTCGCCCCCCTATAGATACGAAAGCAACAAAATTAGTATCTAAATCTAAACCGAACGCTTTTGCTATTTTCGGAATAACAACCTTTTCACTATCACCTTCCCCAATAATCATTAAACGAGCAAAGTATATTTCAGGATTATTTTCAATAGCTTCTTTGATGAATTTTGTATCTTCGTTTCCCTGTTCATTATTTAGTACAATTTCACGAGCAAAACAATTTCCATTTTTCAAACATCTTCGTAAGAAAGTAACATGTTGATAGTCTAGGTGCCGTAAAATACTGGTGGAGTGGCTGGTAAAAAGAGTTTGTACACGCATTTCACCTTTTAAGGAATCAAACTGTTGTATTATTCTAGACAGATAAAAAGGAGATAAATGATTTTCAGGTTCTTCCACACCAAACAGCAATAAAGCTGGATAGTATTGCGGCTTATTCTTGAAATTATTTTTTGTTCTGAATTCTTCATCCATGTGCAATTTATGTATCAACCGATGATAAGTAATAGACAAAGCCAAATATAACAGTGAAATTTGCCCTTCACTTAAATCCTCTAATGTCATATTACTAATAAAGGTACTTTCAAAAAATAGATTGATAGAACGCAACACTTCATAAAATTCCGTTTGTGAAATTGCTAGTTTGGGATTATTTTCATGTGATAAATCATATAGAGTCTTATAATTTTTGATAATTTCATTTTGAATATAGCGAATTGGTTCAAAATTTTCAAAATCATTTTGTAATTTTTTAGCTGACTTTGTTAAATTTTCTGGAAATTCTTCGTCCCATTCTATGTCATTTTCTATTCTTTTTAGTAATCTCTTTAACTCTCTTGTTGTGATAGATTTGCCATCTCTTTGTGCAGGAATATATACATATTCTATAAATAATCTTAAATCCCTTTTAGAAATAGGCCGTTTTTCAGATCCTACAATGTCAGATCCAAATGGAATATCTTCATCTGTGTAAACAGCATAAAATTTATATTCTACATTATCATAATCTTGTCCATCGGTATTTTCTGCTTCTAGGCGAATACGAAACTTTAAGCTATCAATTGCTTTAAATATATAGTATGAGACAGAGGTGGCAACATCTGAGTTTTGAATACAAATGGTTACATCAATAAACATTTGTTTGGCACGATTATCTTTTTCCCTAGTATTATTCTGTGTATTATTCTTGCGACCTATGTGAAAATCATCTATTGATATATTAGTCTCTTTAAAAACTTTATTCAGAGCCTCCAACACAGTCGTTTTTCCAGTTCCATTATCTCCAACAAATGCGTTTTTTCCAGATTTAATATTAAAGATTACCTTTTTGCCAAAACATTTAAAGTTTTGAATTTCAATTTTTTCTATACACATATTATTTTCCTTTCTTTAAATTTCTATTTATGGCAAGTGATACAAACTTTTGATATTATAATTCGTCTATGTCTATTGGGGCAAGGTCAATTATTTTTTTGAGCACATTTTAAATATCCAAGTTGGCGACATTTAGGGCATTTGTTTGGATAAATTCTCTGCGTGGTTCCACCACATCGCCCATAAGGGTTTCGAATATGGTATTTGCTGTTTCCATGTGATTGACTTCGACCCGTAACAAAGTGCGGGCGTTTGGATCCAGAGTGGTTTCCCATAATTGATCCGGGTTCATTTCGCCTAATCCCTTGTACCGTTGTACAGTAATACCTTTTTTACCGTTTTCGTTAATGGCGGATACAAATTCCAGTATCCCATTTAAGGGAATGTGTTTGCCCTTCATATTTAACACAGCGGGCACAAAAAAGGCTTCTTGTATATCCGCATACACACGATGCAATTGGTGGGCATCGCCACTTTCAATCACTGTGCGGGGGACACGCACCACCTGTGGCACCCCCCTAAGGGTACGGTTAAAAGTATATCCATCTGTATCCGCCATTCCCACCCATCCCCGTTCAAGGGGGGGACTGATACTGTTTAATCGATCGGCAATCTGAACCGCTTTTGTACCACACACAGATATATCGTGTAACAGAGCACTATCAAATCCGCCACACAGGACAATATTTTCAATGACGGTCGGGTGTCCTGTGCTTCGGGTAATGGCATGAATATGGCGTTGCACTTTGTGTGCCGTGTGACATAATGCCCGTAAATCTTCGGTACTTCTGGCACCAGAGGGGGTTTCCAAGGTGGCATGTGCCACCATGTTTTCAATTAAATAATTTTCCATTGCCATATCGTCTTTTAAATATAATCCCTTATCACCCCGTTTGACTTGATACAAGGGGGGCTGGGCAATATATAAATATCCTTTTTCAATAATTTCAGGCATTTGACGGTAAAAGAAAGTTAACAATAGCGTACGAATATGGGCACCATCCACATCCGCATCGGTCATAATAATAATTTTATGGTATCGGGCTTTGTCGATATTAAAATCATCCCTGCCAATACCCGTGCCAAGGGCGGTTACCAGTGTACCGATTTCTTGGCTGGATAACATACGATCAAATCGTGCCCGTTCCACATTTAAAATTTTCCCTTTTAGGGGCAAAATCGCCTGATTATGGCGATGCCGTCCTTGTTTTGCCGACCCCCCCGCCGAATCCCCCTCAACAATAAACAATTCGGATTTTGCCGGGTCCTTTTCTTGACAATCCGCCAATTTCCCCGGCAATGATGCAATGTCCAACGCCCCTTTTTTACGGGTCAAATCCCGGGCTTTGCGGGCGGCTTCCCGTGCCATCGCAGCTTCGACCACCTTTTGGACGATTTTACGGGCATCTGTGGGGTTTTCCTCAAACCATTCCGCTAATTTTTCATTACACACGGATTCGACCACCGGACGGACTTCGCTGGATACCAATTTATCTTTGGTTTGGCTGGAAAACTTGGGATCGGGAACTTTTACCGATACAATACAGGTGATACCTTCCCGAATATCGCCCCCATCAAGATTAATTTTTTCCTTTTTGGCAAGTCCACTGTTCACCACATAGGCATTTACTTGCCGGGTTAATGCCCCCCGAAACCCCGCCAAGTGCGTCCCCCCATCCCGTTGGGGAATATTATTGGTAAAACACAGGGTATTTTCATGATAGCTGTCGTTCCACTGCATGGCAATTTCTACGCTAATGCCATTTTTGTCCCCCTGCATATGCAAAGGGGCGGACACCATCGAAGTTTTCGAACGGTCCAAATGTTGTACAAACGCCCGAATCCCCCCTTCATATTGCAGGTCAACGGATTTTTCGGGGCTTTGGCGTTTATCCTTTAACAAAATGTGCACCCCAGAATTTAAAAATGCCAATTCGCGCAGGCGATATTCAAGCGTAGAAAATTTAAAATCAGTCATGGTAAAAGTATCAGTGCTAGGCATAAAAGTAACCGCTGTACCCGTTGCATCGCCACAATCGCCCACCACAGATAAGGGTGCCACCGATTCCCCATGCTTAAAATCCATACTGTGCATTTTGCCATCCCGTTTAATGGTTACATTCAAATGCCTAGACAACGCATTTACCACCGATACGCCCACACCGTGCAATCCACCCGATACTTTGTACGAATTTTGGTCAAATTTCCCCCCCGCATGTAATTGTGTCATAATCACTTCGGCGGCGGAAATGCCCTCTTGTTCATGAATGGCGGTGGGAATACCCCGTCCATTATCGGTCACTGTACACGATCCATCCGCATTGAGGGTTACCGTCACCAAATCACAATATCCCGCCAACGATTCATCAATGGCGTTATCGACAACTTCGTATACCATGTGGTGTAAACCGGTGCCATCGTCCGTATCGCCAATATACATACCGGGGCGTTTGCGAACAGCTTCGAGTCCCTTTAAAACTTTGATCGAATCTGCACTGTATTCAGGGGGTTGTCTTAGGTCTGACATAGACTTTTCCTTGTCTTATTTTACTGTTACACACATGATATTTAATATGCGTTAGTATAGCATACATCGTACATATATAACACCCAAAAACAAGAAAAATATATATTTTATAAGGTGTTAATTTCGCTGATTTTTATATGGGTACAATCGGGTAGTATTGGGGCGAAGTCGGCGGCGTTGATTCCCGTATACCAAATTTGCGGTTTTAAAGCCACCAACACATCAAACAACGCCCGCAGGTGCACCGTATCCAAATGGGCGGATATTTCATCCAATAACAACAGGGGCAGATACCCTGTTTCCGCCTGATGCAGGCGTAAATTTCCAATTATTATAGCGATTAACAACGCCTTTTGTTCGCCCGTTGAACACAACGCCGCATCGATGTTTTTATGTATGTGTAAAACGCTGATGTCCGTTTTATGCACCCCTATGCTTGCCCCCCCATATATACGATCATCGGCACGGGACAAACGCAACTGTTCACAGATATACTGTTCTGTATCCAGTGCATTTTGATATGTCAACAGGTGTTCGATGGTGCCATTTAAGGTAATTTTTGCACCGGGAAAAAGGCTGTACCCATCTTTAATCAAGTGGTTTAACCGTTCACACATAAGATTACGCGCGGCGGCAATTGCCACCGCCCGACGGGCAATATCTTTTTCCAACGCATTTAACCATACAGTATCAGGATGGGGCATTTTTAAAACTTTACTGCGATTACGCAGAGATTTTTCATACTCTTGTACCCGTCCAGAATGGGCGGAGTCAAAGCCCAGTATCAATCGATCAAAAAACCTACGCCGATCAGCGGGCGATTCCAAAAACAATTTATCCATTTGTGGGGTCAACCAAATACAACTGATATACGCCCCCAACTGATTTTGTGGACATTTTGCCGTATTTATTTTAACCATACGGCGGGATGGATTTTGGGGGTCATATCCTGTGCCAAGGGTAGCGGTACCCACAAAAGTTTCACAAGTGGCGGACACCCCCCATGTGTGTGTGGGGTGCATGCGATTGGCAAACATATTTACCTTTGCCCCCCGTATGCCCCGCCCTGGGGTCAACAGGGATACGGCTTCCAAAATATTGGTTTTGCCCGTCCCATTATCCCCCGTAATCACCATCGATGCATTTTCGGTGTGTAACCGTATGTTTTTATAATTGCGAAAATTATGCAAGGTCAAACACGATACAAACAATGCCGTATCACATAAAAATTTTTTTTTAGGGGGGACCAATGCCATTTCCCAATGTATATAAATCGCCCTTATACACGCATAGGCATCAGCACATATAAAATGCTGGGGTCCGCATCACAACGGATAATACACGGGCAACTTTCGTCTTTTAATTCAAATATAATATTGCCATCTTTGATTTGATTGGCAATATCCAAAAGATAGGATGCGTTAAAACCAATTTCAATGGAATCGTTATCATATACAATTTCCATTTCGTCTTCTGCTGTGCCAAAATCCGAATGGAACGCATGCAGGGACAAAATATTATCCCCTAATGCCATTTTAATGGGATACATTTTGCTATCCGATAAAGCGGCTAAAGCTGCCACCCGCCCCACGGAAAGGGCAAATGCCACACAAGGAATGCTAAGGGATTTATCATTATCTTTGGGAATCACCCGTTCATATTCGGGAAAAGTGCCATCAATCAATTTACTGGTGATAACAGCTGATTTCATACTAAACTCAATTATGTTTTCGGACAGACGAATGGTAACATCATCGTCAGTTTCATCAAGCAATTTTTGCAATTCCAAAACTGTTTTACGGGGAATAATAACCCCCGGAATACCGCTGGCATCCGCCCCAATGGGGGTTAATGCCTTTGCCAAACGGTGTCCATCTGTGGATACAGCAAACAGACTACCTTCGCTTTCGTGCATGTAAATACCATTCAGATAATATCGGGTTTCTTCTGTTGAAATTGCCAATTTGGTATAATGGATTAAAGTGGCAAATTCCGATGCCCCAACAACAAATTTATGGGGCAAATCCCCTTCTGGCATGGTCGGGAAGCTGTCCGTAGGTAAAGTGGGCAATTTAAATTTTGACCGTCCTGCGGATACTAATAATGTATCGCCATCGGTCTGCAAAGAAATTTCCGCACCATCGGGCAATTTCTTAACCACATCAAACAAAAGGGCAACGGGCGTAGTCGTCGCCCCACTTTCATGGACTTGGGCAGGGGTTTTATCCGTAATAGTAATATCCATATCTGTACCTTTGAGGTGCAAACCGTCTTGCGAAGTCTGCAACAACACATTTGCCAAAATATGGAGAGTATGTTTGCGTTCCACGATAGCGTTGATATGACTCAGAGCATGCAAAAAAGGTGCTTTTTCAATGGTAATTTTCATAATATCTTCCTTATAATACTTGTAAATATTGGGCAGTATAACATTATTATAAATTTGTGCAACAATAATATGTACACAACAATAATATTTATACATATCCCACCAAAATGTAATATATACATATTTTAGAGGTTAATTTAAGATCTTAGTTATTTTTTGCATATCCTGTTGTAAGGATATGTTGTGTTGCAGTAGGTCTTCGATTCGGCGAATAGCATGTAATATAGTTGTATGGTCCCGTCCCCCAAATGCCCTGCCGATGGTGGATAAGCTGTCTTCGGTTTGGGTTTTTGTAATATAAATCGCCAATTGTCGGGGAACAACAATGGCTTTTTTCCGTGATTTTGACTCCAAATCGGTTACTGTAATATTATAATATTTTGCCACAGTTTCTTGGATTTGTAAGGTGGTAATGGCTTTGGTATCCATCGATAAAATATCATGTAAGATTTTGCACACAACCTGTTCGGTAATTGGCATTTCCATAAAACTGGCATATGTAACAATACGGTTTAAAGCCCCTTCTAGGTCACGGGTATTATTGGTAATCCTTCGGGATATAAATTTGACAGTATCATCGTCTATGTCATGTTGCATTTGTCGGGCTTTGGTGTGTAAAATTTGACATCGCAACGCATAATCGGTTTTTTCAATTTCGGCAACAACGCCCCCATTCACCCGTGATATAATACGACCATCAATATTTTGCAAAAACGATGGGGGCGTATTACCGCTCAGCACAATATAGGATTGCTGTTCGATTAAGGTCTTAAAGGTATAAAAAAATTCTTCTTGTGTGCCGGCTTTATTGGCAATAAAGTGTATATCGTCCACCAACAACACATCAGCTGAACGCACAGTCTGTTTAAATGTATCAATAGTCCCCTTGCGCAACGATTCTGTAAATAAATTCATAAACCGTTCCGCTGATAAGTATATGACCATTTTGTCAGGATGGATACGGTGCATATAATCGGCAATGGCACACAGCAAATGGGTTTTGCCCAAGCCCACATTACCATATATATATAGCGTATTACATGTGGCGGTGCCATCGGCAATAGCTTGGGCGGCACGAAATGCCATTTTATTGGTATCATTTACAACAAACGAATCAAAGACAAAATGGGGATTGGGTACATATGCAAATGGTTGTGCAAGGGTCGGCACAGATTCCATTATCGTCATATTATCAATGGGGGTATCGATTTCATCGTTGCTGGCATATGGGGGGATACAATCAATTTCAATATCAGTCGTGTGGGGATATTGCCGCATCCATAATTGTTTAATACGGGGTAAATACTCACTTTGTACCCAATTGTGCAAAGTGGATGTGGGTGTGCTGAGCTGTAATATGCCATCCGTAAACGCAATAAAATGAATATGCTTCAACCAACTCTCAAAAGCCACATTGCCATATTCCGATCGCAAGCGACTTAATATCAGACTCCAATTTTTATAATATGTATCCATATCTATCCTAGTTCCAAAATATTATTACAATATCTGTGTTGTATATTTATATCGACAATATCACCCGTAAATAATTGGCTGTTATGGCGGATGCTGAATGTATTATCACAGGTTATGTACGGTCTGTGTCCCATATGCACAGGGACATATATGACCCCAAACACAGCGATTCTAAGGATATTTTAAATTGTATATAACATGCTGTTTTAATAGTATTTTTTATATACACAAATGTAAAAAATCATCAACAAGAAAAATATTCTTAGCCTTTATTCAGACAGTATAAAGATAAATGATTGGGATGTGTATCAAAAAAAATCGGATCAAGGCAGTTTTTGTTGTTGTCAGATTTTTTTTATGTGACGAATCATTATCACCTTGTGTGTAGTGGGGGACAAACATACTATATATATTACACACTTCCACATGTGTACAACCTACGATATTCAAAAACTATATGTCGAAAGAAACTCAGGCTGATGTAAAAAATATAATTGGCTGTACCCCTTGCAAATCTGGACACTGGACAAAACGAATCGATATGCCCCCACATATTGTAACATCTATTTATGGCATTGTCGGTTTAATAAGCATAAAAAAAGCCACTGATAATAACAATGGCTTTTGTATGCGTTATGGTGTGTACACATTACATTGCTTTTACCCGTGCATTCAAGCGAGAAATTTTGCGCGATACAGTATTTTTCTTCATAACCCCCTTGCGACATGCAATGTGTAATTCTGACATAGCATCCTGAAATGCCGTGTGTGCAGATTGTTTATCACCGCTGGCAACGGCTTTTTCGAGTTTACGAACATATGTGTGTACACGACTCCGTACAGTGCGATTACGCACTGTACGAATAGCTGTTTGCTTGATGCGTTTTTGTGCTGATTTAATATTAGCCATAATTAAATTCCTTAAAGTTATATACAGTCCTAGCTGCACTTATAAATGAAATCCTATATTTAGTCAAGTTTTTTTCTGACATTTTTTACAGAAAAACGACGATCTTCCCGATTGAAGGATACGCACAATAGGGGTTTGACAGGTTTTACAAGGCTGATTTTCCCTACCATATACATCAAATGTATGTTGAAAATATCCCATCTTGCCATCCGTATCTTGAAAATTCCTAAGCGACGATCCCCCCGCTTGAAGGGCATCTTGGATAACTTGTAAAATATGTGTGGTCAAAATCTTTACCCGTTGTTTTGTAAGGGATTTTGCCACACTAGCAGGATGTATTTTTGCCCGATATAAGGCTTCGCACACATATATATTACCCAACCCAGCGATTACATTTTGACAAAGCAAAACGGTTTTTATGGGCGTGTTTTTATGTTGTAAGCGACTATGTAAATATACAGGGGTTAAAGTTTTAGCAAACGGTTCAACCCCCAACACAGACAAATGCGGATGGCTGTGTTCCTGAGTGGTGGGACACGCAAGGATAAAACCGAATCGGCGTGGATCGTTATAGGCGACAAAAGTACCATCCATTAAATATATAATGCAATGGTCATGTTTTTTCGGGGGCGTATTGGTGCCCCGGGGATATATGGTATAAGTCCCTGACATCCCCAAATGGGAAATAAGCGTCCAGCCTGTGCTAAGACGGACAAGAATATATTTTGCCCGCCGGGCAATATTTGTAATATCCGCATTATGGCATATATCGGTAAAATTATGGGGGAAATCATATCGTAAATTAGGGCGATGTGTAATGACTTTTTCAATAGTCTTACCCACCATATGGGGGGATAATCCTTGTACAACAGTTTCGACTTCTGGTAACTCAGGCATGTATATCCTTTAAGATTTGGTATATTTATTTTGCTATTTTTATATATATTATGCTATACATATAAGACCTATTTTGCAAGTAGATAATAATATGTTTAGGGATAAAAGTATGACGAAAACACCCAAATCCACACCCAAATCCACACCCAAATCCACAGCCGAATCCACAGCCGAATCTGAGCAACACCCCGCATACAATAACAAGCACAGCGATGCCACCACTGCTTCATTTGGTTTTCAAGATGTGGACAAAGCGGAAAAACCCGCATTAGTACAAGGGGTTTTCGAATCTGTTGCCCATAAATACGATATGATGAACGATGTTATGTCAGGGGGGATTCACCGTTTATGGAAGGATACATTCATCCGCATGCTTAAACCCCACAAAGATATGGTATTGCTGGATGTGGCGGGCGGTACAGGGGACATAGCATTTCGATTCCTACAACATGGAGGAAAATCGGTCACTGTTTGTGATTTAACCGAAGGTATGGTCAAGGTGGGACAGAATCGGGCATTGGATAAAGGTATTATACACAATATTCACTGGACAGTAGGCGATGCCTTAAACCTGCCGATTGCCGATGCCAATGTGGATGCGTACACCATTGCCTTTGGGCTCAGAAATGTGACGGAAATTAAAACCGCCTTGTCTGAGGCATACCGTGTTGTCAAACCCGGGGGGCGGTTTATGTGTTTGGAATTTTCCCATGTAAGCGTACCAGTGTTAAACACATTATATGATGCGTATTCGTTTCATATTTTGCCAAAATTGGGGGGATTTATTGCCGGGGATACAGAATCGTATCAATACTTGGTCGAATCCATTCGCCGTTTCCCCGAACAACAAGCATTAATGGATATTATGGAATCGGTCGGCTTTACCCAAACCTCATACACCAATATGACGGGGGGGATTGCCGCCATTCACAGTGGATGGAAAATTTAAGCGATCATGATATATCGTTTTATGCGATTCTGTTGGGTCTGTTTGGGGCTGATATTGGTGGCAAAAATTGCCCCAAAGTGCATGCGATACCGCATGGGGGTGTGGCTGTTTTGCCGGGGGGGTGTCAGCTTTATTAAATTGGCACAAATTTTATCCGTACGCCCCGATATTGTCGGCACCGCTTGGGCAACCCATTTAAAATCTTTACAAGACCAAGCCCCGCCATTTTCCGCAAAAACCGCCAAAAAGATTTTTCAAAACGCCTGTGGTATGTCGGTGGATTCAGTGTTTATGGATTTTTCTGAAATACCTGTTGGATCCGCATCCATTGCCCAAGTCCATAAGGCAGTATTATACGATGGCACACTGGTGGCGGTAAAAATTTTACGCCCCCACATTCGACAAAAATTCTTTGGCGATATTAAAGTTTTTTACAAATTGGCACGCATGCTCGAAAAAATATCAAAAAAATCCCGCCGTTTACGCCCCTGTCAAGTTGTCGATGAACTGCGTACTTGGGTACACGCAGAATTGGATTTAACCATCGAAGCCAAAAACGCCGAACGATTGCACAAAAATTTTAAAGACGACCCGAAATTTTATGTCCCCCCCATATATCATACATACACCACCGCCGATGTTTTGACCACAGAATGGATCGACGGGGTACGCATCGACGATATAACCACCCTCAAAAAATGGAACCTTGACTGTACACAACTATTGACCGACAGCACCCGTATATTTTTCTTGCAAGTGTTTCGGGATGGTTTTTTTCATGCGGACATTCACCCCGGCAATATGTTTGTCAGGGCGGATGGGGTGTTGTGTCCCGTCGATTTTGGCATTATGGGATATTTAAGCAAAAAAACCCGTATTTACATAGCCGACTGTTTATACTACTTATATAAGGGCGATTATACACGGGTGGCAGAAGTCCACTTTATCGCCGGATATGTACCCGCCACATATGGGGTCAACGCCTTTGCCAACGCCTTGAAAAAAATTGCGATTGACCGCACAGGTATGGATTGGTCTGCGGTGGCAATGGGACAATTATTAAGCGATTTATTCACGGTTACAGAAAAATTTCAAATGCGGGTTCGCCCTGAATTATTATTGTTACAAAAAACCTTGATCGTCGCCGAAGGTACAGGTAGAGTCCTCGCCCCCCAACGCAACATGTGGGCATTGATTGCCGACATCATGGAACAATGGATGCGGGTCAATCGGGGGATTCCCGCCCGCATAGAAACCCTGCTGAGCGATATATACAATGCCCATCATCCCCCCAAAAAACAACAAGATACTTAAAAATTATGTATATAGTACGATCCAATACCTATATATAATAAAAAATAAGCAGATCTTGATTTATATCAAGCTGTCAATGCGGAAATTCTGTTATTTTAATGCTTGTTTCGGACATGGGGTATATTATGCTATAATATATTGTATTTTGTATTGTAATGCTGTATACTGCATATGAGATTCGTAAAAAGAAACTTGAATAGGAAATTAAGACTAAGGTCAGAAAGTATTTTTATATGTCAAATTTTAAAAAATATGGTTTGATTACACTTATCAGTTTGTTTTTTATAACCTTGCTGTTAATTCCGATTGTGGCAATGTATAGCGATGATTTATTTGTGCTTGTCAATTCCAATGGGCAGGTGGGCGAAAAACAATCAAAATTGATAATGTTATCGTTTTTCTTAATGTTGTTGGTGGTCATTCCCACCTTGGTTATGGCCATATGGTTTCCGTTTTGGTATCGGGAAAGCAACAAAGATGCCGAATACCGCCCCAAGTGGAATCATTCGAATAAGATTGAATTTTTTGCGTGGGGTGTGCCGATTGCCATTGTTAGCGTACTTGCAATCACCGCCTATAACACTTCACATTCTTTGGATCCACGGGTATCTTTGGTGGGTAAATATGAAAATGCCAAGGACGAAGAATTAACAATTCAGGTGGTGGCTATGGATTGGAAATGGGTATTCTTTTATCCCGAAGAAGACATTGCCACGGTCAATGAAATTGCCATTCCTGTTAATACTCCCATTAAATTTGTGATTACATCGGATACGGTGATGAATTCGTTTTTCATTCCCGAATTGGGGGGGCAATTATATGCCATGGGGGGGATGGAAAATCGTCTGCACCTTATATCTGATAAGAAAAAACTAATGCGGGGGATTTCTGCAAATTACAGTGGATTTGGATTTGCTGGGATGAAATTTGATGTACATTCGGTTTCCGACACAGAGTATGACGCATGGGTGCAAAAGGTAAAGTCTTCGCCACAGATATTTGACCAGAACGCATATCAAAGATTACGGGGCAAACAAACAAAAGACCACCCCATTGAACACTTTGCCGATGTGGTCGATAATGACCAATTTAATAACATCATCCGCAAGTATAACAAAACACACTAAAATGGCGTAATAGGAGGATACAACCATGGCAGTTAAAGAACGCAACATTGTAACAGATCCAGATCCCGTATTTGGGCGGTTAAATTGGGAAGTTTTTCCATATGACCCCATTGTTTTGACAACGGGTGCGGTTGTAGGGGTAGTTGGCATATGCGTCGTTTTTGCATTGTTTAGATACCGATTATTGGGCTATTTGTGGCGCGAATGGATTACTACCGTCGACCACAAAAAAATCTCTCTTATGTATGGTATCGTTGCCTTAATTATGATGATTCGGGGGTTTGCCGATGCGGTGCTGATGCGATCACACCAAGTGTTGGCATCATCGGACACATTCGGATCGGGATATTTGTCCCCCGAACACTATGATCAAATCTTTACTGCCCATGCGGTCATTATGATTTTCTTTGTGGCGATGCCATTGGTGGCGGCCATTTGGAATTACTTAACCCCCTTACAAATTGGGGCACGGGATGTGGCATTTCCATTTATGAACAATTTGGCGTTTTGGTTCTTTGCATCCGGGGCGATTTTGGTAAACATTTCCTTGTTTATTGGGGAATTTGCCGCAACAGGATGGTTGGCATATCCCCCCCTATCTGGTATTGAGTTTAGCCCGTGGGTGGGTGTAGATTATTGGATATGGTCGTTACAGATTGCTGGCATTGGTACCACAATGACCTCGATTAACTTTATTGTTACCATTTTAAAAATGCGTGCCCCTGGGTTAAAATTGATGATGATGCCCGTATCCACATGGACAACCTTAACAGCAGCAACAATCGGAGCCATCATTTTCCCCATCTTGACCGTTACCATCGCCATGCTAACCACAGACAGATATTTCGACACACACTTCTTTACCAATGAACTGGGTGGTAATCAAATGATGTGGGTAAACTTGATTTGGGTTTGGGGACATCCAGAAGTATACTTATTAGTTTTACCAGCGTTTGGGGTATTTTCCGAAGTCGTCCCCGTATTTTCCCGTAAATCCTTATTCGGATACAAAGGATTGGTATATGCAACTGCTGTTATTGGGTTGTTGTCGATGATTGTATGGTTACACCACTTCTTCACCATGGGGGCGGGGGCGTCTGTCAATGCGTTCTTTGGCATTGCCACCATGGCAATTGCCATTCCCACGGGGGTAAAGTTGTTTAACTGGTTGTTCACCATGTACAAAGGACGGGTAAAATTAACCGCCGAAGTATATTGGACGATGGCATTCTTTGTTACCTTTACGGTGGGCGGTATGACCGGGGTTATGTTATCGATTCCTGCGGCGGATTTTGTATTGCATAACTCGTTGTTCTTGGTTGCCCACTTCCACAATGTGATTATTGGCGGTGCAGTATTTGGATATTTAACGGCGGTACATTTCTGGTGGCCGAAATTTACGGGTTGGCAATTAAACCCATTCTGGGGGAAATTGGCCCCCATATTATGGACAATCGGATTTTTTGTATCTTTCATGCCCATATACGCCCTTGGCTTTATGGGGGCAACACGACGGTTAAATTATTATGACAACCCGGAATGGGCCCCATATTTTGCAGTTGCCGCATTTGGTGTGGGTATCCTATTTCTGGGGGCATTGGCAACAGTAATAAATTTAGTTGTCAGTTTCCTTAACCGCCATAAAAATATGGATGTATGCGGGGATTTTAACGATGGTCGTACTATGGAGTGGTCAACTTCTTCCCCCCCCCCCTATTATAACTTTGCAAAAACCCCACACTTCCATGCGATTGACGAATGGCACTTACGCAAAGAAAATGGGATGGCGTATCAAAAAATTACCAATTTTGAACGCATCCATATGCCATGTAACACTTGGGCGGGACCCATTATGGGATTGACCTCGATACCACTTGGTTTTGCCGCCGTATGGCATATTTGGTGGGTGTTCTTTATATCATTTGCAATTATTATCGGTACGCTTATTTTACACACACTATACGCCAAACGGGAATATTATGTGGAAACCGAAGAAGTGGAAGCCATCGAAACTGCCCGCTGGGAAGCCCTAAGACAAGTAGGTAAAGTATAGGTACAGAAAGGAATATACAAAAATGGCACATATTGATATTAAACCACAAGATATGACCCTGTACATAGACGATCATCATGTGGATACAAAATCCATGACTGTATTTGGTTTTTGGATATACCTGATGACCGACTGTTTATTATTTGCCACCTTGTTTGCAGTATTTGCAACCATGCCCCAAATGGCAAACGAACATGGCTTATTTTCAAGGGATTTATTTGATCTTAATCTGATTTTCTTAAACACGGCATTGTTGTTGGCAAGTTCTGTGACCTTTGGGATGGCAATGTTGCATATGCAAAAGGAAAATTTACAAGGCATTATTATGTGGTTGATACCGACCCTGATATTTGGGCTTGGATTTCTGGGCGTCGAATTATATGAATTTTACCACTTGGCACACGAAGGTGCCGGTTGGTGGGTAAATGCGTACTGGGCATCCTTCTTTGCCTTGGTGGGGACGCATGGACTACATGTAACTGTCGGTAGCGTATGGATGGTAACCTTGTTTTTCCACTTTAAGAAAAATGGACTTAGCATCGACAACAAAGTACGATTAACTTGCCTAAGCCTGTTTTGGCACTTTTTGGATTTGGTTTGGATCGGTGTATTCACCGTCGTATATTTGATAGGAGTATTATAAAATGGCAAATCACACCCCCCACTTAGATGTTCCACATGGCACTTTTTCCGAATATATGAAAGGCACTGTGTTATCGATTGTCTTTACCCTGATTTCATTTGGGGTTGTTATGACAGGCGGTTTTGACAAATCCACCGCCATTGTTATTTTGGCAATCAGTGCATTTAGCCAATTATTGGCACAACTGGTGTATTTCCTGCATATTAAAAATACCCCCGATGGGATGTGGTCGGTTGTAACCGGTGTATTTACCATTATTCAGGTATTGATTATGGTATTAGGTACCGCATGGATTATGTGGCATCTGCACATGAATATGGAAATTGGGTTTTAAGCCAAAAATATCACAAAAATATCATATGTTATATAAACACAAGGCTTGTATTCTGATACTTGGAATACAAGCCTTTTTTATCCCAAAAAATTTATCAAATATGATATATATACCACATGGGATTAAACACCCCCTAATAAGGGTATTGCAGTGGCAAATCCCCTATTAACAAAAACGAGGAATATTACTTTATGAAAAAATATTGGCGTTTAATGAAACCGGGTATTGTTATGGGCAATTTGGTGTCCGCTATCGGGGGATATTTTTATGCGTCGAATACCACCTTAATCGTATCGACTTTTTTGGGAATGGTAATAGGGGTCATTGGTATTGTGGGCGGGGCGTGTGTGTTAAACAACATTATTGACCGTGACATCGACGCCAAAATGTCCCGTACGAAAAACCGTGCATTGGTTACGGGGGACATTTCCATTGCGGTGGCGTTTGTGTTGGGTGTAATACTTATTTTAGGGGGCTTGGCGGTATTATGGATATTCACCAATCCCATAGCCGTGTACTTGGGCATATTTGGCGTATTTATTTATGTGTGCGTATATAGCCTGTGGACAAAACGCCAGTCTATATATGGCACTGCGGCTGGTAGCCTATCTGGGTCCGTACCATTGACGGTTGGATATGTGGTGGTTAGCGGTGCTATTGATATTCGCACTGTATTTTTATTTATCATTTTTGCCATTTGGCAAATGCCCCATTCATACGGCATTGCCCTGTTCCGATTTGACGATTACAAAAATGCCGCTATCAATGTGTTGCCAGTGGTCAAAGGATTCGAAGCCACCCGCATATCGATTACCATACACACGGCAATATTCTTAATATTGATGTTTGCGTTTTTTATTATGGGGTTCTTACACTGGTTGCCCGCCCTATTATGTTTGATACTGGCAAGCAGATGGCTGTATACAGCACTCATAAAATATGATACTATGCCCATAGAAAAATGGGGAAAACACATCTTTTTCCAATCTATTTTTATTTCCGTAGTATTCAGTATATCCCTTGGTTTTAATGGAATGATTCATGCAATTTTATAAATATATACACTTTATCCTTATATCTTTAATAGTATCCCCTGTCCCCTTTGCCCATGCAAATGATTCGGTAAAAGTCAGCACCGGCATGCAGGGGGTAAGCACAGATGCCTGTCAACAGGCGGTAAAAACCGTCGAAAACGAACACTTTGTTGGTCTGCCCATTCGCACCCACCCCATTATTGCACAAAAATCACCAACACAACATAGTTTTTCCGCTTTAACAGTCGTCGATTATCGGGGCGACGACAGCCATATCACCATTACCGCTAGCCCCACCAGCGACACCACATGTGATGTGATATACATGGAAACCTTTGCATTTCCAGAACCTTGTGCCATTGCCCGTGAAGAATTGTTTAAAAAATGGAATTTTATCGGTAAGATGAAGGAAACACAAGTATATACCTTTCGCCGTGACCAAAACCTATTCGGATATTTAACCCAACAAGGGGCAGGCGAATTTTGTTTAGTAACCAAACGCAAAGTGTATTTAAAGTTGTAAAAATATATCCTAAGTTATAAAATTTTTATTTTATAAAAAATATACCCATTTGTTTTTTAAGGTTTTTTATTTTTATATTGCATATTTGTAAAAACATTGGTAACATAAACAAAATATTGTTTTACAGTAGCTTTATATTGGTTGAAAAACCCCCACCGTTTAGACACTGAACAGGTGGGTTTTTTCTTTTGTGTACTTTTGTTTTATTTGCTAGGTTTTTATTTTTATGCTTCGTCAATCATTTGTTTAATGCTGGCAATAGCTTTGGCGGGGTTTAATCCTTTGGGACAAGTATTGGTACAATTCATAATCGTGTGGCAACGGAACAATTTAAAGGGATTGTCCAATTCTTTTAAACGATTCGCTTTGTTGGTATCACGGGAATCGGCCAAGAATCGATATGCCTGTAACAATACAGCAGGACCCAAATATTTATCCCCATTCCACCAATATGATGGGCACGATGTGGAACAGCTGAAACACAATATACATTCATATAAGCCGTCGAGTTTTTTTCTGTCCACAGGACTTTGCAGCCGTTCCCGATCCCCATTAATAGCATTTTTTTCATCGCCCGTTTGCAACCAAGGTTTTACGGATTCCAATTGCTTGTAAGCATTTTTTAAATCGGGGACTAAGTCTTTTACCACAGGCATATGGGGCAGTGGGGATATTTTAACTGTACCTTGTACAGAAGAAATCGCCTTAGTACACGCCAAAGTATTTTTCCCATCGATATTCATAGCACACGACCCACAAATTCCTTCACGACACGACCGCCGTAAGGTTAGGGTGCTGTCGACTTCGTTTTTAATCTTTAACAACGCATCCAGCACCATGGGACCACAAGCATCCAAATCAATAAAAAAAGTATCATAGCGTGGATTTTGCCCATCATCAGGCGACCAACGGTAAATACGAAATGCTTTTACATTTGTTGTCCCCTGTGGTGCCGTATGTATAACCCCATTGTTTGTCGGTTGGGAATTTTTAGGTAATCGCATTTCAGCCATTTTGTTTTCCTCTTATTTTTAATATACCCGTTTTTTTGGGGGCACAACTTTTACATCATCTGTCATGGTAAACATACGAACAGGGCGATACGACAAATCGACCTTGCCCGTTTCCATGTTTATACCCGCAATGGTATGTTTCATCCAATTTTCATCATCCCGATCTGGGTAATCATCCCGTGCCTGTGCCCCCCGTGATTCTGTGCGATTTTGGGCACCGACAATAGTCACCATGGCTTGGGGAATCAGATTTTCAAACTCCAACGCTTCCACCAAATCGCTGTTCCAAATCATTGATTTATCACTGATTTTCATATTTGATTTTGCCCGCCAAGTGTCTTGTAATTGGGAAATCCCTACCAACAGTGGATCGTGTTCACGGAACACAGCACAATATTTTTGCATAGTGTTTTGCATACTAAGCCGTAATTCCGCCGTTCCCACATCCCCTTGGTTATAACGGATTTTATCCAATCGCTCCACTGCTTCGAAGCCTGCATCTTTTGGCAAGGGGCGGTGGGGGGCGTGTTTATCGACGGTTTCGGCACAGCGATGTGCCACCGCCCGTCCGAATACAATCAAATCCAACAAACTGTTCGACCCCAAACGGTTGGCACCATGTACGGACACACATGCGGATTCACCCGCCGCCATTAAACCCATAACAATGGCTTCTGAATTTTTTGGGGTGGGGCGTAACACTTCACCATGCACATTGGTGGGAATACCGCCCATATTATAATGGCAAGTGGGAATAACAGGAATCGGTTGCTTGGTCACATCAACCCCGGCAAACACCCGGGCACTTTCCGCAATCCCCGGCAAGCGTTCGTTAATCACATCAGCAGGTAAATGTTCCACATGCAAATGAATATGATCAGAATTATCCCCAACCCCCCTGCCTTCAAGAATCTCCATAGTCATGGCACGACTTACCACATCACGGGATGCTAAGTCTTTTACATGTGGGGCATAGCGTTCCATAAATCTTTCGCCTGATTGATTGGTCAAGTATCCGCCCTCACCCCGTACGCCTTCTGTAATCAAACAACCCGCACCATAAATCCCCGTAGGGTGAAATTGCACAAATTCGGCATCCTGCAACGGAATACCCGCCCGTTGTGCCATCCCCGACCCATCGCCTGTACAAGTATGGGCAGAAGTCGCACTAAAATACACCCGTCCATATCCGCCTGTGCATAAGACTACTTGTTTGGCGTGAAAACGGTGCAATGTACCATCATCCAAGTTCCATGCCATAACCCCCACACACGCCCCTTCGTCGTCTATAATTAAATCAAGGGCAAAATATTCAATAAAGAAAGTGGTATTATTTTTTAAACACTGTTGATACAAAGTATGCAAAATCGCATGTCCCGTACGATCGGCCGCCGCACAGGTGCGTTGGGCGGGGTCGCCTTCGCCATATTCGGTGGTCATGCCCCCAAAAGGCCGTTGGTAAATTTGTCCTTCGTCTGTACGGCTGAATGGGACACCCATATGTTCGAGTTCTAAGATCGATGGAATGGCCTCACGCACCATATATTCAATGGCATCTTGATCGCCCAGCCAATCCGAACCTTTGATGGTGTCATACATATGCCACCGCCAATCATCCGCCCCCATATTACCAAGAGCAGCGGAAATCCCACCTTGTGCCGCCACTGTGTGGCTACGGGTGGGAAAAACTTTGGTAATACATGCGGTTTTTAACCCCTCAGCTGATAACCCTACGGTGGTACGCAGACCTGCCCCCCCCGCACCGACAACCACCACATCATATTTGTGATCAATAATCGTATAACTCATTTTACAAACTCTACTATCACAGCAATAATAAACATCCCCCAAACAGCGATCTTAATCACCCTCAGTAAAAAAGGCACTTTGGTTTTATCTTTGACATAGTCCAACAACACCGCTTTACATTCATGTAAACCCACCAAAATCGCCGATGCAACCCAGCCATATATCCAAAATGCCTCCGTCCCATGTTGTTGATACGCATAAGGGGCTTTGGTTATAACCAACGCAAGGGAAAACAGTACCAACAGTATCATATAATAATGTTTTTTTAAATTGTGAACCATACCCATACCGCCAATGCCGTTATAATCGATAACGCAATCGTTATATTACCATACAATTTTGCCTGTGGCAATTCCAATATATCAGGATTGCCCCACAACATATGTTTAATATCCGCATATATAAAATAAGAAATTGTCAAAAACACAACAAACCAAATGGCATACCCCAATATGGATGTCAGTATCCATAATAATATCATCCCCAATGGGGGCAACAGATTGATGCTAATAAGCAAAATAAGAGCTAATACCCCAATCATCATACACCCCATTGCCGTTGCCCGATGCAAAATAGAATATAACATAGTCCATTCCCATTTATAAATTTGTATATGGGGCGAAGTGGGGCGTTTTTGTGTTGTGTGTGCTGTAATCTGTTCTGCATCAACCGCAGACTTAAATTCTATTTTAACCATAATATCCAATCGATTGTATTTTTAAAAAACATATATTATGTATCCGCTTGTGATTATATACCCGCCCCATAAGAATAGCAACATATTTTTCGAGGAATTATATGCTTGGTAATAATAGGATTTTTCAAAAAATAAAATTCAAATTGTATGAAAATAGTACATTATACACACAGCCGAAGACTGTGTATATTTATACACATACTTGGATAATACCAGAGATTTAAAAATTTGTGCCTTAATATGTACTATTATGTACTATATTGTATTTAACATCTTGCATATTTTTATAGTCTGGGGTATACACAGAATATGACAGATAAAACCGATTCTGAAATTATTTTAGTGGAACCCAACTTTGGCATAGGTGACATAGTGATGCATACCCTGTATCACTTCCGTGCGGTTGTGGTCGATGTAGACAGCCATTTTGATGCGGAAGCCTTTGTACATAATGAGGAAACCCTGCATATGGATATAAATCAGCCATGGTACAAATTGTTAATAGACGATGGGGACGGTTTAAGTTATGCCCCCGAAAGTTTATTGTGTACAAATATTTCCCCCGACCCCATTCGCCACCCCATGTTAAAACAATATTTGGTGGCAAACAAAGAACAAGGACGGTATGTGTCGACCACTATGCAACACTAAGAATTTTATAATTTTAATATTGAGGAAGTCGCCCTATGGATACCCAAACAGTTGCGGAAAAAACCGCCAAAATATTGGTTGAAACGCAGGCTATTTTATTCCAACCAAACACTCCATTTGTGCTGACTAGTGGTGAAAAATCACCTGTATATGTGGATTGTCGTAAGTTAATCGCCTTTGCCGATGCCCGCCGCCACCTGATGCAAATGGGGGGAAAAATCTTAAAACAAGGGGGCATTGCCGATGGCGTTGATGTGGTCGCAGGGGGCGAAACCGCCGGCATTCCATATGGGGCATGGATGGCGGATGTATTGCATAAACCCATGGCATATATCCGCAAAACACCCAAGCGATTCGGACGGGGTGCCAGAATCGAAGGCAATATGCAGGTGGGCGACAATGTATTATTGGTGGAAGACATGGCCACAGATGGCGGATCCAAAATATCCTTCGTAAATGGTATCCGTGATGCAGGGGCCATATGTAACCACTGTTTTGTTGTATTCAATTATGGTATATTCCCAGACAGAATCGCTGCATTAAAACAAAAACATGGGGTAACCCTGCATGCCTTGGCAACTTGGGAAGATGTCATAGCATACGCAGAAAAAACCCAATATTTTGCCAACACATCAGATTTAAACAGCGTTAAACAGTTCTTATACAATCCCCAAAAATGGCGTCGAAAAAATCTTTAATGCGTAAGGGTTTATACAAAATAATATATTTATAAGGAATATGTATCATGCTTGCACGCACAATGACCATTGCATTTCAAGGATTGCATACGCAGACCGTTGATGTCCAAGTCCACATTGGCGATGGCTTACCGGCGTTTACCATTGTGGGGCTGGCGGATAAGTCCGTATCAGAGGCCAAAGAGCGGGTACGCGCTGCCCTATCGGCTATGGGAATGGCATTACCGCCCAAACGCATCACCATTAACTTATCACCTGCGGATATGGTCAAAGAAGGATCCCATTACGATTTACCCATTGCCATAGGCTTATTATCAGCTATGGGGGTCATCGATGCGGATATTATTGCCGATTATATATTTATGGGGGAATTGGCACTGGATGGGATGTTGGTGGCGGTCAATGGTATTTTGCCCGCATCCGTACATGCAAATGGATTAAACAAAGCATTTGTATGCCCCAAACCTTGTGGCAACGAAGCCTTATGGGCGGGCGACACCGCCCGTATACTTGCCCCAATAGCGTTGGGGGTGTTGGTCAATCACTTGCGGGGATTTCAAGATTTACCCACCCCTAAGCAAACCGCCCCCTTACCCACACAACACTACAATATATGTCTTAGCGATATTCGTGGACAAGAATCCGCAAAACGGGCATTGGAAATATGTGCCTGTGGCGGGCATAATCTGTTAATGATGGGCCCCCCCGGATCGGGAAAATCGATGCTTGCCGAACGCATTCCCACCATTTTACCCCCCTTAACCGCATCTGAGGCATTATCTGTGTCGATTATTTATTCCGTAAATGGCGGACTTATGGAATCTGGGCTGATTACCACCCGTCCCTTTCGTTCCCCCCATTTTGGGGCATCGACCCCCGCATTGGTTGGGGGCAGTTCACGGGCAAAGCCGGGGGAAATATCCCTTGCCCACAATGGCGTATTATTTTTGGACGAAATGCCTGAATTTTCCCGTATGACCCTTGAATCCTTACGCCAACCATTGGAAACAGGTACAGTCAGCATTGCCCGTGCCAATGCCCATATTACATATCCGGCAAATTTTCAATTGATTGGGGCGATGAATCCCTGTCGATGTGGGGATGTGGATGGGGTAACCCAATTTTGTAAGCGGGGCGAAAAATGTGCCATAGAATACCAAGCCAAAATTTCTGGTCCCATGTATGACAGGTTTGATATTTTTATTACTGTACCCGCCGTTAGCGTACACGATTTAACCTTACCAAAATCAGACACCACCTCACAAATGGTACAACAGCGGGTATGCCAAGTCCGTACCTTTACCGCCCAACGGTTGCAGTCACAAGGCATTACAAATGTACATGCCAATGCGGATATATCCGTATCAGATATGGACACATATATCAACATCGACAACACCTGTCAACAGATATTACACAACGCCAGCAACACCTTAAATTTAACCGCCCGTTCATACCATAGGGTCTTAAAAGTCGCCCGTACTATCGCCGATATGGCGTTCAGCGAAACCATACAAAAACCCCATATCTTAGAAGCCCTATCCTACCGCAGAAATACATAAGATATTATATACTGGTAACCACCATTTGGATGGCAAAATATATCAGCAAAATACCAAACAGCATTTTTATTTTTAATTCATACATATCAAAAAATATTTGAAATATAGGCGTATGGGCAAGGGCAGTTACCATGGTCCAACACATCAGCGACTGCAATGGGACTTGTATTCCATAAATATAGGGTTCCCACCCTGCATTACCCCCCACATTATGTTTGGGCAAAACTTGGGAAAAAATACTTAACTGAAAAATAAAAGTCTTGGGATTAAAAGTATTCAATATATACCCGGTCCAAAAAAAGTTTTTTGGTAATGTAATATCTTGATGTAACCGTACTTTATCTGTGCGATGCCAAAACAACAAAATATTTTTATATCCCAGCCACCCCAAATATAACGCCCCCAATATGGCAATCAGCGTTTGCAATTTTGGAAAGGTGGCAATTACCGTCGCCAATCCTACAATCACTAGCGCACAATTCACCACACTAGCACAGCTGATACCCAAAACAATCATATATTTATCGAACAATTTCGGGTGGTTACTTATATTTAAAATATAAATTAAAATCTGTCCTGGGCTGAGCATTATCATCCAATGCACAATTGCCAAATATAACATATTTTCTAGGATAGAAGACATCTTTTCCCCCATATATTTTGTCCCGTATGCAGGTGTCCCAATGGTAAAAACAGCGGTAAAAAACCCATATAAAACACCATAACCTTGGGATTGGTAACCGACACCAACCAATGTACCACCAAATCATGCCATATGGAATGGGGCATGGTGGGGCTGTGGTGCATATCAATTTTTCCTTTTCGCATTTGTTGTATACCCAAATGTAGTCAATTCGGTATAAAATACCAAACAGCATTTTTATTTTTAGCACATACATATCAAAATAATTCAGATCCTAAGCGTTTTAAATCCTGTAATACAGTTTGATAATCGCCATGTATTACATAATCGGCAATTTTACACAAGGGGGCATTCGCATCCACATTGATGGCGATAATTTTTTTTGCCCTTTGTATACCGCATATGTGATGTGCCGCCCCCGATACACCGATACCAATATATATATCAGGCGATATATGTGTGCCGCTGCTGCCCACCAGAGTATGTGGGGGTAATAATCCGGCACTGATAACAGGCGTTGTTGCCCCGATGTCCGCCCCAATATAATGGGCAATCGTCCCGATGGTATCCACATCTTGGGCATTGGTTACCGCCCCACCAACCACAATCACTTTTTTTGCCGTTGCCAAAGTTTTTGACCTGAAAACAGGCACTATATTTAGTGTATTTTTGCCCACTGTATCGGGAATGTCCAAGCAAATTGTGGGAATATTGCCCACATACGCATCAAAACTATGGACATTTATACTAGCACAAATAATATCCCCCTGTGCAATATCCCCCTGCGTTTCCACTGTGCTTATTACCGCCCCACCATATGTACGGCGATGCCATCCTGATTCTGTTATTGCTGTTACACCACTTACCATGGGGGCGTTAAGGGACATTGCCATATACGACAACACCGCATTCCAAAACGCATCCCCCCCTGTTATAACATACGAACATAATGCCACATATGGCAACAGGTATGTGGCAGTACTTTGAACATCATATTGAAATTCCTGTGCTGTGGGGACCTGTAATACTTTTATATCTGTGGCGATACATGTACCCGCTGTGTACAGATGCGGTTTATATGTATCTGGGGTTATAATACATAGGGTCATGCACACGCCCCTTTTGTGATAATATTAAATAATTTTTGTGTATCGATGATTTCCGCCCCCTGTGCCCATGTCCATGCGGATTGTAAGTGTACTGTTCTTATTTGTGGCATATCAGGGATTGGGGGTATTTTTATGGTATCGATGGGCTTATTTTTTACATACAGTGTACGGGGCAATGGGGCGGGTTTTGCCTGTGCCACCGCCGTATTGCATCCCACCACAATAGGTATCGTACTGGGTATGTCATATGCATATTTTACCGCCATATTGTCATATACACTGGTAATATATAGGTGTTTGTCTGTTATGTGTATATCCGTTGCACACGCCACATATGGGGCGTGCAGTATCGATGCCATGCGTGCCCCCGTTTGTCCATTATCGGAATCTGTGGCGTGTGTACCACACAACACCATATTTATATTATATGTGCGTACCACTTGAACAAGGGCGGTGGCAACATATGCAGGCGTAAGGGTATCTGTAACAGAGTCCATACCCATATCTACATGTACCGCTGTATCCGCCCCCATGGCAAGTGCCATGCGTAACGCCTGTATACTGTGTGCATTGCCAACGGATACGGCGACCACACTCTGGGCAATACGACTGGTTTTTAGGGCAACCGCCCGTGCCAGTGCCGATTGGGACAATGGGTCAATGGTCATTTGCACATGTTCGGTACAAATATGATGTCCCCCATCCGCCACCCACACAGGTGTGGCGGCATCCACAACCCACTTGACAGGTACACAAATTTTCATATTTATTACCCTTTTATATATTATAATCTTGCATATGTATTGTTAAGTGTATATATACATATCATAAACCCCCTATATAAACAACACCCATAAAAACCACCATATAAAAAAACCCACATGCGGTGTAACATGCGGGTTTGATTGGTTGATCTGGGCAGACTTGAACTGCCGACCTCACGCTTATCAGGCGTGCGCTCTAACCGGCTGAGCTACAGATCAATAGGCATTTGTAGGTGTGTTTATAATGGCAAAGATAAGACAAGTCAATATAAAAACGCATTTTTTTGATATATTTTATAGACTTTTTTTCAATCTTTATTAAAATATATAAAATTGGATATCAACATATTTATACAAGGTAAAAAGAAATGACAAACACCCCATATCCCGAAATACCATCAAATCCGAACTTCCCAAAAATAGAAGAAGAAATTTTGGATATTTGGGGAAAAAATGATACCTTTAACGCATCGATTAACAACCGTCCGGAAACCTTAAATGGTATAGCAAATGATTTTGTGTTTTACGATGGTCCCCCCTTTGCCAATGGTCTGCCCCATTATGGACACTTGGTTACCGGATATGTCAAAGATATTGTCCCCCGTTATCACACCATGAAAGGCAAACGGGTCAATCGACGGTTTGGCTGGGACACCCATGGATTACCGGCGGAATTACAATCAGAAAAAGAGCTAAATGTATCCGGGCGCTTGGAAATTATAAAATATGGCATCGGCAATTTTAACCAACACTGTGAAAAATCCGTGTTGCGATTTACCGACGAATGGGAAAAATATGTAACCCGCCAAGCCCGTTGGGTCGATTTTAAAAATTCTTATAAAACCATGGACGATGGATATATGGAATCCATTATTTGGGCGTTTAAATCGTTGTGGGATAAGGGCTTAATTTACAAGGATTATCGGGTTGTACCTTATTCTTGGGCGGTGGAAAGTCCGCTTTCGAACTTTGAAATTCGGATGGACAACGCCACCCGTGAACGCCAAGACCCAAGTGTAACCGTGGGATTTGAATTACAGGATGAAAACAAAAAGACTTATATTTGTGCATGGACAACGACCCCATGGACATTACCCAGCAATTTGGCATTAGCCGTCGGCAAGGATATGGACTATGCGGTATTTGAAAATGCGGATGTGCGGTATATTTTATCGGTTAATGCCTGTGGCAAGTATAAAAAAGAAATCGACACTATGGGGTTAAAACAAGTGGATGTTATCAAAGGAGACACCCTTAAAAACCGCAATTATACCCCATTATTCCCATATTTTAAAGACCATAAAAATGCGTTTCGTATACTGAGTGTGGATTGGGTCGAAGATGGGGAAGGCACGGGATGTGTACACATGGCACCGGGATTTGGGGAAATTGATATGGATGCCTGTCGCATGGCAGGTATCGAATTGGTGGTCCCTGTGGACAGCAAAGGTTTATTTACTTCGGAAATAACCGACTTCGTCGGCCGCCATGTGTTTGATTGTAACAAAGATATTGTCCGCACCTTACGGGAAAATGGCAATGTATTGCGTTTTGAAACATATGTACATAATTATCCCCACTGTTGGCGAACGGATGAACCGATTATTTATAAGGCGATTAACAGCTGGTATGTCAAAGTTACCGAATTCAAGGACCGCATGGTGGAATTAAACCAAGATATTAACTGGATACCCGACCATATCAAGGACGGACAATTCGGCAGGTGGT
The DNA here is from genome assembly GCA_965232465.1 of Alphaproteobacteria bacterium. Lineage (GTDB taxonomy): Bacteria > Pseudomonadota > Alphaproteobacteria > JAQWUY01 > JAQWUY01. Next base: position 2,408,383 of record OZ246977.1, on the reverse strand, counting down.
TGGAAAATGCCAAAGACTGGAACATCTCCCGTGATCGTTTTTGGGGGGCACCTATTCCCGTATGGATATCGGACGATCCCACATATCCCCGCATCGATGTATACGGATCGATTGCAGAAATTGCAAAGGATTTTGGACACCCCCCCAAGAGCCTCCATCGCCCCCACATCGACGCATTGACCCGTCCCAATCCCGACGACCCCACCGGCACATCCACCATGCGACGGGTTGAATCTGTGCTGGATTGTTGGTTTGAATCTGGATCTATGCCATTTGCACAGGTACATTACCCATTCGAAAATAAAGAGTGGTTCGAAAATAATTTCCCCGGTGATTTTATTGTGGAATATGTGGCACAAACCCGGGGGTGGTTTTATACTTTAATGGTTATGTCCACCGCTTTGTTCGACCGTGCCCCCTTTAAAAATTGTCTTTGCCACGGTGTAGTATTGGACGAAAACCATGAAAAATTGTCCAAACGCTTACGCAATTATCCGGACCCTGTCGATATGTTTAATACGCATGGATCCGATGCTATGCGGTGGTATATGGTGGCATCCCCGCTTATGAGTGGGGGCGACTTAACCGTTGACAAACATGGAAACGGTATCGGACAAACCGTACGGCAAGTTATTATTCCCCTGTGGAACGCATATTATTTCTTTACCTTATATGCAAACGCAGATGGCATTATTGCCCAAGAAATTAATGATCAAGCAATTAATAACCAAGAAAGTACCAACACAAACAATGTGTTGGATACATATATTTTATCGAAAGTCCGCAACATGGCACAAGATGTACAAACACATATGGATAATATACAGCTACATATGGCAACCACTAGCATCATGGCATTTTTGGACACTATGAATAATTGGTATATCCGCCGTTCCCGGCAACGGTTTTGGGATGGCAACCAACAGGCGTTTGACACTTTGTATATGGTATTAAATATCCTGTGTAAAGTATCCGCCCCCTTCTTGCCTATGATTACAGAAAAAATATATATGGGCTTAAATGGGCAATCCGTGCACCTATGCGATTGGCCAGATGTCAGCCATTTACCCTTTGAAATGGATTTAATGGACGACATGGACACAGTGCGTGAAGCGTGCTCCTGTGCATTAAGCATACGGGAAAACCACCGCTTACGGGTCCGCCAACCGTTGGCGGATATGACCATCGTTAGCACCAATAGTAAAAACTTAAAGCAATTTAAAGATATTTTGCAAAGTGAAGTCAATGTAAAATCTGTATTTCTGGATACAGAACTGGAAAAATATGGGAAAATGCAGGTCATTGTTAATCCCAAAATCGGTCGTAGGTTGGGAAAGGACATGCAGACAGTAATGGCGGATTCCAAGGCGGGTAAGTGGCAATATGGGGATGCACCAAATACCGTCATTGTGGCGGGTATTCCCTTATCAGGGGACGATTACAACATGCGGTTACAGACCGCTGAGGGTGTTGCCGCCCAAACGATGCAAAACGGTATGGGTGTGGTGATTTTAAACACAGTACTCACCCCCGAACTTACCGCCGAAGGCACCGCACGGGATGTTATCCGTGCCTTACAAAATGCCCGCAAAGATGCAGGCTTAAATGTATCCGACCGCATCACACTTACCATTCAGGCAAACCCTGATATATCAAATGCGATTACCACACATAAGGACTTTATCGCATCGGAAGTCTTGGCAACGCATATTATGATTGGCACCGCAACAGGGGGTTTTATATCACAACCCATAAAAATTGGCGACAGCGAAATTATTATTGGCATAAACAGGGAATAGTCATATGTTTTCACATTGGAAAAATACCACAGTCCGCCAGAAGTTGAACGACTTACAATTTAAATAATAAAAATTTTTTAATGCTTGAAAAAAAAATAAATCTCTGTACACTTGTATCTTGGTATCTATTTAGGTACTCAATTTATGGATGTATCTGACGATAATCTATGTTTGTTGCACCCCATAGATTGAAAAGTAGTTTTAAAGTACAATACTAACACAATACAATATAAGGATAATAGAAATGACACATATTAAAAAACTATTGCTTGCAATCGCTACTACTCTGGCGTTAGGGACGACAACACCTGTATTCGCCGATGAAACGGACAAAGTGGTAAATGCCACAGGGAATATGGTACTTGATACCATGAACAAAACAGGGTTTTTTCAATGGATAAGTGGCGGTATCGGGTATTCGGATAAAACCCTAAATTGGGATATTACCGCTTTTAGCAATCTGTCCGAAACAAAAGACGCCATTACATATGTACAAACTTCTTATAATCGCCAGAAATCGGTAAATCGATTAAACTTGGGGTTGGGCTATCGGAAACTGATAAATACCACGACCACCCCCTTAATTGTTGGGGTGAATGCGTTCTTTGATACAAAAGATGGCACTAAAAATATACTTGCCCTTAAAGCATCGGAAAATTTCCAACGCTATAGTATTGGGGCGGAGCTGAAAACCGCACAGTTCGACATGTCCGCAAACCTATATCGCCCCATTGGCAACAATATTGTCGCTGATAAAAAGGTATTACGAGGCTGGGATATAACGGCTAAGGGCAATATTCCCAATTATGAGCAGGTTTCTGTGGGGGTGAGTACCTATAAATTTGATGGTGTCGAAGATACAGTTGTTAAGGGCAACAAACTGCTGGCGGAATTTCGCCCTAATCCTGTGATAACAATACGGGGGGAATATGACAAACCCAATGGCGAATCGGCAAAAACCGATATATCGGTCGATTTTAAATTGGCATTCGACAAACCCATACAAGACCAAATGAAGTTCACCCCTGTACCCAGTGCAGATACTGTATGGCACAAACGCTATGACAAAGTCGAGCGGCAATACGATATTAAAACCGCTGAGGTTTCCATGTCCATTAGCGATACACTTACTATGCGTAACTTAGTCGTACCTTATACATCCGGTACTCAAACGGTAAGTACCGCCCATATATTGGGTGCATTAACCGTATCAGGGGAACAAACCCAAGCATCCGAATGGACAGTTAAGAGCTTATCCGATACAGATAGTCATACAAATCTTGCTGTTGCCAGTGGTGGCAAGACCCTGACCATATCAGGGGCTATTACAGCAAATACGACTGTTACAGTGAACCTTGCACACCCTGAGCATGAGGATGCCATAAAAACCTTCGAACTGTCCACTGTGGCAACAGGGGGATTACATTCTGGCACCCATACCGGGTCAGGAAAATGGGGACAAACATATACCACCGATTATAAATTAAAAACATCTGATACTGTGGGAGGTACCGCTGTATCGTTTGATAAAAGTGCCGATTTCACCTTTTCGATTGTCGCACCTGCTATGTCTGTAGCCGGTTTTACATCCACCACCGCAGGTATTGTCAGTGGTGCATTAACTGGGGCTATTGACAGTACGACGGGAGCTATTGATGGGACGAAACTAACCAAGGGTGGTACGCTGTTGGTAAAAATCGAACGGGTGGCAAAAGGCGGATTTCCCACATTAAGTGCATATCACAACTTTACCATCAGCAGTCAAGATTATCCGCTGGTGTTTCGCCCTTCATACCTTACACCTAAGGCTGCATTGGATGCAGAAGAGATACAATTGAGTGGAAAAACATCGATTATTGATTTATCTGTTAAAAATTATGGGGTTACTACGCCTTTAACATCAGCACAAATGAATCTTATAAGAAGTCAAGGATTGGTAACCATTACTTTTCAACATGATATAAGCGATGTAACCGCCATAGATTCATCAGCAAGCAGAGCTATTTTAGACAACCCCACCGCCGACGAAGATGTAATAGGTTGGGTCAATAGTACAACCTTCATAGGAGGAGGAAGTGAAAAGGAATTGGCAACAGAGATAAAACATAATCTGCAAATTGCTCAGAGAGTAGGTGCTTTTAAACTTCAAGGTCCCGCCAAAAAAGTGGTAAAATTCAAGTTTCAAATAGCGGCAGATAAGGATAAAAAATACAATGCTTTTGAAAAAATGATATACTGGGTAACCGATGATGAGCCCACCCCCAGCACAGGGTTCTCAAAATTAAAAAATTAAATTGACATCTGTTGAATTTACATGTATGTGTCGGCAGTGTACATGTTATATTATTTTGGATGTATACATTTAGTACTATTATACAACATACAATTATTATAAAGGAAAAATTATGAATATTAAACATATCTTGGCAACGCTTGCTGTAGGAGCTATTTTGGTGGGTTGCTTTCACGCACCAAAACAGGACACGGCAACAACGGCGGTATTAAACTCTGGCACCAATAAACAAGATTATCCGCTGGTGTTCCGTAGCACATACCTTACACCAAGAGCTGCATTAGATGCAGAAGAGATACATAATGATGGAAAAACATCGATTATTGATTTATCTACTAAAAATTATGGGGTTACTACGCCTTTAACATCAGAACAAATGGCTCTTATAAAAAGTCAAGGATTAGTAACCATTACTTTTCAACATGATATAAGCGATGTAACCGCCATAGATCCATTAGCAAAAAGAGCTATTTTAGACAACCCCACCCCCGACGAAGATATAATAGGTTGGGTCAATAGTAAAACCTTCATAGGGGGAGGAAGTGAAAAAGAATTGGCAACAGAGATAAAAAATAGTCTGCAAAATGGTCTGCAAATAGGTGCTTTTAAACTTCAAGGTTCCCCTTTTGCACCCAAATATGTGGTAAAATTCAAGTTTCAAATAGCGGCAGATAAGGATGGAAAATACAATGCTTTTGAAAAAATGATATACTGGATAACCGATGACGAATTCACCCCCAGCACCAAGTAAACTTAAAATTAAAAAATTAAATTGACATCTGTTTAATTTACATGTATATGTCGGCGATGTACATGTTATATTATTTTGGATGTATACATTTAGTACTATTATACAACATACAATTATTATAAAGGAAAAATTATGAATATTAAACATATCTTGACAACGCTTGCCATAGGAGCTATTTTGGTGGGGTGCTTTCACGCACCAAAACAAGACACGGCAACAACGGCGGTATTAAACTCTGGCACCAATAAACAAGATTATCCGCTGGTGTTCCGTAGCACATACCTTACACCAAAAGCTGCATTAGATGCAGAAGAGATACATAATGATGGAAAAACATCGATTATTGATTTATCTACTAAAAATTATGGGGTTACTACGCCTTTAACATCAGAACAAATGGCTCTTATAAAAAGTCAAGGATTAGTAACCATTACTTTTCAACATGATATAAGCGATGTAACCGCCATAGATTCATCAGCAAGCAGAGCTATTTTAGACAACCCCACCCCCGACGAAGATGTAATAGGTTTTGTCAATAGTAAAACCTTCATAGGGGGAGGAAGTGAAAAAGAATTGGCAACAGAGATAAAAAATAGTCTGCAAAATGGTCTGCAAATAGGTGCTTTTAAACTTCAAGGTCCCGCCAAAAAAGTGGTAAAATTCAAGTTTCAAATAGCGGCAGATAAGGATGGAAAATACAATGCTTTTGAAAAAATGATATACTGGATAACCGATGACGAGCCCACCCCCAGCACCAAGTAAACTTAAAACTAGGGGGGAATCATGCCCCCCATTATATAGTCAAATCAATTTATATTGATTTGACTATATTATCCACACGCCCTATATTTGATTATACCTGAATATGTTGCTTTAAAGTATCGACTAAGTTTAAAGCTTCCCATGTAAAAAACCCATTTTCTGCTTTGCGACCAAAATGTCCATAAGAAGCGGTTGGCACATAAATGGGACGGTTTAAATTGAGGTGTGTACGGATACCCTTGGGGGTTAAATCCATGGACTTTAAAATTGCATCCACCAATATATTATTATCCAATGTGCTTGTCCCATAAGTATCCACCAAAATAGACATGGGCTGTGCCACACCAATGGCGTATGACAATTGTACCAAACAGCGTTTGGCCAGCTGAGCAGCAACAATATTTTTTGCCAAATACCTTGCCGCATATGCGGCAGAGCGGTCAACCTTGGTTGGGTCTTTGCCAGAAAACGCCCCCCCCCCATGTGGTGCCGCCCCCCCATAGGTATCGACAATAATTTTCCGTCCCGTCAAACCCGCATCCCCATCGGGTCCGCCGATAACAAATGCACCCGTAGGATTGACAAATAATTGTTCCACTGGATATGGCAAAACTTCCGCCACAACCCGTTCCACTACCCCCCGTACACCCTCCCGAAATTCTGGGGTATGTTGTGCCGATACAACCACATTACCAACCCCCACAATTTCATCATTAGCATTATATTTAAGGGTAACTTGCGATTTCATATCTGGTCCAAATCCGGGGTTTTGTGGCGATTGACGCAGGACAGACAAGTGTTGTAAAATACGGTGGCTATAATAAATCGCCGCAGGCATTAAATGTTGGGTTTCTGTGGTAGCATAGCCAAACATTAAACCTTGGTCGCCGGCACCTTCTTGTCTATCTTTGCCGGTGCTTTTATCGACCCCCTCATCCACCCCTTGGGCAATTTCGGGGGATTGTCCATGTAGGCGAAAGTTAATATCCAATTTTTGCCAGTGGAATCCATCCTGTTCATATCCAATGTCTTTGACGGCTTTTCGCACCAAAGCACATATATCGTTTTTGACCGATGGTAAAATTGCCCCATTCGCATCGGTAATACCATTCCCCCGCACTTCGCCCGCAATGGTTACATGATTGGTGGCGGTTAATACTTCCGCCGCACAACGGGCAATGGGATCTTTGCCTAAGCAATAATCCAGTATTTCATCGGAAATACGATCGCAAATTTTATCGGGATGTCCCTCAGATACAGATTCAGAAGTAAAGTAATAGTGTGTCATAATGACCCCCTTTTTAAAAGCCTACTGTTCATAATATTATGAAGATCGGTGGTGGGTTAAAAATCAGTCGCCTTTACGCATTAAAGACGACTGAATATAATAACATCTATATTTTTTTGCAAGGTATTTTTATAACAAATTTTATAAAATTTTACATCCCATATACAAAATAAATTGCATACGCCACAATCAAGGCGGGCACTGTGCTATATGCCGTTGCCCACACGGCAGATTTCGGGGCAATCGACAATGCGGGGAACAAGGCATCCCCATCATTGGATATGGCATTGCCCATTAACGCAGAAAAGGGAATTAAACCATTTATATACAAGGTTGTTACGACAATCTGTGGACCACAGCCCGGTAACCAACCAATTAAAATCGCCACCAATGGCAACACGGGGGCAATACTGCCAAACAATACTAATAAATCCCACTGCATATAGTGCATAGTTGCATCGTATAAAAAGAAACTTAGCAACACCCAAGCGGAAATAAATGCCGTTTCCGCCACCACCCGACGCCCATGTGATACCCTGCGGGTTATCAAAGTCATAGGATTAGATTCCCGAGGCGATGCAATAAATATTGCCAACGAAAAAGTTGCCATAAACACCGCCAGCTGATTGGCAAAATCCGTGTATACAAACGACAATACCAGATTTGCATCCGCCCCCACCGCATCAATAAGGGTTATCATCAATCCTGGGAATAACAACAATAGCCACAACGCATCAATGGGCTTCCAAAAACCATTTTTAATATCCGCAACCTTACCCGATACACGGCAAGACAAATCCTTAATAGTCGATCTGTTTAAACGGCCTGCGTGGGGTAATGTATCGACCACATAGCCAGTTACTGTCCCCACAACAATACCGCCCAAAATCACCAAAACGGCAACATCCGGCTTAGCAGCAATGAGCAAAAATGCCGCATCCCCCATAGTCGCCGTCAAAGTTGCCACCAATGACCCAAACGATGCGGCACCACGGGCGTATTGGGTGGTAATAACAATCGCCCCCCCACAACCCGGCATGCCCCCCAAAACGGCGGCAATTAAAGGTTGGTAGCGTTTATGCCGATTCATAATATGGGCAAAATCGACTTTAAAATACTTTTCCCACCCATATAACATTGCCAAAGTCAGTGCCACCCATGTGGTTACACCCACATAAGTATCGATCATCGATTGATACAAAACACCACCAAACTCAGCATTCACAGTCGGAATTATCGCAACAACAAAAAACACAGCAATAAACCGCAATGCCGCAGCAATTTCAGCACTATATTTGCCCATACCCATTGGGGAGACAGAGGTTTTAACAACAGTTTGTTTCATAAAAAAGTATCCCTAAAAAAAATATAAAAAGATACTTGTATCATATGCAGGTGTTATGACCATGTCAAGAAAAAAGTTACATAAGGCTAACTTTTTTACATATAGCTAACATTTTGGGGATACAAAGTATATTTTTGTATATTAAAAAACATAACATCCTTTACGAAAGTCTTTTGATACAATCGGCAAAAAGGGTTCTGAAACCATCCCTATCAATGGATATGGCTATATTTATACTTGGGCGATTCCAATTGCCCATATCATCGCCACTGGTGGCGGCCTTGATAATCGTTTGTCCACGGCTTATGCCATCGGGTACAACCCGTATGGGTCCGTGCATAGTTGTAAACAGTTCTGGATGGGTTATAAGGGCAACAGCAAACGCATCATGACAATGCAAAGCTGTATCATGGCAAATATTTTTATAAAAACCCATATAAAATGTCCCCATATGCCACATTTTTTGTGCCAAATCACTGGTGGTCGCTAAGGTTTCCAAATAGTTCTGAGAAAAAGGTGCCGAATAGGTTACATCTAATCCGGCAACACCGCTACCATCACCCCACTTGCCCCCAAACACAATATCTGATTCGTGGGGGGAGTTGTATGTATTTGCTTCGGCGGCGGGGGTGATATTGCCTTTATGATAAAAGCTTCCCCCCATGATACATATATTTTTACACAAGGTGGGTAAATTCGGTTCCAACAACATGGCAAGTGCCACATTCCCCAATGGTCCCACCGCCACCAAACTGATTTCATGGGGATGTTGCCGAACGGTTTTTACAATATATTCGGCGGCACCCATGTGCGTATCAGGGGTTTTATACGCTGGAATAGGTACGCCTGCGTCCCCCAACCCATCCGTACCATGGACAAAGTCGGCAAAATTTGGGGCATTGTCAAACATAAAAGGCTTATCCACCCCCCTATACACAGGGACTTCATATCCCAGCACTGGGGCAATCAATGCGGACAAATACATGGCATTACGGGTGGTGGTATCCACTGACGCATTGCCAAAGGTCGTGGTGAAGGCTAATATATCAATATCTGGATGCCCCGCCATCATAAAAATAGCCATCATATCATCGATACCGGGGTCTGTATCAAAAATCACCTTATATTTTGCCATACTGTTTTCCTTTATATATATATTACCTTGATATATACAATCATATCAAACAGATAGTTTTAAAGCAATGTAAAATATAAAACATCTTAACTTGACAATTGGGGGGCAATAGCGTACTTTATCCCCTTAACACACCATATCAAAAGGACACACCCTTATGAAAAATATTTACTTAGCGGGTCCCGATGTATTTTTACCGGATCCACAAGCATGGTTTGCCATTAAAAAAGAGATATGTAAAAAATACGGATTTATCGGACATGCCCCTTTGGATAATACCTTAAATCCTGACGCATACGATAGCCCTTTTGCATTTGGCATCGCCCTTTATTTGCAAAATAAACATATGATGGATAGCTGTGATATGGTGGTTGCCAATATGACCCCCTACCACGGTATCAGCATGGATGTGGGCACCGCCTTTGAAATGGGGTATATGGCGGCACAAGGCAAACCTGTATACGGATATAGCAACGACCCCACCGCTTTTATCGAACGGCAAAAAAACACCTATGCCCATTTTGAAAACAACAGCGAAGTGCGTGCCAATGACACCCAAATGATGTTCGAAGATATGAATATGTGCGACAATTTAATGATGGTCGGTGCCATGTACACCAGCACCCATACCACCCCCATAACAGCAACAACAAAAAACCCCCACCCCACCGACATATACAAAGGCACAGATGCTTTTAAACGCACCCTGCACCGTATTCGGCAACATATGGATACGCATGTACAACGCATTGGATAACCGCCAAGACAATACTTTATGATATTTTTGAAAAGATTTAACTCATTGATTTAAATGATAAAATAGTAATGTATAAATTTACTGTTGACTTTTTATAAAAAAGATTCATATACTTTATAAGCATTAAAACAACTAATATTTTTAGAAAGAAAATACCATGAAGCATACCTTAGAATTTTATATTGATGGTGCATGGGTTACCCCAGAATCGAACAAAACTGTACCTGTTGTTAACCCTGCAACAGAACAAGAAATCGCCCCTGTTGCCATCGGCAATGTCGCTGATACAGACAAGGCGGTTGTGGCGGCAAAAAAGGCATTTCCTGCATGGGCTGATACGCCTGTGGCAGAACGATTAGCATTGTTAAAAAAGTTATTGATAATGTACGAAGAACGCAACAATCAAATGGGTGATATCATTAGCCAAGAAATGGGGGCTCCATTGTCTATTGCCCACGCACAACAGGCTGCGGTGGGCAGTATGCACTTGGCAGATGCGATTAAAGCGATGGAAGAATTTGAAACAGAAAATGCCATGGGTGGTGATTTAAACACACAAATTATTCGTGAACCGATTGGTGTATGTGGCCTTATTACCCCATGGAATTGGCCGATGAACCAAATTATGTTAAAAATTTCACCCGCATTGGCGGCGGGGTGTACGGTTGTATTAAAACCCTCTGAATTGTCCCCTTTTAATGCCTTATTCTTGGCAGAAATGATTGATGAGGTTGGATTCCCTGCGGGTGTGTTTAATTTGGTTAATGGCGATGGCGAAGGGGTTGGTAGCCGTTTGTCAAATCATCCGGACATTCAAATGATCAGCTTCACAGGATCGATAAGGGCAGGAAAAGCCATTACCAAAGCATCTGCCGATACCATTAAACGGGTAACTCTGGAATTGGGGGGTAAAGGGGCAAATATTATCTTTGCCGATGCGGATGATGATGCGGTAAAGCGGGGCGTACTGCACTGTTTTCATAATTCTGGACAATCTTGTAACGCCCCCACTCGTATGTTGATAGAGCGGTCTGTGTATGACCAAGCGGTGGCAACTGCAACCGCTATTGCCCAATCTGCAACCGTGGGGAACCCTGCGGATAATGGCAAACATATTGGTCCTGTGATTTCGCAACTGCAATGGCAAAAAATTCAAGATTTAATTCAAACTGGTATAGACGAGGGGGCTACTCTTTTGGCGGGGGGTATGGGTAAACCCGAATGTTTTGAAACAGGGTACTACATTAAGCCAACTGTGTTTGCGGATGTAACCATGAATATGACATTGTGGCAACAGGAAGTGTTTGGACCAGTGTTAATTATGACACCATTTGATACGGAAGAGCAAGCTGTCACTATGGCAAATGATACGGTGTATGGATTGACGAATTACATTCAAACCCAAGATGAAATCAAGGCCCGCCGTGTTGCCCGTCAAATGAAAACAGGACAAGTGGAAATAAACGGTGCCCCCCGTTCTACATGTCTGCCATTCGGTGGATATGGACAATCTGGTAATGGTCGTGAAGGGGGACATTGGGGATTAGAAGACTTCTTTGAAACCAAAGCAGTAACCGGTTGGTTACAGGCGTAACACGATACAAAATATAGATGAAGCAAAAAAAGTATTGACAAATACATTTTTTGTGCATATGATTTAAAATAATTTCTTAGGAGAATACGCATACTAACATGCGGACACCGTGCCTCAGCATTGAGACACGGTGTTTTTTTTGATAAGACCTCTAAGTAAAATACACCTAAAAAACAGGAATGAAAGAAATGAGCATTTTAAATAGTTTTGATTTAACGGGTAAAGTAGCACTGATTACAGGGTGCAGTCAAGGTATCGGTTTTGGTTTGGCAATTGCCCTTGCACAGGCAGGGGCGGATATTATTGGTGTTAGCCGTTCTTTGAGCGAAGATGGAGAATTATCTAAAATAATTACCGATTTGGGGCGGACATTTTGTGCATATCAATGTGATTTTTCGGATCGCACTGCATTATGGGCATTTATTCATAAAATAAAATCAAACCCCCAAACCATCGATATTTTGGTGAATAATGCGGGGACTATTCGCCGTTCACCTGCAACGGAACATACGGATGATGATTGGGATTTCATTATTGAACTTGATTTATCTTCGCAGTTCGTTTTAACCCGTGAAATTGGCAAACAAATGCTGGCAAATACATCGGGAAAAATTATCTTTATCGCATCGTTAATGAGCTATCAGGGCGGTCTAAATCATCCCAGTTATGTTGCCGCCAAGGGGGGAATTAAACAATTGGTCAAAGCATTATCAAACGAATGGGCTTCGCAGGGTGTAAATGTTAATGCCATTGCCCCCGGATATATCAATACCAATCAAACACAAGTATTAAGGGATGATGAAAAACGAGGGGCGGAAATTATGATACGGATGCCCGCCGGTCGTTGGGGAACCCCAGAAGACTTGGGGGGTGCATTGGTTTTTCTTAGTTCTTCGGCTTCTGATTATGTGAATGGTGTTACCCTTGCCGTTGATGGCGGTTGGTTGGGACGATAACAAAGGATAAAAAATAAGGCACATACCATGAGCTTAGAAAAAATAAGAGCAATCAAAGATATATGTATATTGGTGGAAGATGTGGATCGCACCATTGATTTTTACACCAATAAATTAGGCTTCAAAGTACGCCGTCGTGCACAAAGTTTTGTTGATTTTCATGCCCCCGGGGTTATTTTAGCCGCATGGGAATTGGATCATATCAACCACTACACTGGTGTCAACAACGCCCGTGCCCCACAAGGGGTGAATAAAGCATGTATTGCGGTGGAGTTAAGCAGTGATAAAGAATTGGATGACATGTACCTCGAATTAAAAAATCGGGGGGTGGAATTTTTATCCCCCCCCAAGAAATATCCTGCGTGGCAGGCATACTGTGTCTATTTCCACGATCCGGATGATACACTGTGGGAACTGTATTATTGGTACGGTGATATAGGATACTCACATTGTATTTTCACCGAAAACGGTGAATCATAATATAGCATTTAATATGTACCATACACATTTTTCAGAGGAGAATATATAATGGAAAACAAAACACTAAAAATGAATCGCCGAAGCTTTATGGGCGGTGTTGCTGGCACTTTGTTAGTAGCAGGGTCTGGCATGTCTTTAATCTTGCCGGCACATGCTGGTGGCAGGGCAAAAGTCGTTATGAAATACGATTGGTTGATGTCCAATGGTCAAATTGGTGATGTTGTCGCCGCCAAAAAAGGATTCTTTGACGAGGCTGGTATCGATGTGAAATTTAGCCCCGGCGGACCAAACTCGGCAACCGTTCCACCTGTGGTATCTGGGGCGGCAACTTTGGGGCAGTTTTCAGAAACCGCACAATTATTCAATGCCCGTGCGGGGGGTGTGCCTGTAAAAATTATTGCGTGTGGGTTCCGTACAGGACCATATGCTTTTGCATCCAAGGGATCTAAACCCTTACGGGGTGTAGCGGACTTACGCAATGTAAAAATTGGGGTACAACCGACCGCACGATTTATTATTGAGGCGATTGCTGCAAAAAATAATATTCCCATGTCCGAACTGAGTGTGGTAAATGTGGGATTTGACAAAGTCCCCCTAGTTGACGGTCAAGTGGATGCTATTGGTGGTTGGATTACCAACACCGCAGCCCTAAGCGTAATTGAAGACCGTGTGGATGTATTGGTTAGCGATTTAGGGTTACCAGCCTATGCCAATGTATACTTTGCAACAGACAAGGCAATTGAAGAAAATGCTGATACTTTAGCAAAATTCATTGGTGCCGTTGCCAAAGGTTGGGAATGGACACATGCCAATCAAACCAAGGCTGTTGAAACATTGGTAAATAGTTATGATGGTATCGATTTAGGATGGGAATTAAAAACCATTGACCTTATCATGAAAATGTCATTTGATGCGGATACAGCTCGTGATGGTTGGGCTACATTCAGCCCTGATAAATTGGAAGAAATCTTGGCATTGTTTGATCGTATTGGACAATACAGAGGTGGGCGTCCTGCATTAAACGATGTATACACAGATAAGATTTTGAAAATGACATCTGCTCAACGCCCCAAGATTGGGGCATAGGGATCATTATGTCTAATGCTATTGAAGCCCATAATTTGGACATTGGATATGTCAATGGCACGGTTGCAACGACTGTGCTTTCGGATGTCAATTTGGATATACCCAAGGGGGAATTTTTAACCATTCTTGGTACATCTGGGTGTGGCAAATCCACCCTGTTACGGGTTTTAGCCGACTTATTAGATCCTATTTCTGGGGATGCTACTATACTGGGGACATCCCCCAGTATAGTGCGTCAACAGCGAAAAACAGGCTTTGTATTCCAAGAAAGCACCCTTTTACCATGGCGAAATGTGTGGGATAATATTCGTTTGCCGTCTATGGTTGGGGGGAAAAATGCTTTGCCGACTACATCTGAACGCATCCAAGAATTATTAGATATGATGGGTATTTCAGATTTTGGCAAAAGGTATCCACATCAATTATCGGGGGGACAACGGCAACGGGTTGCCATTGCACGGGCATTATTACATGAACCTGATATATTGTTCATGGATGAACCATTTGGGGCATTAGATGAAATCACGCGTGATAGACTGAATGACGAATTATTGGATATTTGGCGTCGTGCTAATATGACAATTTTATTTGTTACCCACTCTATTCAAGAGGCCATATATTTAGGGCAACGGTGTATGGTGATGAAATCCAATCCCGGGCGTATTGTTGCGTTAAAGGATTTACGCAAATATAAGCAAGCGGACAACAGTTGTAACCGTGATGATGCCAATTTACTTATGGCAATGGCAGAACTAAGAAACGAATTGGTGTATTGATTATGCGTGAAAAACCTCTATCTAAAATCACAGAAATTATTTTGCCTATTGCGGGGGCGTTATCTATTTTATTAGTGTGGCAATTTTTATTACCGTTGGCAGGTGTACCCAAATATATTGCCCCCACACCTACGCAAATTATCAGCGTATTTGGCAATCAATGGGGAACATTGATTGATAATTTTACACCGACTTTTTTAGAAGCCATAGCAGGCTTTGCACTAGGCAACAGTTTGGCGATAATACTAGCTATTATCTTTGCGTATAATCGATATATACGGTTGGCATATTTTCCATCTGTATTATTCTTTAACACTATTCCAATTTTGGCATTATCTCCCATTATTATCCTAATTTTTGGTTTAGGCTTAACCCCAAAAATTATTATTGCAGGTGTTATTTGTTTTTTTCCTACTTTGGTAAATATGATTAGGGGATTAACATCCGCATCGCATAATGAAAAGGAATTATTACATATCTTATCGGCAACACCATTTGAATCTTTTTGGTATTTA
This sequence comes from Alphaproteobacteria bacterium, assembly GCA_965232465.1. GTDB lineage: Bacteria > Pseudomonadota > Alphaproteobacteria > JAQWUY01 > JAQWUY01. Next base: position 2,392,846 of record OZ246977.1, on the reverse strand, counting down.
CACTGGCCCCGTTCTATGCCTATGTTATTTTCATCCCTTCGCATTGCGTCGGCAACTGCGGTTATTGGTGCCATTGTTGGAGAATGGATTGGGGCAGACAAAGGTCTAGGGGCGTTAATTATTCAAGCCACCTATAATTATCAATCCGATTTATTATACGCTTCTATTGTCATGTCGTCCTTATTGTCCATCGGTCTATTCATAACCGTGGTTGCTGTGGAACACTTTATTTTACGGTACGAACATTAAATTTTATGGAGCTGGTCAATATAAATCAAATTTATTAACAAAAGGAATATAAATTATGACAGAAACAAAATTGCCAACACAAACAAATAACTTTCAAATAGACTCTGACAATCAATGGGATGATTCTTTGGGGCGTGAACAATTTGGGAAGTTTTTTTGTAAGTATTTAACAATGTCAGAATCCCCCAGTATTGTTGAATTAGCGGCGGGATATGGGGAAGGTAAAACTTATTTTTTAAAACGCTGTAAAATTGAATTGGATACAGATAGTACATATCCGATTTATCTCAATATATGGGAACAAGATTATTATAATTATCCATTGTTATTTTTGTTGGACGCATTTAACAAACACAAGTGTATCGACGACAGTGTGAAAGAATTAAATATTTCAAGATTAAAATCTATTTTAAATATAACGCCTAGTATTCTCTCAGCAGCAATTACAGGTACTCCGGTACCATTGAAATTGGGTGATATGATTTTTAAAAAAAATGAGGATACGCCAGAATCCATAATTAAAGAAATTAGAAAGATAATACAAAAAATAGACGAAAAATCTAAAGAATTAAAACGCATTATTGTTTTCATAGATGAATTAGACCGATGTCGACCTGATTATGCCATTCAGGTATTAGAAGTTATTAAACATATTTTCAGTATCAAAAATGTTGTATTTGTGATTGCAACAGATGACAACCGCCTGAAAGCCTGTGTGGAAAGTGTATATGGGGTGCAATCGTCTAATGAAGATTATTTACGCAAGTTTGTTGATGTACAGTTTATTTTACCCGAAACAACAGAAACTGATGCATATAAGTTAAATGTAACAGGCAATCCCAATATAGAAGTACGCCAATATTTATTGATGCCTTCTCTCAGAGAATCTGATGCTATGCGATATTCTTGGCAGAAATTTTTTAATACGAAGCCAATCGATAATAATATAGATAAGATGTGTAAATCAAATACTAGAAATGAAATGGAAGAAATCCATATTGTAACTTTTATGTTTATGTTTATGTTACGACATATGAAACCAGATTTGTATTTTAAGATTGGCAATAAAGGCATTCGGGATTCTGTGGGGTTGTCTCAATTAAAATTATGTGAAAAAGGTATAGAAGATGGCTTTATAAAAGATAGAGAAGATTTTCAGCAATATATCCGTGCCATATGCACGCCATCAGGAGAAATGCAAAGATTTATTAAAAAAGATGTGTTGAAAGATGAGAAATATTATGGAGCATTTCAAAAGAATGAAAATTGGGGTTTGAACGATTTAAGAACTTATAACCCAGATAAAACAAATCCTAAGATGTTTGAAATGGGTAAGTGGATCAAAAAAACAAGTGATGTAGGGGACTCTTCCGATGCTTTGGTAATGTATAAAGTTATCCGAGACCACGCCTTAATTTTGTGGTTAAACAAGCATATTTCAAATGATCAACAAACACTAGCACAGAAGTATTATAATCTCATTGAAGAAAAAATGCACTCTTAAGAAACATATTATCCCAAAGTTGTCCATTGTATACCCCCATTGGCTTTAAAAAGATTTACCCCTTAAAATCCAAAATAAAATGGGGCTATAACTGTATATAATGCCCATATTATCAATATTAACGGACCACCTAATCTGATGTAATCGTTAAATTTGTATTGTCCGGGGGTCATTACCAGTATATTTGTTTGGTATGAAAATGGGGTTGCGAAACAGCAATTTGTGGCAAAAATTACCGCAAATATAAAAGCGTTTACATCGACGCTTAGGACCTGTGCCAAGGATATGGCAATCGGGGTAAATAAAATTGCCGTGGCTTGGTTCGACAATATGTTGGTCATAACCGTTACCACCATAAAAAATATACTTAATATGACCGCTGGGGGCAATCCGTCGGATATGGCAATCATGGCGGTGGCAATGGCGGTTGCCCCCCCCGTAACCTGTAACGACATCCCCAAGCCCAGCGATGTGATAATTAAAAATATCGCCCGATAATCGACCGCTTTTAGGGCATCTTCAAACGATATACAGTTGGCGGTAATCATTGTCATTGCCCCCAAAAAAGTTGCCAACGCAATCGGTAATGCACCGGTGGCGGATAGGGCAATGGTAATTACAAAAATTGCCAAAGTATGTATCACATGGTGGTGGTGGCGGATGTTATGGCGGTTTGATTGGATGGGGGCAAGGTCGCTGTTATTCGACAGGTTGCGGATATTTTCATGGCTGGTTAACACCAATAAAATATCCCCCGATTGCAACGGTATATCCATAAATCCTTGTTTAAAAACACCCGTACTGCGTTCGATCCCAATCGGGGTAATATCTTGGTTGCGTTTTAGGTTTAAGGTCCGCAATGTCCGCCCCACACAACGGGATCGAAAGGTTACCATAACTTCGGATAATGCCAACGATTTAAAACGGTTTACTTCGTGCTTGGTATCGGGGGATAAGTTGTCCACTTTTTGGGATGCTATGCTGAGCAAAGTTTCCCGATTTGCTTGTACCAATACCCTATCACTGGGCAATATAACCCTATTTTGAAATGGGGCGGTAAAAGTGTCCTTGCCCCGTTCAATTTGCATGATATACCCATTAAAGCCTTTAACCCGTCGCCCATTTATTTCTTTTCCCGATAAGGGGGAGTGTACATCAATAACTACAGTGGTAAAAAACCGTCTTTCGTCGGGGGTCATCTGGTCAATTAACAACGATTTTGCTGGTAATATTTTGGGGGCAAAAATGGCTAAGTATATCATGCCGACCATTGCCAGTATGATGCCTATTTCCGTAAAGGCAAAAAAATCAAGGTGGGTGCCCAACACACTATTTACCGTACCGGATACCAATAGGTTGGTGCTGGACCCAAGGACAGTGGTCATACCGCCCAAAATTGCCACAAAACTTAGGGGCATCATCCACTGCGACGGACACATATTGAGTTTTTTGGTTAAGGCAATAAAAATGGGAATAAAAATAATCACCATTGGCACATTGTTTAAAAATCCCGATAAAACCCCCACCACACACAATGCGGATATAATTTTAAGGGTTGGGTGCATGGTGCCCCGGCGAAACAGGGCATTGACAAATATTTCCAATGCCCCTGTACGAGATAACGCCTGTCCCATAATCATAAGGGAAAACAAAGTCAATACCACGGGATTGGCAAGCCCGACCAATATATCCGTCGCCTGCATAATGATGTTGCCTTGTGTATCGACAACTGGCATCAGGTGAAAGAAAAACATCAATCCACCCAGAATCCATAACGATGTTAATTCGATGGGCAAAATCGCACTGGCGTATAAATACAGTGCCACAAGCAATGTAAAAAATATAAAACCCATTTGTAAAGTGCTGTAATCGATACCAAACATTGTATTATTTTTCCCTAAAATATATTCTTCAAGTATATTTTTTATCTGTGTAATCGTGTGATTATATCATGTGTGCGGTGTTTAGTCCATGAAAAACAATATCCATTTTCTGTTTATAACATATTGAATTTAAAGGTAATATTTTATATGTAAAAGAATGTTTTTTAAAATACATATACAAAAAGGGTTGTTTTTTTAACATTCTTGCGTATATTTAGGGTATATATTTAGAATGGGGATAATATACCAGTGGATAAACAACCATTAAAGCACATTTTGGATAATGCGGTCCATCGCTTGCAACAAGGCGATGTTGTTGTCGTGCCCACCGAAACTGTGTATGGGTTGGCGGCAAGTGCGGTGGATTCGCAGGCGGTTGCCAAGATTTACACCTTAAAAAATCGTCCGCCCATAAATCCGCTTATTGCCCATTGTTTGGATGTGCATATGATAAGCCGTTGTGCCGTGGTATCCCCCCTTGCCCACAAGGTATTACGCCACTTTTCCCCGGGGGCAATTACGGTTGTTTTGCCCCGCATTCCCACACCCACCCATACGGATTATGATATCGTCGATATGGGGTGTGCCGGGTTACCTACGATTGCCGTACGAATCCCCTCCCACCCCATTATGCACCGCATTATAAAAATGTTGGGTTGTCCCATATTTGCCCCCAGTGCTAATGTCAGTGGCCGCCTGTCCCCCACTACCTTTAAAGATGCTCGTCATGCCCTACGGGGTTGTGGACAGGATATTTTGGTGATTGATGGGGGCGATTGTGCATTGGGGTTGGAATCGACTATTGTACAGATTATGGATGATACTATACAGATTTTACGCCATGGTGCGATCACCCGTACGGATTTACAAAAATTGGCAATACCCGTCGAACACCATGCGTTGTCGCATACGGAAAATCCCATTGCCCCCGGGCAATTAACACGCCATTATGCCCCGAATATTCCCTTGTATACGGATGTGATAACCCCCAGCAAAAATCATGCGTATTTGGGATTTGGCGATTGTGGTGTATGTGATATAAACCTGTCCCCATCTGGGGATGTAACAGAGGCGGGGCGTTCTCTGTTCGCCAGCCTGCACACTTTAAATGACGCAGCCGCCTATGCCGCCATATCGGTCGCCCCGATTCCGAACATAGGTGTTGGCATAGCCATCAATGATAAATTAAGACGGGCAGCGACCAAAAATAAAAATACAGCGTAATACAATTTACAATACATATACATATTTTATCAATAGGAAAAACATATGATAAAGACTTCTTATCGCAGTCAGATGGATGTATTCCATGTGATGCACACATTGGCAACAGCAAACGCCATGGAACGCACGGGCAAAACCATATACCGATTTGAGGCGGGACAGCCGGCATTTCCCGCCCCCAAAATTGTATCAAAAACGGCGGCGGATTATGTTATGGGCGGACAAGTCCCCTACACAGACCCCATTGGGTTACCCGTTTTACGACAGGCTATTTGTAAACGATACCAACATCGATATGGTATCCATATTGACATCAGTCGCATTATGATTACGGCGGGGGCATCCGGGGCGTTTTCATTGGCGTTTCTGTCCTGTTTTGAAGCGGGTGATCGTGTGGCACTTGCCATGCCATGTTACCCCAGTTATAAACGCATTTTACAAACCTTTGGGGTGGAAGTCGTACCGATTATGGCAACAGAAGCGGATAAATATCACCCCACCCTTGCGTTGCTAGACGGGGCCATGCAGCAAGGCAAACTGGACGGTTTAATCCTTGCATCGCCCAGCAACCCGACGGGTACGACCCTTACCACACAGCAAAAGAAAGACCTTGTGGCATATTGTAAAAACCACCATATACGGGTTATATCAGACGAATTATATCATGGGGTGGAATTTACCGATAAAAAATCCATCACCGCCTGTGCCATCGATGATAATGCCTTTGTTATTAACAGTTTTTCCAAGTATTTTTGTATGACAGGTTGGCGGTTGGGTTGGGTTGTGGTGCCTGAAAATATGATCGCCACGGTCAATAATTTGAATGCAAATTTATTTATTTGTGCATCCACCATCAGCCAATACGCAGGTGTCAAAGTATTTGAATGTACGCAAGAATTGGAACGCAACATCGACAGGTATCGCCAAAATCGTGATGTGTTTGTAACCCGTCTGATACAAATGGGGATCGACAAATTTGCATATCCTGAGGGGGGTTTTTACATATATGCGGATATTTCCCATTTAACCCAAGATTCTGTGGCGTTTTGTGATGCGTTGTTAAAACAAGGACATGTATCCGCCTCCCCGGGGTTGGATTTTGATCCATATCGTGGACATACAACCCTTCGATTGTCATATGTATGCGACACGGATCATGCCAAAGCAGGTCTGGATGCGTTTGAAAAATTCATTGCCACATATGATGGCATATAATGCGGGGGGTATATCCCCATAAATGATAACTGCGACATAAAAAAAATCATAATAATTTTTCAGAGGCTTCTAAAATATATAAAAATATATACAAATATTATAAAAAATAATAAAAAACTATATTTTTACCTTGACGGTATAGTCTACCTTATGCTACACCTGCAACATATACCCGTTACAGCTCTGTCGTCTTAGTATGCGTTACCTTGTGCGGGTTTTCTTTTGTGAAGAGACTACTTAAAAAATGACACAAGAAACAAAGCAAATTTATAATAAAACCTACTATACTGTCCCACAACAGATACAACACTTAAAAGATAAAGATTTGGTGTTTGAAAAAGAATGGCAAGCACAACAAACCTTAAAGAATATATCATACTATCGCCTATCAGGATATTTTTATCATTTTCAGAATGCAGAAGACAATAAAAGATTTGAGAAGGGTATAATCTTTGAAAATATTGTGGCATTGTACAAGTTTGATGCAAAATTACGGTTATTGGTTATGGGGGCACTAGAAAGTATTGAAGTACATTTAAAAACTGCTATTATCCGTGCTATAAGGGATTGAACACATTACATGAATTGTTTCAAAAAAGCGTAAATGACCAAAAGACGGACATAAACCAGCACCCAAATAACAGACTGTATTATTATTGTATGATTATATGGTACATAATGCAACATATTATTCCCAATAGCGATTGGAATAGACGGTTGCAACAGCATTTAAAAACATTGCCAAACATGCCCTGTGTATCCTTGTTGAATATGGGGTTTTCTGAAAATTGGCATCTGCAACCTTATTGGGATTTGCGGTAATAGCCCATGAAAAACACTCTTTCGCATTACATATACCCAACTGGTATAATACGGGGTGTTTTGTGGCGTTTTGTGAGGCGTTGTTAAAACAAGGGCATGTATCCCCACCATTTTATAAGATTTTCATCATATAATTTATGCATGTCCCACTTGTTGGGATAAGGCGGTGGGGGGGATGCCATTTTCTGTTAAGGCGATGTACCACATGGTGTCGTTTGGGGTTTTAAAGACTAAGTCGGGTGTGGCATCGACGCACAGCCATTTATTGTCCTTAATTTCTTTTTCCAGCTGTCCGCTTTTCCAGCCCGCATATCCAAGGGCAATTTTAAAGTGTTCGGGACCTTCCCCATGGATAATTTGCGACAATATCCCCACCGTTGTGGTTAAGGAAAATACATCTCCGATGGAAGTGGTTGACGATTCCGCATAGGATGATTCATGTAAAATAAATCCATGGTTATTGTCGACGGGTCCCCCCGTGTGGATATAGGGATTGTTGGCGGATGTATGGGGGGGAATATCCATTTGTACCAATAAATCGTTCAGGCGAACATTGCGTTCCAGTTTATTTAATATCAATCCCATTGCCCCTGATTCATCGTGGGCACATAACAAAATACAGGATCGATAAAAAATACTTCTTGGGTTTGTATCATTGGCAATAAGTATTTTTCCCATAAAACTTGTGTTGCTTTTTTTCATAATATTATGTATAGTGTACCTTATGTTATTATCCAATATGTCTCAGATACTAAAATATCAAATTTATCTCTTGTTGTCCATAGTTTATATGATGGGTATATGGGGTGCACATGCGGACACAAAATTATCAAACATTCCCATGACGCCTTATTATGTTAGCGATGCTAGCCAAACCCATATTGTTGCTACGGATTTATCAGAACATAACACCCTCTATTTTCAAGCAGAATTTATTTTAAAAGAGGGGTGGAAAATGTATCACAAAGATTCGCCCGATGCGGGTATTCCCCCCGAATTTATTGATAAAAATTCCCATAATATTATTGTATCAGATTTTGATTTTCCACCTGCGGAAACTTTTGATACACTGGGTATTACCACATTGGGATATGAAAAGGCGTTGCAGTTGCCTTTTGTTGTCAAAGTTATTGACCCCACAAAGCCGATTGTATTTGACCAAGATTTATTTTTTGGCGTGTGCAAAGATGTATGTATTCCCGTTACCCATCCTGTGAAATTTGACATATCCCCGCCGATGGAACGGACTACATTCGACGGTAAATCAGGCACCGAAAAGGAATCTTTTGTGCGGAATAACACAACAACAAGCGATACAAATACCATAATCGCCCTTGATTCTGAACAACTATTTATCGAATCACGATTCACCCCCTCGTACATACAAATCGATAAAGCGGGTATTTTAAGTATTTTATTTATCAGCTTTATTGCGGGCTTTATTTTAAATTTTATGCCTTGTGTATTTCCCGTTTTATCGTTAAAAGTTCTTGCCATATCGCATGCCAATCGCACCAGTATGGCATATATGAGTATGGGAATCATCAGTGTGTTTATAATAATTGGGGCGGTTATTAGCCTTGCCAAAACTTCGTTTGGGTGGGGATTTCAATTTCAATATATCTGGTTTGTTGCCCTTATGAACATATTATTGGTGTTCATGGTGTTAAATTTGTGGGATAAGTTTTATATACGAATCCCCGATCGTTTGGTACAATTTTTCCCACAAGGAAGCTCACAAAAGGGTCGTGCGTTTTTTGATGGTGTTGTGATGACCTTGTTGGCAACCCCTTGTTCCGCACCATTTGTGGGCACGGCACTTGGTATTGCATTGGGATTGTCCCCATATTACGCTATGTTAATATTTATTAGCATGGGGATTGGTATGGCGTTGCCTTGTATTGTTGTATATTGTGTGCCATCGCTTGCCCAAAAATTACCAAAACAAGGGGCATGGATGCAACAATTAAAACATATTTTAAGTATACCTATTATCGCCTTAATTGTCTTTTTGCTGTATATTCAAACGATGGCGTTGCCCATACCATTTGCGATTATCAGCATTATATGTATTGCCCTTATTGCCATTTTGTTATGGGTAAAGCTTGTGTACAGCCGGTTTATTGTCGGCATGCTTATGGTTGCAACGCTTGGTATAACCGTGGGCGGTACCCGTAATGCGTCGCAAAATTCTTCTTTCGTCCCCCCTTGGGTTACCTTTACCCCAGATACGATTGCCCCATTGGTACAGCAAGATAAAACTGTGGTGGTGGATGTAACCGCTACTTGGTGCGTAACCTGTGCGGTCAATAAATTCACCACTTACGAAGATGATTCTGTACAACGGGGTATCAATAACGATAATATTGTGATGATGCGGGCGGATTGGAGCTTGCCAAACCCCCAAATTTTATCATATATTCAATCATGGAATCGAAATGGCATTCCACTTACGGTTGTATATACGCCACAAACCCCACAAGGCAAGGTGTTACCAGAAATTTTATCGCCTCAGATTTTATGGGATGCCATAAACCCGCAATAGGAAATATACACATGCAGTTTGGAAAATTTGTACAGTCTGATTTTATATTGGACGAAAACTTTATCAATATTAATAATGGCAGTTTACCTGTTGTACATCGTACCGTATACGATTATGCCAAACACATACAATACAAAACCTTAAAAAATCCACATCTATTTTACAAACAGCATTTTCCCGAATTGTTACACCAAAACAAACAAGCATTAGCCGAAGAAATAGACGCAGATGCAAAAGATATTGCCCTAACCACCAGCACCACGGACAGTATGAATGCCATTTTGCGCACCTTAATGCTGATACCCGGGGATGAAGTGCTGATTGATGTGCACGCTTATATATCCCATCGCCGTGTGGCAGAATTTGTATCAAATCGGGGGGGGGCAAGATTGGTGAAAGTATATTCCCCATTTCCCATTTTGAAAAAACAAGAATATATCGATGCGTATATTGAGGTGATCACCCCCCGTACAAGGTTGGTTATTTTGGAAGATATTTGTGCATCGCATGGATTGGAAGTCCCCATTGAACCGATTATCGATCATTGTAAATCGCACAGAATTCAAGTGTTGGTTGTCGGATCAAATGCGTTTGCTGTGCACAAAACAGATGTCAAACGATTGGGGGCAAATTGGTATGTGGGGTCATGCCACCGGTGGGGGCTGTCGATGAGAGGCACCGGCTTTATTTGGGCAAAAGAAGACAGCCAAAATATCCGCCCAACAATTATCAGCAAATATAACCATAAACCATATCCGGAAAATTTTTCTTGGGCGGGGGGAAGAGATTACAGTGCTTGGTTGACCATTGCCAAAGGGTTGGAAATAAGAAAAAAATATGAACAAGAGGGGGCGTTTACATATTGCAAAGATTTAATGATATGGGCAAAACAATATTTATCGAATCGTTTTGGTGTTGCCGATATTGCCGATGATAATATGGTCGGACATACGGGGGCGGTCATATTACCCGCCCCTTTACAAAATCGTAATATTAGCCACAATGATATTACCAATAAATTGATGCAGCACAACATTATCGCCTTGGTGGTACAAATATATGATAAAAAAATATTAAGATTATCTGCGGATATATTTAATACGGAACAAGATTATATCGCTTGTGCGGACGCCATTGCCCATATAAGTGCGGAATATACATAAGCCATATTCGGGATATCGGGGGGGTATGGGGGCATATTGCAGGGTGGGGTGATATGCCCCCATACTTTTCAGGCTTAATTAGATATAACAATAAAGCCATTATCTCAAAACATTCACATGCCTTTTTGTATAACATACATGTATATATTATACAATAACAAAAATGCAAAAAAATCCCCCATACAAGGAAACTTTCCGCAGTATTAATACTATATCGGATTAGCCGTTATTTTTTTAAGGCTTTACCCAAAATATCGCCCAGTGTTGCCCCGGAATCAGCGGAACCATATTGTTCCATTGCTTCCCGTTCTTGTGCTTGTTCAAGGGCTTTTACGCTCAGGTTCAGTTGTCCATCTTTACGGTGGACAGCGGTGATAAGTGCATCAATTTTTTCGTCAATGGCAAAACGGTCGGTGCGTTGTTCCGATCTTTCCACGGACAATTCCACTTTTTTGATAAATCCAGGCACGCCATCACCCACCACAACATCCAAGCCGGCAATTTTTACATCGACAATGGTGGCGGTTACCACATCATTTTTCTTATATTTCGATACATCCCTACCACGGGTTTTGACTGATGGGTTATCGGTCAGTTGCTTGATACCCAAGGAGATGCGTTCTTTTTCCATATCTATGCCCAGCACAACCGCTTTGACAACCATACCTTTTTTGTATTCTGTTAAGGCTTCTTCGTTGGATTTTTTCCAAGAAATATCCGACATATGTACCATGCCATCAATATCATCGGTAATGCCGATAAAGATACCAAATTCAGTAATATTTTTAATTTTTCCTTCCAACACAGTACCTGATGCGAATGTATCGTTCACTACGCTCCATGGGTTTTCTTGGCATTGCTTGATACCCAGGGAAATACGGCGTTTTTCTTGGTTGATTTCCAATACTTGCACTTGTACTTCTTGACCCATCGATACGATTTTGCCGGGGTGTACATTTTTCTTGGTCCAAGACATTTCAGACACATGTACCAATCCTTCCACCCCTTCTTCCAGCTCCACAAACACACCATAATCGGCTATGTTGGTAATTTTACCGGTAAATTTTTCCCCTTGTGCGTATTTGGTGCGGGCTGTTTCCCAAGGGTCCTCGCCCATTTGCTTGATACCTAATGAAATGCGTTTTGTACCCTCGTGAAAGCGGATAACTTGTACTTGTACTTTTTCCCCGACGGTCAATATTTCCGATGGATGGGAAATGCGTTTCCAAGATATATCGGTTACATGCAGCAACCCATCGATACCGCCCAAATCGACAAACGCACCATATCCTGTGATATTTTTTATTACCCCTTCGATAATATCGCCTTCTTTGATATTTTCCATCAATTTTGTCCGTTCTTCTTCCGATGCTTTTTCCAAAATAGAACGGCGGGATACAACGATGTTGCCCCGTACTTTGTCCATTGTTAAAATTTCAAAGGTAATGGGGGTGTTCATAAGCGAATCCATATCCTGTATCCGCCGTACATCCACTTGTGACCCCGGCAAGAATGCCGCCGCCCCCAAAATATCCACGGTAAAACCGCCTTTTACACGCCCTAAAATAACGCCTTCGACCTGTTGTTTGTCTTCGAATAATTCGGTAACTTTTTCCCATGCTTCTTCCCGTTTTGCCCGCTCCCGTGAAATGCCTACTTCCCCATTGCGGTCCTCCATACGTTCCACGAATACGGACACTTCGTCGCCCACATTCAATTCGGGAATGGTACCGGAAACGGCAAATTCCTTTAATGCCACCCGTCCTTCTGATTTTAAGCCCACATCAACAATAGCGTGTTCGGAGGTTAATCTAATAATCGTACCTGTAACAACGGTACCCACAATATCGGTGATACCTTGTACTTCTTCAAACAGGCTTGCAAATGATTCTTTTGTCATAAAAATTTTACTTTCGAATTGCCATACTGCGTATTTGTTATCGACAAACATAGGTAAGTGCAGCAGGTCTGTACCATATATACACACCGTTTTTATGCGGTGGTACGCACGCAAAAAAACGCATCAACCCTGCGGTGTTGCAGGTTTGTTGGTACTCACTTATCAGAAAATCATAACAAAAGCAAGCATTTTAATGACTTTTTATATGTTTTTTTACATGTAATAAGGCGTGTTTTACCATGTGTTCGATGGAGCTATGGGTGGTGTCAATAAAAATACTATTGGGGACTTGTATCAATCGTCCCACTGTTGCGGTGCTGTCCCGATGGTCACGGGTTTGTAAATCTGATAATATATCTCCAAATTTTAAGTCTGGATTATGGGGGGACAGCTCGGCAAATCTGCGTTTTGCACGGGTGCGTATATGGGCGGTTACAAAAAATTTTATAGGGGCATCGGGAAAGATAACCGACCCAATATCCCGTCCGTCGACAACCGCCCCTAAATATCCATTTTGTGCACATCGATTGGGAAAAGTGCGTTGATATTCAAATAACGCATCCCGCACCGCTTGTATGCGCGACACCACCTGTGATGCCATGTTGCCAATGGGGTTGCTGGTTAAAGCCGGATGTGCCAAGATGTGCGGTGTAATTTTATCCACCAATCCCACCATGGCACAGACATCGGTTGTATCCGTATGGGCGGTTGTTGCCAAGTACGCAATCCCCCTATACAACTTTCCCGTGTCCAAGTGTCCATAATGTAAATGTTGTGCCAAGTGTTGTGCCAAAGTCCCTTTGCCAGACCCCGCCGTTCCATCAATGGCAATAATGGGTATAATATCCCCCATGTTCGATCCCTAAGTAAAAATATGTAACCACAATACAGTATATAATACACCCTATATATTATTTTATGGGAATTGTATTTATAGTATTGCAAATATATCACAAAAAGAGTATATTTTAAAGCAAGGATATTGATACTATATAATTAATCATAGGAAACAACATGAAAATACCAGCTATAAAAACAGTAAAAAGCACCATATGTGTATGGGTGTTATGTGTGCCTTTTTATGGGACCGCAAATGTAAAACAAGGCACCATAGAAGTGCTTGATTTGGATGAAATCACCATTACTGAAGTGGGGGGGAATAACAAACAAGTGGTGGGCACATCGGAAAAAAAATTGGGGGAAAATACTACAAAACGGGTGATAGCGAAAAAAAGTGCATTGTCCGATGCGGATAAGCGTAAATTTGCATCACAGGCAAACAAATTGGTGTCTGATGCGTATTTTATGCTACAAAAAGCCAACGCATATGTGTTTTATGAAGATTTAAAGCAAAAACTGAGCACTGCCAAAGCGGTAATTATATTTCCATCCTTATTAAAAGCCAGCTTCTTTTTCGGTGTTGGTGGGGGTAATGGTGTATTGTTGGTACGCAATGACAATAATAATTGGTCGTACCCCTCGTTTTACGGTTCCACCAAAGCAGGATTTGGATTACAATTTGGGGCTTCTGCCAACAGCATTATCACAGTTATCCAAAGCCAAAGGGCATTGGAAAATTTGTTACAACGTCAATTTAAGGTGGAAGCGGGCTTGGATGCAGCCGTTGGTGAAGTGGGCGATGGACAGGCATTTTCCCTAAGCACATCGATCCATACATATTCTATGAACAAGGGGGCAACCATTGGCGTGTCCTTTGATGGTCAATCTTTGACACAAAAACCTGAATTAAATAATGCGTTTTATGATGCGGCCGCCGCCAACACCCAAACCATTATATACGACCGTATGTTTTCCAATGATGCGGCGGATAAATTACGCCAAATCTTAAACGACTTATAACCACATATTTTACAAACATAAAGGGGCGTTTTTTGGATAACGCCCTTTTTTATATCCGGCTTTTGCGTATATGTGGGGCGTATATTGGGGGATATGTATAACAATTATAAGTATTTTTACCTATAATAGATTACTCTTAAAATAGCAAAAACCCTTATTTTTTCCTGTGTATGTGGTATTTATGGCTATGCTATATATGTGTGTTTTATTAAAATGTAATCGTTACATAGCGTATTGCATTATTAAAATAAACCATTCAATTAGGAAAAAGTGATATAAAACCATGGAAAAAGCAAAAAATATTATTCCTGCGGGCCGTCCCGGCATTCCCAATCCTGTGGATATGCATGTGGGATTAAAATTACGTGAACGTCGTATTTTATTGGGGCTAAGCCAGACCCAATTGGCGGAGATGTTGGGTATTACCTTTCAACAGGTACAAAAGTATGAACGGGGCAAGAATCGTATTTCCTGTTCCCGATTGGTGGACATAGCCTCCGTTTTGGACATCGAAATCGAATATTTCTTTAACAAAATGCCTGAAACGGTAATGAAACAATCGCCACGGCTACGGTCTGGTTTAAACGAAAAACTTCCGGAAATCAAAGGCAACCCATTGGTAAAGCGGGAAACTCTTGAATTGGTACGGGTGTATTATAATATTAGCGACCAAAAGAAACGCCAAAGTATCGTAAACCTATGTCGCAGTATGGCGGACATGTCGAATGCCTAATGGGGGTATAAACCATATATATTGTTGTATGATATAGGCATATATCAAAAAAGGGGTGTTACCTTCCTGTTCTTGTCCGCCAGTATGTAACAAGAGGGGCTGCCCCTGCGGCATATTTACCATCGGTTGTTTCAGCAAAAGTAAATGTGATCTTTACGGCTCTGTTTGCAGTTGCAGTTCTCCGTAACCATAAAGATACATCTCTACCAGCACCAATCTCGCTTATTGCCTCAGATTTTGTTATCCGTGATGCTGGGAAATTGAATGCGAATGCATAATCAGTATTTGTTATAGAAGCAGCAGAATTACTATATCTTGCACCAGATGATAAACCAGTCGCTGCATCTTCGACAGTTATAGAAACATGCTTCTGGGTAAAGATATCACCGTCGATATTTTCTAATGCATCGTAAATACTGATAAGACCTTCACCATGAAATATCGGGGTACCATTTCTGCCTGTACTCCAAGTGGTATGTCCTGTTTTAACCTTTGCATCTTGTGATTGTCGCTGTACTGTTACGGTTACATCTTGTGCAGTTGCCGCTTCATAGCGTACATTTTGGGGATATGCAACTGTTACGGTTATGGTGCCGGAATTTTTGGTTCTTGATATAGTACCATTAAGTTCCACTATACCTTCTATATTTACTACACCACTACCCCCATTTGTCGATGATTTGCGTGTATATGTGGGGGTGTATACATCTGTTCCCGCCACCTGTGGCATGCCGGTATGTGTTGGGGTAACTACATTGCCCCATGCGGCGGCTGTGTAGGTAACCGTATGTCCCGATACATCCGGTGCCGCTTGCCGTTGAATCGGCACATTTACATTTCTGATAATTTGTTCATATTTATCGTTTGCCGCATAGGTAACCTTAACTTTTACCACCCCGCTGCGAACGGTTTTTGCAATGGCACCATTGCTCGACGCCACCGCCACAGACCCCACAGCCCCCGCCAAAGTACCGGCGGTTGTCCCCGTATTCATCAGTGTATATGTGGCGGTGCCAATACCCGCAGGCGGGTTTGCCGCTGCATATATGACATCTGTACTCGCCGCCGCCCACTTTATGCCAGAGGCAAGTACCACAAAGTCTTTGTGGTCATCCGCATTGTGCTTAGCCACAGTAAAGTTTTGATATTCGGTCAGTATGGGTAATCCCCCTTTTGCCGCACGGACTATTTTTACCAACAGTGTCCCCCCTTTGGTCAGTTTTGTCCCTTCGATATCCCCGGTCTTGCTGTCAATCGCCGTTTGCCCAATGGCAACAATCCCTGCGGTGGTGGGTGTCAGCCCGGTGCCTGCATCCCCATTATTGCTGGGGACAATGGAAAATGTGAAATCGCCACTGGCACCTGTGGTAAATGTTTCGCCCAAATCAGCAGTGTTTAACTTGTAATCTGTGCTATATTTTTGTCCCCACTTGCCGGATCCGGTGCGGGTGCCTGTACTCAATGTCCCTAAGCTGGTGAACACTTCAAAACTGGCGGTTGTATCCGTATATTTAACGCTCTCAAACACCGCACTAACCGTTGTCCCCGCCCCAATGGGACCCGATAGGGTCATACTCTTGCCACCCGAATCAATGGCAAGGTTCGCATGACTATCCGTATCTGTCAGGCTTTTTAGGGTCCAATCGCCTTTGACACTTGTACCCCCCGTTATCGATAAATTGTTTATCACATCGGCGGTTCGTATCGTTTTGGTACCGGAGACATAAATTATATCCAGATTGGTTACCTTCAGCGTCCCCGTCGCTGTTTGCTTATTGATGGTTACATTTACATCCCTAGTCATAGCTTCATACTTGCTGTTTGCCGCATATGTAAGCCGCACTTTTACCACCCCATCGCGCACAGTTTTTGCAATTTTGCCATCCGCAGACGCCACCTCCACAGAACCGTGCCCATCCGCCGCCAAAGTACCGGCGGTTGTCCCCGCCTGTATCAACGTGTATGTGGGGGCACTAATACCCGCAGGCTTGTTTGCCTCTGTATAGGATACGGCTGTACTGGCGGTTGCCCATGCAATAGCGGTGGCAGATACGGCAAAGCCCGTGTGGTCGCTGGACTGTTGCTTGGCAATAGTAAAGTCCGCTAGGTTCACATTGCCACTGTATTTTTTGTTGCTCGCTTTTGCGGTCATGGTAATACTTGCTGTACCGCCCGATGTGGCCCCCGTTAAACCATCTGATTCGACTTTTAAACCCGCCGCAATTGTATCGGGACTATCGCCTGTTTTACCTGCCGCTGTCCAAGTGTAATCCCCAAACGCTGTGCCACTAGGCAATCCTGCAAATACCAATGGGATTTTACCCCCATTATCTTTCCATTTGCTGTTTGTGCTGGTAATTGTCGGCTTAGTACTATCCGCAAGACTTTGCTTGGCAATGGCAAAGTCCGCTGTTCGCATCGACCCCGAGTATTTCGGGTTATCGCCCTTGGCAGTAAGGGTGATTTCCGCTGTACCAGCGGATGTTGCCCCACTGATATTACCATTGCCATCAGCGGCTAGTGTCCCATCCGGGGCATCGCTTGCCTTCTTATCCACCGTCCAATTATATTGCGATGCGGTTGTCCCGCCCGGCAAGGTATAACTCAGATTAATCTTGGTGGAAGTA
The DNA here is from genome assembly GCA_965232465.1 of Alphaproteobacteria bacterium. Lineage (GTDB taxonomy): Bacteria > Pseudomonadota > Alphaproteobacteria > JAQWUY01 > JAQWUY01. The sequence goes on along the minus strand of OZ246977.1, from coordinate 2,375,121 downwards.
TCCGCTTTCCATTTGCCATCCTCATTGGTTGCTGTTGCCACCGCTGCGGCGGTGGTTACATCCGTTCCCAACACTTGTTTACTTACCGTAAAGTTTTGATATTCCGTAACCGCATCTACTCTTGCTGCCCCTGTCCCTTTGGCGGCACGGACAATTTTTATCAGCAAGGTCCCCGATTTGGTTAACTTGGTTCCAGTAATAGCCCCGGTTCTGATGTTAATTGCCCCTGTATAATCATTACCATCAACAATACCAGTGGTGGTTTGGGGTTTGCCACTGCCATCATCGCCGCCAGCTGCCACAATCGAAAAGGTATAATCGCTTGCTACAAAGTTTACGCTCCCCACCGAAGATCTTAACTTATAATCTGTGGTGTATGTTTTTCCCCACTTGCCCGACCCAGTACGACCGCTTGTACTTATCTTCGACGGCTCCGTCGACAATTCAAACTGAACAGGCTTATTTTCATACGCAGGGTGTGCCAATACCGCAGTTACAGTCGTCTTGGTTGTAATCGCATCGGATATGGTCAGGGTTTTGCCAGCACCACTAACAGCAAGGTCGCCATTATTATCTGTATTAGCGACACTTACCAGTGTCCACTCAGATTTTTGGGTTTGACCCCCAGATACAGACAATTGCCCCAGTATCTCAGCACTGCTAACCGTTCTATTCCCATCCCCAGACGCATAGGATATAACAAGATCCGCCATCGTCAACGAATCTGTTGTCGTTTGCTTGGCGATGGTAAAGTCCGCTGTACGAATCGACCCAGAGTATTTTTTGTTACCACTTTTGGCAGTAATGGTGATTTCCGCCGTACCAGCGGATGTCGCCCCACTAATATGCCCATTGGTTTGGTCAATGGCTAAGGTACCGCTGGGTTCCGCCCCGGATTTTTTGTCTATTGCCCAACTATACTCCGATGCGGTTGTACCACCCGGTAAAGTGTAATTTAAGGCAATTTTGGTAGCGGTATTCGACTTCCACTTACCATCTTCCCCGGTCGCTGTTGCCACCGCTGGACGGGTGGTTACATCCGACGCCAATACTTGCTTGGCAATGGTAAAGTCCGCTGTACGCATCGACCCGCTATATTTTGCGTTGTTGTCTTTTGCGGTTATGGTGATTTGTGCTGTACCGCCCGATGTTGCCCCACTAATATCACCGCTGGCATCAATCGTTAAGGTACCGCTGGGTCCCGCCGATGTTGCCGGTTTGACACCCCAACTATACTCCGATGTGGTCGTAGCGCCCGGCAAAGTATAATGTAGGTTAATTTTACCGCCACTGGCTTTCCATTTGCCATCTTCACCGGTTGCTTTTGCCACCGCTGGGGCGGTGGTTACATCCGTCCCCAATACTTGCTTGGTGACATCAAAGTTGACATATTCTGTCGCCTCGGCGACTGCACCTTTTGCCGCCCGTACAATCTTTATCAGCAGCTTACCCGATTTGATCAGCTTGCTGCTGTCAATAGCACCAGTTTTGGTGTTATGTATAGCATTTTGCCCACTGGTAACAATACCCGCAGTGGTGGCGTCCTTACCCCCTTTACCCCCATCGCTACTAGGCACAACTGAGAAGGTATAATCCGTTGCCTTAACAAAGGATTGACCTTGATCTGTAAGGTCTAATTTATAATCCGGGGTCACCATACCCTTGCCCCATTTACCGCTTAATCCCGTCGGGGTGCCATCAATCACCTGCACCGCCCGGGTCGACAGTTCAAAGGTTTTTGTCACATCCGTATATTTGGTGCTTTCAAATACAACTGTAATGGTTGTAGAGGTGGGGATTGCCCCTGATATGTTCAGGGTCTTGCCATTAACAGTAACTTTCGTGTTACTATCCGTATTCGCTAGGCTTTGTACAGTCCAATCGTTTTTGGTACTCCCTGTTGTTATGGATAATTTACCCAGTATATCCGCCGCAGTTACCGTTTTAGTACCCTGTGCATATGTTACAACAAGAGGTGCCACAGTTAGGGTATTGTTCGCCACTGTTTGCTTTTTAATGGCGAAGTCCACTGTACGGATCGCCCCAGAATACTTTTTATTATCACTTTTTGCAGTGATGGTGATTTCCGCTGTACCGCCAGAGGTTGCACCACTAATATCACCGCTGGCATCAATCGTTAAGGTACCGCTGGGCCCCCCTGATGTTGCCGGTTTGACACCCCAACTATAATCCGATGGGGTCGTAGCGCCCGGCAGAGTATAACGTAGGTTAATTTTACCGCCACTGGCTTTCCATTTGCCATCTTCACTGCTCGCTGTTGTCACCGCTGGACGGGTGGTCACATCTGTACCCAATACCTGTTTGCTAACATCAAAGTTTTGATATGTGGTTAATGCGGGCAATCCGCCCCTTGCCGCACGGACAATTTTTATTAACAATTTCCCTGATTTTGTCAGTTTGTTCCCAAAAATCGCCCCGGTTTTGCCGTCAATCGCCCCTGTTAATTGACCATTTACAAGACCATCAGTGGTCGATGTGAAACCCGTTATAGCCGTACCAGGTGCCACAATCGAAAAGGTGAAATCTGTATTAAGATTGAATGTGCTGGACACCTCCCCCACTGTATCAGAAGTTTTTAACTTATAATTAGTGGTAAAGGTTTTCCCCCATTTTCCTGATCCTGTACGGGTGCCAGAACTTAATGTCCCCGCACCGGTCGACAGTTCAAAATCAGCGATCCGAGTGGCGTATTTATCGCTTTCGAAAGTAGCCGTAACCGTTGTACTGGTGGTGAAAGCCCCGCTTATGGTGAGGCTCTTGCCGCCTGTATCAATGGTAATATTACTATTCGCATCTTTCTTGCTTAGCCCTGTTAAGGTCCAATCCGATTTTACCCCTAAACTACTGGGGACAGTTAATTTATCTGTTATGATGGCAGCAGTTACCGGTTTGCTGCTGTCACTTGCCCCAAACGGTATCACAATAGCCCCCATAGTCAATGCCCCTGTACCCGCTTGCTTATTGACAGTGACATCGATATTTTTGGTAATCGTTTCATACTTATCGTTGGCGGGATAGGTAACCAACACTTTTACCACCCCACCCTTAGTGGTTTTGCCAATCTTACCATCGCTCGACGCTACGGTGATAGCATTCGCCCCTGAGGTAACCCCCGCTGTTGTCCCCGATGCTGTCAAGGTGTATGTGGGACTAGCACTGATGCCCGCAGGTTTGTTGGCATTTTCCGTATACGAAACGGTTTGGCTATTGGCGTTCCATGCAATAGCCCCGGCAGTAACCGCAAAGCTGGGGTGGTCGCTGCTATCTTGTTTGCTAACCGTAAAGTTTTGATATTCCGTAACCGCATCTATACTTCCTTTTGCTTTGCGGACAATTTTTACTAATAAGGTTCCCGATTTGGTCAGTGCTGACCCATCAATCACCCCGGTACTGGCGTTAATCGCTGTTTTTGATGTATCGAGAATACCTGATGTGGTTTGGGTTTTGCCACTGCCATCATCACCCCCGGCGGCCACAATCGAAAAGGTGAAATCGTTGTCAGATATTTTAAATGTTTGACCCCCAATAGGAGATTTTATCTTATAATCCGTAGTATATGATTTACCCCATTTTCCTGACCCAGTACGCCCCCCTGTACTTATCTTCCATGGCTCCGTCGACAATGCAAGTGCAACGGTCTTATTCGCATACGCAGGGTGTGATAATACGGCGGTTACGGTGGTTTTGGTGGTGATCTCACCGGATATGGTTAGGGTCTTGCCGCCCCCAGTTACCGCAAGATCGCCATTGTTATCCGTATCGGCAACACTTACCAATGTCCATTGCGATGCTTGCGTTTGTGCCGTACCTGTGCTGGATACAGATAATTGCCCAAATATCTCAGCGGTGGTAACTGTTCTATCACTATCCCCAGACTCATACGATATGACAAGATCCGCCATGCTTAGGGTATCTGTCCCCGTTTGCTTGGCAATGGCAAAGTCGGCTAAAGTCAAGCTGCCACTGTATTTATCCCCCTTGGCGGTCAAGGTAATCACCACTGTACCGGCGGAGGTTGCCCCACTGATTTTACCATCGCTGTCGATGGCTAATGTGCCACTGGGTTCTGCCCCTGACTTTTTGGCAACACCCCATGTAAACGCATTCGCCGCCAGACCACCCGGTAAATTGCTATAGGTTAGGTCAAACTTGGCATTGCCGGTTTTCCATGTATTGTCCCCACCATTTGATATGGTCGGGATTGTCGTTACATCCGTACCCAGTACTTGCTTATTCACCGTGATATTTTCATATGCTGTGAGTTCGGGCAATCCCCCTTTGGCTTTCCGCACAATTTTTACCAACAGGTCACCCGATTTGGTCAGTGCCGTCCCATCAATCGCCCCAGTACTGGCGTTAATAGCTGTTTTTGATGTGTCAAGGATACCGGTCGTGGTTGCTTTTGTCCCCGACGGTGCATCACTTGGCACATTACCCGTAACAATAGAAAAGGTGAAATCCGCACTTGTATCAAAGGGTACCATAACATCCCCGACCGTATCAGAATCCTTTACCTTATAATCCACGGTAAAAGTTTTGCCCCATTTACCCGATAATCCCGTAGGCGTTCCCCCCAATGTACCCGTACCTGTGGACAGTTCGAAGGTTTTGGTCTGATCCGCATACTCAGGATGTTCGAATACAGCAGTTACAGTTGTTTTGGTGGATATGGTCCCTGATATGGTCATACTCTTTCCACCCGAATCAATGGCAAGGTTTGCATGGCTATCTGTATCTGCTAGGCTCTTAATTGTCCAATCGGATTTTTGTGTTTGGCTGCCGGATACGGTTAATTTACCCAGTATATCGGCACTGCTTACCGTCGCAGTCCCAGCTGCATACGGGATAACAAAATCTGCCATCGTCAAACTACCTGCAAACGCACCATTGGTCTGAACATATACAACCCGATCGGTAAAATCCGCCGCACTATATGTCAATTTGATCACCGCTGCACCCGCACCCGCCTTATCTTCCAGTGTACTGGTGTAGGTTGCATTGCCAACAGTAACATCTGATCCCCCATTTTTAAACTGAAAGTCCGTACCACTGGTGCCTGAAACCCTTTCTGCTGTAACTGTCGGCGTTACCCCGGTCGGCACAGTGCCAATAAAGGTTTTAACATCATATGTCTGTGCATTGGTTAAAGTATACGCAGTGGCTTGGCTGCTGCCATCCCCCCCTGTAATAGTGTTACTCACTTTATCCGAATCGGATAGGACGCTACCGATTTGGCTGATGGCTATTGCCTTTACGAATACAACCCGATCTTCAAATCCACTGGCACTGTATGTAAGTTTTAAGGTGGCGGCTTTGCCCCCCGCTATATCTGTGAATTTACTATCTGCAGTAATTTCCGATAAACTTATAACCGTACCATCGCTAGCGTACAGTTCATAGTCCTTGCCTTTTTCCCCATCGCCATCGACTTGTTCCACCTTTACCGTAACTTTAGTCGGATCAATCACCCCGCCTGTGGTTTTAAGGGTATCGGGAATGTCGCCAACAAAGTCCTCAACATCGTATTGTTCACCATTCTGGAGGGTGTATGCGGATGTTTCCGCTGTACCATCGCCCCCACTAATTTTGTTTGTTGCCAAATCTGTACTGCTGATAGCGGTGCCTAATGTGGGGGCGGATTGTGCCTCCTGTACCTCCGCTGTTTTAATATCATAGTGCCTTTCCACCTTGTCATAGCGTTTGTGCCATACGCTATCTGTACCCGATACAGAGGCAGATTTTAATTGGTCTTGAATACTTTTACCAAATGCCAATTTAAAATCGACCGATATATCGGTCTGTGCCGATTTGCCACTAGGCTTGTCATATTCCCCGCGTACTGTTACCATCGCATTGGGGGTAAATTCGGCAATCAGTTTATTGCCCTTAACAACCGTATCCCCAACCCCGTCGAATCTATAGGTATTTACCCCCACAGACACTTGCTCATAACGGGGCATACTGCCCTTAGCCGTTATATCCCAGCCTTGTAATACCTTTTTATCATCGATAATATTATTACCAATGCGACGATATAGGTTTGCCGCCATGTCAAATTGTGCGGTTTTCAGTTCCGCCCCCACACTAAACCGTTGGAAGGTGTCCGATGCCTTAAAAGTAAGTATATCTTTCGTCCCATCCTTGCTATCAAAAAACGCATTTACCCCAACAATTAACGGGTCAGCTGTCGTATCAATACGCTTGCGATAGCCCAACCCCAAGTTTAATCGATTCACTGACTTTTGACGATTATAAGAAGTTTGCACATATGTAACTGTGTCTTTTGTCTCTGACAGATTGCTAAAAGCCGTAATATCCCAATTTAGGGTTTTATCTGTATAGCCGACCCCGCCACTTATCCATTCAAAAATACCCCTTTTGTTAATCGTATCGATAAACATATTCCCCGTGGCAGTTACCACCTTGTCCGTATCATCGGTGAATACAGGTGTCGCATATGCCAGTACAATAACACTAGCCGTTGCAAGTAAAGATTTTTTGATGTGCATGTGTTTTATCCTTAATGATACATAAACCAAACCAACACCACACCATGCCCTATACACAGTGTGGACACAAAGGGCAACGATACCCCAAAAAGATACCTGATATAACCCCCTACAAGGTGCCCCAAAACATGCACTCAAACACGCCCCAACAGGCACCACACCATAAAGTATACAGAGATTTTTTTTTTTTTTCAAGTAGTAAAAAATATTATCAAATTATATCACAAGTTGTATGTATAGGGAAAAAGCGGGAGAATGTGGTCAAGCATGCATGTAAAATATATATACTTAGCAAAAATCCATTTGCTTAATCCCCATAAAGTATAAAACACTGGTCAAATCGGTCAGATTGATTTGAAAATCCGCTTGTGCTTGTACAATCGGTTTGCCCATATATCCGATGCCCATACCCGCCATTCGTATCATGGGTATATCATTTGCACCATCGCCAATGGCAATGGCAAAATCAGGGGTTGTGTTATATTTTGCACACAACGCAGACAAAATGTGTTGTTTGGTTTTTGCCCCTACAATATCCCCCATAAGATAGCCCGTAATTTTGCCATTATGCACCGCCAATGTATTGGCATATCCATAATCAAATCCCAGTTTCTGTGCCACCAAATTTACGGTGGTATCAAATCCCCCTGACACCAAAGCGGTTTTGATACCTTGTTTTTTTAAGGTGCGTAAAGTGGTATGTGCCCCGGCATTTATATCCAGTCTTTGGTGTATCACATCAAAGGCGTTGTGGGGCTTGCCTGCCAACAATCGCACCCTTTCACACAGGGACGATTCGAAGTTTAATTCCCCCATCATGGTACGAGTGGTAATTTTGGATATTTTTTCGCCCAATCCCAAATAATTGGCGACTTCGTCCAGTGTTTCATGGGCAATTATGGTGGAATCCATATCGGATACAAATATTTTTTTGGGACGATGGGCAATCAATCCGATTCCACAATCCACTATGGGGCGTAGATCTGATACCGAAAAACCCGCCCCTGTATATGTAAATAAAATATCCATTGCCGTATCTGATAGGCGGACAGTATACGCATGCGTCGCCCCATTATATGCGATTATATCCAAAGCGTGCTGTATACTATCGTCCGTATCGGATAAACCTTGTGGGTGAATCAAAGTCAGAAAATGTGTGTGCATATGTGTGTCCTTAAAAATCGGGAATTATATATTTAACTGCACCTTATATTAGGGGCTAGCATAGATACCTAACATAACATATTTTATTTATGAACATCACAAATATAGTACAGGCTTTTTTTTAATTATTCTTTATAGGTAAGTTTTCTTTTAGCAAGATTTCAATATTAATATCCTTTATTGCATCCAAGTCTTGACTGTTATCGCATTGTTCTTTTAATAATTTGATGGTGTTAAATAATACATCTATGGTGCGATGTGTTACTAGGGCATCTATGGTGCCTTGTTTTAAGTTATCTATGGTGGTTGGGGTGTTTTCATGTGCTACTATTATGGTATTTTTGAATTTTTCATACTGATTTATTGTCGTAAGTACATGAGCGGCCTCATGCCCCAATATATAAATTCCAACTATGTTATAGTTATTTTCATTTATATTAGAAAATATTTGTGTAGTTTTGTTGGAATCATTATAGGTTTCCACAGTGGGTAATATCTTTAAATTAGGGAAGTAAGATTGCATTGTATTATCAAAACCATTTCTGCGTTTTACACTGTCCCCTGATTTAATATCTTCGGATACCACAAGGATATGACCTGTGTGTGGTTTACAAAAATTCCCCAATAAGCGTGCAGCAGTTGCCCCAGCTGAGTAGTTATCGATGCCAACAGAATCAACACTTTTTCCAGATATAAATCTGACGACACTTACGCCACTTTCTTCTAAACGAGATAGTGCATCACGAATACGAGGCGAATCGGGGGACATAATGGCCACACCATCACATGATTCAGAGGTGATTTCTGATAAAAGTTTCAGCGTTTCATTACGGTTATCAATAGAGAAAAGTTTAAGCGAAATATCGATATTATCAGCTTTAAATGATGCTGATAATTCTTTAATTTCTTTGCTAATTTCAGTAACGAACTCCCCATGATGATCGGGTAATAAAAACAAAAAACGATAAATTTTGTTACGGGCTAGATTTGAGGCAAATGTATTGCGTTTAAACCCCAGTTCTTCCACTGCGGACAATACTTTTTGTACAGTTTTGTCACTGACCCCACCCCGTTTATTCAAAACTCTGTCTACGGTAGCACGGCTTAGTTCTAAGTGTTCCGCAAGATCTTTTGTTGTAATACGCATACCTATATCTTTCTTGATTTTTAAACATAATTTGTCTTGATTACATTATGATATATCACATTTTTTTTAAAAATCAAGAAAAAGGGTTGACAAACGATATAAATCTAAATACAGTAATAATGTGCGTGTATCATTTTTGAATAAAAAGCGATAAATTATCAAAAAATTTAAAACTTTTTTAGTAAAAATATAGTGAAAAGACGCACGAATATCAAATACAATATTTGTAATTGAAGTAGAATGTTATCAACATATCATATGAAGGAGAGATACTTATGAAAAAACATCTATCAATACTTACTGGGATAGCAATGGGATCTGCTATGTATACCAGTGTTGCTGCAGAAGACCTAACTTTGTGTTGGGCATCTTGGGATCCCGCAAATGCCCTAGTTGAATTAAGTAAAGATTTCGAACAAAAATCGGGGCATAATATGAGCTTTGAGTTTGTGCCATGGACGAACTTTGCCGATCGTATGTTAAATGAATTAAATTCTGGGGGTAAGTTATGTGATTTAATGATTGGTGACAGCCAATGGATTGGGGGTGGTGCCGAAAGTGGTCATTATGTAAAGCTAAATGATTTCTTTGATAAAGAAGGCATTAGCATGTCAGATTTTATCCCTGCAACGGTAACAGGGTATTCAGAATGGCCAAAAGGTACACCAAACTATTGGGCGTTGCCTGCGTTTGCGGATGTAGTGGGTTGGACATATCGGAAAGATTGGTTTGCCCGTCCAGACATTCGTGAAGCGTACAAAGCCAAATATGGGCGGGAATTAGGCGTGCCACAATCCCTTGAAGAATTAAAAGACATTGCTCAGTTCTTCCAAGGACGGGAAATAGATGGTAAAACAGTATACGGTGCGGCGATTTATACCGAGCGGGGATCCGAAGGTATTACTATGGGGGCAACCAATGTGTTGTATAACTATGGTTTTGAATATAATAATCCGAACAAAGCCTATGACATGGAGGGTTGGGTAAACTCTGATGGTGCGGTTGCAGGTTTGGAGTTTTATAAAGAGTTGTACGATACATCTACACCCCCTGGATCTTCGAACTGGTACATGGGCGATGCCATCGATGCGTACAAGTCTGGTCAAGTGGCACTACAAATGAACTTTGCTTTCATTTGGCCCGGTGTAGAAGTCGATGCCAATGTGGGTGGTGGTAAGACTGGATACTTTGCCAATCCAAAAGGACCTAATGGTCAATTTGCACAATTGGGTGGACAAGGTATTTCTGTTGTATCATACTCTGACAAGCAAGATGCTGCCCTTGAATATATCAAGTGGTTTGCACAGCCAGATATTCAACAAAAATGGTATGAGGCTGGTGGATTTTCTGCATTAAAAGCGGTTGTCGATGCCCCCGGCTTTACCAGCAGTCAACCATATGCACAAGCCTTTACAGATTCTATGGCGATTGTAAAAGATTTCTGGGCAGAACCTGCATTTGCAGACCTATTACTACCTATGCAAGAACGGTTACATAACTATATTGTGGCTGGACGAGGTACGGCTAAGCAAGCCCTAGACTCTTTGGTTGAAGATTGGATCGAAGTATTTGAAGACGAAGGCAAACTATAAAGATAGAAACTGTATATATGTCCTGTGAAAATAAATAAATTGTATTACCTATTTTCACAGGGTGTATTATATTTAGTAAAATATCTTATTATAACTTTTTAAAGGGGTCTTGCCATATGATACTCAATAATATTGTAAAATTTCTGGTGGCGATTACGCCTAAATTTTTGATAAACCATGTTCAAAAATTATCTGACAGAGGGATTGCTTGGCTGTTTGTTACCCCAACAATTCTTTTACTGTTGGCTATTAACATTTTTCCATTGATTTGGACAATTATTCTAAGTTTTACTAATTATAGGGTAAACCGTCCTAATAAGGATGTGGACTGGATTGGCTTTCGCAATTATGAACGCATACTTGGCGATACGGACATATGGATAACCATGCAGGCAACGGCACATTTTGTCATTTGGACAATTATACTGCAAGTGCTGATTGGATTTACTTTGGCCTATTTAATCAATAAAAAATTCCGAGGCAATGATATGTGGACAACGATTATTGTATTACCGATGATGTTAAGTCCTGCGGTGGTGGGAAATTTCTGGACATTTCTATATCAACCACAAATCGGATTATTTAATTATTTTGTAGATTTTTTCACTTTTTCTGACAATGATTTTTCGATGATTGCGGATGTACATTTGGCACCCTGGGCGATTATTATTGTGGATACTTGGATGTGGACACCGTTTGTTATGCTGATATGCTTGGCAGGTTTACGGTCTATACCACCATCTATTTACGAGGCAGCAGAAGTGGACAGAGCAAGTCAGTGGCGACAGTTTTGGACTATTACAGTGCCGATGGTATTACCCTTTTTAATGCTTGCTGTATTGTTCCGAGGTATTGAAAATTTCAAAATGTTTGATTTGGTTGTACAATTAACGGGCGGTGGCCCGGGGAATGTTACCACTTTAACCTCCATAGACTTAAAACGAGAAGCCTTTGAAAAATGGCGTACAGGGTATGCATCAGCATATGCAATTATTCTGTTCGTAACTATATTTGGATTGGCATCAATTTATGTGAAAGCACTTAACAAGGTAAAGGAAAAATGAGTTATTCAGTCACAGAACCCAAAAAAGGTACTAAGTGGTTCGCAGGAATTATGGTCGTGTTGTATGCAATGATTACGCTGATACCCTTATTATGGATTTTTGCAACGGGTTTTAAGACATCCGAAGATTCTATTGCATATCCACCCAAAGTACTTTTTTCACCCTCATTAGAAGGGTATGTGAATTTATTTACCACCCGCACACAAGTGTTAAATAAAACTGCGGTATTGACAGAAGATGCTTTGTGGTATGAAGAAATTGTACACAATCGGGGACAAAAAATTACAGGGTTATCCCGCTATGGGGAAAGATTTTTAAATTCTATTATTATCGGTTTTGGATCAACGGCACTTTCCATGTTTTTGGGGACTTTGGCAGCATATGCGTTTTCCCGTTTTCGGGTGCCATTAAAGGATGATTTATTATTCTTTATTTTATCCACCCGTATGATGCCCCCGATTGCGGTGTCTATTCCCATATTTTTAATGTTTAGGCAACTGGGATTAAATGATACACATTTGGGTATGATTATGCTGTATACAGCGGTGAATTTATCGTTATCTGTTTGGTTATTAAAAGGCTTTATGGACGAGATTCCCTTTGAGTATGAAGAGGCTGCCTTGATTGATGGATATACAAGATTTCAAGCCTTTTATAAGGTCGTTTTACCACAAGCTCGCACAGGTATTGCATCCACTGCTATATTTTGTTTGATTTTTGCGTGGAATGAATATGCGTTTGCGGTACTATTGACTTCTGGACAAGCCCAAACAGCACCACCATTCATTCCAACCATTATCGGCATTGGGGGTAAAGACTGGCCAGCGGTAGCAGCGGGGGCAACCTTGTTTTTAGTACCAGTCATGGTATTTACGATTTTATTACGCAAACACCTGTTGCAAGGTATTACTTTTGGGGCGGTAAGAAAATGATGAAATTTTTAAACGATTTAATAAAATTAAAACGATCCACATGGGAACTGTTGGCATCTGTGTTAATTATGTTGGGTGTGGTCATGTTGATGCAACCCCTTTCCATGTTTTTGTATACATATTCATTTATTGTTATCTTAACAGGAACAGTAATGTTCATCATAGTAAGTCATTTTAAATCATAACATATAAAATTAGGTATCATATGGCACAAATAAAAATTGAAAATTTATGTAAAAAGTTCGGAGATTTTACCGCCGTAGAATCCTCCTCATTAACAATTGAAGATGGCGAATTTTTTATGCTACTTGGTCCTTCTGGATGTGGGAAGACAACTACACTAAGGATGATGGCAGGCTTAGAAATGCCGACTTCTGGCAAAATATTTATTAACGATGAAGAAGTAAGCCATAAAACCGCACGGGATCGTGATATTGCCTTTGTATTCCAAATGTTTGCTTTATATCCACATATGACGGTGGGGCAAAATATTGCATATCCCTTACGCAGTCAAGGTGTATCGAAAAAAGAAACCCAAAAGCGTGTAAGTGAAATTGCTGAAATTTTAGGGATTACAAATATACTAAAAAAATCCATAGGTGGGCTATCAGGTGGCGATCGTCAACGGGTGGCATTGGGGCGATCCATTGTACGGGAACCCAAAGCCTTCTTTATGGACGAGCCTTTGGGGGCATTGGATACGGAATTTCGTGAATATATGTTAGAAGAATTACGCAATCTGCACAACCGTATTGGGGCAACAACTGTGTATGTAACCCACGACCAATTAGAAGCCATGCAAATGGGGGATAAGATTGCGGTTATGAATCATGGTGTTGTTGAACAAGTGGGGATTCCACAAGATATTTATGATTGGCCTGCAACCATGTTCGTAGCCGATTTCTTAGGATCCCCACCAATGAACTTTTTAAAATTCAATGGGGATTTTAATATTGGCTCCACTTTTGTATGTTTGGAAAATATTTCCATTGATATTCCAGAGCAACTGGAAAAGTATTCTGGTGATATTGTTTTGGGCGTTCGACCAGAACATGTATCCCTTAACCCATCAGCAGGTCTTATGGGAAGGGTGATTGCCAAAGAATACCTAGGCACTACACAAATTTTAACAATACAGACAGACTTTGGTACACTAAAAGCCCGTATTAGTTACAGTATATCTGTAAATATAGACGATGTTACAGGGTTGATATTAAACAGTGCTTCACTGACTTTGTTTAATCCGAACACACAAAACGCATTCATATCTGTAAAAAATAAAGAGGTACTGCAGCATGGCTGAGGTTGAAATTCGTAACATAACCAAATTGTATGGTGATGTAAAAGCCCTTGATAATGTAAATTTAAAAATTCCCAATGGGTCTTTTGTAGTACTATTAGGTCCAACAGGTGCAGGCAAAACAACCACTTTAAGGCTTATATCTGGACTAGATAAAACAGATACAGGGGAAGTATTCATTGATGGGGAAAATGTGAACATTTTAACCCCTGCCCAACGGAATGTGGCAATGGTATTTCAACAATATTCATTGTATCCACATTTGACAGTTCGGGAAAACTTAGAATTTCCCTTAAAATCGCCCTTATTAAACACATCACCCGATGAAATTAAAGCAATTGTTGAAAGTGTGGCTAAAATGCTGAGCATATCCCATAAACTAGACAATAAGTCAACGACTCTTTCTGGGGGCGAAATGCAACGGGTGTCTATTGGCAGGGCATTGGTGCGAAAGCCTTCTATTTATTTGATGGATGAACCCCTAAGTTCACTAGACGCTAAATTACGCAGTGATTTACGCATCGAATTAAAAGTAATTCAAGAAAAATCAGGGGCAACTCTTTTATATGTAACCCATGATCAAATTGAAGCCATGACAATGGCAACACACATCGGCGTATTAAAGGAAGGTAGGTTGGTACAATTTGGTACCCCTGTTGAAATTTATGAAAATCCCAATAGTACTTATGTTGCCAGTCGTTTGGGACAGCCACATATTAACATATTGCCGACAAACCTTTTTGACAATATGCCAAAGAATGCTAAGTTTATTGGATTACGACCAGAACATATAATACAAGGGGATGATAATCTTTATGAAACTAAGGTGCATAAAATAGAACGCTTAGGCGATCAAACCCATTTACACTTGCGTTTTAAAAATCATGATATTGTGACTATTACAGATGCACACACGACTTTGCAACAAAACGATGTGGTAAAAATAACACTGAAAAATCCACACTTTTTTGACAGTAATGGTGATAAAATATAAGTAAACAGGAGATAAAACATGAAACAGTTTATAAATGCCAAAGAAAACATAGTACAAGAAGCCATTGAAGGGGTGATTGCCACGTCCAGTGGTAATTTAGTACGATTAGACGGATACCCACATATTCGGATTGTTATGCGTAAAGACATTGATAAGTCAAAGGTCGCCCTTGTTTCGGGTGGCGGATCTGGACACGAACCTGCACATGCAGGATTTGTAGGCAAAGGCATGTTGACTGCCGCCGTGTGTGGTGATGTGTTTGCCTCCCCATCGGTGGAGGCTATTTTGGCGGGGATATTAGCGGTTACAGGGGATGCAGGGTGTCTTTTAATAGTCAAAAATTATACTGGGGACAGATTAAATTTTGGCTTAGCCGCCGAACGGGCAAGAGTATTTGGTTTAAAT
The DNA here is from genome assembly GCA_965232465.1 of Alphaproteobacteria bacterium. Lineage (GTDB taxonomy): Bacteria > Pseudomonadota > Alphaproteobacteria > JAQWUY01 > JAQWUY01. The sequence continues at coordinate 2,359,993 of OZ246977.1, read as the reverse complement.
GTTAATATGGTGATAGTAGGCGATGATGTGGCACTGCCTGATATTCCGCAAGCCCGTGGTATTGCTGGGACAATGTTTGTACATAAAATTCTTGGGGCATTGTCAGAACAAGGAAAATCTCTGGACGAGATAACAGAAACCGCCAAACGCATTATTCCAAACATTAAGACCATAGGTATTGCACTAGAAACTTGTAAAATTCCCGGATCAGAATATGACGAACGCATTTATGAGGATATGTGCGAATTAGGTTTGGGTATACATGGGGAACCGGGTGTAAAACAATTACCCTATCAGAATGCTAAAACCGCAATGCATGATGTTGTTGAAAAATTAACACCATATGTGGAAAGTGATAAAAAGTATGTTGCGTTACTTAATAATTTGGGGGGTGCTTCCGCTTTGGAAATGTCTATAATAGCCAATGAATTGGTTACCTCTTCTATTGGGGGGAATCTATCTTATATCATAGGTCCTGCGTCTCTGGTAACATCCTTGGATATGCATGGATTTTCTGTATCTTTATATCCTGCCACAAATGCGGATATTGAGGCTTTGGAAAGCCCAACGCAATGTATATATTGGCCACAAATACAATCGGTTGGTACAGTGGAAGTTATTGATTTGCCCGATGGCATAAAAGCGATTAAATCCATACCTTCTGCACACGAAGACACCAAACAATTATTACAGGGATGTTGTGAAGTATTAGTGGATTTAGAAGAACATTTAAACTTCTTAGACAGCAAGTCCGGTGATGGGGATACAGGCAGCACTCTTGCAAGTGCAGCAAATGCCTTAATTAAGAATTTGCATACTTTGCCCCTAGCAGATCATACCCAATTATACCGTGCCATTGGTCAAGAACTGAGCGAAACCATGGGCGGATCATCAGGGGTGTTACTTGCTATTTTATTTGCAGCAACTGGTGAGGCGGCATCCAATGGACATGCAAATCACAAAGCATTGCTGGCAGGTCTAAACCGCATGAAAGAAATAGGCGGTGCAAATCTTGGCGACCGCACCATGGTAGATGCCTTAGAACCCGCATTATTACACTTACCTAATGGCATAGATAACGCCGCAAAGGCAGCCCGTGAAGGGGCAAATAAAACGAGCCTGATGTTAAAAGCAAAAGCAGGACGGGCATCGTATGTAAGTGCTGAAAACTTAAAAGGCAATATAGACCCGGGTGCAGAAGCCGTTGCCCGCTTATTTGAATTTTTAGCACAACAAAAATCTGTACTCTGAATTTTTAAAGGTATAGTAAAAGTTTCTTATTTTTCCTATGCTGTACTCTTAGATTGTAGAAGTGCGTACCATATTCTGATCTCCTAATATATAAAAATTAAACAACCCTTTTTATGAGTACGCTACTTAATTATGGTATTATGATATAATTTTTTTGCGTATATTTGTATATTTTTTGTGAAAAACCACAAAAAACAAATAGTTAGTAAAAAAGTATTTGACATATAGTTTATCTTTATTTACTATTATAAGGGTGTTAACTCACTGAAATTGATAACAAATTTTAAGGGGATTAAGAAAAATGATAAATGACAACGATATTAAAAAACGTTCTGTGGTATTGAATGGGCACGCCACATCCATTACCTTGGAAAATATTTTTTGGCGGGCTTTTGTGGGTATTGCCGAAGCCCAAGGTAAAAGTACAGCACAACTTTTATCAGAAATAGATGAAAATCGTGATGGTAATTTATCCAGTGCCGTAAGGATTTATGTTTTGCGTAACTTTATGAAACAGAATCATCGGCTTAAAATCCACGGTTAAAGAAAAATATTTTCAAAAATGTAATAAAATTCTTGGGTATAGCTAATTTTTAGTGTATAATGAGTGGTGTATACATTCCATTACCTAATCCGCTTGGATGGGTATGAAATCTGTAAAATCTATACTTCTGAAACACCAATCCATTAAACCTAAACGATTATATATGGCACAGATACGCAATATTATCATTGGTCTTTTTTTTGTCCTGTGTGTTCCCATGGCACAGGCGACCAATGCCCTTATACAAGCTGTGTATAAGGACGATATACAACAAGTACACACCCTTATGAAAGGCGATTTTGATATTAACGCAGGCGATAGCAAGTTTGGGTATACCCCCTTGTTGTGGGCCGCATATAACGATAATACCAACATGGTGCGGTTGGTATTATCAGCAAAACCCGATCCAGATAAAACAGGGGACGATGGCACCACCGCCTTGATGTGGGCAATCCAACGGGGCAATGTGGATATGGTCAAGGATTTGATAACTATTGGGGCAAGTGTGCATACGCTTCATGACAAAGGCATGACCCCCTTATTGTTGGCGGTACAACGGGACAATGCGGATATTGCCAAAATCCTTATATCTGCTGGGGCGGATGTGTATGTTACCGATGCGGGGGGACATACTTTAATGGACTGGGCATTATATAATAAGAATACAGTTTTAATAAAAATGCTTGCCACTTGGGCGGATATGAACACATGGGATGACAGTGGCCGTACCCCATTGATTAAAGCGGTACAAAAAAATGATATGCTGATGATACAGCAAATCCTTGATGCGGGGGCAAATGTAAATATCAAGGGCAAAGATGGTAACACCCCCCTTATTTGGGCGATTTATGAAAACAATTTTGCCCTTGTGGAAAAACTTATATCCGTGGGGGCGGATGTGAATTTGGCAAATGATGATGGACGACCGCCCTTATTATGGGCAATGCAGGTCAATAATACCCATATTATAAATGCCATAGCCTCCGCTGGGGCACATGTGAATATTACCGATAAAAATGGTAATACCCCTTTGGAATGGGCGATGCATGACAAAAATGCAACTGTGGTAAAAATATTGGTGGTTGCGGGGGCGGATTTAAATGATACGAATAAAAATGGTGTTGCCCCCTTAATTGCCACCATTTACCATGATAAGGTGAATATTGCCAAAATCTTAATTGCTGGCAAAGCGGATGTCAATGTGGCATATAAAGGTAGACCCGCCTTGTATTGGGCAATCCAAGCCAATAACCCAAAAATGGTACGCATGTTATTATATGCCGGTGCCAAAACGGATTATATGGATGAAAATGGCGGTACTTTGTTAATGTTTGGCGTACAACAAAACAGTCTAAATATGGTTAATAGCCTTATAAATGCTGGTGTTGATATTCATGCCCAAAATAAATACGGTATCGATGCGATGACCCTTGCCACACGGAAAAATGTAACCGATATTATGCGTGCGTTACAAACCGCAGGGGCAAATTTACCTAAGCCGATTCACAATTTACATCGGGTACAGGGTACATATTTATATCGGGCAAGAAATTTTGGCTTGCCCCCTGAAAATCTTATCCGTTTGTTTGACGGTTTCAACCATACGACTTTGTTACATGAATTGGTGCATTTGTATTTTCACCAATACGAATTATGGGCGGAAAAATCCCCTTTTCATACCCAACAAATGGCACAGATATTTGCCTATTTTGGTAATGAATCGGGATATTTAAGTCAGATTGAACATGAAATATTGGTGGATGTAACTTTAAAGTGGCTGTTTAGAAAAAATCCCATGGAATTACAAATTGCCCACACCCATACATATAACAGCCTGCAAAATGGATCTGTTCCACAAGGGGGGGCGGTACGCTTGACCCCTGATATTGTGGCGGTGTTGCAACGCATGTTTGCCACATATAATGCACATGACAACACCCCCATTTATACGGATATAAAATCCACCTTATCCCCCTTTGCCACAGGCAGTATCCGTGATTCGAATGCAAAATTGCTACTGGCATTTTTACAAACCCAATCGCCCCATTTGCAACGGACCGTTGCCGATGTGTGGAATCACATAAATCTGCGCATTGTTAGGGAACCTAAGTTCAGTGAAAAATTACCCCTGACCCAAGCAGAAAAGGATATTATTCGTAAAAATCGGGTGGAAAATTAATGCAACATTATGCCACTTTGTGTGTATCTGTATCCACAAATATGGTGCGAATGGAGTTGTCAATTTTGCCATTAATCCCATAAAAATGTAACGAAATTGCCATGTCGTCTGTGGTGTTTCGCATGCGATGCACATCATTGCCATCTGGGGTCATCGATGCAAGTTCCCCTGTGGTATATGCGATGGTATATTTGTATGTGCCATTGGCATCGTATCGGTCTTCGCTTAGTGTTCCTTGGTACATGGCAAAGGTACAAAAACATTTATGATTGTGAATTGGTGTTATCGCTTGGGGTGCCCAAACAAGCACTTGTGCCGACCATGGATTTTTACCCGTATGGGCGTGAAGTGTTATTTTGTCATACCCTGTGTGTATATCAGGGGTCATATCAATACCGTTTAACAGGTTGGGGTTTTGCAACACACTGGGCAAGTGCCGTTGTAAAAATGATCCGACTTGTGTTGCGTCCTGCATGTGGTTTAAAGCCGATAAAGTGTTGATAAGCTGTGTCAATTCTGTATTCATAATCGTGTCTCTTTTTCTATTTTTAAAATGTGCCATATATTGTATAGGTATTATTTTCTCAGAAAATGCTATAAAAGTAAATTTTTATTTACATTTGGGATAAAATAAGATATTATTTTTCTTATTATATGTTTTTTTTAGAAAAATATTTTAAAACAAACTTATTTTTGTAAAGGGAATAGAAAAATATTTTATAAGGTATAACAAGATAAGGAACATAAAAAATGGAACTTGATTACACAGATTTAAAAATTTTATCGTTGTTACAAAGCGATTGTACCCTGCCATTAAATCATATATCGAAACGGGTTAACCTGTCGCCCACCCCATGTTGGCGCCGTATCAGGCGATTGGAAGAATGGGGGGTGATATTGGGCAAAGTTGCGTTAATAGACGCCACAAGGGTCGATCGTGGTACGGTTGTATTTGTGAATATTCGCACCAATGCACATAACCAACAATGGCTTGACCATTTTCGAAAAATCGTATTGCCCATCCCCGAAGTGATGGAGGCATACCGCATGGCGGGGCAATGGGATTATTTATTAAAGGTGCAAGTAAAAGACTTGTCCCATTTCGACAGATTTTATAAATATTTGGTGGGGCAAATAGATTTATACGATGTAACCTCAACCTTCGCCATGGAACATATGAAATACACCACCAAAATCGACACAGAAGGCATAGGCAATTCCCTTTGATGTTTTATATGATTGGTAAAAATATAAGAATCGTAAATTTTTTATTGACATCGTAAAATAAGTATCGTAAATATAGTATACGATTTTCGTAACTAATATTTTCAAAAGGGATATATACGATGCTGCATCCGACTGTTAAACCCAAATACACCAATTTTTCTTCGGGACCGTGTGCCAAGTATCCGGGATGGGATATAAGCCATTTACACCTTGATTCTTTGGGGCGTTCGCACCGTTCTTCTGTTGCAAAAAATCGCTTAAAGCAAGTGATTCAATATACCCGTGATATATTGCGTATACCCGCCGATTATAAAATTGGTATCGTGCCTGCATCGGATACAGGGGCGGTGGAAATGGCGTTGTGGTCGGTGCTGCATGATCGACGGGGTGTTGATGTGTATGCGTGGGAAAGTTTTGGGGCGGGGTGGGCATCTGATATAAAAAACCAATTAAAATTGAGGGATTTTCAAATTATCGATGCCCCATATGGACACATTCCCACATTGATACATACCCCAAATCGGGATATGGTGTTTACTTATAATGGGACCACTTCTGGGGTGCGGGTGCCAAATACAGATTGGATTGCCACAGATCGTATGGGATTAACCATTTGTGATGCCACTTCTGCGGTATTTGTGGAGGATTTAGATTGGCAAAAACTGGATATAACCACTTGGTCATGGCAAAAGGCACTGGGGGGCGAAGGGGCACATGGCATGATTGTTCTTAGCCCCGGTGCGGTTGCCCGCATCGAAGCCGAACAGTATAATAACCGCCCTTTACCAAAAATTTTCCGCATGAGCAAAGGTGGGGCGATTATCGATGGCATATTTAAGGGGGAAACCATTAACACCCCATCTATGTTGTGTGTGGAAGACATTTTGGCATGTTATCGTTGGGTGGAAAAAATGGGGGGACAATCCGCATTGCACCGCCGCAGTTATGAAAACTTATCTGTTATCACAGAATGGGTGGAAAATACCGATTGGGTGTCATTTTTGGCAACCGATTCTGCCACCCGTTCCAGTACCGCCATTTGTTTGGTATTGGAAAATTCTGATTTGGCAAAACCCGTTTGTGTTTTGTTGGAAAAGCATGGCGTAGCATATGACATAGGGGCATATCGTGATGCCCCCGCAGGATTAAGAATCTGGGGCGGTCCAACGGTGGAAACGGATGACCTGCGTATTTTAACACAATGGATAACATGGGCATATGCAAAAGTATCAGCATAACATAAATGTATTTTTTATATGGTTACACATAACACAAGAATTTAGAATATGACACATTACATCGAACAATTTATTAAAAATTTTGGCGGTATGTCCGCTATGGCACGGTTGTTGGGACACAAAAACCCAACCACTGTACAAGGGTGGAAACAAAAGAAACGCATCCCTGAATGGCGGATGAAAGAAGTCCTTGCAGTAGCGGAAAAAAATAATATTCTTATTCCCGAAGAATTGCAACAATCGGGCGGTGCAAAGGTACTTATTTCCGACGATTTGTCGCCTGTGGCGGTAAAAATATTTCAAGATGCGGGGGTGGAAGTGGATGTGAAGGTGGGCTTATCCCCAAAACAGCTGTTGGAAATTATCGATAATTATGATGGACTGGCAATGCGTTCCGCCACCAAAGTAACCGCCGAAGTTTTGGATAAAGCCAGTCGTTTGAAGGTTATCGGGCGGGCGGGCATCGGGGTTGATAATGTGGATATTTCCCATGCCAGTAAAAAGGGTGTCATCGTTATGAATACACCATTTGGGAATTCGATCACCACCGCCGAACACGCCATTGCCATGATATTTTCCTTGGCACGGTCCATTCCACAAGCCAGCCAATCGACGCATTTGGGCAAGTGGGAAAAGAAACGCTTTGTTGGTGTGGAAATTACCCGTAAAACACTGGGCTTAATTGGGGTGGGCAATATTGGGTCGATTGTTGCCAACCGTGCGTTGGGTTTACGCATGAAGGTTATAGCGTATGACCCATTTTTATCAGAAACACGGGCAAAAGAAATGGGTGTGCAACGGGCGGACAGCTTGGATTCATTGCTGAAAAACGCCGATTTTATCAGTATACATACCCCCTTGACCGACAGTACCCGTAATATTTTAAATGCAGAATCTCTGGCAAAATGTAAAGATGGGGTACAGATTATAAACTGTGCCAGAGGCGGGATTATTAACGAATCTGATTTGCTCGACGCCTTAAACAGCGGTAAGGTCGCAGGTGCCGCCTTGGATGTATTTGAAGTTGAACCCGCAAAAGAAAATATTTTGTTTGGACACAATAAAGTTATTGCCACCCCGCATTTGGGGGCTTCCACCACTGAGGCACAGGAAAATGTTGCCGTGCAAGTTGCCGAACAAATGAGCGATTATTTGATAAATGGGGCTATTCGTAATGCTTTAAATATGCCATCTGTAACCGCCGAAGATGCTCAAAAAATATATCCATATATGGAATTAGGCACATATTTGGGTAAGGTTGCCGGGCACATTATGGGCGATTCTCATATCCAAGGGATTTCCATTGAAATGGGCGGTGCGGCTGCGGATTTGGATGCAAAACCAATTACCCAAATGGTGTTGTCTGGGTTGTTTGGGGTGTTCAATGATACGGTAAATATGGTCAACGCTCCGATTATTGCCAAACAGCGTAATATTGATGTTGCCATCACCCAATACCAATCCGACAGCGATTATAACACGGCCATTTATGTAAAAATCTTGCTTACCTCTGGGCAAGAAGTATCTGTTGGGGGATCGTTATTCGGTGCCAACAATCCCCGCCTTATCAGCATCAATGGTGTGCGTATGGAAACAGAATTTTGCCCCCATATGTTATACACAGTCAATTATGATGTCCCAGGACATGTGGGAAAAATGGGAACCTTACTAGGGGAAAAAGGAGTAAATATCGGGTCATTTGCACTTGGCAGATATGGGGAAACAGGTCAAGCCATGAGCGTACTCGAAGTGGACGACAGCATATCGGACGAAGTCGTGCAGGCGATTAACGCCATGGAAACAGTGGTCGAAGTAAAACGCATCGACATTTAAATTATCAGGTTTAAATGGCTTTTCTTTAACTTTGTTTTTTGCTGGGCTTTTTTATTTCAATTTTTGCATTTCTTCTGCTATTTCGCTTTCGGTTATGCTTCTTGCGGCTATTCTGTATACACCATACCAGTTAATAAAAACCCCTAACCCCCAGCCTAGGATGGGAAAATGTGCCCATGTTAGGGTGTTTATGGGGCGTGTGAACCAGTCTATTATGACAAGCAATATACTTATGGCAATATATATGGACAAATGCAGTTGGAATGCCCTTTTAGCTCTTATGGATCTAATGGCACGTTTGCGTAATGCGTCTTCGGTACTCATATTATTTTCCTTTCAATATTTATATGCATGCGTTTTGCTGTATTATGTAGTATACCCATAAATGGTGTTTTTTACAATTTATTTTTTAAAGAATATTTTATAAAAAATGGTATCAGAACATCGGTTTACGATAATCCCCAGCCCGATGACAATGGCAAAACTGATAAGGGTGCGATATACCAATAATATCCAATAATCGCCGCCGATTAAGGTTAATAATATGGTGTCTTCAATCAGGGCATGGCACAACGCCAAAAATGCCATACTCAGCACAATATCACGGTGTTTAATATGCCCCTTTTTGGCTTCTTGGATAAGATATGCCCCCCCAAATGCCAAGCCCAGTAATAACCCTATGACGGTGATCTCACCAGCATTTTTTGATATGCCCGCCAACCGTAACACAGGCGATATTGCCCATACAATGGCGTTGGTGATTTTTAACATTTTCAGGGTTTCCAATATGCTGACCATGACAATGATAATACCATATACAATACCCATAAATTCAATCAGGTTTAATGCCCATGTGATAAGGTCGACTTCTAAGTCCTGTACAGGCATGGTAATTATTGCCGTGTCTTGGTATGTTCCCATCGATTTTGTCCACAGATAAAATACAAATCCAACAAAAATCGCCCCACCAACCCGAAAGGGTATGGCAAACATCAACCGTACACCCGCCAATTTAACCACCGCCATTTCCATAAAGAAATTATGCACACACAACATCATCAGCCCCAATGTGGTGACTTGTGCCACCGTCATGGTTTGTAAATCCGGCAGGTTGACAAACACATTCAGTCCCACATATAAATTTGCCACCATTGCCGTTGCCCATACCAAACCTGTTTCCCCCGGCAAGCCGATTAATTCCATAATTGGGGCAAGGAAAAGTGCCAATATTTCCACTATGCCTATCATGGATAAAATCTTGATCCCAATCAGAATCGGCACGGATAATTTTGTTAAAAACAGGGAAATTTTCCATACATCTTGGACGATGTTTGAACCCAAATTTTTTACAGCGAGTATTATGGTGGGTGTCATAGTTTTCCTTGTTATTGTAAGCCATTTTTAATGTGGGCAAGTATAATATCTGGGTGTATGGTATGCAATCCAATAATCACCAGTCGTGTGGATTTTGTATCCGTGTCTTGCCATGGACGGTCAAAATATTTTGTAAATCGGGTGCCCACCCCTTGTAAGACCTGTCGCATGGGTTTTGTCGGATTATACACAAACCCTTTTATGCGTAAAATATCGTGCGATTTTACCACCTGCACAAGAACATTTTTCAGTTTTTCTGTGTCCATTATATCCCCCAAATCGATGGTAAACGATAAAAAATTGTTATGACCGTGGTCATGGGGGGTATCGTGGTGGGTATGAATCGCATCAAGGGTCGTTTCTGTTTTTTTATCCAGTCCCAACACCACCGCCCCATCAACGCATGCATTGTGCGATGCAATCAGCAATACGCCATCCCGTACTTGTGATTTTAAATCTGATTTTAAAGTATTTAGGGCGGTGTTGGTTAATAAATCCGCCTTGTTTAATATCACCACATCCGCACATATCAGTTGGTCGCTAAACACTTCGTGCAAGGGATTATCGTGGTCCAAGCTGTTGTCTGATAGGCGTTGTTGTTGTACCAGTTGTTCATCGTTGGCAAATCTGCCCTCCGATAACGCCTTGGAATCGATAATGGTTATTACCCCGTCGACGGTAGCACGGGATTTAACACTTGGCCAATCAAATGCTTTAATTAATGGTTTTGGTAACGCCAAGCCCGATGTTTCAATCAAAATATGGTCGGGGGGATTGGGGCGATCAAGGATAGTTTCCATAGTCGGTAAAAAATCATCCGCCACTGTACAACAAATACAGCCATTCGACAATTCCACAATATCGTCTTCGGTGCAATCTTGCATACCACATCCCAATAACATATCCCTATCGATACCTAAATCGCCAAATTCGTTAATAAGAAAAGCCAGTTTTTTACCATGGTTATTTTCAATCATATGGCGGATAATACTGGTTTTCCCGGATCCTAAGAACCCTGTAATAACAGTGGCGGGAATTTTTTTGGGAATGGCTGTCATAAATATATGTCCTTATATTATGGGTTTTATTTGTGTGGCAATCCCAGCCGTTACCAAGTATACATTATTTACCGATTTTGCAACAGCCTGATTGACTTGCCCTTGATACCGTTGAAAATGCCGTACTACTGTATTGTCATGTACGGGGGCGTATCCTACTTCGCAGCTGATAAAAATCAGCGTATGTGGGGTGGTGGAAATCATCTCTGTAACAGGGGTAAGGTATGTGTGTATACAACGCCATATATCTTGGCGGGGCTGTTTTTTTTCATGGTGCCACATGATATTTGACACCCACATGGTTATACAATCGATGATACATACGGATGGGGTTTGTATGCGGTATATTGTATCCGCTATATGCAGCGGAGATTCGACCGTTTGCCAATCCGTACCCCGTTGCCGTTGGTGGGCAATAATTTTTGCCTGCATTTCGGGGTCATTATCGGTGTTATTGGTGGTTGCCACATATATCTTGGGTATATCGAGACCATTTGCCATATCGAGGGCAACCTGTGTTTTCCCCGAACTGATACCACCAATAATTAAGTGGGTATTTGTCATGGGACACCTGCTTTATTCATAGGGACTTTTATTCGGAATTTTGTTGATGTAATGCACTCGCCACTTGTCTTGTTCAGTGATATTGCCCTCTGTATCTTCGTTGTGGAAGTGTTCGAGCAGGGTAAGCGATTGATTGTCGATGTTTATATCGACAGCGGTTTTAAGGGGTAACCCAAGGGCATAGGCGATTTGTGCCCGAATCGTACCCCCATGGGTAATGGATATAATGTTTTTGCCCGCATATTTCCATGTAATATCAAACATAGTATGGCTGACACGGGCATATAAATCGGCAAAACTTTCCCCCCCTGTGATACGGTAATGGGCGGGGGTGTACCAAAATCCTTGGTCTTTATTTTTCATATAATTCGATGCAGGTTTGCCTTGCCAGTGTCCAAAATCCATTTCATTGAACGATTTAAATTGCATATCCGTTGGTAAATCAAAATCACAATCACGGATGGCTTGGGCGGTTTGGGTGGTGCGTTTTAACCCAGATGTTACCAGTATATTATTGTCGCTGGGTAAAATTTTTGTGTGCCATTTTGCCAAATCCATATCCGGGATACATCCCACATCATCGGACCCATAAAAGGTGTTATGATGTTCGGATTCTGGCACCACTGCATGGCGGATACAGTACCAACGGGTGGCAACCCATTTTGTATTTTGTGTCATAATGTTATAATCCCATGTGATATGTGTATTTACAGGGATATACTATATATAATCAGCAAGGTAATGTCCAGTATAACTTGTGTCGCCCCCAGAGTATCGCCCGTTACCCCCCCCACTTTTGCCATAAAAATTTTGCGTAAAATATATACAATAATACCCGTACACACCATTAAGTAAACCGTGTCAAACACCCCGATAAACAGTATCGATATTGTCGTTCCTAATAATATTATCATATATAAATTATCTTGTTTTTGCCATGAATCCAAATCGCTCACACAGGCAAGCGTGCCTGTGTCTTTGGCGGTATCTGTGGTCATTTGTAATCCCCCCATGCCCATACGGCTGATAACACACACCGCCATAAGCGGATATATCATGTACTGTTTTTCCGCCAAGCTGTTCAATGTGGTAAAGTATAATAAAAATGCTAAAATTAATATACACACGCCATAAGTCCCAATATGGCTGTCTTTCATAATTTTTTGTCGGTGCTTTATATCCTGTCCGCCACATATTCCATCCACCGTATCCGCCAAACCATCCAAGTGTAATGCCCCTGTTAAAATTGCCATGGCTATAAGTATACCCACAATCGCCACAGATGGGGATGCCCCCCCCCATGTAAGCAGGTCGAACACCAAAACATACAGTGCCCCCAGTACCACCCCCACCAATGGATATGCCCATACACAATTGGGGGTGTGCTCAAATTTTGGCAATGGTATACGGCTGAGTACAGCAAACGCACTTAACAGGGCTTGGCGGGTACAAATTTTAAAGTTTATCATGTGTGGTTTTCCTTTTTTATGGGGATTTTTCGTCTGTAAAATCCCCTATTATTGTGATATTATGCCCCATTGTAATATACAAAGGGTGAAAAATCAATGACTACCATAAATACTTTTGCGGAGATTCATACTATTTTTCAGGAATTTCCCACCGCTTGTACAGACAGCGAAAAAGCTGTACAGGAACGGGAAAAAATCTTGACTAAGCCACAAGGGGCATTGGGGATATTGGAACATATTGCCCTGCATTATGCCCGTTGGCAAGGGAAAGCCCATATCACTTTGAATCATCCAAGGGTATCCATATTTGCCGGCAACCATGGGGTGGCAAAACAAGGGGTTAGTGCGTATCCATCGGAAGTTACCGCCCAAATGGTGCAAAATTTCCGAAATCAAGGGGCGGCGGTTAATCAGTTGTGTAAAATGACCGATGCGGATTTACGGGTGTATGAGATGCGTTTGGAATATCCCACATATGATTTTACCGAACAACCCGCCATGTCCGAAACCGATTGTGTGCATGCCATTGCATATGGTATGACAACAGTCGAACCGGGGATTGACACCTTGTGTGTTGGGGAAATGGGTATTGGTAACAGCACCAGTGGGGCGGCAATGGCATATGCGTTGTTTGGTGGAAATCCGGTGAATTGGACCGGACCCGGTACAGGGGTCAGTGGGGATGTATACGCCCATAAAGTGGCGGTGGTCGAAAAAGCCGTTGCCCTGCATAAAAATGCCATGAGGGTTCATGGTAAAATCGATGGTTTACGGGTGTTGCAACACTTGGGGGGTTTTGAATTGTGTGCGATTGTTGGGGCTATTATTGCCGGTCGTATGGCACGGGTACCGATAATACTAGATGGATATACATGTACAGTAGCGGCGGCGATTTTATACAGTTACGATCCATCTTATATTGCCCATTGTTTATTTGGGCATTTGTCCGCAGAACCCGCACATATACGATTGCTGGATATTATGGACAAACAAGCATTACTCGATTTTGGTATGCGATTGGGCGAAGCATCGGGGGCAACCTTGGCATTATCCATAGTACAAGGGGCAATCCGATGCCATACAGACATGGCAACTTTTCATGAGGCTGGGGTCAGTGGTAAGGTATAGGGTGAAATAAAATATTTTTATCTTGAAAAAAGGGCATATTAGTGGTACAAAACGCACAGAATCAAGGCAAGTAAGGTTTCGTGGCCGAGTGGCTTAAGGCGCACGCCTGGAAAGCGTGTTGGGGGCAACCCCTCGGGGGTTCGAATCCCCCCGAAACCGCCATTTTTTTGATTTAATCCCCGTCTTTGTAAAAATATTATATTGTCTGGTTTTTTATTTTTCAGTGGTAATTTTATTGCCATCCACATCGTATCCATCTTTACCCGACAGATAATTGAATTTATACATGCCTGTTCCTGCGATAATTACAATAAGGGTGATTGTGGATATACATACGATTTTTAAAGTTTTTTTCATGATTTTTCCTTGAGAGTATAGTGATATTGTCCAGATGTACATACAGTACCATAAAAAATAAAATTGTCAACTTTTTATGATATTGTGGTACATTAGGGTATGAAAAAATCATATATATTGGCACTCGACACCAGCGGTGGGGCATGCACAGCAGGGGTTTTTGATACTTGTACAAATACAGTGCTGGCATCGGATTATGCATTAATGCCTTATGGGCAGGCGGTTAATATTATGCCTATGGTGGATAGGGTAGTTACCACCGCAGGAATTGACAAAGCCCATATATCCGCCATATATACCTGTAATGGTCCGGGGTATTTCACCGGCATACGGATTGGGCTTAGCACCGCCCAAGGGTTGGCATTGGGGCTGGGCGTGCCATTATACGCCATATCGTCCCTGCATGCTATGGCATTTCAAGTCCTGTACACCGTCCCGAATATAAACAATATTACCGTTATTATGGAAAGTAAACGCCAAGATTTTTATGTCCAATCGTTTGATGGTGCCACTGCTACCGATGATCTTTGCAGCCTGCTGGCACAAGATATATCCCCAAACCCATATATAGTCGGCAGCGGTGTAAAACGATACTTGCAAAAAATCGACACCCCCACATGTACAGCGATCGATTGCCCCCCATACCCCCATGCGGACAATATCGCAAGGGGCATATACCATCTGTTGCAACAAGGGGACACAACCGCCATATACAAGGGGGGCCCCCCCTTATATTTACGCCCCCCCGATGTGCAACCGCCAAAATCCATATACCCATGTAACAAAAAACTGCCAACCTAAAAATGGACCAAATCAGTGGGGCTGGTCATGTCCACTTTTTTTCTGCATTTTGCAAGGCTAAAAATAAAGATTTTTTGATGGCGGTGTCATTGGGGAATACCCCTTTGTTTTTAATGATTTTTCGGATCTGTCGGTTGATGGATTCTATGGTGTTTGTGGTATAAATCACCTTTTTAATATGCTCGGAATAGGCTAGATACGGTGCTATAATCGCCCACTTTTTCTGCCAACTGTTGGCTGTGGGTGCACAAGTATTTCAATAAGGCATCCATATTGTGTTTGCGGACCAGGATATGTGTGAAAACTGCATAAAGGGGACTGCTTTCGTATATCTTTTATGCGGTATTGGCATTTTACACATCTTGTTGTTTGTGATATATAGCAAAACACAGCGTAATATCATAATGAAAGGTGTATTGTAGTGTCTAATAAGGTTTTGGTACTCAATTGTGGCAGTTCGTCGCTTAAATATGCTGTTATCGATGTGGATTCGGGGTGTGAAGTGCTCAGCGGTCAAGCGGATATGCTGAATCATGCGGATGCCACAGTGGCGATAAAATATAAGGGGCAAAAAACGCAGGTTGCGGTTGTGGGGGCGGACCATAAACGGGCATTGTTGGAAAGTATTACCTTAATGGATATGGTGAAACGGCAAGGGGTGGATTGTGATATTGTTGCCGTTGGACATCGTATAGTGCATGGTGGGGAAGATTTCAAAGAAAGTGTACTTATCACCGATGAAGTCATTGCAGGTATCGAAAAATGTTGTACATTAGCCCCCTTACACAATCCCCCACAATTACAAGGGGTGCGGTTTGCCCAACAGATATTTTCTGTACCCCATATTGCCGTATTTGACACAGCATTTCATCATACAATTCCTGAGGTGGCGTATTTATATCCTTTGCCCTATGAAATGTATCATCGACATGGGGTGCGAAAATATGGATTTCACGGGTCCAGTTTCCGCTATATTACCCAGCATATGAAATCTGTTCTTGGTATAGATATGCCGAATTTAGTTATTGCCCACTTGGGTAATGGGGGCAGTTTGTGTGCGGTTAAGAAGGGGGTTTCTGTGGATACAACCATGGGATTAACGCCGCTGGAGGGCATTGTACATGGTACCCGTTGTGGGGATATTGACCCTGCGTTACCCGAATTTTTGGCAAGGAATATGGGCTTAGATAATGCACAAGTGTCTGATATATTGTGGAAGAAATCGGGCTTGTTGGGGGTGTCAGGAATCAGTAATGATTGCCGTACTTTGGAAGTTTTGGTGGCAACAAAACCACGGGCAAAATTGGCATTGGATGTATACGCATACAGATTGGCAAAACACATGGCATCCATGTTGGTGGCGGTGCAAAATCCAGTTGATGCGGTGGTGTTTACAGGCGGTATTGGGGAAAATAGCCCTTATATCCGTGATAGTGTTTTAAACCATTTGGCGTTCTTAGGCGTGCAAATAGACGGGGATATCAATGAAAAAACATATCGGGGGACAACAGGTATTATCACTACCAAGAATTCCAACATAGCATGTTGGGTGGTGCCTACGAACGAAGAATTGATTATTGCCAAGGACAGTATTCGCATTATGAATGCACAGATAAAATAAGGATAAATACGATGAAAAACAAAGTGATTATGTTGGTGCCAACCACAAATGATGTGTCTTTAACAGGGGCTGTTTTGGGGGTTTTTCGCGCTTTACAACAACGCAATATTGCCGTACATTTCTTTAAACCGATTCAGCAAAAAAACCTGAATAATACAGATGATGTGACGCATGGGATTATGTCAAACATGTGTACGCATCCTGTGGTATTGCCTATATCAGCTGAACAAGCGGAACATTATATCGCCGAACATAATATGGAAGGTTTACTGGGACAAGTGGTTGTCAATTTTGAAGTAAATGTCCCTGATGAAGACAGTATTATTTTGATTGAAGGGTTGGCGGAAAATTATTTGCAAGAGTATGCACGGGGATTAAACACAAACATTGCCCAAGCCCTTGATGCGGATATTGTGTTGGTGTCATCCCCATATGACAAAAAACCGCATATCTTTGATGACCATCTGGCAATTAGTGCCGATGTGTATGGCGTTGACAATATCAGCGGGGTTATTGTAACCAATTTGCATGCCCCACTGGACGAAAATGGCAATATTCCCAAAGTAGGCGGAGGATTTCACAATGTATCACACAGTATGAGCAAACCGGACTTGGCACAGTGTAAGATTTTTAAAACTCTGCCTTTAATTGGTGCCACTGATCATAATTTGAATATTGAACGCCCACGGGCATTGGATGTGTTACGCCATTTAAATGCGGATGTGATTAACGCTGGTGATATGGAAACCCGTCGTATTACCGATGTATCGGTCATTGCCCGTAACATTGAAAATGCGGTCGAATTTATTAAACCGGGGGCATTGATATTTACCCCAGCGGACAGGTCGGATGTAATAATGACCGTTGCCTTACAAGCAAGTATGGGGGTGAAAATTGGGGCGTTGGTATTAACAGGCAGAGAGGATATGTTATCCGAAGAATTTACCCCATTGTGGATGACCGCATTTAAAAATGCAGATTTACCAGTATTTGCCACCCGTGGACGGGGCACTTGGGAAATATCCCGTGCCATGATGACCATGAACAGCAATAAGCCCATTGATGATGTACACCGTTTGGAATCGATTGCCCAGTATTATTCGACCACCTTGAATGCACAATGGGTAACATGTTATGTGGACAAAGCCAAAATATATACCTTGACACCCCCAGCGTTTAAACATCAATTGATTACCCAATCGCAATCTGCCCCAAAACGCATTGTTTTACCCGAAGGCGATGAACCCCGCACTATTGAAGCGGCAACGATTGTGGCATCGAAGGGGATTGCTGAGTGTTATTTGTTGGGCAATCGGCAGGTTATTCGCAACTTGGCAAAGGATATTGGCGTTAATATTGATGTGGATGGGTTACATATTCTCGATGCGGATGCGTTGCGGTGTAAATATGTGGACAGGTTAATGGAAATACGGGTCCATAAAGCCATGAATAAAATGCGTGCTGTGGAAGAATTAGAAGACAATGTGGTACTGGGTACCATGATGTTGGAAGCGGACGAAATGGATGGTTTGGTTAGTGGTGCGGTGCATACGACGGCAAATACCATCCGTCCGCCATTACAAATTATTAAGACCGCCCCACATGTGTCTTTGGTGTCGTCTGTGTTGTTTATGTGTTTGCCGGATCAAGTGTTGGTATATGGTGATTGTGCCATTAATCCCGACCCAACGGCGGAACATCTTGCGGATATTGCCATTCAATCTGCGGACAGTGCCAAAGCATTTGGCATTGACCCAAAGGTCGCCATGATAAGTTATTCAACGGGTACTTCTGGGACAGGTAAAGATGTGGACAAGGTTGTAACCGCCACAGCATTGGTAAAGAACCGCCGCCCTGATATTGTGATTGATGGTCCATTACAATACGATGCGGCAATCAAAGCAGATGTGGCAAAATCCAAAGCCCCCAATAGCCCCGTTGCGGGACAGGCCACTGTGTTTATATTCCCCGATTTAAACACAGGCAACACCACATATAAAGCCGTACAAAGATCCACAGATTGTGTGTCAATTGGCCCCATGTTACAAGGCATGAACAAACCCGTAAACGACCTAAGCCGTGGGGCATTGGTGGAAGACATAGTATACACCATCGCCCTGACAACTATTCAAGCACAATAAATGGTATTTAAAACTTATGAGCTAATTGTAAAATTTATATTTTTCACAGGCACTTCAATATGATAAAGAAAATCCCTTATATTATAAGCTAGGGATTTATCTTTTACTGCTTTTACGCCGTTGTGCATAACCTGCAATACCAATTGCAATCAGCAAAGTTACACCATTAAACATCGGTTCCACCCAAAAACTCCCCCCGAATTGTTGGATCCCGGAAATGCCGACGGCCAAAATGCTAACCCCTACAATCGTTCCCCAGACATTTACCCGTCCCGGTTTTATGGTGGTCGATCCTAAAAACGCCCCCACCAATGCAGGCAACAAAAATTCCAAACCAACGGAAGCTTGCCCAATGCGTAATTTGGATGCCAACAACACCCCGGCAAAAGCGGTCATAAGCCCTGATGACATAAACGCCCCAATAACAAATTTCCGTGTGGGAATTCCATTTAACTGTGCCGCCCGTTGATTGGCACCAATCGCATACAGGTACCGCCCAATGGGCGTATATTCCAAAATCAGCCATAACCCAATTGTAATGATCAGCACATAAATGCCAGTTATCGGCAACCCAAATACAAAAGTACCGTTAATAGCATAAAAATTATCGGGCAGTAAACCGACCATTTGCCGTCCCCCCGTATGCCACAATGCCAACGCATACAGCACAGTCCCCGTACCCAAAGTGGCGATAAAGCTATCAATCTTGGCGACTTCTACAAGCAAGCCATTTAAAAACCCAGTAAACAATCCTAATATCAAAACAGTGGCAACCGCCACAGTCCAAGGAAAACCAAATACCGTTTGTAATGAAATTGCAATAACATGCCACAGCACAATCCCATACCCAACCGTCAAATCAATCCGTCCAGCCGCCATGGGAATCATTGCCCCCAACGACAGCAGGGCAATAATCGACTTGTCAGAAATTATTGCCCGTAAGTTTAACAATGTTGGGAATGTATTTGGCAACAAAATGGAAAACAAAATAATCAAAAATACTGTTAGTATAACCAACCCATAAACGGGCAAAAACCTGAGGACATATGTTTTGAATGAGGCGTCTTTTAAGTCCGCCTTGGTGGGTTCCAGTGCATTAGATTCAAATGATTGCATGATATATACTCCTTAATTATGCATGGCATTAGACGCCGATGCGGACTGTATAAGATTTTCTGTGGTAAGGGCATTGCCCGTCAATTCGCATATAATTTTACCTTGACTAAAAATAATAGCACGGTTGCAAATCGATGCAACTTCTTCAAAATCGGTGGAAACAACAATGATGCCAACGCCATCGGTCATGGCACGGTTCAACAGTGCGTATATTTCCGCCTTCGCCCCCACATCGACACCTGCGGTGGGATCTTCGCAAATTAACAATTTACGGTTGGTTACCAGCCACCTACCGATGACCACTTTTTGTTGATTACCACCAGATAAACTTTCAATCGTTATACTCTGATCGTTGGGGGACAGAGCTACTTTTTCGCCAATGTGCATGGCATTTTGCGTTTCTGTACGATGCCCCATGAACGACAGTATGGATCGCCCGATCGCCACAGGATTTAAAAAGGTATTTTCCCGAACTGTTAATGACATTGCCACCGATTCTTCGGTTCTGTCCCGTGCCAACATACCAATTCCCGATGCCATCGCCGTTTGTGGGGATCGCAAATCAGGGCGGGTGCCATGCAGGGTAATGTGTCCATCAAAATTCTCAGCTCCGAACAACGCACGGGACACATTTTCATGTCCCGCCCCCCTTAACCCCACAAGACCAATAATTTCATTTTTGTGTAATTGAAAGCTGATATTGTGTACTGTGTCCATATTTAAATTCGACACATCAAGCAAAGTTTCCCCCAATGGTATATCGGGTTTTATAACCTGCCGGGTTTTTCGCCCGACAATTTTATATACCAAATCTTCTGGTGTGGTGTCTTCAATATTACATAAACTGACCAATGCCCCATCCCGTAACACAGCAACCCGATCGGCTATTTGGAAAATTTCATCCAATCGGTGGGATACATAAATCATACCCACGCCTTGTTCTTTTAAAGGCCGCAGGGCTTTAAACAGGCGTTCCACCTCATCTGCGGGTAATGATGCAGTGGGTTCGTCCAAAACAAGATAATTGCAATCCACCGCCAATGCCCGTGCGATTGCCACCAAAGATTTTTCGGTGCGGGACAGATCTTGTACCCGTGTAGTGGGATCAAATGCACACCCGACTTTTTGTAGAGCCTCTGCGGCAAATTGTTCCACCGATTGCCAATGGATAAGTCCCTTTTTGCGGCAATATCCCAACGCTAATGCCATGTTTTCCGCAACAGTCATCCATTCAACCATGCCAAGGTCCTGATGAATAAACGCCACAGATTGGCGTTCCCCAAAGCCCCCGGGGCGATGTTCATATATGTGACCGTCGACTAAAACCCGCCCTGCGTCCGCTTTGTGTATGCCCCCAAGAATTTTGATAAGCGTGGATTTTCCCGCACCATTTTCCCCCAAAAGGGCGACAATTTCGCCCCTTTCGACACTCAGGGATACATCCCGCAGAGCATAAGTACCCCCAAAATGCTTTTTTATTCCATCAAATAATAAATTGTTTTTAGCAACACTACGCACAGTTAAGCCCTCGCTTGCTTATTTTTATAATACGCACACAGACCCACACTAGCCATACCATCGCCAGTGTGGGAAAGGGGCACAAGTGTGCTTATTTGCCCCAGATCTTTGCGTAGGCTTCACGATATGGAATATCTGGATCAAAAAGGTTGCTATTACCTAGCTTAGATAAACCTTCGCTATCCACCAACGCAGGCGATGTGATGTATCCTGAACAGGATGCCCCTTGCATCGCACGGTTCAATTCATCCACCAGTTGCCACCCTTGCAGATTCAATGGCTCTGCTACTGTAATGGTTTGGTAATTGCCACTGCGGATTCGTTGGAATGCGGCTTCGGATCCATCCCCAGCGGAACCCGCCTGTGGACCGTCCTCTGAGGCAATTCCTGCGGATGCTAGTGCCGGTCCCATAAAGTCAAAATACAGATCGTTAATTGCCAATGCGTGTGTCCATTTGTTGCCATATTTTTGCAACAGGTTAATGGTTAACGGACCCATACGGGTGGAAGTATCCGCAATGGGTGTGTCCACATATTCCAATACGGTGCCCCCTGCGGCTTCGATGGTTTGTTTGATACGATCGGCCTTATCGATAGCGATTTGATATGTGGAGTCGGTGAAAATAATTGCCCCAAGTGAATCGCCCCCATCTTGTAATGCCCATTTTGCCGCAACCTCAGATACCGTCATGGCATCGGTCGATACATTGGCAAAAATACCGCCCGGTGCATCACACCCTATCTTAGGTCCAGAATGCCATGCAACCATGGGAATACCCGCCGATACAACGCTTGCAAGTGCCGTTTGTTGTTCCACCGCATCAAAACCATTGATAACAATACCATCTGGTTTTAAGGCAAGTGCTTGACCAATGGCACCTGTACGCCCTTGAATAGACCCGGCACCATCCAACACCCGAATGTCCCAACCTATGACTTTGGTTGCTTGTTCTACGCCTTTGGTTACCCCAAGAATACCACCATTCTTTAAATCACCTGCGATGACAACAATCGATTTACCTTTGGCAGCTTTTGGCCCAGTGGTGGGACCATCAAATTTTCCGTCTGCATGCACAGATACGCCAAAGCCTAAAAACAGCACAACAGCAGACATGATTACAAAAATTTTCTTTAACATGATTAGATTTCCTTTTTCATAATTGTTATTAAACATTAATTATATGTGTTAAAATTAAAACATCATGCTTACAGTATCATCTTAGGATACAATTTACAAGGAAAATTATTTTGTTAGGTACATTTTATCGTTTTGGGTGGGTATAGATATACATATTTTTTTAAAAGGGGCATATACAATGGCGACACATCTTAGTTGCGATCCCAATACCTTTTACAGAACCTGAGATGATTTCTGCATGTTCCCGTCATCCAGTATGTATGAACAGGGGCTGCCCCTGCGGCGTATTTACCATCCTCTGTTTTGGGGAAAGTAAAGGTGAACCTTATGGCTCTTTCACCATTATTTTTAGTAGCAGCCACATACCGTACATTTACTCTTTGATTTTTCTTCACACGATTAATGGCCTGTTGTTTTGTGATAACCTTACCTGCACTATCAAATAAGTTGTAATCCTTACCAAAAGTTGCTCCATCCGTTAAGCCCGTCGATGCATCTGCGATAGCCAGAGTAACATTATTCCAACCGCCCTTGACATTTTGTAATGCACTACGGATATCGTGAAGAGTACTATAGACATGTGGATTAAGGGCGGAAGTACGCTGTTTGTCCCAAGTTGCATGCCCTCGTTTAGCGGAAGCGGTTTGCGGTTTTCTTTGTATGGTTATTTTAAAGTCTTTTGCTTTTACCTTGCCACCGCCATCGAGTACAATAAACCCAGCTTCATATCGGATATTCTGTGGATATTCAAGGGTTACAGTTATGGTACCAGAGGATTGTGTGCCTGTTATGGTACCCGTTGCAGGGTCGATGTTACCACCCACAGATGCGGAATTATAAATCTTAACACTCTTCCACCCGTTGATTGTATAAAGCCAGTGGATTGTATAACTTTTAGTCGGTGCCTTTTTCCGTGATGTAATGGTAAATCTGGGGGTGTAAATGGGAACTCCTAAAACTTGTGGCATAAAGCTCTTACTCCCTATATCATCTTCATCAAGGGTTGGGGTGATCGGGGTTCCCCACGCAGCAGATGTGGTTTTATATGTAATATCCAGTCCCCCAACACCACTAAGGTTCGCTAGTGGTATCACTACCCCTGCTCTGCGTTTTACCGGTATATCCATATTAAACACCATTTTTTCATACTTGTCGTTGGCGGGGTATACAACCTGCACTTTTACTATACCACTTGCCCGTGTATTGAAGATGATACCTGTATTCTGTTGCACCTTCACCGCACCGGGACCGCTACTTGTTACCGTACCGGCGGTTGTACCGGCGGATACTAAGAAATATTGGGGGCTGCTGATACCCGAAGGTTTGTTCTCTTCTGTATAGGTTACTGCTTGTCCACCACTTGACCATCTGAAACCATTGGGGGCAGTTACTTTAAAGTTTGTGTGGTCCGCTTGGGTTTGCTTATCGACAGTAAAGTTTTCATATTCTGTAAGGGCTGGTGCTACAATAGTACCGCCAGCACTAGTTACCGTCTTACGGACAATTTTTACCAACAAGATCCCCGATTTGGTCAGTTTACTGGCATCAATAGCCCCTGTATTGGGGTCAATAGCACCGCTTAATGCAATACCTGCGGTGGAGGGTTGCAAACCACTACCTTTATCCCCATCCCCACTGGGCACAATCTCAAAGGTGAAATCCTTTGTTGGGTCAAAATTTAAAGTGGCCAACCCGACTGTATCAATCGTTTTTAACTTATAATCGGTGGGATATGTACCCACACCCCATTTCCCTGACCCGGTACGCATACCCGTACTTATAGCCCCTGCATTTGTCGACACTTCAAAGGATACATTCTGGCTGCTATACTTGGCATGTTCAAGGACGGCTGTAACGGTTGTCTTATTGGCAATCGCCCCTATTATATTCAGACTATTGCCATTAACCACAAGGTTTGTATGACTGTCTGTGTTTTGTAAATGCTTAACTGTCCATTCTGATGCTTGGGTTTTTGCACCATTAGCATTACTTACCTCTAATCCACTGAGTATATGGGGGGCATCCACTGTTACCGCCACAGTTGCAAAGGGTACAACAAGGTCTTTTATAGTTAAAGTATCTGTCGTCGTTTGCTTGCCAATAGTAAAGTCATTCAAGACAAATTGTCCTATGTATTTTTCATCATTGGCTTTTGCCTGCAGGGTAATCCCCACCGTACCGCCGGAGGTTGCCCCGCTGATGTCCCCATCCGCATTGATTTTTAAGGCACCGCTGGGCAAAGTGCCCATTTTTCTTGTAACGGTCCAATCAAACGCATGGGCACTTCGGCTGTCGGGCAGGTTGCTGTAGTGTAGGTCAATCTTGGCCGCAGAACGGGTTTTCCATGTCCCATCTTCACCGCCCGCTTTCGCTACCGTTACAGGGGGTATATCTGTTCCCAGGTTTTGTTTACCCACAGTAAAGTTTTGATATACTGTGAGCTCGGGGGAAGTTTTACTGCCATCTGTGCTGGTTTTGCGACTGCGGACAATTTTTATCAACAGGGTTCCCCCCTTAGTCAATGCGTTGGCTTTAATAGCCCCTGATTTGCTGTCGATAGCATCGGCTAATGTATTCTTAACAATACCTGCGGTGGTGGATGTAAAACCCGTTACAGCCCTACTGGGCGGTACAATAGCAAAAGTATAATCTGTATTTTTATCAAATACTACGCCCAAATCATTGCCCTTTAATTTATAATCGGTGCTATAAGTTTGCCCCGCACCCCACTTGCCTGTTCCCACAGGGGTGGCGGTGCTCATCCCCGCTGATTGTGTAAACACCTTAAACTGGGTTTGTACATCTGTATATTTTTTGTTTTCAAATGTAGCGGTTACAGTCGCAGGGGTGGGGACTGCCCCCCATATGGTCAAACTCTTGCCCTGTACATCGAGGTTCCCACCACCTGTATAGGCTAGGCTTTTTAGGGTCCAATCGTTTGCTTGGGTGTGCCCGCCTGATACGGATACTTTGCTATGTATATCCTGTTCAGTAACCGTTACATTCCTAAATTTGTACAATTTCACAATATTGCCAACAGTCAGCGGCGATGGTATTGTTTGTTTGGCAATCGTAAAGGGACCAAAATTGATTTGTCCCGTGTATTTTTCATTGTTGGCGTTTGGTTTCATCGTAACCATAACTGTACCGCCCGATATTGCCCCCTCTATACCAGCCACTGTAACCCGTAGCCCCGAAGCAATTGTATCGGGAACAGCCCCTGCTTTCCCTTGTATCGTCCAATCATAATCACCAAAAGTGCTACCTGGGGGGAATCTGAAGTCGACGGGAATATTACCCCCATTGTTGCGCCATATGCTATTCGATCCACTAGGAACAGACATAGTGGGGCGGTTAGCATATGTTACATCCCAACTTAAATTTCGCTTGTCGACAGTGAAGTTTTCATATTCTGTGACCTCCGGCCATAACCGGTACGGGTCCCATTTCATTTTACGGACAATTTTTACCAACAGGATCCCCCCCTTGGTCAATTTGTTGGCATAAATTTTGCCTGTTCGGCTGTTAATCGCCCCGGGCAATGCAATACCCGGCGTGGTTTTTATCTTGCCACTGCCATCATCTGTACTGGGGTCTACAATAGAAAATATATAGTCGTCACTTCCAACTGTAAAGTATCCTCCTGTTGCATCCCCCACTGTATCAATATGCTCTAACCTATAATTGGTGCGATAAGACTGATACTTCCCCCATTTTCCTGATCCTGTACGGGTGTCGTTACTTATGGATCCCGCAGATGTGGACAATGTAAAGTCTTGGCTTATATCTGTATATCTGTTTTTTTTGTCCGCAAATACAGCGGTAATGGTTGTACCTGCCGTGATTTTACCTTTGATGGTCATAGTCTGATTTGCATTGATAACCAGCTTCGTATTGCCAATGCCATCTTTATCAGATAGGCTTTGTAGTTTCCAATCCCCTGCTCTGGTTTGTGTTGTGCCTGTACTGGTTACAGACAGCTTATTCTGTATGAGGGTCGTACCCACCCGTTTATTGCCATTGCCGAATCCATACAGCATAACAAGATCTGCCATACGGAAGGTATCCGTCGTCGTTTGCTTGGCAATAGCAAAGTCCGCTAAGGGTAATTGTCCGCTGTATTTAGGGTCATTGGGTTTTGCCTTCACCGCAATAACCACCATACCAGCGGAGGTTGCCCCGCTGATTTTACCATCCGCATCAATGGCCACTGTACCGCTGGGTTCTGCACCTGTTTTCTTGTTTACTTCCCAATCAAATGTAGTGACCGCTTGGCTATCGGGTAAGTTTGCATACACCATATCAAATTTAGTGGTAGGATTACTTTTCCACTTATTATCCCCACTTGCCAACGATACAGTCGGTACAGCTGGTACATCTGTTCCCAAGACTTGCTTATCGACAGTGATATTTTCATATTCGGTGATTGTGGGTAATCCATTTTTTGCCGCCCGGACAATTTTTACTAACAACATCCCTGATTGGGTCAGTTTGCTACCATCAATAAACCCAGTTTTGCTATCGATGGGATCGCTCGTAAAAATACCTGCGGTGGTCGGCTGTAAACCACTGCCTTTATCCCCATCAGTACTGGGCACAATAGAAAATGTAAAATCTGTGGCGGGAGTAAAGGTTGCGGTTATACCGGCAACTGTATCAGAAGTCTTTAGGTCATAATTTACAGCAAAGGGTTTGCCCCATATCCCAGATAATCCTGTACGGGTACCAGAAATCGTCCCCATATGTGTGGACACTTCAAAATC
This sequence comes from Alphaproteobacteria bacterium, assembly GCA_965232465.1. Classification (GTDB taxonomy): domain Bacteria; phylum Pseudomonadota; class Alphaproteobacteria; order JAQWUY01; family JAQWUY01. The sequence continues at coordinate 2,332,673 of OZ246977.1, read as the reverse complement.
TATGCTGTTATCTTTGTATCTGTCGTTTTCAAATGTAGCGGTAACGGTTGTACCCCTGGCAATTGCCCGTTTGATAATCATACTTTTTGTATCCGCACTGATAGCCAATGTATTGCTACCGATGCCATCTTTATCGACTAGGCTTTTCAGTGTCCAATCGGCTTTTTGCGTTTGCCCGCCTGTTACTGTTAATGTGCCCTGTATAACAGCACTCTGCACCGCTTTATCAACATTTACATAGGGTACAACAAGGTTTGTCATACTTAAAGTATCCGTTGTGGGTTGTTTATTAATCGGCACATTCAGATCGAAAGTCATGGTTTCATACTTTTCATTAGCAGGATATGTAACCCGCACTTTTACCACCCCAGCACGGGTGATATGTGTAATAGGAGCTCCCACATTCGGTTGCACCGCTACAGCGTTCGCCCCTGTTGTAGGACCGGCGGTTGTCCCCGTCGGTATTAAAGAGAATTTTCGCAATTCAGTGCCCGAAGGTTCGTTTTGGGTGCGATATGCAACTATGGCACGGGACGATGCCCATTGGGGTACACTATGAACTACAGTCACTAAAAAGTTTGGATAATCGCTTTTATCTTGCTTGTTTACAGTGATATTTTCATATTCTGTAACTTGGGATAATCCATTTTTTGCCGCCCGTACAATTTTTACTAACAAACTGCCTGATTGGGTGAGTGTGCTACCATCGATAAATCCTGTTTTGCTATCGATGGGATTGTTTGTAAAAATACCTGCGGTGGTCGGGTCTAAACCACTGCCCTTATCCCCATCAGTACTGGGCACAACAGAAAATGTAAAATCTGTGGCGGGATTAAAGGTTGTACCCTGATCATTCGTCTTTAACTTATAATCCACATTAAAAGGTTTGCCCCATTTCCCAGATAAGCCTGTACGGACATCAGAACTCAATGATCCTGTTGTGGACACTTTAAAATCTATGCTCTTATCTTGATATTTGTCGCTTTCAAATGTAGCAGTTACAGTGGTACCCCCTGTAATTGCCCGTTTGATGGTCATGCTCTTTTGATCCGCACCGATAGCTAATGTATTGGAACCAATGCCATCTTTATCGATGAGGCTTTTTAATTTCCAATCACCTTTGGTACTTGATCCACCCTTTATCGATAATTTACTTTCCACAGCCGTCGCACGCACCATTCTATCGCCACCGCTGTAGGGTATATCAAGGTTTGCTACGCTCAATGTACCCCTTGCCACTTGCTTATCAATGGGCACATTCAGATCGAAGGTCATGGTTTCATACTTATCATTAGCAGGATATGTAACCCGTATTTTTACCATCCCAGCACGGGTGATATTTGTAATAATACCAGCAAAGCGGTGTATTTTCACAGCATTCGGTCCTGTAACAGGACCAGCGGTTGTACCCGTAGGTATCACTTCATATGTTTCGTGGCTAATCCCCGCAGGTTCATACCTTCTACTATATGCAGGGGCTGCAATGGACAATGCCCATAAGACTACAGTTTGTCCAGGGCGAAATGTTACCAAAAAGTTTGGGTGATCGCTTTTATCGTGCTTGTTTACAGTGATATTTTCATAATCGGTGCGTTCGGGCAATCCATTTTTTGCCGCCCGTACAATTTTTACTAACAACGATCCGGATTGGGTCAGTTTGCTACCATCAATAAATCCCGTTTTGCTATCAATCGGATCACTCGTAAAAATACCGGCGGTGGTCGGCTGTAAACCACTACCTTTATCCCCCTCAGTATTGGGTACAACAGAAAATGTAAAATCTGTGGCGGCATTAAATGTTGTCCCCTGATCGTTGGTCTTTAAATTATAATGTACATTAAACGGTTGCCCCCATTTCCCTGATCCTATGGGAGTGGTCGAATGTACTTGCGATAATGCGGAAGCACTATCGGTTTTGACATATACAATACGATCGTCAAAATTTGTCGCACTGTATGTCAATTTTAAAGTAGCCACACCCGCACCCGCTTTGTCTTCCAGTGTATTGGTATATAGTACAGAGGCAACACCGATATTTGTCGACCCATTCTTAAATTGGAAATCTGTACCACTGGTACCATTGACAACCTCTGCTTTAACAGTCGGCGTTACCCCATTCGGTACAGTACCAACAAAGGTACGCACAGCATATGTCTTGGCATTTGTTAAGGTATACGCAGTGGCTTGGGTCGTACCATTGCCACCCTTAATATCGTTACTCGCTTTATCCGAATCGGACAACACGCTGCCAATTGGATTAGCCGCTTGTGTTTTGATAAACACTGCACGGGGGGCAAAGCCATCTGCACTGTAGGTCAGTTTTAAGGTAACTTCCCCCGCACCTGCTTTATCTTCCAGTGTACTGGTGTATAGTACAGCGGCAACACCGATATTTGTTGCCCCATTCTTAAATTGAAAGTCTGTGCCACTGGTACCACTGCCCACAACTTCTGCTTCGACAGTGGGCGTTACCCCACTTGGTACATTGCCAATAAAGGCGTTAATAGCATATGTTTTGCCACTGGTTAAAGCATAGGCAGAGTCTTGCGTCGTACCATCGCCACTGCGCACTGTTTTATCGCCCGTGCTGTCTTGTATATCAGTGGACTGTACAGTAGTGCCCACAGGTGCCATCCTATCGACCTCAGCGGTTTTAATATCATAGTGCCGTTCGACTTTGTCGTAGCGTTTGTGCCATACAGCACCGGCACTGGGTACAGGGGTGGACTTCATTTGGTCTTGTATCGGTGTGTCGAATGCCCATTTAAAATCAACCGATATATCGGTCTGTGCAGATTCGCCATTGGGCTTGTCATATTCCCCCCGCACTGTTATCATGGGATTGGGCTTAAATTCGGCAATCAGTTTATTGCCCTTAACGACTGTATTCCCAACCCCGTCGAATGTATAGGTACCCATCCCCACAGAAACCTGATCATAATTGGGGATATTGCCCTTGGCTGTTATATCCCAGCCTTGTAATACTTTTTTGTCAGCGATAATATTGTTGCCAATCGGGCGATATAGGTTTGCGGACATGTCGAACCGTGCGGTTTTCAGCTCCACCCCAATGCTATAGCGTTGAAAATTTTCCGATGCTTTAAAGGCAAGTATATTCTTAGTCCCATCTTTTGTGTCAAAAAACGCATTCACCCCAACAATCAAGGGGGCGGTCGTGGTGTTTATCAGCTTCCGATAGCCCAATCCCAAGTTTAATCGATTTACCGATTTCTGGCGATTATAAGCAGTTTGTACATAGGTAACCGTGTCTTTTGTCTCTGACAAATTACTAAATGCGGTAATATCCCAATTCAGGGTTTTATCTGTATATCCGATCCCACCCCTTATCCATTCAAAAAAACCTGTTTTATTGACATTATCAATAAGCAAATTCCCCGTGGCACTTACCACCTTGTCTGTATCATTGGTAAACGCCGGCGTCACCGCTAATAAAACAATGCCCAACAAACTGGCACCCGCCAAAAACATTTTTCTCATCACTAACATTCCTTCAACTTAAAATTTTATATTATTAATAAACATATGTTATAAAACACATAGATACATAACAATTATAATAGTAACTTCCATATACAGACCTTCCCATAAGGTCTATCCCTCATCGTAAGTATATAAGATTTGTTTTATCGTGTCAATTTTTTAATTTCGTACCCTGTTTTCAAATACTTATAACATATGGGGAGTGTTTCAGTTTTAATGTAAACCCTTATGTATCTTGCTCCTGGGTATCTTCCACAGAGTGCATAATGTTTATAATTTCTTCGTCCAATAACGCTTGTACCTTGGGTGCCCATTGTTTGAACCAATCTTGGGCGATGTGCTGTTCCAATGCCGCCATGCTTGCCCAGATTTCAACTACGCTTAATTTGTCGGGGGTGTCGTTATCTTGCCATAACTCATAAAATACACATCCTTGTTCAGAGCGGGATTTTGGTATAAACACAGTTTTAAACATGTCAATTACTGCGTCTGCATGTCCTTTTTTGACTGTATATTCAACAACCAATCGTACTTTTGTCATAATGATATATCCTTAAATACAAAAAATTAGTCCGCCAGTTCCCAGAACCGTTGATATGTGGCTTTTAAGGGGTGTAGCTCTTTTCTGCCATCCATATAATATCCGACCCATTCCGCCAAACGGAGTCCCACCCGTCGACAGGCTTCAATTTCGTGTTGTTCACGGGGTTCACCAGCAACCACCGCACCATAATGCAGACTTTGTTTTTTGTATACATAATCGGTGATACCGAATACAAAATATCCAAAATTCATCATCATAACATTTAGTGCCTGACAGGTCAATTCCCCACCGCCCCCATAGCTACCGGCGGAAGTGAATGAACATGCAAATTTCCCATCGGTTTTAAACCAAATGTCTAGGCACCGTTCATCCCACCATTTTTTCATTTCCCATGAAATATTGGCAAAGTGCGTCGGACACCCCACGGCGATACCATCGGCCCAAAATACATCTTCGGTTTGGCAATCTTTTACAGACCGTACCCGTACTTCCATATTATCCACAGAATTTGCCCCCGCTTCCACATGCGGCACCATTGTCGATGTAAACTTGCGGTCGCTTTGGCTGTCATACATAATTAAGATTTTTCCCATTTTTTCCTCTCTGGTTAATAAATTTACTGTTTAATACATAGGCATATACCCAATGCACAGCATATCATGTAATTATTTTTAAATCAACAGTTAAAAATAGGGGCAAAATTATTCGACTTTTTGGACAAGAGGTATCGTATAACCCGTCTGTATTTCCGTGCAAGTTATGGTGCATATTTTATTGTCTTTGTTTATGGTTGATTGTATTTTTTTATAATCCTGTTCGGTATACCGTAGGGCATCCCGGCGAAAATATTCGAATATATGGGGGTTCAGGTCCGGACTATACACAATTATATCCGCCAGCTGTAATTGTCGAATATCGCCAATTTTCAATGCATCAGCGGTGTTTTGTGTCAATGATATGTGATAAAATTTTGTTTTCTTGGTATGGCAAAATGTGCCATCGGTGCTGTTTAACAGTTGTAATGTTTTTTTACGGGCCATATTTTGTTTACCCTGTAAAAATAAAGACGCAATGGTGCCATTAAAAAATTCTTCCCAAAATCGTTTACGATGGGTGCTGATGGTAAATTTTGTTTTTACTGCATGTCGAAAAGAATCGGCAAATAGGGCAAGTTTTCCCAAGTTTTCATCCAACATAGATTCCAACATCATCCGTGTATTGCGTACCAAAATTGGGGCGGATCCATTGGAACAAATGCCAATGGTTAGCGGACTGCGATCCACCACTGCCCCGATCAGAAAATCCGACAATTCTGGTGTATCGACCACATTCACAGGAATCGATAATTGCTGTGCCCAATCAGATACACGTTGATTTATGTGGTCGTCATCGCTGGCCCCAAATATCATATGGGCGTCTTGTAAATGTCGTATACTGATGGTGTCCGATTGGTGTTGTATCCGCCCTTGTTCCACATATTCTTGTAATTCTTTATTGATATGGAGGGCAATTACCACAATCAGAGTGTTTAATCGCAATAACAGGCGAATTTTACGGCTGGCATCTTCGCCCCCCCCAACCACTACAATAGGTTTATGTGCATGTTTTTTATAAAAAATAGGAAGTGTTTCCATGTATATTATCCCCCTTGTTATATTTCAATAGTATTATACCGCCACATTTGCATGAAAATCTGTGCCTTGCTCAGTGGCGGCAATATATCCTTGGCGAATGACAAAATCCCCAAATGTTTCTTGATCCTGTTTGCTATGTGCATAATCGGCCAGCAATGGTTCCAATATGGATTCGATATCTTTTTCGTGGATATTTTCTTTGTACAATTTATTTAAGCGATCGCCCACATGTCCCGCCCCCAAGTACATATTATATCGGTTTAAGGCTTTGCCAACAAAACCGATTTCCGCTAAGTATGGTCTGCCACAACCATTGGGGCATCCGGTCATGCGAATTGTGATGTTGTTTTTGCGTAACTTGTATTTATCCAGTAATACTTCGATTCTGTCAATCAAAGACGGCAAAAACCGTTCCGCTTCCGCCATGGCAAGGGAACACGTGTTTAATGCCACACAGGCAATCGAATGGCTACGAATCCCCGACAGGTTTTCTTGTTTGTCCAAAACCCCATATGTGGATAAAATATTAAGTACAGTTTTTTTGTTTTTTGGGGCAATATTGCCTAAAATCAGATTCTGATTCCCTGTTAAGCGAAAATCACAAATATCTTTTTTGGCAATTTCCCGTAGGGCGGTTTTTAAGGGATAATCGTCTGTATCTTTGACCCGCCCCCCTTCGATGTGCAGGGTTAAAAATAAAGTATTGTTTGTTCCCTTTTGCCATCCCAACACATCCGCATTTGTGTTAAATACATACGATTGGGCGGGGGGCAAAATGTACCCTAAACGATTTGCCAATTCCTGTTTAATCCAATCTAGCCCGTGCGTTTCAATGGTATATTTAAATCGGGCGTGTTTACGGGCAACACGGTTGCCATAATCGCGCTGAATTTGTACAATATGATAACACGCATCCAGCACCTGTCCGGGGGTAATAAAGCCAATCATACTGCCCAATCGGGGGTATGTGGTTGTATCCCCATGGGTCATACCCATGCCCCCCCCAATGGCTATATTATATCCCAATAATGTATCGTCTTTGACAATGGCAATTAAACCAATATCATTGGCAAACACATCCACATCGTTGTTGGGGGGAATGGCAATGGCGATTTTAAATTTACGGGGCAAGTAATGTTTACCATATAAAGGCTCAATCGTTTCCGCCCCACCGGCGATTAACTTGCCATCCAAAAATATTTCGTGATAGGCCTTTGAAGTTGGCATTAAATGTTTACTGATTTTGCCTGCTGTATTGTATATATCTTGGTGAATTTTTGATTTGAAAGGATTGGGGGAACACATTACATTCCGATTGACATCGCCACATCCGGCAATACTATCCAATAATTGTTGATGATATTCTTGAATAGTCGGTGCCAAATTGCGTTTTAAAATACCATGGAATTGCAACGCTTGACGGGTGGTTAATTTCAGGGTTTTAATGGTTTGTTTGTCCGCAATAGTATCGGCAACCAACCATTGCTTAGCATTCATAAGCCCCCCCGGTAAGCGTAAGCGAATCATAAAAGAATACGCCGGTTCCAACAACCGTTCTGTTCGCATTTTACGGGTATCCCGATCGTCTTGTTGATATATACCATGAAATTTAATCAACATCGTATCGTCATCAAACATCGCCCCTGTTAAGGGATTTTGTAACCCTTTAGCAATCGTACCCCGTAAATAATCGGAATTATCTTTGATAAATTCCACAGGGTTTGCATTAGGTTGTATATCGTTTACGCCTTTTGGTTCAGTCATCTCAATATTTCCTTATAAAGTATAGTTTAATATATATCCCGTTGGTATCGCCCAATTGCCGTATAGCTGTTCAGCTCATCCGTGGCATCGTCACGGCTAATGTTTTTATGGCGTTGTATGATATCGATAAGCACATCGTGTACATCTTTTGCCATGGTGGTTGCCCCACATACATATATATGTGTCCCTTCATCCAGCCACTGGGCAACTTTATGCTGGTGTTGGGCAAGCACATGTTGTACATATATTTTCTCCGCTTGGTCACGGGAAAACGCCAAATCAATGTGGGTCAAGGTGGTGTCAGCAACATAGTGTTGCCATTCGGTTTGATATAAAAAGTCGTTTTGAAAAGTTTGTTCCCCAAAAAACAGCCAATTTTTGCCCCCACCATCATGACTGCGTTGTTGTATAAAACTGCGAAACGGGGCAATGCCTGTACCCGCCCCAATCATAATAATCGGTGTGTTAATATCGGTGGGCAATCGAAACGCCTCGTTTTTATGGATATAAATATCCACTGTATCGTCCACTTGTAAATCCGATAAAAATCCCGATGCTTGCCCCGCATGGGATGCATCTGCATGGTCTTGCCATATGGCTTTGCCCACGGTAATATGCAGTTCTTCCGCCACTTCGTCCATGGCGGATGCTATGGAATATAATCGGGGTTTTAAAGCGGGAAGCCCATCCACTAGGTTCTGTGCATTCGGTTTTATATTATGGTGCTGTAATATTTGGGCAACTGTATAGGTGCGTAAAAAACCTTTATTTTCTGCGTCCGTATTATTGGGCAGAAAATTTCGCAAACAGGAGGCGGTCGGTGTGGTGATATTACACTTTTTTTGCAGGGCATCGTATAAGGATATTGTATTTCCTTGAATGGTGACAGATTCCCCCCCTGATAAACCCGTTGCTTGTAATAAAGACTCTATTTCGACTGTAGTATTCGGGGCGATGACCCCAACCGCATCGCCGGGTTGGTATGTTATACCGCTGGTGTCTAAGTCCAGTTCGATGTGGTATGTTTGTTTGTTGGATTCGGGGGCGTGTAGGTTAAAAATGTTTAACACAGAAGCTGTATAAGGTGTGCTTTGGTCAAATATGGCTTGCGTTTGTGTGTTGGATACATCTGATACAACGCCTGTATTTGTGGGGGCGGATGTGGAGTGTTGCAATTTTTGTACAAGTGCATCCGCCCATTGTCCCATATGGTCGGCAAAATCCGTATCCGCCAGAAAAATATCATGCATACGGATACTGCCCAGTTGTGCCAGTTGTGCATCCACTTCGATGCCTGTTTGACAAAATTTTTCGTATGTTTCATCGCCTAGTGCAAATACAGCAAACTGGGTGTGGGATAAATCAGGGGCTTTTTTTGAATGTAAATCCTTGTGAAATCCCAATGCCGTATCAGGGGCTTCCCCATCGCCATAGGTGGACACCGCCATAAAAATATGGGTATAGTCTTTTAAGGATTTTACTTTGATTTGGCTGGCATTTTTTACCTCAGAGCTGATATTATGGGCGGTAAAGGTTTCCGCTACTCTGTCCGCCACCTTTTTGGCATTGCCCGATTGGGTTATATATACAATCAGCGATTTTATTGCCACCGCAGGGGCGGACACAACAGGCATATCTGTATCGATCCCCTGTGAAGCATCTGTATACAGCCCCGCCAATCCCGCATAATACCCAGAAATCCAAATTTTTTGTTCGATGTTAGTATGGGTATTTATCTGTGTCAATAACGATAATGTGTGTTTGTCCAACATGTATAATGGGTTCCTGTTATATGGCGTAATCAACCGCCCGTTTGCTAAGACGAATCATACCGACCGCAACCGTTTGATGGGTGGTTTGATCAATCAATATAAATTGCCCCGCTTGTTTGTTATGCGTAAAACTTTCGACGGGCAAGGGGGTTTGTGTGCGTACCGTGATATTGGCAATATCATTTTTTTCCACATGTTGGGTGTCATTGTGTTGTAATGTTTCCATGTGAATACTGTAATTGATATTTTCAATCATGACTATACTAAATTTAGTCAAGTGGCGGATGCTGTATATTTGATGCAGGTTTAAGGGTGTGTCATCAAACCAGCAAATATCCGCATCAAAGGTGCTTTGGGCGGGGTCTGTGCCGATGGCAATGACATCGCCATTGCTAATGTCAATATTTCTGTCCAGTAATAGAGTTCCAGACATGCCTTGGCTGATATGTGAAATAGGGTGTCCATACAGTTCGATCCCTGATAACACCGCTTGTAATCCACTGGGATATATGGTGACCGTATCGCCCACCCTAAATTGTCCGCTGTTGACCCGTCCGGCGTATCCACGATAATCTGGGTTGTCTTGACTCATCGGGCGAATAACGGTTTGTACGCCAAACTTAGGTTTTTCTGTTACTGTATGCACGGGGGCGGTTTCCAAAATATCCAGTAAAGTTTTTCCCTGATACCAAGGGGTATTGTCCGATCGATGTACCACATTATCGCCAAAAAATGCTGAAGTGGGAATAAATGCTTTTATGTGGACATCACAGGCAATTGCCACCTGTTGGTAGGATGTTACAATGTCGTTAAAAGTATCTTGATTGTATGCGACCATATCCATTTTATTGACACACACCACAACCGTTTGTGTTTGTAACAGCCCAAATATGGCGGAATGTCGCCGTACTTGGGCGGTAATGCCATGCCGTGCGTCCAATAATACAATTCCCAGATGGGCGTTGGAAATACCTGTTACAGTGTTACGGGTGTATTGTTGATGTCCGGGGGTATCGGCGATAATAAATCGTCGATTTTTTGTTTGAAAATATTTATATGCCACATCAATGGTGATGCCCTGTTCTTTTTCCGAACTTAAACCATCGGTCAATAAACTTAAATTGATATTACCATCGTCTGTAAAGTTTTTTGGATTGTTTAAAAAATCTTTTTGTGTTTGGGTGATTGCCCCCGAATCGTATAACAGCCGTCCAATAAGAGTGCTTTTTCCGTTGTCTACACTGCCTGCGGTCGCAAAAGTTAGCTTATCCATTAAAAATATCCTTGTGCTTTGCGTTGTTCCATTGCCACATCCGATGTTTTGTCATCCAATCGGGCGGCACGTTCGTCGTCATTACTAGCGGTGATTTCAGCAATGACTTGATCCAATGTATCGGCGTTTGATGGTACCGCCGCCGTGCAGGTAATATCCCCACAGGTACGGAATCGTACCATGTGGGTTTGCACCGTATCCGCAGGGTCAATATGGATAAATTCTGACACAGGGAACAGCAACCCTTCGTGGATAATACATTGCCGTTCGTGTGCTAAATACAAAGGGGGAACAGGGATATTTTCACGGGCAATATAATGCCATACATCTAGCTCCGTCCAATTCGATAATGGAAATACCCGCATGTTTTCGCCTATGGATATTTTTGGGTTGTATAAGGTGTTAATTTCTGGGCGTTGATTTTTGGGTGTCCACCCACCAAAGGCATCACGCAGGGAAAAAATGCGTTCTTTGGCACGGGCTTTTTCTTCGTCCCGCCTTGCCCCCCCGATGCAGGCATCAAACTTATTGTCACGAATTGCTTGTAATAACACCGTTGATTGAATGGCGTTTCGGGATGGAAATTTGCCCACTTGTTCTTGAACAAGTCCTGCGTCTATGGCATTTTGAACACTGCCCACCACTAAGCGACAGCCCAGTTTTTTTACCAATTTATCCCGATATTGTAATATTTCTGGAAAATTATGTCCTGTGTCTATGTGTAACAAGGCAAAGGGCATGTGTGCGGGTAAAAATGCTTTTTTTGCCAAATGGGTTAAAACAATTGAATCTTTTCCCCCAGAAAATAAAATAACAGGATTGGAAAACGCAGAAAATGTTTCCCGAATGATACTGATGGCTTCTGCTTCGAGCATGTCTAAAAAATTATAGTTCATAGTGTGTCTTTCTTGTTTTTTGTTTTAATTATGTGTATTTTATGCATGTAATCCGCATTCTTTGGTTTCTGGATTTTCCCACCACCACCGCCCCGATCGGATGTCATCGCCCGGGGCAACCGCACGGGTACACGGGGCACAGCCAACTGAGGGAAACCCTGATTTTTGCATGGGGTTAAAAGGAATTTTATGGGTGTCGATGTACGCCCACACCTGGTCTTCTGTCCATTCGATAAGTGGGTTCACCTTGATAATATCAAATGTCGGGTCATAACTGACAATCGCTTGGTTTGTGCGAGTTACAGATTGCTGTTGTCGCAAACCGGTGATCCATATTTTTTTGCCCGCAAGTGCCCGTTTTAAGGGGGCGATTTTACGTACTGCACAACATTTTTTACGATTTTCGATACTGCTATAAAATCCGTTTGGACCTATGGTTTTAATTAAATCTTGTACATCGTGTGCATCGGGGGTGAACGCATCAATGGATACTTTTAATGCCCGTAAGGTTGCGTGCCAAGTGCCATAGGTTTGTTCAAAAAATCGCCCTGTGTCAAGGGTAAAAACGGATATATCTTTACCATGTGCAGAAATTGCATGGGTGATTGTTTGGTCTTCGATGCTGAAACTGGTCGACAATACCGCACTGTTGCCGTAGGTATCATTGATATAGGCAATGCGTTGTTCCAAGGGAATGGTGCTAAGATACGCATTTAAAGATTCGATTTGTTTTGTGGGGGGGGTGGCTATGGGGGATTGTAGGGTTTGTAAAAACGATTGTAAAGCATCCACACCGCCAATATGGGTTGTACCATTAAAAACCTGTGGAACGGAACGCACCTGTGGCAACAGCGATTTTAAGGTATCCATAACCTGTGTATCCTGTACATTTCTTTCCGTAAAGCCAATACCTGCGGTCGTTAACATAGACTTCACAGACTCACAATGCGGGCAATTATGTTTAGTATAGACAATAATATTCATATGAAAACGCCTTATAACAAATAGTGTTAAAATAATAATGAGTAAATCACTACCGAATTTAAACACTATTGTACAGTATATAATATTTATTTGTCAACAAAAAATATTATTTATTTTATATTACACTAAATTTGTGTATAAATTAGACAATTTTTCCATCAACAAAAAGTGCTACATTCCATTATAAACATATGATATATATATATGGTCATGCATTATCCATGTAATCGAAAATTTTGTGTTGCCCCAATGATGGCATGGACCGATACCCATTATCGATCTTTGGCACGCATTATTAGTAAACATGCGGTGTTGTATACGGAAATGGTTACTACGCCTGCATTGTATTATGGTAATATGATTAATCGTCATTTGGCATTTACAGCTGATGAACATCCCATTGCGGTGCAATTAGGGGGATCCGATGTGGCACAAATGGCATACGCCACCCGTTTATGCCATGATTATGGATATGATGAAATAAATTTGAATGTGGGCTGTCCATCTGACAGAGTGCAAAATGGTATGATAGGGGCGATTTTAATGAATCACCCAGAATTGGTTGCGGATTGTGTACGGGCATGTGCGGACAATACGGATAAGCCCATAACTGTTAAGCATCGAATCGGGCTGGACACCCCAGATATCACATATGATGTTGTAAAAAAATTTGTGGCAACAGTAGCGGAAAAATCCCCATGTACCACCTTTATAGTCCATGCAAGGGTGGCGATTTTAAAGGGCTTATCCCCTGAACAAAATCGTGATATTCCGCCATTAAAATATGATTTTGTATATCGATTAAAACAGGATTTTCCAGAATTGGAAATACTTATCAATGGGGGCATTCAAACATTGGAGGATATGTACCACCATTTATCTTGCGTCGATGGGGTTATGGTGGGGCGTAGTGCATATACCATGCCATATGATACCTTGATATACATTGACGAACACATATACAATACCCCCCCTAAACGCCCATTGTCACGGGTGCAGGTGGTACAAAAATATTGTGATTATATGGATACACAAATTGCCGAAGGCGTGCCACCAAGTGCCTGTGCCAAACATCTCATGGGTATATTTTATGCCCAACAAGGCGGAAAAGCCTTTCGGCGTTATGTGTCAGAAAATATACATAAACAAGGGGCAACCTCGACTATTGTACAGGATGCTTTGGGATTTGTGGTATAAGGGGGGTACATGGCTTGTTTATGAATATCTATATATATTACATATATTACAATGAAGGGTGTCAAAGATTTTTTTAAGTATTTTTTCATAAGACTTTCGCATCTGTCTTAACAAACCACAGGGTAGGTGGATCTAAAACAGCCCCCCATTTTAACCATATGCCACGAGTTTTAGGCGTTCCCATTTACACCCCTAGATTTACCATTACATCACGGACAAAGGCACCGACATCAAGTGGTACACTTATTTGGAGGTTTTCAAACGGCGTTTGGACGAGTACTATGGTTTATAATTCCGCACCTGTGGGGGGTACAATCGACCCTGCCACAGGTACCATAACAGGCACACAATCCTCTGGTACCATAACTGCAACCCTTACATATCCCCAGAATATCCGATATGAAGCAGGATTCATCGGAACCAGTGGCGAAAAAGCAAAAGACTTTAAAATAACTTTACAAAGACAACCGCAAACCGCTTCCGCCAAATCAGGGCATGCAATTTGGGACAAAAAGAGCACTTCCAACCTTAATCCATTTTTCTCTAGTACTTTTCACGATATCCGTAGTGCATTACAAAATGTTAAGGGCGGTTGGAATAATGTTACTCTGGCTATCGCAGATGCATCGACTGGCTTAACAGATGGAGCAGAGAGGTGGTCCCCTTTGTTAGGACAGTACTAAGCCTATTTTAAGCTTCACTTATGTGGTTAAATATGTATATTCTCATGTAAAAGTAAGTGTAGCCGTAGGCGGAACTTCTTTTGCATGAGAATGCATTGTATATGTTTCTGCGGGTGTTGTCAAACCGAAATGTGAATGGGGTCTATCTTGGTTGTAAAATTTAAGCCATTTTCTTATGCTTTCCTTAGCCATTACACCGCTGGTAAATGCTTGCAAATAAACACATTCATACTTCAATGATTTCCAAAATCTTTCAATTATGACATTATCCTTCCAACACCCTTTACCATCCATAGATATACGAATACCATTATCTTTTAAGGTATCCGTAAAATCAAGGGAAGTAAACTGACTGCCTTGGTCTGTATTAAATATCTCTGGGGTGGGGTATTTTGCCAAAGCATCATTTAACGCTTCAACACAAAACCTACTATCCAGCGTATTAGATAAACGCCATGAGAGTACCTTCCTACTATACCAATCCATAACAGCAACCAAATATAAAAACCCTCGTTTGATCGGGATATAAGTAATATCTGTACACCAAACCTGATTAGGACGGTTAATATCCAAGTTTCTCAACAAATACGGATACACCTTATGTTGCGGGTTTATAGTAGATGTTTTTGGCTCTTGGTAAATTGCTTTTAGCCTCAGTACCTTCATCAGCCTGCGGATGCGTTTTCTGCCGACCTTATAGCCTTGGCGGATTAAATGACGCATCATTTGCCTCGCACCATAAAAAGGCGTTTGTAAATGTTGCTGGGCTATCTGTTCCATCAACTCCACATTAAAATCACTCTCTTCTTTACATTGATAGTAATAACTTGAACGGTTCATTCCAAGCAACTCGCATTGACGCACAATACTTAAATCGGGGGAATTAGAATTTACCATTTTTTTTTAACCTGTAATCCTAAACGATCCGAAATGTCCGACAAAAAATCCCGTTCAATCGTCAATTGACCTATCTTGGCATGAAGCTCTTTAACATGGGCTTCGCTATCATGCTTTTGTTTGTCAAGATTGCCTGAAAATCCTGCCTCAATAGAGCAAACAGCCTCTCGCTTCCACCTTTGAATAACCGTAGCATGCACTCCAAAACGAGACGATAATTCCGATATCGGCGTGTCATCACGCAATACTGCCAAAACAACCTCTTTTTTGAATTTAGCAGGGTAATTCTTCCGTATTTTACTCATTTAATAAATCTCCTTATTTCTATATATAAATGAAATATAAATGAAACTTAAATCATTGTCCAGTTTTTGGGGGCCACTTCTCAGTTTTTGGCATTGCTTACAAATTATTTGATAGTGCAGGTAACAGTATCACAAAACAACAGGCCATTAATCGTGTGAAGAAAAATCAAACAGTAAATGTAAAATCTCTTCGTCCTAATTATCATCATCTTGAAAAAGCCATAAGGTTCACCTTTACTTTCGGCAATACAGAGGATGGTAAATATAGCGGAAAAACTGTTCATACATACTGGAGTACAGGAATATGCTATTACTGTAGGTAGGTTTCGTCAATCTGGGGGCTCTTCATACATACAGGAGGCTCCAGAGCCATATTTATTTTCAATTATAAATCCATTTGATGTATGTGGTTTTGTATATGTTGTAGGGTTTTTGATAAGGTGTTCGTATCTGTGTTTCCAAATCCCAGATGTAATCCACATATGTGGGGGTGGGTATGTATGGGGAGGGTATGGCAATATGAAGACAATGGCTTTATGCCATATCCATCTTGATATAGGGCGTGGGATACTGTTGTATCAATTATGGTGGGGGGCAATATAAGGGGGGTTTGTAATCCGCTTTGTACAGTGTCGGGGATATGGGCAATAGGTAATATTTGTGGCACTGTTTGTTTTAAGTGATTCAATCGATGTTTATATAATTTTTGCGTCTGGGTAATATGGCGATACAGCCGTCCTGATTGCAACATATGGGCAAGGGTTGCCTGCATAAATACACTGGGTTCTTGTCCGCATATATGGGCAGTGGTGCGGATTTTTTTGGCAATCGTTCGTGGGGCGATAATAAAGGCGACTTTAATGCTGGGCGATAATATTTTGGAAAATGACCCGATGAATAAAGTATGTTCTGGACACATGCTAAACAAGGGGGTGGTTTGGGTTGGGGTGTGGATGGAATCGGTGCTGTCTTCAATAATCCAAGCGTTATTTTGGGTTGCCCATTGCACCAGACCAAGCCGAGTGGGGGGGGACATGGTATAGCCCAATGGATATTGATGGGCGGGGGTAATAAAGGTGGCATCGGCGGTGGGAGCGGTGGTATAATCGGGTGGATTTTCGGGCGATATAATGTGGGGTATAATCCGTATACCCATGGATTTTATCAGGGTGGTTATGTCCATATAACAGGGGCAATCCAATAAAATTGTATGCCATTTATCGAACAAAGTTTTTAAAATTACATCATATCCCGATTGGGTGGAGGGTATGGGGATAATCATATCCGCATCGGCAATAATCCCATGGGTCGTATGAACGAATGCCATAATTTGCTCAATAAAATTTGTATGTCCTGTACGGTTGCTATGCGACAATGCCGTATAAAACGATTCCCCAAATGCTTTTTTTATGGCGTTAATGGGGAAACTTTGGCTATCGGGAACACCCAATGCACAAATTCCCGTATGGTGGCGGGTGCGGGATTTTATCTGGCTTGCCCATTCGGATAGTACGGGTGGTGGTGGGTTTGTGTGGTGGGGGGATAAGGGATATTGCACAAATGTCCCCCCACCGATGGTAGTGGTAATCAGCCCTTCGGATTTTAACATCGACATTACAGTTAATACTGTATTTCTGGATACCCCCAAATGTTGTGCCAATTCCCGTGTAGGGGGGATTTTACTAGTATGGGACAAAGTTCCATTTAATATCCCTTGTTTGATATATACATAAAGGTGTTGAAACAAGGGTGCAGATTGCCCAGTGGGTGGGGATGAACGGCAGAATTGGCTATAATAATAGTGCATAATAAAAAATTGGTACCTTTTAATAATAAATAATTGGGTCTTTATAATACCAATTTTTACAGGTATAGTACAAGTAAAAATACTGTAAAATATTATGAAAGGAACATCAATATGAAAACATTATACCGTATGATAGTTATAAGCGTTTGTACCCTTTGGGCGGGCATGGCGTTGGCGGACAAGGACAAAATATCGGTGATGCTATCGTGGTTTATGAATCCCAATTATGGTAACTTTGTAATTGCCGATAAGGTCGGATTTTTTGATACATATAACTTAGATGTAAAGTACTTGGAACCGGCAAATCCCGCCGATCCACCGAAGTTTTTGGCGGCAAAAAAAGTCGATTATGCGTTGGGGCATCAGCCTAATTTACAATTATCCGCAGGCAAAGGGTGGAATATATCCCGGGTGGCAACCATGATAAGCGGACAAATGAACAGCCTTGTATATTTACAAAAAAGCGGTATTAAAACCATTGCGGATTTAAAAGGGCGTGCCATTGGATATTCTATTCCAGGGTTTGATGATGTGTTGTTGACAACACTTTTACAAAGGGGGGGATTGACCCCAGATGATGTAAAAATGGTAAATATCAATTGGGCAATTGCCAGCTCCTTATTAACCGGTAAGGTGGATGCGGTGATTGGCACATATCGCACTTATGAACAAATTGAAATTGAATTGGCGGGCGAAAAAACAGGGGCATTTTATTTGGAAGAAAACGGGGTTCCCTTGTATGACGAAGTGGTATTGTTATCGCACAACGACAACCGCACTTCCGATGTTACAAAACGGCTGATTTTGGCACTTCGGGATGCAACGCATTATATTTTAAACAACCCTGATACAGCGTGGGATATATTTGTTTCTTGGAGACCGGATATGTTGGATACGCCATTAAACAAATTGGCGTGGCAGGCAACATACCCACGATTGTCGCTTAGCCCATCGGCACTCGATACAGTACGGTATAAAATGTTTGCGGATTACCTGTGGAAAAACAAGTTATCAGATGCCAAAATCCCGCCCCTAAGTACCTATGCGGTCGACCCGTTTGCCAATTAACACCCTATTTGCCGATTACAGCCCCATTTATCGATTATAGTATTGACAATTTTTTATGAATATTGTTTATTGTACGTATGGTATATAACATATATAATGAGTCTTGTTTGGGCTTGTCGCATCTGAACGATAACAGCATCGAGTGTGTTGCCACCGATCCGCCTTATGGTATTCATTATCACAATATGGATTGGGACAGGGCGTTACCCCCTGTGGCAATTTGGGCGGATTGTTTACGGGTGTTAAAACCGGGGGGCTTTGCGGCGGTGTTTTCGTCTGTACGGTTGATGCACCGCATGATGGTGGCACTCGAGGATTCGGGTTTTATTATCAAAGATGTACTGTTTTGGGCGTATTTAAATGGTATGCCCAAAAGCCGTAACATAGCCCTTGATATTGATAAACAACTGGGCGTTAACAGCCAAGCCATCGGCGATTATAAATATGTACAAGGATACAAAAAAAATGGTGCGGAGGATTATTATGTAACACATCCGAAAAAAGTGTTATCCCCGACCAGCCCGCAGGGCAAACAATATAAGGGTATGGGTAATGGTATTAAACCTATATACGAACCGATTATATTGGTACAAAAACCACTGGAAAAAGGACTGAATATTGCCAACAATGTTTTAAAATATGGGGTTGGTGGATTAAATCTGGAAGACACCCGTATTCCATACGCCCCAGACGAAGGAAAAGTGGGACACAACCCCCACCCAAAGGGCAGGGTATGTGGCAATATCATCCGTACAGAGCCGTTCGAAGATGGATATGATAAATTTTTCTTGGTGCCAAAGGTACGGCAAAACAAAGACAATTTTAACACCCATCCGACCTTAAAGCCCATCGACATCATGAATCATATTATTCGCCTTATTTCATTTACAGGACACACTGTTCTTGACCCCTTTATGGGCAGTGGCAGCACAGGCGTATCCGCCTTGGGGGTACACCGCCATTTTATCGGTTACGAAATCAGCAAAAAATATTATGAAATAGCCCAAAAAAGATTGGAAAGTGAAAAATCTCTTTATAAACAAAATGATTTGATGTTAGGAAATTAAAATGACCAAATTACAAAATTTTAATAATTTTTTATCAACTATTGACCTTGATGTTTATCGTGAAAAATACGCACACATTAAACTTGTGGAACTTGATTTACCAAGAGATATACAGGCATTGCCCGCCATATATGAATTTTACTGGGAACAAAAGAGTAACTGGGTTTCCTATGAAGATTTTTATAAAATGTATAAAGGACCTATCAAATCTTGTCTTGAAGATTTTTTATATAGAACACAATTTAGCTATGAAACTTTTGAATTAGGTTTGCCTGCTCGCATATATCGAACTTGGGCAAGTTTAATTACCCAAATACAAGGTGGTTATGTTTGTGGAGAATTATATGGATATGAAAATGTCAAGATGTCCGCCGAATTAGATTACAAAGGCATTGATTTTCAAATTATCAAAGGTAATCAAGTTGCCGATATTCAAGTTAAGAAATCTACATATTCAGCAGGAGGCATGACTGGGCTAACGAGAGCAGCAAGATATAAAACAAAAGAAAATCGCACTGGGGATACCATAAATATGGTTGAATATGAGGTTGCACCCCCAAATAAGTATTTAAGGAATGGCAATAAGAGTAAACCTTTTAGTACATGGTGTCAGAGATATCAAGATACACTTGATGTTTTGGATAATGGTTGAGGCTATCAGAAAGTTTGTGTAAATAGTGTTTTAAAGTTTAACTCTATCGTCAAACATAATAGCGAATTGGTTTAAAGCTTGTTTCCAATTCCTAATGGGCATTGTCCATCTTTTTTCTGCATTTTGCAAGGCTAAAAATAAAGATTTTTTAACAGCCGTATCATTTGGGAATACCCCTTTGTTTTTAATGATTTTTCTAATCTGCCGATTGATGGATTCTATGGTGTTTGTGGTATAAATGACCTTTTTAATATGCTCGGGATAGGCTAGACACGGTGCTATACTCGCCCACTTTTTCTGCCAACTGCTGGCGATGGTTGGATATGTACTGTCCCATTTTTGCCGAAATGCCTTTAACTGTTGCAATGCCATGTCCTCGGATGAAGCGTTATAAATGGCTTTTAAATCATCAGCCACTTGCTTTTTATCTTTCCAAGGGACGAATTTTAGGCTGTTGCGTACCATATGCACAATACACAGCTGCACGGTGGTTTGTGGAAATACGGAACAGATGGCGTCTTCAAATCCAGTTAGTCCATCGATACAGGCTATGAATATATCAGTAACGCCACGATTTTTAAGTTCTGTTATCACTTGTAACCAAAACTTAGCCCCTTCGGTTTTAGCAATCCACATGCCAAGTACTTCTTTTTTGCCTTCCATATTGATGCCCACAGCTAGGTAAACCGCCTTGTTGATAATAACATGGGTATCACGGGTTTTAATGTGTATACAGTCCAGATAAACAATGGGATAAATACTATTAAGCGGTCTGTTTTGCCATGCGTTAATGTCGTCTATGACTTTGTCCGTAACAGTTGAAATCAATTCATGGGACACTTCTGTTCCATAAATCTCATAAATATATTGCTGTATTTCCCGCATAGTCATGCCACGGGCGTACATGGATATAACTTTATCATCAAAGCCATCAAATCGCCGAGCATTTTTTGGAATAAACTGGGGTTCATAATCGTTATCTCTGTCCCGTGGTATGCGTAAATTTAGAGTATCATCATCGCTGATAACAGTTTTCGCATAATGCCCATTACGGCGATTTGTAGTACTTTTGGGGGATTTATCGTGCTTTTGATAGCCAAGGTGATGTTCCATTTCCCCGTCAAGGATACCGTTGGCAAGGCTTTGTTTCAAAGATTGAAAAAAGCCATCAGCACCAAACAATTCCTGCCCTTCGGCTTGTTGCAATAGTTGCTTGATCAAATCAGGGTTAATCTCTGGTCTAGTATTTAATTTCTTGGTTCTTTTCGTCATAAGTAAGTCTCCTTAATTTTGTATGTGTTATATTGGGAATATTCCCAATATAACACATGGGTTAATAAAGTCTACTTACACAAACTTTCTGATATACCCTAATGGTTTTGTCATATTCAAAGATGGTATGTTTGATGAAAATAAACTTACTTTTATATAAATGTATTTAATCTTGGATAAAAAAGGCTTATATACTTAACTCTACAAAGGTAGATAGTTTCATCACTTCGCCCCAACGGCTTTTAACAGATTGACTATATCTGTATAGCCTTTATTTTGTGCAATTATTAAGGCGGTCCAACCGCCTGTATCCCGTACATTCACATCCGCCCCAGCGTTTATCAGTACCTTGACCACATGGGGGGTATTGTGATCTGTTGCCCACATTAAAGCTGTATAACCGATTTTACTTTTTGTATTCACATCCGCCCCAGCGTTTATTAGTACCTTGACCATATCGAGGTTATTTTTAATCACTGCCAGTATTAGGGGAGTCCAACCATCTGTATCTTGCACATTCACATCCGCCCCAGCACCTATTAGCACCTTGATCACATGGGGGTTATTTTCATACATTGCAGCCATTAAGGGGGTGAAACCATATGTGTTATCTGTTATATTCACACATGCCCCATTATCCAACGCTATGTATACATCTTGCACTGTTGCAGTGGTATAGTCCAGCTTTAATAAATCGTCCGCCCCAGCGTACGCCTTAACGGCAAACAGTATAAACAATACAACAAAAATCTTTTTAAACATGGCAAGCCTTTTATATGATATTTGATTTTAAATTACATTATGTAATTTATAATATAGCATAAATACACATCATGCTATGTTTAATAAAGATACGCTGACATTTATGTATTATTTAGTGCTTGACTCTTGTATAAAAAAAATTATAATCCCCCCTACAGCGGATTGCTGTTGAAAATCCCGCCTGTATTTTGCACCAAGGTGTTTTGTGTCTGAGCGGTACAGGTATTTTTAGAGATAAACTTTAACAAGAAGGAACTTTACCATGCGTCATAATATAAAACGCCGTAAATTAAATCGTACGGCATCCCATCGCAAAGCGTTATTTATGAACTTAGCCAACGCCCTGATTAAACATGAACAAATTATTACAACCTTGCCAAAAGCTAAGGAATTAAAATCTGTTATCGACAAGTTAATCACCTTGGGCAAAAAAGGGACTTTGGCACATCGTCGTCAAGCATTTGCACAATTACGGGATGATGCCATGGTGGCAAAATTGTTTGATACTTTGGCGGATCGTTACCAACACCGCCCCGGGGGATATAGCCGTGTGCTAAAAGTCGGTTTCCGCAAAGGCGATATGGCACCGATTGCGGTCATCGAATTGGTCGATCGAGATGTGCATGCCAAAGGTCAAGACAGTGGACCCATTGCTGAACACTCTTCGGAAAAAAATACAGAAACCGAAGCGGAATAAATCCAAGCGGTATAGATTAAAAAAGACACCTTAATCGGTGTTTTTGTTACCTTTTTTTATTCATTTTTGGGTGTGATTTTTTGTATTCATTCATTAAATAATTTGCATCCACCGCTGTATAGCGTTGGGTGCTGGACAAGCTTTTATGTCCCAATGCTTGTTGGATGGTACGCAAATCCCCCCCTGATACCAATAAACTGGTGGCAAACGAATGGCGTAGGGCATGTGGGGTTAAGGTATCGGGTAAGAACAACGATTTACGGGCGTTGCGTAAACTGCGTTGTACCACACCTGCATTTAACGCTCCCCCCCGTACCCCCCGAAACAGCGTATCTTTTGAATCGATAGTATGGGGACACAGGGATAAGTATTGATTTACTACGTGTTGCACATTGGGCAATATATATATGTGCCGCTCGATGTTACCTTTGCCGGTGATTGTTAACATATCGTCTTGGATACGATGCCAATTGCCCAGGGTGATACCTAACCCTTCGGCAATCCGCAATCCCCCCCCATATAATAGGGAAAAAATCGCCACATCACGTATACCGACCCAATTTTCATTTTTTGAAATAGCGACAAAATGCCGAATGGTGGCAAATATATCAAACACATCTTGGGAGGTAACCGCCCGTGGAAGTGTGTTATGAACTCTGGGTAATGACAAGGAAAAAACCGCCCCATTGGGCACATCATGATATATTTGTAGCCAATGGCACAGATTTTTTAAGCTCGATACATGGCGGTTAATGGTGGCACGGGCATAGGCATTTTTATCCATCTGTGCCATCCATGTTCGCATATGCGTATGGGAAATTTTATGCATATCGTCCACACGAACAGGGCGGTTAGTTTGCGTATGTGTAAAGATAAAATACGCCATAACATCATCCGCATACGCCTGTACCGTATGGGGGGAATATCCCTTGTTATACGACAGATAATCCCGCCATGATTCATATATTTTTTGTAGCCCAACGGTTATCACATTATTATTCATAGCGTCCGTATACACATTTTATAAAATACTTTGCCCTGTATTTTGCCAATCTTTGACAAATGCGTCAATACCGATGTCTGTGTATGGATGTTTATACATTTGCCACATCAGTTTTGGGGGGACGGTAATCACATCCGCCCCAATTAATGCCGAATCCAAAATGTGTTGTTGATGGCGGGCGGATGCCACAAGGATTTGCGTATCAAAATCATAATTATCATATATGGTGGCAATTTCTTCGATTAACGACATGCCTTCACGCCCCCAATCGTCATGCCGACCGACAAATGGGGAAATGTATGTTGCCCCTGCTTTTGCCGCTAATAATGCTTGGTGCGGGGAAAAACACAGGGTTACATTTACGGGTATATTATCATCGGTTAATGTTTTACAAACCCTAAGCCCATCGACGGTTAGGGGGACCTTAATAGTGATATTCTTGGCAATAGCGGACAGCTTTCTTGCCTCTGCTAACATGGTATCATATTGTAACGATATACATTCCGCAGATACGGAACGATTACCCATAATTTCCGCAATTTCCGCAATGGCTTTTAAAAAATCTTGCCCGGATTTGGCGATAATTGATGGGTTGGTTGTAACCCCATCGATGAAACCGGTCGAATCTAGTTTTTTAATTTCTGTAATATCAGCGGTGTCTAAGAAAAATTTCATGCGTATCCCCTTATTATATGTAAAAGTACTAATTCTTTGTAATATAAATAAAATGCCCCCAACAGACAAGCAAAAAAATTACAAAATATGCCTTCTGTATACTACCTGTGATTTTTTATATAAAACCATATTAAATGTTAGTATTTTTTTGTTTGGCTCCAGAGCCTCTTATTTTTTATAATTTAACAGTATCATAATTTTTGAAAAAAGCCTATAATTTAGGTGTTGTTGTCCATTAAATTAAGACAGCACCTGTACAGCAAAAGTATTTAAGAGAGGAATAAAGACGATGAAAAAATATGATAATGATGACGATTACAAAGAGCGTTATACTTGCTATGATTGTGGCGGTATAGATACAGATGGTCAATATGATAATGATGATGATTGGTTCTGTGATGATTGTTATGAAAAGCGTTATTATACTTGCTATGATTGTGGTGATATAAATACAGATGGTCAATATGATAATGATAATGATTGGTTCTGTGATGATTGTTATGAAAAGCGTTATTATACTTGTTATGATTGTGGTGATATAAATACAGATGGTCAATATGATAATGATAATGATTGGTTCTGTGATGATTGTTATGAAAAGCGTTATACTTGCTATGACGACGACTGGGATGACGATGATGATGACGACTGGGATGACGATGATGACGACGACTGGGATGACGATGATGATGACGACTGGGATGACGATGATGACGACGACTGGGATGACGATGATGATGACGACTGGGATGACGATGATGACGACGACTGGGATGACGATGATGACGAATATGATTCTGAAAGAAGAAAACAATCTAACCGAGACCGTAGCAGAGCCTATAATCCATTAGACCCTGTTTATAAGAAAAACAAAAATAATCGTGCCAATCAATTGAATCCTCGGCATAGAGCTTATCATCAAAGCAGAAAGAAAAGACATAAATAGATTTTTGTAATAATATGGCAACCGATAAAATACATATACAGAAATTATGCGTAGGGGTGGAGTCGGTTGAAGACTTGCGACAACGGATGCAGGTACGGGCATCACAGGGAACCGATATGGTATGTGCGTATACCACTTATAAACCCAAGCAAGCGGACGCATTGATACAACATGGATCTTTATACTGGATTATTAAGGGTAAAATGTCCGCCCGGCAAAAGGTTATCGGCTTTGGCGAATGGATCGATGATTTCGGACGGGTGCGGACAAAAATATTGCTGGATAAAACTGTCATCCCGACTGTACCTTATGCCTGTCGCCCATTTCAGGGGTGGCGGTACTTAAAACCAAATGACACCCCCGAAGACTTGCAACATACCAACCCTAATGGCATCCCCAGTGATATGGTATACTTGTTTCGGGATTTGGGGATTTTATAAAATAAAGTATATTATATGGCTCTGATAGCCACCGAATCGTGCGTAGGTTTGGTGGCGGTGTGCCATGGATTACCCACATCTTTAAGGATGATGTCTATGTTTTTTACCTGTATGCGGAGGGTGGCACCGCCTGCTAAACTGATATACAGCCATATGGTATTATCTGCGGCGGGTACTGGAATGATGGACAATATGGTATATATCCGTGCATCTGGTCGATGCATATGTTGGGATTCAACGCTGATGACTTGGCTAAAATGTAAAATTGTATGGGTGCGGTAATATGGGGGGATGTCCCATTCCCATACAAAACGATTAATTATCATAACGAAAATCTGTTCTGATTTTCGAAACTCCGTATCCATCATGGGAAACATAGCGTCTTGTACCAACCCCGCCAACAATGGCAAGTCTTCGACCATATCCGCCCACAGAAAAATAGGCTTTACAGTGCATACATCGTCCATATTATCATGCATGTATCCGCTGTATATCCGCCCCAATGGCAAATAATTTTTGTTCCAGTGCTGTATATCCCCTGTCCAGATGATAAATACGGTTAATCACCGTGGTGCCTTTGGCAACAAGTCCGGCAATAACCAAGCTCATCGATGCCCGCAAATCCGTTGCCATGACTTGGGCACCCTGCAATTTTTCCACCCCTGTAACCGTTGCTGTATTCCCACTGAGGGTAATATTCGCCCCCAATCGCATCAGCTCATTGACATGCATAAAACGGTTTTCAAAAACCGTTTCTTTAATAATGCTGGTACCTTTGGCGATGGTTAACATGGCCATAAATTGGGCTTGTAAGTCCGTGGGAAATGCCGGATATACATCGGTTGTGATGTCATATCCCAATATATCATTGCCGACAAAAGTCAGGCTATTTTCCCCCTTAGTTACGCTAATGCCAATATTGTGTAGGGCGTTTATGGGGGTCTGTAAAATATCTGCATTGATATTTTGCAGGGTAATTTTTGCCCCTATAACCCCCGCCAAACAAGCAAAACTACCCGCTTCGATACGGTCCGCTAATACTGTGTGGGTGGTACCATGTAAGGAGGGCACGCCTTCGACGGTGATAACATTCGTACCCGCCCCAGAAATTTTTGCCCCCATACTGTTTAAGCAGGTTGCTAAATCGATAATTTCCGGTTCTTTGGCACATCGGGTAAAGGTGCTGATACCCTTTGCCAAAACTGATGCCAGTAATGCGTTTTCCGTTGCCCCGACACTGACAAAGGGAAATTCATAATCCCCCCCGATCAATCCATTTTGGGTGGTTGCCACAATATATCCGTTGATAATGTCAATGCTTGCCCCCAACCTTTCCATAACTTTAATGTGTAAATCGACGGGGCGGGTTCCAATGGCACATCCCCCCGGCAAGGACACTTTGGCATGCCCATATCGCCCCAGCAATGCCCCCAATACCAACACCGATGCCCGCATAGTGCGTACCAAATCATAGGGGGCGGTGGGCGAAGTAATACACGGCGTGTGTAAGTGCATGGTGTATCCATAATCGGCTATATTGGTTTTTTGAATGTTTGTCCCATGTCCATTTAAAACTTTGCCCAAGGTGGTAATATCCACCAAATCGGGCATGTTATGCAATACCACCGGATCGGTCGTTAATAATGAGGTTACCATCAATTTTAAGGCAGAATTTTTTGCCCCTGATATGGGAATGACCCCCACCAAAGGGTTGCCCCCATTAATTTGTATTTTATCCATACCCTTATACTCCGTTTATACCCTATTCTATAGTCTTGGTTTTATAGTTTTGGCAAGGTCACCCCCGTTTGTCCCATGTATTTTCCATTGCGGTCGTTGTATGCTACTTTACAGGGGCTGTCGCCTTTTAGGAATAAAAACTGGCATATCCCTTCATTGGCATAAATTTTTGCGGGTAGGGGGGTTGTGTTGGAAAATTCCAATGTTACATGTCCTTCCCATCCCGGTTCCAATGGGGTTACATTGACAATAATTCCACAACGGGCATAAGTCGATTTACCAAGGCATATTACCAAAATATCCTGAGGAATACGGAAATATTCCACCGTGCGTGCCAATGCAAATGAATTGGGCGGGATAATACAGGTATTGTCATTGACTTCCACAAAACACTCCGCAGAAAAGTTTTTTGGGTCAACAATGGCATTATTTACATTAGTAAATACCTTAAATTCGGGGGCACAACGGGCATCGTATCCATATGAAGATACCCCATAAGAAATCATGCCCTGCCGTTTTTGTTTGCCGATAAAGGGGTCAATCATTTTATTTTCTGTGGCTTGTTTCACAATCCAATGATCTGGCATTATGGTCATGTGATATACTCCTTGTCCTAATCATGATTTACATATGCATAATGTATACACGAAAAATACATAAAAAGGTACAAAAAAATCCCGCCATTTCAGGCGGGACAGTCTATTGAAAGAAGTATTCTGTTATAACATTACAACAAAACAAAGAAATTTTTGAAAACTTACATCAAATCGTTGGGGTTGGTATATGTGTATCCCAATGCATCGGCAACTTCCGCACAGGTAATATGCCCCTTGATAACATTTAAGCCATTGCGTAAATGTATATCATCTGTACATGCCCGTTGCCAACCCTCATTTGCCAATTTTATTACAAATGGCAATGTTGCGTTGGTAAGGGCATCGGTGGAAGTTTTTGCCACCCCCCCCGGCATATTTGCCACACAATAATGCACCACCCCATCAACAACATAGGTGGGGTTTTCATGTGTAGTGGGTTTCGAAGTTTCAAAACATCCGCCCTGATCAATGGCAACATCCACAAGTACCGCCCCCATATGCATGGTTTTTAACATGTCACGGCTGACCAATTTGGGTGCCGCCGCACCTGGGATAAGCACCGCCCCGATGACCACATCGGAATTTGCAACAGCTTCGGCAATGGTTTTGTGATTTGAATATAAGGTTTTTAATTGTGGACCATATAAATTATCCAATTGTTTTAGGCGTGGTAAGTTGCGGTCAAGAACGGTTACATCCGCCCCTACACCCATCGCCACACGGGCGGCATTTTCACCAACAAAACCCCCACCAATAATGGCAACTTTTGCCGGTGCCACCCCGGGTACACCCGCCAACAGAACGCCACGCCCCCCTTGGGCTTTTTCAAGGCTGTGCATACCTGCTTGGATTGCCATTCGCCCCGCCACTTCTGACATAGGGGCCAGCAATGGCAACCGTCCATCTGTATCGGTTACAGTTTCGTATGCTATGGCAATGCAGCCGCTGTCGATAAGTCCTTTGGTTTGGTCCGGGTCTGGTGCCAAGTGTAAGTATGTAAATAATACCTGTTCTGGGCGTAACATGGCACATTCATTTAATTGCGGCTCTTTGACCTTAACAATCATATCCGCACGGGCAAAAATATCTTTGGCGGTAGCAATTATTTCCGCCCCTGCGTTCGTATAATCCGTATCCGCATAGCCAACGCCCACCCCAGCATCTTGTTGCACCAATACTGTATGCCCATTTTTTACCAACTCAAATACACCCGATGGGGTCAAGCCTATACGGTATTCATGGTTTTTAATTTCTTTTGGAACGCCTATTATCATGGTATTCTCCTGCGTGTTTTTTTTGGACTTATATTTACTGTATATAGTATATTATAATACACAAAAATCATAGATTTTTGTTGCAAATATTGTAAAAAAAGCATATATATTCACAATATAAAAATATATCTTTATATATTATTGTATAATTATTGCAAAACTTACGATATTTATGCATTAAAGGAATTACATATGGATACGATTGACAAAAACATATTATGTTTTTTGCAACGGGATGCAAAAATCCCCAACACCATTTTGGCACAACAGGTCGCACTCAGCCCCAGTGCTTGTTTACGGCGGGTGCAACATATGGAAAACCAAGGTATTATTGAACGATACACAACAATTATAAATGGTAAATCTGTGGGCAGGGGGGTACAAATTATTTTGACTGTTACCTTAACCGCACAAGGCAACAAAAACCTGCAAGAATTTGAAGATGCGGTATGTATGATTCCCAATGTGATGAGCTGTTACTTAGTCGGGGGAAATTATGATTATTTGATACGACTTGCGGTAAAAGACTTGGACGATTATGCCCAATTACACCGCCATACCCTGAGCCATCTGCCCCATGTAGCCAATTTACAATCCAACTTTGCCATGCGTGAAGTATTACACCGTACAGAATATAATATATAGGTTTGGTTATTATCGAATTTTTCGGGGGAATTTTCGGATTCATTGGGCAACTTAGGAATGTGTGGGGTAATTTGTAAAATCAAATATATAAATCCCGTATTTTAAAAACGATACCTTTGGTGCGATGTCGCTTTGCTTATGCCACAAAAAATACTGACAATTTTGTAAAAATCGTGTACTATGGATGGAAATATGTGTAATTTAATGTAGCCATACACCCATGAAACAATATCGCAGGACTTTTAACCGTATTGCAAAAAATAAACTATTTATCAATATCAGCACCGCCATTATCTTGTTGTATTCGGTGGTGCTTGGTATTAAAACTTTTAAGAGTGTGGCCGTACCTTATGAGGGGATTTTAACCACTCTTGACTTTGTTATCAGTATATATTTTGTAATAGAAATTACCCTGCGATTGCTATCTTATCGGCGGTTTTGGTTGTTTTTCCGTGATGGTTGGAATGTGTTTGATTTTACCATCGTTGCTATCACACTGATACCAGTCGGACACACAGAATTCGCCATGGTGATGCGGGTCTTGCGGGTATTTCGTATCTTACGACTCATCACCATCCGTCCACAATTAAAAGAACTGATCGATGTATTATTAAAAGCCATTCCTGCATTTTTGGATATTTTGGTGTTATTATTTATCATATTTTACATTTATGCCATTATTGGTGTATCGTTGTTTAAGGATACCCCTTCGGGTTTATGGGATAATTTTGGTATGGCTATGTTGACTCTGTTTCGGGTGTTCACATTGGAAGACTGGACCGATGTAATGTACGAAACTATGGAGGTTGTATCCCTATGGTCATGGATATACTTCGTCAGTTTCCTTGTTATTGCCGCATTTGTGTTCTTTAACCTGTTTGTTGCCGTGTTGGTGGAAGAAATAAGTGCTTACCGCCAAGCAAAACTTCAAAACCAAATAAATGAAGACCACACCCACATAGTACATATGGAAAAAATCGTCGAACGGTTGGAAAACAAACTGGATAAGGTATTGGAAAAGCAAGGACAAAATCCCCCAAAAATGTAATTTATATAGTCTCAGTACATAAAAATATGGCGATTTTTTAAAATCTAGGGTGTGCTATCCGCTTTCTCGGACAATGTCAGCCATTGGTTTTCCAATTTGTCCAAAGTGTTTTGGCTTATGGCTAGGGCGGTTGATACTTTTGTGAAGGTATTGGGGTCTTGGGTGTATAAGTCTGGATTTTTTAGTAAATTTTCCATTTTGTCGATGGTATTCATCAATTTTTCCATTTCCACAGGCAGGGTTTTTAAGGCGTGCTGTTCCTTGGGCGACAGGCGATTTTTGTGATTTTTTGGGGGTAAAGGGGCGGGGGTACTTAATGGGTTTTTCGGGGGTGATTTGTGGGGGATTTGTTTATCTTTTTTATTGCTGTTTTTGGCTTTAATACGCATATAATCGTCCCAATCCCCAATAATTTCAAGGATTTTTCCTTGTCCTTCCATAACCAGCATACACGCACATAGCCTGCCTAAGAAATCTCTGTCGTGGGATACTATAATAAGCGTACCTTTGTATTCCGCCAACATCTCTTCCAGCACATCCAAGGTGTCCATATCCAAGTCGTTTGTGGGTTCGTCCAGAATCATTACATCGGATTTTTCTGCTAATATTTTTGCCAACATCAGGCGATTTTTTTGTCCCCCTGACAAGGTGGCAATAGGGGCGGTAATGTCTTCGTATTCAAATAGAAATCGTTTTAAATACCCGACCACATGCATATCTTTGTCACCCATTTTGACGAAATTTCCGCCATTGCCTAGCACTTCCCAAGGGGTATGTTTTGGGTTTAATTGTTTCCGATATTGGTCAAAATAGGCGATTTTTAAATGTTTTGCTTTGCGTACAGATCCTGAATCTACGGCAATTTTTTTTAAAAATATTTTTAACAGGGTCGATTTGCCCGTGCCATTCCCCCCAATAATGCCAATAGTATCGCCCCGTAATACACGAAATGAAAAATCATTGCATATGGGTATATCATCAAATTTTTTGCTGATTTGTTTGGTTTCAAATATCAATTTGCTGGGGGTTTTTGCTGTGTTTGCAACCAGCGTAGCGGTGGTGGAATTTTTGCGCTGCATGCGTTGCATACGCAAGGTTTGTAACCGTTCGACCCGTCGTTGGTTGCGTTTACGGCGGGCGGTAACACCCCTTAGGGCATATCGTTCTTCCTGGGCGATATATTGTTGTATTTTTTGAAATTTGCGTTGTTGTTCGTCATATATGGTATCTTGCCAATTTTCGAAGTGGGCAAATGATTTATTTAAAAACCGTAGTTTTTTGTCTTCTAGCCACAAAACGCCATTCGATACATTTTTTAAAAATCGGCGGTCGTGGGATATAACAACAATTGCCCCACGAAATTTTTTAATTTCCTTTTCTAACCATTCCACAGTCGGTAAATCCAAATGGTTGGTAGGTTCGTCTAATAACAACACATCTGGGTGTTGTGCAAACGCTGCCGCCAAATCACATCGGCGGATTTGCCCACCCGACATGGTGTGGGCGGGCATGTTATGGGCGATGTTTAATTCATGTAATAACAATTCCGCCCGATGTTTTTTTATCTTTCCTTTGGACAACACAAAGTCAAGGGCGGTGCCTGTTTCCGGTTTTACAGGGTCTTGGTACAAGCGGGATATGGTAAGGGGGTCCAACAAAAACCGTTTCCCCGATTCAATTTCCAACGCCCCATCAATCACATGAAATAGGGTCGATTTTCCCGTACCATTGCGGCCCACCAGCGTATAACAATCCCCCGCATGTAAAAACATGTCGACATCAGTAAACAGGGGGTCATTCGTATACCCCGCAGATACCCCTTGCAAAGAAAAAATAACATGTCGTACCACAATAGAGGTAATATATCACAAAGGACAGGTTATTAACACCACAAACTCCTGAGATATTACAGGAACGGGCGACAAAGGTCAGCCATCTGCTGATACTTTGGAAAATTTTATACTGTTTTCTTAAACAAGCGGTTTTTTATCTAGGCTTGCGTTTAAACGATAAAAAATGCGGGGTTCTTCCTTGTTTTATGGCTTTGTGTTCGTATCTGGTGGCGGGCCAGTCGTCGGGGCGGTTTAGCCAATCGTTGCGTCCCTTATCCAGCCATTCAAAATCGGGATGAATCGGCACATGCTTTAATATCCATTGCAAGTATACAGGGTGGTCCGTGGCAACCCTTAATATGGCATCGTTTTTTAAAATGCGTGCAAATCTGTTTAAAGTATCGGGGGATATAAAACGGCGGTATCGGTGGCGATATTTTCGCCATGGATCGCCAAACAGGGCAAATGCCCGTCCGATACTGGCATCATCACATATGTCCATAATATGACGGGCATCATCCATATAAATGCGGATATTTGTTAATTTTTCTTGCTCCACACCCCGTAACAATTTTGCCGTACCATTGACAAAGGGTTCACATCCAATAAAGCCTATGTGGGGATGATGTTGTGCCTGCCATAACAGGTGTTCACCCCCCCCAAACCCCACTTCGAACCATATATCGTTTATTGGGGTATCAAACAAAGATTTAGCACACAAGGGCGATGGCACAACACTTAGGTCTATGGAGATGTTGGGCAGAACATCTTCAAACCGCTGTTGCAGGGTTTTGGTTAAGGCTTTGCCCTTGCGACGCCCATAAAATCTTTCGGCTTTGCGTGGAAAAATAGGATGCTGTTGTGTCATAGCCTGTGTTATAATAAACTTTACAGACAAAGTCAAACAGGGTAATATATACCCCATGCAAAAACACATAAAACATGCCTTATCAAAAGTAAAAAACCCTTTTACCACCCAAGATATTATCACCGATGGATTAGTGTTGCATGCACGGGATATGGATAAGAGTATCCATATTACCGTGCAAGTGGATTCTGCTATGGGCAAAGCCCATCGATCCCAATTAGAACTGGATATAAAATCCGCCCTTGCCCCATTAACACAAAAAATTGTCAAAGTGGTTTTGACGGCGGAAAAATATGATACAGATGCGGGTATATCACAAGTTAAACATATCATTGCCATTGCTTCTGGCAAAGGCGGGGTGGGAAAATCGACCACTGCGGTAAACCTCGCCTATGCGTATCAGCAAATGGGAAAATCAGTGGGGATTTTGGATGCGGATGTGTTTGGTCCCAGCATCCCGATTATGATGGGGCAAAACCGCCCATATGGGGTCGACAAAGGGGCGATTATTCCCGTAAATTACCAAGGTATTAAAGCCATGTCGATGGGATTTTTAGTGCCCGAAGATAAGCCCATTATATGGCGTGGTCCCATGGTTATGGGGGCAATTAACAAATTATTGGACGAAGTGCGATGGGGGACATTGGATATATTGATTGTCGACATGCCCCCGGGTACAGGCGATACACAATTAACTATCAGCAAAAGCGGACGACTAACAGGGGCGGTTATCGTATCCACCCCCCAAGATGTGGCGTTAATCGATGCCCGTAAAGCCATGGCAATGTTTAAAAAAGTCCATATTCCCATCTTGGGCATGATTGAAAATATGTCTGTGTTTATATGCCCCAAATGTCACCATAAAACCCATATTTTCGGGTCGGATGGTACAAAGTCTGTGGCCCAAAAACAAGGTCTACATATGTTGGGACATATCCCCTTACAATACAACATCAGAAAAACCATGGATAAGGGCATAAAAGATATGCATATTATAAACCAACATTATACAAAAATTGCTACTGAAATTTTGACCAGCATTGGCAAGGTTACATAAGTGCGGGCAATAGACACACACATTGTAAAATGTATCGTTATTCTTTATTCCAAACAAAATGCGAAAAAACACCCATTGTTTTCGATGGGGGATTGGATAAAGGGGGTGTTGGATAAATAAGGTTGACAAACCATGTGAATTTCGGCTAATATAAAATCGTATTTTATTTTTGACGGATTTTTTCCTATGTATATTAAACGTACCATTGAACCTGTTATACATCATATGAGTGGATTTTTTCCTGTGGTTTTAATCACAGGTCCCCGACAAGTGGGCAAAACCACTGTGTTTAAGACTGTTGATATGGGGCAACGGACTTATGTATCTTTGGATAGCCTTACAAATCGGGATCTGGCACAAAATGACCCCGTGTTATTTTTGCAACGGTTTGCCCCGCCTGTATTGATTGATGAGGTACAATACGCCCGACAACTGTTTCCCCATATTAAGGACATAGTGGATTCGAATGGGGAAAGCGGTGCGTATTGGTTGACGGGATCACAACAGTTCGAATTGATGCAAAATGTGTCGGAAAGTCTGGCTGGTCGGGTGGGGATTTTAAAACTGCAAGGATTATCACAACAGGAAAAGAATGGTAATTCATTCGTAAAGCCCTTTATACCCACCGCAGAGTGGACAGAAATGGTTGCACAAACTGCATCAGAAACGCATGTTAGCAAAATTTTTTATAATATCTGGATGGGGACATATCCTAAGCTACATATTGGGGGGGACGCATACTGGGAAAATTTTTATGAATCGTATGTACAGACTTATATTGAAAAAGACATTTGGGAATTGACCAATATATCGAACGCAATGAACTTTTTACGGTTTATGAAGGCGGTGGCGGCTCGTACAGCACAGGTTTTGAATTATGCCGACATAGCCAAAGACATCGGCGTATCGCAACCGACCGTTAAGGCATGGGTGTCGATTTTACAAACATCGGGGGTTATATATTTGTTGTATCCATATTCTAACAATAGGATAAACAGGGCTGTTAAAACCCCTAAGGTGTATTTTATGGACACGGGATTGGTGGCGTACTTAACCGGATGGAAGACCGCCGAAGTGCTGGAAAATGGGGCAATGAACGGGGCATTTTTGGAAACTTATATTGTGGCAGAAATCTTAAAAGGATACTGGCACAATGGCACATCGCCTAATATGTTCTTTTATCGTGACAAAGATGGCAAAGAGATCGACATTATATTGGAACAAAACAATATCCTGTACCCCATAGAAGTTAAGAAAAAAACAAATCCCAACAAAGGCGATATTAAGAACTTTGCCATTTTAGAAAAATTTGGTAAAGACATCGGCACAGGTGCCATATTATGCCTAGCAAAAACCCACCTGCCCATAACGGATAAAGTAACCGCTGTTCCGATTGGGTATTTGTAGGCATACATTATTATAATTATATATAGTATTTTTATTTATACAGATACCCCTTCGCATTAAGTAACATTTTTGATAATTTCTGTTGTAAGGCGTGTTGTGGGATTTTATAATTGCCTAAATCTGTATATCGTGTCATACTTGTTTTAATATCTATGATGAGGGTAAAGAGATGATTGTAATAGATAATATAAATACTTATTTGGGTGATGTGCTAAAACAGGATTTATCCCGCAATTCCCGATTAAAAATTATTGCCAGTGTGTTTTCTATATATGGATTTGGGGCATTACAGAAGGAATTGGAACAGATTGATTCTTTACAATTTATATTTTCGGATCCCACATTTACCGAATCTGATTTTGGCAATCACCAAGATAGACAGAAAAGAGAGTTTTTTATTCCCAAACATAATCGGGAACAAAAACTGTATGGCAATGATTTTGAAATTCAGCTGCGCAACATGCTAACGCAAAAAGCCATTGCTAAGCAATGTGCGGAATGGATAACACAAAAAGTACAGTTTAAATCGGTACAACAAGTGGGGAAAACCTCATGTAATTTTATATTAAACAGCCATGCGGAAAATAATGCCAATGTATATATGAACATTAACGAATTTAATCCATCGGGATTGGGATATGAACGCAGCGATAACCACTATACAGTTATTACCAAATCCGCAGAAAATACACAACATTTTTTGTCTATATTTAACACCCTGTGGCACAGTTCTGGGGATGTGGAGGATGTGACGGATATTGTGTTGCAATACATATCATCCGTGTACAAAGAAAATAGCCCCGAATACATATACTTTATTATTTTGTACAATGTGTTTAATGAATTTCTGGAAAACATCAGCGAAGACATACTACCCAACGATAAAACCGGGTATCAAGACACGGTTATTTGGAACAAATTGTTTGATTTTCAAAAAGACGGTGTACGAGGTATTATCAGCAAAATGGAAAAATACAATGGGTGTATTTTGGCGGATAGTGTGGGGTTGGGTAAAACTTTTTCCGCATTAGCGGTGATTAAATATTATGAACTTCGCAACAAAACAGTACTGGTATTATGCCCAAAGAAACTTAGCCAAAATTGGATGGCGTACAAAGGCAATTTAAAAACCAACATATTGCAACAAGACCGTTTTAATTACGATGTACTTCACCACAGCGATTTAACCCGTAAAGGCGGTGTAACCAATGGTATTCCTTTAAACAAAGTAAACTGGGGTAATTATGACATAGTGGTGATTGACGAATCCCATAATTTTCGCAATGACGAAGCCGTCAAAGACCATATGACCCGATACCAAAAACTGATGCAAAATATTATCAAGGCGGGCGTAAAAACCAAAGTATTGATGTTATCGGCAACCCCCGTAAACAACCGCTTTAATGACTTAAAAAACCAACTACAATTGGCATACGAAGGCGATAGCCATGCGTTTAGACAAGCCCTACAAATCAATCGCAGTGTAAATGATGTTTTTAGGCAAGCCCAAACTGTGTTTAATAAATGGGAAAAATTGCCAGCTGAGGAACGGACAGCGGAAACTATTTTGCAACAATTGGATTTTGATTTTTTTAAGTTATTGGATTCGGTAACCATTGCAAGGTCCCGTAAACACATTGCCAAATATTACGATATGACCAAAGTCGGGGCGTTCCCCAGTCGCAACATGCCAATAACCCGCCGTCCGAACCTGTGTGAAACAATGGATACAGTTACATACGATACGATTGTGGAACAGCTTAGCCAGTTGTTAATGTCTGTATATACGCCATTGGTATATTTACACCCTAGTTGGCAAGCACATTATGCGGAAAAATATGACACGCCCTTATACGAAGGTGTTACCAAATTATCACAACAAACACGGGAAACCGGTGTTAAGTCGTTAATGACCACCTTAGTTTTAAAACGCTTGGAAAGTTCTGTACATGCTTTTCGTATTACTTTACAGCGTATTGAAACCAATTATAAACAGGCACTAAACGCCATTGAAGCATACAAACAAAACACCCAAAATAATTTTGAAATGGATGTAATCGACGATGA
This sequence comes from Alphaproteobacteria bacterium, assembly GCA_965232465.1. Classification (GTDB taxonomy): domain Bacteria; phylum Pseudomonadota; class Alphaproteobacteria; order JAQWUY01; family JAQWUY01. Next base: position 2,294,300 of record OZ246977.1, on the reverse strand, counting down.
AGATATGCTTGATTCCGATACAGACACAGACACGATTCACACCACAGGGGGCAAGGTTAAAATTGATTTTGCTCACATGGATTATTTGGGGTGGGAACGGGATTTACAAAGCGACTTAATCATAGTACAAGGGTTGCTGCAAGATGTATCTGTAATAACCGTCGAAAAGGATACCAAGTTACAAGACTTGGTCCATATGCTCACCCATAAAATAGAAAATCCTATAAATCTGAATAACAAAAAAGTACTGATATTTTCCGCATTTTCCGATACAGCGGAGTATTTATACACCCATATATCCGATAATTTACGACAAAAATACGCATTACATAGTGCGTTGCTGACGGGTGTAAAGTGCAAAAATACTTCCGGTAGTACATATAATAATTTTGAAGACATATTAACCCTATTTTCGCCAAAATCCAAAGAAAAAGACAAAATATACCCGGACGATACCACAAAAATCGATGTGGTTTTTGCTACGGATTGTATATCTGAGGGGCAGAATTTACAAGATTGTGATTATTTGGTAAATTATGATATTCACTGGAATCCTGTGCGTATAGTGCAACGGTTTGGACGGATTGACCGTATCGGATCGTCCAATGCCGTCATTCAGTTGGTAAATTATTGGCCCAATATCACCCTTGACAAATATATTAACCTTAAAGAGCGGGTGGAAAACCGTATGGTAATAAGCGATATGGCGGGATCTGGGGACGATAATCTTTTGACCAAGGAACAAAACGAAGCGTCCTATCGCCATGACCAATTAAAACGGTTGCAAGACGAAGTCGTTGACCTCGAAGATATTAAAACCGGTGTATCGATTACCGACTTGGGTTTAAATGATTTTCGCATGGATTTACTGCATTACATGGAAAATAATGCATCGGTGGCAAAAGCCGCCAAAGGTATGCACGCTGTCATGCCCCCTAATCCCCATAAGAACCTTGTACCGGGGGTTATTTTTGTGATGCGTAATATCCATGATACAGTGAATATCGAAGGCGTAAATCGATTACATCCATATTATATGGTGTATTTGGATAACAATGGACAAGTGGTTATTTCCCATGATAAGTCTAAGGATATTTTGGATATTTTACGCACAACTTGTAAACAATATCCCAATCCGTGTGCGGGTGCGTATGGTATATTTAACCACAATACAGACGATGGCAAAAATATGGGGGCGTATTCGGATTTATTAAACACCGCCATTGCATCGATTGTTCACATACAACAGCAATCGGATATTAATAGTTTATTTAGTGGCGGCGAAACCACCGCTTTAAATACGCATATCGAAGGTATTAAGGATTTTGAACTGATCGGGTTTGTGGTGATACAGGATGGGGCATAATATGGCATTATATCAGTACCCTAAATCCACAGTTTTTAACCGTATAATTCCCAAACAAAGCCTGTATAAAGGTATCGGTACGGGGGCAGGCAGGCGAGATTTTTTAAATCAGCACATAAAGCGTATCCGTTGGGCAAACAAACTGGGGGAAAACACTTTACCCAACATAATAAAAACCGCCAATGTTCCGGAAATAGCCGTCATTCGTATTATTATGCGAACGCAAAAATCCCCGATGGATATTATTAAGGCGATGGACAAAACCACAATTCCCACTATATATGAAATCGAACATAACACTAAAATCATGACCATTATGGCATATAAAACCCAAAATGCCAAATACTCAGGTCGATGGACTGTGCAAGGCGATTATATACAAACCGATTGGACAAACAAAACCGACGCCCGCCAACCCTTGCCCATGGTCAGGACTCTGGAACAGCTATATTACCAAATCTTATGTAAAACTATGGGCATAGCCCCACCCCCAGAAACCATAACCGCCGAAACCATCATAACCGCTTTGCAACACCGCAAACAGTACGAAAAAACACAAAGAAAAATTACCCAACTGGAAAACAAGTTCAAACAGGAAAAGCAATTTAATCGGCAAGTGGAAATACGGGCAGAGATTATAAAATTAAAACATACCTCAGATATGTAAAACCCCTTGCCCATGTTTTATATTGAAACTGTGTTTAACATCGTATATAGTACTGTAAGTAAATATACCATGACTTAGGGATAAAAAATGCAAATACAACACCTGTACCTTAAAAACATAGGACAGTTTAAAGAACTGCGTATGGACTTTGCCCCAACCGATGAAGTTGCATCAAATGTAACCGTTTTTATTGCCGATAATGGGGGTGGTAAAACAACGATTGTAAAATCTTTGGCAACGGTTTTAAGTTGGCTTGTAAACAGAATCCGTACAAAAAATAGCAGCGGCACCCCCATACCACTTGAAGTCATTAGGAATAATGCCCCATCAGCCTGTGTTGATATATCCGTTACAAATGCCAATAAAAATTTTAAATGGAGCCTTGCCCGAACACAAAAAGGTAAAAAAGGGGAACATACCAGTGCATTAGAAGGCTGTACAAAATTAGCAGATTTCTTTAAAATGCACCTTACCGAAAACGCAGAAAGTAGCGTACCTTTGTTGGCATTTTATTCTGTGGAACGGGTTGTTGTTGATATTCCCCTACGCATAGGTAAACGCCATACATTTGGTCAGATTGATGGGTATGATGAATCCTTAACTTCGGGTGTTGATTTTAGGCGATTTTTTGAATGGTTTAGGGAAAGAGAAGACAAAGAAAATGAAAATAGCATGTCCCCAGAAATTGAGCAAAAAATCGAAAATGCTTTAAATAATTCTGATCATACCTCTTTATGGGATTTCTTAAAAGAGATGAAAGCGTCCAGTCGTGATAAACAATTAACGGCTGTCAGGTCCGCTATCAAAAATTTTATGCCCGGTTTTGATAATTTAAGGGTACGCAGATCCCCTTTGCGAATGGTGATTGACAAAGGGGAACAAAAATTAAATGTATTACAATTATCACAAGGGGAAAAGTCCTTAATGGCATTAGTAGGGGATATTGCCCGTCGCTTGGCAATTATGAATCCTAATTTAGACAACCCATTGGAAGGAGCTGGGGTTATTTTAATTGATGAGATCGATATGTACCTGCACCCCAAATGGCAACGGTCTATTATTGCAAACCTCATACATACTTTTCCAAATTGTCAATTTATTTTGACCACCCATTCGCCCATTGTCATTAGCGATTATAAACATATTTTATTGTATTCCATTGGTAATGATAGCAAACTGTACAAGCAACAATCACAATATGGCAAAGATGTAAATATGGTATTGTTGGATATTATGGATGCCAATATTCGTAACAAACAGGTAACAGACAAAATCAATCAGATAACGACACACATACATTATAATGAATTAAAGCAAGCAAAAGAAATGTTATCCGAATTAGAAAACGACTTGTCGGGTTCGCATATGGATATACAAACTGCCAAGATACTTTTAAAAAAGCAGGAAATAAGAAATGCAAAAAATAAATAAGGGGAATCCACCATCAGAATTGATAAAATGGAAAAAGAAAAACCCTAATGGTGTTTATAAGGATTTAACCGAAATAGAAAGACAAGCAGTTCGCCAATCTTGTTTACAGGAACAAAAGTATTTATGTGCGTATTGTTGTGATAAAATATGTATGAACACATCGCACAATGAACACATAAAACCAAAATCACAATACCCAAAATTAAAATCAAATTATGATAATATTGTGGCGAGTTGTAATTTTCCAAACCATTGTGGTCATAAAAAAGGTAATATGGATATTCCCCTCACCCCGTTAATGGTTGAATGTGAAACAGAATTACAATTTAAGTGGGGAATGGTGTTTGGTACGACAGCAAGGGCAAAAGAGACCATCGATATTTTAGGGTTAAATGAAACTAATTTAACCGAAAACCGTAGATCATATGTGAACAGTTTAGATGAAGTACATAAACAAATAAATGATGGTACTCTTTCAAAAACAGAAAAACAAGAACTACTTAAAGATGAATTTCAATCGGGACCATACGCTCCCATATTGTTAAAAGTGATTGATAGTATTGTATAGGCATATATTTTGATTAAGGGATAAAAAAATGAGTTTTGATAAGTTACAATTAAAGAAGTGTCGGGATGTAAGTTTGGATAATGTGCGGCGGATTGGGGCGTTGTTTCCCGATTGTGTGATCGAGAGTCGGGATGCTGAGGGGCGGGTGGTGCCAGTCATTGATTTTGAAGTTTTAAAATCGCATTTGTCGAAGGATATTATTACCCCAACGCAACCGGAACGGTATCAGATGAACTGGCCCGGTAAGGCACAATCCCGTAATCAGGCGTATACCCCCATTGATAAAACGATTCGTCCTGTGGAAACGGAAAGTAAAGATTTTGCCACAACCGAAAATATCTTTATCGAAGGGGATAATCTGGATGTATTAAAATTGTTACAGGAATCGTATCTTGGCAAAGTAAAGATGATATACATCGACCCCCCATATAACACAGGTAAGGACTTTATTTACAAAGATACCTACACACAAGATAAAGTCGAATATAGTGAACAATCCGATTATATGGACGCAGAAGGCGGTCGTTTGGTGGCAAACCCTGAAAGCAAGGGGCGGTATCACAGCGATTGGTTGTCGATGATATATCCCCGTTTGTTACTTGCCCGCAATCTGTTACGGGACGATGGGGTTATTTTTATCAGTATCGATGACAACGAACAAGCGAACTTAAAAATACTTTGTGATGAGGTGTTTGGGAAAGAAAATTTTGTTGCTTGTGTTGTTTGGCGAAAGTCTGATAATCAAGCAAATATCGGGAAAGTAGCACGAGTTAAAGAATATATTTTAGGCTATGCAAGGAGTTATAATACAGAAAATATTTACAAAATGCCATTAAGTAAAAAAGCCTTGAAAATGTATAATTATAAAGATAGTAAAGGATTATTTAGACAAGGGAATATTTTAGATAAAACCCGTGGAAGATATGTTTATAATATAACAACACCTTCAGGTGATGTAGTGAATGGTCCATGGATGAAATCAAAAAAAATTTTTGAAATTATGTTAAAAAACGATGAAATATACTTTCCCAAAAAAACAAGTAAAATTCCATATATAAAAATATATTTAAAAGATTCAAAGGGACAAATTCCTTCTGATTTGCTAGATAGTTATGTTGGTACAAATCAAAAAGCAAGCAAAGATATTGAAAAAATTTTTGATTTTAGAGTATTTGAATTTTCAAAGCCTATTGGATTGATAAATCACTTTTTAAAAATATCCACCCAAAAAAGCGATATTATACTAGACTTCTTCGCAGGCTCTGGCACCACAGCCCATGCGGTTATGGCACTTAATGCGGAGGATGGGGGAAAACGCACATGTATATCTGTACAGTTACCTGAACTTACAGATGAAAAATCCGAAGCCTACAAGGCAGGATATAAAAACATAGCAGAAATAACCAAAGAACGCATCCGTCGGGCGGGACAAAATATACCCCCCCCACCGCTATGGCCGCCGTCGATACAGGGTTTCGGGTGTTTAAGATGGATTCTGGCAATTATAAACCTGTGCAAAAAACCGTCAATCAAACCACTCAGGCTGAAATTCTCGATATGATCGACAATATCAAATCGGACCGATCGGATCTAGATTTAGTATTCGAAGTATTGTTGGCATGGGGCGTCCAACTGCACCATCCCATCACCCGCCACACATTCGACGGTAAAACCGTATATAGCGTTTATGACAAAAACGACCCAGACAAAACCCCATTTTTAATGGCGTGCTTTGCCCACAACATAACCGAAACCATGGTTACACAAATGACCGAGCACACCCCCCATCGTGTGGTGTTTCGGGATGCCTGTTTTAACGATAATGACTCTTTACGCATAAACACAGAAACCATATTCAAAACCAAGAGCCCCACCACAGAAATTAAGGTAATATAATGGGTTTTGAAAAATTACAATTAAAGACATGTCGGGATTTGAATTTGGATAATGTGCGGCGGATTGGGGCGTTGTTTCCTGATTGTGTGATCGAGAGTCGGGATGCTGAGGGGCGGGTGGTGCTAGTCATTGATTTTGAAGTTTTAAAATCGCATTTGTCGAAGGATATTATTACCCCAACGCAACCGGAACGGTATCAGATGAACTGGCCCGGCAAGGCACAATCCCGTAATCAGGCGTATACCCCCATTGATAAAACGATTCGTCCTGTGGAAGCGGAAAGTAAAGATTTTGCCACAACCGAAAATATCTTTATCGAAGGGGATAATCTGGATGTATTAAAATTGTTACAGGAATCGTACCTTGGCAAAATCAAAATGATATACATTGATCCGCCGTATAACACAGGTAATGATTTTATATATAAAGACAATCGTACGCAAGATAAGGCGGAATATGATGAGAAATCCGATTATATTGATGAAAATGGTGGTCGATTGGTGGCAAACCCCCAAAGTAAGGGGCGGTATCATAGCGATTGGTTGTCGATGATATACCCCCGCTTATTACTTGCCCGCAATCTGTTAAGGGACGATGGGGTTATTTTTATCAGTATCGACGATAACGAACAAGCGAACTTAAAAAAAGTGTGTGATGAAGTGTTTGGGGAAGAGAATTTTGTGGGCGACCTTATCCGTAAAACAAAATCAACAACAAACGATGCTAAAACAGGATATAATATACAACATGAAAATACACTAATATACGCTAAGAATAAAGTTAATTTGCAATTACAAGGGGAAGCAAAAACATTTGAAAATTACAAAAACCCTGATAATGATCCAAATGGCGATTGGGCGCCTGATAACCCTAGTGCTAGGGGCGGTTCCTATTTTGAAATAAAAAATCCATATACAGGCAAGGTTGATTTGCCCCCGATAAATAGCGAATGGCGATTTGCTAAAAATACCTTTGAAAAATATGTCAAGACAGGGAAAATTAAGTTTAAGAAACACCATACTAAAAATGAACGAGGCTTTATATTCAAGAGGTATAAATCGGAAGTTAAGCAGGAATGTAAACTGGTGGATAGTTTATTTTTTACTGATAATGCATACATGAATCAGCATGCGACAAAAACGATGAATACTTTATTTCCTGATTTTAAGCCTTTTGATTATACAAAACCGCATAACTTTATTAAGAAACTTATACAGTATGCTACCCAACAAGACGACATAATCCTAGACTTCTTCGCAGGCTCTGGCACCACTGCCCATGCGGTTATGGCATTAAATGCGGAGGATGGGGGTAAACGCACATGTATATCGGTACAGTTACCGGAACTTACAGATGAAAAATCCGAAGCCTATAAGGCAGGATACACAAACATAGCAGAAATAACCAAGGAACGTATCCGACGGGCGGGACAAAATATACCCCCCCCCCCCCGCTATGGCCGCCGTCGATACAGGGTTTCGGGTTTTTAAGATGGATTCTGGCAATTATAAACCTGTGCAAAAAACCGCCAATCAAACCACTCAGGCTGAAATTCTCGATATGATCGACAATATCAAACCGGACCGATCGGATCTGGATTTATTATTCGGGGTATTATTGGCATGGGGCGTCCAACTGCACCATCCCATCACCCGCCACACATTCGACGGTAAAACCGTATATAGCGTTTATGACAAAAACGATCCCGAAAAAACCCCCTTCCTGATGGCGTGCTTTGCCCACAACATAACCGAAACCATGGTTGAACAAATGACCCAACACCACCCCCACCGTGTGGTGTTTCGGGATGCCTGTTTTAACGATAATGATTCCTTACGCATAAACACCGAAACCCTGTTTAAAACCCACAGCCCAAATACACAAATCAAAGTGATATAATGGGTTTTGACACAAAATAATTAAAGGAGAAAGACCCATGAAATTACAATTTAAAAACTACCCATACCAACAACACGCCATTCAAGCGGTGGTTGATTGTTTTCAAGGACAGCCTAATATGATGCCTTTGTCGTATATTCGGGATATGGGCAAGGTAACGCAACAACAGACCATAGATCTTGCGGAAAGGGGCTATAAGAATGCAAAGTTGGACATTAGCTATGCCCAAGTTCTGAGTAATATACAGGATGTACAAAGCCGTCAATCCGATAAAGGCTTGGAAGAATCGTCTGTATTGCATATAGATACGCACAATCGATGTCCCATAAACCTTGATATAGAAATGGAAACCGGAACCGGTAAAACATTCGTATACTTAAAAACCATATACGCATTAAATCAAAAATATGGGTGGAACAAGTTTATTATTATTGTGCCGTCCATTGCCATACGGGAAGGGGTGGCAAAATCCATTGAACTATCCGCTGACCACTTTAAAACAGATTTGGGGTATAATAAGAAATTACGCCACTTTATATACAATTCCACCCGATTACACGAAGTCGACGCATTCGCATCATCAAAAGATATTCAAGTTATGATTATCAATATTCAAGCGTTTAATTCGACCGGTAAAGATCAACGGCGGATTTATGAGGAACAAGACAGCTTTCAAAGCCGTAAACCGATTGATGTGATTAAAGCGACTAATCCTATTTTAATCGTTGACGAACCGCAAAAAATGGACAGCCCAAAAACATTACAATCGCTTGCTGCGTTTAATCCGCTGATGATTTTAAGGTACAGTGCCACCCATAAAACCACCCGTAATCTTATATACCGTCTGGATGCTATTGATGCGTACCATAAAAAACTGGTCAAAAAAATTCGGGTATTGGGGATTACCTGTGATGGGCAACAAGGCAATAGCGATTATATGTATATTCAAGATTATGTTGTTGGCAAAAATCATCCCCCTATGATTAAAATAGAATTCGAACAATCCCTTACATCGGGAAAAATCAAGCGGGTAACAAAAAAACTGGGCAAGGGGGCAAATATGTTTGATGAATCCAATGGATTAAAAACATATGCGAACAGGTATGTCATAACCGATATTGATGTGGTAAAAGATATGGTAACATTTGAAAATGGTATCGTTATGTCTCTGGGAACTTCACGGGGGGATATAACCGAATCAACTTTACGGCGGTTACAAATTCGGGAGGCGATTAAATCCCACTTCGAAAAAGAACAAAAGTTGTTTAAGCAAGGGATAAAGTGTTTAACCTTGTTTTTTATTGACACAGTTGCAAAGTATCGTGTCTATGATAATGGCAAATACAATGGAGAGTATGCAGAAATATTTGAACAAGAATACAAAAATGTTCTGAATGAATTTTTGGATTTGGAACCCTCGTCCTATCAACAGTATTTAAAACGGTATGGACAAGAAGTGCAAAAAGTCCACAATGGATATTTTTCCATGGACAAAAATAAACATCTAACAGACCCTAGTATTGAAAAACGCGGGGAAAACAAAGGGGAGGCAAAAGATGCGGATGCATATGATTTAATTTTAAAAGATAAACAACGGTTATTGTCGTTTGATGAACCCGTACGGTTTATATTTTCCCACTCTGCTTTGAGCGAAGGGTGGGATAACCCCAACATATTTACAATATGTACCCTTAAAAACGCCAACAGCGAAATCAGACGCAGACAAGAAATCGGGCGGGGGTTGCGGTTGTGTGTTAATCAAGATGGCATGCGTATCGATGGGGACGCACACAAAATCAATGTATTAACCGTGGTACCCAGTGAAAGTTACAGGGACTTTGCCGATGGTTTGCAGAGGGAAATCAAGGAAAATATTAAATTCCGCCCTACACAGGCAACACAAGATTATTTCTTGAATAAGAAACTATGTGATGCACAAGGAAACGAACAAATTATTGATAACCCAACTGCCCGGAGTATCGAACGGTATTTGTTACAAAATAATTATACAGACGATAACGATTATATTACAGATATCTGTAAAGATGATATTGCCAATGACAACTTGAAACCGCTCCCAGATAACCTACAACCTTATGAAAAATCTATTACAGATTTAATACAACACTTATATAGGGCTGATGTGGGGATCGGTATTGAAAATGGGCGTGGGTATCAAGACTGCCCGCCCAATAATAACCTACACCGCAAGGAATTTTTGCAACTTTGGGAAAATATCAACAAAAAAGCGGTTTATGCGGTGGATTTTGATACCCAACAATTGATAGACCAATCCGTTGAAAACATCAATGCAAGTCTGGTTGTTACCCAACAAAAATACACCATTACCAAAGCGGAACAAAAAGACCACATACAATACACGGATCTTGAACCACAAGGGGTTTTATTTGATAAGCCCACACAATTTACATATGGTCAAAAATCGTCAAACTTGGCGGATTATACGGCGTATGATTTAATCGATAGCATTGTGGAAAAAACACAACTGACCCGTCACACAGTGGGTCAGATTTTAAGCAAAATAAACGCAGCAAGATTTAGCCTGTTTAGGCAAAACCCACAGGAATTTATTAAAAATATATGTCAGATTATTCAAGAGTCCAAAGCAACCACTGTCATAGAAAATATAACATATAATGCGGGTAATGAATGTTTTGAATTAAACGATATTTTCACCACCGAAAATTTTAATATCAAGCAGGATAATCGCACTGATAAGCATGTGTATGATTATGTAAAAACCGATTCCAAAAACGAACAGACATTTACCGACGCATTGGAAGCAAACCAAGAAGTGATTATATACAGCAAACTCCCCAATGGATTTTACATTCCCACCCCTGTGGGCAAGTATAATCCGGACTGGGCAATCGTGTATACAGATACCCAAACCAAACACATATATTTTATTGCCGAAACCAAAGGCAGTATGAGCTCTATGCAACTAAGAGCCATCGAAAACCATAAAATACAATGTGCCAGAAAATATTTTAAAACCATAAATCAAGACAATGTTACATACGATGTCATAGATTCCTACGACAGTTTACAAAACAAAATTATGCAAGGGGTGTATAAATAAGGGATACATAAATAAGTCTATTTTATTGGCGATTTTGGTAATTTTTTATACTAAATGCGGTTGCAACCGCTTGCGACGCAGTCGCATTGTGGTGCAGAGCAGGGGTGAAGTGCGTGTGGTATTTTGTTGCACGAAGTGCAGGAAAATCCACCTTAAACGCACGAGGGGCGTTAGCCCCATTAACTATAGTTGCATAAAAACAAAAAAGTAATTATAATGTATATACCGACACCATTTTGTGAAACACAATACTATATTAGGGGAAAATACATGCCAAATTATCGTTCGAAAACATCTACACATGGTCGCAATATGGCGGGGGCACGGGCGTTGTGGCGTGCCACAGGTATGGGGGATGAGGATTTTGGCAAACCGATTATTGCCATTTCCAACAGTTTTACCCAATTTGTTCCCGGGCATGTACATCTCAAAGATTTGGGGCAAATGGTTGCCCGTGAAATTGAAAAACATGGCGGTGTAGCCAAAGAATTTAATACTATTGCCGTCGATGATGGGATTGCCATGGGACATGATGGTATGTTGTATTCGTTGCCCAGCCGTGATGTGATTGCCGACAGCGTGGAATACATGGCAAATGCCCATTGTGCGGATGCGTTAATTTGCATATCGAACTGTGATAAAATTACACCGGGGATGTTAATGGCAACTATGCGCTTAAATATTCCCACTATTTTTGTGTCTGGGGGGCCGATGGAGGCGGGCAAGACCATTGCCGATGATACGGGAATTGTCCGTAAATTGGATTTGGTCGATGCCATGATTGATGCGGCAGACCCGGACATAGACGATGAAACGGTGGCGGAAATCGAACGATCCGCCTGTCCCACATGTGGATCGTGTTCGGGGATGTTTACGGCAAATTCCATGAACTGTTTGGTGGAAGCCATGGGGCTAGGTTTACCGGGGAATGGATCCGTACTTGCCACCCATGCCGCCCGTAAGGGGTTGTTCCTCGAAGCCGGTCGCCGTATTGTCGATTTGGCAAAACGCTATTATGAACAAGACGACCATACGGTTTTACCCCGTTCCATAGCCACCCGGGCAAATTTTGACAATTGTATGACTCTCGATATTGCCATGGGCGGTTCAACAAATACGATTTTACACTTGCTGGCGGCGGCACATGAGGCAAAAGTCGATTTTAAAATGTCTGATATTGATGCCTTATCCCGCAAAGTGGGGTGTTATTCGAAGGTTGCCCCGGCGACCATCGAATTTCATATGGAAGATGTGCACCGGGCGGGTGGTATTATGGGGTTAATGGGGGAATTAAATCGGGCGGGATTGATTGACATCACCACATACACAGTCCATGCCCCAACTTTGGGCGATGCGTTGGAAAAATGGGATATTATGAACAATCCCAGCCAACAGGTTATTGATTTTTACAAGGCGGCACCGGGGGGCGTCCGTACAACGCAAGCCTTTTCACAAAATAACAAGTGGGAAAGTCTGGACACAGACCGGGTAAATGGCTGTATTCGTAATTTTGAAAATGCGTATAGTACGGAGGGGGGATTGGCAATTTTATTCGGAAACTTGGCGGAAGATGGCTGTGTGGTGAAGACCGCTGGTGTGGAAGAAGAAATCTGGAAATTCCGGGGCACCGCCCGTATTTTTGAATCACAAGACAGTGCGGTTGCCGGTATCTTGGGCGGTGAAGTGCAACCGGGCGATGTGGTTATTGTACGATACGAAGGCCCAAGAGGGGGACCGGGAATGCAAGAAATGTTATATCCGACCGCCTATTTAAAGTCTATGGGATTGGGTAAAAAATGTGCGTTGGTTACCGATGGGCGTTTTTCCGGCGGATCGTCCGGATTATCCATTGGGCATGTGTCCCCCGAATCCGCAAAAGGTGGGGCAATGGCATTGATTGAACCCGGCGACGGTATCGATATCGACATTCCCAATCGCACCATCAATATTATGATTTCAGACGAAGAATTGGCGTTTCGCCGTAAAAAAATGAATGAAAAAGGCGTATATGGCTGGCGTCCCAAAGAAAAACGCACCCGTAAAGTATCAGATGCCCTAAAAGCATACGCTTTCTTTGCCCAATCCGCCGACAAAGGGGGCATTCGTGATATAAGTGAACACTTTCCAAACGACATATAGTCTTGGCGGTTTTGTTTTATGAGATTTAACAATCTCACCCATATTTTCCGCATGACACACAAAAATAACATTAAAATTTTTTGTGCGTGACGATGGGATTTATGTGCTATAGTCAATTAAATTTAATTTGATTGACTAAATGCGGTTGCAACCGCTTGCCACGCAGTGGCATTGTGGTGTCCGATCGGGGTGCAAAGTGGGGTGAACATGTGTGAGTTTTTGTCATGCGAAGCATGGGTAAATCCACATTAAACGCACGAGGGGCGTTAGCCCCTTAGACTCACCATATAACCAACAAAATAAAATGTGCAGTATAATTATAGTGAATCATTTTGTACCGAATTGATTTTATATGTATACTTATAACAAACTGATTAACCTATCCATGCTTGCTTTGGCATCGCCATAATACATACGGGTGTTTTGTTTATAAAACAGGGGGTTTTCTATGCCTGAATATCCTGCACCGGCACCCCGTTTACAGACGAATACTTGTTTTGCGTGCCATACTTCCAGCACAGGCATACCAGCGATAGGACTTGTCGGATCGTCTTGGGCGGCGGGGTTTACAGTGTCGTTTGAACCGATAACAATCACCACATCTGTATCGGGAAAATCTTTGTTAATTTCATCCATTTCCAATACAATATCATAGGGGACTTTTGCTTCCGCCAGTAACACATTCATATGCCCCGGTAATCTTCCCGCCACCGGATGTATGGCAAATCGCACAGTTTTTCCTTGGTGGATTAAGCGTTTTGTCAGCTCAGATACGGATTGTTGGGCTTGTGCCACTGCCATGCCATATCCGGGGACAATCACTACCGAATCCGCATCGTTTAAAGCACTTGCTACGCCATCTGCTTCGATGGCGATTTGCTCCCCTTCGATGTCTTGTTGGGGTCCTGTGGTGTTACCAAAACCGCCCAAAATAACCGATATAAACGCACGATTCATAGCTCTGCACATGATATACGATAAAATTGCCCCCGAAGACCCGACCAACGCACCGGTTACGATTAACAAGTCATTTTCCAATGAAAAACCAATAGCGGCGGCAGCCCACCCAGAATAGCTGTTTAACATCGATACGACCACGGGCATATCCGCCCCACCGATACCCATAATCAGGTGAATACCGATAAAGCCTGCTAGTATGGATAAATATACCAGCCATATGGTGGCATCGGTTATAAAATATTGATACCCACACCATATGGATAGTACCAATGCCCCAATATTCCAAATGTGCCCGCCGGGTAATTTAATGGCTTTGCCATTGACTTTACCCGCCAATTTTCCAAATGCTATGATCGATCCGGTGAAGGTTACCGCCCCAATAAACACGCCTAGGATAATTTCCGTGCGTAAGATATGTAATTCAGTATTATTTTTATAGGATATTTTTTCGGCAAATTTTGAAAAGGTACCGATATTTAATTCGCCTACTATTGTCACCGCCAATATTTCAAGGCTGGCGTTAATACTGATAAACACCGCCGCCAAGCCGACAAACGAATGCAGAATTGCCACCAATTGGGGCATTTCCGTCATTTCCACCCGTTTTGCCACAAAGTATCCCACCACCGCCCCAAGGGTAAGGGTAGGGATAAGCCACCCATATGTATTGCTTTTGACGCCTAACATTGCCCCAAACAGGGCAAAGCCCATACCGATAATACCGTACCATATGGCTCTTTTGGCACTTTCTTGGTTCGATAAACCGCCCAATGAAAGGATAAATAACACAAGGGCAATAATATAAGATGCGGTAATAATATTTTCAAACATAATAAGTTCCCCTTATGATTTTTGGAACATAGCAAGCATCCGTCGGGTCACCAAGAACCCCCCGACAATGTTAATGGCGGCAATCAGCACAGCAATAGATGCCAATACTGTAATAAGTATGGAACTGGTGCCTAATTGTAATACCGCCCCAATGACCACAATTCCCGATATGGCATTGGTAACCGCCATTAAGGGTGTGTGCAGGGCGTGGCTCACATTCCAAATCACTTGGTATCCGACAAAACAGGACAACACGAACACCACAAAGTGCTGCATGAAACTGGCGGGGGCAATCGTACCCAGTGCCAATGTGGCAATAATACCAATGCCTATCATGGTAAAACTGCGTTTTGTTATCAGAGCATTTTTTGCCCGTTGTTGTGCTTCCATTTGCATGGGGGGTAATGGGGGTTGTTTTTTGTTTACTGCACTGGCAATGGCTTGTATTTTTGGTGGCGGTGGGGGAAAGGTAATTTCCGCCCCATATACCGCCGTTGCCCCACGGATAACATCGTCTTGCATATCGTGTACAATGACCCCATCTTTTTCGGGGGTTAGGTCCGCAATCATATGGCGAATATTGGTGGCATACAGCATCGAGCTTTGTGGTGCCATACGGCTGGGAAAATCGGTGTATCCAATAACAATGACACCATTATCGGATACAATCCGTTTGTCGGCAACGGTTAAATCACAGTTACCCCCCTTTTCCGCCGCCAGATCAATCACCACAGACCCGGGTTTCATTAACGCCACCATATCCGCTAGCCATAACTTGGGGGCGGGGCGGTTCGGGATAAGTGCGGTGGTAATGACAATGTCGATGTCGGGGGCTTGGGCACGAAAACATTGCAGCTGTTTTTCACGAAATTCTGGGCTAGAGGGGGTGGCGTATCCGCCGGTTTCCGCACCGTCTTGTCCCGCCTCATTTTGTGCATCATCAAAATCAAGAAATAAAAATGTTGCCCCCATTGATTCAATTTGTTCCGCCACTTCGGGGCGTACATCAAATGCCCGTACAATTGCCCCCAGTGAAGTGGCGGTGCCAATTGCCGCCAATCCCGCCACGCCCGCACCGATAACCAATACTTTTGCGGGGGGGATTTTGCCTGCGGCGGTAACTTGTCCGGTGAAGAATCGTCCAAAATTGTTGCCCGCCTCAATAACCGCCCGGTATCCAGCGATATTTGCCATGGACGATAACGCATCCATTTTTTGTGCCCGGCTGATACGGGGTACCATTTCCATGGCAATAATATTTGTCGATTGGGATTTTGCCTGTTCCAGTAATGCTGGATTATCCGCAGGATTAAAAAATGAAATTAAAGTTTTGTTCGCCGGTATCTGTGCCAATTCTGTATTTTTTGGTACAGAGACCTTGGTAATAATATCTGCGGTTTTACACAAGTTTTCTGTGGTTTTTATAATGTGTACACCAACCGCTGTGTACATGTCGTCCGTAAACCCGGATGCTATGCCCGCCCCAGATTCGATAAAACAATCATGTCCTAATTTTTGTAATTGCACAGCACTATCAGGGGTCATAGATACACGATTTTCACCCTTAGTATTTTCCTTTAATGCACCAATTTTCATTGTATCCTCTGTTGATTTTTTAAATATTTTACAGTTTTAAAATATCGTTCATATAAAATCGTATGACTGATAAACGATATATGCGTGTGAATATATATCAAAATCCTATTGAATACAATAATAATCATTGACGAAACGATAAAAACAGATTATTTTGCCACATATGATATAATATGCACATAGCACAATCAAGGAATATTACACATGTCATATATTGAAAATCCCTATACTGTTTGGGAAATTGCCGACAGGGCAATTACAGCGAAGGCTTGGCCGTTCGAAGAAGCCCGTAAGGTATTAAAGCGGATACAAGGCAAAACCCCAAAAAAGGGATTTGTGTTGTTTGAAACGGGATATGGACCCTCTGGATTACCGCATATTGGGACTTTTGGGGAAATTGCCCGCACCACAATGGTGATACAGGCGTTTAGGCAATTAACGGAAAATAAAATTCCCACTAAATTATTGTGTTTTTCTGACGATATGGACGGATTTCGTAAAGTTCCGACCAATGTACCCAACCAACATATGTTGATACAAGACCTGCATAAATCGTTAACAAAAGTGCGGGATCCTTTTGGTGTGTGTGGCAGTTTTGGGGAATATAATAACCAACAATTACAAAAATTTTTGGATGCGTTTGGGTTCGAATATGAATTTGCATCCAGTACAGAATACTATACCAGTGGCAGGTTTGATACAGCGTTGTTAAAATTGTTACAGTATTATGAAAAAATTCAGGCGATTATGTTGCCCACATTGGGGGAAGAACGCCGTTCCACATACAGTCCATTTATGCCTATATGCCCAGATACAGACCATGTGTTACAAGTTCCGGTGATTGCCATCGATGTGGAAAATGGCACATTGACATATCGCCGTGCGGATGGGGCGGAAATTACCACTCTTGTGACCGGTGGGGCGTGTAAATTACAATGGAAACCGGATTTTGCTATGCGCTGGTATGCGTTGGATGTGGATTATGAAATGTGTGGTAAAGACTTAAAACCCACCATAGATATCAGTAGTCGTATTACCCGCACCCTTGGCGGTACACCGCCCGAAAACTTGATATATGAATTGTTTTTGGATGAACATGGTATGAAAATATCCAAATCGAAAGGTAATGGTTTGACGATTGAACAATGGCTTAAATACGCCCCACAAGAATCGTTGTCGCTGTTTATGTATCAAAAGCCAAAAACTGCGAAAAAATTGTACTTTGGCGTTATTCCAAAAGCCATGGATGAATATTTAACTTGGGTAGAAAAGTACCCCCACCAAGATTTAAAAGCCCGTTTTGATAACCCCGTTCACCATATTCATGCGGGACAAGTCCCCCACAACCAATCGCCCATATCGTTTGCGTTGTTGTTAAATTTGGTCAGTGTGGCAAATACAGAGGATAAATCGGTGGTGTGGTCGTTTATTACCCGTTATGTTCCGGACGCATCGGCGGAAAAAAATCCAAAACTGGATGATATGATAACCTATGCTTTGAATTATTATCGGGATTTTGTAAAATCTGAAAAAGTATACCGCCCGATGACGGATGCGGAACGCCCGCAGTTTATCAGATTTAAGGAAAGTATACATACATTAAGGAATTGTAACGACCCAGCCGAATTGCAAACCGCCGTATTTGATGTGGCAAGGGAATTCAAATATGAAAATAAACGGGATTGGTTTACGGCAATTTATAATGTGCTGTTCGGTGCACAACAAGGTCCCCGAATGGGCAGCTTTATACTGCTGTTCGGTATCGATGAAACAATTGCATTAATCGATAAAGCCTTGGCAGGTGAATTAAAATGACAGGTGAATTAAAATCTAAGCATTAATCCCATTCTGGGCACCATGGTACTAGGTCTGCATTTACCAATCTGTATCCGACACTGTTTAATGTATCTATTTCTGCCATTTGGGCATTGGACAAGGTGAAATCATCCAAGGCGTAATTATTTTTAATATTGGTGGGATTTGTTGACATCACTTGCAGGGTTACACCTTTTTGTAATATCCATTTTAATACC
The DNA here is from genome assembly GCA_965232465.1 of Alphaproteobacteria bacterium. GTDB lineage: Bacteria > Pseudomonadota > Alphaproteobacteria > JAQWUY01 > JAQWUY01. The sequence goes on along the minus strand of OZ246977.1, from coordinate 2,275,811 downwards.
ACTTGTCCTGCGGTTTTGCCGATGTCTTTACCGATGTTTTCAAATAAGTCATACTCGAATACTTTACCACGGGCAACGGGACAGTATGCGGTTAGGGGGATATGTGTTTCAGCGGATGCTTGTAACATAATATTTTGATCTAATAACGGATGAAATTCGATTTGGTTACAACATAGGGGCGTACTTATAATATCTTGACATTGTCGCATCATGGTGCTGTTATAATTGCTGATACCAATATATTGTGCCAACCCTTGTTTGTAACATTCTTCTAATAATTGTAATGAAATAGTGTTATCACCGCTTGTACAGGGCCAATGAAGCAACAGGATGTTGACACAATCCATATCCAATTTTTTTAAACTTGCATGTACAGAAGGGATAAATTTTTCTTCGCTCAGATTATCCGGATGTACTTTGGTGGTAACCAACAGATCGTTTTTGGGCATGCCACAATTGGCGATAAATGCCCCCACCGCATCTTCGTTGTTATACATTTGTGCGGTGTCAATGGAACGGTACCCCACCTTAATGGCATGGGTTAAGGCGTTTATTAAATCGTCGCCTTGTAATGGAAATGTCCCAAAACTGCGATCATAATTTTTTTGTTTATATATATGACTCATAATTTTTCCCCTTTATTGTTATATATAATCCGATTTGTTTTATTATATAAAAAATCCTATGTTAAGTCAAGGTGTAATCGATTTCGAAAAATTGCTTATTTAAATGCAAAAATTACATGTTGGTATAGGTTGGACCGCCCCCCCCTTCTGGACATACCCATTGGATATTTTGGGTGGGATCCTTGATATCACAGGTTTTGCAATGCAGACAATTTTGGGCATTGACCTGTAACACCCAATCTTGTCCTTGTTTGATAATTTCATATACACCGGCGGGGCAATACCGTTGTTCTGGGGCATCATAGATTTTAAGGTTTATATCAATCGGTACAGATTGGTTTTTAATTTTTAAATGTGATGGTTGGTTTTCTGTGTGATATGTATTGCTGAATGCCACATTGGTTAAGCGATCAAAACTATATATACCATCTGGTTTGGGGTACTCGATTTTTTTACACTGTTGGGCGGGTTTTAAGTGTTTGTAATCCGCATGGTTTTTGAATGTCCACGGGGCTTTACCTTGTAAAACATAGGTGTCGAAGGCACTGTATGCCAGTCCTGCAAACAATCCTTTGTAAAAAGAGGGACGGATATTACGGACTTTGTACAATTCGTCGTATACCCATGAGGTTTTTAAGGCGTCTGTATAAGTATGAAGCACCGCAGGTGTATTTTTTGATAAAATTGCCTGGGCAAGGGTTTCACCGGCAACTATGCCACTTTTCATGGCGGTGTGTGTCCCTTTGATTTTGGGGACATTTAAAAACCCCGCCGAACACCCCACCATGATACCTCCGGGGAATGCAGTATTGGGAATCGATTGGTACCCCCCTTCGTTTAATGCCCGTGCCCCATACGATATACGACGCCCACCTTGTAAAATTTTATTAATAGTGGGGTGGTGTTTAAACCGCTGTAATTCCATATAGGGGGATAGATATGGGTTGGTATAATCTAATCCTACGACAAATCCAATTGCCACCATATTATCATTTAGGTGATACAAGAATGATCCCCCATAGGTTTTTGTATCCATGGGCCAGCCGACGGTGTGGATGATGTGTCCTGCATCGGCATTTTCAGGGGGTATTTCCCATACTTCTTTTAAGCCAATGCCATATGTTTGGGGGTCTGCGTGTTGTCGCAGGTTATATTTTGTTATGATCTGTTCGCTTAATGACCCCCGACAGCCTTCGGAAAATACCGTATAGGGTGCCATTAAGTGCATGCCTTTTGTATAGTGGGGGCTGTGTGTACCATCTTTGTTGATACCCATATCACCAGTGGCAATACCAATAATTTGGTCGTTTTCGTTATATAACACACGGTCGGCGGTAATGCCTGTGTATATTTCCACGCCTAAGTCTTGTGCTTGTTTGGCAAGCCATTTGCAAAAATTCCCCAGACTGATAATGTAATTCCCATGGTTACACATCTGGGGCGGGGTGGGCAACTTAAAGGCTTTGTTTTTGGTTAAAAATAAAAACGAATCCTTTTGTGCCGGGCAATCTAAGGGTGCCCCCAGCTGTTTCCAATTGGGAAGCAATGCGTTTAATGCTTTGGGGTCTAGGACAGCACCTGATATGATATGTCCGCCTATTTCACTGCTTTTTTCTACGATGCAAACGGATATATTTTGTTCAGATTGTGCCGCTATTTGTTTGATACGAATAGCCGTCGATAAACCCGATGGTCCTGCCCCGACAATGATCACATCATAAGACCTTTCAATCGCTGTATGTTCTGTATTAACGGTATTATGCGTAATCGGGGGGGGGGGGGATGGCACCACATGCGGTATTGGGCTGAAGGGTTCGGTTGATACAAAGGGTGTGGTTGTATCTGTGAATGGGTCAAATGGTGGAGCTGATACAAAAGGCGTAATGCTGTCGGTGGTGGCGGGGGGGAATACATTTTCTATATCCGTCGCTGGTGATGGCACAGAATCTTTTATTGGTTCGGGGGCAATCGCAAGGGAGGGAGGATCCGCATGCGTAAGAACAGAGTCGTTGGCGATATGATCCCCCTTATCTGCATCAAAGGGGGGGACGGTATGTGCCGTATTGTGTGCGATGGTACCATCGATTTTTTGCAAGGGATCTGTGCCATCGGGAACAAAGGGTACAATATCCCCAAAAGGTTTATTTGGGTGTGATATATCGTCGTCAGTGTCCATCATGATTGGTGTTCTATTTGTTTTTTAATGCGGTTATCAATGCGGGGACAATTTCAAATAAATCGCCTACCATCCCATAATCTGCTACATCAAAAATAGGAGCTTCGGGATCGGTGTTTATGGCAACAATCGTTTTTGAATCTTTGATGCCGGCAATATGTTGGATTGCCCCGGATAAGCCAATGGCAAAATATAATTTTGGGGCAACGATTTTGCCCGTTTGTCCCACTTGTGAATCGTTTGCTATATACCCTGCATCCACCGCCGCACGGGATGCCCCAACCGCCCCATTAAGGACTTCAGCTAATTGTTCAATCAGGGCAAAATTTTCTTTACTCCCCAGTGCTCGACCGCCTGATACGACCACATCGGCGGTGGACAAATCGGGACGGTCTGATGCCATGGTTTGTGTGCCTACATAAGCACTAATACCCATTTCGGGACCGTGTGTTGTGGCGGTTATGGGGGCGATATTACCTGTTTCGGCATTCTTTTTTTGGGTCATCGCATCAAATGTGGTTGTGCGAATGGTTAATACTTTACGGGGATCCAAGGATTTAACCGTTGCCAAAGCGTTATCCGCATAAATGGGGCGGACAAAAGTATCCGCTGATTCAATCTTAATGACATCAGAGATTTGTTGTGTATCCAATAAGGCGGATACCCGTGGGGCGATATTTTTACCAAAAGTATTGGCGGGAAATAAAATATACTTATAATTGACCCCATTACGGGCAATTGTGTCCGCCATATTTTCCGCTAAGAAGCCATTGTGTGATGGACTATCCGTGTGTAAAACCGCTGATACCCCATCGACGGATGCCACTTGATTGGCAACAGTGATGGAATCGGTGCCTGCCACCAATACAGTGACTGTGCCCAACTGCATACCCGCACATATAACCGATAAGGTTGTGGGATTTAATGAAGTGTTATCGTGTTCAGCAATGACCAATACAGACATACATTTTCCTTATAATGCTTTGGCTTCTGTGGTTAATTTTTCAATCAATTGTGCCACTGTATCGACCTTGATACCAGCGGTGCGTTTTGGGGGTTCGGTGATGTTTATTACTTGTGTACGGGGGGCGATGTCCACGCCTAAGTCCGCCACTAGGAGGGTTTCCAATGGTTTGGATTTTGCCTTCATAATTTGGGGCAGGCTGGTAAATCTAGGGGTGTTTAAGCGTAAATCACAGGTTAAAACTGCGGGAATGCGGACATGGATTGTTTCAATGCCCGCATCCACTTCACGGGTCGTTTTTAAGGCGTTATTTCCCACTTCTACACTGGAAATAAATGTGGATTGGGGCCAGCCTAACAAGGTTGCCACCATAGGTCCGGTTTGGCTGTTGCCCCCATCGATGGTTTGTTTGCCGAATATGACCAAGTGGGGCGATACTTTTTTGACCACTTGCACCAATACTTTTGCAAGTGCCAAAGGTTCTAGTTCCTTATCAGTTTGTACATGAATCGCCGTATCCGCCCCCATGGCAAGCCCCGCCCGCAGTTGTTCTTGGCATTTATCATCGCCAACAGTTACGGCAATAATTTCTGTGGCAATGCCTTTTTCTTTGAGGCGGATAGCTTCTTCCATAGCGATCTCACAGAAGGGATTCATCGACATTTTTACACCATTTAAATCCACACCAGTGCCATCCAATTTGACCCGCACTTTCATATAGGGGTCTAAGACTCGTTTTATGGGTACTAATATTTTCATAATATGCTTTCTTTTACCAAAGGGATTAACAAGGGGATTTTAAAATACTTAAAAAGCATTATACATTTTTAACTTATGAGTTACAAGTTAAAAATATTCTTTTTTATAACAGAAAAAGATATTATGTACCATACATATATAAATCAGGTATGATTTTTTCTGTGGTATGGGTCAAGTTTACATTGGCACTGGCAAGGGCGGTTGCCAAATCCATATGGTCGGGGGTAATAGCGTACGCATTTTTGACGCCTATGTCCATAAGGGATTGCCAGCCATCTGTTACCGCCCCAGCAATAATAACCGTGGGTTTTCCATATGTATGGGCATGGGATGCCACCCCGGCGGGGGTTTTGCCATTAAGGGTTTGGTGGTCAATTTTGCCTTCCCCTGTAATGACTATATCCGCCCATTGTACGCAGGAATCAAAATCGACAGTTTTTAAAATTAAATCGATACCAGAGGTGAGGTGTGCCCCTAAAAATGCAATTAAGGCAAAGCCCAGTCCACCCGCCGCCCCCGTGCCTTGGATATGGCGAAAAGTAGCATTAAAATGTCGTTCGCTGACATCGGCAAAATTTTGTAATCCAGATTCGAGCACAAGGTGTGTTGCGTCCGTAACGCCTTTTTGCGGTCCATATATGGCGGTTGCCCCATTGTTGCCCAGTAATGGATTATTTACATCACAGGCGACTTCAATAGGGGTGGTGTGGATTCTGCTGTCGATCCCCTCTGTGTTTATTGTAAATATGTCTGATAACCGTTGGGGCAAGTCTGATATTTCTGTGCCATTTTTATTCAAAAATCGTACGCCCAATGCCCGTAACATGCCGGTTCCGCCATCGTTGGTTGCCGATCCGCCAATGCCCATGATAATCCGTTCTGCCCCATTGTGTAGGGCATGTTGTATCATTTCCCCTAATCCATAGGTGTTGGCGTGCATGGGGTTACGGGCATTGGGGGGTACCAACATCAATCCACTGGATTGTGCCATTTCTATAATAGCGGTTGTGGTATTGACATGTTGTACCATACCATAAGATGCGTGTGTGATGTGCCCCAATGGACCGTGTACTGGGATTGTATGCAGTATCCCATTTAAACTTTGTACAAGGCTTGCGGTGGTGCCTTCGCCCCCATCGGCAACGGGTAATTGTTTGCTTTCAATCCCATGTTTTTGCAAGACTGTGGCGATAATGTGTGCCACCTGTGGGGCGGAAAGGCTTTCTTTGAAGCTGTCCGGGGCAATAAGGACTTTCATAATTATTCTGTAAATTGGGCTATTCTGTAAATTTTGCTTGGCGTTTTTCAATAAACGCATTTTTGCCTTCATCACCTGCTTTGCTGGCACCGGTCATGTATACGGCAAATTCATGTAATATGGGATTGCTATCAATACCATAGGTTGCGTGAACTAACCGCTTTGCCACCGAAGTGATATAAGGGCTGCGACAAGTGATTTTATCAAGGATGCTTGTTAGGGTATCGGACACAGAATCCATGGGACAAACCCGTGTGATAATGCCTTGTTGCTGTGCCTGATGGGCGGATATGTTTTCCCCAAACAGTATCATTTGTTTGGCAATGGCAATGCTGGTCATCTGTGCCAATTGTTCCGATGCTAGCCACCCAGGGATAGTCCCCACTGATCCTTCGGGTAATCCTATGTTTATGCCATCCACCGCCAAGCGATAATCACACATTAGGGCAATTTCCAACCCGCCCCCATACGCATGTCCATTTAAGACGCAAATACTGGGAATATCACATGCCCGCAAGGCTTGGTATACTTTGTGCCCACCCCGAATCCATTTGCGGCTCATATCATCGGGGGATAATTGCCCCCATTCTTTGATATCCGCCCCCGCACAAAAGAATGTATCGCCCTTACCCCTTAAAACTATAGCCCGCACATGGGGGGTGTTTGATATGGTGTCCATATGTACCGATAACATATGTAACATATCCATACTTAAACAGTTGGCTTTATGGATATTATCAATTGTTATGGTGGCGATATTATTTTTAATATTGCAAGTAATCTGTCCCATGTGGTCTCTCCCTTTTACGATTGTATTTTAGGTATAATATAACTCATATGCCATACATTTGCAACAGCTGTTGCATGCGGTGTACCGCCAGCTCGGGGTTCGACAACACATGGCATGTATCGGCTAGCTGTAACAATTCCGCATAATGGGGGAGGGAGCGCATACTTTGCATACCGCCTGCCATCACAAAGTGGTCTTGGTGTCCATTTAACCAGGCAATAAAAACAATGCCCGCTTTATAATAGGGGGTCGGATTTTCAAATATTTTCTTAGACAAGGCAACAGTAGGGGACATAATATCAAAATATGCTTGTGTATCCCCTTGTGCCAATTGGGTTAAGCCCGCCCCTGCCACCGGGGCAATCGCATCAAATATACCCAACAAAGCATGGGAATAATGGGTATTGTCACCGGCAATCATACGATCATAATTAAAATCATCCCCTGTGTACATTTTGACACCTTCGGGCAAACGGCGACGCAGGTTTAATTCCCACTTTTCTTGTAACAATGAAATTTTAATGCCTTCTATTTTATCTGCATTGTTATGAATAATTTCCAATACCGTATCCATGGCAATGGCGATGTCTGTGCTACCGAAATATCCGCTTAGGGCGGGGTCAAATACTTCGCCTAGCCAATGCAGAACCACTTGTCCATCCGTATTATCAATCAGCCGTTGATACATATGTATGTAATCGTCCCGTGTCGTGGCATGTTTGGCAAGGGCACGGGATGCCATGATTATGGGGTTTCCCCCATATGTACAAATGGTGCTGATTTGTGTCATATACGCATCGTAAATATCATTCAGGTTTTTACAAGTATCCACCGCCAAGTGATCTGTTCCCGCCCCAAATACGGCGGTTGCCCCTTTGACTGTCCGCATTTCTGTTACTGTGCGTTTGATCAATTCTTCGGCGGTTTGCCACTCGATTCCCATCCCCCGTTGTGCCGTATCCATAGCTTCGGCAATACCAAAACCATTTTGCCACAAGTGATGGCGGTATTGTAAGGTCGTATCCCAGTCTATTTTTGGAAAATGTGTCGACGGTGTCCAATCAGCGGTTGCATCGACCGTAATATGTGCGGCCGCATATACTGTACGGTTAAATACGCCGGTATTACATAAATCCTTTGGCGATGTATTTTGCATAGTATAGGGTATTAACGCCCCATGTGCGTTGGGTAATGTCAGTGACAATGTCATATGTGTACTCCTTATAATATTTTTAACTCTGCATTTAAAAGTATCCGTATAATATAAATTTTGTCAATATAAAATTGGATAATTACCTTGACTCATTGCATTATACCATATACAGTAGAGTATGTTTTGCTGTGATAAATAACAAAGGAAAAACTATAATGGCTAGTATTACATACGAAAATGGGTATTGTGAAAAATGCCAGCAATATCAAAAATTGGTTGTTACAAAACCAAATCACATCTTGCACCTCATATTAACCATAGTTACAGGGGGATTTTGGATAATTATTTGGGTACTCATGAGGTCAAAAAGGTTTTGTGATGTTTGTGGTACTCGTATGCCAAATTCATTATTATCCACCTTGATTCGCTGGATATTGGTGATATTATTGTTGATATTTTCGATATTTTTGATATTGGGAATTTTGGGAATTTTGATTGATTCTTCATCTGATGTTATGCACCTTATATAAGGTGAGGGTTTGTTTTTTGTGGGGCATGGCAGGATATGTAAGGTATGATTATTTTATAATAAACCATAATATATTAAGGGAAGGACACATGACAACAGATATATTATATCGCATGAACCGAAACGATGATGTGTTGCGGACTGTGCATATGGAGATCGGTTTTAACCCATATGCAGAAGGGTCGTGTTTGATAAAAATGGGGAATACGCATGTGGTGTGTAATGCCACCTTTGAAACCCGTGTACCGCCCTTTTTACGGGGGCAAGGCAAGGGCTGGGTAACCGCTGAATATGGTATGTTGCCCCGTTCCACCCACAGCCGTATGCACCGTAAAAAAACGCTTGAATCCGGGCGGACGCAAGAAATACAACGACTGATTGGGCGGTCGTTACGGGCGGTGGTGGATATGGCAAAAATGGGGGAAACACAAATACAGGTCGATTGTGATGTTATCCAAGCAGACGGGGGAACACGTACAGCGGCAATTACAGGGGCATTTGTTGCTTTAAAAATGGTGGAACAGCACGCCCTAAAGAACGATTTAGTGCAAGAATCATTTATTGTCGATACAGTGTCCGCCATATCCTGTGGCATTGTGGGCGATAGGTTTTTGTTGGATTTGGAATATACAGAAGATAGTGGTGCCATCGCCGATGCCAATTTTGTCTTAACAGGCACAGGAAAAATTATCGAAATCCAAGCCACCGCCGAACAATTCGCATTCAGTCGGGCACATATGAACCGCCTGTTTGATTTGGCAGAACAAGGATGCCAGCAGCTGCATCGTGCCCAAATAACTGCTTTGCAAAATCAAGGAATATTATAATGGATTTGTCGAATACGCACATTGTATTGGCAACCCATAACAAGGGCAAAATTCCAGAAATTTCCGCCCTTGTAAGCCCATATGGTTGCACGGTTGCCACCGCATTTGATTACAATGTTAGCGAACCTGTGGAATACGGTGATTCGTTTCGGGAAAATGCCCTTATAAAAGCCCGTCATACGGCACACATTAGCGGTGAAATTGCTTTGGCGGACGATAGCGGATTGTGCGTAGTGGCGTTGGATAATGCCCCCGGGATTTATTCCGCACGGTATGCGGGGGGGGATAAAGATTTTGGCGGTGCAATGGATAAAATCCAAGCACAATTAACCGCCATAAACGCCACAGATATGCGTGTGTTTTTTGTTTGTGCGTTGGCATTGGTAAATCCCAAAACTGGCCAAGAAAGCGTGTTCCAAGGGGAAGTGCATGGCACATGGATATATCCGCCCCGTGGCGATAAGGGGTTTGGATATGACCCTGCGTTTATGCCCAAGGGATATGACAGTACTTTTGCCCAAATGCCAGCTGAGAAAAAACACGCCATATCCCACCGTGCAGATGCTTTTAATAAAATGAAAGCGGTTTGTTTTGGCACATAATTTTGGTGCATATGTCCATTGGCCATTTTGTCGCAAAAAATGTCCTTATTGTGATTTTAATTCACATGTACGCAAAAATCCCATTGATGAAACCGCCTATGTCAATGCGTTTATACGGGATATGACCCAAGATGCCCACCGTATCAAACATACCCCTTTAAACAGTATATTTTTTGGTGGGGGGACGCCGTCTTTGATGCAGCCACAAACTGTACAACGCATTATCGACGCTCTGCACATACAATTTGGGTTTACAAATACGATTGAAATTACCCTTGAAGCCAACCCTACTTCGGTCGAATCGCAAAAATTTTCTGATTTTAAAATGGCGGGTATCAATAGGGTATCCTTGGGCGTACAATCGCTTGTCGATAGGGATTTACAGATGTTAGGACGGCAACATTCGGCAAAGGAAGCGTTGCAGGCGGTGGACATTGCCCAACGGTATTTTTCCCGTTGGTCATTTGATATGATATACACTCGCCCCAATCAAACCATCGGCGACTGGGAACAGGAATTGAAAACCGCCGTTGCCCATATTGGTGGGCATATATCGTTGTATCAATTAACCATTGAGGATGGCACAGACTTTCAACGGCGATATGAACGGGGCGATTTAATGATGCCAAATGATACGATTAGCACAGACATGTATACCCTGACCACCCAGTACTTACAAAGTTTAGGATATACCGCATACGAAGTGTCGAATTATGCCCTTGCAGGGGACGAAAGCCGACACAACCTTACATATTGGACATATGGCGATTATATGGGAATAGGGGCGGGTGCCCATGGGCGATTAACCGCCACAGATGGTAAAAAATACGCCACAGAACGGCATAAGTCCCCAGAAAAGTGGGTAAAAAATGGTACATATGCGGTTAATATGTACATATCCCCTCATGACCAAGCCTCAGAAGCATTGCTTATGGGTTTACGATTACAACAAGGGGTACAGATACAGCGTATCGAACACATATTAAACGATACCATATATAAAGTTATCGACAAAAATCGTCTGCAAGTGTGCATAGACCAAGACCTGATACAGATAACCGATACCCATATAAAAACCACGGAAAAAGGGCGATTAACATTAAATGCTGTATTAGGCTATATTTTAAAAGACTGACCTAGCCACATTTTGTAATGTCCTGATATTTGTCAACAATGGCTTCTGTGTATGTCATAATCTGCGTTATTTTCGGATGTAATTGTGGGTGGCTAGGCAATACCCAATTTAAAGTCTGATATAAGGTTTCTGTAAAGGGGATGGCAATTATATTGGGATTTTTATCGATTAAGATACCGGCAATAACACTGGATACGAATCCTACACCCATATTCCGTGATACCAATTCACATGCCATATGCGTATCTGTTTTATAAAAAGGAATAGTTTGGGCGGTAAGATGTCGAAATATCTGTTTTATAATACGGGTTTCTTCTGAATTACGATGAAATGCGTAAATAATTTTATGTTCTACAATCATTTTAGGGGATAAAATAGAGTTTTTGGACAAAGGCGAATCCCTATGCACAATACAGCATATAAGCGATCGTACCAAAGGAAGTATGCGTAAGTCACCAGAAATCGGGATATTATGGCTGATAAGTCCCAAATGAAACCCTTTACCCATTTCTGCAATTACCTCTGTGGATGTCTTAGGGGTTAAATGCATATGCACAGGAATACCATCTTGATTCATTTGATCCAAAATTTCACTTAAAATATAAATCACCACATTGGGAACAATTATATTGATACAGGTATCGTCCGTATTTTGTGTACGGGAATATTGATCAATCAGTACATCCAGTTCTTGCAACAAAGGGGTTGCCTGTTCCGCCAACTGCAAAGCGTGTTGGGTGGGTTCCAATTTATTGTTACGGCGATAAAATAATTTTCGGGGGACTTTGTCTTCCAACGATTTTAACAATCGACTGACCCCCGGTTGAGTCATCTGTAATATCTGTGCCACTTGACTGACCGTGCCATATTGAATAATTAAAATAAGGGCTTTTAGCTCTTTTATATGCATATGCTTTGATCCTATTAATTCCTAAATTGTGTTATTTATAATTATATAGTATGATTTAATATAACATAAAATTATAGCTTTTGGAAATAATAATAACTATTTTACATACTCTTGAAATCAAAAAGAATCTGCTATACACTGATTAACGCAGGGGCGGACGCAACAATCAAAAGCGATGAGGGTAAAACTGCCTATGATTATATTTTAAAAAACGACGCTTTAAAAGATTCAAAAGTCCCCTGGAAGTTAAACGACTTGCGGTTTAAATAATATTGGATACTCTGATACCCGTATTGTTTTTGCCATGAGTATCCCAATCGCACCGGGTAACCGGTGCGTTTGGGATACTCTGATACTATTAGGGATTTATATTGACAAAGTGGGTTTGTTTGTGTATATTGCCCTGAATAAAGTATCAATAAACATAAGGAAAGTCATATGTTTTCAAAAATAATTTTAAGAATATTTATTATATCGTGGGTATGTATCCCCCCCATAGTACAAGCAAGTGATTTTTTGTCACGCTCGTATTGGCAACATGTCACAGTAAAAGATGTAAAAAACGCTATTGCCAATGGGGCGGATGTCAATGCACGGGATAAAGATGGGTCGACACCTTTAATGTATGCATCTCGGTTCAATCAAAACCCTGATGTTATTACTACACTGATTAACGCAGGGGCGGATGTCAATGCATGGACTAAAGATGGGTTGACACCTTTAATGTATGCATCTGGGGACCCTTTGATTGATATAAAAGCAACGCCTGACGATGGGTTGACACCTTTAATGTATGCATCTGGGGACAATCAAAACCCTGATGTTATTACTACGCTGATTAACGCAGGGGCGGATGTCAATGTACGGAATAAAGATGGGTTCACACCTTTAATGTATGCATCTAGGGACAATCAAAACCTTGATGTTATTACTACGCTGATTAACGCAGGGGCGGATGTCAATGCACGGACTAAAGATGGGGGGACACCTTTAATGTTGGCGTCTGGGTTAAATCAAAACCTTGATGTTATTACTACGCTGATTAACGCAGGGGCGGATGTCAATGCACGGACTAAAGATGGGTGGACACCTTTAATGTTGGCGTCTATGTTCAATCAAAACCCTGAATTTATTACTACGCTGATTAACGCAGGGGCGGATGTCAATGCACGGGATAAAGATGGGCGGACACCTTTAATGTATGCATTTTGGTTCAATCAAAACCCTGATGTTATTACTACACTGATTAACGCAGGGGCGGATGTCAATGCACGGGATAAAAATGGGTGGTGGACACCTTTACTGTATGCATCTCGGGACAATCAAAACCCTGATGTTATTACTACACTGATTAACGCAGGGGCGGATGTCAATGCACGGGATAAAAATAATGGGTGGACACCTTTAATGTATGCATCTAACCCTGATGTTATTACTACGCTGATTAACGCAGGGGCGGATGTCAATGCACGGAATAAATATGGGTCGACACCTTTAATGTATGCATCTCGGGACAATCAAAACCCTGATGTTATTACTACGCTGATTAACGCAGGGGCGGATGTCAATGCACGGAATAATAAAGATGGGTGGACACCTTTAATGTCGGCATCTGAGGCCAATCAAAACCCTGATGTTATTACTACACTGATTAACGCAGGGGCGGATGTCAATGCACGGAATAAAAATGGGTCGACACCTTTAATGTATGCATCTCGGGACAATCAAAACCCTGATGTTATTACTACGCTGATTAACGCAGGGGCGGATGTCAATGCACGGAATAAATATGGGTGGACACCTTTAATGTATGCATCTCGGAACAATGAAAACCCTGATGTTATTACTACGCTGATTAACGCAGGGGCGGATGTCAATGCACGGTCTGAATATGGGTCGACACCTTTAATGTTGGCGTCTGGGTTCAATGAAAACCCTGATGTTATTACTACGCTGATTAACGCAGGGGCGGACGCAACAATCAAAAACGATGAGGGTAAAACTGCCTATGATTATATTTTAAAAAACGACGCTTTAAAAGATTCAAAAGTCCCCTGGAAGTTAAACGACTTGCTGTTTAAATAATATTGGATGCACGGCCAGAATACGGGCTTACAACGGATTGACCCCTGTACGGTTGACCCGTCCAATTGGATACTCTGATACTATTATATTGTATGGGTGCAAAGCGGGCGGATTGACCCCTGTACGGTTGACACGGCTAATTGGATACTCTGATACTATTATATTGTATGGGTGCAAAGCGGGCGGATTGACCCCTGTACGGTTGACCCGTCCAATTGGATACTCTGATACTATTATATTGTATGGGTGCAAAGCGGGCGGATTGACCCCTGTACGGTTGACCCGTCCAATTGGATACTCTGATACTATTATATTGTATGGGTGCAAAGCGGGCGGATTGACCCCTGTACGGTTGACCCGTCCAATTGGATACTCTGATACTATTATATTGTATGGGTGCAAAGCGGGCGGATTGACCCCTGTACGGTTGACCCGTCCAATTGGATACTCTGATACTAATAATGCAATCGAATCGACTCCGCCATATTTTTAATTTTTCAAAAAAATTTTAAAATTTTCAAAAAAAACGGGGAAAAAAAGCAAAAAAGCGGGATTCACTTGACAAAAAAAAATAATATGCTTACCATTTTAAAGCATTGTTTAATGTAGGAACGAACCAAACCTTTATAAGTTAAACAATGAAAAACAACATTTCATTATAAGGAGAAAAAAAATGAAATATATTAATATTAAAAGCAACATACTATCGAATAAAGAGCTTAACAGTAACGAAAAGTTGCTGTATGGCTTGTTGGTATCGTTGTGTGAAATCAAAGAAATAAATACCTAATTTTATTTTAAAAATCAGTATATATATTATAAGGCAAGCAATTATACAGGAAAGTGCATAGGAAAGCGATCATATAGCCTTTGGTGGGCATCCCCCATGGGGATTGGTATATCTTGGCTTAGGAGTGTTATGTATTTTTCTGATTGGGGCAAGGTTTGTTTATAAATGTTGGCACATAACGCATAGGCGTTTTTCCATATCCAGTTTTCGGGCAATAGTTCTTGTGGCAGTATGGGGTAATGTACCATCATGCGCCGGTATTCGTGGATGACCAGTATACGTATGGTAAATGCTTGGGCGGGGCTTAGAGGGGCATTTTCTGTGAGTACTTTTTGAAACGGTACAAAGATTTTTATAAATTGTTTACACCGTTTTTCCAACTCTGGTAAATTCCAACATTTTCTGCCCATTTTTTGTAATGCTTTTGCACTGGCCGACAGAAAGTCTTCCCCGCCCATGATGATAGTACTGTCTTGCATCTTTAACATTTTTATGATGTTTTTAACGGTATCCACATTACCATTGGGGTGTAAATATGTTCCCCCCGCCAATGTTCCAAAACCAAGCCATCGTAGTTCCCGTTGTAACTTGTCTTTGTTACGATGTTTGTTATCGAGCAATAACACCCGACACCAATGTGTTTTTTTGAGTACCCGCAAGCTATATAAATGCTTATCGACCGCTATAAACCGTTTGGTGCTGATGGGGGTCAGCTGATAATAACTCATTCTGCCCTGTTTAAACGATTGTAACCAGTTGTCTTTTGCCAATCGGTAAATGGAAGTTCTGACCGCTCGTTCTTCGATATGGAAAAGTTCCGCCATGTCAATTAACATACTTGTCCAGATTTTTTCGTCCCGGGGCAAAATGCTGTCGCCAATGATGGTAATGAGGGCGGGGGCACATTTAAAGCGGATTTTTTTAATAGTCTTATGTATCAGTTTGTTTGCACTGTGTACAGACATGTATATTTCCTTGTTGTTACCTTATGTAACAATATTGTACACATACAAACACATATACGCAAGGACTTTTTAAGTCCTATTTTCCGGTAAATTTTGGGGGGCGTTTTTCGAGAAATGCTTGTACCCCCTCTTTGTAATCCGCTGTTTTACCAGCAATTTGTTGATAATTGCGTTCGATATTTAATTGGGCATCAAGGGAATTTTGTGCTGATTGGTGTATGGCATCTTTAATCAGTTTATAACTGGTGCTGGGACCTTTGGCAAATCTTTCCGCTAATGCCACCGCCTCATCCATCAGGTTTTCCCCCTCCACAATCGCATGTACAAGCCCATACGAATGGGCATCTTCTGCGGTTAAAGGGTCGCCGGTTAAGGTTAAATATTTTGTCCGATATTCCCCAATGGCACGGGGTAAAAACCAAGTGGCACCGCCATCGGGGACAAGTCCGATTTTGCTAAATGCTTGGATAAATTTTGCAGTGGGGGTGGCGAGTATAATATCACATGCCAACGCCAGCGATACACCCGCCCCAGCGGCGACGCCATTTACCGCACAAATAATGGGTTTTGGACACTTTCGAATCAATCGAATGAGGGGATTATAAAAGGTTTCTAAGGTTTCGCCCAAGTCATATTCGGTGCTTGGGTGTCGATCTGATAAATCTTGTCCCGCACAAAATCCCCGTCCTGCTCCTGTTAAAATAAGTACCCGCACTGCATCGTCTTGCTGCATGTGTTTTAAGGCGGATTGCAACCGTATATGTTGGTCTGCGTTAAATGCGTTAAGTTTTTCAGGGCGGTTAAGCGTAATAATACCAATTCCATTTTTGGTTTTTTGAAGTACTGTGTCCGTCATTTTAAATTTCCTTTGTTTTGATGTTATTTTTCCATAATAAAAACATATCACACAAATAAGGTAAAATGTAAAAAAAATGTATCATTTTTTAAAAAATGTGATATAATTAAAAATATAACAATTTTAACTTTGTATAAGGAACAAAAAAATGTCATTTTACATACAACATAAAAAGACTTTAACCGATGCTTTACGGGCGATTAAAACACGGGAATATTACAGCCCTTATTTTGAAGTCCCCAGTTCAAAAGTATATGGCGAAAACGCCAAGTCCGAAGGGGTGGCGTTTTTAAAGGATCTGGATGGACAAAAATTTGTCCTTGATGGACACCCTGCAAAGGGTACGATTTCAGGGGAACAATCCCCTTATGGATTTGATTTAAATATATCGTATCCCGCCACAGGTGTGGATTCGTTAATAAACGAATCGCAAACTGCTTATGTGGATTGGCAAACTGCATCTGTCGAAGAGCGTTTAGGCGTGTGCTTGGAAACCCTTAATCGCTTAAATAAAGCCAGTTTTAAAATGGCAAATGCGGTGATGCACACCACGGGGCAGGCGTTTGTAATGGCGTTTCAAGCGGGGGGACCGCACGCCCAAGACCGTGGATTGGAAGCGGTGGCGTACAGTGCGTTGGCATTGGATACTGTAGGCGATGATGTGATATGGCAAAAACCCATTTCCAAACAAGATGTCATCCGTGTGGAAAAGACTTTTAAATCCCGTGGGCGGGGCGTTGGTGTGGTTGTGGGATGTTGTACTTTTCCCACTTGGAATACATATCCTGCGGTGTTTGCCAACTTGGCAACAGGTAACACAGTGATTATTAAGCCCCATTCATCGGCAATTTTACCCGTGGCAGTGACTGTACAGATTTTACGACAGGTTTTATCTGAGGCGGGTTTTAATCCGAATATAGTAATGATGGCAGGGTTTAACAGCCGCAAGCAAACACAAGACCTGTTAATGGACAAAGCGGTAAAGGTAATCGATTATACGGGCGGAAATACCTTTGGCGACTGGATACAAGATACCTGTCGGCAAGCCCAAGTGTTTACGGAAAAATCTGGTGTCAATACGATTACCATTGAATCTACTGATAATTTTAAAGGTATGTGTCGAAATATCGCATTTTCATTGTCTTTATATGCGGGACAAATGTGTACAGCCCCTCAAAATATCTATGTCCCTAAGGACGGTATTGATACTGATGAGGGGCATAAATCATTTGAACAAGTGGTGCAGGGTATTGTTATCAGTGTGGAAAAATTACTGGATGATGAAGGACGGGCATGTCAGGTATTGGGGGCGATACAAAATCAAAACACCCGTGATAGGGTGGTGTCCGCTTGTGCGGAACGGGAAGCTATTTTAAGCAGTTATCCCGTGTCGATGGAAGGGTTTGATAATGCCCGTATTATCACCCCTGCGTTGTTAAAAGCCACGGGTACAGACGATGCTTTTGTGCAACAAGAACACTTTGGACCAGTGGCGTTTGTGGTGCCTGCGGATACAGCGGAAATTGCGTTGCAATCCGCATCGAGTGTATCGACCGAGCACGGGGCAATTACCGCTAGTGTATACAGCACGAATGCAGATTTTTTACATCAAGCGGAAGATCAGTTTGCCGAGGCGGGGGTAAATCTTGCACTGAATTTTACAGGGGCAATACATGTAAACCAATCCGCCGCATTCAGTGATTATCATGTGAGTGGTCGTAATCCATCAGGTAATGCCAGTCTTACGGACTTAGCGTTTATATCCCCACGATTTACCATCAGTGCAGTTCGCAGGTTCAAAGGATAATTTCATGGCGTATTGGGCATATAAAGGCATTGTGCCTGTGGTAGCAGAAACCGCTTTCGTAGACGAAACCGCAGTCATTATTGGGGATGTGATTATCGGTGAAGATGTATATATCGGACCGAATGCGGTGTTGCGGGGGGATTGTGCCAGATTGATATTAAAGGATGGGTCAAACTTACAAGACGGGTGTATTATGCACGCTATTCCCCATTATGAAACAGTGGTTGAAGAAGAGGGGCACATTGGACATGGGGTAATTTTACATGGGTGTATTATTAAGAAAAACGCTCTTATCGGTATGCAGTCGGTAATTATGGATGGGGCAGTTGTTGGCAAAAACAGTTTTATTGGGGCAAATTCTGTGGTACCTGCCTTTAAAACCATTCCTGAAAATGTATTAGCGTTTGGCAATCCGGCAAAAGTGCAACGGGACTTAACCGATAAAGACTTGACATGGAAAGCCGAAGGTACGGCAATTTATAAAGATTTTGCCAAAGGATACTTAAATGGTGATGTGGTGCCTGTGGATACACCCCTGCGGCAATTGGAAGACAACCGTCCTAGTTTGGACACAGTCTATAAAACCTTACAAGAGAGTAAATAACATGAGCGACGGTTTGCAAATAGCACAACAATGTGCGGATATTATGTATGCTAATGATGATTGCTTAAAGCAGTTGGATGTAACTCTGTACCCGATTGTTAAAGTCGGTGAAGCCACATGCAAGATGACCGTAGATCGCAGAAAAACCAACGGGCATGATATATGCTTTGGGGGGTTTATTTTTGCGTTAGCGGATTTGGCATTTGCCTATGCCTGTAATGGATACAACACTGTAACTGTTGCCCAACATTGTTCGATTACATTTATTCGCCCGGCGGTGATGGGCGATACGCTGAGTGCCCATGCAGTGGAACGCTCCCGTGGGAAACGCAGTGGGATTTATGATATTACTATTACCAATCAGGATGGCAAGACCATTGCAGAATTTAGGGGGCATTCCTCCACACTTGGCAAGCCGATTATTGAAAAATAAATTATATTATTAGGGAAAGAAAAATGACAGAAGTTTATATATGTTGGGGAAAACGCACAGCTATTGGGCGATATGCTGGGGGGTTATCCTCTGTACGACCTGATGATATGCTTGCATATGTTTTAAAAACTATGCAGGACGAAAATCCCCAGATGGACTGGGGTGCTGTGGATGATGTGATTGTGGGATGTGCCAATCAAGCGGGCGAAGACAACCGTAATGTGGCACGGATGGCGGTGTTATTATCAGGTTTGCCACAGGAAATTCCTGCGACCACAATTAATCGTTTGTGTGGGTCGGGTATGGATGCAATTATATATGGGATGCGGGCGATTAAATCGGGGGATGCGGATGTGATTGTTGCCGGTGGTGTGGAAAGCATGTCAAGAGCCCCCTTTGTTATGGGTAAATCTGAGACCGCTTTTGGACGCAAAGCTGAAATATATGATACTACCATTGGCTGGCGTTTTACCAATAAAAAAGTACACGAACAATATGGGTCTGAATCAATGCCCGAAACGGCGGAAAATGTGGCTGAGCGGTTTAATGTGTGGCGGGCGGATCAAGATATATTCGCCCATCAATCGCAAATGCGGTACAAAATCGCCCATGAAAAAGGCTTTTTTAAGGATGAAATTATCCCATACCCTGTGCCACACCGTCGTGGTGATGCCATAATTTTTGATACAGATGAACATCCACGGGGGGACACGACTCTCGCAGGATTGGCAAAATTAAAAACGCCATTTAAAGAAAATGGCACTGTTACCGCAGGCAACGCATCGGGTGTAAACGATGGAGCTGCGGCGGTACTGTTGGCATCGGCGGATGCGGTTAAGAAATATAACTTACATCCCATAGGGATGGTTATTACGGGGGCAACTGCTGGATGTGTACCTAGTATTATGGGGATTGGTCCCCTCTATGCCACCAATAAAGTGCTGCATCGGGCACATGTAAAGATGGATCATATCGACACCATCGAATTAAATGAGGCATTCGCATCGCAAAGTTTGGCGTGTATGCGGGCATGGGGTTTGGGTGATGACAGCCCCAAAGTAAACCCAAATGGCGGTGCCATAGCCTTGGGGCATCCATTGGGTATGAGTGGTACAAGGCTTGTTATCACCGCCCTTAATCAATTGCATAAAACCGATGGCACATTGGCATTGTGCACCATGTGTATCGGCGTAGGGCAGGGGATTGCCTGTCTTATTAAAAAAGTTTAACCAACATAGAAAGAGAATAAAAAATGGAAAATCGTACTTTTGAACCGATTGAAACTGCCCCCATTACAGAATTGCGTGCATTACAATTGAAACGCATGAAGTACAGCTTGCAACATGCATATGATAATGTACCTTTTTATAAGAAAAGTTTTGATACCCATGGGGTAAAACCATCGGATTTACAGTCCTTGGGGGATTTAGTAAAGTTCCCATTTACAGTTAAGGATGATTTACGGAACAATTACCCATTCGGTATGTTTGCTGTGCCCGAACACAAGGTCGCACGCATTCACGCATCCAGTGGCACCACAGGAAAACCAACGGTGGTCGGATATACTTTAAAAGACATTGACACATGGGCAACTGTGGTTGCCCGATCTATTATCGCATCGGGGGGCAAGCCGGGGGACAAAGTACATGTGGCATATGGATATGGATTGTTTACCGGCGGTCTGGGTGCCCATTATGGGGCGGAAAAGGTGGGATGCACGGTTATTCCTATGTCCGGTGGACAAACGCAAAAACAAGTACAACTTATTCAAGACTTTAAACCGGATATTATTATGGTTACGCCGTCTTATATGTTGGCGTTAGCAGACGAATTTTACCGTCAAGGTATTGACCCAAAAACATGTTCGTTGCGGATTGGTATTTTTGGGGCGGAGCCATGGACAGAACAGATGCGCAAAAATCTCGAACAGACTTTTGATATTAAGGCGGTGGATATTTATGGTTTGTCGGAGGTTATTGGTCCTGGTGTAGGCAATGAATGTGTGACAACCCAAGATGGTCCACACCTTTGGGAAGATCATTTTTATCCGGAAATTATCGACCCCGAAACAGGCGAGGTACTGTCCGATGGGGAAAAAGGGGAATTGGTATTTACCTCCTTAACCAAAGAAGCGATGCCGATTATCCGCTATCGTACCCGTGATTTAACACGGTTATTGCCGGGGACGGCACGGACAATGCGTCGCATGGATAAAATCACCGGTCGCAGTGACGATATGATGATTTTGCGGGGTGTTAATGTGTTCCCAACACAATTGGAAGAACAGATTTTAAAATTGGGTGTATTTGCCCCACATTTTCAAATTATTCTCGATAAGCATAAAACCATGGACACGATGGAATTGTGGATTGAACCTGCCAATGCGGAAACTGATGTACAGGCACATGTTAAAATCCTTACAAAAAATATCAAAGATATTATTGGTATCAGTGTTGCCATTACCCTAAAAGAGATTGGGAAAATCCCCCGTTCGCAAGGTAAGGCGGTACGGATTATCGATAATCGTTAATCAATAATCGGAGAAAACACATGACATACACACATATTATACTGGATTTTATCGACAATGGGGATGGGCACTTAAAAACCGCCCTTATTACCCTTAATCGTCCCGAAAAATATAATGCGTTAAACCACCAGATGATGTTGGATATTCAGCAAGCAATAACCACTATTGAAGCGGACGATAGCATTGGTGCCACATTGGTAACAGGATCGGGTGACAAAGCGTTTGCCGCCGGTGGCGATATTGAAGAAATGTCGACATTTACCTTTGTTAAGGCGTACAAACAAAATTTTGTTACCAATGGGTGGGAGGCAATTGCCCATGCCCGTAAACCTGTTATTGCTGTGGTCAATGGTTTGGCATTGGGGGGGGGATGTGAACTTGCTATGATGTGTGATACGGCGATTGCATCAAATATGGCAAAATTTGGACAGCCGGAAATTACTTTGGGATTTTTACCAGGTATGGGGGGGACGCAACGCCTTGCCCGTGCGGTGGGCAAGGCAATGGCAATGGATATGGTATTGACCGCCCGCACCTTGTCCGCTGATGAAGCATTGCAATATGGTATTGTCGCCCGTGTGGTATCAGCTGATACCTTAATCGATACGGCATTACAAATGGCAAAAACCATTTGTGGATATTCACAGCCTGCGGTAATGCTTGCCAAAGAAAGTGTTGATTCCGCCTTTGAAACGCCGTTATCGGTGGGCATGCACATAGAACGCCGATTGGTGCATGCGTCCTTTTCCCTTAGTGACCAAAAGGAAGGGATGCGGGCGTTTTTGGAAAAACGCAAGCCTAAATTTAGTCACAAATAATATGTTACAATTTTTATTGTATTTTTAAAAATTTTGTGATATAATAATATATAACTAAGGATACCTATTACTTTTTACAAGGATTATAGCCATGAATAAAACTGTACCTAATACAACATTACAAGACCAAGCCTTTCAAGCGAATATAGATTCGGGCATGCGAATCGAACCGCATAATTATATGCCTGAAAAATATCGTAACACTTTAATCCGTCAAATGGGACAGCATGCCCATTCGGAAATTATCGGTATGCAGCCAGAGGGCAATTGGATTACACGGGCACCGTCCTTACATCGCAAGGCAATTTTAATGGCAAAAGTACAAGATGAGGCGGGACATGGATTATATTTGTATAGTGCCACTGAAACCTTGGGTATCAGTCGTGCGGAAATGACCGATAAATTGATTTCTGGGGATATGAAGTATTCCAATATTTTTAATTACCCCACCCTTACTTGGGCGGATGTGCCTGCGATTGGTTGGTTGGTCGACGGGGCGGCAATTATGAATCAGGTGCCATTGTGTCGTACTTCTTATGGACCGTACGCTCGGGCGATGGTACGCATTTGTAAAGAAGAAAGTTTCCATCAACGCCAAGGGTATGAGGCAATGATAGTACTTGCCAATGGTACAGAAGAGCAACGCAAAATGGCACAAGATGCCATTAATCGGTGGTTCGAACCTGCGTTGATGATGTTTGGTCCCCCTGATACAGACAGCCCCCACAGCAAGCAAAATATGGCATGGAAAATCAAACTGGAAAGCAACGATACTTTGCGCAAAAAATTCGTTAACATGACGATTCCACAAATTTTGTATTTGGGACTTGAAGTGCCAGGGGCGTATACATATCATAAAGATGCTGAGACATATACATATGACAAACCCCTTGATTGGGCGGAATTTAAACGGGTGATTTCTGGGGCGGGACCCTGCAATATGGAACGCATTAAACGCCGTAAACAAGCCGTCGATGATGGTAAATGGGTGATGAAAGCAGCCGAAGCATATGCAACAAAGCACACAAAAGCACCCCCTAAAATACAACAGGCAAGTTAAGGAGGTTCCCTTATGACAACAAAAATAACAACAAAAACTTCACAATGGGAATTATACGAAGTTTTTGTGCGTTCCCGCAATGGCTTAGACCACATTCATGTGGGCAGTGTCCATGCCCCCGATGATGAAATGGCGGTTATGAACGCACGGGATTTGTATACCCGCCGTATGGAAGGGGTCAGTATTTGGGTTGTGCCATCAAAATATATTTATGCGTCCGACCCTGCGGATAAGGATTCGATGTTCGAACCCGCAACGACCAAGATTTATCGCCACCCCACATTTTATCAAATTCCCGAAGAAATTGGGCATATGTAAGGGGGGTGCATATGTTATATCAATATGTACTTAGACATGCGGAAAATAACTTAATTTCATCGCACAGATTGTCTCAGTGGGCAACCTTGTGTCCCGAATTGGAAATTGAAATGGCAATAATGAATATTGCCCTTGATCAGTTGGGACAGGCACGGTTGTTATTGGAATATGCGTGTAAATTAAACGATAATATGTATACAGAAGATGACCTCGCCTTTCACCGGGAAAGTCGTGATTGGCAAAATTTTCAGTTGCTGGAACAGCCGAATGGGTCTTTTTCTGATACTATTGCCCGTATGATGTATTATGATATTTATAATCATTTGGTATGCGCCCACTGGGCAAAAGGTGCAGATTTAACCTTAAAAGGTATTGCCGAAAAGGCGTTAAAAGAAACCGCATATCATCAACGGTTCAGCCAAGAATGGTGTATCCGTTTGGGGGATGGTACAAATGAAAGCCATGAACGGATGCAACAGTCCCTATATGATTTGTGGCGATGGACGGGCGAAATGTTTGAATCCGATGTGGTGGATATGCATATGCACGCCCAAGGGGTTGCCCCATGTTTACAGACCTTGCAAAAACAGTGGCTGGATATTTTGGATCCTGTGTTAAAAATCGCCACTTTAAGCCGTCCCACTGTGGAAGAATCGTTTTTTGTAATGGGGGCAAAACAAGGTTTACATACGGAACACTTTGGGTATATATTAGCCGAAATGCAAAGCCTCCCAAGGGCTATGCCGAATTGCAAGTGGTGATGGGTATGGTGTCATCCCAACGGTTGCCGTTTGCCTTAAATGAAACCATGGTCACCACGCCCATAGTGATCGACAAAGTGGGCTTGACCGCCCATCAGTATGCTATACAAGTATTGGCACAGGTTATGGATCCGGAAATTCCTGTGTTGTCACTGGATGATTTGGGGATTATCAGACGGGTGCAAGCGGATGATTTTACCACTGTGGCGGTGGATATAACCCCCACTTATTCGGGGTGTCCTGCTACTGTTGCTATACAATTTTCGGTGGAGGTGGCATTGCTCGATGCGGGATTTGAGAATGTGCATTTACACACAGTTTTAAGCCCCGCATGGACAACCGATTGGATAACTGAAAATGGTCGTAAAAAATTGAAACAGTATGGTATCGCCCCGCCAAACAAAGGGGCAAACAAAAACAAAGGGGCGTTATTTATTGCGGATACAGTAACCTGTCCCCATTGTGATCACACGGATACGCAACAAATAAGCCGTTTTGGTTCCACCGCTTGTAAGGCGTTGTACATTTGTAACAGCTGTAAGGAATCATTTGAATACTTTAAATGTATCTGAGGAATATAAAAAAATGTTACATGCCTTAACCATAAAAGACATTCGCCAAGAAACCCAGCAAGCAGTGGTCGTAGAATTTGATATTCCTGAAAACTTGGCACAGACATTTACATTTAAGGCGGGACAATATGTGACTGTACAAGCAGATATTAATGGCAAAAATGTACGACGGGCATATTCCATATGTTCCCCCCCCAACAGTGGAAAATTGCAAGTGGGTATTAAGCACATTCCCGATGGTGTATTTTCCACATATGCCAACACAGTATTAAAAGTAGGCGATACATTGCAAGTGATGCCCCCACAAGGACAGTTTGTATTACCCGAAAATACTCCACAAGGGGGACAGTATCTAATGGTCTGTGCCGGCAGTGGCATTACACCCATTTTGTCGTTGTGTGAATATATTTTAAATACGGATAACACCGCCCAAATCACCCTTGTATATGGCAACAGTTATAGCCATAGCATTATGTTTAAGGAAGCATTAACAGGCTTAAAAAATCAATTCGTAACCCGATTTAACCTAATACATGTGCTGAGCCGTGAACACCAAAAAATCGACTTGCGTAGCGGTCGTATCGATATGGAAAAAATCAGCCATATTGTCAAGGTAATGTTGCGACAAAAAATCGACCATGCATTCGTTTGTGGACCCAAGGCGATTATCGACACGGTAAATAGCGTATGCACCGCAGTGGGTATCGATAAGGGGCGTATTCATTTTGAATTATTCGGCACACCCACCACCCCCAAAAAACGCAAAGTTATTGGCACCCAGAAAAAACATCACATTAGCATTATTAAATCTGGTTCGACAACCAGTTTTGAAATGGATACCCATGAAAACAATATTTTAACCGCTGGTATAAACATGGGAACCGATTTGCCTTTTGCCTGCAAGGCGGGGGTATGTTCCACATGCAAATGCCAAGTGATAACAGGCGAAGTAACCATGGATTTAAACTATGCTCTGCCCGAAGAAGAGGTGGCACAAGGCTATATTTTGTCTTGTCAAGCATATCCTGTATCCCCAAAAGTAGTGGTAGATTTTGATGTATAAAACTGTATTTTATAAAAATACCATTGAAAAAATAGGGGAAGGGGATACAATAGGGGATATATTTGAATATAATATTTTAAGGGATTCATTAAAATATAAAATTTTTAGCCGGTGTTGCTTAACACTACAAATTTTAATTCATTAATAGGAGAGAATAAAATGAAATTAATGTATATTGTAAAAGCGGGTATTGTGGTGGGTTTGACTATATTCCTAGCCTCTGTGGTATTTGCACAAAAAGTTATGAAAGTTGCCAGTTGGCTTCCATCGGGACACTTTCAAAATGCGATTGTCCTAGAAAACCTTAAAAAAGACTTAGAATCCGCAACCAATGGTCGGGTATCTTTGAAAATTGAATATGGTATGGGACATCCCAAAGATTTGTTTGATTTGGTTGAAGATGGTGTTGTCGATGCGGCTTGGTCGTTTCATGGATATATGCCCGGAAGATTCGTTTTAACCGGTTTTTCTGAATTACCATTGTATAAAAAAGCAGATGCGGGTGTGGCATCCGCCGCATATTGGGATGTATACAATACATACTTTGCCAAAAACAATGAACATGCCGGTCTGTACCTAGGCGGATTATGGGTACATGCACAAGGGCAAATTCAACTCAGAAAGCCTATCGACAGTTTAAGTGAAATAAGGGGTAAAAAAATCCGTATTGGGGGCGGTGTACAAAAAGCCATTGCCGATACTTTTGGTGTTGCGGGCGTATCCGCACCGGGATCAAAAGTATATGAAATTTTGCAAACTGGCGTGGCGGATGGTGTATTTATGCCATATGCTGAACGGGAATTCCTCCGCTTAAAAGAAGTATCCCCATACTTGGTGGAATTAAACATGTACTTGGGTAGTTTCGGTTTTGTTATCAACGAAGACTTTATGGCATCTTTGGGGGCCGATGAAATGGCGGTTAAGTCCGTGTTAGGGCGTAACTTGTCCAAGAAAATTGGGGAAATTTGGCAACAACAGTCCGACAATGCAGCAAGCAAAATTGATGCGAGCAAACTGATTAAATCTTCGGCATTAGAAGCGGAATTTAAATCGGCAACTGCTCATATTACCCAAGATTGGCTTAACAAAGCATCTGCGAAAAGTTCAGATGCGAAAAAAGCCTTGGATACATTCCAATCTGCGTTAAAATAAATTATTGGGCGGAGCAGTATTTGTTTCGCCCATACTTTATGCATATTAAAAAAGCTATTTCATAAATGCGGTTTTGCCAACGATTCTTAAAACAACTATTTAAGAGAGGTTTTATGCCCATACAAAATGTATCGAAAACATCCTATTATGACATCATACTAAAAATCATATTATCCATTTTAACTTTTATTGCTAGTGTTACTTTGTGTGCATTAATTCTGATTACCTGTATCGATGTGATTGGGCGATATTTTCTGAATGCACCATTGCTGGGAAGTACGGAATTGACCGAGATGACTTTGGGTATATTGGTGTTTACCAGTTTGCCGATTGTATCTTATTACAAAAAACATATTGTGGTCGATGTGTTGGAAAATTTTATTTCTGATCGAATGAAACGATACACTGATATATTATCTTATATTATGATTGCCGGTGGCGTATATGCCATCAGTGCATACAGCGAAAAACTTATCCAACGGGCATTCAAGCGGGGATTGGTCACAGAATACCTTGAAATCCCCACCGCATATATAATTATGTATGCCCAATTTATGGGATATGTGACCGCTGTGTTGATGGTGGCACTTATCCTAAGAACTTTGTGTAAACAGGGGGGCAATACGCATGCTGATTAGCCTTATGGCACTTGCTATCTTATTGTTTCTTATATTTATGCGGGTGCCTTTGTTTGTGGCGATGGCGTTGGTGGGAACCGTTGGGTTTGCCATTTTGCAAAAATCGTCCGATGTGCCGTTTTTTGCCTTGTGGGATATGAATTGGCGTGCCCCCATGTCCGTGTTAACCACCCGATTTATCAGTACCGCCCAAGAATATGGATTGTCTGTGATTCCATTGTTTATATATATGGGCAATATTATTACCCGTGCGGGTATGTCGCAAGAATTATATAATGCGTCTTATGCGTTTTTGGGGCATCGTAAGGGCGGACTTGCCATGGCGACGGTTGTGGCGTGTGGTGGTTTTGCATCCATTTGTGGATCGTCCCTTGCCACCGTTGCCACCATGTCGAAAGTATCCATGCCCCCCATGCAAAAACAAGGGTACAGCGATAAATTGGCGGCCGCATCGATTGTGGCGGGGGGCACTTTGGGCATTCTTATTCCCCCCAGTGTGATTTTAATTATTTATGGTATCTTAACCGAAACGAGTATTCGTGAATTGTTTGCCGCTGGTTTTATCCCGGGTATTTTGGGTGTATTGTTATATCTTGTTGCGGTAAAATATGTGGTGTGGAAAAACCCAGCGGAGGGACCCGCAGGGGATAAAAGTACATGGCAACACCGCATGAAACAGTTACGGCAAATTGCCTCTGTTCTTATCTTGTTTATCGTGGTACTTGGTGGCATTTATGCGGGTGTGTTTACCCCCACAGAAGCTGCTGGTATTGGGGCGGGCTGGGCAACAATAATTACCATCATGCGGAAAAAATTCAATCTGACCATGTTGCGTGAAGTATTATTGGAAACCATTATCACCACAGGAATTTTATTTGCGGCTATTGCCGCCGCCATGACCTTAAACAGCTTTGTTACACGGGCGGGATTACCCGATGAATTATTGATGATTGTGGCAAACATGCAAATATCACCCATTGCCGTAGTGTTGATTATCATGGGTATTTATCTTATCTTAGGCATGTTTTTTGATGGGTTGTCCATGATATTGTTAACCATTCCTGTATTTTACCCCATTGTTGCGGGGTTGGGTATGGATTTGGTATGGTTTGGTATTTTGGTGGTTGTGGTTACAGAAATCAGTTTGATTACACCGCCCATTGGTATGAACATATTTGTGCTGTCGTCCATGTTACCTAAGGTAAAAACCGCTGACATATTCAAAGGCGTTACACCCTTTTGGGTGGCGGATATTATACGATTGGGTTTGTTAATTTTTATTCCCACAATCGTGATGATATTACCCAATATATTATACAGATAATTTTTTATCCTTATAATGGTATTTCTAAGTAGGATTTTGTGCTATACTTGAAAACACATAAGAGCCGATTTAGTTATGGGAGTATCCAAAATGACTGTACACATTTTTTCCGATTTTTCTGATGCTATTAAACCACAGCCTAATTTACAAATGATGCAGATTGCCAATGGGTTGTCCGCACAGGGGCGGGATATTATTCATTTGGAAATTGGTGATAATAGCACCGCCTTTAAAAATCAAGTATTACAAGATATTCTGCAACAAACCGTTGAAAATCCACATATGGGATATTGTCCTGCTGAGGGTTTACACGATTTGCGGGTACGATTTGCTGAAATCAATAGTCGGGAAAAAAACAGCATATTTGGTGCCGATAACATTGCCATATCGGCGGGTAATGTTTTTATATATTACTATTTCGCCACCTTGTGTAATGCGGGCGATACCATACTGTTACCTGATCCGGGCTATCATGTGTTTTATTTGGTTGCCCAAGCCCTAAACCTACGGGTGATTGCCTATCCTAATATGGAATCACAAGGGTGGGCACCGGATACAGATTTTATTGAAAACGCCATAAAAACCCACACTGTAAAAGCAATTGTAATAAACAATCCATCTAATCCTTTGGGACGGGCGGTTTCAGGTGACTGTATCGCCCCTATTTTACAAACCTGTTATACACACGGCGTACCAGTTTTAATGGACGAAACCTATAAAAACTTGGTTTACGACGATACGGATATTTCCACCCGCCATTACCCTAATATAAGTTATTTATACTCTTTGTCAAAAGATGCGGTTTGCCCCGCCTTTCGTATGGGATATTTGCTGGGTAATTCAGATATTATACAACGCATAAATAATATGAACTCTTTAATGTATTCGTGCCAACCAGCGTTTATTCAACAGGCAACTTTGACATATTTAAATAGCGGTTGTGATTACACATCTGTTATACGGCATACCATGCAGCGGCGTATAAAAACGGTCTGTAACACCCTTTCGCATGTGGAAAATATATCTTTTAATACCCCCAATGCGGCATTTTATTTGTTTATTAACATATCAAAACTCAGCATAAATTCAGAAGAATTTTGTTTGGATTTGTTGGAAAAACAAGGGGTATGTACCTGTCCCGGAGCATACTTTGGTCCCACTGGTAAAAAAGGTTATATACGCATTAACATGGCAACTGAAGAATCGCTGGTATCAGCAGGCATTAACCGCATGATAGCGTACATAGATACTTATATATAACACTTCCACTCCAACTCAGAAGCACCCCTTTTATGTGGTTACCTTTATATAGGTATTCTTAGATTTTTATGAATTTTTCTAAGTTTATTAAAATGCCTATGATAATTGCCATTGTTTAAATCTGCATATGTTCGTTTATAAATCTACTTAGGGTGTTTCGATTTACTTTTAATCGTTTTGCCATTTTTCTTTTTGATATGCCTTTGGACAGCAAGGTTTTTATTTTGTCTTCCCGTCCCGTTAATTTGTATGTATCTGATTTTCTTCCTTTGGGACGCCCCAAAATAACCCCTTCGGCACGGCGACGGGCAAGTCCTTCTTTGGTGCGTTGGGATATTAGGTTGCGTTCAATCTCTGCGGACAGACCAAAGGCAAATGCCAGTACTTTGGAACTGATGTCATCGCCCAGTTTATAATTGTCGTGGATAGTCCATATTTTGATGCCCTTGTCCATACAGGTATTTAAAATAGACATAATCATAAGCAAGTTCCGCCCCAAACGGGATAGTTCGATGGCAATAATGATGTCGTCTTTTTCCATGCGTTTTATGCACTTGCCCAGTTTTCTTTCATTGGGGTCTTTGGTGCCTGATACGGTCTCTTCGATCCATTTATCGATTTTTAAGTTTTGTTGTTCTGCGTAGCGTTCAATTTCAAATCGTTGGTTTTCAACAGTCTGCTTATCGGTGCTAACCCTTATGTATGCGTATATCATAATACCCCCTTGAAAAGGCGTGAATATAGCACAATTTAAATGACCGGTTTTAAGGGGCAGAGACATAAAAAAATACCAAGCCAACTGGGCGGATTTATGGTTGATTGGTACATTCCCAGCATTAAAATTAGATATAAACGCATACCCCGCTTTAAAACAATATTTAAAGCAATTTTTACCTAAACTAAACCAAACAGGCGAGACATTTATTGACAAAGATGGTAAACGGCAAAAAACCCGTAAAAAAACAGGGCATAAATGGTTTGAAACACAAGATAGTATAAGTTATTGGAGCGATTTTTATAAGCCAAAAATCTGTTGGGGAAATATCAATTATAAATCTAATTTTGCACTTATAAAAGAAGGGGATTTTATCAACGCCCCTGCCAATATGATGACTAGTAATAATGAATCTTTAAAATACTTAATTGCTGATATGAATAGTAAAGTATTTAATTGGTATTTTACTTTATTATCAGGAATCCCACTTGGTCAAGCGTTTGAATGGAAAAAACAATATGTAGAAAATATTCCAATTCCAAAAATGGACTTAAAACATCAAGAACCATTTAATCACTTGGTCGATTACATTCAATTTTGTAACCAACATGCTTTAACAGACATGGCACAATATTTTACAGAATTGGTCGATATTATGGTATTTGGATTATATTTTGCCGACCAAATGCAACAAAAAGAATGTTACATAAATGATAGTATAGGGCAGTTTGTGAAACCATTACCCGACACAGACAGCGACACACAACAGCAATTTTTAACAGGTGTATATCAGAAATGGCAAAAAGAACCTTATTTTACCAAAGCGTTTATACACTATAAATCTGTGGAAGAGATTCGGGTTATATTACAGGGCAGTACATCGTAAAACAAATATTTTAAAGTTGACAGTGTGCATAAGTATGCGTATAATTATTTATTAGGTAAGGAAAGTACATGTCGATAAAATGTAAACAAGCTCATAAGATGTTAATTGACGATGGGTGGCGATGGATAAGGGGTGGTAAAGGTAGTCATCGTAAGTATAAAAAAAAAAAAAATGGAAAAATATGGATTTTACCATATCATGGTAATAAAGATTTACCAATTCGAATTGAAAAAGAATTATTAAAGATATTGAAAGGAAAGTAAAATGAAAGTAACTTATTATGCCATTATTTATAAACATCCTGATGATATAGATTACACGGTCATTTTCCCTGAAATACCGCATGCAATAACATTGGGAACCAGTATAAAAAATGCTATGTATATGGCACAAGATTATTTAGAAACCTATTTTGAAGGATACGGATTCGATGATTTGATACCCACTCAGTCCGCTGAAAAAATCTTATCAGAATTTAAAGCAAATCCTGATAACGAATATGATAAAATTGATATGGTAGGTATATTACCTATTACCGCATATGTTAAAGAAAAAAGTAAGAGACTAAATATTACTTTGCCCCAAAGTGTTATACATGCACTCGATACAAAAATAGGAAAAGGTAAAAAAGCCCGCTTTATAGCCGATTGTATTACAAAAGAAATACAATCTTTATGATTTATGAGCTTTACTACCTAGAATAAAGATAGAAATGGTCCAAACAACAGGGTCCACTTCTGATACCCCGAAAAGTACTTTTTCATTTTGAGACTTGACAAAAAAGTCAATATAAAGTAGATTTTAAGGTGCTTTTTTTA
Source organism: Alphaproteobacteria bacterium (assembly GCA_965232465.1). Classification (GTDB taxonomy): domain Bacteria; phylum Pseudomonadota; class Alphaproteobacteria; order JAQWUY01; family JAQWUY01. Next base: position 2,242,627 of record OZ246977.1, on the reverse strand, counting down.
TTGTCAATTTTTTGCAAGCATTTCAAGAAAATAAACAATTGCGGACTGTGATTGCACAAAAACAAAACCCCGATTTACCTGAATATTTTGTTGCTAAGTTAGTGGATGTACTGGATAACATGGACGATACAGTACCATTTACCTTTAAACATTTGGAAGTAAATTTTGATAATAATGAAACAGCCAAAGCAACATAAAGCCTTTATAAAATCCATTAAAAAACTATACCAACGATAAAAACACTCAATTTTGAAAAGGCTATATCTGATTTATTAAAATAAAAGCACCCCAAAGGGTGCTTTTTCATGTCGAGACTTGATTACAAAACCAATATTGTGTTTTCAGGCTGGAACTCCATAACCGCTACCGAAGTAACCACTGTACTTTTTTCACCCACTCTGTACAAAGACATTGTTACATTATTTTGATATGGTTGTCAACATTTTTTTAATGGATGATTGGTGCAGCCGATTTTTTTGTTTAAAGTTTCAGGGGGTAATTGTATCCGCCTGTAATATAACTTGAATTTCTTCGACAGATTTATAGTCGGCAAACGCTTTGGCAAGGTATGATTCTTTTTGCCATTGCTGATATACACTCATTAAAAATTGCTGTTGTTGGTCGGTGTTAGTATTGGGCAATGGTTCTGTAAACTGCCCTATACTATCATTTATGTAACATTCCTTTTGTTGCATTTTGTCGGCAAAATATAATCCAAATACCATAATATCGACCAATTCTGTAAAATATTGTGCCATGTCTGTTAAAGCATGTTGGTTACAAAATTGAATGTAATCGACCAAGTGATTAAATGGTTCTTGATGTTTTAAGTCCATTTTTGGAATTGGTATCATTTCTACATATTGTTTAATCCAGCGGTAAGCACCTGTTCCCAAATCCGCCCCTAAGCAGTTAATAAAGTACCAAAAAATAATATGTGAATTAAAAATAGGTAAATAATACTTATGAGTATTCGGAATAAAGTAACATGTTTGATTGGTAAAAACATTACTTTCGTCCCAAATAAAACAAGGTTTTTTAGTCATTTCACTCCAAACAATTTTTGGCTTATAAAAATCGCTCCAATATTTACAACTTCTTAAATTATAAGGGGTTATGCCTTTGTCTGTTCTGTTTTCTAATTTATCCCAATAATTACTGAGATGTTTTTTTAATGCAGGAAAATCATTTATATCGATAGGGGGGTAAGTTTTTGTATCTTGTGTATACCCATTATGTGTACCAATCAACCATAAATCCGCCCAGTTGGCTTGGTATTTTTTTATGTCTCTGCCCCTTAAAACCGGTCGTATAATTGCATCCGTTTTTTGCCGTTCGGAATCGGTCTTGCAATTTGATAAAATTGTTTTACGGGTTTGCTTGTTAATAATGAATGCGGGATTGTATCCTGTTAATACCCCCCGATATATATCTACATCCCAATCTTTTAAGGGAATCCCTTTTTGTTCGATAATTTCTTTAATGCGTTGTTCCGAATCTGTTAAAATTGTCCATTGTTCATCGCCATTGGCAAGGGGGACAGTGTTAAATTTATCGGCGACATATTCTTCGAGTTGTACGCTCTTGTGATGAAATCCACTTGGTAGGGTTAAAGCCTGTATGTTACGATTTTCTGTATTAGGCTGTTTTGAAAACAATAAAATATTTGTATCAACAGTGGCGGATGTGAATACGCCCGGTCCCATGTCGATTAAAATATGCGGTTGGGTTTGTTTGCTCAGGTAATGCCGTAATGCCTTACCATATCCCGCCCGCATCCATTTATTTGAAGTGATATAACACAGCACGCCCTTGTTGTTCAGTATTTGATGTCCCCGCTCAAAAAACAATACATAAATATCACCTGCACGGGCAAAACTGCTATATTTCACATCCTTATATTTCTCTGCCAACCTGCCCCCATCCTTTTGTAATTGAATATATGGGGGGTTGCCAATCACAATGTCAAAGCCATCTGTCATACCAAACATCCATTCGGCGTCGAACCACTTAGCGGCGGGAGCATTTTGATTATATAAGTCCCAATTGGCTATTTTCTCTGCAGTTTCTTTAGTCCAATCAAAAGATTTTTGTAAGTAATCGGTTATTTGTTGCCGTTTTTGAATGTCTTGGATTTTGTATTTGCGTTTTTCTTTTAATTTTTGAGCAGAAAAATAGTTTTTGCGAATTGTTTTTAACTCTTTTTTTAAGTATCCTAACCTTTCATCCGGCAATTCAAGTTGTTGTTTTTGTTTGTCCAATAATAATAGGCTATCTGCCGCAATAAACTTAATCTCAAGATTCGGTAATGGTAAAATACCAAAATTATCTTTATCTGTATTATCAGGAATCTGCTCAATCAATAAGGAAATAAAAAATCGTAACTTGGTTATTTGCGTAGCAATAGGCTGAATATCCGTACCATATATACATTTTTCAATTAAACATAATTTTCTTTTGTAGTTCGAATCATTTTTAGCAAAGGTACTGTCTGTATTATCAGGATCAAGAATTTCAAGGAAATGCACTAATTCTTGTAAAAGCCCCATGGGAAAAGCCCCAGAACCACAGGCAGGATCAAAAACTTTGATGTTATCAATCGCATTTATGAATATATCTGTATTATCAGGTTTATCCCCATTATATAACTTTTCAATTTCATTATTGTCTATACCCTTGTTTAAAAAATATTGTTTTAATGAGGCACGGATCATGTGCTGTACCACATCCCTGGGGGTATAAAACGATCCTGTTTCTTTTCGTGCTGATTGCTGCGTTTCTGGGTTGTAACTAGCCAGTAAGTTTTCAAAAATAAGCCCCAATAATTCAGGATCTAGTGCTACATTCACATCCTGGGCGGAACTTTCTTCGATTGTAAATTGATAGCGGTTAAATATTTCAAATAAACCCTTTTCGCCCAATAGGATATCATTAGGAAATTTTAAAGTATTTTCACAGGTATTATCCGTAAATACATCTATCCGCATGACACGGGCATTACCATGCGAGGTTTTTTCTGTGTCAGATTCATAATCTAAGCATTCAAATAATCCGCCATTTAAAAAAGGAATATCTTTAAAATATGTGTTTATAAAACGACCTGCATCAAAAAACAAATCTTCGTATCTGTACAAATCGAGGATAGTACGGGTCGTATGGTTCTTTTTGCTAAAATCTCGTTCATCTCGTTTTTTGTTAAGTGTTGCAAAAAACAAGTTTTGCAGAATGGCTTTATAATAACTGTTGTTGTCTGCATCGATTTTTACAAAGTTTTTAACAATATCTTTATTGAAAATATCCCCACTTATTAAGCCTTTTTCCCGCAAGAACCAACAAAATAAAATTCTTGTCAAAAAGCGAATTAAAGATTCCTCAGTACCATCACCATGCTTATTCAAATCATCGGAATATTTAACAATTTTAACCGCATTGTTATACCACTCTGATACTTCATTGTAAAATTCTTTATTTAAGGGTTCCACAGCAAAGGCTTGTTGTATGGTGTCCGCATCTAATAGTAATTGTTCCCCCAACCATAATAATTGTTGTGTAACCGTGCGAATATTTTTGCCCTTACCAACAAGGTATGAATATCGTTTAGCACTCGATACCTTTTCGGTTGGTTTACCATCTTCGAATACATATTGCAAACGGACAAAAGACAACCGCCATTGATCTGTATTATTATTATCGACAAAAGCAAATATACCTGCTTCTTTGTAATATTGTTCTAAGTACCATTTTGCAATGTTACGGTGTTTAACCCGTTTGTTTGATATATTCCCCGATTGTAACCATATCACCACAAAATCTATGCCTGTGTTTAATAGTCCGCCAATTTTAAGCATCTCTTGTACATCAGCATTCGTACAGGAAATTAATTCTTGTGTAGGGTCAAATTGTGATCCCGAAAGTTCACTACATAATTTTGTGAATAAATTCTTGTCAAATCCCTTATTTAAACAATCCGATATGATGTGTTGTAACATGTTTTTCACTCCTTATTTTTTAAAACCATACTGATAACCACTTGACGGTTGGCATCGTTTTTTACCCTTTTATTGGGGCGTAACAAGTATTCAGGGACTGTTTTTTCCAAAAATATACGAAAATCTGCTATTTTTTGGGTTTTGTTATTGTTACAGTAATGGGCAATTTTTTGAATTTTGTTCTTATGTATCGCCCCTCGTTGTATGATGTCAATTACCTTTTTAAAGTAATCTGTTTCATAATCGGTGCATTCGGGTTTACTTTGAAATGCGTTTAAAAATTTAATAACTTGTTTTTCTGTACGCTTTTTGGTGGTGGGGGTAGACTGGGATTCTTGATATTGTTTTTCGAATTCTGTAATACTTGTTTGTATGTCCTTATACATATATTCAAACTCAGATGGTTTAAGGGGTAATGCGGGCGTATTCTGATCACTTTGTAAAATTTTTGCGGTGGTTACAAAATCTGTGGGATAGGTTTTGGTACCATTTGCCACGAAATATTTTTTTAGGTATCCTTTGCGAATATAGGATGCTGTTATCATTTTATGATCATCACAAAACTCCTTTGCTATGTCTGGCATATGTTTTGAACTGCGTGATTTTAAGGGGAGTTTTTTTATTTTTTCATACAATTTTTTATCCGTATCCCGAATATTACGGATAATTGATAAAAATTGTAACTCACTGTTGGCAACAGAATCTTCTTCTTCATCGATGGACGATAGTTTTTCGAATAACCCCTTTGGCTCAGGCTTTTCGCCCTCTGTCAACACCCCCGAATCTTCGCCCAACAATTCAAAGAAACCTTCAATCTTGCCAATGGCTTGTGATTGTAAGGCAATTTCTTTATCCACTTCTTCGGATGGAAAGAAATTATATATGTACACATCTGTAAATGCCGTACCAAGACGATTTATCCGCCCCGCCCGCTGCATCATGCGGGTGCTGTTCCAAGGAATATCGTAATTAATAATCACATTGGTACTGTGTAAATTGATACCCTCCGCATAGGCATCGGTGGCAATTAATATATCATAATCGTTGCTTTTGGTTTGTTTGCTTTTTTCTTTTATGGGGGAAAAATTATCAATGATTTTTCCCCGACTGCCCTTGCCACCACCCCCGAAAGCGATAAGAGCATTGCGTCCTATGTTTTGTAATTTTTGTTCCAAGTATTTGGCGGTAACCACAGATTCTGTAAATAAGATAACTTTGTCTTGTAATAAAGAATCTTGTTCGAGTAAAGTTATTAAAGTATCTTTTTTTACATCCCGTTTTGATAGTAGGTCTTGCCACTGTATTAACAAATGTTCGAGTATGGCAATATCTGATTCCACATCTTTTTTAAGGGTATCATAATACAATTCTGTATCGTCTATTGCCAGTTTACCTGTGTCGAGTAAGTACTGTTGTTTTTCTTCATTTTCGGATTCTAAAATATCCCCTAAATCTTGCCAATTTTTGGTATAATATACTTTGCCTTGATTTAAACCCTGCAAGAAAAGGTCGCTTGATTTTTTCATATTGTGTGCCATAGAAATAAAGGCGGATATACTGCTTTCCATGCGTTTTACAATAAGACATTTAATAATACTTTTTAGGTTTTCTTGTCCAAATGCACTTCTTTTATCGGGGTTAATAAGGTATAACTTGGGGGTATATCGGGCATATTTTAACTGTTTTAAGTCCTGAATGGTGGCATTGAATAAAGTATTTTCTGCGTCATTTAATTTATAATATATGGGTGTAGGATTATGAGATTTGGGAAACGATAAGCCTGCATTTTGCACATCTTGCTCAAAGAATTTTTGGATTTCCGCCCTTGTACGGCGTACCATAACATGGGAAAGAATTTTTTCCCGTATTTGCTTCGACGCATTTTTAACCGCATTTATATATTTTTGTGGTTCTGTTCTACGAGTATAATTTTTTATACTATCTTCCAAATCTTTGAAAAAACCGTCGAGATCAGGCAATCCTGGGATGGTGCTGTTACGGGTTTCTTGGAACAGTGCCAATTGTGCCAGAATATCGATGCTGGAATTGTTATAAGGCGTAGCGGATAGCAAAATTACATTTTTACCCGAACAAATTTGATGTAAATCCGCATACCATTCGCCATTTTGGTTGCGGAAACGGTGGGATTCATCGACTATGATGGTTTTATACCGCATGGCATCCCGATTTGTGATAATTTTTTCAATCGACCCGATGCCACAAAATTCCGCCTGTACGCCAAAGTCCGCAAGAACCCGTTTCCACCCCCCTTTATTGTTTTTGTCAAGCAGAGCAGGGGGGGCGATAACCAATATTTTACCTTCTGGGCGTAATTGTTGTGCCAATCTTGCCCCCATATAGGTTTTACCCAACCCCACCACATCGGATAAAAACACCCCTCCATATTGTTTTAATATGCGTTTTGCCCATATGACCGCCTGTGTTTGATATGCGTATTCGATATAATGATCGGGGCATTCCATATCAAGTAAACCATCGGTATTAATATCTTCTTTAAAATGTTCGTACAGAAATTTTAAAAACAGTTCGTAGGGGGTAATATCGTCCCGATACCATGTTTTTTGTTCGACCGTGTCGGTTAAAGTTTTGGATACATCAACCGAACGGTTCCATAGTTTATTAAAATACTCAGTGGCATATTGATAATCACCACAATCCTTTAATTCCACATTTAATTCAAGATTACGGGTTAGCCCGGCAAGGGAAAAGTTACTAGACCCTGTAACACATCGCCCCTTATCCATGGAATTTTCGCCATAGTGCATAATGTACAATTTGGCATGTAGTCCTTGTTCAGGGTATGCCCGCACTTCAATACGACCGGATTTTACATCGGCAATAAATTTTTCTGTGCTATGATGGCTGGTGATACTATCATCAAGCACTTCGAACTCTTCTGTGATTTTGTTTCGATATTCCCCCCGTGTTTGATCGCTATTTTTAAATGACGATGTGTCTTGGTGTTGGGCTTTTTTCACTGCATCAATTGTTTCGAGATCTGATCCCATGCCGATAAGAATTCGAATTTTTCCCACATGATTCAAGGCATCATGCAATAGCTTATATCCGGTGATATAAAAATATCCGGTTAAGCTATCGAATTGTGCCGTATTCTGTCCAATAATAACCCCAAGCCGTTGGCTTAGCTTTTCATTATCTTCATTGGTAAAAAATCGTGTATCACGCATATATATATAATTACTTAAATTTCCGTTGTGTTATTTGTATGTTGTGCTGTATTCCCCTAAAAGCTGCTGTTACTATGAAAAGGTTTTAGGACAATCTTGGGTACATTTTATATGTGTTTTTCCTATTATATGTATTTTTTTGTGATTTACAAGCCAAATTTTGTGTATAGTATCCGCTATTTAAAGTTTATTTCTTAAAATCTATTCTTTCGGTTGCGTTGTGATTTGCTGCATGATGTGTTGGGTTTTTTGATATATATAATGACAGTTTGCGGACATAGATTTATATTTGTTGGTGCCGATGGCAATGGGGCGCACAAGTTTTGGGGTGATTTTGCGGATAATAAATGCGTCTTTGTTTATATAACTGGGAAGTTGAAGCAAACTGGATTGAATGGCATGTCCCATGTTATTGTGTATCATCGCCCACAATAAGCTGGGGCTTTCCAATTGATGGGAAAATTGCAAACGGATATTGTGTGCATCGCACACATCTTGCATGGTCTTAGTGGTTTTATTGCTGGCAATAATCAGGTTTAATTTGACCACATCGCGCAGGTGTATTTCATCCCCAAATGGTAAATGGGATTCCTTATGGCTGATAAGATCATAAGTATCATCATACATATGGTTGGTGTATAGGTCGTTGGTAAAAGCCTCTTGAATATTAACCGCCATAATGACTTTTTCCATGTGCAACCATTTTTGTACTTCTTGAAAAGTGCCTTGCATGGGCATTAAATTGATATATTTGTTGTCTTTGGTGATCGCCTGAACCAACTTAGGGTACAACACATTCCCCATGCCTTGGGTAAACCCCATATAAATGGTTTCGTTGGTGGTTTCCGATTGTAAATTTTGCAGGGTTGCATCATAATATGCCACCAATGCACGGGCATTTTCGTATACTATCCGCCCTTTTGGGGTGAGTTGCCCTTTTTTATGGTGGCGGATGTAAAGATCTTCGCCCACATGGTTTTCCAAAATTTGTAACGAACGACTCAGGGCGGGTTGGGTGATTTGCTGTTCCAAACTAGCATCACTAAGGGTATCGCTCTGTGCAATAGCAATAAAATGTTTTAGGATTTTTATATTCATTTCTTTTTTTCTGATGCTGTCTATGAAATCTAACATAATTTAACAATATTTACCATAAATAAAATGTATAAATAGTATAATATTTTTTTATATTACATATTTATTTCCCACAACCCTTTGTAAATACTGAATTTTAATGGGATATTAGGTTTTTATTTTTTTGTACTTTGGTATTGAAAATTATTGCTATATAGTGCTATACTGTGCGTTAAACAGCATGCACCCTGCATGTACATAATATTTTATATAAGAGAAATGGCATGCCGAAGATTCGCTTAGAAAACTTAGTCAAAAAATATGGTTTGGTGGAAGTTCTGCACGATATTACCCTAGAATTAGAAGACAATGAGTTTACTATCTTAGTCGGTCCTTCTGGGTGTGGTAAGTCGACAATTTTACGCATGATTGCGGGGCTGGAGACCGTATCCAGTGGTGAGATTTATATCGATGATAAGCCGATTTCTGACTTGGAACCCAAAGATCGGGGATTGGCAATGGTATTTCAGGATTATGCTTTATACCCCCATATGACCGTTTTTGAAAATATGTCGTTTGCCCTAAAATTGCAACGGGTGGCAAAGGATATTATCCAACAAAAGGTCGAAGCGGTTGCCCAGATGCTGGATTTAAAACCATATTTGTATCGTAAGCCGGCGGAGCTGTCGGGGGGGCAACGGCAACGGGTGGCAATGGGGCGGGCACTAACCCGTGATGCTCCGGTGTTTTTATTTGATGAACCGTTGTCGAATCTCGATGCAAAATTACGGGGCAAAATGCGGGCGGAACTTGCCATGCTTCATAAACAATTAAACAAAAACATGATTTATGTAACCCACGATCAGATTGAAGCAATGACCTTAGCCGATCGCATAGTGGTTATGAATGATGGGTATGTGCAACAACAAGGCACCCCGGAGGATCTGTATAAACGCCCTGTAAATAAATTTGTGGCGGGATTTTTGGGGGCACCGACCATGAATTTTTTAACCGCCGATGTACGCATAAATGACGATATCACACGCTTACAATGTGATGGATTTAGCATTGTTTTAACGGAACAACACGCCCAAAAAGTTATATCATATGCGGATAAACAAGTGATTTTAGGCATCCGCCCCAGTGATATTGTATACAACGAATCCGCCCCGGATGGTGTTGCGGCCAATTTACAAATTGTTTTGAATGAATATGTGGGGGCCCAATCCGTATTGTTGACAAAAGCGTCGGAAATGGGCGATATTATTACCGTGGAATTAAAATCTGATACCCCTGTGGAAACGGGCAAAACACTCAGATTCGAAATACAACAAAAGGGAATACACCTTTTTGATGTACAAACAGAGCGGGCGTTATAGGCCCGTGCTTAAGCTTTAATGAAAGACATTTTTAAAATTTTTAAGGAGAAAGTCATATGAAAAAATCATTAAAAACGATCGTTGCAAAAACATTTGGTGGTGTATTGGCGGCGGCTATGGGTGCCACTCTGGCATTTGCCAACCCGTATGCACCCTATAAAGGGCAAACTTTGGTGGTAAATTTTCCCGCCCACCCGCATTATGATGCGGTGATGAAAGTTTTACCTGAATTTACCAAACAAACGGGTATTCGTGTGGAAGTGGACCGCTTGTCTTACCTAAAAATGCGTCAAAAGCAAACTTTGGAATTGACCAAGCCAAAAGGGGAATATGATTTACTTGCGTATGTGGTGTTTTCCAAGGCGGATTATGTATATGCGGATCAACTGGAAAACTTGGCAAAATATTTTATGAACCCGAAATTGGTCGATCCCAATTATGATGCGGACGATTTGATTGATGGGTATGTGGAAAACATTGGTATTGCCGGTGGTAAAAAAGGGTACCTGCCCGGTAAAACGGGATCATTATATGGTATTCCATACGGTTCTGAAACATCGATTCTTGGATACCGCAAAGACATTTTTAAGAAACATAATCTGAAAGTACCACAAACATATGATGAATTGTTGGATGTTACATGTAAGATTAAGGAATTGGAACCCGGTATGGGGGGGCTGTCGTCCCGTGCGGCATCTGGGCACCATGCGTCCCATGCTTTCTTGTTGCATTTGGCACCATTAGGTGGGCGTATCTTTGATGATAATTGGAATCCAATTGTTAATAATGCGGCGGGTGTAAAAGCCGCCCAAGCCTTAAAAACTATCGTGGGTTGTGGTCCCGAAGGTGCGGCAACATTTGGTTTTGCCGAAGCAGGGGCATCGTTCTTACAGGGGAATACAGGCATGTTTCTTGACACAACCATTTTTGCAGGTCAAGTGAACGACCCAAAAAAATCCAAAATTATGGGTAAAGTTGGGTGGGCAATGCACCCAATGGGTGTGCGTCGGGGATCCCAAACCGGTGGATTTGGTATTGGTATTCCATCGAATGCACAAAACAAACAGGCCGCATTCTTATTGATGCAATGGTTGACCTCGAAACAAGGGGATAAGTTGGTGGCATTACAAGGGGGGAACCCCTCCCGCTATTCCACACATGCGGATGCGGATGTAAATGCCAAATTCCCGTACATGAAAACATTTGGCGAAGCGTTAAAGTATGCGGATCCAGATTGGCGTCCCATTATTCCAGTATGGGGTAAAATTAACGCTGAACTGGGGACTGCGTTATCGAAAATGATTACCGAAGACTTGGATCCAAAGGCAACACTTGATGGGGTGGCGACCAAGATTAAAGCAATCATGACAGACGCCGGATATTACACTTGGCAATAGGGCTGGTGTATACATGTAAAAATATGGTGGGGGAATATATCCCCCACTGTATACGCAAAAATCCCATCGAAATCCCATCAGAAGTGTAACACATGCAAAATTTAAACCGCTTAACACCCTATATGTTTTTGGCACCCGCTGTATTTGTAATGGCGGTGGCGTTGCTGTACCCTGTGGGGTATATGATATATGCCAGCTTCTTGGATTGGGTACCATCCCAACGCATAGGTGATGCACAATGGGTGGGTTTAAAAAACTATATCATGCTTGCCAAGGATGAAAATTTCCATGAGTCGTTTTTTGTTACCCTCCGCTTTGCATTTTTTGTGGTGTTGATTGAAATGTTTGTGGGCGTTGGGCTGGCGTTGTTGTTGGATCGTCCATTGTTTGGTATATCGGTATTACGATCGATTTTTATTTTACCGGTAATGGTTGCCCCCATTGTGGTGGGGTTAATGTGGCGGTATATGTACCACCCCACCATTGGATTTTTTAATAAGTTTCTGGATATATTTGGTATCGAAGGTATTCCATGGCTTTCGGATGGCACTTGGGCATTTGTTGCCATTGTTATCGCCGATGTGTGGCAATGGTCGCCCTTTATATTTATTTTAAGCCTTGCGGCGTTGCAATCGCTGCCCCAATCGGTTCTCGATGCCTCCCGTATCGATGGGGCAACCCCATGGCAACAGATTTTTTATATTAAAATCCCGCTAATGGCCCCTGTGTTAATTGTTACCGTTTTGTTACGATTGATTGATGCGTTTAAGGTGTTGGAAGTGATTTTGGTTATGACCAATGGCGGACCGGGATTATCGACGGAAATTATGGCATTACGCATTTCCAGAACCGTGGGCGAATTCCAAGAACTGGGCGTTGCCGCCGCCATGTCGAATTATTTATTATTGTTGTTATTATGTATAACCGTTGGTATGTTTGTGTACAACAATATTGCGGAAAAACGCCGTCAAAAGGCGATAAAACACATTGCAGAGCAAGGGGAGTAAGCCATGCAGCAAAAAACATCCCCTTTGTTTTATGTAATGTTGGTGAGCTTGATTGTAATGTCCATAGGTCCCATTGTGTTAATGGTAAGTGCCTCCCTACGCTTAAATGTGGATATTATGTCGGGGGGGTGGGATATACTTTTTTTGCCAACCTTATCAAATTATGAAAAAGTTCTGTGTGATGTATTGTGGTATGATCCCAGCAATATAGAATATTGTGATCCCACATTTGGACGCAGCTTAGGCAATTCTTTGATTATTTCCACCATTGCCACTTTTGCCTGTTTGATAATGGGGTGTATGGGGGCATATGCGTTGGTGCGTTTTAAATTTATGGGGCGGGATACGGTATCGTTTGGCACAATGGCCATGCGTATGATACCCCCCGCCGTATTATTGGTGCCTATGTTTGGTATATGGACTTTTCAGTTTGGTTTGGATGGAACGCATCTGGGATTAGTATTGGTATATGTGGCAATGAACTTGCCATTTGTCATTTGGATTTTACAAAGTTTTATCGTACAAGTGCCCATTCAGTTGGAAGAAGCGGCAAAAATGGATGGTGCCAATCCATTTCAGATTTTTTTTAAAGTGGTGTTCCCCTTAATTAAACCGGGACTAGCCGCCGCATTTATGTTAACCTATCGGGTGATTTGGAATGAATTTTTATTGGCAAATGCGTTGGGGGATCGGGGTACCCGTACGGTGCCTGTGTTTATTGTAAATAATATCACAGAAACCGAAGTGGATTGGGGGGCGATTATGGCAACGGGGATGTTGCTTGCCATACCCCCGATTATCTTTACCCTGATTGCATCGAAGCAAATTATCACGGGTATGACGGCGGGGGCGGTTAAGGGATAAGGGTATATGACATGTGGGATACAATTATACACCTGTTGCAACAGCCATTGGATAGCTCCAGACCCCATCACATAGACATACATGTGGCGTGGCATGGGCGCATAATGGTACTTGCATGGGGGGTGTGTATTCCCATTGGTATTATTCTTGCCCGGTTTTATAAAATTACACCCAAGCAAGATTTCCCCCACTATTTGGACAACCAATTTTGGTGGTATGGGCACCTATTGTTGCAGATTATGGGCAGTATACTTGCGGTGGCAAGCTTAATATATGTGTTGGTACTTAGTAAAAATCACCAAGCACCTTTACATGAAACCATGGGATGGATTACTATGGTGGGTTTGGGGGTACAAATCGGCTTGGGAATATGTCGGGGACGCAAAGGCGGTCCCACAGATACCACATTATTTGGTGACCATTATAATATGACCACATATCGGTATATATTTGAATATTGCCATAAATATTTGGGGTATGTCGTGGTAATCTTGTCATGGATAACGGGGGCAACCGGTATGTGGTATGTAAATGCCCCTGTATGGATTTGGTTGATATTAGGCATGTGGTTGTGTATACTGATATGGATATTTGCCTATTTGCAATATCGGGGATATGCGGTGGATACATATGAGGCCATATGGGGGCTGGATTGTAAACACCCGGGCAATGAAAAAAGAATTGTACCGATTGGGGTCCGCCGATTACGGTTGGAACAGCAAGGCAAAATAGGGAAAAAAAAACGCCATATTCAAATTTTAGGGCGTTACAATACCAAGGATTATTAGAAAGGAAAGAATTATGTATGGTGTATTAGAAGGCACAGGTTTTGAAGTTTTAATATCAGAATTTGAACAGTGTTTTATCGGACATGCGAAAGTGGAACGGCTCGCCACGGGATGCCGTTGGGCCGAAGGACCGGCGTATTTTCCCGCCGGACGATATGTTATTTGGTCTGATATTCCCAACAATCGTATTATGCGATATGATGAAACAGATGGCAGTGTATCCGTGTTTCGGGAACCGTCGAATAACAGCAATGGACACACGGTGGACAATTATGGGCGGTTGGTTAGCTGTGAACATTTAACCCGCCGTGTAACCCGCACAGAATTTGATGGATCGGTGACTGTATTGGCCGATTGTTACAATGGCAAACGGTTAAATTCCCCCAATGATGTAGTGGTTAAGTCGGACAATTCAATCTGGTTTACGGATCCAAGTTATGGTATTATGATGGATTACGAAGGCATGCGGGCGGAAATGGAACAAGATGGATGCCATGTATACCGCATTGATGGGACAACGGGGGATATTACCCGTGTAACTGATGATTTTGTAAAACCCAATGGCTTAGCATTTAGCCCCGATGAAGAATACTTGTATATTGCGGACACGGGCGGAACGCACACAAAAAATGGACCTGCTCATATGCGTAAATTTGTGGTAAATGGCGATACATTGGGGATGGAACACAGCACCCCGCAAAATCCCTTTGCCACATGTAGCCCAGGATTTTTCGATGGGTTTCGCTTCGACACAGATGGCCGTATTTGGACAAGTGCAGAGGATGGTGTACATTGCTTAAATAACACAGGGGAATTGATTGGAAAAATTCATATCCCGGAAATTGTTAGCAATGTTTGTTTTGGCGGTATTAAGAAAAACCGCCTGTTTATAACCGCCACCACATCGTTATATGCGGTGTATTTAAATGTAAATGGTGCTTAACTGTATTATATGAAGGAGAAAATAGTATGACCAAAGAAGTTTTATTGATTGTGGAAAAGGCATCCCACCGTTTTCGTTATTATGATATGCAGACAAAACAAGTGTTGCGGGAAATCCCCCTGAGTGATTTTCCCCATGAATTTGTTGTGTCCCCCGATGAAAAATATGCGTATATTGGGGTGTATGGGGTGATAAATTCCGCCTGTACCAAGCAAGGAGATTGCCAAGTATATGTGCTGGATATTGCCAATGGAAAAATTGTCAATACATTGCAAGTGGCGGATGCAAAACACGGTCCTATGTACCGCCCCCATGGGGTACAGGTCGATGCAAAAGGGGGGTTGTATGTGTTAAGTGAATCGGGCAATCGCTTGTTTTATAAACAGGATCCTCTGAGTGGTACACGGTTTGATACTAGCGTCCCGACCGGCGGTATGAAGGGGCATCTGTTTGCCCTTACCAAAGATGGGAACCGGGCATTTGTGAGCAACTTAGTTTCTGGGGATGTAACGGCGATTAACCCCCATGATGAGAATATTCCCCCAACAAAAGTACAAACAGGGGAAAAACCAGAAGGACGGTGCCTGTCCCCCGATGAAAAAACATTATTTATTACCAATCGTGGGGATGATACTATATCGGTGATCGATGTGGAAACCATGACATTAAAATTCAATTTTGGTACACCTGCGGACCCCACACGGGCATTTTATGATACAAAACGGGATACTCTGATGGTTGTCAGCTATCTGGGGATGACTTTGTCCATTTATAAACCAACGGACGGGGCGTTGGTGCATACTATGCAATTTCAATCAAATCCCACCGCTTTTTCGTTTATGGAGGATAACAATAAAATTATTGTCCCCTTTATGGATAAAAAAATCCGTATTTTTGATATGCAAACTTATGCACAGGTGGATGAAATTGATTCAGGCGAAGAACCGGATGTTACCTATGTTATGAACAAATCAGCTTTAAATTTTGTATAAGGGGCACATTATGAAAATTACATCAGTAACCGCAAAAGTGTATGAATGGACGGGCGATGTCTGCCCCCCACAAGGTAATTTTTGTACCAATGCCATGGATGTATTAACCAATACCTCCGCTAATACAGACGATAAAATGGGGTCGTTTCGATTTCATTGTTGGACGGTGGTGGAAATTGCAACCGATACCGGCTTGGTTGGGCTTGGCAATGTGGCACTTGCCCCCCATATTGCCAAACACATTATCGACATGTATCTTGCCCCGACGATTATCGGTGAAGATCCCTTCGATTATGAATACTTGTGGCAAAAAATGTACCGTTCGACCCTTGCATGGGGACGCAAGGGGATTGCGTTGGCGGCCATCAGTGCCATCGACATAGCGTTGTGGGATATAATGGGGCTATACAGCCAACAACCTGTGTTTAAATTATTGGGCGGGCGGACAAAATCCGCTATTCCCGTATACGCATCAAAATTATACGCCCAACCGCTTGATACATTGGCACAAGAGGCACAACAATATGTGGATGCGGGGTACAAAATGTTTAAGATGCGGTTTGGCTGGGGGGAACAAGATGGTCCCGATGGTATGGTCAAAAACGAAGCCTTGGTCCGCACCGTCCGTGAAGTCATCGGTCCCGATGCGGATTTAATGGTCGAATGTTATATGGGGTGGACACTCAGCTATGCCAAGCGTATGTTAAAACGACTGGAAAAATATAATATCCGTTGGTTGGAAGAACCGGTTATCTGTGACGATGTGGCGGGGTATGCAGAATTAAAGGCAATGAATATTATTCCCATTTCGGGGGGGGAACATGAATATACCCTTTATGGATTTCGTGATGTATTGGAAAGGGGTGCGGTGGATTATATCCAGTTCGATACCAACCGTGTGGGGGGTATTACCCAAGCCAAAAAAATTCAAGCCTTGGCGGAGGCATATAGCGTTCCCGTCGTCCCCCACGCAGGTCAGATGCACAATTATCACTTGGTGATGTCGTCGGTCATATCCCCTATGGCAGAATTTTTCCCCAAACATCCCGTCGAAGTTGGGAACGAACTGTTTTGGTACATCTTTGATGGGGAACCCGTGGCGGAAAATGGATTTTTGCAATTAAATGATAATGTGGCGGGCATGGGGGTGACTTTATCTGAGGCACACCTAAGCGATTTTAATATTATAATATAAGGGGCATATACATGCGTATTGTACAAATACAACAAAATGGCAAAATTGTTGCGGGCAAAATTGATGGGGATATGATTTCCCTTATTGGGGGACAACACACCACATATGACCTTGCCATGCGGGCGGTGGATAGGGGCGTGTCGTTGTCTGCGGTGGTAGCGGAATTAGGGGTTGGGGACAGGGTAAATTACCAACAATGTTTGGACGATAATTGGGTTGTGGCACCCTTGCACCACCCCCAAGATGATGCCCATTTTTTGATTACAGGTACAGGCTTAACCCATTTGGGCAGTGCATCCGCCCGCAACAGCATGCACGGGGGCGATACGGACACCGAAACAGACACCATGCGTATATTCCGTTGGGGTATCGAAGGGGGCAAACCGGCGGAAGGCACCATTGGTGTACAACCGGAATGGTTTTACAAGGGCGATGGGTCGGTTGTGGTAAACCCAAATGCCGGTCTGATTTTGCCCAACTTTGCCGATGATGGCGGTGAAGAACCAGAAATTACCGGATTGTATATTAACGATAAAAACGGTACACCCCACCGTATTGGTTTTGCCATGGGGAATGAGTATTCGGATCATGTTATGGAAAAGAAAAATTACTTGTATTTGGCACATTCGAAACTGCGGGCATGTAGTTTTGGTCCCGAATTAGTGGTGGGGGATTTACCCTCACACATCGAAGGCACAAACACTATATACCGCAATGGTGAAGCCATATGGTCAAAACCATTTGTCAGTGGCGAAGACAACATGTCACATACGATTGCCAATTTGGAACAGCACCATTTTAAATACGATGTATTCCGTCGTCCCGGCGACATTCACGCCCATTTTTTTGGGACTGCAACGATCAGCTTTGCGGATAATGTGGTATTGCAAAATGGCGATGTAATGGAAATCAGCTGTGGGTATTTTGGGGCACCCCTAAGAAACCCCTTACAGGTGGATGACACAGAACAGTCTGTTATGCATGTAAACATATTATAAACGAAAGGGATACGATTATGACAAAACCCATACTTGGGATTATTCAGGGCGACATTGCAGGCATTGGTCCCGAATTATTATGTAAAATTCTGAATCGTGCGGATGTGCGGCAACGGGCAAACATAATCATTATCGGTGCGTACGAAGCCTATCAACGGGGTGTGGAAACCACTGGATTAAACATTCCTGTACACCCGGTTATATCCGCTGAGCAAGTGGATTTTTCTGGGGATAGTGCGGATACCATATATCACTTAAACTTAAATATTGAGGGTATCGGTGGGGTTCCCTTTGCTGAAACATCGTTTGCCGGGGGAAAGTCCAGTTTATTAGGTTTGGAAATAGGGTTAAAATTGTATGCGGATGGGGGGGTACATTCCTTATGCTTTATGCCATTTAACAAAGAATCTATGCACAAAGGGGGCAATACTTTTAATGATGAAATGCACTTTTGTCAACATCATTTAAACTATGATGGTATGGTTAGCGAATTTAATGTGGTCGATGGCATTTGGAATGGACGGGTAACATCGCATGTGTCCTTACGGGAAGTACCTGATATGATTACCTTTGATCGGGTCAGCCGTGCCATCGATTTGGCACATAATACCCTAAGTAAAGCGGGATATGAACACCCCCGCATTGCGGTAACAGGATTAAATCCCCACGCAGGGGATGGCGGTTTGCTGGGCATGGAAGAAATAGAAGTGATTATTCCCGCCATTGAAGCAGCTAAACAACGGGGTATACATGTCTCCGGACCCTATCCGGGGGACACGGTATATTTACACAAAGATGACGATGGCGGGTGTGCTTTTGATACAGTGGTAACCATGTACCACGATCAGGGACAAGTTGCCATTAAAATGATGGGGTTTGATCGGGGGGTGTCCGTTATGGGCGGATTACCTGTACCAATCACTACACCCGCACACGGAACAGCGTTTGATATTGCCGGAACCAATCAAGCCAATGATATACCCGCATATAATGCGGTTATGATGTCCATTACCATGGGCGAAAATACATAAAATTTCAAATACGTATAGGAGATTACATACAATGACTTTAACAGGTGAACACATTATAGGCTTTAACAATATATCCAGTGCGGATACATTTTATTCGCTAAACCCCACCACGAACTGTCCCATGGACATAGCGGTTGGCAATGCCAGTGTTGCAACAATGGAGCATGCTGTCGAACACGCCCATCAAGCATATCAGACATACAAAAATACCGACATCAAAACCCGTGCGGCATTTTTGCGAACGGTTGCATCAGAATTGCAAGCGGTGGGCGATGATATTGTATCCATTGCCACCCAAGAAACCGGCTTGCCCGATGCCCGCATACAAGGGGAATTGGGACGGACAGTGGGACAATTTACCGCCTTTGCCGATTATATTGAACGGGGTTTACATCTTGATGCCCGCATTGAAACGGCTCAGCCCGACAGAAGCCCATTACCAAAACCCGATATTCGCTCCGTCAATCAGCCAATGGGGGTTGTGGGTGTGTTTGGGGCATCGAATTTCCCATTGGCATTTTCCGCAGCGGGGGGGGATACGGCATCTGCATTGGCTTCGGGATGTACGGTGGTGGTGCGGGGACACAATGGTCACCCCTTAACCAGTGAAGTTGTGGCACGGGCACTACAATCCGCTTGTAAAAAGTGTCATATGCCCGATGGTACTTTCAGCCTTGTACAAGGCATCCGTTATGATATAAGTTACGCATTGGTGGAACACCCCTTGGTACAAGCGGTTGGCTTTACCGGATCCACTTTTGTGGGCAGAATCTTGTTTGACAAAGCCTCCAGTCGTCCCACGCCTATTCCATTTTATGGGGAATTGGGATCGATTAACCCGGTGGTATTATCCCCATCAGCCCTGAAAAACAAAGGGGCGCATATTGCCACGGGATTTGCCGGGTCTGTAACCCTGGGCTGTGGACAGTTTTGTACCAACCCCGGATTAGGTATTGGATTGGCGGGGGATGATTTAAATGCGTTTGTGGATACCTTAAAATCCGCAGGGGCAAACACCCCAGAACAAACTATGTTAATGCCCAAAATTGCCAAGGCGTATCACAAGGGATTGGATACCATGCAGCAACACAGCGAAGTAACGACTGTACACGCAGACACTGCATCAGGCACCAATACAGGGGCATTTAATCTGTTTCAAGTAAGCGGGGCAGATTTTGTCAAAAATGGGGATTTACAAAATGAAATATTCGGTCCCACGACTATGATTGTGGCATGTGCGGATATGACAGAGTTACGGGCGGTATTAAACAGCCTGCATGGGCAACTCACCGGTACCATTTGGATGGACGACAGCGATACGGACTTTGCCGATGGGGTACTTGGCATCTTAACCCAAAAGGTGGGTCGGGTACTGTTTAATGGCTTCCCAACCGGTGTGGAAGTTACCCATTCCATGGTACACGGCGGACCATACCCCGCCAGCACCAATGTGCGGACAACATCGGTGGGCAGTATGGCAATATATCGATTCTTACGCCCCATATCATACCAACAAACCCCACAAAGTTTATTACCGGAAGTCCTAAAAGACCAAAACCCACACGCATATACCCGTATGATTAACGGTGTATTAACAACCGATGCGGTATCGTAAAGACACCATATGTCTTTTTTAAGGGGGTATTATGCCGGAACGAAGTATCGAAGATATGTTTTTGCGATCCTTGCAGGATTTGGGGTATACCTATCGGGATGATATTTGCGATTTGGCGGATATAGAATCGAATTTCCGTCAAAAATTTGGGGCGTTAAATGGTGTGAATTTAACCGATGAAGAACATGAACGGCTGTTGGAAACTATTATATCGGACGATACTTTTAAGTGTGCGGATATGCTTCGTAAAACCCATTCTTTTGAACGGGCGGACGGTACAGTTTTTGAATATACTTTGGTCAACACAAAGGACTGGTGCAAAAATATTTTTGAGGTCATCCGCCAACCCCGTGTGAATACTAGATACAGTTATCATATATACGATGTGGTGATTTTAATGAATGGGGTGCCAGTGGTTATGGTGGAATTAAAAAAACATGGCATAAGCCCCCGCCGTGCCATTGAACAGATTGTCGAATATAAAAACGATGCGGGCAATGGGTTTCAAAATCAATTGATGTGCTTTATTCAAATGTTTATCGTTAGCAATGATACCCAGACTTGGTATTTTGCCAATAATAACAATACACATTTTCAATTTGATGCCAAAGAGCAATTTTTACCCGTATACCAATTTGCCCGTGCGAACAATGATAAAGTCACCGACTTAACTGAATTTACAAAAGTATTTTTACCCAAATGCACCTTGGCGGAAACCATCAGCCGATATATGGTTTTGGTACAAACAGAACAAAAAATGTTAATGATGCGACCATACCAAGTATATGCGGTACAAAAAATCGTCGACAGTATTACAAATGGCAACAACGGGTACATTTGGCATACAACGGGCAGTGGCAAGACCTTAACCTCGTTCAAAGCATCGACCCTGTTAAGAGACAACCCCCACATTTATAAATGCCTGTTTGTCGTCGACCGCAAAGACTTGGACAAACAAACCCGTGACGAATTTAACAAATTCCAAGCGGATTGTGTGGAGGAAAACACCAATACACGCCGTTTGATTGAACGGATGTTATCTGATGATAATGACGATAAAATTATTGTTACCACCATTCAAAAACTAGGCGTTGCTTTAAACACAACAAGCACCAAGCATAAAAACTATGTCAAAGACTTAGCCCCCTTACGGGACAAACGCATGGTATTTATATTTGACGAATGCCACCGATCACAATTTGGCGATAATCACCAAGCGATTGACACCTTTTTCAAAAATAAGCAACTGTTCGGGTTTACGGGTACCCCTATTTTTGACGAAAACTCTGTTACGCTCAGAACTGAGAACCGCACCTTAGAAGTCACCACCGAAGATATTTTCCAACACCAATTGCACGCATACACCATAAGCGATGCCATTAACGATAAAAATGTACTGGCTTTTCGGGTGGAACACCCCACACCGCCACAGGCGTATGGTATCGAACAACACCTAAGTAATGAGCGGTTTGATAAAAAATCTGTTGTATATTCTATTTTGGAAAAGCATGATGCCTTAACCGCCCATCGGCGGTTTAATGCGGTGTTTGCCACCAACAGCATACCAGAGGCTATTGAGTATTATAAACAGTTTCAATCCGTCCAAGATTATAAAAACCAAGTAAGTGAAAATTATAAGTGGCTAAATATCGCCTGTGTATTTTCCCCACCCCCAAGTATCAGCAAAGATGTACAGCAGATTCAAGACGATTTACATCGGGAACGACAAGATTATGACAGCAAAGACACGGAAAAGAACAAGGAAAAACAACAGGCATTAGAACAGATTATATCTGATTACTGTAAAACCACTGGCGAAACCCACTGTATACAGGATTTTGATTTTTATTATCAATCCATACAACAACGCATAAAAGACCAAAAGTATGACAAATCCACGCACCCTGATTTAAAAAAAATAGACATTACTATCGTTGTCGACATGCTATTAACAGGGTTTGATTCGGCATATTTAAATACTTTGTATGTGGATAAAAAATTACAATATCACCAAATGATACAAGCATTTTCCCGTACTAACCGAGTCTTAAACGACGGCAAACCGCACGGTAATATCATCGACTACCGTAACCAACAAGACGCATTAGACACAGCCATAGCCCTGTTTTCAGACACAAGCAAAGGCGATCCTCGTACTATATGGTTGGTGGACAAAGCGGACGCAGTCATCGCCCAATTTGATGAAGCGTTACAGGATTTACAGGACTTTATGCAACAGCACAGTTTAAAATGTACACCCAGTCAGGTGGTAAATTTAAAGGGAAATATGGCACAAGTGCAGTTTTTGGAAAAGTTTAAAGCCGTACGGCGGATAAAAACCCGCCTAGAACAGTACACAGATTTAACAAGCGACCAAACCAATCATATCAATACCCAAATGCCACAACAAACTTTACAGGGTTTCCAAGGGGCATACAAAGAAGTATTGCATCACCTGCGTAATCGTAAACCACCCCCAGATCCAGACCCTACACCTAATCGCCTCAATGATCTCGAGCCTATTGTTGACGGTACAGGGGGGATGCACACCCCCGAACCGCCCTTAGGCGATCCTTTTGATGATTTTGATCCGGAAAGTATTTTATTTACCTCACAAATTATCGATTATGATTATATTATGGCGTTAATAGCCGATTACACCACCCAAACCCCTGATGAACGGGAAGTGAGTCGCCAACAGCTTATCCGCCTGATAAAATCCGATGCAAAATTCAGCCTTGAAGAATTGGAAACCATACAAGCATATATCCAGACATTGGAATTAAACAAGCCGTACACAGAAACCGATATCGAACAAGGCTTTAGGGCGTTTAAACAGCAAAAAACCATAAATGCCATTTATACCATAGCCGAACAATTCCGTGTAGATGCGGACGCTTTAAAACAGTTTTTTGACACCACTCTGCAACGGCAAATAATAGACGGTGAAAGCCTACAACAGGTTATAGCCCCCCTACAATTAAGTTGGAAAGACCGCAGAAAAACCGAGGTCGCCCTAGTACACGCCTTATATCCCGAACTATACAGGGAAAACGGCAACAAACCGATTCAAGGGCTGGATTTGTATGAGTAAGGAAATATTTTTATGAACAGAAAAACACAAATGACTATAGCCGATGAAACGACCGAATTTTTACTGTATACAGTACCGAATGGGGATGTAAAAGTAGAAGTTATCCTAAACGATGAAACCATATGGCTGAGCCAAAAGCAAATGGCGGAGTTGTTTGGGGTGCAAAGACCCGCTATTACCAAGCATTTGAATAATATTTACGAATCGGGTGAATTAGACGAAATAAGCACAAGTTCCATTTTGGAACACATGGGGGCAACAGGACAAGTATATAAAACAAAATACTATAATCTTGATGCCATAATATCGGTGGGGTATCGGGTAAATTCTGCCCAAGCGACTCAGTTTCGCATATGGGCGACCCAGTTAATTAAAGAATACATCATAAAAGGCTTTGCCATGGACGATGACCGTTTAAAAAATGGGCGGTATTTTGGCAAGGAGTATTTTACTGAATTATTGGAACGGGTGCGCTCTATCCGTGCCAGTGAATGGCGAATATATCAACAAATCACCGATATTTTTGCCGAATGCAGTATAGACTACGACCCTAAATCGGAAACTACACAACAATTTTATGCCCATGTGCAAGATAAATTTCATTATGCCATAACAGGGCAAACCGCATCAGAAAAAATTTATTATTCTGTTAGATTCACAAATAGTTATTTTGACTCTAGAGCCTTTATTGATAATGAAAACGACAGGCATATAAAATTATTGTGGTGCCGACAACGGGTATGTCAGAAAGTTTGTGTAAGTAGACTTTATTAAACCATGTGTTATATTGGGAATATTCCCAATATAACACATACAAAATTAAGGAGACTTACTTATGACTAAAAGAACCAAGAAATTAAATACTAGACCAGAGATTAACCCTGATTTGATCAAGCAACTATTGCAACAAGCCGAAGGGCAGGAATTGTTTGGTGCTGATGGCTTTTTTCAATCTTTAAAACAAAGCCTTGCCAACGGTATTCTCGACGGGGAAATGGAACATCACCTTGGCTATCAAAAGCATGATAAATCCCCCAAAAGTACCACAAATCGCCGTAATGGGCATTATGCGAAAACTGTTATCAGCGATGATGATACTCTAAATTTACGCATACCACGGGACAGAGATAACGATTATGAACCCCAGTTTATTCCAAAAAATGCTCGGCGATTTGATGGCTTTGATGATAAAGTTATATCCATGTACGCCCGTGGCATGACTATGCGGGAAATACAGCAGTATATTTATGAGATTTATGGAACAGAAGTGTCCCATGAATTGATTTCAACTGTTACGGACAAAGTCATAGACGACATTAACGCATGGCAGAACAGACCGCTTAATAGTATTTATCCCATTGTTTATCTGGACTGTATACACATTAAAACCCGTGATACCCATGTTATTATCAACAAGGCGGTTTACCTAGCTGTGGGCATCAATATGGAAGGCAAAAAAGAAGTACTTGGCATGTGGATTGCCAAAACCGAAGGGGCTAAGTTTTGGTTACAAGTGATAACAGAACTTAAAAATCGTGGCGTTACTGATATATTCATAGCCTGTATCGATGGACTAACTGGATTTGAAGACGCCATCTGTTCCGTATTTCCACAAACCACCGTGCAGCTGTGTATTGTGCATATGGTACGCAACAGCCTAAAATTCGTCCCTTGGAAAGATAAAAAGCAAGTGGCTGATGATTTAAAAGCCATTTATAACGCTTCATCCGAGGACATGGCATTGCAACAGTTAAAGGCATTTCGGCAAAAATGGGACAGTACATATCCAACCATCGCCAGCAGTTGGCAGAAAAAGTGGGCGAGTATAGCACCGTGTCTAGCCTATCCCGAGCATATTAAAAAGGTCATTTATACCACAAACACCATAGAATCCATCAATCGGCAGATTAGAAAAATCATTAAAAACAAAGGGGTATTCCCAAATGATACGGCTGTTAAAAAATCTTTATTTTTAGCCTTGCAAAATGCAGAAAAAAGATGGACAATGCCCATTAGGAATTGGAAACAAGCTTTAAACCAATTCGCTATTATGTTTGACGATAGAGTTAAACTTTAAAACACTATTTACACAAACTTTCTGATAGCCTCCCGACAACTTCATATATAAGCCGATTCTGTCGGTCAATACGACGGAACCATTTACCAGCGTTAATGGCTTTGGTTTGCCAATCCCTTTATATGGTGTTTCACAACAATTTTTGATTAAATCATTTATTTTTGAAATTTTATTAGGATCTTCGTGCTGCCAATATGCGTATTGTGAATCGAATACTTCCGTAGATGTAACTGTATACATTACAAATGCCCTGTAAATGGTCGAGTTTTTCCTTGACGGGCTTGTTCAATACTTTCGTCTAGTTTTTTGACATTCGCAGGGCTGGACATTAGGTATTCGGTTTCATCCATAGGTTTTTCAATGTCGATAGTTTCTAATAACATATCCATCATTTCAGTAGGCAAGGAATCTTCGTCTATTAACAACATCTTTTGCGTATCATTTAAAATCCGCACCCCCCGACCACTGGCAATATATGTGGCTAATTGGGGTAATTCAGACTGTGCTTGTTGTATGTCAAGTACTTTTTCCATGATATTTCTCCTTTACAAGGTTGTTGTATTTATAACACAAAAAAACAAAAAAGACAATATAAATCCTACGATAGCATATTTTGTGGTATAATATGAGTGCTATAGTACAGATATAAAAAAAGTGAAATACAAGCATGAATAAAAACCCAAAAATAAGATTTAAACACCCCAATGGTGCGGAGTATCCTGATTGGCAAGTTAAGCGGTTGGAGGATGTATGTAAGAAAATATTTGCAGGCGGTGATATTTCAAAAGACCGTTTTTCCAAAGAAAAAACAACTGCATTCAACATACCTATATTTGCAAATGGAGTTGTAGAATATGGGTTGCAAGGTTATACTGACATAGCCACAGTTAGCGAGCCTGCAATAACTATATCTGCAAGAGGGACTATCGGATATTGCGTAGCAAGATATTCACCATTTTATCCTGCTGTAAGATTGATAGTTTGTATTCCAAACACTAAATTGATAATATTAGAGTATCTTAAAATCATTATTGATATAATAGACATTGATGAAACAGGTCAAGTACAAAAACAGTTGACATCGCCTGCTACTAAAACAATAAAAATTCGATTACCCCACCCCGAAGAACAAAAACGCATAGCAGAATTTTTGTCTAATCTTGATGATATGATAAAGGGTTTTGAACAGAAAGTGGATAATTTACAACAACAAAAAAAATACTACATGCAAAACATGTTTATTTAAGGTATGCTTTTTAAGCATAAGCAAAAAAGGGTTGACGATTATATTATTATTGTGTACACCATAAAAAAAACTTACAAAAAAATACCGACCGATGATTTAAAAAATCTGGGGCTCATTGACACAAACCCACTATCAGCCAGTAAAAACATTGTAACACAGCAAAAAACCTAATTCAATAAAAAAATGGTGTACACAGATACACTAATTTAAGGTATAATAAAACATGACTGATATAAGGGCAAGTAACCACAAGAAAACCTCAAAGGCTTTGCACAAAGTACACAACAACAAGGGACAACGACACCATGACACAGCAAGAGATACATAAACAATTAGGCGAAGCCTTATGGGCGGTGGCTAATGATTTGCGGGGGGCTATGAATGCGGATGATTTTCGGGATTATATGTTGTCGTTGCTGTTCTTAAAATACTTGTCCGATAATTATGAGAAATCTGCCCAATCAGAATTACAGAACGAATACCCCACAGCAGACCTTATTGAGGATATGGACGGCATCGATACCGCCATTACACAAAACCCATTACAAATATGGTATGCTAACAATCCCGCCCATACTTCTGAATTTGAAAAGGTCATGCGATCCCGTGTGTATTATGCCATACAGCCCGATTATTTATGGAGCCACATTACAGAACTTGCCCGTACCAATGATACTACATTACTAACAACCTTAAAGGCATGTTTTACATATGTGGAAGAAACCGCCTTTTCCACCAGTTTTAATGGCTTGTTTTCGGAAATCAATCTAGACTCTGACAAATTGGGCAAGGACTATACCGCCCGCAACAAAAAA
The DNA here is from genome assembly GCA_965232465.1 of Alphaproteobacteria bacterium. Classification (GTDB taxonomy): domain Bacteria; phylum Pseudomonadota; class Alphaproteobacteria; order JAQWUY01; family JAQWUY01. The sequence continues at coordinate 2,214,914 of OZ246977.1, read as the reverse complement.
ATCGGGGCGGTCATAAAGACCATTGCCAAAAAATTACGGGAATTTTCCACCGCAACCGATACCTTAGGCGATGCCTACGAATACTTAATCGGCAAATTCGCCGCTGGTGGTGGATCAAAAGCAGGGGAATTTTATACCCCCCAAAAAATATCGACCATCTTATCAAAAATTGTTATTACCGATTGCCAAGACACCACTAAAAATAAAACTAAAATCGACTCTGTATTCGACTTCGCCTGTGGGTCGGGGTCGTTGTTGCTAAATGTACGACGCCAAGCAACACAAAATAACATAGAGATCGGCACCATATATGGACAAGAAAAAAATATTACCACTTATAACCTTGCCCGCATGAATATGATGTTGCATGGGGTCAATAATACCCAATGCAATATATTCCATGGGGATACCTTAACCAACGATTGGGAAATGTTAAGCAACGCCAACCCCAGCACACAAACAAAATTCGATGCCATAGTCGCCAATCCCCCATTTAGCTACCGCTGGGATCCCAAAGACGATACCGCCCAAGATATGCGGTTTCGTAACCATGGGGTTGCCCCCAAATCATCGGCGGACTTTGCGTTCTTGTTACACGGTTTACATTACTTAAAGGACGATGGGACGATGGCGATTATTCTGCCCCATGGCGTGCTGTTCCGTGGCGGGGCGGAGGCAAAAATGCGTCAAGAATTATTAAACGACCATAGCAAGCATGGAAAAATTGATACGGTCATCGGTCTGCCGTCGAAATTGTTTTATTCCACTGGGATTCCCGTGTGTATATTGGTGTTAAAAAAATGTAAGGCACATGACGATATATTGTTTATCAATGCGGAAAAACAATACACCAATGCCAAAAAACAAAATCTTTTAGAAAATGAGCATATCGAAAAGATTGTCGAAGCCTATAAAAACCGATCAGAAACCGACCGCTTTTCCCGCCGTGTGCCGATGAAAGAAATTGAGGAAAACGCATATAACCTCAACATAGCCCGCTATGTAGACACCACAGAACAAGAAAAACCCATCGATATAGCTGAGGTCATGCAACACAGCATAGCCATAGACGACACTTTACAGCAAGCAATAAAAAAGCATAATGAATTGTTAACAGAATTACAACAACACAACGATACAATAAAAGGCTTAAACCTGCACATAAAATGATGCAGACGAAAAGTAAACAAATACTTACCCCCCCCCACTCAATTTTTCCATAAACGCCTTTATCCCTATCATAACAACCCCATGTTTAAGGGGGAATGTTTCCTTCCCGCCGTATATGATGTATTTTTGGGTTGCCTTTATATCTTGGCAGGTCGTGTGGAAGTGCTTGCTGATTTTTGGGGATTGTCCGTATTTTATTTCGATTGCCCAAATGTCGCCTGAGGGGAATTTTATGATTAAGTCTATTTCTGCCCCTGCTTGGGTGCGGTAAAAGTATGTTTCGGTCCGCTTTGGCAGGACAGAGTGGATGTTTTCTATGACGAACGCTTCCCATGATTTGCCTAGTATGGGATTGGACAATAACGCATCATGATTTTCTATGCCTAATAAACAATGCTGTATGCCTGTATCCCGAATATAGTATCGGGGGGATTTTACCAAGCGTTTTTTTACATTGGCACCATATGGTTGTAATTTACGAACCAATAATAAATCGGTTAAAATGTCTAAGTAATGATTGACGGTTGCCCGTTGTACTTCTAGGTTGGTGGCTAAGGTGCTGAGATTCACGGTTTCCCCCTGTAAATGGGCAAGCATAGTCCATAACCTTCGCAACCTGTCCGCAGGGACAGTAAAGCCCATTTGCGGAATGTCCCGTTCCAAATAGGTACTGATTAAATCATGCACCCAATCCATAGCCGCATTGTCATCACCCGCCAAGTAACTTTCGGGAAATCCGCCCCGCAGCAATAAACGATTCATATCTAGGCGGGATGTCCCAATTTCTAATACATTTAATCCGCCCATATAAACATAGCGTACACGACCGGCAAGGCTTTCGGACGATTGCCGCATTAAATCCATAGATGCAGAGCCTAATAATAAGAACTGTCCAACCTTGCGGCCATTCATGCGGTTGTTATCAATAACACCCCTTAAAGTCATAAACAAATCAGGCATGCGTTGGATTTCATCCAAGATTATTAATGTGTTCACATGCTCCGTAAAAAACGCCAAAGGGTCATTAAGTCGCAACAAGTCCCGAGGATTTTCCAAGTCCACATACACCGCATTCCCATCCCGCATAAAAGTCTTAGCAAGCGTAGTCTTCCCCACCTGCCGAGCTCCCAACACTGCCACCGCCGGCATTTGGGCAATACTTTTATACACAGAATCTGTAATATATCGCTTTAACATACCTTGTATTTTGCACGAAATTTATACAAATTGCAAGGTATAATTTTATCAAAGCAATATCATCCCCCTGATTATGCACCTCATATCACCATATAACCAACAAAATAAAATGTGCAGTATAATTATGGTGAATCATTTTATACCGTATACATTGACATACAAAATTTTTTTAATGGTGCCGTCGAGAAGAATTGAACTTCCGACCTCGTCATTACCAATGACGCGCTCTACCACTGAGCTACGACGGCTTGTTGTGATTCATGGGTTTTATACTTGGTATTTTGTAAAAAATCAAACCTTATTTTTATAAATTTTAGTCTCGCATTTTTAAGGGGTGATTCATGAATGGCATATATTCGGTAAATTTGGCTAGGTTTTTGGGGTCTTTTAATTTCCCTAGTCGCAGGGCATCGTCTATGCGATGGTCTATGTATGTGTCTGTGTTGGTGTTGGTGTCATCTTGCATCCAAAACGATATACTTGTAAACAACACCCCTGATAAAATTGCCCGTTTGGTGTAATAGTTGTGGTCACTGATTGGGGTTGTATCGCCGATTGCCATCCACATATGGTGTGCGGTGTCCCATATGTGTTGGGTTGCAAAGCCTGCATTTTGGGGCAGGGCAAAGGTGGTGAAAATATTCCGTACAACGGGTTTGTATGGTGCCATTTGTGTTAAAATACGGTGTTTGACCAACAAGGTGATTTTGTCCCGAATACGACTGTTTGTTGCGATGTTTTGTGCGTATGTGTATATATCTGTATCCAAAAATTCCCACCATAGCCTAGGTATATCGATTTTTACATTGTGGATACGACTTTGTACGATAATTTGGGGAATATGCAAGGCATCTGCCGACTGCATAAGTGATTCTTGGTTCAGTCCATTAAAAAGGGCATTTTGCAGGGTCTGTTGTACCAATTTTCGCCACAAATCGTCACTAACAGTATTTTTATCCATATTTATTGTCATGATATGGTTATTTTACTTTACAAATCGAAAAAAATCTATACATTGTTTTTACATCTGTTTTTAATTACAGAAATTTAACAAGAAAGGATGTGATTATATAATGCAAATTAATGTGCGGGACAACAATGTTGAACAAGCGCTTCGTGTGTTAAAAAAGAAGTTACAACGCGAAGGCGTTTACCGTGAAATGAAAAAGCGTCGTCATTTTGAAAAACCTTCTGAAATTAAGAAGCGGGAAAAAGATGAAGCTGTACGCCGTTATCGTAAATTAACGCGTAAGCGTTTGGAAAGAGATGGTTTTTAATCACATAATTATTAAAAAGCACATAAAAATGTGCTTTTTTTATTGCATAAAATAATTTTATGTAGTACAATCATAAAAAATATTGTAGAAAATACAAAACAGGAGGATACAATGAAATCAAAAATAACAGAAATTGAAAATATTAATATGGCATTGGCACAGACCATGCTCCCCTTCGATTATGTACCATCTGAGGACGAGGAATTTATGTGTTCGAAGCATTTACAATACTTCCGTAATAAATTGTTACGGTGGAAGTTCGATCTAATATATGAATCGTCCCAAACCATCGAAAACTTACGCCAAGATTCTTTGATGGCGGCGGATTTAAACGACAGGGCTTCGTTGGAAATGGAACATGCCTTTGAATTGCGTACCCGTGACAGATACCGCAAATTGATTGCCAAAATTGACGAAGCATTACAAAGCATCGAAACAGGCGATTATGGATATTGTGAAATCACAGGTGAAGAAATTCCCCTAAGGCGTTTAAGGGCCCGTCCAATTGCTACGATGACTATCGAAGCCCAAGTTTTGTACGAAAGGGATGAACGCCTTCGTAAGGACTTTCGTGAATAAGATTCGTTTGATTCCGCATTATATAGTCAAATCAATATAAATTGATTTGACAAAGGCATCCTTTTTGTATTTTCACTGAAAACATGTGTGGAAAATTAAAGGTATCCAACAGGTATGGCAGTTACTTGTCTAGATAAGGGTATGTCTTGTTCTATTAAGCATACAACATATCCATGCCCTACAGATTTGCTACATTTTTCTAGCAGGTGAAAATGTTTTGACGCTCGGTTGGAGGGGGTGGCGGTTTTTTTAAATTCTATGGGGTATAAAGTATCCCCTGTTTCTATCACCAAATCAATTTCGTTTTGGTCTTTGTCCCGATAGTAATAAAAATGCGGTTGCTTGCCATTGTGCCAATAACTTTTTAATATTTCTGTAAAAATATAAGTTTCCAAAATATGCCCAGACATAGCCCCTGCGGATAACGACTGCGGATTGACCCACTTTGTCAAATAAGTGCATAAACCCGTATCCAAAAAGTATATTTTAGGTATCGATGTGACCAATCTTTTGTTCACATTGCGATAATATGGGTACAATAAGTATAACAAACCCGAAATTTCCAATATGGACAGCCAAGACTTTACAGTTTTGGCATCAATGCCTACATCTCGTGATATATCCGCATAATTCAACATTTGCCCTGTGCGGGCGGAAATAGCCACAAGAAAATTATAAAATTGCATATCATTGGATATATTTAAAACATCCTTTACATCCCGTTGAATATAAGTTTGTATATAAGAGCGATAAAATATATCCCGATCCGTATTGTCCCCTTTGTGTAAATGTGGGAAAGCCCCTTGCCAAATAGTTTTATAAACAGGCTCTAAAAACATAGGCTTGACCGCATGTTTTTTCGCATTATCAATCCATTCAGAGGTTGGCAAAAAAGGAATTGAAGTTTCCCCCTTATGGTTTCTTTCTGCCTGTGACAATCCCAATAAATCAATAATTGCCACACGACCCGCAAGACTTTCGTTTATCCCTTGCATAAGGTGAAATTTTTGTGACCCTGTTAACCAAAACAAGCCATTTTTCTGTTCCTTATCCACTATTATTTTAATATAAGACAGTAATTCGGGGGCGTATTGTACTTCATCAATAATTAAAGGGGGCTTATAGGTTTGAAAGAATAATGCAGGGTCGTTCTTAGCCAACTGCCGTACATCTAAATCGTCCAAAGATACATAATTACGCTCCACTTCACTACACATTTGAAGCAAAGTTGTTTTTCCCACTTGCCTAGGTCCCGTTATCAACAACACAGGAAAAGTATCGGTAATAGATTGAATGTGATTACTAAGTGTCCGTTTATACATAGTTCATCTTTATAAAAAATCGTCTAATCAGGAATATAATTCCATAATAGACGATATTTATTTGAAAATCAAGATTAAAATATTTGCCTCAGAGTATATCACAATAACTCAAAATACTTTGGATCCTTAAGTTTAATTGCAATAAAATGGGTCTGTACAGTCGGTTACAAGGTATATAATATCTTCAAAAGCGTTGTATTTTTTACCGCTATCTGCCCTTATTTGAATCTTTAATTTGATTACTCTGTCAATAGGGATACCCGTTGGCTTTACAAAGAAAATGGTACGGCCATTTTGTAAATCATTTTTTATCTGTGTTTCCAATTGACTTTCAGTTCCTGTTTTGAACCCTCCCTGTCCTTGGATGCGTACCTGTTGCCTATTGTTTGTTGTCTCTACGATGGCTCTTTTTGCTTTTGAATTTATGGCTGTAACATCGTTTATATTAGTTTCAAAATTAACACTTACTAGTCCTTGATTTTTTATAAGAGTCATTTGTGCTGATGTTAAAGGTGTAACTATTCCAAAAGTATTCTTACTGTCTATATCAAGATCTGCGTTTTTAGTAGTAACTATATCTTTTGCATTTAATGCAGCCCCAGGGCTAAGATATGAAGTGCGGAATTTCAGCGGATAATTTTGTTTACTGATGGTGAAATCGGCGAGCACTACGCTACCTGTATATTTGTCATCAGTATTTTTTGCACGCATGGTGATGATGACAGTACCACCCGATGTTGCCCCAATTAATTTTTTATCTGTACTGTCTAGACGAAGGGTACCTGATGGCACATCGCCTGTTTTACCTATCACAGACCAATCAAAAGCCGTCACATTGCCCTCTGGCACATTGTTATATGTCATACCGCTTAACTTTGCCCCGCCGGATTTCCATATACGATCCGCTTGCGATGCGGTTATGCTGGGTTTGGTGTCAAGATCAGTTGCAAGGTTTTGCTTATTCACTGTAAAGTTTTGATATGTTGTCAGTTTGGGTAATGTGCCTGCTGTTACAGTTTTTGCCGCACGGACAATTTTTACCAACAGCGTCCCTGATTTTGTCAGTTTTTTGGCATCAATAGCCCCTGTTTCGCTGTTAATAGCCGCTGCATACCTATCATTGGCAACAATGCCTGTGGTGGTTTGTGTCAGACCACTACCATCATCTCCGCCGGCGGCTACAATCGAAAATGTGAAATCGCCAGTGAAATCGCCATGGCTAACTTTTATAAACTGTGCGGTTACATCCCCCACTGTATCAGAAGTGTTTAATTTATAATCTGTGGTATATGATTTACCCCATTTTCCTGACCCTTGACGAGTGTCGAAACTCAATGTACCCGCCCCTGTGGACAGTTTAAAGGTTTTTGGTACATCTGCATATTTGTTGTTTTTGTGTTCAAATATAGCGGTAATAGGGGTGGGGGTGCTGATTGCCCCTGATATGGTTATGCTCTTTTTATCAGCAGCAATGGCAAGACCCGCATGACTGCCCGCTAGGCTTTTTAGTTGCCAATCGGATTTTTGCGTTTGCCCCCCTGATAGGGTTAATTTGCCCATCACAGTGGCGGTACTTACCGTTGTGCTGCCAGATGCGTATGGTAGCACAAGATTTGCCATGGTTAGGGTATCTGTCGTCGTTTGTTTATTGATAGTAACATCCACATTTTTGGTAATTTCTTTATACTTAGCATTGGCGGCATATGTAATCTTTACTTTTACCACCCCACTACGGACAGTTTTTGCAATTTTACCATCGCTCGACGCCACTTCCACAGAACCAACATCGCCCGCCACAGTACCAGCGGTTGTACCAGAACCTATCAAGGCATATGTGGCGGTACCAATACCCGCAGGGGCGTTTGACGGGGTATATGTAACCGTTTGACTGCCTGCTGCCCATGCGATGGCAGCAGCAGTTACATCAAAGTTTGGGTGGTCTGTTGTGTCTTGCTTAGCAATGGTAAAGTCTGTTGTACGCATCGCCCCCGTGTATTTTTTATTAGTGGGTTTTGCGGTCATGGTGATTTCCGCTGTACCTGACGATGTCGCCCCACTGATGTGACCATTAGTTTGGTCAATTTTTAAGGTACCGCTGGGTTCTGCCCCGGATTTTTTACCCACTACCCAACTATATTGCGATGCGGTTGTACCGCCCGGTAAAGTATAATTTAAGTTAATTTTAGCATTGGTATTCGTTTTCCACTTGCCATCTTCATTGGTTGCTGTTGCTACCGCCGGAGGGGTGGTTATATCCTTACCCGCCCCCAGTACTTGCTTAGTAATGGTAAAGTCCGCTAGGTTCACATTGCCGCTGTATTTTTTATCGCTGGATTTTGCGGTCATGGTGATAATTGCTGTACCGCCAGAGGTTGCCCCCGTTATGCCATTTGATACGACTTTTAAACCCGCCGCAATTGCATCTGGACCATCGCCTGTTTTACCTGCCACTGTCCACGAATAATCCCCAAAGTTTGTGCCGCTGGGCAATCCTGCAAACGCCAATGGGATTTTACCCCCATTATCTTTCCACTTGCTGTTTGTGCTGGTAACCGTCGGTTTGGGTATATCCGTAAGATGTTGCTTAGCAATGGTAAAGTCCGCAAGAGTGACTTGTCCTGTGTATTTGGTATCAGAATTTTTTGCGATCATGGTAATAATTGCTGTACCGCCCGATGTGGCTCCTGTTAACCCATCCGATACGATTTTTAAACCTGCGGAGATTGTATCGGGATCATCGCTTGTTTTACCCGCCACAGTCCAATCGTAATTAGCAAAGTTTGTGCTGCTGGGCAATCCTACAAACGCCAATGGGATTTTACCCCCATTATCTTTCCACTTGTTATTTGTGCTGGTAACCGTCGGCTTAGGGATATCACGGGCTAAATCTTGCTTACCTACATTAAAGTTTTGATATGCTGTTAATTTGGGTAAATCACCTTGTGCCGCACGGACAATTTTTACCAACAGTGTCCCTGATTTGGTCAGTTTTGTCCCATAAATAGCCCCTGTTTTGTTGTCAATAGCCGCTGCATAATCAGGATTGCCACCACTACCATCGGCAACAATATCTGCGGTGGTTTGTGTCAGATTACTGCCATCATCCCCACCAGCGGCTACAATCGAAAATGTAAAATCGCCACTGCTACCTGTTGTAAAAGTGGCGGTTTTACTCCCCACTGCATCAGAAGTTTTTAACTTATAATCCGTTGTGTAGGCTTTCCCCCACTTTCCTGCCCCCGTAGGGGTGTCAGTGCTCATTTTTCCTGCCGCTGTGGACAGTTCAAAGGTTTTGGTCACATCTTTATATTTGGTGCTCTCAAATACAACTGTAACAGTGGTAGATGTGGGGATTTCCCCTTTGATGGTCATACTCTTTTTGTCATTACTGATAATCAACTTACTGCTGCCAATGCCATCTGTATCCGCTAGGCTCTTAACGCTCCAATCGTTTTTGGCACTGCCGCTTGATACAGATAATTTAAGTAGTACATCGACCGCACGCACTGTCTGATCGCTGGAGGTACCGGTTATATATGGTACAACAATAGGTGCGACGCTTAGGGTATTTGCCGTCGCTGTCTGTTTACCGATGGATACGTCCACATCCTTGGTAATAGATTCATACTTATCATTCGCTGCATAGGTAATCTTCACTTTTACCACCCCACTCTGGGCAGTTTTTGCAATCTTACCATCGCTCGATGCCACCGTGATAGCATTGCCCCCTGTGGTCGCCCCAGCGGTCGTCCCCGTCCGTGTCAAGGCGTATGTGGCGGTGCCAATACCCGTAGGTTTGCTGGCATTTTCCGTATAGGTAACCGTTTGGCTATTTGTGTTCCATGTAATAGCCCCAGCCGATACGCTAAACCCGGTGTGGTCAGCAGCTGTTTGCTTGTGCACATCAAAGTTTTGATATGTGGTTAATGCGGGCAATCCGCTTTTTGCCGCCCGGACAATTTTTATTAACAATTTCCCTGATTTGGTCAGTTTGGTTCCATCAATCGCCCCATTTCTGATGCCAATCGCCCCCGTTAATGCACCATTTACAATACCATTAGTGGTCGATGTGAAGTCCGTTACAGTCGTAGCAGGTGCCACAATAGAAAAGGTGTAATCTGTGTTTAGATTGAATGTTGCAGACACATCCCCCACTGTATCAGAAGTTTTTAACTTATAATCAGTGGTGAATGTTTTCCCCCATTTTCCTGACCCCGTACGGGTAGCCGTACTTAATGTACCCGCACCGGTCGAGAGTTCAAAGGTTTTTGTCTCATCCGCATATTTGTTGTTTTTGTCTTCATATACAACCGTTACAGTCGTAGAGGGACCAATTACCCCGCTTATGCTTAGGCTCTTGCCATCATTGGCAACCGCAAGTTTCCCATGATTATCTGTGTCGGCTACGCTCTTAATTTGCCAATCGGATTTTTGCGTTTGGGCGGTGCCTGTGCTTGTTACAGACAGTTTTCCCAGTATCGCCGCCGCATTTACCGGTACAGTGCCACTGCCATATGGTATTACCAGATTGGCTGCACTCAGGGTATCCGTCGTCTTTTGCTTGGTAATGGCAAAGTCCACTAGGGTAAATTGCCCTGCGTATTTTTCATCAGAAGTTTTTGCCTTGATCGTAATAACCACCGTACCAGCCGATGTTGCCCCGCTGATTTTCCCATCTTTATCAATGGCTAGGGACCCGCTGGGGGCAGCCCCTGATTTTCCAGCCACTTCCCAAGTAAAATCATCCGCCGATAGACGAAATGGCAGGGTGGTATATGCCATATCAAACTTGGTGGCAGTACCGGTTTTCCACTTGGTATCATCCCCATTTGCCAACGATACAGTCGGTACAGTTTTTACATCCGCATTCGCCCCCGTGCCGAACACTTGCTTATTCACAGTAAAGTTAACATATTCTGTCGCTTCGGGGACTGCACCTGCCCCTGAACCTTTTGCCGCCCGTACAATTTTTATTAACAATGTCCCCGATTTGACCAGTTTGCTGCTATCAATTTCCCCGGTTTTATTGTTACTAATGGGATTGCTGGTAAATATATTTGCGGTGGTCGATGTAAAACCATTTACAGTGGTCCCCGCTGCAACAACTGAGAAGGTATAATCGGTCGCTTTATCAAAGGGTTGCCCCGCATCTCTGTTTTTTAATTTATAATCCGGGGTAACAGTACCCTTGCCCCATTTAGCAGATACCCCTGTGGGGGTGCCATCAATCACCTGTGATAGCCGTGTGGACAGTTCAAAGGTATCGCTCTTATCTTCATATTTGGTGCTTTCAAATACAGCGGTAATGGTGGTGGGCGTGGTGATTTGCTTTTTGATGGTCAACCTCTTTTTGTCACCAGCAATAACCAATGTACTAGCTCCAATGGTATCTGTATCCGCTAAGCTTTTTAATTTCCAATCGCTTTTTTGGGTACCTGTTACAGATAATTGACTCTCAATATCGGCGGTGCTTACCGCTTTATCGCCAGAGGAATAGGGTACAACAACATTGGCTACGCTCAGTGTCCCCGTCGCTGTTTGTTTTTGGATAACAAAGTCCGCTGTACGCATTGCCCCAGAATACTTTTTGTTAGCCGCTTTTGCGGTTATGGTGATTTCCGCTGTACCGCCGGATGTCGCCCCACTGATGTGACCGCTGGCATCAATAGCCAAGGTACCGCTGGGTCCCCTTGATGTTGCACTTTTGACTGCCCAAGTATATTGTGACGGGGGTGTACGCCCCGGCAAGAAATAATTTAAGGCAATTTTGGCACTGGTATCAGATTTCCACTTGCCATCTTCACTGCTTGTTGCCGCCACCGCTGGGGCAGCGAGTACATCCGTTCCAAACACCTGCTTGGCAATGGTAAAATCCGCTGTTCGTATCGACCCTGTGTATTTTGGGTTATTCGCTTTTGCGATTATGGTGATTTCTGCTGTACCTGACGATGTCGCCCCACTAATATCACCCCTACTATCAATAGCCAAGGTACCATCGGGCTCCGCACCTGATTTTTTGCCTACTGCCCAAGTATAATCCGATTCGTCTGTACTCCCCGGTAAAGTATAATTTAAGTTAATTTTGGCACTGGCACTGGTTTTCCACTTGCCGCTTTCACCCGTTGCTGTTGCCACCGCTGGGGCGGTGGTTACATCCGTCCCCAATACTTGTTTGGTTACATCAAAGTTGACATATTCTGTTGCTGCGGCGACTGTATTTGCCCCTGAACCTTTTGCCGCCCGCACAATCTTTATCAGCAGTTTACCCGATTTGGTCAGCTTGCTGGTGTCAATAGCCCCAGTTCTGGCGTTACTAATGGGATTGCTGGTAAATATACCCGCAGTGGTGGCGTCCTTACCCCCTTTACCCCCATCACTACTAGGCACAACCGAGAAAGTGTAATCCGTTGCTTTAACAAATGTTTGACCTTGATCTGTAAGGTCTAATTTATAATCCGGGGTAACAGTACCCTTACCCCATTTACCGCTCAGTCCCGTCGGGGTGCCATCAATCACCTGTGCCGCCCGTGTGGACAGTTCAAAGTCTTTGGATACATCTGTATATTTGGTGCTTTCAAATACAACGGTAACAGTTGTGCTTGTGGTGAATGTTCCTTTTATGGTCAGGCTCTTGCCCCCACTATCGATGTCAAAGTTTGAATTCGTATCTTTTTTCACTAGGCTTTTTACAGTCCAATCGCTTCTGGCACTGCCTGTTGCTGTTAATTGCCCCAGCACATCCGCCGCACTTACCACCTTATTACCCGATACATAGGTTACAACAAGGTTTGCTACGCTTAGGGTATTGTCCGCTATTGTTTGCTTATTCACAGATACATCTACATCTCTGGTCATAGATTCATACTTATCGTTTGCCGCATAGGTAATCTTCACTTTTACCACCCCACTCTGGGTGGTTTTGGCAATGGCACCCGTATTGCTTGCAATCGTTATAGCATTGCCCGCTGTTGTACCCGTCGCTGTCAAGGTGTATGTGGCGATGCCAATCCCAAAAGGGGCGTTTGTTGCCGTATAGGGTACCGCTGTACTTGCCGTTGCCCATACAATCGGTGAAGCAGATACAGTAAACCCTGTGTGGTCGGCGGTCGTTTGCTTTGCCACAGGTAAGTTGGCATAATCTGTAATTTGCGGTAATCCGCCCTTGGCTTTGCGGACAATTTTTACCAACAGCGTACCGCTCTTGGTCAAGTTTGCCCCTATAATCCCCCCCGTATTGGCGTTAATTGCCCCTGTTAATGCCCCATTCACAATACCGGCGGTGGTCGATGTGAAACCGCTTACAGTGGTAGCAGGTGCCACAATCTCAAAGGTGAAATCTGCATTTGTATCAAATGTTACAGTGGTATCCCCCACTGTATCGGAGGTTTTTAATTTATAATCGGTGGTATACGATTGTCCCCATTTTCCTGACCCTGTATGGGTGCCAGAATTTAATGCCCCGGTTGCTGTGGACAGTTCGAATGTTTTTGTGACATCCTGATACTTAGGATGTGCAAGGTTTACTGTAACCGTCGTCTTGGTTGTAATAGCCCCTGATATGGTCAGAATTTTGCCCCCACTAGCAACGGCAAGATTTGCATGATTATCTGTATCTGTAAGGTTTTTAACCATCCATTCGGATGCTTGCGTTTGACCCCCTGATACGGTTAATTTGGCCAATATATCGGCGGCACTTACCGTTTTATTTCCAGATGCATAAGGTACGATCAAATCCCCCATAGTTACTGTATCGGTAAACGATTCGGTTGTTTTCACAAACACATCTTGGGGGGCATAGCCACTCACCTGATAAGACAGTTTTAAAACAGCGGTATTTGACCCGGTTTTATCCACAAGCACACTTTCATAATCCACATCTTTAATATTATCAATGGGATTTCCTGCACTGTCCTCAAAGGCAAATTCTGTGCCAAGGGTACCCCTCATAACCGTTACAGTAACCGCCACGGTTGGGCTGATTGCGGTTCTGCTATTTAGCTCTGCTCTTACCGCATCTGTTGGGGCGTCAATAAACTTTTTGATTGCAAATTTATTGTTATCTGGTAATACAAATGCAGTGGCTTCGGTTTTTCCATCCCCTGATGCTATGGTCTTACCGCTACTGGAATCAATCGTCCCTGCACTAACAACGGGCAATGTGGGGGTGGACTCCGCCTCAGCGGTTTTAATATCATATTGCCGCTCGACCTTGTCATAGCGTTTATGCCATACAGTACCTGCACCGGATACAGGGGCGGACTTCATCTGGTCTTGTATGGGTTTATCGAATGCCAATTTAAAATCCACCGATATATCGGTCTGTGCCGATTCGCCACTGGGTCTGTCATATTCGCCCCGCACTGTTATCACAGGATTGGGCTTAAATTCGGCAATCAGTTTATTGCCCTTAACGACTGTATTCCCAACCCCGTCGAATTTATAGGTATTTATCCCCACAGATATGTTTTCATAATTGGGGATATTACCCTTAGCTGTCATATCCCAGCCTTGTAACACTTTTTTATCAGCGACAATATTATTACCAATGCGACGATATAGGTTTGCGGACATATCAAACCGTGCGGTTTTCAGTTCCGCCCCAATGCTATAGCGTTGGAAATTTTCCGAAGATTTAAGGGCAAGTATATTCTTGGTACCATCTTTTGTATCAAAAAACGCATTGACCCCGACAATCAAGGGGGCGGAAGTGGTGTTTATCAGTTTACGATACCCCAACCCCAAATGTAATCGATTCACCGATTTCTGGCGATTATAAGAAGTTTGTAAATATGTAACCATGTCTTTTGTTTCCGACAGGTTACTAAAAGTGGTAATATCCCAACTGAGGGTTTTATCCGAATATCCAATCCCGCCGTTAATCCATTCAAAGATACCCCTTTTGTTAATCGTGTCGATAACCAAATTACCCGTGGCATTCACCACTTTGTCTGTATCATTTGTAAAGGCTGGCGTCGTATATGATAACGCCAGTAAACTGGCACCTGCCAACAATATTTTTTTCATCTCTAGATTCCTTAATATAACTTCAAATTTTACATTTCGGATATATTTTATATATCTTATAAAATAAAACATGCAAACACACACAGCCATAATAATACATATTGTATACTAAAATCAACTTAAATTTTCCTTTTTTAACGCATTGATTATAAAGAATATTCTTAATAATATGAAAAACTTTAATCAATCCTTATTACATTACAAGTCGTTGTATATGAAACAAAGAGAGGGGGGAATAGTTGGGATTGAGTGTCCGCTGGACAAAATTATAATATTCCTATGTTATTGTTATATCTATTGTCTTGACAAATGGTATAATATGTATACAGTGTTTGTGTACACAACATATATAAGAATTAAATTTTAAGGAAATCGTATAATGCACGCATATCGTTCACATACTTGTAATGCACTTAATCTTACACATGCGGGGCAGATTGTTCGTTTGTCTGGTTGGGTACATCGTATCCGTGATCATGGGGGTTTGTTATTTTTGGACTTGCGCGACACATACGGTTTGACCCAGTGTGTGATTGATAATAGCCAGGATTTGTTTACCACCGTTGATGGTGTATCGAATGAAACTGTTGTAACTGTTACAGGTATGGTTGTTAAGCGTAGTGCAGATACAATTAACAATACCTTAGCAACAGGGGAAATTGAAGTACAAATTCAAAAATTTATGGTACAATCAATGGCGGATTCATTACCTTTTCCCGTAAATCAAGATGCGGGATATCCAGAAGATATGCGATTAAAGTATCGTTTTTTGGATTTACGCACAGAAGAAATGCACAACAATATTATTTTACGGTCGAAAGTTATTTCATCGTTACGCAATCGTATGATTAAGCAAGGGTTTATGGAATTTCAAACGCCCATTTTAACCGCCTCTTCCCCCGAAGGGGCACGGGACTTTATTGTTCCCAGTCGTGCACACCCTGGTAAATTTTACGCTTTGCCACAAGCCCCCCAACAATTTAAACAGCTGTTGATGGTATCGGGATTCGATAAATATTTTCAAATTGCCCCTTGTTTTCGTGACGAAGATGCACGGGCAGATCGCTCCCCAGGGGAATTTTATCAATTGGATTTTGAAATGGCGTTTGTAACCCAAGACGATATATTTAATGCGTTGGAGCCCGTTTTACATGGTGTGTTCACAGAATTTGCCAACGGAAAAGCAGTTACCCCATATCCCTTCCCCCGTATAGCTTATAAAACCGCTATGTTAAAATATGGGTCTGATAAACCCGATTTACGCAATCCGATTGAGATGTGCGATGTGTCTGATGCGTTTGCCGGATCAGATTTTAAAATTTTTGCCAAATTGGTGTCCAAAGGGTGTGTTGTACGGGCAATTCCCGCCCCCAATGCCTCAGAAAATCCCCGATCGTTCTTTGATAAGTTAAATGATTGGGCAAGAAAAGAAGGGCAAGCAGGACTGGGATATATTCAATTTAAAGCGGATGGTCCCGCCGGTCCAATTGCCAAAAATTTGTCCGATGACCGTATTCAAATGATTATGGATGATGCTGGTGTAAGCACAGGCGATGCGGTCTTTTTTGTCTGTGGTCCCGAAAAAGAAGTCGCCACATTCGCCGGTTTAGCACGCACCAAGATTGGCGAAGAATTGGGATTAATTGCGGACACAGAATATAATTTTTGTTGGATTGTCGATTTTCCCATGTTCGAATATAATGATGAATTGGGCAAAATTGATTTTTCCCACAACCCGTTTTCTATGCCACAAGGCGGTATGGAGGCATTGAAAAACCAAGATCCTCTGGATATTTTGGCATATCAGTATGATATTGTCTGTAATGGTTTTGAATTATCCAGTGGTGCGATTCGGAATCACCTACCGGAAATTATGTACAAAGCGTTTGAAATTGCCGGATACGATCAACAATTTGTCGACGATAAATTTGCGGGGATGATAAACGCATTTAAATTTGGTGCCCCCCCACATGGGGGGGCTGCACCTGGGATTGATCGTATTGTGATGTTATTGGCAAATGAACCCAATATCCGTCAAATTACAGCATTTCCATTAAACCAAAATGCCCAAGATACTTTAATGCAGGCGCCGAATGTAGTACCCGCCCAAGCCTTAAAAGATGTGCATATTGCGGTGAAATTGCCCATTAAAGCGGAATCTTAAATCATGACCGAAGTACGCATTGCCCATATGTTGTTTTCCCACAATAAAATGAACCATAGTTTTACTTAGGTATAACAATTCCATATTCCATTACTGCATCCATATTTATGGTGATGCCTAAGCCTGCTTCTGTGGGGACATTTACGAAACCGTTTTCGTGTTCAATAGGGGTTTGCAATATGGCTTGGCGGAAGGGGTTGTGGGTGCGGTCACATTCTATGTATGCTTGCCGTGCCTCGTGTGCCGGTGGGTTTGGGGGTAAAATAGCATGTAAATGCAGGCTAGCAGAAACCGCCACCCCCGTCCCCCATACATGTGGTACCAAGCGTACACCATGGGCTTCGCATAGGGCAATTATTTTTTTACATTCGCTAAATCCCCCTGTGCCACAAATGTCTGGTTGTAATATGTCCACTGCATCGGCGGTCATGGCTTGATGCATACCCCATTTGGTGTACCAAGTTTCGCCCCCCGCCACCGGGATATTTTGCGCATTGCGAATGCGTTTGTATCCACTTAGCAATTCGGGAATAATTGGCTCTTCGAACCATTCTATGTTGTATTGTTCAATACGCTTTGCCACTTGTATAGCATCCGCCACATCGTACCCATGGTTGGCATCGACCATCAATATACTGTTGTTACCGATGATATTACGGACGGCTTTGACGCTGGCAATATCTGTTTGCAGCCCAAAGCCGATTTTGATTTTAAATGCTTTAAACCCTTCGTTATAATAGCCTTCAATCTCTTGACACAGGGTATCGATTCTGTCCCCTTGTACCGCCCGAAATCCCCCAGTAGCGTAGGCTGGAATGCGGGTGCGATATGCCCCGCCTAACAGCTGATAAATGGGCATATCCACATGTTTACCGAAAATATCCCACAGGGCTATGTCAATGCCACTGATGGCTTGGATAATAACCCCCGCTTGTCCGGGGTCACGGAATTGGTTGTATAATTTTGTCCATAAAGGTTCAATCTGTAATGGATTTTCCCCAATTAACAGCGGCACCATCATTTGTACCGCACTTGCGGTAATATCCGCAGGTCCCAAACATTCGCCCCATCCCACAATACCAGTATCACAATGCACCGCCACCAAACAATGACGACGGGCATTAAACTGTGCATTAGACGACTGGAAAGGTTGGTCCAGATCATGGTGTAAAATAAAGGTGTCGATATGGGTTATGTGCATGGGGATTGCCTTATACTGTTTGAATATTATGTTTGTGCAATAACGCTTTTAACATTGCCATTTCTTGTTCTGTGATGTTTGTTAATGGCGGACGCATACGACCTGCGTTTAAGCCAACTGCGTTTACGCCCCCTTTAATAAGGGATACGGCATATCCCGCCTTACGGTCACGGATTTCAAGCAACGGATAAAAGAAGCCGCTTAACAATCGGTGCATAGTGTCCGCATCGTTTGTCCGCATAGCTGTATAAAACTGTAACGCTATTTCCGGTACAAAATTAAATACCGCAGAAGAATAGGTGGTTACCCGCATAGCATTGTAGGCTTCTGCAAACACTTCGTGGGTCGGCATACCGCCGATGTACGCCAAGCGGTCGCCACAGCGGGCAACGATTTTGCGTACGGTGTTTATATCGCCTGTACCATCCTTAAAGCCAATAAGATTGGGGCAGGCATCCCCTAGTTTTTCGAGTGTATCCGCATTCACTTGTGCATTGGCACGATTGTATACAATAACGCCAAAACCCACACTGTTACAAACGGCTTTTACATGGTTGTAAATACCGTCTTGACTGCATTCGGTCAAATAGGGGGGGAGCAATAAGATACCATCCACCCCATTTTTTTCCACCTGCATGGCAATTTCACACGCCATTTTTGTACCATAGCCACATCCTGAAATAATGGGTAGTTTTTTACTTGCTTGCTTAGCGTAGGTGGCAACGGTGATAATCTCATCAGGGGTAAGGGAAAACATTTCACCTGTACCCCCGGCGGCAAACAATGCCCCTGCATCGTATGCGTTCAGCCATTCCAAGTGATTGGCATAAGACTTTGGGTTAAATTCCAGATGTGCGTCAAAATGCGTTACAGGAAAAGATAGTAATCCCGATGATATATGGTGCTTTAATTGATTTGGCTGCATGTTGTCATAGTCCTTTGTATAATCATAAATGTACAGTATAGACACAATTTATGCATTGGTACAAACAATCCCAATTATAATTCGTTCCTAGATAGGTATCTAGGTCAGTCCCTTATTCATCGAATATTTAAATTTGTTCCTTGCTTTTCCATTTTCTTCTATAAATAATGTAAACTCATTCCAGTCCTCACCTGTATGTTCTTTCATTATTGTATGAAGTTTATAAACCAAGTCTACAACATTCTCTGATAATTCTTCATCTAGCCATGTTGATATGTTTTCATTTTTTATATTATAACTAAAAGTTTTCTTTATACCATAACTATTATCATTAGAATCATGGTAATATTTAAAAGTACACTGTGCAGATGTGGCTTCAGGTGGGCAACTCCCTTTTACTATGTGATAAAGTTCATCAAGAATTAATATTTGCTCTTCTATATAATTAACAGCACGCTGCTGATAATCATTTGTATTGATTTCTGTATTTTTTAAAAAGATTTTTTTTATTAACTGCATAAAATTCATTTTACCCTCCTGGTTGGTTTGGGATTTGGAAATGTTACATCTTCTTTAACACCATCAACTGAGTATTTAATAAAAAGCTCGGATGGGCGTTTTGGGAATTTCGGATCTTTGTACTCAATCTTTACCTTTACTTCAACTTTTTTACCATCCTTTAATGCTCTCCTAATTTCATTCTCCCAACTTTTGTATGCTCCACTGTTAAGTTCTTTATTCTGTGCGATTAAGTTAAATTTATGACCAGATCCACCTAGACTGCATGCCTGAATATGCCCACCCACATCACCTTTTGGACATCCCTTTTCATCTCTTACCTCTCCCTGATTTTTTTTATTACGATCCATGTCTTTAATTTTTGGGGAGAATTCTATTTCTATTACACGACCCAACTCATCAGTGGTAAATACAATACCATCTTTAGGCAATTTAACTGTTTTATTAGCGGGAGGATTGTTTAAGATTTCATATTCTTTTTTTATGTCTTTAATCTCACGATCAATGTTTTTAATCTTACGATTAATTATTATAGTATCACCAATGTATATAGTCTTGCCTCTAACCCTATCAATTTTTGATACAGCTTTTTCTCGAAGGCTGCTGGGAATGCCTTTCATAACTGTATTTTCTGCCCCTTTAAAAGTGGCAAAACTAACAGCCCCCTTAGTCATACCAACAGATCCTTTGGCAACGCCATATGTTCCTGAAATGGCAGTTCCCAAGATTAAAATACCTTTTATCTGGTAACGCGTGTATTCAGGTATAGAATTCCATTTTTTTGAAACTATATTCCCCGTTGCATCGTCCATATAAGTTAGAACATCATTCGTTTTATCATTAATTTTAGCAATTACATTGGATACCTGTTGTGTTGTTTTCGGGTATTTTGTGTTTAACCATTCCCCTGCAACGGCCATTTTGCCTAAAAAGAATTTACTAACAGGATCTTCAGATGCTCCGAATTTGGCAAACCCATATCCGGTACGACACCAAGACCATTCCCACCAAGGATCTTCTGCACCAGAATTTTTCAAGGTATAGATAATAGAAGGATCTTTATTAAATTTAGTTGCAAGTTTTAAAGGTCGGTAACAATTTCTACTTTTAGCATTTATATTGGCTCCTGCCTTTATCAAAACCCTGATAACTTCTCGGTTTTTATTGCTCCGAGATGCAAGCATTAAAGGTGTCAATTCTTTTGCAATTTTGCTATTAGAAACATCACTATCACGGGCATGTATATCGGCTCCTGCATCTAATAAAGATTGAATAATAGCAGGATTTTCATTTTGCATAGATGCTAACATTAAAGGTGTGTAACCAGAATTACGGTATCTTACAGAATTACGGTATCTTACATTTGCCCCTGCTTCAGCTAAAACAACGATAATTTCAGGGTTCTCATTATACATAGACGCTAACATTAAAGGTGTAAAACCATCATCATCACGAGCATTTACATCCGCACCAGCCTCAGTCAAAGCTCTGATAATATTCGGATTCTGACGCATGGAAGCTAACATTAAAGATGTATAACCATCATCATCACGAGCATTTACATTTGCACCTACATTTGCTAAGGTTGTAATAATTTCCGGATTTTTATTTTGCATAGATACCAGCATTAAAGATGTATAACTATTATTATCACGGGCATTTACATCTGCCCCTGCTTCAGCCAAAGCAACGATAATTTCGGAATTTTCATTTTGCATAGATGCTAACATTAAAGGTGTAAAACCATTCTTGTCACGAGCATTTACATCCGCACTAGCCTCAGTCAACGCTCTAATAATATTCGGATTCTGACGTGTGGAAGCTAACATTAAAGATGTATAACCATCATCATCACGAGCATTTACATCTGCACCTACATTTGCTAAGGTTGTAATAATTTCCGGATTTTTATTTTGCATAGATACCAGCATTAAAGATGTATAACTATTATTATCATGGGCATTGACATCTGCCTCTGCTTCAGCCAAAGCAACGATAATTTCAGGGTTCTCATTATACATAGACGCTAACATTAAAGGTGTAAAACCATTCTTGTCACGAGCATTTACATCTGCCCCTGCTTCAGCCAAAGCTCTGATAATATTCGGATTCTGACGTGTGGAAGCTAACATTAAAGATGTATAACCATCATCATCACGAGCATTTACATCTGCACCTACATTTGCTAAGGTTGTAATAATTTCCGGATTTTTATTTTGCATAGATACCAGCATTAAAGATGTATAACTATTATTATCATGGGCATTTACATCTGCCCCTGCTTCAGCCAAAGCAACGATAATTTCAGGGTTCTCATTATACATAGACGCTAACATTAAAGGTGTAAAACCATTCTTGTCACGAGCATTTACATCTGCCCCTGCTTCAGCCAAAGCAACGATAATTTCAGGGTTCTCATTATACATAGACGCTAACATTAAAGGTGTAAAACCATTCTTGTCACGAGCATTTACATCCGCACTAGCCTCAGTCAACGCTCTAATAATATTCGGATTCTGACGTGTGGAAGCTAACATTAAAGATGTATAACCATCATCATCACGAGCATTTACATCTGCACCTACATTTGCTAAGGTTGTAATAATTTCCGGATTTTTATTTTGCATAGATACCAGCATTAAAGATGTATAACTATTATTATCATGGGCATTGACATCTGCCTCTGCTTCAGCCAAAGCAACGATAATTTCAGGGTTCTCATTATACATAGACGCTAACATTAAAGGTGTAAAACCATTCTTGTCACGAGCATTTACATCTGCTCCTGTATCAGCCAAAACCCTGATAATTTCAGGATTTTCATTTTGCCTAGATGCCAACATTAAAGGTGTAAAACTATTATTGTCACGAGCATTTACATCTGTACCTGCCTGTATTAAGGATTCAATGACTTTGAGGTTTATATTCATTGCAGATGCAAACATCAGAGGCGTTAAACCATTATCGTTAATGGCACTTACATCCGCACCTGCCTGTATTAAGGATTCAACAACTTCGGGGTTTATATTCATCGCAGATGCAAACATCAAGGGCGTATAACCATCATCACCACGAGCATTTACATCTGTACCTGCTTTCAGTAAAGTCCAAGTTACTTCAGGGTTTTCATTCCATCCAGATGCAAACATCAAGGGCGTATAACCATCATCATCACGAGCATTTACATCTGCCCCTGCCCGTATTAAGGATTCAATAACTTCGGGGTTTATATTCATCGCAGATGCAAACATCAAAGGTGTATAACCATCACTATCACGAGAATTTACATCTGCCCCTGCGGATATTTCTTTTTGAACGCTCTGCACTGTGGCAGTTGCCCAGTACTCATCGGACAAAAACTTCTCTGTAAGTGTACTGGCTCCCCAAAAAAACAGTAATACTAACGATATTCTCAGAAAATTACCAAACATTATAATTATTCCATTCTATTTTTCAATTTGAGTATGAGACTTTCCTATAAAGTCTGTTTTTCTCGGCGTGAGTATATAAGATTTGTTTTATGGTGTCAATTTTTTTTGAATTTTGCTGTATTTTTGGGCTAAATATTGTTTGATATGTTTAAAATGGGGTGTTTTAGACACACCTATCCTGTAGTTTGTTACGATGGAACACCGTATTTGCTTAGAAATCTTGCAACCTGTTGTATATAGTCCATCCGGTATAAAATGATTCACCATAATTATACTGCACATTTTATTTTGTTGGTTATATGGTGAGTCTAAGGGGCTAACGCCCCTCGTGCGTTTGATGTGGATTTACCCATGCTTCGCATGACAAAAACCCACACGTGTTCACCCCACTTTGCACCCCGATCGGACACCACAATGCCACTGCGTGGCAAGCGGTTGCAACCGCATTTAGTCAATCAAATTAAATTTAATTGACTATATTATGGGCTATGTCAATGCCACTGATGGCTTGGATAATAACCCCCGCTTGTCCGGGGTCACGGAATTGGTTGTATAATTTTGTCCATAAGGGTTCAATTTGTAACGGATTTTCCCCAATTAACAGCGGCACCATCATTTTTGATATGCCTCCACCGCTTTATTAAAATCTGTACCTAAAACAGGTGTAATAAATAATATGCTAATTATAATGTAATGTATAAGGTATTTTTTAATCATGTTGTTTTCCTTAAATATACGACACTTGTTTTATAGTTACACTTTTTTTGCGATTTAAAACCGCTGTGATTAAAGCATCAAATTATGATCTTGTCAACTTCTATTTTTGCACCCTAAAAATATTGTCTATTCGTTTAAAACAAGACAAAATAAAAAATAACACCAACACTTTGGTATCTTTTGTTTTTATGGGTATATTTATTCTGTGTAATCAGACATGGGGATACAGGCACAGTATAGGTTTCTGTCCCCATATACATTGTCAATGCGTGCTACTGTGGGCCAGATTTTATTGTGTATTTGGGTTTTTATTGGGTATACGGCTTTGTATCGAGTGTATGGGAAATTCCAAGTATCGCCTAGTGCCTCGTGTGCTGTGTGTGGGGCATTTTTTAATACATTGTTGTTGGCATCTGCGGTACCCTTTTTAACCTCATCAATTTCCCCAGCAATGCAAATCATCGCCTCGATAAAACGATTTAATTCCCCCAATGGTTCGGATTCAGTGGGCTCAATCATAAGGGTACCCGGTACGGGAAACGACATAGTCGGGGCATGAAATCCATAATCCATTAGGCGTTTTGCCACATCTTCGTTGCTGATACCTGTTTCCATTTCAATATCACGAAAATCCAAAATACATTCATGGGCGATATATCCCGAATCCCCTTTGTATAACACGGGGAAATAGGGTTCCAGTTTTTTGGCGATATAGTTTGCGGATAAAATCGCAACTTGTGTTGCCTTGCGTAAGCCCTCATCCCCCATCATAGCAATATAGGTATAGGGTATCGGCAATATGGATGCGGATCCCCACGGTGCGGACGATACGGTACCATCCATGCCCGCCCCATTATCCACGAATGGATGGCCCGGCAAAAAATCCGCTAAATGAGATTTTACCCCAATCGGTCCCACACCGGGTCCACCGCCCCCATGGGGAATACAGAAAGTTTTATGTAAATTCAAGTGACTGACATCCCCCCCATAATGCCCGGGATATGACAACCCCACTTGGGCGTTTAGGTTTGCCCCATCGATATATACCTGTCCGCCCACATTGTGCACCATGTCACATACCTGACGAACGGCCGTTTCAAATACACCATGTGTGGAGGGATATGTAATCATAATCGCCGCCAACGAATCGCTGTATTTTTCACATTTTTCCCGTAAATCGTTCAGATCGATATTGCCATTATCATCACAAGCAATGGGAACAACCTTCATGCTGACCATTTGGGCAGATGCGGGGTTTGTACCGTGTGCGGATACGGGGATAAAGCACACATTGCGGTGCCCTTCCCCCCGGGATTCGTGATATCCTTTAATTGCCAATAATCCCGCATATTCGCCCTGCGATCCTGCGTTGGGTTGCAAGGACATGGCATCATATCCCGTTGTCGCACACAACCACTTTTCAAGGGTAGCAATCATACTGCGGTACCCTTCGGTTTGGTCGGCGGGTACAAATGGGTGAATATTGGCAAATTCTGGGAACGATACGGCCGCCATTTCCGTTGCCGCATTTAATTTCATCGTACAGGACCCCAGCGGAATCATCGACCGGTCAAGGGCAATATCTTTGTTTACCAAGGAACGGGCGTAGCGCATCAATTCGGTTTCAGAAAAATGTAGTTTAAATACAGGGTGGGTCATAAAATCGCTGGTACGGGTAAAATTAAGGGGTATGTTGTCATCGATATGGTTTATATTTACACTTGCCTTAAACACAGACAACAAACCATTTACATCCGCATCAGTGGTGGTTTCGTCAAATGCTATGCTGATGGTATCGTTGTCAATTTTACGGATATTATATCCTGCGGTTAAAGCCATTTGCACCCATGTATCCGCATCGCCTTTGAACGACACAGTATCAAAAAAGCTATCCGATACTAAGGTATACCCGGCATTTTGTAAGCCCTTTGCCAACGCTTTTGCATACATATGGGTACGGGTGGCAATGCGGATAAGTCCTTGTGCCCCATGATATACCCCATAAAAACTTGCCATAATTGCCAATAACGCTTGGGCGGTACAAATGTTTGAAGTGGCTTTTTCACGGCGAATATGTTGTTCCCGGGTTTGCATTGCCATACGGTATGCAGGATTGCCCAAACGGTCAATAGACACGCCAATAATCCGCCCCGGTAAGGCACGTTGTAATTTTTCAATACTTGCCATAAAGCCCGCATGTGGTCCCCCAAACCCCATGGGCACGCCAAAGCGTTGGGCACAACCGACCGCCACATCCGCCCCCATATCCGCCGGGGTTTTTAAAATGGTTAATGCCAATAAATCCGTTGCCATAACCACCAATCCCCCTTGGGCATGCACAGATTCACAAAACGCACTGTAATCGACAAGGGTCCCGTCTGTACGAGGGTATTGTACCAACGCCCCCATGATATTTTCGGGAATACCATGGTCTTCATTACTGATAATCACTTCGAAACCAAAATGCTTGGCACGGTTTAATACCACGGCAATGGTTTGTGGGTGGCAGTGGCTGGACACAAAAAAGCGTTGTGATTTTTTATTTTTTGCCATGCGGGAACACAAGCTCATGGCCTCAGCCGCCGCCGTGCCTTCGTCTAGTAACGATGCATTGGCAATATCAAGTCCGGTTAAATCCGCAACCATGGTTTGAAAATTGGCAATGGCTTCCAACCGCCCTTGGGAAATTTCCGCTTGGTATGGCGTATATGCTGTGTACCAACCGGGGTTTTCCAATACATTGCGGATAACCACTTGTGGGGTATGGTTGTTATAATACCCTTGCCCAATAAAAGTGCGTACCAATTTGTTTTTATTCCCCAATGCACGCATGTGTTCCAACACATCAAATTCGGACATAGGTTGGGGTAAATCCATGCACTCGGTTTCATAAATATCCGTGGGAACAATGGTTTCTGACATGTGTGTCAACGATGTAAACCCGATTTCTGCCAACATGCTGTTTTGTTCCGCTTGACGTGGTCCGATGTGCCGACGGATAAAGTCCGTGTCCGCCCGATAAGTATCCATATGTGCCATGATATATGTGTTCCTCTAATATATGTAAAATGAATGTGTCATAGCCCCTATGTAAAAGGGATGTATTCATAATAATGTCTGTGTTATGCAAATATTATGCAATAATTTTTTTGTAACTGTCTTCGTCCAATAAATTATCGATTTCCGATGCGTCTGTGATTTTGATTTTAAAAATCCAGCCGTCTGTGGTCGGTGCGGAATTGATAAGTGCTGGGTCTGATTCCAGTGCCTCATTACCCTCGATAATTTCACCACTTATGGGGGCGTAAATGTCGGATGCGGCCTTTACCGATTCCACTACGCACACATCATCGCCCGCATCGAATGAATCCCCCGGTTCAGGCAAGTCGACAAATACCACATCGCCCAATTGTTGTTGGGCATAATCCGTAATGCCGACCGTTGCCATATCCCCATCAATTAAAATCCATTCGTGGTCTTCTGTATATTTTAAAGTCATGTTGTTATCCTCTTATAATATAATAATCAAACTTAGCGTTTATACTTATGGGGCGTAAATGGCATTTTGCATACTTTGGCAGATATACGCTTTTTACGCACCCACAATGTAACTTCTGTGCCCATATTGCTGTGGGCAATGTCAATATACCCCATTGCCACCGGCTTACCAACGGATGGTCCAAAACCGCCAGAGGTAATTTCCCCCACTTTTGTATCGCCGACAAAAATTTCCGTACCTTGACGACAGGGGGCTTGACCGTCAATATTCAGACCAATGCGTTTACGGTGTACCCCATTGGCAATATTATCTTGTATACCCTTTGCCCCGATAAATCCCCCTTGTTCCCGTCGGCGTTTGCCAATCGACCACAACAATCCCGCTTCAACGGGTGTTGTTGTCGTATCCAGATCATGCCCATATAAGCATAGCCCTGCTTCCAGCCGTAACGAATCCCGCGCCCCCAGACCAATCATTTCCGCATGCTCGTTTTGTAATAATACTTTGGTAAATTCGATGGCATATGTATTTTCAAGGGATATTTCATATCCATCTTCCCCCGTATATCCGGAACGGGAAATCAGCAATTCGGTCGGCGTGCCATCCGCTGTTACCCAATCAAACGATTTAAACGACATAAAGGTTAAATCCTGTACCCCGTCGACCACAGATGATACTACATACACCGCCATGGGGCCTTGCACCGCCAGTTGTGCACGATTTTCCAATCTTGTAATCGTTACATCAGGCATATGGGACTGCATATGGGCATAATCCACATCTTTACAGCCCGCATTTACCACTGTGTACAAACGGTCGTTATATTTTTCTTCCGCAGGCTTGGTAATAATTAAATCATCCATAGTCCCGCCATTTTCGTTTAACAATTGGGTGTATTGTTGTTTGCCTGCGGGCAATCCCAAAATTTCGGCGGGCAATACAGTTTCGGCAACAGTGGCAACTTGATTTTGATTATTGCCAATAAGCCATGCTTGCCCCATGTGGGACACATCAAAAATACCACATTTTGCACGGGTATGTAAGTGTTCTTTTAAAACCCCTAATGGGTATTGAATGGGCATATCATAACCGGCAAAGCCAACCATTTTTGCCCCTAGTGCCACATGTAATGCATGTAAAGCTGTTTGTTTAAGATCTGACATAATATTTAAGCATCTTTCCTTATTAAATCGTACCAAAGGGTGTTGCATAGCACAACAAAATCCCTTCTGTATCAGTACCTGAGAGCGTTGCCCCCATCATAAAAATAGGGGTTTCCTCCTTCGGTGGGATAGTATCCACTTTCCAGATGCTTTTCCATATGCGGTCCCTTATACCTGAGAGTTTCCAGGGTGTTGCTCCTTCGGTGGCATTTGTTTGTGGTCAAATACGCTCTTCCGCACATATCAACAATAGCACGATTACTGTAAAGTATTATCACACCAGAGTCAAGCATATAATAAAAAACACTGGTGTAATATATTATTTTCTGTATGTACGACAGGCATCGCCGAACGCTTTTAACAGCATTTGATTGACTTTTTCTTGCCGACAAGTACGCGATTCTGGGTGCCATTGTACAGCGTATCCAAAATTGGGGTGGTTTATTATCCGCACAGCTTCAATAATATTGTCATCGACACACACGGCCTCGACCGCCAAACCGTCGCCCAGTGTGTCAATGGCTTGTCCATGGGCGGAATTGATATATGTTGTTTTTGCCCCATCCAACCAATCAGACAACATGCTATTGGGCATAATTTTTACATGTTGGCGGGGTTCAAAATTATATCGTCCGTCTTCGAATTTGGCAATATGTTCAAAAGTATCTTGTTGTAAATGTACATCGCCTTTTAATGTACCCCCATGGTATACATTTATTTCTTGTAATCCCCGACAAATCCCCAAAATGGGCAACCCTATTGCCATCGTCCGTTGCAACACCGCCCAAGCGGTGCGATCCCGTAACGGGTCATTTTCCCCCGATTTTAATTCATAAGTACCATTGTAAAACTTCGGATTTACATTGGCAAAACCGCCTGTTAACATAATGCCATCAATGCGGTCCAATATATCCATATCCAATTTATTTTTAAATAACAACGCCACACAATGGGCGTCGACCACTTCTTCTAATGCCATAACATACCGTGATGATATGGACAACTTTTCCGCATCGCAATCCTCCACCTGTGTTAAAGTATTTGTGAGTAATCCTATGAGAGGTTTTTGCATTGTTTAATATTCCATATGTAAAATCTTGTAATACTTATTTTCTGTGGGGTTTTGGGCTGATAATACAGGGGAAATCAATAAAATACAAGTGATATTTTACGCTGTACCAACCCAAACATTACATATTTTTAATCGTATTTTGATTGTTGCCAAGAATATCAGCAATTAAAAATACCAACAACAGGGCATTTTGTTATAATCTTATGATAAAAGCCTTGACTCTTCACCAAAGACCGTATATAACCTTTGTACTCAGTTGACGCACGCAGGCTTGATTTTTTGGTTGCCTGCCCGTTGTATATTATAAACCTTGATTGTAAAGGATATTAAAATGCCAAAAATGAAAACAAACAGTTCCGCCAAAAAACGGTTTAAGAAAACCGGTTCTGGCAAGTTAAAATTCTTTTCTGCGTATCTGGCACACAACACTTCGAAACGCCCACAAAAAATGAAACGGCAAAACCGGGGTTCACAAGTGATGCAAGATTGTGATGCGAAAAATATCAAAAAGTATTTGTTACCAAACAGCTAATATTACTAGGGAAGGAGAAGAATTATGGCCCGTGTAAAAAGAGGCGTGCAATCCCACGCAAAACACAAAAAAGTTTTAAAACAAGCAAAAGGATATAGTGGTCGACGCAAAAACACTATTCGTGTGGCAATGCAGGCGGTGGAAAAAGCGGGGCAGTACGCATACCGTGATCGCCGTGTCAAAAAACGCCAATTTCGTGCATTGTGGATTCAACGCATCAATGCGGCGGCACGCACAGAAGGCTTGAAATATTCCACATTTATGAATGGGTTAAGCAAAGCGGGTATCGAATTGGATCGTAAAGTATTGGCACAATTGGCATATTCAGAACCAGAAGCGTTCAAAGTATTGGCAGAAAAAGCAAAATCTGCGTTGTAAAATTTTGTAATTATAAAATGATTTTAAAAAGGCGTTTTCACAACGCCTTTTTTATTGGTTTTATACATATATTTTGCTATATTAAATCTATGCAAAAAGACATATTTTTAAATACCCCAAAAAATATTGTATCCATTGAAGACATGGCAAACCGTACACAAGTATCCGTCGCTACCATTAGAAATTGGATAAAAACAGGCTATTTATCCCCATATCGTCAAGGGTATGTAACCGAAGAATCTGTACAGCATTTCTTACAAAATGATTTTAAACACAGACTGCATAGACGGGCAAATAAATCACAAAAAGATTTTCATAATCGTTTGCACATTCAAACGAAATTTTTGGATCACATACAAAATCAATCTGATAACTTGGATATATTGGGGGATACCTATGAAAAGACTTTATCTGATTCTTACCGCAATAAAGAAGGGATATATTATACGCCCCATGACATAGTACATGATGTGTTTACCCCGAATAAAAAAATTGCCAATAACAGTACATTTTGCGACCCCTGTTGTGGATCGGGCAATTTTGTTATCAGGGCATTTGAATTGGGATTTAAACCACAAAATATATACGCATTTGATACGGACCCCGTTGCCATTGCAATAACCCAAAAACGCCTTTTAAACAAAAGCAATTATAACAGCCCGAATATTATACAACAAGATTTTTTACAAGTGGCAAGTACACAGCCATTTGCATTTGATTTTATGTTTACCAATCCCCCGTGGGGTAAAAAATATCATAAAACGCAAAGGGATTTTTATGGAAAAATCTTTAACGCAGGAAACAGCCTTGATACCTGTGCCTTATTTTATTTTGCCTGTTTACAGTCCTTAAAAACGGGTGGTGAAATGGGATTGTTATTACCAGAATCCTTTTTTAATATTGCCAGTTTCGAAGATGCCCGAAAAAGTGTTATGCAATATGCTATATCGGATTTTAAACATTATGGTAAAGCCTTCATAGGGTTATTGACGAATGTATGTGCATTTACGATGCAAAAAAAACAAACAAGCAACAATTTTATAAAATGTACAGTACAAGAGGGGGTATTTAAGCGAAAAAAGCACCATTTTATAAACAACCCTAAAAGTATTTTTAATATAAAATGTACAAATGCGGATGCACAAGTATTGGACTATGTGTTTCATATCCCCCATATTACTTTGGAAAAAAATGCGGATTGGGCATTGGGTATTGTAACAGGGAATAATAAAAAATTTATTCAAGATCATATGCGAGATGGATATATCCCCGTGCATAAAGGGTCAGATATTTCCAATGCCAACATAAAAAAGGCTAGCCATTTTATTCCTGCTGATTTATCTTTGTACCAACAAGTGGCTTCTATGGATCTATATCAATCACCGAAAAAGTTGATATATAAATTCATATCATCGAAATTAAATTTTTATTATGACACACAGCAAAGATATATTTTAAATAGTGCCAATATGCTTATCCCACACACAGATTTTCCCATATCAGGCGATGTATTAGCCGATGTATTAAGTAGTAATTTTGTTAATTGGATATTTAAAAATATATTTGATACCCATAAAATCCTCCGAAAAGACTTGGAATCATTGCCCCTTCATGTACGAGCCTTACAAGACACAGAGTTTTTTGACGAACAAGAATATATTAACGCATTGGGATTGGAACATATTGATGGAACTTATCGAATTAAAAAATAAAATTATCGATGCTTTTCAGGAGTCTAAGGGATCCGCTGGGGATTTAGAAACAATATTACAGTTTGTTGAAAAAGATCATGCAATTTTTCCCTTTAATGAATACGAATATATGATTTATGGCTTGATGGTATTAAATGCACCAAGCCTATAAAAGGATATAATTTTATCTGTCTTTTTTTTGTTGGTTATGTATAATACACCCCATTGGTTTAAAATTTATATATAAATAAGGATTATCACATGATGTCTGATATAACACAGCTTGTGGAACGGGCGATGGCGGATATTGATGGGGCGGAATCGCTCGAAGCGTTGGAAAACATCCGTGTGTCTGTATTGGGCAAAAAAGGGGTGTTAAACCAACACATGAAAACATTGGGGACTTTGCCCGCACAACAGCGGGGACAAATGGGACAATCGTTAAACCTTGCCAAAGGGGAAATTATCCATGCTTTAACCGCCAAAACCGATAGTATCAAAGACACGGAATTGAACGCCCAATTACAATCAGAAATCCTTGATGTATCGTTGCCTGCACGGGATATGGCGGTCGGATCGTTGCATCCCATTCCCCAAACAGTGGATGAAATTATCGCATTATTTGGGGAAATGGGGTTTTGTGTTGCCGAAGGACCAGACATCGAAGACGATTGGCATAATTTCCAAGCTTTAAACATCCCCCCAGAACATCCCGCCCGACAAATGCAGGATACTTTTTATATGCCCGAAAATACAAAGGGTGAAAATGTGGTGCTTCGTACACATACTTCGCCGGTGCAAATCCGTACTATGCGTGCCCAAAAAAATACCCTAGAACACGGTAATCCCATTCGCATTATTGCCCCCGGGCGGACTTTCCGCTGTGACAGTGATATGACCCATACCCCCATGTTTCATCAAGTCGAGGGGTTGGTTATCGAAAAAAATATTAACTTTTCACACCTAAAAGGCGTTTTACAGACTTTTGTTGAATCATATTTTGAAGTGGACGATGTACCCTTACAATTCCGTCCATCCTTTTTTCCCTTTACCGAACCATCCGCCGAAGTGGATATTGGATGTAGCCGTAAAGATGGGATTTTAAAAATCGGAACAGGGAAAGATTGGTTGGAGATTTTGGGCTGTGGCATGGTGCACCCAACGGTATTGGAAAATTGTGGCATTGATTCACAACAATACCAAGGTTTTGCTTTTGGCATGGGAATTGAACGTATTGCCATGTTA
This sequence comes from Alphaproteobacteria bacterium, assembly GCA_965232465.1. Taxonomy (GTDB): domain Bacteria; phylum Pseudomonadota; class Alphaproteobacteria; order JAQWUY01; family JAQWUY01. Next base: position 2,181,808 of record OZ246977.1, on the reverse strand, counting down.
AAATATGGTATTTCCGACCTGCGCACATTTTTTGATGGGGATGTACGGTGGTTAAACCACTATGGTTTTACTGCATTTGATGTGCCAAGTTTGGTACGGGGTTTATAATGGGGGGGCTATAACAATGAAATTTACTTTATCTTGGCTTAAAGACCACTTGGACACAACTGCGGATATTCATACCATTACCCATACCCTGACTATGACTGGTTTGGAAGTGGAACAAGTGGTCAATCCACTGGATACATTAGGTGGATTTATAATTGCCGAAATTGTATCCACCGTAAAACACCCCGATGCGGATCGGCTGAAAATATGTACCGTTAATACAGGTACAGAAACCTTACAAATTGTTTGCGGTGCCCCCAATGCACGGGCGGGCATGAAAGGGGTACTTGCCCCTGTTGGGATTTATATTCCAGGGGGGGATTTTGAACTGAAAAAAGGCAATATCCGTGGGGTCGACAGCTGTGGCATGATGTGTTCATACCCCGAATTGGGGCTGGATGGCGATGGGGATGGTATTATTGAACTGGATAATGACGCCCCTGTGGGCGAAGTGTATGCCTTGTGGGCGGGGTTGGATGATCCGATGATTGAAATTGCCGTTACCCCCAATCGGGGCGATTGTCTTGGCGTACGGGGTATTGCCCGTGATTTGGCGGCATCTGCAGTGGGCACTTTAAAGTCCTGTCCTTATGAAAGTGTCGATGTGAACAATGGGGGCGATAGCCCGATTATATGGAAAATTGCCACCCCACACGCCCCGCATGTGATGGGACGGTTGTTTACAGGGGTCAAAAATATATCTAGCCCCGCATGGTTACAAAATCGTCTGAATGCTATTGGTATTCGACCCCGCACCGCATTGGTGGATATTACCAATTATGTATCTTATGACTTAGGCAGACCCCTGCATGTGTTTGACGCAGATAAAATTGGTACTGTGTTAACCCTTCGCCCTGCGAAAAAAGGGGAAAAATTTCATGCTTTAAATGATTGTGCATATATTTTGGACGATACAATGACGGTGATTGCAGATGAAAATAAAACCCATGGTATCGGGGGTATAATGGGGGGTATGGAATCGTCTGTGACCGAAGACACAGTGAATGTATTTGTGGAATCCGCCTGGTTTGACCCGATTAATATTGCCGAAACAGGGCGGAAAATGGACATTTTATCCGATGCCCGATACCGTTTTGAACGCACAGTCAATCCCTTATCTAATCAGCTGGGGATTCAGGCGGTAAGCAAATTTATTCTCGCATTATGTGGGGGTACCGCTCATGCCATAACAGGCACAGGTACGCCTAGATTTAAACCGAAAAATATTACATTACAGATGCAGGATCTGTATGCCAAAAGTGGCATCACTATCGCCCCCAATATTGTGCTGAATATATTACAATCATTGGGCTTTGCCCCCCAATTAAAGGGTGATTTTATCGACTGTGTGGTACCCCCCACCCGCCCCGATATATCAGGGCAACATTGCTTAATTGAAGAGGTCTTACGCATATATGGGTTTGATAAAATCCCCGCTGTCCCCTTGCCAAAATATACGGTGGTATCGACGCCTATTTTAACCCCATTACAAAAACGCATCGGCATCGCCCGACGGGCATTGGCAAGTGTGGGATATAATGAAATGGTATCGTTTGCCTTTATGGCAAAAAAACATGCACTTATTTTTGCCCCTGATGGGGTAAAACCAGAAATGGTATTGAAAAATCCCATATCAGAAGACTTAAACACTATGCGCCCCAGTATTTTACCCAACCTGTTACATGCGTATAACCGCAACAAATCCCGTGGATATATGAATGTACAATTATTCGAAGTCGGGGGGACTTATTTTGGGAACACCCCCGACGCTCAAATAAATTGTATCAGCGGTATTCGGGCGGGAAGAACCCATCCCCGCCACTGGACAGGTAATGCCCGCAGTATCGATGTGTTTGATGTAAAATCTGATGCCTATAGGGTGTTATCTGCGTTGGGTATTACCACCGACAACATTCAAATTGATACGAATGCCCCCTCTTATTATCACCCGGGGCAGTCGGGTGTTATGAAGTTGGGCAAATTTGTACTTGGCACATTCGGTACACTCCACCCTAAGACTATGCAGGAACTGGGTATCAAGGGCACAAGTGTGGGCTTCGAAATATATTTAAATACTTTACCCCCCCTAAAACCGAAAAGCAAAACCCGCCCACAATTTAAAGTGGCAAACTTACAATCGGTCAAACGGGATTTTGCATTTGAAGTGGCGGATACCATACCCGCCAGCAACATATTGAAATCTGCAAATATCGATAAAAAATGGATAACCGATATTCGTATATTTGATGTATTTAGGGGCGATGGCATAGGTGCGGGCAATAAATCCGTGGCTATTCAAGTTACTTTACAACCGACCAAACACACCATGACCGACCAAGAAATCGACGCCATAAGCGAAAAAATCATCGCTAGCGTTATCAAAGCAACAGGCGGCTGTGTCCGTTGATACAGTACCTGTTATAAAAAATGGGGATTTATATATGTAATTCCCAAATTAAAATCTTATAAATTACCACTATAAGGACGGGATTTTACATAATCTTCCATAAATTGCCAATCTGGATTGCCTTGATTATCTGTAGGAAATTTAATTGTATCTTTTTCCATCTTTTGTTTTCCCCATTTGCGACCATAATTGTATCTATACTTTTCCTGTGATATAACAGTTACTAGAAAAAGGGCAATATAGGGAGTTAAAGTAAATTTGGGAATCAAAACATTAACATCTCCTGTTGCGTAAAAATCTTGATTTTGATAAAAACTTTCGCCAACAGATCCGTTAGAATTGACTGTGATTTTATTTTTTGAAAATAGTTTTTTTCCATGTTTTTGAAAACCACTAACGCCATTATTATATGCTGTGGATGAAATAATAGATATATTTCCATTTTCTTCATTATTTGTTGTTTCTCTGCCTTTTTCGATATTAAATAAATCACTAATTTTAAAATATTTCCATGTTCAAGCACTCGTCCCGAAGTTTACCATTAAAACTTTCATTGTAACCGTTCTGCCATGGACTGCCCTTATCAATGTATGCTGTACCCACCTGCATACGCTTCAACCAACCTTGTAGCCTATGGGCTATAAATTCAGATCCATTGTCAGAACGGATATGCTTAGGCATACCTTTTGTGATAAACAACCTGCCCATAATATCCAATACATCCGTACTGTTCAGTTTATGCCGCACATCAATGGTTAAGCATTCTCGGCTATGTTCATCTATAACCGTTAATATTTTAATGCCTTTACCATTTCTCAGCTTGTCATGCACAAAGTCATAACTCCATACATGATTTTGATACTCAGGACGAAGTTTAATACAGCTCCCATCACCAGCATTTGAACTACGGGGTTTGGGTATTTTCTGTGGCACTTGTAATCCCTCCTGTTTCCAAAGCCGTTCAATCCGCTTATGGTTTACACACCAACCATAACCTTTTAATAAGGCACATATCCGCCGATAACCATATCTAGGGTATTTTTGTGCTAGACGGTGCATATCTGATATTAAACGGCTTTCCTCATCAACATCTCGTTTCACATAACGAACCGTAGAGCGATGTGTCCTGAATAAACTACATAATCGCCGTTCTGATACATTGTAAAAAGACTTGGCTTTGCCAATAAAGCTTTTTACCCCCCCAGCACCTACCACTTTCCCGAGTTAAATTCCTTTAAGATTTGATTGTCTAAACTCAAATCAGCAACAAGCTTCTTTAAACGGGTATTCTCATCCAATAATGCTTTTAAATCTTTGGCATGATTAACATCCATACCACCATATTGTTTGCGCCACTTGTAATAAGTCGCATCCGATATACCTAAATCACGGCACATAACACTGACTGTCATACCTGATGATAACTTAATCTCTGCATCCCGTAATATACGGATAATTTGTTCTATACTCCGGGCTTTCCTATTCTTTGACATCTTAAAATCCTTTCATAATTTAGATAAAGCAATACTAACTTATTTTTGGACCAATTTATAGGGGGCAGGTCAGTTTGACAATAGAGTCAAACTTTAAAAAAACTATTTACACAAATTTCATGACAGACTCATAGCCTTGTTAGCTGTGCCAGTATGTTTTCCGCAAAAGCATCGTCGTCAAATCCTGTGTATAATACAGTACCATTTTTAATAATCATCGCATAGCGTTTCGAACGAATTCCCAAACCTTTGTCGGTTAAATCCAAAATCAAGGTGTTATCTTGTGTAAATAGGGCGGATCCGTCTGCAATCATTTTGATTGTATCGGATACCGCCATTTGTTTTGCCCATGCCTGCATAACAAAACGGTCATTTACGGACAAACAATATACCTCATCAATCCCCCGTTGTTTGAATTGGTCATACAGTAGCACAAACCCCGGCAAGTGCTGTTCGCTACAAGTGGGGGTAAATGCCCCTGGGACGGCAAATAATACGATGTATTGGTTGGTAAAAATATCTTTGTTTTCCCATGAACCATCCGATAAAACCGATAAAAGTGATGTTTTCATTGGTGATATTCCTTGTATATAAAATTATAAATTGTCCGCATTGTATCATACCCCTATGGATTATGTGTCATAAAATTAGAAATATTCACAGCCATCATTTTATATGAAATCATCATAATGTAACGCATTGTTGAATAAAAAGAATCGATCCACAAGGGGGACATTAAGGTTTTGTTATTTTTTTTCATAATAAAGTAATCGGTAAGATATGCTATTTTTTGCAATAACTATTTGTAAAACATAATATTTTTGGGCAATATAAAGTGTTTTAAGATATCAATAAAGTATAAAATATTGTAAATTATTTACAGATAAAGTACTTTTATAAAAAAATAATTGACATCCCTTTTGGGTGGTGGCATATTGCCTGTATGGGATTCATTATAACATATTGATTATATTGTATTCTGATCTTGGTATAATAATATCATTTTATAGTAGAGAGAATAGATATAAAACTGACATGACTCCTTTCTAGTTTAGTTTCATCGATATTGTTTCGTAACTCTGATCCCCTGAATGGTAAATTCGGGGGTTTTCTTTGTTTGGCTTTTTATTGGATTTTTCGGGGGTTTTCGGGATATCTTTAATAATATGCCCCATGGCGGTAATCCCAGCGGTTGTATTGATTCGATAATAATGCCATGATTTTATCCACATCCAATCCCTTACGGATAAGCACAGGGGTGTCGGTTATGGTGCCGTCTTTGTTTACCATCGATACCATAACCCCTTGTTCGTGGCGGGTTTCAATGGTTTTTTCCGGTTGTATAGATTTTACAAAAGCGTCCGCCTCAACCGCATATGTGACCCCCCCTAAGATTCGTTCGCCAATGCCGGTGAATACGCCCATATTACCCTTACCGCTTTCGTTGGCTGAACTTGCGAAGGTCAATTTTTTGCCATTGTTCCAACGGTGGGTTACGACTTCTTCGCTGGGCTTTCCAAAACGGATGACAAAACAAGATGTTTTCCGTGTATCCATTATAAGTTCCGCACTCCCATCATGGGGGATATGGTGCAAGGCATCTTGACGCCATGGCAAAATACATCCCAATAAAATATCCTGTTCCCAATGTTTTTCGTACAAAGCCAAAATACTGTCATTTAATTGTGCCAATTCTTTTAATTGGTCGATACCGGAACACAGCACCACACCGGGTTTGCGGTGGGGGCGTTTTTTCACTTGAAATTTTACATCGAGTCCCGCCCGATCAGCGGTCATAATAATGTACCCCACTTTGGTGGGTGATACCATAGTATTGCCGATTGTGTCCAGTGCAGCTAAGGTTTCTGGTGGCATGGTGCCATCATACTTTAAAAGTATTGCCATAATTTTTTCCCATAATTTTGGTTGGTCGGACTAGCAGGATTCGAACCTGCGACCTCTTCACCCCCAGCGAAGCGCGCTACCAAGCTGCGCCATAGTCCGATATATAAACATTTAAGATATACAAAACCTATATATTGTCAAGGGCTTTTCGGAATTTTTCCGTATTTAAGGTCTTTATTTTTTCAAATATTACCTGTGCGGATGGATATGTATGTCGTAAATACTGGGCAAACCATTGCTTGATACGGGCGGTGGCAAAATGGGGGGTATCCAAATCCTCCCGAATCATGTGCATATATGCTTGTATTAAGGGAATCACTTGTTGCCAAGTGTATGGGGCGTGGTGATGGCGGATAACCGCCCCTAAGTTGGGTGTTTTTAATGCCCCCCTGCCAACCATAATACCATCCGCCATACTGCGATTAAGGGCGGATTTTGCCGATGCGGTGTTGACAATATCGCCATTGATAAATACCGGACAATCGACAAATGGGCGGGCGTGGGCAACCATGTCCCAGTCCGCATGCCCCCGATATGCTTGGGCTTTGGTGCGGGCATGGATGGTGATATGGTTGGGCTGGGCATCGGTTATCGCCCGGATATTATCGATAAACATATGCATATCGTTATATCCCAACCGCATTTTTGCGGACACAGCAATATGTGATGGTACGCCCCGTCGTATTGTATGGACAATTTTATATAAACTTTCACTGCATTTTAACAGCTCCGCCCCACCCCCCTTGTTATTAACTTTTTTTGCGGGACAGCCAAAGTTGATATCGATATGCGTTGCCCCCAATGCAACCGCTTTGCAGGCATTATCCGTCATACATTGCGGGTCTGACCCCAATAATTGCAATCCCACGGGTGTGCCACCGGGCGTACAGCCTTGGGTGTGTAATTCAGGATATATTTTATAAAAAACGCTGTCTTTGTATACTTGATTTGTGATGCGTAAAAATTCTGTATACGCCATATCATATCGTCCATGTACTGTTAAGATATGTCTGAGTGGGGCATGCAGCACCCCTTCCATAGGGGCAAGGTGGATGGGCGTATGGGGATGGATAGGCATGATTATATATATTAAAAAATAAGGTTTATGTACCCAAACTTTTGTCCAATTTACCAGCAGCAATACCGCCGATGATTTGGGCAATTGCAAACACAACCACCGTAAGCAATGCATTGCCATGTAAGAAACTTGCCAAGGTAATCGAAGTGTTAATCTTCATACCTATCGTTACCAATACAATATGGGCAAGGGCAACCCCCCACGCAGGGTGTATATCATTACGCATACATACAAAAATAGCCGTAAGCAAAATTGCCCCCGCCAAAAATTCGCCCATCACTTTATGAGGTCCAACAAAACCTTTAATCGTGCCAACTGTTATAAGTGGGTCGCCCAGCATCCATTTGGCAATCATAACCGCAAGGATTGCCCCCAAAATTTGGGCAATGGCGTATTTTATGGTCTCCTGACAAGAAATTTCACCACGACTCCACATGGCTGTTGTAACCGACAGGTTAAAGTGTGCCCCACTGATACCGGCGTATGCGTAAATGGCAATTGCCAATATGGCGGCAATGGCAAATGGATCGCCTGCGGTGCTAGTAACCGTAAATGCCAATAAACCTGTACCTAATGCTTCTGCAATATATTTTTTCATTTTTCAGTTCCCCTGTTATATAATAAATACTATGAATCCCGTAAACATACCTGTGAATAAGGGGGGTGTCAATAAAAATTAGGGTTTTATCCATTAAACATGGCTTCTGTGTCCACATGGGGGGTGGTTTGCAATATATGGGTGCAAAATAAATGTGCTGTATATGGGGCATTGATATATCCCCGTGACCCCATACCATATATATAAAACACTTTGTGTGATGCTTGGTGGATAATGGGTATACGGTTTTTCGTATTTGCCCGTATGCCTGTTTTTAGGGTATGTGCTGTATTATATATATCGACATTAAAAACCCGCATTTTATCGGCAATGTGTTTTGTATGGGTATTTGTATTCAAGGGGGGCAGGGTTTTTTGCCAAGTGCCCATGCGTTCAAAATGTGCCCCACATATGCCAATCGTCCCATCAGAATACGCATATCCTTTGTGATATGTGGGAATACAGGGCATATGTTGTGGGGGATTTTGCAAAACAGCCACGCTCCCCCGATTGATTGTATATGGCAATGGGTGGGGTGTCAAAGTATTTGTATCCGCCCCTAAACACAACACAGTCATATGGCAATCATCAGGTATAGTGTTTAAAGAGTTTTGTATAAATTGTATATTTTTATGTGCACATATGATATGGGCATAATGGGTCGTGTCAATAACACCACTTCGGATCAGTATCCCCTGTGGATGGGGTTGGGATATACATTTATATTCCTTGGTATCGGTTATGGCAGCGGGGGTGGCAATAATACCTTGTCCCCTTATGCAGTTTAATGCACTAAAATATTTGTGGGCATATACAAAGGCGTTTTTATGAAATGGGATATTTTTATTAAATTTTGGCATTAATAGGGCGTATGGATTACCGGAAGTTCCCATAAGTGGGCGGGGATATTGGTCATATAAGGTAATTTTATACCCCATATTCGCCAACTGGTGGGCAAGGCTACACCCCATAATGCCCGCACCAATAATGGTAATTTTGGCTTGGGGGGGTAAAATAGGGGGATGCCACAAAGTTTTCCGGGCAATAATAGATTCCCGCTTTCTTCCGAATCCTTGGCGTTTATGCACAAAGAAACCAGCCGATTTTAATGTTTTTTGTATGGCACTAGATGCGGTAAAAGTACTGATGCGGACGGTTGGGGCACTTAGGGTATATAACTGGGTCAATATATCCGGGTGCCACATGGCGGTATTTTTGCTGGGGGCAAATCCATCCAAATATATGGAATGTATGGGGGGGCATATCTGGGGCAGTGCCGATTTTATATCGTCAAAATACAGGGTTAATTTTGCCCCTAAAACATACACAGTATGAATCCCTTGGACACAGGGTGGATATACCCGTAACACCGCATCCGCATAAGGTTTTAAATCCGCCGGCAAAAACCCATATATCCGCCGTATGTCATCGGCGTGTATGGGGTGTTTTTCAATGCTTATAAAATATAAAAGGTCTGATTTACCGGCGGTTGCAAACGCATGTAAAGTGCACAAAAAATTTAACCCTGTACCAAATCCTAATTCCAAAACTGTATGTGTATTGGTCATATGGGGTATGTTATCAGTGATGGCACATCCATTTACAAATACAAAGGTACTTTCCGCCACCCCATTACAAGGGGCAAAATATATATCCCCATACTGCAAACTGTATACTATGCCATTGTTACTTATATCAATTTCAGCGGCGGATAAGGGGGTGTTTTTCATGCGGACAAGTATACCATTTACATATAAAATTTTCTCTATTTTTAAAAAACATCGTTCAGTTTTTACTCTTGTAAATCTTTTAATAATTGAAGGGTTTGCATGCGCTTTTTGGGATCTTTTATATTTTTTACCACATTCACATCCGCCCCATTGTCAAGCAGTAGCTTAATTATATCGGGATTGTTATATATTACTGCCCACATCAAGGGGGTATAGCCATCTTTATCTTGTATGTTGACATCTGCCCCATTGTCAAGCAATGCCTTAACTATATCAGGGTTGTTTTCCCTTATGGCATACATTAAAGGGGTATCGCCATATTTATCTTGAATATGCACACTTGCCCCCTGTTTAAGCAATGCCTTAACTTTATTGGGGTTATTTTCCAATACTGCCCATGTTAAGGGGGTAAATCCATTTTTATCTTGTATATTAACATTTGCCCCCCATGCGTTTGGGGGTATTATTGCCATCATTAAGGCGGTTATTATGGCAATTGATATGCTTTTTTTTGTTATCATTGTCTTTTTTCTCATTTTAAATTATATTCCCATACACAGAATCATCATCAGATACCATTATATTTATGACCGTGATGACCCAAAATACATTTCTTTGAATCTTTAAAGTGTTCGCCACAGGTGCTGATGGATTCTATGTTGTATGCAATCCATTCCCCCACCATGTATTGTATTATAAGACATAATACTTTGGATGCAATTATAATAGTGAATGGAAAAAAAGGCTATGTATATTGCGTTAATTTTCATTTTTTTTGTTCATCGCCAATGGCGATAATATGATATTCACGATGTTTTATGTGTATATGGTGTATAATAACACACAAAATATAATATTTCACGATATAAAAGTGTAATTTAAGAAGTTATACTATTATTTTACGAATTTTATATATACCAAGCATCCGTTAATATGTATTATAACATTGTAAGCGATACACCAATGTGTTGTTTATATTCTTTATAGAATGATACACCAAATGTGTTTAGTTCTTTATTGAATGCCATTTTGGCACTACTGTATTTACAATACACACATAAATATAATATCTTTTTTTAAGGAGTTAAAAATAATGTTAAATCTATTAAAACTTTTCTTGGCAACAAGTGTAGCAGCAGGTACTTTTGCATATGCGGCGAACGCAACATATAACGATACGCAATCCAACGATTGGTATACGGTAAATCAAACATGCAAAGTAACTGAGGATGGTGGAACAGATAATGGTCCATTGGCTGAGTATAACGCAGAAGTGCGTAATAGCCAAGGTGCCCTTTTGGGAGTGGCAACATACGAATTGGCCGTAGGTGCATTTTGTTATAACCACTTCAAAGATGTAGACGATCAGTTGTTTAAAAACTTAATGTAAGTTTCTCTTCTCTCTCCTACTATTTTTCATGGCATCCCCCTTATGATATTCATAAGGGGGGTGTTTTTTGTGCGGATTATTTGGGGATAACCAATGGGGTATGGGTTATGGGGTCTTGGATTATCAGGCTGTCCATATTAAAAATTGTTTTTATAGTATCACAGGTTATAATGGTTTTCGGGTCCCCCTGAGTGATGATATTGCCATCATGCATGGCGATGATGTAATCGGCATATCGACACGCCAAGTTAATATCGTGCAGTACGGATACAATGGTACGATTATTATGTTGATTTAAGGTTTTTATCAATTCCAATATTTCCACTTGATGGGGTAAGTCCAAAAATGTAGTGGGTTCGTCCAATAATAAAATATCTGTGTCTTGGGCAATGACCATGGCAATCCATACCCGCTGGCGTTGTCCGCCTGATAAAGAATCCACTTCCCGATTGGCTAATTCCAATGTATCCGTTTGGGTTAAGGCGTGTATAACCGCTTGTTCATCTTGTGTATGCCATTTGGCAAAGGCGGTGCGATATGGGCTTCGCCCTCGGCATACCAAGTCGTATACTAATATGCCTTGTGGGGCAATCGGTGTTTGGGGCAATACCCCCAAGGTTTGTGCCACTTGTTTGGTATTTTGCTGATGAATAGGGGTATTATCCAACAACACATTGCCCATTTCAGGTATCAGCAACCGGGATAATGTTTTTAACAAAGTCGATTTACCACAGGCATTCGGTCCAATAATGACTGTATTTTTGCCATGCGGCAACTGTACCGTAATATCTTTTAAGATAATACTATTCCCATATTGCACCCGTATATTTTTCGCTTGTAATCGGTATAATGGCGTACAGTTTGTCATAATTCCCCCCGTTTGATGTTTTGACTTAACAGCCATAATAAATATGGTCCACCAATAATAGCTGTGTAAATCCCCGCACTCAGTGTTAGGTCTGGTATAGCGATTCGCCCCATAAGGTCGGCAAATGTTAAAATAATAGCTCCAACAATAGCGGATAATCCTATGGTGATACCAGCGGTGGCACTGATTCTGCGGGCAATGGGACCCGATACAAAAGCCACGAAGCCTATGGGACCAACCACGCTGATTGCAACAGCGGATAGCAAGATGCCCAAGGTAAGGGCACTTATACGGGTGCGGTTGATATGCACGCCCAACGATATGGCCGTATCGTTGCCCATTTCCAAGTTGCACATAGAATTTTGTAAATATAGTGCCCATGGCAATAATATTATAAAACCACTGATTGCAATTTCCACTGATTGCCAAGTTTTTCCACCCACGCTGCCAATCAACCATATCATTGCATCGGATGCCCTATATATATCGGTGGTGGTTAGGATAAAATTGGTTATGGCGGTTATGGTAAAGGCACAGCCTATGCCAATTAACACAATACGATATGGAATAAATCCATATGCATTGGCGGTTTTCCATAATCGAATAAAAAGGGTACGACGATACACAGATTTTGGTATATGATTCGTAACAGGCGATGTTTTCCACGCCAGCCCCATCACCAATATGGCGGTGATAATGCCCCCACTGATTGCCCCAAAGATCACCCCATATCCCGTGGCACCAAATATTACCAAGGCAACCACCGCCCCCAAGGCGATACCCGCATTAAAGCCGATAACATCAGGCGAGGCTAAGGGGTTTCTGATAATGGATTGAAATATGGCACCGCTTATGCCCAATAAGGCTCCGGCAATTGTGCCAACAATAATACGGGGCAGGCGAATATCCCAAATAACCAACTGGTCATATCCCCCATCATATCCCCCGTTATATCCCCCTTGGGGTTGTAACAGAATAGATATGACTTGTGCAGGCGATAGGGTGTACGACCCCGCCGATAATGACCACAATAAAATAGTCAATAATACGCACAGGGCGATCGCATATACCCACACTTGGGTGGTGCTGATACGGGTATGGGGGATGTATGATTTTGTCATATTGCACTTCCCCTTAATTTTGTGTAATCCGCATACTGCGGACAATCCAAATAAACAACGGTCCGCCGACAAAGGCAATAATGATCCCTACTTCAATTTCTGTGCCATGTAATATTAACCGTCCTATAACATCCGTCCCCAATAAAATAATTGCCCCCAATACCATGGCATACATAAATATCCAGCGTTGGTTTTGTCCCACCCATAATCGTGCCATATGGGGGATAACCAAGCCCACAAAGGCAATGGGACCGGCAATGGATACGGCACTGCCACATAATAAAGTGATCGCCAATAACGATAATAGCCGAATACGGCGGACATTTTCGCCTAATCCTTTGGCGGTTTCATCGCCCAATGCCAACGCATTTAAAGTATTGCTCAGCCATAAACTTATCCCCATACCGATAATAATAAATGGGGATAGTTGCAGTATTTCACTGGTTTTGGATATTTGCAATGACCCTACCACCCAAAATCGATAGGTATTTAGGGTCTCTTGGCTGATGGTTAAAATAGCGGAAATTATGGCAAATAACATGGCGTTAATGGCGGTGCCCGCCAATGCCAAGCGTACGGGCGTTGCCGATCCGGAGCGACTGCCCCCCACATTGCTGATACCATATACGACAATCGATGCCACACCCGCACCCAAAAACGCAAACCACGACAGATGAAAAATGGAAGTAATACCCAATCCCCAAATGGCAAGCACCGCAAAAAACGATGCCCCTGCATTTACCCCCATAATGCCCGGATCCGCCAAGGGGTTACGGGTAATTGCCTGCATAATTGCCCCGGCAATGCCCAGCACCGCCCCGACAACAAGCCCGGTGAGTGTACGGGGCATGCGTAAATCCCAAATAATAATGTCGGTTTTTTCATTATCGATATATCCCAGCAAAGTATATATAACATCCCCCATCGGTATACGGCGAACGCCAAAGGCAATCGACGATAAAACCGTAAATATCAGCACACACACAAGCACCCCCAAACCAAAAGTGTGCTTTTTATATATTTTGCTGCGTAATGTAAATGTATTGTATGTGTGCATAATACATGTATTTTTACATAAGGGCTACGCCCCCTTTATAGGACACAGGGGTATGTTTAATCCACTAAGCCGACTTTTTGGGAACTGGTAACAACGGTTGTTGGATCCCCATCCACTGCTTGTTCAATTAAGGGTACAATGGTATCCAAGGCATAATCAAGGCTTAGGATATTGGCGTGTGAAAATGCCCCCGTTAATAATTCATCGACAGCCACTTCACGCCCTTGTTTGTATACACGCATGGTTTTACGCATGGTCAAAGATTTGACATTTTCCACATCTGCTTCTTTTGCCACGACCCAAAATAATACATCCGTATCAAGCGGGCTGAAATCTTCGACCGCATAAGACGCCAGATATTTCCCTTTGGCATCTTGTTTAATGCGTTCCGGGGTTATAAAACCCATTTGGTTGATAAGACGGGCACGAATATCCGTATCTGCATATGCCCCCGGTTTGTCTTTCCAGTAAAACGCCACTGCTGCAGTTTTGCCCTGCCATTCTGGGTGGGCATCGGCAATTGCCTGAATTTTGGCGTTAATGCGGTCGACTTCTGCTTGGGCTTGTTCCGATTCGCCAACTGCCCTGCCGACGGTTATTGTTTGCACATCCCAAGGGGTTGCATATGCCCCATATTGTTGTTCATGGGCAATTGTGGGGGCAATTTTGGAAAGGACCTCATATTCTTCTTGTTTGATACCCGACCATAACGCCAAGATAAGATCCGGCTTTAAGGCAACAATTTTTTCAAAATCCAATGCCCCCCGTGGAAAAACTTCTGGGGTATATGTATTGCCAAAGGATTGAAATGTTTCTTGTGCCCATGCCCACGCCCCATATTTATTGTCGCCATACCAGTGTCGCACGCCCACAGGTTTTACACCCAACGCCCATAAGGTATCCGATCGCCCATAGCTTAGCGACACCACCCGCAAAGGTTTTTGTTGCACAACTGTGGTACCATATACATGGTTAAAAGTTTGTGGGAAAGTATCCGCAAATGTTAATGTTATTCCCAAGCTACATGCCACTATAACAAGAATTTTATTTAACATGTTTTTATTTCCTTCATCAATACATATTATCAACATAGCATTGTATAACATGCGTATAGTTAGGTGTCAATAATAAATACAAAATTGGTTCTGTATAAAATGTGCAGTATAATATGGCGAATCACTTTATATCTTGTTGTCTATATCGCCCCCATATTAACATATTATAATATATGTTTATGTATTATTATCCCAAAACGATTTTATTTTATCCAGTATCCCTTTGTTATGGGTGCGATTTTTGCTTTTTAAAGTTTTTTGAAACGCTGTGATATGTTGTTTTTGGGTTTTGCTTAGATTCGTGGGGACTTCCACTTGTACTTTTACAAACATATCGCCACGGCGTTTGGTGCGTAGTATCGACATGCCCCGCTCACGAATGCGAAACCGAGTGTTGGATTGTGTGCCTTCGGGGATGGTGATTTCCACCCTTCCGCCGTCGATGGTGGGGACTTCGAGTGTGCCGCCCAAACAAGCGGTGGTACAGCATAAGGGCATGTCCATGTGAATATTGTTGCCATCCCGATTGAAAATATCATGGGGGTGTACATGGATAAACAGGTATAAATCGCCATTAGGTGCCCCCCGTTGCCCCGCTTCTCCTTCACCACTCAGGCGAATACGGGTGCCATTGTCAACGCCTGCTGGAATAGTTGCGGACAGATTTTTTTCCCCATTAATGCGTCCTTGTCCCCCACATGCTTTACAGGGATTTTGAATCTTTTGCCCCTCGCCTTGACAATCATGACAGGTTTGCTCAGTTACAAAGAATCCTTGTTGCCGACGGATACTGCCTTGTCCCCGACAAGTGCCACATGTTGTGCGTCCTGCCCCCCCATGCCCCTTACAAGACTTACATTTTTTTGCGGTGGCAATGGATAAGTCGACTTTTTTACCATCAAATGCCTGTTTTAGTGTGACATTCAATTCATATTTTAAATCATTGCCCGGTTGTGGTCCCGCATGGCGACGATTGCCCCCGCCAAAGAAGTCGCTGAAAATATCACTGAAATCTGTACCGCCAAAGCCCCCTTGTCCAAAGGGATTACCGCCGCCCCCTTGTTCAAAAGCGGCGTGTCCATATTGGTCGTATGCGGATCGTTTTTGGTCGTCTTGTAACACTTCCCATGCTTCGTTGACCAGTTTAAATTTTTCTTCCGCTGTTGGGTTGTTCGGATTTTGGTCGGGGTGATATTTCATTGCCTGTTTCCGATACGCCCGTTTAATTGTTGCCGTATCGGCGTTTTTGTTGACCCCTAATACATCATAATAATCCTGTTTGCTCATTGCTGTATTTCCATTGTTTGGTTGATAAAAGTCCCCGTGTTGTTATGGGGATATGTTTAACAATTTACAACCATATATCCCCCCATACCATAATGGGGCAGGGGGGATAAGGTATGGTTTATTTAAGAGGATTTATTTTTGTCTTCATCCACTTCGGTGTAATCCGCATCCACCACATCCGCATCGTCTGTGTTTACCGCATCTGGGGTGTCCGTTTGTTCCGCTTGTGCCTTTTCCGCCTCTGCTTTGTACATGGCTTCACCCAATTTCATGGCCGCTGTGGACAATGTGTCGGACTTGGATTTAATCGCTTCGATATCGTCCCCTTCGAGGGCGGTTTTTGTATCCGCAAGGGCGGTTTCAATGGCGGTTTTATCGTCCGCAGAAATTTTATCCCCATATTCTTCCAAGGATTTTTCGGTGGATGATACCAAAGATTCGGTGTTGTTGCGGGTGTCCACTTCTTCACGGCGTTTTTTATCCGCTTCTGCGTTTTCTTCCGCATCTTTTACCATCTGTTCTACTTCATCTTCGCTCAGCCCGCCATCTGCTTTGATGGAAATTGCTTGTTCTTTGCCCGTGCCTTTATCTTTGGCGGATACATTTACAATACCATTCGCATCAATATCAAAAGTTACCTCAATCTGTGGCATACCCCGGGGGGCGGGGGCGATACCTTCCAAATTAAATTGTCCCAATGGCTTGTTATCCGCTGCCATTTCCCGTTCCCCTTGTAACACATTGATGGTTACAGCGGGCTGATTGTCTTCGGCGGTGGAAAACACCTGTGACTTTTTGGTAGGAATGGTAGTGTTGCGGTCAATTAAACGGGTAAATACCCTACCCAAAGTTTCAATACCAAGCGACAGAGGCGTTACATCCAACAGCAACACATCTTTTACATCCCCTTGTAACACGCCCCCTTGAATCGATGCCCCCATTGCCACCACTTCGTCGGGGTTTACACCACGGGAAGGTGCTTTACCAAAGAAGTTTGTTACAGTTTCCAAAATTTTTGGCATACGGGTTTGTCCACCGACCAAAATCACATCGGTGATGTCGGATTTTTTAATACCCGCATCGTCCAATGCTTTTTGACAAGGGGTCAGAGTCCGGTTTACCAGATTCGCCACCAATTCTTCCAATTTTGCCCGACTTAATTTTACATTTAAGTGCTTAGGACCATTGGCATCGGCGGTAATAAAGGGTAAGTTTACATCCGTTGTCATGGCGGTGGATAATTCGATTTTGGCTTTTTCCCCAGCTTCTTTTAGCCGTTGTAATGCCATGGTATCTTGTCGTAGGTCGATACCATCGGATTTTTTAAATGCATCCGCCAAATAATTAATAATAGCTTGATCGAAGTCTTCCCCACCTAGGAAAGTATCCCCATTGGTGGATTTTACTTCGAATACGCCATCGCCGATTTCCAGAATCGACACATCAAATGTTCCCCCCCCCAAGTCATATACGGCAATAATGCCAGAAGATTTTTTGTCCATACCATACGCCAATGCCGCCGCCGTGGGTTCGTTGATAATCCGCAACACTTCCAAACCGGCGATTTTACCCGCATCTTTGGTGGCTTGGCGTTGGGCATCGTTAAAGTATGCCGGTACGGTAATAACCGCTTGCGATACAGCTTGTCCCAAGTGCTTTTCAGCAGTTTCCTTCATCTTTTGTAGCACAAATGCGGAAATCTGGGCGGGGGCGTATTTTTCACCATTCGCCGACACCCACGCATCGCCATTGTCCGCTTTTATAATTTCAAATGGTGCAATTTTTAAGTCTTTTTGTACCGCCGGATCCTTAAAACGGCGACCGATTAAGCGTTTTACCCCAAATAAAGTGTTCTTTGGGTTGGTTACCGCTTGGCGTTTTGCCGTGTCGCCCACCAATTTTTCAGAATCCGTGAATGCCACCACAGAAGGCGTTGTTCTTGCCCCTTCCACATTTTCAATTACCCTTGGGGATGCCCCATCCATAACCGATACACAAGAATTTGTTGTACCTAAGTCAATACCAATTACTTTTGCCATAGTTTTATTCCTTTCAAATGTATAATTGTGCAAGGGTACAATTCTGTATTTTACAATATCTGTCGTATACAGGGGATTTTCCCTTGCGTTCATGGTACACATATGGGGGGGAATTTTTATGTTTTCAAGGGATAGAAACATTTTTTTAAATTATGTTATAAAAATTGGGTAATTTTTCAATGGGTTCCGGTGGGGCGATACATAATATATGATGTATATAAAATTCCTGTATAAAATTATGTAAAAGGGGTTGAAAATTGCCTTTGTACACCCCATATATGGCGTAAGGAACAACATTTTTTTTATGCGTAAAATAACACTAGGATAACAGATATGGTAAAAAAAGACAAAGATGCAGCTAACGATGACGATCAAGTCACCGAAGATCAAGTACATAAAGATAAAGCAACTGAGTGTACTGTGGATGAAACTGTGGAAACAGAAGAACAAGCGGAGCCTGAAATCCCCTTCGAAGACTTGACCGCCGAACAACAGGTTGCCATTTTACAACAAAAATTGGCGGATTCCAGTAACGATGTGTTACGGGCAATTGCCGATTTACAAAACATGCGTAAACGCACAGACGAAGAAATTGCCAAGGAACGCAAGTATGGATGTTCGACTTTGGCACGGGATTTATTCGGTGTGGCGGATAATTTACGCATGGCGATGGCGTCTATTTCCGATACAGATAAAAAATATATACCGGCGTTAAACAACTTGTCGTTTGGGTTGGATATGGTGTTAAAGGAATTTCTCAATGCCTTTGAGCGCAATGGTATTACACAAATTTTACCCACCGTAGGGGATGATTTTGACCATAATATGCACCAAGCTATGGGCGAAACAGAAACCCCTGATATTGAGGCAGGTAAAATTGCCTTTGTGATGTCCGCAGGATACACATTGCACGACCGTTTATTAAAACCGGCAATGGTCAATGTGGCAAAAGCCATTACCACCGATGGTGCAACCGACACGGAATCGGATACAATATCAAAATCAAAAATATAAGCACGCACATATGTGCATTTTTAGTATTGACAATATATAATCCTTGGTATATACTGTCTTTGCATTGGGGGAGTAATCAATTTTATAAGGACCTGACTTCCCTTATGGATACTCCCACTCCCCCTTTGCATTTTTTATCTTTGCCCTTTTCGTTTATTTCTTATTGACAATGCGTAACCCTTGGGGTATATGTATCCCTACATGTACACACAAACACATTTAGGGTTCATGTGTATGGGGGGGCGGTTTTTTTATTGCAGTCGATTTGCATATCGTACTGTGACTCCTTTCTAAATCGGTTAAATTGAATATAATCGACAGCCGCCCCCTTTTATCTTTCCCCCATTCTTTATGATCTGAGCGATTTTAAAAATTGTGGGGTATAAATATGCACATATATTATACGCTTTGCTGAATGCGTCGTATCATGGCGGATAAGCCATTGCGTCGACTGCCCGCTAAGTGTTTGTCGAAGCCAATATCCCGCATCACCGCTTGAATGTCGGTATTTTGAATAATGTTGGGCGGTTGATTGTTGTATATGTGCATTAAAAACCCAATGATACCCCGTACCAATATGGCATCGCTGTCGGCGATAAAGGATACGGTGCCATCGATGTTTTTGGTGGCAATCATCCATACTTGGCTCATACAGCCCTCGATTTTTGTAGTGTCGCTCTTTAACGCATCGTCCATGCGGGGCAGATTTTTGCCCAAACCAATAATATATTCATAGCGTTCTTCCCAACAATCAAAAAACGCCATGTCTTCAATAAGTTCCATAATATGTGGTGCGTGTGTCATGTATTTTTCCATTTTTATGTATTACGCATATTTTACACTTGTATAGTACATAGTCAAGTTTATATACCTTTTACCCCCCTTATATCAAAATAAACCCTTGACAGCAACGCTTAAACCCCTTACACCTAAGCAGTTTTATATATGGGGAAAATAGCATATGATGGATATTATTTATATTATAGCAGGCATTGGATTGTTATATATGGGCGGGGAATGGGTGTTGTCTGGGGCGTTGTGTGCATCGGATAAAATGGGGATTCCTAAGGTGCTGGCGTCTGTGTTGTTGATTGGATTTGGCACATCCGCCCCCGAATTATTCGTCAGTTTTAAGGCCGTATTAAGGGATAGCTCTGACATTGCCGTTGGTAATGTGATGGGCAGCAATATGGCAAATATTTTACTTATTGGGGGATTGGGGATGGTTTTATCACCGATTGCCCATAAAATAAAAAATATTGGTCTGGAAAGTGTGTTTTTTATGGTGTCCGCAGGTATTCCCTTGCTGGCAATGGTCGTATTTGGCGGTATGACACCTATATTAGGAATCGGCAGCTTGGGGGTGTTGATAGCATACTTTGTGTTTGCCTTAAAACGCCCCATGTCTGGTGAATCAGAACAGGATTTTATCCCTATGCCCCTGTATAAAATTATTGTGTATGTGGGGGCGGGGATATTGATGTTGGTTATCGGGTCTGATGTACTTATTGATGGTGCCATATCGATTGCCATGAAATTGGGCGTATCCCAAGCGGTGATTGGTGTATCGATGGTGGCGGTGGGCACATCGTTGCCGGAAATCGCCACCACCATATCCGCCGCCCGCCGCTCGCAAGGGGAAATGATCCTTGGTAATGTATTGGGATCAAATCTGTTTAATGGATTATTGGTGCTTGGGGGGATTGGAGCATATCAATTTATTCCCATAACCCCCCAAGATTTTATTATCGAAACAATAACAATTCCCCTTATATCCGGGCTGTTGATATGGGCAATATATCACCAAAAATGTAAAAAAACCATCGGCATATGTGCCTTGGGGGCGTATGTGGTATACATTTTATCTTGGGTATAACAGGCACATATTCAGACCCTTACTAAAATCATCAATCGCATCATATTAATCTAAGCCGGGTATTATCTTGAACGCCAGTATGTAACAACGGGGGCTGCCCCTGCGGCGTAGCGACCATCCCTTGAGGCACTGAAAGTAAATGTAAGCTTTATGGCTTTATTTGTACGGGAACCACGAATATCCCGTGCAATTATTTGCACATCACCTACACCATTTTGAACAGCGAGTATCGCATCAGCTTTTGAAGAAGTATCAAAATAGTACTCGGTATCTTGTACGAAAACATTACTATCGCTATATACAGCACCATCTGTTAAGCCAGTCGATGCATCTTCGATAGTCAGAGCAATAAGAAATGAATTGGGGAAACCTTTGACATCTCTCAATGCAGTATAGATACTTTTGCTACCAAAAATTTCCTGAGTAGCGGAGTTATCGGCTCCTGTTGCATCTTTTTTCCAAGTTGCATGCAGTGCCCTAGCCTTTGCGGTTTGTTGCTGTCGCTGTACTGTTACGGTTACATCCTGTGTGGTTGTTGCTGCCTCATAGCGCACATTTTGGGGATATGCGACCGTTACAGTTATGGTACCAGAGGATTGGGCGTTTTGTACAACACCTGTTCTAAAATCGACGATACCTTCCACATTTTGCCTACCCCCATTTGTCGATGATTTGCGTGTATATGTGGGGGTGTATACATCCGTTCCCGCCACCTGTGGCATACCGGTGTGTGTTGGGGTAACTACACTGCCCCATGGGGCAGCTGTATAGGTAACCATGTGTCCCGACACATCCGGTGCCGCTTGCCGTTGAATCGGCACATCCACATTTCTGATAATTTGTTCGTATTTATCGTTTGCCGCATAGGTAACCTTGACTTTTACCACCCCACTGCGGACGGTTTTTGCAATGGCACCTGTATCTTGTGCCACTGTCACAGACCCCACAGCCCCCGCCAAAGTACCGGCGGTTGTCCCCGTATTCATCAGGGTATATGTGGCGCTACCAATACCATCAGGTGCGTTTGCCGCTGCATATATAACATCTGTACTGGCCGCCGCCCATTTTATGCCAGAGGCAAGTACCACAAAGTTTTTGTGGTCATCCGCATTGTGCTTAGCCACAGTAAAGTTTTGATATTCGGTCAGTGTCGGTAATCCCCCTTTTGCCGCACGGACAATTTTTACCAACAGGGTTCCCCCTCTGGTCAGTTTTGTCCCCTCAATATCCCCGGTCTTGCTGTCAATCGCCGTTTGCCCCATGGCAACAATCCCTGCGGTGGTGGGTGTCAGCCCGGTGCCTGCATCCCCATTATTGCTGGGGACAATGGAAAATGTGAAATCGCCACTGGCACCTGTGGTAAATGTCTCCCCCAAATCAGAAGTGTTTAACTTGTAATCTGTGCTATATTTTTGTCCCCACTTGCCGGATCCGGTGCGGGTGCCTGTACTCAATGTCCCTAAGCTGGTGAACACTTCAAAACTGGCGGTTGTATCCGTATATTTAACGCTCTCAAACACCGCACTAACCGTTGTCCCCGCCCCAATGGGACCCGATAGGGTCATACTCTTGCCACCCGAATCAATGGCAAGGTTCGCATGACTATCCGTATCTGTCAGGCTTTTTAGGGTCCAATCGCCTTTGACACTTGTACCCCCCGTTATCGATAAATTGTTTATCACATCGGCGGTTCGTATCGTTTTGGTACCGGAGACATAAATTATATCCAGATTGGTTACCTTCAGCGTCCCCGTCGCTGTTTGCTTATTGATGGTTACATTTACATCCCTAGTCATCGCTTCATACTTGCTGTTTGCCGCATATGTAAGCCGCACTTTTACCACCCCATCGCGCACAGTTTTTGCAATTTTGCCATCCGCAGACGCCACCTCCACAGAACCGTGCCCATCCGCCGCCAAAGTACCGGCGGTTGTCCCCGCCTGTATCAATGTGTATGTGGGGGCACTAATACTCGCAGGCTTGTTTGCCTCTGTATAGGATACGGCTGTACTGGCGGTTGCCCATGCAATAGCGGTGGCAGATACGGCAAAGCCCGTGTGGTCGCTGGACTGTTGCTTGGCAATAGTAAAGTCCGCTGTGCGTATCGACCCCGAGTATTTTTTGTTGCCATTGTTGGCAGTAATAGTGATTTCCGCTGTACCACCAGAGGTTGCCCCACTGATATGACCATTGCCATCAGAAAGTAATGTACCGCTGGGGGCATCCCCTGATTTGCCCGTAACAGCCCAACTATATTGGGATGCAGTCGTAGCACCCGGTAAAGTATAACGCAGATTAATCTTAGCGGAAGTATCCGATTTCCATTTGCCATCTTCCCCCGTTGCTTTTGTTACCGCTGGGGCGGTGGTTACATCCGTTCCCAACACTTGCTTAGCAATGGTAAAGTCCGCTGTGCGTATGGACCCTGAGTATTTGGTGTTGCTGTTATTTGCGGTTATGGTGATTTCCGCTGTACCAGCGGATGTTGCCCCACTGATATTACCACTGCCATCAGCGACTAGTGTCCCATCGGGGGCATCGCTTGATTTCTTAGCCACCGCCCAACTGTATTGGGATGCGGTTGTCCCGCCCGGCAAGGTATAACTCAGATTAATCTTGGTGGAAGTACTGTCCTTCCATTTGCCATCTTCATTGGTCGCTTTTGCCACCGCTGGGGCGGTGGTTACATCCGTTCCCAACACTTGTTTGCCCACCGTAAAGTTTTGATATTCTGTAACCGCATCTACTCTCGCTGCTCCAGTCCCTTTTGCCGCACGGACAATTTTTATTAGCAAGGTTCCCGATTTGGTCAGCTTCGTCCCAGTAATAGCCCCGGTTCTGATGTTAATTGCCCCTGTATAATCATTACCATCAACAATACCGGTGGTGGTTTGGGGTTTGCCACTGCCATCATCGCCGCCAGCTGCCACAATCGAAAAGGTATAATCGCTTGCTACAAAGTTTATGCTCCCCACCGAAGATCTTAACTTATAATCTGTGGTGTACACTTTACCCCACTTGCCCGACCCAGTACGCCCGCTTGTACTTATCTTCGACGGCTCCGTCGACAATTTAAGCGATACAGTCTTATCCGCATATGCAGGATGTGCCAATACCACAGTAACAGTTGTTTCAGTGGTAATCGCATCCTTTATGGTCAGGGTTTTCCCACTATCCGTAACGGTAAGGTTCGCATGCGTTTCTGTTAGGTTCTTAATTGTCCATTGGGATTTTTGCGTTTGTGCCGTGCCTGTACTACTTACAGATAACTGCCCCAGTATCTCAGCACTGGTAACCTTCCTATTCCCATCCCCAGACGCATAGGATATGACAAGATCCGCCATGCTTAGGGTATCTGTCCCCGTTTGCTTGGCAATGGTAAAGTCCGCCGTTCGTATGGACCCAGTGTATTTTTTGTTGCTGTTGTTGGCGGTTATGGTGATTTCCGCTGTACCGCTCGATGTGGCTCCACTAATGTGACCATTGGTTTGGTCAATGGCTAAGGTACCACTGGGCTCCGCCCCCGACTTTTTATCCACTGCCCAACTATACCCCGATGCGGTTGTACCGCCCGGTAAAGTGTAATTTAGGGCAATTTTGGCAGCGGTAGCAGATTTCCACTTGCCATCTTCCCCCGTTGCTTTTGCCACCGCTGGACGGGTGGTTACATCGGTGCCCAATACTTGCTTGGCAATGGTAAAGTCCGCTGTCCGAATCGACCCGCTATATTTTGCGTTGCTGCTTTTTGCGGTTATGGTGATTTGTGCTGTACCGCCGGAAGTTGCCCCACTGATATGACCATTGCCATCAGCGACTAGTGTCCCATCGGGGGCGTCACTTGATTTCTTAGCCACCGCCCAACTATATTGGGATGCGGTTGTTCCACCCGGTAAGGTATAACTCAGATTAATCTTGGTGGAAGTATCCGACTTCCATTTGCCATCTTCATTGATGGCTTTTGCCACCGCTGGGGCGGTGGTTACATCCGTTCCCAGTACTTGCTTGGTTACATCAAAATTAACATATTCTGTGGCTGCGGCAACTGCATTTGCCCCTGAACCTTTTGCCGCCCGGACAATCTTTATTAACAGTTTACCCGATTTTATCAGCTTGCTGGTGTCAATCGCCCCAGTTTTGGTATTACTTATAGCATTTTGCCCACTGGCAACAATACCCGCAGTGGTGGCGTCCTTGCCCCCTTTACCCCCATCGCTACTGGGCACAACTGAGAATGTATAATCCGTTGCCTTAACAAAGGATTGACCTTGATCTGTAAGGTCTAATTTATAATCCGGGGTCACCGTACCCTTGCCCCATTTACCGCTTAATCCCATCGGGGTGCCATCAATCACCTGTGCCGCCTGTGTGGACAGTTCAAAGGTTTTTGTTACATCCGTATATTTGGTGCTTTCAAATACAACTGTAATGGTTGTAGGTGTGGTGATTGCCCCTGATATGTTCAGGGTCTTGCCATTAACAGTAACTTTCGTGTTACTATCCGTATTCGTTAGGCTTTGTACAGTCCAATCGTTTTTGGTACTCCCTGTTGTTATGGATAATTTACCCAGTATATCCGCCGCAGTTACCGTTTTAGTACCCTGTGCATATGTTACAACAAGAGGTGCCACAGTTAGGGTATTGTTCGCCACTGTTTGCTTTTTAATGGCGAAGTCCACTGTACGGATCGCCCCAGAATACTTTTTATTATCACTTTTTGCAGTGATGGTGATTTCCGCTGTACCGCCAGAGGTTGCACCACTAATATCACCGCTGGCATCAATCGTTAAGGTACCGCTGGGTCCCCCTGATGTTGCCGGTTTGACACCCCAACTATAATCCGATGGGGTCGTAGTGCCCGGCAAAGTATAACGTAGGTTAATTTTACCGCCACTGGCTTTCCATTTGCCATCTTCACTGCTCGCTGTTGTCACCGCTGGACGGGTGGTCACATCTGTACCCAATACCTGTTTGCTAACATCAAAGTTTTGATATGTGGTTAATGCGGGCAATCCGCCCCTTGCCGCACGGACAATTTTTATTAACAATTTCCCTGATTTTGTCAGTTTGTTCCCAAAAATCGCCCCGGTTTTGCCGTCAATCGCCCCTGTTAATTGACCATTTACAAGACCATCAGTGGTCGATGTGAAACCCGTTATAGCCGTAGCAGGTGCCACAATCGAAAAGGTGAAATCTGTATTAAGATTGAATGTGCTGGACACCTCCCCCACTGTATCAGAAGTTTTTAACTTATAATTAGTGGTAAAGGTTTTCCCCCATTTTCCTGATCCTGTACGGGTGCCAGAACTTAATGTCCCCGCACCGGTCGACAGTTCAAAATCAGCGGTCCGAGTGGCGTATTTATCGCTTTCGAAAGTAGCCGTAACCGTTGTACTGGTGGTGAAAGCCCCGCTTATGGTGAGGCTCTTGCCGCCTGTATCAATGGTAATATTACTATTCGCATCTTTCTTGCTTAGCCCTGTTAAGGTCCAATCCGATTTTACCCCTAAACTACTGGGGACAGTTAATTTATCTGTTATGATGGCAGCAGTTACCGGTTTGCTGCTGTCACTTGCCCCAAACGGTATCACAATAGCCCCCATAGTCAATGCCCCCGTACCCGCTTGCTTATTGACAGTGACATCGATATTTTTGGTAATCGTTTCATACTTATCGTTGGCGGGATAGGTAACCCGCACTTTTACCACCCCATTTTTGCTGGTGTTGGCAATCTTACCATCGCCTGATGCCACCGTGATAGCATTAGCCCCTGTGGTAGCCCCTGCGGTTGTTCCCGATGTTATCAATGCGTATGTGGGACTGGTGCTAATCCCCGTAGGTTTGCTGGCATTTTCTGTATACGAAACCGCTGTACTGGCCGTTGCCCATGTAATAGCCCCGGCAGTAACCGCAAAGCTGGGGTGGTCGCTGCTATCTTGTTTGCTAACCGTAAAGTTTTGATATTCCGTAACCGCATCTACACTTCCTTTTGCTTTGCGGACAATTTTTACCAATAAGGTTCCCGATTTGGTCAGTGCTGACCCATCAATCACCCCGGTACTGGCGTTAATCGCTGTTTTTGATGTATCGAAAATACCTGATGTGGTTTGAGTTTTGCCACTGCCATCATCACCCCCGGCGGCCACAATCGAAAAGGTGAAATCGTTGTCAGATATTTTAAATGTTTGACCCCCAATAGGAGATTTTATCTTATAATCCGTAGTATATGATTTACCCCATTTTCCTGACCCAGTACGCCCCCCTGTACTTATCTTCCATGGCTCCGTCGACAATTCAAGTGCAACGGTCTTATTCGCATACGCAGGGTGTGATAATACGGCGGTTACGGTGGTTTTGGTGGTGATCTCACCGGATATGGTTAGGGTTTTGCCACCCCCAGTTACCGCAAGGTCGCCATTATTATCCGTATCCGCAACACTTACCAATGTCCATTGGGATTTTTGCGTTTGTCCCCCTGATACGGATAATTGCCCAAATATCTCAGCGGTGGTAACTGTTCTATCACTATCCCCAGACTCATACGATATGACAAGATCCCCCATGCTTAGGGTATCTGTCCCCGTTTGCTTGGCAATGGCAAAGTCGGCTAAGGTCAAGCTGCCGCTGTATTTATCCCCCTTGGCGGTCAAGGTAATCACCACTGTACCGGCGGAGGTTGCCCCACTGATTTTACCATCGCTGTCGATGGCTAATGTGCCACTGGGCACAGCACCGGTTTTACCCGCAACCGCCCATGTAAACGCATTCGCCGCCAGACCGCCCGGTAAATTGCTATAT
Organism: Alphaproteobacteria bacterium; assembly: GCA_965232465.1. Taxonomy (GTDB): domain Bacteria; phylum Pseudomonadota; class Alphaproteobacteria; order JAQWUY01; family JAQWUY01. The sequence goes on along the minus strand of OZ246977.1, from coordinate 2,153,987 downwards.
GTTAGGTCAAACTTGGCATTGCCGGGTTTCCACTTATTGTCCCCACCATTTGATATGGTCGGTATGGTGGTTACATCTGTTCCTAGTACTTGCTTATTCACCGTGATATTTTCATATGCTGTCAGTTCGGGCAATCCGTCTTTTGCCGCACGGACGATTTTTACCAACAGGTCGCCCGATTTGGTTAGTGCCGTTCCATCAATCGCCCCAGTGTTGGTGTTAATAGCTGTTTTTGATGTGTCAAGGATACCGGTCGTGGTCGCTTTTGTCCCCGACGGTGCATCACTAGGCACCGTACCCGTAACAATCGAAAATCTGAAATCCGCACTTGTATCAAACGATACGGTGACATCCCCCACCGTATCAGAACTGTTTAATTTATAATCCACAGTAAAGGTTTTGCCCCATTTACCTGATAACCCCGTAGGCGTTCCCCCCAATGTGCCCGCCCCAGTGGACAGTGTAAAGGTCCTGCTTTGATCCGCATATTCAGAATCCGTATGTTCGAATACAGCGGTTACAGTGGTAGGGGTGCCGATTGCCCCGGATATGGTTAAACTGTTATTATTTACAACAGTAAGGTTCGCATGGCTTTCCGTTAAGCTCTTAATTGTCCAATCGGATTTTTGTGTTTGGCTACCGGATACGGTTAATTTACCCAGTATATCGGCGGTACTTACCGTCACAGTCCCAGCTGCATACGGGATAACAAAATCCGCCATCGTCAAGCTACCTGCAAACGCACCATTGGTCTGAACATATACAACCCGATTGGTAAAAGCCGCCGCACTATATGTCAATTTGATCACCGCTGCACCCGCACCCGCCTTATCTTCCAGTGTACTGCTATAGGCTGCATTGCCAACAGTAACATCTGATCCCCCAGTCTTAAACTGGAAGTCCGTACCACTGGTGCCTGAAACCCTTTCTGCTGTAACTGTCGGCGTTACCCCGGTCGGCACAGTGCCAATAAAGGTTTTAACATCATATGTCTGTGCATTGGTTAAAGTATACGCCGTGGCTTGGCTGATGCCATCCCCCCCTGTAATAGTGTTATGCGTTTTATCCGAATCGGATAGGACGCTACCAATTTGGCTGATGGCTATTGCCTTGACGAATACAACCCGATCTTCAAATCCACTGGCACTGTATGTAAGTTTTAAGGTGGCGGCTTTGCCCCCGGCTATATCTTTAAACTGGCTGTCTGCGGTAACATTCGCCAATGATACGGTGGTGGTGCCATCGCTGGCGTAAAATTGATAGTCCGTGCCTTCTTTCCCATCGCCATCGACTTGTTCAATTTTTACCGTAACTTTAGTCGGATCAATCGCCCCTCCCGTGGTTTTAAGGGTATCGGGAATGTCGCCAACAAAGTCCTCAACATCGTATTGTTCACCATTCTGGAGGGTGTATGCGGATGTTTCCGCTGTACCATCGCCCCCACTGATTTTGTTCGTTGCCAAATCTGTACTGCTGATAGCGGTACCCAAGGTGGGGGCGGATTGTGCCTCCTGTACCTCCGCCGTTTTAATATCATAGTGCCGTTCCACCTTGTCATAGCGTTTGTGCCATACGCTATCTTTACCCGATACAGAGGCAGATTTTAATTGGTCTTGAATACTTTTACCAAATGCCAATTTAAAATCGACCGATATATCGGTCTGTGCCGATTTGCCACTAGGCTTGTCATATTCCCCGCGTACTGTTACCATCGCATTGGGGGTAAATTCGGCAATCAGTTTATTGCCCTTAACAACCGTATCCCCAACCCCTTCGAATCTATAGGTATTTACCCCCACAGACACTTGCTCATAACGGGGCATACTGCCCTTAGCCGTTATATCCCAGCCTTGTAATACCTTTTTATCATCGATAATATTATTACCAATGCGACGATATAGGTTTGCTGCCATGTCAAATTGTGCGGTTTTCAGTTCCGCCCCCACACTAAACCGTTGGAAAGTGTCCGATGCCTTAAAAGTAAGTATATCTTTCGTCCCATCCTTGCTATCAAAAAATGCATTTACCCCAACAATTAACGGGTCAGCTGTCGTATCAATACGCTTGCGATAGCCCAACCCCAAGTTCAATCGATTCACTGACTTTTGACGATTATAAGAAGTTTGCACATATGTAACTGTGTCTTTTGTCTCTGACAGATTGCTAAAAGCCGTAATATCCCAATTCAGGGTTTTATCCCTATAGCCGACCCCGCCCCTTATCCATTCAAAAATCCCCCTTTTGTTAATCGTATCAATAAACAGATTCCCCGTGGCATGCACCACCTTGTCCGTATCATCGGTAAATACAGGCGTCGTATATGCCAGCACAATAACACTAGCCGTGGCAAGTAAAGTTCTTTTGATGTACATCTGTTTCATCCTTTGCGTTTTACAATTTTGGGTGCCATAAATGATATCCCCAAAAAAGGTACCTGAATATAACCCCCCTACAAGGTGCCCCAAAACATGCACTTAAACACGCCCCAACAGGCACCACACCATAAAGTATACAGAGATTTTTTTTTTTTTTCAAGTAGTAAAAAATATTATCAAATTATATCACAAGTTGTATGTATGGGGGGGAGGGGGGATGTGGCACAGGGGAAAAGGGGGTTTTATTATCCTCGTTGTATGGTATATGGTTTATATGGTCTTGCCTACGGGTTTATTTTGTATCATGTATACGGATACACATATGGATAGGGTGGTAATGAATGCCCCCAGTATAAATATGTTTGCCCCCATTATGGGGTATAAAATACCACTTATGGGAATAATAATTGTAAATGGAATTTCCAAGCACGATGATTGCCACACTGTTTGTGCGGTTGCTGATAATGATGATGGTACATTGCGTTGGATATAATACGACGATACTGCCCAGTGTAACGAAAAAGTGATACCATGCAATAATGCCACTAAACTGAGCCATACCACATCGTCAAATTGGGTAAATAAAATCCACCGTATGGGGGCGATGATACCACAGACAGCTAATAAATAGGTGGGGCGGATATTACGGATAAGGCGTCTGCCGATAAAAAAAATGACAATTTCCATGATCAAACCGGCGGCAAAAGTAATGGCAATTTCCAATTTTGTCAGCCCGATATTTTGTAAATGAATGGTAAAAAATCCATAATAAAAGGCATTACCCAGCCCATATAATATATTAAACAGTATAAATGGTTTAAACCATGGCACTTGTAATAAATTGCCCATTAACGCCCACATGCCGTATTTTGCCCCCCGATTATGACGGGGAATACCCGTATCGTCAAACCATAACATCAATACCAAACAGACACTTAATAAGCCCAGACTTATCCAAGGTAAATTATTTATGCCATATGCATCATATATTTTCGATGCCGCCAATAATCCGATTATGCCCCCCAAAGTCGTTAATGAACGCAACCATAAAAAATTAAAACTGCGGTCGTCCCGAATGGGAAATAATTGGCTTATTATGGAATCAAGCATAGGTATTGCCAAGCGTAAACTCACAAAAAATAAAACTGTTACCACATACAACACAATGCTTGGCGATAAGTAATATACCACAGGGACGCACAGCATACATATCATCAGCATCCCAATAATCACCCATCGCCGTTTGCCCGTACCATCGCCAATGGTGCCGGCAATATTGCCCATAAATGCCAAGCACAGGGGGATAATACCCCCAATAATACCAATTGTTGCCAACGAAAACCCCTTGTCTTTCATCCACAGCAATGAAAATACACTGCCCGTGGTTAATGCCATGCCATATACCAATAATAACGGGATAAAAAATCGTATGTTATGGCGTTCGGGAATGGTAAGCGTCGTTAACCATCGTGATGTATTAGGTAAGGGAAAATGAAACATAAAAACTCTCTTTCTGATATATCAAATTTATAATAAAGCAACACTATATACTGTGTTTTTGGGGCACATTACCTGTTTACCCACATGTATCTTGCGACAAAAATAGACAGAAAACTGACCCCCGCCCCGATTAAAAACATGTTGCCCCCTAAGGTTGGGTATATAATACTGCTAAGCGGTAACACCACCGCCATGGGAACAAACATACAACACGATTGCCACGCATTTTGGGCGATCGTTACCAATGATATGGGGACATTTTTTTGGATAAAAAATCCACATACAACCCAATGTAGGGAAAAAGTAATCATATGTAATCCTGATACTAAAGTCAAGGCTATTACACTGGTAAATTGTGCAAAAAGTATCCAGCGCACCGGGGCAACCACCGCACATATAATCATCAACTGAGTAGGGCGGTATTTTTTGACAAACGCATGTCCAATAAAGAACATAATAACTTCTGTTAATGCACCTAGGCTAATGGTAAGGGCAATGTTTATATTACTGAAACCAATGGTTTGTAAGTGTATGGGGAAAAACCCAAAATAAAAGGCATTGCCCACCCCATACAATACATTATACAATAAAAATGCCTTAAACCAAGGGACCTGTATCAGGTCTTTGACGGTGTTTAAAAGGCTGTCTTTTTCGGGGTTTTGGGCGTGTTTTGGAATAATGCGATCATCAAACCAAATAAGTAACAGTAGCGTACATATCAATAATCCCATACCCACCCATGGCAGGGCAATAAGGCTGTATACATCATATATCCGCCCTATCCATAAGGTGCCTATTAAAAACCCTAGTGTTAATAAACCCCGAATCCATAAAAAACTAAAATTACGGTTTGGTTGTAATGGGAACAATTGTGTTAAAATGCCGTCGAACAAGGGGAGTTGCACATTGACACCAACCAAAAAAAGCGTACCTGCAATATATAATATCCAGCCATTGGGCATCGTATGGATAATAGGCACCATTATAATACAGGTACTTAAAATACCCACCAAAACCCTTCGCCTTTTACCGGTGTAATCCCCCACAGAACCGGCAAAATTTCCCACAATAAAAGTCAACAATGGCACAACACCACCGATAATACCAATAATATGCAAAGGGACTTGCTTATAGGTCAGCCACAACAACCCAAAGCTTATAATTGCGGCAAATGTAACCCCATATATCATCACCAAGGGAATAAAGAACCTTGCATTGTTGCGCTCCGATGCGGACAAAGTGTGTAAAACAGACTGTAACATAATGGTCTTTTCCAATGGTATTTTTTATATGTGCATATATACATATTTTAAAAAAATATACAAATATATTTTTATATGCTATTGTCATTCTTATGATAGCGTACAGACAAATTTTATATTGTATTGGCATTATGATTGGCTTGCTTGGGGGGGTGATGGTGGTGCCATTTGTTACCGATGTAATATTTGCCGATGCGGATTGGCAAGTATTTATTATATCCGCTTTATTGTGTATTTTTGTCGGTGGGGTGTTGTTTTTGGCAACCCGTAATAATACGGATACATTGGGCATTCGGGATATATTTATCTTGATACCTGTGGCGTGGATGGCATTGGCAATTATGGCAACAGTCCCCTTATATTTATCCGCATTAAAATTATCCTTTGTCGATGCGTTTTTTGAAACCGTTAGCGGTTTGACCACAACCGGGGCAACAGTGTTAACCGGGTTGGATACTTTGCCCAAAGGTATTTTAATGTGGCGATCGTTGTTGCAATGGATTGGCGGTGTGGGAATCGTGGTTATGGCATCAGGTGTTTTGCCTATTATGCAGATTGGTGGGATGCAGCTATTAAAACTGGAATTCGACCCCAGAATGGAAAAAACATTGCCCCGTACCGCCCAGTTATCGTTGTTTGTGGTGCTGGTATATAGTATTTTAACTGTTTTATGTGCCAGCTTATATTATATATTTGGTATGAGCGTTTTTGATGCTATTAACCATGCTATGACAACGATTGCTACTGGGGGGTATTCCACCCACGATGCGTCGTTGGGATTTTTTGCAACACCATATATTTTAACAACTTCTACGGTGTTTATGATGGTGGCATCGTTGCCGTTTGTGTTGGTGATTACCACCATGCGTGGTGGGGTGCAAGAAATTTGGTTTGATTTACAAGCCCGGTGGTTTTTTACGATTTTATCCATCATAGTGGGGCTGATGATATGGAATAATCGTCCTTACTTTGATGATTTTTGGCAAAATGTGTTACATACAACTTTTAATATGACCAGCGTTATGACGGGTACTGGATATGCCACCCAAGCCTATGACAATTGGGGCGGGATTGCTGTGCCTATGGCAATATTGGTTATGGTGTTGGGGGGCTGTGCCGGGTCGACCACTTGTGGCTTAAAGATGTTTCGTTTAAAAGTTATATGGGAAGTTATAAATGTGCAAATGAAAAAGTTTATTCATCCGAATGGTGTATTTTTACCACATTATGGCGAAAAAGTCATTGATAATGCGGTTGCTGTATCGGTTATGGTATATGTTATCTTATTTTTGTTTTTGATATTGATATTTACGGTTATTTTTGGGGTGTTGGGATATGATTTGGTTACCGCTTTGTCCGCTGCAACCTCCAGCCTTGCGTGTTTAGGTCCCGGTTTGGGCGAATTTATCGGACCTAATGGCAATTACCAATCTGTATCCGATGGTTTTAAATGGGTATTTACGCTGGGCATGTTGATCGGCAGACTGGAAGTGTTTACCGTGTTGATAGTTTTAACCCCTTCTTTTTGGCGTACCTAATCTTTTTTTGGTTTCATAAACCTTGTATTATGTGTTATAGTGCAAAAGAAATACATATGTGATATATAAAAGGATGGACAGTATGACAAAAATACCTGCGGGGGTGGTTACTGGTGGGGATTATATTAACTTAGTAAACGCATGTAAAACAGGCGGATATGCCCTGCCTGCGGTAAATGTGGTCGACAGCACCACCGCATCGGCGGTGCTGGAAGCCGCACGGGATGCCAAATCTGATATTATTATTCAAGTATCGAATGGCGGTGCCCACTTTTTTGGCGGGGCGGGACTTGAATCGACCATAAAATCAAAAGTCCGTGGGGCAAAAGTGTTTGCCCAATACATGCACGCAGTGGCATCCGCATATGGGGTGTGTGTGGTATTACATACGGATCATGCGGATAAAAAACATATCCCATGGTTGTATGGCTTGATTGAGGAATCAAAACAGTATAAGTGTTGTGTGGGCAAACCCTTATTTTCTTCGCATATGTTGGATTTATCTGCCGAAGATATTGAATATAATATCACAGAGTGTGAAAAAATGCTGGGGCAATTGACCCCTTTGGGTATTTCCTTGGAAATGGAATTGGGGTGTACAGGGGGGGAAGAAGATGGTATTGGTACGGATATTGACGAATCCGCTGATAATGCCCATTTGTATACGCAACCCGAAGATGTGTTGTTTGCCTATGACCGTCTGCATGCGTTGGGGCATTTTTCTGTTGCCGCATCGTTTGGTAATGTGCATGGGGTATATAAACCTGGTAATGTAAAATTACGCCCAGAAATTTTAAAAAATTCCCAACTTTTGGCACAGACAGAACGGGGATTACCCGTTAATTATTATGATTTTGTATTTCATGGGGGTTCTGGGTCGGGGAAATCGGAAATTCAACAAGCTGTATCGTATGGGGTGTTTAAAATGAATATTGACACGGATACCCAATTCGCCAATGCCACCTGTGTGGGGGCATATGTAAACGCCCATCCCACCGCATTTACGAATCAAATAGACCCTACCACCGGTGCCCCCCAGAAAAAGTTTTATGACCCCAGAAAATGGTTGCGACAAGGACAACAAGGTATCATCGATCGCTTGCAAGAAGCCTTTAACGACTTGGGTTCATATGGTAAATCCGTTGCTGAATAAATTTATAAAAATATCAATTTAAAAATATAAAGGATTGTAAAATGCGTATATTGTCTGTGGGTTGTGGGAATATGGCGTCGGCTATGATTGGGCGGTGGTTGCAGCACAATATAACAATCACAACTGTTTCGCCCAGTGGTAAAACACCCTTTGGTACGCAATTGGCATCATATACGCATGTGTCGCAGATACCACATACAGATTTTGATTTTGTATTTTATATGGCAAAACCACAAATGGTGGATACCATATTACCCGATTATATCCATTTAAATCATATCCCATGGGTAACAGTGGCAGCAGCTATCCCCATTGAGCGGTACAGACATATTTTGGGGGCGGATACAATAGTTATTCGCCTGATGCCAAACACCCCATCACTGGTGGGCGAAGGGGTGTGTCCTGCGTACACGGATGTACCATTATGCGACACCATAAAACATCATATGGAATCTGTATTATCCCCCCTTGGGGCGTGGGGATGGTTACAATCTGAGGACGATTTGCATACAGTAACCGCTTTGTCGGGCAGCGGTGTTGCCTATATTTATTACCTTATGGATTGTATGGCAAAGATTGCCACGGATATGGGGCTCTGTCCTGAAAAATCGACCGAATGGGCAATACAAACGGTGCTGGGGGCGGGCAAAATGGCACATCACAGCAGGGATGACTTGGCAACTTTACGCACAAAAGTCACTAGCCCAAATGGTACCACACAACACGCTTTATCTGTTTTAATGCATAACGACCATTTGTATACATTGTTACAGGATACCATGTACAAAGCGGTGTTGCGATCAAAACAATTATCGTGTAAATAAAAAACAATTTTACAAAGGGTGGGTATAATGGTAACATGTATTTTAATTATTAAGAATAGATTGAGCAAATATATATTATTAGGATAGGAATATTATTATGGCACAAGAGACGATGGTTGATAAAACCAAGGCATTGGAAGCAGCGTTGGGGCAGATTGAGCGGAATTTTGGCAAAGGGTCTGTGATGCGGTTGGGGACACAGCAACACTTGGATATTGAATCTATATCCACGGGGTCGTTATCGTTGGATATTGCGCTGGGTATTGGGGGGATACCGAAGGGGCGGATTATTGAGATATATGGTCCTGAATCTTCCGGAAAGACGACTATGGCATTACAATGTGTTGCGGAGTGTCAAAAGTCTGGGGGTACTGCGGCGTTTATTGATGCGGAACATGCGTTGGATCCCGTGTATGCAAAGAAATTGGGGGTCGACACAGGTGGTTTACTTATATCGCAACCGGACACAGGGGAACAAGCATTGGAAATAGCGGATACTTTGGTGCGTTCTGGGGCGGTTGACATATTGGTAATTGACAGTGTGGCCGCATTAACACCAAAGGCGGAACTCGAAGGGGACATGGGCGACAGCCATGTGGGATTACAGGCACGGTTGATGTCGCAAGCGTTACGGAAATTGACCGGCTCCATCAGTCGTACGGGATGTACAGTCATCTTTATTAACCAGATTCGCATGAAAATAGGGGTTATGTTTGGGTCACCTGAAACGACCACAGGGGGGAATGCGTTAAAATTTTATGCATCTGTGCGGTTGGATATTCGTCGCATAGGTCAATTAAAGGACAAAGATAATATTGTGGGCAATCAAACACGTGTAAAAGTTGTAAAAAATAAGGTTGCCCCCCCATTTCGTACGGTCGAATTTGATATATTGTATGGGGAGGGTGTGTCGAAGCAAGGTGAGATACTTGATTTAGGTGTTGATTCTGATTTGGTAACAAAATCTGGTGCGTGGTATGGATATAAAGGGAATCGCATAGGTCAGGGCAAAGAAAAAGCACGGCAATATTTAAAAGAAAATAAAGATATTGCCGATGAAATAGAACAACAAATACGGTCTAATGCGGGGGTATTACAAGGTGCAATGCTCGATAGTGCAACAGAAAAAGAAAAACCAGAAACAACCCTAGTCTAAAAGTATGGTGTATCTTGCATTATCTGTGCAAAGAAAAATCAGCAAGACCCAAAACAGGATATCTTATAGTAAAAGATATATTGAAAATTTTATCGAAATTTGAATACAAATAGGGGTATATTCCATGCTGTACAGTGGTGGCAAACACCGATTGTGTGATTATCGGTGTTTGCCTATTTTGGTTTGCCGTGCCTATTTAAAGGGTTTAAAATACCGCAACATCACGGTTGTATCATCGTTGCCTTTGATATGGTTTTTGTCATGGCTGATGTGGGTTTTTATGGTGAAAGGGCTGTTTTTAAAATCATAATATGCTTCCGCAGATACCTGTCGCCCGCTGGGGATGATATGGAGTGTTTGCGTGTCATATGTCAGTTTGGTGTTGTCTGTAATCGTCGATACAAACGATACATCCATTGTTCCCTTTTCAATGCGTAATGGTTGGTACAGGGCAAATCCCAATCGACCCATATCGTAATCTTTGTGTGTCATTAGGCTGAATGCACTGCTGAGTATGCCCGATATGTTTTGGATACTACGACCGCCTACACCGTTGCTGGTACTGATACCTGTTACAGAATTGTACCGCACTTTCCATGTACCTAGCTGTTTGTGATAGGTGCTGTTCCAATATGCGGTATGTGTTCGTCCTGTGTTGCCATATGCCCCGGCAAAACGAGTGCCAAGTACCGTACCTTGTTCCGTATGTAGCCCGAAACTATGTACCGTATTATTAGGTGTTTCGGGGTGTATCTTACCATATACAAATTGCAAGGTGGTGCTTTTATCATGCGTATCAGTTGGAATGCTGATTTGTACCGCTTTGTTATCGCCATAGGCATATGAAAATTGTAATGGTTGATATTTGGAATTATGGGATCGTGGCGTGTATGGCATTTGATTTTCCGTATAGGCAAAATTTTCAAAAGTGTGCGGTTTTGTGTCGACCAACGACAGATTACTTTGCCCTATCTGTTGGATCGATGGGGTATAAGATATATTTTTACCATCGAAATTTAAGAAATTTTCTGATGTCTGTTGCGATTGCACGAAGGCTCTGGTACCCAAGTTATAATCAAATTCTGCACCCATAATGTCAAATTGTTTGGTATTTATGCGTGATAAGCCATTTTTGATACCATCACCAAACACAGGGGATGATTTTATAAAGCTGTCTTGGGTATAATATTTCTGCGAATTGCCTAAGTTTGTCCCCGCCACAGACAACATACTTCTGCCCACTGGACGGGTTGCCAAGTCCAGACGCATAATGCCCCGCCCAAATATATCCGAATATCCGTCCGCATCGGGATTAACGATTTGTCCCTCTTGAGTACGCAGGCGTTGCCCATCTGCGGTGGTGTGTGATGCGGTGGCAAGCATGCGTTTTCTTGCCCATCGGCGATCCTTGGATGGAAACGCTTGTTTTATTACCGCCAACCCCGCCGTTACATTTGGTGCCGCCGCCGAAGTGCCACCATTGTCTGAACGACCACCCGTATAATTGATATATTTTGCGCCATTTGATATGGTGGTTAAACAGTATCTGCGGGCTGATCCACATTTTGATGAATAATCTGTGTGTCGGTATTGCCCTTGTTTATATTCGGTGGCAACCACTGATAACCAGTAGTCCTCGGCTTTGGGAATTTGCGCGGGCAGGGTTGCCAAAAATGATCCATTTTCTTCGTTGTCGTTACCTGCCCCCCATACCCATATGGGGGCATCCCGGTCATTGTCTTTGTCCGATTCGATTTGCTGGATAAAGTCCGCCCCGATATAATCCTCATATACACTACGGCTGGCATAATCGGAATACCCGCCCTTGCAGAGTGAATCATAAGTGGATTGTAATTCTTGTTGGGATATTTTGTAATTTCTGTTCGAATAATTTGTATAAATTTGATATCCTTGGTCGGCTAAGGATAAATAATTGCTATATGTACTGCATCTTCTGCCCAGAATAAATGTTGTATTTTCTGATGGATCGGTATCGAGAACACCATTGCGATTTCGATCCACTCCAAGTGCATATTTTGCCGCATCTACGCGTGATATGGCATCGTTGTCATATCGATTACGGTTACGGGTTACTTCTGCGTGTAGCCATGTGCGCCAGCTGTTGTTCATAGCAACCAAGTTACGGGACTTTGCATCGCTGTATATCTGTCCCAATTCGATATGTTCACTGTCATTACCATTTGATCTGGGGAAATTAAAATTATAATCGACCACTTTTGCCTTATACGCTATGCCATGTGTTTTGCCAATGGCAATGGAGGTCGTCATATCCGCATGATCCGCAAGATTACCTTGAAAAGCGGGGGCGGAATGGCTATCCGTAGACTGGCTTGATCCCCCAGTGGCGGTTAATCCATATTCGATACGGTTGGCATATTCTGAGTTCCCCGCATATACGCTTTGATTTTCAAGGATACCGATGCGTTGTCCATTACCGCTGAAACTTACACGGTTAAGACCACTGGCAATTTGATTGGGTTCGAATGTTCGACTAGATCCACCGCCAGAATCACCACCGGAACCACCGCCGGAACCACCGCCGGAACCACCGCCAGAATCACCACCGGAACCACCGCCGGAACCACCACCGGAACCGCCACCGGAACCACCGCCAGAACCGCCGCCAGAACCACCGCCAGATCCGCCACCAGAACCACCGCCGGAACCACCACCGGAACCGCCACCGGAACCACCGCCAGAACCACCATCAGAATCGCCACCGGAACCATCGCCGGAATCGTCATCGTCATCGTCATCGGGTGCGGGCGTCGACCCACCGCCGGAACCGCCACCGGATCCACCGCCAGATGGCGGTGTTACAGAATCACCAGTGTTGGATAATGCACTGCTACCCCCACCCCCGCAAGCAGATAATATCAATATGGAAATGCTTGCGAAAAATATTTTTAAAAATTGCATAATTTAAGACCTCGTTATAAAATAATTATTAGAATATATGGAATGTGTGAACACACATGATTCTGATTGTGCATTTTATAGATACAATATATAAGTCTTTTTTCGTAAAACTTAAAAAAAACAGCACCAAAAAGGTTTTTTTTTTTTTTCAAGTGTGAAATACAAGATATTATCGTGAATAACATATATCATATGGGGGATATGTTTAAAATATACAAAGCAGTATATGTTGAAAATACAAATTATAAAAATACTTCTTTTACAATTCCCCCATAACATATGTAATTACATCGTAAAATACAGTGGTCAGCTGATATATAAAAAATACCTGCAAATGAAATTTTATAGGCACCTTATAAATATCATATATTAGGTATGTTTATATTTTAATCAAGCCGATTTTTTTCTTGCCTAAGGATATTTTGACTGTGTTATGTACCATGTCTTGTGGGGTGATTTGGGTGTCGCATGCGTTTACTTTTACACCATTTATTTTCACCGCACCGCCCTGTATTTGACGGCGGGCATCCCCATTTGATTTTGTAAAACCCAGTTCAGTCAATACGCTTAATAATCCCACACCTTGGGCCATATCTTGTTTGGTTTTGTACAGGGTCGGCAAATCGTCCCCAACCCCCCCTTGGGCAAAGGTTTTATTGGCGGTATGTTGTGCTTTTTTTGACGCATCCGTTCCCCGACACAGGGCTGTACAAGCATTGGCAAGCATAATTTTTGCTTGGTTTATGTCCGCCCCTTGTAACGATTCTAATGTGGTAATTTCATCCATAGGGATTTCCGTAAACAATTTTAAAAACCTACCCACATCCGCATCTTCTGTGTTGCGCCAAAATTGCCAATAGTCGAAATCAGATAATTTTTCTGTGTTTAACCATATGGCACCTGCCGCAGTTTTACCCATTTTTGCCCCCGATGCGGTGGTCATCAACGGAACGGTTAAGCCAAACACTTGCACCCCACTGATACGGCGGGTTAATTCTACACCGTTGACAATGTTACCCCATTGGTCCGAACCGCCCATTTGTAAAGATACGCCATTTTTGCGATTTAATTCCATAAAGTCATAGGCTTGCAATAGCATATAGTTAAATTCCAAAAAGCTAAGCGGTTGTTCCCTATCGAGGCGCAATTTAACAGAATCAAACGACAACATACGATTCACCGAAAAATGCCGTCCATAATCCCGCAAAAATTCGATATAGTTAATATCTTTGAGCCAATCGTCATTATTGACCATAACCGCATCGGTCGGACCATCGCCAAAGGTTAAAAACTGTTCGAAAATCTTTTTAACGCCCTGCATATTATGATAAATATCATCGGGGGTTAAAATTTTACGGCTTTTATCTTTACCAGATGGGTCGCCCACACGGGTTGTCCCCCCCCCCATCAGAACTATGGGTTTGTGCCCGCTCTTTTGCAAGTGCCGTAACATCATAATGGGTAATAACGACCCCACATGTAGGCTGTCGGCGGTGGCATCAAACCCGATATAGGCGGATACTATGGACGATTGCATTTTGCTATCCAAGGCATCCATATCCGTACATTGATGAATAAATCCCCGTTGTGTAAGTGTTGTTAAAAATTGCGATTGCATAAATATTCCTCTTTATATATGTACACCTGTATATATACCCATAATATAGCAACTGAATGTCGTTATGACAAGTTATTCTATTTTTAGGGGGACATTTTCCACCCCGAATAAGAGGGAAAAAAAATCCCTAAGAATCCCAAAGGTAAATAAGGATATGGGGTTAATGTCGATGTCGTGGTCATCAAAAGTCCCCTTGACAGTGTAATATTGCGATCTAAATCCTTGTCCATTAACACCATTTAATATTTGCCCTATAACTGGAATTTTGCCGGTGATACTGGATATTTGATATGTGGGTAAAATCATACCATTGATATCGATGTCTTTATTTTTAAAGTCCACATATCCTTTGCTGGAAATACCAATGTTGCCCAGCCCAGATATATTATCAGATTCAAAATACCCCTGATTTAAACGAAAGGTGCCTTTGATTTTGGTAAGTTTAATATTTTTTGATTCGAGGGCACTAAAAACGCCTACCACAGAAAACAATTTTAACATGCGTACTGCATCAGAGGTATTAACGATTAATACATCTTGTGCCTGTATTTTCCCTTCCAACACACCATCTTTGTTGGCTTCGGCATCCATGACAATCCGCCCCCCATCACCAAAGATTTTGATGGTACTGATACTGTTATAAAACATGCCTATATCTTCGACCTCCATACGGTATTTTTCTGGGGTATAATATATATAAAGGCGGTTGTTTTCTTTTTTATCCGACAAAGTCATATGGCTTTCGAATAATGTAATGGTATCTTTTTTGCGTATTATATGCCCCGTCACAGGGGATATGGCAACCCCATTATATCCAATAAAATTGGTGATATTAAACTGTACATCAATATCAAACGATTCTTGTTGTATGTTGTCTTTATGCGAATCCAACAGGGCTTGTATGGTTTCACGGGTTAAGGTGTCGGCGTTTACCTGCCAATACATTTTTGTGTTTCTACGCTTCCCCGACAGATTAAAGCGTTCGCCTTTAAACCGAATATCTGTAATATCGATGGTTTCTAATCCCTGTGCATCCCAGTTCAGGGTGGATTTAAGATAAAATGGTTGATTGCCTTTGATATTTGCCTGCACAGATATAGTATATGCGTTATTTGGTCTTATTATAACATTCGATATCAGGCTTGCTTCGGCAGACGGGTCTTTTTTCCATTTCAAAAGGGGGAATTCTAAGTCCATGTTTTGTAAATTTGTCTCAATCGATAAGGTGCCATTGTCAAAATCTGTGCCAGTATAAGACAGTGTTAATGGGATATTTTTTTGTACTTGTATATATTGTTTTGGTACAGAGTTGTCAAAAAAGACTTTATCCACCATACCATTCATTTTTATGTGTATGGCAGATGTGTGTTTTGTGAAATTTATGTCCGCTTGTCCTATGTTTTCAATATGCACATCGCCTTTTAATATCATGCTTGTATCGCTCAGCTGTACATTCATAACTTGTGTTGTGATCGTATATGGGGTTTTAATGCCTTGTGATGTATAAGGGGCAACAAAGATACCATCGGTTACATCCCCCTTGATATTGTATGTGTCAAGGCGTTTTTTATCCATGTAATATTTTAATTTGATGGTCCCATCAAATGTTCCTTGCTGCATGGTTATATTGTGTGATAACATGGGCGTAGCCAATTTTGACATGTCCCCTTGCACATTTGCCCCATACCATAATATATTTTTCTTAATGTTTAAGGTAATGTCATCCATGGCAATGGGCGTATCATTGGCAATCATTTTCGCAGATTTTGCCCGAATAATCGTTTCATGGGGGGTTATGGATACAAGATGTATATCGGTAATGTCTGTTGTGCCTGTAAAGATTTTATCTTGCAGGTTTTGTGTATAGCCGGTTGTTAAATTAGGAATTTTCCCTGTTATGGAAAAATCAGTAGTCTGCCGTTTTTTGGCATCGTATTTTGTTTGTACAACCCCACTAAACACACCTTGTTTTATGGTGGCAAAGGCATAGGGATTTTTAATGCCTGTGGTTGCATTAAACATAAGATTTGTTAATACATCCATATCCCCCGTTACCCCCATTTCCGATGTTAAAATATAATTTTTCCCCTGCATAACAATATTGTTTAATGTAATATTTTTGCCTTCGAATGTGATCGTTGCCATATTGGCTTTGATATTTGTTACACGGGTATCCATGCGTACCCATGCTTGGGGGACATTGGCGGCGGGTAATCCCGGTTTGTATACGACTTTGGCATCCACAAGTTCTGTGTTGGAAATGGTACGGGTGAATTTTTGTTGCTGTTTATCAAATATTAAATCCAGCGATACATTGTATGTGGCATTCATATTATCCCGCATCCAATCAAGGGTCGACTTTTGCATAAAGCCCTTGCTGTAATGCTGTATCAAATCATCGTTCAGATTATTGATCTGTGCCATGATGTGCCACTTATTGTTGATGTTGGTTAAACTGGCGTTCCCGTAATAGGAATCCGCCTTATAATCCACATGTAACACCCCGCCCGATTGGAAGTTATATCCATCTGTTTGTCCATTAACTGCTAAGGAAGTGTTTGCCTTGACAAAGGGCACGAATGAACGGACAAATGTGACCAATTTTGTGTCGTTGATTTGGTTATAAAAATCCCCTGTTATGGTGGCATCTGTTTTGTTATATGACATATCAATTCCGCTGATAAAATCACGGGTGATACCTTTTGTTGTCATTTTTATGTCGATTTTTTCGGGGCTGAATATGGATTCCATGGTCCCCTGTACTGTACCGAAGTTAAACGGATTTTCCACAAAATGTGTATCGATATCCGCCACATATGATAAGTACTGTGTGTTTTTTTTGTTATTAAAATCCAATGTATCTAGTTGTATTTTTGCCCACATGTCTTTGTCTTTATAAGATATGGTAACATTTTCGGCGGTGGTGTTTATAAGTTTTCTCAGCTGTGTTGTCATTTGATACCCAACTGTTGATACTATGTTGGCAATTTTTTTATTGGCATCCATATGTGTATTTATATCGGTTTCGGTCGAAGGTACAGTGTTTAATTCAATTTGCGTATTTTGTGGTGCGTCATTTTTGGTTTTTGTGTATGTAACAGTTCCATCTTGTAAGTGCATATTATCGATAACAATTTCAAGGCGTATTAAGTCGTTAATGCCGATGGCAGTTTGTAGGGTATTTAACGATGCGGACAAGGTATTAGGCACAACAATTTCCACATCTTCTAGCTGTACGCCAATGGCAAATTGCTGAATGTTTAAGAAAATTTTCGTATCGCCCAAGGAAATAGTTGCATTTGGCAGGTGATTTTGTATTTCTTCGGTAATTTTTGCGGTAACATATTCGGTAAAATATTTTGACGAAAACCCTTTGTTACTGGCTAAGGTATAATATATAAATCCTGTTATACCTAATACTAGCACAACCAATATGCTAAATACCCACAAAAATAATCGTCGTAATATCATGAATAGAATACTAACACAGTATATACAAAAAAACACCCCATAATATGTACAAAAAAAGATAATTATGCGTACGATATAGTCAAATCAATATAAATTGATTTGACAAAATGCGGTTGCAACATGCAGGAAAATAAACATCGTACCGCACAAGAGACAGTAGCCCCTTAAATATACAATCATAAGTGTCCCCCATTGTTCAGACAGTAAACAGTGTACTTTAAGTTATAGACTTTGGTTTTAATCTATGTATTCTTAAATCTTAATGAAAACACTTTTATGAATGCTGCCTAATACATATTTTCTAGTGTATTGTAATACTTTTCTATAATTGGTTTTCTGCGAATTTTTAAAGTGGTTGTCATTAACTTATTTTCCATGGTAAAAGCGTTGTATAACACGGTGAAATTACGGATTTTTTCCATGGGGGATAAGGATTTATTGACGCCTTGTACAATGGTGTCAATACAGATTTTTAAATCCCTATTGACTGTGCCATCTGGATTTTTGGGATATTGTTGTAACAAATATGCACTGGGGACAATTAACGCCACCAAATGAGGTTTTTGGTCGCCATATATCATGCACTGGTCTATTTCAGGGGTAAGGCATAAAATGCCTTCAATGCGTTGTGGGGCAATGTTATCACCGCCTGTGTTAACAATAATATCCTTTTTACGGTCGGTGATATAAATATTGCCATCATCGCCAATTTTACCCACATCCCCTGTATATAACCACCCATTAATAATAGTATTTGCTGTATCTTCTGGTTTATTCCAATATCCTTGCATTAACAAATCGCCTTTGACCAAAATTTCACCATCATCAGCGATTTTTACATCCACACCTCGCAAGGCGGGACCTACGCTGCGAATATTATTGTTTTTCGGACGGGTTACGCTGATTAAAGGGCTGGCTTCTGTTTGTCCATATCCTTGTAAAATAGTCAGGTTTAAGGCCATAAAGAATACCCCTATGTCATAAGGTAAGGGGGCACCCCCAGATACAAAAGCGGTGATATTTCCACCAAACCGTTTTTGAATTTTTTTGCGGATTAATACATCCAATATTTTATTGGTGATGCGTTCTTTTAAGTTCAAACTGTGGGGGGCTTCATATTTTTTTTGTCCCAATTCCAAGGTACGATATAACAATTTTTGTTTGAGTGGGGAGGATTCTTGTATCCCATTTAAAATACGGGTTCGAATCATTTCATATAACCTGGGTACACAGGTTACAAAATGGGGCTTTACCTCCTGTATGGTGGGTAATAATTTATCAAGGGATGGGGTAAAATAAATCTGCCCCCCAATGGCGGTCATTAAGAACACGCCCACCGTGTGTTCATATGAATGGGATAATGGCAAAAACGATACCAATGTAAACATATGCATGGGTTTGTTAAATTCCCTGATAACATCCACCGCCCCAATAACATTTGTCATAATCGATCGGTGGCTTAACATCACCCCCTTGGGATTGCCCGAAGTCCCCGAAGTATAAATAAGGCATGCTGTATCATCGGCTTTTAATTCGATAAGGTCTGTTTTAATGTCATCCGTGATGGGGGTTTGTAACATATCGTTCCAATGGGTAAGGGTTGCCGATTGGGTGGGGATACCTTCGATGGTATCAAAGCTAAAAATAGTATTTAAATTTAATCGTATCGATGCGGATAAAAATACTTGTGCCAATTTAGCATTTGATATAAACGCCGCCTTTGCCCCGCTGTCTGTAATGATATATGAATGGTCATTTTCTGTGTTGGTGGTGTATACAGGTACGGATATGGCACCGATTAACATAATTGCCAAATCCGCCACCAACCATTCATTACGAGATTCGGATAAAATTATAATGCGATCCCCCCGTTTTAAACCACCTTGTTTTAGGGCACTAGCGATGGTTAAAATCTGGTTTTTCATTTCTGTATAAGTCAGCCCCGTCCAATCGGTACAGTCGTATTTTGTGTGGCAATACATTTTATCAGGATATTTTTGTTGTTGTGTGAAAAGTAAATCCAACAGATGCTTATACATAATAATGTTCCCTATTCTTTATTTTCGCATTGTGTATAAAGTGTATTTATCGTATTATAGGAATGTTTTTATTACATGGCAATACTTACATGAAAAAATATTTTTTTTCAGAATGGTTATATAATTTTTGTATTATTTAAATTAGGGGAACATACCAATATGTCAGATATGGCATTGCAAAATTTACCAGAATGGGATTTAAGCGATTTATATCAATCCATGGACGATCCGCAACTGCAATCTGATTTGGATATGTTGCAAGCGGATGCGGTACAATTTGAAAATACTTATAAAGGTACTTTTGAATCCCTGTCAGGGGATGGCTTATACACAGCATTTCAAGAATATGAACGGATGTCCGAACGCATGCACAAGGTGATGTCGTATGCAGGGTTATTGCATGCTACAAATTGTATCAGCCCAGAAGTCGGGGCATTTTATCAAAATATGATGGATTGTTTGACCGATATTTCCACACACATTTTATTTTTTGACTTGGAAATAAAAAAATTATCTGATGAATCAATTACGGAAAAATTGGCGTCCAGCGATACTTTAAAATATTATGAAACGGTTATCCATGATGGAAGGATGGACCGGCAACATCAATTATCCGATGCAGTCGAAGAAATTCTGCATGTAAAATCCACCACAGGTGCCAGTGCGTGGCAACGACTGTTTACTCAAACTATGGCGGGGTTACAATTCAATATTGATGGGCAAACTTTAAACGAAAGCCAAGTGTTAACTTTAATGGGGGATACAAATGCGGATACTCGTAAAAAAGCCACCATGGAACTGAGTCGTGTATTAAATGATAATTTACCAGTATTAAGCCTAATTACCAATACTTTGGCAAAGGATAAGGCGATTTCTGATACATTTCGGGGATACCCCCGTCCTGTATCCGCCCGCAATATGTCCAATTTGGTCGAAGATGAAGTGGTTGACGCATTGGTACAATCGGTCAGCGACGCATACCCAGATATTTCCCATCGCTATTATACATTAAAGGCCAAGTGGATGGGCGTCGACACCTTGCAAATGTGGGACAGAAACGCCCCTTTGCCCGCATCAGACGACCGTATTGTTCCATATGCGGATGCGGTGGGCATGGTGTTAAAATCCTATCGAGAATTCAGCGAAGATTTGTACATACTGGCAAAGCAATTTTTTGATAACCGCTGGATTGATGTGGGGGCAAAAGATGGCAAACGCAGTGGGGCATTTGCCCATCCGTGTGTGCCATCTGTGCATCCATATTTAATGTTAAATTATTTGGGTAAAAATCGTGATATTATGACTCTTGCCCACGAATTAGGACATGGGGTGCATCAAATGTTGGCATCCGAACAAGGGTATTTAAAATCACAAACACCCCTTATTTTGGCCGAAACTGCTAGTGTATTTGGGGAAATGTTGACTTTCCGCAATTTGATTGACAATGAAACCAACCCCGAAAAACGCCGTATTTTGTTGGCGGGCAAGGTGGAAGACATGATAAACACTGTGGTACGGCAAATATCATTTTATCAATTCGAAGAGTTGGTACACAAAAACCGTCGTTATGGGGAAATCAGTGCCGAACAGCTGGGTGAATATTGGTTGCAAGTATCGAAAAATTCCCTGGGGGATGCTTTTGAATATGGGGATTATTATAAAGTATTTTGGGCATATATTCCCCATTTTATCCATTCGCCATTTTATGTGTATGCGTATGCGTTTGGCGATTGTTTGGTAAATGCAATTTATACCCAATATAAAAATGGACAGGAAAATTTTGAACAAAAATATATGGATATGCTCCGCTCAGGTGGTACAAAACGCCATAATCAGTTAGTTGCAGATTTTGGCTTAAACACCGCCGATCCGCAGTTTTGGAAAACAGGGCTGTCGGTTATCGGTGGCTTTATTGACGAATTGGAAGAAACTTTTTAATCATGGATAACAACAACAAAAATATCGATACACATATCGAATCTCTGATACAAGATATTCGCAACCAACAAACCATATCCCATGTGGGAAAGTGGCGAAAATTTTTTGGGGATAAGCAAAAGATAAAGCGGATTTTATATATAATATTTGGTAAAATATTTGCTTTTTTCAGGGGATTTAAATGGCTTTTAAAGACAATTTTATGGGTTTTTCGGCAAAATGGTCGAAAATGTATAACAAAATCGCCCATATCTCATGATAACATACATTATGGCAGACGGTGGCGTATTGTGGCGTTTGTTATTGGGGTTTTGGTACTGGTTTTGGGAATGATTGTAGGGGGGATATATCTGTTTTCCGATAAACAATCCCTTGCTTATTATGAATTTGAGATGGGGGGGACAAGTAAAATCCATACGGCAAATTTGGGTAATATATCTGATACACAATTTGATAATCAGGCACTAAATACCCCATTTGTTTTCGATTATATAATTAAAAAAGGCGATTCTTTAATCAATATTTTAGCCGCTTATAATGTGGGTAATCGCACGGCAACAATCAATGCCATGAACAAAGTGTTTTCTTCCCGTTTTGTGAAAGTGGGGCAAAAATTAACACTGGGCATTATTGGGGGGGATACCCCTTATGAAATGGCATCGGTGGTGTCCTTAAAATTGGAAGTCGACCAAGAACAGCTTGTATCCGTTGTATGGGATAAAGATACCAATACATATAGTCAAGAAATCATAAAACGCAAACTAACCTCGATAACCAAACAGCACTCTGGTGATATTGATTTGTCGTTATATGTGGCGATGAATAAAGCAGGCATCAACCAACAAACCATTAGTGATTTTATCAATTTGTTTAGCTTCGATACGGATTTTCAGCGTGATATTTACAAAAGCGATACATTCGATATTATATATCAAGAATTTGTGGGCGAAGACAAAAAATATGCAAAATCTGGGGATATTTTGGTCGCTGAATTATCCACATTAGGCGGAAACCTTAAACGCTATTATTATTATATCGATAACAAAGGTAATGCGGATTATTACGATCACACGGGAAAATCTGGACGCAAAGCGTTAATGAAGACCCCGATCGAAGGGGCACGATTATCGTCTGGGTTTGGCAAACGCAGACACCCTATTTTGGGATATACAAAAATGCACAAAGGGACAGACTTTGCCGCCCCCACAGGTACGCCTATATTTGCCGCCGGTGATGGGGTGGTCGAACGGGCAGGGCGATGGGGAAGTTATGGTATTTACATGCGTATCCGCCATAATAATGCATACAAAACCGCCTATGCCCATATGAGCGGTATCGCCCGTGGCGTGCGTAGAGGCACCCGTATAAAACAAGGACAAGTTATTGGCTATGTGGGAAGTACAGGGCGTTCAACTGGTCCCCACCTGCATTACGAAGTCATTAGAAATGGTAAACACATAAATTCCAGAACGATGAAATTACCTTCGGGACAACAATTGAAAGGGGCGGATTTGGTAAAATTCAAGGAAAAAATAAAACCATATCTTAAAAATGGTATTTAATTTTCATAATATTATACAGTATATATATCATTTTATATTATTATAACAGATTACTTGTTATCCTATAATAACTATTGCCATCACACTGAATATATTGTACACTTGTTCAAATTTGTGTTTTACTTTATTTTTTTATGGAGAATCTTTATGCTGGATGGCATTTCAATTGAAAAAGATAGACTACGGATAGTGGTTATTGGTATTGGTGGGGGGGGGAGCAACGCCGTTAAAAACATGATTGAACAAAACTTAGAAGGTTGTGAATTTTGTGTTTGTAATACGGATTCACAGGCATTAAAATTGTCCCCGTGTGAAGATAAGTTTTTACTAGGTGAAAAATTAACCAATGGACTGGGGGCGGGGGGCGATCCGGAATTGGGGCGTAAGGCAGCAGAAGAAAATATCCAAGATATCGAAAAATTTGTCGATGGGGCGGATATGGTGTTCTTATCGGTCGGCATGGGTGGTGGCACGGGCACAGGGGCGTCCCCTGTGATTGCCGAAATGATAAAAGACAAAGGCATTGTTTGTGTTTGTGTTGTGTCAAAGCCATTTGCTTTTGAAAATACCCACCGTATGAAAGTGGCGGAAGATGGCATTGAAGAATTGCAAAAATATGTGGATACGGTAATTGTTATTCCCAATGAAAACTTAATCAGCTTGGTTTCCCCAGATGCCACCTTTGAGGATGCGTTAAAAAAGGTTGATGATGTATTGTTAATGGGTGTACGGGCGGTGGCGGATTTGACATTAAAGCCCGGGAAAATTAACTTAGACTTTAACGATATTCGGGCGGTGGTAAAAGAGTCTGGTAAGGCGATTATTGGTATTGGTGAAGTCAGCAAGTCCGAATGTGAAGAAAAAACCGCAGAAATAGCCGCACAACAGGCTATTTCCAACAGCCTGTTAGAACACAATAATATTGCCGAAGCACAGGCCGTATTGGTAAATGTGACCGCATCAAAAAATCTGTCATTTATGGATATGCTCAAGGCGTGTGATACAGTGCGAGGGTCTGTACATGCGGATGCCCATGTGATATTTGGTATGTCATTAGATGACAGCCCAGAATTTAGTGATATTATCCGTGTATCTGTATTAGCAACGGGTATATCTAATCAAGCCAAAGCGACTAGGGTAACGCAAATCGGACAACAGGTTGTGTCCCCTGAACTATCGGTGCCCACCACACCTAATATGGATACAAATGTAAATACAGGCGGTGATTTTGAGTATTTGAATAAATTGGAACCCGTGAATGTGGATGCAGATACCCCCGAGTCTATCATTGAATCGGACACAGAAACACCTTCGTCTTTGCAATCGGCACAAGCCGATACTGATGATGTATCCTCAGAAAATATGGAACCAACGGATATAACACCCGAAACTGGGCAAAATTCAGATATTGGGGATGACATTCCCCCCTCGGACCCTGAACATAAAACATCTGATGATAAAGATATTGCTACCATAAAACCTGATGGTCTTGATTTTAACCAAGACAGTTTATTTCAAGACCCCCCCAAAAAAAGTGGTGGATTATTCAGTTTTCTTAGCAAAAGTGGGGGGAGTACGCAAAAAAAATCCACCGCCCCCGACACACCCCAACACACGACGACAAAATCGGATATGAATAATACAATGACCAGTGTTTCTGAACTACCGGATTTTCTTAAAGATCAACGGGATGATTGATGGTACCTGAGTTTATTATAACCGTGTTTTTAATAAGCTTGACACCGGGACCTTGTATGACTTTGGCATTAAATTCTTCATTGGCGATGGGGCTTCGTAAATCGGCTTTTACAGGGTTGGGCGATTTGATGGGGTTGTGCATTTATGTGGTGTTGTCGATGATTGGCATCGGGGCATTTTTGTCCCAGTACCCATCCGCTTTGTCAACTGCACAATATATAGGATCCGCATATTTGATATATTTGGGGGTATCAGCCATTATCAGCAAAAAACAAGCGGTAAATGACAATACCACATACAGCGTATATAAATCCACCAGCGATACATATTTTTTAAAACTGGGCTTTATTGCCATTATTACAAACCCCAAGGCCATATTGTTTTTTGGTATATTTTTTCCACAATTTATCAATATCGACAACCCGCTGATAAACCAATTTTTAATTATGTTGCCGATTGTTTTAATATCAGAAACAATCGCCTTATCCATATACGCTTTTGGCGGACAGGTCCTATACAGAGCCTTAAAAAACCAACACATCGTCGACTGGGTATCCGGTGGACTTTTAATTTTAGTTGGTATTTGGCTAGGTTTAAAATAATTCGATTACATATTATAAGTTTGGGATACCCCTGTTATTTTTTTGTTGGACTTTATGCAATCAATATGCCCGATGTATGCTATAATCGACCATTTCTGATAGGGCGTGTTTATAATCGTTATCGTATGGTAAGGATTGCAGACTTTGTTTGGCTTTATCGCCATAGGTTTTTGCCATATCAAGAGTATATGGGATGGCGTCATATTTTTCCATTAAACCCATCATAATTTCAAAATCCCCCTCTGTTTGTTGGCGATCGCCCATAGTACAGGTTAAAAATTGTTTTTCATTTGGGGTACAATTTTCCATAACTGCTAGCACAGGTAAGGTGATTTTGCCTTCTTTAAAATCATCGCCAACATTTTTGCCTATGGTATCCCCATTAACACTGTAATCCAATGCATCGTCAATCATTTGAAACGCAACACCCAGTGATTCCCCATACATATATAAGGTATCACATATGGGCATGGGTTGGTTACTAATTACGCCCCCGATTTTGGCGGCGGCAGCGAATAAAACGGCGGTTTTTGCTTTAATCATATCCAAGTACATATGGATCGTTGTATTCATGTTCTGTGTGGTCGATAGCTGTAAGATTTCCCCTTCTGCCAAACGGCACGAAGCATTTGATAATACCTGAGTTGCCCGTGTATTTTCTGCGGTTGCCATCAAATCAAACGCCCGTGAAAACAAAAAATCCCCAACCAATACAGTTGCCTGATTACCCCATACCTTATGGGCAGATTGTTGCCCCCGTCGTATATCGCTTTCGTCAATTACATCATCGTGTAACAAAGTTGCTGTATGGATAAATTCCACACAAGTGGCATATAAGGTGGTTTGATTTTGTTGTATTATGTCCATATCAATGCCACACATACGGGCGGTAAGACATGTCAACATAGGGCGTAGCCGCTTGCCCCCAGCGTCGATTAAATGTGCCGCCAGTTGCGGAATAAGGGGGACATCAGACTGCATATTTTTGATAATCAGGCTGTTGACCACATCCATATCGGTTTTGCTGAGATGTAAGATTTTATCCACAGATGGTTTTTTTGACATATCTTTCCCTAAGATTTACATATTTTTTGGAATTTATATATTTAACTTCATTTTTCAATTAGTTTACCAATTCCTTATATGTTAACCTACTACTAAAATCTCCATCAAATAGGTTATGGATACGATCTAATATGTGATTTGTTACATTTTTCTTATTTAATTATGAAAACATATTATTTAAATGGAAGTACAGATGTATTTTAATTCTACATAGTCATCTAAGCCGTGTTTTGATCCTTCTCGACCCAGTCCCGATTGTTTGATGCCCCCAAAGGGTGCCATTTCGGTTGATATAATCCCTGTATTTACCCCAACGATACCATACTCTAGATTTTCTTGTACCCGAATGGCACGGCTAAGATTTTCTGTATAAAAATAGGATGCCAATCCATATATAGTATTATTAGCGTATTCGATAACTTCGTTTTCAGTTTCGAATTTAAATAAAGGTGCTAATGGACCAAAAGTTTCATCGGTCGCAACCATCATATCTTGGGTAACGCCGGTAATAATGGTCGGCTCAAAATATGTGCCCCCTATTGTGTGAGGTTTTCCCCCACATATAATTTCCCCCCCTTTTTGTATGGCATCTGCAATGTGTTGTTGCACTTTTTCAACGGCGGATGTGTTAATTAATGGACCCATATGGACACCCTCTTCAAATCCATTGCCAATTTTAAGATTATGTACTTTTTCTGTTAATTTTTTGGCGAAAATATCGTATATGCCCGATTGTACATAAATACGGTTGGCACAGACACAGGTTTGTCCATTGTTACGGAATTTGCAAATCATTGCCCCTTCAACCGCTTTGTCAATATCTGCATCTTCAAACACGATAAATGGGGCATTTCCCCCCAATTCCATGGACATCTTCATAATCTGATCCGCCCCTTGACGCATTAGAATGCGACCCACTTGTGTGGACCCCGTGAATGACAATTTTCTTACGGTTTCATTTTCACAAAATTCCAATCCCACTTTGCTAGAAGATTGGGAACAAAGAATCGATAATATACCCTTTGGTAATCCCGCCCGATCCGCCAATACCCCCATGGCAAGTGCGGACAAGGGCGTTGCCGATGCGGGTAAACATACAAATGCACACCCTGATGCCAATGCGGGTGCCATTTTACGGGTAATCATAGCATTTGGAAAATTCCATGGGGTAATCGCCGATACCACCCCCACAGGTTGGCGTAATACAGTAATGCGCTTATCCTCCATGTGGGGGGGGATGGTTTCCCCATACAGGCGTTTGCCTTCTTCGGCGAACCATTCAATAAAAGATGCCCCATATTGAATTTCGCCTATGGCTTCTGTTAAGGGCTTTCCCATTTCAGCGGTTAAGATTTTTCCAAGATCTTCGGCATTTTCCAACATTAAATCATATAATTTGCGTAATATATTTGCCCGTTGTTTTGCGGTTATTTTTGCCCATTTTTTTTGGGCAATTTTTGCTGATGCTATTGCCCGTGCGGTTTCTGTTCGCTTTAAATGGGGCAATGATGCAATAATTTCGCCTGTTGCGGGATTGGTTACATCAAATGCAGCACCATCGTCCGCATCAATCCATTCCCCCCCCACATAGGCTTTGGTTGCCAGTAGGGTTTTGTCTGATAATAAATCTGTTAAATTTTTATGTGTCATAATGTATTATCCCTGTGAGACCTTCCCATAAGGTCTGTTTTTTTCACCGTGAGTATATAAGATTTGGTTTATAGTGTCAATTTTTTTTTATTTTGTAATATATTTGCTTAAATATTGCTTGATATGTTTAAAATGGGATGTTTTTAAACCCATATGGTATAACAAAATTTATAACTTTTTCAACACATTACTTATGCGGAGTCTCCTTGTGTCTGTAAATAAGTATGAATGTTGTTTTTTTTGTAATTTAAAATCGGGTCCAGTTCAACAATTTCAAATGATATAGCGATAAGATTGTCGTCATATATTTGTTGTAATTGGTCTGTGATAGTGGCAAATATTTTATCGCCCGCCATTTTCTTAATATCTGCATCCCGTCCTGCACCTATTTTAAGGGTCATATGTATGTATTCAAATTTTTTATCACCGGTGGCAATACGGTAATGTGACACGGGAATGGCACGGCATCGAATGCCACCTAACGGAAATATGCCTGTTGTCACCATAGTGTCAATAATGGCTGTAAAAAACGCATCGAAATCAATTTTATCGTCCAAGTTTTTGGAATATTCTGCTATGAAATGGGGCATGGTTGTATCCTTTGGTGTTAATATCCGGATATGGGGGTATTTTTTTGGGTATCATCCGCCCGTTTGACCAGTGCCAACGATTTTTGTGCCAACACCCGAACAGATTTTGCAAATTCTATGACATCCACACCTGTTGCTACGAATGTTGTCCCCATATTAATATATTTTTGAGCAAGTCCCAAATCAAGGGTTAATATACCCGCTGATTTTTCTGATTCGATAATCTTGGTTAAGGCGGTGTCGACGGCGTTTTGTACTTCGGGGGCGGATGGATTACCAATATACCCCATATCAGCCGATAAATCCGATGGACCGATAAATACACCGTCGATACCATTTACTGTTAAAATATCGTCCAGATTTGCCAATCCTGCCCGATTTTCAATTTGTACCAACAGGCAAATTTCATTACCTGCGGTTTTTAGATATTCGGTAATAGGAATTTTTGAAAAGGCGGATGCACGGGCAAATGATGCCCCAACCCCCCGTTTACCAAGGGGGGGATAATGGATATATTCCACCAATTTTTGGGCTTGGTCGGCATTTTCGACCATGGGGACAAGTAGGGTTTGTGCCCCAATATCCAATACTTGTTTTATCAAAGTTTGATCGCCTACGGGTATTCGCACCACGGGTGCACTGGTGGATTTTTCAACAATTTGTAATTGGTGCATAATTGTACGCATATCATTTGGGGCGTGTTCCCCATCAATCAATAACCAATCAAAGCCGGCGGTGCTGGTAATTTCCGTACCATACGCATCCGCCATGCCCGCCCAACATCCCATTTGTGGTATGTTATTAATAATATTATATTTAAATATATTTTTTGGTATGGACATATTCGGATTCCTTAAAAATTATATTATTCAAAAATACAGGTAACAGATCCAAAATTACCAAAATTGGCATAAAATTTGCTGTTACTTGGGGCTTCTATGGGGCGAATAAATGATCCTGATAATACGATATCACCTGCTTTAATGTGGTTGTTATATTGTGCCAATCGATTGGCCAGCCATACGACTGATGTTATGGGATTATTTAATACGCCTGCCCCCAATCCGGTTTCTTCAACTTGATTGTCACGGCTGACAATGGCACCTATCCAACACATATCTATTTCAGAGGGTTTATATTTTTTATCCCCCAAAATAATCCCGGCATTTGCCGCATTATCGGCGATTGTGTCAAAAATTTTTCGGGTGTTTTTAGTGATGGGATTTTGGCGGATAATACGTGTGTCCAAAATTTCCAAAGCGGGGGATATATAATCGGTAGCGTCTAATATATCGTCTTCTGTAATGGTATCCCCCATTACATCGGATTTCATAACAAAGGCAATTTCTGCTTCGATACGGGGTTGAATAAATCGCCCTTTTGGCACCATACAGCCATTTTCAAATACCATATTATCAAATAATACTCCGCTATCGGGAATATCGATGTTAAGGGCATATTGCATCGCCTTGGAAGTCAGCCCAATTTTCCACCCAATTTTTTTTTGTCCGGCATTTAATTTATGTTCGATAAGCATATCCTGTACCGCATACGCATCGTCCATATCCATTTCTGGATTGGATTCGGTTAATATGTTAATTTGGGTACAGGTCTGTTCTGCTTCGAACAATAACTTGGCAATGTCCATAGGGTGGTGGTGTAAGACCATTACGCTTCATCCTTTACAGTATTTATCAAAGTTCCGATACCTTCGGCGGATACTTCAATTACATCCCCTGGTTTCAGGAATTTTGGTGGATCAAATCGTGCCCCCGCCCCTGTGGGGGTACCAGTAATAATAATATCACCTGCTTGCAAAGTTGTAAATGTCGATATGTATTCAATTTGTCGTCTGATTGGAAATAGCATACGACTGGTGCGATCGTCTTGTCTTAATTCCCCATTAACGGTTGTTGTTAATCGCACATCATCCAATTGGCTGGCATTGGTAAATGGTACCAACCAAGGACCAATCGCCCCCGAATTGTCAAAGTTTTTGCCTTGGGTCACATTGAATTTTGCATGTCGTACCCAATCCCGAAGTGTGCCTTCGTTACACAAAGATAATCCTGCGATATGGTCGTATGCGTCTGTTTGGCTGATATATCGTCCCTTTTTGCCAATGATAACAGCAATTTCCCCTTCATAATCCAATTTATCCGATGCTTTTGGACGAATAAGCGGACAATTATGTCCTGTAAAAGATCGTGCAAAGCGGGGAAATAAGGACATGTTTTTTGGGGCATCTTGTCCGTCTTTGTATTCTGCATTACGGGCGGGAAAGTTTACCCCTACACATATTATTTTTTCTGGATTAGGAATGGGAATTTCGTATGTGAACATGCCGTTTGGGTGGGTTACGGATTTTTTCTGTGCATGGGTTGTCAAGGTTTGTAAACCTTGGTTGGCAACCACATCGCACAGGGTTGCCCATTCTGGAAAATCAGGGGACAAGGCAATCATACCTTCGTCTGTTACCGCCCCATAAAAGGGTACATTTTGGGATGTGTAAGTGGCAAATTTCATATATTATTCTCCTATGGCTTAGGGGGCAATGATGGGGGTTGCGTTTAGGTCAGAATCTTGCGTTTCTGTACCCACAAATTTAGTCCCATGTTCGAACCAACTTCTGGGGGCAGGGGCACCCCATAAGGTTTGACGGGTGGGGTCTTTTAAATCCCATTTTACCGGTTCCAAATCTGGGTCAACCGTTTGATAATCAGAACAATAGATTTCGATACGGTGTCCATCAGGATCAAGAATATACAAAAAGAAGGCATTCGATATACCATGTCGTCCGGGTCCCCGCTCGATGTTGTCAAGGTGTCCGGTTGTGGACATTAAATCCAATAAATCAATAATGTTTAAGGGGGTCGGCACCCAAAATGCCACATGGTGCATACGGGGACCAACGCCATTTGTAAACGCCATGTCATGCACATTTCCCTTGCGGTGTAACCACGCCGCCCACAGGCGTTTTGAATCTTCGTCTTCTGTATATTCGGTTACACGAAACCCAATATCGTTGTAAAACGATACGGATTCATCCACATTGGGGCTGAAACAGTTAAAATGATCAATCCGCAATGGCTTTACCCCACGATATAGGGCATATTTTTGATGTATAGGGGGTAAACGATCCATTTTATGATAAAATTCTAAGGGAATACCAATATTATCACGGGTTAATAAAGTACGCCCTTGATGTGGACGATCCACCCATTCGGTGGGATACCCCTTATGGGAAAAATATTTTTCCGCTTTGTCCAAATCCTGTTCGGAAAAGACTTTAAAACCCATGGCTTCGACGGTGCCTGCATCGTTTGATTTTTGTAAAATCACGCAATGATGCCCCCGTTCTTCCATTGCCCTTAAATATACATGATTAGGGGTTTCATCGGTGATTTGTAACCCCAAAATTTCTGTATAAAACTTTTTTGATGTACTTAGGTTTTCGACATTTAAATATACATGCGACAGACGAATAGTATTAAAATCAGGGTATAAATTAAAACTTGGAACTGGCATTACTTTTCTCCTTTACTTTATAATTATTTACCAATTTTTGGCACGCGGTGTTTGCCAAAAGATATACAAATATTTTTTGTTTCCATATAAAAATCGAAACTATAATCGCCACCATCCCGCCCGATACCGCTGGCTTTTACACCGCCAAATGGGGATGGCAAGTGGCGATTGTTTTCCGAATTTACCCATACCATGCCGGCTTCTATTTTATGTGCCATGCGTAACGATTTGCCAGTGTCATTTGTCCATATATATGCGGATAATCCATATTCTGTATCATTGGCAATGGAAAGGGCATCCGCTTCGTTTGCAAAGGGTATGGCGGTTAATACAGGACCAAATATTTCTTCTTGTGCAATACGCATATTATTTGTTGCTTGTGTAAACAAAGTGGGGGCAACAAAGCATCCTTGTTTTAAACCAGTGGGCTGTGTGCCGCCAATGGCAATATGTGCCCCATCGGTTTTGGCAATATCAAAATATTGCATGACCTTATTATAATGTTCTGTGTGAATTAAGGGTCCCACTTCTGTGGCGGGGTCTAAGGGGTGTCCTACGACCAATTTTGCCACCCGATCTTGAATTTTTGCCACAAAATCATCGTATATGGTGTGTTGGATAAGCACACGACTTGACGAAGTGCACCGTTGTCCATTGAGGCTGTAAATCATAAATACCACCGCATCCAACGCCCGATCCAAATCCGCATCGTCAAACACAACCACAGGATTTTTCCCCCCCAATTCAAAGTGTACCCGTTTTAGGGTGGGTGCCCCTTGTGCCATGATTAAGGATCCCGTTTGGGATTCCCCTACAAACGCAACGGCCTTAATATCCGCATGTTCAGTCAAGTATTTACCGACCGTTTCGCCATATCCTTGCACTGTGTTTAATACCCCACTGGGCAAACCCGCCTCATGGCAAATTTCCGCCAACAGCACCGCCGTTAAAGGTGACCATTCCGCCGGCTTATGTACTACTGTACATCCCGATGCCAACGCAGGGGCAATTTTCCATGTGGATAACATAAATGGCGTATTCCATGGGGTAATAACCGCCACAGGACCCAGTGGATACCGTACTGTATAATTTATATGTTCCTCCGCAGGCAGGGATAAACCGTTTTCTGCTTCGGGTGCTTTGTCCGCAAAAAAACGGAAATTTGCCGCCCCACGAATGGCTGCTTTGGACATATATTTAATGGATTGTCCGCTGTCCATGGATTCCAATATGGCGATTTTTTCAGCGTTCTGTTCGATGAGATCGGCGATTTTATGCAAAATCTTCCCCCGCTGTTTACCAGACATAGTCGACCATTTGGTAAACGCAGATTTTGCCCCAGCAACAGCGGAATCTACATCCGCATTCGTCCCCTGTACCACTTGGCATAAGGCGGAATTATCATAAGGGGTGGTATTGGTAAAAGTTTTTGTGCTTGCCCCTTTGGTGGGTACCCCATTGATAAAGTGCATGGCAGGTGTAGATTTAAATCGTACAACTTCTGATTCGTATAATTTTTTATTTTGTATAAAGGTCATTGATTTCTCCTTAAAATATAAAGCATATATATTATTATACATATTAAATATTTTTTGGCAACATATTTTTTAAAATATTTTGTGTTTATGAATGTATATCTATTTATAACACACTTAATTTACATATCTAATGGTTATATTCTCAGTATAAATTTCCATATATGATATTCGCATAAAATATTTAATATATAATTTTTTAAATCCTTTTTATCCATATCTTAATTTGTTCTGATTTTAATAAAGCGGTTATTATAAATTTCATATCTTTTGTTATATATAATGTCCTGTTTGTCCGTTGATTCCTTGTTGTTTTTTGTATATTTTGGGGGTCATCCCTGTTTCCCGTTTAAAAAATCTTACAAAATAGGATGTATCGTCAAAATGTAATATTTCCGCTACTTGGCTGACGCTTTTATCGGCATATAACAATTGGCGTTTGGCTTCTAATACAATCCTATCACGAATAACTTGTGCCAGCGTCCTGCCCAGCACCGCCCGTATGTGGTTATTTAAGGTATCGGGGCTGATATATAAGGATTGGGTGTAAAAATCTATGCGGTGCTGATTTTGATAATGTTGTTCTAACAACTGCAAAAAGGCGTTGGTAGTTTTTTCTGCCCGTTCTGCTTGTGGGGTGGAAATATTTTTGTTGTTGGCGGTTTTTTTAGCGTTTTCTATGCGTATCAATTGGGTTAATAGCAATGCCACCCAAGATTTTATACAAGCGTTATGCCCAAGGGCATGTGGCATGGTAACTTCTTGTTTTATATGGGTGAATAGGTCATGCCACAGTTGTTGATGTGTTGGGGGAATATCCACATACATACACATGGGACGGCTGATATTGCCCATAAAATCTTTGAGCATATTGCCCATATGTCCCAAATTCATAAAATCGTGGTTAAAATACAACGACCAGATTTGTGAATTTTCGGCAAAAGATACAGAATGCAGGGTATTTGGGGCGATAAATACCACCCAATTACCATTAAATTGTGTGCGTTTTCCTTCTGCGGAAAATACCCCCTTACCCCGTTTTACCCATATCATTTGATACAGATATGTATGTACATGTGGTTTAAAATCCCAATTATGCGAAATGGCAATATCCCTTGCATTTTCAAAGTGAAAATAAGACACAGGGGCATCAGTAGCAGGAATGCCATATATACCATATTGGGGAAATTGTGGCGTATTAGTGATCATTTTTGTTTATAAGGACATTCGCATGATTTTTTAATATGGTAACCACTTTATGTTTTGACGATGGACAGCATACATGTTGTTCTGTTTTGCCAGTATCTATGCATATGTCTTGCACATGTTTGGCATGTCGTGCTTCGTACTGTGCCGATATAATATACATTATATTATCCATTTTTCCACACTGTTTCTGGTTTAAATCCATTTTCGTTGTAATCGGACAGGCACTGGTCGACCAATGCGTCCATTTTTGCCATTTCGCCACTTCCCATGGCACCGAACAGACATTGCAGACGAATTTCTTCAAATGATCCGGCGTAGTTGCGTTCGTATAATTCGTGCCGTCCACCAAATTCCGATCCCATGGCATCCCACATTAACTTCATCAATTTAATCCGTTCATGGGCGGATATACCATTTGCCCCACGGACATATTGGTTAATATACCCATCGACTTCCGGATCCTTGTAATCGTGGGCGGATCCGTTTAAATAAATCAACGAACTTGTCAAAGTGGATTCAATAATCGATTTAATTTTCACATACGCATCGGGGGCTTGTACCCGATATGCGGCGGCACTGCGGGCATTGGGCAAATATGTATCACGGCGTAAATCCGGATTGTACACCATGGCATCGCTTAACGCCCACAGGGTGTTTCGCCATGCAATAACTTCGCCCAGTTGTGCCTTGACCCCACGGAATTCATAAGTCCCCGCCGCCTGTAAACATTTGGATAACAGCCCAGCGATAAAATCCAACTTAACCGCCAAACGGGTACATCCTTGTAAACAAAATGCCTGCACATATCCCGTGTGGATATAAAAATTACGCACCGCATCAATATCCCGATGGATAAGCACATCTTCCCATGGAATAAACGCATTTTCGAATACTATAATCGAATCATTTTCATCAAAACGGGATGACAATGGATAATCAAATGGAGTAGAAGTTTTGGCCACATTTTCTTCATAAGATGCCCGACAAATTAATTTTACTCCTGGATTTGCCATGTTTGCCATAAACACCACCGCCATGCTGTCGTCATCAATGGGCATGGCTGCGGTTTGTCCCACAAAACTGTATTGGGAAATAACCGATCCCGTTGCCACCACTTTGGCACCAGATACGCATATGCCCGCATCCGTTTCTTTGTCAATGGTGATAAATACATCTTTGCATGCGGATGCGGGCAGATTTCTGTCCACTGGGGGATTGACAATGACATGGTTCATGTGTAACACATTTTCCTGTGCCCGTTTGTACCAGCCTTCCGCATGTTTGGCACAATCCCCAAAAAACGATGCCCCCGCCCCCATTGCATTTACAAGGCTAGCCTTATAATCAGGCGATCGCCCCATCCAACCATACGATAGTTTCGCCCATTCTGCAATGGCATCCCGTTGTCCAATAATGTCTTGTTTGTCTTGGTTACGGCGGAAAAATTTATGGGTAAAACCTCCATTACCAGTGTCTGTATCACAACTTATGACATTGGCACCACTTTTTCGATCTGTATGTAACGCATCATACATGCGGGCAATGGATTGGGCGGCATTATAAAATGCAGGGTGGTCGGCAACATTGTCAATTTTTTTGCCATGTAGCCATACATTTCGGTCGTCATTCAGGCTGTTTAAAAATTCCTTTCCCGTAAAGGGTCTGTTTTTACCCGCCAAAATGTTTTCTGGTTTTTGTACTGTATCAATCATGGTATTCTCCTGTACATTATATTTTTTTATGATGTGTATATAACACGCTATATTTTATATGTAACAGTATTTTAGCAAAAATAAAATACCATTTTAACAAAAAAAATAGTATTTTTACCGAAAAAACTATACAAAAAACATACCTACAAAAAATTTCAAAATTATATTTCTAGGCATAGTTTTATTTATACTTGAAAGAATATCAATGACGATTTAATCACAATGGTTTTTAAATTGCAAAAAAACATTGACTCAAGATGATATTTTATGGTATGGTCGTGGTTGTTTTAATGATTTATAAATGGGGGTATGTATGGTTGAATTAACAGATCAGCAAATTGAAGCTTCTATTACTATGGCAAAAGAGGCAATTAGAGGTATAGTAGATGACAAAGAAGAAAAAGCAATTAAAGAATTGATACGCAACTATTTAGATTTACTATTACTAAATATAGATATAGATATAGTTGGCTTGTAAATATAAGATTGATGATTGACGGAATTAGTAGCGATGCAAATAGTAAGATTGACAGTTAAAGATTTTCGTAGCTTTAAAGGTGAATATCATATAGATTTTTCTGATGATGTTACTGTTGTACATGGCGAAAATGGTGTTGGTAAAAGTAATTTGCTTTATGCCATTATATGGTGCCTTTATGGTCCGAATGCACTGAGTAATACGCCTATTGCGAATGATATTGACAATTTGGTGCATAGTGGGGCATCAGATTGTTTAGTTGCCATTCGTGTGGAAAAAGAAAATGTGCAATGTGAATTTCAACGCTCTTTTAAAACATCTCTAAAAGTTTATAAAGTTGAAGATGATGGTTCTTTATCACCAAAACCTAGGGCAGAGGTCTTTGTAAATCACTTTTTACCACAGGATTTATATCCATTTTTCTTTTTTGATGGGGAACATGCGGACGATATTGTCAAACCCAATACACAAAAATTAAAATTTTCAATGGAGAAAATGTTTGGCTTTCATCATATGGATACTGCATTAAGGTATTTAAACGATGTTAAAAAAGAATTTACAAAAGCAGAAATTAAGCACGAAAAAAATCAAAATAATTTAGAATGCTATAATAAAGAATTAGAAAGATTTGTAGATAAATTGGATACACAAAAAGAACAGCAAAATAAAACAGAAAATGAAATCCAACAAATTGACTCCAAAATTGAGGAAATAGACAAAAAATTACGAGATTATGAGGCGGTTAAAGAATTACAAGAGCGTAGGGTTGAGATTCAGA
Organism: Alphaproteobacteria bacterium; assembly: GCA_965232465.1. Taxonomy (GTDB): domain Bacteria; phylum Pseudomonadota; class Alphaproteobacteria; order JAQWUY01; family JAQWUY01. The sequence continues at coordinate 2,115,766 of OZ246977.1, read as the reverse complement.
ACTCCAGAGATACCTATAAAAAACACTATCAAAAAAATAAGACCATGGCATTTAAGGAGTTTTACTCCAATATATCTTTAATATTAGCCAATGATATTGTTGCGGATGTGAAATATTTACAAGATGAAGGTGGGAACCAAACAACTGAATCTTTATTACCCTATCCTTGGGGACCTGATCTTATTAAAAAAATATTAAAAGAACAAAAATGTATTTGTAACACACCATTATGTGATGGGTCTGTTGAAAAAGAAATTATAGAATCTCTGATACCCTTAGCCACTCCAGATTGGCAAAAGTATCGTGAACGGGATTTAACTGAGATTATAAGCAATATTTCACAATCCAAATCATGTAAAGGCAATATACTAAAAAACAGAAAATCTTATAGAGATGCATATAAAGAATATTCTGATAGTAAAAATCGTCTGGAAGACATATCAAAAGAAATAGAAGCAAAAGATATTAGCTCAATTTCCGTATTAGAAAAAGATCGGCGTGACTTACAAGAAAAGTGGAAAACAGAAAATGGAAAACTTTCAAGTGTAAAAAGTGATATACCCCAGACAGAAAAAGATATTCAGTCATATAAAGCGAAAATAAAAAAGATAGAAGACCAGACGATTCAGCAAGGGAACAGTGAATACGCCTTAAAAATTGCTTCTTTAAGAGAGGCAATTCGATGGATTGAGGATACCAAAGAAGAAGAATTCGATAGGGCGTATGACTTTATCCAAGAATCTATTCGCAACACTTGTGTTGATATTTTAGCTGATAATTGGCAGATTGTACTGGATAAGGAAAACTGGGTACCAAACTTTCAAGATGAATGTGGGCAAACTATACCAGAGCCATCTACAGGACAAAAGAAAATAGCAGGATTATCTATATCCACAGCAATTACGAATTTTTCCCACAATGTGAAAAAAAATTCTGATTTTCAGATTTTACAGGGGTCAGAGGCTCCCCTTATTTTAGACTCAATTTTTGGAGATTTGGATGATACAAATAGAAAAATCGCTTTGGATTTATTGTTGGCAAATTCCAATCAAATTGTATTCTTCACTTCTTCTTCACAAGGGGGAATGGAATTCATTGAGCGTATTAAACAAAAAAAACATCGGCTAAAGCAGTATTATATCCAAGCTTACCGCAAAGGAAGTGCCACAAACAAAATACTAATGATAGGAAATCAAAATTTGACATTAGTGCAATACAATAAAGACGCTGAATACAGTGTTATACAAACGATAGAGGACGCATAATGGATAATTTCAGATCGTTAAGACGAGAGTTATCATACAAAAATGAGATTGTTAAAAAATTAGGTGGCGACAAGCCCTCTGATGATGGTGTTTCTAGGACTTTATTTCCAAGATTATTGGATGTATTGATTTTTGCCGCACTTATTGGTTATAAATATAAAAAGCGTGTACAAGTATCAAAAAATGAAGACACAGAAGATATTGCCAATGCTCAGTTAATATCCAATGATCCTAATGCAGGGTATCCTATTTCTGCTAGAAAATATATTTTGTTCATTGCTGCTGCGGAACTCAAAAAAGAAGAGTTTGCAAAAGCATTAAAAGAAGAAAATGGGGGTACTATGCTGACAATCGTTGAAGAATATGCCAACGGAGGGCTTGAAATAATCGCAGAATGGGAACGGGTGGCTTTAAAGACCAATCCAAATGCCTGCTCATTAGAAGATATTATATTACCTAACATTCAAAATATGCTGGTGTGACAATAATGGGGGATTTACTTTCTTGTAATTTTAAAAGAAATTATCAAACCATCAAAGATAATTTTATCACAGATTTTTATGTGCCTGCATTTACGCAATCTGTATTATACGATCGTGCCGTTGGTTATTTTAATAGTGCAGTTTTTCAAAAAATATTCATCCATACAGAAGTATTCTTACATAATAAAGGCAAAATCAGACTAATTATTGGTTCTGCGGTCAGTCCCACAGAATATGATGCCATATTAGACGGCTTAAAAAAACAAGACTTATCCTATTATGATAACCATTCAACCCATCTTTTTTTAGAGTTATGGCGAGAAGATCCCACCATTGCTGAATTGGTAACATATTTAGTAGCAAAGGGGCAATTAGAAATTAAATTTGCACTAACAAATACTGAATCGGAAATGTTTCATTTGAAGATTGGTGTATTCACAGATTCAAATAATAACAAAGTAGCCTTCACAGGGTCTATGAATGAAACCATTAATGGCACCTATAAAAATATTGAATCTTTTGATGTATATATCTCGGATAGAGATTTCGACAGAGTACAGGACAAACAACAAGAATTTGATGCTTATTGGAATGGAATCACAACTAACACATTAATTGTTATCCCTATATCTGAAGAAACAATCGCCTTCCTAAAAACAAAATCTCCATCTTATATGCCTAGTCAATTTTTTAAGGATATAAAAGATACATATTATAAAGAGTACCAAGATACCCAAATTAAAATTGATGATATTAAAGAACCTCATATACCAAAAACATTTAATGGCAAAGATTTTTCTTTGCAAAACCACCAGCAAGACGCATTAAAGCGTTGGTATAACAACGATTATAAAGGTATATTAAAATTGGCCACTGGATCAGGTAAAACTATTACAGCCATATGTGGAGCAGTACATTTATATCAACAAGGTAAGATAAAGTACCTCGTTATTGTGGTACCCCTAATCAACTTAGCCAATCAATGGACGAGAGAATTAAAGAAGTTTGGTTTTAACCCCATACAATGCCACAGTGGAAATGGTGGGTGGCGAAAAGGATTAAATAGTTTATTTACGGATATGTCGTTTGGTGAAGAAAAAATATGCACCTTTGTAACAGTAAGAAATACCTTTCTAATGGATGATTTTCAAAATGGTATCATGGAAAAAATCCGTCAACAAAATACAGGTACTTTCGACAATATGATGTTTATTGGGGACGAGTGCCACGGACACACATCGGACGATATGACAGATAAAATATCAGAATATTATTATAAATTGGGGCTTTCAGCAACACCAGAACATTATAGACGATCAAAGACTAATAAAAAACTGTTTAAAGCATATGGCAACCTAGATTCACCTGTTGCTATTTATACAATAGAGAATGCTTTACAACAAAAGATATTAGTGCCATATAATTATTATCCCATTGTGGTTAATTTAACAGAGCAAGAAGCAGAAATCTATAAAAAGAAAAACCATCAATTAGCTGTGTTGTTGAATGCTCCGAAAATAGATTCTGAATCAGTACAATCTAGAATTAGGGAATTAAGAAAAATTGTAGCTAATGCCTCAAATAAAATTACTATACTAAAAAAGTTAATTTCTTCTGGTAAAATTATCAAAGGTGGGTGTTTGTTTTATAGTGGTACAGGAAAAACTATCGACGGTCAAAATAGTCAAATTTCGGAAATCAGCTCTATACTGAATAATAAAGGATGGCGTATTGCCAAAATAATATCAGGAACTTCTTCTCATGACAGAGAAGAGTTGATAAGATCTTTTGCATATGGTGGAATCGATGCTTTATTAGCGATGAAGTGTTTAGACGAAGGAATAGACATACCGTCGTGTCAAACAACGGTTATTACAGCAAGTTCCAATGACCCAAGAGAATTTGTACAACGCAGGGGGCGTATTCTTAGAAAATATGGTGGAAAACATATTGCATTTATATATGATTTTATAGTCCGCAACCCATATGAAAAAGCCGCTTCGGATAGCGATACTGTTACTTTATTAAGAAAAGAAATATCCAGAGCATACGAATTCGGTCGCTTGGCATTAAACCAAGAAAAAAATAAGGAAGTAGAAATAACCCTACAAGATTACTTAAAATCTGAAAATCTAAAATGGGGCAGAGAATGTATATACAATTTCCCGGACCTAGAAGCAGATTATGAGAGTACGACAGAGGAATAGGGTTTATATAGTATAGTAAGATTGTTATCTAATTTTAATAGGAAAAAAATTATTAGATGCTATCTTAAAATATTCATTTTTATTATTTGAATTCCTTCAAAAATATTTTGTTTTGTAGTAAACCTACCAATTGAAAAGCGTATGGAGGAGTCGCATTGTTGGGTTGTTAGGTTGATTGCTTTTAATACATGTGAGGGTTCTTGTATTCCGCTGGTGCAGGCTGAGCCTGTGGAGGCACATATTTGTTGTCCTATTTTTGTTAATAGTGTGGTTGCGTTTATGCCTATGAATTCGATATTTATGTTTCCGGGATGACGGGTTTTCATTGTGCCGTTTATGTTGAAGGGGATATTTGTTTTTTGTAATTCTGTTATGAACAGATTCTGTAATTCCTGTAACTTTGCAGGTTCTGTTTTTCGTACTGCCGCCATTTTTTTGGTGGCTGTGCCGAAACCTACTATTAAAGGGGTGGGGAGTGTGCCGGGGCGGATATTATTTTCTTGACCGCCTCCATACATTATGGGGGATGGTGTTATGGGGGCATCAAAACTGTTTATATATAGGCACCCTATGCCTTTTGGTCCATATATTTTATGGGACGATATACTCATGGTTGTTATGTTATAATCCACAGGGTCTATGTTCGTATATGCGGACTGTGCCATATCTACATGAAAATTAACACCATGTTCAGCACATAATACACCTATTTCCTGTATGGGTTGATTGGTGCCAATTTCATTATTGGTTCCCATAACACAAACTTGTAACGCTTGATCGTTTATATGTTGTTTAATAAAGTCTATGTCCACAGTGCCACATCTTAAATTGGGAACATATATGGCTTGCATACCAAAATGCTGTTCAACAAAACGGACAGCACCTAGCACACATTTATGATCTGTACTTGATACCAATACCTTATAACGATTGATATTTTTTTCTTGTGCTTTTATGGCGGTGCCAATGATGGCAATATTGTTGGATTCTGTCGCACCCGAAGTAAATATGATTTCTGATGGTAATGCACTTAGGTATTCTGCCACTTGTGTTCTATGTTCTTCCACGGTTTCAGCAGATTGTATGCCGAGTATATACGAAGTCGAATGAGGGTTGGCAAACAATTCACCTTTGCTATATGGGCACATCGCTTGTATCACATCGGGGTCTAGGGGGGTTGTTGCCTGATTATCCAAATATATCATATAACTACCATTCTGATGGTTTTTTGATATTTGTATTTGGGATATTATCGGGTAATTGACTGTTTTTTAATACACCTTGTCGAATTTGTTTTATAAAATCCGCATGTTGCCTTAATATATGTGCAGTTCCCCTATTACCCGGGGTAATAATACCTATTTGCTTGTTGGGGTGGTATCGTTTGATTAAGTTTAAAGATTCGGACATGTCTGTGTCATTTGAAACCAAAACCGCACAATCGTATGTATTTAACCACGCATCATTCAACATATGCACCGCCAAGTTTACATCAGATCCTTTTTCTTCGGTTTTAATCACCTGTACCATATTGGGCGGTGGAAAAGCATTTGGCATACGAATGCTATGACGGGAAAAATACCCATAACAAATTTCAATATTAGGTATGTATGCCTGCAAAGCCCTTAAATAATAAGATTGTCGTAAGTGAACAGTGGTGTCACCAGCATGTTGCTTTACTTTGGCGGTAAAAAATTTAATTTTTACAATTTGATAGCCATCACCTAACAAATGACCAAGCATTATACTTAAGTCCAACCATTTGTATGGCGTGCCTTTTAGGCTTCCATAATACAGGTTAAAACCATCAATATAGGCAATGACTTTTTTCAATACTTTTCTTCCATAAAAGCAGAGGCTCCACAAGGAGCCTCGCACTCCAACCTAAACGGATGGATGTAGTTACAACATTAGTATATACACCATGTGAATCTAAAATGCAACATAAAAAATAATAGACAATATTTTAAATACATGTTAAAGAGTATATGGGTGCTTTTGAAAAGGTACTCTAATAAGGAAAATATGACAGGAAAATTGATGGATAGAGGACCCTTGTATAGTACTGCGGATTATACGCCTTCTTTTTCGGGACATCAGACCTTTCCATTACGGTATGGCTGGTTGAAAAAAATATACGATGAAGTTATTGAAAATGAACAAAAAAAAGATAAAAGTGTAAAATCTATTTTTACAGATGATTCTGCTATAGCCACTTTTGGGGTAGGTAAAAACATGGTACAATCGATGCGGTTTTGGGCAGAAAGAACACAGGTTTTAAAACCGCAAAATAATGATTTGGTCCTGTCCGATTATGCAAAGATCATGTTTAACGAAAACATTGGTGATCCTTGGATGGAAAATCCTGCTAGCATTTGGATTGTACATTGGCATCTTGTGTCTAATCCCCAGACAACGACTTTTTATTATATTTTTAACAATTACATCCGCCCTGATTTTGACAAAGATATTCTGTGCAAGAAAATTGTTGACTTGACAGAATACCGAAACTGGAAAAAAAACAGCACATCAACCATCAAAAAAGATATAGACTGCTTTATACAGCTATACTGCCCTCGCAATAATACTCGATCACAAGAAGAACAATTATTGGCATTATTATCCGAACTACATTTAATATCTGAGGGAGCAGACGGTAAATATTATATTAATCGAGGTAAAAAGAATGGACTGTCCCTAAAAGTGTTTTGCTATGCGTTGGTACAATTTTGGCAACAATATGATGAGGAAAATAATACCATCAGCATAGAAGTCCTAACAAACGAACCGGGATCCCCCGGTAGGGCGTTTTTGCTATTTGAAGAAGATGTGGCACAATACATGTATGATGCCTATACAGTTATTAAGGGACTAGAATATAGTGAATCCGCGGGGTTGAGACAACTATCAAAGCCGAATGATTTACAATTAAATGGTGCTGTGTCAATGGACATATTAAAGCAAATATATGGAATACCCCGTCCATGAAGTACGCTGAAAAAGTTACCATAAATAACCATTTTCAACGGTCTATACAAATCAACACTGATATTAAAGCGGTGGATATTCTAAAAGGTTTTGTCTGCCCTGAATCGTCAAAACAAGTCCTGTCTCATATGGCAAAAAATATAAATTCAGGACAATGTGCATTCACTTGGACAGGGTCATATGGGGTGGGTAAATCCAGTTTGGCGTTACTGTTAAATGCGTTTATGTCCTTAGATAGTGACCTTATAAAGGTGGCAAAACAGCAGGTGGGTGATAAGGTATATAATGACATAAGATCCGTTTTATTACCTAACAATAAAGGGCGAGCGTTTATTCCTGTGGTTGGTCGTCCAGAAAATCCTGTAACTGTTATAATTGATGCTATCCGAAAATTTTGCAAAGGTACAAAAATCGTCACACAAGATTCACAAAGTATCTGTGATGCCATAAATCGTATATCAAAGCGTAATGATGGTGTTGTACTGGTCATTGATGAAATGGGTAAGTTTTTGGATTCTGCTATTCGTAACAATGGGGATATTCATATTTTTCAGCAACTGGCGGAACTTGCCAATCGCAGTAATGGTAAAATTATTATTGTGGGCATATTACACCAATCGTTTAACGCATATGGGCGGTCGCTAAATTCTAATACCCGCAACGAGTGGAATAAAATACAAGGACGATTTATTGACCTTGCCATCAATGTGGCTGGTGAAGAGCAGATTGCCCTTATTACCAAAGCCATAAACGCCCCCAAAACCCCCACATCGTATACACATACTTCTAAATATATATCGAAACTGATTGCTGACAATAAGCAGGGTGTACAATCGCATATTCACGCAAATTTATCGCAAACTTTCCCCTTGCATCCGATTACCACATGCTTATTAGGTCCTTTGTCTAAACGGCGTTTTGGGCAAAACCAACGCAGTATATTTGCATTTCTTACATCCGCAGAAACAGGGGGATTTAAAGAATTTATCCAAACCACCGAATATAATACAGAATTTTTATACACTCCCGATAAACTATACGATTATATCCGTTTTAACTTAGAGCCATCTATTATGACATCGGCGGATGCCAGCCGTTGGGCTATGGGATTAGAATCCCTTAATCGCTGTGAAAAACAAGGGGGCGATATCTATCATGTACAGGTATTAAAAACTATTATTTTACTGGATATGTTTATGGGACAATCAGGGCTAAAAGCCCATATGGATAGTTTAAAAACGGTTGTGCATATAGATATATTACAATCCGTATTACAAGATCTAACGCAGTGGTCTATACTCATATTTAAAAAGTATCAAAGCCTATATGCGTTATACGAAGGTAGCGATTTTGATATGGAAGTTGCATTAACCGATGCACAATTAAAAATACAAGATATTGACCCGACAAAAACTACCCAAGCAATGAATCTTCGCCCTATCATAGCCAAAAAGCATTATCATACCACAGGGGCGTTGCGATGGTTTGATATTAAAATCATGACACCTGATCAATGTGCAGATGCAACTGCTCATGCCCTATCGAAGGGGGCGGACGGATGTTTGATTATTTTACTGGGCAAAGCAACGCAAAAAAATATTTGTGCAAATTTGGAAAAAGCCAAAATATCCCATCCTATTTTGTTTACATTTGCCGATAATGCCCAAGATATTATTGATTGCACAAAAGACTTAAAATATTGCGAATGGATACTGGATAACAAAACCGATTTAGGCGGTGATGCGGTGGCAAGGCGGGAAATAAACGATCGTATCACCCATGCCAATACAGCATTAAACAATGCTATTCAGCAAAACTTGCATATCTCAACGAACTGGTATTATGTATGGCATAATGGTAGTGAGTGGACTAAAAAAACGCATAAAAAGAAAACGATATCCATATTAAACACGGTTATATCGGATATTATAGATACGGACATATATCCAGATGCATTACGGATAAAAAGCGAACTTATGAACCGGGACAAACCCTCTGCCAGTGCGAATACAGCGTCGAATAATTTAATTAAGGCTATGATACTAAAAGAAGGTGAACAGCAATTAGGGTTTAAGGGTTTTCCAGCAGAAATGGGTTTGTACAAAATTTTTCTAGAAAACACAGGAATATATAAAGACACAGGCGATGATTTTTGGGAGTTTTTGGAGCCTGATAATACATATAAACTACAAAACTTATGGCATAAAACAGATTTATACTTACAACAACAAATCGAACATGTACATATTTCAGAAATTATACAGTTGTGGCAATCCCATCCCCTAGGTGTTAAAAAAGGCATGGTAAATATCTTGTTAACCTTGTATTTAAAAACCCGTGAGAGCATGGTAACCACATACATAGAAGGCATATACAGACCTTTTGTCGACGATTTATTTATTGAATATTTGATAAAAACTTCATCCAAAATTTCCATACGGTGGATTCATATTACGCAAGAAAACACAGATTTTATAAAATCCATCAATAAAAAAATAAATATTATATATCCAAATATGGGCTATGCTTTGAAAAATCCTTTGGATACAGCAAGGGCGATTGTAAAGATTTTCGAAGGTCTGAACAAATGGACACTTCGTACAAAAATGTTATCGAAAAAAGCAATCAGTCTGAGAGATGCTATAAAAAGTGCCAATGATCCGAATAAATTATTATTTGACGATATCCCCAATATATGTAATCATATGGACGATACAGCGGATGCGTTTGAGGATACCTTTATGGAAATCCAACAATTTTATCCGGATCGTTTAAAAGAAATCGGGCAATTGTTATTGGATGAGTTGCAAGTAGGACTACTCACCCTAGAAACGCTCGAAAAAATACATGAGCGGGCAACAAAGGTCAGTCAGCTAAGAGTCGGCGGAATTGTTAAGATAAACAAACAAGAAAGTAATGACAATTCAGATTTACTTGTTCCTGCTTTTGCCCGTCGCCTTAAAGAAATACAAATGGACAAACAAGGGGGCATAGAAAGACAGTGTCTTGAAGGCATCACTGGTTTAGTTGCAGTTGGGGCAACAAATGATTGGATAGACATGGACTTTGAAAGAGTAAAATTAAATCTTGCGGAATTGTGTAATGCTTTTAGAAAAGCGGAGTTATATACTTATGTGAAAACAAAACAGCAGGCATCACGGGTGGCAATTTCGGTTATGATAGGTTCGGGAAAAGACAGATTTGCAACCGAACATGATTTGACCGATTTAATTCATAACACTCAAAATATTAAATTGACAGATAAAATTTGTAGTATTTTAAAGAATGTAGATAAAGACAGAGCTATCTCAATTTTAGCAGAAGCATTAAAAAAACAGGTAAAAGATAAATAAGATGGCTAAAGAAAAACATGTATTAGGCTTATCGGGTGGAAAAGATTCCTCTGCCTTAGCTGTGTACATGCGGGATACTTACCCAGATTTAAATATAGAATATTTCTTCACCGATACAGGTAAAGAATTGCCCGAAGTATATTCTTACCTTGCCATGCTAGAAGGATACTTAGGCAGACCCATTGTACGATTAAACCCCGCCCGTGGATTTGACTTTTGGCTCGAACAACACAATAACTTTTTACCTTCAGCACAAGCCCGCTGGTGTACTATTCGTATGAAGTTACAACCTTTTGAACGATGGGTTAAAGGCTTTTTAGAGGATGGCTATACAGTCTATTCTTATGTGGCAATTCGCAGTGATGAAGAATACCGTGAAGGATATCAATCAAGGGATGAAAATTTAAAGATTAAATTACCATTCAGGGACGACGCCATCGACAAAAATGGTGTAATGGCAATTTTAGAATATTCAGGACTGGGCTTACCAAAATACTACGAATGGCGATCAAGAAGTGGCTGTACTTTCTGTTTTTTCCAACGCAAAATAGAGTGGGTACACTTAATGGAAAAACATCCAGAAGCCTTTGAAGAAGCCAAATCCTATGAAAAAACCGCCATTGACGGAGGCACCCCCTTCACATGGTCACAAAGTGAATCCCTAGAAGACTTATCAAAACCCGAACGGGTAACCCAAATAAAAGCCGATTACAAAAGACGCATGGAAAGAGCAAAAAAACGCCGTTTAAAAAATGCCCTAAGACCAGATAGCACTCCAATAGACATAGATGAACTATATGGCACATCAAAGGTATGTATTACTTGTCATAAGTAAATATGATAAGATGCTGTGTATCATCTGTACCCCATCTGTATCCTGAGTCGTGCCATTAAAGTATTTTCGTCGTATCTTTTATCAGAAGCCTAAATCAGTCGACAAATGCAATAATCCGCAATATGGTAAAAAAATATAATCAATAACAAAAAATGGGAGAGAAAAGGTAATTATTTCCTTATTTTTATCAATGAGTTAAAAGTATGATTATAAAAAATATTATATTTTTATAAAAAATATCTTTTAATTTGTGTCATTTTATGTTATGTAACAATGAGCATGTATATGTGCAACAATTATTACATTTTGAAAGGAAAAATTATGACAAAAAACATAAAATTAACTCGTCGTCATATGTTGGCGGGTATGGTGGCATCAAGTGCTTTGGTGGGCATGCCTGCGTTTGGTAAATCTGTTTTAAAAATCGGTGTTATGGTGCCCGATAGCGGACCGGCGGGATTATTCGGACCGTCTTGCCGTAACTGTGCAGTATTGGCGATTGATGAATTAAATGCAAACGGGGGTATATTAAGGCGGACAGTTGAACCTGTGTTTGCCGATGTGGGTACACCCCCAGCCGAAGCTGTTAATACTGCTTTAAAATTGGTGGCGTCTGACCGTGTGGAAGCGTTGGTTGGCATGAATGATAGTGCGGTTCGCAGTGCGATTGCTGGAGCTTTACGGGGCAGAGTGCCTTATATTTATACCCCTGTATATGAAGGTGGGGAATGTGGTAATGGTATGTTTGTTGTTGGTGAAACGCCCGCCCAACAACTCAAGCCGGTTATTCCATACTTGGCAAGAAAAAAATCTGTGAAAAAATGGTATTTAATCGGCAATGATTATAGCTGGCCCCGTAATACAAATGTTGCAGCTAAGCAATATATTGCATCCACAGGCGGTTCCGTGGTGGGTGAAGAATACCTGTCGTTCGAAGTGGCAAATTTTGATGCGTCGTTGCAAAAAATCAGGGCAAGTGGTGCCGATGCCGTATTGATAACCTTGGTGGGCGGTGCTTCCGTTGGCTTTAATATTGCTTTTGCACAAATGGGGTTGGATAAACAAGCCATCCGCTTGGGAACTTTAATTGAAGAAAATACCTTAATGGGTATTGGGGCGGCGAATTCCAATGGGTTATGGGCATCCGCAGGATACTTTGCCAGTATAAGCACCCCATCGAATAACGCTTTTGTTATGCAATATAATGCTAAATTTGGGGCGGATGCGGCACCATTAAACGCATTGGGCGAATCTGTGTACGAGGGTATTTTGTTGTTAAGTGCGTTGGCGGAAAAATCCGGCAGTGTTAGCACGCCCGCATTTATGGCAAATGCCGAAGGCACCATGTTCGTCGGTCCACGGGGTAGCAGTGTAATGCACAATCGTCATGTGGATCAATCGATTTATTTGGCGGAAGCACAAAAGGGTGCATTTAAGGTTATGACCAGTTTTGATACGGTGGATTCCGGGGCTATGTGCTCTGTATAATGGGGGTATAAACCCTATATCTTACTTGGCATTATACGGGCAGGTTGTGTATGATAGTACTGCTTAACACTTTATGGATGATTTGTGTCATTGTAATGACTGCGTTTCCATTAGCTATTATTTTTGGGCAATTGCGGATTATTAATATGGCACATGGGGAATTTATCACTATTGGTGCGTATAGCGTTGTTGTTACCAACCTGTTTGGCATGCCTTTTGTTGTTGCCCCTGTGATTGCTGTGTTAAGTGCGGGCATTATTGGGTTTGTAACTGAGCGATTGATTATTTGGCGATTTTACAGTCGCCCCTTTGATTCGTTGTTGGCAACTTGGGGTATTAGCCTGTTGTTAAGGGAGGTTATTGAACTTATATTTGGCAAACAATATCGCAATGTACCCGCCCCTATTACCGGTAGCACAGATATATTTGGTGCCATATATCCTGATGGACGATTGTTGGTGATGGGCATTGTAGTTGTATTTGCAGTGATATTTTTTTGGTGGTATAATCGTTCTTCCCATGCAAAATTGGTCAAAGCAATGGTCGACAATCCAGATCTTGCCCGTGCTTGTGGTGTAAATACCAGTCGCTTGGCAACTGTGGTATTTGTTGGTGGGTGTGGTATGGCATCTTTATCGGGGGTGTTGCTGGCATCATATATCCGTGTGGATCCTACTTTGGGATTAGACTATTTGGTCATGTCGTTTATCACATTAGTAATTGGGGGGCTAGGCAGTTTTACAGGCTTAGTATTTGGCGGGGGTGTTGCTGGGACTGTCAACAGTGTTAGTTCATGGTTGATTGATCAAACAAGCGGTTATGTTATTTTGTTAATGTTGGCTGTATTTATTTTATGGCGTCGTCCCCGTGGGTTGTCAGGCAAATAAGGGGGACAAAATGCGTGTATCTGTATCCCATTTATGGCGTATCGAAACGGTTGTATTAGGGCTGTTATTTACATCTGTATTTGTCCTAGAAGGATTTGAAATTTATCAAATGGCATTGTTTGTTATATATGCCATTGCAGGATTGGGTATTTATCTGTGTTGGGGGCGTACGGGAATTTTGCCCTTGGGGCAATCCATATTTTTTGCCATTAGTGCGTATGGGGTGGCAATTACTTTGAATGCGTTTGCCATAAATAGTATATGGGCAATTATTCCTTTGTTGATATTTTGGGGATTGGTGGTTGCCTTGTTGGCATTTATTATCGCAGTAATGATTTTTATGTCACAGATTGGGCAATCCCCTAATTTTTCCATGATAACCCTTGCCCTTGCTGTATTGGCAGGACAAGTGGCATTGTCATGGACGGCGGTTACAGGCGGATTTAACGGTCTTGTGATGGTACCTATACAGGGGATTGACAGTTTTTCGGTGTACTTTTATGTGGGTGTTTTGGGATGTATATCCGTATTGGTTATGGCATTAAAATATTTGGAAAAAACCCCCTTGGGACTTATATTCAGTGCCATTCAAGACGATGAAAAACGATTGTTATTTTTGGGATATAAAACACATGTGCTAAAAGGGCTATCGTTTGCTATATCGGCATTTTTAGCTGGTGTGGCAGGGGGCATTTTTGCCCTGCATCAAGGTATTATTACCCCCCAAGTTGCGGGTTTTGTGTTTGCTACTGAAGTACTTATTTGGGTGGCGATTGGTGGTCGGGCATCTGTGGTCGGACCGATTATTGGGGCGGTTGTTGTCGGTATGGCAAGTCAAAGTTTACGCAACGAAATCCCATGGTGGGAACTGTTGGTGGCAACAGGTTTTATTTTGGTGGTATTATACTTCCCTAATGGTATCTGCCAAGCGGTATCATTCATATTTCCCAGTCGGTTAAAACCGCAGCAAATGGCACATCCGCACCCCCCCAAATATATTGCGTATTTAAACCAACAGGCACAATCCCAAGATTTAAAAGTTACGGATGTGGATGTGCAAATGGGGGCAGTGCGGATACTCGAAGGTATGTCCACTACACTTTATTCAGGGGAAATTACCTGTGTATTGGGACCGAATGGGGCGGGAAAAACCTCATTGGTTAACGCTATTACGGGGAATTTGCCTGTAAAAAGAGGATCTATACAATATGGGGATCACAGACTGGACAATAAGCCCATATGGGGCATGATTCATAAGGGTATTGGTCGTAAATTTCAAAACCCTACTATATTTACATCTTTGACAGTTGCGGAAAATATAAATATGGCATTTTGGAAATCACAATTGCGATATATGCAGTGGTTGGATTATCGTTTATTGCAACACGCCCCTTGGCAGGCAATAGCGGATTTTAAGCCCGCTTTGCATATTTTGAAAGATCTGCACATGTATGCAGGGGTATTATCGCAAGGGCAAAAACAGATACTTGAACTGATACTAATGTTTATCTCTAAACCTGATTTTATTATGCTTGATGAACCCTGTGCAGGCTTGGGGGTGGCTGAAACAAATTTGGTTATTGATTTAATTCGGGCGTGGCACAAAAGCTATCAGACGGGTTTTTTGATAGTTGAACACGATATGACAGTTGTTGATAAGCTGGCGGATAAAGTTGTTGTGATGGTCAATGGAAGTTTATTAGCCGAAGGGACTTTAACCGAAATCCGTAATAATAAGATGGTACAAGAAGTATATCGTGGGGGGCATAAATAATGGATAAAAATATTGTATTACACTGTGCTGATGTGATGTCTGGATACCAAGAAACAGCTGTTATTCGCAATTTATATCTCGATTTATATGAATCAGAAATCGTATCAATTATTGGACGCAATGGGGTGGGAAAAACCACTTTGTTAAAAACTTTATTTGGTAATATCCCTTTATTGGGCGGACAGATTATATTTAAAGATAGGGATGTGTCCGCATGTAGCGATATTAAGCGGCAAAAATATGGTATGGCGTGGTCGGCACAAGATACCAATGTTTTTTCCAGTCTGACTGTGGGGGATAACTTAGACATCGGTACCCAATACCAAGGTGTAAAGCAGGTATTTTTTGACACTTTTCCCCGCATTAAAGAACGGTGGGAAGTGGAAGCAGGTGTTTTAAGTGGGGGGGAACGCAAAATCTTATCTTTTATCAGAACCCTAAATCAGTCGGCAAAACTGTTTATGTTTGATGAACCCTCTGAGGGGGTACAACAGGAAAACATTGAACGGATTTCAGAGCTGTTAAAACAACACATATGCGATAATCCGACCCATACTATTTTGGTGGCAGAGCAAAATGTGACGATGGCAATGGCAATCAGTACCCGCATTTTGGTTATGGATCACGGCAAAATTATCAAGCAATGGGACAAATCTTGTTTTGACAAACACCACATATTAAAATATATTGAAATATAATTTAAAGGAGAATACTATGAGCAATAATACACACAACCAATGGATTACACAAGATAATATCATATTAGGCACATATGCCCAAAATAACGATGCACTTGTTATCGGCGTAAAGGATTGTATCGAAACTATCGATTTCCCGACTACTGCTGGTACAAAAGCGTTACAAGGGTATAGGGGGAACCGTGATGCAACGGTTATTGCCCGCTTGCGTAATGCGGGCTTTAAAATAGGGGGGAAAAACAATCTGCATGAATTGTGTTTTGGAATTACCAGTAATAATGCCCATGCGGGGGCGGTAAAAAATCCCTATGACACCGCCCATGTTTCTGGGGGGAGCAGTGGCGGCACCGCCGTTGCCATTGCCTTAAATGATATACGGGCGGGCGTGGGTACAGACACCGGCGGATCGACCCGTATTCCTGCGGCGTTTTGTGGTATTTATGGTTTTCGCCCAAGCACAGGGCGGTACCCATCCGATGGTATTGTCCCCATATCTTCCACACGGGACACCGCCGGTCCCATGACACAAAATGTATCCGATATGTGTAACATGGATGCGATTATGGCGAACAAACCCAAAGCCTATGATAATGTGTCGCAACCTGCCCTGTCTGATATAAGATTGGGCGTACCAGATGCGGACAGCTTGGGTATTATGGATGCGGATGTGCAGTCTCTGTATAAAAATGCCTTATATAAATTGGAAAATGCAGGCGTTACATTGGTGTCTGTATCGTTGCAAAAAATACAAGAATTGGTGGCACAAACCAGTTTCCCCGTATCCTTATATGAAGTGTACCCAGCATTAACAGCGTGGCTTAAACAAGGGTCTTCGGGTGTTACATTAGATACCCTTATTGAACAGGTTACCAGTCCCGATGTAAAGGGTATATTAATAGCCCATAGCGGTGAAGGGGCAATTTCAAAACAAGCTTACGATTCCAGTTTACAGGTTTTGGTACCTGAGTTGGAACGCACATATGCACATTTTATGGCGGATAATCAATTACATGCCATTGCATGGCCCACTGTACCTGTTCTTGCCCCAAAAATTGGCGAAGATGAAACCATAACTGTACAAGGGGAAACAGTCCCCACCTTTCCAACGGTTATTCGCAATACAGATATGGCAAGCAATGTGGGCGTACCATCCGTGTCGTTGCCGATGGGACAGGGCAAAAATAACTTGCCTGCGGGCTTCATGTTGGATGGATTACAAAACCAAGACGAAGACCTGCTGCTGTTGGCACAGGTAGTTGACAGCATTATATAATCAATGCGTATTTGTTTAAGGGTTTACTATCCACTATCGCAGGGTAATTTTTTTATGATACTAAACGGATGCGGATTTTGGTAATTTGTTGTTGTTCCCGTTTGGCAACGGTAAATTCCATGTTGTCAAAACGAAACACCTGACCTTTTTTTGGCAATGCTTGGCATCGGTGGATAAGGTATCCTGCGATGGTGAATGCGTTTTCGTCGCATATGTCCCAATCTAGTTCACGATTGATATTGCGAATCGATTCATCACCATCAAATAAATATGTACCGTCTGACAACATCCGCAAACTAGGGGTGGAATCTGTTTCTTGTACATCACCGATAATGACATGTAAAATGTCTTTTAGGGTAATTACCCCCATGTATGATCCGTATTCGTCAACCACAATCGCCATGTGATTGCCCGTGTTCCGAAAGGATTGTAATTGGTCCAAAATGGAAGTGCTCTCTTGGACAAACCATGGGGTTAGGGTGGCGTGTTTCAGGTTTAATGGGGTGTTTTTTTGAATGTAGCAGTGGTATTCTTGCATCAGCGATTTTTCCCGTACAATACCGATAATATTTTCTGTGCCATCGGTTAATGGAAAGTGTGAACAGGGGGCATTGACCACAGTGTTGATAATGGTATCATTACTGTCATTCGTGTCGATACTGATAACATTTTGACGGTGGGTAAAGCATTCGTTTATGGACATATCATTTAAATCCATAATCGAACGGAGCATATCCCGTTCGTGTTTGTAATCCGGGTCTTCGCCATCATGTAATTCGATGGCACCCCGTAATTCTTCTTCTTGTTCTTGGCTGGTATCTTTGTTGTCAAGCCCTAAGGGTTTTAAAAGAAATTTGACAACAGCCATAACTGCTACATTAAAGGGGGTCAATATGATAACCACATATTGTAATATAGGATATATAAACAATGCCATCCGTTCTGAATTTGATAATGCATATACTTTTGGCAATACTTCGGCAAAAATGACTACGAGTATGGTCATAATTATGGTGGTGGCAAACACACCACCATCGCCAAACAAGTGCAAAAACAAACTGGTTGCCAACGCAGACGCCAAGATATTGACAAAGTTATTACCGATTAACAGCACTCCAATTAATTGTTCCGTGTTTTCCAATAACCGTAATAATGCGGTTGCTTTGCGGTCGTTGTCTTTGCTGAGGCGAGTCAGGCGTGCTTTGCTGACGGCGGTAATCGCCGTTTCTGTGCCGGAAAACGATCCAGATATGCCAATCAATAAAATAATGCTTATAATGTGAATAATAATTTCAACGGCAGTCATAGGAGTGCTCCAACTTCATCGTGCCAAAGGTGTTGGATAAAATCCATATTCACCGCATCGGTAACAACCGCATCACCAATACCAAGGGGTATAACAAAGCGAATTTTACCTTGTGATACTTTTTTGTCTTTGTACATTGCGTCGGTTAATACATGTGCATCAAAGGTAAAATCCACTTGTCCCAAATTGGTTTTTAGCCGCCCTAGTCGTAGGGTATTTATCACCTGTTGCAAGTCCGCATCTGTACTTAATCCCATGTGTATGGCGGTTTTATATGCCAGCACCATCCCCACAGATACAGCTTCGCCATGTAATAATACAGGGCTGTATTTGGTGGCGTTTTCCAACGCATGTGCAAAAGTATGTCCCAGATTTAATAATGCCCGCACATTATGTTCTTGTTCGTCCTTGGCAATAATATCGGCTTTACATTGACAACTGGTACGAATGGCGTGTATCAGAGCAGATGGATTACTACGATTGACTACCTGATCGCCATTTGTCGACAGCCATGTAAAAAATGGGGCATTCATGATACACCCATACTTGACAATTTCCGCATATCCCGATGCCATATGACGGGCGGGTAGGGTGTGTAAAGTATCAATATCAATAATAACCACAGATGGCTGATAAAATGCCCCCACCAAGTTTTTGCCCGCCTGTGCGTTAATACCTGTTTTTCCGCCGACAGAGCTGTCCACTTGGGATAATAAAGTGGTGGGAATTTGAATAAATGGGATACCCCGTAACAAACTGGATGCGATAAATCCACCCAAGTCCCCAACAACGCCCCCCCCCATGGCAATAAGGGCGGTTTTGCGTTCAATACCTTGTGTCAAAATCTGTTCCATAATCTGTGTGTACATGCTAAATGATTTTGAATTTTCCCCACTGGGTACTGGGTATATGCGGGGGGTAAATCCTGCGGCATTTAAACTGTTTATCACAGTGGTAAAAAAGGGTTTTTGCTGAGCGTTGGCATCGACCAATATAAGGATATAATTCAGTGGGGTAATGACACGGGCATGCGTGCCAATGGTTTGTAATAGTCCGCTTCCGATGTGGATGTCATAGGTGCGATTTTCCGTTAATGGCACGGTAATTTTTTGTGATGGGATAGGGGGGGGATTATGCACTATCATCGGGTATATTTTAAAATTTTTTGGGCTATACGATTCGCAATTGCTGATGCGGTTTCGTTGTTGTATGATACATTGATATGGGCACATTGATAAATAGGCGTACGGGTTTTATACATTTTATCCAAAAGCTGGTGACCATCCGTTTGTGCCAGCAATGGGCGATGTGATTTTTTGCGTACCCGTTTCCATAAAGTGGACAATGGTACATTTAAATATACACTGGTGGCGTATGTTTGAATGATGTGACGGGTACTGTCATTGATAAATGCCCCGCCCCCTGTGGCAACCACACATGGGCGGGCGGATAATAACCGCTTAATCACCCGACATTCGCCTTGGCGAAAGGTGTCTTCGCCATACTGGGCAAATATATCTGTAATGGGCATATTGGCGGCAGTCTCGATTTCTGTGTCCGAATCAAAAAAGGGTAAATCCAGCAATTTGGCGACTTCTTGACCTGTGATAGATTTTCCCGCCCCTGGCATCCCCACCAAGCATATGGGGGTTGATATGTTTTGTTTTGATACCTTTTTATTCATAAAACACATTATATATTTTTTGTACTGCAAAAACGACAAAAAAATGTATAATACCATATAAATACTTTTTTACTGGGGAAACATGATGTCGTTTTTATTAAAATTTATTATATTTATTACCATATTAGCCATTTTAGCTGTGTTTATATATGTGGGGTTTTTATCTGATTCTGTTGTTCAGCAAACTGTGATAAAAACCATTCGGTAAAAATAAGGTTTGGTATGATACAAAATATACGATATGTCGTTGTTGTTGTGGGCATGGTATTTTCGGTAATGCGACCGGCAGTGGGGAATGAATTGCGTGCAAACACAAATTCTGTGTACCAAGATAAGAAGCGAAATATCGTTATATCCCGTGATAAAGAACAACAATCGTCCGCATTAAACCAAGGATTTCAAATTCCTGACAGTTTGGAATCCTTATCGTTGGGGGATGTTATTATTGTCGATGATTTACCAAAAAAGCCAGTTGATACATTACAGCCCGTGGTGTGTAAGCCTATAATTATTAACAAAGATGGTAAAATTACAGATTCTGATTGTGGACAAGACCTTATAACCGATACTGATTCGAAATCTGCGGGTATAAAAACACAGCCTGCACAAGCTGGACAAACCCCACAACAAAATGAAAATATCAGTGAAAACATTCAAATTCAGGATATTGAAACCCAAGATACCGAAACCCAAGATATTATTGTCAGCCAGCAAGTGATTCCCGAAACCCATCAACAAATGGTGGCACGATTGGCAGCTGAGGCGGATTTCTTTTATACTTTTGGGGCACCTCATAAGGTATTTTACCCTGTGTCAAATCCCTTGCCAGAGCCGGAACCTAAAATGACTTTGTTACAAGCCGATACCATTGGTTTATACAGCCCTCAAACCGGGGGGATAATGGGGAATTATTGGCAAGATTATACCTATGTTAAGGTGTTAAATGACTTGCAACAGGCGGATTCTGTCAGCCGTTCGTATGTGTATAACCAAGTGATGAACAGGGTAATTTTATCTGGTACACCCATCCCAAAAACCAATGCACAAGCGGGTGAAATTTTTGCTTTTCGTTTGCAAACCTTAATGAATGCGGGGCGATTATTGGATGCACAAAAATTACTGGACACTATTCCTTATGATATGCGTATAACCCGCTATGCGGATACTTTGGCACAAATATATATTGCTTATTTTGATAATGCGTCCCTGTGTGGATTGTGGTATATGCAGCCCGATGCCATTAAAAAACAAGCGTTTTGGGAACGCATCAACATTTTGTGTTTGACATTGGATGGGAATTGGGATGGGGTACAAAAGGCGTTTGAATCCATACAAAATCCATTGTCCGAAGGGTTTCAAGCGTTGGTGGAATTTGGACTGAAAGGCACAGATATTCCCAGTGATACCCATATCGATATTAACATTTGGACTGTACATTTGATGCGGGCATTAGGGTTTGGTGTGGATGTACCTGTGGATGCGGATATGTCGTCTTATTATGGGTTGTTACAAAATTTAGCTGTACCCGATGACCAACGGGCGTATTATGCGTATGAGTTGTTTAAACAACGCTCCCTTCCAGCTGATTTTGTTGCCCTTGTATATGCCACGGTTGCCCCATATGAACCGATCCCTAATACAGGGGATATGCCGTTTGATGTGGCGATTGAAGACAGTATAACCCCTATCATAAGATATGCCGATATTCCTTATCACTGGCGGGCATTGTCGTATCAGCAGGCTGTACGCATATCACAACTCGATATCAGCACACCCAATGATAATACAGAACAGCTCATAGACATCGTGTTACAGCAAATTGATGCGGAAATGGATTATACAAATCGCATCACAACTGTGCGATTGTTTGCCCCATTTTTAATACAAATTCCCGTCCACAAACACCCACAATCCAAACGTATTGCCGGTGTTTTATATGCCTCAGGACATTATGAAAGTGCGGAACAATGGGCGGTACAAAACCCCATACAGTTATGGTATGAACGGATTTTGTATCAAATATTACAGTCCGCCCCCGACACCAACCATAATATAAAACAATATGCGAAAAATAAGGGTGGGTGTGACCGTATGGTAATAAACCCCGATGCATGGATGCAATATATTATCGAAACTGATGCGGATAATGCCGTGTATCGCATAAGCGAGGCATTTATGACTTTGGAATCGCTCGGTTGTCAAGTGGGGACTACATATTGGCAACAATTGGCGGATATGACCCCATTGCTTATTCAAGATATTATCGCCCCCGCCCATATGCGGACATTACGGGTAAAATATAAACATGCAGCCCATATATTACCCGTATTATTTGCCACAAAAATGTTCGTAGACCGTGTTGATATCAGTCATATGGAAATGGCAAAGATATATACGATGTTGTATGATATGGGGTATGCGAAACTTGCCACCCAAATTGCTTATGAACGCAATACATATAATCCATGGTAAGGTATGGGTAAGTTACTTGTTACACAATTTTTGGATTACAAACGGGCGGTGCAAGCCTCCAGTCCCAATACCATATCTGCGTATGAACGGGATTTGCAAAAATTTATGGCGTATGCACAGGTGCATAAAAAATGTATCACCCATATGACCCCCCAAGATATATTGGATTGGATACAGGCGTTACAACAAGATGGACTGGGTATGACGAGCGTTGCCCGTCATGTATCGGCTGTGAAACAATTCTATCGGTTTTTGATACTTGATAAACATATGGAAACTGATCCTGCCCATAATATTCCCACGCCCAAGATAGCCAAAAAACTACCCATTAATCTATCCACAGAACATGTGGATCTGTTGTTACAACAGGCAAAAATTGTTACCAATACCGATGAAGTACGGTTGTGCTGTATTATGGAGATGCTGTATGCCACAGGATTACGGGTCAGTGAATTGGTAACATTGCCTATATCTTGTGTACATCACACGTTGCGTCAACAGGGCGATTTTGCCGATGTGTTGTTTATCACAGGCAAAGGTGGAAAAGATCGCCTTGTGCCATTGTCCCCTGATGCAAAATCCGCATTGATTGCATACTTGGACATCCGTCCATCGTTTGTTACCAGTAACAAATCACAAAAATATTTATTTCCATCCAGAGGCATCAAAACCCCGCATTTGACCCGCCAACGGGTGTTTCAAATGATAAAGGAACTGGCCGTATCTGCGGGCTTAGACCCCGATCCCATAAGCCCCCATGTGTTGCGACATGCGTTTGCTACGCATTTGTTACATGGTGGGGCGGATTTACGGGCGGTGCAACAGATGTTGGGACATGCGGATATTTCCACAACACAAATATATACGCATATTTTAAACCATCGCATTAAACAGTTGGTGGGTGAAAATCATCCTTTAACAGAGCTAGATATCATTTAAAAAGGTTTTTTTATTGTTACAATGTGGTATAATGCGGTTGCAACCGCTTGCCACGCAGTGGCATTGTGGTGTCCGATCGGGGGGCGTTAGCCCCTTAAACGGTTACAATTTATACCGAATGGACTATAAAATACATGCGTATATAAAAGACATTTTGGGATACAAGGAATACTGGGGAATATAATGAATACTTATCTTGATTTTGAAAAAAGTATTGCCGACTTAGAAGAGAAAATTGCTGAACTCAAAGCCATGCCCGACACAGATGGGGTGAATATCCTGTCTGATTTGGACACATTACAGCAAAAAATCGATCGGCAATTGGGACGCATTTATTCTGAATTGACCCCATGGCAACGGGTAAAAGTGGCACGACATCCAGAACGCCCTCATTTTGTCGATTATATTGACCGTATGATACAAGATTTTATCCCTATTGCAGGCGATCGCCGGTTTGGTGAAGATATGGCTTTGATGGCTGGAATCGGAAGGTTTCGTGGGCGTAGTGTGGCAATCTTGGGACAAGAAAAAGGTTTTGATACCGACAGTCGTATGAAACATAATTTTGGTTCTGCAAAACCCGAAGGGTACCGTAAAGCCCAACGGCTTATGGATTTGGCGGACAGGTTTTGCATTCCCGTAATTTCTCTGGTCGATACTGCGGGGGCATTTCCCGGCAAAGAGGCGGAAGAGCGGGGACAAGCCGAAGCTATTGCCAGCGGTATTGAAAAATGCTTGCGTATTAAAGTACCTTTTGTATCCGTCATTATTGGCGAAGGGGGCAGCGGCGGTGCCATTGCCATTGCAACAGCGGACAGGGTATTTATGTTGGAAAATTCCGTGTATTCGGTTATTTCCCCAGAGGGCTGTGCATCGATTTTATGGCGTTCGGCGGATTATGCTGCGGATGCGGCAGAAGCCTTAAAAATGACCGCACAAGATTTATTATCCCTTGGTATTATTGATGGGATTATTCCTGAACCTGTGGGCGGTGCCCATCGGCATGTGCATGAAACCATTGATGCGGTGGCAAAAACCATTGATCAGGCATTGAACGATTTGGTGCATGTGCCCACCGATGAATTGGTTGCCAAACGGTCGGAAAAATTCTTGGCAATTGGTCGATAATTTTTGCATGAAACAGGGGTATATGTAATGCAGTCTCCTTCTGATTATTATGATACAATGGTAATGGCGGGGGATATTCGCAATGATATAAACCAACGGGGGGCGTTGGTGCATATGGACTTTTTACATCGACGGCTTTTATCGTATGTCCCCCCTAAAAAACAAGGGGTATTTAAATGGTTGTTTGGGCAAAAAAGTGCAGACACGGATACAAAACCGCCCAAAGGTGTACCAAAAGGTGTATATGTGTATGGAACCGTTGGCAATGGTAAAACTGTGTTGTTAAAGTGTTTTTATAAAACCGCCCCTACGGATAAAAAAATATATTTTCATCTACATCAATTTTTGCTGGATGTAAACACCCGCTTAAAAAAATACACGGATAAAAATATGGAGGAATCCCATATTATGAATCGGGTCATAGATTCGTATATGCACCAAGCGTGGCTGTTTTGTTTTGATGAATGCGTGGTCGGTGATGTGGCGGATGCTATGTTATTTGGGCAAATTGTTACGGGTATTATCGAACGGGGGGGGGTGTTGGTATGCACCTCTAATTTTGCCCCTGATATGTTAAAGCCCCGTGGTGGGGTGGGCAATAATGTATTTCAACGCTATGCCAAACAATTTTTTGCCCATATGATCCCCCATGATATGAACAGCACCACCGATTATCGTGTTATCGAAGGGGATAACCAGTGGCGGTTTTATTTTCAGGCCAATACATTGCAACAACGGCAACAGCTGCTGCATGATTATATTGATAAGGATGCAAAACATATTGTTAAAAACGCATGGCATATGGATGTGGTGACCGTCAGGGACAGGCGGATTGATATACCACAGGTGCATAATGGCACTTGTATGTTTCAGTTTTCTTATATTATCGAAGGGGCATTTGGGGCGGAAGATTTTATGGCGATTGCCAAAAAATATCATACAATTATACTTAAAAATGTGCTGCCTATATCCGCAGATAATACCAGCCTTATTAAACGTTTAATTGTGTTTATCGATTGTCTGTATGAAAATAAATCTCGTTTGATTATTACCGCAAATTGCCCCCCGCAAGGCATTTATCCTGAGGGGTTGGTATCTTTTGAATTCAGTCGTGCCTTATCCCGCCTAAATGCTATGCAGGCGATTGGATACAGTAGGGCGTAACTAATATTTTTTTAACATCTTATATCCAAATACAATTCGCATGACTGTTGTTATGGCACACATACCGGCAAATATAAATGCCATTATGCCAAAATATGTAGAGAATAAACAGCACAGCACAAAAAACAGGATGGTTTCCCCCCCTTCGGTCAAACCGCTCAAATAATATAACGATTTATTGGGGTATACAGGGGACAGTTTTCCATGCTTTGCCGATACACTGGCAAACGCCAAAAAGCTCGATCCTGTGCCGATAAAACTGAATATTAACAATAATGCGGGGAGCATATTTTGTGAATCGGTTAATGCAAATGCCACCACCATGCCACTGTAAAATAAAAAATCCAGACTGATGTCCAAAAACCCACCAGCGTCCGAAGTGGTATTGGTTGCCCGTGCTACTTCGCCATCCAAACCATCAAAAATTCGATTTATAATAAGGGCGGATAGTGCCCATGGATACAATTGCAAATAAATCAAAACCATCGCCAGTACCCCGATAAAAAATCCTGTAATCGTAATGGTATTCGATGAAATTTTGCATTTCACCGCCATATATACTAATGGTTTTAATGCCATATGGGATATGGGTAATAATTTATAATCAATCATGGTGTCCATCTTTCCATATTTAAATCGGATTTCTGATATGATGTATTTTACCTTATAAAACGCACAAATCGTTGCAACAATCGCATTTTACCGGGGGATGTGATTTGTTTTTTCCATGTGATTATTGCAAGTTTAACTATTTCTGCATAACTGGGATATGGGTGTATTGTATTCAATATGGCGGATAATTTTAAATCATTTTGCATACACAGGGTTAATGGCGTCAACATTTCCCCCGCCCGATTGGCAACAATCGTTGCCCCCGCCAGCTTCGATGTTTTGTTATCGACAATGATTTTTACAAAACCATGCTTGTCGTTGTCCGCAACCGCACGGTCTGATTCGCTCAGGTCAATGTGCACAACTGTATATGCGTTTGTATCTTTGATGTCGGCGGGTGATATACCAACGGCTGCCACTTCTGGGGTAGTATAAATAACTTGTGGTACAGCTTTGTAAGGGATTTTAAATTTTTTCAGTTTTGAAAACATTACATTTAGGCTGGCATACCATGCGTCATGCCCCGCCATATGGGTTAATTGATATTTGGCAATGACATCGCCAATGGCATATATATTTTTAACCTGTGTTTGTAAATGTGCATTGACCTTAATACTGCCGTTGCGTTCTGGGGTAATGCCCACTTTGTCCAGCCCCAATCCTTCCGTATAGGGGCGTCGTCCAATGGCAACAACCAAGCAATCTGTTTTGATGCTATCGCCTTGTGTGTAAATATGGATGGTTTTGTCGGTGTCTTGTTCGATTTCTTGTACCATAGTCCCCGGTTTTAAGTCTATGTCTAAGTTTGTCATAACCTTTGACATAACCTGTTGGGTGTCTGTGTCCATACGACCAAGGATAGCGTCCATTTGGTCAATCAGCGTAACCTTTACACCCAAGCGGTTAAACGATTGTGCCAGTTCACAGCCAATTGCCCCCGCCCCAACTATCGCCATGGTGTTTGGTAATGTGTCCATATCCCATATGGTATCGGAAGTATAATATGGTACTGAATCTATTCCTTTAATGGGCGGTACAAAGGGTTCCGCCCCTGTGGCAATAACAATCTTTTTACATGTGTATACATCGGTACCAATCTGTACTTGGGTATTCGACAATAAGGTGGCGGTTTCTTGTACGACTGTTACACCCAATCCGGTGTAGCGTTCGACGCTGTCGTGTGGTTCGATATGGGCAATGGTATTTTGAATATGGGTCCGTACTTCATTGTAATCGTCGCTATGTTTGCTCATATGAAGCAATGCTTTTGACGGGACACAGCCGGTATTTAGGCAATCCCCCCCCATTTTGTTATGTTCCGCAAGTACCACATCTAATCCAGATTGTGCCATTATATTGGAACATACCAATCCTGCCGAACCTGCACCAATAACCACCACATCACATGTATTTTTGATTTTATGCATCTTTAAATCCTTTCTATTTTAAGAACTTGTTATATACTATTTTGCCGATAAAGGGTAATAAACCTAGTGCCACAAATGACAACAGGAATGTGGGTGATAAAATATCGTTTAAGCTTTGTAATTTACTAATTTGTGTGCCTGCATTTACATACACGATTGTCCCCGGTAACATGCCGAGTTGGCTGTATATATAAAAGGTTTTTAACCGTACATCCGTTAAGGCAAGTCCCACATTTACCGCAAAAAATGGAAATAAGGGAACCAAGCGTAAGCCAAATACAGCCGTTGCATGATTGCCCTGCATGTATGAGTCCATTTTTTGCATAATATCTGGGAATTTTCTATGGGCACGGTCGGATAATACAAATCGGAATAACAGGAATGTAATGCTGGCACCAATGGTGCTGGCAAAAGATACGACAACCACCCCATACAAAACGCCAAAAATTGCCCCCGCTGTAACCGTTAATAATGCCGCAATTGGCAACGATAATGCCGCTGCTAACACATACACCAAAAAATATCCCAGCATCACCCAGCCGAAATTTTTGTCGATAAAATCGGCATAAATGGTAATATACTGTTTAACATTTGCTAAGGAAAAGGTTTCATTTACTGTGTTAATTAAATAAAAATAGCCAATCGCTATAAGGAGTATAAGGAGCATTATTATTATAAGTTTTTTCATTTTGTTCTCGCTTTACATTAAGAATCTGTTGTTAATAAAATTTTATGATGCGAATATAAAACTATGTATAAAAAATAACCAAAACATTGGATATTATGCACTACTAATATGCATTATATAAGAATTTAAATCATTTTGCAATGTGTTTAAGTATAAAAAATATTTTTCACAAAGGGAACAAGAATGTACACACATCAAAGAAGGGGGCATTACGCCCCCTATTGTATTTGTGAAATGGGATTAAATATATTTTAATTAGTTTGTAATTAGGTACAAGATTTCATCATAAGCATTGTATTTTTTATTGCTATCCGCAGGAATTTGAATCCGTAATTTTAAGGCAGAATCATTACGTAGGAATAGTTGAATAAGCACTATTTCTCTTGCCCTAAAAGCTGTTTGTATAGCTGCCACCACAGCATTATCATTTCCATTGGCTATACTAGTAACCCCATTAGATACAGTGGTGACTAACATTCCCCGATTCGCACTACTTGTATCCAATACGGTGCTGGTAACACCTGTACCCCCTGTGGTACTTGTAATATCGTTGACAGTATTTATTTTGGTTACAGTTAAATTTCTTGCCATAGCCGATGTTAAACTGGCTGTGCTGAATACACTATCTGTTATAGAAGAATTATTAACATCTATGCGTACTGAATTGAAACGATTCGCCAATGCCCCCGCAGGCGTGCTGTATTTTGTATTAATCACCAACGGATACTCCTGTTTACCGATGGTAAAGTCCGCTGTTCGTATCGCCCCTGAATATTTGGGGTTACTGGCGGTTGCGGTCATAGTAATTTCCACTGTACCGCCGGATGTTGCCCCCCGAATATCCCCATTAACGATATTTAATGTACCGCTGGGGGCATCCCCTGTTTTACCCACAGCAGACCAAGTATATTGCGTTGCCCTTGTACCGCCCGGTAAGGTATAGTCTAGGTCAATCTTGGTGCCAGTGCTGTCCTTCCACGCCCCATTTTCGCCCGTTGCCTTTGCTACCGCTGGGCGGGTGGTTACATCCGTTCCCAGTACTTGCTTGGTTACATTAATGTTTTCATAGTCTGTCAGTTGGGGCAATCCCCCTTTTGCTTTACGGACGATTTTTACCAACAAGGTTCCTGATTTGATGAGTTTATTGGCTACAATAGCCCCGGTTTTGCTGTTAATCGCCCCTGTATAATCATTACTATCAACAATGCCTGTGGTGGTGGCGGTCTTACCCCCTTTACTGCCATCGCTGTTGGGTAAAATGGTGAAGGTGTAATCATCGGTGCTGCCATCATCTTCAAATGTTACGCCTAAATCAGAGGTTTTTAACTGATAATCCGCCGCAGTGGTAAAGCCTTTACCCCATTTACCGCTCAATCCCGTACGGGCGTCGCCGGTACTCATTGTGCCTGTGCCTGTGGATAGTTCAAAGGTTATACCGGTTTTATCTTGATATTTAACACTTTCAAATACAGCGGTAACTGTTGTACTGGTGGGTATTGTCCCCGATATGACCAGAGTCTTGCCATTAACAGCAAGTTTATCATTACTATCTGTATCTTGTAGGCTCTTAATTGTCCAATCGGCTTTTTGTGTTCCTGTTGGAGCAGTCATTTGCCCCAATATATCGGCGGTGCTTACCACTTTATTGCCAGATGTATAGGGTACCACAAGATTTGCCATACTAAGCGTCCCTGTTGCCGTTTGCTTATTGATGGGTACATCCACATCCCGACTCATTTGGGTATACTTGTCGTTTGCCGCATAGGTAATCTTTACTTTTACCACCCCACTTCGGGCAGTTTTGGCAATCTTACCATCGCTCGACGCTACGGTGATAGCATTCCCCCCGGTGGTCGGACCCGCAGTCGTACCAGATGCTGTCAAGGCGTATGTGGCGGTACCAATACCCGTTGGTAGGTTTGCCGGTGTATATGTTACCGCTGTACTGGCGGTTGCCCATGTAATCCCTGTGGCACTAACCCTAAAATTGGGGTGGTCGTTGCTATCTTGTTTGGATACAGTAATATTTTCATAATCGGTCAATGCGGGCAATCCACCTTTTGCCTTACGGACGATTTTTACCAATAAGGTACCCGATTTATTCAGTTTGCTACCGTCAATTTTCCCTGTTTTGTTGTCAATCGCCCCAGTTAATGCACCCGTTACAATGCCCGAAGTGGTGGCGTCTTTGCCTCCTTTACTGCCATCGCTGGTGGGTAAAATAGAAAAGGTGAAATCGGCACTGGTATCAAACGATACAGTGGTATCGCCAACCGTATCAGAAGTGTTTAACTTATAATCGACATTCGTAGAACTGGTAAATTCTTTGCCCCATTTGCCCGATAATCCCGTACGGGTGCCTGTACTCATTGTCCCTGCACTGGTCGATAGATCGAAAGTGGCGGTCTTATCCGTATATTTATCGCTCTCGAAAGTAGCGGTAACCTTGGTACTGGTGGTGATTGCCCCGGATATGGTCAGGGTCTTGCCATTCACAGTAAGATTCGCATGGCTTTCTGATAAGCTCTTAAGTGTCCAATCCGATGTTGTCCCTAAACCACCGGCACTGGGTACACCCAATTTCCCTGTTATGGTGGCGGTGCTTACCGTTTTGCTGGTGTCGCTTGCCCCAAACGGTATTACAACAGGTCCCATAGTTAATGCACCTGTCCCTGTTTGCTTGGCAATGGCAAAGTCCGCTAGTATCGCTTGTCCTGTGTATTTGGTATCCGTAGATTTTGCGTTCATTGTGATAACCACTGTACCAGACGATGTAGCCCCAGTGATACCGCTACCATCCGATACGACCGCTAATCTGCCTGTGGGGGCACCAACTGTCTTAGCTGCCACAGTCCAATCGTAATTGCCAAAGGTTGTGCCGGTGGGCAATCCGGCAAATGTTAGGGGGATTTTACCCCCATTATTTTTCCATGTGTTGTCGCTGCTACCAACCGTTGGTTTAGTAATATCACGGGCTAAATCTTGTTTGCTTACCGTAAAGTTTTGATATTCGGTAACGGCGTCTACACTGCCTTTTTTGGCACGGACTATTTTTATTAACAAGGTCCCACTCTTGGTCAGTTTGCCGGCATCAATAGCCCCGGTTTTGCTGTTAATCGCTGTTTGT
Source organism: Alphaproteobacteria bacterium (assembly GCA_965232465.1). Taxonomy (GTDB): domain Bacteria; phylum Pseudomonadota; class Alphaproteobacteria; order JAQWUY01; family JAQWUY01. The sequence continues at coordinate 2,083,969 of OZ246977.1, read as the reverse complement.
CCATCGGCAACAATCCCTGTGGTGGTCGATGTAAAACCACTTTGGCTCGCCACAATAGAAAATGTGAAATCACCGCTGGCACCTGTTGCAAAGTCTTGCCCCCCATCACGGGTTTTTAACTTATAATTTGTGGTATAGGTTTTACCCCACTTGCCTGATCCCTCACGGTTAGCCGAACTTATTTGCGATGCTTTTGTGGACAGTTCAAAGGTTTTGGTTACATCTGTATATTTGGCACTCTCGAAGACAACTTCAATGGTTGTACCAGCACTGATAGCCCCGGATATGGTCATACTCTTGCGATTACCAGCAACTGTAAGGTTCCCATTACCATCTGTATCCCTTAGGCTTTTTACAGTCCAATCGCTTCTGTTACTGCTACTTGCTGTTAATTGTCCCAATACATCTGCTGCACTTACCACCTTATTACCAGATACGAACGATACATCAAGATTGGCTACGCTTAGGGTATTTGCCGCTACTGTTTGCTTGGCAATGGTAAAGGGTGCCAGGTCAAAACTGCCGCTGTATTTTTCATCCGCAGTTTTTGCACTCATGGTAATACCCACTGTACCCGCCGATGGTGCCCCAAAGATTTTACCATCTGTGTCGATGCTTGGTGTACCACTGCCTGTCCAGCTTTTAATACCCCAAGCAAATGCGTTGGCATTTAACCCACCGGGTAGGTTGGAATATTTTAGGTCAAACCTAATAGTACTGCCCGTTTTCCACTTATTGTCGCCACTGTTTAATGATATGGTCGGAACAGTTGTTATATCTTTTCCTGCCCCTATCTCTTGCTTCGTAACAGTAATATTTTGATAATTTGTCAGTTCGGGCAATCCCCCTTTTGCCTTACGGACGATTTTTACCAACAATTTCCCTGATTTATTCAGTTTGCTACCGTCAATTTTCCCTGTTTTGTTGTTTATCGCCCCGCTTAATGCACCGGTAACAATGCCCGCAGTGGTGGCGTCTTTGCCCCCTTTATTACCATCGCTGGTGGGCAAAATAGAAAAGGTGAAATCGGCACTGGTATCAAACGATACAGTGGTATCGCCAACCGTATCAGAAGTGTTTACCTTATAATCGACAGTAAAGGTTTTGCCCCATTTACCAGACAACCCGGTAGGTGTTCCGCCCAATGTGCCCGCACCAGTCGACAGTTCAAAGGTTCTGGTTTGATCCACATATTCATCCTCATCATGTTCAAATACAACAGTTACAGTTGTACTGGTCGTTATTGCCCCTGATAGGGTCAGGGTCTTGCCATCAACTGTAAGATTCGCATTATTATCTGTATCTGTTAGGCTCTTAATTGTCCAATCGGATTTTTGCGTTTGGCTGCCTGTTACAGTTAATTTACCCAGTATATCGGCAGTGCTAACCGTCACACTTCCAGACCCATAGGGGACAACAAGATTTGCCATTTTCAAATCGTTTGCCACAAAAGCAATATCGGTTTTTACATATACAATACGGTCGTCAAAATCCGTCGCACTGTATGTCAATTTGATGACCGCTGCACCTGCACCTGCTTTATCTTCCAGCGTACTGGTATAGCTAGCGGCACCCACACCGATATTCGTCCCCCCATTCTTAAATTGAAAATCTGTGCCATTTATGCCTGAAACCCTTTCTGCTTTGACAGTCGGCGTTACCCCATTCGGTACAGTACCAACAAATGTACTTACATTATATGTTTTGGTATTGGTTAAAGTATACGCATTGGATTGGGTGGTACCATCCCCACCCTTAATATCGTTACTGGCTTTATCCGAATCGGATAGTACGCTGCCAATTTGGCTGCTGGCGATTGCCTTTACGAATACAACCCTGTCCTCAAAACCATCGGCACTGTATGTCAACTTTAAGGTGGCGGTTTTGCCACCGGCTAGGTCTTTAAACTGGCTGTCTGCGGTAATGTCCGCCAACCTAATGACACTGGTACCATCGCTGTCGTATACTTCAAAGTCTGTGCCCTTCTTACCATCGCCAGCGATTTGTTCCGCTTTTACCGTAACTTTATTGGGATCAATCACACCCGCTGTTGTTTTCAAGCTATCGGGAATGTTGCGAATAAAGTCTGCAACATCGTATTGTTCGCCGTTTTGTAAGGCGTATGCGGATCCTTCCGTTATCCCATCCCCCTCACTGATTTTATTGGCTGTTTTGTCCGCATCACTCAGCGTACTGCCAAGGGCAGGGGTGCTATCGACCTCCGCTGTTTTAATATCATAGTGCCGTTCGACCTTGTCATAGCGTTTGTGCCATACGGCATCTGTAGCGGATACAGAGGCGGATTTTAACTGGTCTTGTATGCTTTTATTAAATGCCAGTTTAAAATCGACGGATATATCGGTTTTTGCCGATTCGCCATTGGGCTTGTCATATTCGCCCCGCACTGTTACCATCGCATTGGGGCTAAATGCAGCAATCAGTTTATTGCCCTTAACAACCGTATCGCCCACCCCGTCGAATCTATAGGTACCCACCCCCACAGATACTTGTTCATAATTGGGAATACTACCCTTAGCGGTTATATCCCAGCCTTGTAATACCTTTTTATCATCGATAATGGTGTTACCAATGCGACGGTATAGGTTTGCCGCCATGTCAAACTGTGCGGTTTTCAGTTCCGCCCCCACACTAAACCGTTGGAAGGTGTCCGATGCCTTAAAAGCAAGTATATTCTTCGTCCCATCCTTCGTATCAAAAAACGCATTCACCCCAACAAGTAACGGGGTAGCCGTCGTATCGACAAGTTTGCGATAGCCCAACCCCAAGTTTAATCGATTCACCGATTTCTGACGATTATAAGAAGTTTGTAAATATGTGACGGTGTCTTTTGTCTCCCGCAGATTGCTAAAAGCGGTAATATCCCAATTGAGGGTTTTATCTGTATAGCCGACCCCGCCGCTTATCCATTCAAAAAACCCTGTTCTGTTTATGCTATCCATAAACATATTCCCCGTGGCATTGACCACTTTGTCTGTGTCATCGGTGAATACAGGTGTTGTATATGCCAGCACAATAACACTAGCCGTTGCCCATAAAGATTTTTTCATGTGTTTTATCCCCATATGTTATATATGTTACAATTTTAGTCGGCACCCGCCCAAACAGGCACCACACTATAAGTATACAGAGGATTTTTTTTTTTTTTCAAGTATTAAAAACTATAATCAAATAACACTATAAGTTGTAATATATGGGGGGAGGGGAGGGGAAGGGTGGGCAAATGTGCAATGGAAATAGCACCTTGTTTATTTTATATGGCATTGACTATATCATCTTTACTTTTTAACAAAAATTGTCTATAAACAGTATTTGTTCTATGAAATGTGGGTTTTTATTATGGATGCATTACAGACTGTGCGGGGGACACACGATATTTTGCCAGATGCTATGCGGATGCACCAATGGGTGGTGCATACGACCTATGCGGTGGCGTTAAAGTATGGATTTCATATGATGCAAACGCCTATTTTTGAAAGTACAGCGGTTTTTTCCCGCCCATTGGGGGAAACTTCGGATATTGTCAGCAAAGAAATGTATTCTTTTCCCGATCGTAATGGGGACAGTTTGACTCTGCGACCAGAAGGAACTGCGGGTGTTATACGGGCGTTTATTCAAAATCGATTAACCCAATCGCTACCTTTTAAAGTGTTTTACGAAGGTCCTATGTTTCGATATGAACGCCCTCAAAAAGGACGACAACGGCAATTCCACCAATTTGGTGTTGAGGCTTTGGGCGTTGATCATCCGCATATGGATGTGGAAATGCTTATTATGGGATACGATATTTTAACCGCACTGGGGGTTGTCGACAGGGTATCCTTACATATTAACAGCTTGGGCGACACCGCCAGTCGTGATGCGTATCGCCAAGCCTTGGTCGAATATTTAACACCCTTCGAAAATGATTTATCTGATAATAGCAAAATGCGTTTGCATAAAAATCCACTGCGGATTTTGGATTCAAAAAGTCCCAGCGACCAAAAAATATTGGAACATGCCCCAAAATTAGGCGATTATTTAAACGATATTTCCACCGCCCCTTACCAAGCGGTTAAGGACGGGTTGGATGCGTTGGGGATTGCTTATACTGAAAATCCCAACTTGGTACGGGGTATGGATTATTATTGCCACACAGCATTTGAATTTATCACGGATACTCTGGGGGCACAAGGCACTGTGATTGCTGGGGGGCGGTATGATGGTTTGTGTAAATGTATGGGGGGGGCGGATATGGCGGGCATCGGTTTTGCCGGTGGAATTGAACGGCTGTGCCTTATGGTTGCGGAAAACCGCATTATACCACCACAACGGGGTACGGTAACCATTGCTATGGGTCATATGGCACAACAAAAAAGTTTGGAAATCGCCCGTGCTTTGCGTAATAATAATATTGTATGTGAATGCACTTATACGGGGAATATAAAAAAACGCATGAAATATGCGGATAAGATAAATGCGAAGGTGGCGATTATTATTGGTGAGGACGAATTGCAACAGGGTATTGTAACGCTCAGAAACTTGGATTCTGGTGCACAAACAAGGGTAGCGTTCACGGATATACCCGACGCTGTACAACATATATTAGGACAATAAACATGGCGTGGGACGATAAATTAGACGACATCATAAAACGATCCGAAACTGTTAATAAAACCCTCAGTAGCGGTGGATTAAACAGTGCAGATATCCAAAAATATTCCAAAGAATACAGTATGTTGGAACCTGTGGTGATGGTTATTAAACGCTATCAAGCATTAAAAAACAGCATTATCGACAGCACAGAAATGTTAAAAGATTCGGACCCTGATATTGTGCAAATGGCACAAGAGGAATTGGAATTGGCAAAATCCGCTTTGCCCATCGTCGAACAAGATTTAAAAATCATGATGTTACCCAAGGATTCTGCGGATTCTCATAATGTGATTGTGGAAATCCGTGCGGGGGCAGGGGGGGATGAAGCGGGTTTATTTGCGGGTGATTTATTACGCATGTACCAACGATTTGCCGAATTACAAGGATGGCGAATGGAAGTGTTGGAATATAACGAAACGGATTTGGGCGGATATAATTTTATCAGTATGTCCATATCTGGGGATAATGTATACGCCAAATTAAAATATGAATCCGGTGGGCATCGGGTGCAACGGGTACCCGAAACTGAAAGCGGGGGGCGGATTCATACTTCCGCTGCTACCGTTGCTGTATTGCCCGAAGCCGAAGAAGTGGACATTCACATCGACCTATCCGATTTGCGTATCGATACCTACCGTGCATCAGGGGCGGGGGGACAACATGTAAATACCACCGACAGTGCCGTTCGTATTACCCATGAACCGACGGGCATTGTTGCCCAATGTCAATCGCAACGGTCGCAACACAAAAACAAAGACCAAGCGATGAAAATGTTACGGGCATTAATGTTTGATGCAAAACGGCAACAAGCCGAAAATGAAATGTCCCAAAACCGTAAAATGCAGGTGGGGAGTGGCGATCGTTCACAACGGATAAAAACATATAACTTTCCCGAACGACGGGTTACAGATCACAGAATCAATTTAACTTTACATAAACTTGATAAAATTCTTGATGGCGAATTGAATGAAATGCTCGACGCTGTTATCGCCGCCGACCAATTGGCACAATTGGCACAATATGGGGAATGATTTTCTGTAACATTCTTTAATGAGTAATTTAAACAAGGGAATACATCTTATAGTAAAAGAATACTCATATTTTGAAAATAACACATGACAAGATATAAAATATTGTATAACATATAATTCAAAACTATATTTTAATTAAGGTGTGATTCAGATATGTATATTTATTTGCCTGTGGCGGAAATGTCGATACATATTTTATGGCTTATCGCCCTTGGCGGTGGCGTTGGATTTTTGTCTGGGTTGTTGGGTGTCAGCGGTGGTTTTATGATGACCCCCATACTTATTTTGATGGGTATTCCATCGCCAATTGCCGTGGCATCCCAATCGGCGGGGGTAATTGCCACTTGTACAACGGGGGTTATGGGGCATTGGCAACGGGGCAATGTGGACTTTAAGATGGCGATTGTGCTGATCTTTGGTGGTCTTATTGGGTCTTCGGTGGGGGTGTTTGTATTTACCTTATTAAACAAGTCTGGGCAATTGGATTTGGTCATTAAAATTTCATATATTATCTTTTTAACCATAATTGGGGGGATGATGGTATGGGAATTGGTTATGACAAAATATCGTGCCCGTCGTCGCCCCAATACACGGAAAAAAATCCATGTTCATAATTGGACGCATAAATTGCCGTTTCGCACACGGTTTCGCAAATCCCGTTTATATATCAGTATGATATTGCCATTGTTATTGGGATATTGTATTGGCTTTTTATCAGCTTTAATGGGGGTCGGGGGCGGATTTATTATGGTGCCTGCGATGATTTATTTGTTGGGTATGCACACCTCGATTGTTGTGGGTACCAGCTTGTTGCAAAGTATCATTGTGGCGATTAACGCCACTTATTGGCAGGCATCGATTAACCATACAGTCGATGTAATTTTAGCAGGAATTTTAATTATTGGCGGTGTGGTCGGGGCGTCGCTTGGTACCAGTGTATCGGGAAAATTAAAGGCGGAACAATTGCGGTTTATATTGGCGGTGATTGTGTTGGGGCTAGGCATCAAATTGTTTGTCGATTTGGTATTTCCCTCCTCAGAATTGTATATGTTAAGTACAGCAAAGGGGGCTTGGTAAATATGGGGCGGTGGGGGATGCGGTGCGGGATATTGGGTATCATATGGATGTATGCGGCTGCGTATATTCCCCCCGCATGGGCATTGAAACCATTGGTCACCGATGGTGTAAAATTGATGCCAAATGCCCCATTTTTAAATATTTATACCCCCAATGACAACAATAAAGTATCGATTGGCTTTACGGGGCAGAGCCTACGCATATATGGTACAACCAATGTAAAGGGCAATATCATTGTGGTTATTGAGGGGGCGGATACTATATATACACTCAGTAAAAAGACAAAAAAATCCATATTTTGGCTGGACCAAAAAGTGGTAAAAACCATCAAAGCCCCCCAATTTTACGCTATTAACACCTTGTATGCCCTGCGTGAATATGCCCACCAAAATTATCCATTTGCCGATATTGGTATTTATAATATTACATATAGTATTGCCGATATATCCGCCGATTATCCTTTGGCATCACCAGCGATTTGGAAAAAGGTTACCCGTTTGAAACAATACGAAAAAAGTTATCAATATAATCCCATGGGCATACATATGATAAGCCCATATTTGTTTGAGACTTATATCCGTATCCCCAGTGATATGTCCCCTGGTGTATATCGTATTATGGCATTTGTGGACGATGCCCCCACATATCAATATATCCCCACAAAAATAGTTGTATCAGACGAAAAAGCCATATATATCGGCAGAAGTCCGCTTATTAAGTTTATTTATACCAGTGCCCGGGATTATTCCAGTCTGTATGGTATTATCGTTATATTATGTAGTTTAGGCATCGGGCTGGGTGTAGGCTTTATGCGACGCAGACGATAATATACGCAGGTTATAACATATCAAAAAAAGGATATATGTGCACCATATCCCCCGTTTGTATTGTGTGGCGGTTTTCGGGGGTGTATACCCAACAATTTATGTGCAAAAAAGGGCTGACCATAAAGGATGCTTGTTTGTCCATAATGTGGACTGTCATATGTCCGTCCGCTTGTGGGGTACACATGCCTTTTAAAAACATACAAAAATCATGGTTTTTATGAAATGCGGTGGTACTTATGGCATACATGGGTACTTGTGGGGGGTGATGAGTCATGGTTTTTATGGCACAATCGACAAAAAATCGTACACCCACGGCACTGGCAACAGGATTGCCGGGCAACCCAAAATACAACGCCCCATTGGGCAGACGGGCAAATAAATTGGGTTTTCCTGGACGCATTTGTATTTTGTGGTATAAAATGTCTGCCCCGATGGTGCGTAATCCCTTGGCAACAAAATCGGATTTTCCTGCGGATACGGCACCGCTCGATACGATAATATGTACGCCATCAGCCATACTTTTTTGTATTGTGGCAATAAAATCATCCACAGAATCGGGTATTGTATCGTTATGTATTATGTCGCCCCCTTGGTGGCGTATTAAGGCACATATATATGGGGCGTTGGCATTGTAAATTTGTCCATTTTGTAAAGGAACGGTTATATCGTTGACCAATTCATCGCCCGAAGTTATCACCGATATTTTGGGTTTTGTATATACCTGTATGGTGCTAATGCCAAGGGTTGTTAGGGGTAAAATATGGGCGGTGGTTAATATATCCCCTTGTTTTAAGACTTTATCGCCTTGGCGAAAATCTGCCCCTGCATGGCGGATGTTGGCGGTGGGGGCGGTGGGGGATTTAAAATATATGGTGTCCCCTTGTATAAGGGTGTGTTCAATGGGCACAACCGCATCCGCCCCACCCACCATGGGGGCACCGGTCATAATATGCACACATTGTCCCGCTTGTATGGATATGGGGTTGTGTATTGTCCCCGCAAATACTGTTTCGATTTTTTGTAATGCTATGGGGTGTTGTGGGGATGCCCCTTGTATATCGGCTGTTCGCACCGCAAACCCATCCATAGCCGAATTGTCGAATGGTTGAATATTACAAGGGGCATATATATCTGTACCACATACCCGCCCATGTACATCGGTTACCGCCATTGTTTCCAATCCCAAAGTAATCGATTGTGCCATATCGATAATGGTATTTTTTGCATCTTCAAACAAAATCATATGGGTATTATCCCTGTAATATGGTATTCTGTCAATGCTTTAAGTTACAAAGGGGGTGCAATTACTGGGGTAAAAACCGTTAAGTATTATATATACAAAATGATAGGATTTTTATTTTTTATAACCGCTGTTATGTATGCTTCTGTCGGGTTTGGGGGCGGATCCACTTATAATGCGTTACTTATTTTAATGGGGACAGAGTATCGGGTGGTGCCTTTGGTTGCTTTGATATGTAATATTATTGTCGTTAGTGGCGGTGTGTGGCATTTTTCCAAATCGGGGGCGTTGTCCATAAAAGATACTTTGCCGTGGATAGTGTTTTCTGTGCCAATGGCATGGGTAGGGGGGTATATCCCCCTCTCTGAAATGGTATTTACCGGCATATTGGGTATAACTTTGTTTTTATCCGCCATAAAAATGCTATTTTTTGAGGCACAAAATCATACGCAAACACATAATAAAAACCCTCTTAAAAATCGTATGATACCATTTTTTGTTGGCGGGGGATTGGGCTTTGTTGCTGGCATCACGGGGATTGGCGGTGGGATTTTTCTTGCCCCGGTTTTATATCATATACGCTGGGCGAGTGCCAAATGTATCGCTGGTATGTGTAGCATTTTTATTTGGGTCAATTCGATTGCCGGTTTAACAGGGCAATTAATGAAAGTTCAAAATACCCCCGACATATGGCACATATTTATACCTTATATATGGGTGTTGCCAATTGTAGGTGTGGGCGGACAAATAGGGGCGTGGTTGGGGGCATCGCAGATCAGCAAAAAGGGTGTAAAAACCCTGACAGGGATATTGATTTTATATGTATCTATACGGTTATTATATGTGTTTGCAAGCGGGATATAAATCGAAAATATGCCCGTTTACGCCAACCTAAAATGGATGAAAAAGGGAATTTTACTTGCAATTATACCCAAATGTTTATATACCTATTATATCAATATAAATACTTAATATAATAACTAAAAAAGTGAGGCGAGTCTTATCATGTCCAATCAAAAACGGCATATACAGGATGTGTCTATTTGGTACCGCATTCAGGAAAATTATGTGGGTCGCTTGGCGGTGACCGAACTGATTGCATTGGGGTGTTTCTTTTATGCGTTTTCTGCCATTAGCCCCGCCATGGCACAGGATATGGGGTGGTCGGTGGAAAAATTATTTTATGCTTTAACCTGTGGCTTTATTATGTGGGCGGTATGTTCGCCATTGGCGGGGCATTACATAGACAAAGGCTATGGACCAACCATGAACCGTATCAGTATGGGGTTTTCCTTGGTCTTATTTGGCGGTATGGCATTGTCCCAATCGGCGGTGTTTACTTATATATGTGTGGGGTTATTGGGGATTCCAATGGCGTTTACTATGTACGAATCCGCTTTTGCATTATTGATGCGAAAAATTCCGAACTTAGACCAAGCCAAATCCGCCATACTGACTGTGGGGTTGGTGGCGGGGGCATCCCCCATGTTTATTTATCCATTCGTCACCATTTTTGAACCGATTATCGGGTGGCGGGGCATGTGGGTTGTGATTATGGGAGTGGTAGCAATGGCATTGGTGATATTTCCGCACAAAATCTTGTCCGATGTGGATATGACAAATCTCAATCGTACGCCAACCACCCCGCAAAGACCCTTATCCACACGAGTGATTTTTGTGTGTTTATTATTGGGTTTCAGTTTTGGTTTTGCCATGTTGGCATATATTATTTTTATATTTCAGCTGCCCACATATTTGTCGCAAACAAACCCAAAATCCATATGGATGTTGATGTTAATTGGACCGGCACAAGTTATCGGACGATTGGCAATGTCCATATTACAAAGATATCTCAGTAATCACAGTATGGCGTTTGCCATGTTTATAATGATGGCATTTGGGGTGGTTGTGGCATGGATAAGTGGGGCATCGCCTGTTACCTTGTGGGTGTCCATATTGACACTGGGTGCGGGGTGGGGCGTATGTACGATTTTACGGTCGGTGATTGTCAGTGCATATTTCACCCATGATATTGTCGGCAGAATAGGCGGAACAATCGCCATGTGTGTCCTAGGTTTTATGGCAATCGGTCCTAGCATAGGGGCATTCATCCTGTCAAAATTTGGCTTTGCTGTGCTATGTATGGTTATGTTTGCCTGTTTGATGATGTCGATACTTTTTTTAAAAAGCTTCTTATGGGGTATTCATAAAATATAAACCCATACCCTATATTAAAAAAGGATTTATATACTTGACTCCACAGGAGTTGAATTAAGGCTGTTTTTTGTTGTGAAATCCCACCACATTACATGCAAATATTGATTTATGGAGTCATGTACATAAATCCCTAATTTAAATAAAGATGCCCCCTAAATATAACAGCTCCTAATGTAATATTTTTTGTAAGGAAGATTGGGCGTTTAGCATATTGGGTAAGAAAACCGATACCAATTTATCAGGGGTATATACAGATGCGAATACACCCACTGTAATTCCCCCGATACAGATACCTTTTGCGGTTAAAACAGGTACGGCTATGGAGAGCAACCCTAATTCCATTTCTTGGTTAATAATACAATATCCTTGTTGCTTTATCTGGGTAAGCGTTTCCATAATCTGATTGACATCGGTTAAAGTATATCCGGTTTTGTCAGTTATGGGGGATTTTTGCAAAATATCATACGCTTCATCGTATGGCAGGTGTGCCAACAACACCCTGCCTGCGGCGGTACAGTATGTGGGCAGTCGGGATCCAGGGAATAGGTTTACGGAAAATACTTTTTTCTGAATAGAGCGGGCAATAAAGACAATTTCTGTACCATCCAATATCCCCAAAGAATACGATTCTTTGGTCGATTGTGCCAATGTATCCAACCACGGTTGTACAAGGTTCGGCAATGGCATGGATGACAAGGCACTCATCCCCAGATTTAATACTTTGGGTGTGAGGGAAAAATACTTGCCATTGTAATCTACATATCCTTCTGCATGCAAGGTCAACAAGCTACGGCGGGTAACCCCCATGTTCAAACCAGACAAGCGGGATGCTTCGGTAATAGACAACGATGATCTGCTAAATCCAAAACATTCAATAACTTTTAATCCTTTTGCCAACGATCCCAAATAATCCGTTTGCTTCATATTCTTCGTATTAGGTTGTGGCTTTTTATACGGTTGATTATCCATGAACATACTTTCTATCTTATTGTATAACACTATACTTTGTTGTTTTTTTAATACACTTTATACTACATCAGCCCGTGTATATGCAATATATTTTTTCATATATTGATAAAAGTTTATTATTTGATTTTTATTATTGACAGATTTTTATAAATATGTCAATAATGCCCATATCATATAAATGGTTTCTATGCAAATGGGCATTCCTTAACATGTGATGTGCACACCCTATTATTCATAAGCACATAGGATGTATAAAATAAATAAGATATATTAAGAGGAGATTATCATTATGAAAAAATATATCAAATCGATGATTCTAATGGTTGCCAGCGTCGGTTTTGTATCCACCGCAATGGCACAAACCACTTGGAATGTATCCTTGTGGGGAAAACCCCGTTACTTTACCAATCATGTGGAAAAATTAGCGGAAGTGCTCAATGAAAAAACCAATGGGGATTTTACTTTAAAATTATTTTATGGACAGGCGTTGTCCAAAACCCGTGAAAACCTTGATGGTATTTCGTTTGATGCATTTGAAATGGCACAAACTTGTCTTGTATATCATCCCGGAAAAACCCCTATTTCGTCTTCGTTGACATCTTTGCCATACTTATTCCCGAACGATGATATTCGTGAAATTGGGGCTATTTTCTCTAAGGCACATCAATTGCCCATCGTAAAAAAAGAATTAGAGGAATGGAATGCAAAAATCTTGATGCCATCACCGCTGACCTTATATAACTTAGTGGGTAAAGGTACCCCACCAAAAACCGTTGCTGACTTGGCGGGATTACGGATACGGGTTGCTGGTAAAATGGCGGACTTAATGCGTGAATTGGATGCCAAACCAACGGTTATTCCAATTACCGAAGCCTATACATCTATGAACACTGGTGGTTTTGATGCGGCGGGATTTTCGCCCATTACAGCAATGGCGTACAAGTTGACGGAATTAGCGGATTACAAAACGCTGAATTTGAACTTAGGTACGGCGGATTGCCCGGTTATTATGAACATTAACGCATATAACGCCTTGTCTGACAGCAACCGTCAAGCACTCGAATCGTCTGTTCCTGCGGTCATGGATTATTACTATGAAATGTTTGACAAAGAAACGGATAAGTTCGTGGAAGCAACCAAAGGTGTTGTGGCGATTACATACTCAGATGCGGATCGTGCAAAAATCCAAAACGCAGCAAATGTTATTTGGGACGCATGGAAATCTGACATGAAAGCCAAAGGCATTGATGGTCAAGAATTATTAGACGCCATTCTAAAATAAACATACTCCACATCTAAGGGATGTGTATGATAAAAAACCGTGCTGGCAATTACACAGGTACGCTTTGTGTAGTTGTCAGCAGATTTATCTAAAAAAAATACTAAGGGGGATACCCAATGCATAACCAATCAAAAAACACAAGCAAAAACGGGCTGTTATTCACCACCGATAGCATATTGTTTAAAATGGAACATTACCTAAATTTATTAGGGGGTATTGCGATTTTCGGTGCCTTGTTGTTGGGGGTGTTACATGTATCGTTACGGTTTTTCCTGAATACACAGGTCAGCGGATATGTGGATTGGATGGAGCAATTTATGGTGGTGTTCGGGTTCTTAGGCTTGGCATATGCCCAACGCACAGACGGACACATTCGGATGGATATTGTGGTGAAAAAAATGAAGGGACGGCTGTTATATGGGGTGGAATGTATCAGCACCATATTTGCGTTGACCTTGATGTTCGTTTTAACCATTGGGGCATACAAACACTTTGAACGGTCTTTTGTGCGGGGCGACAGCACCCTAGACATTGAAATACAGCTGTGGTACGCCAAGATTTTGGTAGTTATATCATTTGTCTTTATATTCTTACGGTTATTGGTGCAGACGATTGCCTTTGCCCGGTTGTTTTTCCACCCAGAAGCCCCCCCCATTGGTATACCAAAACGCCTGTCGGATGATATAACCAGTTCCGAAACAAGCGACTAATATATAAAGGAGAAAACAGTTGGATATTTTAACAATCGGCATTATTTTGAGCTGTTTATTACTGGTATTGGTTGCCATGGGCATGCGGGTGGCGTTTGCCACTGGGTTTATTGGCTTTATGGGCTTGGTTTTTATATTCAGTTCCAGAATGGGGTTTGAAAAAGGCATCTGGGTTGCCATTCAAATGGCGGGGTCTATTCCCCATTCCAAGGCGGCATCGTATGAATTAAGTATTATTCCCACTTTTATTTTAATTGGTTATTTGGCGTTCCATGCGGGTATTACCAAACGGCTGTTTGAAACGGCCAAGCGGTGGGTCGGTTGGTTACCGGGGGGCATGGGCGTTGCGACCATTTTCTCCACAGCCGGGTTTGCCGCCATATCTGGGTCTAGTATGGCAACGACGGCGGTATTTTCCCGTATTGCCATTCCCGAATTATTAAAATTGGGATATTCCAAACGCCTAAGTGCGGGCGTTGTGGCGGCTGCGGGAACATTGGCAACCCTTATTCCACCTAGTACGATTTTGGTAATTTATGCGGTGATTGTGGAACAATCGGTCGGGCAATTATTACTGGCTGGATTATTACCGGGCATATTTTCCGCATCGATTTATACCTTTTTAATTGTGATGCTTGGGGTAAAAAATCCTACAAAAGCCCCGCGTATTACCGGATATTCTTGGGGGCAAAGATTTAAAAGTTTACCCAATTTATTCCCCGTTTTTGTGGTTATATTTTCCATATTCGGCGGTATTTATTTTGGTATTGCCACCCCCTCAGAAGCCGGTGCAGTCGGCGGGTTTGTCATTTTGCTGTATGCCATAAAAAATAATATAAAATGGGCACAAATGAAGGATATGTTAATCGAAACCTCACGCTTAACCGTGGTGATATTGACCATGATTTGGGGAATTTTGATTTATGTACGGTTCTTGGGCTTTTCCAATGTGCCAGAGGCCATTGAAGTATGGGTGACGGGGCTGGATTATTCGCCCATGACCATCATGATTTTTATTTTGTTAATGTATGCCATTTTGGGTATGTTCATGGATGCGGTGGGGATGTTATTGCTGACCTTGCCCATTATTTATCCAACGGTGATCGCCTTAGGATTTGACCCCATTTGGTTTGGTATTATCGTTATAAAAATGGTTGAATTGTGCCTGATTACCCCCCCCATTGGCTTAAATTGCTTTGTGGTATCCACCGTGCGACCAGATATTCCTATTGACCGGGTTTTTCGTGGGTGTTTCCCCTTCTTTGTCGCCGATGTTTTAACCATTGCATTATTAGTGGCGTTCCCAAGCATCATTACTTGGTTACCCAACAGCATGGGATGAGATACGATGACAAAAACAATGAATTTTAACATATTAACAGGGGTTACGCCTGATCAAATACAGGTAAATGGTACCACCGCCACTTTTAAAATGGAACTGCAAGACATACATATCAATCGCCAAGGTGTCTTGCACGGTGGGGCTATTGCTACGATTTTTGATAATACTTGTAGCGAAACCACCGGTAAAAAACGGCGATCAACCATATCTTTAAATGTAACCTACATGTCGGCTGGGTATTTGGGTGATGTGGTAACCTGCACGGCGACCTTGGAACAAAAAACCCGCCGTATGGCATTTGTCAATGCAAAGCTTGTCAATCAAGACAATCAAACACTGGCAACCGCCGTATGTGTATTTCGGCTGTTTAGCCAAGATCTCTAAGTTTAGCAGGAGGACTTAAAATGCAAAAAGTATATATTTGTTGGGGAAAACGCACCCCTATTGGACGGTATGGGGGTACCTTATGAAATCCAAAACCTTAACCGTAAATCTTCCCCATCCGCCCCCCATATATTTAAAACAATATGTGGATTATACCCGTTGGGATGCGGATGTGGACACATTCCATTTGTGGCATATGTGGCAAATGGTGGTTGCGGATGCCCCCCATAAACCGGCTATTATTTTTAATGATACAACCTATACCTATGAGGATTTAGACGCAGAAATTCATAAAATGGCACAACGGTTGACAAAATTAGGTCTGGGGAAAAATAGCCACATTGGGATTTTTATGACCAATTCCCCATGGTATGTCATATCGTATTATGCCATCTTCAGCATTGGCGGTGTGGTGGTAAATTATAATCCATTGTATGTGGAGTGGGAATTACACCATCAGATTGCCGATTCAAACTCTGTGGCGATGATAACCCTTGATGTAAAAATGTTTACGGATAAATTGGTACCATTACTTGACACCACTCCTTTACAAACAATTGTTGCCTGTCCCAATGATACAGGCATATCCCAGGTGCAAATTTCCGATACGGTACATACTTTTACCAGCCTTGGTGATGATTTACCCCCCATACCAACGGTGGATTTGGATATTGATGATTTGGCAGTATTACAATATACAGGCGGTACCACAGGTGTTTCCAAGGGGGCCATGTTAACCCATCTTAATTTATCGGCAAATATGAGTCAGCTGATGCACTGGAAAATACCAGAGACCGAGGCTGGATACGAAAAGCGGGTGGCAACATTTTTACCCCTGTTTCATATATATTCCATGTCCGTATGTATGAACCTGACCATATTATACAGGGGGTGTATGATTATGGCACCCCGATTTCAATTGGATGAGGCAATGGACTTGGTGGAAAAACACAGCGTAACCGTTTTCCCCTGTGTCCCCACCATGTATCAAGCCATGAGCCAAATGCCCATAGACAAACGCCAAAAAATGGCGTCCGTGTGCAGCTTTACTTCGGGTGGGGCTCCATTATTAGAAGAAAGCAAAAAACTGTTTGAAAGTCAATTTAATGTGACGGTTATAGAGGGCTATGGATTATCGGAAACATCGCCTGTGGTGTCGGAAAACCCCCGACGAGGGGACACTTTAGCCGCCTCCATTGGCTTTCCCCTGCCACAGACGGATATATCCTTACGCAACTTAGAAGACCCCGATTGCCCCGTTGCAAATGGTGTATGGGGGGAAATTTGTATCAAAGGTCCACAGGTGACCCAAGGATACTGGAACAACCCAACCGCCAACGCCAAGGCGTTCACTACGGACGGATATTTCCGCACGGGCGATGTGGGGGTGTTTAATGAAAATGGGTGGTGTTCTGTTGTTGACAGGATTAAGGACATTATCATATGTGGCGGATATAATGTATATCCTAGACGCATAGAGAATGCGGTCATGGCACACCCCGCCGTGGTCAATGTGATTGTGATTGGTATTCCCGACCCATACAGGGGGGAACGCCCAAAAGCCTTTGTATGTTTTCAGTCTGGCTTAGAAAATCCCCCGACCGAACAAGATATTATTGATTTCACAAAGGATGTATTGTCGCCGATTGAACGCTTAAAAGATGTGGAAATTCGGGATGATTTACCCAAAACCCATGTGGGCAAGTTGTCAAAAAAGCATTTAAGGGAAGAATTAGAAGGGAAATAAAACATGGTTTACTTATCGGAAAAACTAGGTATAAAACACCCGTTAATTGTTGCCCCCATGTTTTTGGTCAGCAATGTAAAAATGGTAAAATCTGCTTATGAATCGGGGGGGATTGGCTGTTTGCCCGCCCAAAATTTCCGTACTCAAGAAGATTTTGAAAACGCCTTAAAAACCCTTACAGAAAACAATATAAAATTTGGTGTAAATATTATTGTAAACCGCAATAACACTAATGCCCAGTGGCAAATTGAAACGACCATAAAATATGCGTGCTGTCAATTTATTATTACCTCATTAGGCAACCCGAAAAATGTTATTGCCCACGCTCAGCCCAAGGGTATTTTGGTATTTTGTGATGTGGTCAATTTGGAACAAGCCCGCAAAGTACACGCATTAGGGGCGGATGCGTTAATTGCCGTTGGTTCAGATGCGGGCGGACATTCGGGACCTGTACCGGTGGTGGAATTGGTACAATTGTTTAAACAGCAATTAGACATGCCCGTTATTGCCGCCGGCGGTGTGGGCAATTATACATCATACAGCGAACGAATGAACGCAGGGGCGGATGGCGTGTCCGTAGGCACCGTATTTATCGCCAGCCAAGAAGCCGACATAGACCCCGATTACAAACAGTGTTTGGTGAAATATGGGGCGGATGATATTGTTATGACATCCCGTTTATCGGGACATCCGTGTACGGTTATTAACACCCCTTATGTGCAAAAAATCGGATTAGAAGAAAGCCCCATTGAAAAGTTCTTGAACAAAAATAAACACCTAAAACGCATTTTCAAAGCATCCCGTTGGGTGGGGGGTAATAAATGGCTGGGCAAGGTATTATTTTCCGCTAGCTATCGTGCCATTTGGACGGCGGGCAAGTCGATTCAATATATCCATGCCATTCGTCCCTTATCACAAATTCTTAATGATATTGTAACCAAAAAATAAATGTATGGTAACATGTATATTATGACACAAAATTTTATTATTATCGTCGTTGGTATTTTGGTATTGGTATTCCTTATCAGAACCATTTTTACACATATGATGTTTAAGGTGCTGAAAAAATCCTTACCGCCCATTTCCGCCACGGAAAAAGACGCCATTGATGCGGGTACCGTTTCATTGGAACGGGGATTGTTTGCAGGCAAACCCGATTGGGACGACCTGTTTAGTATGGATAAAGCCGAATTTAGCCCCGAAGAGCAGACCTTTATCGACGGTCCCTTAAAACAGGTATGCGACCAATTAAATGATTATGAGGTGCGTTCCAATAAACAAATACCCGATACGGTGTGGGAATTTTTACGCACCAACCAATTTTTTTCCTTAATTATGGATAAACAATATGGTGGATTGGGATTTTCCGCCCATGCGTTAAGTCATGTGTTATCCGTGTTACGATCAAAATCAGTAGCGGCGGCCACTTCTGTATCCGTACCTAATTCCTTAGGACCGGCAAAATTATTATTTAAATTTGGCACCGATACACAAAAAGATACATACTTGCCAAAACTCGCATCGGGTACATATGTCCCCTGTTTTGCCTTAACGGGTATTACCAGTGGATCCGATGCGGCATCCATGCGGGATGTGGGCATTGTTGTTGAACATAATGGCACATTGCGTATCAAAGCGACCTTTTCCAAACGCTATATCACCTTGGCACCGGTTGCAACGCTCATAGGACTTGCCATAGATGTGTATGACCCCGAAGGATTGTTGGGGGATGATTACCCATATGTGCATGCGAAAACCAGACAAGTCGGCATCACCGTTGCCCTTATCACCCCCGATATGGATGGGGTAGAAGTCGGACAACGCCACGGTATCGCCGTTGGATTCTTGAACGGCTCTATTCGGGGGCGGGATGTGCTGATTGATATGGAACAAGTCATTGGTGGTAAAGCATATCTGGGCAAAGGCTGGGTTATGCTAATGGCGTGCTTGGGCGTGGGTCGGGCGGTAACAGTGCCATCTGGGTCGGCGGGTATGACCTTTGCCACCTATTATACGGTTTTGTATGCTGGTATTCGTAAACAATTTAATTTACCGATTGCTAAAATGGAAGGCGTGGTGGAAAAATTGTCCCATTGTACTCATTTGGCGTATATTAACGATTCCGCCCGTGCGTTATCGGTGGCACAGGTCGATAGGGGTGAAAACCCTGCTGTATCGTCCGCTTTGATAAAATATGGGGCAACCGAAGATTTACGCACCTGTATCAATGCGTGTATGGATGTGTTGGCGGGCAAAGCCGTGTGTGATGGTCCCAACAACATTATCCAAGGTACATATCAAGGAATACCCGTATCGATTACCGTTGAGGGGGCAAATATTTTAACCCGTACCCTGATTACATTTTCCCAAGGTGCCATAAGGGCCCATCCATATTTATTGGATGAAATCGAAGCCCTATATATGGACGACCAAACACAAGGGCAGAAAAAATTTGCGTCCGTCATTATGCGTCATATGGCGTTCACTATTGGCAATGGCATATGTAATTTTATCCATAATGTAACCCGTGGTATATTCCTTAATACGCCGAAAAATACCACCGCCTCTGCAAAATATTACCGGATGGTGAATATACAGGCAAAACAGTTTTCCTTGTTGTCTGACATAGTGTTATTGGTGTTGGGCGGACGGATTCGGGCGAAACAAATGATGTCTGGTCGCTGTGCGGATGTTTTAAAAAATCTGTATTATGCTATGGCAACCCTGAAACGGTTTGAACAAGATAAAACCGACAAGGCTTTACCCATACTGGATTATGCGTTGCGACAATTAGCACACGAAAATATCCATACCATGCACACCATTATAAACAACCTGCCATCGTTACCCATGCGGATATTATTAAAATTGGTATTGTTCCCATACGCCATGTTTGAATGGGGTTTAAATCACAGCGACCCCAAGGATGCGGACAAAGTAAAAATGTTAAACAGCATATACAACGATGGGGCGGTTATGGACAATGTATTTGGTCTGGCGGTACACAGTACAGTGTATGATGAAATGCGGGCGGATTATGAAACCCTGCAACGGGTGGAACCGCTGTATAAAAAATTAAAACCATTTATAAGATCCCGTGCGGTGATAATGAAATTTCATACAAATTGGGTTGCCGATGCTTTGCAACAAGACCTTATTACCCCCGCACAAGCCGACCAATTATATCAGGCGGAAAAATTGTACTACAAACATGCCAATGTGGATGAATTTTCCCCTGATGGAAAAACGCATTTGGACAATATGGAAACCAATATGCAAGTATAACAATCTCTATTTTAAAAGGTACTATTATGACAGAAAAATCTTGTTTGACCACATATACGACACAGGGGAATATTGCCGTTATTACCATTGATAATCCGCCCGTAAATGCGATATCTAAGGCGGTTCGTATGGGTATTATGAAGGGTGTTACCACCGCCAATGCGGACGATACCATTGGCGGTATTGTTTTACATTCAAATGGTCGGACCTTTACAGGGGGGGCGGATATTACGGAATTTGGCAAACGGAATATGGAACCATCATTACCCGATGTGTGTGCGGTTCTTGAACAATCAGACAAGCCGATTGTTACCGTATTGCATGGAACAACACTGGGTGGTGGGTTGGAAATCGCACTCAGCACCCATTACCGCATAGCCTCAGGCACTGCCATCATGGGTTTGCCCGAGGTTACTTTGGGTTTAATTCCTGGGGCGGGGGGAACACAACGCCTGCCACGGGTGATTGATATGCACACCGCCATTGATGTGATTACCACGGGCAAACGATTGTCCGCCACCCAAGCCCATGCGTTAGGATTATTACATCACATTTTTACAGGCACCGATACGGCACAAGCCGGCGTTGATTTTATTCGCCCGGTTGTGGCAAGTCGCACCCCGACGATTGGTACTTATAAACGGGCGATTGTTGCCCCCTTGACCGATACGGACATCGACACCATACGCCAAACAGTTGTTAAAAAAGCCCGTGGAAAAAATGCCCCTATCAAAGCGTTTGAGGCAATTGTTTTTGGACAAACTGCGGGCTTTGTGGATGGCTTAAAAAACGAACGGGATATTTTTTTGGACTTGCAAAAAAAGGATCCGCAAAGTCGGGCGTTACGGTATGCGTTCTTTGCATCCCGCAAGGCAAATAAAATTCCAAACTTGCCCAGCGATGTATATCCCAAAACTATACAAAAGGTCGGTATTGTTGGATTAGGCACCATGGGATGTGGTATCAGTATGTGCTTTGCCAACGCAGGGTTTCAGGTGACCAGTGTGGAAATCAGCCAAAATGCCTTAAATTCAGGATACGACAGGTTGAAAAACCAATATGCCAATGCGGTGAAAACAGGGACATATAGCCAAGATTTTGCCGATACCAGTTTAAAGCGTATTACCCTCAGTGCGGATTTGAATGCGTTGCAAGATGTGGATTTAGTTGTCGAAGCCATATTTGAAAAAATGGATATAAAACAAGATGTATTTGCCAAAATTGATGCCATTGTATCGGCAAATACTATTGTGGCAAGTAATACCTCGTATTTAGATGTAAATCACATGGCACAAGGCATAAGCCACCCTGAACGCTTTATAGGATTACATTTTTTCAGTCCCGCCCATATTATGAAGTTATTGGAAATCGTCCGCCCCGATGGGGTGTCTGATATAACCCTACAAACCGCCATTGCCATTTGTAAAAAATTAAACAAGATCGGTGTGGTGTCCGGGGTATGTTATGGATTTATTGGCAACCGTATGTTACAGGCATATTTTAAACAAGCGGAATATATGGTGGAAGACGGGGCAAGTCCATACCAAGTGGATTCA
This sequence comes from Alphaproteobacteria bacterium, assembly GCA_965232465.1. Lineage (GTDB taxonomy): Bacteria > Pseudomonadota > Alphaproteobacteria > JAQWUY01 > JAQWUY01. Next base: position 2,061,649 of record OZ246977.1, on the reverse strand, counting down.
ACATTAAAAAGTTTTGGTTTTGCTATGGGCATTTTTGCCGTTGGTGATTTAGCGGGGATAGACATTGGGTATTTTTCCCGTCGCAATCAAGACAGCACCCGCCCAGCAGGCATGCGCTACCCCGGAATTGCCGATACTGTATACAAAATGGGACGATTGGGTCGAAAAACAGGGCAAGGGTGGTACGATTACACCACCAACCCACGGGGGGAAAAAGACCAAACGATCTTAGATATGCTCATCGCCCACCGTCAGGATAAAAATATATCCCCCCAAGATTTCAGCGATGGCGATATTATGTGGCGTATTTTATGTGCGTTGGTTAACGAAGGCGGGCATATTTTATCAGAAAAAATTGCTTATCGTGCCAGTGATATTGATGTGGTCTGGTTACGGGGATATGGTTTCCCAGAATACAAGGGCGGACCCATGTTTTGGGCGGACACAGTCGGGCTGGATAAAATTTTAGACTTTGTTATGGAACAAAACAAAACGGATTCATATAATTGGCAACCCGCCCCCATTTTGAAAAAATTGGTACAGGAAAATAAAACCTTTGCCGATTATGACAAGGGATTATAAATAAAACATCATTTAAGGATTATATCACCATGCACACAGACAAACCCAGCCCCAAAAACCCCAGTGGTGCAAGCACCCTTACCAGAAATTTAGGTATCGAATCCATACATAAATCAAACGAAAAATCTATGCTTCGTATGACTGTACAGGACGACCACTTAAACAATGGGGGTGTAATGCACGGTGGGGTGATGGCAACCTTAATGGATTCCACCTGTGGTACTACCGCTGTCTTTGGGTACAAGGGGGGTGCGACTGCATCTTTAACCATAAATTATCTTGCCCCTGTTCATTTGGGTGATGTTCTTACTTGCACGGCGATACTCAAAAAACGCACCCATACACTGGCGTTTGTGGATGCACAAACCATTAATCAAGACGGCGAATTGGTTGCCACCGCCACCAGTGTATTTCGGGTTATATATACTTAAATATTTTACACAGCTCTTTCATTAGATAAATTGGTATCAATATTTTTGGCATAAGTGCGGGCATCCGATTCAAATTCATCCACATTCATGTGTTTGTAATATGCCAGCTCCGCTTGTTTTAGGATTGCCAATTCATTATGGCTGATGTGTCCCGATTGGTGGGCGAGGTCCAGCCAATCCCGATCGTATCCACACACGATTTCCCCCGACTGTATCAAGGGTTTTAATTTTTTATACAGTGGTTCTGCGTTTTGTAACAGCTGATAATCGGCATACAATTCGTCGACCATGTTGCTGTCAAATACATTTTTGAACAAGTGGTGCATGAGATCATTGTCTTGGTAAATCCCTTGTAATATTTTCATGCCTTGGCTATCCTTTGGTGGGGTTTCCCCAACGCCAGTAATGATACGGGACAAGGGGAATAAGGTTAATCGTAACATGCCCCGCACCATGGCATTAGGCAGGTTTTGAATAACCCCCTGTATGTGCATAGTATTTTCATACGCCAATCGTTGCATGCTGTAATCCAGTATGGCATGGGTTTTTGGGGTTTGATCGGATTCGTATTGTTTTAAAACTGCCATGGCATAATACACATTTTTTAATATGTCCGCACACCGTCCCGATATGGCTTGTTTCGCTTTGATTTTTCCCCCTAATAATAACAAGGTTACATCGGCTAAGAACGCGAATTGTTTGGTCTGCAAAGTCACCAGTCGATAGTGCTTGTTCGGGGCGGTAATGCCCGATGGCACGGATAAAAACACCCCACGAGTCGCATTATGCCACATATTGGCAACACCATTTGCAACCGTAAATCCTATGTGACGGAGAATGATATTAGCAAATTTTTTCTTTGCCTGTTGGGGGTTTTTGTCGTATAAGGCTTCGATTTCTTCAAACAAATACGGGTGGGCACGAATGGCTCCTTGGGAAAAGGTAATCAGTCCACGGGTTAAAATATTTGCCCCCTCAACGGTGATGCCCACAGGGATGGATTGGTATATGTTTTGTAAGGGATTGGTTGGACCGTCCATAACCGCCTTGCCACTTAATATATCCATACAATTATCATTACATCGTCGTAGGTCGTTGGTGGACGCATATTTAATCAAGGCGGATGCCACCGCTGGGTTTTCACCATCGTCCACCAATGTATAACACAAGTTTTTTGCCGCACGGTTTATATAATGTAAATATACACTGTCGGCTAAGCGTTCGGATACGGCCTCCATTTTGGCAATAGGCAGATTGAATTGTTTTCGCATACCTGCGTACAACAGGGTGTAACAGGTGGCAAACTCCATACCCCCCGTTGCCCGTGACGGTAATGATAATGCCCGTCCCACACCCAAACACGACATAATCATAACCCAACCTTTGCCAAGATATTCTTGTCCACCGATGATTTGGTCAAAGTCCACATCCACATCCCGTCCCCGGATGGTGCCATTGATGAATCCCACGCCTGACGGTATATGGCGGTTGCCAATTTCGATGCCATCTTGGTCACGATTTATCAATAAAACAGTGATACCGACCTGTTTATTTTTTAGGTTTAAATAAGGATAATCATCGCCCAATAAGCTGTCGGGGTCATACACATCGATACCCAACCCGATTAGGGTGGCAATTGGGGCAAGGGTAATATAGCGTTTGGAAAAATTGGCACGAATGACCAGTTTTTCTGAATCACCATGTTTGATTTTGGTGATAATACCCACATCCCGCATGGATGCCGCATCCGACCCACTGGTAACCCCAGTTAAAGCAAAACATGGGATATGTTCGCCACTTGCCAATTTAGGTAAATATGTGTCCCGTTGTTTGGGCGTGCCAAATTTTAATAATAATTTTGCTGGACCCAAGGCACTGGGAACCATAACCATAATGGCGGTTGCGAATGATTTTGTGCCAATCTCAGATACAATTCGACTAATAGCAGCAGCGGAAAAGTGCAATCCTCCGTATTCTTTGGTAACAATAAATCCAAAAAATCCAGATTCTTTTAATACGTGCCATACTTCGTCGGGCAATTGGGAGGTTTTTCGAATATTGTAATCATCCAGCATGGCGGTAACCCGTTTTACCGGTCCATCCACAAAGGCTTGTTCTTCGTCGGACAAAGTTGATAAGGGGCGATGTAGCAAATGTTCCCAATCGGGCTTGCCTGCAAAAATACCCTTTTCATAAGACAAGGTTCCCGCATCAATGGCTTGGCGTTCTGTGTCCGAAATGGGGGGAAGTGTTTTTTTCAATATGTGAAATAAAATATTTGGCAATACCCACCTGATGACAAACACCGCACCGATTAAAATGCCGATGGAAAGTATGATCATATTCATTATGCTTTTCTCCTCATAATATACCCTTTTTTTGTTTGGATTAACCCCATTGCAATCGTTACTTTACGGGCTTTTTTGATGGTGTGAACAGTTTATGCAAAGGTAATAATAAACGCATTAAAGTCAGTGTCAAAAACCCCATCACAGCACTCATGAAAACGGCGAATCGCACTTTGCGAACTTGTTTGTTCAATGTATCAGATGTTGTGGCTCCTTATCTGTGGCTTTCTTTTAAACCTTACGCTTTATGGATAAACAAAATACCTTATTTTTCGCTTGGTTGAATGGGTACAATATCATCCATGGTCACATTCAGTGCATCGGCAATTTTGGAATATGCATCTACTTTACCAATGCGATTGCCATTCTCCATACTGTAAATAACATTTTCCGCCAATCCTGTTTTAGCGGACAGATCTTTGACGGTCAATTTACGCCATTCACGGTATACCCGAATAGGATTACCCCCATCCAAAACTTTATAAAATGTCTCATTAGGAATGTGTTGATCTGGATTTTCAATATATTCCGCCCAAGCGGTTTCCGCATCAGCAATATCTTGTATGTCTTGTTGCATTTGTGCAAAATTATCAATGTTTGCATTGGCTATTTGCAACAGCTGATACAAAACATTTTCTGGCATACAGGCGATTTTCTGTTCACTGCCAGCAGAAATAAATTCAAAACTGCCCATAATACTTGCGGGTATTTTATCGTATTGTTGTGTAATATTTACCATGTTTATGCTCCTTATTTAACATAGTTTTTATATACGCTTATAAACAGAACCGCAGGATTCTATTTTGCTTACAAACATCATCTCACCTCTGATTTCAAAGACAATTCGAAAAGTCCCTACTTGCAATCTGTGAAAATCCGTCCTCATAATGGCAATACGCCAATTATCATATTTTTCAGTGTCACTCATATATGTTTCACATTTTTTACGCACTCGATTGCGTACATTAGCCGGCAAAGAACGCATTTGCTTTTGGGCTTTTTTACTGTATTCCACATTATTCATACCTTTATTATCCAAAAAGATAACTTAAATGTCAATAGAATTTTATTCAAAATAGATAATATAGTCAATTAAATTTAGGGATTTATATACTTGACTCCACAGGATTTGAATTAAGGCTATTTTTTGTTTTTGTACATAAATGACATTGCTTTTTGTTGTGAAATCCCACCAAATTACATGCAAATATCGATTTATGGAGTCAAGTATATAAATCCCTAATATTTTAACTCTTATTGTATCTATGATACATAGTCTAAATCTGGTAACGAGTTAATAATCTTTTGGGTTTCCAATGATACTGTTATTGCCTGTTGTAGTAGGTCTAGGGGGTATCTGGGGTTGTTTAAGGTTTCTGTTGCATAGTCGTTGGCATTGTTTATAATACCATTTTTGTGGGTTTTTATGGATTGTCTGTCCATTACCCATTCGACGGGGGATTTGCCATTTACTTTGTAATCGTATGCCTCAATAGGAATGTTGGTTATGGTTATATGGTCGTTGTATATGATGGTGGTCTTGTCTTTTATATTACCTTGTTTGCCGAATTTCATTTCGGTTACTTTAAAATCTTTATCTGATAACATATCAGGGTCGCCCTTTTTAAAATGTACAGGGTGTTTATCTGCGGATTCATAATTTATATGTAGGTCTGCTAATGCTCGTCCTGCATTTGAAAATGCCATAAACGATGTATAGGTTTTGACTTTGGGGATATGGGGTAAATCTTTGGTCAAATTGTCCCCCCATTTTTTAGTGTAGTCGGGGTGGTGTAAAATACCATATACATAATAAAATATATCTTGTTTATCAGGTGCTATATCACCGTATGTAAAATGCTTTTGGGCATAATCGGTTATGCCATCCTTTGGGGTATAATCGCCCGCCCCTTGATTATACAAATCAGTCCCTGTGTTTTGTTCGTATAATTTTAAGGGGAAACATTGCGAACCTCCGACTATAATATTTAAATTAGGTAATATATCAGTAATAAATACACTAAATTTATTTGATCCTTTGCCACTTACTAAAATACAGAGATTAAATAGTGTAGTCATGAGGTAAGAACTATGTTATAGTATTTTTGATATTAACACTATTATAAAGGACATTGAGATGACATTAGCACACAGACGCCATGATATTTGTGATAAAACATGGGAATTATTAGAGCCACACTTACCGGGTCGTAAAGGCACATGGGGTGGTATAGCGAAAGACAACCGTTTATTTATCAATGCGGTATTTTGGATTATACGCACAGGTGCCCCTTGGCGTGACTTACCGCCTGATTTAGGGGATTGGAGTAACACGCACCGTCGTTTTATCCGCTGGCGTGATAAGGGGATATGGGAAAAGTTGTTGGAAATTTTAGTTACAGATCCGGATTATGAATGGTTAATAATAGACGCTAGTCATTGTAAGGTGCATCCTCATGCATCTGGTGCACTAGGCGGTAATCAAGATATGAGCCGCACAAAAGGGGGCTCAACACGAAGATACATTTGGCCGTGGATGCGCATGGTATGCCGGTCAGAATACTTATTACGAACGGTACCACGGCTGATTGCACACAAGCAGGCAGATTGATTGAAGGCATCAGTGCAGAGTATTTGTTGGCAGATAAGGGATATGATAGTGAGCATATCATACACCTAGCAAAACAACAAGGTATAGAGCCTGTTATTCCCCCAAGAAAGAATCGCAAAGAACAAAGGGAGTATGATGAACACCTGTATCATTGGCGGTGCTTAGTGGAAAATGCGTTTCTACACCTAAAACGATGGCGTGGTATTGCAACAAGATACGCTAAAAACACCACTTCATTTCTCGCCGCTGTACAAATCAGATGCATCGCATTATGGACAAAAATCTCGTGACTACACTATCTAGGTAAATTTGCACCTATGGGAAATATTTTTGGAAGTTGGTAAATCATATCGTTTAAATCTTTATTAAAATATACCCATTGTTTCGTAAATGGGCGATATGCAGATTCCATCACTGATTTAGGATTAAAGACATAAAACTTATTATTGTTTACATCTTTTAAATTCTGCCGTCCCCAACTTATTTTTGTACTATCCAGATTAACAAAATCTATTACTTGTTTCGTGTTATCTGATTGTTGGTAACGATCACACTCGCTATTGTAAAAAGATATTGTATTCTGTACATTGGTTGTTAATTGGGACTTACTACTGTTATAACACCAAGCATCTCGACTGGTGTTTAATCCCATTGAATAATTCATAAATATAGTTTGTGTATCCGCTTTACCTTTGGTTTTTTTATCACCTATGGGAATATGCTGATAAAAACTATCGTCCCGTTGATTTACCCAATCGTTGTATTTATCTGGGGTTATTTCTTGCCACCCCACTTGTCCTGTAATGCCTTGTATGGATTTAAAGTTTTTTATAATGTCTAGTTTTGTTTTTTTATCCAAATTATTGCCTATATCATGGTAGTAAATATTGCCTTGTGACTCAGCATTTGGATTTTTAACAAAGATAGTAATGGCAACGCCCACTTGTACATCAAATATATTGCCACCTTCCCCTGACTCCTTGTTATTCATATTTTTACGAATGTTGCCTCGCAAATTAAAGACATACAAGTTTGTATGCTCATCTTTTAAACATTTTCGCAACCCACCCATAGAATTACTATCTATAAAACCCCCATTTGTAATATACCCCATTACGCCACAATCGCCCATGCGTTCCGACCCCCATTTTATAGCACGAATATAACTGTCATATAATCTATTTTTATTGGTTGAGGTAGTGTGTTTTACATAGGTTTCTGCTATTTTTCCATCGAGTTCAGGATATTCCACATTCTGTGCGTTGTCATTGTTACTCTTTTGTCCTTTACTATATGGGGGATTACCTATAATAACTTGTACATCAAGTGCCTTTTGTTTCTTCCTGCGTTTGCTATTATCGGGCATTACTTTTGTTACCATATCCCCCGATTCTTGCATTTGGAAAGTATCTGTTAAACATATCCCTTCAAAAGGTGCTATATCTAAGTTATGTCCATGTTGTGCCATATGCTCTAGATACACCTGTTCAATATTGATACTGGCAATGTAATAGGCTAGTAGCACTATTTCATTACAATGGATTTCATGTTTGTATTTATACGCCATCTGTTCAGGGGTTATTAAACCACTTTGCAATAATCTGGTTATAAAAGTCCCTGTACCTGTAAACGGGTCTAGAATATTCACATTGGATTCCCCTAAATTGGTGTTAAACTCTGTTTTTAATACATCGTTTACACTATGAATGATAAAGTCCACCGCTTCGGTGGGGGTGTAAACAATACCTAATTGTTGGGTAGTCTTTGGAAATGCGTTCTTAAAGAACTTTTCGTATAATTCGGTAATCAATTGTTGCTTGGCAGTTATGGTTTTTAGACCTTGCACCCGTCTTTGTACAGATTTATAAAACTTGTCTAGACTTTCTATTTCAGCATCAAGGCTGTTGTTTTGCAAGACAGATAAAACCTTATCCATAGCAATTGATACTATATTGTGTTTGGTAAATGGATAACCTGCAAACAACGCATCAAACACAGGTTTAGTAATTATATGTTGTGCCAACATTTCAACAGCATCCTCACAGGATACTTTTGGATTTAAATCGTCTTGTAATTGCTGTAAGAACGAATCAAAAGTTTCATTGATTTCAATATTTCCCTGTTGTAACAGGGTATGTATACGATCAATATGCTTTTGGGCAATATCGGCTACATCTTTTGCCCAGTCTTCCCAATAATCACGACTGCCACAGTTTTTAACTAACTTTGCCATAATGGCACGATTTACTGTATCTTCAAAATCAATATTGAATTGATTTGGCATATGAGTGGGTTTATTTAGTGAAATATCGTCTGCATCCTTCAGTTTACTATTAATACTACCAATACCAACACCTGTTGGTGTAGTTTTAGTAGGTAACACATTCGACACAGCTATAATTTCTATTTTATCTGATATGTCTTCGCCTAATTCCCCAGCGTTAATTATACCTTCCATTCTTTCATCGTGTGATCGTAAAGCGTTTAGCACATCCCATACAACTTTGTATTTTTTATTGTTGTTTAAGGCTTGGTATGGCTCTTTGTTTGCAGGTATTCCTATGGGTAATATAACGAAGCCCATTTCTTTGTTAGGGGCTTTACGCATAACCCGACCGACTGCTTGCACCACATCGACCATAGATTTACGGGGATGTAAAAACAATACTGCATCCAGTGTGGGTACATCTACACCTTCGGACAAACACCTTGCATTGGATAAAATACGACATATGCCATCATTTGTTTGCTCTTGTAACCATTGTAATTTCTGTTTACGGGCTTGAGCATTATAAGTACCATCCACATGTTCCATTTCAATGGTTAAAGGCGTAAGATCTATTTTGTCAACTTGCTGACGGTGTTCGTCGACTATGCTGGGAAAATTGTTAGTGATAGTTTTGGATTTTTTAATGTTTTGACAAAATGCTACTGCTCGTCGCATAGGGTGGTAATCGTTTATTTCGTCTATTTTTAAATCTTGTTTACATAACGCTTTGTAACATCCTAATAATTTTGTAGTGTCCTCAAGAGTCAGTTCCCAATCTTCTGTAGTGATTAAACGTTGTATGGATTCATCAACTGATCCTTCGTTTAATGCAAGTACAATCACCTTGTAATCAGATAATAGGTTTTTTTCTACTGCATCGTTAAATGATAAGGTATAAATAGTATTGCCATATATATTAGTGTCATCCATAGACGCCAATATTGCATCCTCTTCTTTAGCTTTTTCTTTGACTGCACCCCCATATACTCTTGGGGTGGCAGTCATATACAACCGCTTTTTAGCTTGAATAAAGGATTCATCATGGACTTTAACAAAATGCGATTCATCTTCCCCCGACAAAGTGGCACCTGTTGTACGGTGGGCTTCATCACAGATAACTATATCAAAATCGCCCATACCATGAATATTTTGGGAATCGGATATTACCTGTATAGATTGATAGGTGCTAAATACCACCACCATTTTATCGGTTGGGGCAAGTTTAACTTGATTGGCAATTTTATGTGCATCAGTAGTAGCAGGAATTACCAAGTCTGATAATGCTATATCGGTAAGATCATTTTTTGTTTTACCAATAGTGCTGTCGCTACATACAGACAATCCATAAATGGGACACTGCATATCGTTAAACCATTCTTTAATGGTTTGTTGCATAAGGGAAAGGCTCGGTACCAAATATAATACTCGTTTACCTATTCCTGCTTGCTGTTCGGCTATTCGTAAACTGGTAAAGGTTTTACCTGTGCCACACGCCATAATTAACTTGCCTCGATCGTTATCGATAAAATGTTCTTTTACATCGTTTAAGGCTTCTTTTTGATGTGGATGTAGGGTTTTGGGTATATCAGATACTATTACTGTATCTTTATTATTATTATATTGTGACCAGTTGACAGATCCTTCTGTCATATCGAAAAGGGTTAAGCGATTAACAGGTATCTGCTGATTTTCAATAGCCTGTTGGGCATTTTTGCTCCAATCGCCCATAGTGCTATCAACAAATAGTCGTTTGGCAAAAGGTTTTTTGCCCGATGCGTTCATAAAGCTATCGAGGTCTTTTTTCTGAATTTTGTAATCATCTGCATAAAATTTACATTGTATAGCAACTGTTTCGCCATTTTGATTTATGGCAACCAAATCGATACCTGTATCGACTTTTTCAAGACCTTGTTTTTCTGCCCATTCTGCGTATGTATACACTTCTGGGTATAGAGAATGGTATGTTTTATCATGTTGCAAAAACACTTTGGTTAGGTGTTCGAAACATGTTCCTTTATCCCGCTGTTTGGATATATCACTATGTCCAGCCTCATTTAATGCTTGTTTCTGTATACTATCAAGCAAGTTTATCAATGATTTTAAATTATCCATTTCTTTCTCAAAATTAATTAACGGATGGTGACTTATCATAAGAATTATCGTTTCACTGCGACCAGTAAACTGTTCGAATGCCGCTAACGCACTATATTTACGCCACCACTCTGATAGTTATCATACATAAATTTTTTATTTATACAACTCCTTTTTTAGCAACGGCGGCCGCTTGCGGCCGTCCCTACGCAATCCGCCGAGAAATCCGAACGCAATCCGAACGCAATCCGAACGCAATCCGAACGCAATCCGAACGCAATCCGCCGAAAATAATATTTTGTTTGCAAATATGAAAATGATATGTATAATAATAATGTATTTCATTTTTTTAAATGAATATGTTGTTTTTCGGGGGGGGTGGTTCCCCCCCTTTTATTTTCGACCCCCCGCACGGGTAACCGGTGCGTTTGGATACTCTGATACTATTAGGGATTTATATTGACAAAGTGGGTTTGTTTGTGTATATTGCCCTGAATAAAGTATCAATAAACATTAAGGAAAGTCATATGCTTTCAAATGATTTTTTGGCGGATGTCAATGTTTGGCAATATGTCACAGTAAAAGATGTAAAAAACGCTATTACCAATGGGGCGGATGTCAATGCACGGAATAAAGATGGGGCGACACCTTTAATGTATGCATTTGGGAAAAATCAAAACCCTGAAGTTATTACTACACTGATTAACGCAGGGGCGGATGTCAATGCACGGGCTAAAGATGGGTCGACACCTTTACTGTATGCATCTGGGTTCAATCAAAACCCTGAATTTATTACTACACTGATTAACGCAGGGGCGGATGTCAATGCACGGGATGAAGATGGGTCGACACCTTTAATGTATGCATCTAGGTTCAATCAAAACCCTGAATTTATTACTACACTGATTAACGCAGGGGCGGATGTCAATGCACGGGGTAAAGATGGGTGGACACCTTTAATGTATGCATCTGGGACCAATGAAAACCCTGAATTTATTACTACACTGATTAACGCAGGGGCGGATGTCAATGTACGGGATAAAGGTGGGTCGACACCTTTACTGTATGCATCTTGGTTCAATCAAAACCCTGAAGTTATTACTACACTGATTAACGCAGGGGCGGATGTCAATGCACGGGATGAAGATGGGTCGACACCTTTAATGTATGTATCTTGGACCAATCAAAACCCTGATGTTATTACTACACTGATTAACGCAGGGGCGGATGTCAATGCACGGGGTAAAAATGGGTTGACACCTTTACTGTATGCATCTGGGGACAATCAAAACCCTGATGTTATTACTACGCTGATTAACGCAGGGGCGGATGTCAATGCACGGACTAAAGATGGGTTGACACCTTTAATGGATGCATCTAGGAACAATCAAAACCCTGATGTTATTACTACGCTGATTAACGCAGGGGCGGATATCAATGCACGGGATGAATATGGGGCGACACCTTTAATGCATGCATCTGTGGGCAATCAAAACCCTGATGTTATTACTACACTGATTAACGCAGGGGCGGATGTCAATGCACGGAATAAAGATGGGTCGACACCTTTAATGTATGCATCTGGGAAAAATCAAAACCCTGATGTTATTACTACACTGATTAACGCAGGGGTGGATGTCAATGCACGGAATAAAGATGGGTGGACACCTTTAATGTTGGCGTCTGGGGACAATCAAAACCCTGATGTTATTACTACGCTGATTAACGCAGGGGCGGATGTCAATGCACGGATTAAAGATGGGTGGACACCTTTAATGGTGGCGTCTGGGTTCAATCAAAACCCTGATGTTATTACTACGCTGATTAACGCAGGGGCGGATGTCAATGCACGGACTAAAGATGGGTCGACACCTTTAATGTATGCATCTCGGTTCAATCAAAACCCTGATGTTATTACTACGCTGATTAACGCAGGGGCGGATGTCAATGCACGGACTTGGGCATTTATAACAATTAAAGATGGGTGGACACCTTTAATGTATGCATCTGGGTTCAATCAAAACCCTGATGTTATTACTACACTGATTAACGCAGGGGCGGATGTCAATGCACGGACTAAAAAAGATGGGCGGACACCTTTAATGTGGGCGTCTGGGTTCAATCAAAACCCTGATGTTATTACTACACTGATTAACGCAGGGGCGGATGTCAATGCACGGGATAAAGATGGGTTGACACCTTTAATGTCGGCGTCTGGGGACAATCAAAACCCTGATGTTATTACTACGCTGATTAACGCAGGGGCGGATGTCAATGCACGGGATAAAGATGGGTTGACACCTTTAATGTATGCATCTGTGGCCAATCAAAACCCTGATGTTATTACTACGCTGATTAACGCAGGGGTGGATGTCAATGCACGGACTAAAGATGGGTTGACACCTTTAATGTATGCATCTAAGGCCAATCAAAACCCTGATGTTATTACTACGCTGATTAACGCAGGGGCGGATGTCAATGTACGGGCTAAAGATGGGTTGACACCTTTAATGTATGCATTTTGGTTCAATCAAAACCCTGAAGTTATTACTACGCTGATTAACGCAGGGGCGGATGTCAATGTACGGAATAAATTTGGGTCGACACTTTTAATGTTGGCGTCTGAGTCCAATCAAAACCCTGATGTTATTACTACGCTGATTAACGCAGGGGCGGATGTCAATGCACGGACTGAATATGGGTTGACACCTTTAATGTATGCATCTTGGAAAAATCAAAACCCTGATGTTATTACTACACTGATTAACGCAGGGGCGGATGTCAATGCACGGGATGAATATGGGTTGACACATTTAATGCATGCATCTTGGAAAAATCAAAACCCTGATGTTATTACTACACTGATTAACGCAGGGGCGGATGTCAATGCACGGAATAAAGATGGGCGGACACCTTTAATGTATGCATCTTGGAAAAATCAACACCCTGAAGTTATTACTACACTGATTAACGCAGGGGCGGATGTCAATGCACCGAATAAAGATGGGCGGACACCTTTAATGTGGGCTGGGAACAATCAAAACCCTGATGTTATTACTACGCTGATTAACGCAGGGGCGGATGTCAATGCACGGACTAAAGATGGGTGGATACCTTTGTGGACACCTTTAATGTATGCATCTCGGGACAATCAAAACCCTGATGTTATTACTACGCTGATTAACGCAGGGGCGGATGTCAATGCACGGGATAAAGATGGGTTGACACCTTTAATGCATGCATCTGAGTTCAATCAAAACCCTGAAGTTATTATTACACTGATTAACGCAGGGGCGGACGCAACAATCAAAAACGATGAGGGTAAAACTGCCTATGATTATCTTTTAAAAAACGACGCTTTAAAAGATTCAAAAGTCCCCTGGAAGTTAAACGACTTGCGGTTTAAATAATATTGGATACTCTGATACCCGTATTGTTTTTGCCATGAGTATCCCAAACGCACCGGGTAACCGGTGCGTTTGGATACTCTGATACTTAGGGATTTATATTGACAAAGTGGGTTTGTTTGTGTATATTGCCCTGAATAAAGTATCAATAAACATAAGGAAAGTCATATGTTTTCAAAAATAATTTTGGGATTTATATACTTGACTCCATAAATCGATATTTGCATGTAATTTGGTGGGATTTCACAACAAAAAGCAATGTCATTTATGTATAAAAACAAAAAATAGCCTTAATTCAAATCCTGTGGAGTCAAGTATATAAATCCCTAAATTTAATTTGATTGACTACATGCGGTTGCAACCGCTTGCCACGCAGTGGCATTGTGGTGTCCGATCGGGGTGCAAAGTGGGGTGAACATGTGTGGGTTTTTGTCATGCGAAGCATGGTAAAATCCACATCAAACGCAAGAAGGTACAGAGAAGCTGGGGCGTTAGCCCCTTAGACTCACTACATAACCAACAAAATAAAATGTGCAGTATAATATGGCGAATCATTTTATACCGAATTGACTATAATTGTGAAATTTATAAAGTATATGTGGTACAGGCTATGAAACCCGCAAGATAATCTTGCCAATATGCACCGAGCTTTCCATTAACGCATGGGCGTGTTTGGCATCCGCCATATCAAATATTTTATGAATAACTGGCATACATGTATTTTGTTGTAACAACGGGAAAATATGCTGGTGTATGGCTTGGCAAATACGGGCTTTTTCCATATCCGTACGGGGGCGAAGTGTTGAGCCAGTTACAGTTAAGCGTTTGGTCATCACCGATCGTATGTCTAGGGTACACTTACTACCCCGTAAAAATGCAATTTGAATCAACCTGCCGTCCAGTCGTAACAGGTTTATATTGTGTTGGATATAATCACCCCCAACCATATCCAATATCACATCTACGCCATTGTTATCGGTCAGCTGTTGTATCGTGTCAAAAAAGGATTGGGTGCGATAATTTATGGCATAATCCGCCCCCATTTTTCTACAAAAATCCGCTTTTTCGTCGGTGCCAACGGTTGTATACACGATCGCCCCAAAATGTTTTGCCAGTTGTATAGCGGTTAAGCCAATACCACTAGACCCCCCATGAATAAGCACTGATTCCCCCGATTGCAACCGCCCCCTTTCAAACAGGTTACTCCACACAGTAAAATACGTTTCGGGAATGGCACAGGCACTTGCCATATCCATAGTATCGGGAACAGGCAAACAATGGGTGGCGTTGGCTGTCACAAACTGGGCATATCCGCCTCCGTGGGTCAAGGCACATACCATATCGCCCACCGCCCAATTTTTAACATTATCGCCGATACCAACAACCACCCCCGATACTTCCAGCCCCAATATGGGCGATGCCCCTTGTGGGGGCGGGTAACTGCCCGCCCGTTGGAAAATATCGGGGCGGTTCACCCCTGCATATGCCACCTGAATCAAGACTTCATCCTCTTTTGGGGCGGGAATATGGGTTTTCGCCATTTGTAATACGGATACATCGCCCCCCTGTCCATGGTCAATATATTGCATCAGTGGATTGGTCATATGTATGTATTCCTTAACGGTTGTGATGTTTTTCCGCTTTTGCCCGCATATCCCGCAGAATGGATAATTCTTGTGCGGTAGGCGTAGGCGTGGTTATCAAATCGGGGCTGTATGTGATGTCCCAGCCACAATTTTCTTGCATTTGTTGCTTGGTAACCCCAGGGTGTAACGACATAACCGTCAATTCTTTGGTAAAAGGGTCGGTCTGCCATACGGCTAAGTCCGTAATCAACAAGGTTGGTCCTTTGGTCTTTAAACCCATTTTTTCACGACTGTTCCCCCCAGTACCATGCCCGAACGATGTATAAAAATCAATCTTTTCTACCATTCGGCGTTTGGATTGGGGCATAATCATAAAAATTTCTTGGGCGTGGGCGGCGATTTCTGGGGCCCCACCCCCACCGGGCAAACGGACTTTGGGATTGTCATAATCCCCAATCACTGTGGTATTGATATTGGAATATTTATCCATCTGTGCCGCCCCCAAGAACGCAATTTTAATATGCCCCCCATGTATCCAATAAGGAAACATCTCAGTAATAGGTACAGTCACCAATGCCGTATCGTTGAGTTCCGTATCCCCAATCGACAATGGTAAAACATTCGGTTTGGTGCCAATGGGTCCGCTTTCGTATATTAAGGTAATATCGGGGGCATGGGTCAGCCGTGCCAAATTACACGCCGCCGATGGCACCCCAACCCCAACAAAACAAACATCGTCATTTTTTAAAAATCGACTGGATACAATACACATCATTTCATGGGGTGTATAGGCATTTTGTGTTGTGTGTTCTGTCATCTTAACCGCTCTACTCTTTGATCAAATATGGTTTCATCCACTTGTAATACATTTTTGTCCATCCATTTCATGAACGATTCATGGGTTTTGGATATTTCGTCCCACTCGATATATAACGCATTGTCCCGGTCATAATATCCCGACGCATAAGATGGCGACGCCCCACCCGGCACCACACATATGGTGCCAATGGCAAAATGGGGAATAATACACGCATTTTTGTGGGTGTTAAAATCATCGACGATTTCTTCCACAGTAATAATACAGTGTTTGGCACACAGGGCGACTTCTTTTTGTACACCGACGATGCCTTCCAATAATATATTACCGTGTTTATCGGCTTTTTGGGCGTGAATAACGGATACATCCGGTTGTATAGATGGCACAGCAGTAAAGTCTTCACCGGTAAAGGGACAAGTAATCGTCTTGATATACTCACTACGGTCTTTTAATTCCGCCCCTATATACCCCCGGAATACAGCAAATGGCATTTTTTCCGCCCCCGCCCGATACGAATGTGCCATGTCTGAATGGGACCGTTCTTCGATAATGATTTTATGGGGAATACCGTTTTCGATGCAGTCACGAAAGCGCCGTAACAAGCCAACCCCCGCATTCCCCCCATACGAAAATATCATTTTCTTCACAATCCCCATTCCAATCATTTGTTCATGAATAAGGTCAAGGTTCATGCGAATAACGGTTAAGTCACGGATATTTTGACGGATAATTTCATGCCCTGCTGCATAGGGTGTCAGGTGGGTAAACCCCTCTAATGAGACGGTCATACCGTTGTGTATATGTTTTGATATAGCGTCCTTTAAGGACAAAAATTCGGTCATAATCGTGTTCTCTCTTTATCATGGGATTTTTTCATTATGATAAAATTGTCCCATATATTTTATGTATGGTACATGCTTGTGAATTATAATCTGTGATACGCATATTATTGACCAATTTATAAAAACTTGTCAAGAAATAAAATCATATAATAAACTTTTATCAATATATGAAAAATATGCAGAGACACCCACCCAAGCTTTGATTGACTACATGGGGTCGCAACCACCTGCCTCATAGTGGCATTGTGGTGTCCGATCGGGGTGCAAAGTGGGGTGTGCAAGTGTTATATTTTGTTGCACAGGAAAATCAACATGATACAGAGTGGGAGGCGTTAGCCCCTTAGACCCACCAACAAAACAAAAAGTGCCATATAATACGGCGAATCATTTTATTTTTTGCTTGACTATATAAAGGATTTTATCATGTTCCTTTATCTTCATTCTGTTGTTTTTTTGGAGCAGCCCCGTGCCTCATTGTTATTTTTTTTTGTTTATTATGGCATAATCTCTTTCTCGCTTAGAAAAAATATGAAGACAATCCTTGTGTTTATCGTAATCTTCCCCAGTGGGAATTTCTGAGCGTAAACAATCTAATTTCATGATACAGCATTTATGTGGTTTCTTGCATTTCCATACATTAATTATAAGTAATAGCAATACAAAAAGAGCAACAACACCAAATACAAGTTCGAGAGGTTCAGATAATATTTGAGTAAAATCTTTTAGAGTGACTAAATGGAAAAAATAATATATCAACAAGAGAGAAAAAATGCACAGAAAAATTTTTACCTTGGATGCAGACCAAACATTAATTATAAATAATAGCCATACAAAAATAGCAACAACACCAAATGCAAATAGCATATATTTTTGCCAATAATCCCATTTGAAAAGTCCAGATAATATTTCAGTAAAATTTTTCAGAGGGATTAAATGGAAAAAATGATATATAAACAAGAAAGAAAAACAGTAAAAGATGAAAATGCTCAGATAAATATTTACCCTCGATACAGACCAACCATTTTCTCTTATATCTTTTATGTTATTAACTTTGTACAAATCGCCTGTTATTTCATCTTCTAGCATTTCTACATGGGAATCCCAGTTTTGTATCCAAAACTTTGACCCTTTATTTATTAAAACCCAAGCAAATGTAACTATCATACCCACAAAAGATAAAAATAAGGGCATTGTTTTTGCCCCCTCTACATCTTTAAAAGCACCCAAGAAAATGGCACCCACAATAACATACATATATTTGTTGCGTTCCCAGTATAGATTAATTTCAAATCTGCGGATTTCGTGAGCTTTTTCAAATGCCTCTTTGCACTTATTGTGATCTCTTTCAAATGCTTCTTTGCACTTATCGTGATCTTTTTCGGATACTTTTTTGGACTTATCTTTATCTTTTTCAAGTTTCATTAGCTTAAAATATTCGTTTCTACATTTCTTACACACATTTTTTTTCATAGATTTCTCCCATTGGTTTAATTTATAATATTTTAGGAATTTATATACTTAACTTCCCCGATTGTTATTTTATTCAAATGTGATAAAATTCAGCAACATTTATAAACAAACATTTACCCAATGTCAAGTACTATTTTTACATAAAACACAAAAATGTAATAAATTATATCCTTGTGGAGTCAAGTATAAGGGGCATCTTTGGTAAAGTGTATAATATATACGCATAGTTATACTTTACAATTTTCAAGGAATTGTTGTATGTTTTGTGCATTTTCAAAATCGCTCGTCTCATATGGATAAATATTGACTTTTTTATATGTATCCAGCACCCGTTGCCTGTAATAAGTTGGGATATATTCGGTAAACAGCGGATTATATTTTTCATAAAATGCCATAGAATTCGATTGTATAAAGGTGTGTGCTTGTGGTGTAATATCGCCGATATATTGCTGATAAAACTCCGCCCCAAATTTCCACAACAGGTACAAACTGCGTAAAGTATCCGTAAAGCTTGTTATTTTGCCCATATGGTGGCGATTGTTGGGGATAATGCCAAAATTTTGTTTCATATATGTACCATCAACAGGCTTATTAAACGCCAGTCTTAACGCAATCGATTTTGACATATATTTCAATTTGTCTGGGTCGGCGGCACTGTCTAAGGATAATTGACATATGTATTCGCCTTTTAATGTGCATATACGGGCGGTGCCACTTTCTGTAGCAGATAAAATGGGCTTTCCTTCTTGTATATGAGCAATTTCATACCCATGGTAACTGCGATTATTAAAGGTTCTTTTGGCAAAATTTTTGTCCTGTATTCTGGAAAATATCCACATGCTCGCATCCATAATAGACCCCACCAACATACATTTAATCCCCAAATAATCCGACATCAATATCATACCACAGCCCATAAAACGCCAATCTATGTCCTGATATCCTGTATATCGTAAATTGGTTTTAACAATATGACCATGAAATCGTTCAAAGAAATTCACTTCCCGTTGAAACACACCCCCTTTTCCGCCTGTAAAATCTGTACTGACTAATGGAATTTCAGGAAACATACACCGCATCGCCAACGAATCCAATCCCCCAGAAAAAGAAAGGTATGTCTTATTCCGTTTGGGGATATAACTTGGTGGTAATCCCAAATATGCCATACTATGACTGGCAATGTCGGTATCGGATACAATTTCTGATAAAATCTGTATGTTATATCCGCTGTTAATAATCGCCTCTGTTTGTTCAGAAACAGGAAAATCAAAATATATAGTTTTTACTTCAATGGGACGACATACAATGGCTAATGCGGTCAACGCATTCAAGGATATAAAAAAATCAATGGGAATGTCAAAGAATATTTGTTTATAAAAGTCTTGATTTTCATATATAAGGTACAATTTGCCATCGATACGATAAGAAATTTTCAAATATGTCATAAAATATTCCTTTTTAATGATATGCGTATAAACATATAAAACATATACTCGATTTTCACACATACAGTCAAATCATTATCATGACTTTGATATATTATATAGCATGGTGTTTAAAAAATTGCTCTACTTTTTGTACATTTTCAAAATCACTAGACTCATATGGCAAAATGTTAACTTTTTTATATATATCCAGCACTCGTTGTTTGTAATAATCTGGAATATATTCGGTAAACAGTGGATTATATTTTTCATAAAATGCCATAGAATTCGATTGGATAAAGGTATGTGCTTGTGGTGTAATATCCCCGATATATTGCTGATAAAAATCCGCCCCAAATTTCCACAATAGGTATAAACTGCGTAAGGTATTGGTAAATCCTGTACTTTTTTTCGCATCAAATTTTCTGTATGGGATAATACCAAAATTTTCTTTCATATAGGTCCCATCAATCGATTTATTAAATGCCCATCGTACCATAAGTGTCTGTGAAACATATTTTAGTTGGTCCGGTGATGCGGTGCTGTTTAAAGCCAACTGACATATGTGCTCGCCTTTTAATGCACATATACGGGCAATCCCATTTTCGGTTATGGATAAAATGGGGCGACCTCCTTGTAAACGGGCCATTTGATACCCCTGATACATGCGACTTGGAAACACATTATGGGCAATTTTTTCGTCTTGCATTTTGGAAAAATTCCATAATGATATATCGATACTCGCCCCAGTTAACATACAATTTATACCCAAATAATCCGACATCAATATCATACCACAGCCCATAACGCACCAATCTACATCTCTGTATCCTATATATCGTAAATTGGTTTTAACAATATGGGTATAAAATTGGGCAAAAAAGGCATCTTGTTGTTGAATTCCCCCCCTTTTTCCGCTTTTATAATCCATACTGACCAAGGGAATTTCAGGAAACATACACTGTACTGCCAGCGAATCCAATGTATCGGAAAAACACAAGTATGTGTTATTGCGATGGGGGATATTAAGGGGCAGATGTCCCAAATATGTCATGCCACAGTTAGCAATATCTGTATCGGATACAATTTTTGATAAAACCTGTATATTATACTCTTTGTTAATAATCGCCTGTGCCTGCTCAGAAATAGGAAAATCAAAATATATAGTTTGTACTTCAATGGGACGACATACAACAGCTAATGCAGTTAAGGAATCCAAGGATATAAAAAAATCCTTGGGAATGTCAAAGAACACCTGCTTGTAAAAGTCTTGATTTTCGTATATAAGGTACAATTTGCCATCGATACGATACGATATATTGATGTTCGTCATAGTGCATTCCTTTTGTGGAGCTAAGTATATAAGCCCCTAAAATTTTAACTACCCTTGTTTGTACATATTTATTTTACTTTTTAAGATCTATAACCAACATATTAACACATTTTATGTGAAGTATCTATGTTGCATCCAAAAAAATATTTTTTTACTTGACAAAATGCGGGGGGGGGGGGGGTATAACCACAATATAAAGTCGTAAATTATTGGGATTTATATAAGGGTTTATATATATAGAAGGTATTTAATGTGATGAAAAAAATGATGTTTGTAGGCGTTGTAATAAGCTTAGTGTCAGGGTGTACAGTATTACAACATGACCCATTGGCTGTTTATATTGAACAAAATTCTAATGGTGTTAGCAATTCTTATGGGTATGCCCAATGTTTGCGACAACATGCAATTGCCGACAATCGCCAAGATTTAGTCGATGCCCTTGAAACATACGATACAACAGTAACAGATGGAAAAAGTAGTATACCCCATGATGTGGCGGAACAGTTTTTATTATACGCCCCCAAGTGTGCATCTAAGTTTGGGTGAAATACAATATATATGATATGAAATTGATAAAACAATGCCTTCTTCTTTGGTACAAAAATTAGTATATATGACAAGCACGATTATTGCCATGCTGTATGCCGGTATGGTACAGTCCGCCCATTTTCCAAATCGTGCCGAGATATTTAGCTTGGTAAATGCCCTGCGCTCAGGCGATCAAGAGGTTTTAAAAAAGATAAAAACAGGTATGGTTGAGATGGGGGATGTCAAAATTTTCATTTCCCCAGAAATCCAAAAGATGGCAAGCGAAATTTTACAAACCATAGATAGTGGCATGGAATTTAAAGGCGTGGCATCTTATCCACAGCTTAGTGGTATGTACGATATTGAAAAAAGTCTTTTAAGTGAACAATTTTACCTGTCCCCCCAAGAATTTTCTACTATAGATTCGGGATTAGCAGACTTTTCCTTAGACGCACAAGAAGTGCAGCAAACAGAAATAAACGAAGCGTTGTATTGAGGGCAATTTTGTGGTAAAGAAAAATACATTAGATTTAACCTTATGGTGGGTTGTAAAAGACGCAGAAATCCAACGCATTAGAATCAGTTTGGCAAATGCCAAAAAAGTATTTACCGATGTACAGTTTTGCTGTGTGGACTATAATAGTACAAATAAGGATTTTAGTAAGGATTTAAAAAATCTGTTTGGGAATGGGTATCATTTCTGTACATCGAAAAATGAAAATTGGAATCGTTCCGATGCGTTAAATCACGCTATTAAGAACACCAAAACATTATATTTTATGAGTATGGATTCCGATTTTATTCCCCTTGAATCATTGGCACAGGCGGTGCAAAATATTGTCGATTCGAAAAAGGTAGGTGTTTTTTCCGTTGTCGAAGCTTTACCCATTGATGAAAAATCTGATATGACCGATATTGCCCAGTGGCAAATTTTAAACCATCGAGGATATTGGGGCGAAGGGTGCTTGTTATCCCCAGTGGCGTTATTAAAACGAATCGGTGGGTATGATAGCCGATTGCAGGTATGGGGTGGGGAAGATAATGATATCAGCGATCGTTTGCGTACCTTAGTACCCATTGAAACCCACCCCTCACACATGCTACATTGGTCGCACAATACCCCTGTTGATACACAAGATAAAGCGTGGTATCACAAGGTAAATAATACATTGGTACAGGGGGATGCGTTTATGGTGTATAAAAACCATATTACAGGTATATATGGTGATACCCCTGTTGTTAGTGCCTGTCTTATTTCATCAAAACGCAAAAACTGTTTTGAATATATTATACAGGCGGTTGAATCATTAAATACACAAACATTTCCTGTGCAGGAATTGGTGTTTGTTACCAATGGGCATTCCTTTCCAAAAGATTTTATACAAAAGGTAAAAGATCTGTTTAAAGGATCGGTTATACATCGGCATTTAAAACAGGCATCCATACCGCTTGCTCGTAACACCGCATACGATTTGGCAACCGGCGAATGGTTATTGGTGGTGGATGATGATGATATTAACTTGCCCAATCGAGTATATGACAGCTTGCAAGTGTGGTCAAAAAACCCCCAAGCACAATTAATACATGGAGGATGTGTTCGGTATCATACAGAGACACAAAATGTGCATTTTTGTTATGTACGGGAGGTCAACGAAGAAATCATGTTGTTTAACAAAGGGTTTATTACCCACCCAACGGTTATGGTGCACCGCTGTATACCAAAAATGGTAAGGTTTAACGAAAATATGGTGTCTGGGTCGGATGCAGATTTTATGATGCAGGTGCTGTCCTTACAGTATCATTCCAAAAGCACAGAAAGTTATGTACTTATTCAAAGATTCCACGGACATAATATTACCATGTCTGATACAGATCGCCAACAGACAAATGGCAAAACTGTACGGCAAAAAGTTCGAATGATGTATTCTGAAATCAAATTACAACATATGGAAAAACAATCAGAAAACAAACCTTATTATCCCGATAAAACAGCGGTGATTGATGTACTCAGTCAATTAGACGATTACAGCTTTGTTGTGTATGTTAAGGTGGATAAAATCGTTGATTATTGCATGCATCTGGCAATGAAACAAGGCATGTTCTTTGCATTGTTTGACTTTGATTGGATGTCTGTGCAAACAGACAAAGACTTGCAATTATACTTGTATATATCGGGGAATAAACAGCAAATAAAACAGATATTTGAAAAAGTGCCAGAGGATCTGAAAAATAAAATATTTGTAAAATCATTTTTTGAATTTAACAAGATGATACAATCCGCCAACGAAGCACAGTATTTAAAAACATATCCAGCACACACAGAAAATGTATTTATAAATATGCATGAAGTGGTGGCATATTTAACCAAGATGCTCATAAATATTTCACCAGATACATTATCAAAATTAAAATCCAATCTATCGTTGCATAAAGGTATTAATGCATCGACAGGGAATGTAGAATATTTTGTACAACACACGCAACAAGAATTGGAATGGTATTATGCAGGTAAAACATAAATATAACACAGAAACACAAATTTTGTCGTTTTATGGCAATAGTACACAATACATAAAAGATGGCTTTGTCCCTGTGCGTGAAATATATTTTACGGGTGTAAAATTACGCCCTGATGATAATGATTTGACTGTTTTAATGTACATGATATTACGTTCATATGCCAGTGTCATGTTCCTACAAGGGGTATGTCCTTTGTGCAATGTATTGAATCATATAAATGGGCAAAATTTATGCGTAGTAAATGTATCCAAAGTTCACAATTCGCGTAATCCCATACCGGGGTATTATGAACATAGGTTAAACACCTTAACATCCATAAGGTATGATATAAAACCTTGGCAAAAAAATGTTCAAATACAATACCAAGTCCCCAATGATCAACAACAATACACATATTTGGCGTCAACGAATCTGCATACAGTTTGTAACGATACAGATGACAGAAATACAATAATATCTCTGGCATACAAAAATACAGTGTCTATATCACATGCAAAAAAAGATGTAATTTCCCATGTCCACACACACATCGCCCATCATTGTGGGATAATTTAATAAAATGAGCATAAGTAATTTGTTGAAAAAGTTATAAATTTTGTTATACCCAAAGGAAAGGATCTTAGTATGCGTATTGATTTGCCAGTAATAGTATTTTTTGTATTGTTATGGATAATATTTTATAGCTTTGGCGTACACTTACAAGGTTTTTTATTGCAACATGCGGGTTGGGGTGGACCACATATGTTGTCGATTGCCCTGAATATGTTTGAAACCCCTTATTTTACAAAAGCGGATTACTTGTTCAGTAGTGGAAATATACACATATATAACCACAACCCAAGTTTATTTTTCTTGGTTCTTGGCTTTTTTACGCATATGTTTGATGCTTTGCAACACAAGTTGGTATTTGCGTATCTACTTTCCGCTACTATGTGGGCGGTGGGTATAACATCTATTTTTGCCTTGTTAAGATATTTTAAAATATTTTGGGTTATCAACTTGATGGTTATGCTCAGTATTTTATTTTCGTCTTTCACTTTGCAATACACATACTTAATAGATCCTGTTGTTTTTAATATGTTATTTTCATCTTTATTTATATATACAACATATACATATATGAAGGGATATAATAGCATAAAACCCCTATATATAGTTTCTATTGTGGCTGTTTTAGTATCTTGGTATATAGTTTTTATAATTTTTTGTTTTGGAACGATATATATTTTAAAATATGTGTTTCAACATAGTATCAAAAACATACATAAAGATCCCATATTTAGGTGGTGTTTGGTGCTGGGTGCTATTACAATTTTGCAGTTTTTGCTTTTGTCTGTTCAAGCTAGTTTTATATCCCTCAGTAGTTTTTTAGATAATTTTAAAAGACTGTTGGGTACAAATGTTATTGATCATATGGCTAATGCGTCGATAACATGGAATCATATAAAATTAGCTTTTCAACATAAGATGTCTTTGTCACATTATTATTTGAATCAATTTACCATAGTAATGTTAGGGGCAATTGGTGTTGCAATTCTGAGTAATGTGGGTATCAAAGTGGGTGCAAAATTATTAAGTTCCCCGCCTATTGTTCAAACACTTGCACGATTTTTTACACAATTTTGTGGTATTGTACATCGTACCAAAAGTACAAATATGCCTTTATTTTTTGACAAACATATGCTGTTAATTTTGTTTTCTATATTTATGGGAACTATGCTGTTTTATATACTTTTGTATCGTTGGACGAACACCCACCCATGGGTATTTGTGTTAATGGTGCCAGTGTTGTCCTTATTGTTTGCATTTGCCATGGAGTATTTGAAGATGATATTTGCAGAATTTACAAACATTAAAATAGCACAAGGGATTTTTATTGTAATTGGATTTGGTTTTATGTTTACCTTACAATCCCCATACAATAGATTGAAAAAGCAATATATGGCATATAAGCAAGAAGCAGATAAAACTTTGGTGCTTATTCAAGCTATCACAGAAATATCAGAAAATAAAAGATATGCATTGGAGATTGTGAAAAATAAAAATCAATGTGTGTCCAATGGGGCATACCGATTTCTGCAAGCGTCGCCCAATAGATATTATGTAAGACCCGCTAAGGAGTATCAACACTTAAAACTTGATTGTGAAAGAATCGATGGAAAAATAAGTTTTAAATTAGAAAATCTGACAACAGGAATATCACAGATGTATGGGGGGTGGGCTGTCGCAGATATGTCAATAAAAATGCTGAATAAATCTGTTAGCCTACATAAGAATGTGTTTCATATATCGTATATTCCCTCAACCCGAACCTTGTATTATAGCAAAGAAAACTGTACCACTGGTGATACGAAATTCCCTTTTTATTTGCATGTGATACCTAAAAATATATCAGATATACCTGACCAGCGACGGAAACATGGTTTTGATAACTTAGATAGAGATTGGACAGGTGTTACAACACGCAACGCCCAGTGTATTATGTCTGTACCATTACCAGCATATCCCATTAAACATATAAGAACAGGACAGTGGGATAAAAAAGACAAATTGTGGCGATCTGGCATTATAATCCTAACACCATAATGCGTGTCATACATGTATTTTATAATGTGCCTAGGATTAAAAGATATGTAAGAAATGGTCCAAAAAATGGGGTTCACTTCTTAATTTAGATAAATCAATACTCACTTATTTTTGGACTAATTTATAGGGGAATTCATAACACAATCATGATAATTTTTCAGAGACTTCTATAATGTATATAGTACAATCCTTATATACACCACAAACAAAAATACCTTTTATGGTGGGGGCGGTTATCAGGGTTATAACCTTTTTATGTGTTGCAGCTTATACAGAGGGTTTAAACGACCTGCATACAGTCATATCCAGCGTATCAGCAAATGGATATTTTAAAACCATCATGCAGGTATACCAAACAAGCGATTTTGTCTATGGTCCATTAGTATTATATGGTATTACTTCATTTCAAATATTATTCGATGATGGTTTGTATTTGATGACCCCAATATTATCAATTATTACCCTTGTTTTGGCGGATGTATATATACTGTATATATTGCAAAAATTACATTTTGATACCCATAAGAACAACATTATACATTATGTATGGTTATCCCCTGTATGGATATATGCCATATATGGATTATCAGCATTTGATGTAATAACTATTGCCTTGTTCTTGGGGGCATTAAATTTCTTGTTTAAACAGCAATTTTGGCATATGGCGGTATTATTAGGCTGTGCGGCAGGAACGCAAACCAGCATTTTAATTGTGTTGCCTTTCATCGGTATTTATTTGTACCGCCATCAATATAACCTTCACAGAATACTAAGTATATTTATGGTTATATGTGGTACTGTAATACTTATATATTTGCCAGTTATCGACGATTATATATTTTGGCAATCTATGCTTGCGGGCAAGGGACAAGGGCAATTGTTAAATGCTCAGCTTAATATGTCGAATATAACCCTTTACGCATTGCCCATGGCATATATCTTGTTGCTGTTTAAGGCAATGAGCATAGAACATTACAACCGCACCATGACAATGATGTTTTTTGGATTTGCGTTTGGTATTGTCATATTACTGACCCCCCAACTGCTTATTAAGTATGTATGGTTGCTACCTTTTTTGTCGTTTTTCTTTATCAAAGAAAATTATTTTTACCACCCGTTATATGGGCTGTTACAAGTGACAATTGTGGTATATTTTGGTACAGTGTATATGACAGATATGTATGCCATGCCAGCAATTGTAACAAATCTTTCCGCAACTGCATTACAAACTTTGTTGGTGTTAAATTGCTTTTGGATGTATCAACATGGCTTAACCAAATATTGCAATCAAAAATTATTTTACCGCCCATTTATACTTGGCATTGGCGGCGACAGTGGTACAGGTAAAAGTACCCTTGCCCATACCCTATCAACCTTATTTACCCCCATGTTAACACAGGTATTTTGTGGCGATGCCATGCATAAATGGGAACGAAATAACAGCAATTATAACATCTTTACCCACTTAAATCCCAAAGCAAATAACCTATATGTGGACATGAAATTTTTATATGGATTAAAAAACAGAAAAATTTTGTATCGAAGACAGTACGACCACGACACTGGACAATTCACCAAAGACTTTAAAATCCGCCCATCTAATCTCAATATTTTTGAGGGGCTACATGCGTTTTCCCTCCCCCAATTTAATAAAATATATGATTTAAAAATCTTTATTGCCCCTGAAAAAAAAGTATATCAACACTGGAAAATTCGCCGTGATATGGTCAAACGGGGATATACTAAGAAACAGGTACTTGAAAATATCCAATCCCGATATGCGGACAGCCAGAAATATATCGCCCCCCAACAAGTGCATGCAGATATTGTTATAAAACCGTATTTTGTCACCGCTGTAACAGAATTGGGGGGGACGGATCCTTTTGAAATTGGGTATCAATTCATTTTAAATGCAGATATTGATATGGAAAATATCATTGATATTTTATCCGTAATGGACACTTTATGTGTGCATCATGAATACATTAGCAATACACAACAATCGTTATCCTTATCGGGGTATGGATGTGCCAATACCATATACAAAGGCCTGTCAGACATGCAGAAAACTTTTGTCGAAATAGGGGTGGAAAGGGTTGATTTTCCATCCGGTTTATCGGGTATAGTATCGTTGATTATTGTACAAACCATATTTCAAAAAACGGAAGCACACTATGTTTAAAGATTTTGTACACATGTCACAACATATCGGCAAGGACTTGTTTTATATACAAGGTGCAGGGGGCAATACCTCAGTTAAAACAAGCAATACACATATGATAATTAAGGCATCAGGGTTCTTGTTAAAAAATGTGACCACCACTACGGGATACAGCATTGTTTCATATCCACAAGTTTTAAAAACCTTGGATATGCAAAGCTTAGACAACACTATATTTGCCCAACAAATGAATGCTTGTGTAATGGATACTGAAAATCGCCCATCTATTGAAACAGCCTTACATGCGTTGTTACCAAAAAAATATATTATCCATACACATTCGGTATGGGTAAACATTATTACATGTTCTGAACAAGGAAAAAGTATCGCACAGGCACTATTCCCAAAATCCCTGTGGATACCCTATGAAACCCCTGGATTGGACTTGTGTCAGTCGTTAAAATCCCATCTGCAACAGTCGGGACATGCCCCGGTTATATTTTTACAAAACCATGGTATATTTGTGTCAGCAGATACCAGCGAACAAGCATTACAGATACACGCACAAGTCAATAAAATCATCTTGCAGCACTTTGATATAACCCCGACTTTAAAAGATTTTGACCTATCCATATTCCCCCTAGATTTTATTACAGATAATATTATATTCCCTGATCAGGTGGTGTTTTCCATGGGGGATGCTGCATTACGCCAAACGACTTATGCCCAAGAAACCCTGTGGGCGTACAGTTTTATAATAAAAACCATTAATGACTTAGGCTTGGATGCAAGATGTCTCTGCCCTATGCATGCCGATATTTTACTAAGTATGGAAAGTGAAAAATACCGTCAACAACAAGCGTTACAAAACAGATAAAAACCCCATGATACATTATATACACCACCGCATAAATACCATTATACAATTAGAATCCGTTCCCACCGATATGGGTGTAGAATTAGACATCCGCTATCATAATAATGACTTGGTTTTACACCATGACCCATTTCAACACCATACAACAGCCCCCACATTTTTTGAGGATTTTTTAACCCACTGGCACCATAAGGGACCAATGATTTTAAATGTAAAAACCGAAGGGATAGAAAAAGATTGTATGACCTTGATGCAAAAATACAAAGTACAAAATTGGTTTTTTTTGGACTTATCCATGCCATATTTTGCTATTTACGCCCAGCATGCATATACCAACACCATAAACGGCTTTTCCCCTGATAACTTAGCAGTACGGTTTTCCGAATGGGAACCGATTGAATACGCCCTTGCTTTTTCGGATAAAGCCACATGGGTATGGGTCGATTGTTTTACCCACATGCCTTTAAATCTTGTTAATACAGCACAGTTGATCGATGCAGGATTTAAAATATGTATCGTTTCCCCAGAATTACAACACCATGACAGATTGCTCATTACCGATTTTAAGAAAAAATTGGAATCATTGCATTACGATGCTGTATGTACCAAACACCCAAATTTGTGGGCTTAATACAGAAGTGGACCAAATCAGTGGGGCTGGTCAAATTGATGTATGTTCCTATACTTTAAACACCCAAAACTTTGTCGAAATAAAATTGGTTATAGTGGTAAAACTGATACAGATAAAATTGGCAAGTAGGACGGGAATACCTATGGATTTTACTTGTAGATTTAACAAAAGGCTACCTAAAATTAACGACATTATATAGGCAAAGATATACCGCCATATGAACATGGGGTTTTTATGTTCGATTTGAAATGTCCATGGCTTATTAAATATATATCCCACCAAAACCCCAGACAAAAACCCCCCTATATATGATACTTGATAATGTACAGATAACACTGTATACAGCACCAAAAAAACACTATAATTTATAAGGGTTGCCCCAGCACCGACAATCAAAAATCGTTTAGCTTCTTGTTGTATCATAGTATATTATATCATTACTTAATGTTATTTTGTATGCTTTTATTTGTAAATTTTCTGCCCCTACAATGTCCTTCGATTGTCTGTCGCCTATCATAATAACATCTTGGGCAGATAACCCCATTTTTTTTAATGCGGTTTGAAACATTTTTGAATGTGGCTTTTCTACGCCTACTTCTTCTGAACTCACCAACAAGGCAATATATTTTTCCACTTTCATTTTGACCAATTTTCGCACTTGAAATCCCGCTTGCATATCGGTTAAAGCACAGACTATTATATTTTTTTTATGACATATTCGTAAAAACTGTAATGCTTCATCATCCAACTGTATGGCATCAATCAGGGTATCCCAATATAAATTTTCATATTTTTTCGCCACCACATAGGCTT
Source organism: Alphaproteobacteria bacterium (assembly GCA_965232465.1). GTDB lineage: Bacteria > Pseudomonadota > Alphaproteobacteria > JAQWUY01 > JAQWUY01. The sequence goes on along the minus strand of OZ246977.1, from coordinate 2,030,322 downwards.
GTGATATATTGTGTTGTTCAAACAAATGCTGAAAAGCAAACAGACGGGAACGACACGCCCCTTGTCCTTGTAAAGCATGGATGACTGCCGTTCTGTAATGGCGGTATTGGGCATAAAAATCTTCAAAATCTTTAAACACTGTATATGTATTTTTTAAGGCATCATAACAAGTGCGAATGGCAATCTTATGGGGGGGATGATAATGATACAAGGTATCATCAATATCGATGATAACCCCCCGCACAGATTGTAAGCAAATATGTGAAAAATGCATAATATCCCTTATCCCCTGTGTCGCAGTTTTAAGATATAGGCAAAAGTCCTTTTAATCAGATGAATGCGTTGTTTCCAACCACTGCCACCACCTTTGGCTTCGCCATACAATCGCTGTTTAAAGTAAACAGGAAAAGTTTGAATGCTGTACCCATTGTCATGTGCCTTGTACAATGCATACAAGTCGAGAGAAAAATCATTAGGATAGCCATTTTTTAAGTGTTTTTGATAAAAATCCCTCGAAAACAGTTTTGGTTGGGCGTTGATGTCATCCAAATATTTGCCTAAGATAAACAGGGTCATAACCTGCATTCCAAAGGTAAAAAAAGTTTCGATAAATCGACGATTTTTGCGCTTGCCCTTAATAAAAATTTTGGGATTAGAAATAACAGATTGCTTATATAAAGCATATGCTTTAAAAATATCGTCTGTATCTGTTTGTAAATCTGCATGTGTCCACGATATCAAGGTTCCTGTACAATTGTGTATCCCATACATAATATCATGCCCATAGCCCCCACCAGTTTCCATCAGATACAGTTTGAATATATTCGGATCTAGTGTTTTAAACAGGTCACTCAATATATGTTGGGTGTGATCATTTGACCCACCATCAACCAAAATAATTTCACAATGTAATGGATTTTCTTGTATATATTGATTTAGTTTGTTTAAAACAATACGCACATTGTCTTTTTCATTAAAACAAGGAATAATTATCGATAGTTCAGGTGTGTGCATGTTACCCCATTTGCTTTTTCATGTGGGTATGCCAATACGCCCAAGTCTGTTCGTATATTTCATAATCCCGTGGTGTCCCCCAGCAGATAAAATCCACATCAAAATAATCCACTCGTAAACCATCATCAATACAGTATTGTAACACTTTATCCACATAATATTTGCCATCAAAAGTATCCTTAGCCCAAATCATTTGTTCTAAGTATTTTAAGAATATATGGGCACTCTTAAACCAAAACATACCGGTTGTTGCATGGTCATTCATCGGGGTGTCAGACACAGTTTGCTTTAACGATAACCGCTGTATTTGCGTGCCATTAGCGGTCTTTAGTTGTGCCCAACTGTGGGCGGTTGGGTTGGCTTCGATATTGCTGTTGTTGGTATGGCTTATCATCAATACATCCGCATGCTTTTTCGCCTGATTAAATTCTTGTATGTTGTATCTCATGCCACTGTCACAGGTACCAATAAATAATTCTGTGTCTGTATCCAAAAACTCCCGAGCCAAAAAACAGCCGAATGCTTGGTCAAGCATCACATGGTCGTGAATAAATATTGTTTGTGGAAAGTACTGATGAATAGTTTTTTCTGTGCCATTGGTGGCATGAAAATCCCGATTGACACAGATAATTTTTGTGTTTGGATTGTCGATTTCAGGAAAATTTTGCATGGCAACCACAACCATTGGCTTTTTTTGTCCTGTGCAGAAACATGTGGTAGGAATGCAAGCCTTGTTTTGCGTATATCCCGCATCGGTAAAGCGAGTTCCTTTCCCCCCCATAGGTACCAAAACAATCATAATGTATGTCCTTGTGGAATATGTATATTACAGGCATGAGCCACCAAATTTGTCCAAAATAAATAGTGTGATAAGTCTTCGGGGGTTCCCCATTGGCAAAATGTGTCCACATTCACTGGTGCCCACACAGATAAATCGTCTTGTATCATATAATTATATGGTAAACTGCTGTAATATTCGCCATTAATTGCACGGGTTGGGTCGCCTAACATGCGTTGGTAATATTCTTTTAAGGTGACACCATCTTTAAAATAATATACCCCTGGGGAATGGCGGGATTGGGTTTTATCCGCTGTATAAGAAAACTTTTCACGAATTTCTATAAGCATATCATTGGCATCGGTTTTACAACTGGCGTATAGATTTTTTTTCGGAATTAAGTGTGGGTGAAAGCCACTGTAACATGGCACTGCTCCCGCACAGTCATTTTGCTCAGCTGCCTGTTTAAAACTCGCATAGTTCCACTGCATATAATAGTCACAGTAGCTGATTAACACAGGTGTATCATCGCAAATAGCATACTCCACTTGTAATACATCATAAACAGGTCCTTTTTTAACCCAATTGTCTATGGCAACAATCTGAGCATCGGGTGCGATCCGCTGTAATTCAGACCACATATAAGGCAAACTGTCCAAGTGTTGTTTGCGACAAATAAAGGTAAACCGATCAGAAGGTTCGTCAAACATCGATACAACCCATTCAATTATCGGTTTGCCATGCACAATAATAAATGGTTTTAAAAGGGTATATCCCGCTTGTACAAAACGACTACCATACCCTGTCATGGGAATTATAATTTGCATTATATCATCCATTTATACCACAAAATGCACTGAATCTTATCGTTTAGACAACAATTGTTCAAAGTTTAAGGTATAATTTGCTTGTTAAATTGTTTTATATTGTAATAACATTTGGTGTTTGCACCTTAGACTCAACCATATAACCAACAAAATAAAATGTGCAGTATAATTATGGTGAATCATTTTATACCAAATTGATTATATATGCCCCATTTGGTGTTTGCAAGTTAAATTTTGGGATTTATATACTTTACTCTCAAAACTTATTTACAACACTTGCACACCACACTTTGCAACCCGATCGGACACCATAATGCCACTATGGGGCAAATGGTTGCAACCGTATATAGTCAATCAAATTATATTTAATTGACTATAATCAATATTTATATTACAGGAACCTCTGAAAAATTATTATGGTTGTTATATGTGTCTGCACAAGGGGTATACAAGGGTTTATAATCTTATTTATTTAATGCTGTATAAGCATCCCAGTGTGTATTGGTAATGATTTTATAAGGGGTTGTATCATCATCATTGCGAATAATCATCATCATCGGCAACTTGTGTTTATTTGCCAGCTGTAAGCCTCGCCCTTCGCCCAGCACAAAGAAAGTGGTTGCCCACACATCCGCCGTACGGGAAGTATCGGCTAGCACCGTTACACTTGCCAATTTATGGGATATGGGTGTGCCTGTTTGCGGGTTGATAATATGGGAATAGCGCACCCCATTTGATTCAAAATAATTACGATAATCCCCACTGGTTGCCATGCCTATATTGTGTATAGGTAATACACTTTGGACACTGCGGTTTATGGTATCTGGTTTTTCGATACCGATTTTCCATACATTGCCATCCAATCGGGTACCAGATGCGACAATTTCACCGCCAATTTCCACTATATAATTGACAATACCATATTGTTTTAATACATTTGCCACTTGGTCAACCCCATCGCCTTTGGCAATGGCCGACAGGTTGATGTGTACGGCGGGGTCGGTTTTGCGGATTTGCGATTTTTTCGTATCCGCTTGTATTTTATTACAGCCGACTTTATCCAGTGCTTGTGCCAATTTTTGTGTTTCTGGTCTGGTTTCAATCCGCCCTTGGGCGTCAAATCCCCAAATATCAATCAGGGGGGCGACTGTAATATCAAATGCCCCTAAGGATTCTTGGCACACAGCAATGGATTGTGCCACCATATGGGCAAAAAAAGGTTTAACTTGTTGCCAATCGGTGTTCGATGATTGGTTAAATTGTGATATGGTTGAATTTTTATTCCAGGTGGATACTTCGTTGTTAATATCCTGTAAAGTGGATTCTATTTTGGCTTGTATGGTGTCTATTTCTGGGATTTTTTTCCCATTTTCATACCAATATTTCACTTGGTACGAAGTGCCCATCGTATTACCGACAATTACCCCATCGCCTGATTTGCCACCACCAAACAGCAGTTTAAAGACGATAAACATGGCAACCAAAGTAATAACAATGGAAAGTTTTGTTATTTTTTCCATACCCAATTTAACCACAGACTTTGCCGATGCGTTGTTTGACATGTTATCGATTCTCTTTAATTATATTGATAATGTTTTACCTAATACAAACTTTTACCCAATACAAACGAATATATTGCATAATACCACAAAGTATATTATCATGGTACCATAAAATATATTGTTTTGCATTAAATAATTCGTATCAATGTAAAATAATTTGTCTAACAAAGGGATATTTTCATTATGACTCATACACTTTTGGCATCGGCTCACAAAGAAATCATTATGGGTTTTGACCAACCATTCTGTGTCATTGGCGAACGCATTAACCCCACAGGTCGTACACAGCTTGCCGAAGAAATGAAGGCGAGCAATTATGATACGGTAACCGCCGATGTGATGGCACAGGTATCGGCGGGTGCAACAATGCTGGATGTGAATGCGGGGATTCCCTTAGCGGATGAACCCCAGATTTTGGCGGATACGATTGAACATATCCAGTCGCTGACGGATGTACCATTATGTATCGACAGCTCGATTGTCGAAGCCTTGCAACAAGGTTTGTCTGTATACAAAGGGCGGGCATTGTTGAATTCGGTTACAGGTGAACCAGAACAAATGGAGCGGGTGTTGCCGTTGGTGAAAAAATATGATTGTGCAGTGGTTGCCATTTCCAATGACGAAACGGGTATTTCCCGTGACCCAGATGTACGATTCGAAGTGGCAAAAAAGATTATCGAACATGCCCAAGATTATGGTATTAAACCTTGTGATGTGGTGGTTGATCCTTTGATTATGCCGGTTGGGGCGTGGGGGGATGCGGGTACCACCGCATTGCATCTTATCCGTCGTTTGCGGACAGAATTAAAGGTTAATACCACTTGTGGGGCGTCGAATGTGAGTTTTGGGTTGCCCAACCGTACGCATATCAATGCGGCGTTTTTATCTATGGCAATCGGGGCGGGCATGACCAGTGCGATTATGAATCCTTGTCATCCCGCCGAAATACAGGCGGTGAAAGGGGCGGATGTCATTGTCGGCAATGATTCGGATTGTATGTATTGGATTCAAAATAATCGTACCCCCAACCCCGAAGGCACAAGCGGTCGCAGAAACAGCCGTCGTCGTCGAGGATGAAGTGTCCCTTATAAAATTTGGGATTTATATACTTGACTCCACAGGATTTGAATTAAGGCTATTTTTTGTTTTTATACATAAATGACATTGCTTTTTGTTGTGAAATCCCACCAAATTACATGCAAATATCGATTTATGGAGTCAAGTATATAAATCCCTTATTTAAACCGCAAGTCGTTTAACTTCCAGAGGACTTTTGAATCTTTTAAAGCGTCGTTTTTTAAAATATAATCATAGGCAGTTTTACCCTCACCGTCTTTGATTGTTGCGTCCGCCCCTGCGTTAATCAGCGTAGTAATAACATCAGGGTTTTGATTGGACCGAGATGCATACATTAAAGGTGTCCACCCATCTTTATTCCGTGCATTGACATCCGCCCCTGCGTTAATCAGCGTAGTAATAACATCAGGGTTTTGATTGTCCCAAGATGCATACATTAAAGGTGTCGACCCATATTTATTCCGTGCATTGACATCCGCCCCATTGGCAATAGCGTTTTTTACATCTTTTATTGTGACATTTTGCCAATACGAGTCTGACAAAAAATCACTTGCTTGTACTATGGGGGGGATACATACCCACGATATAATAAATATTCTTAAAATTATTTTTGAAAACATATGACTTTCCTTATGTTTATTGATACTTTATTCAGGGCAATATACACAAACAAACCCACTTTGTCAATATAAATCCCTAATAGTATCAGAGTATCCAAACGCACCGGTTACCCGGTGCGATTGGGATACTCATGGCAAAACAAATACGGGTATCAGAGTATCCAATATTATTTAAACCGCAAGTCGTTTAACTTCCAGAGGACTTTTGAATCTTTTAAAGCGTCGTTTTTTAAAATATAATCATAGGCAGTTTTACCCTCATCGTCTTTGATTGTTGCGTCCGCCCCTGCGTTAATCAGTGTAGTAATAACATCAGGGTTTTTATTGAACCCAGACGCAAACATTAAAGGTGTCCACCCATCTTTATCCCGTGCATTGACATCCGCCCATGCGTTAATCAGTGTAGTAATAACATCAGGGTTTCGATTGAACCCAGACGCCCACATTAAAGGTGTCGACCCATCTTCATCCCGTGCATTGACATCCGCCCCTGCGTTAATCAGTGTAGTAATAACTTCAGGGTTTTGATTGTTCCTAGATGCATACATTAAAGGTGTCAACCCATCTTCATCCCGTGCATTGACATCCATCCCTGCGTTAATCAGCGTAGTAATAACATCAGGGTTTTGATTGAACTCAGATGCATACATTAAAGGTGTCGTCCCATCTTTATTCCGTGCATTGACATCCGCCCCTGCGTTAATCAGTGTAGTAATAACATCAGGGTTTTGATTTTTCCAAGATGCATACATTAAAGGTGTCGACCCATCTTTAGTCCGTACATTGACATCCGCCCCATTGGTAATAGCGTTTTTTACATCTTTTACTGTGACATTTTGCCAAAAATTGATATCCGCCAAAAAATCATTTGAAAACATATGAATCTCCTTATGTTTATTGATACTTTATTCAGAGCAATATACACAAACAAACCCACTTTGTCAATATAAATCCCTAATAGTATCAGAGTATCCAAACGCACCGGTTACCCGGTGCGATTGGGATACTCATGGCAAAAACAATACGGGTATCAGAGTATCCAAACGCACCGGTTACCCGGTGCGATTGGGATACTCATGGGCAAAAAAATACGGGTATCAGAGTATCCAAACGCACCGGTTACCCGTGCGGGGGGTCGAAAATAAAAGGGGGGGCACCACCCCCCATAATAGGGCATAACGCCCCGCCAAAAAGCGGGGGGTCGAAAATAAAAGGGGGGGCACCACCCCCCCCGAAAAACAACATATTCATTTAAAAAAATGAAATACATTATTATTATACATATCATTTTCATATTTGCAAACAAAATATTATTTTCGGCGGATTGCGTTCGGATTTTTCGAATTTCTCGGCGGATTGCGTTCGGATTGCGTTCGGATTTCTCGGCGGATTGCGTAGGGACGGCCGCAAGCGGCCGCCGTTGCTAAAAAAGGAGTTGTATAAATAAAAAATTTATGTATGATAACTATCAGAGTGGTGGCGTAAATATAGTGCGTTAGCGGCATTCGAACAGTTTACTGGTCGCAGTGAAACGATAATTCTTATGATAAGTCACCATCCGTTAATTAATTTTTAAGCATGGCCTAACGGCCATAGTCGGATTAATCGTAAGTACTAATACCTATATACATCAAAAAATATGGGATTTATATACTTGACTCCATAAATCGATATTTGCATGTAATTTGGTGGGATTTCACAACAAAAAGCAATGTCATTTATGTATAAAAACAAAAAATAGCCTTAATTCAAATCCTGTGGAGTCAAGTATATAAATCCCTAAAATTTTTGTAAATTGAAATATAACTTTAATGAGCAGGAGATTTTAAATGTATAAATATATCATGTCTGGTATGTGTTTGGGGATGGCAACAGTGGGTTTTGCCAACACAAAAACCCTTAATGTCAACACGGCTGTATTTAATAATACGCACATTACCAACCAAGCCATTATGGATTTTGGACAAAACAGCGTAACCCTTGGTGATACAGTTTGGAATGCCATTGAGGGGCAAAATGGCAATCGATTGTTGGCGGGGGTCGGGGCATTTTGGGTATCTTGGGGATGGTTTTGGAATGCACACGAATTTGGACATGGTACCCGTAAAACCGCCTTGGGCGTAGAAGATACATTTATCCCTAAGTATAGTTATAATTTCCCCAAATTTTTCTTGGAAACATTATTTAAACCGGTTAACCCGACACAGAATAATCTGTGGTCGCCCGAAAGTACCCTTGCTTATGAATTAAAAGATGGCAATCCTTATGTTACCTATACAGGCAGTGGGGCAAACCGTACGCATACCTTTACCGATAAGGGGCTGGCATTGGTGGCGGGGGGTGGTTTTGCCAATGATTCCCAATGGGCGGAAAATTTGGCAGAACAAGCCTATACTGAACCCAATGTTCCTGTATCGACAACGGTTTCGTACACATTGTCAAAAATATTACCTTTCTTTTATTTTTCAAGACAAGGGGTGGGGGATATACAGGAAATAGCCGATTCAACCGGCGTAAGTCCGAATGCAATTAAACAAGCATCGGTGCTGAGTGTAGCACTGAGTGCATCCACATACAGTATGTGGGGGGCAATGCTGAATGGGGAACAATATGTCAGAAAACAAGCCACCATAAGCGGTTGGCGTTCGCCCGATGTGAGTGCGTACTTTACCCATGGTATCAGCTATAAAATAAACAGTGGGTATACTTTGAATAACAAAACATATCTGCCTGTATCATTTGAAACCGTGGCACAGGGTAATTTGCAAAAACAATCAGAAATCACTATTGGGGCGATGCACACATTTAATGACACAACCACCTTACGGGCATCGGCGGTGTACAATGTCAATCGCAAGGGATTGTCCCTGGCTTCAAAGGTATCGCAAACAATAAACGATACGGCAACTGTTTATATATCCGCCGACCAATATGATATAAATACTATGTTTGGGGAACGCAATACCACAGATTTCAGAAAACAAAAAGCCACTTCCCTTTATTTGGGGGTAAACATAGGGTTTTAAAGTTAAGATTTTAATGTGGTACTTATCTTAAAATATACCCCGTAGGGCAAGTGGTTTATGCACTTCATAATATGGGTAAATTTTTTGGGAAAGTGGATTTCAAATTTTTTTGATTGTAACCCTTTGGCAAGGGCGGTCGCCGCCTGTTCGGGGGATATAATCATCGGCATCTGAAATGTATTTTTATCCGTCAAAGGGGTGCGGACAAAACCGGGGTTTATAACCTTAATATCAAGGGTGGGATTTTCTGATTTGACCGATTCTGCTAAGTTAATCACCGCCGCTTTGGTGGCACTGTATGGTTGTCCGTTGGGCAACCCCTTAAATCCCGCCACACTGGCACATAGTGCCAGTTGACCATGGTTTTGCCGTTGTAATATGGGTAATGTGGCATGTACCATATAAAACGCCCCCATAACATTGACCTGTACGATGTTTTCCACTTCTGATATATTAAAATTGTCGCAACTGGTGGGGCTATATAAGGCGGATAACACCACCACACTATCAAGAGTATCAAATATTTTTTGTACAGTGGCGGTGGCGGTTGTGACCGATTGTGGATCGCCCACATCACACACCACCACATGATGTCGCCCGCCCAATTCCCCATTCAGCTGTTGTAAGGCGGTTTCGGAACGGGCGGACAATACCAAGTTTGCCCCTTGATGTGATATTCGTATCGCCAATGCCCGTCCGATACCACTGCTGGCACCTAGAATCCAGATGTTTTTTCCTTGATACATAGTTATCCACCCTGTTTTTGCATAAACAGGGTCAGCTCCCCCACTGTAAAGCCAAACTTTTTTAGGTAAGATCGATTGATAAGGATACCATCATTCATTAAAAACATCCAATCGTCAAAGGTAATACGATATGTACGATTGCCCACCTTTAAATCCATTTGATACGCCCAGCGCATGGCGTTGCCGGATACTTTTCCAATCGCTTTGTCCAATATATCGTCGGCTGTACCCGTATAATTTTTGTTGTCGATTTTTGTGATTGTCCAAATGCGTTTTTGGGTTTCGCCATCATAATATTCAAATACTTCGTCCAATACCCCCGTATTGCCATCCCAGGTGCCGATCAAATTTACATCAAACCGACGGGTTACTTTACCCGTATAATCTTGGACAATCCCCCATGCTTTGATGTTGCCATTAAAATATTGTTGCAGGTCAAATTGGGGCTGTGTATTGTTGTAATTTTCCAACTTGTCATTGCGTAAACAGCCTGTTAAAATTGTAAGTATTCCCATAATGCTAAGTCCTTTCCAGATATATAATCGTTGTTTTTTCCAAATATTTTTCCAGATATTTTTCCAGATATTTTTAAATGTATTCTGAGATATGTTATGCATAATTTCCCTCGATTTTTTTAAAGATAAATATGGCTATTACAGCCATAAGGCGAATTCCACACGGGATGCCCGCATATAACCATAATAAGGTTTCAGCGGCGGTGGTGGGTATTGGCACAGTGGTTTCAAATCCTGCTGTATCCAGCATTACAAACGCTACACCTGCGGACAGTGCCAGGGCAATTTTGGATAAAAATGCCAACACTGCATAATATTGGGTGGCATGTGATTGGGTGTGGGTATTTTTAATGCGATTGGCAATAATTGCAGGGGGCAAAGCAATATCCGCCCCCAATGCTATGCCTGATGCTACGCAAATTATACCATAAAACACGATGTCGCCAGTTTGTAAAAATATGGCACTAAAAAAGGTAACAACCGATACTATCATGGCGATTTGCCATGTGGTGAGTGCCCCATATTTTTGTGAAATGCGAATCCATGCCCCCATAAACATCGCCCCTGATACAAAATATAATAACAAAAATATTCCTGTATAGGGGGTGGCTTGCAAATAATATTCGATAAAAAATAACACCAGCACCGCCGGTAATCCAGCGGACAGATAGGACAGTAAACATATGCCAAAAAATACTCGATTGCCCCGATCAAAAATATGGTCAAAAATATGGGTAATATTTAGTAAGGGGCGTTTTATATCTGTTTGAGGATTTTTGTTTTTTTTATATATGGATATTATTTTCATAATATGTATATATCCTATTGTGGCAATACTGCTTAGTATTACAAACACAATAAAGCTAACCATAAAGGCATCCAGCACAGATATATATTGTTGTAACAGCGTTGGCAATATCGAGGCACATATTAAACCCACCAAGCCAAATGCTTCTCGCCATGCGGAAATACGGGTATATCCGGTGGCATTCGTATGCCACAATCCGCCAATTGTGTTTATATTGATACTGACGATACTAAAACCACTGGTGGCACATACCATACATATCCCAAACCATATTAGTGGGGGAATCGATAACAATGGTCCTATGGACAATCCGCCTAGTCCCAGCGTTAATACAGCCATACCGCCAATAACGATTTGCAAACGGTGGTGGGGGTGGGTATCCGATACATAGCCAATAAATGGGTCTTGCACCGCATCAAACAAACGAATACCCAATAAAAGTATTCCCAGTATACCAATGTCGACGGCAAATGTTTCCGTGTATAATGCCGGCATATGGATATATAATGGTAACCCCGCAAATGCCAACGGCAACGCCATAAATCCATATTGTATCAAAGATATACGAGATATTGCCTGCATTTATTGTATCCCCAATAAAGCACGGCGTAATTTTGGGGCACTGGTATTTTGTCCCAGCCATATGTCAAAAAACAATCGGCTAAATTCTGCATCTTGTATGGTGCCGATGGGGGTGTCGTTTTTAAAAAACACTGTGTCCCCTGTTGCGGTATATACCCCAGTTAACGATATGCCATCACGGACATCGGGGTATATAGCCGCCAATTTTTCCGTCCACAAGGCAAGTTTTTGTGTGTCTGTAACCCCTTGTTTTTCGATTTCTGCAATGGTTTGTTGGGTAATACGATTACTTTTGATTGGCACCGCATATTGTAATTGCAGAGCAAAGGGTTTATTGTTGTCCCATACGCCATTTGGGGCATATAACAGGGCATCATAAATTTTGATAAAGGTAAATTTGAGTGTGCCTTTGCCCACCTGTTCGGGGGCGGGGACAAATGGTTTTATAAAATTGACAGCATATATGGGCAGGGCGAATCCCATGTATAATGCTATTATAATCGTTAAGAAAAATTTACGCATGTACCAAATCCACCTGCATAACATCGGTTCGTTCTGTTTTAAATCCCGCAATACAGCCCGCCAAATAGAACCGCCATAATCGTATAAAGCCTTCATCAAATCCCATCGACAAAATCCGTTGCCGTTGTTTATCAAAATTGTCCAACCATGCGGATAAAGTACGGGCATAATCTTGTCCAAAGCAATGGATATTTTCACATTTTAAATCCGCTTGTTGTACATGGTGTTTAAACAAAGTGGGGCTGGGCAACATCCCGCCCGGGAAAATATAACTGCGGATAAAATCACCGCCCCTGCGATATCGGGGAAAATCATTGTCGTTTATGGTAATTGCTTGTATCACAGCCCGTCCATTTTTGTGTAACAACGATTGTACCTTGCGAAAGTATATCCCCCAAAATTTTTCCCCGACCGCTTCGAACATTTCAATCGATACGATGGAATCAAATTTTCCTTGTTGTGTCCTATAATCTTCTAATGCTATGTTTACATTTTCGTATGATTGTAATCGATGTTGGCTGTATGCTAGTTGTTCTGTGGATAAGGTGATACCTTTGATATTAAAATCGCCTTTTTGTAATGCCTGCTCTGCAAATCCGCCCCAGCCACAGCCTATTTCCAGTATGCTACCCGATTGTCTGTTAAGGTTTTGTATAATACGATTGTATTTGTTGTACTGGGCGGTGCTGAGGCTGTCTGTATCCGTTTTATACAATCCAGAAGAATATGTCATACTGCTGTCCAGCCATAATTCATAAAAACTGTTGCCTAAATCATAATGGGCATGGATGTTTTTACGACTGCCCCGTAAGGTATTAAGGCGTAATAAATACGATAATGCTGCTAGCGTACGGAACCATTTTTTGCCGGTAATAATCGAATCAAGTGCCGCACGATTAACCAACCCTAAGGTAATCAATCCCACCAAATTATCCGTACTCCATTTGCCCGCACGATAATCTTCGGCAAAGCCAATATCCCCCCGTTTTAAAAGATTGGGCAGAACATTCCAATTATGCAGATGCAAGGTTGCCGTATCTCCATCGTTTTGACCGGTAAATGTACGGGTCTTGCCATCCGGGGTTATCAGGGTCAATTGCCCATGGGATAAAGTGTCTAGTTTTTTTAATATGTGGTTAGTTGCTAATTTTTTATACATAATAAGGTACCCTTTGTTTACATGATAATATTACTTTTTTGTCACACTGGTTTTTTGCGATTTTTGGCGGGGGCGGGGAATATATTTTATGCCCTTTGCCACCAATTTTACCGCTTGCCAATGAATAAGCACTATCGCTTTTATGGTCATCAGCGGATATGTCCAAAAAGCTTTTTGAATGGTGCGAAACCGCATCGGTTGTAATGCTCCATTTAAGGCAGTAATCAATTGTTTTTCACCATTTGCATTAAAATACTGTATCCATATATTACATTTTTTATGGGATATGTCAAAGCGAAAACTGTAATGTCCTTCCCGTTTTAAAAATGGGGATACATGAAACACTTTGTCGCCTTCAAATATATCATTTGCGGTAATTGTATCGCCATTTTGGTGGCTACATAAATATGTATGGGTTTCGCCAAAAGTATTATTGACTTCGCACAACACCGCCCGTATGGTGTGGGATGTGTCATAACACAGCCAAAAACTGACGGGATTAAACACATATCCCAACACCCTTGGCAAGGTGATAAGCACAATATCCCCATTTGCATTTGTAACATTGTGTGTGGCAAGTATATCCCGTACCCAGTGTTGCAAATCTATATTTTTTTGGCGATTGCCATGGTCTTTGGTATGAAAACTTAGTAAGCTCAGCCTGTTTAAGGGCAAGGGAAATTTGGGGTTTTGCAAAGCGGATAAGGGAAATATGATATAATAAATGCGATATTTAAACCCATTTATTTTGGGTAATAAGCGTTTGTGCATAACATGTCCGAACATAATGGATGGGGGAATTGGTTTTATTTCCATGGTATGGGTACCCCCATTTTTTCCGCCACCTTTACGGCACTTAACAATCCATCTTCGTGGAATCCATATCGTTGATACGCCCCACAAAACCACAGTCCGTTTTGCCCTTGAATGTTTGGAATTTGCGGCTGGGCGGTAATCGCAGGAATATCAAATATGGGGTGGGCAAAAGTATGTGTATCGTATATCAAATCCGCCCGTGGGGTGCGGGCTGGATTTAAGGTAACAAGTATCGGTGTATCGGTGGCAAGTGGTTGCAGGCTGTTCATCCAATAGCTCAGTGATACAGCAGGCTTGGTATCGTCTTTATTTTCCGATAAATATACCCAACTTGCCCAACATTTTTTCCGTTGGGGCATAAAACTCGTATCGCTGTGGACAACAATATGATTTTGTTGATAGGTAAAATTTTGTATGGGCGGTGGGGTATGTGCATTGCCCAATATTTGGCGGACTTCATGTGCATGACAGGCAAATACCACTTGGTCATAAGTGGTTGTGGTGCCATGTGTGTCGGTTACCGCCCACCCACCGCCTGTGTGGGTAACAGTGACAACCCCACAATTACATTTAATGCGGTCTGTAAAGCCGGCGATAAGTCGTTTAATGTATTGCCGACTGCCCCCTTGTACCGTGTACCATTGGGGGCGGTTGTTGATACTTAGCAATCCATGGTTTTTAAAGAAGTGTAAAAAAGTACTGGCGGGAAATTGTAAAATTGTATGTATGGGGCAGCTCCAAATCGCCGCCCCCATGGCGAGCAAATAATACTTGCGAAACCAATCCCCCATGCGTAAGGCATTCAGGCAATTGCCCAAGGATATTTTCGGGTCTGATTCGATGTATTTTACCGCCGATTTATTAAATTTAATAATGTCCCTTAACATCCCCCAATACGCAGGGCGTACCATGTTACGCAAGGCAAATATATCCTTCGATGCATATTCGAGCCACCCCTTGTCGACACTGGCACCAAATGCCATGCTGCTTTTGACATAGGGAACTTGCAATAGGTCAAATAATCCCATCACATTGGGATAATTCCAATCGTTAAACACAATAAATCCTGTGTCGACGGCTATGTTTGTATCGTTTATGGAAATGTCGATGGTACGACCATGCCCCCCAATAGTCACATTTTTTTCATATACAGTAATGTCATACACAGGCGACAGCAAGTACGCCATACCCAATCCTGAAATCCCTGTACCAATGATTGCAATATTCATATATTTTGTTCCGCAAAAATTATTTTATTATGATTTAACAGTATCATAATTTTTGAAAAAAGGCTATACCAATAAGCAGTATCACATATTAAATTTAGGATACCCCTTGTATGATAAAAGGTATTTTAAAGAGAAATTAAAGACAATAGCATAGAGCTTATCATCGGAGCAGAAAGAAAGGGCATAAATAGATTTTTATAAAATAACTGAGAATAAGTGCTGTCAAGTATATAAATCCCATGACTCTAGACTATTTTGGGTTATTTATTTTTTCCCTAAATTATATAATACCATATTTAAACCATTTTGTCTATTATAGTCAATCCGGTATAAAATGATTCACCATAATTATACTGCACATTTTATTTTGTTGGTTATATGGTGAGTCTAAGGGGCTAACGCCCCTCGTTCGGTATAATGTTGATTTTCCTGCACTTCGTGCAACAAAATACAACACTCACTCACCCCGCTCTGCACCACAATGCCACTGCGTGGCAAGCGGTTGCAACCGCATGTAGTCAATCAAATTATATTTGATTGACTATATTAAACTGCCACTCACATTCTTTCAAGTGAAAAATGAATGTATCATCCATTAAACTTTGCCAACCGTCTTTTGGCATAAATCCAAAAACTTTCAATGCCATTGATATGCGACTTCCCCCTTGTAAATTCATTCTTTGAATGGAATACTCTATAACATGTATACCATAACGGGTAAAACCTTATAAGATATATATTTCTCAGGTGGTTTTACCCGTCCCTTACACAGTAACGATACATTTTGTTAAATGGTATTAAAACGGTTTAAAGTATCGTACCATTACGGTTGTATCATCGTTGCCTTTGATGTGGTGTTTGTCTTTGCTGATATGGGTTTTTATCGTGAAGGGGCTGTGGGCAAAATCATAATATGCCTCCACCGATACCTGCCGTCCACTGGGGGTAATGCCCACGGTTTTTGTGTCGTATGTCAGTTGCGTATTGGCTGTAACCTCTGATACAAATCCCACGGTCATATCCCCCCGTTCCACCCGTAACGGTTGGTGTATGGCAAAGCCCAGTGTTCCCGTCTTTGTCGGGCGTTTTGCCAGCATGCTAAAACTGCTGGACAATACCCCTGATATGCTGTGTACACTGCGTCCACTTGCCCCATTATTGGTGCTGGCACCCAATACGGCATTATACCGTAGCTGCCAATCGCCCCATTGTTGGCGGTGGGTACGGGTTACATACGCCGTATTGGTCCGCCCGATGCCCCCATATGCCCCGGCAAATGTTGCCCCCAATACGGTACCTTGTTCCGTGTGCCATCCCACACTGTATGTGGTGGAGGTTGGTGCTGTGGGGTTGGGGTTCCCATATACGAATTGCAAGGTGGTGGATTTTGTGGTTTTGTCCATGGGCATATTAACTTGTACCGCCATATTATCCGAATATTGATACGACATGCGTACCGGTTGTGGGGTATTTTTTGCGGGCTCAGGGGTAAACGGCATGGCATTTTCTGTGTAGTCCAAATCTTTAAAGGTATGTGATTTTGTATCGACAAACGACAGATTGCTGCTGCCCATATCGTATGCAGTGGGGGTATGGGATATATTTTGCCCCTTGAAATTCAAAAAGTTCGAAGTGTCCGCAAAAGATTTTGTATACACCTTATCGCCCATATTATAGGCAAATTCCGCCCCCATAGTATCAAATTTTAAGGTGTTAATAGCGGAAAATCCGTTTTTAAACCCATCGCCAAATACAGCGGAGGATCGTATAAAACTGTTTTTCACATCGTATTGTTGTGCTGTGCCCAAACTGGGTCCGGAGGTGGATAGGGTACTGCGTCCCACCGGTAGTAATGCCAAGTCCAGTCGCATAATGCCCCGTCCGAACATATCCGAATATCCTTGTGCATCGGGGGTTACAACATTGCCCGCCTCATCCCGTAATTTTTTCCCATCGGCGGTATCGTGCGATGCGGTGGCAAGCATACGGGTTCTTGCCCAACGGCGGTCTTTTGAGGGGAATTTTTCCTTAATAACCGCCAACCCGCCGGTGATTACCGGTGATGCGGCGGAAGTACCGCTGTTATTGCTTTCCGTATCGCCATCTGCGATCCATTTTGATCCGCCTACGGTTGCCCCCAAACAATACCGCTTGGTTTGTCCGCATCGGGCCGAATAGCCAGCAATGCGGTATTGGCTGTCGCTACTGCTGTAATTTATCGCCACTGTCGACAACCAATAATCTTCCGCTTTGCCAATAACGGCGGGTAAGCTGGCAAGGTATGATCCATTTTGTTCTTGGTTATTACCTGCGGACCATACCCATATAGGGGCATCCCGGTTGTTATCTTTGTCCGCTTCTATTTTGCGAATAAAATCTGTACCGATATAATCCGTGTATATGTCACGGTCTATTTCCGATGTGTATCCCCCTTTACACCGCATGTTGTATGCTGTTTGTAATTCTGATTCGGTTACCAAGGTATTTACGGTCGTGAAACCTGAGGTATACACATCTGTGCCATTACGGATGTGGTTTAAATATTCTGTAAAATTTTTACATTGTTGAGACAGTCCGATTAGAAACATATTATCAGGCGTACCATCGCCATCCACATCTGCACCTAAAGATACAGAAATCGACTGTAATTTTGTAACCTGTGCATCCGTATAACCCTTGTCTTTAAGGCGTGTAAAACTTACATCAGTACCCCAGCTGTTATTGATTGCCACCACATTTTTATTTTTTATATCTGTGTATACATCGCCCAGTTCAATATGACCTAATTTGTCACCAGATGCGGGAAATTTCCATGCGTACGATACGGCATCGGCTTCACGGGCAATGCCATAAGTTTTACCGATTGAAATGCTGGCAACCATATCTGCGTGGTTATTCCTTTCCGTTGCGGCGGGTAAGTTTTCTGTAGTTGTAGTCGGTCCGCCATTGACTTTCAGCCCCAGTGTAATACGATTAAGATATTCGGACTGGGTATTTTGCAATGCCCCGCCTTCAAAAATGGCAATCTTTTGACCTTTGCCGGTTTCTGATATGCGATTGGCACCGGATGAAATTTGATGTGGTTGGTATGCACGGCTTGTGTCCGGTGGGTTAGGGGTAGCAGGGGGCGTTGTAGAACCACCACCAGAACCACCACCGGATCCACCACCGGAACCACCACCAGAACCACCACCGGATCCACCACCGGAACCGCCACCAGAACCACCACCGGAACCGCCGCCGGAATCGTCATCGTCATCATCATCGGGTGCGGGTGTCGACCCACCACCGGAACCGCCACCGGAACCACCACCGGATCCACCGCCAGAACCGCCACCGGATCCGCCACCAGAACCGCCACCGGAACCGCCACCAGAACTACCGCCACCAGAACCACCGCCGGAATCGTCATCATCATCGGGTGCGGGTGTCGACCCACCACCGGATCCACCACCGGATCCGCCACCGGAACCACCGCCGGAATCGTCATCGTCATCATCATCGGGTGCGGGTGTCGACCCACCGCCGGAACCGCCGCCAGATCCACCAGATGGGGGTGTTACAGAATCGCCAGTGTTGGGTAATACACTGCTACCCCCGCCACCGCAAGCAGATAATATCAATATGGAAATGCTTGCAAAAAATATTTTTAAAAATTGCATAATAATTAAGACCTCTCAAAAAATAATTACGGAATGTGTGAACACATATGATTCTGATTGTGCACTTTGTCGATAATATATATAAGTCTTTTTTCGTAAAAGGTAAAAAAAACAGTACCAAAAAAGTTTTTTTTTTTTTTTCAAGTGTGAAATACAAGATATTATCGTGAATGACATATATAATTTATGGAAAAATAAATAATTCAAAATACTCTAGCACCTTGTTATAGTGTATTATTTAAAGTACGACTATAAGCGTGTGGGTATTGGCGAGCAAAAAATGGTATACTTGTTTTATAATATACAAAACAATATGTTGGGGATGTTATATTGACTATAAATGGTTATGGATAGCATTAAAACCTGCTTCGTATATGGCGGTGGCAATGGTGTTCGCCAATTCTTTTTCTTGCCCCTTGGGTGTTTCAAAGGTCGATTGCCACACCCAAAAAGTACTAACCTAAAAATGGACCAAATCAGTGGGGCTGGTCATTCTTCTACGCACCATTCATCATTAGCGGAAACTTTTTTAGTTATGCTCATTCCAGCTTCAACTTTATTATTTTCATATAGATCCATCCATTTGGATACTATATTTTCCCAATTGTTATCATAATATTTTAACTCTTATTGTATCTATGATACATAGTCTAAATCTGATAACGAGTTAATAATCTTTTGGGTTTCCAATGATACTGTTATTGCCTGTTGTAATAAATCAAGCGGGTATCTGGGGTTGTTTAAGGTTTCTGTTGCATAGTCGTTGGCATTATTTATAATACCACTGTCTTTGTGGGTTTTTATGGATTGTCTGTCCATTACCCATTCGACGGGGGATTTGCCATTTACTTTGTAATCGTATGCCTCAATTGGAATGTTGGTTATGGTTATATGGTCGTTGTATATGATGGTGGTCTTGTCTTTTATATTACCTTGTTTGCCAAAATTCATTTTGGTTACTTTAAAATCTTTATCTGATAACATATCAGGGTTGCCCTTTTTAAAATGTACAGGGTGTTTATCTGCGGATTCATAATTTATATGTAGGTCGGCTAATGCTCGTCCTGCATTTGAAAATGCCATAAACGATGTATAGGTTTTGACTTTGGGGATATGGGGTAAATCTTTGGTCAAATTGTCCCCCCATTTTTTAGTGTAGTCCGGGTGGTGTAAAATACCATATACATAATAAAATATATCTTGTTTATCAGGTGCTATATCACCGTATGTAAAATGCTTTTGGGCGTAGTCTGTTATGCCATCCTTTGGGGTATAATCGCCCGCCCCTTGATTATACAAATCAGTCCCTGTGTTTTGTTCGTATAATTTTAAGGGGAAACATTGCGAACCTCCGACTATAATATTTAAATTAGGTAATATATCAGTAATAAATACACTAAATTTATTTGATCCTTTGCCACTTACTAAAATACAGAGATTAGGTAAATTTGCACCTATGGGAAATATTTTTGGAAGTTGGTAAATCATATCGTTTAAATCTTTATTAAAATATACCCATTGTTTCGTAAATGGGCGATATGCAGATTCCATCACTGATTTAGGATTAAAGACATAAAACTTATTATTGTTTACATCTTTTAAATTCTGCCGTCCCCAACTTATTTTTGTACTATCCAGATTAACAAAATCTATTACTTGTTTCGTGTTATCTGATTGTTGGTAACGATCACACTCGCTATTGTAAAAAGATATTGTATTCTGTACATTGGTAGTTAATTTTGTTTTACTACTGTTATATACCCAAGCATCTCGATTGGTGGCTAATCCCATTGAATAATTCATAAATATAGTTTGTGTATCCGCTTTACCTTTGGTTTTTTTATCACCTATGGGAATATGCTGATAAAAACTATCGTCCCGTTGATTTACCCAATCGTTGTATTTATCTGGGGTTATTTGTTGCCACCCCACTTGTCCATCAGGAGTATGCGGTTGGTTTTGTGTTGTAATGCCTTGTATGGATTTAAAGTTTTTTATAATGTCTAGTTTTGTTTTTTTATCCAAATTATTGCCTATATCATGGTAGTAAATATTGCCTTGTGACTCAGCATTTGGATTTTTAACAAAGATAGTAATGGCAACCCCCACTTGTACATCAAATATATTGCCACCTTCCCCTGACTCCTTGTTATTCATATTTTTACGAATGTTGCCTCGCAAATTAAAGACATACAAGTTTGTATGCTCATCTTTTAAACATTTTCGCAACCCACCCATAGAATTACTATCTATAAAACCCCCATTTGTAATATACCCCATTACACCACAATCGCCCATGCGTTCCGACCCCCATTTTATAGCACGAATATAACTGTCATATAATCTATTTTTATTGGTTGCGGTAGTGTGTTTTACATAAGTCTCTGCTATTTTTCCATCGAGTTCAGGATATTCCACATTCTGTGCGTTGTCATTGTTACTCTTTTGTCCTTTACTATATGGGGGATTACCTATAATAACTTGTACATCAAGTGCCTTTTGTTTCTTCCTGCGTTCGCTATTATCGGGCATTAACTGTGCCACCATGTCCTCTGTTTCCTGCATTTGGAAAGTATCTGTTAAACATATCCCTTCAAAAGGTGCTATATTTAAGTTATGTCCATGTTGTGCCATATGCTCTAGATACACCTGTTCAATATTGATACTGGCAATGTAATAGGCTAGTAGCACTATTTCATTACAATGGATTTCATGTTTGTATTTATACGCCATCTGTTCAGGGGTTATTAAACCACTTTGCAATAATCTGGTTATAAAAGTCCCTGTACCTGTAAACGGGTCTAGAATATTCACATTGGATTCCCCTAAATTGGTGTTAAACTCTGTTTTTAATACATCGTTAACACTATGAATGATAAAGTCCACTGCTTCGGTGGGGGTGTAAACAATACCTAATTGTTGGGTGGTTTTTGGGAACGCCCCTTTAAAGAATTTATCATACAACTTTATAATTAACGCTTGCCGTTCGATTACGGTTCTTGTGTCCGCTACCCGTCGTTTGACACTGTCATAAAACTTACTTAAATGCTCCGTTTCAGCAGATAAAGATTTGAAATCAATCCCTTGTAACACTTTATCAAGTGCTATCGATACGGGGTTGTGTTGGGTAAATGCGTATCCTGCAAACAACGCATTAAATACAGGTTTCGTTATAATATGCTGTGCCAATAATTCTATGGCATCTACCTCTGATACATTGGGATTTAAATTTTCCTGTAATTCAGTCACAAAATCTTTAAATACCTGCTGGGCGTTTTGGTTGTTATCTAAAATAGTACCAATACGGGCAATATGCTTTTGGGCAATCTGGGCTATATCCGATGCCCAGTCTTCCCAATAATCCCGGGTGCCACATTTGTCGACCAATTTTGCCCGAATAGCTTTTACAACAGATTGCTCCCATTCGAACTCCTGCTGTTTAATGGGCGTAGATTCTTGATCGGGTGTTTCCTGTTTATCTAGGTCATCCCCCTCTTTGTAATTGACTACTGGCTTTGTAGGCGGGGGTTGTACAATCAGGGTTTTCTGTCTTGGGAATATATTGCTTTTGTATATAATTTCAATCTTATCAGAAATATCCCCCCCTAACCCCATGCGATTGATTTTGCCTTCCAGCTTTTCATCATGGGATCGCAAGGCATTTAATACCTGCCATACAACTTTATATCTTTTATTGTTGTCCAGTGCTTTGCTTGGGTCTGTACCTGCGGGAATGGTAACGGGCAGGATAATATACCCCATTTTTTTATTGCGGGCTTTTCGCATCACTCGACCGACGGCTTGTACCACATCCACCTCTGATTTTCGGGGATGTAAAAATAATACTCCATCAAGGGTGGGGACATCCACCCCTTCCGATAAACACCGGGCATTTGATAAAATCCGACATGTAGTATCGTCCAGATCGCTCTGTAACCAAGTTAAAGACTTCTTACGCTTGTCCGCATCATGGGTGCCATCAATATGTTCCATTTCAATATCAAGCGGTGCCACATCCCTATTATCCACCTGTTGCCTATATGCTTGTGCGATTTTGGGGAAGTGTTTGGTAATGGATTTTGATAGGGCAATATCCTTGGCAAACGCCACCGCCCGTTGCATGGGGGTTTTATCGGTGATGTTATCGTCCTGTAAATCCATCTTACATAATGCCTTATAACAGCCCACTAATTTTGTAGTGTATTCAATATTTAAATCGTTGTCTTCATCGGCTAATAACTCTTGAAACTCTTTATCAACCGCTTGCTCTGATAAGGCAAGGACGATAACTTTATAATCAGTTAACAGCTCATTTTGTACCGCATAATCAAATGATACGGTATAAATAGTATTCCCAAATTTGTCTGGGTCGCCCATATCCGCCAAAATAGCATCGGCTTTTTTTGCCTGTATCTTGACATTGTCTGTATATACTTTTGGCGTAGCTGTCATATACAACCGCTTTTTAGCGGATATATACTGGTCATCATGCACTTTAACAAAATTAGATTCCATTTCATTATTAAAAGTTACCCCTGTTGTACGATGGGCTTCATCACAGATAACAAGATCAAAAGCCCCCATATCATACATATTTTGTGCATCGGATAAAACTTGTATGGATTGATATGTGGCAAATATCACATTCATTTTATCGGCTTTACAGGTGTTGCCCCACTCAGAAACATTTTTCGAATCGGTGGTTACGGGTATGGGAATGTTGTTTGTGCTAATATCCACCGTGTCATTGTTATAGTGGGCACTGCTCACCTTTTGGTCGGAGCATACAGATATGGCATTTATAGCCAACTGGCAATCGTTAAACCATTCCCGTATGGTTTGTGCCATCAATGCCAAACTGGGTACCAGATATACTACGGTTTTACCTGTGCCCGCCTGTTGTTCGGCAATGCGTAAACTGGTGAAAGTTTTACCCGTGCCACATGCCATAATTAACTTACCACGATCCCACGATTCAAAATATGCAAGGGTTTTTTGTACCGCTTCTTTTTGATGGGGTCTCAGTCTTTTTTGCAAATATTCAATTTGTTTGCGATTTAAATAAGATGCCCAATCAATATTGCTGTTGACAAAATCCGCCACACCCAATTTATCCACATGCGGTTTTTGGTTCTTAATGGCATCCTCCGCATTGATCCCCCATGGAACTTGTGTTGTATCCACAAACAACCGATGGGTAAATATATCTTTGCTGGACAATGCCAAGAAGCTATCTATATCCGTTTTTGATATATGTGTATTGGCATTAAAAAACTTACATTGAATGGCGGTGATACCGCCATCCGATCGTTCGCCGACCAAATCAATACCCGTGTCTTGTATTTTCTGATTGTTTTGTTCCGCCCAATCCGCCCACATATATATGGACCTAAATACAGCCTTGTATTGGGCATCGTTTTCCAAAAACATTTTGGTCAAGCGTTCAAAAGAATCGCCCTGTTGTCGTGTGTTAACCGCATTTTCACGGTATGTATTTAATAATGTATCAAAAGCAGTTTTATTATTCATGACAGAAGTGGACCCCATTGTTTGGACCATTAACCATTAAAGTTAAGATAGACTTTTTTGGTTAATTTGCTGTTTATTTTGATATGGAAGCGGTGTAGCTGTAAGCGGAACCGCTTTTATATCGAAATGCATTGTATAGGTTTCATTTGGGGTTTGCAAGCCAAATTTTGTATGGGGTCTGTGGGCATTGTAAAACTGTATCCAATCCCTTATGTCCTGCTGTGCCTGTGTGCCATTGACAAAGTCCCTTAGATACACACATTCATACTTCAAGCTCCGCCATAACCGTTCTATAAACACATTATCTTTCCATGCCCCCTTGCCGTCCATGGATATTTTAATGCCATTGGCTTTTAATATATCTGTAAACGCTGTTGCTGTAAACTGGCTTCCCTGATCCGTATTCAATATATCGGGCTTAGGGTAAGTGTATAATGCGTCTTCTAGGGCTTCAATGCAGAACCCAGTATCCAATGTATTGGATAATCGCCACGATAGTACTTTACGGCTGTACCAGTCCATAATGGCGACCAAATACATGTACCCCTTGTGGATGGGAATATAGGTAATGTCTGTACACCAAACTTGATTAACCCTGTTTACTGTTACATTTCTCAGCAAATGTGCGGGCAATATTTTAGGCGTTTGTTTTGTGGCGATGTTTGTGCGTATTTTGGGTATCATGTTTACTTCCCCCCACCGAGTATGCCTTGGGGTTTCCATGCCAAAATCGCTACCATAATCATAAAGGTGAAAATTGCCCCATAAGTGGGAAAATATGCCAGCCCAAATTGTTCCGCCAGTCCAATAATCAACGCCCCAAGGGCGGTGCCATATATGGACCCCATACCGCCGGCAATAACCACCATTAGAGATGCCAATAAATACCGTACATCTTACCCAGGGGCAATGGATAAAGCGGTGCCACCGATCACACCAGACAACCCCGCCAGTCCCGCCCCAATAGCGAATACGATAACAAATATTACCTGAATGTTTATGCCCGATGCGGTTAAAATATCGGGATTTTCCACCCCTGCCCGTACGATTAAGCCCAACCGTGTATGCGTCAAAAATAGCCACAAAATAATGCCCACCACGATTGCAAACGCCAAGATAGACAACCTATATAAGGGATATTTTATGTATACAATCGCCCCAGAGGACTTAATCAGCGAAATAATCGGCAACTGTACCGCCCCGCTTAGATATTCGGGAATGGAAAATTGATAGGTGGTACCACTCCATATGGCAAGTATAGCATCGGCGACAATAATCGATATACCTATGGTAACCAAGGTCTGTCGCAACGCATCTGCCCGCATATAGCGGAAGATAAAAATTTGTAACAAACTGCCCACGATCGCTACCACTACAAACGCCCCCACCAATGCAAATAGCCAACTGCCTGTGCGTTCGGATATTTCATACCCTATGTATCCGCCGAGCAGATACAATGACCCATGTGCTAAATTGACATTTTGCATTAAGCCAAAAATAAGTGAAAATCCTGTGGCGACCAAAAAATACAGCCCTGCCAAAGTCAGCCCATTTAGCAAAGTATTAACAAAAGTCTTTTTACGACCCAATACATCCACCAGCCAAGACGGCCACACAGCAACCAACAGCCACACCAAAATCAAGGCAAGTAAAACGCAGACAACACTGATAACAGAACGATGATGTATAAAGGCAATCACTAGTATTTCTCTCTAACTTTTTGTATACTTTCATTTTTTCTTACTTGTATGTTTCGAATATACTACAACTATATTGTATAATGCAAGCATTTTGATTGGGCTTGTTTATTTATATTTCTGTATAAAATCGGGACGATATATACATACATATCGTCCCGACTTTTTATTAAATATGGTACTTGTTAAGATATGTTTATTGGTTTAATCCCACTTGGTTTACCAATTCCAATGCACGGGGGGCATTATTGGCAATATCAGTCAAGGATACACTGTAATCAATTTTCAGTGTACCGCTGGCAGGGTACCAAGATTTTACTGTATCAGAAACCTTTGCCTGTGGGTTTACAGGGCGTTCATAATTGCCTTCGGCAAACATGGTTTGTGCTTCGAGGGATGACAAGTATTCAATCAATGCAATCGCCACTTCACGATGGGGGGCATATTTGGTTAAGGCAATACCCGCCAGATTTGTGTGTACACCATTTTTGTCTTGGTTTGGCCATATGATATTAACGGATTTTGCCCATGGCACTTGTGCCGAATCCGCTAACATTTTACCATAGTAGTATTCATTGCCAATCGCCACATCACATACGCCTTCGTATATGGCTTTTACTTGGGCACGATCATTGCCTTGTGGGGGGCGAGCTTGGTTTGCTTTTAAACCTCTGAGCCATTGTTTTGTTTGTTGTTCCCCATGTAGTGCAATCATGTATGAAAACAGCCCAATATTGTAATTATGGGTGGCTGGACGCATACAAATTTTTCCTTGCCATTCGGGCTTTGCCAAGTCCAAATAAGATGTAATAGCATTTGGATTCACCCGCTCTTTGGACGCATATATAATCCGTGTACGCTGGGAAAGCCCAAACCATGCCCCATCCCGGTCGCGCATGCTGGTGGGGATATTTGCCCGTAGGGTTGGCGTGCTTAGGTTTTCAGAAATTCCCAAATCTTTAATCTTTTTCAAATTGGCAATATCGACGGTCATAATCACATCCGCCGGGGTATTTTTACCCTCAGACTGGACTTTTTCAATCAAGCCAGATTTTGCATATTTTACATTTACCTTATGCCCTGTTTTTGCTTCGAATGCTTTAAACAGCGGTTCGACCAAAAACTCTTGACGGTATGAATATACATTAACCTCGCCCCCCGCATATACCACAGGAGCGGACACAGTCAGTGCCATTAACGCTAAGTATAATTTTTTCATTTAAATTTTTCCTTTCTTGCTTTAAACTAAATAAAGATTGTACAATATAGTTAAATCGTACCAATTTAGTATATTATAAAAGTTATATACAGTCAAGTATAAAAAAGTGTTGTTTTTGACATATACTGTATTTTGTTGTACCATAGGGAAAAATTGTCAATTAAAACATCAGGAGTATATTCATATGTCATATGAAATCCCCCCCATTCCCAGCAATTGGGTCGATTGTATTTGTGTTGGTGATTATGTACGCATTGTCGATATATTACAAAATGAACCCAAAAATGCGGATATATTTCCCCCTGCTCCATTGGTGTGGCGGGCGTTACAGCTGACACCCCCGCATACTATAAAAGTGGTGATAATCGGACAAGACCCCTATCATGCCCCAAATCAAGCCATGGGGCTTGCATTTTCAGTGCCCAAGGGACAAAAAATCCCCCCCAGTTTACAAAACATATACAGGGAATTATATACGGATATGGGTATCCCCCCCGCACCGCATGGGGATATAAGCACATGGGCGGAACAAGGGGTGTTGTTGTTAAACACTGTCCTAACCGTCCGCAAAGCTGAGGCGAACAGCCACAAAAACATCGGTTGGGAAAATGTCACCACAAATATTATTTACCACATAAATGCCCATTATGAGAATATTGTTTTTATATTATGGGGAAGGCATGCAAAATTTTTCTGTAAATACATCGATAGGCAAAAACATTGTATATTAACCGCCCATCATCCATCGCCTTTGTCCGCTAACAAGGGGGGATTTTTTGGGTGTAAACATTTTTCAAAAGCCAACACATACCTTAAAAATCATGGAAAAACCCCCATAAACTGGGGAAGTCATAGGGATATGTGATTATAAATTTTAGGGTTTATATAAAATTAACTATAGCTTGTTGTTTTTCCAAATTTTTTGCTTCTTTAAGACATCCCCATTTTCTGGAGCCACGCCTATTGGCTTAAAGTGTCCCGTATGCGTTGCAATGTATTTATATTTTCGGGGGTTAGTGTCAATTTTGGCTTCCATTTGCCCGCTTGTAAGACCGTATCCCCATACTTAACATATTGCAGGTGCATGCGAAATGCCCCAAATCGTCTTTCTTTTGCTTGCACCAGTACTGGTAGGGCGTATGGAATATCCGCTAGTTTTTTAAAAAATATGGTGGGGGATTTTGCTTCCCCATCCCCTGAGCCATCCAGCTTTTTATAAGCAGACAGGTTTTTTTCTTGATCCAAGCGGGTAAAGTCTAAGTCACACGCTAACGCCTTGCCCTGTGCCACATTGTATGTGGTTTTATCAATGGTAAGGTCATACGATTTTACCGTGTTCATGCGGTATAAAAAATGGTTGGCAATAATAATTACATTTTGGGAACATGTGCCAATTTGTCCAGTTTGTACCATCATATTTAAGAAAGTTGCCATGGGATCATTTGCCTTGGCAAGGGGGTTGCCATCAAGGTTTTGTAAATTGATTTCATTGCGATCTGGGTATCGGGTCAGCTTGGTTTCCCCATTCGGATTGCGTACTAAAATCGAATAATTATCCCCAAACCGTGCGGTGCTGGTATTGGTATGGCGATTCCATTTATAAAATCCATCGGCGGTGATATTACCACTGGATGTGGATACAGCAAGAAGCCGTGCCAAAAAATCTGTAAATCCTGTTGTGCGGGCATATCCATTAAATGTATACGAATCGCCATCGATAAACAAGTCTGTTTCGATATTGCCAATGTGTAAGCCCCCCACATAAATGCCATATCCTAATTGCATATACGGGGCATTTGCCAACCCCACCAGCGGGGTAAACAGCACTAAAAAACAAAAAATGCGTATTGTCATTATTCTTTATAAACCTTTGGATTGAAATAATCTCGTAACCAGTCGCCCAACAGATTAACAGATAATACAAAAATTACCAATACAATTCCGGGAAATACAGTAATCCACCAATATCCAGAAAAGATATATTCGAATCCAGAGGAAATCAAAGATCCAAGCGATGGACGGTTTACCGGCATGCCCAGCCCCAAAAAGGACAGGCTTGCCTCAGTAATAATAACTTCGGCGGTTTGCACTGTGGCGATGACAAAAATCGGGCTGACACAGTTTGGTAATATATGGGAGAACATGATTCGAAACTTGGTAATTCCCAATACTTGGGCGGATTCTACATATTCTTTTTCTTTTTCTGCCAACACACAAGACCGCACTGTGCGGGCAAACTTAGGCCATTCGGCAATGCCAATAACAAAGATTAAAATTAACAAAGCGAACTTAGAATATACTTGTGTGCTAAAGGCGGCTTGCACAATGGCAAGGGCAATAATTGCCACCATCATTGTGGAAAACGATAGCTGAATATCGGCAATGCGCATTAAAATCGTATCGATTCGCCCCCCATAATACCCCGCAACCATCCCCAGCGTTACCCCTAGGATCATTTGAAATGCCACTGCACAAAAACCAATAATCAAGGATACCCGCAACCCATATAAAATGGTCGATAAAATATCCCGTCCTTGTGTATCTGTGCCAAGTAAAAATTCTGTGCTGCCATCATCTTCGTACCAAAATGGCGGTAGCTGTGAATTTAAAATATCCAGCGTTTCCAAATCATAGGGCGTATGTGGGGCAAGAATGGGGGCAAATACAGCACCAATAAACAACGCCATCACCACCGCCGCCGATATAATCGTTACTTTGTCTTGTAGGAAGTTATACCAAAACCGTGATTTTATCATTTGTTTATCCTTCGATCAGCTTTACGGTTGGGTTGATAAGTCCATATATTATGTCGACAATTGTATTGGTGATAACAAAAATAAAACCAACAACAATTAAATAAGTGGTAATTAATGGAATATCCGATCGTTTAATGGCCTCGAGAAACATAAAGCCCATACCAGGCCATTGAAATACAGTTTCGGTCAAAATCGTATATGCAACCATAGTTCCAATTTGTAATCCCCCCACAGTCACCACTGGTAACAGCGTATTTCTTAGGGCATGTTTATAATATACAGTACTGTTTTTTAAACCTTTGGCTTTGGCAAATTTTACATAATCCGAATGTAAATTTTCCAGCATTTCCGCCCGTACTAAGCGGATAAACAATGGCAACACAATTGATGACAACGCAACAGAGGGCATAATAATATGTTTCCAGCCATCGATAGTTAAGAAATTTGTATGCCATGATCCGATAATAGGGGTAATATCCCCCCGTCCAAATGATGGCATCCAGCCGAGCGATATGGAAAATACAAATATTAAAAGTATTGCCGTTAAAAATACAGGCACAGATATACCCAGAATGCTAATCCCCATAATACACTTACTGAGCAATGATTTTGGGTGAATCGCACACTGTACGCCCAGTGGTATAGAGGTAACAAGGATGATCAATGCGGATAAGAATGTCAATTCCAATGTGGCGGGCATTTTTTCCAGTATAATATCGATTGTCGGGCGTTTAAAGAAGTACGAAGTGCCGAAATCCCCCTGTAATGCTTTGCTGACAAAACGCATGTATTGTACCACAAATGGGTCGTTTAATCCCATGCGATCCCGCAATTCTTCCCGTTGTTCCAATGTAACACTCATACCCGTTAATTCACGGGTGGGATCGCCTAGTCCGCCTTGAATTGCGAATGCTATTATACTGATAAAAAACATTACAATGGTGGCTTGTATCAGCCGTTTGAATAAAAATTTAATCATAATTTATCCTTTGCCTTGTCTAAGGATGGCATCAGTTCCAATAATTCCGCCGTGTATGTGTGGGTGGGATGTTCAAACAGGGTATTTGTTGCCGCCATTTCAATAATTTTACCATGCTGCATAACCGCTATGTGGTCGCACATTTGCCGGACTACTGGTAAATCGTGGGTGATAAACAACAGGGTTAAGCCCATAGCGTCTTGCAGGTCTTTTAACAGGTTTAAAATCTGGGCTTGCACCGATACATCGAGGGCGGATGTGGGTTCATCACAGATTAAAATACTGGGGCGGGTTGCCAATGCACGGGCAATCGATATGCGTTGCCGTTGTCCCCCTGAAAATTCATGGGGGTATTTTCCCGCCGCTGTACCCCCCAATTTTACATGGTTTAACAAATCTTTTACAATTTGCGATACCTGCTGTTTTTTGGCGATTTTATGGAATAAAATAGGTTCAGCGATAATATCATAAATAGTTTTCTTGGCATTTAGGCTAGAATAAGGATTTTGAAAAATCATTTGAATGTCTTGCCTGTAAGGTCGGCGTTGATTTTCTGTTAAGGCGGTTAAGTCCATATCATTATAAATCACTTGCCCTTGTTGGGGGGTGTATAATCCGGCAATCACCCTTGCAATAGTTGATTTTCCCGATCCAGATTCGCCAACTAAGCCAAAACTGGTACCTTTGGTAATGGTAAACGATACATCTTGGTTGGCTTTTACATATTCCCGATTTTTTTCAAAAAACGAATCTTTGGTTTTAAAAAACAGGGATACATTTTTCACTTGCAATATGTCATTGCACAGGGTGTCTATATTTTTTTCGCCCAACCAATGATTTTTAATGTCGATCGATGGTAATCTATGGTCTTCTGATTCGATATGTTGCACCAAGGGAAAGCGGTCAATTTTTTTCAGTGATGGGGGAACGGCCGATATTAACGCCTTGGTATAGGGGTGTTCGGGGGTATGTAAAATATGTTTGGTCGTGCCTTGTTCGACAATTTCCCCATTGTACATAACAACGACTCGATCGGCGGTGTTGGCAATCACCCCCATATCATGGGTAATCAGCATAACCCCAATCTGATGGTGTTTACACAGGGTCTTGATGATATCGAGAATTTTATCTTGTACAGACACATCCAATGCGGTTGTGGGTTCATCGGCAATAATCAATTCGGGATTACACGACAATGCAATGGCGATTACCACCCGTTGTCTCATTCCCCCAGAAAACTGATGTGGGTATTGGTCGATGCGGTTTTTGGCATCTGTAATGCCCACTTGTTGTAACAATTCGATGGCACGGGTGCGGGCATCTTGTTTCGATATTCCCAAACCTTGGATCATGGTTTCACACAACTGATCGCCAACGGTAAATAAGGAATTTAATGATGTCATGGGGTCTTGGCTAATAAGCCCGATGCGTCTTCCCCGAATGGGCTGCATTTGCCGGTCGTTTAAATCGGCTATTTGGGTGTTGTGTAGGCGAATATCACCGCTTGCGATTCGCCCCGGTACGGATAATAGGTTTATAATAGCATTGCCAACGGTGGATTTTCCCGCCCCCGATTCGCCAACAACCCCGACCACTTCGCCGGGGGAAATGTGCAATGATACATTACGCACTGCATGGAAAGTCGTATGACGCATGGGAAAATCAATGTTTAAATTTTGTATCTGTAATAAGGACATATCATTTTATCCTTGCCATTTTATCCTTGTGCGGTTGGTATTGTTATAAGAATATGGTGGGAATCCCCCCATTCCCACCATATGCAATAGGGTATAGATTAATCTATGACCAAATCCCCCCAGTATGGGAAGTTTAGGGCGTTGACAACAGGGGCTGCATTTACGCCAGAGCGTTGCCCAAATGCCAAGTTTTGCCAATGCAAGGGGACAAACACCGCATCATTATACATAATGGCTTCGACTTGTTGCAACATGGCGGAGCGTTTTGCCACATCCGTTTCTTTGTTTGCTGCTAAGGTCAATTCGTCCACTTTTGGATTACAGTATTCGTTTGCGTTGTACGCCCCTGTCCCTGTTTCTGCATTGGGACACATGGATAAGAATTCATAGAAGTTAGCGGAATCTTCCGTATCGGAATGCCACCCAATCATCATAATATCCGCCGCCCGTTCGTCAAATTTTGGCCAGTATTGTGCTTTTGGCATTGTTTTCAAATCGACCTTGATTTTGATTTTTGCCAACATCGATGCCACCGCTTGGGCGATTTTAGCATCGTTTACATAGCGGTTATTCGGTGCCATCATAGTCACAGAAAACCCATCTTCATACCCAGCTTCTTTCATTAACGCCTTGGCTTTTTTTAAGTCATACCGTGGGGTTAGGTCTTTGTTATATCCTTGATACCCCATAGGCGACATTTGCCCCGCAACTGTACCAAAGCCATTCATGATTTTCTTGACAATAGCCGTGTTGTTCACGGCATGCACAATCGCTTGTCGTACTTTTACATTGGCAAGAGCTTCGTGGCGTTTTTGGTTCATTTGAAAGGTGATAATCCGTGTACCGGGAATGGTCAATAATTGTTTTCTATTTGCTTCAATCAGCATGAAATCTGCTGGGGCAACAGGTGAAATAAAGTCCACTCCATCTGACAACAACGCCGCTGTACGGGTGCCATTTTCAGAAATAGGCGTCAAGATAATTTCATCCACATTACCACGGTTTGCCCAGTATTCGTCAAATTTGCTATATACAACTTTGACACCTTGTTGGCGTTCGGTTACCATAAAAGGTCCCGTTCCAGAAGAGTTTGTGGAGGCAAAACTGGGTCCATTTTTTATGATTTCATCCCGACCCTCATAAAACTTTGCATCCATTGGGAAAACATAAGTTAAGGTTGTTAACAACAATGGATAGGGTTCCCCTGTGGTGATTTTAACAGTGTAATCGTCGGTAGCCTCAACAGTGGTAATTTTGTTAAAGATACCCTTAAAGTCAGGGGAAGTCTGCAAACGGTTAATGGTAAAGATAACATCTTTTGCGGTAAAATCGTTGCCAGAATGGAATTTTACCCCTTTGCGTAAGGTAACAATCATAGTTGTGGGGGTGGGTTGTTCCCAACGGGTTGCCAATCGGGGTTCAATCTGCAGGTCTTTTGTCCATCGTACCAATGGATCAAATACCAAATGGGAATGTTGCAACATCCCCCCAGATAATTGTTCTTGAATATCCAGGGTAACCGGATCCGCATCATAGGCAATCTTAAAAGTTTTTGCATAAACAGCTGTTGCCATTATAGCTGTTGTGGCCATTAATACCGCCACTTTATTTAAAATAGATGTGATTTTTCTCATAATCAGCTCCTCATTTCTGTTCGTCATTAACAATGTATGACCATACTTCACCATATCAGATATACTTAAATGTAGGATCATACTCTTAAAACATACAGCAGACACAAACCATGTTCAGAATGCCATGTCTAAAATGCCATATTTTTTGAGTATAAATAAATATGTGATTAAATGCAACCTTAATCTAAATGTAAGGGTATATTTTAGTCTATGTTATCATTTGAGCACAATATTTTAAGGGGGATTTGTACAGTTTGTAATATGGTGTAATGAAATTGCCAACGCATTTGATACATTCAGGCTGTCGATCACAGAATCCGCATTTGGGGTGTGGATTCGTACCAATACATCACATGTTTTTTCGGTCAAATGGCGCATGCCGGTGCCTTCTGCCCCCACAATAAGGGCGGTGTTTTGTGGGGGGGTGTATTGGCGTATATCCATTTGTGCATTGCCCGATAATCCCACGCACCAAAACCCATGTTTTTTCAGGGTTGTTAAGCATTGTTTCATGTTATGCACCCGTACAAAAGGGATTTTTTCCAATGCCCCCGATGCGGATTTTGCCAATACGCCCGTTTCATGGGGGCTGTTTTTATCGACAACGATGACGGCTTTCGCCCCGAATATGGCGCTGCTTCGCAGTATAGCTCCAATGTTGTGGGGGTCGCATATTTGGTCCAAGATAACCACTGTATTGGCATTGTCTGGGGATATATCATTTAGCACTGTTTCCAATGCCACACGGGGCAGGGGGAATACAATGGCAACAATGTCCTGATGGGGGGCATTTTCTGGTACCATATGGGTAATATGGTGGACAATATCCCGTTTGCTGCATATTTGAACATCTGTTTGATAATTTGATAATATTTTGCGTGTACGATGGGGTAATTGGGCATATGTTGCATCACAAGTCCGAATCCTTTTTATATGGCGATGGGGATTGTGAATGGCCGCAATTACAGGGTGCAATCCATATAAAACCAATTCTTGTGTCGCAGATTTAGGGGATAACAGTGATGTGCGATTTTTATAAAGTCGGTGTTTTTTTTGCATGTACTATGTATATACTCTTGGGGGCGGTTATGCTAGGAAAAAATAAAAAATATGTTTTTTAAAAAATATGCTTGACGAAAGGGTAAAATCACAATATAAGTTTGCTAGTCGTTATGTGCGACAATGCGGAGGGATGCCTGAGCGGTTAAAAGGGGCGGACTGTAAATCCGTTGGCTAAGCCTACGTTGGTTCAAATCCAACTCCCTCCACCAATACAAGAAGCCTTTTGCTTTTCCAAAAGGCTTTTTTTGAATCTGTTTTGTTAAGCGAAGCGATACTTTGCTAATATGTATTGATTTAATGATGTGTTATATGTATACTGTTGCTATAAACATATCCACAGAATGTGTATTAGGCATAAAATCTGTGTGGGGTGTATTTTGATCAGACATATGGATATTTTATCACATATAATTATAAAAACACAAAGGAGATTTTTTTTATGAGTAGATATTTAACAATTGGCAACTTAGCTGTATTTCATTGGGCAATGTATTGGGTAATGAATGCGTTGGATAAGTTTTTAAATCGTACGGATTTGGGTATTTTTACTTGGTATGGTAAAGACCGTAGCGTCCAGTTTGGGGGGTATTTTGAAAAAACCGCCGTATCTGATGCTTGGTTGCATCCTTTATTATACCTGACGGGTGTTATTGAATTTTTGGTGTTTATCCCCTTATTTTTGGCATTGTGGGGAATTCACAAAGATGGGGTGTTATATCGTAAACATTTGGAACGGGGTATGTTTTGGGGGGCATCCATTTTTACCGGATTTTCATTCTTTGATGTGATTTTTGGTGACCGTGCGGAGCTTTGGGAACATGGTACTTTCATGATATTGGTATTGGTATGTTATAAACTTGCCAAAGAAGAATACGAAAAAAAGGATGCCTATGTATAACGCCCGCACATAATGTATTACATACATATTTTTGTATTTGGATATGTCATATTCCCATTGATTATATAATTTTTTTGCTTTCCCTGCATTTTTTTGTTGCAACGATCTTTATTTATGGGTATAAGCATGATGTACTGCATAGCCTAGCTTGTGTCTGTGTGTGCATATGTGTTTAAGCGGGTGTAGCTCAACGGTAGAGTCCCAGCCTTCCAAGCTGGTTGTGTGGGTTCGATTCCCATCACCCGCTCCATGGCATATATGTATAATGTATATGATTTAGGGCGTGCTTTTTTGTGTAACATATTTTAATCTATTCATAAAGGATGTATTGTTATGAGTAAAGAAACATTTGATCGTTCGAAGCCACATGTGAATGTTGGTACGGTAGGGCATGTGGACCATGGTAAGACCACATTAACGGCGGCCATATCGAAGGTATTGGCGGAAACCAGTGGTGGTGAGGCGACGGATTTTAACAACATTGATAAGGCCCCCGAAGAGCGGGAACGGGGCATTACCATTAACACCGCCCATATTGAGTATGAAACGACACACCGTCATTATGCCCATGTGGATTGTCCGGGGCATGCGGATTATGTAAAGAACATGATTACAGGTGCGGCACAAATGGATGGTGCAATTTTGGTTGTAAACGCAGCGGATGGTCCGATGCCCCAAACACGGGAGCATATTTTGCTTGCTCGTCAGGTGGGTGTCCCAAAGATAGTTGTATTTTTAAACAAAGTTGACCAAGTTGACGATGAAGAATTGTTGGAATTGGTTGAAATGGAGATTCGTGAATTGTTGTCGTCGTATGAATTTCCGGGGGATGATATTCCCGTGATTGCGGGCTCTGCATTGGCGGCACTCGAAGGTCGTGATGATGCTATTGGTCGTGCGAAGATTTTGGAATTGATGGCGGCGGTTGATGCATATATTGAGACGCCGGAGCGGGATACAGACAAAGATTTTGTCATGCCGATTGAGGATGTGTTTACGATTTCTGGTCGTGGTACAGTTGTAACGGGTCGTATTGAGGCTGGCATTGTCAATGTGGGGGATGAAGTTGAAATTGTGGGTATCCGTGAGACTTCGAAGACCACCTGTACAGGTGTTGAAATGTTCCGTAAATTATTGGATCGTGGTGAAGCGGGTGATAATGTGGGTGTATTGTTGCGGGGTGTGGATCGCAATGGTGTGGAGCG
Organism: Alphaproteobacteria bacterium; assembly: GCA_965232465.1. Taxonomy (GTDB): domain Bacteria; phylum Pseudomonadota; class Alphaproteobacteria; order JAQWUY01; family JAQWUY01. The sequence goes on along the minus strand of OZ246977.1, from coordinate 1,992,703 downwards.
GGGTCAGGTGTTATGCAAGCCCGGTTCCATTTTACCGCATACGAAGTTTAAAGCGGAGGCATATATTCTGTCGAAGGAAGAAGGAGGGCGGCATACGCCATTTTTCTCCAACTATCGTCCGCAGTTTTATTTCCGCACGACGGATGTAACGGGTTCGATTGCCTTGCCTTCTGGTACGGAAATGGTAATGCCGGGGGATAATATCACGATGGATGTGGAATTGATTTCACCGATTGCCATGTCCAAAGGTTTACGATTTGCAATCCGTGAAGGCGGGCGTACCGTCGGTGCCGGCGTCGTCGCAGAAGTGTAAGACACAGGGGTATAGCTCAGTTGGTAGAGCGACGGTCTCCAAAACCGTAGGTCCTGGGTTCGAATCCTAGTGCCCCTGCCACCCAAAAAAATAACTTGTATAAAACCTGTTTACTTGTTAGATATGGGTATATTGTTAATTTCCAGTGAAATGAATGGTGAGATAAAAATGGCAAAGACAACGCCCGCACAATTTGTACGTCAAGTCCGTAATGAATTTAGAAAAATTTCATGGTCAACCAGAAAAGAAACGACCATGAGTACAATTATGGTTTTCGCTATGGTTATTGTCATGGGGATATTTTTCTTGTTGGTTGATCAAGTTATATCAACTTTGATAAAAGTAATCGTATAAAACCATATGCAATATAGGGGATAATATAATGGCAAACCATTGGTATGTATTAAATGTGTATTCTACATTTGAAGATAAGGTAAAAAAACAAATTTCAGAACAGGCGGAAATGAAAGGCTTGACCGATAAATTTGTGGAAATTGTTGTGCCGACTGAAAGGGTTATTGATGTAAAAAATGGTAAAAAGATTGAAAAAAATACCCGTCTGTTCCCCGGATATATTTTATTACACATGGATTTAACGGATGAAACATGGCATTTGGTAAACTCCACGCCTAAGGTAACGGGATTTCTTGGTGCGGGTAATCGCCCCTGCCCTGTGCCAGAGGCGGAAGCTAAACGATTGGCACGACAATTGGAACAAAGTGCCATATCCCCCCGATCGACCATATCGTTCCAAGTGGGCGATCAAGTCCGTATTACGGATGGGGCGTTTGATGGCTTTACCGCTAATGTGGAAGAAGTTATTATCGATAAAAACCGCCTAAAAGTAACGGTAAAAGTATTTGAACGCAATACCCCAGTTGAATTAGAATTCGAACAAGTCGAGCGGGTTTAATAATTCTTAAAAAAAATTTAAAAAAAACTTGACTTTTTAAGTATTATCCTATATACAGGGCGATACTGTTGTGGTAAGTACATTTAAACATGCCTAATGACTGTGCCACGACCTGCAATTAACCATTATTTTTTAAGGAATGTAGCATGGCTAAAAAAATCAGTTCTTATGTGCGTTTGCAAGTCCCCGCAGGGCAAGCAAACCCCAGTCCCCCTGTGGGTCCGGCATTGGGGCAAGCGGGCGTTAACATTATGGAATTTTGTAAGGCGTTTAACGCCCAAACCCAAGAATTAGAAACAGGTGCACCGGTGCCTGTTGTTATCAGCGTTTATGAAGACCGTTCATTTGAATTTATTACAAAGACCCCCCCTGCATCCTATTTGTTAAAGAAGGCGGCTAATATTAAAAAAGGATCTAGCGAACCCAACAAAAATAAAGTGGGGGTTGTAACAGTTGACCAATTGCGTGAAATTTATGAAACGAAAAAACTAGACTTAAATGCAAACGATGAACAAGCAGGTATTAAAATTATTGCCGGTACTGCATATTCTATGGGCTTAGAAGTGGAGAGCTGATAAAATGGGTAAAAGATTACGCAAAATTAACGAAAGTTTTGACAAAACCAAACACTATACTGTACCTGAGGCTGTGGATATTTTGTTGTCTGCGGACAAGCCAAAATTTGATGAAACTGTCGATGTGGCGGTAAATTTAAATATTGATACCCGTCATGCGAATCAACAGGTGCGTTCTGCGGTGTCTTTGCCTGCTGGTACAGGTAAGACTTTGCGGGTGGCGGTGTTTGCCCGTGACGAAAAGGCGGAACTTGCCAAATCTGCGGGTGCGGAATTTGTCGGTGCAGAAGACCTTATGGAACAAATCCAAGGCGGTATGATGGATTTCGATCGTTGTATTGCAACCCCTGATATGATGGCGGTTGTGGGACGGTTGGGTAAAATTTTGGGTCCAAAAGGCTTGATGCCAAACCCCAAATTGGGCACGGTAACCCTTGATGTGGAAAATGCTGTAAAAGCGGCGAAAGGCGGTGAAGTACAATTCCGTGCGGAAAAATCTGGCATCGTACACGCAGGCGTGGGCAAAGTGTCCATGGGTGCGGATGCATTAAACCAAAATATTATGGCGTTTATTAAAGCCATTAAAACGAATCGTCCTTCTGGTGCCAAGGGGGTGTTTATCGAAAAGATAAGTGTATCTTCCACCATGGGACCCGGGATTGCTATCGATGTGGCAAGTCTCGATGGGTAATTGTAATAAAATGGGACATTGTGCACTTGGTCGCTGTCCCGTTTTAAGTGTCTTGTGTATACAGTATATATAAGGCACACCCTGTCCAAGATTATGGGTATTCACCGCAAGAAATTGCACCGAATTTAATACAACAGCACCCATATGAGACGAGGTGAATATAAAATTTTAATATGAAAATGTTTTATGTTCCCGGACAGGATAGCTGGTATGGATTTTTAAAATTTGTATCGTTCTTGTAAACCGGGGGATGACCCCAAAAAAATGGAGACTAATCAGGTGAACCGTGAACAAAAGGAACAACTGGTTGCAGAAATGCGTGATACTCTGGATTCTGGTATTGAAACCATCGTTGTTGTGAAACAATCTGGTTTGACTGTATCTGAGGTTACTAATCTTCGTAAAAACTGTTACCACGCAGGTGTTGGTTTCAAGGTTGTGAAAAACCGTCTGATGAAAATTGCGTTGCAAGACACAAAATTTGCTGGACTGTCTGAACACTTTGTGGGCACCACTGCGATTGCGTATTCAAATGATCCAGTTGCGGCGGCAAAAGCAGTTGTGGATTTTTCCAAGGGAAATGAAAAATTAACTGTTATTGCGGGTTACATGGGGAAAAAACCATTAGCGGATACAGATGTAAACGCTTTGGCATCATTGCCCAGTCTGGACGAATTGCGTGGAAAATTGGTTGGTGTATTACAGGCACCTGCTGGCAAATTGGTGGGGGTTACCAACGCCCCCGCCGCACAGCTGGCACGGGTGTTTGGGGCATATGCTACGAAATAAGTTTTTGCGGTCTTGGTATTGCAAATTATGCATAAAATTTTTTGATATTTAATTTTTAGGAGTATAAAACTATGGCTGATTTGGAAAAAATCGTTGAACAATTATCTGAGCTAACTGTAATCGAGGCGGCTGAGCTTTCTAAGTTACTTGAAGAAAAGTGGGGCGTTTCTGCGGCTGCACCTGTTGCCGTTGCGGTGGCACCGGGGGATGATGCGGGCGGTGATGCACCGGTTGCAAAAGACAGCTTCAATGTGATGTTAAAAGAAATAGGTGGCAACAAAATTGCTGTGATTAAAGAAGTACGCAGTGCAACAGGTCTGGGCTTAAAAGAAGCCAAAGCAATCGTCGATGGGGCACCTGCTGCGATAAAAGAAGATGTACCTGTGGCTGAAGCCGAAGACATGAAAACTAAGCTAGAAGCTGCTGGGGCGACTGTTGAGTTAGTGTAATTTTGTTTGTATTATGAGGTTTGGGGATGCACAAAATTTGTGTGTCCCCGAACTTCTTTTTGAATTTATATTTATTTTTTAAGGTCTTACTATCTGTCACAACAAGGATAAGGTTACATTATTATGATACATACACCATACGATAAAACAAATTCTTATATCAAGGGATATAAAAAAATCCGTAAATCTTTTGGGCGTTTACCAGAAGTTGTACCGATGCCTAACTTGATTGAGGTACAAAAAAATTCTTATGACATATTCCTGCAATTGGGCATAGATTCCAAAGATCGTCAGGACATTGGATTGGAATCTGTATTTCGGTCAACTTTCCCCATGGTAAGCATCACAGGGCACTGTGCATTGTCTTATGAAAGTTATGTGATTGAATTGCCTAAGTTTGATGTGGATGAATGTCAACAACGGGGTATGACATATGCGGCACCATTGCGGGTGAAAATGCGGTTGGTGTTTTATGACATTAACGAAGACAGTGGCAATAAAACCATTCGTGAGGTAAGAGAACAAGATGTGTATATGGGGGATGTACCCCTTATGACATTAAATGGTACTTTTGTGATAAATGGCACAGAACGGGTGGTGATTTCACAAATGCACCGCTCCCCCGGGGTATTCTTTGACCATGATAATGGCACCACACATGCATCGGGTAAATACCTGTTTTCTGCTCGTGTTATCCCATACCGTGGGTCTTGGTTGGACTTTGAATTTGATGCCAAAGATATTTTGAATGTGCGTATTGACCGTCGCCGTAAATTACCTGTTACCACCTTGTTAATGGTGCTTGCCAATGATGCGGTAAACAAAAAAATTGAAGCTGGCAAAACTGTTGAATTTAACGATTACCAAGGTATGTCAAAGGACGATATTTTACAGACTTTTTATGATGTATCCGAATATAAACGCACGGCAAAAGGCTGGAAAACTGCCTTTAATGGTAATTTGTACCAAGGCAAAACCTTATCTGAACCCTTAAAAGATGGCAAAGGAAAAATTGTATTACAAGCGGGGGATAAAGTCACCCCAAGAAAAATTAAAGCATTGGTCAAAGACGGCTTAAAAGAAGTTTTACTACCCGAAGATGTTATGTTGGGTAAATTTTTGGGTAAGGCGATTGTCGATGGCGAAAATCGGGAAGTATTAGCCGAATCTGGGGAAGAAATTTCCCAAGAGTTGTTGGATACTTGCATGGAAAAGGGCATAAAGTCTATATTTACTTTGAAAATCGATAAGGATACAGGTCCATGGCTCCGTAATACTTTGGCATTGGATAAATGTCATTCATATCGGGATGCGTTTGTGGATATTCAAAAAGTCCTGCGCCCCGGTGAACCTGCAACGCCTGAAACAGGGTATGATTTATTTAAAAGTTTGTTTTTTGATATGGAACGGTATGATTTATCCGCAGTGGGGCGGGTGAAAATGAATGCCCGTCTTGGATTTTCCAACACAGAAATAACCGATGAAATGCGTACTTTGCGACGGGACGATATTATAAAAATTGTGAAAATTTTGTTGCAACTAAAAGATGGACATGGGGGTGTTGACGATATTGACCATTTAGGCAATCGCCGTGTGCGGTCTGTGGGGGAATTGTTGGAAAATCAATTCCGGATTGGTTTGTTGCGCACCGACCGTATGGTAAAAGAACGTATGGCATCGGCGGAAAAGGAAACGACCATGCCGAACGACCTTATCAATTCCAAGCCTGTGTCTGCGGTATTTCGTGAATTTTTTGGATCATCCCAGTTGTCCCAATTTATGGACCAGACGAACCCCTTATCTGAATTAACCCACAAGCGCCGTTTGTCTGCGTTGGGACCCGGGGGCTTAACCCGTGATCGGGCGGGATTTGAAGTGCGGGATATACACCCCACCCATTATGGGCGAATTTGTCCCATTGAAACGCCCGAAGGTCCAAACATTGGCTTAATTAATGCCCTTGCCACATATGCACGGATTAACAAATATGGATTTATTGAAACACCATTCCGCAAGGTGGTTGATGGTGTGGTGCAAGACGAAGTGCAATATATGACCGCCATCGAAGAAGAAAAATATACCGTGGCACAGGCAAATACCCCCTTAAACGAAAAAGGTGGGTTTACCGAAGATTTAATTTCTTGTCGGGCGGGTGGGGAATATGTGCTTGCCCGTGCGGAAAATATTCAGCTTATGGATGTATCGCCCAAACAGGTGGTATCCATTGCCGCCGCATTAATTCCATTCTTGGAAAACGATGATGCGAATCGTGCCTTAATGGGGGCAAACATGCAACGCCAAGCTGTACCCTTATTAAAAGCAGACGCCCCCTTGGTGGGAACAGGTATGGAGATCAAGGTGGCATCCGATGGGGGGGGGGCCGTTGTGGCAAAACATGGGGGTGTGGTGGAACAAGTGGATGGATTGCGCATTGTCGTGCGAATCACCGATCCCATTTCCGCAGAAGAAAGTGGTGTGGATATTTACAATTTGTTGAAATATCAACGATCGAACCAAGATTCGTGCATTAACCAACGCCCCTTAGTATCCGTTGATGAAAAGGTTGAAAAAGGGCAAATTATTGCTGATGGACCATCGATGGAAAAGGGGGAATTGGCATTGGGGCGTAATGTGTTGGTGGCGTTTATGCCATGGAATGGATATAATTTCGAAGACTCTATTTTAATTTCTGAACGGATTGTACAGGATGATGTGTACACTTCGATACATATCGAAGAATTTGAAATTGCCGCCCGTGATACCAAACTGGGACCAGAAGAAATCACCCGTGATATTCCCAATGTGGGTGAAGATGCCCTAAAAAACCTTGATGAATCTGGTATTGTATATATTGGGGCGGAGGTCAAAGCAGGTGATATTTTGGTGGGGAGGGTAACCCCCAAAGGCGAAAGCCCCATAACCCCAGAAGAAAAATTGTTACGGGCAATCTTTGGGGAAAAAGCATCCGATGTACGGGACACTTCATTGCGGGTTCCCCCCGGGGATGAGGGAACTGTCGTCGAAGTGCGGGTGTTTAATCGCCGTGGGGTGGAAAAAGATTCCCGTTCAAAATCCATTGAAGATTCAGAAATTAAACGCTTAATTAAAGATCGTAACGATGAAATTAAAATCTTGGAACGCTCATTTCGGAATCGTTTGATTGATATTGTTGCGTTACAAAAATGTTTACGCGGACCAGCGGGACTTGGTAAAAAGAAACTGGTCCCATCCGATGTAAACAGATTGGATATCAGGGAATTGCGGTCTATTGTTGTGGAGGATGACAAAGTCAATGACCATATGGAAGCGTTGGCAAAACAGTTCGACGATTCCATAAAACGCATTCAAGCCCGTTTTGATGACAAGGTGGAAAAAACCCAAGTAGGGGACGAATTGTTACCTGGGGTTATGAAAATGGTGAAAATTTTTGTGGCACAAAAACGCAAATTGCAATCCGGCGATAAAATGGCGGGCCGTCATGGCAACAAGGGGGTGGTATCAAAAATTGTCCCGATTCAAGATATGCCATACTTGGAGGATGGTACCCCCGTGGATATTGTATTAAATCCATTGGGTGTCCCATCCCGTATGAATGTGGGACAGATTTTGGAAACCCATTTGGGTTGGGCATCGGCGAGATTGGGCAAACAAGTATCAGAGGCATTGGAAATATATGCGGAACATAAGGATGTGCAAACTGTGCGGGCAACATTGCAAGAGGTGTATAACGACAAGCAAATTGCCCAGACAGTTGAGGATATGAATGATTCGGATGTGATTGCCCTTGCCAAAAATGTGGAAAAGGGTATACCATTTGCCACCCCTGTATTTGATGGTGCCAGCCAACAAGATATTAACCATATGTTGTCGAAGGCGGGCGTATCGGAAACGGGACAATCCCGATTGATTGATGGCCGTACCGGGGAATATTTTGATCGTATGGTGACCGTCGGGTACATGTATATGTTGAAATTACACCATTTGGTAGACGATAAAATTCATGCCCGTTCCATTGGTCCATACAGTTTGGTGACCCAACAACCCTTGGGGGGTAAAGCCCAATTTGGGGGGCAAAGATTCGGCGAAATGGAAGTGTGGGCATTGGAAGCATATGGTGCCGCATATACTTTACAAGAAATGTTGACAGTAAAGTCGGACGATGTATCCGGTCGTGCCAAGGTATACGATTCGATTGTACGGGGTGATGATAATTTTGAAACGGGCGTACCCGAATCGTTTAATGTATTAACCAAAGAAATTCAGTCATTGGGGCTGGAAATCAAACGAGAACGCAGTTAATAAGAGGGGATTTAATATGATGAATGCTATGGAAAAGATATTTGGTCATCCACAAGGACCGCAGAGTTTTGATAAAATTCGCATTAGTATTGCGTCACCAGAACAAATTTATTCTTGGTCGCATGGGGAAATTAAAAAACCTGAAACTATTAATTATCGTACTTTTAAGCCCGAACGGGATGGATTGTTCTGTTCCAAAATTTTTGGTCCAACCAAAGATTATGAATGCTGGTGTGGTAAATATAAACGCATGAAGCATAAGGGGACGATCTGTGAAAAATGTCATGTGGAAGTCATCCTTTCAAAAGTCCGTCGGGAACGCATGGGACATATTGAATTGGTGGCACCCGTCGCCCATATTTGGTTTTTAAGATCTTTGCCCAGCCGTATTGGTTTATTGGTCGATCTGCCTTTAAAAGATCTGGAAGCCATATTGTATTTTGATAAATATATTGTCCTTGAATCTGGCTTGACCCCCTTGGAGCCGATGACTTTGATGGATGAAGAAGAATATTTGGAAGCTCAGTCAGAATATGGTATGGATGCGTTTACCGCAAAAATCGGGGCGGAGGCTTTGGAAGATATTTTAAAGTCGATGGACTTAAAAGAAGAACTGGGTATTACCAAAAAAGAATTAGACGAAACCAATTCCGAAACCAAACGCAAAAAGTTGGTAAAACGCATTAAGTTGATTGAGGCGTTTTTACAATCCGGTACCCGTCCAGAATGGATGATTATGAAAATTATCCCTGTGATTCCCCCGGAATTACGCCCATTGGTACCACTGGATGGGGGGCGGTTTGCCACTTCTGATTTGAACGATTTATATCGTCGGGTGATTAATCGTAACAATCGTTTAAAACGGCTAATGGAATTACAAGCTCCCGACATTATTATCCGCAATGAAAAACGTATGTTACAAGAATCCGTCGATGCACTGTTCGATAACGGCCGTCGGGGACGGGTGATTACAGGTACGAATAAACGCCCCTTAAAATCCTTGTCTGATATGTTAAAGGGAAAACAAGGACGATTCCGTCAAAACTTGTTGGGTAAACGGGTGGATTATTCTGGGCGTTCTGTTATTGTGGTGGGACCTGAATTGAAATTACACCAATGCGGATTGCCCAAGAAAATGGCGTTGGAATTATTCCGTCCCTTTATTTATGCAAAGCTGGAATTATATGGGCATGCCTCCACCATTAAGGCGGCAAAAAAGATGCTTGAACGGGAACGCCCAGAGGTATGGGAAATTCTCGAAGAAATTATCCGTGAACACCCGGTGATGTTAAACCGTGCCCCCACCTTGCACCGTCTGGGTATCCAAGCATTCGAACCGGTGTTGGTGGAAGGCAAAGCGATTAGCTTGCACCCGCTTGTGTGTTCCGCATTTAATGCGGATTTTGACGGCGACCAAATGGCGGTGCATGTGCCCTTGTCCTTAGAAGCACAATTGGAGGCACGGGTACTTATGATGTCGACAAATAATATCTTATCCCCTTCTTCTGGTAAACCGATTATTGTACCATCGCAAGATATTATCTTGGGACTGTATTATGTAACATTGGAACGCCATGACAAACCCGGTGGTGAGGTGTTTATTCCATCAAAAGAAGCCTTAAAATCCGCCTTAAAAAACAAAGATATTACCCTGCACAACAAGGCGGATGGCAAGTACACGCCTGTGCCTGTGCCCGATAGTGCCATTAAGACCATTAACGATTTTAAAGATGAGCAGATTGATATTGTTAAATCAAAGAGAGGTGCATTTGACAAGTTTTCTAAACGCATTAAAGAATTGCCCATAGGCAATAATGCTATTGACGATCTTAAACAATTTATACAGGATTTGTATAAATTTTTTAATAATTTGCAAGATAAGAAATTCGATGTTTATATTGATATTATTGAATCAAAGAAGGGTGCATTTGACAATCTTTCTAAACGCATTAAAGACCTGCCCATAGACAATAATGCTATTAACGATCTTAAACAATTTAAACAGGATTTTATGTCGAGTAATAAACAAATTGACGATCTGTTTACCAAATTGGAATCTGGCAAAATATCCGCCCATCGTATACAATTGTTTGCGGCAATTTCTGAACTTGAACATGCGTTGGACGAAGGCGTTGTAACTTTACACACCCCGATTAAAGCGATTTATCGTACGGTTGATGCGGTGGGGAACTTAGTACGCGAAAAAGTCCGTACCACTGTGGGGCGGATGTTGTTGTCCGATGTGTTTCCCAAACACCATAAATTGCCATTTGATATCATTAATCGTAAGATCGGTAAAAAAGAAGTATCGAATATTATCGATGCTGTATATCGTCACTGTGGACCAAAGGAAACAGTTGTTTTTGCCGATAAAATGATGGAAATGGGGTTCCGTTGGGCGTGTCGTGCGGGTATTTCTTTTGGCAAAGAAGATATGCTGATTCCCCCAACCCGGGCGGAACTGATCGAAAAAGCCGACGGTGAAGTTAAGGAATTTGAACAACAGTATCAAGAAGGTCTTATTACCGGTGGTGAAAAATATAATAAGGTTGTTGATGTATGGTCCACTTGTGCGGATAAAATTGCCGATGAAATGATGCAAGAAATGTCGAAAGTGGATTTTGACAAGGGCTTTAACAGTGTATATATGATGGCGAATTCTGGTGCCCGTGGATCGCTTGCCCAAATGAAACAGCTCGGGGGGATGCGGGGTCTTATGGCAAAATCATCTGGGGAAATTATTGAAACACCGATTAAGTCGAATTTTAAACAAGGTTTAACGGTTCTGGAATACTTTACCTCCGCCCATGGTGCCAGAAAAGGTTTGACGGATACAGCATTAAAGACCGCAAACTCTGGGTACTTAACCCGCCGTTTGGTGGATGTTGCCCAAGACTGCATTGTAACCGAATCCGATTGTGGCTGTGATTCCGATGCGTCCATCAAAGTCGAATCGATTGTCGAAGGGGGGAATGTCATTCAAACAGCTTCTGAGCGGGCATTGGGACGGGTGGTTGCCAGCGATGTTATCGTTGACCAAAAAGTTATTATTCCACAAGGCACTTTGATTACCGAAGATGAACAAGAAGAATTGGAACGCCGTGGTATCGATCAGCTGTCTATACGCTCTGTGCTGACTTGTCAAGCTAAAACAGGTGTATGTGCCAAATGTTATGGACGGGATTTATCCCGTGGTGATTTGGTCAATCGTGGCGAAGCGGTTGGGGTTATTGCCGCACAATCGATTGGGGAGCCGGGTACACAATTAACCATGCGCACCTTTCACATCGGCGGTGTTGCCCAAGGGGCGGCACAAGATTCCAGTATTATATCGGATTATGATGGTATCATCGAAGTGCATGGTAACTTAATCAAAGACAGGGAAGGGTTGTTTGTATTGATGGACCGTTCTGGGGAATTGATCATCAAGGATTCTGAGGGACGGGAACGGGCAAAATACAAATTGAAATATGGATACCGCCTAACAGTAAATTCTGGCAATAAAATAAAAAAAGGTAAAGTTGTTGCCAAATGGGATCCCTCTTTTGAACCGATTGTTGCGGAAGTGGCGGGTACCGTGAAAATGGAGGACTTAATCAAAGGCGATACATTAGCCGAAGTTGTCGATGAACGCACTGGTATTACATCATTTGTAGTACGCCAACCCTCCAAAACTGTATTGAAACCACGGGTTCTTTTGCAGGATGATAGGGGCGATACAATTCGTCTTGATAATGGTGTGGAAGCACGCTATTTTATGTCCGAAGGTGCTGTATTGTTAGTACAAGATGGGGAGGATACAATACAGCCGGGGGATGTATTGGCACGGATACCACTGGAAACTGTAAAAACCCGTGATATAACCGGTGGTCTGCCACGGGTAGCGGAATTGTTCGAAGCCCGTAAACCAAAAGATTTTGCCATGATTTCCCCCCTTGATGGGTATGTGGAATTTGGGAAAGATTATAAAACCAAACGCCGTCTGATAATTAAGCCTGTGGATGGGGCATCGGCGGAAATTATGGTGCCCAAAGGTAAAAAGATTACCGTTCGTGAAGGGGAATTTGTCGGCAAAGGGGACAAGTTGGTCGAAGGTGCGACCGTACCGCATGATATTCTCGAAGTAAAAGGGGTTGAAGCCTTGGCGGAATACTTGGTGCAACAGGTGCAAGATGTATATCGCTTGCAAGGGGTGAAAATTGACGATAAACATATCGAAGTGGTCATCCGTCAAATGTTGCAAAAGGTTGAAGTTACCGAAGCAGGTGATTCTTATCTTGTAGCAGGTGAAGAGATTAGCCGTGAAGAGGCATTGGAAATCAAACATAAATTGTTGGCGGAAGGCAAACAACCGATTGCATATAAACCCATATTGCAAGGTATTACCAAAGCCAGCCTGCATACCAATTCGTTTATCTCTGCCGCATCTTTCCAAGAAACCACACGGGTATTAACAGAGGCCGCTGTATATGGCAAGAGCGACAGCCTGGTCGGCTTAAAAGAAAATGTTATTGTGGGGCGCCTGATCCCCGCTGGAACAGGTGCTGCGGTAAAGGCGATGCACAATCAAATTAAAGTCAATGATAGTGTTGCAATCGGAACTGAGGACAAACAGATATAATATAACAAAGCCGTGTATGTTTTATGGGGTATATATTATGAAAAAAACCTATTGACAAAAGGGGCGGTTCAGAATATAAGTGCATTATCCCATGTGGGGGGCGTAGTTCAGTTGGTTAGAACGCTAGCCTGTCACGCTAGAGGTCGCGGGTTCGAGTCCCGTCGCTCCCGCCATTTGGGTACTGTATATTATAAAAAATGGCGTGCTTTTTTATGCACTGTTATGGTGGGGGATATGTACCCCAACATATTTACTTTGTTGTCAAACAAATTTCCCCATTTTTAAGGGTAATGGCAGTTGTACCCTGTAAGATTTTTTCCGCATATACGCCAAAAATATCGTATGTCCATGGGGGCAGGTCGCTGATGTGTTTTTCGCCCCGTGCGATTTTTTCTATGTCTTGGGTGCTGACCATAAGGCGGGGGACGATGTCTGCATCATTGGCACAAATTTTTAATACCATTTTTAATATTTCAATGGTGTTTGCCTGTTGTTTTGTGGGGGGTATATACTCGATAGCTTGTGGGTATAAACTTGGGTCAAGGGCAAGGGCTTTTTTGACGGCTTGTAATATTAAATTGCCATGGTGATTGTTAATCCATGATTTGGGAATACCCCGAATGCGGGATAAATCCGCATGGGTTTTGGGCATTGTACCGGCAATATCCAACAAAGTTTCATCCTTGATATATCGCCTGCGTGGCAGGTTTTTGTGCATCGCTTGTATTTCCCGAACCGATGCGACTTGTTGCAACACCGCCAAGAATTTTGGTTTTGCCCGTCCATATTTGATTTTTTGATATGCGTCGGTGGGATTTATGGCATATGTATCGGGGGATTCCAACATATCCATTTCTTGTGTTACCCAATCCGTACGGTTTTTATCCACAAGGCATTGGTGTAGTTTTTTATACACATGTCGTAAATGGGTTACATCGCCAATGGCATATTCCAATTGTTTATGCATCAGAGGGCGTTTTGACCAATCGGTAAAGCGGGCGGATTTGTTGATGGACACTTGCAGTATACGATGCACAAGGGTTTCATACCCCACTTGATCCCCATATCCCACATAAGCCGCCACCACCTGTGTATCAAAAATAGGGGCGGGCACATACCCCCCCATTAACATGTGAAAAATTTCTAAGTCCTGTCGTGCCGCATGTAATACTTTAATAATATTCGGGTTGCGTAAAATATCAAAAAATGGGGATATATCAATGTCTTTGTGTAGGGGGTCAATGATGGCTTCGACCGTATCCGTTGCCACCTGAATTAAAGAAAGTTGTGCATAATATGTCCCTTCGCGCATAAATTCAGTATCGAGGGCAATATAAGGACTGGATTGTAATTGGTCGCATAAGGCGATGATGTCCGCCGTAGAGGTAATTATGTGCATTAAATATGGTGTTTCTGATGTTTCGTTATATATGTATACATGTATAAAATACATTTAAAAGTTATGCAACTCTTTTGTTGTGTTTTTTCAATAAATCAAGTATGCACTTTGAATTATTTTTACTTGACTATGTGTATGCAATAGTGTATACCTTATCTGGATGGCAGGGCAAATATCGAAAAAAATGTATTGTCTTGTTGTATGTATAAATGAATTAACAGTAGGGAGAGATGAAAATTATGAAACTTCTTAAATTCTTAAAAAAGACTTTTGTCATTGTTAGTGCGGTGGGGCTACTTGCTACATCTGTGCTGGCGGGTACAACCTTGCGGGTGCAAACCCATTTTGGCGAAACTTCGCCTATGGGTGCATTGTATAAACAATTTGCTGAACAAGTGGGCGTTATGTCCGGTGGCGATTTAAAATTAGAAATGTTTTATTCCAGTTCTGTGGTAAAACCTACGGAGACTTTTGATGCAGCGGTAAATGGCGTACTCGACTGTGATATGACGGGCTCCGGTTATGCAACGGGCAAAAACAAAGCATTCCAATTCACCGGTGATATTATCGGGGCGTATGATACGCCATACCAACAACTGGCATGGTTCTATACGGGGGGGGGTATCGAAGCGGCACAGGAACTGTATAATAAGTACGATATGCAGTTGGTGGGTATTTTTGTACCTGACCATGAATCCTTATCCTCTATTCGCCCTTTAAATAGTATTGATGATTTACAAGGGTGGCGTTTCCGTTCGCCCCCGGGGATGATTACTCAGATCTTTGAAAAACTAGGGGCTAAGCCGATTGTAATGGATTTTTCTGAAATCTTTACCGCCCTTGAAACCAAGCTGATTGATGGGGCGGATGCCAGCCAATTGGCGGTAAATAAGAGCCTTGGGTTATATGATATTGCCAAATACACAATGTATCCCGGATTCCATTCTATGCCATCTGAACATTTGGCATGTAACAAAGAAGTATGGGATTCATTGCCTGCTTCACAACAAGCCATTATGGAATCCGCAGCCAAAGAATTGGCATTGAATGTGGTAACCACATTTAAAGATGCAAACGCCGCTATGAAGGCACAATTGCAGGCGGAAGGCATTACCGTGTCCACTTGGTCCGATGCAGACATCAGAAAGTGGCGTGAAACAGCCCTTGCTACTTGGGATGAATTTGGGGATACGCCAGAGGCGAAAAAGTTAATTGCCCATCATAGAGCATACTTAAAAAGTATCGGGGCCATTGACTAAGTTTTAATTGACCAAATTTACATAGGGAGTGTGGGGGATAATCCGCACTCCTTATGTCTGTTTTCATATATAAGCAATGTTATAAAATAAAAAGTGAGAGTATAAAAATGTGAGAATATAATGCGAGAGTGTAATGCGAGAGTGTAATGTATGAATACCCCAAAAATGGACCCATGGATACTTTATCTGTCTGGTTTAGCCGTATCGCCATGTGGTTGCCCATATCGATTGTTGCCATTATGTTATTGGACATTGTGTACCGATATGTGTTGGTTTCATCGACCCTGTGGGTAAATGAAACCGCTTTGTGGTTGGGGGGCTTTATTTATTTAAGTTCGGGTTTATATGTCATGCAACAACGCAGCCATATTCGCATATCCATTATATACGATATGGTACCATTGTGGGCAAAGCGGATATTCGACATTTTATCCACTTTTTGCGTCTTATTTTTTGCATTTTGGGTTGTTTGGGGCGGTGCCAAAACGGTTATGAAAACCTTTTTTACTTGGGAACGCTTGGGTACTGTATTTGATCCCCCCATACCCGCTACCAACAAAATTTTAATAGTAGTGTTGTTATTGTTATTCAGCTTGCAAATCCTATCAAATCTGATTCGGGATTGGCCTTTACCTGCGGTTTTTCGTAAACTATACGATATATGGGTGACGGGGCTGGTAACAGTGTTATCGCTGTATGGTATATTTGTTATGATATGGGGTAAAGGGGGTGAATCGAACATTCCCCATATATGGCGGTATGGTATCAGTTTGGGATTGGTTATGGTTATTGGTGCCGTTATCTTTGGTTTGGTACGGGATTTTCATATAACCCCAAAACCATTTGAAGAAAAACAATAATAACAACAGGGAGAATAAAAATGGATGTGGGTACTATCTCATTGGTATTGTTGGTGGGGATGTTTGTTTTATTGGCAATTGGAATGCCACTTGGGTTTGCTTCTGGTTTTTTGGCGACGGTGGTAATGATTTTAAAATTTGAACCCACTTTGTTTACAGATCCTTTTGTTCATGGGCTTGATGTCGATTCTTGGAAAATGGGTGAGGGGACTCTAACACGGCGGTTTGGCACCGGTCCCATGGGTATCCTCGGACAGAAATTATATGGCATTACCACCAATTATGTCCTTATATCTGTGCCATTGTTTATCTTTATGGCCGCATTATTGGAACGGTCCGGTATTGCCAAGGACATGTACACATCGTTTAGCATCTGGTTATCCCGTGTACGGGGTGGGGTGGCGGTGGTGACCTCATTAATGGCGGTGGTTATGGCGGCCATGTCTGGTATTATTGGGGGGGAAGTGGTGTTACTGGGGTTAATTGCCCTGCCACAAATGTTACGACTTGGCTATAATCAAAACTTGGCGATTGGTACTATTTGTGCGTCTGGGTCGTTGGGTACAATGATTCCCCCGTCGATTGTATTGATTTTTTATGGTCTTATTACGGAAACTTCCGTTAGTTTATTGTTTAAAGCGGCATTTTTACCGGGTTTTATGCTGGCATCGTTATATATTATTTATATTTTCGTGCGTACCCATTTAAATCCATCATTAGCCCCCTTGCCAAAACCTTTGGACGACGATATGAGTCCATCGGAAATGCGGTTTTATGGTAAAATTATTGCTATCGAATCGATTGGGGCGGTGGGTGTATTTTTTGCGTTGCGGTATCTGATTTTATCCAGTGAAACCATACAAAATCCAGACACAGCCTCAGACCCCTATCACTTGTATGTGGGGGGATTGGTTTTCTTAGCATCGGCTGTTGTGCTTATATTCCAATTTGGTATACAGGCAATTAAAGATACTTGGTATCATACCAAAGGTATTATTCAACCGATTGGTATTGTGTTTATTATACTGGGATCGATTTATGGTGGGGTAACTTCTATTACTGAGGCGGCGGCAATGGGGGTATTTACTGTATTTGTGTTGATTATCCTACGAGGGGAATTTAGTTTCGATGTACTTAAAGAAGCCTCTATGCGGACTTTTAAATCCACAGGTACGATTATTTGGGTAACTTTTGGTGCCGCCGCATTAAGTGGGGCGTACACGATTGTGGGCGGTCCCACCTATGTGGCAAACCTAATATTGGGATATGATTTCCCGACTATGGGTATTATATTGATCATGATGGTAGTATTTTTAATTTTGGGGGCGTTTATGGATTGGACAGGCATCGTTTTATTGGTAATGCCCGTGTTTCTGCCGATTTTATTACAATTACCCATGCATGAATTAGGGCTAACAGCGGGATTAGACAGCCGTATCATGGTACAAGTATGGTTTGGTATTCTGTTTTGTGTAAATATGCAGGTTAGTTTCTTATCGCCTCCCTTTGGACCAGCGGCGTTTTACCTAAAATCCGTTGCCCCCCCCCATATTACTTTGGTGGATATTTTCAAAGGCTTCCTACCATTTATCGGTATGCAATTAATAGTGTTGACAACCATATTATTTGTCCCACAAATTGTAACCGTGTTCTTATAATAGGGACCTTTGCATAATTAATATGTATTCAATTGTTATAAAATATTTTATACTGTTGTTTTATGGTATCAGGGGATATAATGATGCAGCAACCATTTACTAGCCAACCTCTTTTATTTATCACCCAAGCATGGTTACAGCGGGCAATGTACACGACAGTACGCAATGCGATGTTTTATTATTGGGGAATGAAAAGGCATTTTATGCCGATAATGTGCAGTATAGTATGGCGAATCACTTTATATGAAATTAACTATATGGTGTTTCGTCGTAACAAACCACAGGATAGGTGCGTCTAAAACACCAAATCCCCGCATTTTAAATATATCTAGCCCAAAATACAGCAAAGTTTAAAAAATTTAAAAAAAATTGTTGACACCATAAAAAATTTGATATCTTATATATGTTATATGTTAAAAAGGTCTTACATTATTAATTGTCAAATTTAGGAAAATTACAAAATTATGAGCTCAATTGGATAACTATTCGGAAATGTTATCTGTAAATTTAAGAAAAAACAAATAGGGGTAAAAATAAAATGAAAAAAATGTTTTTGGCAGGTGCCAGTTTACTTGTGTTGTCGTCTGTAACGACAGCATTTACCAATGATACAGACAAAGTGGTTAATGCCACGGGGAATTTGCTGATTGATACGATTAACGAAAGGGGTATTTTTGAATGGATAAGTGGTGGGATTCAATATACGGATAAAACCCTAAGTTGGGATATTACCGCTTTTAGCAACCTGCGGGAAACAAAAGACACGGTTACATATTTGCAAACTTCTTATAATCGTCAAAAATCGACGAATCGATTAAACTTGGGATTGGGCTATCGAAAACTTATTGATACAACGACTGCCCCGTTAATTGTTGGGGTCAATGCGTTCTTTGATAGCAAGGATGGGACAAAAAATATACTTGCCTTTAAATCATCGGAAAACTTCCAACGGTTTAGTGTGGGGGCGGAACTGAAAACCGCCCGTTTCGACCTGTCAACAAACCTATATCGTCGCATTGGCAATAACATTATTGACGATAAAAAGGTATTACAAGGGTGGGATATAACGGCTAAGGGTAATATCCCCAATTATGAACAGGTGTCTGTGGGGGTGGGGACCTATAGATTCGACGGGGTTGGCGATACGGTTGTTAAGGGTAATAAACTGATTGCTGAATTTAAACCCAATACTGTATTAACAGTGCGGGGCGAATATGACAAACCCAATGGCGAATCGGCAAAAACCGATATATCACTCGATTTTAAACTGGCATTTGGTAAAAGTATATCAGAGCAGTTACAGTCCGCATTTAAGTCCGCCCCTGTATCCCCATCCACCGATGCCGTATGGCAGAAACGCTACGACAAGGTCGAGAGGCAATATGATATTAGGACAGCGGAGGCACAGTCCACCCCCACATTGGGTACCGCTATCAGCAGTGCGGAATTAGCGGCAAACAAAATCAGTAGTGGGGATGGGACGACGGAACAATCCGCATACACCTTGCAGAATGGGGAACAATACGATGTATCCACATTTATAGGCGATGTTGACGACAGCCTAAAAACAAAAGCTGGTGCCATTGACACAGATAAAATCACGGTAACGGTGGTAAAAGTGAGTGGCGATGGTGTCAAAAGCACAGGTTTTGAATTATACGCAAGTGATGGTACCACTATCATTGGATTTGATGAGGTACAAGCGGACAGCCAGCTTAAGGATTTAGCCGACGGTAAGGCAGCCACCTTAAAACTCACATACAGTGCCAGTGGATTTGAGGATCGGGTTGTATATGTATCAGTGGACGCCATTAGCCAAATCGGCAGTGTGCTATCCGATTCGGATAAAATCAGTAATAATATTAAGGGCGGGGATGGTACCAGCCGAGCCACTGCGTATACCTTAACCAATAACGAAACCTATGATGTCGAAACCTTTATTGGCACCGTACCCACCGGGGTAACGCCCACAGTTACAGCAGAAAGGGTTTCAGGAACAAGCGGTACAGACTTCCAGTTTAAGAATGGGAGTACGAATGTTGCCGTTGGCAGTGCCACATATACCAGTACACTGGAAGACAAAGCTGGTGCGGGTGCAGCGGTTATCAAATTGACATACAGAGCAACGAATTTTGACGACCGTATTGTCTATGTGAAGACGGATATTGCATTTGTGGCGGCAAATCTGACACTGGCGAATCTTGTTGTGCCTTACGCATCTGGGACTGTAACAGTAAGCACTGCTGATATACTGGGTAAATTAACTGTAACGGGGGGACAAACGCAAAAATCCGATTGGAGCCTAAAAAGCCTAGCGGATACAGATAGTCATGATAAACTGGTTGTTAATGGCAAGACTTTGGTTATATCCGGGGCAATCCCCTCAGGGACAACTGTAACCGCTGTATTCGAACATAGTGATTCTGAATATGCGGATCAGAGCAGAACCTTCGAACTGTCCACAGCGGCAGGTAGCTTAAATTCTGGTACCCATACAGGGTCAGGCAAATGGGGACAATCGTATACCACCGATTATAAATTAAAAACCTCTGATACAGTGGGGGATACCACTGTAACATTTGATACAAATGCAGATTTCACCTTTGAGATTGTAGCACCTGCTACCACTGTAAGCGGTTTTACATCGACTACCACAGGTATTGTGCAAGGGGCATTAACAGGGGCGATTAACGCCGATACGGGGGCTATTGATGGGACGAAACTGACAAAATCGGGTACGCTGTTGGTAAAAATTGTCCGTAAAGCCAAGGGGGGATTACCGCAAGTCACAGATTATGCCAACTTACCTGTGGCGAAGCAAACAGCCACCGACCATACAGGCTTTACTGTATCTGCTTCACCGATTGTATGGGCAACGGCAAGTACAGCAGTTACCTATACAGAAAATGCCAGCAAACCTGCGGGTATTGGCAGTGCTTCCTACGCCTTGACAGCATCAGGGACAACGGCGGGTGCGACCACAGGGGCGGATGCTATCACAGTGGCGTCGAACGATGGTAAGATTGGCAAAACCACCAAGAGTGGGGTTGTAAAAGTCAAGATTACCTATGCGGCGAATGATAAATATGCCCAAATAACCCGGGATGTGGATGTAGCTGTCAATAAACAATCTGTGCCGATAAGTACCCTAACCGCAGCAAAGATAATTGTACCCTATATGCCCGATGTATCCGGCACTGAGGTGATAAGTACGACTTATATACTCGATGAATTATTCACAAGCAGTAGTGCCAAAAGCGATTGGAGCATAAAAAGCCTAGCGAATACAGATAGTCATGCAAGTGTTGCTGTTGCCAGTGGGGGCAAGAGCCTGATCATATCAGGGGGCATTACCACGACTACAACAACCATTACAGTTGTATTGGAAAGCAGCAAATATGTGGATATGACCAGAATCTTTGAACTGTCCACACGGGTGGCACAGGTGATTGATGGCACCCCGACGGGATTGAGCAGTAAATGGGGCAAGGGTACTGTTACCCCGGATTATAAATTAGACCTCGACGACCAAGGGCAAACATTTGTTAAAGCAACGGATTACACCTTCTCGATTGTACCTAGTAGCGATGGGGGTAAAGGGGGCAAGGATGCCACCACTGCGGGTATATTTAGCAGCAATCCCATTAGTAACGCCAAAACTGGGGCTATTGACACCAGCAAGCTGACCAAATCGGGTAAGCTGCTGATAAAGATTGTGCGGGCGGCAAAAGGTTCAGGGGCAAATGCAGTCGCCGCAGCAACAGAATATGTCAACTTTGATGTCACCAAACAAGTATTGGGAACGGATGTAACCACCGCCCCAGCGGTGGCAACAGCAACGGGTGAAAATGGCAAGTGGAAAGATAGTACCAGTACCAAAATTAACCTAGATTATACCTTACCGGGCAGTACAGACGAATCGGATTATACTTGGGCAGTAGGCAAAAAATCAGGGGCGGAGCCCGATGGTACCTTGGCTATTGATAGCAGTGGTGATATTAGCGGGGCGACATCGTCGGGTACAGCAGAAATCACCATAACCGCAAAAGGCAGCAACGCAAAATATAGCGGGTCGATACGAACAGCGGACTTTGCCATTGCCAAGCAAACGGGAACGGATACGCTGAGTATGGCGGATCTTGTCATACCCTATGTGGATGGGGATAGTGATAGAACAGTTACCACCGCTGAGATACTGGGGCAGTTATCTGTATCCAGTACAGGTACGGCACAAACACAAAAATCCCAATGGACATTGGCAAGCGTTGCCAATACGGATAATAATGGCGACCTTGCTGTAACGGGTGGTGGCAAAACCCTAACCATATCCGATGAGATACCCACCAAGACGACTGTAACCGCTGTATTGTCGCATCCTGCGTATGAAAATAAGACTGTATCGTTTGAATTGTCGACGGAGCCGTCGAAGATAAGTACAGGGGGTCGTACTGGTTCAGGAAAATGGGGTAAATCGTATACTACGGATTATAAGTTAAAAGGTTCGGTGGGAAGTGTGAACTTTGTAAGTACAGATTACACCTTCTCGATTGTGGCACCTGGGGGCGATGATGGCAGTGGCAAAACCCAAACTACGGCGGGTATTGTCCAAGGGGCATTAACCGGGGCTATTGGCATTAGAAACGGGGTGATTGATGCCAGCAAACTGACCAAATCGGGTGCTTTGCTGATAAAAATAGTCCGTGCGGCAAAAGGGACTGGAGCATCGAGAGTAGATGCGGTAACCGAATATCAAAACTTTACAGTTAGCAAACAAGATAGCACAGACCACACTGGCTTTGCGGTATCGGCTGGTGCGATTACATGGAACGCAAATAGCCAAACTGTTAGCTATGACGACAGTACAAACAAACCTACGGGTATTGGCAGTGCTTCCTACGCATTGGTAACATCGGGTACGACCGCTGGTGCGACCACAGGGGCGGATGCTGTCACAGTGGCGTCGAGCGATGGTAAGATTGGCAAAACCACCAAGAGTGGGGTGGTAAAAGTCAAGGTTACCTATGCGGCAAACGATAAGTACGAAACTATCACCAGAGATGTGGATGTAACTATCAATAAGCAAACAGGTTCAGGTAGATTAAGCATGGACAATCTTGTGATACCATATGGGGGCAGCGATACAACGGTAAGCACCGCCACCATAACAGGGAAATTAACCGTACCAAATAGCTTAGGGGCAAAATCTGAGTGGACCTTAACAGGTCTAAGGAATAGCGATGGGAATAGTAATATTACTATTGGTACAGGTGGAAATAGCTTGACCATAACCGGGGCAATCACCACCAATACAACGGTTAGTGCTAGATTCGAAAGCGATAAATATGTGAGTAGGGTCGTTGATTTTGAACTGTCGACCGGTGCGGGGGCAATAAGTACCAGCGACGCCCGGACGGGATTAAGAGGTAAATGGGGTGTAGGGTTTACCACAGCGGCGGATTATAAATTAAAACTGTCTGATACAGTGGGCGATACGACCGTAACCTTTACAAAAGGCGATACAACGAACGCAGGCGATTACACCTTTACGATTGTACCCACCAGTGATGGGGGCAAAGGGGGCAAAGACGCCACCACCGCAGGTATTGCACAAGCCGGGGCGATTAACGCCAACACCGGGGCGATTGATGGCAGCAAATTGAATAAATCAGGTAAAGTGTTGGTAAAAATCGTCCGTGCAGCCAAAGGCGGATTGCCCGCATTAACAGATTATGAAAATATCACAGTGGACAGGCAAGTACTGGGTACAGATGTAACGACAATCCCGACCATATCGTTAAACAGTGGCGACAATAAGTGGAAAACGGGGAATACCAAGTTTGACCTAAAATATACTAACCTGCCCGGCGGGTTAAGTGCCAGTGCGTTTGGCTGGGGTATTAAAAGCACCACCGCCAGTGGTCTGTTGGAAATTGATGCAAATGGTAAAATCAGCAAGGCAACCTCCGCTGGTATAGTGATTATTACCATGACTGCAAGTGCGTCAAACAACGATAAATACAGCGGCAGTTTTGACCTAGCGGCATTTACCATTGCCAAGCAAACGGGAACAGATACGCTGAGTATGGCGGATCTTGTTGTATCCTATGTGTCTGGGGATGGGAATAAAGTGATAAGCACCGCAGAGATACTGGGGCAATTGTCTGTATCCGGGGGGCAAACACAAAAATCCCAATGGACACTGGTAAGCGTTGCCAATATGGATAACAATGGCGACCTTGCTGTAACAGGTAGTGGCAAAACCCTAACCATATCCGATGAGATTACAACCAAAACAACGGTTACTGCCACATTGTCGCATCCTGCGTATGCGGATAAGACTGTATCGTTTGAACTGTCCACACGGGCGGCACAGGTGATTGATGGCACCCCGACGGGATTGAGCAGTAAATGGGGCAAGAGTACTGTAACCCCGGACTATAAGTTAAAACTTAGCGACCAAGGGCAAACATTTGTTAAAGCAACAGATTACACCTTCTCAGTTGTGCCTAATAGCGATGGGGGTAAAGAGGGCAAGGATGCCACCACTGCGGGTATATTTAGCAGCAATCCCATTAGCAACGCCAGAACTGGGGCTATTGACACCAGTAAGCTAACCAAATCGGGTAAACTGCTGATAAAGATTGTGCGGGCAGCACAAGGTTCAGGGGCAAATGCAGTCGCCGCAGCAACAGACTATGTCAACTTTGATGTCACCAAACAAGTACTGGGTACGGATGTAACCACCGCCCCAGCGGTGGCAACAGCAACGGGTGAAAATGGCAAATGGAAGGACAGTACTGTTACCAAGATTGACTTAGACTATACCTTACCGGGTGGGACAAGGGCAACGCAATATACTTGGGCGGTGGCTAAGAAATCAAGCGATGCCCCCGATGGTACATTAAATATCGTTAATGGGGATATTCGGGGGGCAACATCCGGCGGTACAGTGGAAATCACTATGACCGCAACTGACAGCAACCCCAAATACTCAGGGTCGATTCGTACAGCGGACTTTACCATTGCCAAGCAAGTATTGGGGACGGATGTAACCACCCCCCCAGCGGTGGCAACAGCAACAGGTGAAGATGGCAAGTGGAAATCCAGTACCAGTGCCAAAATTGCCCTAAATTATACCTTACCGGGCGGTACGACCGCATCGGATTATAGTTGGGCAGTGGATAAAAAGTCGGGAGCGGAGCCCAGCGGTACCTTAGCCATTGACCAAACCAATGGTCACATTAGTGGGGCGACCTCCAGCGGTACAGCGGAAATCACCATCACCGCAAAAGCGGCTAACAAAAAGTATTCTGGATCGCTTCGTACAGCAGACTTTGCCATTGCAAAGCAAACAGTAGCGGCAAATACTTTAAGCGTAGCCAACCTTGTTGTACCATATGCGTCTGGTAGTGTAACGGTAAGTACATCGGATGTACTGGGACAATTATCAGTAACAGGCGGTACCAGTGCCAAAAGTGATTGGAAGGTAAAAAGCCTAACAAATACAGATAATAATAGCAACATTTCGTTTAATGGACTAAATCTGAGTATAACTGGGGCAATCACTACCAGTACGACGATTACCGTCACATTCGAAAGTGTCAAATATGCGGATGTTACAAAAACCTTTGAACTGTCCACACGGGCAAGATCAGAAGTATTAACCACAAATGACCCTGTTGGATCAGGTAAGTGGGGTAAATCGTATACCACAGATTATAAACTAAATCTTAATAGTGGGCAATTTGATCAAACCACAGATTATACATTCTCTATTGTGGCATCTGGGGGCGATGATGGCAGTGGTAAGACACCCACCACCGCAGGTATTATCGATGGCAATGATTATACAGGGGCTATTAACATCAGAACGGGGGCTATTACGGCAACCAAACTGACCAAATCGGGGACATTGTTGATAAAAATTGTCCGTGCTAAATCTGGAACTACGACAGTTACAGAGTATTATAACTTGACCGTTGGTAAACAAGCACTGGAAACTGATATATCCAAACCGACTTTGGGTATTCCAAGTGGTACCAACAATATATGGAGAGACGGCGGGGGCAATATTCCCATCGACTTTAACGGATTGCCCAATGGCACAACCTTTGGTGATTTTGCTTGGACAGTGGCGGGTAAAACAGGCGATGCCCCCGATACAACCAGTGCGGGGCTGAGCATTACATCCAGTGGCGTAATGGGGGCAGTATCAAGCGGTACAGTCGTGGTTACCATGAAACCAAAAGGGGGTGCCAACGACGCCAAATACACAGGACAAGTAACCTTCGATTTTGCCATTGGTAAACAAACACTCTCCTCAAATCCGCTACGCATTGCAGATATTTCTAAGGTATATGCGACCGGGAATGTAACCATTAGCACAGCTGATATACGGGCACAACTCTCTGTATCAGGGGGACAAACCCAAAAGGCCGATTGGACTTTAAAAAGTCTATCCGTGCCACAGGGGACAACAAATCTTGCCGTCGATAGCGGTGGCAAGAGCCTGACCATATCAGGGGCAATAGGCACGCCTACTGGTGTAACAGCTACATTTACACACAAAAAATATACAGATGTACAGACCAGTTTTAAAGTGCTTACACAAGCAAGGAGTATGTTTACACAAATCCCCACAGGCACAGGAAAATGGGGTATGTCCGGCGATGTACTTCAAACCTATACCACCAATTATTACCTCGATACGACCGGGGGCTTTAGCAAAGGTACACAAACCCGAAGAGGCAATTACACCTTTGAAATTGTGCCCTCTGGGACCCGTATTGCCGGTTTCACATCGACCACATCAGGTATTGTGCGAGGCAATGGGTATAGTAGCACTATTAACGCCAACACTGGGGACATTGCAGCATTCAACCTAACAAGGGGGGGTACACTGTTGATCAAGATTACCCGTGATGCACTAAGTGCATCCGTACCCCAATTGGTAGCCTATCAAAACTTTACGGTCGGTAAGCAAGTGTTAGGGACGGATCGTTCAACCACCAGTACCGTAACAACAGAAACAAATGAAGATGGCACATGGAAAGACAATCCCAGTACCAAGATTGACCTAAAATATTCTGCAATTCCCCCTGACTTACAATTCGCTTGGACGGTGGCAAGAAAATCAGGGGCATTGCCCACAGGTACATTAAAAATCGATAATAATGGGGACATCAGCGGGGCAACCTCTGGCGGTACGGTCGTTGCCACCATCACCGCCAAAGTCAGCGACCCCAGATATACGGGCAGTGTGTCGTTTGAGTATAATATTAAGAAACAAACCACCACAGCCGATACCCTAGCCTTTGACGCCCTTATTGTACCCGCACCCTCCGGCGGTCGGAACACAGATGTTAGCTACGCCGATATATTGCGGTATTTAAAAGTAACCGGGTCAAACGCAAAAACCAAAGCATCCGAATGGACAGTGAAAAAAGTAACAGTTCCAACGAGTCTTCTGGCGGTGGGGGATAACTCTGGGCTTAAGAAGATACAGATATCCCAAGCAGTACCCACCCCCACAGCTATTGGCATAACACTGGAACACCCGGCGTATGCAGATAAGGATGTAAACATTAATATATCCACCAAAGCAAACCCCATCAGTGCCAGTGTTCGCAGCGGGTCAGGAAAATGGGGTAAATCGTATACTACGAATTATAATTTAAGACGTACGGTGGGGAGTGTAAACTTTGTAGCTACAGATTACACCTTCTCGATTGTGGCACCCGGCGGCGATGATGGCAGTGGCAAAACCCAAACCACCGCTGGTATTGTACAAGGGGCATTAACTGGGGCAATTAACATCAGAACCGGGGCGATTGATGCCAGCAAACTGACCAAATCCGGGACCTTGTTGGTAAAAATCGTCCGTGCGGCAAAAGGGGGAATAAACCAAACCACAGAATATCAAAACTTTACTGTGGATAAACAGACCCAAGCGGATCACAAAAACTTCAGAGTAACCGCCGATGCCATTGCATGGTCAGGGGGTGTGGAGACAAAGGTTACATATAAGGGAACAAATACCCCTGCGGGCATTAGCGACAGCCCCACATACTCCTTAATAACAGCGGGTACAACCGCCGGTACTGTAACCGGTGATGGTGTTGGTATTGCAGATGTGGAATCTGATGGATCGATTTCGGGCACCAGAGCGTCTGGTATCGTAAAAGTGAAGGTTACATACCCCGCTAACGATAAGTATGAAGCGATGAACTTAACGGTGGATGTGCCCATTAAACGCAGACCAGGACTCACTGTTTCAGAGAGTGCATTTAAGGTTGAATATAATAGGAGTTACATATGGGGGGCTACCATTACCCCAACCGTTACGGGGACTATGCCTAAGTCGCCGCACGATGGGGGCACGCTGTATGTTCCCAGATATTCCATTAAATCACGGACAAATGCCGGGACTGCAGCCATAGGCGGTGTCATCGATCAGGGAACAGGCGTCATCACAAACACCCAGTCCTCTGGTACCCTAGTCGTAACCGTCGAACACCCCCGTAATATTCGGTATGAAGCGGGAATATCAAAAGATATAACCCTAAATATTTTTGCAAAATCACAAGCAGCCGCCGCTAATGCAGGACATGGGAGTTTTAGTACGGGTGCTAATGGTACACCGACAATTTCAGATATTAGTAGTAATTATAAAGATATTAGAGCATATGGAGGTGTCCTTGGGGGTATTAGACCTACTTTAACTATCAATGATTCAGGGAAATATCCATCAAATGGTGCAAGGTATCAATTTGATTACGCATTGTTCAAAGACGATGGTACACTATTATCCCCAAGTCAAGCAATTACTGAATTTAACAGTGGCAAGACCATACGCATCGGGTTGGGTAGCAATCCTAGATCTGACAAAGCGATAGAACTTGTATTCAAGTTCCCTGCTTCACCTGATGGTAAATATGGGAATAAGGATCTCTCAGTATACTGGCGTACAACATCGGCGACGCCAACAACAACGGATAGCCTATCCTTTAACGATTTTGTTGTAACCACTGCACCGGCTGCGTCTGGTGGTGTGAATGTTCCCTCCGCTGATATATTAACACAGTTAAAAGTATCCAGTACAGGTACAGCACAAACGCAAACATCCCAATGGACAATCAAAAAAATAACGGTTCCCAATACTGCACAAGGTATCTCAGTTGTCAGCGGACAGGGGATAAATGTAAACGACAACCTTGGCACCGCAACCCTTACCATAACACTTGGACACTCTTCGTATAAAGATAAGGATGTAACAATGAAGGTATCGAAAAGACTGAACCCGATCAGTACGGGTACCCGTAGCGGATCAGGAAAATGGGGTGTGGGCACATATAGCACCGATTATAAGCTAAAAACATCCCTTACAGGATCCGGTGGTAGCACCGTAACATTTAATAAAAATACGGATTATACCTTTGAGGTTGTTACGGGTGCGGTGCCGGGTGATGCACCGGCGGGGACGCAAGCGACCACCGCAGGTATTATTGCCAATGGACAAACAGCTATTGCCAGCAGAACCGGGGCAATTGACGCCAGCAAACTGACCAAATCAGGGGTGCTGTTGGTAAAAATCGTCCGTGTGGCAAAAGGGGGGATAAACCAAACCACAGAATATCAAAACTTTGCTGTTAGTAAACAAGATAAAACCGACCACACAATCTTCAGAGTAACCGCCGATGCCATCGCATGGTCGGGGGGTGTTGAGAAAAAGGTTACATATGGGGAAAGAAACATCCCTGCGGGCATTAGCGACAGCCCCACATACTCCTTAAATAGTGTAGTCATGAGGTAAGAACTATGTTATAGTATTTTTGATATTAACACTATTATAAAGGACATTGAGATGACATTAGCACACAGACGCCATGATATTTGTGATAAAACATGGGAATTATTAGAGCCACACTTACCGGGTCGTAAAGGCACATGGGGTGGTATAGCGAAAGACAACCGTTTATTTATCAATGCGGTATTTTGGATTATACGCACAGGTGCCCCTTGGCGTGACTTACCGCCTGATTTAGGGGATTGGAGTAACACGCACCGTCGTTTTATCCGCTGGCGTGATAAGGGGATATGGGAAAAGTTGTTGGAAATTTTAGTTACAGATCCGGATTATGAATGGTTAATAATAGACGCTAGTCATTGTAAGGTGCATCCTCATGCATCTGGTGCACTAGGCGGTAATCAAGATATGAGCCGCACAAAAGGGGGCTCAACACGAAGATACATTTGGCCGTGGATGCGCATGGTATGCCGGTCAGAATACTTATTACGAACGGTACCACGGCTGATTGCACACAAGCAGGCAGATTGATTGAAGGCATCAGTGCAGAGTATTTGTTGGCAGATAAGGGATATGATAGTGAGCATATCATACACCTAGCAAAACAACAAGGTATAGAGCCTGTTATTCCCCCAAGAAAGAATCGCAAAGAACAAAGGGAGTATGATGAACACCTGTATCATTGGCGGTGCTTAGTGGAAAATGCGTTTCTACACCTAAAACGATGGCGTGGTATTGCAACAAGATACGCTAAAAACACCACTTCATTTCTCGCCGCTGTACAAATCAGATGCATCGCATTATGGACAAAAATCTCGTGACTACACTATCTAATAACAGCGGGGACAACCGCCGGTACTGTAACAGGTGATGGTGTTGGTGTTGTAAATGTGAAATCTGATGGGGCGATTTCAGGTACCAGAGCGTCTGGTATCGTAAAAGTGAAGGTTACATACCCCGCCAACGATAGGTATGAAACGATGGATCTAACAGTGGATGTGCCTATTAAACGCAGACCAGCAGTCATGGTTGCAGAGAGTGCATTTAAGGTTGCATATGGGGCTTCCAGATGGGGGGTTACCATTGCCCCAACCGTTACGGGGACTATGCCTAAGTCGCCACACGATGGGGGCACTCTGTATGTTCCCAGATATTCCATCACATCACGGACAAATGCCGGTACCACAGCCATGGGCGGTACCATTGATCAGGGAACGGGCGTCATCACAGGTACACAATCCTCTGGTACCATGGTCATAACCGTCGAACACCCCCGTAATGTCCGATATGAAGCGGGAGTATCAAAAGATATACCCCTAAATATTTTTGCAAAACCACAAGGGGCAACCGCTAATGCAGGACATGGGAGGTTTAGTACGGGTGCTAATGGTACACCGACAATTTCAGATATTAGTAGTAATTATAAAGATATTAGAGCATATGGAGATGTCCTTGGGGGTATTAGACCTACTTTAACTATCAATGATTCAGGGAAATATCCAGTATCAGGTGCAAGATACCAATTTGATTACGCATTGTTCAAAGACGATGGTACACTGTTATCCCCAAGTCAAGCAGTTACTGAATTTAACAGTGGCAAGACCGTACGCATCGGGTTGGGTAGCAATCCTAGATCTGACAAAGCGATAGAACTTGTATTCAAGTTCCCCGCTTCAGCTGATGGTAAATATGGGAATAAGGATCTTTCGATATACTGGCGTACACAGTTGGCGACGCCAACAACAACGGACACCCTATCCTTTGACGATTTTGTTGTAACGACTGCACCGGCGGCGTCCGGTGGTGTGAATGTTCCCTCCGCTGATATATTAAAACAGTTAAAAATATCCGGGGGACAAACGCAAAAATCCCAATGGACAATCAAAAAAATAACACTTCCCGCTAATCCACAAGGTGTATCAGTCGTCAGCGGACAGGGGATAAATGTAAACGATACTCTTGGCACCGCAACCCTTACCATAACACTTGGGCACCCTTCGTATAAAGATAAGGATGTAACAATGAAGGTATCGAAAAGACTGAACCCGATCAGTACGGGTACCCGTAGCGGTTCAGGAAAATGGGGTGTGGGTACATATAGCACCGATTATAAGCTAAAAACATCCCTTACAGGATCCGGTGGTAGCACCGTAACATTTAATAAAAATACGGATTATACCTTTTCTATTCTAACTGGTACACCCCCAAGCGGTTATACAGCGACCACCGCAGGTATGGCAACAGCAGGGGCAATTGGTGCTAAGACAGGGGCGATTGATGCCAGCAAACTGACCAAATCGGGAACCTTGTTGGTAAGAATCGTCCGTGTGGCAAAAGGGGGGATAAGCCAATCCACAGAATATCAAAACTTTACTGTCAGTAAACAAGATATAAACGACCACGCAAACTTCAAAGTAACCGCCGATGCCCTTGCATGGTCGGGCGGTGCTGAGGAAAAGGTTACATATAAGGGAACAAATACCCCTGCCGGCATTAGCGACAGCCCCACATACTCCTTAATAAAAGCGGGTACAACCGCCGGTACTGTAACGGGCGATGGTGCCGGTCCTGTGGATGTGGAATCTGATGGGGCGATTTCAGGCACCAGAGCGTCTGGTATCGTAAAAGTGAAGGTTACATACCCAGCTAACGATAAGTACGAAAAGATGGTCGTAATGGTGGATGTGCCTATTAAACGCAGACCAGGACTCACTGTTTCAGAGAGTGCATTTAAGGTGGAATATAATAGGAGTTACATATGGGGAACCACCATTACCCCAACTGTTACGGGGACTATGCCTAAGTCGCCGCACGATGGGGGTCCTCTGTATGTTCCCAGATATTCCATCAAATCACGGACAAATGCCGGTACCACAGCCATAGGCGGTACCATCGATCAGGGAACAGGCGTCATCACAGGCACCCAGTCCTCTGGTACCCTAGTCGTAACCGTCGAACACCCCCGTAATATTCGATATGAAGCGGGAAGATCAAAAGATATACCCCTAAGGATTTTTGCAAAACCACAAGGGGCAGCCGCTAATGCAGGACATGGGCGTTTTAGTACGGGTGCTAATGGTACACCGACAATTTCAGATATTAGTAGTAATTATAAAGATATTAGAGCATATGGAGGTGTCCGTGGGGGTATTAGACCTACTTTAACTATCAATGATTCAGGGAAATATCCAGTATCAGGTGCAAGATATCAATTTGATTACGCATTGTTCAAAGACGATGGTACACTGTTATCCCCAAGTCAAGCGGTTACTGAATTTAACAGTGGGAATACCGTACGCATCGGGCAGATAAATGGTAATCCCAATCGATCTGACAAAACGATAGAGTTTGTATTCAAGTTCCCCGCTTCAGCTGATGGTAAATATGGGAATAAGGATCTTTCGATATACTGGCGTACACCATAGGCGAAGCCAACAACATTTGATGATTTTGTACTGACTGCACCGGTTGCGTCTGGTGATGTGAATGTTCCCACCGCTGATATATAACCAATGCGATAAAATGATTCGATTATAGAGGCTATCAGAAAGTTTGTGTAAATAGTATTTTAAAGTTTAACTCTATCGTCAAACATAATAGCGAATTGGTTTAAAGCTTGTTTCCAATTCCTAATGGGCATTGTCCATCTTTTTTCTGCATTTTGCAAGGCTAAAAATAAAGATTTTTTGACAGCCGTATCATTTGGGAATACCCCTTTGTTTTTAATGATTTTTCTAATCTGCCGATTGATGGATTCTATGGTGTTTGTGGTATAAATGACCTTTTTAATATGCTCGGGATAGGCTAGACACGGTGCTATACTCGCCCACTTTTTCTGCCAACTGCTGGCGATGGTTGGATATGTACTGTCCCATTTTTGCCGAAATGCCTTTAACTGTTGCAATGCCATGTCCTCAGATGAAGCGTTATAAATGGCTTTTAAATCATCAGCCACTTGCTTTTTATCTTTCCAAGGGACGAATTTTAGGCTGTTGCGTACCATATGCACAATACACAGCTGCACGGTGGTTTGTGGAAATACGGAACAGATGGCGTCTTCAAATCCAGTTAGTCCATCGATACAGGCTATGAATATATCAGTAACGCCACGGTTTTTAAGTTCTGTTATCACTTGTAACCAAAACTTAGCCCCTTCGGTTTTGGCAATCCACATGCCAAGTACTTCTTTTTTGCCTTCCATATTGATGCCCACAGCTAGGTAAACCGCCTTGTTGATAATAACATGGGTGTCACGGGTTTTAATGTGTATACAGTCCAGATAAACAATGGGATAAATACTATTAAGCGGTCTGTTTTGCCATGCGTTGATGTCGTCTATGACTTTGTCCGTAACAGTTGAAATCAATTCATGGGACACTTCTGTTCCATAAATCTCATAAATATACTGCTGAATTTCCCGCATAGTCATGCCACGGGCGTACATGGATATAACTTTATCATCAAAGCCATCAAATCGCCGAGCATTTTTTGGAATAAACTGGGGTTCATAATTGTTATCTCTGTCCCGTGGTATGCGTAAATTTAAACTATCATTGTCACTGATAATGGTTTTGGAGTAATGTCCATTACGGCGATTTGTAGTACTTTTGGGGGATTTATCATGCTTTTGATAGCCAAGGTGATGTTCCATTTCCCCGTCAAGGATACCGTTGGCAAGGCTTTGTTTCAAAGATTGAAAAAAGCCATCAGCACCAAACAATTCCTGCCCTTCGGCTTGTTGCAATAGTTGCTTGATCAAATCAGGGTTAATCTCTGGTCTAGTATTTAACTTCTTGGTTCTTTTAGTCATAAGTAAGTCTCCTTAATTTTGTATGTGTTATATTGGGAATATTCCCAATATAACACATGGTTAATAAAGTCTACTTACACAAACTTTCTGATATACCCATAAAACCATATTAATATTATACTGCACATTTTATTTTGTGGGTTATATGGTGAGTCTAAGGGGCTAACGCCCCAGCTTCTCTGTACATTCTTGCGTTTCATGTGGATTTACCCATGCTTTTGATAGCCAAAGTGATGTTCCATTTCCCCTTCTAAGATACCGTTGGCAAGGCTCTGTTTCAAAGATTGGAAAAAGCCATCAGGACCAAACAGTTCCTGCCCTTCGGCTTGTTGCAATAGTTGCTTGATCAAATCAGGATCGATTGCTGATTGTGTAGTATGTGATTTCTTGCTTCTTTTCGTCATAGGTAAGTCTCCTCATTGTTACATGTGTTATATTCAGAATATTCTGAATATAACACATAGGTTAATAAATAACACTTACACAAATTTCATGACAGACTCGTTTCCGTATCATTAGTTTTTAAATTTTTTGCTTCTACTATTGCTTTTGGTTTGGTAGTTTT
Source organism: Alphaproteobacteria bacterium (assembly GCA_965232465.1). Lineage (GTDB taxonomy): Bacteria > Pseudomonadota > Alphaproteobacteria > JAQWUY01 > JAQWUY01. The sequence goes on along the minus strand of OZ246977.1, from coordinate 1,957,696 downwards.
TTCTTGTATTTCTAATTCTGTATTGCCTGCGTTATCAATCCAGCGATTTTGTACAGTATCGTATTCGAATACCTTATATCCATCAAGGTTTGATATAAATATTATATATTTATTTTTGTGTTGTTGCATTTTTTCATACTCATTTTCTGATAATTGGGCAATATACTGCTTATTTCCCCTGCCTTTGACTTCAACATATAAGGTTTTTTGGTCTTTTGTAACTTCTAAATCCCATCCCATATTATCTGCTTCAACGGATATAACTTCGTATCCCATGTTTTCATAATGATCTGTACAGTTTTTAATTGCCTGTTGTTCAATATCTTTATGGAGTTTAGAATTAGAATTTGATTCATGCGTTCCTATGTTGCTGGATGTTTGTGTTTTATGATCGACACACTCATTATTTTCCTCAGGTGGTAAAAAGATGTTAGGGTTGGTTTCTGTTTCAGTGCGTTGATGTGTAAATGTGGTTTTTGCTGTTGGTATTTCCCTTGTGGTTTTAGGTTGTTGATTTATTTCTGTGGGTATAGTTTGAGGATTTGAGATTTGTAATTGTTTAGCTTCATGTTCTTCCTTGCTTTCATTTTGCAAAGTATTTTCCATATCGGATATTTTAGAATCAGAGTCATTGAATCCTTGAATATCTTCTTCGTTTAAGTCCATACCCCATTGGCGAAACTCGTCTTGTAATTTTTGTGGGTTTTTTTGGTGACATAATTCGATGATACGCAAAATATCATTTCTTGCATCATTATCGATTGCCCGTGCAAATCGTTCTATAATATCTTGGTTTATTTTAGAATTAGCAATGTAAATAGTTTCATTTTCTCTGTCAAGGTGATGTTCGTCTGGTATGTCATGCTTATCAATTTTAAAGGTAATATTTTCAACTATTTTTATAGGGTACTTTATGCACTCTGCTGTTTTTTGGGTTTTTTCTGTAATGTATTTTTGTAAAGGTTTATGTGCTTTTTCTATTTTTAGTATAATATTGGGATTTACAATTTCCCCACCATATTGTGGGGCATGTATTTTAGTACTCAATTTTTCAATTTTAAAAAAATCACATATGTGTTTTTCTTCTGATGTATGTGCCACAATGGCTATGGGATATGTTTTTTTTAAATTTTCTTTTATACTATCTTTTTGTAATAAGGGGGTATCGTAATAGTATACTTCTGAGGATTTTTTTAATTTTAAGCCATTATCTGTTTCGCACAATATTTTCAAATTGGGTGCGTTTGTATCATGCAAGGCGTCATAGCAAGTTTTATAAAATCCTTTACATAACCTTTTTTTATTATCTTCGGATTGTGTTTTTATATATGTTTTAAATTTATCAAAATACTGTTCCCATTCTTCTATTTTTTTTGTTAAAGATGTTTGTATATCCAAATTTTTTAAAAAGGAAATAGAGTCCGAATGACGAATAGGCTCTAAATCTGGCACAGCAAAGAAAGATGATTTAATTTTATCGGATATATACATATCTTTGACACACATAAATCGGGTATCAGATTGTAAAATTGGATTACCTTTCACTTTAACCCATGCTGTATGCTTCAGTTGATAGCCTAAAAAATCAAATCTTCTGTTTATCCGTTGTATTTTTTCACATAAGGTATTACAATCATATTTGTCCCTTATATGGTGTATAATTTTTTCAAAATTATCAATATATTGTTTTGTTTGTTGTTTTAATTTTTTGTATTCCATATTATATTTGAATTTTTTATTTGCTTCCTGCTTTAAGAATACTTGATATTCCTGTAATAAAGGCGTATCTGCTGGTACTTCTTCCAGATTTTCGACATCATATACTTTAAATCCATAACTAACACCAATATTTTCAAAAAATTCTTTTTTGCTTGTTGTATCATAATCTAGAATAAATCTGTCTGTGAGAGTATTTATAATAGTATCAATATCTAATCCTCCATTTTTTGTGCCAGCATATACATGTTTGGCAAGATGCCATGTATTATGATTTTTAACAGGTACTTTTATATGATCCCGTAATTGTTTTAAATCAATATTTTTTTGTTTATATTGTTCGTGTATAAAATCAAGAATCTCGTTTCCTTGATTTTCCCAGTCGAAAGTATTTTCAATTTTATGCTGTATGATTTTGGTACAGTTGTTATCAGGTAATATCTCATAAATACAATTTTCTTTATATTCTTCTATATTGTCAGGGAGTTGCAATATGTTATAATCGACACCTAATGTAAAAAATGCGGGTAATTGTAAATCTCTTCTCACAGGTATATCGCAACTGATCGAAGTAACTATGCCACCTTTCATTTGCCAAAAAGGTATTTTTTTATAGTCTGATATGGATTTTTTTAATATGTCTTGTTTTATTTGTGTCTTTGGACATACCAAATTATGTTGTTTAATGTCTTCGTGTGTATCTGTTGTCATAATCTTTAATAACGGATTATCATAATCCCAATATACACATTCCATAATATTAGACATTCCATTGCCATAAGTGGGTATAAAATCAATTTCTTGATAATATTGGGCTATTTTTTGATTTACAAATTCTTTAAAAGAATTATATTCTGTTTGTGTATTATACTTATAGTGTTCAAAACATGTAATTCTTGTGGTGATAGGCACTTCAGTATCGTTTAAGATTTTTTCTAATATGTTTTGAATTTCTGTATCCCATGCATCTGATGATTTTTCCCGTATGTCTTTGCGGTTATCTGATACATCTAAGTCCATATGTAATAATGCGTTTATTTTTACTTCTTGTTCTGTGGCAAAGTAGTGCCATATTTTTTTGTGTTTATATTTGATACTATCTTTTTTAGGAATTGCTATTTTTATTTTGCTGTTTTGGGATTCGTACATATAAAATTCGTCTTTATATGTCTTCATACAAAAGGTATTTTCGTCCCCCATCATATCGACTGTAAATGCAATATCACTGTGATGTTGTAAGAACAGTAAAAAATATGGATTTTCATATAATTCTTGTACTTCGATTATGAGGTTTTCTGGTATAGAATCAAGCGGTAATCTTATAATGGTACTGTATTGTTGTAACAATTTTTTAATGTTCTGCTCAGGTTCAAGAATATGGGGTAATAACATGGATAAAACTTTATCATGTCTGGGGTCTTTTTTTATGGGATATTTCTTTTCAAATTGTTCAAATATTTCATGTTCTTTAAGTAGTTCTGCGGTTTTATTGCCGTCAAAATGAAAATAAAAGGAATTTGAATATATTTCAGGGGTGTTACAGATATTAAAAACAGCTTTAAATCCCACCCCTTTTTTACCAATAGCGTTATCTGTGATAGGATCAATGGCATTTTGCAACAGTTCAACAATTTCCCGTCCTTCATAATCTTTTGATTTGGCATTAAAACTATTTATGTGTTTTTCAAAATGATTTTTTGATGTGTTTGTCCAATCTTCTAGGTTTGATTGTTGTATATCTGTGATTAAATTTTCTTCCTTCTTTTCTGGTAAATTGATTTTATTTTGTTTGTCTTTTGCACTTATATGTAAGTCGCATAAGCTTACAACACTTTCCTCTGTAAAAGGTTTACCTGTGTTTGCTATAATCAGGTCTGTATCGGTTAATGTGATTAAAATTTTATTTTTGGTCATGGGTATTTTTTAGTATATGAAATAATAGATATGTATGATTATAATAATTCTAGGCTTATGTCTAGGCGGGCGGTACTGTGGGTTAGCCAGCCCATGGATATAATGTCTATGCCGGTTTGACAATATGATTTTAGGGTATCGGGGGTAATATTGCCCGATGCTTCCAAGGGTACCGTTGGGGCGATTTGGTTACGGATTTTTATGGCATCTGTAATCATATCTGGGCACATGTTGTCCAATAATATAACATCGGGGGCGGTGGGTAAAACCTGTTGCAGTTGGGCAAGGGTATCGACTTCGACTTCGATTTTTGTATGGGGGTTTTGTTGTTGTGCGGTGCGTGTTGCCTGTACAATATTGGATATGGCAAGTATGTGATTATCTTTAATCATGACCGCATCATATAATCCATTGCGGTGCGGATGTCCGCCCCCATGCACGACCGCCTTTTTTTCAGCATTGCGGTGTAGGGGGGTGGTTTTACGGGTACATGCAATGGTGATGCCAAACGGTTTGGCAATCTGTACCGCTTGTGCAGTGGTGGTGGCGATACCCGACAGATGCCCGATAAAGTTTAAAATGGTGCGTTCCCCAGTGATAATATGGGCGGTTGCCCCATGCAAGGTGGCAATGGTATCACCATATGTCACGGCGGTGCCATCAGGGGTGATAATATCCACTTGTACAGGGTTTTGATTGGGGTATAAGTCTTGCATCTGGGTATATACAACTGGGATATATTGTGTACCAGAAATCACCCCATTGGTTTTGGCGAAAATACGGGCGGCGGTGGTTGCCGTATTAGGAATGAGGGATTTCACAGTAATATCGCCTATGTCCTGTAAATCTTCATGCAAAGCGTATTTTACGGCGGTGTGTATATGCATAATGACAGGTGTCCTTTGTATCAGATGTGTTTGATTTCCATATGAAATGTGCGTAAATCCATATGCTGTCGGGGCAAGATTTTGGTGTTGGGATAATCGGCACGGGTGTGTGCCCCAATACTTTCCTTACGATATAAGGCAAATAGCATGCACATTTGCGATGCCACCACATTAGGGGATTGGGGGAGGGTCCGCAAAATCCGTATAGTGCGTACCAAGCTGTCCGCATCACGGATAATGCCAAGGGCGGTGCTGTTTAACGATTGTATGTGCGATATATGCGTATCGGGCTGGGCACATATACAGGTGGTTGTGGTACCAATTGGGGCATCAGGGGTTGGGCGGTGGTGGGTGTTTAAAACCCCCGCACAATTACGTCCCATAACACAGGCTTCCAATAATGAATTGCTTGCCAGGCGGTTGGCACCATGAAATCCCGATGCGGATGCTTCGCCAATAACAAACAATCCATCCACACCCGTGATACCATTGGTATCGGTTTTAATCCCCCCCATTTGATAATGTACCGCCGTACGAATGGGGATATGGCGTATATCAATATTATATTGATGACAAGATTTTGTAACCGTTGGGAACAAATCGGAAAAATCTTTAATACTTGTGGTGTTTAGGATCACGGTTTTTCCCTGTTTACGGGTGGAAAATACCGCCCGGCTGACCACATCACGGGGGGCAAGGCTACCGTCTGGGTGCCCTGTGTCTAAGGGGGTGTTATCAACGGTTAAAATCCCCCCATGTCCCCGTATAGCTTCGGATATAAGCGGTAACCTGCCATTATTTTGGGGAATGTTGCCTTGCGCAGGTGTGGGAATATCAAGGGCGGTGGGGTGATATTGAAAAAATTCCAAGTCACAGGCAACCGCCCCCGCATCCAATGCCAATTTAAACGCAGTACTGGTTTGGGCGGTGGCGGTGCGGTCGGCAAATAGTCCGCTGGCACCGCCTGTTGCAAATACCACCGCCGCGCATGTGTATGGGGTGTTATTGACCCCTACACCACGGATAGCATTGGTATTGTTCACATATAAAGCGGTTAAAGCTCCGATAATAAAGGTAATGTTTGGGGCCCGTTGCACCCGCTGGAATAACCCTTTGGTAATGCCCGCCCCCGTGGCATCGCCATTAATATGAATAATGCGGGGGTGTTTGTGTCCCCCCTCGATACAGGTTTCCAATGCCCCATCCACAGTGGTGTCAAATTGAATATTTTGCGATTGTAACCAGTGTATGGCATTGTTTGATTTTTCAATAAAATCCCGAACCACCGCCGTATCACATAATCCCGCCCCTGCGGTGATAGTATCTTGTATATGCGATTGTATATGGGCATCATCGGGGGGGCTGTATGCAATACCCCCTTGTGCATAGGGGGTCGATCCGCTTTTTGGGGGGGCGTTTTCTGATACCAATAAAATATTTTGGTGCGAATCACAGGACAATGCACAGCTCAGACCAGCGATTCCCGCCCCTATGATAACCGTATCGTATTGTGTTTTCATTAACTTAGGTCTAACATCCGTTGTACCGCCCCTTGTGCTAATTGAATAGTTTGTACATCCAAAGTGACTTCGACGGTTTCGTTTTGCAAGCAGGTTAATATATTGTCCAAGGTAATCCGCTTCATGTGGGGGCACATGCGACACATCCCGACAAATTCTGTGTTGGGGGCTTGATCGGCAATGTTTTGTGCCATCGAACATTCGGTAATCAAGGCAACCTTAGGGGGCTGTTTGGTAACCACATAATCAATCATGCCTGCGGTTGACCCAGAAAAATCCGCCTCTGCAACCACTTCTTTGGGACATTCGGGGTGGGCGATGACTTGAATCTGGGGATCAGATTTTTTGATGGCACGCATTTCTTGTGGGGTAAACAATTCATGTACTTCGCACGCCCCATCCTCCCAAGTGATACAGCGTACACCCGTTGCCTTTTCCACATTGCCCGCCAAGTACTTATCAGGAATAAGAATGACTTCGTCGACCCCCAATTTTTTTATGATTTTTTCCACATTGCCCGAAGTGCAACAAATATCTGTTTCCGCCTTGACATCGGCGGTGGTGTTGACATAGGTTACAACAGGGACACCCGGGTATTGTTTTTTTAATGCCCGTACATCCGCCCCCGTAATCGATGATGCCAAAGAACATCCCGCATCCGCATCAGGAATCAGGACTTTTTTTTGTGGGCTTAGGATTTTTGAGGTTTCTGCCATAAAATGTACGCCCGCCATAACAATAATGTCCGCATCGACTTTTTCCGCTTCGATGGCAAGGGCAAGGCTGTCACCCACAAAATCAGATACACAATGATAAATGTCAGGGGTCATATAATTATGTGCCAATATGACCGCATTTTTCTGTTTTTTAAGGGCGTTAATTTCCGCCACAATCGGTTCCATATACAGCCAGTCTTCTGGGGCATATATATGGGATATTTTTTCATATAAAGGGTTGTTTGGTGCCGATGCCGTCATTATGGTGCCATATTTCCGTTATTATTAGGGTATACCCATGCAAGTATTCCCAAAAATGATATACAATACACAAGGTATCATATCAAATATGCCATCATTTATCAAGTGTTTTTTAAGTTTACAGACAGGGGGGATTATAAAAAAATCCCATATTTTTTATCAAATGGGGTGTTTCGAGTGTTGGGGTAACCCCATTTCATCCCACATGGCGGACACTTTGTCGATGACACCTTGTTCCATATATATGACTTTACCCCATTCCCGATGGGTTTCGGGATATACTTTGTCGGTGGCATCGAGCCCTATTTTTGACCCAAGCCCGTTTTCAGTGCTGGCAAAGTCCAAATAATCAATGGGGGTGTTTTCCAGTATGGTTATATCACGGGCAGGATCCATTTTTGTCGATATGGCCCACCATACATCTTGCCAACACCTGGCATTAATTGTGTCGTCGACAACGATAATCCATTTGGTGTACATAAATTGTCGTAAATACGACCATGCCCCCATCATTACCCGTTTGGCATGCCCTGCGTAGGCTTTTTTTATGCTGATAACCGCAATACGATATGAACAGCCTTCTGGTGGCAACCAAAAATCCGTAATTTCTGGGAATTGTTGTTGGATAAGCGGTACAAAAATATCATTTAAAGCTTCGCCCAATACACTGGGTTCGTCGGGGGGGCGACTGGTATAGGTGGACAAGTATATGGGGTTTTGGCGCATGGTAATGGCGGTGCATGTAAACACCGGGAAGTGTTCGATACTGTTGTAATATCCTGTGTGGTCACCATATGGACCTTCGGGGGCATATTCATCCAAAGAAACTGTGCCTTCCAGCACAATTTCCGCGGTAGCCGGGACTTTTAATGGTACGGTTTTACAATCCGTTAAAACGGTTTTTTTATTACGTAACAGCCCGGCAAACTGGTATTCGCTCATGGTGTCTGGTACAGGTGTAACCGCCGCTAAAATAGTCGCCGGATCCGCCCCAATGACCACCGCCACGGGTAAAGGTTGCGTATTTTTTTGTTGCCAGCGTTGGTGATGTTGGGCACCACCCCGATGTTTTAACCACCGCATAATAGCCTTGTTTTTCCCCAGTTGCTGCATGCGATAAATCCCCAGATTAAACGAATCTGTCCGGTCTGATTTGGGGTTGGGACCTTGTGATACGCATAATCCCCAAGTAATAAGGGGGGCGGGTTCCCCAGGCCAACAGCCCTGAATCGGCAGGGTATTTAAATCGATGGCATTGCCTGTTACGACCACTTGTTGACAGGGGGGATTTTTTATGGTTTTGGGTGCCATGGTTAATATGGTTTTGGCAAGGTTGATAAATTTTGGCGTGTCTTTGATGCTTTGCGGAGGGTCCGGTTGTCGCATAAATGCCAATTCTTCGCCCACCGCCCGTAATTTGTTTTGGTGTGTGTTGTCCTTGGGTGTACGGGTGATACCTTGTGCCACCCGTTCAACGGTGCCAAAAAGGTTTACCAATACAGGCATGTTTGATTGTGTGCCATCCGCCTTGATAACATTTTCAAATAATACCGCAGGTCCACCCTTTCGAATCAAACGGGTTTGTATTTCCGTCATTTCCAAATGGGTATGCACGGGGGTTTTGACCCGTATTAAATCCCCTTGACGATGTAAAATATCCAAAAAATCCCGCAAATCTGTGTATATATGCTGTGTCATGGTTACTCCAAATATATAGGGTTCGATAGGTGCTTATATTTTTTATATATATCATTGGCAACAACTTGGTATCTGATCACATTATTTTTGAAGGCTTGTTCAAACATCTGATCGGCTTCGACAGTATTACCCTGTAATTTTAACGACATGGCCCGCCAATATTGTGCCACCGCATTATCAGGGTTTTTTGCCAATAAGCGTTTTGTGACTTCCATAACCGCCATGTGGAAATCCCGATCAATATGCCAGCTTAAGTATTTTGTAAACAGTTCAGGGCGGTTGTTAAATTGGTCATTTGCCCGTAATACAGCGGATGCCCAAAATTCATATTCCCGTTGGCGAATGGCTTCTAAGATAGGATGTGTATGGGTTGGTGTGTAAAATATTATTTCATATGCGGTTAATAATTCCTTAGTCGCATAAATATTACCATTATTTGATTTATTTTTCAGAGTGTCGACAATATCGACAAACTTGGTAACCGCCCACTTATTAGGCATATTCCCTTTTTTGAAAATTTTTCCCATGTCCAACAAAAATCGACGCCATATTTTTACTTCCATATTTAATCCCGTTGCCGATCCATTATACCACTGATCATTAAAAGCAGATTCTGGTATTTTTTGTGATTGCAAAGCCTGTATATAGGGTATATATATCAGGGTATAAAAACCGATTGCTACGACAATAATACCCACATTTATAGTCTGATATATGCGTGTATAAAAGGGGCGTATACAGGGGCGATATATTTGGGAATCATGACTGCATATGGCACTTATCATAAGGATAATAAGTATCATATCCATGGTCGTATGATACCACAAGGCATTTAATGTGGCATATCCACTAAATATTGCCAACACCACCATACGATGCCGTAAACACCATGCTAAGTATATCCATAATCCACAGTAAAATATAAACCCTAAAATTCCCATGCTCAGCAAAGATTCAAATATATTATTATGGGAATGGGAAAAGCCCAATCCATGTACAACCTCACTTTTGCTTCCATCGACTTTATTGTCGGTTGTTACATCAATACCATTGACCCAGATACTGTCTTGAATATGCGTATATGATTGCCCCCACCCATTGCCAAATATAATATCAGACCATGACAAAGAGGTGATGATTCGTTCAATAAAACTCCCCCGTATCCATATGGTATTAAACATGCCATCGGGCGTATTTGTGCTTATTTTGACTATTAATACCATAACAGTCATGCCCATTAACAATGCAGTGGGTGTGATAGTATATAAAATATGTTTGTATTTTTCTGACTTTACCCATAGTTGTATCATATATAGCCATATAAAAGTCGCCAATGATACAAATATTAAGGCAAATTGGGCGGTTCTGTTTTCCAAAATAATAATGGGGTATATGCTTGTAATGATACCTATTCCCATCAGAATTTTTAATCCTATGTGCGTATTGGTCCATGTATGCCATGGTACAGATGCAAGAATACCAATCAATAACACATATGCAGACAGAGATTCAAAATCTTTGTTTCCAACAGCAGTTATATCAAAGACGATAAGTAATATAAGCCGTAAAATTGTAACTGTACACAATATAACCGGTACGATAAAAATATTTTTTTGACACAGGCGTAATATGGCGTTGATATATATGGGGGCACTTATTAAAAACAAGATACCATAAATGGGAAATTCGATGTCCCCCATAATTCCCCCCAACCACGCATCCCGAAATGGGGCAAATATCAGCGTTATTACAGACATCCCAAAAAATAATGTGTATATAATATGCGGGGGATCAGATTTATAATGGGCAATGTACAATATCAAGGCAAATATATTTATCAACACCGCATACAACATATGATTATATGCGGTTATATGCAACAGGATAAATGAAATTTCATGCAATGTATATATGCCTATCAATGGGATAAGTATACATCCTATTGTAACAATATCAGCAAGCTGTAATGTATGTTTTGTATGTACCATAATAATTTTCAAATCTTATTGCATTATGCCATTGTTTTAATTGTTTTTTTGCGATTTAAAACCACTGTAATTAAATCGCCATTCACATGGCGTTGGGGGTGATAATATCAGCTAGTAAATGCGATTTTTAATCACACAATCGGGAAACAATGCCCTAAGCCATCGCACATTATCGAACCGCAAATTCCCACATTTCCCCCTAATTGCAACTTATAAAAATCCATTTTTACCCCCTAAAATACAAATACACCCAAAATATACACTATATCCCCCAAAAATACAATTTTATTATATGCCGATTATTTTTTATAATCAAGATGTCAGTGCATTGCCCCCAATAAAATAAAAATATTATTTTGAATCGATATACGCATATTTTTAAGTAAAAATATTTTAATAATCAGTCAAAAAATAGTATTATTATAAGAAAAAAATACATATACATATATAATTTTTAAAAAAAGAAGCTATTATTTTCAATAAGATAAATCTTTTCATTATTATTAAATACAATATTTACATTATATCTATTGACAGTATAAAAAAAATATTCTATGATGTAATTTAAGTGATATTTATATTTTTTACGTAAACATCACCGGTTTATACCTACTTAAAATTAGAGTATAATCCAGTATTAAGCCTTGATGCCATATGTAAACAGCTAAGAGGTTTTTTTTAAATAGTATTTGTTATATAGTATTCATTATAAGGAGATAGAGATGAAATTATTTAAACTTTTAATTCCTGTCATTTTGTTGGCATTTTCTGCGGGGGCAACTGTTGTATATGCAAGTGGGGAGCGATTCGTATTGATTTCACATGCACCAGATTCGGACAGCTGGTGGAACACCATTAAAAATGCCTTGAAAAATGCTTCTGCTGAATTTGATGTTAAGACCGAATACCGCAATCCACCAACTGGTGATTTGGGGGATATGGCCCGTATTTTAGATCAAACAATTGCGTCTAATCCAGATGGTATTATAATACCTATTTCTGATTACGATGTATTAAAAGGGGGTATTGCCAAAGCTATCAAAAAAGGTATTCCTGTTATTACCATTAATTCTGGTACCCAACAACAGTCGGAAAAATTGGGTGCCTTATTGCATGTGGGGCAACCTGAATACGCAGCAGGTCTGGGTGCAGGTAAACGGGCAAAAGCAAGCGGTATAAAATCATTCTTGTGCGTAAATCACTACATTACAAACCCAGCATCCGTTGAACGGTGTCAAGGTTTTGCTGATGGGTTGGGTGTTCCATTAGGCAACCAAATGATCGATTCTGGTCAAGATCCATCTGGTATTGAAAATGGTGTACTGGCATACTTGCGTAAAAACCCGAACACGGATGCTATTTTAGCCTTGGGTCCAACTTCCGCCCATCCAACTTTGAGTGCATTGGGAAAAATTAAGCGTAAAGGGGACATTTATTTTGGTACTTTTGACCTAAGTAGCGAAATTACTGCGGCAATTAAGGAAGGTACTATTAAATGGGGTATTGATCAACAGCCTTACTTACAAGGGTGGATTCCTGTGGCGTTTCTGGTAAATTATGTGCGCTATGGTGTGATAGCAGGTAACCATGTAAATTCTGGTCCCGGGTTCGTAACTAAGGACAATATTTCATTGGTTGAAAAATACGCAGGCGAATATCGCTAAGGACGAAAAAATCTTTATATTATTAATCCATTGGCACAAGAATTTTATATAATTTATATATGATCCTTGCGTCAATGGTTTATCAATGGGGTATAAGGTAAATTTTTTATAACAATAAACAGATAAACAATATAAAATAAGCGAGTGAGAAAATGGAAAACATACAAGCCACGCCTCCTAATCCCACTGTTAAAGATGAGCGCATACAACATGTCTCTAAGTGGAAAAAGGTATTGTCTTATCCTGAATTGGGGGCTGTATCTGGTACAATTTTAATATTCGTATTTTTCTTAATGGTTGCAGCCGACACAGGTATGTTTGCCATTGAGGGTATCATGGGGTGGATGTCTGTTGCCGCCTACTTAGGGGTTATAGCCATAGGAGCAGGGCTTTTAATGATTGGTGGCGAATTTGATTTGTCCATTGGTTCTATGATTGGTATGGCTGGTATGTTGGTTGCGGTTCCCGTATCATTTTACGGATGGCCTGTGTGGCTTGCCATATTATTTTCTTTTGCTGTATGTATTACCATTGGCTGGATTAATGGCTATTTGGTGATAAAAACAAAATTGCCATCGTTTATTATTTCTTTGGCGTTTTTATATATCTTACGAGGTTTGACCATTGCCGGGGCAATATTTTTTACCAACCGCACGATTGTGGGGGGAATATCCGAAAATATTGAGGATGACTTGCTGGCAAAGCTGTTTAACAGCGTTATTGGCAAAAGCGTATTCGACAAGTTAGGGCAATGGGGTATTATTGATACTTTCAAAGATGGAAGTCCGATTGTGGAAGGAATTCCCATAATTATATTTTGGTGGTTTGGATTAACCGCTTTGGGGACTTGGGTGTTGTTGTGTACAAAATATGGCAACTGGATTTTTGCTTCTGGTGGCGATGCTAAGGCGGCGTCTAATGTGGGCGTGCCAGTACAGCGGGTAAAAATATGCCTGTTCATGTTTGCGGCGTTTACCGCATGTGTATATGGTATTTCACAAGTTATGGAATTTGGATCTGCTGCGGCCGATAGGGGTTTATTAAAAGAATTTGAGGCGATTATTGCTGTGGTAATTGGGGGGACTTTGCTAACCGGTGGGTATGGATCTGTTGTGGGGGCGGCGTTCGGTGCATTGATATTCGGTGTGGTGCAAATGGGTATTTTGTATACGGGTGCACCGTCCGATTGGTTCCGTGTGTTTTTAGGGATTATGTTGTTGGGTGCCGTTATTTTAAATACATATATTCGTAAAAACTTAGCAGGAAGGTAAAGATAATGGCACATACGATTGCATTACAAGATGTAAAAAAACACTTCGGATCTGTTATCGCATTAAATGGAGTATCCATATCGGTAAATGCCGGTGAAGTTTTGTGTTTATTGGGGGATAATGGGGCGGGTAAGTCTACTTTGATTAAGACTCTGGCTGGGGTGCATCAGCCGACCAGCGGCAAAATTTTAATGGATGGGGAACAGGTGGTATTGAAAAGCCCCAAGGATGCCCTTGATCGGGGTATTGGCACAGTGTATCAAGATTTGGCTTTGGTACACTTAATGAGTGTTACACGTAATTTTTATATGGGGCGGGAACTCACCAAAGGCTGGGGTCCATTTAAACAATTTGATTGGCAACGGTCAAACCGTATCGTCAAAGAAAAAATGATGGATATGGGAATTGATATTCGTGATCCCAGTCAACCTGTTGGTACCATGTCGGGGGGGGAGCGTCAATGTGTCGCCATTGCCCGAGCCATTGATTCAGGGGCAAAAGTCCTTATCTTGGATGAGCCCACCGCCGCTTTGGGTGTACGACAATCGGCAACCGTGTTACAGCTAGTGGTACGGGCAAGAGCTAGGGGGTTGGCGGTGATTTTAATTACCCATAATGTGCATCACGCCTATCCGATTGCCAATAAGTTTGTTTTGCTAAACCGTGGGCAGAGCATGGGACAGTTTAATAAACAAGAGGTTTCCCGTGAAGATATTTTAAATATGATGGCGGGGGGCATAGAAATGGAAAAAATGCAGACCGAACTAGAAGCCAGCATGCGTAAGGCGGATACAGAGTATCAAAACAGTAAAAATATCTAATATGAGTACACCATACATGTAATATAAGCAAAGTGAGGAATTATGCAAAAATTATTTTATACACAAGCCGATGTAAATATTAACGACTTTAAACATATCATACAAAATGGTATGGATGGTTCGGAATGCAGGCTGGCATCCGATGTGCAAAAAGGCGTGATTATATACGATGCAAAGCCTATTTTACAAGCGGTGTTAAACAACGATATGGATACACTCACTGCCTATAAAAATGAAATGTGTTATATATTGTGTGAGGGTGCGGGCGTATTTGCTATTTTAGGAATGTATGCAGATACCACAGTTATAGAGAACGCCAATACCATATTTAATAATATTTATCAAGCACAACAAGGGAATAAACAAGGGGATCATTTTTCCTTAGCCAGCAATAATATGCGTATTTGGAATGCGTTACAAAAACTGGCGATTGAATCAGCGGTGGATTTTGTGGAATATTATAAGAATCCTGTTTTACATGTAGTATGTTCAGCTTGGCTTGGATCAGGGTATCAAATTACTTCGCAAATAAATGGGGTAAAACCAGGAGGAAAATCACAACATATGCATCGGGATTATCATCTTGGGTTTCAAGACAATGCTACCTGTGCCAAATTCCCTTTGTCAGTTCAAAAGACGAGTCAGTTTTTAACTTTGCAAGGGGCGGTTGCACATACAGATATGCCCATTGAATCCGGACCTACCAAGATTTTACCCCATTCGCAAAAATATGATTTGGGATATATGGCATGGCGGGAACAAGATTTTATTACATATTTTGACGCACATTATGTTCAACTACCTTTAACCCAAGGAGATGCTGTTTTTTTTAACCCTGCTTTATTTCATGCAGCGGGTTGTAATACTAGTTCTGATAAAGTCCGTATTGCAAATTTATTACAGGTTTCTTCCGCATTTGGGAAAACAATGGAAACTTTAAATTATCCTGCGATGATTGAATCCGTGTATCCTGTATTATATAAAGCGTATATGGAAAAGACACTTACAGCAGATGCGGTGCATAATGTGAGTGGCTGCATTGCTGATGGATACGCCTTTCCCACCAATTTAGAAAAAGACATTCCCCAAAGCGAAGTCGCACCGCAAAATTTACAAAACCTAGTAGCACAGCATGTTATACAAGGCACAAACAGCAGTAACATTATGACGATCGTATCTGAAAAAATGGCACTAAGAATGGATTAACAGCATGTTTGATAATACCACAAAAAATGATGTATGGGGGGTGCCGTGCGTAGGTGTTGCCCCATGTGCCCATAGCACCGATACAGATTTTGCGACAAGTGCATTATTTGAAAAACACATTGGCGATTGCACAGGCAATATGGCGATAAGACTGGCAAGTGCCCCTATGGCATTTGATAGGTTATTTTTTTATGAAACAAACCATTCCAGCCTTAAAACATGAAATTGACTTTGATATACTATCGTCACAGAAAGGACAACACTATGACAGTACGCATTGGCATCGTAGGCTTAGGCAGACTAGGGAAAGAACATGCTAAGAATTTATCCTTTAAGGTACATGGTTGTGAAGTGGTGTGTGCCTGTTCTATTGTGGCGGAAGAATTGGAATTTGCTAATGCCAATTTGGGATTAAAACGGACTTTTAACGCTTATGATAAAATGTTACAAGACATGCAGGGAAAAATGGATGCGGTGTTTTTAGTGACTTCTAGCAACGGGCATGCGGATCAAATTATTAGGGCATTGGAATCAGGATATCATGTATTTTGTGAAAAACCGCTTGCACTAAATGTTGCCGATTGTGAAAGGGTGGAGACTGTCCATAAACAATATCCTAAAAAAGTGTGTATGATGGGTTTTGTGCGTAGATACGATGCCACTTATTACGATGCAAAGAACCGTAT
Source organism: Alphaproteobacteria bacterium (assembly GCA_965232465.1). Taxonomy (GTDB): domain Bacteria; phylum Pseudomonadota; class Alphaproteobacteria; order JAQWUY01; family JAQWUY01. The sequence continues at coordinate 1,941,348 of OZ246977.1, read as the reverse complement.
TGATGCAGGTCAAATTGGCAAACCTGTTATGGTGCGATCCCAATCGGGCGATATGAACAAATGGGCGGAATTTCAAATTGCTTTTTGTCAAACTAGTGGTGGCATATTTTTGGATTATAGCATTCATGATATTGATTTATGCCGGTGGTTGTTGGGGACAGAATTTAGCCAAGTGTACGCTATTGGCGGTGCTTATGCCCACAAAGGGTTTGAGGCAGTACAAGATGGTGACAATGTATCGGTTATGTCAAAAATGCAGAATGGCACCATGAGTTATATTTGTGCTACCCGTACCCAACATCATGGGCATGCAACGCATACGGAAATTATCGGTACCAAGGGAACATTACAAGTGGGCATGAATCCCAGTAAAAACCATTTAAGTATTTTGGACTCTTATGGCGTTCGTAATGAATGTGTTCAGACTTTTTTTGAACGGTTTAAGGATGCTTTTCTGACCGAAGCACAAGATTTTGTAAACTGTATTAAAAATGGTACGCAACCTCGTATAACATTGGCGGATGCTACCGCTGCTACGAGGACGGCATTGGCTATGACACAATCTTATCGTAAACACATATTAATTGACTTATAAGATAAAGGACTACAATAACATGCACATAAATATTGCAGTGGCACCTGTTAATTGGACAAATGATGACCTACCCAAATTGGGGGGGCACATTCCATTGGAAACATGTTTGTCTGAGGCACAACAAGCCGGGTATATTGCCATTGAAAAAGGGGGTAAATTTCCCATGGGATACGAAGCACAGAAATCTGTATTATCCCCATATAACTTACGCATAGTTGGGGGGTGGTATAGCGGTAATTTAATACATGGTACTGTGGAACAAGAAAAACAACGGGTTGGGAAACAATTATCATTATATCAAAAATGGGAATGCCCTGTAATGGTATATGGGGAAACGGGCGGGTCGATTCAGTCGCAACGCAATACCCCCATGAGTCACCGCAGGATTTATGATACAGATACATTAAAATTATATGCGGACAGATTGTCCATATTTGCGGAATGGATGCAGGGCGAAGGTGTCCCATTGTCATTTCATTATCACATGGGTACAGCCATTGAAACGCCCACAGAAATTGATTTTATTATGCAGCATACTAGCCATGCGGTTGGGCTATTGTGGGATACAGGGCATTATTATTTTGCAGGGGGTGATCCATTGGATATACCCAAAAAATGGGGGTATCGTATCAATTATGTACATTGCAAAGATGTACGGCAATCTGTAATAGATACCATGGATAAACATACCCACAGCTTTATTGATTATGTTATCGGTGGGGTGTTTACCGTTCCAGGGGATGGGAGTATTGATTTTCAATCCATAACCGATGCGTTATACAGCATACAGTACCAAGGTTGGATATGTATCGAGGCGGAGCAGGACCCCCACAAGGCAAACCCATTAAAATATGCTACACTAGGCAGACAACATATGATCGATTGCTTAGTGCGTTCTGGGTATACATATGCATAGTATAAAATAGAGTATTATATTTTTTATTTTAGGGTAAAATAATTATGGATGTACATGTTTTAAGACACAAAATAGCACAAGAATACAATTCGCTGTCCCCCGTTTTACGAAGAATTGCTGATTTTGTTTTGGAAAATTCAGAAGAAATTGTCATTATGACAATTCAAGATATTGCCGAACGGACGGATGTAAAGCCGTCGGCACTTATTCGTTTTGCAAAAACATTAGACTTTGATGGTTTCAAGTCCATGCAAAAAGTTTTTGCAGAAGACTATCGGCAAAAGCGATCTGTATATGCAGATCGTGTGGCACGATTAAAAGAAAATATGGCTTCTGGTGAAATGGATATATTACAGGATTCTGTGATGCGTGCCATACACCAAATCGATACCATATTGGATGATACAAATCAGCAACAATTGGACAGCATTGCCGACAAAATCGTAAATGCTAAATCTGTTTATATATATGCACGGGGGCGCTCAGAATCCGTGGCGTTGACCATACGCTATGCTTTATTAGGGCTGGGATACAACCCTATTATTTTACCGAACGAAGATAATTTGACAAAGTCATATTTAAACAATGCACAGCGACAAGATTGTTTGGTTGTTGTATCGTTTAAAAATTATTGGGGACCAGTCAGTGAATTGTTGCACATCAGTCGTAAAAAGGGTATGGCGTCCGTAGGTATCACAGATGCGATTACCAGCCCCGTTTATCAAGGGGTTGAATGTTGCTTGTGTATCAAGGAAGATGCCAACGAATTTCCCCGTACCTTATCAGGTGCCATTGTTTTGGTCGAGGCGATTTTGAAAACTATTGCCGTTAGGGAAAATTAAAACTTGGGGTGTGGAAGGATTTAAAAAACAATATGCAGATTGGGAAATAAATATGAAAAATGATACGAAATGGGATGTAATGTGCTTGGGGCGTGCAAGTGTTGATTTGTATGCGGAACAAATTGGGGCAAGATTGGAAGATGTATCTAGTTTTGCCAAATATATTGGGGGTTCATCTTTAAATATTGCCACAGGTACGGCACGCTTGGGATTAAAATCCGCCCTAATAACTAAGGTGGGTAATGAGCAATTTGGGGCGTATATTGTGGAGCAATTACAAAAAGAAGGTGTCGATACTTCGCAAATTGGGGTGGATGACGATCGCCTGACCGCTATTGCTATATTAGCTATTAAAAATAAGGAACAATTCCCATTGCTATTTTATCGTGAAAATTGTGCGGATGCGTCCATTTGTGCCGATGACATTAACGAAGCTGCCATTGCCGACAGCAAAGTGTTATTAATTACGGGGACACACTTATCGGCACAGCCTATGTTAGGGGCTTCGTTACAGGCATTAGAATATGCGAAAAAGCACAGTGTAATACGGTGCTTGGACATTGATTATCGACCTGTCCTTTGGGGATTGACCCCCAAAGGTGATGGGGATACACGGTTTGTTGCCGACAACACAGTAACGGCACATTTACAATCCCTTATTCCCTATTTTGATTTGATTGTGGGAACAGACGAAGAAATTCATATTGCTGGTGGTACTACCGATACTTTACAGGCGTTAAAAAATATCCGTAATTTAACAAATGCAAGTATTGTTTTAAAGCGGGGTGCATCGGGTGCAAGTGTATATGAACACGCCATCCCAGACCATATCGACGGGGGTATAAATAGCGTCGGTGTACAGGTCGAAGTATTAAATGTATTGGGTGCAGGCGATGCGTTTATGAGCGGTTTCCTACGGGGATATATTGTGGAAAACAGTATCGAAAAGGCATTACAATATGGCAATGCATCGGGGGCATTGGTGGTGTCAAGACATGGGTGTACCCCAGCCATGCCCACTTGGCAGGAATTATCCGATTATCTGCACCGTCAACATATGGTATCACGGCCTGATCAAGATACGCACTTAAATTATTTACATCGGGTAACAGCATCTGATAGACCAATATGGCGAGCCCCTTTGTCTATTTTTGCTTTTGATCATCGTATTCAAATGATGGAAGTGTGTGCACAATTGGGCGTGGATGAGAATCGCATTACATACGCAAAACAATTGATGTTACAAGCGGGGAAACAAGTATCTGCAACTTTGGGGACAAATTTTGGTGTTTTGATCGATGAAACCTTTGGACAAGATGCCTTAAACGATGCCACTGGGGATAATATTTGGGTTGCCCGTCCTGTGGAATTACCAAGATCCTATCCATTGCAATTTGAACGGGGCGATGATATGGGAACACAATTAAAAACATGTCCCAAAGAGCATATCATTAAATGTTTGATGTTTTATCACCCTGATGGGGATGCGGATATAAATATGGAACAATTACACCGCATTACATTATTGTGGGATGCGGTGTGTGTTACAGGGCATGAATTGTTACTGGAAATCATTCACCCCGAAGGCTATGATATGACCGATACCAGTATGGCACAGTCGTTGCAGAATATATATGATTTGGGGATTAAGCCCGATTGGTGGAAATTACCAACTTTAAATATAAAACAATGGCAGGCAGTATCCGATGCAATTGATACTAATGCCCCCCATTGTCGTGGGGTATTGATATTAGGGTTGGGCTGTCCTTTGGATACTTTAAGTGAAGGTTTTGTTTATGCCAAAGGGCAAAAATGGTGTAAGGGATTTGCCATCGGTCGTACTATTTTTGGCGATCCATTACAGCAATGGCTATCAGGCACCATAAATGATACTGCGTTTATACAGGCATTACAACATAATTATACCGCTGTACATAACGCATGGCAACAGGCGATGTGCGATAAAAATAACACCCAAGAAAAAATATTAAAAAGAAAATATTAAGGAGAAAATATTAAAATGTCATATTTATTATCAAAATATACCACACCTGATGAAAATGGCCGTACACAACATATTACACCCGAATCCGCTGGTTGGACATATGTAGGATTCAGTGCCTACGAATTACAGTCTGGACAATCGGTAAAAATTACAGGTGATAAAAATGAAATCTGCGTGGTTATTATATCAGGTAAAGCAACAATCAGTACACAAATGGATACATTTACCCAATTAGGTAACCGCATCAGCCCATTTGAAAAACACAATGGACAGCACATAAAACCATATTCCGTATATATATCAGGGGCAACTGATTTTACGATTACAGGGGACACAGACTGTGAAATTGGGGTGTGTAAAGCACCTGATACTGCATTAAAAAGTAAAAATAAACATTTGGCAACCCGTGTTATATCACCCGATGATGTGTCGGCAGAAACACGGGGGAGGGGGCAAAATATCCGTCATGTACATAATATTTTACCTGAATCGGCTGCCGCACATGCGTTGCTGGTTGTGGAAGTTTTTACAGACGAAGGCAATACCAGTTCGTATCCATCCCATAAGCATGATCGGGATAATCTGCCCCATGAAAGTTTATTAGAGGAAACATATTACCACCGTTTTAACCCTTGCCAAGGTTTTTGTATGCAGCGGGTATACACAGAAGATAGGGAATTAGACGAATGTATGGCCGCATATAACAAGGATGTGGTAATGGTGCCACGGGGGTATCATCCAGTTGCAACCCTTGCAGGGTATGACAATTATTATTTAAATGTTATGGCGGGTCCAACGAAAATTTGGAAATTCCATATGGAACAAGATCACCATTGGATTAACACAGACGCATATAATTCAAAATAAAGGAAAAAAAGATATGACAACAATAAAATTAACTGCTGCACAAGCACTGGTAAAATATCTTATCAATCAATATACAGTTATCGACGGGGTACAAGTCCCTTTATTTGCGGGGATATTTGGTATTTTTGGGCATGGTAATGTAACCTGTTTTGCCGAAGCCTTGGAGCGGGTACAAGATGTGTTGCCCACTTGGCGGGGACAGAACGAACAAGGTATGGCACTGGCGGGTGTGGCATATGCCAAAGCCAAAAACCGCCGTCAAATTATGATTGCCACATCTTCCGTGGGACCGGGGGCTACAAATATGGTAACCGCTTGTGGGGTTGCCATGGCAAACCGACTCCCATTATTGGTAATATCGGGGGATACTTTTGCATCCAGATTGCCCGACCCCGTGTTACAACAGGTGGAGCATTTTAATAATCCCACCATTACCGTTAATGACAGTTTTAAATCGGTTACACGCTATTGGGATCGTTTAACCCACCCAGAACAGGTATTGCATACTTTGCCACAAATGATGGCGACTTTATTGGATCCTGCGGACTGTGGTCCCGTGTTTCTGGGAATGTGCCAAGATGTACAGGCAATGGCGTATGATTATCCACAGGTTTTCTTTGAACCAAAAATCTGGTATATTTCCCGTAATCGCCCTGATACCCAGAGTGTATCCCAAGCGGTACAAGTATTAAAAAGTGCCAACAAGCCACTAATTATTGCCGGCGGTGGGGTACGATACAGCGGTGCCCATGCCACATTGGCACATTTTGCGGAAAAATACCGTATTCCTGTGGCGGAAACCGTGGCGGGAAAAGCCTCCGTGTTGGTGGATAATCCCCACTTTGTGGGACCGATTGGTACCACGGGATCGTCATCTGCAAATGCCTGTGCAGGGGATGCGGATGTTATCGTATCCATTGGATGCCGTTTACAAGATTTTACAACTGCATCTTGGTCTGTGTTTTCCCAGAATGCACAGATTATTGGTATCAATACGGCTCTTTTTGATGCGGTAAAACACCGCTCTATTGCTGTGGTGGGCGATGCACTGGTGTCATTACAAGACATTACCGCCGAATTGGGGGATTGGCAGGCACCTGTATCATGGTTACAAACCGCACAAAATCATCGGGCGAAATGGAATACATATATAAAATCTCAGAAAGATTTATCCCCTAAAAATAAACAGGATACCTTAACATATGCACAAGTTGTCGGGGTTATTAAACAACATTCTGGTGATAATGATTATCTGGTTGCCGCTGCTGGGGGGTTACCGGGGGAGGTAAATACCTGTTGGGATAGCACAGCATTGGATAGCTTTGATTGTGAATATGGATTTTCCTGTATGGGGTATGAAATCAGTGGCGGTTGGGGGGCGGCAATGGCACGGACCAATAATGTGGATGATACTATTGTCATGGTCGGGGACGGCAGTTATATGATGATGAATCAAGATATTTACAGTTCTGTTTTGTCAGGTCATAAAATGATTGTTGTTGTGTGTGATAATGCGGGATACGCAGTAATTAACCGCCTGCAAACAGGGCAAGGGGGTAAGGGTTTTAACAATCTGTATCAAGATTGTCGTACCTCTGGTAAATGGCAACCTGTTGACTTTGTGCAAAATGCTAAATCTATGGGGGCGGATGCGGAACATGTTATTACTGCGGAACAATTGGCCGCTGCGTTTAAGCGGGCAAAACAAGCGGATAAAACTTATGTTATATCCGTATGTGTACAGCAACACGCTTGGACGGAATCTGGGGCATGGTGGGAAGTAGGGGTTCCCGAAGTATCACCGCTTGTCTCCATAAATGAAGCACGTAAAAATCTTGACGAGGCAAAGAAACGCCAACGTAAAGGTGTTTAACCATTTTTTATAAAGAATTTTAACCAAAAAAGGATTAATTTTAAAATGCAAGAATTTCATAATTATATCAATGGTCAGATTGTAAAATCGACCGCAACCGACACAACACCCGTATATATGCCATCCAATGGTGTACAAACAGGTGTGGTATATAACAGTGGTATCAAAGATGTTAATATGGCGGTTGCGGTTGCCAAACAGGCGTTTGTATCATGGTCGCAAACTTCGTCTATGAAACGGTCCGTGGTGTTATATAAATTTCGGGAATTGTTGATTGCCAATAGGGACAAAATCGCCACAGCAATATCGAAACAGCACGGTAAAGTCTTCGAAGATGCCAAAGGCGAAGTGGCACGGGGGTTGGAAATTGTGGAATATGCCTGTGGTATTAATACCCACCAAAGTGGCGATTATTCCCGGCAAGTTGCAACAGGTATTGATGTATTGTCCAATCGGTATCCCTTGGGGGTTGTTGCCGGCATTACCCCATTTAATTTTCCCTGTATGGTGCCATTGTGGATGATACCAATGGCAATTGCCACAGGTAATACCTTTATTTTGAAACCGTCTGAGAAAAACCCCGAGGCGGGCCTAATATTGGCGGACCTGTTACAACAGGCGGGGATACCCGATGGGGTATTTAATGTGGTAAATGGCGGTGTGGATGCAGTAAACAGTATTTTAAAACACCCTGATATTCAGGCCGTATCGTTTGTGGGATCTACGCCAATTGCAGAATATATATATCACACGGGAACCGCACATAACAAACGGGTACAAGCTCTTGGCGGTGCCAAAAATCATATGATTGTAATGCCGGATGCTGATATTGATGGTGCTGTGGATTGTATTGTTGGTGCAGGGTATGGTGCCGCAGGTGAACGGTGTATGGCAATATCTGTGCTTGTTGCGGTTGGGGATGATGTTGCCGATGAAATGGTGGCAAAAATTTCTCATCGGGTAAAAAACCTTGATATTGGTGCTTGGGACACGGCAAAGGACATGGGGGCGGTTATTTCCGCTGAACACCGTGACAAGATTATTGGATATATTGAAACGGGTATCGATGAGGGTGCTGAATTGGTTGTCGATGGTCGTGATTATATGGTCACAGGATATGAAAACGGGTACTATTTGGGTGGGTCGTTGTTTGACTGTGTAACCGCTGATATGACCATTTACCAACAAGAGATTTTTGGACCTGTATTATGTGTGGTACGGGCAAAATCATATACACATGCTATGGAAATTGTTGAAGGGTGTAAATATGGGAATGGGGCTGCATTATTTACCAATGATGGCGATGTATCCCGACATTTTGTAAATACGGTAAATGTGGGTATGGTTGGGGTAAATGTACCCATTCCTGTACCTGTTGGATTTCATAGCTTTGGCGGTTGGAAACAATCGTCATTTGGATCCCATGGTGTATATGGTGCCGAAGGTGTACATTTTTATACCAAGTTAAAAACGGTAAGCCAACGGTGGTCGTCATCCCTTCAACGGGGTGCGGAATTTAACTTTACTCAACGATAATAATAGGGGGAAATGTGAAAACTGTTGCTATTTTAGGGGCGGGTCGTATTGGATGGGTACATGCAAAATCGTTATTACAATTAGGGGTAAAAATTGTATGCGTATATGATGTTTTTGATGAACTGGCACAAAAATTTGCACAAAATTATGATTGTCAAGTGGTCGACAGCCCCGAACAAGCTATTACACACCCCGATGTACAAGCGGTGTATATCTGCACCCCTACGGATACGCATGTCGATTTTATATATCAATCTGCTAAGGCGGGTAAAGCGGTATTCTGTGAAAAGCCTGTAACACTAGACATGGACATAGCGGAAAAATGTCTGTGCGATTTATCGGGTTGTGATGTCCCGATTATGATGGGTTTTAACCGTCGATTTGACCCCACACATCGTGCCGTGCAACAGGCGGTTATAAATGGTGATATTGGCGATATACATAATATTACTATTATCAGTCGTGATTCTGGCTTGCCCCCCTTATCGTATATTGAAAAATCAGGTGGTATGTTTATGGATATGACCATTCATGATTTTGACATGGTACGATATATATTAGGCGACGATGACATCTGTAATATTTTTGCCAGTGGGGGTATTCGTATTGATAATGCCCTGCAATGGTATGATGACATAGATACCAACGCATTACATTTACAATCCGAAGGGGGGGTATTATGCCAAATTATCAATTCCCGTCAAGCGGTGTACGGATATGATCAGCGATTGGAAGTGTTTGGTAGCAAAGGTATGCTTCAATCGGAAAATGAACATGAAAATAATATGGTTAAATATACCCAAAATACCACTAAAATACAAGTGCGGTTGGAAGATTTTTTTTTACAACGATATGAAAAAAGTTATTATTATCAATCGGAATCATTTTGGCAATCTGTTACACATAAGACGCCTGTGGCAACATCGTTGTATGATGGGGTGATGGCGATAAAATTGGCATATATGGCACAACAATCGTTACAACAAAAACAAGTGATACACATGCAATAGCATCGCCAAAAATTTTGCAAAAATGAGCAAAAATATGTGTAACATATTATTTTAACGGGTAAAATTGGCATGGGGGGTGGTCAATACATAAAATTTTACTTGTAATTCCCGATAAAGATATATATTATACATACAATGTATCAAGGTATTCCCATAAGGTCTATTTTTGTAAGTGTTGTAAATAAAAGTAAGGAAAATAAAAATGAAAAAATTTCTGTTAGCATTTGTAATAATGTGTTTTGTGCCATTAACCTCAGCCATTGCAAGTGATATGGATTCGTTTCGTCAAGATTTTTTAGCTGGTAAATTATCGTGGCAGCAAGTGGAAGATATTGCCAAAAAACAGGGTAAAGTAAATTTTTACCATTGGGGCGGATCGGACATTATTAATGGCTGGGTGGATGGTGTTGCTGGACCTGCCATTAAAAAACAAGGCATACGATTGAATGCTGTGCGCAGTAATGCCAAAGATGCCGTCGATGTGATACTTGCGGAAAAGTCCGCCGGCAGAAAATTGGGGGAAGGCAGTGTGGATGTGTTGTGGTTAAATGGTGAAAACTTTGCCTCATTAAAACGCAATAATGCCTTATTTGGTGGTTTTGTATTTCAGTTACCCAATGCCAAAAATTTTGAACTGAATGCTAATGACCCCCGATCGTTACAGAATTTACGGGATTTTGGCGTTATGAACGATGGGACAGAAGCCCCTTGGTCTGGGGAACAATATATTTGCCATTATAATTCCGCCACAGTAACACAGGGTGAAGTCCCCTCTGATTTTAAGGATTTGAAACAGTATTTACAGGTAAATCCTGAACGGTTTGTGTATATTAAACCGCCCCATTATTTGGGGAATACTTTTGTGCAAACTGTATTATATGCACATACACCAAGGGGGGATGGTGCCGAGAGTTTTCAAATGGATGCCCAAGATATTTCCGCAACAGAATTGGCAAGACGCATTAAACCGGGAATGCAATATTTGCGGGATATTGAACCATATCTGCTGGGCGGTGCCGCTGGCAAAGTGCAATATCCCAACAGCCCCAGAGAACAGGATGGTTTGTTCCTAAATCAACAGATCGATTTTGCGTGTAAATTTGGATATTATGCGGCGTCTGTGGAGTTGGCACAGGGAACTTATCCTGAAACAGGCAGGCAATTTATATTCCCCAAAAATTTGATGATTGCCAACAAAAACTTCTTGGCAATACCATCAAATGCCCCCAATCCTGCGGCGGCGTTGGTGTTTATCAATTATATGATGTCCGTGGATTCACAGGCTAGCAAACTAAGAAGGGCGGGTATGCCATCGGCAACAGATGTGTGGAAATTAAGTCCACAAGATGTAAAAACTCTTGAAGAGAATGCCCCTGCATTGATTGGGGTTACCGCACAACAACTGGCGGATAATGCCGTATCCGACACCAATGCATCGTTGGTGGATATTATCGAAGCTGTGTGGTTGGAATATATCGAACGCAAATCGGATAAATCCATTGAAGACATCACCAAACAGGTATATACAGATTTGGGATATTAAACCATATATAAAATGGAGTATACCATGGGATATGGAAGTGGGTGTCACCTACCCTTAGATAAGGAGAGCCCCCTTTTCTTATTTAGGGCAGTTTCCCTTGTTAGGGTACAGCGTAGGCAGCTAAAATTTAAAAAAGAATAGAGGAGATTAAACTAAAATGTATAAAATTGTCAAATATCAAGTCAAGTGTGGGGATGAAATAATTGCACATTGTAGCACTAGTGAGTCGGCTTCAGAAGCGGCAGCAGACTTCGCCAAGACTCAAGGCAGACCCACTAAATGCACCATCACCGAATTTGAAAATAATAAAATAAAAACAATCAAAACTGAAATCCACGGAGGAGTCTAATATCCTTATTGGTGTGGTTTTAAAGATTCCCTATCTTTTATCCCAAGCCTTTTGATTCGGTTTTTTTATGTGTGTCGACCTGTTTATATAGTCAATTAAATTTAATTTGATTGACAAAATATGGTTGCAACCGCTTGCCCCATAGTGGCATTGTGGTGTCCGATCGGGGGGCAAAGTGGGATGAACAAGTGTGGGTTTTTGTCATGCGAAGCATGGGTAAATCCACATTAAACGCAAGAATGTACAGAGAAGCTGGGGCGCTAGCCCCTTAGACTCACCATATAACCAACAAAATAAAATATGCAGTACAATATGGCGAATCATTTTATACCGAATTGACTATACCTTGCGGATATATTCGATTTTATATTGCCTTATGTGTGTTTATGCTATATTATGGATTACATAATATAATTTAAGACTGAGTATCATATAAGGCACTTGCCATGTTTAAAGAGATTTTTGTTATATTGTTTATGATGTTTTCTGTTAAGGCGTATGCTGGGACGGACGATTTGTTACATCTTGATTATGATATTATAACAAGTCATGAAGTACAAAAAGTTATAAGCAATGGGGCGGTTGTTAATATACGAAATAAAGATGGTTTAACCCCCTTAATGCTAGCGGTAATCAAAAATAATCCCGATGTGGTCAAGGTGCTTGTCGATGCTGGTGCGGATATGAATGTGCAAGTTAAAAAGGTGTTTGTCGGTGATTGGGCAGATCTTCTCATGCAAACAAAAAATGGGTGGACTGCCTTAATGTTTGCAGTAGATGAAAATAACCTCGATATGGTCAAGGTGCTTGTTGATGCTGGTGCGGATGTGAATGTGCAGGATACAGATAGTTACACTGCCTTAACGATTGCACAAGATAATGGCTATACAGATATAATCAAAATATTAAAATCTGCTGGTGCGGATGTGAATGTGCAGGATACAGATAGTTACACTGCCTTAACGATTGCACAAGTTAAACTGATTGCACAAGTTAAGGGGAAATTGGTTGGGTGTTGGGATATTCCCGCTGGTGTCCCAAATGCCCGCAACTTATCGGTAACAGTGAATGTAAAATATGCCCCTGATGGTTCCGTAACAGCCGTACAAGTAGTCAAAACCAGCCGTTCCCGTGACACACAAGGCATGCAGCCGATGGTTGATTCCGTGATCAGGGCGGTTAAGAAACCCGCTTGTAACCCCATTGGTTTGGATTCCAACAGCTATGATTTATGGAAGGAAGTATTGATTGAATTTGACCCCAGAGCCATACTGTAATAAAGGATACGATGTTTAAAAAAACTATTTACACAAATTTTTGATAGCCCCCTAACAAAATCGGCTGTGGTGTGCGTTTGGGGGTGCAATCATAATCTGCACTCGCTGGCAATCGGTGCATTGTTATTACAGTTTTTAAGGGGGCGTATATTTGATGTAAAATATAGTCCCCTGTCCTTATGGGTGTGGTTTTACAGTTTTCCTTTGTTTACGCCAAGCCTTTGGTTTGGTTTTCTTTATGTGTATGGACCTGTTTATATGTATCTTAACAAACGGTTTGTAACCGTTCTGCACAGGTGGATAAGGTTGTGTTGATACTTTTTTTGCCCCAGTTGTGGGAAAATATTTCCACCTCCACCATGTTATTATACCCTGTGTTTTCGACCGCTTGGCGGATTTTGGCAAGGGAAATCACCCCATCGCCCATCATGCCCCGATCCATAAGAAAATCGGTGGTGGGTACCAGCCAATCGCACACATGAAATGCACACAAGCGGTTATCCGCACCAATGGCATCAATATGTGCGTATAATTCAGGGTCCCACCAACAATGATATACATCCAACGCAATCGCCATTTTTGGTATGCCCGATAGGGTTGGTTCAATCGCTTTGCACATATCATGGGCTTGTTTCAGGGTATTTAAACATGCCCTGTCGCCTGCATACATGGGGTGCAATGGTTCCAACCCCAATTGTAAGGGCATGTCTTTGGCGTATTCTGCCAGCTGGGCAATGCCATCTTGAACTTGTGTAAGGGCGGTGTCGATGTCGTCTGTACTGCCTTCTGGAATGGATCCGACCACAAAGATAAAAGCCGGTGCCCCCAAGGTAACCGCATCGTCTATACAGCGTTTGTTGGCATCAATATTTGCCTGAAATTGGCGTGTGGTGGTGGCGGGAATATATGGACTGCGACAGTATCCAGATAATTGTAATCCCGTACATTTTAAATGACGGGCAACGGTTTTAACATCTTGGTTTTGTAAGTCTTGTACCCATGGGGCGATGCCCCCAAATCCATATCGGGCAACAGTATCAGCGGTCTGAAAAATATTGTGTTGAAACCCTAGTGTTGCCGTGTTTATAGAACACAGATGTAAATTGTCTTTTAAATTCCGCATGCTAATATTCCTTGTTGTATATTAAAATCGTACCATGTGTAATCCACCATCCGCTTGAATCGCTTGTCCTGTGGCAAATATCATATCCCCCATTGCCATTGCCCCGGCAATGCGCCCTATTTCTTCGGGGGTACCCATACGGTTAATAACCGACAGCCCTTGTTGTGCCAATTTTGTGTATTTTTCGGTTACACTAGCGGTCATATCCGTTTTGATAAGCCCCGGTTGAATTTCGTATACGCCGATATGATCGTTGGCAAATTGGGTGGCAAATAATTTGGTTATCATGCTGGCACCGGCTTTGGAAACACAATATTCCCCACGGGCAATCGATACGGCGTGGGCATTTGAGGATGTTACATTGATAATACTATGATGTATATCGGTGCGATCGGTTTTTTCTTGTAACAGATACTTGACAAATGCTTGACACAAGAAAAACATCGCCTTCGTATTAACATTTTGACAGCGGTCATAGCTTTGTTCACTGACCGTCAGTAAATTATCCCGTACCATCACCGATACCCCTGCATTATTCACAAGGGTTGTAAGGGGTGTCCCTATGTCGTGCTCGGCTTGTTCGAATACGACTTTATGGCACTTAATATCTGATATATCCATGATTGCCAAGCAGGCTTTTTGCCCCATGTCTTGTATCTTTTGTACGGTTTGTTTGGCATCATCACTGGGGCTAGTGGCATTTACAATAACATCAAATCCATGTGATGCCAAGTTTAAGGCGATACCCCGTCCAATACCACGGGCACCACCGGTTACAAATGCCGTGGGCTGTGGTGTGTGTCGGGGATGAGGTATCATTGTACTTTTGCCCCATTTTTTTGTAGATCACGGGCAATAATGACCCGCTGAATTTGGTTTGTACCTTCATAAATTTGGGTGATTTTTGCGTCCCGATACAGGCGTTCCACTTCGAATCCTTTGATAAAACCACTGCCCCCAAATACTTGACAGGCATTTGCTGTTTGGGCAACGGCAATGTCCCCCGCAAAACATTTTGCCATGGAACATTCTTTGGTGGCTGGTAAGGTATTATCCAACCGTATGGCGGCTTTTTCCACCAACCCACGGGCGGCGGCAATATCCTTTGCCATATCGGCCAAGATAAATTGTATCCCTTGAAATTCGCCAATGGCTTGATTAAACTGTTTGCGTTGACTGGCATATTCAACCGCCGCTTCTAGCCCCGCTTGGGCAATGCCAACCGCCAATGATGCAATGCCCACTCGTCCTTTGTCCAACACGGACATCATCATATAAAATCCTTTGTTTATATCGCCCAATAATCCTATTTCTTCCACTTGGGCATCTTTGAAGAATAATGTACCCACTTGGCTGGATCGTTGTCCCATTTTGTTTTCTTTGGGACCTTTTTCCACCCCATCTTGGTTGCAATCGACGACAAAGATGCTCATCCCCCGATGTCCTGCATCCACATCCGTGCGGGCAAGCACAAACGCATAATCAGCAATAGGGGCATTGTGAATCCAAATTTTTTCCCCATTTAACACCCAGCCGGAATCGGTTTTGGTGGCGGTGGTTTTAATACCTGATACATCCGTACCCGCCCCAGCTTCGGTAATACAATATGCCGGGCGTTTTTTGGCTTGCAAAATAGGGGTTAAAAATTTTTCATGTTGGTCCGGTGTACCGTGTTTTGTCAATAAACTGCTGACCAATTCAATCAATCCACACTGATCGGCAACGGATGCGTATCCACGGGATAATTCTTCCATAACAATGGAATATGCCAACACATCCATATCCGCCCCACCCAGTTGTGCAGGGGTGGTGATACCAAATAGCCCCATTTGTGCCATTTGGTCGTAAATATTGCTGGCAAATGTGGCGTTTTCGTCGAGTTTTTCCGCTTGTGGACGAATAACTTCATTGGCAAAACGGGCAACCATATCCCGGATTTGGGTATAAACTTCACTGTCCAAAGTAGGGGCAATATACATTTTTTATCCTCATATTGTTGTTATGACATAGTGTAATTATCGTTAGAGTTAAATACTTTGTAAAGTGTTTATTTTTCACAAACGGGTAAAATTATCATAAAAAATTGATTTTTAAGGTAAATAATTATATATATTGAGTATTCAAAATAGTTAAAAAGTCCTTTCTATATAAAATTTCCCCTTGTGTTTTATGTGTGCATATGATATTTAGCTTTTAAGTTAAAAATATATGACAGAGGGTAAAAAATCATGCAGGAAACTAAAAAAGTTATAAATATCGGTAATACCCCCATTACAGATTGGATTGCCGATGGGGCGACTGTGCTGATTAGCGGATCTGGGGGGGGATTGTTGGAAGCCGATGGCATTATGCAACGCATTGAACAGTCTTTCTTAGACACGGGGCATCCCTGTGATTTGACCGTGGTGCATGGGCTGGGAATTGGTAATGGTAAAGATTCTGGATTGCAACGCTTTGCCCATGAAGGTATGATTCGACGGGTTATTGGTGGACATTGGAGCTGGGGACCCGGGTTACAAAAAATGTGTTTTGAGAATAAAATCGAAGCGTATACTTTCCCCGCAGGTATGTTAATCACTTTGATGCGTGAAGTTGGGGCGGGCAGACCGGGGGTTATCAGTAAAACGGGACTTGGCACTTTTGTCGACCCAGATTTGGGGGGGGGTAAATGTAATGATATTACCACACAAGACTTGGTGGAAAAAATTACTCTGGATGGGGAACAATACTTACGATACAAGCCCTTAAAAATTGATGTGGCGATTATTCGGGGGACATATATGGATGCACAGGGTAATATGACCAATAAGCATGAGCCGGCGGATTTGGATGTATATCCATGTGCATTGGCCGCATATAATTGTGGGGGTGTGGTGTTGGCTCAGGTTAGCAAAAAGGGTGATTCGCCCATTATCCCTGCACGATTGGTGTCTGTGCCGGGCATATTGATACATGGGTATTTACAGGTGGATGCCCCCCAATGTGCCATCAGCCATTATAATCCGGCGATTAGCGGTGAAATTGCACAAGATACAGACGCCTCATTGGCTTTGGAGTTGCCACAAGGGGTACGTGGTGTGATTGCCCGCCGTGCGGCAGATGAAATGGGCGACGCATGGTCGGTCAATTTTGGTTTTGGTATTCCGGGGGGAATTCCCGCTATTTTAGGTAATCGTAACATTGCATATTGGGGGACTTTGGAACAAGGGGTACACAGGGGCAATATGCTGGATGGTGTTGTGTTTGGAGCTGCATTGTATCCATCGGCGATTATGTCATCGACCCAACAGTTTGATTTTTATGCGGGCGGTGGTTTGGATTGTGCGTTTTTGGGTATGGGGGAAATGGATAAACACGGCAATGTGAATGTGTCGAAGTTGGGGGATTATATTGTTGGTCCCGGCGGGTTTGTCGATATCGTACATGGGGCAAAAAAAGTTGTTTTCTGCGGTACTTTTGAAACCAAAGGCTTAAAGGCAACATTTGACGAAGACGATTTTATTTGTATCGAATCGTATGGGGCAATTCCTAAGTTAGTGGATACGGTAAAACATGTAACATTTAGTGCTAAGAACGCCATAGCCCAACAAAAACAGGTGATTTATGTAACAGAACGTGCTGTATTCGAACTGCGACCCGAAGGGGTAACCTTGATTGAAGTGCGTAAAGGGGCGGATTTACATCGTGATATTTTGAATCGTATGGCATTTACACCGATTGTTGATATAAGATAAGGTGCTGATTTTAATATTTAATGTATAACAAAGGGATTATTTACAGACAATACGCATAATGGAATCGATGTTAAAATGTAATCTTTTTTGTAAATTTTCTTTATTCATTAAATCATCGTCCAACAAATAAGATTGTGTGTAGCGGTTGCTAAAATAATAATAACAGACACTGGCAATAGTGAGTTGTAATTGATGGGTGTCGATACCGGTGCGAAATACCCCCTGTTTTACCCCAAGATCCAAAATATTTTGTAAAATATGTACCGCTTTTTTGTGGGCTTCTAGCACGGTTTTTGACCGTTTTAAATGTTCCGCTTTAAACAGGTTCTGGCTGTTTACCAATATGAGGTAATTGGGATTTTCCAAATAATAATTCCAAGTAAATTCCACCAATCTTTGCAATGCCATAACCGGGGGCAAATTGGGGGAACACACCTCTTCTTCCGCCTTGCGAAACCGCAGGTATTCGTGTTCTACGATGGCGGTAAATAACCCATCTTTATCGCCATAATAATAATAAATCATGCGTTTGTTTGACATGGAAATTTCCGCTACTTTATCCATGCGAGCCCGGGCAAACCCCCGTTCGGAAAATTCTTGAATTGCAGCTTCTAAAATCCGTTTTTTTGTTTGTTCTGGATTACGGGTTGTTGTGCGTTTTTTTGTTTGATTCATTTTTAAGTACCTAAAAAAAGATGCTGTTTTTGAAACTATTGGCATAATTATTTAATTACCCAGTTAACTGTCATACTATACTTTATATGCTTTAAAAATAACAGTAAAAAATGTTAGTATTTATAAGGCAAGTGAATTTTTTAACTTTTAAGTTAATATTTTTGTTGACAACTTGGGATAAATTGATTTATCTTTTACGAATATTGGCAAAGTAATATTTAGGCAGTAAGTATATATAAAACATATAAACAGGAGAATACATCATGTACGATTATGTGATTATCGGGGGCGGTTCATCGGGCTGTGCGTTGGCGGGGCGGTTGAGTGAAATGCCCAATGCCAAGGTTTTGTTATTAGAATCTGGCAGCAATGGTAATCAATGGGCGGTAAAGTGGCCTGTGATGTTTTTTACCATGACGGGTAGTGCCAAATTCACATGGGGGTACAATGTACCTATCGGTGGATTCGGGAGCAACGAAAGCCGTGATATGGTATTTCCCCAAGCCCGTGTCCTTGGGGGGGGCAGTGCTATTAACGCCATGGTGGTAACCCGTGGAAATACATACGATTATGATAATAATTGGGTAAAACAAGAAGGCTGTGAAGGATGGGGATATGAAGATATATTGCCCTATTTTCGCAAGATGGAAGACAACAACCGCTTTAATGACAAATATCATGGTGTGGGCGGACCTATGGGGATTTCCGATCAAATTAATCCCCATCCTTTAACCCGAAAATTTGTCCATGCTGCCCAACAATGGGGAATGCAGTTTAATGTGGATTTTAATGGTGAAAAACAAGAGGGATGCGGGTTTTACCAAGTGCATCAACGCAATGGGCAACGGTGTTCATCGGCAATGGGGTATTTAACGCCGGAAGTGCGTAAGCGGGGGAATTTAACCCTTAAAACCGGGGTTACGGTAACTAAGATTGTTGTCGAAAATGCCCGTGCGGTGGCGGTGGAATATGTCCCCGAAAACAGTACGACTATTACCCGTGTGCAAGCGGATTCAGAAATTATTGTATCCGCTGGTGCCATTGGATCCCCCAAAATTTTACAATTGTCTGGTATTGGCGATTCTGATGTACTGGGTAAAGCGGGTGTGCATACTGTACACGAATTAAAGGGTGTTGGTAAAAACTTACAAGACCATATCGATGTGTATACGATTGGGGCATTGAACGACCCAATCAGTTATGATAAACATACCCGACCGCACAAAGCTATATGGTCGGGATTGGAATATATGTTGTTCCGTAAAGGTCCTGTAACTTCTAATATTGCCGAGGGGGGGGCATTTTGGTATGCAGATCCTGAACAACTTGTCCCCGATGTACAATTCCATTTTCTGCCGGGGGCGGGTGCGGAGGCGGGCGTACCGCCCGTACCAGAAGGATATGGTGTAACCTTAAACAGCTGTCATACCCGCCCAAGAAGCCGGGGATGGGTGAAGATAACCGGCGATAATGTGACCAGTAAGCTGGATGTAAACCCCAATTATTGGGCGGAAGAATATGATTTGGAGTGTTCCCTGGCGGGGTTAAAAATTACCCGTGAAATTTTAAGCCAATCGGCAATCAGCAATTTGATTAAATACGAACATGTCCCCGGTGATAATGTGGTCAGCAAAACCCAATTACGGGAATATGCCCGTAAACTTGGTAAAACTGATTATCACCCCGTTGGTACCTGTAAAATGGGACATGGCGAAGAATGTGTCGTTGGGACGGATTTAAAAGTACATGGTCTGGAGGGCTTACGGGTCGCAGACTCCTCGATTATGCCCCGTATTATCAGTTCCAATACCAACAGTGCATCCATCATGATTGGCGAAAAAGGTGCCGATTTGATTAAAGCGGATGCATAATACAAGATTTATCGGTCATTAGGGAAAATACAACATAATGATGGATGGATATAGCTTATACATACTAAGCATTTTTTATTACACTATATAAGGAGAATACATTATGTCTTTTATTAAAAACTTTATTGAAAAAGAAACGATTAACCGCCGTGATTTCTTGATGCGTAGTGCGGTTTTTGGTGCGGGTGCGGTGGCGACAACCGCCGTGCCGACGCTGGCAACTGCGGCAGATGCCCCAACGCTGGCTTGGGGGTATCGTACGCCAGATAACCCATATTGGAATACGATTGTAAGCGGTGGGCAGGCGGTTGCTGATTCCGTGGGGTTGCCTATGACACATTTGATTAACAATGGTTCCAATGAAAAAGCCGTTGCTGATTCCAAGGCGTTGGCGGCAAAAACCAAAGGGAACTGTGCGATTGCCATTGACCCGAACGATGCACCGAATTGTCGGGCAGTGGTCGAAGGCGTTATATCGAATAAGGGATATGTGGGGACACTTTGGAATAAAACGGATGACTTGCACCCTTGGGATTTTGGGAATAGGTATGTGGCACATGTTACATGGTCCGATTTTAAGCCCGCACAAAAGACTTCGCAAATTTTAATGGACGCTATTGGCGGCAAGGGTAAGATTGTGGGTCTTGGTGGTATTGCGTCGAACAATCCAGCGATCGAACGGAAAAATGGTTTGTTGGAAACCTTGAAAAAGTATCCTGATGTGGAATTGTTGGATTACCAAGCCGCCGATTGGTCAACGGCAAAAGCCGCCGATCTTATGGCAACATACTTGACCCGCTTTGGCGATGAAATAACGGGTATTTTCTCGGCTAATGACAGCATGACTTTGGGTATTTTGGAGGCATTACGGGCCGAAGGTTTGGAAGGTCAAATTCCCATTTGTTCATACGATGGTACCCCTGATGTGGTGAAATTGGTTATGGAAGGCGTTGTGGAATGTACCGTAAGTACAAACCCATATTGGGGCGGGGGTATCTTACTTTCCCTGACATATTATGCGTCGATAGGCAAATACAACCCCTCTGCAGAACCAAGAGAACACCGTGAATTTTATGGTCCAGCAATTCTTATCACCAAAGCCGATGCAGCAGAGTGGAAGAAAAATAACATCGATAAAATTCCAGAATACGATTGGACAAAATTCTGGGCGTTGTCGAATGGGGGTGTGCAATACTAATATGAACTTGAAACCCTACATAAGGGGGTGCATAGGGCGGTATGCTGTGTTGCACCCCTTTTGTGGGGTATATAATAACGGAAAAAATAATAGGCGTGCATATGGGGGCGGACAAATATGAATAGCAAATCGATAAATAAAAAAACAATTATCAAGTGGGCACCATTTTTGGTGTTGGTGGCGTTGGTTATTATTGTAACCATGATAAATCCAAATTTTTTATCGATGCGGAATTTTGCCCGTTTGTCGATTGCCACCGCAACCCCATTGATGATTACCTTGGGGGTAACATTTACCATCATACTGGGTTCCATTGATTTGTCTATGGAAGGGGCAGTGGCGTTTTGTTCGGTCATGTTGGCATCGTTATTGGGGTATTTGGGGGGATTTGCCGAATGGGGGTGGCTTAGCATTCCCATCGTCCTCCTTATCGGGGGTATATTTGGATATTTTAATGGGTGGTTGAATGTACAATTTAAAATCCCCTCGTTTATGGTCAGTCTTGGCATGGGATATGTGTTGACGGGGATGGCGATGTATATCACAGATGGATTACGGATTCCCGCCAAGGATCCGCTGTTTCGTATGTTGTTAACGGAACGCATTGGCGGTATGCCTTTGATGTTTTACTTTATGATCATAGCATTGTTAATTGCATATTTTATCCAAACCCGCACCGCCCTTGGACGCAATTTTTATGCGGTTGGTGGGGCAGAAAATCTTGCCCATGAATCGGGGGTAAATGTGGCACGGGTACGGATGTTAGCTTTTGCTGTGGCGGGTGTATTTTATGCTTGTGGGGCGGTGTTTGCCACCGCCCGGATTGGGTCGGTTGCGACGAATATAGGATCCGGATATATGTTTATTTCCATTACTTCGGCGGTGGTGGGGGGAACGGCTCTTATTGGGGGAACAGGGGGTGTTGTTCAGGCATTGTTGGGGGTAATGATTGTTGCGGTGATAAATAATGGTATGATTTTGGTGGGATTGCCCAAATATATCCAAGAAGGGGTGCTGGGGGTTATTATCATTATTGCCATTGCTGTATCCATTGACCGAAAATCGATAAAGCTAAACAAATAGGGGCATATACAATGTTAAAATTTAAAAATGTAGACAAAATATTCCCCGGTGTCCATGCCTTAAAGTCGGTTAATTTGAATATTCAACAAGGCGAAATTATCGGTCTTGTGGGGGAAAATGGGGCGGGTAAATCGACGCTTATGAAAGTGCTGTATGGTGCATACCAACATGATGGGGGCGATGTTATTATTGATGGCACGCCACAGAAATTTAAATCCCCCCGTGAGGCGATGGAAAAAGGTATCGGTATGGTTTTTCAGGAACAATCTTTAATCCCTAATTTAACGGTTATGGAAAATATTTTCTTGGGGTCTGAGGAACAGTTTATTAAATATGGTATTATTAATTGGAAAAAAATGGCGGATGCGGCCAGATACCAATTGCAAAAAGTAAAATTAAATATCGACCCTAGTATGGTTACATCCGACTTGTCTTTTGCCCAACGGCAGTTGGTGGAACTTGCCAAAGTATTAACCCTTGAGGAACGGGTTGAGGGAAATTTAATTATTTTGCTGGACGAACCCACATCGGTACTTGCACAAGAAGAAGTGGAATTGTTGTTTGCGTTGGTGCGGGAATTGACCGTACGGGCATCCTTTGTGTTTGTATCGCATCGCATGGAAGAGGTATTGGAATTATCCGACCGTGTATACATTATGAAAGACGGTGAAATTGTCGGGGAAACCGCTAAAACAGGGGCTTCGATTGAAGATATTCAACGCAAAATGGTGGGGCGGAATATCGATAATGAATATTACCGTGAAAACTTGCAACAGCCGTACGATACGGACAACATATTACTGGAAATGGATTCTGTGGGGATACGGGGGAAATATGATGGCGTATCCTTTAAATTGCGGGCGGGCGAGGTGTTAACTTTGGTGGGTACGGAAGGGTCGGGTCGTGAAGCAATTGTGCGCACTATATTTGGCTTAGAAACTTCGGAAACCGGTTGTTATACTTTACGGGGTGTGGTGGCAAAAGGGTTGGATGCCCATGATGCGTCGAAAAACAAAATTGGCTATGTGCCACGGGAACGCAAAATCGAAGGGGTTGTTGGCGGCATGTCTGTATTTGAAAATATGACCTTGTCGCAACTGCAAAATTACAGTAAATATTTTGTTTTGGATGTGCCAAAAGAACGCAGTCTTGCCCATAAATGGATTGGCAGATTGTCGATTAAAACACCTAACGAAAATGCGTTGCTGGATACTTTATCGGGTGGGAACCAACAAAAAGTCGTGCTGTCAAAATGGCGGTCTGGGGGGGCGGAAATTATGTTATTGGACCACCCAACCCGGGGATTAGATATTGGGGCCAAAGAAGATGTATACGATATGATCCGTAAAATGTCCGCAGATGGTGTTGGAATTGTGCTGGTGGCGGATACTTTGGAAGAGGCGATTGGATTATCCCATTCCATTTTGGTGTTAAAAGATGGAAAACCACAAAAATTCTTTGATTGTCCCGTGGGAAATAAACCGTCATTGTATGATTTGTTACACTATATGGTATAGAAAGGATACGGACAATGGATAAAATGCAATTGGATAAAGTGCGTAAAGTCTTTCCACTGATTACTTTAATGGTTCTGATAAGTATCATCAGCCTGATTGACCGTAGTTTTTTAAGTATATCCAATGTGATTCAATTGGTATCCGATATTTCCATGTTGTTTGTTATGGCATTGGGTATTACTTTGGTTATTTATATTGGGGGGATTGATTTATCGTCCCAGTCCATGGCAAGTATGGCAACGGTGCTTGCGGTTGCCATGTTGCCATCGTTTGGATATGTGGGGATTGCGTTTATTTTGGCGATCGGATTTTTGTTTGGGGCATTGTCTGGAGTGTTACATGTAAAATTAAAAATTGCATCGTTTATTACAACACTGGCCATTGGTGGCGTTGCATATACCACTGGGCAAGTGGTATCGGGACAACGGGCGGGATATATTCCACAGGATATACGGGAAAATGTGTTGGGGTGGGCGTTTGGTAATACATTCGGTATCATTCCCAATGAAATATGGGTATCATTGGTATTGTTGCTTGTATTGTTGTTTGTGGAACGCCGAACCACTTTTGGGCGTACCTTAAAAGCCATTGGGGCTGGGGAATTGGCGGCATCTGCATCGGGTATTCGTGTGGAACGGGTTAAGATATTGGCATTTGCGTTGTCTGGTATGATGGCGGTGGTGTCTGGATTGTTATTATCTGCTAAGTTATCTGGGGGGTCGCCTACGGCGGCGGATATGTTTTTGTTGCCGGCGATTGTGGCGGTGCTTGTGGGCGGCACACCATTGACGGGCGGTGTTGGGGGTGTGTTAAATACATTTATTGGGGCGTTAATTGTATCGGTCATTCGCACAGGTATGGTATTTTGGGGCGTCCCTGCCCAAGCCCAACAAATTGTGTTTGGGGCGGTACTGATTGTTGCCATTGCCACCACTATTGATCGCAGCAAAGTAACCATTGTAAAATAGGGTATATATATTTATGCAGCAAGCGGTTTTAACATCCCCACATATATTTAAAATCGAACAGGTGCCGGTACCGGAAATTACGGACACACAAGTATTGGTACGGGTAAAACGGGTGGGGATTTGTGGCACCGATGTGCATATATTCCATGGGGCATATGCCTCAGAACATTTGCCCCTTGTGTTGGGACATGAATTTTCTGGTGAAGTGGTACAGGTTGGCGATGGTGTATCCCATGTATGTGTAGGCGACAAGGTAACCGCCGATATTAACAATTCTTGTGGACACTGTTTTTATTGTCGTAAAAACGAATTGCTCAATTGCCCAGAAATGTCGCAACTAGGCATATCGGAAAATGGGGCATTTTGTGAATATATTGCCCTTGATAAAACCAAAGTTATCAAAGCCCCCAATCATATGTCATATGCGGATATTTGCTTGGTGGAACCGTTGGCATGTGTGGTACGGGCAATGCGAAAAAGTAATATTACATTTGCCCAATCGGCGGTGGTAATTGGGGCGGGACCCATTGGCAATTTACATATTCAAATGCTTCGAAACATAGGCGTTGCCCCCATCATAGTCGTTGACTTGTCCCCTGTGCGGGCAAAAATGGCACAACAAAGCGGGGCGGATATTGTTATCACCGATCCCAAGGCGGTCAAACAAATCGTACTCGATGCCACAGACGGGCGGGGTGTGGATGTGGTAATTGAAAGTGTGGGGAATGCTGATTTATATGCATCTGCCTTTGATTATATGCGTACTGGGGGGCATATTATGGCGTTTGGGTTAACCGCACCGAATGACACATACACGGTGCATGCCCTTGATGTAGTATTACAAGAATTATCTATACAAGGTTCTGTGGCGGGCATGGGCGACGATATGTACGAAGCCTTAACCATGTTGGCACACAACCGTATTAACACAGAATTTTTTACCAACAAGGTATTAAAGATAAAGGATATTCAAACTGCATTTGATACGATTGCAGAGGATGAAAGTGTGTTTAAGGTACAAATTCAATTATAAAGGAGAATACATATGCATAATACAAAACACAAATTAGGACGCATAAATTTGGACATTACAGAAATGAGTTTTGGGGCCGCCCCGATTGGCAATATTTTCCGTACCATCAGCGAAGAAGAATCCCGTAAAATGGTGGATTTTGCGTGGCAATCTGGCATTCGTTCGTACGATACCGCCCCCATGTATGGACATGGCTTGTCTGAGGCTAGGGTAGGGGAAAGCTTACGGTGGAAGAATCGTGACGAATATATACTTATCAGTAAAGTAGGGCGCACCTTACATCCGAAAAAACGATCTGAAATAGACTTTACCCCTTGGGTCGATGGTTTGCCATTTGAAATGAGGTTTGATTATTCCTATGATGGGGTGATGCGTGCATTTGAAGACAGCAACCAACGATTGGGGTTGGAACATATTGATGTGGCATTAATTCATGATATTGATGTGTTTACGCACGGCAAAGAGCAACAAAAAATATATTTTAAACAAGCAATGGATGGGGCATACCGGGCATTGGAAAATCTTCGTCAACATGGGCATGTATCGGCAATTGGGGTGGGTATTAACGAAGCCGATATAATGCACGATGCATTTCTGCATGCGGATTTTGATGGGTGTTTGCTTGCTGGTCGTTATACTTTGTTGGAACAAGGCGGGCTACATGACCTGTTACCATTATGTCAACAACGCAAGGCGTTTGTCCTTGTGGGCGGTGGTTTTAACAGCGGTATTTTGGCAACGGGTGCTGTATCAGGGGCAAAATACAATTATGCCCCCGCCCCGGACGATGTAATGCAACGGGTTGCCAGTATTGAAAAAGTATGTGAATCATATAATATTCCCCTGCCTGCTGCGGCGTTACAATTCGTTGTCGCACATCCCGTTGTCCCATCGTTTGTCGCAGGTGTCAGAACAACCACACAGCTACAACAAAATATCGACTGGATGAATATTGATATTCCAACAGCATTTTGGACAGCATTAAAGGATGAGGGATTGTTACAACAAGACGCCCCTACACCCTAATTTTATGTATTAAAACCACACTGTATTCATTTAGAGAAAATTGAAAAACATAAGATTCCCAATTTTATCAAATAGGGAAAGTAATTTTTTTAACTTTATAATCGCTCAATGTGTTTACTATCATAGTCTCAGAGTATACCATAATAATTCAAAATACTCTAGAGCCATATTTTTTTCCTATGAGTGGAATGATAGCATATATTTTATAACAGTTCTAGTGGATTTATTGTAAATCCCAATCCGCCCGTGGAAAATGACAATTATAGACATGTAAACCGTCTGGGGTCACTGGCACATTGTCAGCTCCCACACTACCCCAAAAACATCCCCCCGCCAGTATAATTTCGTTCACATCGCTGTCTTTCTATGTGGTGCCTTATATTTTTTACGGGATGCGTTTTTCCGTTACCGTGTCAAAGAAATACAAGTCTTGTGTATCAAAGTATACCTTAACTTTGTCCGCAATTGTTACATCCGTATTGTTGTCATCCGCAATCATAATTTTCTTATTATCATTTATGGTTACATGAATATACGCCACATCGCCCAATTTTTCAACCAATTCGACGCTAAATCCATCAGAACCTTTTTCAACTGACAGGGCTTGGGGGCGGATGCCCACGATCATGGTGGTACCTGATTCGGGGCAATTTTGCAAAATATCTTGGGATATTGGGGTCGTGCCAATGTCACTGATGTGAATGCCATCTGCGTGTACCACCGCATCAAAGAAGTTCATTGTGGGCGACCCAATAAAGCGGGCAACAAATTTATTTTGCGGATTTTCGTATAAATCCATCGGTGCCCCCACCTGTTCAATATTGCCCCCATTTAGGACAACGATTTTATCGGCTAAGGTCATGGCTTCCACTTGGTCGTGGGTTACATAAATCATTGTATTTTGCAATTTTTTATGTAATTTTGCCAGTTCGACCCGCATTTCCACCCGCAGTTCCGCATCCAGATTCGACAACGGTTCGTCAAATAAAAATACATTCGGGTTGCGGACAATGGCTCGTCCAATTGCCACCCGTTGCCGTTGTCCCCCCGATAATGCCTTGGGGTATCGGTCCATATAATCGGTTAATTGGACAATGTCCGCCACTTGTTTAACTTTCTGGGCAATAACATCTTTTTTAACGCCGGTCATTTTCAGACCGAATCCTATGTTTTGGGCAACGGTCATATGGGGATACAGGGCGTAACTTTGAAACACCATAGCAATGCCCCGTTCGGCGGCGGGGGTATGGGTGATTTCCGAATCACCAACAAAAATATTGCCTTCGGTTACTTGTTCTAAGCCCGCAATCATGCGCAGCAAAGTGGACTTACCACATCCAGAAGGTCCCACCAAAACACAAAAATCCCCTTCTTCAATGAACAAGTCAATATCATGGATAACTTGTGTATCACCATATTTTTTAATAAGATTTTTTAACCGTACTGTGGACATAACTTTTCCCCCTTGTTTATTCAGTTTACAAATTGTTTACTTTAATTCCTATACAATTTTGATACCGATAGCATTTTTTTGATATTTGGTATCAAATTTTCTGTTGACAACATAAATTATTTATGTATAAATTGCAAGTGAGATAGAATATATTTTACATTTTTTTTTTTTTCAAAAAAAATCACACTAAATTCTATTTTTGATTTTCTTTAGAAAATTTATTGTTAAAAAATTGGTTTTTATATATAAACTATTTAAAGATTAAATAAATAACTATATTCAGAGAGAAGTCTTTTAATACTTGTACATAACATTATTAAGAAAAAATTTGTTATTGTGTAAGATTTCCAGAATATTTTTTTGATTATAGTCTAATATTATTTCGCACATATGTGCAAAATAATGTGGAGTTTTTGGTTTAGTTAATATTATAAAGGAGAAAATAGCTATGAAACTAAGACATTTAATTAAGTGTGGCATTGGGGCGTTGTTTGCAACACAAGCCTTTGCCGGAACCATTGTATATAACACGTATCGTTCCGATCCAGTGCAACTTGCGGCAACAGAACAAGCCGTCAAAGATTTTGAAGCAGCACATCCAAATATCAAAGTAAAATTGAACAGATTTGACCACAATGGGTACAAATCTGCGATTCGTAACTTTTTGATTGCTGATGCCCCTGATGTGGCGGATTGGTTCCCCGGTAACCGTATGAAGCCATTTGTTGATGCGGGCTTATTTGACCCCATTGATGATGTATGGGCGGCAAACAATTTGCAAGAAAACATGGCGTCTTCCATTGGGGCGTCCACCATTAACGGTAAAAAATACGCATTGCCATTTTATTACTATAACTGGGGTGTGTATTACCGCAAAGATATTTTTGCCAAGCTTGGTATCGACATTCCAAAAGATTGGGATGCGTTCGTTGCAGCCGGTAAAAAGATACGGGCAAGTGGTATTGCACCGATTACCATTGGTACCAAAAACCTATGGCCAGCGGGTGGTGTATTTGATTACCTAAACCTACGCACAAATGGATATGACTTCCACATGGCATTGACCGGTGGTCAAGTATCTTGGGAAGACCCACGGGTCAAAGAAGTATTCAAAAACTGGAAAGTATTGTTGGACAATGATTTCTGGGTTGCTGGTCACACCACCCGCACTTGGCAAGAAGGCTTAACCGCATTCGTACAAGGCGATGCAGCGATGTATGTAATAGGTCACTTTGCGGTGAAAAATGCGGTAGAAGCCGGTCTTGACATCAGCAAAATTGGATATTTCCAATTTCCAATTATCACCTCAGGCATTCCAGTAGCAGAAGAAGCCCCTATTGGTTCTTTACACATTCCGTCTAAAGCGAAAAACAAAGCGGATGCAAAAGTATTCCTAGCATGGATTGCCAACCCTGCGGTACAGTCTAAGTACTCTAAGGCGGTGGGACAATTACCAACGCACAAAGATGCGGTTGTTGATGGTACCGTTGACCCCATGTTGCCAGTACACGCAAAAATGTTGTCAAAAGTAGACGGCGGTATTGCACAGTTCTTTGACCGTGACACGCCTGCGGAAATGGCAAAAGTGGCAATGGAAGGTTTCCAAGAATTTATGGTAAAACCTGACAATGCGGATAAAATCCTAGCACGGACTGAAAAGTTCCGTAAGAAATATTACAAAATTAAATAATGTAATATCTTAAAATGCTCTCCAACCCCCCCCTGTGTTAAAACAGGGGGGAAATTTGGGGGCTTACTCTATATTTGGGGGTATATACATTTTGTATAGAGTATGTGAATTATATAACAGAGGAACAAAAGAAAAATGTCTGTACTTCAAACATATTGGAAACAGAATCAACAACGACTGGCACCGTGGGTGTTTTTAGCTCCTGGGGTGTTTATGTTTTTGGTATATGTCATCATACCCATCGTCCAATCATTTGCCATCAGCCTGTACGAATGGGACGGATTGGGTGAAAAAGTCTATATTGGCTTGGAAAACTATCGTGAATTATTTGGCGAAGAAGATTTTTATACGGCATTAAAAAATAATGTAATTTGGTTGTTTGGATTTTTGCTGTCCGTACCGTTGGGATTATTGATGGCGTTATTTTTAAACCAAACAATTTTTGGTATTCGTTTTTATAAATCTGTGTTCTTTTTCCCATTTGTTATTTCACAGGTGGTTATCGGTCTGGTATTCACTTGGTTTTTTGACCCAAGCACGGGGCTGTTAAATCAAGTCTTAGGGATTTTTGGCGTACCAGAATTTTCCATTTTGGCTGATCCGGATATTGTAACATATGGTATTATCTTTACAGGTCTGTATTCACAAACGGCATATTGTATGATTTTATACCTAACTGGTTTGAACAGTGTAAATTCAGAAATTGTTGAAGCCGCCCGCCTTGACCATGCCAAAGGGTTTAATATGCTGTGGTATGTTATTTTACCACAACTTCGCCCCGCTACTTTTATTGCGGTGGTGGTAACGATTATCGGTTCATTGCGGTCATTTGACTTGGTACAAGTGATGACCAATGGCGGACCATGGGGCAGTTCACGAGTCCTTGCCCTGTATATGTATGAAAGTGCCATGTCCGAATATGGATACCGCATGGGATATGGATCGGCAATTGCGGTGGTATTATTCTGTATCATGATGGTATACATCAGTTTTGTGGTTGTAAAAATGTATCGTGATGAAAGCAGAGAAAGGTAAAAATCATGTTTCCGACACCTATCGAACACACTTCGCCCGTATGGCGGGCATCTTATAAGATTGCTGTACCTGTGCTTCTTATTTTGTGGTTGTTGCCTTTACTGGCGGTGGCGGTAACTTCCATCAGACCGGCGGCGGATATCTTAAATGCCAATTATTGGGGGATGCCATCTAGGTTAAATTTTAATAACTATATCGATATATTTACCAACAGTCCGATTGGTACTTATACCCTAAACAGTTTTAAAGTAACCATTCCAACGGTTATTTTTACGGTGGCGTTGTCCTGTATGACCGGCTTTGCGTTTGCCATATATCGATTTAAATTCCATATGCTGTTATTCTTTATGTTTGTGGCGGGAAATTTTGTACCGTTTCAAATCTTGATGGTACCGGTGCGGGATTTGACCTTGCAATTGGGACTTTACAATAATTTATGGGGCTTAGTCTTATTTCATACGGCATTCCAAACGGGTTTTTGTACGCTGTTTATGCGGAATTTTATCCGTACCATTCCCTATGAACTGGTGGAATCTGCCCGTATTGAAGGGGTATCAGAAATGCGGATATTTTGGTACATTATATTACCGTTATTAAGACCTTCATTGGCGGCAATTACCGTGCTTATATTTACCTTTATCTGGAACGATTATTTTTGGGCATTGGTATTAACCCAAGGCGATAACCAACCCATTACCGCAGGTATCAAGTCCCTGCAAGGGGCATGGTTTAGTGCATGGCACTTAATTTCAGCCGGCTCAATTGTGGCGGCGTTACCGCCCATGTTGTTGTTCTTTACCATGCAAAAACAATTTATTGCCGGCTTGACCGTGGGTGCGGTGAAATAATCGGGGGTATAAAATGCAATTTTTACGATGTGATACGACCGAACAATCGTTGGTACTTGCCTTGCACACAGACCGCATGGCACAGGTGATATATTGGGGGGCATGTCTGCCTGCGAATATGTATTTAAATCAAATTGTTACCGCCATTGCCTCCGATATACCCAAATGTCCCACCCCCATTAGCGTATTGCCCGTGGATGGGGAGTCATTTACAGGTATGGCGGGGTTGTCCATTCGCAATGACAATGGGGAAATTCTGTATCCAAAATTTGCGTTTTCTAAGGTACACCAACAAGGTAATACCAACCATATTATATATACGGATTCTACCCTTGGGCTGTCGTATACTATGGATATAACCACATACACTGATACCAATGTAATGGCGGTTTCTGCCCATTTACACAGTACCAACAAAGTGGCGGTCGATTGGTTTTCAGCCCCCGTATTACCCGCCCCTGCCAATGCGGATGAAATCATAGACTTTTCGGGGCGGTGGTGTGCGGAAATGCAGCCGCAATCTGTGCCTTGGACAACAGGCATGCGTACCCGTGAAAGCCGTTTGGGGCGGTCTAGTCATGAGCATTACCCTGCGGTTATCCTGCCTACGCATGGGGCAACGGAACACACGGGCGGTGTATATGGGCTACATTACGGGTGGTCTGGGGGGCATCGTATGATTGCCGAACACTTACAAAATGGGTATCGTCAAGTGCAATTCGGGCATGCCACAGGGTCTTATAGCCGTGTCGACACGGATTTTAAAACCGCCCCATTGTATATAACATACACGGACAAAGGCACCAACGGTATGTCACAAGCGTTCCATAAACTGGTACGGCACCACTTTATGGGCGATACTTTTATAAACACCCCCCGTCCGGTAAATTATAATTGTTGGGAAGCGGTGTATTTTGACCACAATGTGCCACAATTACAACAAATTGCCAGCAAAGCCCATGCCATTGGGGCAGAACGGTTTGTATTGGACGATGGGTGGTTTGGTACCCGCAACAACGATTTTTCCAGTCTGGGCGATTGGGATGTAAACACGGATAAATTTCCCGATGGCTTAACACCGCTCATAAACCATGTAAATAATCTGGGCATGCAGTTCGGCATTTGGCTCGAGCCAGAAATGGTAAGTCCTGACAGTAACCTAAACCGTACCCACCCCGAATGGGTGCTTGGCACCCAAGACCAAGTGACTGTTCGTCAACAGTGGGTATTAAATATGGGTTTGCCCGAAGTACAGCAGTACTTGTACGAAAAAATCGCCCATCTATTAACCCATAACAACATCACATATATTAAGTGGGACCACAACCGTATTGTGCCACAGGTACACACCGCACAAACCGAAGGTACCTATGCCCTGTTGCGACGGCTAAATCAAGATTTTCCCCATGTGGAAATTGAAAGTTGCTGTTCTGGCGGTGGTCGCATGGATTATGGGATTTTATCGTATACCAAGCGGGTATGGTTGTCCGATTGTAATGATGCGTACGAACGGCTGATTATGCAATATAACGCCAGTTTGTGGTTACCACGGGACATTGTCGGGTCACATGTGGGACCACGGGTCAGCCACACCACCGCCCGTCATATTCCCATGCACTTTCGGGCGTGGGTATCCGCATCCCGCCATATGGGATTCGAAATGGACCCCAACGAATTAACCGTGGATGAGGCGGAAATTTTAACATCTGTGGTACAGTGGTATAAGGACAACCGTACATGGCTGTGTAATGGTACCACATACCGCCTGCCTGTGCAACAACATGCCATATATCCGGAAATGACCGTAAGTACAGACGGCACACAATTTGTAGCCTTTGTGGGACAGTTTAAAATGCTTGAATCCATTGCCCCACAGCCGTTAAAGTTTGTGGGTCTTGATGCGAATGCCACCTATGAAATACAACTTATTAACAAACATCACCTGCCTTGGGCGGCGGCACGGGGGAACAGCACCGCTTTACATCAGGAATCGGTTACCTTATCGGGGGCGGTGTTGATGCAGGTGGGCATGGCGTTGCCTGTGGCGGATCCGGGGACTATGATGGTCATACAAGGCGTGCGGGTATAGTATTGTAAAGGACGAAAAAATGTTAGGCGTATGTTATTATCCCGAACATTGGGATTCAGAAAATTGGCAAAACGATGCGGACAATATGGTACAAGCAGGCATTTCATGGGTGCGTATAGGCGAATTTGCGTGGAGCCGTCTGCAACCACAAGAAAATCAGTTCGACTGGGATTGGCTTGATACCGCCATTGATATACTGGGCAAAACAGGGCTGAGCATCGTGCTTGGCACCCCGACCGCCACACCGCCTATGTGGATATGTCAAAAACACCCTGATATGTTTGCTTTGGATGCACATGGTAATGTGCGGGGGTTTGGGTCAAGACGGCATTACTGTTTTTCCCATCAAGGGTACCAACAAGAAAGTCAGCGGATTACGGAAATACTGGCAAAGCGGTATGGCAAAAACCCTTATATTAAAGCGTGGCAAACGGACAATGAATACGGTTGTCACAATACCGCATTATCATACAGTGACCACGCACAACAGGCATTTCAGCAGTGGTTACAACAAAAATATGGGGATATAGATACCTTAAATACCGCATGGGGCAATGTATTTTGGTCTATGGAGTATACGGATTTTACCAATATTCGCTTGCCCAATTTAACCACCACCAAACCGAATCCTACGCATGTGTTGGATTTTAAGCGGTTTAGTTCTGATCAAATCGTCCGATTTAATAAACAACAGGTGGATATTTTAAGGAAATATACGCATGCGGATTTAATCCATAATTATATGGGGCGGGAAATGTCGTTTGATCACTTTGCGGTGGCAAAGGATCTGGATATCGCCAGTTGGGACAGCTACCCTTTGGGATTCTTGGAACAAAGCCCTGATATGACCGATGCGGAAAAACAGCCGTTTATTAAGCAAGGTGACCCGGACTTCCAAGCCTTTCATCACGATTTATACCGCAGTGTGGGCAACGGCAGATTGTGGATTATGGAACAACAGCCAGGACCAGTGAATTGGGCACCGTATAACCCTACGCCCCTTGATGGTATGGTGCGGTTATGGACATGGGAGGCATTGGCACATGGGGCAGAGGTTGTATCGTATTTCCGTTGGCGACAAGCCCCATTCGCCCAAGAACAAATGCATGCGGGATTATTACGAGCAGATGGCAAAAAAGCCCCCGCGTACTCTGAGGCACAACAAGTGGCACAAGAATTGGCAACCACTGAACCATTACAGCAACGAACCGCCCCCATTGCCATAGTATTTGATTACGATGCGGGTTTTATGTGGCAAGCCCAACCCCAAGGGCACAGTTTTCGATATGAAAGCATCGTATTTGATGTATACAGATCTTTCCGCCGTATGGGATTAAACATAGATATTATCCCCCCAACCGCCGATATATCCGCCTATAAGGTTGTATGTATCCCTGCACTGGGGTATATTCCGCCCGTATTACACCATCGATTAAACACCTATGAAGGACAAGTGATACTGGGACCCCGCACTGGGTGTAAGACGGAAAATCTGCATATTCAGACCCCACAAATATTGACAATGGGCGATATGTCCGTGACTATCGAAAGGGTGGAAAGTATGCGACCCAATTACCACCGCCCCCTTATGGACGGCGGATATGCCCACCATTGGAGCGAAGATATCGCAACGGATAATATGGATACGATTACCCATACTTTTACCGATGGCAGGCCTGCGGTCATTCAAGGCACCACCACCACATACTTGGGCGGTTGGTTTGGGGCAGATACCCTACACCATATATATGCCCCTATAGTGGAAAAGGCAGGCATTACGATAATGGACTTACCCGATGGATTACGGGTACGACACACACAACCCTATACCTTTATATTCAATTACAACAGCGTACCTGTACAACATGAGGGAACAACATACCCCCCTGCTAGTGTAACCAAGGTGTAAGGTTTATGTGACCAACTATAGTCAATCCGGTATAAAATGATTCACCATAATTATACTGCACATTTTATTTTGCTGGTTATATCGTGAGTCTAAGGGGCTAACGCCCCAGCTTCTCTGTACATTCTTGCGTTTGATGTGGATTTACCCATGCTTCGCATGACAAAAACCCACACATGTTCACCCCACTTTGCACCCCGATCGGACACCACAATGCCACTGCGTGGCAAGCGGTTGCAACCATCAATCAAATTATATTTAATTGACTATACCATCATAAGCACCGCCATTATAGGCGTTGTCTGTTTTATGATATATTTTTTTAGGATTTCTCTGATACCGCTTTAATTTTTTGCATTATGTCCCTTAACGAAATCATAATGATACCGTCTCTGATGGGAAAGGTATCGGTTCCACTGTAAACCACATATTTGTGTGTAGCTCCCACATCCGCACAAGTGGTATTAAAATGTGTATTCAGTTTTGGGGCTGTGCCATGTTTTATTTCCACTGCCCATATTTCAAAAGCAGAAAATTTAATGATCAAATCAATTTCTGCTCCTACCGCTGTACGGTAAAAATAAGTTTCGGCGAATATGGGTAATACGGAATGTATGTTTTCTATGACAAATCCCTCCCAACTCTTACCTAATATGGGGGTGGATATTAAGGTATCATACGCATTTATCCCTAGCAGGCGGTGTAATATACCCGTATCTCGCACATAATACCGTGGGGATTTTACCAACCTTTTTTTGGTATTACTGTGCCAAGGTTGTACCCTGCGCACCAATAATAAATCAACCAATATATCGATATAATGACGAATAGTCTTTGAATCAACTTCCAGGTTTCCCGCCAATTTAGAATAATTTATTGTTTCCCCCTGCAAATGTGCCAACATAGTCCACAAATTGCGAAGCCGTATAGCCGGTATCTTATATCCCATTTGCGGAATGTCCCGCTCGATATAACTCCGAATAAGATTTTCTAGCCATAACATGGATTGTTGATCTGATTGTGCCAAATAACTGTCTGGGAAACCACCCCGAACCCATAATTGTATAATATTTTCCCTAGTGTTTGGAATTTCAAATAGATTTAAGCCAAACATATCCACAAAGCTGATACGACCCGCCAAACTTTCGGACGATTGCTGTAATAAATGCACAGACGCAGAACCCAATAATAAATATTGACCACTTTGAATACCCGCTTGCCGATTGTTGTCGATAATGCCCCTTAATATCATAAATAAATCAGGGTGATGTTGGATTTCATCCAAAATAATCAGTTTGTTTTGGTGCATGGTTAAGAAATGTACTGGGTCTTGTAATTTCATCAAGTCTTCTGGTGACTCCAAATCCAGATACAAAGCATTTTCCGTATCTGCAATGGATTTAGCCAAAGTAGTTTTGCCAATTTGCCTTGCCCCCAGTAACGCTACCGCAGGAAAAGATGCTAGAGTATAGCGTACATATGTATCAATAAATCGTTTTAACATACCTTGCATTTTAGGATATTTTTTCCAAAAAAACAAGGTAAAAAAACAATTTCACCTGTATTTTGATATTTCAAAAAAATTGACTTTTCATCATAAAATAAATATACTTAATGTTATAATTTTAGGGATTTATACTTTTCAAATTAGGAGATTTTATAATGCACAAAGATATGCACTTTTATGGTACTTATGCTATGGCACGGGTCGCAGGTATACCATCACAAGACGCTTATATAATAGCGTACTCGGCACAATTCGTTGATGATTCTAATGAAAAAAATGGGGATGTAGGGACAGACAACAGTATGATGTTCGGTATTGCAACAACCCATCATCTTAAACAAAGTGTAGTAGGGGCAGCAAGTAAAAGATGGTATGAGAGTTTGGGTGATAGCAGAGCCGCCGTAATGCAACGGCAAATTTGGGTACCTTTTCATTTTTTACCGGGTGGTCAGGGTGATACGCTTAAAGAAAAAATGGTTTGCATCATAGATAGCCAAATTGCACAGGAAATGATAGAACATCATATTGAAGTGGCATTAAGCACTAAAACCTATGGTCTGCACAGTTTGGGTGTGGCAGCACATGTGTATATGGATACTTTTGCTCACTATGGATTTGTTGGGGAAGGGTCGAAAATGAATGATATCGATAATAATAGTCTTGATTTTGAAAAATGTAAAAATCCAGAATCTGATGACTATTTAGAAGATAAAAAATTTGATTTTCTAAAGAGTATGGTAGGTGAAAAAAGGTTTAAGTTTGTGGTGTCAAAAGGGGCGGAATTAGCGTCCGGAAATTTAGGACACGGTGCCGTTTCGACATATCCAGATAAACCATATTTGAAATGGTCGTTTAATTTTTCTCAGGAAAGAAATGATGGTAGCCATGTGTCTGAACGCAACAACCAAGAAACTTATATGCAGGGGTGTAAAAGATTGCATGAATATTTTACTAAATTCTGTAATACCTATTATCAAGGAGCACATAAAAGTAAGCCTTTTAATACTATTGAGGAAAAAGTAGCGGAAATATTAGCCTTTGAAAATGGTAAAGACGAACGCAGTGCAAAATGGCAGGAGGCTTTGCAACAAGGGGTTTTCTGCGATCCAGATAGCAAAGATAATAATCTTGCATACGATCCCGACACATGGGAACGGGAAAGAGATAACTTAGAAAATTTAGACTCACAAGCAATGGTTGAAATGAATATATACAAATTCCACCAAGCAGCCGCCTTACATAGATGGTTTGTACTTAAAGACCTGTTACCTCGGCATGGTATTTGTATTTTATAAATTTTGTGAATAGCCTTAATAAAAAAACCTACTTCCGCACTAGGCTTTTTGTATAGGTTGCTCGGATTATGTGATAGGGTTAGCCTTTCGGTGGAAATGGATCATTACCATATGAATTTTTATCACGGATTTTACCGTCCACACCCTTTATATTGTGTTCGGATCTGTTATTTTGTGCCAATTCTCGTCCTCTTTTGATGGCATCGGCTTGTGTATTATGCACAGAAGAGGCTCTACTATTGCCAGACTTTCTATTTTCCCATTTTCCATCTGGGCGTTTTTGTGTCCAAATATCATCATTTGACATTTTAAATTCTCCATTCATATAATAGACAATAGGCAGGGGGACATACCCCCTTACCCTATAATGATTTAAGTTTGAATGACTATTGTTCCCGAATATCGGTTGTAGGTCCATTCGCTTGTACGCTCGCAATGCCATTTAAGGCACTTTGCTTACTGGTATAGAGTTCTGATGTGGCTATGACTTGATGATTAGGGGCATACAAGTTAAACATCCATTGTCCATCAGAAGCTTTTTTCAGGATATAATACCCCATGTTAGCCTCCTTTATATTGGGGATTAGAGTATACTTCGACAGTCTGACTTAAAAAAGTTCAAGTAAGACTTGCGGATGGATATTTTTTACTGTACAAAATCATACAGTAAAGTATACCAAGTGATACTTTTAACTTGGCTATACCATACCCCAAGCCTAGTAGGTTGCCATCTGCTAGACTTGTTCTGTGTATATCATAATCTATGCAAGATGTCAAGATTTTTTTTAAATAAATAATATACAAAATTATATACTTGATTTTTTGATGTTTATATAGTACAATTTAGTCTGTGATTCGGATTTAGTATATAAGGATTGATTACAAAGATGTATAACTTGTCTGATTTGGTGTATATACACAATGGCATTACCACGGTGAAAACCGGGGGGAATCCCTGTCGTTTGTTACTTGCCAAGTCTATTGATAAGGGGGGTATTGATTACACAGCATTGGAAAATGTGTTTGCCACCAGCAAGATTAAACCCATACAGAAAAATGATATATTAGTTGTCAATCGGGGAAAATTTTCTGTGGGGTTGGTGGGCGATGATGTGCCAGAGGGCGGGGATATTAGTACGCCATCGTTCGTATTTACTTTGCGGGTAAGGGGTACGGACATATTGCCCGCATACATACACTATTATTTAAACACGGATAAAGTGCAAAACCGCCTAAGGTCCATGCAACAAGGGGGAAGTATACAATTTGTATCAAAATCGGATCTGTCGGATATAAAAATCCCCCTCCCCTGCATGGAAACACAACATACGATCGCTAATTTGTATACAAAAATTATGGCATTACAACTCTTACGACAGCAACAAATATCTTTATTGGAAAATTACATAAACGGTTTGCCATATACATATATAAAACAGGGGATGAAATAGTACAATTTTTGGGTGCAGTAGTGTATAATGGGGCATATGGACTAAGTTAATAGGGGAAGTATAAATGGCAGAAGACAACAGTAAAATAAAAGTACCACAAGGGACAGATGAAATGAAAAATGAAAATAGAAAAGAA
Organism: Alphaproteobacteria bacterium; assembly: GCA_965232465.1. GTDB lineage: Bacteria > Pseudomonadota > Alphaproteobacteria > JAQWUY01 > JAQWUY01. The sequence continues at coordinate 1,900,897 of OZ246977.1, read as the reverse complement.
ATTACCATACATTTGCAGATGATACAAAACATTGTCGACCGTATGGCAAGGTGTTCTTTTTGGATTAAAGGCTGGACGATTGCTTTGGTTATTGCTGTATTAGCGGTAATGTTCAGAATGGGCGGTGACCCTAAGATGTATTTGATAATAATTCCTATAATACTATTAGGGTTATTGGATGCCTATTATTTATGGCAAGAACGCTGTTTTCGTGGAGCGTATGACAGGGTGCGTTTGCAAACAAAAACTGATTTTTCCATGAAACCCGACATGACCCACAAGTATTTGCCTGTGATTAAATCCAAAACAATACTTTGGTTTTATGTGGCTTTATGCGGTTTAATTGGGTTAACGATTTGGAATATCACAGATACAGGATTGGTAAAATTTATATTAAAGGAAATATGCAATGGGTAAAAAGATTTTTATTTCATACAAGTACGCTGATAGAAATGTAGAAAATTTAAAAATATTGGAAAATAGTACCGTAAGAAATTATGTTGACGAAATAATGGAGAATTATCTTGACGATTCAGATATTTATAAAGGTGAAGAAGACGACAATGATTTAAGTCAGTTTAAAGATGAAACAATAGAGAATAATTTAAAGGACAAAATACATGACAGCTCAATTATTATTGTATTGATTTCTCCTCATATGAAAACAAGAGAACTAGAAAATGACCAATGGATACCATGGGAAATTTCTTATTCATTGAAGAAAATTAAAAGGGGAGAAAAAACAAGCCAAAGTAATGGAATAGTTGCAGTTATTTTACCAGACGCTAACGGGTCTTATGAGTACTTTATTAAGGATGCTTCTTGTGGTCCAAATTGTTGCATATGTTATCAAACGCAAAAAACTTTTGACATTATTCGTAATAATAGACACAATAAGCATGGTGGAGCATCAAGTAAATGTCCTAAAAGTGGATCAAAAGTGTTTACAAGCAATGATTCTTACATCGAACTAGTCAAATGGGATGCTTTTATAAAAAGTCCACAAAAATACATTAACAATGCAGAAGAGAAGCGTAAAAATATAAAACAATATGATATTCAAAAAGAAGTTTAGTAAGGAACAATAACAATGACACAAACCGAATTAAAGAATCCAGTTTTACGCTTTCCTGAATTTGTTGGACGGGGGGATTATGATTGGCAGGTTAAACGGTTGGGGGATATTACAGATACATACGCAGGACTTTCAGGTAAAACCAAAAAAGACTTTGGAAGTGGAAAACCATATATTCAATATAAACAAGTATTTGAAAAATCTTATATTGATATAAATAAATGTGGTTTAGTAAACCTAAAAGATGACGAAAAGCAAAACATAGTCCAATATGGTGATATTATATTCACAGGTTCATCAGAAACCGCATTAGAAGTGGGCATGAGTTCTGTATACCTAAATAACAAAGAAGTATATTTAAATAGTTTTTGTTTTGGTTTACGCCCAAAATTAAAAGATATTTTATATCCGCCATTTTCACAGTTTTTATTTAGATCAAATACTTTTCGTAAATGTATGTACAAACTTGCACAAGGCAGTACAAGGTTTAATATCTCTAAAATATCTTTATTAAAAGAAAAAATAAACCTACCCCACCCCGACGAACAAAAACAAATAGCCGATTTTCTGTCGGTCATTGACAGGCGGATTGGGATTTTACAGGGGCAGTATGATTTGTTGTGTACTTATAAACAAGGTGTTATGCAACAGATTTTCACCCAAAAAATAAGATTTAAACAATCCAATGGTGCGGAGTATCCTGATTGGCAAGTTAAGCGATTGGGGGATATTGGTAATATGATTACTGGTAATACACCACCTAAAAAAGACTTAGTAAATTATGAAAATGGGTTATATAACTGGGCAACTGCAAAAGATTTTACAGAAAAATATATTAAAAATACACGCACTAAACTATCTGAAATAGGTAAAAATAAAGCTCGTATTTTACCAAAAGGTAGTGTACTCATAACTTGTATTGCTTCGATTGGATTAAATGCCATTTTAAAAGAAGATTCTGCATTTAATCAACAAATAAATGGTATTATCCCAAATGAAAATTATAGTGGAGAGTTTATATATTATTTAATTGAATATAATAAAAAGAAATTGATTGACCTTGCAGGAACAACAGCAGTTCCAATTATTAACAAATCCACTTTTTCCAATTTTAGTTTAATGTTTGCAAGTTTAGACGAACAAAAACAAATAGCCGATTTTCTGTCTGCCATCGACAACAAAATCACCACCCTAAACACCCAATTCACCCAAACAAAACAATACAAAAAATCCCTCATGCAAAAAATGTTTGTGTAACAGGTAAGGAAAAAATGAATTATAGTGATTACATCGTATATGTGGATGAGAGTGGCGATCATGGGATTGGGCGTATTAACCCCTATTATCCTATTTTTATTTTAACCTGTTGTGTGTTTGATAAATCCCATTATTGTAATGTGGTGTTGCCTAGACTGTCGACTTTTAAAATGAAATATTGGGGGCATAATAATATTGTTTTGCATGAATCTGACATAAGACAAAAAAAGAAGTTCGAGTATGTCTTTTTAAATCAACCTACTGTATACAAAGAGTTTATGGACGATATAGTGCATATTATACGGGAATTACAGTTCTTTCATATAACAACCATCATCGATAAAACCAAGATAAAAAATACCTTAAACGAAAATAACATATATGAATTGGCGTTGTTGTTCTGTATGGAACGACTGCACACGCAATTGTTACCATCTGACCGTTCAAAAAGGGTCGAAATTATTGTCGAATCCCGTGGAAAAAACGAAGATAAAGACTTGGAATTAGAATTTTTACGCATTGTGCAAGGACAACAAAAAACATTCGTAACAAATACACAATTTAGGGATATAGCGTATAATTTCAGCATACACAGAAAAAATGAAAATATAGCAGGATTACAAATATCCGACTTAATCGCCCGCCCGATTGGTTTAAACCACCTAAAACCCGAACAAACAAATAGGGCGTATAATATTATAAGTGAAAAAAATGATGTATATGGATTGATAAAGGACACAGATATGATGAAGATATACCCCAGATAACAAAAAGGCTCTGGGCAATCCCAAAGCCTAGATGTCGACTACGATCCCGCGGTCCTTAATTGAACAGTACAAGATTATATAAGATTTGTCAACACTTTTTTTAAAAACACACACACAAAGGAAAACATTATGACTGATAAGATACAACAACAAAAAATTAACGATGCCGTATGGAAGGCGTGTGATACCTTTCGGGGGGTTGTCGATGCCGGACAGTATAAGGATTATATTTTAATTATGCTGTTTTTGAAATATATTTCTGATATTCACTGTGCGAAATTGGCGGAATATCAGCAGAAATTCAGGGATAACCACGCCCGCATAGATATGATGATGTCATCCGAACGGTTTATAGTCCCACAGGGGGCGTCCTTTTACGACCTGCTGGACCAATATAATGCGGACAGTTTAGGTGAACAGATCGACATTGCCTTGGCGTCTATCGAAGACGCCAACAAGGAAAAACTAGAAGGCGTATTTCGTAATATCAGTTTTAACAGCGAACCAAACTTGGGCAAGGTCAAAGACCGTAACAAGCGGTTACAAAACTTACTTGATGACTTTAACAGCGATGCCCTAAACCTAACCCCCGATACGGTCGCCGAAGATGTTATTGGTGAGGCTTATATGTACCTCATAGACAAATTCGGATCTGATGCAGGCAAAAAAGCCGGTGAGTTCTTTACCCCATCCGCTGTGTCTGACTTGGTGGCAACATTGGCGGGGGCATGTGCCGGTGATACCATATATGACCCAGCGTGTGGGGCGGGGTCGTTGTTGATTAAAACCGCACGGCACATAGGCAATGAAAATTTCGCCCTATATGGGCAAGAGGTCAATGGGCAAACTTGGGCGATGTGTCGCATGAACATGTTTTTACACCAAACGGATTCAGCGGATATTCGTTGGGGGGATACTTTAAAAGACCCGCTGATATTGGAAAAAGACCGCTTAAAACAATTTGATGTGGTGGTGGCAAACCCGCCGTTTAGTCTGGACAAATGGGGGGCGGATACAGCCGGGGCGGACAAGCACGAACGGTATTATCGGGGCATTCCCCCAAAGTCCAAAGGCGATTATGCGTTTATCAGCCATATGGTAGCATCCGCCAAACCTTTGTCGGGGCGGGTGGCGGTGGTGGTACCGCATGGGGTGTTGTTCCGTGGATCGTCTGAGGGTAAAATCCGCCAAGCCTTAATCAAAGAAAATATTTTGGATGCGGTAATCGGTCTGCCCGCTGGTATGTTTACCACCACTGGTATACCGGTGGCGATTTTAATTTTTGACAGGTCACGGGAACAAGGCGGACAAAATGCCCATCGCCAAGATGTAGTGTTTATCGATGCGTCCAACGATTACGACAGCAGTGGCAAGCAAAATATACTCACCCCCGCACATGTACAGACTATTCATAGTACCTATAAAAACCGTACGGCGGTGGATAAGTACTGTGCGGTGGTATCCGTGGACGACATCAAACAAAATGACTACAACCTAAACATCCCCCGATATGTGGATACCTTCGAACAAGAGACAGAAATAGACCTAAACCAAGTCACAAACGACCTGCGGGCATTAGATAAACAAGTCGAAACCGTAAACACCGAAATCGCTAAATATTGCAAAGAATTGGGGATCGAAACACCGTTTTAAAAACCATACAATTTTTAGGCGAAGTGGTGTATAATGGGGTATGAATTTAATGAATAGGAGAAATGAAAATGGCGGATAAAGACAATAAAAATGATGTAGTACAAATTTCAAAAGATGGCGTTAGTATGCCCATAAAAGTCGTTGATAGATTGTGTAATGGTGTGGGTAGCCTCTTTAAAAATATCGCCTACCCACATATTACTTTTCAGAAATGGATAGTACAAAGTAACTTTATGCAGTTACAAGTAGATTGTCAAAAGAAAATAAGGGAGGGTGCCGCCACGCAAGATGAATTTTTGCTAGCGAATATGTCAGAACAAGAGATAAAGCAAGATTTTAATAAATATCAAATTTTACAAAGAGTTGTTAAGGGTGGCACCAAAATAGACGCAGATAGCTTTGATAAGATAGACGAAGCCAACCCGGACTTTTTGGAAAACTTTTGGGACACAGCACAAAAATATTCGTCGGAAGAAATGCAGATGTTATGGTCAAAAATGCTTTCTGAAGAAATAAAGAATCCTAATACATTTGATGTTGCAGTAATTGAAAAATTAAAAATTATGAGCAAAAAACAAGCCACAAATTTTAATATCTTAATTCAATCTAGCGGTTTGAACCTAGCATACACAAATAACGGCATATTTACCTTTGATATAAATACTGGTGAATCCAAAGAATTATTAAAATATTTTTGTATAAACTTCATAGATTTAAAAGAATTGGAAACATTAGGGTTAATACATATAAACTTATCAGCAACTGTAAAAAGTGGGTTCCTCATCGCCGATTATTTATGTATATTTTCAGAAGAACACAAGATACAGGGTCTATTAATTAGTGAAATCGGCATGAAAATAATGCAATTGGTTGAGAAACAGCCTAATAAAATAAATCAAGAATATTCTAATAAGGTAAAAGAATATTGTCAAAATCATAATATTAATTGTCAACAGATACAATTTCCAGATTACGAAAATGAATAATCAAACAATAAAACATCCTGAGTTGCGATTTCCTGAATTTGTTGGACGGGGGGATTATGATTGGCAAGTTAAACGCTTGGGGGATATTGCAAATATCGTTGGCGGTGGCACGCCTGCAAGTAATAAAGCCGAATATTGGAATGGGGATATTATATGGTACACGCCAAGCGAATTACAAGACAAATTCATATCAAAAAGTCAACGAACAATTAGTAGGTTGGGACTTAAAAAATCTTCTGCCAAATTGTTACCCATTGGAACAATGCTATTATCAACCCGTGCCACTATTGGTGATATTGCCATAACCACGCAAGAATGTACCACAAACCAAGGATTTCAAAATTTAATAGTTAAAGACAATCAACATAATGAATTTTGGTATTATTGGGTTTTAAACAATACAAAAGAATTTATACGCCGTGCATCGGGTTCTACATTTTTAGAAATTAACAAAAAAGAAATTCAAAAAATATCATGTTTAACTCCCCACCCCGACGAACAAAAACAAATAGCCGATTTTTTGTCGGTTATCGACAGGCGGATTGGGATTTTACAGGGGCAGTATGATTTGTTGTGTGCTTATAAACAAGGGGTTATGCAACAGATTTTCACCCAAAAAATAAGATTCAAAAACCCAAACGGCACCCCTTACCCCGATTGGAATATCAAATCGTTACTTGATATTAGCAACATTCATAGAGGTGTTACATACAGTAAAAATGATGAAAGAAAATCAGGAAAATGTATATTGCGTTCCAATAACATAGACTTATCAGGTGTTCTAAATCTGACAGATATAAAATTTATAGATAAAGAAATTAAAGACCATCAACGCATTGTCAAAAACGATATAATGATATGTATGTCAAATGGCAGTAAGGAACATATTGGAAAAGTATGTTTATTTACATCGGATACATCTTATTATTTTGGTGGTTTTATGGGTGTTATTCGTTGTAATAAGGGCATTATTATTTCTGATTTTCTATACTACTATATGAATTCTAATAAATTCAAAAAGTTTATATTCAACAGTATGGTTGGCACCAATATTAACAATTTAAATAACGAAATATTATCCTCAATTGATATTACAATCCCAACAATAGACGAACAAAAACAAATAGCCGATTTTCTGTCCGCCATCGACAGCAAAATCACCACCCTAAACACCCAATTAACCCAAACAAAAAAATACAAAAAATCCCTCATGCAAAAAATGTTTGTGTAACAGGTAAGGAAAAGTAAAAAATTTGTCAATACTTTTTTTAAACGCAAAAACATACAAAAGGAAAAAACTATGACATACCCGAAAATGGATGAGAAACATCATTCTCAGTTGCCTGCTTTGCGGGTTTTGCAGGCTATGGGGTATCAGTATATCGACATTGATACGGCACGGCAATATCGTGGGGAAAACATGTCTAATGTTATTTTGGATGATGTTTTATTGGAAAATTTACACCATTTAAACCGCTATACCGCCCATGGCAAACAGCATACTTTTAGCGATGGCAGTCTGAAAAATGTAGTTGATAAATTAAAATACATCGGCGATGCCAATTTTATTGCCGAGGCAAAGGACAAATACGAACTGTTACGGTTGGGGACTTCTGAAACCGTCCTTACCGATGGCAAGGCAAAAACTATTCGCTATATCGATTGGCGGAACTGGGACAATAATCAATTTCATATGACCGCCGAATATACGGTTCGTCGTACGGGGTCTAATACATCTTATCGCCCGGACATCGTGCTGTTTGTAAATGGTATTCCATTTGTCATTATTGAATGTAAAAGTGCTTCTGTTGACATTGGTGAGGCTATATCACAACACATGCGCAACCAACAACCAGACGGTATTAGGCACTTGTATAAATACGCCCAAATCCTCATTGTCACCAAAAATACTAAGCATGAAAAAAACGGCGAATACCCCTGTCAATACGCCACCACCGGGACACCTAAAAAATACTGGAGTGTCTGGCATGAACAACACATTCATGAAAGTGATATATTAAATATTTTCAATACCCCCTGTAATGCACATGCCTTTTATGACTTAGGCACACACTCTTTTACCACCAAACCGCTTTCGTCCTTAACCGAACAAGATAAAACCCTTGTGGCGTTATGCCGACCGGACAGATTATTGAAGCTATCCGCTGATGGCATTTTGTTTGATGCGGACAAGAAAAAAATCGCCCGCTATCAACAATACTTTGCCGTACAGAAAATTATGCACCGTATCCAAACACAAACAGACCCCAAAAAACGGGGCGGGGTTATATGGCATACACAAGGGTCGGGGAAATCCCTTACTATGATTATGACCGCCGAAAAAATCGCATCGTGTAAATCCTTGCGTAGCCCCCGTATTATTGTTGTTACCGATCGCACCGACCTTGACGAACAAATAACAGAAACCTTTATGCACTGTGGATATGACGAAGACACCATACACCGATGTACCAGTGGGCGGGACTTGGCGGGAAAAATCCAACAAAAACGCACACGGGTACTCACCACCTTAGTACAAAAATTTGAAACCGTTATAAAATACGGTAAATGTGTCGACACGGACGACAACATCTTTATCATGATTGACGAAGCCCACCGCACACAATACGGGGTGTTATCCGCCCAAATGCATCGGACTTTCCCAAATGCTACATACTTGGGCTTTACGGGAACACCGCTTATGAAAGGGGACAAAAACACTTATAATAAATTTGGTACTATCATAGATAAATATGCCATTGACCAAGCTGTACAAGATAACGCCATTGTCCCATTGCTGTACGAAGGACGGCACGCCATAACCAAAGTGCATAACAGCATTGATATATGGTTTGACCGCATAACCAAGAATTTACAGCCTGAACAAGTCGCCGACCTAAAACGCAAATATGGCAAATTAAACGCCATACACGATTCGATCCCGGTTATTCAAATGCGAGTGTATGATATACACCAACACTTTACCAGTCAAATTCAACCTTTGGGATACAAAGGACAAATCGTTGTTCAATCCCGTGAAACCGCCGTAAAATTCCAACAAGAATTTGAAGCCTTTAACGATATAAAAACACAAGTGGTTATGACTTTGGCGGACAAAAAGCACCATCAAACCGATGTGCATGATGTACAAGATTCGCCTATTGCCATGTTCCATAATCGTATGTTGGATATATATGGGGACGAAAAGACCTATGCCAAACAAGTTACAAAACAATTCAAGGACGGTGATTTGGATATTGTTATTGTGGTCGACAAATTATTAACAGGTTTTGATGTCCCCGCCAACAGTGTTATGTATCTGTGTAAAGAGCTAAAAGGACATACCCTATTGCAAGCCATCGCCCGTGTCAACAGATTGTACGATGACAATAAAATTCATGGATTGATTATTGATTATGTGGGCATATTAGGGGATTTAAAACACTCCTTAGACACCTATACAGCGTTTCAAGACTTTGACGAGGCGGATATTGCCAATGCGGTGGTGGCCGTGCATACACAGGTCAACAAACTGGAATCCTATTATCATGCCCTTATAAACCGTTTTACGCATATTACGGATACGCACGACACCGAACAATATATCGATGTCATTCGGGATGCACACATCAGAAATACATTTTATGAGGATGTGCAGAACTTTACCCGTACACTGGAACTTGCTTTGTCAACAGTCGAATTTTACGATACCCACACAGACACACAAATCAAGCATTATAAGACAACCACTCAGTTTTATCAAAATCTGAAAAAAGATGCAAAAAGTCGCTTTCATGAATGCTTTGATATGCATCGTTATAAAGGCGAAATACAAAGGCTGTTGAATAAAAACCTTATATCAAATGAGGTGGCAATCGTTATCGAACCCATTAACATACTTAACACCCATCAGGTAAATAAAGTCTTGCATGATATGGGGGTTTCCACCACATCAAAAGCCGACACTATCGCCTTTGCCACCGACAAAATCATATCCGAAAAAATGGCAGAAGACCCGGAATTTTTTAAGAAATTTTCCAAAATACTACAAGACTGTATTCAGGCGTTTCAAAAACACCGGGATGCAGAAAAGTACTTGGAAGACATTATGGACATTCGAAATAAAGTCACCGAAAATCGCCACGAAGACTTACCAGACGGTATCGAACCCAACACTTTCGAAGCTAAAATATACGGCAATGTATGGAAAAAATTTGATTACATTGATACGGACACCACCCTTAAAGCCATTAAAGATATGACCCACTTTATTCGTCCGTACACCCACAAAGTAGACTTTAACAAAAACACCGATGCACAAAACAAGTTACGGCAGGATATTTTATTATACATATATGATGAAATTGAAACACCATATAATATTACATTGTCCGATGAGGATTTAACCAAAATCCAAGATATACTAATCAACCTTGCCCGTAACAATAAGGTCGTATAATGCAAACCATTATATACACATATGGCGGATACCACAAAGTCTGTACTGTTATGCCAAGCGACCGCAAAACCCTGTCGATAACCGTCACCCCTCGTATGGACATTGTCATAAAAATACCCATCGATTGTGCGTATGAAACCTTACAAGCCCTGTTGCAAAAACGGCAACATTGGATATACAAACAACTGCGACACTTTGAAAAATTCAATCCCTTAACCCCCCCACGGCAATATGTCAGCGGGGAAACCCATTTATATTTAGGGCGACAATACAGGTTAAAAGTATTACCACAGGACACACAACCCGTAAAACTAAAAGACGGTTATTTTTGGGTACCTGCGGATATGTCCCAACAAGTGGAAAAGAAATTACATGCTTGGTATCTGAAACAAGCAAAGCAAAAATTCGTTGAACGGCTCGACATATGCTTACAACACCACCCTTATTTTCACCCCCCGACCCTACACATAAGACGCATGAAAACCCGTTGGGGGGCGTTGTCTAAAAATAATGTTATGACCTTAAATACTCTTTTAATAAAGGCGTCAGTGGACTGTATCGATTATGTCATAATCCATGAACTATGCCACCAATATCACATGCACCATGGCAAAGACTTCTGGCAATTCCTCAGCATGATATACCCCCATTGGCAAGCCACCAAAAACAAACTAGAACACACACTAAGTTAATACAAGGAATATAAAAATCAATAGATTTCTTAGAAAATGGTGCCGGCAGAGAGACTTGAACTCCCGACCCTCTGATTACAAATCAGATGCTCTACCAACTGAGCTATGCCGGCGTACACAGGTGGCTTTATATCATTATTTTTTTGACTGTGCAAGATAAAATTTATCAAAAATATGTTATTAAAATTATGGGGTGGTTAAAAAATTATTTTTGTGTATTATGTTAGGGATAGGGTGCATAGGGCATCTGATGATTTTAAGTAAGGCTTAAATGCACAATAAACATAATTTATACATACTGCATATGGAAATTGGGATGTAATAAGAAACTATGACAACACAGAATAATAAAAATCCGTTTTATATTCCCCGAAAAACACCTTTTGGTGTGATGGAATGGATTTTAGAACGCATTGTGGGATTGCGGTATCTCAGTAAAGTATATGATAAGAAAAATGATGATGTCAGTATTGAAGGATTTCTTGATTTTGTATTGTCCAGTTTAATGGTGGATTACAAAGTGGCGTTTGGTCATGTGGACAATATTCCGAAATCGGGTCCAACGGTAGTGGTGGCGAATCATCCAAGTGGGTGTATCGAAGGGGTAATTTTGGCAAAAGTATTATTGTCAATTCGCCCTGATATTCAAATTCTTGCCAATGAGTTTTTAAAAATGATCCCAGAACTAGACGCACTGTTTATTGGTGTTGATGTATTTGGTAAAGATGCGGTGCGTAAAAATGCTATGGCGTTAAAAATTGCCCATAACCATTTGGCAAAAGGGGGATTATTGTTGGTATTTCCCGCCGGGGAAGTATCGAATGCCAAGCGTCGTAAACGCCATGATTATAAAAAACGCCATAAATATATTGAGGATAAAGAATGGTCAAAATCTGTTACCAGTTTGGTGCGTAAACACCAAGCTACAACAGTACCGATTTATATTGACGATAAAAATTCAAAAATATTTTATATGGCCCGTAAAATTCGCCCTGTGTTGGGGACTTTAATGTTGGGACGGGAACTTATCCGTAAACGCAACCGCATTGTTAATTTGCGTATATCACAAGCCATTCCATACAAAGAAATTGCCAATATGTCCCCCGATGAAATGGTACAATATTTACGCTTAAATACATATATGATGGCATCAAATTCGTCTGAATGTGCCCATAATACAATGATGCAACAATGGGCAGAACCCATTGCAGAAGGGCTTTCCACACAGCATATTATTAACAATATCAAGATGTTGCCCGAAGATGCGTTTTTGTTTTCCCATGAAGAATTTGATGTATATTGCACCACATACAACCACCTTGATTCATTGGCACATGAATTGGGACGGTGTCGGGAAGAAACCTTTCGCATGAATGCAGAAGGTACGGGAAAATCCCTTGATTTGGATGAATTTGATGAATATTATCACCATCTGTTTATTTGGGACAGGGAAAATCAAAACCTAGTGGGGGCATATCGATTGGGGTTGGCGGATGAAATTATTACAAAATTTGGCTCCAAAGGGTTATACAGTCGTGAATCGTTTCGATTTGATCGAAGATTCGTTACATCCTTGAACCGCAATATGAAGGCGATTGAATTGGGACGGTCGTTTATTGTTTCGCAATACCAAGGGCATCGTAATGCACTGTTTTTATTGTGGCGGGGAATCGGTGTTTTTATCAGCCGTCGCCCCGAATATACCCATTTGTTTGGACCCGTTAGTATCAGCAGCGAATACACCATGGAAGCCCGGCATTTAATGGTCGATGTGTTACGCAAATATTATTATGCACATGATAAGTCCAAGTATGTATATGGGTATAAATCGTTGCCTAATATTCCCATTCATTGGACCGAAGACATGTTGGGGGGATTGGATTGTATCAATCGTACTTCTGCGGTAATCAGCCGTATGGATGATGGCAAATCTGTGCCTGTGTTATTAAAGCAATATTTACGCATGAATGGCAAAATAGCTGGGTTTTCCATTGATCCAGATTTTAACGATTCCTTGGATGGGTTAATCGTTATGGATATGCGTTATATGCCCCTGAAAGCGTTAAAAAAATACATGGGTAAAGATACCGCCGTATCGTACTTAGGACACCATGGCATTGACACAGAACAGTCGACGGAACAGTCGATGGATACCGAAAAGCCATAGGTATTTACTTGTATTTTTCGTATTGTTTTTGTAACCCTTGTGGCACAGATTTTAAGTGCATATACCGTCCGAAATATTGGGCATGGTTATTTTTTAACATGTGCAGTCCCATGTCTATATCGCCATTTTTTGTGTGTAGGGTGCATTGGCTGACATATCTTTTGTATCGGTCTATGTCAATGATATAACAAGTGGCGTTGCGGTTGCTGGCTTTTACAGTGTTGATTAAGAAATATTTGGCTGACTGTCCCGCATCTGTGTCGTATTCGGGGGCATCAATGCCGAATATCCGTATCTCGGTTTCTGTATGATTGCTGTGTGTCAGGCGGATGCTATCGCCATCTATGACCCAGACTTTACCATTTATGGTATCGCCAATGGCAAGTGTATTGACCGCTTGTTTATATTTTTCATACTGTCTTTGTAATCCTTGTGGTACAGATTTTAAGTGCATATACCGCCCGAAATATTTGGCATGGTTATTTTTTAACATGTGCAGTCCCATGTCTATGTCCCCATTTTTTTTGTGTAGGATACATTGGCTGACATATCGTTGGTATCGGTCTATGTTAATGATGTGACAGGTGGCGTTGCGGTTGCTGGCTTTTACGGTGTTAATTAAGAAATATTTGGCTGATTGTCCCGCATCTGTGTCGTATTCGGGGGCATCAATGCCGAATATCCGTACCTCAGTTTTTGTGTGATTGCTGTGCGTCAAGCGGATGCTATCGCCATCTATGACCCAGACTTTACCATGTATGGTATCGCCCACAGCAAACATACCCCCCGCTTGTACAAAGGTAACAAGCATACAAAATATTGATATATGATACATGATAAACCGCATACCCCTAAATGTACATCATAAATATATAGAAGTCAAAATTTAAAAAATATGCTGGTTTCTGTATGGACAAAAAAAGTCAAATGGGGTATGGTGGTTAAACATAGTATATTTTAGTATATTTTTACCATTATTTATCCAAAGGAGAGTATAATGAAAAAGTTAGAAGTGTATGTTAAACCCACTTGTCCATTTTGCATTCGCATATTGGATTTTTATGATTCAAAGGATTTAGACCCGATTGTTTATGATGTTACCGCCCACCCAGAATTGCGGTCCGAAATGGAAGAACGCATACCCAATGCCCGCACAGTTCCACAATCTTTGGTGGATGATGTGCCAATTGGGGGGTGTGACGATGTTATGTCGTTGGAGGCAAAGGGCGAATTTGACGCTTTATTTGCATAATTATTTACATTTTATTTCAATAGATTACGATGTTTTTGTAATATATTGAAGGGGTATTTACTCTGTTTTTGTTATCCTGTTAATAGGATATAACAATATCAAGGGGGTATCCTAGGGGTATCTATGTTACATACAGATTCACACACAGATGATATTTTGGCATTGGGCAAAGTTGGCTTTATTATTATGGCGGCGGGGCAGGGCACCCGTATGCGGTCTTCATTAAACAAAGTTTTACATCCTGTGGGCGGTTTGCCCATGGTGAATTGGGTGTTAAATGCGGTACTGGATATCGAACCCCAAGAGGGCGTTGTGGTTGTCGGTCCCCATAATGCACAGGAGGTATCTGCAACCGTTAATCCCATGCGTACGGTCATGCAAGACGATTTTTCTGGTACAGGGGCGGCGGTTAAAGTATGTTATAATGATTTTAAAGATTTTGGCGATGGGACTATTGTTATTTTAAACGGGGATACACCGCTTATTACCCCCCAGATTATCATTAGTCTTATTAAAACCCGGATACAAAAAAATGCCCATGTCGCCATTATGGGTTTTCGTACCACCGACCCAACGGGATATGGACGGATTGTTGTCGACCATATGGATTCTGTACATGCGGTTATCGAACACAAAGAATGTACCGCTGAACAGATTGCCATTGATGTATGTTACAGTGGTATTATGGCGGTTGATGCCAAAATTTTATTTGATTTGGTGGATAAAATTGACAACGATAATGCCAAGAATGAATATTATCTGACGGATATTATCCGCTTGGCCACACAAAGGGGATTGTCTGTTGCGTATGATGTGGCGGATGAAAAATTGCTTATGGGCTGTGATTCTAAAATAGATTTGGCAAGGGCAGAAGCCATATTTCAACATCACAAGCGTATGCAGGTGTTGGCAAATGGTACATTGATGTCCGCCCCTGAAACCGTTTATTTTGCGTGGGATACACAACTGGGGGCGGATGTAAGTATTGAACCGAATGTATATTTTGGCGAGGGGGTACACATTGGTGATGGCGTGCATATTCGGGCGTTTTCGCATATTGAAGGGGCACAAATTGGCAATTATGTAACCGTGGGACCATTTGCCAGATTACGCCCCAATACCATATTGCAAAAAGGGGTAAAAATTGGAAACTTTGTGGAAGTTAAAAATGCCACCTTGGGACAGGGAAGCAAAGTAAATCACCTGTCCTATGTGGGCGACAGCACCCTTGGTGAAAATTGTAATATCGGTGCGGGTACGATTACCTGTAATTATGATGGGCATAATAAACACCATACCACAATGGGTAATAATGTATTTGTGGGGTCAAACACAGCGTTGGTTGCCCCCCTAACTTTGGGGGATAATACTCTAATCGGTGCGGGATCGGTTATTACCCATGATGTACCAGACGGGGCATTGGGACTGTCACGGACAAAACAGGTCAATAAAAATGGGGTAGGATCTGTATTACGCTCCCGAAAAAATGGCAATAAGTAATACGATATGGGTAAATTCCCACTGTAAAAAACATATCAAAAGGATAAAAATATGTGCGGTATTATTGGTGTTATCGGCAATCACAAAGCATCAGAATTATTGCTAGATGGGTTAAAAAGGCTAGAATATCGGGGGTATGATTCGACGGGAATTGCTGTGCTGTCGTCTGGGGTCTTAAATCGCCGTCGGGCATCGGGTAAAATTGTCAATTTACAAAAAATTATCGATCAAAAGCCCATTCAAGGTACAACGGGTATTGGGCATACCCGCTGGGCAACCCATGGTGTACCATCGGAAAATAACGCCCACCCACATATGAGCGACCATGTTGCGGTGGTGCATAATGGTATCATTGAAAATTATCGGGAATTGATTGCAGAACTGGGGTTACAGCCTATGCATATGGAATCAGAAACGGATACAGAGGTGGTGGTGCATATTTTAACCCAATCCTTGCAACAAGGTTTAACACCATTGCAGGCAGTACAAGATATGTTACCGAAATTACATGGGGCATTTGCGTTGTGTATGATATTTTCGGGACATGACGATGTGATGATGGGTGCCAGAAAAGGCTCACCTTTGGCGTTGGGTATGGGCGACGATGAAATTTATTTTGGGTCAGATGCCCTTGCCCTTGCCCCATTCAGCCAAGATATTTGTTACTTGCAAGATGGGGATTTTGTGTATGCCAGCAACGATACAGTACAAATTTACGATGCGAATAATCAGTGCGTTAAGCGACCAGTGGTAAAAACCGCCCTAACGGGGGCAAGTATCGGTAAGGGGAATTTTCGTCACTTTATGGAAAAGGAAATTTACGAACAGCCGACTGTTATTGGGGATACTTTGGCAACTTTTATTAACCCCGCTGAACAAACTTTAACCTTACCCCCCTTAGACATAGATATTATGCGTTTAAACCGTGTGGTAATGTCCGCCTGTGGTACGGCATTTTATGCGGGATTAGTGGCGAAATACTGGATTGAAAAACTGATGGGTATTCCTGTGGAAATTGATGTGGCATCGGAAATGCGGTATCGGGAACCCCCCCTATTTGATAAGGGGTTGGCAATATTTATCAGCCAATCGGGCGAAACCATGGATACTTTGGAGGCATTAAAGTATTGCAAAAGCAAAAATCAAACCATTTTATCCATTGTCAATGTCTTAGAATCCACCATAGCCCGTGAATCGGATGCCGTATTGCAAACCTTAGCGGGTCCAGAAATAGGGGTGGCATCGACTAAGGCGTTTACCACACAATTAACAGTGTTGCTATCGGCGGTGCTGTGCATGGCGAAGACACGGGGACAGTTGCCTATGGAATTGGAACATCGCTATGTGTCCGCTTTGCTGACATTGCCAGAGGCGGTGTCAAAAGTTCTTGCCATGTCCGAAGACATTCAAAATATTGCCCGCAAAGTGTCCGAAGCCCGTGATGTATTGTTCTTGGGGCGGGGGGTGAATTATCCCATTGCCATGGAAGGGGCATTAAAATTAAAAGAAATATCTTATATCCATGCGGAAGGATACCCGGCGGGCGAAATGAAACACGGTCCGATTGCTTTAATTGATGAACAGGTGCCGATTATTGTTACCGCCCCTAGTGATGTGTTGTTTGAAAAGACAGTGGGCAATGTACAAGAGACCCTTGCACGGGGGGGGAAAGTGGTATTTATGTCCGACCAAGCGGGGGTCGATAAAATGCGTGCCATGACTGATATACCATTCGACAACTTGGTCGTCCCCGACATAGACCCCTTGGTTGCCCCCATACTATACACCATCCCCGCCCAGTTATTGGCATATCACTGTGCCGTATTCAAAGGCACCGATGTAGACCAACCCAGAAATTTAGCAAAGTCTGTGACTGTGGAGTAAAATGTCTTGAATAATATGTATTATTATGATACCATTTAAGGGTGTGTTCATATAAAATTAAAGGAGTATCATGATGATTAAAAAGTGTATTTTTGTTTTTCTATTATTATTTTCATTCACTTTTAGTAATGCTAGTGCAAGCGATTACAGTCAAAGACTTACATATTGTATGATTGGAAATACATCTGATGAGAATAAGGTAATTTTGATAAATTGGCTCATTTCTGCTATGGTATCACATCCGAGGATAAGGGGAGTACATTCTGTTACCTTCGACCAAGAATTACATGATGCGTTGGATAGAAAAATGGCAAATTTTATGATTTTTATTCTTAACTCTTGCCAAAATGAGTTCGCAGATGTAATCGATTATGAAGGGGAACTAGCAGTAGAAAAAGCATTTAGCACATGGGGGGAAATGGCTTTTATGTTATTGTTGCAGAATGCGAAAGTGCAGGAAAATCTTTCTTCATTTGAACGATATTTTGATTTATCAAAACTTAAAATTGATATATAAAAAAGCCAAATAAAGTGACAAACAACTATACCTAACTATAATGGTGGTCGGAGACAGACTTGAACTGTCGACACACGGATCTTCAATCCATTGCTCTACCAACTGAGCTACCCGACCACACTTTATATTTAGACTTGTATAATATTTATTGTCGTATTACAAGCCTTTTTTTATTTTTTTAGGATTAAAATATGTATAGGGGTAAATTTTTCCTTATATCTTGAAAAGTGTGCAAAAATCTTTTATATTGGGGCTGTATCTAAGTGCCTATTTAATAATGGAGTTCCCCTATGAGACGAGATTTTCTGCGTACCCAGCATGTTCAAAACAATTGGTATAATGCCATGCGTACGATGCGGGCAATGTTGCCACATTTGTGGACACAGGCATCATCAGGGGTACGGTGGCGTGTACTTATTTCTGTTGGTAGTTTGATTGTGGCAAAATTGGTTGCGGTGGCAACCCCATTTTTTTATAAAACCGCCGTCGATGCCATGAGCCAAACCAATGGTGGGTTTTCGCAATGGACGGTTGTGCTCGGAATCAGTGGTGTTGTTGTGGCATATATGGTTGCCCGTTTTGTGCGGGTGGCATTTAATGAGGTACGCAATTTTGTGTTTATTCGTGTGGAACAACAGGCGTTACAGCATATTGGGGTGCAAATTATCACACAAATTCACAATTTGTCTATGCGGTATCATATCACCCGTCAAACAGGGGCGTTAAGCCGTATTATCGACCGCTGTATCCGTGGTGTTGAATCCCTATTACAAGTTATCATTTTTCACATTGGACCCTTATTTTTTGAGCTGGTGGTGATTGCCGTTATATTGGTGGTTGTGTTTGATTTTTGGTATTTTTTTATTATTGCGGTTATGTTTATATCATATGTGCTATTTACCAGTATGATGACCGAATGGCGGGTGGAAATTCGTAAGGAAATGAATGCCAAAGACCGTCAGGCGACCCAAGGGGCATTGGATGGTATGTTAAACTTTGAAACCGTAAAATATTTTAATGCAGAACAGCACGAAATCAACCAATACAGAAAAACCATTGGCGAATATGGCGATGCCACTGTGCGTTCATATCGATCTTTGGCGGTTTTAAATTTAGGGCAAGCCTTTATTGTCAATGTGGCGTTTGCATGTGTGTTGGTAATGGGCGTATGGGATGTGCAAAATGGCACTATGACAGTCGGGGATTTTGTTATGATTCACGCATATATGATGCAGGTGATGATGCCGTTGGATTTTTTGGGATTTATGTATAACCGCTTACGCCAAGCCTTGGTCGATATGGGGGATGCGTTTAATTTGCTAAGTCAACCTGCGGAAATTTTGGATACTCCGAATGCACCCCCTTTACAAGTGTCAAAGGGACATGTTGCGTTTAAAAATGTATCGTTTGCCTATACACAGGACAGGCACATTTTACACGATATATCATTTGATGTGCCCCCTGGACATACGGTGGCAATTGTGGGGGCGTCTGGGGCGGGAAAATCGACTATCGGACGGATATTGTTCCGATTTTATGATATACAATCGGGTATGGTAACCATTGATGCACAGGACATAACACAGGTTACACAATTCAGCCTGCATGATAATATTGGTGTGATTCCCCAAGATACTGTGTTGTTTAACAATACAATTTATTATAATCTGTGTTATGGTAATCCGAATGCCACCCATAACCAAATTGAACAGGTTGCCAAACAAGCCCAATTACACGATTTTATTACATCGTTACCGGAGGGATATGATACTATGGTAGGGGAGCGGGGATTAAAATTATCTGGGGGTGAAAAACAGCGGGTGGGCATTGCCCGTACTTTGTTAAAAGATCCCAAAATATTATTATTGGATGAGGCAACATCCGCCTTGGACACAGCAACAGAATCGCAAATTCAAAAAAATCTAAGGGCTGTATCAGACGGTAGGACAGTTATTGCCATTGCCCACAGATTATCGACTATTGTGGATGCAAATATGATTTTGGTATTGGACAAAGGAAAAATAGTGGAACGAGGTACACACACAGAATTATTACAACAAAATGGTAAATACGCCCATATGTGGCACCACCAACAACAAAAACATACGGAGTCTGTATAAGCATATTTTATAACTATATTTTTGCGGATTGTATAATTTTCTCTAATTTTTCGTCTGTGAATGCGTTTTCTAGCTCCTTGCCCCGTGCGGTGGCTATTTTTTGTAAATCGTTGCCATCAATGGGTACAGGGATGGTTTTTCTAAATCCCGATACATACGCATCCGCATTTATACTTCGTTCACGCATTGCCATGCGGTCTATGGCTTTTTCGAACCTTTCTTCCAATACATATTTGTACTGTTCCCGTCGGGATTTCTTGACGATAATTTGGGCGGGAATGTCCTTCCACCATATTTCTATGAGCTGTGCCATGGTTATGCACCCGCCCGCTCGAGCATAAGTTTTTTGGCGGTTTCAACCGCCACCGCAGCATCGGAACAATAGGCATCTGCCCCGACTTCCCGACCAAATTCCGCATTTAATGGGGCACCGCCCACCATAATAATATAATCGTTGCGTTTGTTTTGTTGTTTTAAAGTATCAATCACCACTTTCATATAGGGCATAGTGGTTGTCAATAATGCGGACATTCCCAAAATATCCGCATTATTATCGTTCATGGCGGTGATAAATTGATCCGCATCCGTGTTAATACCCAAATCAATGACATCAAATCCTGCCCCTTCCATCATCATACCGACCAAGTTTTTACCGATGTCATGAATATCGCCTTTGACTGTGCCAATCACCAAGATTCCCAACCGAGGGGCACCAGATTCCGCCAATAAGGGGCGTAAAATTGCCATACCTGCTTTCATGGCATTAGCGGACATTAAGACCTCTGGTACAAATAAGATACCGTCACGGAAATCATCGCCGACAATTCGCATGCCTTCGACCAAGGCTTCGGTTAAAACTTTGTACGGTTCCCACCCTCGACTGAGCAAAATTTGCGTACCTTCAACGATTTCATCATTTAAGCCATCGTACAGGTCGTCCCACATCTGCTCAGTTAATTCTGTGTCGTCCAAAGTATTTAAATCCAACTCTTCTTCATTCATGATAACATATTCCTAATAAGGGTACATTTTATGATTTTTGTATTGTATGCACTTTTTATGAATAATGCAATGTATTTTCGGGACACTTATACAAATATATTAAATATGTAAACTTCATAATATTTTATGCACATTTATTGTTGCATTTGGTTGTATATTGGTGTATATACGCATACGAAGTGCCGTGCATAAGGTGTGGCACAAAACCCTTGCCACAAGTTCCAATGTGTATAAATTGTGTATAAACACATATTTGGGCGTGGCTTTGATTAGGGTGGCATGGGTGCATGCACTAATCGTTTTATAAACCATAAGGGAATTTTTATTATGCGTAGTTATGAGACTATTTTTATATGCCGTCAGGATATTTCCACGCAACAGGTGGATAGCTTGGCGGATTCTTTTCAATCTATTATTACGGATGCGGATGGCAAAATGGGGCGTTTTGAAAACTGGGGCTTGAAAACCTTAGCCTATCGTATCAAAAAAAACCGCAAGGGACATATTGTATTATTCAATTACGATGCCCCCCATGATGCGGTAAAAGAAATGGAACGGCGTATGCGTCTGAGCGAAAATGTGATTCGCTATATGACGATTCGCACGGCACAACTTATCACAGAAGACAGTGTTGGCATCAAAAGTGCCGACGAAAAAATCGCATAAGGGGGACACAGATTATGAACCGTAAACCATTTTTTCGGCGCAAGAAAATGTGCCCATTTTCTGGTGAAAATGCCCTTGAAATTGATTACAAAGATGTACAGATGTTACACCGTTTTGTATCTGAAAAAGGCAAAATCGTGCCTGCGCGGATTACATCTGTATCGGCAAAAAAACAACGCCAATTGGCAAAAGCCATCAAACGATCCCGTTACATAGGTTTGATGCCTTATACTATGAAATAAGGGGGGCGATATTATGCAAATTATTTTATTGGAACGCATTGAAAATCTGGGTGCCTTGGGTGACATGGTTACTGTAAAACCCGGTTTTGCCCGCAATTACTTGTTGCCACAGGGCAAAGCCCTTCGGGCAACCAAAGAAAACATTGCAGTTTTCGAAGCCCAAAAAGAAACCATTGCCAAAGCCAATGCGGATAAAAAAGCCATTGCTGATATTATCGGTGAAAAAATTGCTGATAAAGCGGTGGTTATTATTCGGGCGGCATCGGATTCTGGGCAATTGTATGGGTCCGTGACCACCCGTGATATTGCCGTGGCATTGTCTGAGATGTCTGGGGAAACCCTTACCCGTAACAATGTGATTATGGAAAATCCCATTAAAACCATTGGATACTTTACCTTTAAAATTGCCTTACACCCTGAGGTAACTGTGGAAGTTCAAATTAATGTGGCACAATCGGAAGAAGAGGCTGAATTACAAGCACAAAGGGTTGCCCGTGGGGAATCGGCCGTTGTAACCGCCGCCGAAGAAGATGCCCGCATTGCCGCAGAAATTGCCCAACAACAGGCGGAAGAAATGGCAAAAGTAGCCGAAGAAATATTAGCGGAAGAATACACAGAAGCCGACACAGAAATAGACACACCCAACCCAGCAGAAACAGAAACCGATGCATAATACATACTGATACACACATAACAAATAAGGGGGCAAATAAGGGGGGTATATTCCCCTTTTTTTGTGTGGGTGGATATAAAACGGTTTTCTATATGTTGACTTTTTATGTACCTTGACCTATTATGAATGTTGTCGTATATGGTAAAAAGAGAGAGAGGCTTAAAATGATCGATAAAACGCTTGACAGTGAAACCCGTATTGCCATCGAAGGTGTACACCATGCTTACACCAACCAAGAATTTCAAGATTTGTATGTACAATCTGTCCAACACCCAGATACTTTTTGGGCACATATGGCACAGCGTATCGATTGGTATACATTTCCCACCCAGATAAAACACACAGATTATAACAAAGATAATTTTGTTATTAAATGGTTCGAAGACGGGGTTTTAAATGCCTGTTATAACTGTGTCGACAGACATGCGGATACCACCCCCAATAAAATTGCCATTACTTGGGAAGACGATACCCCTAATACATCGAAAACATATACATATGGGCAATTAAAAACTGAGGTTGCCACCTTTGCCAATGTGTTAAAAAAATTGGGTGTAACCAAGGGGGATGTGGTTACAATTTATATGCCCATGACACCACATGCGGTATTTGCCATGCTGGCATGTGCCCGTATTGGGGCGGTGCACAGTGTTGTTTTTGGGGGGTTTAGTGCCGATAGTTTGGCAAAACGCATTAACGATTGTCATTCGCAATATGTTATTACCGCCAATGAAGCCCGCAGGGGGGGGAAATCTGTTCCATTAAAACACAATGTGGATAAGGCGATTGCCATGTGCCCCCAAGTTAAAAATGTGGTTGTGGTCGACATCAGCGATGTACCCGTTCATATGGAAACCAAAGATGTTTTATACAGCCATATGGCACAAACGGTCACCGCCGATTGTCCTTGTGAACCGATGCATGCGGAAGCCCCATTATTTATTTTATACACCTCTGGGTCGACGGGAACGCCCAAGGGATTGGTGCACACCACGGGGGGATATATGGTGTATGCCAATCTGACCTTTGAAACCTTATTCGATTATCGGGAAAACGAAGTATATTGGTGTACCGCTGATGTGGGGTGGATTACAGGGCATTCATACATTGTATATGGTCCGTTAAGTGCGGGGGCAAATACATTGGTATTTTCCGGGGTGCCCACTTATCCAGATGCCTCCCGCTTTTGGCAGATTGTCGATACACACAAGGTCAATATTTTTTATACGGCACCGACGGCTATTCGGGCGTTGTTGGCAATGGGCGATTCGTATCTTAACAGCACCACCCGTGACAGTTTACGGATTTTGGGCTCCGTGGGCGAACCCATCAATGTGGAAGCATGGGAATGGTACTTTGATGTGGTCGGACATAAAAATTGCCCCATTGTCGATACTTGGTGGCAAACGGAAACGGGGGGGGTATTGGTGGCACCTGTGCCGTTTTTGTGGGATATGAAGCCCAGTAAGGCGACTTTCCCCTTCTTTGGCGTACAGCCCGCCATTTTTGACGAAGCGGGCAACGAAGTTATCGGTGAAGGTAGCGGACGATTCTGTATGAAACAGTCCTGGCCCGGACAAGCCCGTACCATTTACAATAATCAACAGCGATTTTTGGATACATATTTTTCTGAAATCGATGGGCATTACTTTACTGGCGATGGGGCTGTGCGGGATGCGGACGGATATATTCGTATTACAGGGCGGATGGACGATGTGTTAAATGTATCGGGACATCGCTTGGGCACAGCAGAAATCGAGGATGCTATCGATGAACATGACCATATTGCCGAAAGTGCCGTTGTGGGATACCACCACCCCATTAAAGGCGAAGGCGTATATGCGTTTTGTATTGTTAAAGATGGTATTGCAATAAGCCCACAACTGCAAAAAGATGTAAACGCACTGGTACGGGAAAAAATCGGACCGATTGCCCATTTGGACTTTGTACATTTTACCCCCGCATTACCAAAAACTCGGTCGGGTAAAATCATGCGCAGAATCCTCAGAAAAATCGCCAACAACGACTGCGAAGATTTTGGCGACACCAGCACCTTAACGGATCCAAGTGTGGTCGATGCCTTAATGAAAACCATGCCAGATAAAGGGTAAGGGGATACATCAAATCCCAAGAGAAAAAATCCCGAGAAAATCGGAGTATTAAAACTTTTATTCTTGGTTTTCCAGTTGTTCTAACTCTTTAATATCTTTGTGTTCTGGGATACCCAAGTGTTCCATTTTTCGTACCCGTATGGGGATATTTTTGTTTAAAGTGGTTGTTACACCATTGTATCCCTTTTGTACAATACCTAGTCCTCGTTTGATCTCTTCGGTATCTTTAAAGATTTTTTGTACATTCTTTAATACATCTTCAGTCCATTTTGCAATATCCTCATAATTTTTGATTTTTTTATGCAATTCTACCTTTTGCTTGGCGATACCAATGGCGATCCATAACCCAGTGGGACCGCACACAAAAATACCTTTTTCTGAGGCTTTGCGTTGAAAATTTGGGTCGGCATTTTGGATTTTTTCAATCGCTGCTTCATTGGGAACGAACATAATGGTAGGGATATTTTCCCGCAATATGGAAGTGTGTTGTTTGGCATTTAACTCCTTTTGTACTTCTTTGGCGTATTCTTTACTAGCAAGCGTTTTTAAGTGCGTATTCATACTGTGTTTTAGGTTGTTTTTTGCGTGTTGGATGGCGGTTGGGTCGTTTTGTTGTTCTGCCTCAGCCAGATCGTATATGAATTTGCTAGCCTTTGCATCAATTACAAGGGCGTTGTCATCGGGTAATATAACAATCGCATCCGCCCGTAAACTGGCGGTAGAAAATTGGGTAAAAAAATCAATACCATTTCGAAAATTAAAACTTTCCAGAGTGTTTTCCAATATAGTTTCGGTGGCACTGCCAATATTAGCGGATGAGGAAAATGCACTTTTTAAAGTTTCCCCAAGATTTGTATTTTTTTCCACATCTGATTTTAGCACCCCAATGGTTGCGGTTAAGTCCTTTACATGATTGTGGAATACTTTTTCTTTTTCTTGAAAATCTAATTGGGTTTGTTTACGATTTTCTTCTGCTTGTTTGTTGTGGGTACTTAATAATTGGTCTATGAGATTTTTATTGGAGTGTTCACTTATATTTTTTACCGCATGGGTTATCTTTTGTTCCCATTGTTGTTGTTGGTCCAAAGTGGCTTCTAAACGACCTTTTTCTTCCAACAAGTGTTTATTTTCTTGCTCTAATGTATCCATTCGGGTGGTATCCACATGTTGTGGTTTGCGTATTATATATCCAATAATAAATCCAACACCACCGCCAATGATAAAACTAACTAACAAAATAATTTCCATAATAATTTGACCTTTTTACAATAAAGTATTACATTCTTTTAAATTGTATATTAAAAGGAAAATATGTATTATGTCAAGTTCATTTAAAAAATTATCACTTGTTTATGTGCCCGATACTGTATTATTGCAGGTGGCGGAACCTGTGGCACAGGTTACGGATGAAATCCGTTATTACTTGGATGAAATGGTACGGGTGATGTATGAGGAAGGCGGTATTGGCTTGGCGGCAAATCAAGTGGGTCTGTTGCACAGGTTGGTAGTAATGGATTGCACAGGTGCGGATGAAGACTCCGTTATATACAAAATGGTTAATCCAGAAATCACTTGGACATCCGATGATACCAGCACTTTGAACGAGGGCTGTTTGTCGATTCCCACCGCCAAAGCGGAAATTACCCGTCCATCCGAAGTTACCGTAAAATATTTGGACGAAAATGGCAATCCCCATGAAATGACTATGGACGGATTGCTGGCCACTTGTATTCAACATGAAGTGGATCACTTAAATGGTGTATTGTTTATCGATTATCTATCGAAATTAAAACGTAGCATGTTGTTGAAAAAGGCGGAAAAATTTAATCGTTTACATCAAGAATAAGGGAAAAATATTATGCGTATAGGGTTTATGGGGACTCCCACATATTCTGTCGCCACCTTACAAGCCTTGATAAATGCGGGGTACCAAGTCCCTGTCGTATATACCCAACCCCCCCGTCGCAAAGGACGGGGCAAACACCTTACCCCTTGTCCTGTGCATGCGGTGGCACAGGATTTGGGTATTACAGTTTTAACCCCCATACACTTTAAAGACGATGCGGATATTGCCACCTTACAATCCTATAATCTTGATATATTGGTGGTGGTGGCATATGGTATTATATTGCCCCAATCTGTGCTAACCACCCCTATGTATGGGTGTATTAATGGGCATGCTTCGCTGTTGCCCAGATGGCGGGGGGCAAGCCCCATCCAACGGGCGATTGAGGCGGGCGATACGACCACAGGCGTATGTGTCATGCAAATGGATGCGGGTTTGGATACGGGTGATGTGATCAGCACCCACCCGGTCCATATCCCCCCACGCATGAACGGGGCGGAATTACATGATATATTATCCGACCTGACCGCCCATGCCATATTACAGGCTTTAAAGACGATTGGCACATGCAGCCCCACCCCCCAATCCGAACGGGGTATAACATACGCCCATAAATTACAAAAATTCGAATCTGGTATCGATTGGTATCAGTCTGCCACCCATATTTATAATAAAATTCGTGCCTTATATGGCGGGTTAGGAACCCAAACCCCCATTAATGGACAAACGGTAAAAATTATCGATGCATATATATCCGACATTTCCCACACCCAACCTGAGGGCAGTATCATATCCATACGCCCCCTGCAAATAGCCTGTGGCAATAATACGGCTTTGACCATAACAACTCTGCAAAAACAGGGAAAAAAACCTGTGGCGGCACAAGATTTCTTAAATGGTGTTACATTACATGTGGGCGATATGTTGGCTTAGGCTCATAATATTTCTGCATACACGGATATATCGGGGGCATGTGGAATCGCATCTGCCATATGTTTTATGGTTTTTTGGGTACGGGGGTCCAGGTGATTCGGGGCGATGTCACACATGGGGTACAACACAAATGGGCGTTCGCTGATACGGGGGTGGGGGATTTGTAAGTGTTCAGATTTCAGTATCATATCCCCATAATATAAGATGTCCAAATCCACAATCCTTGGACCATTGGTGTATGTTTTTGTGCGCCCCACTTCGACCTCGATATGTTTTAAAATTTTTAATAAGCACTCTGCGGATATGTCAGTTTTGGCGTACACTGCCATATTTAAAAATGGCGGTTGGTTAATTTTATACATGGGGGCGGTTTTATATACTTTCGATACCTTTTGTATGCTGATATTATGGATTTTTAATACGCTTATGGCCCGTTGCAGGTTATGCAGTTTATCCCCCAAATTCGTACCAATGGCAATATATATATCTGTATATATATCTGTGGGCATGGTTTACGCCCCCTGTATCGCTTGTACCATTTGCACCGCATGCAAATTTTGGTGTACATCGTGTACCCGTATTATATCCACCCCATACCCTGTGGCAAGGGCGTTAATGGCACAGGTCCCAATGGTGCGATCCGCTACTTGCGTGTGTAAAACTTCGCCAATGAAGGATTTTCTCGATGCCCCTAACAACAGCGGATAGCCCAATTTTTGTATATCTGGCACATGCTTGATAATTTGTAAATTTTGTTGCACGGTCTTACCAAATGCCAATCCGGGGTCAAGAATAATCTGTTCTGGGGGGATGCCATTTTGTATGGCATCGTTTGCCAAAGCACGCATATCATTTAATAACGAATCCATATAATTATCCATATGTTCCGCCATATATGCGGTGCCAGTATGGGTTTTGCGTATGGCCCCAACGGTGGTTTTGTTGTGCATCAAACATATGGGACAGGCATGTTTTTTTGCCACTGCAAACATATGGGGGTCTTGGGTACCGCCCCATACATCGTTTATCATATTTGCCCCGTTCTGTAAGGCACAATCGGCAACTTCCGCTTTATATGTATCAATCGATATGGTAATATGTGGATGGATGGCACGGATACCTTTAATCACCGGCAATATACGGGATTTTTCCGTTTCAGCATCGACACATTTCGCCTCAGGACGGGTCGATTCCCCGCCAATGTCGAGAATATCCGCCCCTTGTTGAATTTGATACAAGGCGTGTTGTATGGCCGTATCGATGAGCATCCCATCGCCGGAAAAGCTGTCGGGGGTAACATTGACAATTGCCATAATTTTAGTATTCGATTTTATAGTGCACATGGTATATACTCATTGTTATGGAATTTATGACCACTGCATATATTAAGGAATATAATTAAAATGGCAAGTATTTTAACAGTACAAGTGCAACAATTGGAACTAAATTGGTTGGTAGGGGTATTGGATTTTGAAAAAACCACCCCACAAAAACTGCGGATAAGTGTGGAGGCAACGGTACATATGCCGAATTTGGATGGAACAGAACAATACCAAGATATGGTGTGTTATGCGGACATTGTCGATTTTATCAAACAGTATGCCAATAGGGGGCATGTTGCCTTAGTCGAAACCATTGCCAATGGGATTTGTGATTTTGTATTGACAAAAAAAGCGGTAAAAAGTGTAAAAGTATCCGTACATAAGCCTAATATTATTGACGCATGCCACTCAGTTGGTGTAACATTGTACAAAACAGCATAAAAAAATATAGCAAAAATTTTTTAATATCAGGAGACTTTTAATGAAAAGTATATATGTAAAGATAGGGGTAGTGTTAACATCTGTATTTATGATGGTGCACACAGCATCGGCAAGCCCAACCCCAGAAGAGGTATTTTTTGAAGATTTAAAAAGCCAAACTTTGTCTATTTTAAACGCAGATAATTTATCCATTGCCGACAAACGCAAGCGTGTTAAAGATATGATTTTGGAATATACGGCTGTATACCAAATCGGACGGTCCGTGTTGGGTCCGCCATGGCGTAAAATTACCAAACAGCAACAACAAGATTATAGCGATATTTTCGCCGAATGGGTGTCCACCACATTGGCAAAACGGCTGGTGGCGTTTAATTTGCAGGGGGATATCAAAGTGATACAAAAACACACGGGCAATAATGGTATCTTGGTTGTCAGTACACAGGTGGATACAAAGACACAAGGCAAAGTAACCGTCGATTGGTATATTCGTAAAATTGGTGATTCGCCAAAATTAATCAATGTATCGATTGCCAATGTATCGATGATTGCCACCCAACGCTCCGAATTTTCCGTGGTCTATGGACAACGGGGACTCGTTGGTTTAATGGATGTAATGGCACAACAAATATCAGAAAATACCCGGTAATAAAACCCTAGTAATAAAAATATTGGGTATATACACATATGGGGTTTTTTTTTCAGGTATATATAAAACATGTATGCAAAAAATAGGATTTATATATTGGGCATCGATCCGGGTTTGGTAAACACGGGGTGGGGCATTGTTGCCACGCATGGAAATGCTTACACCCATATTGCCAATGGCACGATTACGACGACCGCAAAAAATCCCATATATCAACGGCTTGCCCATATCGATGGGCAATTAAACAGAGTTATAAATGATTACCTTGCCCCTTATATTCCCTCTGGACAAGTGGAATCGGCGGTCGAAGATATTTTTATAAATGCCAATCCCACCCTATCCTTAAAATTGGGTATGGCACAGGGGGTGGGTATGGTTGCCATGGCACGATTGGGGGTGGCGGTAGTGTCGTATCAAAACCGTATTATTAAAAAATCCTTAACCGGCAGTGGCAGGGCACATAAACAACAAATGGAGTATATGGTGAAAATGTTACTGGGTCCCATTCCCATAGATTCCGACCACAGTGCCGATGCCCTTGCCATAGCCCTTACCCACGCCCATATGCGCACCCACAAAAATGTATTAAAAATGGGGTATTAAGACTATGATAGCCCGTTTAAAAGGAATCATCGCCACCATTTTACCCCATCGGATTATCTTGGATGTAAACGGCGTAGGGTATGAGGTCTTTATGCCATCAAACGCTTTGAGCACTGTGCAAGTGGGGGATGTGGCGGTGGTGGAAATTATCACTGTCATTCGGGAAGATGCGTTTATGTTATTTGGATTTTTAAACTATGCGGATAAACAGTGGTTTGAAATTTTAACGGGTGTACAAGGGGTTGGGGCAAAGGTTGCCCTTGCCATTCAATCCGTGTTGTCGGCGGACGATTTATATGTGGCGGTTATGTCCGCTGATACCACCGCTTTTGCCCGTGCCAATGGCGTAGGTCCTAAGCTTGCCAGCCGTATTGTTTTGGAATTAAAAGACAAAGTGGCAAAATTACCAGCTGATATGTCCATAAACACTATACAACGGGGCAAAACGATTCCCAAAGGGATGGGCAACACGGCTGTTGTGACGGATGCTGTATCTGCCTTGACAAACCTAGGATTCGGGCGTTCCGATGCGGTTTCAGCCGTTCAAACCTGTTTAAAAGGCACTGATGATACGGTAACAACCGAACACTTAATTAAAGCCGCCCTGTCCATATTGCAAGGATAATATTATAAAATGAAGGATGACCGTGTAATAGACCCCCGTGTAATAGACCCCAACGCCACCGCAGAAGATGTGGTATTATCGACCGATTCGTTACGGCCCACTTCCCTAAGGGGGTTTATTGGGCAATCGGATGTCAAACAAAATTTACAGATTTTTATCCAAGCGGCACGGCAACGGGGCGAAGCTATGGACCATACATTGTTTTATGGTCCGCCGGGCTTGGGAAAAACCACTCTTGCCCATATTATTGCCAAGGAATTGGGCGTGGGGTTTCGGGCGACTTCGGGACCGACCCTTACGAAGGCGGGGGATTTGGCGGCGATTTTAACCAATTTACAACACCATGATGTGTTGTTTATTGATGAAATTCATCGTTTGCCTGCGGCGGTGGAAGAAATTTTATACCCGGCTATGGAGGATTTTTATTTGGATTTGATTATTGGCGAAGGGCCATCCGCCCGATCCGTGCGGATTGATTTACCCCCATTTACCTTGGTTGCGGCAACCACCCGGGCGGGTATGATTACCACACCGTTGCGGGAACGGTTTGGTATTCCCATGCACATGCAGTATTATACAGCGGATGAATTAACCGAAATTGTGCGACGGGCGGCAAGGGTATTGCATTTTAATGTATCGTCTGAGGGGGCGTTTGAAATTGCCGGTCGCTGTCGGGGCACCCCACGGGTGGCGGGGCGGTTGCTCAGACGGGTAAGGGATATTTGTACCGTACAAGGGTACGATAGGGTCGGAGCGGCGGAGGCGGATTTGGCGTTACAACGATTGGATATTGATAAAACGGGACTCGACAGAATCGATCGGCAATATTTAACCTTGCTGCTGGAAAATTATGGGGGGGGACCCGTTGGGGTGGAAACCTTATCGGCGGCATTGGGTAATGAACGGGATGTACTCGAAGATGTTATCGAACCGTTTTTGATTCAACAAGGTTTATTAACCCGCACCCCACGGGGGCGGATGCTCAGCAAATTGGGGTGGCAATATTTGGGCATTTCGCCACTTGGTAATGCCAACGCCATGATAGGGGATTTAATCGATGACTGATTTTCCGGTGCATAGCATATCGATTCGTGTATATTGGGAAAATACCGATGCAGGGGGGCGGGTGTATCATACCCAATATATGGCATTTGCCGAACGGGGCAGAACCGAATGGTTGCGTCATGTTATGGGGCTTAATCAAACGGACATTATCGCCAAAACCGGTGTTACATTTGTGGTAAAATCCCTCACCACAGATTTTATCGGCTATGCCGTATTGGACGATACATTGGTTGTAAAAACCCATATGCACTCCATCAAGGGGGCAAAGATGCTGTTTGATCAGTATATTTTAAACGGCGATACGGTGATTGTTACCTTGCAGGTATTGGTCGTATGCGTAGGAAAAAAGGGTATGCCTGTACGCATGCCAAAATATATAATGCGGTTGCAACCGCTTGCCACGCAGTGGCATTGTGGTGCAGAGCAGGGGTGAGTGAGTGTTGTATTTTGTTGCACGAAGTGCAGGAAAATCAACATTATACCGAACGAGGGGCGTTAGCCCCTTAGACTTACGATATAACCAAAAAAATAAAATGTGCAGTGTAATATGGCGAATCATTTTATACCGAATTGACTACATGCGGTTGCAACCGCTTGCGACGCAGTGGCATTGTGGTGCAGAGCAGGGGTGAGTGCGTGTGGTAT
The DNA here is from genome assembly GCA_965232465.1 of Alphaproteobacteria bacterium. Taxonomy (GTDB): domain Bacteria; phylum Pseudomonadota; class Alphaproteobacteria; order JAQWUY01; family JAQWUY01. Next base: position 1,867,748 of record OZ246977.1, on the reverse strand, counting down.
TTTGTCATGCGAAGCATGGTAAAATCCACATTAAACGCACGAGGGGCTTTAGCCCCTTAAACTATGGTTGCAACCGCTTGCCACGCAGTGGCATTGTGGTGCAGAGCAGGGGTGAGTGCGTGTGGGTTTTTGTCATGCGAAGCATGGGTAAATCCACATTAAACGCAAGAATGTATAGAGAAGCTGGGGCGTTAGCCCCTTAAACTCACTATATACCCAACAAAATAAACTGTGCAGTATAATATGAAGAATCATTTTATATTGAATCGATTATATTATTGATAAATTATATAATATTGTATAATATGCACAGCACATATGTATAAGGTAACATAAACAGAGGATTTGAAATATATGACAGGTGAAATTTCTGTAATAGGATTAATAATGGGTGCCAGCACTTTTGTATTGGCGATTGTGGTGATTTTGATAATTATGTCTATTATCAGTTGGGCGGTTATTTTAAAAAAAACATGGGCAATCCGATCGACCAATAAAAATATCAAGTTCTTAGAACAGATGTTTACTTCTGGTATGCCCCTGCAAAATATGTTTATGGTGGAACAGGTGAAATACCCCCTCCCCATGTCCCGCATATTTTTGGCGGTGGTGTTAAAATGGAGCAACCTTGGCAAAGCGGGTGTGGGCGGTGATAAAAAAGATATGGCATTGGAAAAAGCCCTTGAACAAGCCGTCGATGACGAAACTGAAAAATTGGACACGGGACTGCATATTCTGGCGATTGTCAGTTCGACCTCGCCTTTTGTCGGGTTGCTGGGGACTGTGTGGGGAATTATGAATAGTTTTGTTGCCATTGCTTCGAACAAACAAGCGTCTTTATCTGTGGTTGCCCCCGGTATTGCCGAAGCCTTATTTGTTACCGCCCTTGGCTTAATTACGGCGATTCCGGCTATGATAGCATACAATAAATTTTCCCATGATGTGGATGTGCTACAGGCGGATATGGATAAGGTCGGAAACCGTATTATTTATAAAGTGTTAAAGGATGCAAGTCATGGTGGCTAATCGGCAACACAAGGGGCGAACATCCCGCCGTAATCGCAGGGGTTCGGCGGATATTAACATCACCCCATTTGTCGATGTGATGTTGGTATTGTTGATTGTATTTATGGTGTCTGCACCGCTGATGATCACCGGGCAAACCATTGATTTACCCGATGCGAAGGCATCGATTGTTACCACACAGCTACAACCTGTCGTGGTGACTATTGATAAAAATGGCGGTATTTATCTCGAAGATAAAAAGACCGATGTAAACACATTAAAAAACACTTTAACCGCCATATATCAACGCACCCCTGATACCAGCATTTATGTACAGGGCGATACGAATACCAATTATGGTGGGGTCATGCAGGTTGTTGGTGAAATTCAATCCATTGGGTTTAGGAAGTTTTCATTTATCACGGAAAGTAACTAAATTTTATGCAATTCCCTATATTGGTGTCGTTTTTTTTACATGTGATGGTGTTGGTAATGGTAATATTTTTACCTGATGATTTGTTTACAAAACCGCCTAAGATGATTGCTCAGAACCGGGTTATATTGGATGTGGAATTGGTTGTTAATCGGGGGAAAGTGGCGGAAAAACAACAAATAAAGCAGCCTAAGAAATTGGTAAATCAGCAAAAAACTGAAAAACCACAACCTGAAAAGGTCCCCCCGAAAAAACCAGATCCGCCCAAGCAAACCACGGCGAAACAAGTGCAAAAGAAAGCCCCTGTCAAAAAACAAGCGGTGCAAAAGGTCGCCCCCAAAAAATCCCCTAAAGCGGAAACCAAACCCGTGCCCCAAAACGCCGTTAAGGTGGAACAAAAGGATGTGGTAAACAGCAAAAAGCTCCTGAAAACTGAGGATAAAACCACACCGCAAATATCCGATAAACAAGCACAACAAACCACCAAAATATACAGGGATAGGGCGGAACCCAAAAACATTATTAACGATGTAAAACAAACGGGTAGCACATCAAAAATTGAACAAAACTTGGTCGAAAAAACCGACCCCAATCAATTGGTTGCACAAGTGAGGGGGAAATTGGTTGGGTGTTGGGATATTCCCGCCGGCGTACCAAATGCCAGAAACTTATCCGTAACAGTGAATGTAAAATATGCCCTTGACGGTTCGGTAACAACCGTACAGGTAACCAAAACCAGCCGTTCCCGTACCACACCGGGCATGCAGCCGATGATTGATTCCGTTATCAGGGCGGTTAAGAAACCCGCTTGTAACCCCATTGGTCTCGATACCAACAGCTATGATTTATGGAAGGAAGTATTGATTGAATTTGACCCCAAAGCTGTATTGCAATAAAGGATACAATACTTATGCGACATTTTTTAAAATTTTTATATGTGTGTATAGTGGTGGGCACGGCAACACTGTCCGCACAGGCACGGCAATTTAAAATTGCCGTATTGCCATTTTATGAACCCACAGGCGATTCCGACCTTGCCACCCGTTCGAATCGTATGCGGGATATTATTATCAATAATTTACAACGGAGCCATAAATTCGTGGCGGTACAAGCCCCCCAATACCGCCAACAGCTGTTTGAAATTGTCGTTAAACCCAACTTCGACGAATGGGGTAATACAGGGACGGAAATTTTGGTAACCACGCAGGTATCCCAATCGGATGGGGAATATACATACACCATGGATGTATGGTTTATTGCACAATCCCGGTTGCTAATAACCAAACAATACCGCATGACCGGGTTTTCTTTAACCGACCGTTTGGCACATATGATCTCCGATGATATTTACGACCGTATATCCGGGGGCAAGTATTTTGATTCGCAAATCTTATTTGTGGCACAAACCGTCGACGATGCGGGCAACCCCATCCAACGCTTGGCGGTTATGGATCAGGATGGGGGAAATTTACAATATTTAAGCGATGGCAAAAATTTGGTTATAAGCCCCCGTTTTTCCCCCGATGGACGGTATATTATTTATGTGTCGTATAAAAAAAATAATACCGCTGGTGTATTTGTACGGGACTTAAAGACCAAAAAACAAACTTTTATTGCCACCGATCGCACCGTATCCTATACCCCCCGCTTTGCCCCCGATAACAAAAAAGTTATATTCAGCAATCTGGTCGATGGACGGGCGGATATTTGGGTCATGCAGTTGCGACGGGTAAATGGCAAGATTAAATTCGATCGTTTGACCGATACACCCTATATGGATATGGCGCCCTTTTATGCCCCTGATGGCACAAAAATTGTGTTTATGTCCGACCGATCCGGCACACCCCAATTGTACACCATGAACCCGGATGGTACAGGGGTACAACGCATATCCCGTGGCACCGGGGCGTATACCACCCCCGTATGGTCACCCACGGGGGAATATATTGCGTTTACCAAAGGACAAGGCGAAAACTTTCACATCGGCATTATGAAACCAGACGGCTCAGAAGAGCAATTATTAACCACCAGCTATCTGGACGAAGGACCTGCGTTTTCCCCAAATGGCAAATTTATTATATTCGGACGACAACAGCAAAACGGCGATGCGTATATCATGTCCATAGGCATCGATGGTAAAAATTTAAGCCGTATTGCCACCCCCACAAAAGCTGCCGAACCCGATTGGTCCGCACTACGCAAACCATAACCCATATGGCGTATCATTTTATACGGAAGTAACTATAATTATTCTGTATACATTAAAAATATCCTTTATAATCAAGTAGTTACATATTTTTTTTTTTTTTTAATTATTGTGTTGATTTTTGTTTAAAGATTGTATATTATCCACAGTGTAGGAATGTGTTTATGTTTTTTTATGACATAGTATTTTGATTTAATTGGGTATTTTGATTTAAAATTGTATTTTAGGTCAGATGTAATATTTTTAAAAATTAACAGAAGGAAAAGTTAAAAATGAGAAAAATGTTTTTAGCCGGTGCCAGTTTACTTGTGTTGTCGGCAATAACGCCAGCGTTTACCAATGATACAGATAAGGTTGTAAATGCCACGGGGAATTTGTTAATTGATACGGTAAACAAAAAAGGTATTTTTCAGTGGGTCGAAGGACAATTTAGCCATACAAGCAATCGCTTGGAATATGGCTTAACCGGTTTTTCCGTGCTGAGTGAAAATAAAAATCAGCTACAGTACTTACAAACCAGCATACACCGCAAAGGGGGTGTGAATGCGTTAAACTTGGGGATTGGTACCCGAAGATTGACACAACTTCTCAGTAGCCCGGCGGTTGTGGGGGCAAACCTGTTTATCGATACCAAGGATGGGGAAAATAAATTTTGGCGTCTTGGCGACAGCAAAGTATTCAGACGGTTATCGTTGGGGCTCGAATTAAAAACAGAGGCATTTGATTTTTCCGCTAACTATTACACCCCGGTGGGGAATGCGGTTATCCTTGATCAAAAAGTTCTTAAAGGATTTGACATAACCGCCACAGGGAATATTCCCAATCTCGAATCCCTGAGTATCGGTTTAAACACCTATCGGTTTGATGGTGTGGGCGACACGGTGGATCAAGGGAACAAATTAATTGCCGAATTTAAACCGAATAGCATCTTAACCCTGCGGGCGGAATACGACAAGCCCAGATCGGGCAAGGCGAAAACGGAACTTTTCACCGGGTTAAAGTGGTCGTTTAACACGCCGTTAGCGGACCAATTAAAACCGTTAAATATCGGTGGCGATGCGTGGGCAAAACGCTATGACAAGGTCGAGAGGCACTATGATATTAAAACGGCAGAGGTGGACAATACCCCAGCCCTAGGTAGCACCCTGAGTGCGGCGGACAAAACAGCCAACAAAATCAGTGATGGGGATGGGACGACGGAAGGATCCGCATACACCCTCCAGAATGGGGAACAATACGATGTTGAGGACTTTGTTGGCAACATTCCAGAGACACTTAAAAAAGATGGGGCGATTGATCCGACTAAGGTTACGGTAAAAGTGGAAAAAGTCAGTGGCGCTGGGGTTAAGGGTACAGACTATGAACTGTACGACAGCGATGGCAAGGTCATTGCCCTTGACGCCATAAAAGCAGACAGCCAGTTTAAAGATATAGCCGGCGGTGAAGCCGCCACCTTAAAATTAACATACAGTGCCGATGGTTTCGAAGATCGGGTTGTATTCGTGAAAGCGATAGCCATTAGCCGAATCGGTACCGTCCTATCCGATTCGGATAAAACCAGCAATGATATTAAAGGCGGGGATGGTACTAGCGAAGCCAATGCGTATACTTTAACCAATGCCAAAACATATGACCTGAAAACCTTTATTGGCACCCTGCCCACCGGGGTAACACCCACTGTGAAAGCGGAAAGGGTTTCAGGAACAAGTGGTACAGACTTCCAGTTTAAGGATGGGAGTACGAATGTTGCCGTTGGCAGTGCCACATATACCAGTACACTGGAAGACAAAGCCGGTGCGGGTGCAGCGGTTATCAAATTGACATATAGTGCGGCGGACTTTAATAATCGTATTGTCTATGTCAAAACCGATACTGCATTTACCGGGTCGCTGACGATGACAAATCTTGTTGTACCGTATGGGTCTGGGAATGTAACGGTAAGTACGGCACAGATACTGGGTAAATTATCTGTATCCGGGGGGCAAACGCAAAAATCCGATTGGAGCCTAAAAAGCCTAGCGGATACAGATAATAGTGATAAGCTGGCTGTTAATGGCAAGACTTTGGTTATATCCGGGGCAATACCCTCAGGGACAACTGTAACCGCTGTCTTCGAACATACGGATTCTGAATATGCGGATCAGAGCAAAACCTTCGAACTCTCGACAGGTGCGGGTACATTGGGGGATGCCCCTACGGGATTAAGCGGTAAATGGGGCAAAACCTTTACTGTGGATTATAAGTTAAAAGCTTCTGATACGGTGGGGGATGTAACCGTATCGTTTGATCCCAGTGCGGATTTCACCTTTACTATTTTACCCAACAGTGATGGGGGCAAAGGGGGCAAAGACGCCACCACTGCGGGCATTGTTAGCGGTGATTTAAGTGGGGCGATTGACGACAAAACCGGGGCGATTGATGGCACCAAGCTAAATAAATCAGGTAAAGTGTTGGTAAAAATCGAACGCAGAGCCAAAGGCGGATTGCCCGCATTAACAGTATATGAAAATATTACAGTGAATAAGCAGGAGCTAGGGGCAGGGAAAGATGTAACGACAATCCCGACCATATCGTTAAACAGTGGGGACAACAAGTGGAAGACGAGCACCGCCACCAAATTCGACCTAAAATATACCAACTTGCCCGGCGGTCTGGCGGCGAATGCGTTTACATGGGCGGTTGCCAACAAGGCAGGGGCGGCACCCAGTGGTACGGTTCGAATCGATAATGATGGTAAAATCAGTGGAGCAACCTCCGCTGGTACAGTGGTTATCACCTTAACCGCCAAAGGGGATAAATACAGTGGTAGTTTAACCCTAGCGGACTTTGCCATTGCCAAGCAAACGGCAACGGATACCCTGAGCATGGCGGATCTTGTCATATCCTATGTGTCTGGGGATGGGAATAAAGTGGTAAGCACCGCAGAGATACTGGGGCAACTGTCTGTAAGCAGTACAGGTACGGCACAAACGCAAAAATCCCAATGGACATTGGTAAGCGTTGCCAATACGGATAATAATGGCGATCTTGCTGTTGGTAGTGGGGGCAAAACCCTGATCATATCCGATGAAATTAAAACCAAAACGACTGTAACCGCCGTATTTTCCCATCCTGCGTATGAAAATAAAACGGTCACATTTGAATTGTCGACGGAACCGTCGAAAATAAGTACAGGGGGGCGTACGGGTTCAGGAAAATGGGGTAAATCGTATACTACGAACTATAAGTTAAGAACTTCGGTGGGGAGTGTAAACTTTGTAGCCTCAGATTACACCTTTTCGATTGTGGCATCCGGGGGCAATGATGGCAGTGGTAAGACACCCACCACCGCAGGTATTATCGATGGTAATGATTATACAGGGGCAATTAACATCAGAACCGGGGCTATTACGGCAACCAAACTGACAAAATCGGGTACCTTGTTGGTAAAAATCGTCCGTGCCAAAAGAGGCGATGTAGACGCCGTTACCGAATACCAAAACTTTACGGTGAGCAAACAACAGGCTAGCGACCATACGGGCTTTGCGGTATCTGCGGGGGCTATTACATGGAACGCAAATAGCCAAACGGTTACCTATACGGAAAATGCCAACAAACCTGCGGGTATTGGCACCGCCACATACACCTTGGCAGCATCGGGGACAACGGCGGGGACAACCTCAGGGGGGAATGCTATTACGGTGGCGTCAAGCGATGGTAAGATTGCCAACACCAGCAAAGGGGGGGTGGTAAAAGTATTGGTTACCTATCCTGCCAATGATAAATATGAAACGATTACCAGAAATGTGGATGTAACCATCCGTAAACAAGCGGGCACAGGGGCATTGACTATGGGCAACCTTGTGATACCATTTGGGGCAAGCGACACCAGCGAAACGGTAAGCACCGCCACCATCGCAGGGAAATTAACGGTACCAAATAGCTTAGGGGCAAAATCTGAGTGGACACTAAAAAGCCTAGCGGATACGGATAGTCATGGGAATCTTGCCGTGAATGGCAAGACTCTGCGCATATCCGGGGCAATCACCACCAGTACCACGGTTACCGCCACCTTCGAAAGCGATAAATACACGGATAAGACCGTCGCCTTTGAACTATCGACTGGGGCGGGGGCAATGAGCACCGGCGATACCCGTGTGGGATTAACCGGTAAATGGGGTATAGGATTTAGCGTTGCGGCGGATTATAAATTAAAACTGTCTGATACAGTTGGAGATGTAGGACCCGTAACCTTTACAAAAGGCACACCAACGAACGCTGGCGATTACACCTTTACCATTTTACCCACCAGTGATGGCAATAAAGAGGGTAAAGACGCCACCACCTCAGGTATTGTTACGGGTGCATTAACCGGGGCGATTAACGCCAACACTGGGATGATTGATGCCAGCAAACTGAACAAATCGGGTAAATTGTTGGTAAAAATCGTCCGTGCCGCCAAAGGCGGATTGCCCGCATTGACAGACTATGAAAATATTACGGTTACCAAACAGGAACTAGGGGCAGGGAAAGATGTAACCACCATCCCGACCATATCGTTAAACAGTGGGGACAATAAGTGGAAAACGGGGAATGCCAAGTTTGACCTGAAATATACCAACTTGCCCGGTGGGTTAGCGGCAAATGCGTTTACATGGGGTGTTGCCAAAAAATCAGGAGCGGAACCCAGCGGTAACATACAAATCGACACCGATGGTAAAATCTTTGGGGCAACCTCCGCTGGTACGGTGGTGATTACCTTGACCGCCAAAGGGGATAAATACAGTGGCAGCTTGACCTTAGCGGACTTTGCCATTGCCAAGCAAACGGCAACGGATACCCTGAGCATGGCGGATCTTGTCATATCCTATGTGTCTGGGGATGGGAATAAAGTGGTAAGCACCGCAGAGATACTGGGGCAACTGTCTGTAAGCAGTACAGGTACGGCACAAACACAAAAATCTGAGTGGACACTGGTAAGCGTTGCCGATACGGATAATAACGGCGACCTTGCTGTAACGGGTAGTGGCAAAACCCTAACCATATCCGATGAAATTAAAACCAAAACAACGGTTACCGCCACATTGGCACACCCTGCGTATGAAAATAAGACGGCGACATTTGAATTGTCGACGGAGTCGTCGAAGATAAGTACAACGGCACCCAGTGGGTCAGGTAAGTGGGGTAAATCGTATACTACGAATTATAATTTAAGACGCACGGTGGGGAGTGTAACATTTACTAATGCAGATTACACCTTTTCGATTGTGCCAACGGGCGATGATGGCAGTGGTAAGACACCCACCACCTCAGGTATTGTTGCCAGTGGGCAAAATGCTATAAGTAACCCCAGAACCGGGGCGATTGATGCCAGCAAATTAACCAAATCGGGTACCTTATTGATAAAAATTGTCCGTGCGGCAAAAGGTGCTGGTGCCGCCCGAGTAGATGCGGTAACTGAATACCAGAACTTTACAGTGAGCAAACAACAGGCTAGCGACCACACCGGGTTTGCGGTATCTGCGGGGGCTATTACATGGAACGCAAATAGCCAAACGGTATCCTATACAGAAGCAAACAAACCTGCGGGTATTGGCAATGCCACATACGCCTTGACCACGACGGGTACGACCGCTGGTCCGACCTCAGGGGGCAATGCTATCACAGTGGCGTCGAGCGATGGTAAGATTGCCAACACCAGCAAAGGTGGGGTGGTAAAAGTGCAGGTTACCTATGCAGCCAATGATAAATATGAAACGATTACCAGAAATGTGGATGTCACCATCGATAAGCAAACGGGTATAGGCAGATTAAGCGTAGGCGATCTTGTGATACCATTTGGGGCAAGCGACACCAGCAAAACGGTAAACACCGCCACTATCACAGGGAAATTAACCGTACCCAATAGCTTAGGGGCAAAATCTGAATGGACCTTAACAGGCTTACGGAATAGCGATGGGAATAGTAATATTACTATTGGTACAGGTGGAAATAGCTTGACCATAACCGGGGCAATACCCACCAGTACCACGGTTACCGCTAGATTCGAAAGCGATAAATATGTGTCTAGGGTCGTTGATTTTGGACTGTCGACGGGGGCGGGTGTGATGACGGCACCCAGTGATACCCGTACGGGATTAACCGGTAAATGGGGTGTAGGGTTTACCAGTTCCGCTAATGACAATGTGGATTATAAATTAAAAGGGTCTGATGCGGTGGGGGATACCACTGTATCGTTTACAACAGGTTCCGTAAGCACCGCTAGTGATTATACCTTTACGATTGTTACGGGTAATGTGCCCAGTGATGCACCATCGGGGACAAAAGCCACCACCACCGGTATCCTTGACACATCGAAAACGGCGATTAACGCCAAAAATGGGGCGATTAATGGGACGGCACTGACCAAATCGGGCGACCTGTTGGTAAAAATCGTCCGTAAGGCAAAAGGGGGCTTGCCCGCATTAACCGATTACCAAAATATTACCGTAACCAAACAACAGGGCACCGACCACCCCAATTTTGCGGTTACGGCTGGGGCGATTGCATGGAACGCCAATAGCCAAGCGGTATCCTATACGGAAGCAAACAAACCTACGGGTATTGGCACCGCCACATATACATTGACCGCATCGGGTACGACCGCTGGTTCGACCACCGGGGACAATGCTATCACAGTGGCGTCGAGCGATGGTAAGATTGGCAAAACCACCCAGAGTGGAGCGGTAAAAGTGCGGATTACCTATGCGGCGAATGATAAGTATGAAACAATTACCGAAGATGTGGATGTAACCGTGAATAAACAAACGGTAGGGGCGGGTACTTTAAGCGTAGCCAACCTTGTGGTAACCTTTGTATCGGGTACGAAAAAGGTAACCGCCGCCGATGTATTGGGGCAATTATCCATAAGCAGTGGCAGTGTCAAAAGCGATTGGACGGTTAAGAGCCTAGCGGATACAGATGATCATACAAATGTTGCTGTAACGGATAGTGGCAAGAGCTTGACCCTATCTGGGGCGGGCATCACCTCAGGGACGACCACCATTACCGTTGTATTCGAGAGTACCAAATATAACGATATTACAAAAACCTTTGAACTGTCGACCCGGTCGGCACAGGTGATTGATGGCACCCCGTCGGGACTAAGCGGTAAATGGGATAAGGGTACGGTTACCCCGAATTATAAGTTAAAAGCCAGAGACCAAGGTCAAACATTTGTGAAAGCAACGGATTATACCTTCTCGGTTGTGCCCAGTAGCGATGGGGGTCAAGGGGACAAGGATGCGACCACTGCGGGTATTGTTGTCAGTGGTAGCGATGGCAACCCTGATTATGCAGCGGTTATTAGTAACGCCAGAACTGGGGTTGTGGACACCAGCAATCTGACCAAATCGGGTAAGCTGCTGATAAAGATTGTACGGGCGGCAAAAGGTTCAGGGGCAAGTGCAGTCGCCGCAGCAACAGAGTATGTCAACTTTGATGTAACCAAGCAAGTACTGGGTACGGATGTAACCACCGCCCCAGCGGTGGCAACAGCAACGGGTGAAAATGGCAAGTGGAAAGCCAAAATTGACCTAGACTATACCTTACCGGGGCTCACAGATGAATCGGATTATTTGTGGGCAGTGGATAAAAAATTAGGGGCGGAGCCCGATGGTACCTTGACTATTGATAGCAGTGGTGATATTAGCGGGGCGGCATCTTCGGGTACAGCGGAAATCACCATCACCGCAAAAGCTAGCAACCCCAAATACTCAGGGTCGATTCGTACAGCGGACTTTACCATTGCCAAGCAAGTATTGGGGACGGATGTAACCACCCCCCCAGCGGTGGCAACAGCAACCGGTGAAGATGGCAAGTGGAAATCCAGTACCAGTGCCAAAATTGCCTTAAATTATAGCTTGCCGGGTGCTACCACCGCAGCACAATATAGTTGGGCAGTGGGCAAAAAGTCGGGGGCGGAGCCCAGCGGTACACTGGTCATTGACCAAAGCAATGGTCATATTAGTGGGGCGACCTCCAGCGGGACAGCGGAAATCACCATCACCGCAAAAGCCGCCAACAAAAAGTATTCTGGATCGATTCGTACGGCGGACTTTGCCATTGGCAAGCAAACAGCAACGGGGAAACTGAGCGTAGCCAGTCTTGTTGTACCCTATGTGTCTGGTGATAAAGTGGTAAGTGCGTCCGATATTGAGAGGCAATTGTCTGTAACAGGGGGTACAAGTACCCAAAGCGATTGGAAGGTAAAAAGCCTAACGAAAAAAGATGCGAATTCGAACTTTACTATTGCTAATGATGGTAAGAGCCTGACCATAAAAGGGGCATTCACCACAAGCACAACTGTTACCGTTGTATTTGAAAGCACCAAATATGCGGATAAAACCGTTGATTTTGAATTGTCCACCCGTCAATCACAGATGTTTACGGGCGTTGTTACGGGATTAAGCGGTAAATGGGGCAAGGGTAAGGTTACCCCGGATTATAAGTTAAAAACCAGCGATGGGGGGGAAAGATTTGTTAAAGGGGTCGATTTCACCTTCTCTGTTGTTGCAGCGGGTACAACCGTAAGCGGTTATACATCGACCACCGCAGGTATTGGCACTGGCAGTGTTATTGGAGCCTTAACAGGGGAAATTGACACCAGCAAATTAACCAAATCAGGGACATTGTTAATACGCATATTCCGTTCATCAAAAGGTTCAGTCGATGCTGTTACAGAGCATGTGAACTTTACTGTGCAAAAACAAGTGTTTGGTACGGGTTCAGATGCGGATGAAAAAACTGTACCGACTATATCGTTGGCAAATGGGGAAGATAGAAAATGGAAAAGCAGTACAGGCACCAAGTTTGATATGGCATATACCAACCTACCGTTTAGTCTATCGGCGGATGATTTTGCTTGGGAAGTAAACGGAAAATCAGGATCTGCCCCCAGTGGAACCTTAGCCATCGATAAAGATGGAAAAGTCAGTGGGGCGGAGTCTGCTGGTACGGCGGTTATTACGGTGAAAGCAAAAACATCGGATGATAAATATGAGGGGGAATTTACCCTAGCGGATTTTGCCATTACCCGGCAAACCACGACGGATACCCTGAGTGCGGCCAATATTGTAATACCGTATGGCACTGGCATAAGCAGCACCGTATCGGTAAATACAGCGGCCATATTGGATAAGCTGACTGTAACCAAGAAATCAGCGGATGCCAACGCCCAAACGCAAAAATCCGATTGGCAAATTAAGAGCCTGACGGAAAGTAGTACGAACCTTGATGTTGTGAATAATAACAGTCTGAGCATAAAAGGGGCGATTGATACACCGACGGCCGTAACCGTTGTATATGAAGACAAAAACAACAGATATGCGGATGTGACAAAAACCTTTACCATTGCCACAGATCAGGGATCGATAAGTAGCAATGCGGGGCGTAGCGGATCGGGCAAATGGGGTGCGGGGCAAACCTATACGGCCACCTATAACCTAAACACGTCTGATAAGGTGGGGGATGTGTCTGCCAATTTTGTTACCACCGGCAATAATCCGGATTATAGCTTTTCGATTGTTGATCCCGCTACGGGGGCACAAGGGGGCAAGCCACAAACCACCGATGGTATTGTAAATGGGCAATTAACCGGGGCGATTAACAACAAAACCGGGGCTATTGATGCCAGCAAGCTGACCAAATCAGGGAAGCTATTGATAAAAATTGACCGGGTTGCCAAAGGCGGGTTGCCGGCAATTACAGAATACGAAAGCTTTGATGTGCGCAAGCAAACCATCGCTGACCACACTGGGTTTAGGGTTTCTGCGACGGGGATTGCATGGGCAACCGCAAGTACAGCGGTATCCTATGACGACAGTACAAACAAACCTGCGGGTATTGGCACCGCCACATATACCCTAATACCTTCGGGGACAACCGCCGGCACTGCGGCGGGTGATGGTCACGGCAATATCGAAGTGGCTTCGAGCGATGGTAAAATTGCAAAAACCGTCCGTGCTGGGGTGGTAAAAGTGCGGGTTACCTATGCCGCCAACGATAAATACGCACAAATGACCCGGGATGTAAATGTCCCCATCAATAAGCAAACGGAAACAGGCAACATAAGCATAGCAAATGTTGTTGCACCATACGCATCTGGATCAAACAATGTAACGGTGGACGCAGACGATATACTGGGGAATTTATCCGTATCACAAGGTGGCAACAGCCAAAAAGGCGATTGGAAAATAAAGACCCTAACCAAAAGAGATACCATCGCCGATAGTATATTGGAAATTTCAGGGAAAACCCTGATCGTCAAAGGGGTAATCGCCCCAAGCAAAACCATAGAAGTTGTACTGGAGAGCGATAAGTATGGCGATAAGACCGTCGATTTTAAACTGTCCACAAGTGCAGGCACCATGAGCACAGGTGACAAACGAACGGGATTAAGCGGTACATGGGGTAAAACCTTCGCCGCCACCAATTATCAGTTAAAGACATCTGATACGGTGGGCGGTACGACCGCCACCTTTAAAGATGATGGCACTACGGATGATTTCACCTTTACGATTGAGTCATCTACTACGACCCCCCAAAGCGGTTACACCGCCACCACCTCAGGGATTGTGAATGGGTCGTTACAAGATGGTATTGACGACAAAACAGGGGCTATTGAAGGCAGCAAACTGACCAAATCAGGAACCTTGTTGGTAAAAATCGTCCGTAAGGCAAAAGGCGGATTGCCCGCATTAACAGATTATCAAAATATTACCGTAACCAAGCAAGAGCTAGGGGCGGGTAAAGATGTAACCACTATACCGACTATATCATTGGCAGGGGGCGATAATAAATGGAAAACCAATCCTAACACCAAGTTTAATCTGGCGTATGCCAACCTGCCGGGCAATCAAGCGATCAATACATTCGATTGGGAAGTCAAAGGCAAATCAGGCAGTGCCCCCAGCGGTACACTCATCATTGATCAAAACGATGGGAAAATCAGTGGGGCAACCTCCGCTGGTACAGTGGTTATTACGGTGAAGGCAAAAACCACCGACCCCAAATATACGGGACAATTGGAAGCGGACTTTGCGATTACCAAGCAAACCACAAATGATCTGTTACGTGTGACAGATATTGTTGTACCATTTTTAAATAGCGCCGTACCCGTTGCCAACAGCACTATCGAAGGAAACTTAAATGTTACAGGTCAAGGGGGGGCGGCAAAATCGCAAAAATCCGATTGGAAAGTGAAGGACCTAAGAAAAACGCATAGTAACCTTGACATTCGAAATGATATTCTGTATGTAACAGGGAAAATCTCCTCAGCTGATGGTGATCGTCCCGCTGTTGTAACTGTTACATTCGAAAGCGATAAATATAACGATAAAATCATAACCTTTAATTTAACCACATCGACACTAAAATTATTTAGTGACACCCCCACGGGCACCACCGGAAAATGGGGCAAAGCGTTTACTGTGGATTACAAGTTACAGACTTCGGATGGGGGCGAAACATTTACAACAGGTGCCAGTGGGGATTTCACCTTTGAGATTGTTAATGCGGGGAGTATGCCCTCCGATGCCCCATCGGGCTTAAAGGCAACCACCGCAAATATGTTTACCAGCAGCCCCATTCACAGCAAAACTGGGGCGATTACAGGGACGAATCTGTTACGATCGGGTTACCTGTTGGTAAAAATTTCCCGTATACAAAGAAATGCCGTACCTGCCATTACAGAATATTTGAATATTACGGTAACCAAGCAAGATGTGGCTATTGATATAACCAAACCGACATTTACCAGCACGAATCCCAAATGGGGGGCAAAAATCCCTGTAACATTTGCAGGAATACCCAGCGGCACAACATTTGCCGATTATGATTGGACTGCGGCACCCAAAACAAGCGGTGTCCCCACCGGCACATTAGGGGTCGTATCGGATGGTATCACCGGGGCAACCTCCGCTGGTACAGTGGTTGTTACCATGAAAGCAAAAGACGGCAATACCAAATACACGGGACAAGTCGATCTGGCGGAATTTGCCATTACCAAGCAAACCACAACGGATACCCTAAGCATAGCAGAGATAAAATTTCCTTATAGCAGCAGCAGCGGAAACCAAACCGTAAGCACCGCCACTATCGAAAGGGCATTAGCTGTGGCGAAACAGTCCGGTGCCCAAAATGCACAAACGCAAGCGTCCGCATGGAAATTACAGAAGCTAACGGAAAAAACCGATCATGCGAACTTGGCGGTTGCAAGTGGGGATAAGACCCTGACCGTATCGGGGGCAATCGGCACCCCGACGACGGTAACCGCTGTGTTTGAACATCCGGCATATGACGATGTAACCTTTGACTTTACCCTGTCCACAACGGCGGGCACCATAACCGATACCCCCTCGACCCGCACAGGATTATCGGGCACATGGGGCAAAGCCTTTGGTGCCACGGATTATAAATTAAAGGCATCGGATACAGTGGGGGCTGTAACCGCCACCTTTAAAACCGATGGTTCCAATGACGATTTCACCTTCTCAGTTGTGCCCAGCGGTACGGCTGTTACCGGCTATACATCGACCACCGCAAATATGTTTACCACCAGCCCCATAAACAGCAAAACTGGGGCGATTACAGGGACCAATCTGTTGCGGGGTGGAACGCTGTTGGTAAAAATTGTCCGCAAGGCAAAAACCGTATCAGCGGGCACTTTACCCGAAATCGAAGATTATCAAAATATTACTGTGAATAAGCAAAACTTAGCCACTGATATAACCAAACCCACATTGGGTGTTCCGCAGGGTTCCAATAAAATCTGGCGAAACAATGGCGGTAATATCCCCGTCGACTTTAATGGATTGCCCGGTGGCACAACCTTTGGCGATTATACATGGACGGCGGCAGGGAACGGAAACAAGGGACCGGATGTAATCGGTGCCGGGCTAAGCGTTACAAGTGCGGGCATAATGGGGGCATTGTCTGGGGGGGAAGTTGTGGTTACCATGAAGGCAAAAGCTGGTGATGACAAATACACAGGGCAACTAAACTTGGCGGCCTTTACCATTGACAAACAGACAATTATGTCGCCTATAAGCATAGCAGATATTGTTGCCGATGAACCAGATTCTGGCACCACCACGATTAGCGAAGCGATGATACGGTCGCAAATGTCTGTGGCGGGCAAATCCCAAAAATCCGATTGGAAATTAAAAAGCCTGAGTTTTGGGGGTAATGGGAATCTTGCTGTTGCACAGGGGGGTAAGAGCCTGACTGTATCCGGGGCAATCACAGGGAATTCGAAAGTAACAGCTACATTCGAACACAAAAAATATAGTGATGTATCGGCGTTATTTAGCGTGTTTACACAAAAAGGCGGTATGTATCAGGACGGCAAAATCCCCGACGGATCAGGAAAATGGGGTAAATCGTATACTCAGAACTATTACCTCGACACAACTGGTGGGTTTACAACAGGTACTGGTGGGGATTACACCTTCTCTATTGTGCCCTCTGGTACGACTGTAACTGGTTTCAAATCCACCACCGCAGGTATTGTAAGCGGTCAATTGGCAGGGGCAATTAATGCCAACACTGGGGCAATTGATGCAACGAAGCTGACCAAAGGCGGGACATTACTGGTAAAAATTGTCCGTCAAAAAAGCGATGGTAGCGGTTCCTTAACAGTACATCATAACTTTATTGTTGGAAAGCATGTGTTTGGCACCGATGTAAAAACGATCCCGACCATAGGCTTAGATACAAATGAAGATGGGGAATGGAAAACCAGTTCTAGTGCCGAAATTAACCTAAAATATACGAACTTGCCCGGTGATGGCAGCCCCCAAGCCGCCAATACATTCGAGTGGGCTGTTGCACCAGCGGGCAGCAATCCCGCCAGCGGTGCATTAAGAATCGACAGCGAAGGGGATGTGCGTGGGGCAACCTCCGGTGGTAAAATATCCATTACTGTGGCAGCAAAAGCCAATGATCCTAAGTACACAGGACAATTTGTCCTTGCGGACTTTACCATTAAAAAACAAACCACACCCGATACCCTATCCTTTGGCGATCTGAGTGTACCTCAGTCCTCTGCGGGTACAGATGTTACCTTCACCGAGCTATTGACATATTTAAGAGGTGCACAAAACAAAGCATCCGCATGGAAAGTAACAAATGTAACATCGGTTGTAAATGGTATCGGTAAGGGGAACGGAAATAAAATGGTTGTAACAGGTGCACAGTCAGACGCAGTCGCTACCATAACACTGGAACACCCGGCGTATGAGAATGAGGATGTAACCATTAAGGTATCCACCATAGCAAACCCCATCAGTACCGGTATCCGCAGCGGATCAGGAAAATGGGGTGCGGGGCAAACATATACCACCGATTACAAGTTAAAAACGGTTGTTAATGGGGTAACATTTAACAAAGATAAAGGCAACAGTGATTTCGAATTTTCTATTGTGGCGAGTCAAACAGGTTTTAAATCGACCACCGCAGGTATTATTAAGGATAATAACTTCCGTGCTGCTATTGACCAAGACACAGGGAAAATCGATGCCAGCAAACTGACCCAATCGGGCACCTTGTTGGTAAAAATTCACCGTGTCGGAAAAAATCGTTTATCACCGGTTGAGGAATACCAAAACTTTACCGTCGATAAACGCACCCAAGCAGATCACACAGACTTTAAAGTAAGTGCCCCCAATGGTTTCAGATGGTCAGTTGATAGTGGGGCAGTTACATATCCCAAAGCAAACACGCCTGCGGGTATTAGCAGCCCCGAATATTTCTTGGTATCAGTGGGTACAACCGCCGGTACTGTAACAAGTAGCGGTCCCGGTAGTGTGAGCGTGAAACAGAGTACAGGTCGCATCTTAAATACAAGGGCAAGTGGTATAGTAAAAGTAAGGGTTGTATACCCCGAAAACGATAAGTATGAAAGAATGGTCTTTAATGTCGATGTACCCGTAAAACGCCTACCTGCACCCGTAAGCAGTTTCAATCAACTTGATATAGGTTCTTCAGGGTTCCCCGATTCCTCTGGCTACGAAATTAAGGGATATCAAAGCAGTAGCCAAACTTGGGGCAGCACATTCACCCCAGACATTACCGGTAAAATGGGACGGTTTGCTGGTGTAGATTGGTATACGCCTGTTTGGTCCATCACAAGCACCACAAACGGCGGTTCCACAGCCGTAGGCGGTTCCATCAATCAAGCAACAGGCGTGATAACAGGCACCCAATCCTCAGGGACCATAACCGTTACCGTAACCCTACCACGAAATGTACGCTACGAAGCCTTTAACAACAATTCAAAAACATTTACCCTAACCGTACAACGCAAAACCCAACCCGGCAGAGCCAAATCAGGTCATGGGAGCTGGAGCCAATCAAATACCCCAAGGATTGGTGCCGTTCAGCGACAGCTCTCGAATGCAATAGAAAATGCCAGTGGTATTAATGTAGCGAGGGATGTCAAATTGACTAAATTCGAAGATGGTTCGGATATAACAGATGGTGCATCATATGGCACTGATTATGTACTAACTGTTTCTTTCGCATCAGTGAATAGTAGACCTTCGATGGTAAGATTCCTTCCCTTAGAGATTCGTGATCTCAGAATCCGTACAATCTCTGGTGGAGCTTTCCGAAAAGCCATAAAACTAACATTTAGGTTGCCCGCATCAAGCAATGGTAAATACGCTGCGAAAACCCTTGTTACATACTGGCGGACAAAGTAATTCCTGCAAAGGTATTCCCATAACTGTATGGAAAATATATTACAAGTAAACTAAACTAAGGGGGCACAACACCCCCTTTCTTTTTTTATTGACAAATATAAAATTATGGTAAAAAATAGTGCTATAATTTAAAGAAAGTAACCCCTGTATACGCAAGGAGTGTGATTATGAGTGATGAACAATATAAAAAGTATGAAGAATATATTAAAGATTGTAAGAGAGTATATTCCGAAACAAATAAGGCATTGGACTATATTACATATGGTGCCAGCATTGTGTTGGTACCTTTAATTATGACAGTATCAAAACAGATACCCGAACAGTGGTATGTGTATTGGATGGTTTCGAGTGTTTTATTTGTAGCTGTTATTGTGTTATCTGTATACAGTAATCGTACATCACAAAAAGCATGTGAGATGGCGATTGATGAAGATGATTCTGTGTATTATGCATCGGGGGATAAGTTTAAAATAGCCAAAAAAATAGATTCTTTTCGGGATTGGATATTTGGAATATCCCTATTTATTTTAATATTGCCAATTATTGTTAATCTTGTGTGTAAAATTGTGTGTAAAATAAATTAAGTAACTAAAGGAGGAGTTAAAATGGATAATAAAAATAAGAATAATAAGCGAAGTGGTGCTGATAATAAAGGTTCAGGTGCGAAGAAATTTAGTAGGACTACTGGTGAGAGTAAAAAAAGAACAGAAAAACCACTCGTTCAAAATCCACCCCCAAAACCCCCAAAAAATAAATAAAAAACGCCCCATCGTGTATAGTATAGTCAAATCAATATAAATTGATTTGACAGAGTGCGGTTGCAACCGCTTGCGACACAGTCACATTGTGGTGTCCGATCGGGGTGATGGTAAATACAGCAGTAAGACCCTTGTTACATACTGGGCTACAAAATAATTCTTGCAAAGTCATTCCTACAACCCAATTCCCATAAGGGTATGGAAAATATAGTACAAGTAAACGAAACTAAGGGGCCCCCCTTTTTTTTATTGACAAATATAAAATTATCCATGATAATACGAGTATGGTAAAAAATTGTAAATCGCATTAAAATTATAAGGGAGTACATAATGGATGCACGAAGTTTAACTCATCTGATAATAAAAGAACAAATGGCTGAATCATTGGATGCCATAGAAAAGGTGATAAAGATGCCTATTGTATCATATGATGGTAATATTCCTTTTGTGATAGATGAAACGCTTTTAAGGTGTTTGGAATTAATAAAAAGTCGATCTGAAGAACAAAATCAAATAGGTATTTTGCTGAGAACTCTTGGGGGATTGCCCGAAGGGGCAGAAAGAATGGTAGATTCCATTCGCTATCATTTTGATAAAGTAACTTTTATTATAGATCAATATGCAATGTCAGCAGGTACTATGATTTCATTATCAGGTAATAACATCATGATGCACTATGCGGCAACGCTTGGTCCGATTGATCCACAAGTACCCAATAAGGATGGTACATGGGTTCCTGCGACAGGGTACATTCATCAATATGAAAGAATATTAAAAACTGCGTCTGAGCGGGATTTAAGTACTGCTGAGATTATACAATTGCGATCATTTGATATGGCTAGTATATCTTTATATGAAAGTGCTATTCTATTAGCGTCTGACTTAGTAACAAAATGGCTAGAAAAATATAAATTTCAAGGGTGGAAAACTCCAGATGAGAGGAAAGAACGTGCTAAAGAAATTGCAAAGGATTTAAGTGCATTTAAAAAGTGGCATTCACATGCAAGAGCATTGGGCTTAAATCATTTAGATGCACTAGGTATAAAAATTGAGAATTATTATAAAACAATGCCCAATTTACATGATTTAATACAGGAGTATAGAAATTATGCAGATCAAACCAAAGGGCATATATTAATTTTTAGTAAAGATTTAGTTGCATCAGAAAACTTTATAAAAGGAGAACACAATGAATGATAAAACAACACATGACAAATTACCCATAAATAACAATTTAAGCGAAGAAACAGAAAAATTTTTAAAACGCTTAGATGAAATGGAAAAAAAGGGAATAATTGAAAAACCCAAATATAATGATGTCCGCTTTAACCATAAAATAATATAACAAAAAATGTCGATCCATTTTTGGGTCAGCAATTTTTTTTGGTATATTGTCAATTCTGTTGTGGGACTTATTGTTAGGTTTGTCTATACTGATGCGAATCGGCATGTCCGCACCCATCGCCAAAGCATGGGTAAAATATTGTTTGAACCTATCTCTAAAAAAACTGCCTCACAGGGCGGTTTTTTGATAGGTGTTGATTTCACCATAAAACTATGGTACTATGGAAATGAGCAACAAAACTGAGAAATAAAATTATGGAACACCAAACTATACCCCACATCGCCACCATCACCGCCGAACTGATGCGAATCGGCATATCCGAACCCACCGCCAAAGCATGGGCACAAGCCATCGTCTCCAACCTAAACCCCGCAACCAAACAGGATATTGCCGAAGTACACAAAGAAATCGCCCTTATCCACAGAGATATAGATGAAATCCGCAAAGAAATCGCCCTTATCCATAAGGATATCGAACAAATTCACAAAGATATGGATGAAATCCGCAAAGAAATCGCCCTTATCCACAAAGATATGGATGAAATCCGCAAGGAAATCGAAAAATTACGCGCCGATACCAAGCGGGATATTGCCGAAGTACACAAGGAAATTGGATATGTTCGCAAAGAAATTGAACAATTGCGAATCGATAGCAAAAAGGATATGTTTATATCCAATGCCAAATTTGCCGTCCTTATTATTGGTGTTCTTGGCGGACTTAACTTCTTGTCCTAACACATTAACCCAACAAGGAAACACACCCCATGCAACAGCAAACTATACCCACCGCCGCCACCATCACCGCCACCAAAAAATCTTTATTGCCTTGCAAAATGCAGAAAAAAAGTGGACAATGCCTATTAGGAATTGGAAACAAGCACTAAACCAATTCGCTATTATGTTTAACGATAGAGTTAAACTTTAAAATGCTATTTACACAAACTTTATGATAGCCTCAATAAGTTATATTACCCTATGAGATCAAGATGTAATGGACACACAGAAATTAAAAAACACAACCATATTTATTTGTTTATATTGTCATGACTGATATATTATTAAAAGATATATTTTTAAAAATGGATACACTCGATACATCTGTGTCTAATATTCAGATAACCGTTGGTAGTGTCCAAGACAAAGTATCACAATTATCTGATGATGTTAGGGTCATTCAAAAGTTTAACGACAAAGTAGAAACTATGATAGGTAATACTATCATGTCTGCAAATAATGCTGTGGATAGTATGGAAACTGCTGTAACCATTGGTGGTATTCTTATAGCATTTGGGGCAATAGCTCTACAACATCTTATTCGTAAAAAAACACAAAATGATGTAATCCGTTTGATTGATGAACATCTTAGTAAATCCAAGGAATTTACAAATCACATTGATACTTATTTTCGTAGTGAGAAATTTAAGGAATTACTGCAAGAGAAAATTAAAATATCAGAAAATACATCAACAAGCCAATCTGATACAAGTGACGGTTTAGATGAAAAATAAAGGAGATTAAATTATGAATGAAGAACAAAAACGCATTTTTTCTGGTTTAAACCCGGAGCAAGTAATTGAAAAAGTATATGGGGATGATTTAGAAAAATTAAAACCGCCATTTGACCCAACAAATATTGCGCAGCAAATGGGATTGCAAGTAGATAAAAGCATTAACTTTAAACTTATGGGGAATGATGTAGAAGGCAGAGCATTTGTAGAAAATGGGGAACCAAGAGTATGGATTAACCATTTTTTAGGGAAAAACCGTCAAAAATTTACCCTTGCGCATGAAATAGCACATGTTGTGTGGGATATTTTACCATCCATGCAAAGTGTTGGTGTTTCGGATTCATTTGAAGACCATGGGGGAACATTGTCCTTTAATCGTGATGGTGTTGGGGGTATGCGTGAATATCATGCTAACGATTTTGCTGGGCGATTATTGATGCCACAAGTTGTGGTCCGTCGGGAATTAAGTCGAATTATCAAAGAAAACAAAACAAAAGATGCGAGTAAAATAGTACCCAAAATGGCTGAGTTGTTTAAAGTATCTCAGCAAGCAATGATTGTTCGTATGAAAATATTAAAAATTATTGCATAGAAATATGAATATTTGTGATACCATACCAAAAATTACCGAAATTGACGGCATATGGCAATTTTTTGCATGGCTGTTTTCTGTACCCAGTTGTGATTTATGGGTGTTTTTGCCTATTATTGGGTATGTGTTTTTATCATGTGCGGTATTTTATATATTACGATACATAATAACAAATGGACTTCAATCAATTATAAAGAGATTTAATAATTTTTAAGAACAAAGGTATGTATATAAAATAGAAAATGGGTTTATATATTTATTGCCCCATAAAAAATAAGATTTTGCATACTATAAAACCCTATATATTACGAAGGCAATAACATTTAACTATTTATGGAGTAAAAAATGAAGTTTAAAAAATATAAAAAAATATTATGTATAGCAATATTAGTACCATTTTTGTATGGTTGTCAAGACGATGCTAAAATTGTAAGTAAAAACATCTCTAAAGGTGCTGATAATTTTGAAATCAACCGACGGGTTGTATTTTATAATGGAATCACCGATACTTATATGTTAAGTATTGAGGGATTATGCTCAATACAAAAGGACAATAAGGATAATCAACTCGAAGTTACATGTAAAACAGGTGAGGGGTTATATAAAAAACATTTTTTAGGTATATCTGATAATGTTACTTATATTGCCGAACAAATTGAACCAGTTAAGGCAAGTGCTTATCACTATCGGGTTACTTTTAAACCACAACAGATTATCCCAGATGTAAATTTTCGTGGGGATCTGCAAGAATTACAACCTAAAAAAAATTGAAAACCGACACCAAACGGGATATTGCACAGCTACGGGTGAACATCAAAAAAAGATATGGTAAATTTGCCGTCCTTATTATTACCAGTTTTTCGGTAATTATGGGTATCTTTTTAGGCATTATAGGGATCATAGAATATTTAACTTAATAATATACAGAACAAGGAAAAAAATGGAACACCATAAAGAATATTTTAATTTGTATTCTTAAAAGTGGCAATATAATTGACTTCCAAATTTTTTTCTTGTAATCGCCATACCTGTTCGAAGAGGTTAAAAGTAATACCCGTCATATGGTGTGGGGTGAAGCCATCGGGGGCGACCATGTGGCATATTTCTGAGGGTTTTAAAAACATGTTCCAATCGTGCGTGCCTTTTGGTAACCATTTTAATATATATTCCGCCCCGACAATGGCAAGGGCATAGGATTTCATGGTACGGTTTAAAGTGGATACCATAAGAACCCCATTTTTCTTGACACAGCCCCCACAGGTGCGTAAAAATCCTTCTGGGTCGGTTACATGTTCGACCACTTCGAAGCTGATGACCGCATCAAATTTCTGACCTGATTGGTGTACTTGTTGCACATCGAGATGTTGATAATCGATGTCAAGTGCGTTTTGCTGGGCATGGATGCGGGCGACCTTTATCATGTTTTCGCTGGCGTCGACGCCCATAACCGACGCCCCCAGTAATGCCAAACTCTCACTTAATAATCCCCCGCCGCACCCCACATCCAATATGCGAAGTTCGCTTAGAGGTTTCGGGGAATGTGTACTTAGATTAAAAATGTCTGTTAATTGCTGTTGCACATAACTGATACGGGCGGGATTGAATTGGTGTAAGGGTTTCATTTTACCATCGGGATTCCACCAATCGTCCGCTAGCTTGGAAAATTTATTAATTTCATCATGGGTACTGTACGCTTTTTGTTGTTTGTGTAACATGGTATGGTATTCCTTATAAAGGTGTTATGCTTATGCAATTATTATGTATAATATACTAAATGACTTGTTTTATGAATTGTTTTTTGGTATTATTTTTTGTATGATACAGTTATGTGTAAAATATATAAAAAAATAAGTAGTACAAAAGGAATAGCATGCAGCGCATCGTTATGAAATTTGGGGGGACTTCGCTGGGGGATTTAAATCGCATTGCCAGCGTTGCCCAAAGGGTGAAAAAACAAGTGGATGCCGGCAATCAGGTGTGCGTAGTTGTGTCCGCTATGTCCGGGGTTACGGACCAGCTGGTGGCATATGTGGAACAATCCGCTGTGAAAAAATCCGCCGTGAAAAAATCCGCCGTGAAACAATCCCTTGCGGCGTATGATAGCTGTGAATATGATGCGGTGTTGGCATCCGGGGAACAGATCAGTGCCGGATTGCTGGCACTACATTTACAACAATTTGGGGTACATGCCCGGTCTTGGTTGGGGTGGCAAGCGGGGATTCAAACCACCAATGCCCACGGACGGGCCCGTATTGAAGATATTGATGGCAGTGTGCTGATCGACTCCATTACCCAGGGGACTGTTGCGGTTGTGGCTGGTTTTCAAGGGGTTTATAAAGATACCATGCGTATTACCACGCTGGGACGGGGGGGGTCTGATACTTCGGCGGTGGCATTGGCGGTGGCGATTAAAGCCGATAGGTGTGATATTTATACGGATGTGGATGGGGTGTATACCACGGATCCTAGAATCGTTGCACATGCCCGTAAAATTGACAAAATTAGCTTCGAAGAAATGCTCGAAATGGCATCATTAGGTAGTAAAGTGTTACAAACACGGTCAGTGGGAATTGCCATGAATCACAAAATGCCATTACAGGTGCTGTCGTCATTTGAAGATACATCGGGCACATTAATTACCAATGAGGATGAAACTATGGAAAAACAAGTTGTAACAGGGATTGCCATACAAAAAGCGGAGGCACATATACACATTATCGGATTACCTGATTCCCCCGGGGTTGTCAGTAAATTGTTCACACCCATTGGCGATGCCAATATCAATGTGGATATGATTGTGCAAACCAATTCTAATAACGGCAAAACAACGGATTTAACTTTTACCATTCCAGAGGGCGATGTGCACCGCACGTTACAAGTTATCGAAAGCCATCAGGGGATTTTGGGATACGAATCCGTCCGTAGCAATAGCAACATTGCCAAGGTGTCGGTGGTGGGTGTGGGGATGCAATCCCATGCGGGTGTTGCCCAAAAGATGTTTACGGCACTTGCGGAAAAAAATATCAATATTAAATCCATTGCCACCAGTGAAATTAAAATATCGGTCATTATCGAACGGGATTATGTGGAATTGGCAACCCGGGTGCTGCATACAGCATATGGATTGGAATAAAGTAACCTTAAATAAAAGAAGTGTGTAAGGAAAATGACAACATTATCAGAATTAGAAAAAAATGAAAAATGGGTTTCGGATATAAAAGATATAAACGAAATGAATTTTGGCAGCCGATTACAACGCCAACGCCTTAATCGAAAAATTAGCATTAAAGATTTGGCAGATCTGACATATATATCACGGGATTTTTTATATGCACTCGAAGACAATAAATTTGAACAGCTTCCCGCAGAAGCCTATACAGTTGGATTTATTCGTACATATTGTAAATTTCTGGATATCGAATCCGATGAATATGTGGACGAATATAGACAGTATTTAAAGCTGATGGGAAATGATTCAAAAAATAAAAAGATTACCGATAATATGCTGATTTTACGACAGCAGAATTGCCATAAATTTTATATATTCGTTTTTGCGATACTTTTAATGTTTATGGGTATTGGGGCGACGGTTGCCTTTATTTATTATCAAAACTTTATACAACAAGGATTTACTTTACAATCCCCTTTGCAATCCCCTTTACAACCCCCTTTGCAACTGCAAGAATCAGGGCAAACAACGGCGAATCAAGTGGAAATACCAAGTATAAATTCCGGGTTGCAACCCCCTGATGCCCATACAAATACGCAATAACATATGCATACTACGCCTATAAAACGACGGATATGCCGTCAGATTATGGTCGGCACCGTAGCTGTGGGGGGGGGTGCCCCCATTAGTGTACAAACCATGACCAACACCTTGACCACGGATGTTAAGGCAACGATTGCACAAATTATTGCCTGTGCGGATGCGGGGGCGGACTTGATTCGTGTATCGTGCCCAGATGTCGATAGCACAGCGGCATTAAAAGAAATCGTCAAAGAATCGCCGATTCCGATTATTGCCGATATTCATTTTCATTATAAACGGGGCATCGAAGCGGCGGAAGCGGGGGCATCTTGTTTACGCATCAATCCAGGAAATATTGGTAAAAAGGCACGGGTGCAACAGGTCGTGCAAGCGGCAAAAGATAATGGATGTTCCATGCGTATTGGGGTAAATGGCGGGTCCTTGGAAAAGCATTTATTGGACAAATATCATGAACCCACCCCCGATGCATTGGTGGAAAGTGCCCTCGAACATGCAAAAATTCTCGAAGACGAAGATTTTTTTGAATTTAAAATTGCCGTGAAGGCATCGGATGTGTTTATGGCGTGTACAGCATATCATAAATTGGCGGATGCATGTGATTATCCGCTTCATGTAGGGATTACGGAAAGTGGCGGGTTGGTGGGGGGATCGATTCGCTCCGCTATTGGGGTGGGGAATATCTTGTGGGCGGGGGTGGGGGATACCATTCGCATATCGTTGTCTGCGGACCCTGTGGAGGAAATAAAAACCGGCTTTATCATTTTGAACGCACTGGGATTACGCTCGGATAAACAGTAATTACATGCGGTTGCAACCGCTTGCGACGCAGTCGCATTGTGGTGCAGAGCACGGGGTGAGTGCGTGTTGTATTTTGTTGCACGAAGTGCAGGAAAATCAACATTAAACGCAAGAGTATATAGAGAAGCTGGGGCGTTAGCCCCTTAGACTCACCATATAACCCACAAAATAAACCGTGCAGTATAATATGATTTTATACCGAATTGACTATACAGGGTAATACATATTGCCTCTGGATGGAAAAAATGCTATGCTTAACCCCATGTATATTTTTTATGGGGAATTCTGATGCCATTTGATTCTGTGCGCCCTTGGCGGGCGGTGCATCGACGGACGACCACAGCTGTTGCCATGGGTAAGGTGCGGGTGGGGGGCGATGCTATGGTTATGGTGCATGCGACCCTACCATCGCCGATTACACATATGCCCACCACACACAGTTATATTACCGAATGTGTGGAGGTGGGGGCGGATGTGGTGTGCGTACCCTGTGCAACAATCGCCGATGTACAGGCGTTACGGCATATTACCCCGCATAGTCCGGTGCCGATAATTGCCCATATTGTAAACAATGATATAAAGCTGGCGATTGCCGCCCTTGCAAAGGGAGCGGACAGCATTAAAATTGCCGTGAATACAGACGATATATCCCCGTTGGATATATCCCCGTTGTTAAAATCCGCCACTGCTTATAATCGGTGCATTATTGCAGTGTTTAATGTGGATGCCAAGATGTCGTCGGATGCGGTGATTAAGGATATGTTGCACCTGTTGGATAGTTTTGAAAAGCAGGGGTTTTATAACACTATTTTATCCGTACATACGGATGATATATTTTTGTTGTATGCGATTTATATGGATTTTGCTTTTACCTGTCGAACCCCCATACATCTGAGCCTTGCCCATTATGGGACAATGATGCAGGGGGCAATTCAAGGGGCAATGGTACTGGGCAATTTGTTGTGGGCGGGTATCGGTGATATATTACATGTTGCCTTAAACACCGATCCTGTGCAAGAAGTCAAGACCGCCTATGCGATTTTAAAATCTTTGGGGCTGCGGCATCGGGGGGTGAATGTTATTTCTTGTCCCAGCTGTGCCAGACAGGCATTTGATGTGGTGCAAACTGTAACGATGCTCGAACAGCGGTTGGAACACATATCGACCCCGCTTACTTTGTCGGTGCTGGGCTGTATTGTGAATGGTATTGGCGAAGCCCAACACACGGATATTGGATTTATTGGCGGCGGTAAAAACACCCATCAAGTGTATATGAATGGTTTACCCAGTCACCGATTGCAAGACGAAGACCTTATCCAGCACATTGTTGGATTGGTGGAACAAAAAGCGGCACAATTGGAAAGGCAAAAGCGGTTGCAACCGCTTGCGACGCAGTCGCATTGTGGTGCAGAGCAGGGGTGAGTGCGTGTGGTATTTTGTCATGCGAAGCATGGTAAAATCCACATTAAACGCACGAGGGGCGTTAGCCCCTTAAACCTAATTAGACTCACGATATAACCGAAAAAATAAAATATGCAGTATAATTATGGTGAATCCTTTTATACCGAATTGATCATATATCCCAATACTGCATCAGCCATGGGGCGGGCTTTGTGGATTTTAATATGCCATTTTTAAATCCCGCAATCGCCTGTGGCGGCAAGGGGTATCCATGAAACACCAATATTTTCATACCTTGTGGTCGGTATGGGGTGCATATATGATTTAAGGGAAAAAAGGGGCGACAACTGCGCTTAAAACTGTGAATCCAATCGGCGGGCCAAAACACCGTATCGTTGCGTAACACCCATGACACAAATTGTTGTTCGATACGAAATGAATCCAACGCCCACATAGGGTTTTGTTGAAAAATTTTAAAAACTATGCTGTGGTGTTTGGGGTCAAAGCGGAACACAGAAGTATTCCCCACTTTTCCATGTCGCCACGGTATAAACCGTGCCCGGCGTTTTTCCAACCAATCTTGGATAATGACAAATTTCCCCGATTTATAACAAAACAACGGCGATATATCCCCAGTGATAACAACATCCAAATCCAAGAATAAGGTATCCCCATCAAGGTTGGCTACATCAGGTTTAAACAGCCCGATTTTGCGCCAAGTTTCCCCGCCTTTTTTCGTATCAAAAACAGCTACATCACAACCTGTTTCGGGCAACGGATATATACTGATGCCCTCCATAATTCCCGATGTATCATCGGTCAAACACACAAAACGAAAATCTTTGCAGGGGGGCATATATTTTTTGACCCCCAGATACAAACGGTTCACATACGATGAATCATATTTTGTCCCCCACTTAATACACAGAAAATTTGCCATAAACCCCCCGTATATTATAATGCGTCTTGTAATGCGGTCAATATGGCGTCGCCCATGCTATCCGTTCCCACTTGTGTACAGCCGTCCGCCATAATATCAGCCGTCCGGATACCGTTTGTGAGCACGGTGCCCACCGCTGATTCCACCGCATTTGCTAAGGCGGTTTGGTTAAACGAATACCGCAACATCATGGCAAAAGATAAAATGGATGCGGATGGATTGGCGATATTTTGCCCTTGAATATCAGGGGCGGACCCATGTACGGGTTCATATAACGCCCTGTTATTATCGCCCAGAGAGGCGGAGGGTAACATCCCCAATGACCCCGTGCACATGGCGGCCGCATCGGATAAAATATCCCCAAATAAATTATCGGTTACAATCACATCAAATTGTTTGGGTTGGCGGACCAACTGCATGGCACAATTATCCGCATACATATGGTGCAAGGTGATTTCTGGGTAATAGGTAGCGTGGTAATCGGTGATCACTT
The DNA here is from genome assembly GCA_965232465.1 of Alphaproteobacteria bacterium. Lineage (GTDB taxonomy): Bacteria > Pseudomonadota > Alphaproteobacteria > JAQWUY01 > JAQWUY01. The sequence goes on along the minus strand of OZ246977.1, from coordinate 1,836,779 downwards.
GTCGCCAAAATGCACCCGTTTCCATAACATTGGCTTTTTCCACACTGTGGACAATACCCTTGCGTTTTTTTGCCATATCGAATGCCACTTTGGCGGTGCGGAGGATTTCCGTTTTGGTGTAACTTTGCGTATCGATGCACCGTTGCGTCCCATCGGGCAAGGTGTCCATTCCCCGGGGCGTACCAAAGTATACACCGGCGGTTAATTCCCGTACAATAACCATATTTAGTCCCTTGATACATGGGGGTTTTAAGGGGGAGGCATCAATTAAAGCATCGAACACTATGGCGGGGCGTACATTGGCAAATAAATCCAATTGTTTGCGGATTTTTAACAACCCTGCTTCCGGGCGATGGGCACGGGCAACCGTATCCCATTTGGGTCCGCCAACCGCCCCCAATAATATGGCGTCGACGGTTTTTGCGTACGCTATCGTATCATCGGTTAATGCCACCCCGTGTACATCGTAACACGCCCCCCCAATCAAGCCATGGGTAACGCATATGGGATACACCCCAGAATCGGTCAGCCAATGGATAATTTTTTCCACCTGTGCACAGCCTTCGGGACCGATGCCATCGCCTGCGAGTATAAGGAGGGTTTTTGTCATGCGTGTACCTGTTGCCTGTATTGTGTGTGGATACGGTTATTTTTTGTCCGTCAGGGGGGATAATACCATGGTCATTTGTCGCCCTTCCATGTTGGGTTTATTATCGTCTTTGGCAATGCCTTTGACCCCTTCGATGACCCGTTCCATAACCTGCATGCCCAGTTGCTGATGTGCCATTTCCCGTCCCCGAAACCGCAAAGTAATTTTAACTTTGTTGCCTTGTTTTAAAAATTTATGCACATTCTGCATTTTGATGTTAAAATCGTTTTTGTCTGTGTTGGGGCGGAATTTGACTTCTTTTATTTCAATGGTTTTTTGTTTTTTACGGGCCTCTGCTGCCTTTTTTTGCATCCCGTAGCGGTATTTGCCATAATCGATAACTTTGACCACCGGGGGGGTGGCATTGGGCGAAATTTCCACCAAGTCTAATCCAGCATTACGGGCGACATTTTGTGCTTTTTGCAACGGTACAATGCCCACATTCGTGCCTGTGTTATCAATCAGTCGTACCTGTTTTCCTGTGATGTCATCGTTAATACGGGGTCCGGTGTCTTGTTGTGGTTTCATAGGGGTGTCTTTGATGGGTTTTCTCCTTTAAGGTATGTACATTATTTGCGGTATTGCCGTTTTAAATCTGGTGCCAAGGATTCATACACAAGGGTTTCAATGGCTGTGTCAAGGGATATAAATTGTTGTTTTTGGGTGCCTAATCGGCGGATTGCAATGGTGCGTTGTTCCGATTCACGGGTGCCAACGATAAATTGTACGGGGGTGCGTCGCATACTGTGGTCCCGTATTTTGTAGGTAATTTTTTCACTGCGTGTGTCGAGTTCCACCCGAATACCTTGTTGTTTCAGAATTTTTTCCACCTCCAGAGCATAGGGAATGGCCGCATCTGTAATCGTACATAATGCCACTTGCACAGGGGCAATCCACACCGGGAATTTTCCTTCGTAATTTTCAATCAAAATGCCAATAAACCGTTCAAAGGATCCGATAATAGCACGGTGTAATATCACCGGGCGATGCGGGGCGTTGTCTTCGCCAATATAGGTGGCGTCCAAGCGTTCGGGCAAGACAAAATCCATCTGTAAAGTGCCACATTGCCAATGCCGTCCAATGGCATCAATCAGGGTAAATTCCAATTTCGGACCATAAAATGCCCCTTCCCCTTGGTTTAATTGCCAATGTAAGCCGGCTTTTTCGGTGGCTTGTTTCAGGGCGTTTTCCGCTTTGTCCCAAGTTTCATCCGTGCCGGCACGCACTTCGGGGCGATCGGAAAATTTGACAATCACATCGGTAAAGCCGAAATCTTGGTATACAGATTGTAACAAATCACAGAATTTTTTGGTTTCATCCACAATGTCTTGTTCCCGACAGAAAATATGGGCATCATCCTGAGTAAATGACCGGACCCGCATAATCCCATGCAGTGCCCCACTGGGTTCGTTGCGATGGCAACAGCCGAATTCCGCCATGCGTAACGGCAACGCTTTATATGATATTTGCCCCTGTTTAAATATTTCCACATGACAGGGACAGTTCATGGGCTTAATTGCCATGCTTCTGTCCGCTTCGATGGTGAACATAGCCTCATGAAATTTTTCCCAATGTCCAGATTTTTCCCATAGGGTACGGTCCAACATCTGTGGTGTGTGTACTTCTTGATAGCCATTTTTCCACTGTCTGCGGCGCATGTATTTTTCCACCGATCGATACAACGCCCAGCCCTTTGGGTGCCAAAACACATTGCCCACCGCCTCTTCTTGCAAATGGAACAGCCCCATTTCTTTGCCCAAACGACGATGGTCCCGTTTTTCCGCCTCTTGTAATTGGGTCAAGTATGTTCTGAGTTCCTTGCTATCGCGCCAGCAAGTGCCATATATGCGTTGTAATTGTGGATTGTTGGCATCGCCCCGCCAATATGCCCCGGCGAGTTTCATTAACTTAAAGGCTTTGCCAATGTATCCCGTCGAAGGGGCGTGGATGCCCCGACATAAATCCAGCCACTCGCCCTGTGTATACACGGAAATCTCTGTATCAGGCGGCAGGGTAAGGACATGTTCCGCTTTAAAAGTTTCCCCTTTGTCAAAAAAATACCGATGGGCATCGGCTCTGCTCCATACATGCCGTTCAAAGGGGGCGTCCCGTTTGATAATTTCGTGCATTTTTTGTTCAATTGTTTCAAAATCGTTGGAAGAAAAGGGTTCCTGCCGATAAAAATCATAATAAAAACCATTTTCGATACTGGGACCAAAGGTGATTTGTGTATCGGGGTATAGGGCTTGTACAGCTTCCGCCAATACATGGGCACAATCGTGCCGCAAAATTTCCAAGCCTGCGTCACTTTGGCGGGTGATAATCGATACGCTTGCATCCGTGTCCACCGTGTGTGCAAGGTCGTATGCGGTACCGTTTACGGTAAACGCTAGCGCAGATTTTAACAGACCAGCCCCAATGTCAGCAGCAATATGCGTACCTGTTACAGGGCCGTCAAAATGTCTTATCGAACCATCGGGCAAAGAAATAGCAACCATATTTTCCATCACTTCCGTAAGTACATTAAAAGTACATTAAAATCATGTTACACAAAATACCATAATACGCAAAATCCCCCAATTAGCAAGTATTTTCAAGGGGTTTTTGTTGAAAAATAGCCTTTAAACCCCGTTTGTAATTGGGATATTGTAATTTTACCCCCAATTCAGTTTTTATTTTATGGTTTTTAACCCGCCGACTGTCCCGATAAAAACTGTGGGCCATCGGCGACAAGTCCGCCCGTGCATAGGGTATAATCGGCACCATCGGACGGTGCAATAAATCACAGGCAAATTGTAATACTTGTACCCCATCGCAGGGCATGTCGTCGACCACATTGTAAATGCTGTGTGGATTGGGGGCGTGCATGCTGGCAACCACTGTTTGGGCAATGTCGTAAATGTGGATTCTGCTAAAATATTGGTTGGGTTTGTGGATGGCATGGGCGTGTGGGTGTTGCACCCGATCCAGTGCAGATCGACCCCTCCCGTAAATACCCGGCAAGCGAAATATGTGGGTTTTGGGGTGTAAATCCACCCACAATTTTTCCACCGCCAGCCGGGATTTGCCCCGTTTACCTGAGGGATTAACAGCGGTGGTTTCATCGACCCAATCCCCGTGTGTATTGCCATATACCCCCGTTGTCGACACATACCCCAGCCATTGCAAATGGGGCAATTTTTTTATGTGCGGGGCGTACGCATCATATGGGGCATCGCTGGCCCCTTGAATTTTACCATTGGTGGGTACGGTGTTTATAATATGGGTTGGGTTGATTCGTCGTATATCCACCGTATGAAATGGGATAATGGGTATATGTGTACGGGCGGATAAAACTTTTGCCTTATTGGGACATCGTACACAGCCGATGACTGCGAATCCTTGTTTTTTTGCATGTTGCAATATTTCCAACCCACTAAATCCCACCCCAAAACAAAATACTCTTTGCATTAAAAATCCACCTGTGGGTAATGGGGGGGTGGGGGGGGCGTAGGTATACGATCTTCCAATATGGGTCTGAAATATGGATTGGATTTTATCCGTTGATACCATTCTTTGACAACGGGGTATACGCCCCACTTAATTTCCGAAAAATAATCCAATGATGATATATACGCCGCCGCACAATAATCGGCAACGCCCAAGTTTTCTGTGCTCAGGCAAAAACGGGTTTGGATAAGGTCGGTCATATACTGCATATGTATGTGCATATTGTCCCGACCTTGATTTAGTATTTGGGTAGGATTAATGTGTTTTTTGTGGGGATACTTAATGTGATAATATCTGACACGGATAATTGGCACATAAACCTCTGATTCAAATTTGTTAAAAAACCAATCCAATAAACGGCGATTTTCCCCCCTGTCCCATATGTTTTCCCCAAATATTTTTTTAGTGGAAGAATTTTCTTCGAGGGTTTCCAAAATGGCATATACGCCCGCAAGGGTAACTTGATGACCAACAGGGGTTTGATTACCAACAGGGGTTTGATTATCAACAGGGGTTTGATTACATTGCATAATCGGTATGGTACGGGCGGGATTTAATTCGAATATGGTCTGAGATGTCAGCCAATTTTCATCAGCCAATAGGTCGAAATCGATGCCTTTAAGTGCCAAAAACACCCGTATAAAACGGCATCTGGCATCGACTACCGAATGATATAAAACCACATTTTCAAACATAGGGCGTATTATATAGCACCCTGCAGGGAATTTCAAGTATATATGCGTTTATTATAATATGCTTTACTTTTTATGTAGCATTTATTATCATAAAATATACATATTACATACAGAAAGGAATCAGTATTATGAAATTTTTACATACAATGTTACGAGTCGGCAATTTGGATCGCAGTGTGGATTTTTACACCCATGTTATGGGGATGAAACATGTCCGTACTGCCCCCAATGAAAAATATAAATATACCAATGTATTTTTGGCATCAGAAGACGGGTTTGAATTGGAATTGACATATAATTGGGGGGTAACGGAATATGAACATGGCGGGGCGTTTGGACATATTGCATTTGGCGTAAAAGATGTCTATGCCGTATGTGAACATATCAAGAAAAAAGGGGGAAATGTTACCCGTGAAGCTGGTCCCGTCAAGGGGGGGACAACGGTTATTGCCTTTGTTACCGACCCAGATGGATATCAAATTGAATTGGTGGAATGTACATAATAAAATACCTTAGGCCATAATGTATATTGATTTTACCCCTATTTTTGGTATTATTTTAAACCATATTTGCCAGATGCAGATATTGTATACACAGTTTTTGATGAAAGATAGATATTATGACACACACAAAATCAATTTCCCCTGCATTCTCCGCTTGGACCCCTGATTCTTGGCGGGATAAAGATATTTTACAAGTCCCCACATATCCCGACGCATCGGTCGTTCAACAGGCGGAGGCAATTATTACCGATCAACCCCCGTTAATTTTTGCCGGGGAAGCGCGTAGTCTGAAGGCGGATTTGGCACGGGTGGCACAGGGCGAAGCGTTTTTGTTGCAAGGGGGCGATTGTGCGGAAAGTTTCCAAGATTTCAGCACCGACAACATTCGTGATTCGTTTAAAGTGATTATGCAAATGGCGGTTATTTTGACTTTCGCTGCATCCATGCCCGTTGTCAAGGTTGCCCGTATGGCGGGACAATTTGCCAAACCCCGGTCGGCGGACACAGAAACCATCGACGGTGTAAAATTGCCCAGCTACCGTGGGGATATTATCAATGGGGCGGAATTTACATCAGAAGCACGGATTCCCGACCCTATGCGTATGGTACAAGCCTATCACCAATCTGCGTCGACACAAAATTTGCTGAGGGCGTTTGCCCAAGGGGGATTTGCAAACCTGCACAAGGTGCATCGTTGGACCCAAGATTTTATGCAAGGGTCATCGGCGTACGAAAAATTTAATACCATTCAGCAACAGATTGATGATTGCTTGGCATTTATGAAAGCGTGTGGGATTTCCGATGATGTGGAACAGCTAAAAGAAACCAATTTATATACCTCACACGAGGGGTTGTTGTTGCAATATGAACAAGCCTTAACCCGCAAAGACAGCATTAGTGGCGATTGGTATGATACTTCTGCCCATATGTTATGGTTGGGGGAACGCACCCGCCAGCCCCACTTGGCACATACGGAGTTCTTTCGTGGGGTAAAAAATCCCATTGGGATGAAGTGTGGACCGACCATGCAGGCGGATGAATTGTTACAGATGTGTGATATTTTAAATCCAGAAAATGAAGCGGGGCGGCTGACTTTAATTATGCGTATGGGGGCACATAAAGTGGCGGATAATTTGCCCCGTCTTATCGCAGCTGTGCGGCGGGAAGGCAAACGGGTTGTATGGTCATGTGATCCCATGCACGGCAATACTGTAAAGGCATCCACGGGATATAAAACCCGCCCGTTGGAAAACATTTGGAAAGAAGTCGAAACTTTCTTTGACATTCATAACGCCGAAGGCTCTTATGCAGGGGGGGTGCATTTGGAAATGACTGGGGCGAATGTGACCGAATGCACGGGCGGGGCGGTGGCAATTTCCGAAGCGGACTTGGGCGATCGATATCACACATTCTGTGACCCGCGCTTAAATGCGGAACAGTCATTGGAAATGGCGTTTTTGATTGCGGAAAAGTTAAAACGCAGCCGTTAAAACAAAAAGGATAGTATAGTGCGTATAGCCATCTGTCAACAAAATCCCGCCGTTGGGGACTTTGTCGGTAACCGTGATAAAATATACAGTGCCTATGATAAGGCGGTGGTTGCGGGGGCGGATATTGCCGTTTTTGGCGAAGGTATTATCAGTGGATATTATGCCTACGACATGATACAAAAGCCCGCATTTATTGCCAACTGTGAACGGGTTTTATCAGAATTACAAGGGTACACAGCGGGCAAGGATACGGCAATGATTGTGGGGTGTCCCACTTTGGCGGATGCCAGTTTGTATACGGATATGGACAATCGTATTGCCCATATGAGTGCGGTGGTGTTATGTAATGGTAAACGGATTCATACCCACCACAAAATGCAGCTTGCCAATGATGGCGTATGCGTCGACAGCCGTGAAGTATATGGATCCCGACTGGACACCACCGCATGTGCACCATTTGTGTTCAAAGGGGCAAAAATAGGGATCACCATTTGTAACGATGTATGGACGGATGCTGTATGTGATTCGTTACATAAAAATGGGGCAGATGTGATTTTGACCATAAATGCATCGCCTTTTTATTATGGGAAACAATCCCTCCGATACAAACAGATTGCCAATCGTATTCGTCGTATTAAAATCCCCATGGTATATGTAAATGATACGGGGGGATATGATGGGGTATTGTCCGATGGTAACAGTTTTGTTATGGATGCACACGGCACAGTCGTAACCCAATGTCCCACATTTATAACCGGGGTTTTTATGACCGATTTCGATGCGGATTTTATCCCCCGCTCTGATACCCACCATATGGCGTTGGATTTTTATCCCTGCTTGTGGCGGGCATGTACTTTTGGATTGCAGCAATATGTACAAAAAAATGGTTTTAAGGGCGTGGTGTTGGGATTAAGTGGCGGTATCGATTCGGCTCTGGTTGCCAGCATTGCCGTCGATGCACTGGGGGCAAAAAATGTCCATACTTTTATGATGCCCAGTCCCTATACCAGCCAACACTCTTTGGACGATGCAAAACAGTGTGCAGACCTGTTGGGGGTTTCATATGATATTATTAACATTGCCCCCATGATGCGGGCGTTTGATGGGGCTTTGTCCCCCCTTATGGCGGACACTACCCCAGACACCACTGAGGAAAATATCCAAGCCCGTATTCGGGGTAATATCATTATGGCGCTGTCGAATAAATTTGGCTGGCTGGCGTTAAGCACGGGCAATAAATCGGAAAATGCAGTGGGGTATGCCACTTTATATGGGGATATGTGCGGGGGATTTAATCCCATTAAAGATATATATAAGACCGATGTATTTCAACTGTGTACATGGCGTAACACACAAGGTACTGTTATTCCCCATCGTATTATCACCAAACCGCCCAGTGCGGAATTGTGCCCCAATCAAAAAGATCAAGACTGTTTACCGCCATATGATATACTAGATGGCATTTTAAAATGTTTTATCGAAGACGATTTGAATGTTGCACAAACCATACAACAAGGGTATGATAGTGTTATTGTAAAACGCATATGGCGGTTGTTGCACTTGGCGGAATACAAACGCAAGCAATCCGCATCTGGAGTAAAGGTAACCAAACGGGATTTGACCTATGATCGGTTGTACCCAATAACCAACGCATATGCACAGCAGGATACAGATATATGATAAAAACCCGTTTTGCCCCCAGTCCCACGGGACATTTGCACCTTGGCAATATGCGTATTGCCATTGTCAATTATATGTTTGCCAAATCGCAGGGGGGGGAATTTTGGTTACGACTGGACGATACGGATACGGAACGATCGACACAACAATACGCAGATGGGATTACAACGGATTTACAATGGATGGGTTTACAATATAATGGGATGTTTAAGCAAAGTGATAATTTTGCACGGTATAACGAAGTACTGGAATACCTAAGATCTGTTGGGCGGGCATATGCGTGTTATGAAACGGCGGAAGAGCTGGAATTAAAACGCAAATTACAAATTGCACAAGGAAAACCGCCTGTATATGATAGGGCATCGTTATATGTATCTGAGTCGGAAAAACAAGACAAAATCGATGCGGGCATAAAACCGCATTGGCGGTTTTTATTAAATAAGGACCCCATCACATGGAATGATATGAGCCAAGGTGAAGTATCGTTCGACAGCGGACATTTATCCGACCCTGTGTTGGTGCGGGCGGATGGTAGGCCACTGTTTACTTTTACCACTGTGGTGGATGATATGGATCACAATATGACCCATATTATCCGTGGGCAAGACCATACCACCAACACAGCGGTACAAGTGCAAATATTTAGGACATTGGGGGCGGATATTCCAACTTTTGCCCACATGCCCCTTGTGGGTAATGCGGATGGGGATAAATTTTCCAAGCGCAGGGGGAATGGTACTATTGCTGCGTATAGGGATGAGGGGATCGAACCGATAACTATTATGGCGTCGATGACTCGATTGGGTACGGCAATTAGCCCTGAGGGCACGGATACTATGGAGCGTTTGATTCAAGATTTTGACATTGCGGCATATGGGCGGGCGTCTTTATCATTTAATGTGCGGGATGTATACACTTTAAACACAAAAATTTTGCACCACCTGCCCTATGAAGCGGTGCAGGACCGCTTGCCTGATACAATATCCGCCCCTGTGTGGCGGGTTTTATCGGGTAATATCGAATCGTTATCGGATATATGCCAATGGGAACAGGTGATTTTTGGGGATGTGGACACAACGATCGAAGATACGGACTTTATCGCCATTGCCCTATCTTTATTACCGGAGGGGGAAATAACAGGGGATACTTGGAAACAATGGACAACCGCCCTTAAAGATGCCACTGGTCGTAAGGGTAAGGATGTGTTTTTACCGTTGCGGATTGCTATAACCGGACATCCGCATGGTCCTGAAATGGGGAAGATTTTACCCCTTATCGGCAGGGATAAGATCATACAACGCATGCGGTAAAAATTATATTTATATATGAGATTCCTATGACCATACAGATTTTTGACACCTATACCCGCACCTTACAACCTTTTGTGCCGATCGACAAAAAGCATGTAAAAATGTATGTGTGTGGTCCCACTGTATATGATTTTATCCATATTGGTAATGCCCGCCCATTGGTGGTGTTTGATGTGTTGTACCGCCTGTTGCAACGCACATATGCACAAGTATCTTATGTGCGCAATATCACCGATATCGACGATAAAATCAATGCACAGGCATTAAAAAATGGTGAACATATTCGGGAACTTACGGACCGCACCACAGCACAATTTTTTGCCGATTGTAAGGCGTTGCGTACACGACCGCCCACTGTACAACCACGGGCAACGGAATATGTGGAGGAAATGAAGGCTATGATTGATACTTTGCTTACCAAAGGACATGCGTATGTGTCCGATGGGCATGTATTGTTTCGGGTAAAATCATGGGCAGAGTATGGAAAATTTGCCCGTAAAGAATATGACGCACAAGTGGCGGGGGCACGGGTCGAAGTGGCATCTTATAAACAAGACCCAGCGGATTTTGTATTGTGGAAACCATCGAACGACACAGAACCGGGGTGGGACAGCCCATGGGGATATGGACGACCCGGGTGGCATATTGAATGTTCCGCTATGGCAAAGAAAAATTTGGGTGAACATTTTGATATTCATGGGGGCGGGTTGGATTTAATTTTTCCCCACCATCAAAATGAAATTGCCCAATCGTGCTGTGCCAATGATAGTGGCACATTTGCCAAATACTGGATGCACAATGGATTTGTTATGTCCGAAGGGGAAAAAATGTCCAAGTCGTTGGGGAACTTTTACACTGTACGGGAATTGTTACAAGAGTACAGGGGTTCGGCAATTCGCTTGGTATTATTGGGTACCCATTACAGAAAACCGCTCGATTTTACCAAAGCAAAACTCGATGAAGCCAAGCATAGTTTACGAAAATTGACCAATACTTTGTATGGTGAAAATCAATGTGTTAAAAATGATACTGAAATTCAAAAAGATCATTTTAAAGAAAAATTTATAGGTGCTATAAAACAAGATTTAAACACGCCATTAGCATTATCTGTATTATGGGAATATCAAAAAATTACAAACTCTAATCCATCCAAGCAGAATAAAAACATATTGCGTGAAGCAGTAAAATTTTTAGGTTTTGACCTATCAAAAGAATATAACTTTCATGCAAAGAAAAATTCAGCAATTGAAATAGATAATCATTCTGAAATTAAATTATTGGCGGAAAACCGCAAAACTGCTAAGCACAACAAAGATTTTGTTACCGCTGATGCCATCCGTGCCCAAATTGAAAGTATGGGATACACCATAACAGATTTACCCAGTGGTGATTATCAAATCGTAAAAAAATGACCTTGTTTCCCGCATTTCGTCAGACCCTGTCAAAACCGTTTCAGATAACAGGTATAACCATTCACAGTGGCGAACAGGCGACGGTTACCGTGTCGCCGAACACCAAGGGTACAGGGATTTTATTTGGGGATATGCTCGCCATGTACACACAGGTAACCCAGACTCGAAACGCCACCAGTATCAGCAATGGCACAACTACTTTTGTCACCATCGAACATCTTATGTCCGCTTTGTATGGGTGTCATATTCATGATGCTATTATACAGTGTGATCAAATGGAATTGCCCATTATGGATGGGGGCAGTTTGGATTTTGTCCAAGCCATACAGCGGGTTGGTATGGTGGCAACCCCGCACCCATTATCGTATATAAAAATCATGGATACAATAACCACCGAAGACGCACATGGGGGGAGGTTTACATTTGCCCCCGACGATGGGTTTTATATCGATGCCCGAATCGATTTTGCCCACCCTGCCATTGGGCGACAACGGTTTAGCGGACATATTACCCCCCACATATACGCCAAGCACATTGCCCCCGCCCGTACTTTTGGTTTTATGAATCAATTGCTTCACTATCAGAAATACGACCTTGCCCGTGGGGCAAGTGTGGATACGGCGGTGGTTTTTGGCGATGAAAAGCCCTTGAATCGATTGCGATTTGATGATGAACCTGTACGCCATAAGGTGCTCGATATTATGGGCGACCTTGCCCTTGGGGGATACCCCATACAAGGTAAAATCATCGCCCACAAAATGGGGCACCATCTTAATAACCAAGCATTATATACTTTATTTAACAATACCCATGCGTATGATATATGTGTATGATATAATAAAAGCCTAAATATGTATTAAATATTTGTGTTAAATATGGTATACTGCATCGTCTTTATAAGAATATTCAACAAAGGTAAATTATGATAACATCTGTGATAAAAAAATCTTTCGGTAAAATATTAACACTTGTCGTAGTGTCATTTGTACTGGTGGCATGTGGTACCGAAGAGCCCGAAGTCCAAGTGGAACTGCCCGCTGAGGAATTATATGATATTGCCCTGCAATTTCAAGCCAATGGTGCCTATGAAGAGGCGATTAAAGCATTTGAAGAGGTGGAACGCCAACACCCGAAACACCCATTGGCAAAACAGGCAATTGCCGATATTGTATTGTTGGCATATTCCAATTTAAGATATTTGGAGGTGGTGTCGTATGCGGATACTTTTTTAACCTTTAATCCCCAACATGAACTTGCCCCAAAAATTGCCTATGTCAAAGCCCAATCGTATTACGAACAAATTGTCGATGTGGGACGGGATCAAGGTAACACAGCAAAAGCCTTAGAATCCTTAACGGATGTGATTTTAAAATATCCCGACAGTGTATTTGCCTTATCCGCCCGTAATAAAATTGAACTTGCAAAAGACCATATCGCTGGTAAGCATTTGGATGTGGGACGGTTTTATTTATTCGAAAACGCCTATCAACCGGCAATTGCCCGGTTTGCGGTTGTTATCGAAGAATATTCATATACCTCCCAAGTGCCGGAAGCCCTTGCCCGTACGGTGGAAGCGTATTTGGCATTGGGATTATATGACCGTGCCTATGAGACGGGGCTATTTTGGGGTATAACCACCCAAACAGTCCTTGGTACGCATATGCTTTTGATTTACTGAATGCCTATCAGCCATAAGGTTTAACACATGTTAACCCACCTCAGTATCACCAATATTGTATTAGTTGACAACCTGAGTCTTGATGTACAGGCAGGGTTGACCACCTTAACAGGGGAAACAGGGGCGGGAAAATCGATTGTATTCGATGCCATTGGGTTGGTGATTGGCGGTCGAGGCGACAGCAGTTTGGTGCGACAAGGCACCGATAAGGCATCGGTTGTTGCTAGTTTCGAACCCTCCGTAAACCACCCTGTGTGGCAGGTTTTAAAAGATTTTGATATGGATTATGACACAGCAGAGCCGTTGTTATTGCGTCGTACAATAAAAGCCGATGGCAAATCACAGGCATATGTGAATGGGTTGCCCACCAGCGTACGGATGTTAAAAATGATTGGTGAAACTTTAATTGATGTACAGGGACAATTTGAACAACATGGACTGTTATCCCCTAAAACCCATCTTGATATTTTGGATTGTTATGCGGGAATTATGAATATGCGTCCGAAAATACAAGCTTTATATGCGGATTGGCAATCGGCACTTGCGGCGTATAATAGGGTCGTAAAACGCATGCAGGATGTGCAATCCGATGCACAATATATTGCCCATTGTTTATCAGAATTGGAGGATATAAATCCCGAAGTTGGCGAATACGAAGCTTTGCAAATTCGCCAAACAGAGATGAAAAATGTGCATCGGTTGCTGGCGGATTATAACAATGTGTATACGCTTATCGAAGGGGATGACACCATAAGTAGCTTGCTTGCCAAAACTGAGGGCAGTCTGGAACGATTATTACCTGTGGCGGGCGATAAAATACAACCCTTATTGGATACGGTCATATCCGCCCGTGAATCGCTGATGGATGTGGCACATACGGTCAATGCATATGCCACGCATATTCAGCACAGTGCCATGGATTTGGAAAAGATTGAAGATCGCCTGCATGCTTTACGATCTTTGGCACAAAAACACCGCACCACCCCCGATGGTTTGGTAACATACCATGCAGAACTTAGGGAAAAAAATAAACTGTTTATGGATAGCGATGCGGTTATACAACACCATTTGGACATAGTAAAGGAGGCATATATGGCGTATATGGACTGTGCCACACATATAACACAAGTTCGCACAGCGTCCGCCACAGATTTAAGTGATAAAGTTTGTGCAGAATTGCCTAATCTTGCCCTACAAGGGGCAAATTTTTCTGTGCAGGTGGACACAATACATATGGCGGATAATTCCCCCCCATACTTGCAGCCAACACAGGCATCGCCCACAGGCTGTGATACGGTGGTGTTTCATGCCCGTACCAATGCAGGCGGGGTATTCAGCCCCATTCACAAATCCGCCAGTGGCGGGGAATTATCCCGATTGCTGTTGGCTATCCATGTGGTGTTGCATAACACCAATACGGCGTCGACCTTGATGTTTGATGAAATAGACGCCGGCGTTGGGGGCAGTTCCGCCGACAAAATTGGGGCAAGGTTACGGGCGTTATCGACCACGCACCAAGTGTTGGTTATCACCCACAGCCCACAGGTCGCATCCGCAGGTGATACGCATTTGTTTGTGGAAAAAAATACGGTTAATGATACGACAATATCGCATATTACCGCCCTTGATATGCCACAGCGTATCCAAGAAATTGCCTGTATGCTAAGTGCCGATACAGTCACCGAACATGCAGTCAATAACGCAAAATCTTTATTGGGGGTATAAGTGCATATGGATTTTATTGCCACTGTTAAAAATTTGGATCTGAATACATTAAGCGACTCTGATGCGAAGCAGTGGCTGCATAGTTTGTATGTGGAAATATCGCATCATGATAAAAAATATCATGCACAGGATGCCCCCGAAATATCCGATGCGGATTATGATGCTTTGCGACGGGTGATGACAGCCCTTGAACATAAATTCCCCCACTTTGTTAAGGATAACAGCCCCAATACATCGGTCGGATATGCCATACGGGAGGGATTTGCAAAAATCAAACACAAGGTGCCAATGTTGTCGCTCAGCAACGCATTTGAGCGGGGGGATATTGTTGAATTTATGGATAAAATTCAGCGGTATTTAAAACACCAAGGGAATATTGATATATGGACGGATTTAAAAATTGATGGTATCAGCGTATCCGTACGGTATGAACAGGGGCATTTAAAACATGCCGTAACCCGTGGTGATGGGGCGGTGGGCGAAGATATTACAGTCAATGTAAAAACCGTATCCGATATTCCCCATACCTTAAACGGCGATTTTCCAGATGTGATTGATATTCGGGGGGAAATTTATATGCGGACTTCGAAATTTATCACCCTAAATGAAACCCAAAAACACAATAATAACAAACTATTTGCCAACCCCCGTAATGCGGCGGCGGGTTCCGTACGACAATTGGACAGTGCTATTACCGCCAGCCGTCCATTGCAATTTTTTGCGTATGCGTGGGGGTATGTATCAAATCCGTTTGCTACCACCATGCAGCACGCACATGAAAAATTGCAACAATGGGGATTTTTGACCCCCCCCATGGGTACAGTATGTTCGAATGTGGATGAAATTATGGACTATTATGCACATTTATGTGATAGCCGATCCGCCTTAGATTTTGATATTGACGGCATAGTATATAAGGTCAACGATTTACAATATCAACATCGATTGGGCTTTATTGCCCGTTCCCCCCGTTGGGCAATTGCCCATAAATTTCCCGCCGAACAAGCTGTAACCGTGTTAAATAGCATATCCATACAAGTGGGCAGAACAGGGGTCTTAACCCCCGTTGCCAATTTACAGCCGGTGAATATTGGCGGGGTTCTGGTGGCACGGGCAACTTTGCACAATCGGGATGAAATCGATCGTTTGGGTATCAGAAATGGCGATACTGTGGTGGTGGAACGGGCGGGTGATGTTATCCCTAAAATTGTTACCGTACACAGGGACAAGCGCCCGACGGATTCGATGCCGTTTGTGTTTCCCGATACATGTCCCGAATGCGAATCCCCTGTGCAACAAGTGGGGGAGGATGTGGCATTGCGCTGTACCAATATCAGTGGATGTCCCGCCCAGCGGACAGAGAATTTAAAACACTTTGTGTCCCGATATGCCTTTGATATTGAAGGGTTAGGGGCAAAACATATCGAGGCGTTTTTTAACAAAGGGATTTTAACCACCCAAGCGGATATTTTCCGTATTGTCACCCATGCGGATATGATTTTGGCATCGGATGGGTGGGGTGAAAAAGCGTTTGCCAATTTGATACAGGCGATTGAACAAAAACGCACCATTGCCATGGATAGGTTTATTTTTGCCCTTGGCATTCCCAAAGTGGGACGGGAAACAGCAAAATTATTATCGAAATATTATGAAAAATTTACAGATTTTCGCACCGCTATGCAGCGGGCACATGCAGGCGGGTTGGATAATACCGCATATGCGGAACTTATCAGTATCGACGGCATTGGCGACACAGTGGCACAGGATGTTATGCATTTTATTGTTGAAAATCGGGCGTTGCTGGACGATTTGCAAAATGAAGTACAGGTGCAAGATTTTGTACAGCAGACTAGCAGTAGTATTTTCAGTGCTAAAACCCTTGTTTTCACAGGCACATTAACGCACATGAAACGGGAAGAGGCAAAAAACTTAGCGGAAACCTTGGGGGCAAAAGTAAGCGGTTCTGTGTCGAAAAAAACAGATTTTGTTATTATGGGTGAAAATGCTGGCAGTAAAGCCAAAAAAGCCCGAGACTTAGGCGTAACCATCTTAACCGAACAGGAATTTATAGATATGCAAGATACAGCCCCCATAGATCCGGACATAGCGGAAACAGACCCCCCCCTTTTTCAGGTGCGAAAACCCTAAATGTAATCCTATCCTATCCAGATATTGCAAGAACCTTATGAATTTGGTAAAGTGATTTATATTATACTATAATATGTGAAAATTATTTTTATATAAAGAAAGAGAAAAAAGTTATGCAAGATTTACGCACAACGATTCAAGGTTTAATATACGCCCCCGAAAAACAAGTTGTGGAACATTTATTGCCGATTGCACAATTAACGCCCACGCAAAAAGCAGAGGTTAAACAACAGAGTGTAGATTTTGTTGCATTGGTGCGTAACACCCCGCTTGGCAATGTGGATGCGTTAATGAATGAATATGATTTGTCGACTAAGGAAGGGATTACCCTGATGTGTGTGGCGGAATCGTTGTTACGGATCCCCGATACGGAAACACAGGATGCCCTTATTAAAGATAAAATTGGCGGGCAAAGTTGGCAACACCATTTGGGTAAAAATAAGTCAGCATTTGTCAATGCGTCCACTTGGGGATTATTGCTGACGGGTAAATGGGTATCGCCCAGCCAAGCGGATTTACAATCGTCCATATGGACTATCCTAAAAGGGTTAAGCCATCGTTTAGGGGATCCGGTTATTCGCAAATGTATCCGTCAAGGTATGCATATAATGGGGCGGCAATTCGTTATTGGTGAAACTATTAAAAATGCGTATACGAAGGCGACCAGTAATGCAAAATTGGGGTATACCCATTCGTTTGATATGTTGGGCGAAGGGGCAAGAACGGATGCAGATGCTATTACATACATGGAATCATACGAAAATGCTCTGCACACGGTTGGTAAAAAGAATACGGGCAAAGATTTATTAAAAAGTGATGGTATCAGTGTAAAATTATCCGCCCTGCATGCCCGATATTCATATACGCACTTAGAAACAGTTTTAAACGCATTGTACCCCCGATTGTTAAAATTGGCAACCATAGCGTGCGAATACAATGTTGGTTTATTTATCGATGCGGAAGAAGCGGAACGATTGGATATATCGATGACAATCTTGGAAAAACTTATTGCTGAACCCGTTTTAAAGGGGTGGCAAGGGCTGGGAATTGTTATCCAAGCGTATCAAAAACGTGCATACCCATATATTGATTGGGTGGCAAAATTATCCCAAAAATACCACAAACGCTTAATGGTGCGGTTGGTTAAGGGGGCGTATTGGGATACGGAAATTAAACGTTCGCAAACTTTAAACACAGGGGACTTTCCCGTATTTACCCGCAAACAATATACGGATGTATCGTACATGGCGTGTATCAAAAAATTGTTCACCTATAACGATGTAATGTATCCGTGTTTTGCGACCCATAATGCCCATACAGTGGCAACGGTTATGACACTTGGCAAGGGCAAACAATTTGAATTTCAATGCCTGCACGGTATGGGGGGTGTTTTACAAGACACTTTATTAAAAATGGGATATGCGGTACGGATATATGCCCCGGTGGGGGGATATAAAAACTTGTTGGCGTATTTGGTAAGGCGGTTATTAGAAAACGGAGCAAACAGTAATTTTATCAATCGTATTACCAATTTATCTGTTCCCATTGATGAAATTACCGAAGATCCAGTGGATATATCAAACCGATATGGGGGGCATTCACACCCCGCCATACAAATGCCATCTGATATTTGTGGGGACAATCGTATTAATGCCAAAGGTATCGATATTACACAAAACCCTATGGTGGATACTTTGGTACAAGATATACAAAACATATCCTTACCCAAAACAGTTACCAGTATTATTGGGGGCAAAGATATTATAACTGACAATACAGCGGATGATATACAACCCAGCACCAACCACATTATATCGACCGTGCACTTGGTGGGGGCAGAACACATTGAAACCGCATTACATATATCCGCCCAAGCGTTTAAGGATTGGAAAAATACAGATGTAAATACCCGGGCGGATATATTATTAAAAACCGCTGATGTGTTGGAACAAAACACGATAAAGATTTTGGCGGTTTTACAGGTTGAAGCAGGCAAAACCCTTGACGATGCGGTGGCAGAAATTCGGGAGGCGGTGGATTTCTTACGATATTATGCGGATCAAGGAAGATCTACCCTTGTTCCCCATGTATTACCGGGACCCACCGGGGAAACCAATATGTTATATAGGTTAGGACAGGGAACATTTGTATGTATATCCCCATGGAATTTCCCACTTGCCATATTTATGGGACAAATTGCGGCGGCGTTGGTAACGGGCAATTGTGTTATTGCTAAGCCTGCTGATAGTACACCGTTAATCGCCCATTTTGCTATTGATATATTGCATCAGGCGGGCATACCCACCGATGTGTTACACCTTGTTTTAACAGATGGGGCAACACTGGGTAAGGCTGCATTCGCCCATAAATCCTTGGGCGGTGTATGTTTTACGGGGTCAATGGCGGTTGCCAATAGTATTCAAAAACAATTGGCCAATCGTTTGTATGGAATTGTGCCATTCATTGCAGAAACAGGGGGACAAAATGCCCTTATCGCCGATAGCTCCGCCCTACTGGAACAATTATGCGATGATATTATTATGGGGGCATTTGCCAGTGCGGGGCAACGGTGTTCTGCTTTGCGGGTGTTGTATGTACAATCGGACATAGCCGATGCGGTAATTGATATGATTCAGGGGGCAATGCAGCAATTACATATTGGGGATAATATGAAATTATCCACTGATGTGGGACCGATTATTACACAAACCGCACTGGATACCTTAAACAATCATAAACAATGGTTACGCATAAATGCCACTGTGCATTATGAAAATCCGATGCCTATCGGTGTACAAGGTACATTTTGTACGCCTATGATGGCGGAAATTGAATATATCGGCATGTTGGAACAAGAAGTATTTGGACCTATATTACATGTTATACGATATAACGCCAAAGACTTGGACACAGTCATAAACCACATTAACGGCACGGGGTATGGTTTAACATTGGGGATTCATTCCCGTATTGATGCGACCATTGAATATATTGTTCAGGCGGTGAATGTGGGAAATGTATATGTAAATCGCAACCAAATCGGAGCGGTGGTTGGGACGCAACCGTTCGGGGGAATGGGATTATCTGGTACGGGACCCAAAGCAGGAGGACCCTTATATTTAACCCGATTTGTAACGGAAAAAACCATTAGTAATAATATCACCGCCGCAGGCGGAAATGCCCACCTGATGATAGAGATTGGATAATTATAAACCTATCCCACCCCCTGAAACATAGGATGGGGGATTTTAGTTTAGGATATTATTCCCCAATCTTAGTTTGTTTTTTCTCCTGTCTAAAAATTATGTGATAAACCATAATAAGGTCCCTTGATGAGTCCTTGTTGTTTCATCTCTTTTATCATATCAAGGGTTTTTTGCATATCCGGGGTAATATTCTTTTGTAAAGTCATTTCCGCTTTTTTAGTTATAGTAGTCATATGTTCACTGTGTACAAAAAATAGCTCTTAAATATACTAACTTTTCATATCTATAAAATTCTTGTATAATGTTATGATAAATATTCTGGTAATGCCAACGATATGCTGGGGATATAGGTTATGAGTAATAGGAATATTAGCAATAAACCTAGCCATGGGAATGTGGCACGAATTGCCCACCCTATGCTGTTTTTGGTGATGCCTGCGGTAACAAACAGGTTTAATCCCACAGGTGGGGTCAACATGCCGATTTCCATATTTACCACTATGATAATCCCCAGATGAATCGGGTCAATGCCCAGCTGCATGGCAATCGGAAATAAAATCGGTGCCATAATCAAAATAATTGCACTAGGTTCCATAAAATTACCAGCAATTAACAACAAAATATTGACGACAATTAGGAACCCCCAAACCGGTAATCCCCAAGATATTATTACCTCCGCAATCGTATGTGGAATGCGTTCGGTGGTTAACACATGGGCAAATAACATGGCATTGGCAATAACAAACAATAACATGATGTTAATTTTTGCCGAATCTAGGACAACTTTGTTAATTTCCTTATCTTTAAACGAATGTACCATACCATAAAACAAGTCATATATGGCATGTATAATGTTCGTAAGTGTGGATTTTTGTGAATGTATCCATACTTTACCCTTTAATGGTCCAATATCCCGATACCCCCATATACATACCAGCCATGCGTAAACCACGGATACAGCGGCGGCTTCTGTGGGGCTGGCGATACCCCCATAAATGGTGCCTAATATAATAATAATTAACATCAACCCCCCCAGAGCTTTAAGGGCGGAGATTCCCCAAATTTTAAAACCGGGGAAAGACTGGGCAGGAAAGTTTTTAATATGGGCAACAATATATATGGCAACCATTAAAATACTTCCCATCATAATACCGGGGATAAGCCCCGCCATAAACATTTTTGTAACGGATACTTCCGTTGCTGCTGCATATACCAACATGACAATCGATGGGGGAATAAGAATTCCCAAAGTCCCCGCCGTACCAATGACGCCAGCGGCAAATTTTTCCGTATACCCCGCCCGTACCATACCAGCAATGACAATGCTGCCAATGGCGGCGACCGTGGCGGGGGATGATCCCGATATGGCGGCAAATAGCATACATGCTAACACCGATGCCATTGCCAAGCCCCCCCGTACATGCCCAATACTGTTAGTAGCAAAGTTTATCAGATGACGGGCAACACCCCCCGTCGACAAAAATGCAGAGGCCAGCACAAAAAATGGAATGGCAAGCAAAGTATAATGTTCAGAAGTTGCCTCAAATAATTTTAAAGCAATGGATGCCAAACTGTCGTCGGAAAAAAACAATAGGGTAACAACAGAGGATAATCCCAAACTTATGGAAATGGGAATGCCAATAAAAATACATAT
Source organism: Alphaproteobacteria bacterium (assembly GCA_965232465.1). Classification (GTDB taxonomy): domain Bacteria; phylum Pseudomonadota; class Alphaproteobacteria; order JAQWUY01; family JAQWUY01. Next base: position 1,815,140 of record OZ246977.1, on the reverse strand, counting down.
AAACAATAAAGCGAATAAAGAAAGTATAGTCATTATGGGTTTTTCTGTTGTCTATGGTGGGGCTGCATTTCCACCTTGTGCATACTGTCCTTTGCCTCATCATTAAAGGTAAAGCCCACAGATTTTCCTTGTATAATACGCCACATCAGGACCATTAAACGCCCCGCAATCATTACAAACCCCAATGGCAACGCCAACATGGCAATCCATTTGGGAAATGCCAGATCTTCCATTTCCAGATCAATCATATATAGTTTTTGCAGGTAAATAATGCTACCATAAAAAAACAACCCACAATATATCAGACACATGCCAATGGCAATACATGCCACCCATCGCTGTTTATGGTTGGGCAGGCGGGCAACCACCGCCGACACCCCAATATGTGCCCCATGACGAATTGCCCAAGATGCCCCCAACAATACCATCCATGCACTGGAATACAGGGTTAATTCTTGTAACCAAATATACCCTGTATTAAACACAAACCGAAGCACCACATCAAAGAATACCAGTGCGGTAATCCACACCAGTAATCCCTTGATAAGGGTGTCTTCAAGCATATGTAATATTTTTAACATATCATTTATTTATTGGAATTTACAGCCGCTTGGATAATGTCTACACCGATGTCGCCCTCAAATTTTTTCCATACGGGTTTCATTTTTGCCACCCACTGTGCCCGTTGTTGTGCGGACAAGGTCAAAATTTCTGTTTTACCAGAATCCAAGATATTTTGCTTATACTGTTGTTCTTTATCGAAAGCAATCTTATTCCCATAGGCAACTGCTTCGTCAATGGATTGTTGTAAAATAGTACGGGTTTCCGTATCCAGTCCATACCAAAATTCCTTCGAAGTTACAATCATATAATCCAACAAACCATGGTTTGATTCGGTTAAATAAGGTTGTACTTCGAAGAATTTTTTCGAATAAATATTCGAATAGGTATTTTCTTGTCCATCAACCGCTTTTGTTTGTAACAAAGTAAACACCTCAGAAAATGGTTTTTTTAAGGGAATCGCATCAATTGCCTTAAATTGTTGCACCAATACATCGGAGCTCATAATACGGAATTTTTTGTGCATGGCATCCATTGGTACCCGCAATGGGCTGTTGGCGGTAAATTGTTTTAATCCATTATGTAAATAGCCCAATCCGATAAGTCCTTTTTTCTCCATAGATTTTAATAGGTCTTGACCGGTGGGGCTGTTTTGGAATGTATCCACCGCATACATATCTTGGAATAAAAATGGCAAATCAAAAACTTGTAATTTTTTCGTATACTTGGAAAATTTTGATAAGGATGGTGCCGCAAGTTGTACATCGCCCAACAAAATGGCTTCTAGCACTTTATTATCGCCAAACAGCTGGGCATTGGGATATACTTGTAATACCACTTTTCCTCTTAGGCGATTGTCGATGAGTTCCTTTAATTTTACCGCCATCTGTCCTTTGGGTGTATCAACGGCAACCACATGGGAAAACTTAATCACCTGTGGTTGTGCATGGACAAACCCCGCTACCAAAATAGCGATTGATAAAATGGTAAATTTTTTAACGAAATGAAACATGGTTTTTTCTCCTTTTATATATAATACTTATAGTGTTACTTTTATAGAATCACAAGAATATATCTCTTGACTATCACAATATAGTATATCATAAAAAATATACTTCTGGCACTTTTTTTCCATTGAATATTTTTGTATTATTTCATTTCTGTGCGGGAGGATAAGGCGATACTGATGGTGCCATCGTCCATATAATCCAGCTCCCCACCGACGGGGACGCCGTGTGCCAAACGGGTGGTCTTTATAGCGTATGGTAACAATAATTCCGCCATATAATGGGCGGTGGATTGTCCCTCAACGGTCAGGTTGGTTGCCAATATCACTTCGGATATATGTGTATTTGCCACCCGATTTATAAGGGGGGCGATGTTTAAATCTTCGGGGGTTATGCCATCCATGGGCGATAATACCCCACCCAGCACATGGAATTGTCCCTTGTATACGCCCGTTCGTGACATTGCCCATAAATCGGCAACTTCTTCAACTACGCAAATGGTTGTGGCATCCCGATTGGTATCCGCACAAATATAACAGGGGGATAGGGTATCCAAATTACCACATACGGTACAATCGATGATTTTATCCGCCGTCATGCGTAGATTGTCCGCCAATGGATATAATATAGTGTGTTTGTGCTTTAACATATACAGTACCGCTCGTCTGGCAGAACGGGGACCAAATCCTGGAAGTCGGGACAAGACTTTTATTAAGGAATCAATGTCTTGCATGGCATCCCTTAAAATGGTAATCCTGCGGGTAGGTCAAGACCGCCTGTGGCTTCTTTCATTTTTGCACTGGTTTTTGCGTTAGCTTGTGATTTTGCATCCCGAAGGGCGATTACAATTAAATCTTCCAACATCTCTTTGTCTGTTAGGGTTTTTTCGTCGATGGTAATTTTTGATACATCCCCCTTGCAATTCATTTCCACCACGACCAAGTCTGAGGGGGATGTGCCTGTAACATACATATTGTTCAATTGTTGTTCGGCTTCTGCAATACGGGCTTTCATGTGTTTGGCTTGTTCCATGATATTGCCTAAGTTTTTAAACATGTTTTATACTCCTTATCATATGGGGCGTTGTTTATCCGCTGTGTTCGATGTCTTCCATATTGTTTTTTTCAATTTCAGTGACCATCGCTTTTGGAAAAGCTTTTTTTATGGCTTGGACTTCGGGTAATTGTTCCACTTGTTGCAAGATTTGTATATGTTCGGCTTGTTGTTGCTGGTGCAGGGTGGGTTGTCCCCCTTGTTGTACAATTTCCAAGTGCCAATCCGCCCCAAAACAGGCGGTAACAGCGGTGTGTATTTTTTGTTTTTCTGTATTCGATATATCCCGTATTTCACAGCATACCTTGGGGGGGGCGTACGATACTAAACCCGCTTTTGAACATATCATATTGCCAACAATGGGGTGTTGGTCTTTTAAGACTTGAACCCATTTTTTAAAATTTTCAGGGGGTTTAAAATTTTTGGTGGGTACCTTTTGCATAGGGGGGCTAGGGGATGGGGTTGCAACAGAGGGGGGAGGGTGTATGGGGGCAGACGCAGATTGCGGTACAGAAGATCGTATCTGTTGTGATTTTGCGGGGATGGGATGTGCATCAGGGCGGCTTGGGGGCGTATTTTGCCCTGTCCGGTTTTGTATAACCGATTTTACCACGCTTTCTACACTGGGGACATGTGCCATATATGCCACCCGTATCAGCACCATTTCCAACGCCATTATTGGGCGTTCCGTTTGGGCACATTCGCATACACCTTTTTGTAACACTTGCCATGTGCGGGTTAAGGTGGGAATATCCAAGTTTTGTGCCATGTTTGTACAGGCGTTTCGCTCAATTTCTGATACGGATAAAGTGTCCAAAATCGTTGGGGTGTGTTTGTAACGGGTTAATAACCAGTTTACATCTATTAACGCATGTAGCACTGTCAAAGGGTCGGCACCAGCGGTGTATAAATTGTTAATTTTATCAAGTACAGTGGCCACATCGCCCTGCATCAATGATTCAAATACCGCATAGATTGCTTGTTTATCTGCTAACCCCAACATGGAAACAATCAAATCCATATGGACTTTTCGGTCTGTGCTCAGTGCCAATGCTTGGTCCAAAATGGACAACCCATCACGGGCGGAACCGTCCGCCGCCAACGCAATGGTACGCATGGCATCAGCGGTGACTTCGAAACCTTCTTTTTCGCATATGTCCGTATACAGTTTGATCAAATCTTCGATGCTGATACGGCGTAAATCGAATCGCTGACACCGGGATAAAATGGTTACAGGGACTTTGTCAATGTCGGTGGTTGCCAAAATAAATTTTACATGGGCGGGCGGTTCTTCCAAAATTTTTAATAACGCATTAAATGCCGATTTTGAGAGCATATGCACCTCGTCCAAGATAAATACTTTGTAACGGGCGGTAACGGGTTTATATTGGGTGCTGTCAATAATATCACGAATATCGTCAATCCCGGTGTGCGATGCGGCATCCATTTCCATAACATCCATATGGGTGCCCATGGCAATGGTTTGACAATGGGTACAAGCACCACATGGTTTTATGGGCGGGTTGCCATTATCCTCTGTTTTGGCACAATTTAAGGCTTTGGCAATAATACGGGCGGTGGTGGTTTTGCCTGTGCCACGAATGCCTGTTAACATAAAAGCCGATGCAATTCGCCCCACTTTGAGGGCATTGGTTAAGGTACGCACCAACGCATATTGCCCCACCAAGTTGTCAAAATTGGTCGGTCTATATTTACGGGCCAGCACCTGATAGTGTTGTGTATTATCCTCATTCATGGGGGGCATGTGTTTTTTACTTTGTCATTTTAATTATATGGATCAATATCCCTAAGGTGGAAATACAATATCTGACCCAAACAGGAGACTGGTTGTGGCTGCTTCGTTTCCGACCTGACCGGTTCAAACAGCGGTTTGTCCAGTATTGTATTTCCATTTACAGTTATGCCCAAAATCAATATATTTTGCAAGTAAAAAATATGAAAATGGTCAAAAAATGGGATATATAAGCTTAATCGTCATCGGCACGATATGTGCCGTCTTCGTCTTTTTTTAGGTTGACAGTGTCTTTTGTATTTCCACCACCATCCCCATCTTTTGGTGGTTTTCCCGCCTTGTTTAACATTTTGATTGCCCATATGATGACACAGACAATTGTGCCAAGAATTATCAGTTTACTAATCATTATATTTTCCCCACTGTTTTGTCGTATGCATCGATAAATGCCCCGCATACGGTGTTGTTTTTTCTTAAATTAAAAGTATAATCGCCAATTTCCCGTACGGGCATAATTTCTGCGGCGGTGCCTGTTACAAAGCATTCCACCACATCTTGTAATTCACATAGTTTTATGTGACGCTCCACCAGATCATATCCCAATTTATCCGCTAACTCAATAGCTGTTTGGCGGGTAATACCATTCAAAAAACAATCGGGAATAGGGGTGTGGATTTTACCATCTTTCATATAAAAGAAAATATTTGCCGCCGTTGCCTCCGAAATATACCCCCGATAATCGAGCATTAAGGCATCGTCATATCCTTCTTCGGTGGCACGGTCTTTGGAAATGGTACATATCATGTATAATCCCGCTGCTTTTGCCTTAAAGGGGGCGGTTTCGGGGGATGGGCGTTTATAATCCGCAACATTAAACCGCAGCCCCTTCATTTTGTCTTCGCCAAAGTATGCCCCCCATTCCCATGCGGCAATAATTGTATTTACCCCATTGCCTGTACCCGCTAAGCCCAAGGTATCGGAACCCAAGAACGCAAACGGTCGCAAATAACAATCGGTCAGATTATTGGCTTGCATCACCGCATATTTTGCCTGTTCCAAATCGTCGATAGAATAGGGGATTTTAAAACCCAATTCCTGGGCACTATTTAGCAATCGTTGCGAATGTTGTTTGGATTTAAAGATTTTGCCATTATACGCCCGTTCGCCTTCGAACACAGACGAAGCATAGTGTAATCCATGCGTTAAAGCGTGTATCTTTGCCTGACGCCATTCCACCAAGTGTCCATTGACCCAAATCTTGCCATCTTGGTCGCTAATTGCCATGTTTCTGTTCCTTTATCTTTGTGATTATTACCTAATCTTGATACTTTTGTCAACCGATTATATGGACTTTATGCGGTTTAAAATATCTGTTACCGCACCATCAGCAATCGCCGATTTTGCACGGGCAACGCCCTGTTTTAAGTCCTGTACCACATCGCCTGCCCGTAACAGCATTGCCACATTCGCACATACAATATCGGTATGGGCGTCCGATGCGGTGCCATTGGCAATGTTGCGGATAACTTGGGCGTTATGCTCAGGCGTACCCCCCACAAGGTCGTTTAATACCACAGCCGGCAGTCCAAAGTCTTCGGGGGATACCGTGTATGATGTTATGCTGCCATCCGGGAAAAATTCCACACAATCGGTGGTACCGTGCAGGGTTACTTCGTCCAAGCCATTGCCATATACTACTACGCCTCGTTTTACGCCTAATTCTATGTGGGCGTGGGCAACCACTTGTAGTAGAGATTTATCAAATACCCCATTGACGATATAATCGGGACGGGCGGGGTTTAGTAAAGGCCCCAAAATATTAAAAATTGTTCGACACCTTAGGGTTTGTCGCACAGGCATAGCATATTTAACTGAGGGGTGATAATTGGGTGCCATCAAAAAGCACACCCCGACTTTATCCAACACCGCCCGGGAGGTTTCAGGCGACGCATCGAGGGCAAATCCTAGCTCCGACAACGCATCCGCTGACCCCGATTTTGATGTTATTTTGCGATTCCCATGTTTACAGATGGTTAAGCCGACTGCGGCACCGATAATCGCCGATGCGGATGATATGTTTATGGTATTATGTCCATCCCCACCGGTCCCAACAATTTCACCAATTTTTACATTGGGGCGGGGAAAAGGACGGGCGTGCTGTAATAATCCTGATACGGCACCGGCGATTTCATCGGCTGTTTCCCCCCGTATGTGCAGGGCGGTCAATATGGAGCTCAGGGTAATATCATCCACTTCCCCCCCCATTACAGCGGTAAAAAATTGAACAGATTCCGCTTGGGTCAGGGGGGTTTTGGCGTACACTTTTTTGTAAATTTCTTGCATTTTTTTGTCCTTAATGGGTATTGCTGTGGCGTTTTTTGTGGTTATAAATCATATATTGTACCGTAGTTTTTAACAGTTTTTCCCCATCAGGGGTCAGCACAGATTCCGGATGAAATTGGTACCCAACCACCATATTTGTATCATCAATCACCCCCATAACCGCATCGGCACAGGTTATAATGGGCTGTAAAGTGGGGGGCAGATCCGTACCCATCAACGAATGATACCTGCCAATTTGTAGCGTATGGGGATTGCCCATCCCTGTAAAAATGGGATGGTCTGTTACCGTGGCAGTGGATTTTTTGCCATGCATAATCTTGGGGCATCGTACCACTTTGCCCCCATAGTGTGCTACAATTGCTTGATGCCCTAAACACACGCCAAGTATGGGAAATTTTCCCTGACATTTGTCAATCATTTTTGATAATAATGGCACATCATCGGGGCTTTTGGGACCGGGGGATAACAACAATAATGGGTGTTCGCCTTTTTCAACCGATTGTAACATTTCTTGAAATATCATATCCTCGTCGGCGGTATTGCGATAAATAGTGATTTTGGGCGTCATGGTGTACAAAAAATCCACTAAATTAAAAATAAACGAATCCACATTATCAATAACAAATATACGGGTATCAGACATTATTATCCCCCAAATTGTCCCCTAATGTATAATTATGGGCATTTTTAATGGCGGTAATCACCGACATGGCTTTGATACGGGTTTCGTCTGCTTCGGATTGGGGAATGGATTGCAATACCACGCCTGCACCCGCCCCAATGTGGGCGACGCCATTTTTGACAAACGCACTTCGAATGGTAATACAAGTATCCATATCACCATTGCCATTAATATATCCCACCGCACCCCCATATGATCCCCGTCCGCACTGTTCCATTTCACGGATAATTTCCGATGCACGGACTTTTGGGGCACCGGTTAAAGTGCCCATATTCATACAAGCTTGGTACGCATGCAGACAATCGTATTCGGGGCGAAGGTTCCCTGTGACTAGGCTGACCAAGTGTTGTACATGGCTATATTTATCAATTTGCAATAATTTTTTGACCTGTCGTGTGGTCGGGATACTGATACGGGCGATGTCGTTTCGTGCCAAATCGACCAACATAATATGTTCGCTGGTTTCTTTGGTGTCCAGTAACATATCCAGTTCATATCGGGTGTCTAAGTCTGTATTAATGCTGCCATCTGTATGTTTGCCCCGGGGACGGGTGCCGGCGATGGGATACAGTGATACAATATTTTTATCGGCTTCGTATTTTAAGGCACTTTCTGGGCTTGCCCCAAAGGTGATAAAATCTTGGTCATTCATATAAAACATATATGGACTGGGGTTTAACACCTTCAGGTGGGCATATGCGGATAAAGGTTTGGGGCAGGGCATGGAAAAACTGCGACTGGGTACAATTTGAAACGCATCGCCCGCTTTGATGTATTCTTGACATTGTGATACTATGGTACAAAAATCTCTATCGTTTATGTTGGGGGTGGGGATAATCGTTTTTGGAATGTCTGCTATATACAATTCTGTGTTGATATGGCTGGGCTTTAAAGTGGTTAAAGCGTGCATTTGCGATTGTATATCTGTGTCCATATCCGCATCAAACACAAAACCTTTTACAGTGGTTATTCTGTCAATATGATTAACTACCATAAGATTTTCCGCCACAAACATTACAAAGTTGGGGCAATCGTTGTCGCCAAAGGGTACGGGGGGTAAACTTTCGGCACATTCCAATAAATCAAATCCAAATACGCCCCCAATAAACACATCTTGGTACATATCCTTTAAACATCGTAAAATGCTAAGCACATTGGGGTGTTTTATGCGTATGTGTTCGGCTAATCCCGTATCCACAGGTGGAAAAACAAAATCTAATGTATCCTGAGTTTGGGTGCAGATAAAATCTGATAATGTGGTCTGTAAAGTCCGTAATACCGCCCGTCCATTGGCGGTTAATGCCTGTGCTGATGCGGTGGTTGCCCCGGTGGTAACGATGCGAACACAGGTATGGGAAATCAATAAACTTTGCGTATTATTCTTGGTTTCAATTTCTGCCCCCTCCAGCAACAGAGTATGGGCACTGGGCATTAAAGCATTGTATAATGACAAGGCATCGCCCTGATACGCACAATTGACACTGTGTACGGTGCAATGTGTCATATTTTAGCTCTTGTATATGCCATTGTGGCGTAACAGGTGATCGGCACATACAATCGCCAGCATCGCTTCGCCCACGGGGACAGCACGAATGCCAACACAAGGATCGTGTCTGCCCTTGGTAAACACTTCTATTTCATCCCCATCTGTGTTAATGGATTTTTTTGGGGTTAAAATCGAACTGGTGGGTTTTACAGCAAAGCGGACAACGATGTCTTGTCCGGTGCTAATACCGCCCAAAATACCCCCTGCATTATTGCTCAGGAATTGTTTGCCCGCCCGCATTTCGTCGGCGTTTTGTTCACCTGTATACGATGCGGATTTAAAACCCGCCCCAATTTCCACCGCCTTAACCGCATTTATCGACATTATGGCTTTGGCAATATCCGCATCTAGTTTGTCGTATATGGGTTCCCCTAATCCTGCGGGAATGCCCGAAGCATGGACTTCAATTACCGCCCCAACCGACGACCCTTGTTTGCGGACTTGGGATAAATAAGAATCCCATTTTTCGGCGGTTTTCATACTGGGACAGAAAAAGGGGTTTTTGTGGACTTGATCCCAATCCCAATCGGAACGGTCGATGTGCATATTCCCTATTTGTATCAATGCCCCCCGAATTTTCACATGGGATCCGATTTTTTTTATAAGGACTTTGCGGGCAATGGCACCCACCGCAACACGGTTGGCGGTTTCACGGGCCGATGACCGTCCGCCCCCCCGGGGGTCACGAATACCATATTTTTCCATATAGGTAAAATCCGCATGCCCAGGGCGAAACGATTGGGCAATCGATGTATAATCTTTTGATCGTTGGTCGGTGTTTTCAATGATTAACGATATGGGTGTACCTGTGGTTTTGCCTTCGTATACCCCCGATAAGATTTTTACCTTGTCTGGTTCTTTGCGTTGGGTGGTGTGCTTATTTGTGCCGGGTTTACGCATATCCAAATAGGGTTGAATATCGTTTTCACATAAATCAATCAGGCTGGGACATCCATCCAGCACCGCCCCAATGGCGGGACCATGCGATTCGCCCCAAGTTGTAAATCGAAAAACCCCCCCAAATGCGTTGCCTGCCATGTGCGTATCCTTTATATATTATTTTTTATCGGCAATACTTTGCAATACTTCCGCCAATTCCCCAGCATTGTCGAGTTTTGGCATGCCAACCATGTTATATCCGCCGTCCACATAGTGTAATGCACCGCTTACACCACTGCTCAGGTCGCTGACAAGGTATAAAGCGGATTTACCAATATCCCAAATATCCATATTCCGTCCCACAGGTGCCCCCAGTGCATTCCACCGTAACATGGTGCGAAAATCCCCAATACCAGATGCCGCCAAAGTGCGAATAGGACCTGCGGACAAAGAATTTACCCGAATCCCTTTATCGCCCATATCCACCGCCAAATACCGCACAGATGCTTCCAGTGCCGCCTTGGCAACCCCCATCACATTATAATTGGGAATATATTTTTCCGACCCCAAATATGTTAAGGTAATCGCCGATGCCCCATCATTCATCATGCTGTATGCCCGTTTACATACGGCGGTAAAGGAAAAGCAGGAAATGTCCATGGTCATTAAGAAATTATCCCGTGTGGTATGCAAATATTTGCCTTGTAATGCGTTTTTGTCGGAAAAACCGATGGCATGGACAAGAAAATCAATTGTGCCAATTTTGGATTCGATGGCGTCAAATGCCTGATCTATCGATTCTTGGGATTGCACACTGCATTCTTCCATAACCGCAACGCCCAATGTGTCCGCCAAAGGTTGTACCCGTTTTAACAACGCCTCCCCTTGATAGGTAAGGGCAATTTCTGCCCCTTGGTCGGCTAAGGTTTTGGCAATGCCCCATGCAATTGATTTATCATTGGCAAGCCCCATAATAACGCCTTTTTTCCCCATCATTAACTGTGTCATGTGCATTCTCCTTATCATCAGTAACATAAAATTTGTCTGATTATAGGATAAAATAAGGCATTAGTAAACATTTTTTATTTTAAGGATACAACCGTTGTACATGCCATTTATCCGCATCTTTTAAGGTGGTATCGGGGGTGGGTTTTGTTAATATAAAACGATTGTGTAGGCGGTGTGCACCATCGCACCAGAATTCGACCTTTTCGACTGCGATTAAAAAACCACCCCAAAAATCTGGGCAAGGTATGGGGGTGTGGTTGCCGTATTTTTCGGTTATGTGATGCAAACGGTTTTCCAAGGTCATACGGCTATCCAGTGGGGCGGATTGTTTTGATGCCCAAGCCCCCAATTGGGATATAGTCGCACGGGATGAAAAATATTTTTGGTTTGAATCTGTATTCACGGGGCTTACTTGCCCAATCAGGCGGATTTGACGGCGTAGGGTTTTCCAATGAAACAGGGCGGAAATTTTTGGGTTTTGCGATAAATTTTGCCCTTTGGTACTGTGTTTGTTGGTATAAAAAATCACCCCTTGTGGGGTTATATCCCGACATAACACCATACGGTTTTGGGGGTATCCATCCGCCCCAATGGTGGCAATTGCCATAGCGGTGGGGTCGTTTAATTCCGATACAGTGGCATCTTGTACCCATGTTTGTATCACTTGTAATGGCGATATACCTTGAAATGGATTATCTGCGTGAAAATCTAATTTCATATGAGGTCCTTTATATTTGAAATATATGCCATAATATAACAATCCATATGGGTAATGTTATCAGGCTTATGAGTGTTGATATTAATACATGCACCGCTAATTGTCGAACAAATATCCCTTTTGCACAGGCGATAAAGTACACAAATACCCCAAATGGCATTGCCGATTGTAATACAAACACCGCTTTCCATACCGGGGGAATATCCATATACGACACAACCCATAATGATAACAAGGGTAGGGCAATCATTTTAATACTATTTACACCGATTATCTCTGTGCGAAATGATATTTTTGCATTGTCTTTTAAGGGGCTTTTGTCGTGGTAAATCACATACAAACTCGCCCCAACTGTCAATAAAGCCAACATCTTATTGGCATCGGATATTAACCCCACTGTGCGTTCGATTATAATCGGCATGTGTAGGTTAAAATATCCCCACAATATCCCCAATAACGCCCCCAAAAATATGGGATTCGATGCCACCCCATAAAATGCTGACCAAATATGGCTATATAAAGATTTGTGGCTGTTAATGTTGGTTATTTGTATGCCCAACAATACATAAAACGGGATTACATAAAACAGTATACCAAATATAACCGCCGGTAAAATTGCCGAATCCCCCAATGCAAACGCACAAATGGGAATGCCCAAATATATATTGTTGGGAAATATAAAAGTTGTTGCCGACAACACCGCCGTACGGGCGTTGCGGTACAAAAACGCATAAGTAAATACATAACATACAATTGACAATATGGTGGCGTATATCAGTGTTACCTTGATATACACAAGCCCTTGGGTAATATCCAGTGGATTTTTGACCAAGTATGCAAACACCATAACCGGCATCAACAGCTTGTATACCATGGATTTTAAATTCTCATTACCCTGTTCGGTTAAGGTTTTCGTATGCATAAAATACGCCCCTAATCCCATAACCATAAACACAGGAAATAAAACACTGCTTACTTTTATAAATACATCAAACATGGATGTATGCCTCATATTATATAACACAAGTACATTATACACATGTTTATCACCATATCACAAGCAGAAAAAAGGCTGTATATTACAGCCTTTCTTGAATGTAATGAAATAACAAAATTTATCTTACCACATATATTGTTGTGTCAATGGCTTTATATTTTTTGTCTGCACTCGCATTCGCTTTAATGCGTAAAGCAAAACCAATATCGGGACCTTGCGGAACAATGGTTACTGCTGCTCGATTTCTTAGTGCTGCTTGAATAGAAGATATGACCTGTGCAGAGGTACCATTTATTGTACCACTTAGAATTGAGACGCTCAAATGTCCAGCAGAGGAAGCAAAATTGGCATCATTTATTCCTGAACTAAACTGTCCTGTTACTCTTGATACAGTAATTGTTTGTGCCATGGTACTTGTTACAGCAGCTTTTGTGAATACACTTATTATAGATGTAGCAGTAGGGTCATCCACATCAAAACGGACGGAAGTATTGCCTATGCGATTCGCTGTTTTTTCCGCTTCTGTTTTTGATGCATACTTAGGATTGACAATAAGTAGATCTTGTTTGCCGATGGTAAAGTCCGCTGTCCGCATCGACCCTGAGTATTTGGGGTTACCGGGGGTTGCGGTCATGGTGATTTCCACTGTACCGCCGGAAGTTGCCCCCCGAATATCCCCATTAACGATATTTAATGTACCGCTGGGGGCATCCCCTGTTTTACCCGCAGCAGACCAAGTATATTGCGTTGCCCTTGTCCCGCCCGGTAAGGTATAGTCTAGGTCAATCTTGGTGCCAGTACTGTCCTTCCACGCCCCATTTTCACCCGTTGCTGTTGCCACCGCTGGGGCGGTGGTTACATCCGTTCCCAATACTTGTTTGGTGACATCAAAGTTGACATATTCTGTTGCTGCGGCGACTGCATTTGCCCCTGAACCTTTTGCCGCCCGCACAATCTTTATCAGCAGCTTACCCGATTTGGTCAGCTTGCTGGTGTCAATAGCCCCAGTTTTGGCGTTACTAATGGGATTGCTGCTGAATATACCCGCAGTGGTGGCATCCTTGCCCCCTTTACCCCCATCACTACTAGGCACAACAGAGAAGGTGTAATCCGTTGCTTTAACAAAGGTTTGCCCTTGATCTGTAAGGTCTAATTTATAATCTGGGGTAACTGTACCCTTGCCCCATTTACCAGTTAATCCGGTCGGGGTGCCATCAATCACCTGTGCGGGTCGTGTGGACAGTTCAAATTCTTTGGATACATCGTTATATTTGGTGCTTTCAAATACAACAGTAACAGTTGTGCTGGTGGTGAATGCTCCTTTTACGGTCAGGCTCTTGCCCCCACTATCAATGTCAAAGTTCGAATTCGTATCTTTTTTCGCTAGGCTTTTTACCGTCCAATCGCTTCTGGCACTGCCGGTTGCTGTTAATTGCCCCAGTACATCCGCCGCTCGTACCGTTTTAGTACCCGATACATACGATACAACAAGGCTGGCTACGCTCAGGGTATTTGCCGCTACGGTTTGTTTATTGATGGGTACATCCACATCCCGACTCATTTGTGCATATTTATCGTTGGCTATATAGGTAATCCTAACTTTTACCACTCCACTACGGACAGTTTTTGCAATTTTACCATCGCTTAACGCCACTTCGATAGTGCCTTTACCCCCCGCCACAGTACCAGCGGTCGTCCCTGTGTCTATTAGGGTATATGTGGCGGTACCAATACCCGTAGGCTTGTTTGCTTCGGTATAGGTTACCGCTGTACTGGCGGTTGCCCATGCAATCCCTGTGGCACTAACCCTAAAGTTGGGGTGGTCGTTGCTATCTTGTTTGGATACGGTAATATTTTCATAATCTGTCAATGCGGGCAATCCGCCTTTGGCTTTACGGACGATTTTTACCAACAATTTCCCTGATTTATTCAGTTTGCTGCCATCAATCGCCCCGGCTCTGGTGTTAATCGCCCCGCTTAAAGCACCGGTTACAATGCCTGCAGTGGTGGCGTCTTTGCCCCCTTTACTGCCATCACTGTTCGGTAAAATGGTAAAGGTGAAATCTGTACTTGTATCAAACGATACTGTTACATCCCCCACCGTATCAGAAGTTTTTAACTTATAATCCACATTAAAAGTTTTACCCCATTTACCCGATAACCCGGTGGGTGTATCCCCCAATGTACCCGCACCTGTGGACAGTTCGAAGGTTTTGGTCTGATCCGCATATTCAGAATCCGTATGTTCAAATACAACGGTTACAGTTGTACTGGTTGTTATTGCCCCTGATATGGTTAACGACTTGCCATTAACTGTAAGATTCCCATGACTATCTGTATCTGCTAGGCTCTTAATTGTCCAATCGGATTTTTGCGTTTGGCTACCGGATACAGTTAATTTACCCAGTATATCGGCGGTGCTTACCGTCTTATTGCCAGACCCATAAGGCACAACAAGATTCGCCATTGTTAGTGTACCAGTGAAATTACTATCGGTTTTTACATATACAATGCGATCCCTATAGTTTGTGGCACTGTATGTCAATTTTAGGGTAGCTGCACCTGCACCCGCTTTGTCCTCCAGTGTACTGGTATAGGTGGCAACACTAACGCCGATATTCGTTGACCCATTCTTAAATTGGAAATCTGTGCCACTGGTACCACTGCCGACAACCTCTGCTTTAACAGTCGGCATTACCCCATTTGGTACAGTACCAACAAATGTACTTACATTATATATCTTTGTATTTGTTAAGGTATACGCAGTGGCTTGGCTGCTACCATTCCCGCCCTTAATATCGTTACTCGCTTTATCCGAATCGGACAGGACGCTGCCAATTGTTGGGTTGGCTTGTGTTTTGATAAACACTTCATAAGGGTTAAAGCCATCTGCTGTATAGGTCAGTTTTAGGGTAACTTCCCCCGCACCTGCTTTATCTTCCAGTGTACTGGTATATGTTACATTGGTAACATCGATATTTGTCGCCCCATTCTTAAATTGAAAATCTGTGCCACTGGTACCACTGCCGACAACCTCTGCTTTAACAGTCGGCGTTACCCCATTTGGTACAGTACCAACAAATGTACTTACATTATATATCTTTGTATTTGTTAAGGTATACGCAGTGGCTTGGCTGGTACCATTCCCGCCCTTAATATCGTTACTCGCTTTATCCGAATCCGACAGTATGCTACCAATTGTTGGGTTGCCTTGTGTTTTGATAAACACTTCATAAGGGTTAAAGCCATCTGCTGTATAGGTCAGTTTTAGGGTAACTTCCCCCGCACCTGCTTTATCTTCCAGTGTACTGGTATATTTTACATCGGCAATACCGATATTTGTCGATCCATTCTTAAATTGAAAATCTGTGCCACTGGTACCACTACCCACAATTTCTGCGTTGACAGTGGGCGTTACCCCACTTGGTACATTGCCAATAAAGGCATCGATAGCATATGTTTTGCCACTGGTTAAAGCATATGCAGAATCTTGCGTCGTACCATCGCCACTGCGGACTGTTTTATCGCCCGTGCTGTCTTGTATATCAGCGGACTGTACAGTATTGCCCACAGGTTTGGTCGTATCGACCTCCGCTGTTTTAATATCATAGTGCCGCTCGACCTTGTCATAGCGTTTGTGCCATACGGCATCTGTAGCGGATACAGAGGCGGATTGTAACTGGTCTTGTATACTTTTATTAAATGCCAGTTTAAAATCGACCGATATATCGGTCTGTGCCGATTCGCCATTGGGTTTGTCATATTCGCCCCGCACTGTTATCATAGCATTGGGGGTAAATTCGGCAATCAATTTATTGCCCCTAACAACTGTATCCTCAACCCCGTCGAATCTATAGGTCCCCACCCCCACAGATAGCTGTTCATAATTGGGAATACTGCCCTTAGCGGTTATATCCCAACCGTGTAATACCTTTTTATCATTGATAATATTATTGCCAATACGACGATATAGGTTTGCCGCCATGTCAAACCGTGCGGTTTTCAGTTCCGCCCCTACACTAAACCGTTGGAAGGTGTCCGATGCCTTAAAAGCAAGTATATTCTTCGTCCCATCCTTCGTATCAAAAAACGCATTGACCCCAACAATTAACGGGGTAGCCGTTGTATCGATAAGTTTGCGATAGCCCAGTCCCAAGTTTAATCGATTCACCGATTTCTGCCGATTATAAGAAGTTTGTAAATATGTGACGGTATCTTTTGTCTCCCGCAGGTTGCTAAAAGCGGTAATATCCCAATTTAGGGTTTTATCTGTATAGCCGATCCCGCCACTTATCCATTCAAAAAACCCTGTTTTGTTAATAGTATCCATAAACATATTACCGGTGGCGTTTACCACTTTGTCCGTATCATCGGTGAATACAGGTGTTGTATATGCCAGTACAATAACACTAGCCGTTGCCCATAAAGATTTTTTCAGTTTCATGTGTTTCATCCTCTGTATTTTAGAATTACATTTATACCTATGGATATACGGTCCCATAAAGGGCTGTAACCTTAGGTTGGCACCCGCCCAAATGGGCACCACAGTACAATTATACAGAGGATTTTTTTTTTCAAGTATTAAAAACTATAATTAAATAATACCATAAGTTGTAATATATGAAGGAGAGGGGAGTAAAGAGATGCAGATATAGTTAAGAAAAAATATAGCCAGTTCTTTGCATATTTTTTGCACCATAACAAAAGTTGTAAATTATTTTCATCAAAAAAATTTTTGTAAATAATTTACACAATAACTGTTTACTAAAATATACATGCAAATGCAAAAAATATACGATTTATCATTCCCATTTAAGGTCATAATATCGCCTGTATATCCATATATTTCATAGGGTTATACTTTTAAATAAACAGTATTATTTTATATACAAAAATTCAAAAAATTCAAAATGAATATTTAAATTCTCATACTATCGTAATGCAAATCACATGATAAAAAGTTATTTTTTGTAATTTTTTTGTAAAAATTGCTTGACATTAATTCCAATTTCTTGTACTTTTACAGTGATAGAAATTAATATTGTCAAGTAATATAAGGAGAACACATATGAAATTTTTAAAGTCCATAACTGGTTTTTTCAGTACCTTGGTGACAGCATCAACTATGTTGCTATACCCAAGCATTATACAAGCAACAGGCGATTGTTCCAATCGGGGCGATCTGGATAAACGTTATTGTGATGCAGACAATGATTTGATTGCTGATATTCCCATAAATTCCGCTGATTGGATTGATCCAAGCACATTGATTTTTGCATATACCCCCGTGGAAGACCCCGCCGTTTACAGGGAAGCATGGTCTGATTTCTTGGAGTATGTAGAACAAAAAACGGGTAAGAAAATTGTCTTCTTCCCCGTACAATCTAATGCGGCACAAATCGAAGCAATGCGTTCAGGCCGTTTACATATAGCCGGCTTTAACACAGGTTCCAATCCACTGGCCGTTAATTGTGCAGGTTTTCGCCCAATGGCGATGATGGCAAAAGAAGATGGCAGTTTTGGATATGAAATGGAAATTATTACATACCCGGGATCTGGCATCAACAAAGTCGAAGACATCAGAGGCAAAAAAATGGCGTTTACATCACCCACATCTAATTCAGGGTTCAAAGCACCGTCTGCAATTTTAAAAGCGGATTATGATATGATTCCAAAACGAGATTTCGAAGCAGTATTTTCTGGTAAACACGATAACTCTATTATCGGTGTTGCCAACAAAGATTACAAGGCTGCGGCGATTGCCAATTCTGTATTGGCACGGGTTGTATCCCGTAATGTGGTGAAAATGTCACAATTAAAAAGTTTGTATAAATCACAAACATTCCCAACCACCAGTTTCGGTGTGGCATACAACCTGAAACCTGAATTGCAACAACAAATTCGTGATGCATTCCAGAATTTCAACTGGGAAGGATCTTCTTTAAAAGAAGAATTTGGTCGTGATGGCGAAGCACAATTTATTCCCATTACATACAAAAAGCATTGGGAAGTTATTCGCAAAATTGATTCTGCAAACAATATTGAATATACTTGTTCTTAATAACCCTAAGCAAGTCATCAAGGACCCATTGGCATTAGACAATATGAGGTATATGAATTGTCTGGTGCCTTTGGTGTAAGTTTTTGTGTAAAAAAATATACCCCCTAAATATGGTACAGCGAAAGGAAAAAATATATGTTACAATTACAAAATTTAAGTAAATCATATGGTGGTAACGAATACGCCCTAAAACAAGTCAGTTTTACATTAGAAAAGGGACAAGTTGTTTCTTTAATAGGTCCGTCAGGGGCGGGTAAATCGACCCTTATTCGCTGTGTCAATCGAATGATAGAACCTAGTGCTGGCAAGGTTGTTTTAAACGGTGATAATATTACCGAAATACCAAAATCTAAATTGCGAAATGTACGCAGACGCATGGGGATGATTTTCCAAGAATATGCCTTGATCGACCGCCTGACGGTAATGGAAAATGTCTTATCTGGTCGTTTGGGATATGTGGGTTTTTGGCGTAGCACCTTTCGTAAATTTGGCATAGACATGGAACAAAATGCCTTGGCATTATTGGAAACAGTCGGCTTATCGGGCATTGAAAATAAACGGGCTGATGCCTTATCAGGTGGACAAAAACAACGGGTGGGTATTGCCCGTGCATTAATTCAAGATCCTGATATTTTATTGGTGGATGAGCCCACAGCTTCACTTGACCCAAAAACCGCCCGTCAAGTGATGCGTCTTATTCGGGAATTATGCATCGAAAACGAATTAGCAGCGATTATTAATATTCATGATGTGGCACTTGCACAACAATTCGTCGAACGCGTTATCGGATTGCGTGATGGTCAGGTTGTTTATGATGGTCCCCCCGATGACTTAACACCAGATGTTTTGACACAAATATATGGTGAAGAAGATTGGTCACAGACCATTCGCCATGATGATGAAAATATATGGGAATCGAAAATATGAGTAATAATATTATAAAATGGCATCGCCCCCCTATGTTTAAAAGCATATGGGTGCGCTATACAATATGGATTGGCGTACCCTTGTATGTCATAGCTGCCTTTATCAGTATGGATATTAATTGGATGCGTGTACTAGAAGGTATACCACGGGGACAAACATTTATTATTTCGTTCATCAATCCAGATTTTACCAGCCAATGGGATGATATTTATAATGGTATCATCGAAAGTATCGTTATGGCGGTGACCTCAACAGTGGTGGGTATTTTAATATCCATTCCCGTTGGATTAGGGGCTGCCAGTAATTTATCACCCAAATATGTTTATATAATATGTCGGGGTATCATTACCTTATCGCGTGCCTTACAAGAAATCATGATTGCCATTTTAATGGTTGCCATTTTTGGGTTTGGTCCTTTTGCAGGTTTTATAACTTTAATCATTGCCACCATAGGTTTTTATGCAAAATTATTGGCGGAATCTATCGAAGATGTAAACCTGTCACAGGTCGAAGCAGTAACCTCCGTGGGTGCCAGTTGGGGGCAACGGGTTGTATATGCCATTCAGCCACAAGTATTGCCCCGCCTGATAGGTTTATCCATGTATCGTTTGGATATTAATTTCCGCGAATCCGCTGTGCTTGGTATTGTGGGTGCGGGCGGTATTGGGGCAACCTTAAATACATCGTTTAAACGGTATGAATATGATACTTCTGCGGCTATTATTTTAATTATTATTGTGCTGGTGCTGATTGCAGAATACACTTCCAGCTGGTTACGAGTGAGGTTCCAATAATGTCAAAAAATATTGAAATACAAGCGTGGCAACGCCACAGCAAAGCGACCTTGATAAAACGCCGTCTTGCATGGTTGGCAGGCATATTTGTGTTTGCCGTTTGTTGGATGGTTATTTCCAATGCAACCACATGGTTTTTTGTACTTGATTCGCCCCGTATTGCGGGGGATATATTCAGCCGTTCCATGCCCCCAAAATGGGCATATATGAACGACCTTATAAAGCCGTTGTGGGATACAATTAACATTGCCACACTGGGTACGGGCATCGCCGTTTTATTGGGGATACCACTGGCATTCTTAACCGCCCGTAACACCACGCCATCAGCGGTGTTTATCCGTCCGTTGTGCATGATTTTTATTGCTGGATCCCGTTCTATTAACGCCCTTATTTGGGCATTGTTAATGGTAACGATTATCGGACCAGGGATATTTGCTGGTATGATTGCAATTATGATTCGTTCAGTGGGTTTCTTTGGCAAGTTATTATACGAAGCCATTGAAGAAATTGATCGCACCCCTGTTGATGCCATAACAGCAACAGGTGCATCGCCTATACAAGTCATGGTATATGCCATTTGGCCACAAATTAAAACCACTTTTGTTGGGGTTGCTGTGTTCCGTTGGGATGTAAATATTCGCCATTCTACTGTACTAGGTATCGTTGGGGCGGGGGGTATCGGATTGGAATTATCCGGTTCCTTAAACACCCTGGCATGGCCCCAAGTATCGCTGATTATTATTGTCATATTCTTTACGGTTATGTTGTCAGAATACATTTCTGCCAAAGTCCGTGAAGCAATTATGAAAAAATAATATTGCATACCATAATTGGTTTTATAACATGGTAAAATCTTACCGACCCCGTTGGATTTTATACCGAACTGGCTATATGTACACACGGCTGAGCATAAAGGTAGGTTTATACAAGAAGTGTACTATATTAGGGTAACATTAGAACATAGAACGGTTATCCTTCATTTTCCCCCAAATATTCTTTAATAACTGTACAAAATACATCATAGTAGGTTTTTAGTTTTTGGGTGCCTATGCCATGTACTTCCAAAAACTGTTTTTGGGTTATCGGTTTTTTGTTTGTCATATCGATAAGGGTTTTATCGGCAAATATTACGAAGGCGGGGACTTGTTTTTCTCGGGCTAGGTCTAGGCGTAAGGCTTTTAATTGAGTGAATAGGGCATGGTCGTTTTTTACTTGTGATTCTGTGGCTTTTATTTTTGTTTGCTTTTCTGTTTTTGCTGGTTTTTTTTGGGGGATGGCTATTTTAAACTTTTTTGTACCATTCAAAATATTTTGACTGCTTTTATGGTGTTTTATGGCACCATATTTATTGAAGTCGATATTTAAATATCCTTGGGCAATAAGTTGCCTGATGATGGTTTGGTATATGTATTTTGGGGTGTCCGCACCGATTCCAAAACAGGGTAAATTCAGGTGAAAATCCCGGATATTTTGATTTTTACTGCCCCGTATTATGTCTATGATATAGGTTGCCCCGAAGTATTGTTTTGTCTGTTCCACCGCTTGTAATATATGAATCGCTTGTTCCGTGCAGTCTTGCAAGCTGGGGGGATATAAGCAGTTATCACAATTCCCGCAATGGTCGATGTAATCGTCAAAATATCTTAATAATACTTTTCTGCGACACTCTGCGGTTTCGGCGTAGCCTATTAATGCTTGTAGGCGGGCGTTTTCGGCTACTTTGTGAGTGTTTGACGCATTTTGTTCAAAAATCATCCGTTGCCGATGGATGATGTCTGTTAAATCATAAAACAGCACAGTTTCCGAAGGTTCCCCATCCCGTCCCGCCCGTCCGATTTCTTGGTAAAATGCTTCCATACTAGACGGTAAATTTGCGTGAATTACAAAGCGGATGTCGGGCTTGTCAATCCCCATGCCAAATGCAATCGTTGCCACCATCACCAGATCAGAATCAGTCATAAATTTATTTTGTAAACTGGTGCGTTCATCCGCAGGCTTGCCCGCATGGTATGCCACCGCCCGAATGCCATTGTCATTTAAGTATTGGGCGATTGTGTCGGTGTTTTTGCGGGACAGGCAATATATAATGCCGTTCTGTCCTTGTCTTTGTTGTACATATTCCAACAAAGATTTATTAAATCGGTGCTTTAATTGTACTGCTAATGATAAATTGGGACGATTAAATCCTTTTACTATGATTTCTCCATTACCTTGAAATAACTTTTGGGCAATGTCTGTGCGGGTGGCTGTGTCAGCGGTGGCGGTAAATCCGCATATGGTGGCGTTGGGAAAATATGATTGCAACTGGGTAAGTGATTCGTAATCAGGGCGAAATGTAGGTCCCCATTTGGATATACAATGGGCTTCATCGATAACTATCATACCAATATTATGCTTTTGCAAGGCGTGTAACATGCGGTCTTGCATCAACCGTTCGGGGCTAAGATATAAGATTTTACCTGTATCTGATATAAAGTTTTTCCATGATATCACATTTTCATCACGGGTTTTTCCCGAATGGATACATACCGCAGGCACGCCGATTTCTTGCAGGGCGTTGGTTTGGTCTTCGATAAGGGCGACCAGTGGCGATACAACAAGGGTTTTTGTGGGCTGTATAAGAGCAGGAATTTGAAAACATAACGACTTTCCCGCCCCTGTGGGCATGACCGCAAGCACATGCGTAGCGGATAAAATATGGTGCATAATCTCCGCCTGTCCTGTGCGTAATTGTTCATAGCCAAAAACAGTTTTTAATATCTGATTGATATGAGAGTCGGTGTCCATCTGCATGTACACAGTATATTTTGAACACCATTATTTGTAAACAAAAAAGCCACTTACGGAAAGTGGCTTTAATATCTGGTATCCCGTACGGGATTCGAACCCGTGTTGCCGCCGTGAAAGGGCGATGTCCTAGGCCTCTAGACGAACGGGACATAATATTAAATTTTGCCTTAATGCCTAAGTACAAGGCTGTTATAAATGTTTATCTATGTTTAGTCAATCTCTTTTTTAAAGATTTTGACTTTTTCATTTATGGACATGGATATGTATATATGGCATGGATATCTTTAATACGCTTTATAATATCTGCGTTAAGTACCACATCCCAGGCATCAATCCAATCTTGTACTTGGGCCGTATGGGTTGCCCCAATAATCGCACAATCCATAAAGGGTTGTTGTAAGGTAAATGCTACCGCCAAAGTGGTGGGCGATATGCCCATATCTTGTGCCAAATCTACATAAGCTTGTACCGCCTTGTGGGCTTGTGGATTGTCATAACGTGAAAAATATTCGGGCCATTTGTGCATACGACTATTTGGGGCAATACCTTTTAAATGCTTGCCTGTTAATGATCCATTAGCTGTAACCGCATACGCCATTAAGCCAATGTTTTCACGGTGTGATACTTCCGCACAGCCCACTTCGTACGAACGGTTTAAAAGGGAATAGGGGTTTTGCACTGTAACAGGTTTTGCCAAGTTGTGCTGTTCCGCCAATTGTACATATTTCATCATGCCCCATGCAGTTTCATTGGACAACCCATAATTTAAGATTTTACCTTGTTTGATAAGGGTATCCATTGTTTCAATCACTTGTAACATCTGGGCATTTACATCAAAGGATTCTTCGGCACAAGGGTACGATAGTGTGCCAAAAAAGTTACTGGTACGCAACGGCCAATGCACCAAGTATATATCCAAGCAATCCAGTTGTAACCGTTTTAAAGTACCATCAATAGCGGTGTTAATGGTTTCTGGGGATAAGGGATTTTGTTGTGGGCGTGCTTGTGTGGAACGCCCGCCCATGGGACCCATAACTTTGCTGACAAAGGTGATGTTGTCCCGATTTAAGCCTGCATTTGCCCACCATGCACCGATATAATTTTCGGTTAAATGTAGGCTGGCAATATCCAGTGCTGGGACAGGGTACAATTCAGCTGTATCAATATAATTGATGCCATTATCGACTGCATATTGTAACAATTCAAATGATTCTTTTTTATCATTTTGAATACCAAAAGTCATAGTGCCTAAGCATAAAGTACTTATTTCTTTTGGGTGATTGGAAATTTTTTTGTAACGCATCTTTCCCCCTTGGTAAAAAGAATATTATGTGATATTGTGGTTTGGGAAAACTAGTTTAATCAAAATTAAGGAATATTACAATGAAAAAGTTTTTATTATTCGGTACAACCACATCGGCAACCCATGTTTTTGCCCATTCAACAGGTTTACATACAGAAAAAAATATGTTGCTACATTGGGTAACACAAGCGGATCACTTGACACTATTAATCGCTGTTGTGGTGGGTGTGGGATATGCCGTATACCGTTTGAAATCGGTTAAATAAAGATACTTAAATTACAGGGGTAATCCACCCCTGTAATTCCCGTAAAGTTAAATGGTGCAACAAGTGTATGCCATCGTTGCTATCGTTTAAACAAGGGATGTATGAAAAATTTTGCCCCCCCGATGATATAAAATCTTCGCATAGTTCTTGTTGTATTTCTTCTAAGGTTTCCAAACAGTCCGCAGAAAATGCGGGAGCTATCGTTGTAATATTTTTGACCCCATCTTTTGCCATTTTTCGCAAAGTCACATTCGTATAAGGTTTTACCCATTCTTCTTTGCCAAATATAGATTGAAAAGTGGTGGTAAATGGTATGTTTAAGTTTAATTGTGCCTGTAATAATTTTGTTGTTTTCTTACAATGACATCGATATGGGTCACCATTGGTAATATAGCGTTTGGGTACACCGTGATAAGTGGCAATGATATGTTCGGGGGTGTATGGCAAGTTTTTCAAATGTTGGGTTACGCTGTTTGCCAGTGCTTGGATATATATGGGCTCATCCATATAAGGGGGCAGGGTGCGTAAAATGGGTTGTCGTCGCATATTTTTCAATGAATCAGCAACTTTGTCGACCACTGTGGCGGTGGTTGGGCTGGAATAATGGGGGTATAAGGGCATAATCAGGATATGCCGACAGCCCCGTTGTAACAATGACTTTAGCTTACTGTTAATGGATGGATTGCCATATCGCATAGCGTAATCGACCACTACATTATGGACACAACCATTCAGAGCGGTTTGTAATTTTTCCGCTTGTGAACGGGTAATGGTCATCAAAGGTCCTTCGTTTAAGTGGTGATTCCAAATACTTTTGTATGCTTGCTGGATTTTTTTGGGACGGCTGGGTAAAATAAACGCATTTAAAATAAATTGCCACTTGATTTTGTTGATTTCGATAACCCGATAATCGGATAAAAATTCCCGTAAATACCGTCGTAAGCTGGCAATATCTGTGCCATCTGGTGTGCCTAGGTTAATCAGCAATACGCCAATATTTTCTTCGACGGGGTTTTTGTTACCACATTTTTGTCTTTTGGGGCGTTGTACAAGGGTATTGATATAGTGTTTTTTTGTATAATCTAAGTACATAGTATTTTTTCTGTATGTTAATTCTGTATGTTTAAGTACGCATAATATAGCGTGAAATGGCTTGTATTTTATGTATAACTTGGTTATAGTATTACCATAATGCATACATAACAACAAGAAAATTAAAGACAAGGACATACAGATATGACAAAATTATATGGTTCCGTACCTGCGCTGATAACACCGATGCGTCCCGATACTACCATCGATTTTGACGCTTTCGAAACTTTGGTACAGCACCATTTGGATGCCGGGACGCATGCGTTGGTGCCCATGGGAACAACGGGGGAATCACCAACGGTAAGCCATTCTTATCATAAACGGGTTATCGAATCGTGTATATCGGTTGTGGGAAAAAAAATCCCTGTTATTGCTGGTACGGGGTCCAATTCGACGACTGAGGCGGTGGAATTAACCGCACATGCAAAATCTTTGGGGGCGGAT
This sequence comes from Alphaproteobacteria bacterium, assembly GCA_965232465.1. Lineage (GTDB taxonomy): Bacteria > Pseudomonadota > Alphaproteobacteria > JAQWUY01 > JAQWUY01. The sequence continues at coordinate 1,788,916 of OZ246977.1, read as the reverse complement.
TATGCCTTGGTTGTTGTGCCATATTACAACAAACCGAATCAACGGGGGTTGTATGAACATTATAAAACCATTGCCATTTCTGTGGATATTCCGATTATTATTTATAATATTCCTGGTCGTACAGGTATTAAAATGGAAGCTGATACAATTGTAAAACTTGCCCATGATATGCCAGATTCTTTTGTGGGTATCAAAGACGCTACGGGCGACCCTCTGCACACCGCAGAAATTTTATCACAAGTGGATACAGATAAATTTGTTAGCTTATGTGGTGATGATGGCTTAATGCACAAATTTGCCGAACAAGGTAGTGTGGGTTGTATTTCCGTAACCGCCAATGTGGCACCAAAACAAATGGCGGACATGCAGAATGCTTTGCATGTGGGGAATATGGACATATTTATGGATATTCAAAACCGATTTACCCCATTACATAATGCCATATTTTTGGAGCCCAATCCCGCACCAATAAAATACGCCATGGTCAAATTGGGGATGATTCCCAGTGATATGGTGCGATTGCCATTGGTAACCATAGCAGACGAAACTAAACAGGCGGTGGATAACGCTATGCGGAGTGCAGGATTATTATAATATATGGCAAAAAAACCGAAAAAATCCATATCTGATGGTACCATAGCCACAAATCGGCGGGCGAAGTATGATTATGAAATCCTCGATACCTATGAGGCGGGTATTGCCCTTGTTGGGTCTGAGGTCAAGGCTTTGCGGTCGGGATATAGTATTCGTATTGAAGAATCACACATTCAACAAATGGATATGGGGCGTACCCACACAGTGGAAATAGAGATCGTTAATTTACATATTCCTGAATATAAACAAGCCAACCGTTTCAATGGGCATGTACCGATGCGTCCAAGAAAGGTATTGTTACACAAACATGAAATCCGTAAAATTGTCGATACGATGACTAAGCGGGGGTGTACAGCAATTCCCCTAAAAATATATTTTAATGAGGATGGGCGGGTCAAATTATTATTTGGTGTTGCCAAGGGGAAAAAAACTGTCGATAAACGCCATACAATTAAAGACAGGGAATGGAATATTAGCAAACAGCGTACTTTAAAGAATTTTAATCGATAAAATGACTTGATTTTTTGCGTATTTGTGGTATGTATGTATGTTTCGTGATACATTTTGATAATAAAGGGGAATAATTATGGCAAGGGTAACTGTTGAAGATTGTGAAAAACATGTGGATAACCGTTTTGATTTGGTGCTGATGGCGGCACGCAGGGCACGGCAAATTTGTGCGGGGGCACCCGAATTGGTGGAACCGGAAAATGATAAAAGTACTGTAATTGCTCTGCGGGAGATTGCCCAAGGTTTGGTAAATGCCACCACCTTTTCACAGGCAATGAACAACGCAAAACTAGAATGTGAATACAACCAAGAACATGGTATGGAGATAAGGGATACAGATATGATGGTTTTGGATTCAGAAAGTGTAATGGCAAAAACGGGCATTGAGATAACCGAAACTGGTACGGATACAAACCTAATGTTCGAAGATGCTGCCGAAGAAGATATTGTTGATTAAGATATTATTGATTAATTTGCACTGTAAATTATAATTATCAGATTGAGGAGAAGAGGGTGTGCCATTTGAAGCTGAAAAAACCGCCCTTTTGAACAAAATATGGGCGTATTATCCCGATGCACATCTGGACATGATTTCAGATGCCTTTGATTTTGCCGCAACATCGCATATGGGGCAAACCCGTTCCAGTGGCGACTCTTATTTTACACATTGTATATCTGTTGCCGATATTTTGGCCGATAAATGTATGGGCTGTGATGTTATTATCACCGCCTTATTGCACGATACGGTTGAAGATACTTCCATTACCCTTGATGTGATCGAATCCAGATATGGACAAGAGGTGGCGTCTTTGGTTGCGGGGGTAACAAAATTAAAAAATTTGGTATATCGCCATGATGCCCAAAAACAAGCGGAAAATTTTCGTAAATTATTGCTTGCAATGTCCAAAGATGTACGGGTATTATTGGTGAAATTAGCCGACAGGCTACACAATATCCGTACTCTGCATTTTATTTCTAAGTCAGAAAAACGCATTCGTATTGCCACGGAAACAATGGATATTTATGTCCCCTTAGCCGACCGTATAGGTATTCGTGATTGGAAGGAAGAATTGGAAGATATTTGTTTTACCAATATCAATCCAGATGCCCATGAATCGATTGTGCGTCGTTTGGATTACTTGCTGATGTCGCATCAGGATTCGATTGTTACCGATATTATTGATGAACTGTCGGATTTATTAAAAAACAATGGTATTAAACATACTATTTCAGGACGGAAAAAAACACCGTTTTCCATATGGAAAAAAATGCAAAAAAAAGATGTGGGGTTCGAACAGTTATCGGACATTATGGCATTTCGTATTATTACAGATTCGGTCAAGGATTGTTATCATGTATTAGGCGTTATTCACGAACATTATCGCCATGTGCCAGGGCGATATAAAGATTATATATCGTTACCCAAAGAAAATGGCTATCAATCGTTGCACACAGGTATTATTGGATTACAAAAACAACGGCTGGAAATTCAAATTCGCACCGAAGATATGCACAAACAGGCGGAATTGGGGGTTGCCGCCCATTGGCTGTATAAGGACGGGGGCGTACAGGCGAAGGAATTGGGCGAAAATAAACAGTATCGTTGGATTCGGGGGCTGTTGGACATTTTGGAAAGTACCAAAGAATCCGCCAGCGATTTTTTACAAGACACCCGTATGGAAATGTATGGCGACCAAATATTTGTGTTTAGCCCAAAAGGCGACATAGTTAATTTACCCAAAGGGGCGTGTTGCATTGATTTTGCCTATGCCATTCATTCAAAAATTGGCGATCGTATGTCGGGGGCAAAAATCAATGGCAAAATGATGCCGATTAAGACTGTTTTACGCAATGGCGATCAAATTGAAATCTTAACCAATAAAAATGCAGCCCCCAATGTATCCTGGGAAAATAGTGTGGTTTCCGGTCGTGCCCGCAGTGCCATACGCAGATACCTTCGCAATAAAAACCGAACAGAAAAAGTTGCCCAAGGGCAAGAAATGCTGTTGGAGGCTTTCCATGCATTTGGCAAAGAATGTGGGGTTAAAGATGTGAAAATGATAGCGGATTATTTTGGCTATCAAAGTGTTGATGCGTATTTAATGAATGTGGCCGAAGGTACCCGTGGTGTACACGAATCACTCTATGTTGTATACCCAGAAGTACGCAATAAACAAGTCAAACCGAAAAAACCCATTGTATCGAAAGCTATGCACGATCCCAAAGCCCGTTCAACCATGATAAAAGGGCTTATTCCTGGTATGAATATTCGATTTCCCCGGTGTTGTTATGCCTTGCCGGGGGATTTGATTGTTGGTGTTATTCATACGGGACAGGGGGTCAGTGTGCATAAAACCAATTGTCGTGAATTAAAAAGCTACGGAGGGATGCAAGATAATTGGATCGATATTAGCTGGGATTTTGAAGGGCAAACAGAAGAATCATTTACCGCCCGTATTCATGTTATCATTGTTAATAAAACAGGGTCTTTATCCTCATTGACAAATGCTATTGCCAGTAACAATGCCAATTTAACCGATTTACAGGTACAATATAAATCAGAAGATGTGTGGGGTATTGATGTGGAAGTGGCAATCAGCACAGCGGAATCTTTGATGGATTTAATGGCAAAGATTCGTACCCTAGAAAATGTTACAGCAGTCAGCAGGTAACGCATGTTTAAACGCAGAAAAACCAAAACAATTTTCAGACGCATTAAGGATTTTATTTATCCTGATATGGGATTGTATCGTTCTGTGCAATATAATGCCAATCGGGTAAAACGCCTTAAATCTAGTCCATATTCCATTGCGGCGGGGTTGGCATGTGGTGTGGCGATGTCGTTTACCCCTTTTTTAGGATTACATTTTTTATTATCCATATTACTTGCTGTTATTATACGTGGGTCGCTACTTGCCAGTGCCGTGGGAACTTTGGTGGGTAACCCGATTACATTACCTTTTATATTTTTATTGATTTATCAGACGGGACAATTTCTGTTAGGTATTGAGGGGAATGTGGATGGCAATGTTATCGACACCATTTGGTTTGCCATAGACACCATTTGGTTTGCCATAGTCAAACTGCCTAAATTATTTATTTTGGATTATCAATCTGTCATTGATAATTGGTCGGTATATCGCTCCAGATTTATCGATTTGTGGAGTGTTATTTTACCCATGTTGCTGGGGGGGTTGATATGGGCAGTGACAACATGGTTCATAATCTTTACGCTGATGTATAGATTTGTCCACACATATCAAAAACGCCGTCAAACTCGCCGTCAAAAACGCCTAAAAAAACATCTTGATAAAAGTGAGACCTAGAAACTGTTATGATACTTGGAATTGGCAATGATATTGTGGATATATCACGGTTTAACAAGGTGTTAACCACCCATAGAAAGAAATTTTTAACCAAGTATTTTTTGCCCAATGAAATTGCTTATGCATGTATGTATAAAACAAAATTCACAGAAAAAATGGCATCTGCATGGGCGGTAAAAGAAGCCACCGCCAAAGCCTTAGGCACAGGTATAGATCAAGGGGTTACCTTACAGGACATTGAATTGGTGCGTAATACAGGTGGCGTGCCTGCGGTGGTGTTGCATCACACCGCCCATCAAGTGGCAAAGACAATATCAGGGGATAGCACATATGATATATTTGTAAGTGTATCCCATGATGGCAATATGGCATTTGCCACTGTTATTTTACAGAAGCAAAAATAATATGCGGTGTTTTGTACAGTTTATGGTATAGTACATCCGCATGATTTAAAAATATAGGAAGGATTGTTATGAATATGACACAGAAAAAAAATAAAAAAACCCTTGGACAAGAGATATGGGAATTATTGTTGTTACTGTTGGTGGTTTTGATGGTGCGGACTTTATTATTTCAACCGTTTGTTATTCCCAGTGGATCCATGTATCCCACCTTAATGGTGGGGGATTATTTGGTTGTTAATAAGTATCAATATGGATATTCCAAATACAGTATTTTATTGGGGAAATATTTACCAGATTTTGGCAGAATATGGGCGACTGCCCCCACTCGTGGTGATGTTATAGTATTTCGTGAAACCAAAACCAGTGGGTTGGATTATATCAAACGCTTAATTGGTATGCCCGGCGATACGGTACAGGTAAAGCGCGGACGGTTGTATATTAATGATAAAATTGTCCCAAGGGAACGCTTAGAAGATGAAATGTATAACGGCAAAATGGTTGCTGTATACAAAGAAACTTTACCCAATGGCACCAGCCATCGTATTTATGAAACCGCTGGTGATCAGGGTCAATTGGATAACACAGGCGTATATACCGTGCCAGCAGGACATTACTTTATGATGGGCGATAATCGTGATGAATCCGGCGATAGCCGATGTATGGGATATCTATGTGGCAATATGGTTGTGGGATATATTCCTGCGGATGTGTTGATTGGTCCCGCACGGGTGGTTTTGGCTTCGTTTGAAGAGCGGTTATTTCCAGAAGGTTTTTCAAAGCCTTGGAAAATACAACCTATAAAATGGATTACAAACCCACGGTCGGAAAGATTCTTTATGGATATCAAATAGGATTTGCATATATGAATCCGCACCTTAATTTTGTCGAATCGATTTTTGAATATAATTTCAACGATAAAAGTATCTTACAACAAGCCTTAACCCATCGTTCGACCAAAAATACTAAGGGCAATAATTACGAACGCTTAGAATTTTTGGGTGACAGGGTATTGGGCTTGGTGATTGCCAATTTGCTTATTCGCCGTTTTCCAGCCGCATCAGAAGGGGAAATTGCCCGCCGTCATACGGCATTGGTACGTGAAGAGACGCTGGCGGAAATTGCCCGTAATGTGCATTTAAATTGCCATATTATCGCATCTGAGGGAATTCAAAATAAGGATAGCGTATTGGCGGATGTCCTTGAAGCTTGTATTGGTGCCATATATTACGATGGGGGCTTTAACAAAATTTTACCATTTATAAATGCCCATTTTTCCCCATTAGTGGAATTAAATTTAAAAGACGACAAAGACCCAAAATCTATTTTACAAGAATGGTCCCAAAAAGCAAAACTCGGGTTACCTATATACGATATGATTGAACGAACAGGCACCGACCATGAACCTAATTTTGTTATGCAAGTATCAGTAAAACAATATCAAAGTGGTATTGGTAATGGTAACAGCAAACAACGGGCATCACAAAATGCCGCTGTCGATTTTATTAAAAAAAATGGTATTATGGTGATTTGATGACTGCATTTGATACAAAATGTGGTACAGTTGCATTTTTGGGGGCACCCAATGCGGGAAAATCATCCTTAACAAATACATTGGTCGGTGCAAAGGTCAGTATTGTTACCCACAAAGTACAAACCACCCGTACCCGTATTATGGGTATTGCCATGTGTGATCGCAGCCAAATTGTCATTATTGATACCCCTGGGATATTTAAACCCAAAAAACGCTTCGACAGGGCAATGGTCAATGCCGCTTGGGCGGGGGCGGATGATGCCCATGTAATTTGCCTATTAGTGGATGCCACCATGCCCAATAAACGGGACACAACGGTTATTGTCGATACTTTAAAACAACACGATAAAAAGGCAGTTTTGGTGTTAAACAAAGTGGATTTGGTCGACAAACAATCCTTATTTGCCATTACTGATAAATTTTGGCAAATGGGTATATTCACCGATGTATTTATGGTATCGGCAACACAGGGGGGCGGCATTGAATCTTTTAAAAAATGGCTAGCATCAAGAATGCCAAATGGGGATTATATATACGATCCAGACGATATAAGCAATGTACCCAATCGGTTGTTGGCGGCGGAAATTACCCGTGAAAAAGTGTTTTTAAATGTCCACGAAGAATTACCATATAGTTTGACTGTGGAAACCGAACAATGGCAAGATTTTCGTAATGGGGACATTAAAATTACCCAAGTCATTTTTGTACAACGGCAAAACCATCGGTCGATTTTGCTGGGTAAACAAGGGGGTAAAATTAAACATATCGGCAAACAAGCCCGTATGGAATTATCCGCTTTGTTTGATACAAAAGTACACCTATTTTTACATGTAAAAGTCAAGAAAAATTGGCAAAATGACATGGAAAGGTACCAGAATATGGGGTTGGATTTTATTCCATAAAATCAGATGGCTGATATTCAAGTTTTAAAAACTGTTGAAGGGGATATTATGTATCGTAACCTATCTGTGTTACGGCACAGAAATCGGCAGTCTGAAAAATTTAAGTTGCAAAGCCCATACAGCCCGTCTGGGGACCAACCTGAAGCTATACAATCATTAGTACAGGGGATTCAACAAGGGGAACGCAATCAGGTATTGTTGGGGGTAACAGGGTCGGGTAAGACTTTTACTATGGCACAAGTTATCCAACATGTAAATCGTCCTACTTTGATTATGGCACCTAATAAAACTTTGGCGGCACAATTGTATGGGGAAATGAAGGAATTTTTCCCTCATAATGCGGTGGAATATTTTGTGTCGTATTATGATTATTATCAACCAGAAGCCTATGTGGCAAAGACTGATACCTATATCGAAAAAGATTCTTCTATAAACGAACATATCGATCGTATGCGTCATTCGGCAACCCGGTCGTTAATGGAACGCAACGATGTGATTATCGTATCTTCAGTGTCGTGTATTTATGGTATTGGGGATGTGGAAACATATGTGGATATGACGGTGTCTGTATCGGTCGACGATATCACAGATCCTATGGAATTGGCAAAACAGTTGGCGGGATTGCAATATACCCGTAACGATATGGCGTTTGAACGGGGGACTTTCCGCATGGCGGGGGATATTATGGAAATTCACCCTGTACACCAAGAAGACAGGGCGTGGCGTATATCGTTTTTTGGCGATGAAGTGGAATCCATATGCGAATTTGATCCGCTTACAGGTAAAAACACCACAGAACTTGAAACCGTTACAGTATACGCCAACAGCCACTATGTTACCCCCAGAAAAACCGTATCACAAGCGATGAAATCGATTCGTAATGAATTGCAACAGGTGATGCAAAATTTTAAAGATGCGGGTAAATTATTGGAACATCAACGGATTCAAGAACGCACCTTGTTTGATTTAGAAATGCTTGAAACAACAGGATTTTGTTCGGGTATTGAAAATTATTCCCGGTACCTAACGGGCAGAAACCCCGGTGAAGCCCCCCCCACTTTATTTGAATATTTGCCAGAAAATGCCCTGTTGATTATGGATGAAAGCCATGTGAGTGTGCCACAAATAGGCGGTATGTACAAGGGTAATTTAAATCGTAAAAATACTTTGTTCGAACATGGGTTTCGTTTGCCCAGTTGTGTCGATAACCGCCCTTTAAAGCATGAAGAATGGAATACTATTCGTCCACAAACCATATTTGTATCGGCAACACCAAGTACTTGGGAAATTGAACAATCCGATGGTGTGGTGGTGGAACAGTTGATTCGCCCAACGGGATTATTGGACCCCGTGTGTGAAGTCCGCCCCTGTAACAATCAAGTGGACGATGTATTATATCAATGTGAACAAGTGATTGGCAAAAAGGGCAGGGTGCTGATTACAACGCTAACCAAAAAAATGGCAGAAGATTTAACCGATTATATGCACGATATGGGCATTAAAGTACGATACTTACATAGCGATGTGGACACTTTGGAACGGATTGAAATTATCCAAAACCTGCGACGGGGGGAAATTGATGTGCTGATTGGTATTAACCTGTTACGTGAAGGCTTGGATATTCCTGAATGTATGTTGGTGTGTATATTGGATGCGGACAAAGAAGGGTTTTTAAGGTCAAAAACATCGTTAGTACAAACCATTGGACGGGCCGCTCGTAATTTGGATGGACGGGTCGTGTTATATGCGGATACGATGACCAATGCGTTGCAATATGCTTTGGGGGAAACAAAACGACGACGACAAAAGCAACAGGCATATAACGAAAAATATAACATTACCCCACGGGCAATCGTCAAAGAAGTTACCAATATTTTGGATACTTTGGGTGGGGGGGATGATGCAGCCAACACACAAAAATCGTCAAAATCTGTGGTATGGGCAAAGACCAAATTACGGGTGTATGTTCCACTGTTATCAAAAGCTATGCGGGCATCCGCAGAACAACTAGATTTTGAAAATGCTACCATATATCGGGATGAAATAAAAGCATTGGAAACATATGATCTTGACATGCCATTATCAGCGGTGGGCTTTAACCCCAAAGTTGCAGAGCAGATTTTAAGTAAAAAGTGATAAAACCCCCTTGACAAAAATCCCTATCTGTCGTAAATACACAATCAGTTTTAATAATTATATAAGGAAAAACCCATGAAACGCACTTTTCAACCTAGCGTCTTGGTTCGCAAACGCCGTCATGGCTTTCGGGCACGGATGGCAACAAAAGCAGGTCGTAATATTTTGGCAGCCCGTCGTGCAAAGGGGCGTACAAGATTGTCTGCGTAATGGTCTGTGATGGGACGGTGTCCAATGGGGCGTTGCTGTCGACGACTTAAACATTTACTTCGTATTAGGATATTGATATGAAAAATACAAATATCATACATCCGCCTCGGATTTTGCGACTGCGTAAACGGGCGGATTTTTTGCGTGTGCGAAATGCTGGTCAGTCGGTTGTAACCCAAACTTGTATTATTCAATACGCCCTTATGCAATGGCGACAAAATGGGCAAAATATACGGGATAGTTCTGTGCCTGTTATCGGTGTGGGATATACGGCAACCAAGAAAATTGGCAAGGCAACGATCAGAAATCGTGCAAAACGCCGTTTAAGGGCGGTAATTGTACAGAAAAACCTGCAATTCAAATCAGGATATGATATAGTCTTAATTGCCCGTACGCACACACCACATTGCAGTTGGGAAATATTATTGACCGATATTAAACAGGGGCTTGCACAAGCAGGTTTAATATATAACCAGAGATAAATATAAGGATATGTACCATCATGGATGATAAATCACAAACAAAATCGATTATATTGGCAATTGTATTGTCGACTCTTGTTTTGGTGGGCTGGAATGTATTTTTTCCGCCAACGGATATTGTACAAGCCCCATCGCAAACCCCGACCGATACAACACAGCCAACGATTGGTACAGATGGCACAGGTGATTTCCAATTAGGGGGGATTGGTAAATCTGTATCCATTGCCGAAGCGGTGGCGGAAACCGATCGTGTAACTTTTGATACGCCTAGTTTACAAGGATCCATATCGACCACAGGGGCAAGAATCGATGATGTGGTGCTAAAAAAGTATAAACAGGAAAATACTGATAACAGCCCAAATGTCAGATTATTATCCCCCACCAACACAGACAAAGGATATGCGGTCAATAGCGGTTGGGTCGGCAAAAAGGATTTTGTACCCAATCGCCAAACTATTTGGTCGGTCAGTGCTGATACATTATCTGTTGGCAATGATGTGATATTTTCTTGGACAAACCCAGAAGGTGTGGTGTTTAAGAAAATTTTTTCCATTGATGCCCATTATATGATATCCATTCAGCAAGTTGTCGAAAACAAATCTGGTAATGACATCAGCATTGCCAATTATGGGTCCATATTCCGCCAGGACATCAACAGTGACACACGGGGTATGTATATCTTGCATGAGGGACCGATTGGCGTATTTGAGGATGCCTTATCCGAATTGGATTATGACGATGTGGTCGATGCAAAAGGCAATGTGGAAAGCTTCGAAACCACTGGCGGATGGTTGGGTTTTACCGATCAATTTTGGCAGGTGGCATTTATTCCATCCCAAGACACACCCATAACTGCATCGTTTCGATATGTGCCGGCTTATGATGCGTATCAGGCGGACTTTTTAACCCCACAAGGGATTTTAAGGGCGGGGGATGTGGCATCGTATAAAATGAATGTATTTAATGGTGCCAAGGAAGTGTCGATTATCGATGAGTATGCGGAACAATATAATATTCCTATGTTTGACCGTTCCATTGATTTTGGTTGGTTTTATTTTTTGACCAAGCCATTTTTTTATTTGTTACATTTTCTGGCAGAAAAGATTGGCAATGTGGGGTTTGCTATTTTGGCGATTACCTTGTTGGTAAAGGCTGTGCTGTTTCCACTTGCCAACAAGTCGTATAAGTCGATGGCAAAAATGAAATTGTTGGCACCGCAAATTGAGAGTTTAAAAAAACAACATGGCGATGACCGCCAAGCCATGAGCCAAGCCATGATGCAGCTGTACAAAAAAGAAAAAGTAAATCCTATGTCTGGGTGTTTACCAATGCTTATTCAAATCCCCATTTTTTTCAGCTTGTATAAGGTGTTGTTTGTAACATTGGAAGTCCGCCACGCACCATTCATTGGTTGGGTAAAGGATTTATCCGCCCAAGATCCTTTAACCATGTTCACAGGTTTTGGATTGTTCCCATGGGATGTGCCAGATATTTTAAATATTGTGAATTTGGGTATTTGGCCGATTTTGATGGGCATTAGTATGTGGGCACAGTTCAGGTTAAACCCCACCCCATCCGATCCCATACAAGCAAAAGTATTTGCGTGGATGCCGGTTATCTTTACCTTTATGTTATCCACTTTCCCTGTGGGGTTGGTGATTTATTGGACATGGAACAATATTTTAACCATTGCTCAGCAATATACCATTCAAACAAGATTGGGTGTGCGGTAATTGTATATGTTTGATTTTATCAAAACCCCCGATTTCAGTCCCGCCCATTTGGAACATGGTCGGTTGTTGTTTGCACGGGGGACACAGTTTTTTAAAGGTGTGCCCGCATTAAAATTTTTGCCTAATATGGAACGACCAGAAGTGGCATTTGCGGGACGGTCAAATGTGGGTAAATCGTCCCTGATTAACGCTTTAACCAATATACATCGTCTTGCCCGTACTTCGAATACCCCCGGCAGAACACGGGAGTTAAATTTTTTTAATGTGCATAACAGTATCAATTTGGTGGATATGCCCGGATATGGATATGCCCGGGCAAGTAAAACTGATATTGCCCATTGGAATGTGTTGATTAAGACATATTTACAAGGGCGGGTAAATCTACGGCGGGTGTATATTTTGGTGGATTCACGACATGGTGTAAAGCCCAGTGATATGGAACTTATGGAAATGTTGGATAAATCGGCGGTTACATATCAGGTGGTGTTGACAAAATTGGATAAAATTAAACCGATGGATGCTAAAAAAGTATATGTGGCGGTACAAACCGTCATCCAAAATCGTCCGGCATCGTACCCATTTGTCGTTGCCACCAGTGCGGAAAAAAAACAGGGCGTGGATATTTTACGGGCATATATATACGATGCCACAGCATGTTAAAAATTCAAAAAAATATGGATAGGAAGGATAATATGACAACAGAATGGTTACAGCACGCAAGCGTATTGGTGGAGGCTTTGCCTTATTTTAAACCGTATTCTGAACGGGTATTGGTAGTAAAATATGGTGGTAATGCCATGTCGGATACGCAGGCAACAAAAAATTTTGCATCGGATATGGTGTTGTTAAAACAAATTGGCATCCACCCGATTGTCGTGCATGGAGGGGGTCCCCAAATAGGCAAAATGCTCGATAGTTTAAATATTCAAAGTAATTTTATTGGTGGGTTGCGGATAACTGATGCCCAGACTATGCGAACGGCGGAAATGGTGTTGTGTGGTCCTGTTAACAAATCCATCGTATCGGCAATCAATGATGCCGGTGGTCGAGCGGTTGGTATAAGTGGTAAAGATGCCAATCTGATGGGTGTTGAAAAATTACAACGTCAAATCCGTGATGAAGACAGCCATATTGAACGGGTTGTCGATTTGGGATTTGTTGGGCAACCAAAAACCATAGACTCCGCTATTTTGGATTTATTGGTACAAGGGGGGGTTATTCCTGTGATTGCCCCCATTGCAGTGGATGAAAAAGGGGATACTTATAATGTCAATGCGGATACTTTTGCCGGTGCCATTGCCACCGCCACTAATGCGAAAAGATTATTGTTATTAACCGATGTGTCTGGGGTGTTGGATGCGGATAAAAATCTTATTTCTCATTTGAATGTGGCGGGGGCAAAACGCCTGTTAAAAGATGGCGTAGCGGTCGGTGGGATGATACCTAAGATTACCACTTGTATTGAAAGTATCGAAGGCGGTTTGGAAGGGGCGGTTATTGTTGATGGCCGTATTGCCCACAGCGTATTGCTGGAAATTTTAACCGAACGGGGTGCTGGTACTTTGATTACGGGTATGTAAAGTATATGCAGGATATATATCATACATTATTACAAAAACCATATTGGGTGTTTGATTTGGATAATACCTTATATGATGCAGATGCGGATATTTTTGTACAAATGGATATGCGGATGCGGACTTACATCCTAACCCATACGCATATTAAGCCTCAGGACGAATATCTGACCCGTAAACAATATTTACACGATTATGGCAATTCGTTAATTGGTCTTTCGAAGCACCATGGCATAGATATGCACCATTGCGTACAATATATCCATGATTTGGATTACAGCAATGTATGTGTATGTCCGATTATTGTTGCGGCAATAAAAAATGCCCCTGTGCAAAAATTCGTGCATACCAATGGGTCACATATGCATGGGGTACAGATCTGTACGCATATGGGAATTGATTCACATATACAGGGTATTTTTGGCTTCGAAGATGGGGATTTTCTGGCAAAACCCAACCCCAAACCATATGATATGATGTGGGAGAAATACCATATAAATCCCACACACATGGTATTTTTTGAAGATACTGTCCATAATTTGGAATACCCCAAAAAATGTGGGGCAACCACTGTATATATTAACCGATACCATGCCACACAGCCCAATCCCCCCGATTTTGTGGATATTATGGTACAAGATTTAGCAAATATTTTTCAATATCACAGTTGACATTATAGGGTGCCGACCCTATCATAGATAATGCTATACATGCAAAAACATTATTTTAAGGAACACAAGCAATGACACACTTTTCTGATTTACAATCGATTATCGACACCGCATTTGACAATATTGACGATGTGACCACCACAACCGAAGGGGATGTAAGGGATGCGGTTATGGAAACTTTAAATGCTCTTGATTCTGGGGCGTTACGGGTGGCGGATAATATATCTGGTACATGGGTTGTAAACCAATGGGCAAAAAAGGCGGTGTTATTGTCATTTTGTTTGAACGATATGAAAAAAATCGCTGGGGGACCTGATGGGGCATTTTGGTGGGATAAAATTCCTTCGAAGTTTTTAAACTGGACAAATGCAGACTTTACCAATGCGGGATTTCGTTCTGTGCCGGGGGCAATTGTCCGTCATTCTGCCCATATTGCCAAGGGGGTAATTTTAATGCCATCCTTTGTCAATTTGGGGGCTTTTGTGGACGAAGGAACGATGGTCGATACTTGGGCGACGGTGGGATCTTGTGCCCAAATTGGTAAAAATGTTCACCTGAGTGGTGGGGCGGGCATTGGCGGAGTACTCGAACCTTTACAAGCTGATCCGGTGATTGTCGAAGATGATTGTTTTATTGGTGCAAGGTCGGAAGTCGTTGAAGGTGTACGGGTGGAAACAGGTTCTGTTTTATCTATGGGCGTATTTATCGGACAATCGACAAAAATTATCGATCGCAACACAGGGGAAATCTTTATGGGCAGAGTCCCTGCGTATAGTGTGGTGGTCCCCGGCACTTTACCCAGTAAACCCTTGCCAAACGGCACAGCCGGTCCGAACTTAGCCTGTGCGGTAATTATAAAACGCGTGGATGCCCGTACACGGTCAAAAACCAGTGTAAACGATCTGTTGCGGGATTAACATTTATGACAATACTAGCATCTGATTTTGTCAAAGACTTGGTGCGGGTACCATCGGTTACGCCCGATTCTTCGGCGTGTCTGGATGTATTGCAACAAAAACTAGAAACATTGGGTTTTTGTTGTGAACGGCTGGTGTTTTCTGATGTGGACACCCCCGATATTGATAATTTATATGCCACTGTTGGGGGGGGCAACCGGCACTTGATGTTTGCCGGGCATGTGGATGTGGTGCCAGTGGGCGATAGATCCCAATGGACACACGATCCTTTTTCTGCCCATCAAGAGGGGGATACCATCTATGGTCGGGGCACCAACGATATGAAAGGGGGCATTGCCTCGTTTGTATCAGCGATCAGCCAAGTTGACATATCCGCTTTAAATGGTAAAATCAGCCTGTTGATAACAGGCGACGAAGAAGGCCCCGCCATTAATGGCACAGTAAAAATGTTATCCGCTCTGTCCGCACAGGGGGAGAGGTGGGATGCGTGTATTACCGGCGAACCCACCAATGTGGATTGTTTGTCCGATATGATTAAGGTGGGCCGTCGTGGATCGCTTACAGGTACATTAATCGTACACGGTACACAGGGACATGTGGGGTATCCGCACCTTGCCAAAAACGCCATACATACCTTAACCACCATATTATATGGTCTGCAAAATCTGGAACTCGATAAGGGCAATGTATACTTTGATGCCAGTTCTTTACAGGTGGTCGATATATCGACCCCACATCCGGCGGTAAATTTGATACCGGGGGTGGCACAGGCAACTTTTAATATTCGTTTTTCGTCTGAATACACGGGGCAAACACTGGAATATCATATCCGTGATTTTTTTGATAAAGTACTGGATGCGGAGGAATACACCCTTGACATATCCGTATCCGCAGAAAGTTTCCTAACCACTCCCACAGATGGCGGTATCGCCCATATAATGGCAACGGCGGTGGAAACCCATACGGGCATCCGCCCCACCTATGGTACTACCGGTGGCACTTCGGATTCACGGTCTATTACCAAATACTGTGATGTCATAGATTATGGGGCAACAGGTAAAACCCTGCACGCCATAAATGAATGTGCGTCCGCAAGCGAACTTAATCACCTATCAAAAATTTATGCCACTGCGATTAAGATTTTTTTTGAATAAAAATCCGTAATATTATTGAAACCGTAAATCGTTTAACTTCCAGCGGGCTTGTGAATCTTTTAAAGCGTCATTTTCTAAAATATAATCATAGGCGGTTTTACCTTGATTGTCTTGGACTGTTGCATCCGCCCCTGCGTCAAGTAAAGCCATAATAACATCTGGGTTCTTATGGGACTTAGACGCCTCCATTAAAGGTGTACTCCCATCTTCATCCTGTGCATTGACATCCGCCCCTGCGTTAATCAGCGTATTGATAACATCTGGGTTTTCATTATTCCAAGACGCCCATATTAAAGGTGTACTCCCATCCTTATCCCGTGCATGCACATCTGCCTCTGCGTTAATCAGCGTATTGATAACATCTGGGTTTTTATTATACCTAGACGCCAACATTAAAGGTGTACTCGCATCCTCATCCCGTGCATGCACATCTGCCTCTGCGTTAATCAGCGTATTGATAACATCTGGGTTTTCATTAAACGCAGACGCCGCCATTAAAGGTGTTCGCCCATTTTCATCCTGTGCATGCACATCTGCCTCTGCGTTAATCAGCGTATTGATAACATCTGGGTTTTCATTAAACGCAGACGCCGCCATTAAAGGTGTTCGCCCATTTTCATCCTGTGTATGCACATCCGCCCCTGCGTTTATCAGCGTATTGATAACATTTGGGTTTTCATTAGACGCAGACGCCCCCATTAAAGGTGTTCGCCCATCCTTATCCCGTGCATGTATATCCGCCCCTGCGTTTATCAGCGTATTGATAACATCTGGGTTTTCATTATTCCAAGACGCCCATATTAAAGGTGTACTCCCATCCTTATCCCGTGCATGCACATCTGCCTCTGCGTTAATCAGCGTATTGATAACATCTGGGTTTTCATTAAACGCAGACGCCGCCATTAAAGGTGTTCGCCCATTTTCATCCTGTGCATGCACATCCGCCCCTGCGTTTATCAGCGTATTGATAACATTTGGGTTTTTATTATACCTAGACGCCCACATTAAAGGTGTACTCCCATTTTCAGTCCGTGCATGTATATCCGCCCCTGCGTTAATCAGTGTACTGATAACATCTGGGTTTTTATTATAACTAGATGCCAACATTAAAGGTGTACTCCCATTTTCAGTCCGTGCATGTATATCCGCCCCTGCGTCAATCAGCGTACTGATAACATCTAGGTTTTCATTAGACGCAGACGCCCCCATTAAAGGTGTTCGCCCATCCTTATCCCGTGCATGTATATCCGCCCCTGCGTTTATCAGCGTATTGATAACATCTGGGTTTTTATTATACCTAGACGCCCCCATTAAAGGTGTTTGCCCATTTTTATCCCGTGCATGCACATCCGCCCCTGCGTTAATCAGCGTACTTATAACATCTAGGTTTTCATTAGACGCAGACGCCCATATTAAAGGTGTACTCCCATCCTTATCCCGTGCATGCACATCTGCCTCTGCGTTAATCAGCGTATTGATAACATCTGGGTTTTTATTATACCTAGACGCCAACATTAAAGGTGTACTCGCATCCTCATCCCGTGCATGCACATCTGCCTCTGCGTTAATCAGCGTATTGATAACATCTGGGTTTTCATTAAACGCAGACGCCGCCATTAAAGGTGTTCGCCCATTTTCATCCTGTGCATGCACATCCGCCCCTGCGTCAATCAGCGTACTTATAACATCTGGGTTTTCATTAAACGCAGACGCCGCCATTAAAGGTGTTCGCCCATTTTCATCCTGTGTATGCACATCCGCCCCTGCGTTTATCAGCGTACTGATAACATCTGGGTTTTCATTACCCCTAGACGCCCACATTAAAGGTGTCCATCCATAATCATCCCATGCATGCACATCCGCCCCTGCGTTTATCAGCGTATTGATAACATCTGGGTTTTCATTATTCCAAGACGCCCATATTAAAGGTGTACTCCCATCCTTATCCCGTGCATGCACATCCGCCCCTGCGTTTATCAGTGTACTGATAACATCTGGGTTTTCATTACCCCTAGACGCCCACATTAAAGGTGTCCATCCATAATCATCCCATGCATGCACATCCGCCCCTGCGTTTATCAGCGTATTGATAACATCTGGGTTTTTATTATACCTAGACGCCAACATTAAAGGTGTACTCGCATCCTCATCCCGTGCATGCACATCTGCCTCTGCGTTAATCAGCGTATTGATAACATCTGGGTTTTTATTATACCTAGACGCCAACATTAAAGGTGTACTCGCATCCTCATCCCGTGCATGCACATCTGCCTCTGCGTTAATCAGCGTATTGATAACATCTGGGTTTTTATTAAGCATAGACGCCCACCATAAAGGTGTCCACCCATTTTCATCCTGTGTATGCACATCCGCCCCTGCGTTTATCAGCGTATTGATAACATTTGGGTTTTTATTATACCTAGACGCCCACATTAAAGGTGTACTCCCATTTTCAGTCCGTGCATGTATATCCGCCCCTGCGTTAATCAGTGTACTGATAACATCTGGGTTTTTATTATAACTAGATGCCAACATTAAAGGTGTACTCCCATTTTCAGTCCGTGCATGTATATCCGCCCCTGCGTCAATCAGCGTACTGATAACATCTAGGTTTTCATTAGACGCAGACGCCCCCATTAAAGGTGTTCGCCCATCCTTATCCCGTGCATGTATATCCGCCCCTGCGTTTATCAGCGTATTGATAACATCTGGGTTTTTATTATACCTAGACGCCAACATTAAAGGTGTACTCGCATCCTCATCCCGTGCATGCACATCTGCCTCTGCGTTAATCAGCGTATTGATAACATCTGGGTTTTCATTAAACGCAGACGCCGCCATTAAAGGTGTTCGCCCATTTTCATCCTGTGCATGCACATCCGCCCCTGCGTTTATCAGCGTATTGATAACATTTGGGTTTTTATTATACCTAGACGCCCACATTAAAGGTGTACTCCCATTTTCAGTCCGTGCATGTATATCCGCCCCTGCGTTAATCAGTGTACTGATAACATCTGGGTTTTTATTATAACTAGATGCCAACATTAAAGGTGTACTCCCATTTTCAGTCCGTGCATGTATATCCGCCCCTGCGTCAATCAGCGTACTGATAACATCTAGGTTTTCATTAGACGCAGACGCCCCCATTAAAGGTGTTCGCCCATCCTTATCCCGTGCATGTATATCCGCCCCTGCGTTTATCAGCGTATTGATAACATCTGGGTTTTTATTATACCTAGACGCCCCCATTAAAGGTGTTTGCCCATTTTTATCCCGTGCATGCACATCCGCCCCTGCGTTAATCAGCGTACTTATAACATCTGGGTTTTCATTATCCCTAGACGCACACATTAAAGGTGTCCATCCATCATAATCCTGTGCATGTACATCCGCCCTTGCGTTAATCAGCGTACTGATAACATCTGGGTTTTTATTAGACGCAGACGCCCATATTAAAGGTGTCCATTCAAAATAATCCCGTGCATGCACATCCGCCCCTGCGTTAATCAGCGTACTGATAACATCTGGGTTTTCATTATCCCTAGACGCACACATTAAAGGTGTTCGCCCATCCTTATCCCGTGCATGTATATCCGCCCCTGCGTTTATCAGCGTATTGATAACATCTGGGTTTTCATTAAGCATAGACGCCCCCATTAAAGGTGTACTCCCATCTTCAGCCCATGCATGTATATCCGCCCCTGCGTTTATCAGCGTATTGATAACATCTGGGTTTTTATTGGACAAAGACGCCAACATTAAAGATGTCGCCCCATATTCATCCCGTGCATGCACATCCGCCCCTGCGTTTATCAGTGTACTGATAACATCTGGGTTTTCATTAAACATAGACGCCCACATTAAAGGTGTCCACCCATTTTTATCCCGTGCATGCACATCCGCCCCTGCGTTTATCAGTGTACTGATAACATCTGGGTTTTCATTAAGCATAGACGCCCCCATTAAAGGTGTAAGCCCATATTCATTCTGTGCATTGACATCCGCTCCTGCGTTAATCAGCGTACTGATAACATCTGGGTTTTTATTATACCTAGACGCCCCCATTAAAGGTGTACTCCCATTTTCAGTCCGTGCATGTGTATCCGCCCCTGCGTTTATCAGTGTACTGATAACATCTGGGTTTTTATTATTCTCAGCCGCAATTATTAAAGGTGTTCGCCCATTTTCATCCCGTGCATGCACATCCGCCCTTGCGTTAATCAGCGTACTGATAACATCTGGGTTTTCATTATCCCTAGACGCACACATTAAAGGTGTCCATTCAAAATAATCCCGTGCATGCACATCCGCCCCTGCGTTAATCAGCGTACTGATAACATCTGGGTTTTCATTATCCCTAGACGCACACATTAAAGGTGTCCATCCATCATAATCCTGTGCATGTACATCCGCCCTTGCGTTTATCAGCGTATTGATAACATCTGGGTTTTTATTGGACAAAGACGCCAACATTAAAGATGTCGCCCCATATTCATCCCGTGCATGCACATCCGCCCCTGCGTTAATCAGTGTACTGATAACATCTGGGTTTTCATTACCCCTAGACGCCAACATTAAAGGTGTCGCCCCATATTCATCCCGTGCATTGATATCCGCCCCATTGGCAATAGCGTTTTTTGCGGTTTGTACTGTGGTATCTTGTTCGGCAGAATCTTGAACCTTAATGCCCATTTCCGCTAACGCAGACATAATATCTTCGATATATTCCGTGGACACAGCACCACTGCCGAGGGCGGTGTCAACTTCTTCGGCGGTTACATATCCTGATTTTTTGCCTTTATCTATTAACGATTTGATCTTAGGGGCTTTTTTTTCTAATATTATTTCCAAATCGTTTTGTTTTCTATCCGTCACACAACCTCTCCATAAAAATAGATAAAACACACGGAAACAGAATCGTAACAAAAAAATACATTTTGTCAAGATAAAAATTGTCGTAAGCTGTAATATAGTGTAATATAATCAATTCAGTATAAAATGATTCACCATAATTATACTGCACATTTTATTTAGTTGGTTATAGGGTGGGTTTAAGGGGCTAACGCCCCAGCTTCTCTGTACATTCTTGCGTTTAATGTGGATTTACCCATGCTTTGCATGACAAAAACCCACACTTATTCACCCCCCGTTGCACCCACCGATCGGACACCACAATACCAATGCGTGGCAAGCGATTGCAACCATCAATCAAATTTAATTTAATTGACAATATATATCCATAATATTTTGCGGATACAGAAGGGCAAAAACAAAAGTAATCAAAGACTTAAAGGAATGATTTACCCATCTGGTTTAATAACCCCTTTTTTTAATAATATGTTTCCGTATAATCGGGTTTCGCCTGTTTGAATAATGCAGTAACTGTTACTTGCCCGCTTATAAAATGCAAATCTTTCAATGGTGCACATTTTTACTGGTGGCACATTATGGGTGCGAATGGCATTTTGCACAATAGTATCAAATTCTGATACAATATGGGGTACTGCCTCTGGATTGTCCACCACTTGCATAGTGTGTACAGGGTCTTCATAAGTATCCAATGGGAACACACTTAACACAGCTTTAAGGGTGTTGGTGGCGGAAACGCCGTCCAAGCGGATGACATTTACGCTACTGCTGTGGGCGGGGTAGTTGGCATCGGCGATTAAAATTTCATCCCCATGTCCCATAGCCCGTAAGGCGTATAAAATGTCGGGGGATAAAATAGGATCAAGGTTATATAACATCAATGCACCCCCCATTATTTCCAACTTTGTAGGGGGCTGATATGGTGGTTAAATCTTCTGATCCATTAAGCATAATTTATGTTCCTATCCAATACGATTTTCTGTGTTTGTGTCAAAGAAGTGTACCATACCCCTATTAAAAGTCAATCTACATTGTGTATGCGTTGCAATGGGCGTGGTGGAAAATATCCGGGATGTCCATTCTTGCCCATTGTATGTGTAACTGATAAGACTTTCGTTACCAAGCGGTTCATACACAGTGGGCTTTACAGTAATTGCATATGTATTATTAGGAATAGATTCTTGGTCTTGTAGGACCATACTTTCCGGACGGATACCCATGGTAATACTTTGTCCATCGTTGCATATGTTGGCAATGTGATTGGGTAATTTCATATGGTCGCCATTTTGTAACATTAAACTACCTTGTGCCACTGTACCCGTTACAAAATTCATCGATGGACTACCAATAAAGCCGGCAACAAAAAGATTTTTTGGGGTGGTAAACACCTCCATGGGGGTACCCACCTGTTCAATATGCCCCGCACGCATGATAACCACTCGGTCGGCTAAGCTCATAGCTTCCATTTGATCGTGGGTCACATAAATCATCGTAGTCTTTAACCGCTGGTGCAGTTTTTTAATTTCTGAACGCATTTTGGTACGCAGTTTTGCATCGAGGTTCGATAAGGGTTCATCAAACAAAAATGCATCTGGTTGACGAACGATTGCCCGTCCCATGGCAACCCGTTGCCGTTGTCCGCCCGATAATTGGGCGGGCAGGCGATCCAACAAATCGTTGATACTTAAAATTTCCACCGCCTGTTGTACCCGTTTATTAATGGTGGCTTGGCTTAGTTTGGCGATTTTTAAACTAAACGCTAAATTTTCTGCAACATTCATGTGCGGATATAGGGCATAGTTTTGAAATACCATAGACACATTACGATGCCGGGGTGGTAAATTGTTTACCAACACATTGCCGATATAAACTTCGCCGCCACTGATGTCTTCCAGCCCAGCAATCATCCGCAGGGTGGTGGATTTTGCACACCCAGAAGGTCCCACAAATACCATAAATTCCCCATCGTGGATTTCCAAGTTCATATTTTTTATGATATTTAATTTGTCGTAATTTTTTACCACATTTTGTAAACGGATTTTAGCCATAATTTTTTACTCCTACAAAAAATATTATCCTTTGACACCGCCAAAAGTTAAGCCAGATACAAGGTGTTTTTGCACCAAGAAGGTCAGTATAAATGCGGGTACCAATATAATTACCGCCATGGCACACATGCCCCCCCAATCAAAAGTAAATTCGGACATAAAATCCAACAATCCCACAGGTAAGGTTTTGGAATTTGTGGAACGGGTCAGGTGGCTGGCAAGGGCAAATTCGTTCCAACTGGTCAAAAATGCGAATATGGCAGCGGACGCAATCCCGGATTTTGCCAGTGGAAATTCAATTTTCCAAAACGCTTGCCACGGGGTGCAACCATCCACCTGTGCGGCTTGTGACAGTTCGATGGGGACTTGGCGAAAAAATCCATCAATTAACCATATGGTAAAGGGTACATTTAATACTGTGTATGTTAAAATCATAGCAAGCTTGGTGTCAATAATCCCTAGTCTTGCATAAATAAAGAACAATGGCAGGGACAGTGCAATCCCCGGTACCGCACGGGATAGCATGAATGCCAAAAAATACCGGTCTTTGTGACGGAAACTATAGCGGGCAAATGCATATCCCCCCGACATACCAATCAAAATCGCAATCGCTGTACTGGTTAGCGAAATAATCAACGAATTTCTAAAATAATTCCAAACGGGTGCACCGCCTTCGCCCTTGTTGCTGCTGAAAATATCTTTAAAGTGGTCAAGGGTAATCTGTTGTGGTATCCAAACAGCGGGCTTTGCCAAAATTTCCACATTGGGGCGTAAGGATGACAACACAATCCATGCGGCGGGCAAGGTAATTATGACAATCACCAAAAACAAAGTGAACAGCCACAATGCCTTTAAGATTTTGCGTTGCATCATGTATAATCGGTTTTGTCGTGTGTTATTTATGGGTATATCAATCATTATAAAGCACCCCCCATGTATTTACGGGATTGTACAATTTTACGGAAGAAATAATATGTAAAGCCGATGGATAGGAAAATGGAAATATACGCCATGGCACTGGCAATACCCATACGGGCATCCACATACCCGGTGCGGGCGATCATTGTCCAAATAACTTCTGTACGGTTGGCGGGACCGCCGTCGGTCATAATTTTAATAATATCGTATGCCCGGGCAATTTCAAAGGAGCGAATGGTCATGGCAATATAAATAAATGGCATCAAATATGGTAATGTAATATGTCGAAATGTCTGCCACGGGGTACAGCCATCAATATTTGCCGCTTCCATTGGGTCTTTGGGTAACGACATCAGCCCCGCCAAAATCAAAATGGTAAATACGGCGGTTGAGCTCCAAATTTCAGCTACAAGAATGGAAAATAAGGCAAGTTTGCCGTCCACTAACCACGGTATAATTTTCGTGTACCCAAATTCTTGCAGGGCGTTATTGACAAGACCAAAATTATCGTTAAACAGGAACTTAAACTGGAATCCCACTAAGATAGGGGAAAACATCATCGGTACCATAATCAGCGTACGGATAAAGCGTTGTCCCATGGTGATTTTGCTTACGAGTAATGCCAAACACAACCCAAATATCATTTCTAAGTTCAGGGCGATTGTTAAAACCAATATGGTGCGTCCAAATGCCACCCAAAAGTCTTCGTTGCTAAATAAACGGATATAGTTTCGCAACCCTATGAAGTTAAACAATGTTTCTGGACGGGTCAGTTTAAATGATGTAAAACTCGTCCACAAGGATAACAGTAACGGGGCAACCACTACCGCCACAATCAATATAATAGCCGGCAATATTAACAGTATCGGTGGGCTTAATTTGATACGCATTTTTACATTCTCTTGTTAAATTTTACGGTCTTGATAACAACGCTTACAATCGATAAAGTATACCGATTGCAAGTGTTTTTATGGGATATTATTTTAGGTTACTCAGAAGTACCCATTATCTTCCATTAATTCGGTTACTTCTTTGGCTGCTTTGTCGAGTGCTTGTTTAACAGTCATATCGCCAAGGATAGCCGCTTGTAATTTCGGATATAAAATATTCGTTGTTTCCACCCACTCTGGAAATTTTGGCACTGCAAAGGCGTGCTTGCTCCCCTCAGCGAATGCTTCCAGTGCTTCCATTCTGAAGGGATCAGTGGTGTTTGCCTTCATCACATCCCAAACTGCTGTGCGGGTTGGTAATGCACCCCCTTCTGTTTCAAAGATTTGGCTTTCTTCGTTGGTCAAAAATGCCACTAAATCAGCCGCTGCCTCCGGATATGGGCAATCCTTAGTCACACTAAATCCATGGAAACCAGACCACCCCGTGCGTTTACCACTGCTTCCTTTGGGCTGTACTTTTACACCTAAATTGCCAGCAACTTTTGATGATTTTGGATCGTTAAAGGGACCCGCCCATCCTGGCCAATCTAAGTTAATGGCAATGGTACCAGAAGTCATACCAGCCCCTAAGTCATCCCATAGGTAACTTAGGGTACCTTTTGGCACAGCACCAGCCTCATACAAGTCTTTGAACCATTGTAATGCCCGTTGCCCAGCCTCTGAATTAAATTTTGGACGGCCTTTTGCATCCATATATGCACCCCCTTCGGCGACTAATATTTCATAGAATCGCCCCACGATTGCCTCTTCTTTACCTGCATATTGCGTACCATACATGGTGGGTGGGTTGGAGAAGAATATAGCTTGATCTTTCCATTCATTTAAGGTATCAGGCGGGGATAATTCGTATCCATATTGTGCCTTAAATTTTGCTTTGTTGTCTGCATCTGCGTACAGGGATTTTTGGTAATACAAGACACTTACATCAAATGTCGCCCGTGGTAACATTTGCAGATTGCCATTAATGGTGCTGGATTCAATCATACTTGGGTTAAATCCATCCAAAGTACCTTCTGGTAACAGTTTACTCATATCTTGGAATAGGCGGGTGTATTGGGGGGCAAAACTAGAATGGTTCGAACCCACACACCAACCCGTGGCACCAGATGCAATATCTGATTTCATTTCTTTGTCAATTTCAAAATGGGCTTTCTTGGAAATAATTTTTACCGTTGCCCCCGTTTTCTTTTCCCATTCAGGAATACGGCTATACAGGGGATCGTAGGTTACACCGCCCAAAAATTTTGCTTCGATAACTGCCCCAGAAAAATCTTTTGCAGATACAGAAGTCACTGCTAATGTAAGTCCCAGACCCATAGCATACAGGATACTGGTCGATTTAAGAAGTTTTTTCATACTATACTCTCTTTCGATTTAAGGTTAAAATGAGTATTGTCAGATATTTTTAATTTATTGACAAAACTTACAGTGCATATATTACATCATATTTAAAATTATTTTTCAAGAATAAAAAATAACATAATGTTTTATATGTAAAAAATATGTTGCTTTATCCCATATAATATGTAATCATATATAAAATTTAGTTTTATATATAGAGTAAAAAGGATTTTATAATATGCCTATCATTATAACACGACTTACCACCGATGATATTCGGTTTCCCACTTCGAAACATTTGGACGGATCGGATGCGGTCAACAAAGATCCGGATTATTCCGCCGCCCATGTGGTGTTGCATACGAATCTCGATGGACTAAAAGGCAAAGGCTTAACCTTTACCATTGGACGGGGTAATGATATATGTTGCCGTGCCATTGAAGCGATGGCACATTTGTTTGTGGGTAAAACTCTGTCTGAACTGACCGAAAATATGGGGCAAGTATGGAAACACATCACTAGCGGTGATAGCCAACTGCGATGGCTTGGACCCGATAAGGGGGTTATGCACTTGGCATCGGCGGCGGTGATGAATGCCATTTGGGATTTGTGGGCAAAAGCCGAAAACAAACCCGTATGGCAACTGGTGGCGGATATGACGCCCGAAGAATTAAATAATTGTTTGGATTATACCTATATATCCGATGTGCTGACCCGTAAACAAGGGCTTGTCATGTTGCAAAAGTCGGCTGAGGGTAAGGCGGAACGGATTGCATACCTAAAACAACATGGATACCCTGCGTATACGACCTCTGCTGGGTGGTTAGGGTATCCAGACGATAAACTGCGCAGGCTTTGTCAACAATGCATCGATGATGGCTGGACACACATTAAGTTAAAGGTCGGTATAGATTTACAAGACGACATAAGACGGTGTAAAATCGCCCGTGAAGTGATTGGTGAGGATACCAAGTTAATGATTGATGCGAACCAAAATTGGGATGTACCGCAGGCGATTGAGTGGGTAAATGCCCTGCAACAATTTAACCCATGGTTTATCGAAGAACCGACCAGCCCCGATGACATTTTGGGACACAAAGCTATTCGTGATGGTGTTGCCCCCATTCAAGTGGCAACGGGCGAACATTGCCATAACCGTGTGATGTTCAAACAGTTTTTACAAGCGGATGCGTTGGATGTGGTACAAATTGATTCGTGCCGTATTGCCGGTGTGAATGAGATTATTACCGTTATGATGATGGCACATAAATTTGGTAAACTGGTATGCCCTCATGCGGGCGGTATTGGGCTGTGTGAATATGTACAGCACTTGTCGATGATTGATTACCTGTGTATTTCCGGGTCTATGGAGGGGCGGGTGATTGAATATGTGAATCATTTGGGCGAACACTTCAATAATCCTGCTCAGATTAAAAACAGCCGATATATTGCCCCCTTAGAACCGGGATACACGGCGGATATTAAATCCGAGAGTATTGCACAGTTTAAATATCCTTCTGGAACAGTATGGCACTAAATTAAGGAACAGATGAAATGTCTAAGTTACAACGCATAAGCAAAACCACAAAAAATGGATGGTTATCCATGGGTGGGGCAAGCTTTGGTAATTTATATCGGATGTTGTCTGATGCGGATTGTATGCAGACATTACAAACCGCATGGGATAATGGTATACGGTATTTTGACACGGCACCTTATTATGGCAAAGGATTATCCGAACACCGCATGGGACACTTTCTGTCCACCAAAAATCGGGCGGATTTTGTGTTGTCCACTAAGGTTGGGCGGTTATTGCAACCGCTTGCCCCCAATCAAGCCCCCGATGATGACATGTTTATTGGTGCCTTGCCGAATACAGCTGTATATAATTACAGTTATGATGGCATTATGCAATCGATACAGGACAGTTTAAAACGGTTAAACCTTTATCACATTGACATTGCTTTTGTGCATGATATTGGCGAACTTACCCATGGGGAATGTAATGAAAAACATTGGCATGATCTTATACAAGGGGGCGGATTTAAGGCTCTTAATGCCCTAAAAGCCGATGGCACTATTGGGGCGTTTGGGCTGGGTGTCAATGAAAAAGAAATTTGTATCGAGTGTTTAAAACATATGGATTTGGACACTATTTTACTGGCAGGCAGATATACTTTATTGGAACAGCATAGCTTGAATGATTTGCTTGTTACCTGTGAACAGAAGAATACAGAAATTGTTATCGGGGGTGTGTTTAATTCAGGTATGCTTGCCACCCCCAAGCGTAGCGAAAATTTAATGTATAATTATAAACCTGCCCCTGATTATATGGTAAAGCATATGAGCGATCTGTATGATTTATGTGCCTCATATAATGTTCCTTTACCGGCGGTGGCGATTCAGTTTTGTAATGCCCATCCTGTGGTGCAATCCGTGTTACTAGGTACGGGGAGTATGGATAAATTAACCACCAATATCGAATGGGCAAACACGCTGATTAGCGACGATTTTTGGTACGCTTTACGAAATTCTGGTTTAATCGCCGAAAATGCCCCCTTGCCAATAGACACATAGGGGTAAACATGGTACAATGGATTGATACCCACCACCACCTGTGGCATATAAATCGTACGGATTATGGATGGTTAACCCCCGATTTGTCTGATGTATACCGATCGTTTTTGGTGGCGGATTATGAACATGTTATTGCCCAAACACCTGTCGGTACATCGATTTTGGTACAAGCTGCCCCAACGGTGGCGGAAACAGAATATTTGTTATCGCTGGCGGAACAATCGGACACTATCGAAGGGATTATTGGCTGGGTGGATTTTGACGATCCAAAAACAGCGGTACAAAGCATTGCATTACTCAGCAAAAATCCATTGTTTAAAGGCGTTCGCCCCATGTTACAGGACATAGCGGACACAGACTATATCCTAAACCCTAAATTCGCCCCTGTGTTTGAATCTTTAATTGACCATAATTTGCGATTCGAAGGCTTAATTTTTCCACAAGGCATTCCTGCGATTGTAAAGATTTTTGAAACATATCCACAGTTAAAATCCATTGTAAATCACTGTGCTAAGCCACAAATTCGGGATGGGTTGCAATCCCTCGCCCCTTGGGTAGAACACATAAAAACAATGGCACACATGGAATGCGTATACATAAAAATATCCGGATTATTGACTGAGGCGACACCCCATGCAACAGCAGACGATATAAAGCCTTATACAGATGCCATACTGCAATTGTTTAATCACAACCGCATTGTATGGGGCAGTGATTGGCCCGTGCTGAACTTGGCATCGAATTACAACGCATGGGTGCGTATGACACAAGCTTTGCTCACCAATCTGCCCCAAGTTGCACAAGACAACATCACCACCCACAATGCGAAAAGATTTTATGGATTAGTATAATAAAACAAGGGAATAAAATAAGGGGTATTAAATTATGCTTGTACGCATTTTTGTTTTTGTGTCCCCAAACCCTCGATACCCAGTTCCATAACATCGCCTGCTTTTAAGAACACCGGGGGGGTCATACCCAACCCTACACCGGGGGGGGTGCCGGTGGATATAATATCGCCGGGGTGTAAACTCATAAATTGGGATAGGTATTTTACCACATGGGCAACGCCATATACCATGGTCTGGGTGTTGCCATTCTGCATGGGGGTACCGTTGACATTTAACCACATTTTTAGGTTTTGTGGGTCTGGAACTTCGTCTGTGGTGACTAGGTATGGACCAATGGGTCCAAAAGTATCACAAGATTTTCCTTTTACCCATTGTCCTTGCCGTTCGATTTGAAATTCTCGTTCGGACAGGTCGTTTACCACACAATATCCCGCCACATAATCAAGGGGATTTTCGCTATCGTCGATGTATTTTGCGTGTTTGCCAATCACCACACCCAATTCCACTTCCCAATCGGATTTTTGCGATTTTTTTGGGATTTCCACATTGTCATTGGGTCCCATTACAGCGGAGGGTGCCTTAAAGAAAATCACAGGTTCGGATGGCACTTTCATACCAGATTCTTCCGCATGGTCTGCGTAATTTAAGCCAATACAAATAAATTTTCCCGGACGCTGGACACATGCCCCAATTCTTGGGTTTCCTTCGATAATCGGCAGGCTGTCAATGTCGACCGATTTTAGGCTGTCGATATTCCCCAAGGTATCGGGGGAAAATGTATCGAAGTGTGATGATATATCACGGATATTGCCATCTGTATCTAGTATAGCAGGTTTTTCTTGTCCTTGTTGTCCATAGTGTAATAATTTCATAACTGTTCCTTGTTTGTTTTATGTGTATTAGTTTACCCAACCCCCATCAATGATATGTATCGCCCCCGTGGTAAACGCAGATTCGTCTGATGCTAAATATAGTGCTAATTGGGCGATTTCTTCGGTAGTACCGATTCTTTTCATTTTTTGCCGGTTTAGAAATATTTGGTAATTTTTTTGATAATCGCCTGGTAAATCTTTAATCCGTTGTTGCAGGGATGGGGAATTTACTGTTCCGGGGCAGATGGCGTTACAGCGGATGTTTTGTAATACAAAATCTTCTGCCACCGATTTGGTGATACCGATGACCCCTGCTTTGGTCGCCGTGTATGCAAAGCGGGACGGAATGCCTTTTACAGACGATGCAATGGAGGACATATTTATGATACTGGCACCGCCATTGTCTATCATGGATGGCAGGAATGCCTGTATCATCATATACATGGCACGCATGTTTAAGGTATAAGAAAAATCAAACTCATCATCTGTGCATTCCAGAATAGTACCATTACATACCACGCCCGCACAATTAAATAATATATCGGGGGTGGGGATTTTTGCCATAAAGTCATAAATGGCGGTTTTATCGGTTACATCCAATTTATGCACTTCACCCCCTATAAAATCGCTTAGTAGGTCTGGGGTAATGTCGGTGGCAATCACAGTTGCCCCTTCTTGGGCAAAAATCTCGGCGGTGGTACGCCCGATGCCTTGTCCTGCGGCGGTGATAAGAGCGGTTTTTCCCTGTAATCTGCCTTGTTTTATGTTTTTCATATGTACATCCTTTGGTGTATATTGTGCATATGTATTTTGTTTGCGATAAAAATAAACCCATATTTTACATATAATATACTACATTATATGTAAATCAAATGCAATATATTTTTATTTTCATCCCAAACAAGCCTAACTTAAACTGTGCTTAGGGCGTATTTAGAAATTTCTTTCACCATTTCTTGCAATTTTTTCAATGCGTGTTGTTGGTCAATGGGGTGATTATAATTATGTATAAATGGAATTGTAATGGCAGCCAATATATGATTTTTTTTATATAAAACAGGCACAGATATATCGGTTATGCCATCGTGAAAGGGACTAGCATTACAGATATAGCGTTGCCCACGGATATGTTCCAGTTGTTTGTGTACATCCGGTTGCTGTTTTTTTGGGTCAATGATTTTCAATAATTCTTTTTGCCGTTGTTTTGATTGCCACGCCAGCAGTATTAATCCCGAAGCAGATTGATCCGCCCGTACTGTATGCCCCGGTCGTACGGAAAACCCGATAGCCGCAGGACTTTCCACACGGGCAATGACGGTCATATTTTCCCGATTAAGAACAGCTATGTGGCACGATTGGCGAATGTCCAATGCCAATGTCTGCATTTTGGGTAACGCCACTTCCAATAAATTAGAACTGGGGAATACCTGCATACCAAGTGTAAATATTTTGGGAGTCAAAACAAATACATCACTGTCGTCCTTGCGTACGATATAATCCATTTCCTGTAAAACCACAAGCATACGAAAAATTTCATTTTTTGAATATCCAAGTTTACTAGCAATATCCCCCATATTAAGAGGTGTTTGTTCCCGCACCAATAGTTCAATAATTAACAAGCCTTTTTCTAAGGCAGGTGCCTTATATGAAGGCGTTTTCTTATCCATAGTTGTTACATATCCTGTTTTTTAATTACATGACCATAGCATATCAATATACAGAATACTGTCAATTTTTGCAAAAGTATTTTACATATAAGTATCATATAATTAGGGGCTGGTATATTGAATTTTAAATACGGTTTTTAACCTATTGTTTTGGGTACCCTGCTATCGAACATATAAAACTTGGATGTAGTCAATATGGCATAGGTATTTTGATGGATTGCTTTAATGTATACATTAAATTTTGACATGTTTATATTTTTGGTTTATAATGACATTCTACATCGGAACTTTAAGTTTTTTGTATACATTATAAGGAGAGAGACCCATGAAAATTCACAGATGTTTGAAATCTTTTTTACACATTGCGACAATAATTACCATATCCTATATACCCATTGCATTTGCAAACAGTTTTCCCAAAAAAGAAGTAACTTTATTGGTGGGGTTTAAAGCCGGTGGGGCAACCGATGTTATTGCCCGTGCATTGGCAAAGCAAATGCAAAAATCCTTAAATCAGCCAGTGGTTATCCTCAACAAGCCGGGTGCGGGGGGCTTGTTGGCATTAAATGCGGTTGCCCGTGCCAAAGCGGATGGATATACTCTGATGTTGTCGACGGCAACGCCATTAACCGCACATTTGAAAAATCCCAATGCACCTAGTATAAACGATGTGGCGGTTTTAAGCACAGTAAACTTAGACGGCAGTGCTGTATTGGTAAAAGCGGATAGCAAATTTACCAACTTGGCGGATTTCTTTAATGCTGCGAAAAATAATCCTGATACAGTGGTCATGGCACATGCGGGTGTGGGCGGATCATATTATTTGAATGCGAAAGTTTGGGAATCCACAACCGGAGCAAAATTTAAGTTTGTGCCTTATAATGGGGGTGCTGAAATTTATCCTGCACTAGCGGGGGGGCATGTGGAAAGTGCTACCGCCGTTTTAAGTCCAGCGAAATCCTTGATACAAGCGGGTAAAATTCGGGCACTTGGTGTTTCTTCTGAAAGCCGCAGTGTCATGTTCCCAGATGTGCCCACATTTAAAGAGCAAGGTATTAATTTGGTATGGGGTGCGGCAAAATTCATTATTGCCCCAAAAGACACACCACAAGATGTGTTGGCGGTGTTAAATAAGGCGATTGACGATGCCATGAACAGCGGGGAAATGGAAGCATTTTGGACAAAAACAGGGTATGAGAAGTTTTATTTAACAAGTGACGATGCCATAACATTCTTGCAAGACGCACAAGTCAAAATTAACAAAGCCCTAAAATAATGCACATCACATGACACATGATCGTATCATTGGGGCTGTCATTATAGCATTAGGGTTGGTCACGGGGTTTATAACCCTTGGCTGGTCCATTGGTTTTGATTCAGAATCGAGGGTTTTAACACCTTATTTTTTCCCCCGTATGGTGTCCATAGCGATTGTCTTGTGCGGCATATGGATTGTGTTTTTTCCAAAAAATATAAACTGTAATATGTCCTGGTCTGTTACCAAAAGATTGATTGTGCTGAGCATATGGTTGTTTATGGGTGCCTTTATTGCCCATTGGGATTTTCTTGTGGCAACAGTTTTATTGGGTATATTGATACTGCGTATGTCCGAAGCATCCATACCCATATCGGTTACATATGCTGTTATCGTAGGGGGCGGTGTATTTGTTATTTTTAGATATATGTTTGATTTACAAATACCCAGTATTATGCTGTAATAATCAGAGTACAAAAGATTATAATATTTAAGGGGTATATACAGTTGTGAACAGTTTTGATTTATATCTGATGGGGTGGGATAATATATTTAGCCTTATGCCCTTGATGCTTATTACATTGGGGGTGGTTGTTGGTGTTATTTTTGGTGCTTTACCGGGCTTGGGTGCCACTGCGGGCGTTGCCATTGTGGTACCCTTGACTTATGGTATGGATATACATTTATCATTGTCTGTATTAATAGGCATTTTCTGTGGGGCAATTTTTGGGGGGTCTATTTCCGCCACTTTAATCAATATTCCCGGTGTGCCTGCGGCAATGATGACCATGTTAGAAGCCTATCCCTTAGCCCGAAAAGGTAAAGCGGGTATGGTGTTGGTCATATCGACCATATCCTCGTTTATCGGGGGCATATTTTCCGCAATTATGTTATCGTTTTTTGCCCCCCTGTTATCTGCATGGGCGTTACGATTTGGACCGCATGAATATTTTATGGTGGCACTTATGGGTATATCTGTGCTGATATTTATCAGTGGGAAATCCGTGGCAAAAGCCTTTTTTGCGGGATTTTTGGGATTGTTACTGGCAACAGTTGGCGAAGAAGCATTACAAGGGTTCCCCCGATATACATTTGGTGCCATTGATTTATATGCAGGATTACACTTTATTCCCGTCAGTTTGGGGTTATATGGTATGTCACAGGTGTTTAAATATGTCCTAGATGATGTGCACCAAAAACAAGACATTATTTCCACATTGGGTAAAGTACGATTACCGATGGGATATGTGTCTATGTTGTTAAAAATTGTGCCAAGAAATGCCGTATTGGGTACTTTTATTGGTGCTTTGCCGGGTACAGGGGCGACAATTGGGGCAATTTTATCATATGGTATGGAAAAACGACTGTCCCATACCCCCGAAAAATTTGGCACAGGGCATGTACCCGCCATTGTGGCAACGGAAACCAGTAACAACGCCACCATTGGTGGGGCGATGATTCCCCTGTTGTCGTTGGGTATACCGGGCGATGCCACCACTGCTATTATACTCGGGGCGTTTATTATGCAGGGCATTGCCCCCGGTCCCACTTTATTTAGCCAACAGCCTGAAATTATTTCCAGTATTTTTGTCATTATGTTGCTATCGAATGTGGCATTTTTATGTATTGGCTTAATGGGGGCAAGAATATTTCCAAAATTGTTGGCGATGCCAAGAAATATTTTAATGATGACAGTGGCAATGCTGTGTATGATTGGGGCTTTTTCGGTTAATAATAATACTTTTGATATTGGCACAATGGTATTTTTTGGTGTCATAGGATACCTTATGAATAAAGCACATATTCCCATTGCCCCCTTATTGCTGACCTTAATATTGGGACCATTATTGGAAAATAATATTCAACGGGTAGCCATTATCGACCCCACATTTGTGGGCTTTTTCACCAGCCCTATTTCATTGACAATTGTTATTGTTATTGTCGGTATGTTTTTAACACCGATTTTAAGATTTTATTTAAAAAAATCGACCACCTAAATAACTTTAAAAGGATACTATCATGAAAATAGTCGAAACAACATCAGAAATTTTACAAGGTGCTGCGGATTATCATCTGCATGTGGGACCAGATCCCAATGTAGAACGCATTGCTTGTGGCATGGAAGTTGCTGAGCAAGCGGTTGCATTAGGTATGAAAGCGTTGGGTATTAAATGTCATTCTGGTCCCACCGGGGCTATGGCAACCATGATTGAAAAACAAGTGTCTGATATTAAGGTCATTGGTACGGTGGTATTAAATCGGGAAATTGGCGGTATCAATCCCTTGGCTGTGGAAACGGACATTAAATTGGGGACAAAAAAAATATGTATGCCATCCACATGGTCCACAACCGCCCGCACCAGAAAAGGATATACGGATGGTGTACAAGTGCTGAGCGAAAATGGTAATGATGTCATACCAGAAGTCAAAGAGGTATTGTTATTAGCCAAACAGCATGATTTGATTATTGAAACAGGACACCTGTGGATGCCTGAAATAGCCGGGGTGTTTAAAGCCGCACAAGATATCGGTGTCAAAAGATTTGTCGTTACCCATGCCAGCAAAATAGAAGGCAAAGGTTTACCATTGGATTTTCAATTAGAATTGGCATCAAAAGGGGCAATGATTGAGCATTGTTTTGCACATACATTTCGCTATTTAGGCAATGTACCTGTGGATACCATTGTTGAATCGATTCGACATGTGGGGGTACAGCGGTGCATTTTAAGTACAGATTTGGGGCAAGCGTTTAACCCATCCCCTTGGGAAGGTATAAAAATGGCGGTTGCCACCATGTTAAAAAGTGGTTTCACCGCCGATGAGGTGGCAATACTGGTAAAACACAATCCCATATATATGTTGGGTGTGTGAGTAAGTTTAGGGATTTAATGTATACATTAAAGTTTGACATTGTCTGAAATATAGGATATTTTAGGGTATTATGCTTTATTATTAAAATTTTTTGTATACAATAAAGTATATGTATATCGGTACATGTAATGTAAAAAAACAACATTTGCCATCGGATAGTATTAAAGAGTATATATATTTAAGGAGAGAATATTCATGCGTACATTTAAACATATAAACCGTCGTGACTTTTTAAAAATTGGTACCGGCGGTATCGCTACAGCTGCGTTGGCGGGCATGCCGGCTTGGGGGGCGGATACATTCCCATCGAAACCCATTGATATTATAGTACCTTTTAGCGTAGGTGGGGGTACGGATATATGGATGCGGGCATTTTCCATTGCCCTTGCCAGTAAGAAGAGCCTAAGAAACCCTGTGAATATCCGTAACATTCCGGGTGCTGCATCATTACGGGGTGCGGCGGCGGGCTTTAATGCCGATCCGGATGGGCATACTTTAACCGCCTTTAACCCCCCATCTACGCCATGGGCATGGTATTTGAATGAAACCAATTTTGACATCACCCAATTTAAAGGTATTGGTGTGTATGTACGGGAGCCGGGCGTTATTGTTGCCAATGCGTCCTCAGACATCAGCACATTTGAAGATTTGGTATCTGCGTACAATTCTGGGGCAAAAACCACATTGGCATCGCAACAAAAAGGTACCATTTGGCATGTGGCGGCAACCTTATTGCAACGCCGTAATAATGTAAATTGGTCGAAATATGTATCATACAAAGGTACGGGCGATATTATTGCCGCTTTGATGCGTAAAGAAGTGGAATTTGGTATTGTGACCGTATCTTCCGCCCTTGATTCGGTTAAAAACGGTACCTTAAAAGCATTGGCAATTATTGGTGCCACCGAACGATTGGGCAGCTACCCTGACACCCCAACCATGAACGAATTGGGCATGGATCCATTGCAAGTGTGTATGTTAAGGCGTTGTATTTTTGCCCCTGCGGGTATTGCTGAGGACAGGCGGTTAATTTTGGAAGACGCTATTAAAAACGCCCAAGATAGCCATTTTGTGCAAGCACAATATAATGCATTGAAATTACAGCCTGCATATGGTAACGGGGCGGAGGCGGAAAAAGCTATTGCCGATTCGATTGCGATTGCCAAGGAAATTGACTTGAAAGCATTGAAGTCTTAAACCGATATGCGGGAACAATAAAATGAATTTGCAGCAAGATACCAAAACCAAAATAGAAAAAATAGGGCTGACGGCTTTTTTTGTACTCTTTTTTGGTATGATTTTCATAGGGTCATGGTCTTTTAGTGCTGAATCTTTTATGTTCCCCGCATTTTTATCTGGGACGGCATTGATATTGGTGCTGTTGTCCATATTGCATCCTTATTTACCCATACACACATCATCAAATGATATGGATGATGCAAAGCCCGGTACATGGCAACGCCCTACTGTACAAAAAAGGAATATGTATTTTATATTCTTGTACACAGGGGTATTTTCTGTGTTGGCGTATGTGTTTGGGTTTTATATTGCCGCTGTTATATCCATATGTGGGTATGTATATTTTGTCAGACAATCATTTAATAATAACCTGTGGGCATTGGTTATATTATGCGTTGTGGTTTTAGGGCTGGTATATGTATTTGATATGTCTTTTGGACATTATTATGCCAATGGCGTGTTGTATCAATTTTCTAAGTAATGGAATTATAAAGTGTTTAGCGAACTTTTTGAGGCATTAGGTGCGGCGTTTTTGTTGGTGACCACAGCTGAGAGTATTTTTTGGATTATTTTCGGCACTGTAATAGGCATTGTTATTGGGGCCATTCCCGGTATTGGTCCGGCACTTGGAACGGCGTTGGCGTTACCTTTTACTGTGTATATGGAGCCGATTTTTGCTTTGTTATTTATAATATCATTATATGATGGTGCCATGTATGGGGGGTCGATACCGTCCATTTTAATGAACACCCCAGGGGATGGGTCTGCGGCCGCTAGTACCTTAGAGGGCTATCCCATGGCAAAACAAGGTAAAGCGGTTACCGCCCTTAGTATATCGTCCACTTCTTCCGCCCTTGGCGGCTTAATTGGTGATACGATTGCCATATTTGGATCGATATTTATGGTACCGTTGTTATTGTTATTTGGCACGCCTGAATACTTAATGCTTGGTATATTTGGTATTGTATTGGTATCGTTGGTATCAAAAGGGGCATTTTATAAGGCCCTTATATCCGCCTTATTGGGTTTGGCGGTAACCACCATTGGTATTGCCCCCGGTGGGGCGGCGGATGTGCGGTATACTTTTAATTTTCTTGAATTGTATGATGGTATATCGTTCTTGCCTATTTTGTTGGGGCTGTTTGGTGTGGCAACGATGGCAACACTGTATGCGGACGACAAAGGAAAAATTGCTATGACCGATACCTTGGGGGGGAGCCGTATCGAAGGTATTAAAATCACTTTTACGCATTGGAAAACTTTGATAAAATCATCGCTTATTGGTTTTGTTGTCGGTGCTATTCCCGGCACAGGTGGTACGGTTGCCACTTTTGTATCGTATGGGGAAGCATCCCGTACCAGTAAAAAAGATAAAATTCCCTTTGGCGAGGGCAATCCCCGGGGGTTGATTGCCACCGAATCGGCAAATAATGCCAGTATAGATGGGGCAATGATACCCACATTATTATTTGGTATCCCCGGCAGTGCCACCACCGCTATTGTACTAGCGGCCATGTTGTTACACGGTTTACGCCCCGGTGTCAGCATGTTCCAAGGGGATGGATATGCCATGACTTTGGCATTGTTCTTAGGGTTGTTATAT
Organism: Alphaproteobacteria bacterium; assembly: GCA_965232465.1. GTDB lineage: Bacteria > Pseudomonadota > Alphaproteobacteria > JAQWUY01 > JAQWUY01. The sequence continues at coordinate 1,749,708 of OZ246977.1, read as the reverse complement.
TCGGAAATTGTTATTACTATTATTGGGCTGACCAGTGTACGGCTACTGGGCAAGCTCACGACTATCAATAAGCATATTATTATTCCCGCTGTATTGTTAATGTCGGTTATTGGTATATTTTCCATACATTTTAACTGGTTTGATGTTATTATTATGCTAGGATCTGGTGTTATTGGGGTGTTAATGGTAAAATTTGGGTTTCCATTGGTACCCGCTATTATTGGCGTGGTGTTGGGGGCAATTATCGAAGAAAACCTGCTGCGTACTATTGAATTGAGTGGGGGGAATTTATCATTACTTATTGAAAAACCCATATCGTTATTATTGCTCATTATGGTGTTATGGATTATATTTATACCCATAATCAACACGATACGAAAAAAAGGATAATCATATGATGGTAAAATTGGGATTTATGGGATTTGGTGAAGCGGCCTTTCACATGGCAAAAGGGCTTGTGGAACAGGGATTACAAAATATATCTGTATATGATAAATGTATGGAAATGGACAATCCGGTTGCCAAGCAAAATCTGCACGCCCGTGTTAAACAAAGTGGTGTTGCGTTGATGGATACTGTGGCAACGATGGTTGCAGATTCTGATTATATAGTGGTGGCGGTACCGGCTGTATTTTCTGAGCAAGCATGCCAAGATATTATCAACTGTGCAAAACATAAAAAATCGAATGTATATTTGGTGGATGTCTGTTCTTCTTCCCCCTCGTTAAAATATAATATATCGCAGTGCTGTGAAAATACGAATATTATATATGTGGACAGCCCCATGCTTGGACCTTTGCCTGTGTATGGACATAAAGTGCCCATTGTGGCATCGGGACAAGGTGCCAACATGTGGCGGGATGCTATGACCCCTTGGGGTATGGATATTACCCCCATTGATGGGGAAGCCGGCAAGGCAAGCCGTATTAAACTGAGTCGTTCCATTTTCACCAAAGGTTTGGAAGCTTTATTAGTGGAAACCTTTCAGTTTGCCCGTAAAAATGGGGTGGAGGATATCGTCTTACAAAGTATCAGTGCCACCATTAACGACAAGGATTTTGCATACACCGCCAAACGGTATATTACAAGTGATCTTATTCATGCGGAGCGACGGGCACATGAACTGGAAGAAGCCATTGCCATTATGCAGCAATGTAACATAGACAGCTTCGTTGCCATGGGGGCAAAACAGCGTTTGCAACATTCGGCAAATTTAAACGCTGGGGCGATACTTAACCACCAAGTGCCTGAAACCTTGGACGATGCCTATGACATATGGCAAAAAACAGGGGCGATTTAACATGTATACATTGGCGGACCGTGTATCATGCGTATCCCCGTCCGCAACCCGTGCCATTGCGGAACACGCACAAAACTTAAAAAAATCAGGTGTCGATGTGATTTCCCTGTCCACGGGGGAGCCAGATTTTGTATCCCCAGAGGGGGCAAAACAATCGGCAATACATGCCATACAACAAGGACAGACATTTTACACAGCAACGGCGGGTATTAACGATCTGAAACAAGCGGTGGTCGAGTATTACAAAAATCGATTTGACCTGTGCTATCACATGGATGATGTGTTGGTGGCAACCGGGGCAAAACAACTTTTATTCCAAGCATTTGCCGTTTTGCTAAATGCCGGTGACGAAGTCATTATTACCGCCCCTGCGTGGGTCAGTTATGTGGAACAGGTTAAAATATTTGCTGGGGTGCCGATTGTGGTGGGTACAAATCCAGATACTTTGGATTTAGACATAGAAAAAATTAAACACCATATTACCTCAAAAACAAAAGCATTTGTCTTGAATGCCCCCAACAATCCATCGGGGAAAATATATGATACAGATACTCTTAAACAGCTGTGTGCATTGGCAATACAGTATGATTTTGTGATTATCAATGATGAAGTTTATGAACAGATTATTTTTGATCCTTATACATATAAAAACCCCTTATGTTATGCCCCTGAATGTAAAGACCATGTGTTAAATATCAATGCAGTTAGCAAAACTTACGCTATGACAGGTTGGCGTATTGGCTATGCACTTGGTCCACAAACTATCATTAAGGCGATGACCAAGTTACAAGGACATATTACATCGGGCACCAGTTCCATATCCCAATGGGCGGCGGTGGGGGCAATAACCGATTGCCAAGACGATGTAAAACGCATGGTACAATCCTATGGAAAACGTAAACAGCTAATTGAAAATCGTATTGCTAAGATGCCTTATATTACCCACATTAAACCACAAGGAACTTTTTATGTGTTTGTCAATGTACAAGATACCATTGGTAAAAAAATAAACCATAAGATTATTACGGATGATACAGTATTCTGTGCGGTATTATTGGAAAATGTCCATTTGGCGGTTGTCCCCGGACAAGCTTTTTTACAACCCGGGTTTATCAGAATCTCTTTTGCAACATCAGAAACTATTATTGACCAAGCCATGGACCGGCTACATGCTTTTTTAAACGCATTGGAAAATTAACTATAAGGAATAAAAACATGCAAAAGCAATACCCCATAAGGGGTGTGGGGGATAAAAAGAAACATACCTTTTTTGGGTATTATAACAAATCCAATTTTCACAAAAATAATATATTTTTATTAGGCAACCGTGTGGATATGTTTACCAAAGATTTAATCGGTACAGAAGTGGCAGAAGTGGGATATTTTGATATATCTGATAACGATACTTTTTATAAATTGGGGGAAACCACCACTTGGAATTGGCAAATGGGGTGCCAATTACAGTGGTTGGGGGATTCAAACAAGGTTATTTTTAATACCCGTGCCATCGATAAAACAACGGATATATATCCAGATTTTCAATCGACAATTATGCACATAAAGACGGGTGAAAGCCGTGTGTTACCCTTGCCTGTGTATGCCGTATCGCCAAGGGGGGATTTTGCCATGACTCTGGATTATTCTCGGTTTATGGTAACCCATCGTACCATTGGCTACAATGCTACGCACAAGGAACCTGAACTTGCCCTTGCCCCTGATAAGGATGGCATATATTACATGGATATTGCTACTGGTGATTTTAAATTGGTGCTAAGTTTACAAGATGTAAAGAATTTTAAACCTGTACCATCCATGGATAAAGCCATTCACTGGGTAACACATATGGAAATAAACCCCAGTGGTACCCGTTGTTTGTTTATCCACCGATGGACAGAGCGGGTACTTGATGAAACTTGTTTCTTGCACCGTTTGTTTTCGATGAATCCAGATGGTACGCATTTGCGATTGTTGGAATGCTCCGATCATCCGCTGCCACAATTGACCAACGATTTTGATATAAATGCGGTTGGCACTTTTGATTATGAAAAATCCGAATATCAAATATCCCATCCCATGTGGAAATCGGACACGGAAATTATTGTTTGGGGACCCCATGATGGGGAAATTCATTATCATTTATACAATGATACAACAGGCAAGGTACAAGTGGTGGGACGGCACATATTAAATGAAAATGGACATATGACATATTCCCAAGATGGACAGTGGGTATTGACAGATACCTACCCAGATGCACGGACACATAAACGGACACTATTTTTATTTGATACGCATACGGACACCCGACATGATATGGCATCGTTGTATACACCAGCGGATTTGGGCAAGCACAACCGATGTGATCTGCACCCCCGATGGAATCATGATAATACCCAAGTGTGCATAGATTCGGTCCACGAAGGCATGCGTCAAATGTATATTTTGGATGTATAGTAATTATTTTATATTTTACATAAACTTTATGATAGCCTCCCGCCACCTTGGGCAAGCACAACCGATGTGCCCCGATGGAATCGTCTAATTTTCTTTGGGATTGTGCAGGGCATCATATCCTTCACATTGGTACTGGGCAAGGTGATTAAAGTCTATATTCAGTACATTGGCAATTTTCATAAGCATACGAGTACTACCTACATTAGACCATCGTTCAATTTTGCCTATGTTACCTTGGGTAACCCCCAATATATCCGCAAGTTCATATTGGCTCAGCCCCCGCCATTCACGGTATACTTTCACAGGATTTTCCCCACGAATGACACGGTGATAATATGTATGAACAATACCATTTTTACGGTTCCGTTCCAATATGCGTTTTTCCACTTCTGCATCCAACAATTGTTCCATTGCCATAAATTCAGATTTCGGCAAAATAACCATTTCTTGTTCGGGTGTGTTAATTATTTGTATAGCCATATTCAAAACTCCTTAGGGTTTATAGTTCTTACCACGGGGCATGATTTCCACGATATCAACAATCAGCCCATCATCCAAATATTTAACACGCCAATCTCCTACACGCAACCGATAGTAGGGTTCCCCCTGCATTTTAATAATGTTATTTGTCAACGCATCAGGATTTTCAACCAACAAATCAATTTTTTCAGAAATTTTTTGTCGTTGATTGCGGGGCAATTTATCCATATAGGCAATTGCTTTGGGCGAGTAAACAGCATATCTCATACTTGCAATATAACAAAAGGTATTCCAAATATCAATAATAAAAATACAAAAAGAATAGGATGAAGATACCGTCCACGAAGGCATGCGTCAGATGTATATTTTGGATGTAAAGTTAGGTATGTTATATTTTTTGTAAACTTTTTAAATCCGCCACACGGGCGGCGGCAATATGAAATTCCATCATTTCACGGGCGGCACGGGGGTCTTTCATCTGTATGGCTTTTATCACCGCATCGTGTTCGTAATAAATTTGTTGCTTACGGCTTTGATACAGGGTATTTAAACGCCGATAGCGTTCGAAGCTAATATTTAGCATTTCCAAACAAGATTTTGCCACCGTATTTTGTGCGATGTCTGCCAAAACTACATGAAATTTTAATCCTAATTTTTGAAAATTTCCCGTATCATTGTTGACAATTGTTTCGTGAATTTGCTGATGTTTTTGTAATAATGCATCGATACTTGCCCCGTCGATATAGCGTTCAGTTGCCTGCATAGCAACCAAGCCCTCTAAACTTTGGCGGCAGGTGGATAAATGTATCATTTCCATGATGCTAAACGGTGCAATATAGCGTAATCTGGGGGCTTTTTTAATGATCAGATTATCCCGTTCCAATTGCTGTAAAGCCTGTCGCAAGGGGGTACGACTGATTTGTAATATGGTACTGAGTTCTGTTTCCTTGATTCGAGAATTAGGTTTTAATTCTTGATTGTTTATCATTTCGGTTAAGGTGTGATATATGCTTGTCATGTATTCTTTATGTGTGTGGTAATCTCTTCGGCAATCTTTTCGGGTGTGTGTGATAAATCGGTTATATGGATGTGTAAGTGTTTTTTGTTGCCATGTTCAAACTGTTGTTCAATGTCTTTGGCTTGTTCGCCATTATGATTTTTGGGATACAATAAAATCGTATCCGCATCATATGCTTGGCTGTACGCAAACATTTGATAGGCATCACTTGGGCTAATACCATATTCATTTGTATAGTGTTTCCATTTGGTGTCAAGAATAGTACTATTGTTGAGGTCTTGTTTTTCTTTTATGACAATATCCGGTTGCAAGTAAAAATTTTTATCTGTTAATTTTTTACTGTTATGTTGTGGGTGCACTGTGTAATCGGCTGCATACTGTTGTAAACACTGGGCAATATATTTTTCATATACTATTTCCATAGGGAACAGCACAGCGGGGATTTCCTGTGTACCTTTGGTCATAAATGGTTGAATGCCCCGTAAGATAATTTCCGCAATCGGCTTAATGGTGTTATAATGCGGATAAGATCGATTTTCTTGCCAGTGTTGCAGGTCGTGTATGGTGTTGATTTTCCCAATACCATCAAACCGATGACAATATTGTCTGGCTTTGGTGGTATTGTTGTGTCGTACACATGCCAATAATGCGGAATGCAACGCCCGATTTTCGATACAGTCGGGGGTATAATCTTCATATTCGATAAAAGTGCGATGTTGCAAGGCGGCATTATGCAAAACATGCTGGGCAAATAAAATTTTGCCCTTAACAAAGGTACTGTTTTCTTGCACAGTAACATAATTTTGTTTAATGCCCCGTTTAAACACATCGTCCATAAGATATAAAAACCACCATATGATATAGTCCATAAGCGACTTTTTATCCATATCAAAAGTACTAGATTCGGACAAATGGGGTGTAAGGGTGCTAACAATCATTTCAATAAGTTTGGCTTTTTCATCTTGTCCATCAGGCACAATCCGTACCTTAGGCAAAATTTCCAAAATTGTACCAGAAGGTAATTGTATCATGCCTACATAATTTTGAATCTGTAATTTTTCCGCATTTTGCCATTTAATAATTTGGGGTGGGCTTTTTTCATATTCCTTATAATATTGTTTAAGTAAGGGATTAGCGGTATCGTTCAGTTTTGATAAAAAATCGAAGTCTTCTTTCGATATTTTGGCACAATCATCATTTAATTGGGTGGTTTCACCCCTCAATTCTAAGTTTTGATATTCCCGAACTTGTATTATTGCTGTCATGATTTATTTTAAATAAATTTGCACTGTGTCGGTCACATTACATAAATCACATAGTGCTTTCAAATCTCGCATTTTTATATCTGTATTTTTATTTGTATCATAAGACCATTTTGTATTATCTATTTCTTTTATATCTATATGTCTACTCTCTTTAATTTTTGATAATTTTTCTTGTAGATTAGATTCGTGTATACAACTTCCTGATGTCTCACAAAATTCCTCAAATTTTTCGGTATGTTGTGAATTAAAGTGTTTGAATATTTCTATCATTACATTAGCCCATGTAGTTTTATTTGTTTTGTATGTATCAATTTCTATATAATCTAATTTTTTCTCATTTATATTTTCTGGTTCTATCGCTTGTTCGAGTGTCAATATCTTGTTTACAGTATCATTTTGTATTTTAATAGACTTATCTGTTTGTTCTTTTGATTCTATATTATATTGGTTTATGGTACATTTTGCAATCTTTTCAAAATCAATCTCTGATGTATCAATTTTTATGTCTACATTCAATATTTTTTTTATATTCTCCCAATCGTCGTATGTATATTCTTGTAACAAGGGTATGATTTTATATGCCAATGCATAAATTACATCTTGTTCCCCATCACAGTTCATAAAGAACGCATGTCCGATATGGTGGGAGCGTTCAAAATTTTGCTTTTTGATATTGTTGTTTATATCTGTTAATAAGTTTCTAACATTTATATTGTCTATAATGTCATTGTTATCTTTGGCTATCAATTCTGGTTTGGGCATCATTTCTATGAAAATGAATCGACGACGCAGGGCGGTATCAAGAGCAGTCAGTGATTTATCCGCTGTATTCATGGTGCCAATTATATGTACATTGTTGGGGACGGTAAACGATTCGCTCGAATAGGGCAATGTTACCGATATGGATTCGGGATTGCCCCCCCGTTTATTATCCTCAATTAAGGTTATCAACTCCCCAAAAATCTTGGGAATATTACCCCGATTGATTTCATCTATAATCATGAAGTAAGGGCGATTAGGCTCATCTTTGGCTAAATTATCTTTGGCTAAATTACACAATTTTTTAAATACGCCATCGTGTATATGATAAGATACTGTACCCTCATCCTTATTTAAATTAGGGCAAATCTCCGAATCGCTCGAAGCCGTTTGACTAGTCTCTTCATTCTTATTCAAATTAGGCTTAGGCTTATTTAAATAAGGGCGAATCCCTTCAATAAATTCTTCGTACCCATATGCAGGATGAAAAGTGATAAAGTCAAGGGTGTTGTCTTTTTTTAGTTTTTCCAAATCTATATATTTGTTTTGCTTATCATAGAATTTTAATATTTCATCTTTATCGTAATATAATTCTAATATGTCTTTAACTTTGTCCTTAATACTATAAGTTTTACCTGTGCCCGGTGGTCCATATAATATTTGGTTTAATAAGCGATTGCGTTGTTTTTGCATGATTTTACTTTCTTTTATCTGTTTACTGAAGTCTTGAATTTTGTCCATATTGTCATAAATAAACCAAGGGAATAAATTTAATTTATATTGATTATCTACTTCTATTTCTTTTTTTAATATCTCCATTAAATATATATTTTTAGAAAACCAATTATCTTCGCCTTCATATTTTGGGACATATTCTTCTTTTTGCAACCAATTAAAAACTTCATTAAATTTTTCTTTATCGACTACTGTGGAAACTTTATCTGTGAAAAAAGCTACAGTTCGGTTTATGAGTAAATGATTAACTCTTTTTGGTTTATAGTTTTCTGCACAGTTTTTCCATTCATTGTCAAAAACTTCATATGTATATTCATTTTGGTCATTGGCAATTTCAACTAGTGCCTTGAAAAAATTTGTATTTTTTAAAAAATGTATACATTTATCTTTACTGAAATGTGTGATACCTGCGTCTGAAATTCCATTATCTTGCATCTTATAAAGACATTTGAAAAGTAATTTTTCATATTTTGAATCTTCTTGATATTCTATATCGCTATTTAAATATTGTTTAAGTAAATCCCCTTCTCCTCCTTGAGTTTGTATTTTTGTATAGTGATTAAGCCAACTACCTTTATCTAACCAAGTCTCTTTTCCTACAATTTCTTTATAAAGTTTCTGTAATTTACTCTCTAACTCAGGTATATAATATTTAAATTCAGCGGTCTTTTGGTATGTGCTTAAGGCGTTTAAAACAACCATTGCCGATTGTCGGGTATTCATAGAGTTGCCTTGCCCATTTATCAAACGGTTTTCGGCGGTTAAGGTACATTTCGATTGTATGGCATGTGTTACATGCGTATCGTTTTTATAGTGTTGCATGATTTTTTTAATGGCTAGTTTCCATGATTTATCAAACTGTTCGTGTTCAGAATCTAGATAATATTCTGTAATACCATCAAGACGAATAGCACTTACGCACATGTCAAATCGTGGGTTTTCGTGGAATCTTGGCGGATATGGACAGGATTCACTTTTCCATTTTTCATAATAAGCCACCCAATCGACCCATTGGTTACGGGGCGGATACTTATCGGGGGTGTTTTGTATTTCTTGTTTGCGTTGTTGCCATAAAGTGTCCATTTTTTTATACATACTCCTTAACTTAGATACATAACGCCCAAACCATACCACGCCCTAAGCATTAAGTCAAGTCAATCTTTTATTGTATCGTACATTTTATTATGATACAGTTTTAACCATGAAAGATATTGTAAATCCGCCTGAATTTGTGTTAATTGCTGGACCTAATGGTGCAGGTAAGACTACCACTGCGTCCCAGTTTTTAAAATTGGGTGCGGAATTTTCTTATATTAATGCAGATGAGATATATAAAAGTATTGCTCTTGGTAATGTAAAATCCAACAATTTACATATATGGGCGGGAAAAATTGCCATTACCCGTGCCCAGTATTGTATTACAAATAGGCAATCTTTTGCCATGGAAACTACCCTTTCAGGAAAATTATATTTACATCTTATTCAAAAAGCAAAGCAACAAAGATTTAATGTTAAATTATTTTATGTGTACTTAGATACCCCTGAATTAGCGGTTAATCGGGTAAAAAGTCGTGTAAAATCGGGCGGACATGATATTCCAGTGGACGTTATTAAAAGGAGATATGATAAAAGCTTGTACAATTTAATCAATGTGTATATATCCATAGTTAACGAAGTTGTTATCGTCAATAATACTCAATATAACAAAAAACCATTGCCAGTGTATGTAAAAAATGCTACTATGGTTCTTATTAAAGATTCGCTTATTTGGGAAAAAATAAAGGAGTATAAAAAATGAATACACAACCCCCCATTATGTCGCCCACTATGCAGTTGCTCTTACAAGCCCTTGAACAGGGCGTTGAAGAAGTCAAAGCCAATGGACCGCAAGGGGATCCTTTGCAAGGGGTACGGTAACTTTTGCCTATTTTTGTAAAGATAAACAGTCCATAAGCGATATAATCATTTTCTTGTCCGAATTGCTGTTTTTGTAAAATTTTAAAAAAAGGGGTGCAATGGCGGGGATATCTTGGTATCACACATAATATGTTGTACTATAATATTCTTATTATGATAAAACATAATCTTATTTATGCGTATGGTAAGCTTTGACAAAAATACTATATTTTTTAACAAAATAGCATTTTCATATTAAGGTGTAATATATTATAATACCTTGTGATTTTCGGGTATATGAAAAATGTATTATATAAAAAAAGGTTGCAAACGCCTTGATAAATATATTATATACAGTGTATACAGGTGGTTTTGAATATACAAAAATATAAGGGCATACGAATGGGGACAACAAAACCTTTTTTAAGCGTAGAAAAACTTGGTAAAAAGTTTGGCGATTTTCAAGCTGTACAAAATTGTTCGTTTACGGTTGAACAGGGGACTATCACCGGTTTAATCGGACCCAATGGGGCGGGGAAAACCACTTCTTTTAATATGATTGCCGGATCGCTTGCCCCGACCAGTGGTAAAATTATTTTCGAAGGTAACGACCTGAGCGGATTGGCAACGCACCAAATGTTTCATCGGGGTATTGTGCGGACTTTTCAGATTCCCCATGAATTTGCCCGTATGACGGTGTTGGAAAACTTGATGGTTGTCCCCCCCGCCCAATCCGGTGAAAATTTGTTAAATGTATGGTTTAAGGGGGCAAAAGTTGCCGCACAAGAACGCCAAGTGCGTCAAAAAGCTCTTGAAGTTCTCGATTTTTTAAATATTACCCCTGTGAAGGATGTATTGGCGGGGCGGTTGTCCGGCGGACAAAAAAAGCTGTTGGAATTAGGCAGAACCATGATGACCCCTTCGAAATTGGTGTTGTTGGACGAACCGGGGGCGGGGGTAAATCCATCATTAACCTTAAAAATTCGGGATATGATTGTCAAATTACGGGACGAGAGGGGATATACCTTTGTTTTGATCGAACACGATATGGAAATGATCGAGGCGTTGTGTGATACGGTGTATGTAATGGCGGAAGGGACGATTTTGACGCAAGGCACCATGGGCGATATTCGCAAAAATAAACAAGTGCTTGACGCATATTTGGGCGGGTAAACAGGGGGGAACATGACACACGCAGTAGTACAACTTCACAATGTGATTGGCGGATACGGCGAAACTCAGATTTTGCACGGGGTTAATATGACCTTAAACCCCGATGAGATTGTTGTTATTGTCGGGCCCAATGGGGCGGGAAAATCCACCGCCATGAAAGCCGTATTTGGTTTGTTAAATATCACCAGTGGCGATGTGATTTTGGGGGGTAAACCGATTACCAATATGCCGCCGGAAAAGGTGGTACGGGCGGGCGTTGCTTTTGTGCCACAAGTGGGCAATGTGTTTGCCAGTTTATCTGTGCAGGAAAACCTGCAAATGGGGGCGTATATCCGCCAAGATGATTATAGCGGACGGATGCGGGAAGTATACGACTTGTTCCCCGCCTTATACGAAAAACGCAAGGCAACCGCCGGCAGCTTATCCGGCGGACAACGGCAAATGGTTGCCATGGGCAAGGCAATGATGACCAATCCCAAGGTGATGTTGCTCGATGAACCGACGGCGGGGTTGTCCCCCAAATTTCAACAGGAAATATTTTCCATTGTGCAAACCGTACGGGGGGCGGGTGTGCCTATTTTAATGGTCGAACAAAACGCCAAGCCCGCCTTAAAAATAGCCGATAGGGGATATGTGTTGGTCGACGGGCAAAATGCTTATGAAGACACGGGCGAAAACTTGCTGAGCAATCCAGAAGTAGCGGAAATGTTTTTGGGCGGTATGACACACAAGGACACATAAAACATAACAAAAGGCACATAACATGTACGCAGTATTAGATTTTATAAATTTTTATCTTATTCCCGGTTTGGTACTAGGCAGTATTTATGCCTTGGGTGCGGTGGGGATTACCTTGGTATTTGGGATTTTGCGGTTTGCCAATTTTGCCCATGGGGAAACCATGACTGTGGGGGCGTATGTGGCATGGACCGCCCATATTATTGTGGGCTTGCCATTGGTGGTGTCCGTATGTATTGCCATCTTGATAACAATTCCATTTGTGCTGTTTGTCGACAGGGCATTTTATAAACCGCTGCGTAACAGCCCCAGCATTTTAATTGCCATGGCATCGTTTGGGGTGATGTTAATGGTGCAATCGTTAATTCAGTTGATTTTTGGCACCGCCCCCCAAAGTATGAGCCCGGGGGTTATCGAACGCCCTATGGTATTTTTTGACAGCCTGCGTATTTCCCCCCGCCATATAACCATTATTACCACCACCGTATCCATAGTGTTGTTGGTGCATGTGGTGCTGACCTATACAAAACTCGGCAAGGCGATGCGTGCCGTATCCGACAGCCCCGAATTGGCCCGTTTAACCGGGATAAACACGGAATTTGTCATTAAAACCGTATGGGCAATGGGGGGGGGCTTGGCGGTTGTTGCCGGGATTTTATTGGGGATGGATACGCAATTGGAAAGTATTATGGGCTTTTCTTTGTTATTACCCATGTTTGCATCGGCAATTTTGGGGGGTATTGGCAAGCCTTATGGGGCGATTGCCGGCGGATTTATTATTGGCATTGCCGAAGAATTGGCAACCTATCCATGGATTGGGGATATGGCATTGTTGGAACCCGGCTATAAATCCGGTGTGGCATTTGTGATTATGATTGGCATGCTGTTGTGGCGTCCCAGTGGATTATTTAACGGAAAGGTATTATAAGTCATGGAACAAGCATATGGTCTGTTTTTATATGGGATTTCGTTATTAACCTTTGGTGGCATTTATGCCGTATTGGCGCTGGGATTAAATATACAATGGGGCTTTGCCGGTTTGTTTAATGCGGGTATTGCCGGGTTTTTTGCGGTGGGGGCGTATACGACGGCGATTTTGTCCAGCCCCGAAAATCCCGCCCACCTTGGCGGATTTGATATGCCTGCGGGTGTGGGGGTTGTGCTGGGCATGGGCATTGCCGGCATTCTTGCCATCTTGGTGGGTAAAGTGTGTTTACGCCTAAAAAGTGATTATCTGGCGGTTGCCACATTGGGTATTGCCATGATATTTCAGCTCATCTTAAAAAACGAAGTGGATATAACCAACGGATCACGGGGTATTTTTAATGTGCCCCGCCCCTTACAAGGATTACCAGAACCATTAAACCAATTGGCGTTCTTGATGGTAATATTGATATGCTTGGGTGTTGTTTATATACTTGCTGAGCAAGCCCATAAATCCCCTTGGGGGCGGGCAATGACCGCCCTGCGCGATAATGAGGAATCCGCCAAAGCCGCAGGTAAAAATGTGGAATACTTCCGTATGCAGGGGTTTGTTATTGGGTCGATGATTATGGCATTAGCGGGGGGGCTGATGTCCCATTACCTCAAATTTGCCGAACCGACCATGACCGACCCGGTGCAATATACTTTTTTGGTATGGGTAATGTTAATCATGGGCGGAAGTGGCAATAACAAAGGGGCAATTTTGGGGGCATTTATTATGTGGACCGTGTGGTCAGCATCCGAATTGTTAACCGGCATGTTGCCGTTGGAATGGGCAACCCGGGGGGCGTATATACGTATCTTTTTGATTGGTTTGATTTTACAAATTATCTTGCAAAAATTCCCACAGGGAATTTTGCCAGAAAAACGCCCCACCAGCCATTAAAAAATGTATATAAAAATGTATATACAAGGGTGATTTTATATGTTATTGTCAATTTAGGGTGATGTTACATAGGGTAGCGTTACATGTGTAGAAAAATCTAAATATAAAGGATATGAAAAATGAAAAAATTATTATCACTAGCCAGTGGTGTGGCTGCGTTTACAATGGTGTCTGGTAATGCTGTTGCGGATTCTGTTAAATTGGGAAGTTTGGCGGCGGTAACCGGTCCCATTCCAGATTTGATTGCCCCCGTTGCGGTTGCGCGGGTGAAAGCCGCCGAAATTATTAACGCACAAGGCGGATTGACCAAGGGTAAATTAAGCTTGGTAACATATGATTCGAAATGTGACGCCAAGTCGGCGGTGGATGCGGCGACTAAGGCGGTCAATGTGGATCGGGTGGTGGCATTGGTGGGTGCCACATGTTCCGGGGCGACGATGGCAATGGTAAACAGCGTAACCGTGCCGGCGGCGATTACCAATTTGTCCGATACGGCAACCGCCCCCGGCTACACGGATTTAAAGGATAAAGACCTTGCCTTTCGTGCCGCACCTTCCGATGCGTACCAAGGGGTGGCGTTGGCACAAGCGGTAATGATGGATGGTACAAAATCCGTTGCGGTAACATATGCAAATGATGATTACAACATCGGTATTGCCCAAGTATTTATGAAATCCTTCGAAGCACAAGGCGGTACAGTCACGGCAAAACAGTTGCATGAGCCAAAAAAAGCGTCTTATCGATCGGAAATTTCCACCTTGTCCAAATCCAAAGCTGAGGCATTGGTTGTGTTTTCATATTATGGTAGCGGTGGGGTGACTATCTTAAAAAATAGCCTAGAACTGGGGTTATTTTCTAAGTTTTATGGGGCGGAGTCGATGACCGATAATGCAATGGTGAATATAATTGGTGCTAACAACTTAAAGGGTATTTACAAAGGCACCACCCCCGCTTCTGACCCAGATGCCAAAGGGTATAAAATGTACGCAGATCTGGGCGTGCCAAATTATAATGCGGCATTTGCGGCAAATGGTTTTGATGCCATATTCTTGATGGCATTGGCACTCGAACACGCAGGGGGCGACAAATCCAAAGTGTCCAAATCGTTACGAGCGGTGGCGAGCGGTCCGGGTACCATGATTTATCCAGGGGAATGGAAAAAAGCCAAGTCCCTTATCGCAGCCGGCAAAGATATTAACTATCAAGGGGCTTCTGGTAATTTAGATTTCGATAAAAATGGCGATGTAAGCGGTATTTATTACTGGAACGAAGTAACCGATAAGGGTTTAAAACCCGTGCGTTTCCTTAAATAAATATATCGTTCAAATACCCCAAAAAAAGCCGTCCTAAGTAAGGGGCGGTTTTTTTTATGGGCTTTTTTAATAAACTTAGCGGTTGTGTAAAATCCGTCCGATGGCGTTCATAAGCACTTGTGCTGCTAGGGTCGATGTACAGCCGGTTACATCGTAATCGGGGGCAACTTCCACCAAGTCAAGCCCGATAACTGTCCCTTGTTTGGTTAAGCCGTCCAGCAATTCCAGGACTTCATAATATTCGAATCCCCCGTGGCTGGGGGTGCCTGTGCCGGGGGCAATGGACGGGTCGAATGCGTCAATATCAATGGTGATATAATACCGTTCCCCTTTGGGAATACGGTTTAACATACCCCCAATCCCCAATGCCCGCATTTGCCGTACGGATTGGATGTCTGATCCCATGTTGCGGGCATCTTCGTACCCATCCCGGGCGGTCGATGAGACATTGCGGATACCAATTTGGGTTAAGCCTTTTACATACGATTTTTCCGCCGCCCGTCGCATGGGGTTGCCATGTCCATACCGCACCCCGTGGCGTTCGTCAACAAAATCAAGGTGGGCATCAATTTGTATCAGATGAAAGGGCGGTTGGCCGTCAAACGCATTAATACATGGGATATTTACCGAATGATCCCCCCCCATAACCACGGGAATCGCCCCTGATTGTAGGATCTTACGAACGCCATACTCGATGTTGGCATGGCTTTTTTCCGTGTCCGTATGCACAATATCCGCATCGCCTATGTCGACAATTTTTACTGTGCTGGGGTCAAGGTATGTGATGTCGTCTTCGTGGTCATATGCCCCGGCGTGTCCAAAAGAAAACAATGTGGATGCCTCCCGAATGCCCCGTGGGCCCATTCTGGCACCGGACCGCCATTGACACCCAAAATCAAAGGGTGCCCCCAATACGGCAACATCCGCATCGATGGCATCCCAATCCGCCACATAGGGATATTTCCCAAAGGTACATATGCCCACAAATGGCAGGTTTAATCTGCCCCCTTCATAACCATGTTTGCTCATGTTGTATAGTCTCCTTAATTTTTGTTATGTGTAGTAACCGTTACAGCTGTATCATATTGGGGCATATGTACCACCCGTGGGGTGTATATGCCATCCGCTGTTACCTGTTGCACATGTTGTGCAATGTGTTCCATCGGGGCAAACCATACATCGCCCCGATGAAGCACATTTTCAATAAAGGTTGCCACCACTTCCCAACGGGATAGTCTGCCCGTGGCAAAGGGATGTATAACCGGTACCCATAACCCATTATGGCGGTATGCGGTTTCAAATTCTTCCATAAAAATCTGCCACCCATTTTTGGGGGAGCGAATCGGCATCATATAATTTAAGTCCATCGATTGTACATATTGCGGCCAATCGTCCAGCCCCCAATGGGAGGGGATTTCCACCAAACGCCCCGTTTGGGCTGTAATAATATATGGCACATCATCCCCCATCAGGGACGCATCGTACAAAAAGTTCCGTTCCGCCAACAAATCCGCCGTGTGATTGGAAAAGTTATATAATGGTGCCCTATATCCCCTTGGCGGGTGTCCAGTCATTTTTTCAATCACCGCATATGATGTATCGATCCATCCCGCTTGCTGTGTACGGGATTGTGGCACAGGGTTTTCATGTAAATATCCATGTTGTCCAATTTCATGCCCGCCCATTAGTATCTGTTCCACCGTTTCGGGATACTGTTCCATACACCATGCGGGGATAAAGAAAGTTTGCTTAATCCCCAACCGTTTATATGTTTCCAAAATGCGGGGAATTGCCACCTGTGGACCGTATTGCAACATCGATATTGCCGAAGTGCGCTTAAACCCATCGGTGGGGTGGTCAAGGTGTATCAGGCTGTCCGAATCCATATCGAAGGTTAAACAACACGCCACCTTTGCCCCATTTGGCCACGGTACAGGGTTTGCAATCATTTTTTGATCGTCGATAATAGACATGCTTACCTGCCCCCCCGTCTGTATTTAATGCCAATTGCCTTGGGCGGATGAATGCGTTTTGCCAAGAATATAAGGGCCAATAACGATGCCAAATACGGCAACATGGAAAAGATTTGATAGGGCACATCGGGGCTGTTAAATTGTAATCGTAATTGTAACGCATCCATCATACCAAAAAGCAACGCCGCCAACATCGCCCGGGCGGGATTCCACCCGCCTAATATCAGGGCGGCAAGGGCGATAAAGCCTTTGCCCGCACTCATATGTTCGGTGAATACGAATACTTGGCTCAGCACCAAGTAACACCCGCCTAATCCCGCCATGGCACAGCTGATTAAGGTTGCCGCCACCCGCACTTTGCTTACATTGATACCCGCACTGTCGGCGGCAACAGGGTAATCGCCAATCGCCCGCAGATTTAAGCCCCAAGGGGTTTTATAAATCCCCCACCAAGTCAGGGGAATAAGAATATACATGGCATAGGTAATCGCATCTTGTTTAAACAACAGTTCGCCAATTATCGGTATGGTCGATAATAAGGGAATAGCCACGGGATAAAATCCGGGTAGGGTCGTCGTGGCATCCGCCCCCAAAATAAGCCGTGCCAAGTACGATGTTAAGCCGAGCATTAAAATGTTAATGGCAATACCGGCAACCAATTGATTGATGGCAAGCCCCACCGCCAGCCCGGCAAGTATTGCCCCCGCCATCATGGCGACACTGACACCCAATATCACCCCAAACACAGGCGATCCGGTTACATATGTCCCCACCGCCGCCCCAAATGCCCCGCCAAGGATACAGCCTTCGAGCGATATGTTAAACACCCCTGATTTTTCCGCAATCACCCCCCCGACGGCGGCGAATATAAGCGGTATCGACAACCGTAAACTGGTATTTAAGAATTCCAATAAAGATTGTGAATCAAACAAAAAATCAAACATTATCCATCCGCCCCCTTATGTTTCCCCTCATGTTTTTTGTGTTTTTGAAAAGTATCGCCAACTGCATTATCCAATGCCTGACGATGGGATATAATCCGCCGCCACTTTTCCGCATTAAACTTAAAACCATAGCTGGCGGCAACAAAGATAATAACGATACCCTGAATTGCCTCAATCACAGTTGCCTCAATACCAAGTGATCGCTGCATGGTTAAGGCACCGGCTTTTAACCCCGATAAGAAAAACGACGATATGGGGGCAATAATCGGGTTAATGGTTGCCATGAACGCCGCCACAATACCATCGAAACCATACCCATTCGAAAATTGATGGTACAGGCGGTATTTTAATCCCAAGATTTCAAATGTCCCCGCCAATCCCCCAATGGCACCGGCAACAAACATCACCGCCACAATACGGGATTTTACATGGATACCGGCGTATGTTGCCGCCGTTGGGTTTTTGCCTGTGGCTTCCAATGAAAACCCAAGCGTTGTATATTTTAACACCACAAACATTACCACCGCCAAAATAAGCCCAACCACCACCCCAATATGGACATCGGTCATCGGCATGATAATGGGCATCAGTAAGTCTTGTTTAATTTCTTTGGTGTATGGATAGGGGGCCCCTGGCTGCATCATCGGTCCACTGGTTACATAGCTGACAAGATTTATGGCGATAAAGTTCATTAAAATGGTAACAATCACTTCGTTAATACCGTGATATGCTTTTAGGTATCCGGGGATTAAGCCCCACAATCCGCCCCCAATGGCACCGGCACCGACCGCCACAAAAATATGTAACAATATGGGCATATCGGGTAATAACAACGCCGCCATTGCCGAAAACAATCCGCCCATATAAATTTGTCCTTCCGCCCCAATATTTAACAACCCCAATCGCAACGGCAGGATAACCGCCAAACTGGCCAGCAAAATCGGCGATGTCTTGACCAAGGTTTCCGATAATCCCCAGTAATCGAAAAATGCCCCCTTAAACAATTCATAATACGCTTGTATGGGATTGACACCGCCAACCGCAATCAGGATTGACCCCACCACCAACGCCAAAATCAATGCCCACAGGGGCAATAACATATAAACAATTCTTATCATTTTCATCATGATAGTGTACCTTCGGAAATACCGCCCATTAAGGCACCAATTTTTTCGTCTGTAACCTCACCGGGGGCAAGTTCCCCGGTAATGCGTCCACCGGACATAACCGCAATGCGGTCGGCAACGGTCATAATGTCTTCCAATTCTGTGGATATGTACAAGATGGCTTTGCCATTGGCACGGGCATTCAGAATGGTTTTTTGTACGGCTTCGATGGCCCCCACATCCAGCCCTTTACACGGCTGCATCACCACCAACAATTCCGGGTTGCGTTCCACTTCACGGGCAAAAATCAGCTTTTGTTGATTGCCCCCCGATAAAAACCGTACCTGTTGGTCAATGGTACGCATCCGTACATCATATTTTTTTACCCATGCGGAGGCTTTTTGTCGAATGGCAGAAAAATTTAAAATGCCCTTTTTGGCAAAGGTATCTGTATCAAAATCCCGTAACATACTGTTTTGGGCAATGGTAAAATCAAGCACCAATCCCGTATGGTGACGGTCTTCGGGAACATAGGCGATTTTATGGGTATGACACCGATCATATACAGTCGTATGGGTAATATCCGTACCGTGCAATGTAATGTGTCCCGAATCCGGTTTTAACAGCCCCACAATGGCATTGGCAAGTTCCGCTTGTCCATTGCCATCCACCCCCGCCACCGCCAATATTTCCCCCGCACGAATATCAATATTCACATCTTGCAGGGCGTGTATGCCTTGTGCATTGTGGGCATTTAATCCCTTGGCACTAAATACAATGGGGGCATTTTTTGACGGGGTATTTTTTGGGCAATCGTCTTTTTGAATCTGTGTGTGTGATATATCCCGCCCCACCATAAGTGTTGCCATTTCCTTAACATTGGTATCCGCCACACGCAAATTGGCACGGACTTTCCCATGCTGCATAATGGTTACCGTATCGGCAATTGCCATCACTTCGTCCAGCTTGTGGGTGATAAAAATAACCGTTTTTCCCATTTTTTTTAAGCGATTCATACCCTCCAGAAAGCTTTTAATTTCATTGGGGGCAAGGACACTTGTGGGTTCGTCCAAGATAATAATATGGGCGTTGCGAATAAGCACCTTTAAAATTTCAATCCGTTGACGCATACCAATTGGCAATTTCCACACGAGTTCGTGTATGTTTACATCAAAATTATATTCTTCGCATAAATCTTGTAATTTTTTGGCGATGGCATCCAGTTTTAAGGTCATACCTTGACGGGGCAATCCCAATGCCACATTTTCGACCGCAGTTAATGAATCCACCAACATAAAATGTTGATGAATCATACCGATGCCCATTTGCATTGCTTTTTGGGGCGAGGCGATTTTTACCCGTTCCCCATGTAATGTAATGTGTCCCTGTTCTGGTTGATACAGCCCGAATAACACATTCATAAGTGTGGTTTTACCCGCCCCATTTTCCCCCAATATGGCGTGAATTGTGGCGGATTTAATGTCCATATCCACCGAATCTAGTGCGTAAAATCCATCGAATATTTTCGACACGCCTTGTAAGGTAATCGCCGTCTCTGTCATTTTGTTGTTGTTTAAGTGTTGTACCACGCACACCCCCTATGCGATGTGCATAGGGAGCATTTGTGTTCTAAGATTTGGGTTATTGGATGTTTAACTTGCCGGAAATAATATCCGCAATTATGGTGTTTACTTCGGATTTTACGCCCATAGGCACACGATCAGAATAGGATCCAATCCGGGTTGCCTCTGGGGTTTCAAAACCAAACTTATATGTCTTGCCTTTCAGGTCCCCTTGCTTGGCTTCGGCGATGATAACGCCCAATGCACTGCGCATGTCGAGGATGGCCGATTGAATAACCGTTTTTGGCCAGTCGACTTTTGCATCGTAATAAATACCGATACCCATGATGCCTTTTTCCCGTGCCGCCTGTAAGCTGCCGACCACGCCATTATCCATTGAGGGGAACACCACATCGACGCCTTCGCTGATCATATTAAGTGCCGCCTCTTTACCTTTTGCCACATCATCCCAGTCGTTTGTCCATGCGGTCAGTACAGTACCCTTTGGGTTTGCCACCTTAAAACCTTGTTCAAAACCTTCGCCCAACTGCACATAAAATTTTAACTTTTGGGCACCGATATATCCGCCTTTGCCTGTTTTTGATGTCTTACCGGAAATGTACCCCATTACATATCCCATGCTTGGGAAATCAAAGCTCATGGTCGCCACATTTTTGCCGGCTTCCACCCCATTTACGATAACGAATTTGGTTTTTGGGAATCGACGGGCAACCCGGTCAACAGATTCCTGAAATTCCCCGCCATGTCCGATGACCAAGTCATATCCACGCCGGGCATAATCCGCCAATGCTTGCGGTTGGTCGGGCTGTGCGGTTTTTTCAGAGTATGCAAAGTCGATACCCAATGTTTCAGATGCCCGCTTTACGCCTTCGTACCCCGCTTGGTTAAAAGATTTATCCGTAATGACACCGGGCAATACGATTGCCACCTTAAAGTCCGCCAATGCAACGCTGGACAGGGACACAGCACATGCAACAGCTAATATTTTAAATAATTTTCTCATGATGTATATTCCTTCTATTTTCTCGTATTTTCATATATAAACAAGATAGCATATCCGCCCATAAAAAAATGTATAATTATATTAAAAAATGTTTTAGAAAACTTATTGCTATGATATTATGCAATATACGGTTGCAACCGCTTGCCACGCAGTGGCATTGTGGTGCAAAGTGGGGTGAACATGTGTGGGTTTTTGTCATGCGAAGCATGGGTAAATCCACATTAAACGCAAGAATGTACAGAGAAGCTGGGGCGTTAGCCCCTTAGACTCACTATATAACCAACAAAATAAACCGTGCAGTATAATATGGCGAATCATTTTATACTGAATTGACTATATAAGGGGGACCACATGGTATTGTTTCATAACATAAACTTAAAATCCATACATTGTTTTGTAATGGTTGTGGAATCGGGGGGATTTTCCCAAGCACAAAATGTGTTGCACATGTCCGCAGGTACCGTATCGAATCACATAACCGCCCTTGAACAAAAACTGGGATATCGCTTGTGTGAACGGGGACCAAAGGGCTTTTCTTTAACGGAAAATGGGGAAGTTTTTTATGAAAATGCCATTACACTATTACAACACACCCATAATTTTTGGACGGAAAGCCAAGAATTATATCAGCTGTTACAAGGCACCTTACACATTGGCTGTATGGATATGACCCATACGGATAAAAACAATAAAATCGAAGCGGTTTTACATACCATTCGCACGGAAAAACCGGACATAAAATTTCATTTGGAATATACGAATCATACCCATTTGGAAAATGCTATTTTAAATGAAACCATGCACCTTGCATTTAGCATCAGTCCGCAAAAAAATTCTTTGCTCGATTATATAACCTTGTATCAAGAACAATGTTATTTGTACGCTGGTAAAAATCACCCCTTGTTTGCCGTGGACGATGTGCATATAACCGATGCAGTTTTGGGTAACCACATGTTTTCCACCCGATCGTTCGATATGGAATATGTGCCAAAAACCGAAACATTTTTTGAATCATCAAACGCCGAAGCCCACTTGGCATACATTAAATCCGGCGTTGCCTTGGGCATTTTACCCGAACATGTGGCACAGCCATATTGTGCAATGGGTGTATTACGCCCCATCCGCCCAAACGACATTCACCACACATGGGATATAAACTTAATATTTAAACGCACAAAACAAAAAAAACGCCTTATAAAATACGCTATCACAACCATATGTAATATATACAATATCCCATTGTTTATATAATATCCAATAGTGATTTATCTTTACAAAGGGGGGATTTTTGATATTATTTAACTGTATTGTTATAAAGGGAATGTTTTAAAAATATGACAAGGGGCTTAATTAAAAGTAAACATCGGGTACGCACCCATGCGGAAGTGTACACAGCCGATCAACAAGTAAACGCCATGCTGGACTTGGTCGCCCATGAGTGTGAAAATGTCGAATCCCGATTTCTCGAACCTGCGTGTGGCACGGGGAATTTTTTGGTTAAGATACTGGAACGCAAATTGGCGGTGGTGGTAAAAAGGTATAAATCGCAACAGCTATATTTTGAACGGTATGCGTTTGTTGCCGTGTCCAGCATATATGGTATCGATATATTGTCCGATAATGTGGTCGAATGCCGGGAACGGTTGTTACAGATTGTCAAATCTTTATATAACAAACTGTACAAAGGCAATGTACAATCGGCGTTTATCGATTCCATTGCATTTGTATTGTCAAAAAATATTTTGTGGGGCGATGCGTTGTCGTTAAAGTCCGTCGATGGGACGCACACTCCGATTGTTTTTGCCGAATGGGCATTGGTGGGGGGCAACATGGTAAAACGCAGGGATTATGAATTGACGGACTTATTGGCATATCAACCAATGGCTGAGGAAAATGGGCAAGGGGTGTTATTTGGTAACGATGTAGGGAGCCCACAACCGGGGTTATTTACATCGGACATGGATACGAAAACTATTATTCCCCGTGCGGTCGCCGAATATCCCACCACCCATTATTTGCAGGTGTCTGATGTTCGATAAAGATTTACAACAAACCATACGGGATACCGAACAGGATATATTACAAAACAACAATCCGGACATATTGTCGTGTATTGCCAATCTGAGCAATGACGAAGTATTTACACCGCCACATATCGCTATGGCTATGCTCGATATATTGCCGGCGGATTTATGGACAAACCCCCATGCCAAGTTTCTTGATCCATGTTCCAAAACAGGGGTATTTTTACGGGAAATTGTCAAACGACTCGATGAAGGATTGCTGGATATTATTCCCGATGGGCAACAGCGGATAAACCATATATTACAACATCAAGTATTTGCCATCGGCATAACCGAATTAACCGCCTTGTTGACCCGTCGAACCGTATATTGCAGTAAAACCGCCAACGGACAAAACAGCCTTGCCACGATCTTTACAGATGTGGATGGCAATGTAAGATTTAACCATATGCAGCACACATGGGCAAATAATGGCAAGTGTATATATTGTGGCGTATTGCAAGCCCAATTCGCCCGAGCGGATGGATTCGAAACCCACGCCTACCCCTTTATTCATACAAAAACCCCACAAGATCTATTTACAGATGGCAAAGGAAATAAAATGAAATTTGATGTAATTATCGGCAACCCCCCGTATCAAATATCCGATGGCGGTGCCCAAGCATCGGCAAAGCCTATTTATCAAAAATTTATTCAGCAGGCACAAAAATTAAACCCCCGATATTTAAGTATGATTATCCCCGCCCGTTGGTATACAGCAGGCAAGGGACTCGATAGTTTTCGGCGTGATATGATACATGATAAAAGAGTGCGGGTATTGGTGGATTATCCAAAAGCACAAGAAGTATTCCCAAAAGAAGGGGCGGATTTCGAAGGCGGTGTATGTTATTTCTTGTGGGACAGGGACAATAAAGGCGATTGCCTGATTAAAACTATCGACAATGGACAAGTTGTATCAGAAATGACCCGCCCCTTAAAAATGGGCGGTAGGGATGTATTTATTCGGGATTATACCGCAGTGGGCATATTGCAAAAAATTACTGATAAAGTGGGCGATGGTGCATATTTTGACTCTATCGTCAGCCCATTAAAACCTTTTGGTTTAAGAACTTACTTTCGGGGTAAGCAAACAAAAACAGAGAAAAATAACATTAAAATACACACCACACAACAATCACATGGATATATTAACATAAACGACATCGACCGCAATCAACACTGGGTACCATCGTATAAGGTCTATATTTCTAGGTCATATGGGGAAAGGGGCGAAATCCCCGCATGGGTAACAGGCAAACCGTTTTTAGGGAGACCCAACACATGTTGTTCCGAAACATACCTTGTGATCGGGGCAGGGTCTGATAAACAAACCGCCGAAAATATAAGGGATTACATGAAAACAAAATTTTTCCGCTTTTGCGTATCCGTACTAAAAAGTACACAAGATGCCACCCAAAAAGTATACAAATTCGCCCCTTTAATGGATTTTACCCAAAAATGGACAGACCAAGCCTTATACAAACACTTCGACCTAACCCAAGCCCAAATAACCCACATAGAAAAAATGATTAAACCGATGGAGATATATGATGAGTGATGGTAAAAATGCCTTTTTTATAAGAAATTAAAAAGCCACTGGATATGGAAGATTTGATTTATATAAGCATTTAGGATAATATGCAAAAAAGCATAGTCATAAAACAGACAATATTTATAATGGTGTTGCGTATGGCGGTACAATGGGCTAATAAATATTGGGATTTATATACTTAACTCCACAAAGTCATAATTAAAGATATTTTTGTACTTTATGTGAAATAATACTTTACATTATTTAGACATTTGACTATAATATTGTTCAACATCATCACATTTGAATAAAATATCAATTGATGGAGTTAAGTATATAAATCCCTAAATATTTAGGCTAATTATCTAGGGCAGCCCCAAAATGATTAAACCAATGGAGATGAATGATGAGTAATATAAAAACTGAAAATAGTATTAAAAAAAATAATTGTGGTTCCGAATGGAATAAATGGGATTTACATGTACACACTCCCGAAACAAAATTATGTAATCAATATAGTATAGATTCTAAAAATTTAGATGAAATTTGGGACTTATTTTTAGATAAGATAGAACAATCAGATGTTTCTGTTTTTGGCATTACAGATTATTTTTCTACAGAAAACTATTTTAAATTTACCAATAAATTTAAAACTAAATACCCCAAGTCCAGAAAAGTTTTTTTCCCAAATATCGAATTTAGAATTGATTCTAAAAATAGTAAGAATCATCATATACACATACATATTTTATTTTCAGATCAGGTAAAATGTGAAAAATTAGATGATTTTTTAACTCGATTAAAATTAATATCAACAGATGATGAAAAATTGACAAATAAATATTGTACAGATCAAGATCTAAAAGAAGTTAAGTATGACAAAGCAATGGTTACAATGGATAATTTAGTACAGAAATTAAAAGAAAATTTTTCGGAAAATGAGTATTTGATTGTTGGTGTTGCTAACGGTTACGGTTCTTTAAGACCAGAAGTAAGAGATGGTAAAGGTGCGGAATATGCGAAAGAACTCGATAAAAAGTGTCATTTGTTTTTTGGTAAGTCGGATAACACAGGCTTTTATTTAAATAAACAAAATGGAAGAACTAAATATAAATTGCCCCCTAAAGCTATTATTACAGGATGCGATGCACATTCGTTTGATGGACTGGACAAAAAATTAGGGAAAAATTATAAAAACAATAATGATGATTATTCTGAAACCACTTGGATTAAAGCAAACACAACATTTGAGGGATTAAAGCAAATTATATATGAGCCAGAAGAAAGAGTTAGTATAAAAAAAGAGAATCCATCTTATAATTTTGATAAACCTTTTTTCTCAGAAATAAACATAAATGACCAAATGCCTGTTCTGGAATCTGAGGATGTGGAATTTAAATTAAACACTATCCCATTAAATAAAAACCTAGTAACATTTATTGGGGGCAGAGGTTCAGGCAAGAGTTTATTTTTAAATTACATTGGTAGCCGTTTTGACAAACTAAAGAATCAAACACAATTTACTGATGGGCAAGATTTCAATATTATGTATAAAAAAGAAAATCTTGACAATACTCCTACTGAATTTAAAGGTAAAGATAATAATCTTGATTTTGTATTTATAGAGCAAAGCAAAATTAAAAAGATAACTGAAGGATATGGATTAAAAAATGAAATTAAAAAATTACTTGGATTGGAGGATTTAAAGTTTAACGAAAGATTGATTTCTAAAACAGCAGAAATATTAGATGAAATAAATAAACTTAATAAAATATTCTCGTCAAAGGATGAGGATGGTAATCAAATTAACTCCAAGGATTATCAGGATAAAGTTAAAAAAGAAAATACTAACTTATTAACAACCATTACAACAGAGACAAATCGAGAACAATTAGAGCAATATACAAAAAATATTTCTAAAATACAAGAAGTTAAGGGACAAATTGAGATAATAGACCAGTTTAAAGAAAAATTAGATCAAAATATTCAAGATTTAAATAAAACTATAAAAAAAATAAATAATATTTTTGTGGAAAAAGAAGAGTTAAAATTAAAGGAGATAAATTTTGAAAGTCGATCCACAACTATGGAAAAACAGAAAAAATTTTTGACTAATGAAATAGAAATTTTCGAAAAAGAAAATATTGATATTAAGAATAAATTCAAAAGTAAAGGCTTTAAGGGTGACTTAACTGCATTGCTAAAAAATGCAAGTACCTATCAAGAAAAAATAGAAAAATCAGAACAAAAATTGAAACAAATAAAGGATAAAGAATCAGAACTGGAAAATTATAAAAAACAGAGAGCAAATTTAGGTGTGGATATAAAACATGAATATGAAAGACAAATGAAAAAGATAAAAGAAAAATGGGACAGTCTTTTAGAAATCGGAGATGAAGAACAACAACAAATAATAAAAGATATTATATTAAAAGAAGATATTAAATTGGATGTTGATATAAAATTTGATGAAGATAGATTTTATGATTTAATTTTTGATAAAGTTGATAAAAGAACTTATAGAAAAATAGACACTTTAAAAGAAACATTTGAAATCCCTGATTTTGATAGTTGGGTTTCGTTTTTTAATAATGATAATTTTGATGCTATACTAAAAAATGAGTCTTTTAAAAATTTTATTTCACAGATATTTTTTGATTTGAATATTAGAAACGAATATATTCAAGTATTACCAGAACTAAAATATAAAGATAAACCCATAGAAAAATTATCAGCGGGTCAGAAAGGTACTTTATATCTTAGATTACAATTGGCAACAAATGCGTTTTCTTCACCGATTATATTTGACCAACCAGAAGATGATTTGGACAACAAGTTTATTATTGATGAACTTGTTCCTATGCTAAAAAAACTTAAAAAGTATAGACAAATAATAATAGCGACTCATAATGCAAATTTGGTGGTTAGTGCAGATGCAGAACAGATAATCATAGCAGATAATCAAGATGAAAAATTAAGTTATTGTGCAGGTGCAATCGAAGATCCAAAAATAAAAGATTCTATATGTGATATTTTAGAAGGTGGAAAAGATGCTTTTGAAAAAAGAAGGAAAAAATATAACCTATAAATAATAAGTATTAAGGTACAACCATGAATAAAAACATAAAAAATCTGTTCTTGTTGTGTAATATTTA
Organism: Alphaproteobacteria bacterium; assembly: GCA_965232465.1. GTDB lineage: Bacteria > Pseudomonadota > Alphaproteobacteria > JAQWUY01 > JAQWUY01. Next base: position 1,721,349 of record OZ246977.1, on the reverse strand, counting down.
ACTTATGCAAAAGATGATGGCGACCCTGTATGATGTTTCTGTGTCCGCAAATCAATCGGCGTGCAAAGTTTTATAGCCTTGATGTGATTATTGCTGTTTGACAAACTTTCTGATAGCCTCAATACCTACAGAAACAGAATTCAAAAAATACCACAAAATAAACCTATTTTTCTTGACAATTCAAAATAAAGGATATATCATAGCCCTATGTATGGAGTAGTAACCCCATGGGTGTATGGTCGCTGTGTTTTTTGCAGTATATGTTTAATGACGGTTTTATAATCACGAGAATATGTTTCAATGGATTAATACTATACGATACTTACGGTATCCATAAAAGGCACCATTTGGTGCCTTTTGTCTTTTATATAATATGATGGTGTAAAGATTTTTTAGACTAAATTTTAACTTTCTTGTAAAAAAATATATTACTCTTGACTCCACTAAATAAATCGTGCTATTATGATTCTTAGTTATACCAAAAGTAAAGCGATAGGAAAAGTAATGGAGAGAAGGCACTTTTTCTTTCCGCAGTTTTTTGACCCTTAACGAAAGGTATTTATCAAGTGGACGATATTTTATTAACCAGTAAACAAGTTATGAAATTTGTTTTTAGTAATAATATTCCTAGTGCTGAAAAAGAGTTTAATACTGTTTTAAAAACAAAGCATTATGTAAAAATAGATTATATCATGATGGTTATTGAAGCGGTTGGCTTTAATGATACCCCTGAAAAATTGATCAAACATTTATGGGGAAATGTTTATGAATTGCGTCCCCATGATGGGCGGGTTTTATTTGTGGTATTGCGTGTGGATTTTGCGGTTATTTTGGGGGCTTATATTAAGAAATCACCAAAGATGCCCAGAAATATTAAGCAAAAAATGCAAGAGCGTGAAGCCATTGTTTTAAAATGTGATACAATGTAACTTATAAAACATTTGAGTAAGGAGATAGAATGTGACTTATAAAACATTAGATTCTGTTATGCAAAAGCATCGTGATACAGCGGAATATCAACAAGAGTATGATAAAATAAGACATCAAATGGCGATTTTGCAGGCTATTATTGATCTTCGTAAGGAAATGGGGCTTTCGCAAACTGAGCTGGCGGAAATGGTGGGTAAAGAACAACACACCATTGCCTGTATTGAGTCCGGGGATTATACACCTAATCTTAAAACCCTATACCAAATTGCCAATGCCACAGGTAAAAAATTGGAAGTCAGATTTGTGTAGCACCTGTGACAAAAGTAAACTTTACCCCCCGCCCCGATCATACGCCTTGTATTTATGCGTATGCATTGCCCACCCTAAGCGAACGGCGGGGGCAGGTTAAGATTGGATATACCACCCGCACAGCACAACAGCGGATTCAGGAACAGCTGAGTGTACTTGGCAACCCCACATATACTATTTTGGTTAATGAACCCGCCATAAAAAATGATGGCACCACATTTACCGACAAAGATGTGCATCGATTTTTGTATCATAATGGATTTACCAACACAGAAAACGAATGGTTTGCCTGTACCGCCAAAGTGGTACAAGACGCCATATATGCCATTCGTAATGGGAAAAATACTATCACCGCTCGTACACAAACCTTTACCATGCGACCTGAACAACAACGGGCGGTAAACAAGACTATGGCATATTTTAAATCCATTGCCACCGAAAATAAACACCTGAACCATACCCATACCCCACATTTTTTATGGAACGCAAAAATGCGGTTTGGAAAAACCTTTACAACCTATCAACTTGCCAAAAAAATGGGGTGGACAAAGGTTTTGGTATTAACTTTTAAACCCGCTGTACAAAACGCATGGCAACAGGATTTGGATTCACATGTGGACTTCAATGGCTGGCAATTTATATCCAAGAAAACCACCGAAGATATGGCAACCATTGACAGGGACAAGCCGCTGGTGTGTTTTGGATCTTTTCAAGATTATTTGGGGCGGGATAAGGACAAAAACATTAAGGCGGAAAATCAATGGGTACACGAAACCGATTGGGATTGTGTGGTATTTGACGAATACCACTTTGGGGCATGGCGGGACAATGCCAAGGACATATTTGCCGATGAAGATAAAGCTGAATTACAAACAGCTCTGGGCGATGGTATGGGATATTTTGACAAGGATAATAAACTGATCGATATGCCCATTAAAACCAACCATTATTTATACCTGTCTGGCACCCCATTTCGGGCAATCGCCAAAGGGGAATTTATCGAAGAACAAATTTATAACTGGACCTACACGGATGAACAATCGGCAAAACAAAACTGGGATCCCGCACAAGGGGATAACCCATATCTGGCGTTGCCCAAGGTTGTTATGATGACATACCAATTGCCCGATTATGTAACCGATATTGCCCGTGCGGGGGAATACAACGCATTTGACCTAAATGCCTTTTTTGCCACCGGTGAATACCTCGATATTAAACAGGCACAGTTTTTACACAAAAACGAAGTGCAAAAATGGCTGGATATTATTAGGGGATCGGACAAAGGGGCAATTAAGGGCAATTTGAAATCAGAAAAACCGCATATGCCATTTTCGAATACCAATTTATTACAAATTCTGTCGCATACTTTTTGGTTTTTGCCGAATGTGGCGTCCTGTTATGCCATGTATAACCTGTTACGGGAACGGCAAAACACTTTTTATCACGATTACAACATTATCGTTTGTGCCGGTAAACAAGCGGGTATTGGTGTCGACGCCTTATACCCCGTGCAAAAGGCAATGGGCAATCCGCTTGAAACCAAAACTATTACCCTGTCTTGCGGAAAATTAACCACGGGTGTATCCGTAAAACCTTGGGCGGGTATTTTGATGTTACGCAACTTAACCAGCCCCGAAACCTATTTTCAATCGGCGTTTCGGGTGCAAACGCCATGGACCATACATAACCCCGATGGCAACGACCCCAACCATACGGCGGTTATGAAACCGGAATGCTATATTTTTGACTTTGCCCCCAATCGGGCGTTGCAGCTATTGTCCGATTATGCCAGTTCTTTAAACATTGAAAATATCAGTCCGGAACGAAAAGTCCATGATTTTATAAACTTCTTGCCGATTTTAGCCTATGATGGCAATAGCACCGTCGCAGTCAATGCCAAAGCTGTTCTCGATATGGTAATGAGTGGCACCACCGCCACCTTGCTTGCCAAACGCTGGAACAGCCCCAAGTTGGTAAATGTGGATACCTTTACTTTGGAAAAATTGCTAAAAGATGAAAGGGCTATGCAGGCATTGGCAAATATCGAAGACTTCCGTAACATTAAGGACGATGTGTCGATTATCCTTGCCCAAGCCGAACATATTAAGGATTTAAAAACCAAACGCAACGCAGAGGGTTTAAGCGACTCAAAACATAAAAAACTTACAAAAGAAGAAAAGGAATATAACAGCAAACGCAAGCAAATACAGGACAAGCTACGCAAATTGGCAACCCGTATTCCCGTGTTTATGTACTTGACGGATGAACGGGAAGAAACCTTGCAAGATGTCATAAAGCAATTGGAAACAGGATTATTTAAAAAAGTAACCGGCTTAACCATTCCAGAATTTGAGTTGTTGGAAAGTATCGGCGTATTTAATGGCAATGAAATGAACAGTGCCGTATATAAATTCCGCCGATATGAAGACAACAGCATAGGATACGCAGGCAACAACAAACAAACCCAAAATCGCATAGGATTATATAACACAGTTATCCATGTGAATGATGTGGTGGGATGATAAGCCATTTTAAATATATCAAACAACATCTAACCCCAAATATATCAAAATTCAAAAAAATTGACACCATAAAACAAATCTTATATAATCAAAATGAAAAATAGACCTTATGGGAAGGTCTTAAATTAAGTTTTTTTTAAAAAAATAAAAAAACTTGACAATAACCGAGTCTGTGATACACAAGGATGGGTATACACAATCAAAGGAGAGCATATTGATATGGCAAAATTTTTAGTTTATATACAAGAAGACAAGGGGCAAAATGTGGTGGATAAAATTGACACATTATACCCCAATGGCAGAAAGTTCAAAATATCCGATGATTGGTGGGGGATTAAGTCAGATAATTTAACAGACGATGTTGCCAAAGAATTGGGGTTTATATTACCTGATGATTCGGATGAAAGCCCTGCAATCGGTTTGGTTGTTCGTGAAGAAGTAATATCAGGATTTTACAACAAAAGTTTTTGGGAATGGTATAACAATGAGTAATCCAAAAGCGGACACTAATTTTAATTCATTGGAAAGTCCCCCCAATAATACAGCGGTAAAACAGGCAACGGATGCAATCAATCGGCATGCAACTTCGATAGCTGTGATTGAAACCAAAGTCGACATAATCGAGCAGGACATAAAAAGAGTCGAACAAGACATAAAAAGTATACAAAGTACAGTGGACAAGGCAGTTGGAAGTGTAAATACCATAAAATGGCTTTTAGGTGGTGGCATTTTGCTATATATAATAGAAATACCATGGGATAAAATATTCACATAAAAAAATGCCTCTACTTTATGATAACCTCATAAATTAAGGGTACAACCATGGGCAAAAATATAAGAAAATTTGTTCTTATTGTGGAATATTTAACTTATGCAAAAGATGAAGGCGACCCTGTACGATGTTTCTGTGTCCGAAAATGAACTGAATAGTAGGGGCACGCCCATAATATAAGGAAAAATAATAATGGATATACCACAAGTAAATATTGCCGATATTGAACAGGCATCAGAACAGATAAAAGGACAAATTGTACGAACGCCTTTTGTCTTTGCCCCCCATTTATCCAAAGAAATTGGGGCGGAAATTTATTGTAAATGTGAAACTTCCCAAGAAACAGGGTCGTTTAAGGAACGGGGGGCATCGTATTGTTTGCAAAATTTAACCGATACTCAGAAGGAAAAAGGTGTTATCGCCAATTCCGCTGGTAATCACGCCCAAGGATTGGCATGTCATGCCCAGCGATTGGGGATTCCTGCGGTCATTGTAATGCCCGAAGATGCCCCAACCGTGAAAATTAATAATACCAAAAAATATGGTGCCAAGGTCATTTTACATGGTGATTTTGTAGCTGCGGGGGAATATGCGGAAAAGTTAATGCACGCACATGGATATACTTATGTCCATCCATTTAATAACAAATATATTATGGCGGGACAGGGAACTTGTGGTATGGAAATGTTACAAGATGTGCCAGATTTGGATGCCATTGTTATTCCTGTGGGCGGGGGTGGATTGATGTCAGGCGTGGCGATTTATGCAAAATATATCAATCCTGATATTAAAATATATGGCGTACAAGCCAAAAGATACCCATACCTAAAACAAAAAAATGCCCAAACCGAGAGCGATGTGACCATTGCCGAAGGTATCGCCATTAAGCAACCGGGCGGATTGTCCCGCTTGGTGGCGGAAAAATATATCGAAGATATTTTCTTGGTGTCCGAACGGCAAATGGAAAATGCCATGTGTCGTACGCTTATATGCGAACGCATCTTAGTCGAAGGCGCGGGGTCTGCGGGGGTGGCAGGTGTGATTGCCAATGCGGCATTATTCCGTGATAAAAAAGTCGGCGTAATTTTATCCGGCGGCAATGTGGATCAAACAACCTTAGCATCGATTTTATTACGCAATTTGGTGGCATCGGGACGGCTGAACCGATTATTGATTACAGGCAGAGACCGCCCGGGATTGGTACATAAAGTCACAGGTATCATTGCCAGCAAAGGCGGAAATATTATCGATTTATATCACCGCCGATTGTTCGAAGATATTGCCGTACAAGAAACCAGCATCGAAATCACTTTGGAAATGCAAGATTCCCATCAATTACCCCATTTAATAGACGCACTGAACGAAAGTGGATATAACGCACGGGTGGTATAAATATAAAAAACGATACCCATATCCCCTTATATGGTATGTATTGTATTACAGCAAGCATACCCCATTTTTAAACACGACTTTGTGTTGTTTTAAGTCGGCTAAGGTTGTAGGGGGCTGAGCTTGCCAATCCGTTACAGGACAAATATTATTGACAATATAATAAAAAAGTACTAACTTAAAAGTGGACCAAACTTTGGGGGGCGGTCATGCCGTTGGGAATTGGAAAAAGGCTCTAAACCAATTCGCTATGATGTTTGATAACAGAGTCAAACTTTAACAAAAGTATGTACACAAATTTCTTGATAGCCTCGACAATTGGCTCAAATAATACTAATATTGGGTATGATGTGATCCTTTTGTAACAAGAGTGATACTATGACAAAAGAGTTTTTAAAAAAAATTGAACAACCCCCTGTTACCTTGCGGGATATGGTTCAAGTGCAGATGCGAGATGCCATTATTGAAGGGCATTTTAACCCCGGACAACGGTTAGTCGAACGCCCCTTGTGTGAACAATTGGGGGTCAGCCGAACGGTCGTACGCGAAACCATCAGGTTTTTAGAAGCCGAAGGATTGGTTGAAATCATCCCCCACAAAGGACCTGTTGTCGCTCAAATAAACAGCAAGGACGCACGGGAAATTTACGAAATTCGTATGATGTTGGAAACTACCGCTGCGGAAAACTGTGCCAAAAACATGACCCCAGCCTTATCCAAAACCCTGTTGTCTGCACTGGGCGATTTAACGCAGGCATCAGATGGCAAAGAATCTTCGGTGCTGCTAAGGGCAACGGATACTTTTTATTACACCATATTTATGGGGGCGGAACGGGAAATTGCTTGGGAAATTGTCCAACGCTTGACCGGGCGTATCAGCCGATTACGGGTTATGACCTTGTCCAACGCACAACGCACAGTAACGGGTATTGAGCATATGAAAAATATATGTAATGCCATCATATCGGGCGATGCCGAAGGGGCAAAAAAAGCTGTCCAAACGCACCTACAAGAAGTGGCAAAAATCGCCGAAACAGTATTAATGGAAACGGAAAATAAGGAGTAAAATAATGCAAAAGGCGTATTGGCAAAAAGCGTATTGGCGAAAAGCGTATTGGATTGCCCATGTGACTGTCACGGATGCAGAATCTTATGCGGAATATCAAAACCTTGCACCAGAGGCATTTGCAAAATTTAATGCCCAATTTTTGGCACAGGGGGGCACCGCCTTATGTTACGAAGGCACCCCATACGACCGCCATGTGGTCATTGAATTTAACAGCCTTGCGGACGCCAAAGCCTGTTATAATTCCCCCGAATATCAAAACGCCAAAATCCACCGTGACGGTGCATGTAGCGTACACATAACCATCGTAGAAGGTGTATAATATTACCGCATAATAAACGGATCGGGTATGGTATCATCACTGGTGCGAAGCCAGATGGATTTTGTTTTTGTGTATTCCAAAACCGCCTCCATACCGCCTTCACGGCCATATCCAGACAGCCCATGTCCCCCGAAGGGCACAATGGGGCTGACCGCACGATAGGTGTTCACCCACACAATACCAGAACGGATATGGCGTATCATACGATGTGCCCGTGTTAAATCCTTGGTAAATATTCCCGATGCCAAACCAAATGGGGTATCATTTGCAATCGACAAGGCCCCGGATTCTGTGTCAAATGTTTGTACGGACAACACGGGGGCAAAAAATTCTGTGTTTAAACACGGGGCATTGGGGCTGTTGGAACAGTCTAATATCGTTGGTGGAAAATAAAATCCGTCCCGATCTAATGCCGTCCCCCCCGTGAGCAACTGGGCATTTTTTGCCACAGATGTATCAATCAAATCCACCGTATGTTGCAGTTGCCGACGGGTACATAAGGGACCTACTTCCGTTGCCATATCTTGGGGGCATCCGATAATGATTTTTTGTGCTTTTTCGGTTAATCGATCCAAAAATTCATCCTTAATAGACTTTTGAATAACCAACCGTGAACCGGCAACACAGCTCTGCCCTGTGGCGGCAAAAATACCTGATATTTGGGCGTTTACGGCACTTTCTATGTCCGCATCCTCAAACACAATAAATGGTGATTTTCCACCCAATTCCAATGAAGCAGACGCCAAGTTTTCAGCAGAGTTCCTGACAATATGCCTGGCAGTTTCGGGACCACCAGTAAAGGCAATATGTGATACCTTGGGGTGGGATGTTAACACCGCCCCACATTCGGGTCCAAAGCCTGTAATAATGTTTAAGACCCCTTTTGGAAAACCCGCTTGGTCAAATAGGCGGGCAAATTCCAGCATAGGGGCGGGACCATCTTCGCTTGCTTTTAGTACCATGGTACAACCTGCTGATAATGCAGGACCAATTTTTACCGCCGACAAAAATAATTGCGAATTCCATGGCACAACCCCTGCAACAACCCCCAGCGGTTCCCGTTTGGTCCAAACCTCCATATCTGGTTTGTCTATGGGCAGGTGGGCACCTTGGATTTTGTCGGCAACGCCCGCATAATACCGATAATATTCCGCCACATACGCAATTTGGGCGGTGGTTTCACGCATAATTTTGCCCGTATCACGGGTTTCAATTTCCGCCAATTTTTGGGCATTATCGGCAATAATATCCGCCAGTTTTAATAACAATTTACCCCGTTGTGATGCGGTCATGTGTCGCCATTCAGGTGCCCACAACGCATTGTCGGCGGATTCCACCGCACGGTTTACATCATCGGTGCGGGCCTCTGGCATCAAAGCCCATGGTTTGCCTGTTGCTGGGTCTATACTTTCGAACTGGGCGGTGCCATTGGAAAATACGCCATTTATGTAGTGTTGAAATTTTTGCATTTTTTAACTCGTTCTATTGAAATGCTGGGAGCACTTGGCTAATAAACCGTTCAAGGGATGATTTTTTGCGTTCAAATGGCATCGCAGAATCAATCCAAAACGCATATTCATCATACCCTAATGCCTGATATTTTTTCAAGCGTTTAATCAATGCATCTGGTTCCCCAATCGCCAAGTCCCGCCGCATGGATTCAGCCGTATAAAATGGGTGTGCCTCAATTTCGGCATCAGACAATGGGGCGATAAGCCCTTGGGTGATGTTGCGTTTATTCATAAACCACGCCCCAAAGTAATTATAAAAACGGTTTAATTCCACCGATGCCTGATGTGCGTCATCCGCATCCCGTGCCACATAAGTATGTAACAATAACATAATTTTTGGACGGGGGCAATCCGCATATTTTTCACAGGCATCATTGAATTTTTTCATCAGTGATTCAACCTCAGCATCGCCATTCCACAGGGGGGTTACCTGTACATTACACCCGTTTGATACGGCGAATTCGTGGCTGTTGGGGTCACGGGCTGCAATCCAAATCGGTGGGCCGTCTTGTTGTAAGGGTTGTGGGGCGGATGTGGTTTTTGGGAACTGCCAAAATTCCCCGTCATGGGTATAATCCCCCGCCCACAGTTTTTTCACCGCCGGTACGACTTCACGCATGCGTTGCCCCGCTTCCCACGCATCCATACCGGGCATTAAGCGTTCGTATTCAAAATGGTACGCCCCACGGGCAATACCCAAATCCAAACGACCGTTAGTAATAAGGTCGGTCATCGCCGATTCCCCTGCCAAACGAATGGGATGCCAAAATGGGGCAACAACTGTCCCCGTTCCCAGTCGCACATTGTCTGTTTTATGGGCCAAATCAACCAAGTTAATAAATGGATTGGGGGCAATGGTAAAATTCATCCCATGGTGTTCCCCCGTCCATACGGCGTGAAAGCCCCCTCTGTCCGCAATTTGGCAGAGTTTTATGAATGCGTCATACAATTGTTGTTGGTCCTGATGTGCATCAATCCGTTCCATATGTGCAAAAAGCGAAAACTTCATAATCTTAATACCCTTTCTCTCATATTATATTTTTATAAGGTTTGTAACCATTCGCCCAAGACTTTGTTCACCTTATTGGGGGCGGTCATGTTTACCATGTGCCGTTCATTTTCAATGGTGACCGCCCGACCATGTTGTACCAGACTTGCCATTTTTTCCGACATTTCTGGGGTGGAATTGGGGTCACCTGCCCCTGTTAATGCCAAAAATGGACACTGGATACAGGAAAACTTATCCGCATATGTGTAATCCCCCCCTGCAAAAGCTGTATACGCATCCGCATAACCTTTATCTTGGACATTTTCCAGCCACTCGGTCACCAATTTACGGGCGGGAATATCCGTATCACGGTCGTCAAACCACCGTTGTAAATGGGCGGACACATCAAATACCCCATTGCGGATTTGCGATGCCCGTTGTTGTACCGCCAAGCGGGCTTTGTCCGTGCGTTGAAATACCCCATTTAATAATGCCACTCGTGTTACATACTCTGGGTGCGAAATGGCAAATCCCGCCGAAATTAACGCCCCCATAGAATGCCCAGCCAAGCTGACAGATTTTATATCAAGGGCAACCAATACCGCATGCAACCACGCCACAAAATCGGGTAAGGTCGGATGGCTAACCAAGGCATCGCTGTTGCCATGCCCTGGCATATCCACCGCAATCACCCGATACGCAGATGCAAAATGATCAACTTGCGGCATCCATGCGGCGGATTGCATCCCCACCCCATGTATCAGGACAAGCGGTGGTCCAGCCCCCACATCCCGAAATGCCACAGTACCATAAGGCTTAGACAGCCGCAGGGTTTTTAACATCATGCCCCATTTCTTTTAAATCTTGATAACGGTCGCCAATTCTGTGGTGTGGGCGACCGCCAATGGATGCACCAAGGGCGACCACAATTTCATCACACATAGGGGCATCGGCAATGGAAACCTGTATGGTTAAATAATGGCTACGACGCCCCGCATCGTGTTTATCCATTAAGGGAATTTGTAACGACGCATTAGCCGGTCCACGGGTATTGGTAAACGCCAAATACGATTTTGCCCCAACCGCCTCACGATAATGATTACCAAATCGCAGGGTATGTACCAAAGCAGACCCATGTTCCACTTCACCGTTCAGACCGACAATAGCCGCCTTGCCATAGGCTTCAACCTTGTCGCCACCACCGGCTGTATTCAAAATCATTTTGGTTAATAATGCCCCCAATTCTGGGGCATATGCCAAAATTTTTGGGCGCAGGTCTTCGACAAAACCTTGTCCCGCCCACGGGTTTTTGATAACCGCCATGGCGGCAATCATCGTCAAAGGGGTGTCGGCTTTTTTACCCCCTTCAATTAGGGTTTCTTCTATGTGCAGAAGGGTTTTTCTTATGTGTAATGACATTATATGTTCCTTTCATTTCATTAAAATTTTGTTCAAGTTAATATGTACCCAATCCATGTCAATAATAATCAGGTCTCAAAAATATAGGTTTGGTTTATTTTCCCAATGGCATATGCTGGGCTGTTGTGTGCCAATTGTGGAATAAATGGATGCCCATAGGGTAACTTAATATTAATATGTTCCCCCCATGGGGTTTCGGCCATAACATCCATTGTAGTTCCCAAAAATGTAAACTGTTTTATGGTAATTGGAATACATAAATCCCCTAAATCTCCATTGTGTTGTCTTAGGGATATGTTCAACCGTTCTGGGCGTAACAGAATTTGTCCCGTGGTGCCAGCCCGTACATGAGTATGCGTGGGAATATGTGTGAACGCATCCCCATTGGCAAATCGTATGTGTGCCGTGTTATCGGATACGGATACTATGTCACAGGTAATAAAGTCAGAATTACCGATAAAGTCCGCTACGAATTTTGATGTGGGTTCATAATACAGCTGTTCCCCCGTGCCGATTTGTTCAATACCCCCATTATTAAACACGCAAATTTTGTCTGATAATCGCAGGGCTTCTTCTTGGTCGTGGGTTACATATAAAATGGTTACCCCTGTTTCTTGGTGAATACGGCGGATTTCGTATTGTAATTCTTCTTTGAGTTTTTTATCCAGTGCGGATAATGGTTCATCCATCAACAATATTTCAGGGCTATACGCCAACGCCCGTGCCAACGCCACCCGTTGTTGTTGCCCGCCTGACATATGTTCAGGCATGCGGTCTTCGAACCCTTGCAGTTGGGTTAATTTTAACACATGTTGCACCCTTTCCTTGATAATATTTTCAGGCGTTTTTCTGACCCGTAAAGGAAAGGCTATATTTTCGCCCACATTCAAATGCGGAAATAAGGTGTATCGTTGAAACACCATACCAATATTACGATGATTGGGTGGGGTGTCCAAAATGGTTTTACCATTTACATATATATCGCCTTCGGTGGGGTCTTCTAGCCCCGACAAAATATACAAAGTCGTACTTTTACCAGATCCAGACGGTCCTAAAAAGGTCATAAATTCGCCCTTATCAATGGTCAGATTAATGTCTTGTATGGCGGTAATCGCCCCATACTTTTTTGTAATCCCTTGAATATCAATCAGTGTATTTTGCATATTTTTTTTACCTCCGTCTTTTGAAAAATGCGATTGCCAACATCAATGTCATGGTAATAGCCGTTAACAAAGTGGATGCGGCCGCCACAACCGGTGTTAAATCTTGTCGCAATGTCCCCCAAATTTTAACCGGCAAGGTTTGCAAATCGGGACTCGCCATAAATATTGCCAACACCACATCGTCCCAAGAAATCAAAAACGAAAAAATCCCCGCCGATATCAACCCATTTTTAATGGCAGGCAAAGTTATTTTAAATCGTGCTTGCCACGGCGTTGCCCCACACAATATAGCCGCATTTTCAATCGCAGGGTCAAACAGTTCAAGGGCATTACTGATAACAATGACTGAAAATGGCAAGGCAATCAGCAAATGCGATATAACAAAGGCAAAGTATGTGCCACTCAGCCCCATTTTTAAGAAGAACGCATATAATGCAACCCCCAACACAACCACGGGTAAAATCATCGGGGTCAGTAAAATTGCCCGTAATATTTCGCGTCCCCGAAACGATCCGTGCACCAATGCAACGGAACATAAATACCCCAACACCACCGATAATATCATAACCACAATCGATATTTTAAAGCTGACATAGGTGCTTTCAATCCATGCGGGGTTGGAAAATAATTCCACATACCACTTAGTTGTCCACTTGGGCGGTGGAAATGCCAGCCAACGGGATGACCCAAACGACAGGGCAACAATAAAAACAATCGGCAACAATAAAAATAACGCCAACATCACCGCTATGGTATTTAAAATCCAACGCCAAAAACCCAATTTATGATATGTTAATAACATTGCTGTACCCCTATTGCTTTAGTCCAAATACTTTAATTTGCAGAGCGTATAAAATAAATGTGAGCACCACTAATAATATGGACACGGCACCGCCCAATCCCCAATTTACCAACGATTGTACCAATTGTGATATAAGTTCCGCCGCCATCATATTCGACGCACTGCCCAGTAACGCAGGGGTTACGAAATATCCAAGGGACATCACAAATATCATTAACGCCCCCGATATAATTCCAGACATGGACAAAGGCAATAATACACGGAATAAAGTTTGCGTTTTTGTGGCACCACACAACGATGCGGCGGATAAAAGGGTTGGGTCTATTTTTTTCATTACACCATATAATGGTAAAATCATAAACGGCAACATAATATAAGTCATGCCGATAATAACCCCCGTTAAGTTGTTTACCATGGGAATGGGGCTGTCGATAATCCCCCATGATATGAGGGTTTTGTTAATTACGCCAGTGCGTTGTAACAATACCATCCATGCGTATGTACGGGTCAATAAATTTGTCCACATCGATAACACGATAATTGCCAACAAAATATTCGCCCGCCATGGGGGCATAATGGAGAGTATCCACGCCACAGGAAACCCGATTAATACCGACAAAACCGTAACCACCAATGCCACCAAAAAGGTATTAAAAAATACCCGTACATATGTGGTGGTTGCCAATAATTCTTGATAATTTTGTAATCCGAATGTGGGCTCTGTTATACTGATTAACAATAACGATGTCACCGGCACAAAAAAGAACACAAACAACAAAATTAACGCCGGTACGCTAAAAGAAAATTTGTTTTTGATCGTCTGTTGATATGTGGGGGAAAATATGGGGATATACATATATCAGAACCTCCATTTGCGTATATCCCCCCTATGTATCAAAGTATCAAAATGACACATAGGGGGTATACACAGGTGATATATACCTACTTAGATTGCCAAGCATACCACCGTTTGCCAATAGCATCACGGTTTTTCGCCCAGTATTCGATGTCTACATTAATCTGCATACCGGATTGGTTGACAGGCAATTGTTTTTGTTGTGCACTTGTCATCAGATTAGCAGACTTCACATTGATTGGAGCAAACCCAGAATTTACTGAGAAATCCGCCTGTGGCTTAGCACTTACCGCATGGGCGATAAATTTCATCGCATCCGCTTTGTTTTTCGATCCCTTAGGTACGATTAACACATCGGCAACAGCAATGTTTTCAGCCCAAGACACACCCACATCTTCGCCACTTTGAACCAATGCGGTCAAACGACCATTCCAGAAGCTACCAATGCCCACTTCTTGTGATGCTAATAGCTGCTGCGATTGGGCACCACTGCCCCACCAAATAATGTCTTTTTTGATAGTATCGAGCTTAGCAAACGCCCGGTCCAAATCCAAAGGATACAAGGTATCAGGCGATACACCATCGGCGATTAAAGCGGCCTCTAATACACCGGGGGCAGCCCACTTGTAAAACGCCCGTTTACCGGGGAAGTTTTTGGTGTCAAATACATCCTTCCACCCGGATGGGGTGCTGGCAAAAGTATTGTGGTTATAGCCGATAACGAACGAATATGCAAAACTGCCGACAAAGTAATCGTTCATCCAACGGGGATCAAGGGATGATTTATCCACAACAGAAAAATCAATTTTTTCCAATAACCCTTGTTCTGCGGCCTGCATAGCATAATCAATTTCCGCATCAACCACATCCCATGCCACATTATTAGCATCCACCATAGTTTTAATTTTACCATAGTTCGTAGGACCGTCTTGTCGCACGGATATACCCGTTTTTTTGGTAAAGGTATCTGCCCACGCTTTTTTCTGTTCTTCTTGCGTAGTGCCACCCCAACTGGTGAATGTAACACTACCGGCATATGCCCCACTGGTTATAATCAATGCGGTCGATAGTGCAATGGTTTTTATAAGTGAATTTAACATGTATTTCTCTCCTTTAAAATGACTTATAGACAAAATTATTTACATAGCCCCACTTTTTTGTGTATCTGTAACAGCGACCAAAACGATAACCGCACCCAAATACAACAACCCACTTATGCGGGACATTGTGGACTTATCCCGTATGGTATACCATAATACAATAAGCGTGTCAAGGTTATAAATCCCTAAATATACACTAACCCAAAAATGGATCAATTTATGGGGGCAAGGTCAGTATTTCAAGGTCAGTATTTATTATCTTACAGCAAGCATGCCCCATCTTTAAAAACGACTTTGTATTGTGTTAAGTCGGTTAATTCGAACAAGTCGGCTAAGGTATAGGGGTCTTGGGCAAGAAAATTTTCTACTATTTGTTGGTTTTCCGCCTCAAGAATCATGGTACTGCCGACCATGTTACCATGTGCGTCTATTTTGGGTCCCCCCATAAGGACAGTAACGCCATATTTTTGCGAATGGGTGTTGTGTTCTAAGTGGGCGGAACGGTTGTTTAATCGCACTTGTACATGGTTGGGTTTGTCGGTTGCGTTAAATACAAAATACATATTTTTTCTCCTTATTTTATTGAAATTGTTCGGCTATAATGCGCTCTTCTAAATCATGGGTGTTATCGGTTAAGATGGATACTTGTCGATGGGTTGCCTTGCTGATGCGTACGCTTTTGATATTCTGTACGGCGGTATTGTCCGTTGCCACCGATGCGGGGCGTTTTTCTGTGTCCAAGCATTTAAACAGCACTTCCCCATTATCCGGAATTACCGCCCCCCGCCACCGTCTGGGGTTAAAGGGGGATATGGGGGTTAAGGCTAAGGCTTGGGATTGTATCGGTAATACGGGTCCCATTGCCGATAAATTATAGGCGGTTGAGCCCACAGGGGTTGCCACCAATGCCCCATCACAAACCAATTTTTGCAAACGGATTTTTTCTTGAATGGAAATTTGAATGTGAATCGCCTGTTGGGTTAAGCGATGTATGGATACTTCGTTGTATCCATATAGGGTTTGGCTCTGCAGAGTTTTGTTGGTGTCATCTATCCGTTCCGTGTGTGCTTGTAGGGGATGCAGGATATGTTCTTTGGCGGTTTCAATGGATTGAATAAGGTTATCCGATGGGGCGTTCATCATAAAACCGACCGTACCATAATTTAATCCATATAATTGCACATTGTGATTGGTGTACGCATGTAAACAGCGTAACATAAAGCCATCACCGCCAATGACAACGATAACCTGTGCTGCGTCTTTGGCACAGGGCGGATACAGGGTCGAATAGTGTTTATAGGCTTGTTTACTTTGTTCCGATCCGCTGACTTCATAAAAGATTTTCATACTTTTATCCTTTTAATATGGTACTTTTTATATATTATGGTATCTTACAGTATTAAAATCATGAAATAAACCCTAAAAAGGCAAGATAATGACGATAATTACACAAAAAGATGTGGAACTAGCATATGATACCATAAAAGATCATATTTTACATACGCCCATGTTAAGGTCGGATGTGTTTTCGAATATGACCAACGCCCATGTATATTTTAAATATGAACACAAACAACATACCCGTGCGTTTAAAGCCCGTGGGGCGTTGAATCGCCTAATGCATTTATCTGATATACAAAAAAAACAAGGGGTTGTGGCGTGTTCGGCGGGTAACCACGCCCAAGGGGTGGCGTATTATGCCACCAAAATGGGGATACCAGCGGTCATTGTTATGCCAGCGGACACCCCATTTGTTAAGGTACACAAGACAAAAAAATATGGGGCAGAGGTGATTTTACATGGAAATTTCGAAGAATCATCCGAATATGCCCTAAAATTAGCTGATGAACAGGGGTATACTTTTATACATCCCTTTGATGATACATACATTATCGCAGGGCAGGGGACTTGTGGGCTGGAAATGTTACAGCAAGTTCCCGCCTTGGATGTCATGATAATCCCCATTGGTGGTGGCGGGTTGATTGCTGGTGTTGCCACCTATGCCAAAGCGGTTAAGCCGAATATAAAGATATATGGGGTACAAACCGCCTTATATCCGTTTATGAAAACCCCTGATGCCACTGTAAGTGGGGGTATCACGATTGCTGAGGGCATTGCCGTTAAAAAACCGGGGCAAATATCCAAAAAAATTGTTGACGCCTTGGTCGATGATATTTTTATTATGCACGAATCCCAAATTGAACGGGCATTGGTGGAACTTATCGAAGTGGAAAATTCTGTTGTCGAAGGGGCGGCGGCGGCGGGGGTGGCGGCGTTACGGGCACATGCGGATATGTTTTCTGGGCTGCATGTGGGGGTGTTATTGTGTGGTGGTAATATTGATCAACGGATGCTTGCATCCGTGCTTATGCGGGATTTAGTGGCGATTGGACGGTTGGGACGATTAAGTATATCGTTGCCCGACCAACCGGGGGTGTTGGGTATTGTGGCAAAAATTATTGGCGATAAGGGGGGCAATGTGATTGAAATGACATATCAACCCATTTTTTCCCCTACAACCGCCAAAGAAACCAGTATCGAAATTGCTGTGGAAACGGAAAGTGCGGTGCAATTACAACAAATTATCGGTACCTTAAATACCCAAGGATATACCACCCGCCAAATGGAAAATAGGTAAAACAGAAAAAAAAGGTAAAAAAGGGCTTGTCAAAACCATAAATATATCATATAAAGCAACACACACAGGGTGATTAGCTCAGCTGGGAGAGCGTCTGGTTTACACCCAGAAGGTCGGGAGTTCGATCCTCTCATCACCCACCAATATAAAAGCCATCAATCTGTTATTGATGGCTTTTTTTATTGACTCTTGTTTGTGGATAGATTACTTTCGAACAAAAGTAAAGATTGGAGTGGTATCTGTATTTTTGGCTTCTTGTGTCACAGATGGAACGGTATCGACATATCCTGATTTTGCTAAGAATATATTTGGTGGATTTGGTAAGGAGTTCTTTGATATGGCATACAAAATGACCAAATCAGAAATCGTCAAAGCCCAACAAATGAGAAGTCAATGTGTGGCTAGTGGTTATATAAGATATTAAAAATGTTTAAAGAAAAAATGAAAAGGTGGCAGTATTTTAGCCGTAGTATAGTCATAATGATACTATCGTATGTGCTGTCTGTTATTTTATTTGAATATTATAATTTTGGTGTCAGTTTATACAAATTGCAGAATGTTGGCGATTATGAATATTTTGAATATATTGTAGATTATTATGAACATCGATTAAAAATACTTATCAGTTTAAGGGATGCATATCTTTTTTCGGTTGTATTCGATGATTTTTTTATTGAAAATACCCATTTTTTCATTGCAGGGCTTATATTGCATATGCTGATGACAGGTATTGCTATGCTGATTATACAGACATACTGGATTATATGTTCCGCCCAGCGATTATTGGATATTGGCAGAGACCCTTGGTTAGCATTGGTTATATTGGTGCCAGTGGTTAAATATTTGTTGTTTTTATACTTATCCGTACGACCGGCAAAAAAAGTACTTACATATACACCTTAAATACACCATATAATGATTTTATATAGCAAAGTATAGTTGTATAATCTTAGTTATTAAAAGAATGAAGAATAAAAAATGTTTTCTGGAAAAATACAACGATTGGATTATTTTGGGCGGGGCATATGTGTATATGTGTTATTGTACATAGGGTCTTTTATTGTTGATTTTATTGCCAATACTTTCCTATCTTATAATAATGTGGCGACATTTTGGGGTGGTATATATTTTGTTTTAATATTGATACTGTTGAGAGGCTACCCACCGCCCACATTATCAGGTAGCATATATTCTGTTTTAATATTGATACTGTGTATCATATGGATTTATTGGCTTATCACAACTGCAAAAAGATTTCGTGACATAGGGCACAATCCTTGGTTTTGTTTGATTATGTTGATTCCATTTATTAATATTTGCTTTTTTGTCGTATTGTGTATTTTGCCAAGCCTAGAATCTAACAGAAGGGACGATACTTAGAAATATTGAAAATATACAAATATTTTAAATAATTTTAAGGGCTGGCATAGGTCAATAATTCTACTTACACAAATTTCGTGACAGACTCTTTTTTAAAAGAAAGTACTACGGGGACCAAACATTTCTTCTATTAGGTCGTATATAGATTTGTGATTGGTGCGGAGCTCGTCCCGGGCGGTGGTGCCGGCGGTTGCACAGTTTCGTACGCCAGCCTCTGTACTACCACTGCTGCATACAGTATTGTCTTTGATGTATCCAGTCCCCCCCCGCATGTTAAAGTATGCTTCTACGGCATCGGCAAAGTATTCATCGTCCAGATCACGGCGGGGTAAGGCATCGTCATCGTCACTGCTACCATCGGGGGTGTCTTCGTCATCGGCGTTTTTCACATCCACCCAACTTAATTTCCCATCGACCCGGGCTTGTTCTGTGGCATCATTTAACCGTTCATGCCAATCGGGCATGGCGTAATCTATACCATAGTTTTGAATCAAGTGGATGATTTCTTCTAATGCCGCATTTCTGACACCATTTGCCCCCATTCCCCCACGGGTATTACCCGCAGTTGCAAAAGTTTCGGTAGCTTGCAGGTCTTGACTGTTCCCCAAAAGGGTACGCATGACATCTGTACTCCTTTTATCTGCTGTTTTGTTATACAGAGTCATTGTTGCCTTATTTTTTTGTAACGATGTAATAATTCTTGCTGCATAGGGGTTGGTGCTGGTGTCCAAATATCTATCGATAACATTCTTTACATACTGAATCTTTGTTGTTCCAACAGAACCACATGCGTTTGCCCCAGTATTCTGCCCATAAACACCCGCATCCTTGGTACATTTGAAATCATTCCCATATAACAATCGAATGCCTTTGTATGTTTCGTCATTCGGCAAGGTGGCTTGTTGCTGTTGGTCCGCCAATGCTTGGGCATTAGCGGTGTTTAATCTGAGCATAACTTGATGGGGATTACCATCCGAATCAGTCGCTATTACCGCAAGGATAGACAACACCTCCGCCGCATTGCTAATTGTAACCGCCCCTGTGTTTGGGTTTACGCTAATATTATTACGACAGTTTGCCCCATTTACCCCCGGTTCACACATTTTGGCATATGTGTATCCCTTGGAATTTTTAAAGAAGTCATATGTTGTATCTTTTTCAATTTGTTGAATAATCCTTACTGGCAAGTCCGCCCGTGCGGTCACAAGTCGACCATCGGCGGTTTTATTCTGTACTTGAACGCCTGTTATAAATGCCCCAGACATGTTTTGTACAACCTGCTGGTTGTTGATTTTGGCGGAGACTTTCTTTTGTGCACCATTGCTTGCCTGCAGGGTCATAACCACCCCAGAATCGGTGGTAATAACAATTTTCTGAGAACCAGATACCAAAACTTGACCGGCTTTTGGTCTGATTTCTAAGGAAGTTTCAATATCGTTTTCAATAACAACCAATGAGTCTTCCTCACCATTATTGGTGCTGTTGTATAGTTCAGAGCCTTTTTTCACCCGTACAACTTTTTTTAGTTGTCTGCCGGTGACATTGCTGTTGGGGGTTTCGGTAATTTGGTCACGGTTGGTGACAATATCCACATCTCGTATAACCGGGTCTAGCATTCGGCGTTGTAAATAGCTGAGGGTTTTGCGAGTCTTTTTATCCATTTTATTGGCACTGGGTGTGTTATATAAATCCATGCGTAATGACAGGTTGCTGATAAAGTTTTTACCCCGCACTTGGTCGTCTTGGTACTGCAGTCCGAATTTTATGTGGGCATCGGTGGCAAGGGTATTTAATGCAAGAGTATTTAGAGATTGACTTAATTCCATTCGTACCATGGGACCATATATATTTTTTACAGCACGGTGTCCAAAATAATATGCCCCACCCCAAATGCCCAACGACCCACCTTTGGTGTCAAATTTTTTACCAATCTCAAAATCCATACCGCCCATAGGATATTCAAAGTGATCTGATACAACGCTTAAACCCCCACCAGAACTTTCGACAATGGATTTTTTTCTGGCACTGTTGGGTATGGCTTTTTTGCTCGATAAAGGAATATATGTATTTACACGCCAATCTAAGTCCTTAGAAAATTTTTCTGTGCCCAAAGTCAACTGATAAAAAGTATTGGTACTGGGTGTTCTGCGTACATCAAAAAATCCATAATATCCATGCACTGCATTATTGCGAATGGTACGGGTGCCATACCCAAGATTAAATTCCGCCCCACCCATATTGGACCGCTTGCCAATGTAATTGATAAAGTGCATTTTGTCCGATTGCTGTTTAAATGGGGCAAGCACATTAATTTCCCCCATGCTACGGTGTCGCCCCCGCTTAATCGTCGTTTCCACCACCGATGGAAATATTTTGGTTTTTGGGGTACCCACAACCGTATCATTTGCCTGTGCTGTTATGGATACAAACAAAGCCCCCACACAAACAAGCAAAAGTTTTAAAACACTCCCTGCCTTCATTAACAATGTACGCATATCCTGTGCATGCACACCCGCCCCATCGGTAATAGTGTTTTTTACAGTGATATTTAGCCAATTCAAAACCATATGTTTTCCTTATACTTATGGATACTTTGCCCAAGATATATAAACTAACACATTTTGTCAATACATATCATAAAAAAACACAGAAGGGACGATATTTAGAAATATGGAAAATATGCAGATATTTTAAATAACTTTAAATATACAGATACATTTGACCGCATGGTTTGATGGTGTGGTATCGGATGGGGGAATATTTTTATCATTAGTTTACACAACCGCATTTCTGCTTGTATTTCCGATTGTAAAAGTCTGTTGTAGGTTTCTGTACCTTTTTTTGTCAATCGTCTTTTGTTGCGCATGGGGATTATATGATTTTTTTCGTATTTTTTGGTATATTTTAGTATGTGTATGATGGTTTTTGTGTGCAGGGGGGCATGGTGCATATCATGCCACATACACCATAAGATTGCCACACTGGTGGTGTTATACCTATTTTGATATGACAGTATTTTTTGGCGTATTGCCGGATTTTTCCATATTTGCAATACGAAAATTTCAAAATTTCGGTATTTTTTGATTTTTGTTATCCGCATGTTTTAAGGTGTCGAATATTCCCAAATATTTTGCCATAAATTTAAGTTTTATGGACTAATTTTGGGGGGTCTTTTGATGGATTAGGATTTTTTATTAAGTCTTGAATAATTTTGTGTATTTTTTCAAATGCCTTGTTTTCAATTTGACGAATCCGTTCCATTGAAACTTCAAATTTTTGTGATAAAGCATCCAAAGTCTGGGGCGGGTCTTGTAAACGGCGGGCGTTTAAAATTTCCGCTTCTCGGGGTGTTAATTGTGATAACGCCTGTTCCATTAACATACGGCGATATGCCATTTCATTGTTTTGTTCGACCACCACATCTTGGGTAGGGGCTTCGGATTCCAGCCATTCTTCCCATTCACTCGATTCTCCCTCAGCATTCGCCCGCTTGGTATTTAGTGATAAATCATTGCCCATCAAACGGCGATTTGCGATTTGCACTTCTTTTTCTGGGACTTCCAGTTCAGCCGATATTTGTTGTATTTGGGTGGGGGATAAATCGCCATTTTCCAACGCCCCGATTTTTTCTTTGGTTCCCTTTAACTTAAAGAATAATTTTTTTTGTGCATGCGATGACCCCAATTTTACCAACGACCAATTTTGCAGAATATATTCTTTAATCGCCGCATGTATCCACCAACTGGCATAAGTGGCAAGCCGTGCCCCTTTGTTGGGGTCGAATCGTTTGACTGCGTGCATTACGCCAATGTTACCTTCGCTGATAAGGTCTTCATATGGTAAACCATAGCCCCGATACCCAGAGGCTATTTTTGCCACCAACCGTAAATGTGACATCACCAAGCGATGGGCGGCGGTGGTATCGCCATCCTTAATCCATGCTTTGGCAAGGTCGTATTCTTCCCGTTCTTTTAGCATAGGTATTTGGTTTATTTCAAATAAATACCTTTTTAAATTGCTGTCGGGGGTAACCGAAGGCGATGGGATGCTGATATTTGTGTTTTGGTGTACAATAGTGTTCATAGGTATAATTTAAAGCATCCGAAGATATTTTTCAAGGGTTTGTAAATCTTTTGGTAATTTCGTTTCCACATACACATATTTTTGTGTTACAGGGTGGATAAATCCTAAGCTTTTTGCATGTAGGGCTTGGCGGTTAAAGGATTGTAAAAAAGTATATAATTCTGAATACCTACGGGACAATCCTTTTGGGGGTCCCCCATATATGGGGTCGCCAATAAGCCCATTGCCATGATCGGTCATATGGACCCGAATTTGGTGTGTTCTGCCCGTTTTAAGGGTGCATTGTATGTGCGATGCCACTGCATATTGTTGCAATGTTTTATAATGGGTGGTGGCGGTTTTACCCGTTGTATCATGGGGGGGCAAGACGGCCATTTTTTTACGGTCTGTTTTGTGTCGTCCAATGGTGCCATGTATGGTACCATTCACAGGGTTTACTTGCCCCCATACAAAGGCTTCATAGGTACGGTCTATATCATGGGATTTGAATAAATCGGTTAATCCATTGTGGGCAATATCTGATTTTGCCACCACCACCACACCAGAGGTATGTTTGTCGATACGATGTACAATACCGGGGCGTTTGACACCGCCAATGCCCGTTAAACTGTTGCCTGCATGGTGTAATACGGCGTTTACCAAAGTACCGGTTTCATTACCGGGGGCGGGGTGTACGACCATACCACTGGGTTTATTCACCAACAATATATGATTGTCTTCGAACATTATGTCAAGGGCGATGTTTTCCGGGCTGGCGGGCAGGGGGGCATTGTCGGGAATGGTAACCACAATTTCCATGCCTTTTCGTACCTTGCTGGATGTCCATTTGCCCGCTTGTCCATTTATGGTGACCCATTGTTGTTTGATAAGGGTTTGTATACGGGATCGGGAAATATCGGTGATTCGCATACTGATTGCCTTGTCCAGACGGTACCCATCCAAATCCATATCGATAATAAAACGGTGTGTTATATTTTCTGTCATTAAGGACTGTTATATGCTATATTATAAAAAATTTCAATATACCTGTTATGAAGGAGCATATACCATGAATGTAACCCGTATTGCAAAAATTGCTATTTTGGTACAGACCCTTGCCATTATTGGTTTAATTGTCCTGATTATTATTCGGTTGGGGGCGGGGTGATAATACAGTATAAATATTTACCTAACCACCTTAATTAACTGCCGTGAGGTATTTTTTGTAGCCTTTTTGGGGGTGTGTAAGGCGGTGATTTCTGTTTGCATGTCGGCATCTTTTATATACGCCGCCCACTGTCCCTTGGCAATTGCCGTCAATGTGGGGGTTGGCAAATTTTCTTTTAGGCGGTACATCCAATAATTCGATAATACATTTTCCAAAAACTGACGGTTTTCACCACTGGGAATAGATTCGATAAGCAATAATGGGTCGTTGTTGTATTCTGCCTTTAATGGGGCGTCGCTGTGTCCTGTGTTTTTATGCCATTTTTTAATGTTTCCAGGTCCCGCATTATATCCCGCCACTGTCATAATAATGTTATTTTCATAAATACTCAGCAAGTACGCTAAGTATGCATCACCCAGCGTAATAGAAATATCCGGTTGGGTCATCAGATATTTTAAATACCCGGATGTGAAAAGCCCTAAGGAGGCGTGTTTATCAATAAAACGGGCGGTGGGGGGCATGACCTGCATTAAGCCTTGTGCCCCCACAGGCGACATAGCAAACGGTTTAAAACTGGATTCTTGACGCATAAATGCCAACACAAACGATTTATTTGTTCTGTAATCGTGTACCCCTTTGTATGGAATGTCTGGATATGCGTACCCTGCATATATCTTTTGTTCATCCATGGATAAAATACGGGCCATATGCTGTTGCATATGTGGTAAATTTAGGCTGTATGCCATTTGTAATAAGGGATATTGGTATGTTTTTTTGATAAGATGTTGTGTTTTGCTAAATTCTTTTTCCGCCAAAGTATATTGTCCTGATATGGCCAATGCGTATCCACGGGCAATGGCGGGTATGGTTAACAAAGCGTCTTCCTCTGCACGGCTGGCACCAGATGTTTCAAAATCAAATCGGGGGCGACCCTCTAAGGATTGATAGGCAAGCAAAGCATAAAATTCTGTGCGATAGGGCATGGGGGTTTCTGTGGCTTTAATCCAGTATTTTTTTGCTTGTGTCGTATCATTTAGTTGATGTGCCGATCGTCCCGCCCAAAAGTATGCCCCGGCATACATGGGGTGGCGGAGGGCTTGTGCCGCTTGTGTGGTGCGGACAAAGTATGTTATGGCGGTGTTATATTGTTGTTGCCGATATGCTTCAAGTCCCGCCCACCAACTGGCATACATGGAAGTTTCAGGGTGCATTTTATATGCTTCTTCGGCAATTTCAAATACACGGTTGGTTCTGTGATTTTTGTAATATCCACGGGTAATGGTACCCAATGTTTCTGCGTGGGCTTCACGACTTAGTCTTTGGCGATTTTCGTTTAAGTAATTATAGGCAATGGTTACCCGATCACGGTAGACGGAACGGGAAATAATCCCCATAATCCGCCGCATATCAGACGGGTATATATTGGTGATTGTAATGCTATATTTTAAAATATCATCCGCTTTATAAGTGCGGCGTAATGCGGTTGGAATCGATGCTTTGATGGGTTTGGGCAAGGGTTTCCAGCCACTCTTGGGACGGCGTTTTTGTGCCAATTTATATATCTTGGTTGCATTGGGGTGATCCGCATATGACTTCATCCATAAATGCAGCTCTTCATAGCTGGAACGGTATTTTGTTGGGTGCATATAGCGTTGATATAATACATGCCCCATAAGGATTTTGTCGTTTAATGCGTCGATAAGAATATCCGCTTGTTTCCATTCCCCATCTGTTTGCAGGGCAAAGATTTTTTCATACAAATGTATATCTTGGGGGTTTATGACATGGAGGTTTACAGTATGGGGGGGTATGGCATGTGCTATTTGGGGGATAAAGATAAGTATGCCCCATATATTGATACAGATGCTGTAACATATTGTTTTAAATGATATTGTCATTAAGAATCCTCAATATGGATATTTTTCAAGGCATGCCATACATGCCGTTTGCGTTTAAAATCAGAAAATATGGTTTTAAAACCAAAGGTGGGGGTACACGCATATGAAACATTATTAATAATGATATGCGTGGTTTTGCCATTTAATTTTGTCATATTTTCTTGTGTTTGTAAAATACTTTTTGCCGGATCATTCCCCAATATTAAAATATGCTTGGGTTGGGTGATTTCAATAATCTTTTTAATGAATGGCATACAAGTATCCGCTTCCCCTTGGGTAATGGTGCGCCCCCCAGGGGGGTACCAAAATACACGATTTATATATGCAATATGGGTGTCTGTAATACCTATGGATGCACCCATGCGGTATAATAATTTTTGCGTAACACCGTGTAATAGCCTGCCGTGTTGTTCATCTGTGTTGGTGGGGGTGTCACCAATACATAACAGGGTTGGTTTTGGATTGCCCGCATACACCAAAGTATGCTTTGCTGTATTTTTTAAGGGACACCCTGTAAAGGATTGTAACGCATGGCACAAACTGTTTAGGTCGGTAATGTTTTGCACCACTTGTTCCGCTAATTTTATCGATTCGTTGCTGCCTAGTACAGGTCTTGTAACGGGGGATATGGGGGTGTGCATAGGCGGATGTGCATGTATGGTATTTTGGGGCGATGTAAACCGATTTATGGGCGTATGGGCAATGCTTTCATCCGCCCCCATTTCATATAGCCATTGTAAGATATGCAAAGATTTCATTACAATACACCCCCCGTTATGTTACCCAACGGGTTTGTCGCAAGGCTTCACCTAATACCATTGCCCCGGCGGTGGCAATGTTTATAGACCGCATTTTTCCGTGCATGGGGATACACAGGCGGGCATCCACCACTTGATGTATGGTTGTGGGAACGCCACAACTTTCTTGTCCCAATAACAGAATATCTTTGTTTGTGAAGATAAATTTTGTATATGGGGTCTGGGCTTTTGTGGTTAATAATACGATGCGGTGGTTGTGGTTTTGTGCATATTCGAAGAATGCCTGCCATGAAATATGGCGATGATATTGTACATGCTCAAGATAATCCATTCCCGCCCGTTTTAATTTTTTATCATTCCACAGAAAACCACAAGGTTCGATAATATCCATTTGTACCGACATACATGCACTTAAACGCATCAAAGTTCCCATATTCTGGGCAATGTCTGGTTGATACAGGGCTAATCGCATGGAATGGTTTCCTTATTTTATGTACAGCGGTTGTGGGAGTATAGCATACCCATATAAAATGTACTGTATATCATATTTTTACTGTATCATGTACAAATATATATTATAATCGCCCATATACATAAACAATAAAGCATAGTTTAGGAGCTAAAAAAACACATGTTTTACATTGTCGGCAGATTATGGTTTTTATATTTTTCTGTGTCTATATTTGTATTGGCACGGGGTATTATGGGGTCATATATTCCATTGCGGGCGGACATCGAAGGATTTTCCATAACCGCTATTGGTATTTTACAGGGGACGACTTTCTTGGGAATTGCCCTTGGGGGGATGATATCGTTGTATATGATTCGCTTGGTGGGACATATTCGTACTTTTGGGGTGTGTTTATCGTTGGTATCGGTGGCACCGCTTATCCAAGCCATGCAGATCGATGTATATTGGTGGGTATTTGCCCAGATTATATTTGGATACGGCACGGCGGGGGTATATGTGGTGATTGAAGCGTGGATAAATCATGCCTGTCCCAACGAACATCGGGGCAAAGTATTTTCCATATACAGCCTGTTATTGGTGGTCATATATGCCCTTAGCCCTCTGATTATCAATGCGGTGGATAACAATACACAGACATTGTTTTTGATGGCGTCTATTGTAACATCGTTGGCGTTTTTACCCGTTGCCTTGGTGGCACGGGAAGCCCCGGAACAAGAATATAGCGAACGAATCAGTTTAAAAACCTTATATGCCCGTACCCCATATGGGGTAAAAGGAATTTTACTTGCCTTATTTGCCATTGGCGTGTTTAACAGTGTATTTGTGATATACGCCATAAATATGGGATTCGATAGCACCTATGCGTTGTTGTCTATGTTGGTTTTTGGGGTGGGGTCTGCTGTGTCCACATATCCGCTGGGGTGGGTATCTGATCGTATGGACAGACGGCGGATAATTTGCTTGTCTAGTTTTTGTAGCGTTCTTGGTTTTGTTGGCATTATTTATGCGGGTATTGTTAAGCAAGCGGATATATTATTGGTGTCTGTGTTTTTGGTGGGGGCATTTATGGCACCACTGCATCCCCTTACCACCAGCCACATTAACGACCGGTTAAAACAGCATGAAATGTCATCTGTTGCCGCATGGCTGATATTGGGATTTGCCACCATGGGGGGATTTGGGGCAATTGTAGTCGGTGTATTAATGGATATAGTAGGCAGCTTTATTATGCCATGGATTTTATTGGCGGTGTTGTTTGTAAACACTTTGTATTGTTTGTATACTATGCGTACCCGTAAGAGTGTATCCGAACAATACCGGGGCGATTTTGTGGCGGTTACCACCATGTCCACCACATCGTTGCGTCAAGGGGTATTCGATAGCGAAGATTCAGAAATCGGTAGGGCAGAGGATAAAAAATAAATATATAGTATAAGGAATATTATGAAAATATACATAACAATTATGGGATTAACATGGATGTTGGCAACAACAGCGGTGTATGCTGTGGAAAACGGGCAAAAATTAACCGCATGTTTGATCGAAAATACCACAACGGAACAAGAAAAATTGACGCAACGCTGGGCGTTTTCTGTTATCAGTTCCCATCCAGATATGCAACAGTTTTTTGCCTATACCCACAATAGGGTATTACAGGAAAAATTGGACAAACAATTAGCCGATATGGTGTCGAATATATTTTTGAACCAATGTAGGAATCTGTTGTTAAAAACCTTGCTTACCGAAGGCAAACAATCGGTGGAAGAATCCGCCAAAACATGGGGTAAAAGTGCCATCAAAGGGTTAATAGACAATCCGCAACTACAACAAAATGCAACTGCATTTATAAAACATATGCGGGTATTTTAAGGTTATAAACCCCTTTTATGTGATTTTTTATTGCTCCACATGACAAGTAAAATACATAGGGTTGGACAAATGAACAGCCCTATAAACAGGGGAATTATGGTTTGATCAAAGGCATTTCCGACTAAGTATCCCGTTGTGATACCCACCGCCCCCCGGATAAATCCTATGATGGATGTCGCTATGCCGGCAATGTGCCCCATGGGTTCCATGGCAATGGCATTTAAATTGCCAAAACTTAACCCCTCCCAAAAGAAATACAAACATAAGACCCCTAAAAATATCGGTAATGGAAATATGGATATGTCAAATATGTATACTATTATCAGTACACATATGCTAATCCCCCAAATACTGAACAACCCATAATGGCATAAGGTACGCATTCCAAATTTTAATACCAGAGTACCATTGATAAAAGTGGCACTTCCAAATGTTAAGGCTAGTATTGCAAAATATATGGGGAATAATGCCCCTACGCCATAGATGTCTTGAAATATCTGTTGTGAGGATACCAAGTATCCCATAAATGCCCCAAATAATAATCCACTGGCAATGGCATAAGGGAGTGTGGTGCGGTGGGTTACCACTTCGATGATGCCTGATAAAAAGGTCTTATAACGAAAGGGAATGCGTTTTTCGGGATGTAAGGTTTCATGTTGTCGCATCCAAAACCAGCTGGTGCTTATAACCGCCATAACCAATAAAAATACAAATATAAACCGCCAACTGCCATGGGATATAATCAGTTGCCCAATTAAAGGGGCAATACATGGGGCAATAATAAACGCAGTCATAACAAATGAGGATATCCGTGCCATCGCATCGCCTTTATATTGATCACGGATGATGGCAATGCTTATGACTTGCATGGCTGAGATGCCTAGTCCTTGTAAAAACCGTGCCAGTAACAGCACATCAAAATTATGCGTATATGTGCCAAGGATGCTACCCACAAAAAATAAGCTGCCTCCTATTAAAATGGGGCGTTTTCGACCAATGGCATCAGACAAGGGTCCAAACACAAAAGTCCCGATGTTAATGCCCAAAAATACGATAATTAACACATATTGCCGGCGGTTGCCCTGTACCACCCCCATATCATACGCTATGGCAGATAGGGCGGGCAAAATCGTATCGATGGTAAATGCCACCATTGCCATAAGTGTTGCCATAAGGGCAATAAATTCTTTTTCCAAAATAGGGGACTTTACACGCATTATAAAGGGATCCTAAATTTTATTATATATGGGGCATAGGCGGATAGGGTGGGGCATTGCAACACAAAAACACCGCATATTGCAATGCGGTGCTTGTTGGCTAAAATAGTTTTAAATTATTGGCTTTCCAGTTTTTCTAGTTCCGCTTCCAGCTGTTGGAATGCATCGGATTCTGTTAAGGTTGTGGATAAAATAGCCTCTTTTTTGACCGCCTCCAGTGCCAATTTGTTCACCCGCTGAAAAGGTAATTTGAGCAATACAAATACACGGTTCTGTCCCTTTTCTTCTTGTACGATAATTTTGTCACGGATATATCCCGATACATCAGCGGCGGTAATGGCGTTTATGCTGACTTTTTCAATGGTCGATATAATAATTTTGTCCGTATCAGACCCCACTTCCTTGGAAAATTGTTTTAATCGTGACGATACCTTACCACTGGTTTGATCCGCCAAGGAAACTTTGCCTTCCAGTATGGCCTTATCGATAGCGAGTTGCATATTGGGGGAAATACCTGTACCCACCCCATAAATTTCCTGGTCGGATATGGGAATGTTTAAAAACCAATCTGGGGTGGTTTTTAGGGTATTTTCAATATCTTGTTTTTTTACATGGGCATCGTATTCTGCGGTACCTTTGTCGGGTATTTTTGTACCACATGCCACCAATAAAAATGCCGCAGCGGATGCGATGGTTAATTTTAAAATGTTATTCATTGTTTTTATCTCCTTAGTTGTTAAAGCGTAATACTTTATTTTGCAATAGTATAATGGATAGTTTTTAAATCCCAATTTTCCCGTTCGATTTTAAACAGGGTTGTGTTAAATTCTTGAAATGTGTACGATGCCAAGGCATTAAACGGTTGTTTGGTTGCCAAGATATATAAGGTGTCGACATCTGCGGTGTTGCCAACGCTTCCGGATACCAGTTTCCATTTTACAGTATCGGGTATTGTGCGTTTTTTGGAAATGGGTGCTGTGGATTGATATATGCGTACATATTCTTTGGCGGTGTCTTGTGGTTGCCATAAAAATACATACACATACATACGCTGTGCAGGTGTTATATCAAATTCCAATAAATCGCCTTCAAAATATTGATTGCGCGGCAAGGTTACGGAAAAAGTAAAGCTGGGGTCGGCTTTGGTTTTAAATTGTGATACTTCCGCTTGCAGGGTAATGGAACAGACATTATACTTCTGATCCGAATTGTTGATCGCTTTTTGACGGCTGAAGGTTTGTGTTTTGCTGATGATCTGTTTGAAATAGGCACTGCCAAATTCAACGCTTTGTTGGGTTAATCTGCCGTCTGGGGTGTCGTCTGATGATTGCAACACGCTGCGATGGGAAAACGATGTATTGCCAATTTTTTCCATAATGTTTGTCCGGGCTTTAATTTCCGCTTGTGAACAGGCAAAATTTTCCGTCACATTGCCATCATATATATAGGCACCGGTTCCAGTTACCAATTGTGCATGGGCAATGCCAATATATAGGGGGTATAACAGGGTATATAGGGCTTTTTTCATATTTTTTACCTATTCTTTAAATGTAAAGCGGTTATAAATTCCTTGGCATAAAATTCCATGGTAATGGCGTTTTCTTCGGCGGCGGAACGGCACAATGCCCCGTCGGTTGTAATGTCTTGGACAATATGCGGGTGCATATAGGCAAACCTAAATACCACACAATATTTTGTACGATTGGTATTTTCAATCAGGGCATAATTTCCCGCCCCAAGGTCGGTGTTAAAATGGTTTTTTATGGAACCCATAGTACGCCCATCGCCCATAAAGTCCACCACAAATGGGGCATTCATAACAGCGGTTAAAATGTCTTTGTTGGGTATTTTTTTAAATACTGTATTGTTTGAATAAAACATAGCGGTTATCCGCCCGCCATTAAAAGCGTGTTGTTCAATTAAAATATCGCCATTTTGTGCCGTTGATAATTGTACCATATGTTTTTCTTTTTCCGCATCGGTTAAGGGTAATCCCAGACGGGCAAATTGGGGTTTGGTGATTTGCGTATTTTCCAATATAGCCGACTGTAATTTAAATTGAGCAGTTCTCATTTGTGATTCATATAAACTCTCTGCTCGGGTATAATAATCTTTTAAATTTTCAACTTCCAATCTCGTTTTTCTTGCTTGTTCGTCAAGAATTAAAGTTTGCATATAATTCTCTATATTCAATCTACGAAAATCCATATTAGACATACCAAGCGAATCTGGCATATTGCCTAAGGTAAGGCCTTCGCCTACATCTAACATAAGTCTCTTCCATAAAGGTTGTCTCATATACTCACCATAAGACTTATAAATAGATTCTGTTATACTATCACTTTCCGCTGTCTTTTCTATGGCTTTTGCGGTTAAGTCTCTTATAGTCGTACTTAATAAATTCAAATCCGCTGATTGTTTATCTGCCAGAGCATCTGCTTCTTGTGTTGCAGCGTTTATAGTGCGTTGGGTGGTTTGACATGCGGACAGGAATACCGCCATCGTCAATACTATTCCCATGTTTATTATATTTTTTATCATCGTATGTCCTTTATATGTTGCCTTGTATTTTGTGGCGGTGGTGATACGAAGCACTGCCTGTGTGGTATCCCATACATACACCCCTAAAACACCAATCTTGACCTATATGTACTCAGATATTCCTTAATTGTTTCATAGTACCTCCCATAGTACTCATTGTATACAATATGTGCCATACTGTCAATGAATATTGTATATGAAGATTATATTACACTGTATCTTAAACTATCTTATAAAATTTATTTCCAATCCCACCTGCTATCCTGTCCCCAATCGCTATCCCGTCCCCAGTCGCTATCCCGTCCCCAATCGTTATCCCGTCCCCAATCGTCTTGTCTGTCGTTGTTACTGGTGCGGCCATTGGAATCTGTGCTGCTGTCCGAATCGTCATCGTCTGTGCGTGATTCACTGCTGAGGGTAATTTGCCGATTGACAAATAAAAACTGTATATCTGTTGTGTCTTGCAATACACCGGATTCGGGGGATTGTAACAAGTCTTGTTCGGTGATAATGCTAATCGCCCCCATGGCAGGTGTTATTGACAAAGCCATCAAACAGCCTGTGGTGTATAAAGCTTTTTTATAATCTATCATGATAATACCCCTAGTATACATTATGAGTATAAATTTTATAAAATGGTGCGAAATTGCACTAAAAACGAAATTAAAATAAGCCACACAGCTGCCACACAGTTGCCTGTTTATATAACGACTTGACACTACTACATCATTTTGCGTTTGTCAACCTTCTTTTTTATGTGTTTTATTTAATCCCACGCCTTGCCCAGCCCCGATATTTTTTTGTCGTGGGGGGTGTTTATTGTGGTGTCGATTAAAATGCGTATCGCCTGACATTGTGTTTCGAAGGGTATCATATCGCCAGTGGTTTTATCTGTGGTTGCCAATTTTTCATCGGGGGGGAGGTGGACAAAGCCGGATTTTATCGGCGTATTTTGGGTGTAATACAGTCCACCAAAAAAGATATGATTGCACAGGTATACCCCGGCGGTTTCGTTGACATGGGCGGGGATACCAGCGTTTCTTATGGCTTGGGTAATACACTTTATCGGTAGGCTGGCAAAGTACGCATCCGGGGCATCGGCAAATATGCGTTCATCAATGGGCTGATTGCCCGCCGTATCGGGAATACGGTAATCATCCATATTGATTGCCGTGCGTTCAATCCGCAGGGAACTGGATATTCTGGCGTATCCTAGACTGACAATAACCGATGGGCGGTACGAATCGATACACTGTTTTAATTGCCTGATACTGTCGTATTGTACCACAGGCAATGTAACACCGACAATGGGATGCCCCGCCACCACTGCATTATGTAAGTGATCGGCAATCGCACCTGATACATTGTACGAATCGTTCTCGAATGGTTCGAATCCTGTGATAAGTACCGTCATTTTTTTGCTAACCGTTGTTCCGCCATATGGACAAACCATTGTACCCCATAGGGTATAGAACTGTCATTAAAATTAAATTTTGGATGGTGGCATACAAAACTGTCCTTGCCATTGCCCAAACACACCATACAGCCCGGAACCTGTTCCAACATATAAGAAAAATCTTCGCCCCCCATAATGCGGGGTGCCACAAGCACATAGTCCGCCCCCACAGTGTCGAGTGCCGCTTGCCAAGCGTATTTTACCGCCTGTGGGTCGTTAATGGTGGGGGGATACATACGCTCATATGTGACATCCACCGTTACCCCATGGGCATTGCCAACAGTTTTGGCAATAGATCCTAGGGTTTTTTCCGCATACTCCCGGGTGGCGTGTTGCATGGTTCGTACTGTGCCCCATATGTCGATGCTGTCGGGGATAACATTGTACGCATCGCCCCCATGAAATCGGGTGATGCTGACGACGATGTTGTCCAATGGGTCGACTCTGCGTGAGGCGATGGATTGTAACGCATTACAAATCTGTACCCCGGCATAAATCGGGTCGATACACATTTGGGGTATGGCGGCGTGTCCCCCCTTGCCTTGCACATGCAGGGTAAACGCATCTGGTGCCGCTAAGAACGGTCCTTCAACCATGGCAATTTCGCCCACCGCATGCGTAGGGGAGGTATGCAACGCATACACTTCATCGGGCTTAAATTGGTCAAATAAACCGTCTTGAATCATCACATTGGCCCCCCCGCCGGCTTCTTCCGCCGGCTGAAAATATAAATATACTGTGCCGTCGAAGTTTTTGTTTTCCGCCAAGTATTTTGCCACCCCCAGTAAAATAGTCGTATGCCCATCATGTCCGCAAGCGTGCATTTTGCCATCTGTGGTCGATGTGTAGGGCATATCACTTTGTTCTGTAATCGGCAACGCATCCATATCCGCCCGAAACCCTATTTTACGGTCAGAAGTACCATTTTTAATCACCCCCACAACCCCGGTGCCGCCAAACCCGGTGTGTACTTCGATACCAAAAGATTTTAACCGTTGTTGTACCAATCCCGATGTGCGTACTTCTTCGAATGCTAATTCTGGGTGGGCATGAATGTCTTGCCGCCATGCGGTTAACATATCGGTCATGTTGTGAATGCTGTTACGAATGTGCATAATAGTGTCCTTATCAAATGGTTATATACGAATGCGGTTTTGTCCTGGCATTAAATCCAGTAATTGTTTTGTGTATGCGGTTTTGGGGTTCGAAAACAGGGTTTCTGTTTCTTGGTTTTCCAAAATTACACCGTTTTGCATGACGATGACCCGGGCACACATTTGGCGGATAACTGGTAAATCGTGGCTGATAAATATCATGGTTAATCCCAGTGCGTTTTGTAAATCCTTTAACAAATTTAAAATCTGTGCCTGTACGGATACATCAAGGGCGGATGTGGGTTCGTCGCAAATTAAAAACCGTGGTTTCATGCCCAGTGCCCGGGCAATCGAGATGCGTTGCCGTTGTCCACCTGAAAATTCATGGGGATATTTTAAGGCGGATTGTGGCGGTAAGCCCACCAATTTTAACAAATCATGCACCCGCTCATATACCTGTTTCTTGCTGAGTTCTGGAAAGTGGTATGCCATTGGGGCACCAATAATATGTTTAATGGATAATCGCCCATCAAGCGATGCGTAGGGATCCTGAAATATCATTTGTACTTCCCGCCCCATTCCTTTACGTATGTTGCTTTTGCGTATGGGGGGATTTAGCTGTTGATTTTTGTATAACACAGTACCTTTTTGTACTGGGTACAGGCTACAAATGACCCGTGCCACCGTCGACTTGCCCGACCCAGATTCGCCAACAATCCCGACCGTTTCACCATCTTTGACATCAAATGATATATTTTTGAGGCAATGGAAGTATTGCCGCCACGATGGAACAATTGACCCTTGTATTAAAAATTGTACATCCACATCGCTGATTTGTAATATAGGGGGGGATGTTATAGGATCCATAGTATTTTTTGCCTCATGTAACACCCACGCAGGGGCGGTGCCGATTGCGGTATTTTTTTCAATGCTGTCCACATTGACGAATCGCTCAATTTTTCTGTCGCCGGGGGGGACGGCGGAAATGAGTGCTTTGGTGTAGGGATGATTCGGTGTGTTAAGCAAGGTTTCTGTGGCACCCACTTCCACCAATGCCCCCTTGAACATCACCGCCACCCGGTCGGTTACATCCTTGATAACGCCCATATCATGGGTGATAAGCATAATACCCACCCCCCGATTGAGGGCAAGCTTGCGTAACAGTTTTAAGATTTGCGATTGCACCGCCACATCCAAGGCGGTGGTGGGTTCGTCGGCAATCAGCACTTCCGGTTCTGCACACAGGGCAAGGGCAATCACCATGCGTTGCCGTTGTCCACCGGAGAATTGGTGTGGGTATTGTGTAACCCGTTTTTCCGCATCGGCAATTTCCATTTCTTGTAATAATGCCACCGCCCGTTGTTGTGCCTGTTGTGTGGTCATGGGTATATGGCGACGGATGGTTTCCACCAACTGCTTTTCGATAGTCAAAAGCGGATTAAGGGCGGTCATCGGGTCTTGGAATATCATGCCTATGCGTTTGCCCCGAATCGATTCCATAAGGGGAGTATTGTTGCTATCAAGGCGATCGCCCATTAAGGTAATATGCCCATTTGCCACATATCCCGGTGTGGCTAATAGCCCCATAACGGTCGTCCCAATGGTCGATTTGCCCGCCCCAGATTCCCCCACCACCCCTAAAATCTCGCCGGCTTGTAAATGTAACGATACCCCTTCGATGGCGGACACCTCGCCCCGACGGGACGGATATTTTACGGTTAAATCTTCAATGTGTAATACCATAATATCATACCCTTTATCGTATTTTTGGGTTTAAAATATCCCGTAAGCGATCGCCCACAAGATTGACACAAATGGCAATGGTAAACAGTGCCAGTGCGGAAAACCCCACCACCCACCATTGTCCAGAAAACAGGTAATCGCTCCCCACCCGAATAAGCGTGCCAAGGGATGGCATGGTTGGGGGCAATCCCACCCCCAAAAACGATAAGGAGGCTTCGAATAAGATTGCCACGGCAAAGTCGATGGTACCAATCACCAAAATCGGTCCGGATACATTCGGCAAAATGTGGCGAATCATAATATACCCATTCGAAAACCCCACCAATTTTGCAGCTTGTATGTATTCCAACTGCATTTGTACTAAGGTCGATGACCGTACTGTGCGGGCATAATTGACCCAAGTGGCAATGGCAATGGCAATAATCAGCACGGGCATTGCCATATCCGTTTGTCGTTCGGGGGGGACCATTACAATGGCAATGCCACTGATAAGCAATGCCAATAATATGGCTGGCAGGGACAATTGAATATCGACAATGCGCATAATGCATGCATCGACCCACCCGCCATAATACCCGGCAATAAGCCCCATCATAACCCCAAACACCAATGATATAAGCACCGCCCAGATGGCAACGGTAAACGACAAGCGAATCCCAAACATAATAGCGGATAATAAATCCCGTCCTTGATCATCCGTACCCAGAATAAATGCGGATTCCCCATAGGGCATCCACGATGGTGGTAAATCCCCATTCATCAGATCCACTTGTGCCATGTCAAGGGTATCATAAGGGGCAATCCATGGGGCAAACAGGGCAACAAAAACAGCTCCCAGTAACAACAATAAACTGACAAGGGCGGAGGGACTTTCCTTAAACCCATGGTACAGGTCGCTGTCTAAAAATTGTTGCATATGATTTTTCATACAGTGTTTTCCTTTATTTTACCCGTAATCGTGGGTCGACCAATAAATACAATATATCGACAATAAAATTTGTCAATACAAAGAAAAATGCAATTAGCACAAGATATGCGGACATCACTGGAATATCGGCACTGCTGACCGCTTGGATAAACAACAATCCCATACCGGGCCATTGAAACACAGTTTCGGTGACCACGGAAAAAGCAATAATACCGCCCAGTTGCAACCCGATAATGGTAATCACCGGTACCAAAGTATTTTTTAATGCATGGGTAAAATATATCGAAAAGTTTTTTAATCCCCGTGCCCGACAAAATTTAATATAATCGGTTTGTAACACTTCCAGCATTTCCGCCCGCACCAATCGCATAACCATGGTTACTTGATATAATGCCAATGTACACGCCGGCAAGATGATCGATTTTATTCCGGATTCTGTCAATAATCCCGTTCCCCACCAGCCTATATGCACCACTTCGCCCCGTCCAAATGAGGGCAACCATGGCAACACAACGGAAAACCCCATAATCAGCCCGAGCCCAATCACAAAAGTCGGTAACGATACACCAATTAACGAAAATATGGTGACTGCCGTTGCCCCCAAGGTTTTGCGATGAATCGCCGCATATACGCCAAACGGAATGCCAATAATCACCGATAATAAGGCGGATATAAATGCCAATTCCAAGGTGGCGGGCAACCGTTCGGCAATCAATTCGGACACCGGCACCCGTTGCACATACGATATGCCAAATTCCCCCTGTGCGGCATTGCCGATAAAACGGAAAAACTGTATATAAAAGGGGTCGTTTAACCCCAATTGTTGTGCCAACGCCATGCGGTCTTCGGTGGTGGTATATAGCCCGACCATGGCATCGACCGGATTACCGACAAACTGAAACATGACGAATGCAATAATAGCGACAACCAACATCACCATTATTGCCTGTATCAAGCGGTTACATATATATATGAACATCTGTTTTCTCTTATATTCTTACTATACTTGTATTTTATATTATGCTTATATGTTGCGTATATAATTTTACAACGCCTTGCCCAAATATGCAATCATAAAAACAGGTTTTATGATTTTTTGTGGTTGAAAAATAGGGGTAAACCCTATATACTGCACCCATCATAACAATTGCATCATAACAATTGGTTATACGAATCCATGTGCACATGTAAAATATAAGGGGGGAACAGTGGATATACAATTTGCCAATGTATCGTTACATGTGGATAATACCCCTGTTTTATCAGACATTTGCTATACGGTTTCCAGTGGGTCTTTTGTGGCGGTTATCGGTGAAAATGGGGCGGGAAAATCGTCCCTGTTGCAATGTGTCCATACCCATTTACAACACATTAAAGGCGATATTTTGTTAAATGGCGTATCAGTAAAAAGTCTGCCCCGTAAAAGTATTGCCCAATGTATCGGTGCCGTGTTACAGGATTCGCCCGTCGATTTGGGGATGTCCGTTGCCGATATTGTCATGATGGGCCGTTATCCCCACCTTAGCCCATTACAATCCCCCAATCATATCGACCATGCGTTTGTAACAACCGCCTTAAAAAAGGTCAATTTATTACATGTTATCGATGCCCCGTTTGCCACCTTATCCGGCGGGCAAAAACAACGGGTACAAATCGCCCGAGCGTTGGCACAAACCCCGCAAGTATTGATTCTTGACGAACCGACAAACCATTTGGACATTAAGCAACAAGTGGATATTTTAAAGTTGGTAAAATCCATGCACATTACCGTGTTGGCATCGTTACATGATTTAAATGTGGTGGCGTCTTATGCGGATTATATTATATGCCTAAAACACGGCAAGATTATCCAACACGGCACCCCCCATGCGGTTTTAACCCCGCATACGATTTATACTTTGTTTGGCGTACACACGGGGGTATACACCCCGAACAACAGCACCATTCCCCAAGTACAGATACAGTATACATAGGTATCCCAAATGCAATTTTTATACAATTTTTAAAGTGGTTTTTCATATATATGGGGGGATATATGCGGGGGTGTCCCCTTTATTTTAGGAATTTATATACATACCTCCGCAAGGACATAAAATATAGAACTTTATACACTTGAATACGATTTTACTTTATATTATAACACATGCACAACAATTGAAAGGATCATCGTCATGCTTCAAAGTACGATTAAAAACAGAACAATCTTTTGTAAAGACAATCTCGATATTTTAAAGGGTATCAATTCAAATACTATTGACTTAATATACCTAGACCCCCCATTTAATAAGAAAAAGGTATTTACTGCACCGATAGGAAGTAGTGCGGAGGGGGCTAGTTTTAAAGACTGGTTCAGATTAGAAGATGTAAAACAAGAATGGGTTGAATCGATAAAAGAAGACAATGAAAAATTACATAATTTTTTATTGGGTATCAAAAATATTGATGGACGGAACTCTTATAATTTTTGTTATGTAGCATATATGGCAATCCGTTTAATAGAATGCCACAGAATTTTAAAACATACAGGAAGTATATATTTACATTGTGACCCAACCATGAGCCATTACATAAAAATCATGATGGATTGTATATTTGGCGAAAAACAATTTAGAAATGAAATTATATGGCATTATAAAAAATGGAGTAATACTACCAGTAATTTTCAAAAAAACCATGATACTATTTTAAGATATTCCAAAACTGATACATTTATATTTCATGTTCAATACCAAGATTATGCTGATGAAAAGTATATTGAAAACACAATAAGAATACGGGATAAAAATAATAAATTGGTAAGGGTCAAGGATAAACAAGGTGCATATGTAAAAAGAAAGATAGTAAAAAAAGGGGTATCAATGCACGATGTTTTTAACGATATTTCATGGGGGGCTACGAATAAAGAACGCATAGGATACCCTACACAAAAACCGTTGGCATTATTACAACGGATTATTAAAGCATCTTCAAATAAAGGCGATGTTGTTCTCGACCCTTTTTGTGGCTGTGCCACCACTTGTGTTGCTGCGGAACAACTGGACCGCCAATGGGTAGGTATCGACATATCTTTTATGGCATATGAGTTGGTGCGCGAAAGATTATCAAAAGAGGTTCATCCCACATTATTTGAAGTTGATAAGAAACCCTATTTTTATACAGATTCACCAAAAAGAACGGATACAGGGAAGGATTATCAGCATCAAAAATATGTTTATGTGATTTCAAATAAAGCATATCCCAATGAATATAAAGTGGGGGTTGCCTTAAATTTAAAGCAACGGCTTAATTCCTATCAAACCAGCGACCCCAACAGGGGATACGACGATGAGTATAGCGTATTAACACCTCATTATCGGGCATTAGAAAAACATATACATAACACATTTGAAAATAAACACGAATGGGTGCGGGCAGATTTACAGGACATTAAAGATGAAATTAACGCTTACCTTAAAGATAAATAATACTTTCGGGATCAAGTATATAAACCCCTTATTTTATTCCCTTTTATTTTATTCCTCTTTATTTTATCCTTCTTTATTTTATCCTTCTTGGGCGGCGGCGTTTCCCGTAACCGTGCAATCGTGCGGACGGACGGTTACGGTTGCCACGCCCCCCCGCCGTTTGATTACCCATGATATTAACATCACGGAAATTGCCCTTGCCTTGGGATTAGCCGATAAAATCATAGGCGTTACCGGCATTTCTGGGTGGCATACATTCAGCCCCGAATTTAAGCAAAGATTACACCCAGATACGCAGGAACTGAGCCGTAAATACCCATCGCTGGAGGTGATTTTGAACGCCAAGCCGGATTTTGTGTTTGCCGGTTGGAATTATGGGTTTACCCCCACCAGCGATTTTAATCCGAATCGGTTGGCGGCATTTGACATTTTATCTTATGAATTAAAAGAATCCTGTGTCCATGTGGGACAAAAACAGCACCCCGCCCAGATGCAGGATTTATACGATGACATATGGGCAATGGGCACTGTATTTGGCATTCAGGACAAGGCACATACCTTAATTGAATCGTATAAACAGCATATTGCCACAACCATAAGCGATATTCCCCCCCAACACACCCCAAAAAAAGTATTTGTATTCGACGATATCAGCGATGCCCCCTTTACCGCCGGGGCATATGGCATGCCGTCCGCTTTAATTCAGGCGGTAGGGGCGGTAAATGCCATGCAAAATTTACAAAAATCATGGGCAAGGGTATCCTGGGAACAGGTCGCATCGGCAAACCCGGATGCGTATATTATTGTCGATTATGGGGCAAATACCGCCCAGCAAAAAATCGAATACTTGTTAAATTTACCGGCAATTGCCCACACCAATGGCATTAAAGATCAGGTGTTTATCGTGTTGCCATATGCCCATGTAACCCCATCCCCCCACAACATTTCCGCCATTGCGGCCTTAAAACAAGCCCTGTATAAATAAGGGATATATTACACATAAACATACCATGCACAAAATCCCCCCCCCATATACCCTGTTGTTTTTAAGTGTTATGTCCTGTATTACCGTGCTTAGCACCCTGTACACCATGTCGATTGGCATTGCCCATACACCATTGTCCGATGTGATACGGGTGTTATGGGCACATGCTATTGGGGGCGAATCGGGGGTGGCAAACGATCCAATTATTTGGCATATCCGCACGCCCCGTTCGTTGTTATCGTTTATTGTGGGGGCGGGGTTGGCGGTTGTTGGGGGGATTTTACAATCGGTTATGCGTAACCCCCTTGCCGATCCGCATTTGTTTGGTATTTCATCGGGCGGGGCATTGGGGGCGGTTGTTGTTATCGTCTGGGTCGGCGGGGGGGTATATGCCATGTCGCTGGGGGCGTTTATCGGGGCAGTGTGTGCCATGGGGTTGGTGATGACGATTGCCTATGGCGGTAAAAAATCCGTATCCCCCGAAAGGTTGTTGTTATCGGGGGTTGCCGTGTCATTTTTGCTCATATCAATAACCAATTTTGTGATTTTTCAGGGGGAAAATAATACAGCAACTTCCGTATTGTTTTGGATGCTTGGGGGAATGGGGCTTGCCCGTTGGGATATGATATGGATACCGTTTATAGTGATCAGTATCGGGGTTGTATACGCATCGTTGCAAGGCCGTAATTTAAATACAATTATGGCGGGCGATAATACGGCATTTACCTTGGGGGTACATGCCAGCCGGGTACGGTATCGGTTGTTTTTATTGTGTGCGTTAATAACCGGCGTTTGTGTCGCCATCAGCGGTGCCATTGGCTTTGTTGGGCTTATGATACCGCACGCCTGCAGGTTTTTTGTCGGGGCAAATAATCGGGTGTTGATTGCCACCAGTGCCATTTTTGGCGGGTTGTTTTTGGTATGGGCCGATGCCCTTAGCCGATATATCTTTGCCCCCCAAGAATTGCCGATTGGCATTGTAACCGCTTTTATTGGGGGGGTATTTTTTGTGATTTTAATGGTAAAAAAAATCCATT
The DNA here is from genome assembly GCA_965232465.1 of Alphaproteobacteria bacterium. GTDB lineage: Bacteria > Pseudomonadota > Alphaproteobacteria > JAQWUY01 > JAQWUY01. The sequence continues at coordinate 1,677,491 of OZ246977.1, read as the reverse complement.
AAACCTTATGTTTTATATTGACAATACATATATAATTTATTACAATTGTACACAATATATAAAAATTGGTAAGTAAATCTCAGATAACCTAAATAAGTATTAGGATAAAAACATGCACATACTTAAATCTTTAATTATTATAAGCACCGCCCTTATTATAACCGCCTGTGGCGGTGGCGGGGGTGGGTCTGGCACAGCAACCACCCCAACTGCTGGTGGTGGGTCTGGCGGTGGATCCGGTGGTGGTTCTGGTGGTGGATCCGGTGGCGGATCCGGCGGGGATTCTGGTGGTGGGTCTTCACCTGCACCTGCACCTAAACCCCCTGCACCGGTGCCGGATCCTGTGGTGCGTCCCACATATTTAAATGGGGTGCCTAATGATGGGGCGGTACAAGGGGGATCCGTTAGGAATCGATCGTTCCCTTGGCGTCAGCACTTTACATCTGGATTAACCGCTGGGGATACCAATGTTAATCGCTATACGGGCAAGGGGAAAAAAGTGGGTATCTTTGAACCGGGCGTATATGTGCGTGATGATGCGGAATTTCAGGACGCATCGGGCAACAGCCGTATTGCCGGCGGCATCGGTATGGATGGCAAGGAATTTTTGGGATTTTCCAAATCTGCCCTGCCCAATATGCAGTATTGTAAGGAAGGGGGTAACATACCCAAGACAGGTGATTTAAAAATGCCTGCCGATGGCAAGTGTCCCCCCGGCTACACAGCGGATCGCAGTGGTACCGAACATGGATTAAGTGTCAGCTCCGCAATGGTGGGCACAAAGTTTGGCATTGCCAATGGGGCATCCCTGTACGCCTATCAGGTGGGCAATTTTACCGGGGCTGTGTCGTTAAATCCAGTGGGGCGTACCAACCCCCGCCCCGCTAAGAATTATCGGGATGCGTATCAGCATGCCATCAATAATGGCGTCCTTGCCATTAACAACAGTTACGAATCCCAAAAATCCGCTGGGTTAACCTATGCAGAAGTATATGCGGAGTGTCTGGAAGGCGGCACATCCCGTGCCGATTGTAATAAGGAACAGGAAAATGTGGTACATGTATTTCAACTTAAAGACCGGCTTGTGCAAGATTATGACAGCTTGTATCGGGACAAAACCCATGCGGCAAAAGACAATCCGATTATGGTATATAGCACCGGCAATGGCAATAGCGTAAGGAGAAAAGCCTTTAATGAAGCCAGTGTTAATGTGCGCTATGGGTATCATAACCGTAAATTGTCTTGGTTTATGATTGGTGTGTCCGCTATTGATTCATCTGGTAAAGAGGCGAGGTTTGCCAACCGCTGTGGCGTGGCAAAATATTATTGTATGACCGCCCTTGGCGTACGGGTAGCGGCACGGGATCGTGATAAAACACGGAATAGTGATGGGACCCCCGGTGCCAATTTTGGACAATTAATGGATAATTCAGAGAGACAAGGCACCTCATTTTCCACTCCACTGGTGACCGGAGCATTTGCCATGATCGGCGAAAAATTTAACAGCCTTACCGCCCAAGAAATCAGATACCGCCTGTTATACACCGCCCGTCACCAATTAAAAAATGGCACCCGATTAAGAAATCGGGAAAATGATGTGGTAACCCCCACCGTCGAAGCGGATTGTATCAGCCCGACCGGATGTTCCGAAGAATTTGGCAATGGGACATTGCGACTGGATCTTGCCATGGCACAGGTGGGACCCACCAGCACCGCATCGAATGGCAACAACTTAAACACGGCACAACTCGACATATCCCGGCATTCGAAACTACAATCGTCCGGGGCATTTGGGTCCGGATTGCACACCGCTTTTAATGATAAAATCATTACTGTATATGACACCCTGCACGCCCCTTTCCAACGGCGGATAAGCGGTTTTGTCAAGGGGGGCGAACATAAAAATGTATATTCCGCCCTACAATTGGCGAGCCAACAGCCACATGTACAGGACACCCCTATTGTAAATACCCCGTTAGATACCAGCGGATTATCCTATGCCCCCGATGGGCATCAAACCGCAACCCAGATGGGATTTGTGGCGTCGAACAAAAATGGGGTCAATGCCATTTTGGGCGACCATTTAAATTATCGTGCCCCCGTGGGTAGCCTGAATTTTGTCAGTGCTGTGAACCCCAAAAATGGCACCCTGGCGTATGGTATCGAACGCCCCTTTATATCCCATGCCACCACCTTTACACCGTCCGCTAAGATTGTATACGAACGGGACCGCATATTGGGGGCAAAGGGCGATGGGATTTTTGCCACCGATGGGGCAAGTACCACATCGTTTGTTGGATTAAAAGCCCGCACAAAATTGCAGGGGGTCGATATTTATGGATACGCCCATTATGGGCTTACCCGCACCCGGGGCAGTTTTGGTGCCAGTTTGCAAAATGTCCGCAACATCGAATCCACCGATTTTGGCATAGCGTTTAGCAAACCTTTTGTCAATCGTACCCATATGGGCAAATTCGGTGTATCGTACAGCATGCCGTTGCGGGTCGTTCGGGGCGATGCCCGCCTGCGTTACAACACCGGGCGGGACAAGGATAAAAACCTGTCGTATCGAACCGATAAAGTCAGCGTTGTCCCCAATGGTAAGGCCCGCATGGTCGAAGCGTTTTACCAAGCGGACATTAAGGACAAACCGCATACGGTACGCTTTAATATCCTGCACCACCAAGACATCAACCACAGCAAGGGGATAAACGATACTTCCGTTGGCGTATATTACAAATGGAAATTTAATACATATTAAAAAATAAGCACATGTGCAAATAAGGGGGGTATATCCCCCTTTTTTTGTGGATTCAGTCGTAGTGGATTCAGTCGTATCAAGATAAAAAATAACAGTTGCACATTGTTATAAAAAATTTTATAGTATATACCCTGTGCATACATAAAAACACAAGCAAATGTGTATAAAACCAAGTGTATATAAAATAAACAAAGGGGATAAACAAATGGGCGTAGGCAAATATAATGAAAATTACCATAAGGTGGCAACATTAACCCCTTATGAACAAGCACAACAATATATACGGGCAAAACAAGCCCGACAAACCGCACGGCAAAAATCCGCACAGCAAAAATCTGCACAGCAAAAATCCAAATCCAAAATATAAACATATATAATACCATACCAATGGGGTGTCATGCCCCATATATCATAATGCAGTGTATTATAAAAAGTATAATATCTGTAACCTATTGATTTTATGTATTTTTTTTTTTTTTTAAGAAAAAAGTATTGCATATACTGAAAAGGGGTGGTATTTTGGCAAGGTCATACAAAAATACCCTATATACATAAGGGGGTTTATAACAAGTATTTATTATTATATAAACAAAGAAAGTATGTAAGGAAATGAAAATGTTGCATAAAAAATCTGTTACAAAATCCGTAAAATTCGCCTTAAAAACCGCCAGCTCTTTGTGTGCGACCGGGCTATTGATTGCAGGGGTGTCTTATACGGGTGTGTCTTATGCGGGTGCTGATTTACCCCAAGGGGGATCTGTGTCCAGTGGGGACGCACACATTCAGTATAAGGGCGATGTGTTACACATCGATCAAACCTCAGATAAAGCTATTATCGATTGGCACAGTTTTTCTGTGGGTAAGGATAACACAGTAAACTTTCACCAACCCAGCACCGATTCCGCAACCTTAAACCGGGTAACGGGTGATGTTACGACACAGATTGCTGGGCAAATCCATGCGAAGGGCAGTGTATTTTTGATTAACCCCAATGGTATTATGATTACCAAGGACGGGGTGATCGACACCGGTAATTTTGTTGCATCGACTCTGGATATTGATAACAACGATTTCTTAAACGGTGATTTTACTTTTACCAAAAATGGTAAAAATGGCGTTGTCGATAATCGGGGGTCCATACAAGTAAATGATGGGGGATTTGTGGCATTGCTGGGCGGTGCGGTGAAAAACGACGGTATTGTCCGTGCCCATGTGGGCAAGGTGGGATTTGCCGGTGGTGAAAAGATTATTATGGCATTTGGCGACAACGATTTTTTACGGGTCGAGGTGCCAACGGATATGTGGAACACCCTGCAAGATGCGAATGGTAACAAACTATCGGCAACGATCGACCTAAATGGGGATATACAAACCAATGGCGGTTTTATTGATATTACGGTTGCGGACGCCTCGGATATTTTACGACAAACCATATCCATAAATGGTATAGTTTCTGCAAACACAGTGTCTGCACAGGATGGTGTTATTTCCATTGGCGGTGGTGCCTTAAATATGGGCGACAAGGCAACAATCACCGCCAATGCAGACACAGGCAATGCAGGTACAATTGACATAAGCACTGATCAATTGACCAGTTCTGGGACCGTGTCGGCAATGGCAAAAAATGGCAAGGGCGGTACGATTGCCGTTGCCCTACAACAGGGGGCGATTTTGAACGCCAGCACCACATATGATGTATCCGGTACATCGGGCGGTGGTAAAATTTCCTTTATCGGTGGCATGTCGGGTGCATCAGGGACAAAAGTATTGGGATCCGCCAATTTTACCGCCAATAGCACACAGGGTAAGGGTGGATATATTGACATCAGCAATAATAACGGTTTGGTTGGGCTGTTTTCTGGCACATTGTCCGCATCGGGTAAAACACAGGGCGGACGGATTCGGCTTGGCGGTGCATTTCAAGGCGGTGCATATGATCCAAAAACCAGTGGGCTTGACGATAAAACCCAACATCTGTTTATAAATCGCTGGTCGCATAATACGGATGTAGCATCCGCCACCAAAACATCGCTGGGTACGGGGGTACACATCGACATATCATCCACACATGGCACGGGGGGAACGGCGATTGTATGGGCGGAGGATACCACCAACAATTATGCCAAAATCGATGCCCAAGGAAAGAATACAGGGGGTGCGGTTGAAATATCCGGCAAACGCACAGTCGACAGTTTTGGTTTAAAACGCATCAATGTGGGCGGGGGTATCATTTTACTTGATCCAAAGAATGTAACCCTTGGCGGTTTTGGGAGCAATATCGAACAAGCGAAAAAGATTGCCCATGGGGGGGGGGGGGTAACCCTTGCCGATCAAGATGGTTTTGGGCGTTCGGTGGCAATCAGCAATGATGGATCGAAGTTGGTCGTTGGTGCCCCCTTTAGGGATTCGAATAGGGAAGCGGATTCAGGGGCAGTGTTTCTATTTACAGTGGGTGCCAATACCAAATGGGGCGATACTATTACCTTAAAATTGACATTAGCCGACGATGCGGATTTATCTGCGGGGGATGGATTTGGTGGAAGTGTGGCATTAAATGGGGATGGGACAAAATTAGCGGTGGGTGCCCCAATATCTAATTCGGGCGATGGTACGAAAACCGGTCAAGTATATGTGTATACCCTTAACAGTACTTTTTCACAGTCTACCAATGTGGTAAAAATTGCTGATGATGGTAAAGTCACCATAGCAAAAGATGATGAATTTGGCATGGGTGTTGCACTGAGCGACGATGGCACAACATTAGCTGTAACCTCGCCCGCTTTACAGGATGCAGATAACAAAGATAGTGCGGGGGGATTGTATCTGATAAAACTAGATAATTTAAATGCGGTAACAAGTGCAAAAAAATTATCTGATGGGGGAACAACTAACACTTTGGGTATGCCTGATCTTGCTGAGGACGATGAATTTGGACGATCGATTGCCATGAATAAAGATGGTACCAAGTTGGCAGTGGGATCACATATATCAGGAAAAGATACGGTACACATATTTACAATTAAAAATGATTTAACTCTTGAAAAGGAAAAGACATTTGACATGGTTACAGATGCCGGCGGTACTCCTCTTAACAGTGCTGGTCTTGGAAGTGCCCTTGCGTTTAGTGGGGATGGCACAAAATTAGCGGTTGGGGCAGCCGAAGCTGAGGATGTCTCCGGCGATAACAAGGCGTATGGTGCGGTATTTTTATTTAATGTCAATGCGGATAATACGGTATCGTATGTATCCCACATTGGAAATGATACACCTGGGGTTACTCTGGCTGCGGACGATCGATTCGGACAGGCGGTGGCATTAACCGACGGTGCCCAAAAATTGGTTGTCGGGGCGGCGGGCGATGCTACTGGCGGTGCCGGTCGGGGGGCGGCATACTTGTTTGATATATTTAGTATCCCATCCGCATATAAGGCACAGTTAAACGCAGGGACGGATTTAAAAATTGTTGCCAGCAACGATATTACCGTTAATGCGGATCTTACCACCACTGGGGATGGGAAATTAACCCTGATTGCGGGACGGTCCATTTTTGTCAATGCGGATATAAAAGTCAAAAAAGGCATAAATTTGATTGCCAATTATACGGGCAATGCCATTACCGATGGGGACAATGGCGATAAAAAATTGGTGATTGCCGATCGGGATGCGGGCAAAGCGGAAATTAATGTGCAAGGGGGGAAAACCCTTACCGCATCCGCCGGCGATGTTATACTCAAGATGCAGCAAGGAAATGGCAACACTGCCAACAAAAAATATACGGGTAAAATCACCCTGTGGCGTGCGGAAGGCGAACGGGTGAGTGTTATACACCAAGGCACTGGTGCCGATGTCAACCATGAATCAGAAATTGTTATCCTTGGTGACGATGATAGCGGTAACAAAGGATATATTAAATCCACCAAGGACTTAAAAACGGGGGATGTGGGTATTGAATTGGTGGCACACACCTACGATAACCAATCAAGCGGTCCTGCGGTGTTGTCGTTAAATACCACCGATACCAACTCCGATGGCAATGGGCGGTTTCTGATATACGCAAAAACACTAGATGATGCTAAGAAGTTTTGGAATCGGGGTACTGCATATGATTTTGTACAATTTAATAAATCCCATGGGGGCACAGATTTTGCGTCAAACACCACCGAAACCGATACCAGCAAAGCTATTAAGGGAAAATCAGGCTTTGTGTATTCTATTGATCCCAGTAGCCAAGTTACTTTAAATGTTAGCGGTTTAACCACGGTTAGCAAAACATATGATGGCACAACAACCGCCAACAAGGCGGGGGCATCGTTGAAAATTAAAGGTGTTGATACAGCCACCGACCAATTTACAACAGATCAGGCATCGGGGGAATTAAAGTTTTCTTTAAAATCAGATGCGGTTGGGGTAACATATGACGAAGAATTTGAAATCACCTTAGCAACCGGGAGTATGCAGGCAAACTATGATACTGCCGCCGTATCAGCCAATAAAATCTTGCTGACGGGACATACGGCAACAGTGAAAAATGGCAAGGGCAAACCCGTATATGGGTTGTTTAGTGCAACCAGTAATGCCCCCAAAATTAACGCCTTTACAACTGGGGTTGCCATCAAGAAACGCACCGTATATATCGATGCCAGTGAATTAAATGTAACCACACGGCAATACGATGGTAGTGTAGATGCAACTGTTACCGTGTCCACAGATTCCAAAAAAGATGGCCTGTCCGCCGCTACTGGCAATACGGGTGTGGTACCCGCCGACCAAGGGGCAAGCGGTGCCAAAGACGATACCAAGTTAAAATTGAAAATTGACGCTGGGGCATTTGTCTATGCGGATAAGCATGTTTTTTCATCAGGCTCAAACGGTAAGCAATTACAAATTGGCACGGCGGGCAATATTGTATTGCAAGGGTCCAGCAAAGATAACTATGTGTTAAAAGTTAAGGACGAAAAAGGTAAAGAACAAGATCTTGCCAAAAATATCAAAGTCGAAAACCTAAAAGGCACGATTACCAAACGCCATTTAACTGTATCCGCAACAGCGGCAAACCGTGTTTATGATGGAACGAATGTTATAAAGGTTAGCGACATAACCTATATGGGGTGGCTGGATTCGGATGGTTCTCCGGGAGATGATTACCCGGGAAAGATTATGGATGGTACTTTATATGGGATAGTGCAAAATGGGAATGTGGGTAAGAATAAAGTGGTTCACCTGCAGGGCTTAACATTAAAGCAAAAGGGTGTTGCGTCTAATTATATATTGATATCGGACACCCCCAATAAAATCGACATTACCGAACGGGTATTGGTGCTTGACGCCAACGAACTCGATGTAAGTACCCGTGCCTATGATAATACAGCAAAAGCCACAGTAAACATAATCAACAACAAAGATGGTTTTGTTGACTTGGATACGAGCAAAAATACAGGTAAAATCAGTGGGGATACGGTTAGCTTGAATATCGATAATAGCGGTGCAGTTGGGGCAGGGGCATTTAAATTCGCCGATGCCAATGTGAACGCCAATAAACAAGTATCGATTGATCAAAAAAGTAAAATCACCCTGACGGGTACTGACAAAGATAACTATGTATTGCACTTTACCGATAAAACAGACGACACCGCCAAAGCCCTTGCTGATGGTGGAAAAGTGAAGGGTTTAACCGGCACGATAAGCAAACGAATTGTATATATCGATGCCAGTGAGCTAACCATATCCGCCCGTCAGTACGATGGCACAACGGGTGCGGTTGTTACTGTATCGACGGATACCAAAAAAGATGGCTTGTCCGCCCTTGATGGTAATACGGGTGTAGTAGCGGCGGATCAAGGGGCAAATGGTGTTCAAGACGATAACAAGTTAAAATTGTCAATTGGCAATGGGGCATTTGTGTATGCGGATAAGAACGCCGGGGCAAACAAACAATTACAAATTGGCACAGTGGGCGATATTGTATTGCAAGGGTCCAGCAAAGATAACTATCTGTTAAAAATTAAGGACGAAATAGGTACAGAAAAAACGATTGCCCAAGATATTAAAGTCCAAAACCTAAAAGGCACGATTAGCAAACGCAAATTATACCTAAAAGCGGATGATTTCCAGATTAAGGGTGCCAACAGTGCTGTGGGCAAACAGATTTATGATAAAGATGTAATCGCCGATGTGGTGTTAAAATCCGCTGGCGTTGGGTTTAATATCGACGATGGCACCACCCGTGAAGCGGGCAAAGCGATTAAAGGGGATAACATCAAACTAAACATCGCTGCTGGGGCGTTTAAATATGCCAATGCCAACAAAGGCACCAATAAAAAAGTATTGTTTACTGGGACTGCTGGCAAATTAACCTTAGTAAAAGCCGATACCAGTGGTGTGGATAATACAGGCAACTATGAACTTGTACAGTACAATGGTAATGCCATTGCCAACAATGCGGAAGTTAAAGTACTTGCCACAGGCAATGCCAACTTGGTCGGTGAAGTAACCGCCCGTGTATTGGTGCTTGATGCCAGCGAATTGGCTGTAAGTGCCCGTCAATATGAGGGTACGACGAAAGCCACAGTAAATATAGCCACCAACAAAGATGGTTTTGTTGCCTTGGATACGGGCAAAGGTACGGGTAAAATCAATGGGGATACAGTTACTTTATCTATTGACAATAGCGGTGCGGTTGGGGCAGGGGCATTTAAATTCGCCGACAAAGACGCTGGCACCACCAAACCCATATCGATTGACCAAAAAAGCAAAATTACTTTAACGGGTACTGACAAAGATAACTATGTATTATACTTTACAGATAAAACAGACGACACCGCCAAAGCCCTTGCTGACGGCGGACAAGTGAAGGGCTTAACAGGTGCGATTAGCAAACGCACATTGACAGTAACGGGAACAGTTGCCTCCCGTGTTTACGATGGTTCGAAGGCGGTAACGGTTAGCAATGGTAGTTACAGCGGTTGGTTGGCTGCGGATGGTACACAACCTAGCTTGGCGGATGCTATGACGGGTACGCTTACTGGGTCTGTGGCGTCTGGGTCTGTGGGTACGAATAAAGCGGTTACCTTATCGGGTTTAACATTAAAGACAACGGGTGCGTACAAGAATTATGTATTGGCATACGATACCACCAAGAAAACTGTCATTACCAAACGGATTGTATATATCGATGCTGGTGAGCTAACTGTATCCAGCCGTGAATATAACGGTACGACGGGTGCGGTTGTTACCGTATCGACGGATACCAAAAAAGATGGCTTATCGGCTGTTAGTGGCAGTACAGGTGTATTAGCGGCGGATCAAGGGGCAAACGGTGTCCAAGACGATAGCAAGTTAAAATTGGCAATTGGCAATGGGGCATTTGTCTATGCGGATAAAAACGCTGGGAATAGTAAGCAATTACAAATTGGCACAGTGGGTAATATTAAATTGCAAGGATCCAGCAAAGATAACTATCTGTTGCAAGTTAAGGATGAAACGGGTACAGCAAAAACGATTGCCCAAAATGTCAAAGTCCAAAACCTACAAGGCACGATTAACAAACGCAAATTATACCTAAAAGCGGACGATTTCCAGATTAAGGGTGCCAACAGTGCTGTGGGCAAACAGATTTATGATAAAGATGTAACCGCTGATGTGGTATTAAAATCCGCTGGCGTTGGGTTTAATATCGACGATGGCACCACCCGTGAAGCGGGCAAAGCGATAAAAGGGGATAACATCAAACTAAACATCGCTGCTGGGGCGTTTAAATATGCAACTGCCAACAAAGGCACCAACAAAAAAGTATTGTTTACTGGGACTGCTGGCAAATTAACCTTGGTAAAATCCGATACCAGTGGTGCGGATAATACGGGCAACTATGAACTTGTACAGCATGATGGCACCGCCATTGCCGACAATGCGGAAGTTAAAGTACTTGCCGCAGGCAATGCCAACTTGGTCGGTGAAGTAACCGCCCGTGTATTGGTGCTTGATGCCAGCGAACTCGATATAAGTACCCGTGTTTATGATGGTAAGACCAAAGCGACAGTGAAATTAAAAACTAACAAAGATGGTTTTGTTGCCCTTGATACGGGCAAAGGTACGGGTAAAATCGATGGGGATACGGTTACTTTATCTATTGACAATAGCGGTGCAGTTGGGGCAGGGGCGTTTAAATTTTCCGACAAAAACGCTGGCAACACCAAACAAATATCGATTGACCAAAAAAGCAAAATTACCTTAGGGGGTACTGACAAAGATAACTATGTATTGCATTTTACCGATAAAGCAGACAACACCGATAAGCTCCTTGCCGATGGTGGAAAAGTGAAGGGCTTAACAGGTGCGATTAGCAAACGGATTGTATATATCGATGCCAGTGAATTAAATGTAACCGCCCGGCAATACGATGGCACGACAAGTGCGGGTGTTACCGTATCAACGGACACTAAAAAGGATGGTTTATCCGCTCTTGATGGCAATACAGGTGTATTAGCGGCGGACCAAGGGGCAAATGGTGTCCAAAACGATAACAAGTTAAAATTGGCAATTGGCAATGGGGCATTTGTGTATGCGGATAAGAACGCCGGGGCAAACAAACAGTTACAAATTGGCACAGTGGCTAATATTGTATTGCAAGGATCCAGCAAAGATAATTATCTGTTAAAAGTTAAGGATCAATCAGGGGCGGTACAAACACTTGCCCAAAATACCAAAGTAAAAGACTTAAAGGGCACGATTAGCAAACGCAAATTATACCTAAAAGCGGATGATTTCCAGATTAAAGGTGCCAACAGTGTTGTGGGCAAACAGATTTATGATAAAACTGTAACTGCGGATGTGGTGTTAAAATCCGCTGGCGTTGGGTTTAATATCGACGATGGCACCACCCGTGAAGCGGGCAAAGCGATTAAAGGGGATAACATCAAACTAAACATCGCTGCTGGGGCGTTTAAATATGCCAATGCCAACAAAGGGGCGAACAAAAAAGTATTGTTTAGTGGGGATAGTAGCAAATTAACTTTGGTAAAATCCGATACCAGTGGTGCGGACAATACGGGCAACTATGAACTTGTAAAGCACGATGGCACCGCCATTGCCAACAATGCGGAAGTTAAAGTGCTTGCGTCAGGCAATGCCAACTTGGTCGGTGAAGTAACCGCCCGGGTATTGGTTCTTGATTCCAGCGAATTATCCCTTGATGCCCGTGGCTATGATGGCACAGCCAAAGCCACAGTAAAAATAGCCACCAACAAAGATGGTTTTGTTGCCCTTGATACAGGCAAAGGCACAGGTAAGATAGCCAGCGATACAGTTACCCTAAATATTGATAATAGCGGTGCGGTTGGGGCAGGGGCATTTAAATTCGCCGATGCCAATGTGAACGCCAATAAACAAGTATCCATTGACCAAAAAAGCAAAATTACTTTAACGGGTACTGACAAAGATAACTATGTATTGCACTTTACCGATAAAACAGACGACACCGCCAAAGCCCTTGCCGATGGTGGACAAGTGAAGGGCTTAACAGGTGCGATCAGCAAACGGATTGTATATATCGACGCCAGTGAGCTAACCATATCCGCCCGGCAATATGATGGTACCACAGGTGCGGTTGTTACCGTATCAACGGACACTAAAAAGGATGGTTTATCCGCTCTTGATGGCAATACAGGTGTATTAGCGGCGGACCAAGGGGCAAATGGTGTCCAAAACGATAACAAGTTAAAATTGGCAATTGGCAATGGGGCATTTGTCTATGCGGATAAAAACGCTGGGAATAGTAAGCAATTACAAATTGGCACAGTGGCTAATATTGTATTGCAAGGATCCAGCAAAGATAATTATCTGTTAAAAGTTAAGGATCAATCAGGGGCGGTACAAACACTTGCCCAAAATACCAAAGTAAAAGACTTAAAGGGCACGATTAGCAAACGCAAACTATACCTAAAAGCCGATGATTTCCAAATTAAAGATGCCAACAGCGTTGTGGGCAAACAGATTTATGATAAAACTGTAACTGCGGATGTGGTGTTAAAATCCGCTGGTGTTGGGTTTAATATCGACGATGGCACCACCCGTGAAGCGGGCAAAGCGATAAAAGGGGATAACATCAAACTAAACATCGCTGCTGGGGCGTTTAAATATGCCACTGCCAACAAAGGCAGCAACAAAAAAGTATTGTTTACTGGGGATAGTAGCAAATTAACCTTAGTAAAAGACGATACTGCTGGGGCGGACAATACGGGCAACTATGAACTTGTAAAGCACGATGGCACCGCCATTGCCAACAATGCGGAAGTTAAAGTGCTTGCGTCAGGCAATGCCAACTTGGTCGGTGAAGTAACCGCCCGGGTATTGGTTCTTGATTCCAGCGAATTATCCCTTGATGCCCGTGGCTATGATGGCACAGCCAAAGCCACAGTAAAAATAGCCACCAACAAAGATGGTTTTGTTGCCCTTGATACAGGCAAAGGTATGGGTAAAATCAATGGGGATACAGTTACCCTAAATATTGATAATAGCGGTGCGGTTGGGGCTGGGGCGTTTAAATTTGCCAATACCAATGCGGGTGCCAACAAACAAGTATCCATTGACCAAAAAAGCAAAATTACTTTAACGGGTACTGACAAAGATAACTATGTATTGCACTTTACCGATAAAACAGACGACACCGCCAAAGCCCTTGCCGATGGTGGACAAGTGAAGGGTTTAACCGGCACGATAAGCAAACGAATTGTATATATCGATGCCAGTGAACTAACTGTAACCAGCCGTGCCTATGACGGCACGACAGGTGCGGTTGTTACCGTATCGACGGATACTAAAAAAGATGGCTTGTCCGCCCTTAATGGTAATACAGGTGTATTAGCCGCCGACCAAAAAGCAGGCGGTGTCCAAGACAATAGCAAGTTAAAATTGGCAATTGGCAATGGGGCATTTGTCTATGCGGATAAAAACGCTGGGAATAGTAAGCAATTACAAATTGGCACAGCCGGTAATATTGTCTTGCAAGGATCCAGCAAGGATAACTATCTGTTAAAAGTTAAGAATAATACGGGGACGGTACAAACGATTGCCAGTGGTGGCAAAGTACAAAACCTAAAAGGCACGATTAGCAAACGGATTGTATATATCGATGCCAGTGAACTAACTATATCCAGCCGTGAATATGATGGTACAACGGGTGCGGTTGTTACTGTATCGACGGATACCAAAAAAGATGGCTTATCCGCTGTTAGTGGCAATACAGGTGTAGTAACGGTTGACCAAGGGTCAAGCGGTGTTCAAGACGATAACAAGTTAAAATTGTCAATTGGCAATGGGGCATTTGTCTATGCGGATAAAAACGCCGGGGCAAACAAACAATTACAAATTGGCACAGTGGGCAATATTGTCTTGCAAGGGTCTAGCAAAGATAACTATGTATTAAAAGTTAAGGACGAAACAGGTACAGAAAAAACAATTGCCCAAAATGTCAAAGTCCAAAACCTAAAAGGTACGATTAGCAAACGGGTTGTATATATCGACGCCAGTGAGCTAACTATATCCGCACGGCAATACGATGGTACAACGGGTGCAGTTGTTACCGTATCGACGGACACCAAAAAAGATGGCTTATCCGCTCTTGATGGCAGTACAGGTGTAGTAGCGGCGGATCAAGGGGCAAATGGTGTCCAAAACGATAACAAGTTAAAATTGTCAATTGGCAATGGGGCATTTGTCTATGCGGATAAAAACGCTGGGAACAATAAGCAATTACAAATTGGCACAGTGGGTAATATTAAATTGCAAGGGTCCAGCAAAGATAACTATCTGTTACAAGTTAAGGATGAAACAGGGGCGGTACAAACGATTGCCAGTGGTGGCAAAGTCCAAAACCTAAAAGGCACGATTGACAAACGGATTGTATATATCGATGCCGGTGAGCTAACTGTATCCAGCCGTGAATATGATGGTACAACGGGTGCGGTTGTTACTGTATCGACGGATACCAAAAAAGATGGCTTATCCGCTGTTAGTGGCAATACAGGTGTAGTAACGGTTGACCAAGGGGCAAGCGGTGTCCAAAACGATAACAAGTTAAAATTGGCAATTGGCAATGGGGCATTTGTCTATGCAGATAAAAACGCCGGGGCAAACAAACAATTACAAATTGGCACAGTGGGCAATATTGTCTTGCAAGGGTCCAGCAAAGATAACTATCTGTTAAAAGTTAAGGACGAAACAGGTACAGAAAAAACAATTGCCCAAAATGTCAAAGTCCAAAACCTAAAAGGTACGATTAGCAAACGGGTTGTATATATCGACGCCAGTGAGCTAACTATATCCGCACGGCAATACGATGGTACAACGGGTGCGGTTGTTACTGTATCGACGGACACCAAAAAGGATGGTTTATCCGCACTTAGTGGCAATACAGGTGTATTAGCCGTCGACCAAGGGGCAAGCGGTGTCCAAGACGATAACAAATTAAAATTGTCAATTGGCAATGGGGCATTTGTCTATGCAAATAAAAATGCTGGGGCAAACAAGCAATTACAAATTGGCACAGCGGGCAATATTGTATTGCAAGGAACCAGCAAAGATAACTATCTGTTAAAAATTAAGGACGAAACAGGGGCGGTACAAACGATTGCCAGTGGTGGCAAAGTCCAAAACCTAAAAGGCACGATTAGCAAACGGATTGTATATATCGATGCCAGTGAATTAACTGTATCCAGCCGTGAATATGATGGCACGACGGGTGCGGTTGTTACTGTATCGACGGATACCAAAAAAGATGGCTTGTCCGCCCTTGATGGCAGTACAGGTGTAGTAACGGTCGATCAAGGGGCAAATGGTGTTCAAGACGATAGCAAGTTAAAATTGGCAATGGGCAATGGGGCATTTGTCTATGCGGATAAGAACGCTGGGGCAAACAAGCAATTACAAATTGGCACAGGGGCTAATATTGTATTGCAAGGGTCCAGCAAAGATAACTATCTGTTAAAAGTTAAGGATAAAACGGGTACAGCAAAAACGATTGCCCAAGATATTAAAGTCCAAAACCTAAAAGGCACGATTAGCAAACGCAAATTGTACCTAAAAGCGGATGATTTCCAGATTAAAGGTGCCAACAGTGTTGTGGGCAAACAGATTTATGATAAAACTGTAACCGCCGATGTGGTGTTAAAATCCGCTGGCGTTGGGTTTAATGTCGACGGTGGCACCACCCGTGAAGCGGGTAAAGCACTTAAAGGCGATAACATTAAATTAAACATCGCTGATGGGGCGTTTAAATATGCCAACGCCAACAAAGGCAGCAACAAAAAAGTATTGTTTACTGGGGATAGTAGCAAATTAACCTTGGTAAAATCCGATACCAGTGGTGCGGATAATACGGGCAACTATGAACTTGTAAAGCACGATGGCACTGCCATTGCCAACAATGGGGAAGTTAAAGTACTTGCGGCAGGCAATGCCACCTTAGTCGGTGAAGTAACCGCCCGGGTATTGGTACTTGATGCCAGCGAACTCGATGTAAGTACCCATGCCTATGACGGTACGACCAAAGCGACAGTGAAATTAAAAACTAACAAAGATGGTTTTGTTGCCCTTGATACGGGCAAAGGTACGGGTAAGATAGCCAGCGATGCGGTTACTTTATCTATTGATAATAGCGGTGCGGTTGGGGCAGGGGCGTTTAAATTTGCCGACAAAAACGCTGGCAACAGCAAACAAGTATCGATTGATCAAAAAAGCAAAATCACCCTTACAGGTGCCAGCAAAGATAACTATGTATTGCACTTTACGGATAAAGCAGACAACACCGATAAGCTCCTTGCCGATGGTGGGCAAGTGAAGGGCTTAACAGGTACGATTAGCAAACACACATTAATAGTAACTGGAACAGTCGGTGCCTCCCGTGTTTACAATGGTTCGAAGGTGGTAACTGTTAGCAATGGTAGGTACAGTGGTTGGTTGGCTGTGGATGGTACACAACCTAGTTTGGCGGATGCTATGACGGGTACGCTTACAGGGTCTGTGACGGATGGGTCTGTGGGTACGCATAAAGCGGTTACCTTATCGGGCTTAACATTAAGCAACACAGGGGTATACAAGAATTATGTATTGGCATATGACACCACCCAGAAAATCGCCATTACCAAACGGGTATTGGTACTCGATGCCAGCGAACTCGATGTAAGTACCCGTGTTTATGATGGTACGACCAAAGCCACGGTAAACATAGCCACCAACAAAGATGGTTTTGTTGCCTTGGATACTAGCAAAAATACAGGTAAGATAGCCAGCGATGCGGTTACTTTATCTATTGATAATAGCGGTGCAGTTGGGGCAGGGGCGTTTAAATTTGCCGACAAAAACGCTGGCACCACCAAACCCATATCGATTGACCAAAAAAGCAAAATTACTTTAACGGGTACTGACAAAGATAACTATGTATTGTACTTTACCGATGGTGCAGACGACACCGCCAAAATCCTTGCCGACAATGGACAGGTGAAGGGCTTAACAGGTGCGATTAGCAAACGCACATTAACAGTAACTGGAACAGTTGGTGCTTCCCGTGTTTACAATGGTTCGAAGGTGGTAACTGTTGGCAATGGTAGTTATAGGGGTTGGTTGGCTGTGGATGGTACACAACCTAGTTTGGCGGATGCTATGACGGGTACGCTTACAGGGTCTGTGACGGATGGGTCTGTGGGTACGCATAAAGCGGTTACCTTATCGGGCTTAACATTAAAGACAACAGGTGCGTATAAGAATTATGTATTGGCATATGACACCACCCAGAAAACCGCCATTACCAAACGGGTATTGGTACTCGATGCCAGCGAACTCGATGTAAGTACCCGTGTTTATGATGGTACGACCAAAGCCACAGTGAAACTAAAAACTAACAAAGATGGTTTTGTTGCCTTGGATACTAGCAAAAATACAGGTAAGATAGCCAGCGATGCGGTTACCCTAACTATCGATAATAGCGGTGCGGTTGGGGCAGGGGCGTTTAAATTCGCCGACAAAGACGCTGGCACCACCAAACAAATATCGATTGACCAAAAAAGCAAAATTACCTTAATGGGTACTGACAAAGATAACTATGTATTATACTTTACAGATAAAACAGACGACACCGCCAAAGTCCTTGCCGACAATGGACAGGTGAAGGGTTTAACAGGTGCGATTAGTAAACGCACATTAACAGTAACTGGAACAGTCGGTGCCTCCCGTGTTTACGATGGTTCGAAGGTGGTAACTGTTGGCAATGGTAGTTATAGGGGTTGGTTGGCTGTGGATGGTACACAACCTAGCTTGGCGGATGCTATGACGGGTACGCTTACAGGGTCTGTGACGGATGGGTCTGTGGGTACGCATAAAGCGGTTACCTTATCGGGCTTAACATTAAAGACAACAGGTGCGTACAAGAATTATGTATTGGCATATGACACCACCCAGAAAACCGCCATTACCAAACGGGTATTGGTACTCGATGCCAGCGAACTCGATGTAAGTACCCGTGTTTATGATGGTACGACCAAAGCTACGGTGAAACTAAAAACTAACCAAGATGGTTTTGTTGCCCTTGATACGGGCAAAGGTACGGGTAAAATCGATGGGGATACGGTTACTTTATCTATTGACAATAGCGGTGCAGTTGGGGCAGGGGCGTTTAAATTTTCCGACAAAAACGCTGGCAACACCAAACAAATATCGATTGACCAAAAAAGCAAAATTACCTTAGGGGGTACTGACAAAGATAACTATGTATTGCATTTTACCGATAAAGCAGACAACACCGATAAGCTCCTTGCCGATGGTGGAAAAGTGAAGGGCTTAACAGGTGCGATTAGCAAACGGATTGTATATATCGATGCCAGTGAATTAAATGTAACCGCCCGGCAATACGATGGCACGACAAGTGCGGGTGTTATCGTATCGACGGACACTAAAAAAGATGGTTTATCCGCCCTGAATGGTAATACAGGTGTATTAGACATCGACCAAGGGGCAAGCGGTGTCCAAGACGATAACAAGTTAAAATTGGCAATTGGCAATGGGGCATTTGTCTATGCGGATAAGAACGCTGGGAATAGTAAGCAATTACAAATTGGCACAGCGGGCAATATTGTATTGCAAGGATCCAGCAAAGATAACTATCTGTTAAAAATTAAGGACGAAACAGCGGCGGTACAAACGATTGCCAGTGGTGGCAAAGTCCAAAACCTAAAAGGCACGATTGACAAACGGATTGTATATATCGATGCTGGTGAGCTAACTGTATCCAGCCGTGAATATGACGGCACGATGGGTGCGGTTGTTACTGTATCGACGGACACCAAAAAAGATGGCTTATCGGCTGTTAGTGGCAGTACAGGTGTATTAGCGGCGGACCAAGGGGCAAATGGTGTCCAAGACGATAGCAAGTTAAAATTGGCAATTGGCAATGGGGCATTTGTCTATGCGAATAAGAACGCCGGGGCAAACAAGCAATTACAAATTGGCACAGTGGGCAATATTGTATTGCAAGGGTCCAGTGCAGGAAATTATGATTTAAAGGTTAAGGACGAAACAGGTACAGCAAAAACGATTGCCCAAAATATCAAAGTCCAAAACCTAAAAGGCACGATTGCCAAACGCAAATTATACCTAAAAGCGGATGATTTCCAGATTAAAGGTGCGAACAGTGTGGCAGGTAAACAGATTTACGATAAAACTGTAACCGCTGATGTGGTGTTAAAATCCGCTGGCGTTGGGTTTAATATGGACGATGGCACCACTCGTGTAACAGGTCAAGCACTTAAAGGGGATAATATCAAATTAAACATCGCTGCTGGGGCATTTAAATATGCCAATGCCAACAAAGGCAGCAACAAAAAAGTATTGTTTGGGGATAGTAGCAAATTAACCTTGGTAAAATCCGATACCAGTAGGGCGGACAATACAGGCAACTATGAACTTGTCAAGCACGATGGGACTGCCATTGCCACCAATGGGGAAGTTAAAGTACTTGCCACAGGCAATGCCAACTTGGTTGGTGAAGTAACCGCCCGGGTATTGGTACTTGACTCCAGTGAATTATCCCTTGATGCCCGTGGCTATGATGGCACCAGCAAAGCCACAGTAAATATAGCCACCAATAAAGATGGTTTTGTTGCCTTTGATACTAGCAAAAATACAGGTAAGATAGCCAGTGATACAGTTACCTTAAATATTGATAATAGCGGTGCGGTTGGGGCAGGGGCATTCAAATTCGCCGATGCCAATGTAAATGCCAATAAACAAGTATCCATTGACCAAAAAAGCAAAATCACCCTTACAGGTGCCAGCAAAGATAACTATGTATTGCACTTTACCGATAAAGCAGACGATACCGCTAAGATCCTTGCCGATGGTGGAAAAGTGAAGGGGTTAACAGGTGCGATTAGCAAACGGATTGTGTATATCGATGCCAGTGAGCTAACTATATCCGCACGGCAATACGATGGCACGACAGGTGCGGGTGTTACTGTATCGACGGACACCAAAAAAGATGGCTTATCCGCCCTGAGTGGCAATACAGGTGTATTAGCGGCGGATCAAGGGGCAAACGGTGTCCAAGACGATAACAAGTTAAAATTGGCAATTGGCAATGGAGCATTTGTCTATGCGAATAAAAACGCTGGGAATAGTAAGCAATTACAAATTGGCACAGTGGGCAATATTGTATTGCAAGGGTCCAGCAAAGATAACTATCTGTTAAAAGTTAAGGATGAAACGGGTACAGCAAAAACGATTGCCCAAAATATCAAAGTCCAAAACCTAAAAGGCACGATTAACAAACGGATTGTATATGTCGATGCCAGTGAACTCACTGTATCCAGCCGTGAATACGATGGCACGATGGGTGCGATTGTTACTGTGTCGACGGATACTAAAAAAGATGGCTTATCCGCCCTTATCGGCAATACAGGTGTATTAGCCGCCGACCAAGGGGCAAGCGGTGCCAAAGACGATAGCAAGTTAAAATTGGCAATTGGCAATGGGGCATTTGTGTATACGGATAAAAACGCTGGGAATAGTAAGCAATTACAAATTGGCACAGCGGGCAATATTGTATTGCAAGGGTCCAGCAAAGATAACTATCTGTTAAAAGTTAAGGATAACACAGGGGCGGTACAAACAATTGCCCAAAATGTCAAAGTCCAAAACCTAAAAGGTACGATTAACAAACGGGCTGTATATATCGATGCCAGTGAATTAATTGTAACCAGCCGTCAATATGATGGCACCACAGATGCGGTTGTTACTGTGTCGACGGACACCAAAAAGGATGGTTTATCCGCCCTGAATGGCAATATGGGTGTAGTAGCGGTCGACCAAGGGGTAAATGGTGTCCAAGACGATAGCAAGTTAAAATTGGTAATTGGCAATGGGACATTTGTCTATGCGGATAAAAACGCTGGGAATAGTAAGCAATTACAAATTGGCACAGCGGGCAATATTGTATTGCAAGGATCCAGCAAAGATAACTATCTGTTAAAAGTTAAAGATAACACAGGGGCGGTACAAACGATTGCCAGTGGTGGCAAAGTGCAAAACCTAAAAGGCACGATTAACAAACGCACATTAACCGTAACCACAACGGTCGGCACAACCCGTGAATATGATGGATCGAAGGGGATAACCGTAGGCTCCGCTACTTATGGTGGCTGGATGGCTGCGGATGGGAAGCTAGCGGATGGGATGAGTGGTGCACTTACCGGAACAGTGGCATCTGTGGATGTGGGTGCCAATAAAGCGGTTACCCTGTCGGGCTTAACATTAAAGACAACAGGGGCGTACAAAAATTATGCGTTGGTATATGACACTAGCAAGAAAACCACCGTTACCCAAAGGATTTTAACCGTAAATATAAATGATTTAACCGTCGAAACCCGTGATATGGATGGCACCAAAAATGTCCCTGTGTCTGTTAAAGATGGTATGTCTGGGCTAAGCGGCACTATGGCATCACAACCCTTAAAATTACAATTAAAAACCGGTGCATTTGTATACAAGACTGTGGATGCGGGTGCGGATAAAAAGGTTTATATGGGGCAAAATGATAAATTCGTACTGACTTCGACCCAATCTGGGGTAAAAATCGGCAATTACAAATTGCAATTGGCGTCCACTGGAACAGTTGTTAATGGATTACAAGGCACTGTGCAAGGATCTGCTGTGGATTCTAGTGGCGGTGGAAGTGGCGGCGGTGGAAGTGGTGGCGGCGGTGGCGGTGGTGCTGGAATAGCTGTTGTTGCTGTTGGTGTTGTTGTTGCAACCAATTTCATGACTGGTACCGTTGCGGGTGCTGCTGGTACCGGGGCTGTAGGGGCTGATGGAGTAGGGGGTGTTTCTGATGAGGATACAGATAGCAAATCAACTGACCCCACCGGTGCATTGCCAAGTGTGTTTAATGGCGGGGGATTATATGCCCACCTACACGGTATCCATGTGCGGGGCATTACACATCCCCAACAAAAATCCATATTCACCACCGCCCAAATGGGCGTGGCGTATAATGTGAAATACGCCACCACATACGATATGGCGTTATTGGCAAACAATATCAGGGTACAACAGGTGTTGCCACTGTATGAAATGACCGACGATATGTACGAATCGATTAAACAAATCTTTGTAAAACAAGGTATATCAAAAGACAAAACCCCGGCATAGTACCCCCATATGGGCATGGATTCACATAGGATACAACACCTCCCAAATGGGGGGTGTTGTTTTATATGAATATATGTGCAATGTTCGACATAAAAAACTTGCAATTTTAAAAGTTTGTTTTATAATTTATAAATCTGATTTTTAAAATTAAGGGTTTTATGATGTCATATATTAAACGGAAACTTTGTGCGAATATGTTGGATGCCTTGCGGGCAAGTCCTGTGGTGTATTTGAATGGACCACGGCAGGGGGTAAAAGTACGCTTGTACACCATTTGGCACAGGGGGATTTTCCTGCGGATTATGTGACCTTTGACAGCATTACCCAAAGGGCGGCCGCCCAGAACAATCCAGAATCATATTTAAAAAATCGTTCTAATCCTTTAATTATTGACGAAGCACAGTTGGTGCCTGATATATTTCAGGCGTTAAAAATGGTTATCGACGAACAACGCTTAAACAGCCCTACGCCGATTACTGGCAAGTTTTTGTTGACGGGATCGGCGAATGTGATGGCTTTGCCCGACTTAACCACCTTTGGACCAAATAGTCAGTGGGATGAAATATATTTTTGTGATTTTAGTAAGCGAGATGGTACTTTTGATATTTACCATATTCCCAGTAATTTAATATATGATCACTTTGTAAACAAAACAACCACCATGAAAGATATGCAAAAAATTGGTAAACGCCCCCGTATGAAATTATCCGAAATCATTAGCATCAATAATATTCCACCTTATGGAAAATTCAAATTATAATTACTTGGCATTTTTATACATTAAGATATTTACAAAAGGCTAGGCGGCGAAGGGGAATCTTTGGGGTGCTTGGTGTTTGAATCGTCCAATATGCGTTGTATGGAAAATCTGCCCCGACCAAATTCATTGGACAATATATCAATAATTTGTTTTTTGGTTTTATATTTTGTTTTTAAATCAAAGTATTTTGATTGTATTTGTAATTTTTCGGCATCCGTAATCGGCTGTCCTGCGTTAAATAATGTATTTTCTGCCGGCGTTCTAATGGTATCCAATAAATATCCAGGTGGTAATTTTTCAAATTGCTGTACTTGGTATGCAAAAGCATTTTTACTAATTTCAAAGCCACAGCTTTTACGATTGAGTCCTTTGGCAACTTTCGCAGTGGAAAAACTGCCTAAAAACATATCACAAACCATATCGCCCTTGTTACTAGAATATTGAATCATTTTTATTAACAGTTCTGTGGGCAACTGATTTTTATTTTTAACTTGCCCTGGTTTATATTCCCGGTTAATTATCCATACATCTTCCCTGTCTTGATAATTTAATGAACCATTGTTGTTGTTTCGTTCTGAATCTGCATAACGACAATAAGTATTAAAGGTGTGGGGTGCCCCCGGTTTTGTATAACATAGTATATGATAATGTGAAGACACAAATTTTTTCTTGGTGTATACCCCAAAATTATATTTCCATATAATATGATTTAATTCTTGCAGAGAAGTTTGTTTTAACGCATTTAAAACATCAGCCAAATGGGTATAACCAGATACAATATATAAAGTTCCGCCCGGTTTTAATATGCGATCTGCTTGTTGTATCCAATCCACAGAAAATTGGGCATATGCCGATGAGGGGACTTCCACATATCCATCGATAACAAAATTTTCATTACGATTATAGTGTTTGTCAAGATTCGCCCCATCGATTCCATATGGGGGATCGGAAATTATCAAATCAATCGAATTATCGGCAATATATTTTTTTGCCCCTGATATACAATCTTCATTAAAAAAAGTACTCATTTTCTAAAATCCATTGCAACATATTAAAATTTATTTAAGTCTTCCAAATGTAATGTATATTTGTAAGGTCTTGGCTTACCATTAGAATTCCGCCCTTGTTTCATTGTACCCAAATTTTCAAGATCTTGTTCTGCAATGGGTACTATTAAAACTTCTTCTAATGTGGCACTGGTTTTACGGTATCTGGAATTGTGAGTGCGTTTTTGTCTGTCCTGTTCATATTTAGATATCCCCCCTTTTAATGCCGCATGCCATTTTTGAAAAGACCTGTTTATATCATTATATTCCACATCGCAAAGGGCAATTATTTCCCCATGAAATCCATACTCTTGTATGGATTGTTTCATAGATTCTTGGTCATTTAATATAACAGTATGCTCATCAGATTTTACCGCTTTGGCTTTACAATCCCAATTTATTGTTCCTTTTAAATCAAACTTTGTTTTGCCATGTACATCGCCTGCGGTAAATTTGGGTAATACTTGTCGACATTTCCATTCAAAATAAAACCCCCACCATTCCATTTGCCGCCAATTGTAATTTGCATTTTTTAATTCCAATATACTCTTTTTACCATCCCAAAAAACAGGTAATGTGGTGAGGTTTTTTTGAATATATTTAATATCATTTACAATATTTTTGGGTAAATCTAGCATGCAAAAACTCCATATTTTTATGTATATATTTAACATTTTACTGTAATGTAAAAAACTATTTTTTACAACATAAAAAACTGCACTCCCATCAATAAAAAAGGGGCTGACTTAAATAGTATAATCACAAGATTAGGTATCTGATACAGCCCCTATTTTTATTCCGCATTGTTTAATAAGGAGGGATTATTTTGTATAGTATGCAGGTGAATTTGTTTCCATATGGCCAGTTCGTCGAATAAAATCCATTCTTCGCATATGCGGCCGTTTACCACCCGGAATTGGGATATACCCATAATATACAAGGGGGCTTTGGTGCCTGTGCCGAACATGTGGGCGGTTTCGTGAATCCCCGTGATCGACCAACGCACATGGACAAATGTTTCATTTTCCCCGGCGTTTGAAGCGGTGGTTTGTGTGTGTTCAATGACCAAATCTGTATTCGAAAGCCCCCCATATATATCGGTTAGCAGGGTTTTTAAATGACGGGTGCCAATAATTTCCCGTCCCCCACATCCATGAATTTGCACATTGTAACTGTAATATTCATCCACCAATCCAAAATAATGGGCACGCCATACATCGTTTAACATGTTGCATACCAATTCTGTGGGGTCGTCTGTTTTTGGGCGTCCGATTACATCAGTAATAGGCGATTTTGTATCTGTGCGCTGCACCGTTTGGCGTTCCCACCAATGGGTAATATCATTTTCATAATCGGCTTTTGCCATATTCCATGCCACCTGTTGTATATTCAGTCCCAATTGTCGTACATACGCCCCATTATCCCGTACCAACCATTCACGAATAATAAGGTTTTCTTTGCACAGACAATCGGCGATGGTATAAATATCAATCCGTTTGCCCGATGCGGGACCAAAAGTGCTGTCTTGGGTGTTGGTCATGATGGTACGGATAAGGTGCGATGATAAATACCCCTCGTTTTCTGTGCCACCCCAAATGATATTCACACTGTATAATTCCCGATCGGGAAAGGCTTGTAGGGTTTGGGCAGTGTTTTCAATTACCCCTTGCACAGGCCCTGAGTATCCAAGGGGGGTATAAATTTCCCCATCTTCGGCATAATGCGTGGCAATAATGCCCACATTCTTGCGTTCCCAAATATCATATGTACAGCGCAGGATATAATCGACAATATTGCCATATTGTGGATCAAAACCTTGCATGGGCATGTCCCGTTTGCGGTGGTGCCCCCCATGCAAGTCCGCATAAGTATATGTACGACCATGTAATTTTCCCGGCGGGGAAATATTATCCATATGGGCGGGGTTGTAAGGGGTAATCAAGGTATCCATAATGTATCCTTATTGTTCAGTGTGTAGCAATTTATTTTTAAAGGCAATATCCTTTGGCGAATTGGCGTGGTTTTTGCGGGGGACATTGGGAATATCGAACAGGGTTTTATTGTGGATTTTATCGATCATATCAAACAGGTCGATACCCAATTGATGGAAGATGTCAATAATATCGATTAACACCCAGTTTTGGGCAATCTGTCCATCCACCAAGTACCAAAAATCTGCCACCCGCATATGTACAACCTTACCCGTTGGGGCAAGTCCAAGCCACCCAGACCCCATATGGGTACCCACAACATGTTTCCACCCGACAATACAGGCGATGTTGTCTTTGCTGATTTGGGCGTGTCCGAAACCGTAATCTCGATCGGGGAAGGTATTTAAGAACGCCCGTCGATACATATCAAACCCATCGATGCCATAATAGGTACCAATACCAGACGGTCCATACCATACCATATCATCCGCCCAGACGGAAGTTTGTGTATCTGTTTGCGTCCGTTTGGCGTGTAATAAATCGCTGAGCATTCCCATGGCGATTTTTTGGGTTTGGGCGGTTAATGTGGGGTCTGCATCGCCAAATAATAATCCATCTTGGTTGCGGGGGGCGACTGTGTCGTCGTTGCTGCCCATGCTTGGGGGCAGGGGACATACACCCGTACGGATCATTAAACCGATATAATCCATTAACTTATACGCCATAACAATTTTACCATTTTCAATCTGGTAAAAATCCATAAATCGCACAGAATTTAAGGTTTTTGTGGCGGGGATTGTATATAAGGGATGTTCAAACTGCCCCTGATACATACCGCATCCCGATACCCAATATGTGCCTTCGAGGGCACAGATACCATCCATTTCCACCCCAGCAACACGGTTTAAATTGCCAAATGCCATGCGTAAAGGAATCCAAAATTTTTCTGCAATGTGTTCCACTGTGTGGCATTGTTCCACAGGGCGAAATGCCAAGCATGTAAAAGTATCCGCAAAAAAGGGTCGAATGGCATCGGCTAAGGATTCAAAGGGGGTATTTAGAGCTGTTTTAATGTAATCTTGTATTAATGGCATGTGGTTTTGCATATTATTGCTCCGTTTGTAACAGTTTGTTTTTAAAGGCAATGTCTTGTGGGGAATTGGCGTGGTTTTTGCGTGGTACATCGGGAATTTCAAATAGGGTTTTGTTGTATATTTTATCGACCATATCAAACAGGTCGATACCCAATTGTTCAAACACATGAATAAGGTCAATAAGGACCCAGTTTTGTTTAATCTGTCCATTCACCACACAATAAAAATCGGACAACCGCATGTGAATCACCTTGCCCGTTGGGGCAAGCCCCAACCACCCAGACCCTTGGTGGGTGGCAATCACACTTTTCCAGCCGACCAAGGATGAAAAATTATTTTTACTGATAACCGCTTCGTCATATCCGTAATCACGGTCAGGGAAGCTATTTAAGAACGCATTGCGGTATACACTGAATCCGTCCAGTCCATAAAAGGTGCCAATACCCGATGGACCATGCCATATCATATCGTCCGCCCACACGGATTTTTGCGTTTTGTTTTGTACCTGTTTTGTGTGCATAAGGTCACTTAACATATCCCATATCAGGTGTTGTGTGTCCTGCGTTTGTTTGGGGTCTGCATTCCCATATAATAGCCCATCTTGGGTGTGGGGGAATATCATGTCCGCATCACTGCCCAGACTTGGGGGTAGGGGATTTACGTTTGAGCGAATCATCACACCCATATAATCCATCAGCTTATAGGCGGTTTTAATCTTACCATTTTCAATATGATAAAAATCGCTAAATCGTATATGATTTAAGGTTTGGGTGGCTGGAATAGTATACAGGGGGGCGGTAAACTGCCCTTGATATATACCCGTTGCGGTGACCCATAAATTGCCATTAAACGCACACTTACCATCGATGTCGATACTGGTTATGCGTTGCAGGTTGGTAAAAGCCTGTCGTATGGGTTTCCAGAATTTTTCCCCTATGTCATCCACCGTGTGGCACTGATGCACAGGGGCGAACGCATGGCATTCAAAATCATCGGCAAAAAACGGACGAATCGCATCGGCTAAGCTATCCAGTGGGGCGGTTAATGCGGTTTGCACATAAGTATGCACCACCGTAAAGTGTTCAGGTTTTTGTGGTTTCACGGTTTGTATTACCCTTTAATAGCCCCCTGTACCAATCCAGATACAAGGCGTTTTTGAAATACTATGATTAGGATAATCAGGGGAATACAAATGGACACAGCCCCTGCGATACCCTGCATAAGTTTTTGTACATCGTCATCGGCACGCATATAGTTTGCTAATGCTGCGGTCATGGTCATTTTATCGCCATTCATCAGCTGGGATGAAATCATAAAGTCGTTATACGCCAGTAATATGGAAAATAGCCCCGCCGTAATCACCCCGGGCCACATTACAGGTACGATAACTTGGCGGAAAGTCTGAAAAGGTGTACAGCCATCCACTTGTGCCGCTTCGTCCAATTCTTGGGGGATACCCATAAAGAACGCCCGTAACATCCAAATAGTGAACGGTTGGTTAATTGCCACCAACACGATAATAAGGGTTTCATAACGGCTCCAAATACCCAGTTCTAAGAAAGCGGGTTGATATGAAGTCAACAGCACCACATATGGCATTGCACGGAATACCAACGCCAAGATTAATAACCAAAATCCCAGCGATCCACGATATCTTGATAACGCATATCCCGCAAAACAAGCCGTAGTCATGGATATGCTTACTGTACCAACAGTCACCAACAAAGTGTTTAAGGAATTTACCCAAAAGCCATCTTTTATCCAAATATTATAGTAGTGTTCCAATGTGAAACTTGGGAATAATTGTAAGGGATTAAAGAACGCATCCACGGGTTCACGAAACGATATAAGGAACATCCATAAAAATGGAAATATTGCCAGAAACAACCATGCAAATAATACAAGTGCAAAGACTTTGTTCAAGGATACTAAGTGTAATTTCATGGTTATACTCCTTCTTTTTGTTCACGCCAAGTGCGTCTTAGAACTGGTATCAATAAAATTAAAATACCCACCACAGTAAGCAGACCAGATGCTGCGGCTTTGTTATAGTTGTTTTCTTCGGAAATAATATAATATGTCAAGTGCTGTAAGCTGTCTGCAAATAATGCGGATCCAAATACTAACACGGGTTCAAACACCCGATATGCATCCATAACATGGATTAAGGTAATAAATACAAACAAGGGCATCAAGTGCGGAATGACCACCCAACGGATTTTATGCCACATACTTGCCCCATCAATATCCGCCGCCTCTATGGCATCTTGGGGTACGGATTGCAAGCCCGCAAACAACACCACAAATGCAAATGGTAAAGAGTGCCAAATACCATAAAATATAATCAACGCACGAATACTGGTCTTACTGCTTAGGAAATAAAATTGTTCATATCCCATTTTTTCCATCAGGGCGGCAACAATCGCATCGTCCAAGAATAACCAATATACGGCTAAGGATCCAATGACTGGGGTGATAATAAATGGTAACAACGACATAAATACCAATGCCCCCCGTACCTTTTGGAACATGGTGTTTACCGCCCATGCGACAATAAATCCAAATATTAATACAGCGGGCAAAGTGGTAAAGGTATACAACAAGGTAAATTCTAATGCCCCCCAAAACTCAATGGCGGTAAGGGCGTAATAAAATGCGGCGATTTTACCAAACAAACCCAGTGTATCGTTTGAAAATGCTTTGTTCCACCCCTTAGCAATTTTTTCAGGGGCAATCAAACTGGTGAAATTATCTGTACCGATATATTCATAATACTTTTGTGGGTTGCCATTTTCATCAAGTACTGCTTGGGTTACCAGGCGTTCTTTTTTTTGGGCTTTACCCCCGAACATGGGCGTAGAAACCACCGTTTTTATCGTTTCGGTTTTAATGCCTTCTTGGTGTACAGACAGCCACCCCGCCCCAACCAAAGGTATAAACACGAACAGGAACATTAAAAAGAAACTGGGGGCTATAAATTTTAAAAATGTGCTTAAATTCATTGTATATAATCCTTATATGGTATTATCCTGATACAGTATATCAGGATTTTTTCTGATAGCATGTAGGTGAATTTGTTTCCATACTGCCAATTCATCAAACAGTGTCCATTCTTCACAAATACGGCCATTTACCACACGGAATTGGGAAATCCCCATGATATATAATGGACACCCTGTACCTTCACCAAAAGTGGGACCGTCTGTGTGGGTTGCGGTAATGGACCATCGCACATGCACAAACGATTCATTATCCCCTGCATTCGATGGGGTGTGTTGGGTGTGTTCCACTTGAAAATCCGCCCCTGATAATCCCGCATAAATATCGGTTAATAAAGTTTTTAGGTGTGGTGTTCCCACAATATCCCGACTGCCAAAGGTTTTCATTTGAATATTATAAGAATAATATTCGTCCACCAAAGCAAAATAATTTGCCCGCCACACATCATTAAACATGTTTAATACAATTTGCGTATGGTTGTTATCATCTGGTCGCCCCAACAAGGTTGGACGGGTTTTAGGGGCTTTTATGCGTTCTAAGCAGGTGTCTTCCCACCAATGGGTTTTATCCTGTTGATAATCCGCAACGGCAAGTTTCCATGCCACTGATTTTACATCTAATCCCATTTGTTTGACCGCACCGCCATTATCACGAACCAGCCATTCTTTAATAATTTTGTTTTCCCAACACAAGCAATCGGCAATGGTGAACGTGTCAATACGGTTGCCAGACGCAGGTCCAAAAGCAGTATCACCTTTGTTGATAGCATACGATCGTACCAAGTGTGAAGACAAGTACCCATCGTTTTCGTTGCCGTCCCAAATCACATTCATACAATACCCATCTGAATCAGGAGCTGCCGATAAGGATGTATGGGTGCTTTCGATAACATCTTGCATTTTACTGACAAAGCCAAGGGGGGTATAAATTTCCCCCACATCCGCATAGTGGGTTTCAATCAATCCAGAATTTTTGTGTTCCCATATGTTATAAGTACAGCGAACAATATAATCGACAATATTACCATAATGGGGTTCAAACCCTTTCATAGGGATTTCTCTTTCCCGTTTATGCCCCGCATGAATATCCGCATACGTATAGGTGCGACCATGTAATTTCCCTTTGGGGGATATATTCCTGCTGTGTGCAGGGTTATATGGGTACATATCTAATTGTGTCATTTTTTTCGCATGCTTTAATGTTTATAAGTCTAGTAAAAAAGGGGGGAAGGAGCATAATTCCTACGCCCCCTTTTTGTTATAGGTATTTTATGTATTTTTTATTACAAGATACCTTTTTCTTTGGCAACTTTACGGTATTCTGCTTCCACATCCCTTAAGGTTTGCTTAGCAGTTTTTTTGCCAGTCAAGTAGTTACCGATTTCTTTGCCAAGTGCCCCGTGCATTACAGAGTATGCAGGTGTCAATGGGAATTGTGGTGCATTGTTTTCAAATGTTTCAATCACGCCCTTTGCATATCGGTTTACTTCATATCCATCCATGACCCATACAACTTTGTCATTGTGCTTTTTCACCATTGCAGGGGAATACAGATACATCATGTTTTTGAATGTTTGTTCTGGATCTTCTGTTGGGAGGTTCTTAGGAATTACAAAACCATCCCAGAATACAGTAGATGCGACCACATTAGAATCCTTGGAAATTTTTGGGGCGGAAGTAAATTCAAATTTACCTACAACAGAACTCTTACTTGCGTCATCCATACCTTCTGCACGGGTACCCCACAATACGGCCATAGCGATTTTACCATTGCGGGCCATTTGGTCCACGGAACCAGAATCCAACACCAAGGAGTTGGGTGACATGTATGCTTGGAGTTTTTCCATTAACTCCAAACTCTCCATGGCTTTGTCGTTCATGATTGCGGGCTCAAAAGTCCCCGGTTTGAAGTAGTTACCTTCGTGGCCCAGATAAATATTGTTAAATTCTTGTGCTAAGTTCCAACCGGATTTAAATGCTGCTCCATATGGGAAGTCGATACTTTTTTCATTTTTCAAGATTTCTGCTGCCGCCAAAATCTCCTCGTAAGTTGTTGGTACCGGAATGTTGTGCTTTTCAAACAAATCTTTGCGATAGAAGAAGTGTTGGGCATTTACCATAAAGGCGATGGAATAAATTTTGCCATCAATCCGTACCAATTGGTTTTCGGTAATGTTGTATTTGTCTTTGTATTTTGCCACTAAATCATCCAAGGGGTATAATAATCCTTTGGATTGCACTTCATTGATGGAACCGTTTGCTACGAAAGATACATCATATGGCCCTTTTTTGGCATCAAATGCTTTTACAATTTCATTTTTGTGGTCTGGATTGGCTTTCCAAGTGGATTTAAAGGTGTCACTGTTACAATCTTCAAATTCTTTTTTAAAGCTGGTATCAATAAACCCTGCATTTGATAGCACGCTGATACTGCCTTTTACATCACATGCATATGCGGTTGTTGCCATTGCCAGAGCAAACGATACCCCGATTACTTTTTTCATAATAGCCATTATATTCTCCTAAGTTAATAAGGTTTAAGTTAATAAGGTTAAGATGGGGATACTTCCCCATCTATTCAGACGAGAGGGCGTTTGCCCTCCCGTCAGAATGTGTGTATTACAAAATTCCATTTTCTTTGGCAACTTTAGTATATTCATTGGTGGCGTCTTGTAATACTTCTTTGGCGGTCTTTTGACCGGTCAAATATTTACCAATAAATTTGCCAATGGAATTATGTAAGTAAGCGTATGCAGGTGACATGGGGAACGGTGGGGCGTTATTTCCCACGGTTTCTACGACACCATTTGCGTATTTTCCAATCTTGTAATTATCCCGTAACCAAATGGCTTTGTCATTGTGTTCGGCAACAATATCAGCAGAATACACATGCATCATTGTTTTAAATGTCATATCCACATCCCCGGGGGCGTTTTTCGGGATTACAAAACCATCCCAAAACACGGTCGAGGCTGCGTTTGAATCAGCGGATACTTTGGGGGCACTGACAAGCCCAATTTTACCTACAACTGCACTTAATTCCGCATCGTCAACGGCGGCGGCACGGTTGCCCCACAACAATGCCATGCCCAGTTTGCCATTTCGTAACATTTGTTGTACCACACCCGAGTCGATAACCAGTGCATTTGGCGACATGTTTTGCTTTAATTCCGCCATCAATTCTAAGGCTTTAACAGCATCTTCATTGATGATGTCCGCTTTAAATGTCCCCGCTTTAAAGTAAGTCCCCCCGAACGCTTGATACAAGTTATTAAATTCTTGTGCCAGATTCCAGCCTGTTTTATAAGCGGCACCAAATGGGAATTCGATGGTGTCGTCATTTTTAAGAATTTCTGCGGCTGCAAGCACATCGTCATAGGTGTTTGGCACAGGAATATTGTATTTTTTAAATAAGTCTTTACGATACATTAAGTGCTGTGCATTGACCATAAATCCAATGGCATAAATCTTGCCATCAATACGCACTAACATATTGTCTTGGATGTTGTATGTGTCCTTGTATTTTGCCACCAAGTCATCAAGTGGACGTAACATGCCACGGGATTGTACAGTGGGGATCGAACTGTTGGCAACAAATGCCGCATCATAAGGTCCCACCTTACCGCTAAAAGCCGATACTTGTTCCGTTTTGTGCTGTGGGGTCTTTTTCCATTGATAGGTAAAATTACCGTCTTTACATTTGTCCAGTGCATCGGTAAAAATATCAAAAGTCGGAAACGAATTTGATAACACATTGACTTCGCCATTTAACCCACAACCTGCGTATGCCTGGGTTGCCAACATAATGGCAAACGATGTGCCGATCAATTTTTTCATAATATTCATTTTATATATTCTCCTAATATGTATTTTATTCAGAATCTTTGTGTTGCAATATACTATTTTCTGCATTGTAGTAAGTTTAAGAATCAGTCCAATAAGTAGTATACGATATCTGGTATAGGACTCCTTAGAATCTCACCACATTTTATATATTCTTCGAATAATTGTTCAGGATTCTTTTCACTTATTCGAACTGAATTTCTTGCCCATTCTTTACCCCCTTCCCAAGATCTACCTGTAATCTCAAGAATATGTTCTTTATGAAGAGCATCTGCAAACATATCAGTACATTTAACTTCAAGTCTTTTTACTTGATAGTTTTCATTTGCAAATATAGTGCAAGGTGCGGTGATAGCTGTAATAATTGTAAGATACATAAATTTTTTCATATTTTCCTTCCTTTTGGCAAGATATTAATATACATTATTGCCATCCCTTGTATTGTTGTGCCTGTGTGGTTTGCTGCATACGGTCCAAGACATCCACACCCTGCATGTACATCAGGTGTAATATATCCATAAAAATCCAGTTTTCTGATATTTTGTTATCGCATATGCGATAAATATCCACCACCCGCCATTCGGTTATGGTGTTATTCGCAGGAAACCCCATAAACCCCCCCATGGGAATAGCCCGAAAATTTGGCCAACCAAAAAAGCCCCCATAGCACCCCTCCGCAATTACCGCTAGATGCCCGATGTTGTCTTCGGTTGTTACATTGGGAATATTAAACTTAAACTGTTTGACCAAGGGTAAACGGTGTTGTTTTTGATACCGCTGTTTGGTATAAGTTGCCCCAATACCACACGGTCCAAACCATATCATATCGTCATGCCACACATCGCCCAGTCCGTCCAAAGATGTATCTTTTCGTCCTTGCAACACATGATATTTCATCCGTTCAATGGTATCATGCGTTTGTTCGGTTAATGTGCTATCCCCAGCTGCGAATAATAATCCATCGTGGGTACGGGGACCCGGTTGTACAAAAAATGCCCCTGTTTGGGGGGGGAATGGGTATACGCCCGCCTGCATCATGACCATGGGAATGTCGATATGTAAGGTAGTTTCGACAATTTTGCCCTGTTGCACCCGATGAAATTCTGCGTATCGTAAGAATGTCATTTTTCCTGTTGGGGGAATATCCAGCCATGGGGTATCAAACAACCCCATCAAGTGTCCCATTTGTACCACCCAAGTGCTTTTAAATCCATCGACTTTGTTGAACCCCGCAAACAAAATATCAGGTCTGCGTTGCAGGGGGCATAACGCAGATTTTAAGGGATACCAAAATTCTGTGGCGACTGCATGTTTATTATTTTTCTCGTTAAATGGATGCATGCCTCGCCATGTGTAATTATCATCCACATAGGTATCCATAACCGCCAAAATATCCGCCTGTGACTGGGCGGTGTCCAGTGCCTTATAATAAGACAGGACAGTCGATTTTACCGATTGCAAAGAAGGGGTGTGGGGCATTAAAATAGTATCCGCTTTTCTGTTTTGTTATCAAATAAATAATAATTGTGGTTGGGCGATTTTAAATAAATGGTATCGCCTGATTTATAATATGTATCCTTGGGGATTTTTGCCACGATACGGTCTTGTCCGAAGGCCAATATAACCGTGTTACAATCCCCCAGTTGTTCAAAGGCATATACTTGTCCTTGGATTTCCGCATTTTTTGCATCGGTGATGTGTAAATCTTCGGCACGAATGCCTAAAGTTACATCGTTTTGGGTTACATCGTTTTTATTCATATCATTTTGGATTTTTACTTTGATACCGTCGACCACAAAGTGCCCGTTTTCGATTTTTCCCTTGACTAAGTTCATTGCCGGTGAACCGATGAATCCTGCTACAAACAGGGTGGCGGGGTTGTCATAAATTTCCTTTGGGGTGGCGATTTGTTGAATGTCGCCTTCTTTAATCAATGCAACCCGGTCGGCTAATGTCATGGCCTCGATTTGGTCGTGGGTTACATAAATGGTGGTTACTTTTAACTTTTCCTGTAACCGCTTGATTTCTGTCCGCATACTAACCCGCAGCTTGGCATCGAGGTTAGACAAGGGTTCATCCATCAAAAAACAGTTCGGTGATTTGCGTACAATCGCCCGTGCCAATGCCACCCGTTGCCGTTGTCCGCCGGATAATTCCCGCGGGTACCGATCCAACAGATTGTCCAGCTCCACCATCGATGCGGCGGCTAAGGCTTGTTGTTTCCATTGGTTTTTGGGGACTTTGCGTACCCGTAATGGGAAACAGATATTTTCATAAACAGTCAAATGGGCATATAAAGCGTAGGACTGAAATACCATCGCCACCCCACGGTCTTTGGGGGGGATGCCATTGACCACCGTCCCATCGATAAGAATATTACCAGAGGTGGGGGTTTCCAATCCGGCAATCATCCGCATGGTGGTGGTTTTACCACAGCCCGAAGGACCCAACAGCACAAGAAATTCTTGATCTTTAATGTTCAAAGTGGTTTCTTTTACCGCTTGGAAATCACCCCACGCTTTGGTCACTTTGTTTAATGTTATATTAGCCATACTACTGTCGCTTTCTCCCTTTATATGTGTGTCACAGATTGATGCTGTGGTATTTAAGTACTCATTATACCACAAAATTTAAATCATGGGGTTAGAATATTTAATTAAACTGTATAATGACAAATATCCACTTTTATCCAGTCCATATCCCCCTTCGATGGCATCTTTGATAACCGCATTGTCCCACTCAATACGATTGGGGGAATCACTACCATTTATCACCAAAATAATCACATCTGTATCGCCCACATTGGTAAAGGTCCGCCACGCATTGGCGGGCACAGATACAATATCTTTTTTGCTGACTGTACTGGATACCATACCATTTTCAGGACGATTAAGGGTGATTTCCACCGTGCCTTCGTGTATTTTTAATACTTGATTATCGGCTATTCGATGTAATTTTACTTGATTGCCCACAGGAATTTTTAAGTATTCCACCGAAAACCCATGTGGATTGTAAATTGTTGGGGTGTGGTCACGGTATTCGGTCATGCCCCAACCAATAACCGGTGCCATTGTGCATTTTCCCCCATCGGTTTTGGCACATAACAACGCATTTTCTGACCAATCTAAGTCTTTAAAATGTACCACTTGTTTTACCATTTCTGTTGGGGTGGGTTGTCGAAGCGTTGCCATTTCCGCTTCTGTAAGTGGGGTAATCATGTCCTGATTTGTGTCCGCATCTGGGTTGGCAATCGTATCAATAACTTGGTTTTTGGCGGTTAATAACAACCCATGATTCTTGGCTTCGTTTAATACATGCGGATGCCAAATGATACCGCCCGTGTCATCCCCACCCAATACAGTAAACACAAATCCATCATCCCGTCCCACATTACGAAACCCACGGAATAGCCAAGTACGGGGCGAAAATATATCCCCCTCAGACAAGGTATACGTATGTTCCCCCTCATTTCCCCAACGGAATTCATAATCGCCAGAATTCAGATAAAATACTTCCGCAGTAAAGTGAATATGCAGGTTATTGACACACCCCTTGGGCATTGCCGCCGCCCCAATATTAAAACCATGCGGGGTGGCTAAGTTAACAAATTGTTCCGAAGATTGTGATACACCGGGTCCAATCATCGAATAGTTTTCTTTTTTGTCCGACCCCGGGGTACGGCAATCGATAAAAGCCTGATTACAAGACACAAAGTCTTTTGCGTATATGGTGTGTTGTTCAAGGGTTTTTTTGTCTATTATTGTCATAATGTATCCAATCTGTGTATGTTATGGTTTTAAAAAATGTCTTAAATGTGTGTTTAATGCAAGCGGATTTTCCAAATTTATATAGTGTCCTGTGTTTTTGAGGGCAATGTGCATGCCATTTTTTGCCAATTTTGCCATGGTTTCATGCATCGACGATGTACATAAATTGTCATCCATACCGCTTATTGCCAATAATGGGCAACAAATGTGCTTTAAGGTATTTATCGAACAGGGGCGGGATTTTAACATGTCTGTATGTTTGTGAAATTCCACAGGGGTAAAGTCCATTGCCATGTCGATAATTTTTTGTGTTATATCTGTGTTGTTTTTGTGGCAATCCCCTATGTACTGGGTTAAAATGGTTTTGGCATAGGTTTCTAATCCATGCTCTGTTACGAATTGTTGTTGTGATTCGAAGTGTTGCTGTTTTGTATCAGATACGCCATTTGGGTTGCCGGCAATCAGAATAATTTTTTCCAATCTAGGTAATTGGTTATGGGCAATTAACTGGCGTACCACCGCCAAGGCAATCGGAACCCCCGCCGACATCCCCGCCATAATAAAACAATCTGGGGCGGTTTTCAAAATATCTTGGGCAATATCATCTATGTTATCAATACCCATGATTTTGGGAATCGAAAAAGTATACGAATCAGACAAGTGTGCCACTTGGTGATGCCATAAATCTTCGGTACACAAAGTCCCATTGATACAGATAATATGCTTTTTCATAGCCTTCCTAATGATATTTTACTTGTGTTGTATGTGTATTTCACATAGTATAAAACCACATTTTTGCATATCAGGCAACACATTTTTGCATAATTTTTAATGATATAAAAAATGTTATTATATAAGGGGTTGGAATAGTATTCAAAGGGAAAAATAAATATTTTATATGAAAAAATATTCAAATTCAATGAATAATAAACTATGAATATGTTAAATATAGTCAATTAAATTTAATTTGATTGACTAAATGCGGTTGCAACCGCTTGCCACGCAGTGGCATTGTGGTGTCCGATCGGGGTGCAAAGTGGGGTGAACATGTGTGGGTTTTTGTCATGCGAAGCATGGGTAAATCCACATTAAACGCAAGAATGTACAGAGAAGCTGGGGCGTTAGCCCCTTAGACTCACCATATAACCAACACAATAAAAATGTGCAGTATAATTATGGTGAATCATTTTATACCGAATTGACTATATACTGTAAGGCTTTTTTAAACACAGTGGGTAAATTGGTGCCATTGGATGTGTTGTATCCATTTAAGGGGTGGGGGATTTCTGTAAAAAATACTTTACTGTGTAAGTGAAAATGGGTAAAGGTATGTTTGTATTGCCCTGATTCGTACCAATTTGCCTGTGTCGGGGCGGTATAGTGGCTTGTAGGATACGAATCGCCCCAAGAACTGGTGGGTAATCCCTGCATTCCCCCCAGTAATCCTTGGCTGGGGCGGGTTTCGGTTACAATATTATCCGTGTTGTGAATCCGCACCACATACATATGGGCGTACCGATGGGGCTTTTGTTTTTTCGGTATTTTTTTGGGCAAGCTGGATTTTATATTATCGGGGGTTGTACATTCTGTATACAAGGGGCATATATTACAGTGTGGAGTTTTGGGTTTGCATACAGCATTGGCAAAATCCATCATTGCTTGGGCAAAATCACCTGCATTATCGGGGGTAATGGCGTCCATATGTGCATATATGAGCGGTTTTGATTTGGGCAAAGGTGTTTCAATGGCAAACAGCCGTGATATAACCCGTTCGATGTTTGTATCCACCACCACCGCCCGATTTTGAAATGCAAATGCGGAAATTGCCGCCGCTGTATAAGGACCGATACCCGGTAATTGTAACAGCAACGATTCTTCGGGGGGAAATTGTCCCCCATATGTGGCATCAATAATGGTGGCACATTTATGTAAATTCCTTGCCCGTGCATAATATCCCAGCCCCGCCCACTGGGCAAGTATATCATCCAAGGGGGCATGTGCCATATGTGATACAGTTGGCCACAAGGCAAGGAATTTTTCAAAATAAGCAATGACTGTTTTTACTGTGGTTTGTTGTAACATGGTTTCTGATAACCACACCGCATATGCCTTGTCAACAGGCATATCCCCACACCGCCAAGGCAAGGGGCGGGCGTTTTGTTGATACCATGATAATAATTTTGTTGCCACAGGCTGCATAATGTATCATAATATTATGTATGAATAGCTTAGACAACAAAAAAACACAAAAAATACCCGGGCAAAAAATCCCCCGATTGAAAAAATCTGTGCGGTTGGATATGGCGGTGTTGCCCGAATTAAAGCCCATGTTTAAAAAGCGGGGTATTGGGGATATGCGGCTTATCCATGATTGGTACAAAATTGTCGGTACGCCATTGGCGGATAATACGGCGGTCGACAAAA
Organism: Alphaproteobacteria bacterium; assembly: GCA_965232465.1. Taxonomy (GTDB): domain Bacteria; phylum Pseudomonadota; class Alphaproteobacteria; order JAQWUY01; family JAQWUY01. The sequence continues at coordinate 1,637,177 of OZ246977.1, read as the reverse complement.
TCACCTATGCCCATACTGGGAATACACGGGGCAGGGGGATATTGCACATTAAAACTGTGGGGGCATTTGCCACGGAATTGTCATATCAATCGGAATATATTATTCAAAAGGTCAATACATATTTGGGCTTTCAAGCGGTGGGGACAATTAAAATCGATCAATCTTTGCCCATGGCATATATACAAAAAAATCAAGCGGACCATACACAGGACACGAAGAATCGCCCCAAGCCCCGTATGGATATAGCGGTGATTGAAAACATCGAAGAGGAAAATATAAAAAATAGTTTGCGTCGTATAGCTAGTTTTGTGTATAATGATAAATAATACACGCCCTTGGTTCGCAAAGGGTATTTTAAATGGGTATTTTAAAATAAAATCACATGAAAGAGGAAACTTCAATGATACAAAAATTTTTAAAGACATGTACCATGTTAGGTATGGTATTTTTTACCAATCTTGTATTTATAAACTTTGGCACTGTACAGGCAGCCGAAAAATACGATGTAGTGCGTACATTGGGGGATGAAAATGCCCCCGTGGTGTTACATGAATTGTCATCCATGACCTGTCCATTTTGTCAAAGTTTCCATGCGACTGCCATGAAAAAACTAAAGTCTGATTATATCGAAACAGGTAAAGTGCGTTTGGTGATGCACCAATTCCCCTTGGATAATGTGGCAACTGTAACCGCTATGTTAGGGCTGACTTTGCCCGAAGAAAATTACTTTGCATTCATCGAACATGCGTTTGCCAATCAGCAACAGCTCCGCCAAGCACCGCTTGAAACTTTGGAAGGGTGGGCAAAAATGTCTGGGCTCGATTTAAATAAGGTATCCAGCAATCAGGACTTGCTTACGACTATTATTCGGCAAAAAAATGCGGATCAAAAACAATATAAGGTCGAAGGAACCCCGACTTTGTGGATAAATGATATTAAATATCAATTTGATTCCCGCAAGCCAGAGGCATTTTTCAAAGTCCTTGACAAAGAAATTGCCAAAAAAAGTAAATAACACATCCTTTTGTATTAATCACTAAATCGGAAGTATATTATGAATAATATGGATAATAAACATTCCCATCAATCGGATACGACGGATACCAACGATATTAAAAATCGCATAGCGGACTTAAAAAGCCGTTATGCGGATGCCCCCCCCGAACGGCCCCGAAATCAAGGTATGGCGGTGGGCTTTCGGGTGGCAACGGATATGGTTTCGGGTGTATTAGTGGGTGTTTTTATTGGATACCAATTGGATTCGTTTTTTAATACCAAACCCATATTTTTATTGATTTTTATTGTCATTGGTATGGCTGCAGGTATTATAAATGTCATACGAACCGCCAATCGTCTGGACAATGTAAAAAAAAATCAATGAAAATACAACAAAAATGCAAAAATACAACAAAAAAGATTGTCTTAATCGTTAAAGTGTTTTATAAAGCGTGTGATAAAACCATGCTTCAATTAAAAAGGGGATACAAAATATGGCTAGTCCATTAGAACAGTTTGCAATTAAACATCACCTTCCCATAGAAGTGGCTGATTATAATATATCTTTTACGAATTCATCGTTATGGATGGTAATTACGGTTGTTGCGTCTGTACTATTCTTTATGATTGCCACTTCAAAACGCAAAATTGTGCCGGGACCATTTCAAGCGTTTGCGGAAAATCTGTTGGAAGTCGCCCGTAATGTGGTGTTGGATAATGTGGGCAAAGGCGGGGAAAAATTCTTTCCATTTGTGTTTTGCCTGTTTATTTATGTATTGTTTGGTAATTTATTGGGGTTGGTACCATATGGATTTACTTTTACTAGCCATTTGGCGGTAACAATGGCAATGGCGTCTATTATTTTTATCACAATTACTTTAATCGGCATTTTTAAGCATGGTTTTAAATTTTTTACCTTGTTTTTCCCATCTGGTGCACCGATCATTGCCGCCCCCATATTGATACCGATTGAAATTGTGTCATACTTGTCCCGTCCTGTATCGCTTGGGGTGCGTTTGTTTGCCAATATGGTGGCGGGGCATGTGTTGTTAAAAGTTATCGGCGGTTTTGTGGTATCATTGGGGGGATTCTTTATCCTGCCGGGGTTGGTGCCATTTGTTGCTTTGGTGGCTGTAACTGTGCTGGAAATTATGGTTGCGGTTATTCAGGCGTATGTGTTTGCTATTTTAACATGCGTTTATTTACACGATGCGTTGCATTTACACTAATTTTAACAGGGCATGTGAAAATAGCGTAAATTTAAAAACTTGACTGGTATTTTATATAAAAATATGTTAGGTTTTTGGATAAATTTTTTAACTTTTTAAAATTGTTTAACAGAAAGGCAATAAAATTATGGAATTAGAATCTGCAAAGTTAATCGCTGCTGGGCTTGCTGCTATTGGTATGATTGGTTCTGGTATTGGTGTAGGTCAAGTATGGGCGGCGTATATTACCGCCTTGTCCCGTAACCCTGCGTCCAAGGAAACAATCGGTGCGTTTATCTGGATTGGTTTCGCCGTGACAGAGGCGATTGCACTGTTCGCACTTATCATTGCATTCATGGCAATGTTTGGATAACAAAACATGCCCTCATTTTAAAATGGGGGTTAAAAATTACAGGTAAGGATGTAACATGCCACAACTGGATTTTAGCACTTGGATAGGGCAAATATTTTGGTTGATATTTACCTTTACCATTATGTACATTTTAATGACTATTTTGGTATTGCCCCGCATGAAAAATATTTCTGATCAACGACAACAAAAAATTTCTAGGGATTTTAAATGTGCCGAAGAATTGGACGCAGAGGCGGAAATTATTGCTAAGGATGCACAATCGTATGTAACCAATGCCCAAAACGAAGCAGATGCGATTTTGGCAGCCGCCCTTGAAGAAGCCGCCAAAGTAATTGAACAACAGGTTATCAAAGCCAATAAAGAATCGGATAAAAAAGTTTCTGAGGCATTGAAGAATATTGAAAAACAAAAATCTGTTGCGGTGGGGGCATTGGATTCTGTTGTGTTTGAAGTGGCAACTGATACGCTCAGCCGTGTTGTTGCTGTCAAAAACCCAAGAATTGCCGTTGAGGCAAAATTGTTGAAAAAATCTTAAAGGTAACATATAACAGGGGACAAAAAATGGAATTTTTAACTAATCCATCTTCGTATGTGTATTTGGCATTTCTTATCGTTATGGTGTTATTGGTTGTAAAAGGCAAAAACGCTGTATTAGGTGCTTCTTATGCACGCATCCAACGCATTAGCAATGATATTGCTATGGCGGAAAAGGTACGGATGGAAGCCAAAGAAAAGCGGAACGAACAGGAAAAGAAATTTAATGAAGCCATTGAGTATTCTAAGAATTTGGTGCAACAGGCACGGCAAGAATCTGAATATATTACCCAACAGGCACAACAAAAAGCCAATGATATTATTGCCCATGCCGAACAACATGCACAAAATACCATCAAACGGGCGGAACATGATGCCCGCATAGCCTTGCAAAACCAAGCGGTTGATAAGGCATTTGACATTGTCAAACAAATTGCCACCGAAACAGCAGACGACACATTGTTACAAACAGCTATTGGTGACATAAAACGATTTAAATAAATTTTATACGGGTGTATAAAACCTCTTATATAAGGGATTTTTTTAAGTAAGGGAAAAACAAATGTCAATAAAACAGAATTATCGTTTTATCACTGGTCCAGATGATGCACAATTTTGCCAACGGGTATCTGATGCTTTGGCGGATGGCTATGTCTTGTATGGGCATCCCCAACACACATATAATGCGGAACAAAAAATAATGGTTTGTGGGCAAGCGGTGGTTTTACCCCACTATAAATAATGGTAAAATTACAAAAACCGATTGCCTATATTGGGGCATCTTGTGGCAGTAGTGCGGGAATTATTGGCTGTGAAAATGCCCCTGATATTTTGCGGGCAAAATATCCTGCCATATCCGAAAAAATGTTTGGTATGGCGTATGTGCCATCGGATATTGTTAAATTTGACGAGCTTATGGAACTGGATTATTTCACCAATGAACTGGCAAAGTTAACCGGTGATGCCATGCAGCAAGGAAAATTTCCAATTATCATCGGTGGCGATCACAGCATTGCCATAGGGTCTTGGGCGGGTATTATCCCCCCAAATACTCCATTTGGCTTAATTTGGATTGATGCCCACCTTGATATACATACACCCGAAACTTCCCCATCGCAAAACATACATGGTATGTCCATGGCAATATTACTGGGCAGGGGATACCCCCAGTTGGTCAACACTGTATACGATGGGGCAAAAATCACCCCTGATAATATTTTTTATATCGGCACCCGATGTTATGAGGATGCGGAACGACAAGCTGTGCAACGGGACAATATCAAAGTATTTTATGCGGATGAAGTCCATAAATGGGGATTTAAACAGTGTTTAAAGCAGGCTGTATCGTATTTTAATGATCGCAATATGCCATATGGCATCAGTTTTGATGTGGACAGTTTGGACCCCTTTTATATATGTGCAACGGGCACTCCCGTGGCACAAGGATTGCAATTACAACAGGTATGTAATGCATTTGAAGACCTGCGTATGCAGGGGCTACAAGCATTTGAAATCGTCGAATATAATCCCGATTTGGAGGATATAAAACTGAGGGATATTCACATTCCCTTGACCATATTAAGCTGTTTTGATTTGGCTTTATAAGTAGCAACAACCCTATTTACACAAACTTCATGATAGCTCCCAAAAGTTCTGAAAGGCAACAAATATGGAATCACAAAAATAATCTTATAATGCTCTTAAACTCACCAATAATTAAAGAACAGATAAAAAATATGACATTTATTGATATTACCTTACCAACACTTTATAAGAGATATATGAATATAGTCTTACCCTTATATGGTAGTAAAAAAATGAAAGAAATGGACAACATTGTTAAAAATAACCATAATCTTCGGGAAATATTTTGGGATTCATTAGATCATATGCGAATATAATTGGTGGAATTAAGTATATAATTACCTATTTTTATAATCTTGTCCCTTGATTTTGTTATGGGTATTATGTACTATGGCGATATTATGCAACACGCACAACACTTATATTCGGTACCCTTTAAAAACGCCCTTTCGGAGCGGTATTTGTCCTATGCTTTATCCACTATTACCGCCCGTTCCTTACCGGATGTGCGTGATGGTTTAAAGCCTGTGCATCGGCGATTGTTGTATGCTATGTTGGAATTAAAACTTAACCCCACACAAGGATATAAAAAATGTGCCCGTATTGTTGGTGATGTTATGGGTAAATATCATCCCCATGGGGATGTGGCGATTTATGATGCTATGGTGCGATTGGCACAACAATTTTCCGTGCGATACCCCTTGGTTGATGGGCAGGGCAATTTTGGTAATATCGATGGGGATAATGCCGCTGCTATGCGGTATACAGAAGCACGCCTGACCGCCTTTGCATCGGCAATGTTACAAGGTATTGACCAAGATACGGTTGATTTTCGGGAAACCTATGATGGCGAAGGGGCGGAGCCTGTGGTGTTGCCATCTTATGTGCCAAATTTACTTGCCAATGGATCTAGCGGTATTGCCGTTGGTATGGCAACCCATATTCCCCCCCACAATGTGGGCGAAATTATCGATGCGTTGTTGTATGTGATTAAAACCCCAAATGCTTCCATTGAAAAAATTATGTCATTTATCAAAGGTCCTGATTTTCCAACTGGGGGGGTGCTGACGGAATCCCGTGAAACCATAACTAACGCATATGCCACTGGGCGGGGTAGCATGCGTATTCGGGCAAAATGGAAAACGGAAAACCTAAGCGGTGGTGCGTGGCAGGTGGTGATTACAGAAATTCCATATCAAGTTCAAAAATCCCGTCTTATGGAAAAATTGGCGGAAATCATCGAACAAAAAAAAGTCCCTGTATTGGTCGATATTCGGGATGAAAGTGCCGAAGACATCCGTATTGTTTTGGAACCTCGTTCCCGTAATGTGGACGCCCATATTATGATGGAAGCGTTGTTTAAAGTATCTGACCTAGAAACCCGATTCGGTTTAAATATGAATGTGTTATCCGAACGGGGACGGGTGCCCAATGTATTAAATATTCGTGAAGTTTTACAACAATATTTGCATCACCGACATGACATTTTAATCCGTCGTAACACATATCGTAAAAATCAAATCGAACGGCGATTGGAAATTTTACAAGGATATTTAATAGCATTTTTAAATCTGGACGAAGTTATTCGTATTATTCGTGCAGAGGATACCCCGAAGCAAGCCTTGATACAAGCGTTTGATTTAACGGATGTGCAGGCGGATGCTATTTTAAATATGCGATTGCGTAGCCTCCGAAAACTGGAAGAAATGGAAATACACAAAGAATTTGATATTTTAACGGTGGAATTAAATGATATTCAGGCACTTTTGGCGGACGAATTTTTGCGTTGGCAAGTGATAGGCGATGAACTGAAACAAACGAAAAAAGACTTTGGGGTAAAATCCTCTGGGGGACAACGCTTGACCACATTGGGCGATGTGCCAACGGACCTAAACATCCCCCTTGAATCGATGATTGAAAAAGAACCGATAACTTTTGTTTGTTCGAAAAATGGTTGGGTACGGGCGTTAAAGGGACATGTGGTAAATACCGACGATATAAAATACAAGGATAACGATACAAAAGCCTTTGTTATCAGGGTGCAAACCACCGATAAGTTGCTTATATTGGTATCATCGGGTAAGGTATTTACCTTGGGGTGTGATAAATTGCCCGGGGGACGGGGCAATGGTGAGCCCTTAAACCTAATGGTGGAAATTCCCGCAGGGGAACAGGTGATTTCCATTGTACCATATGTTGTTAAACAACCATTAATAGTCGCCTCCACCGATGGATATGGATTTATCGTTAATGCGGACGATTGTGTTGCCCAGACAAAAAATGGCAAGCAATTGATAAAAATACCTGCTAAGGAAAATGCGTTGGTGTTACGACCTGCTGTGGGCGATATGGTGGCGGTGATTGGCACCAACCGCAGATTATTGATATTCCCCATAACTGAAGTGCCGACCATTGGACGGGGCAGGGGCGTTAAATTACAAAAATATAAAGATGCGAAGTTAAGTGATATAAAAATCTTTAACACATCAGAAGGCTTACAATGGCCCGCTGGGACAAACAGAATTCGCACAGAAACGCATTTAATAGAATGGACAAACAGACGGGCATCGGTGGGTAAAATTCCCCCAAGTGGATTCCCCAAGGATAACACTTTTGGCACAACAGAATAAATATGAACGATTTTAAATTTATACATTTACGGGTACATTCCGCATACTCCTTGGCTGAGGGGGCAATTCATGTCAAAGACTTGGTTACCCTTGCCAAAAACAACAATATGCCGGCGGTTGCGGTAACCGATACAAGCAATATGTTTGGGGCATTGGATTTTGCCTTGGCGGGGTCAAAATCAGGTATACAGCCCATCATAGGGGTAGTGTTGAAAATAGACCCCATAGACGCAGATGAAAACACGATACATCGTACCGCCGATAATTTGGTGCTTATTGCCCAAAACCGTCAGGGGTATATGAACCTGTTGTCGTTGGTCTCTGAGTCTTATACGGATTTTAAAAATGCTACCCTGCCTTTGGATATTTTGTATCATAAGGTGGATGGGGTTATATGTTTAACGGGGGGATATGGCGGGGCTTTAAATCGTTTGGTTATGTGTGAACAACGGGATAAGGCAGAAGATTTTTTAAACACTTTGCATACGATTTTCCAAGACAGATTGTATATCGAATTACACCGTAATAATATGAAAAATGGTACAGCGGTCGAAAATGTATTACTGGATATGGCATATGATAAAAATATTCCCATTGTTGCCACTAATGCGGTGTTTTTTGCCACCCCTAATATGCACAAGGCACACGATGCGTTGTTGTGTATTGATTCGGGGCATTATATTAAACAATCAGATCGCCGTAAAGTGGATAAAAGTCAGTATTTTAAATCCACAGAAGAAATGATAAGTTTATTTAGCGATTTACCAGAGGCACTTGAAAATACCGTTAAAATCGCAAAAAGATGTGCGTATATACCGCACCCCATCAAACCGTTATTGCCCATATATCCATACCTCGACGGGCGTACAGAAATACAAGCATTGACCGACTTGACAATACAAGGTTTACAACAACGATTGGAAACAGAAGTATATCAAGATGCGTTTGATGATACCATGCGACAATCGTTACATAAACAATATATGGAACGCATGGATTATGAATTGGGCATTATTGCCCAAATGGGATTTCCAGGATATTTTTTAATTGTTGCTGATTTTATCCAATGGGCAAAAAAACAAGATATTCCTGTTGGACCTGGACGGGGGTCTGGGGCGGGGTCTGTGGTGGCATGGGCATTAAAGATTACCAACCTTGACCCCATGCGTTGGGGATTGTTATTTGAACGATTTTTAAATCCGGAGCGGGTATCAATGCCAGATTTCGATATCGATTTTTGTCAGAATCGTCGGGGCGAAGTGATTGAATATGTGCAACAGCAATATGGGCGGGATAAAGTTGCACAGATTATTACTTTTGGTAAGTTAAAAGCCCGTGCAGTAGTACGGGATGTGGGGCGGGTGCTGGGTGTGGCCTATCCGGCGGTAAACCGTATTTGTAAATTTATTCCCAACAATCCCACCAACCCCACTACATTAAAACAAGCTTTGGAATCTGAGGAAAATTTAAGAATCGAATATAACACAGATCCAACCATTAAACAGATGATTGATTTGTCTTTACAATTGGAAGGGTTGTATCGTCATACATCGACCCATGCGGCGGGGGTGGTGATTGGCGATCGTCCTTTGCAACAATTGGTGCCGTTGTACCAAGATGATAAGTCGGATATGCCCGCAACCCAGTTTAATTTGGAATTTGTGGAACAGGCGGGATTGGTAAAATTTGATTTTTTGGGTTTAACCAACCTAACCATTATCCAGATGGCGGTTACCCTTATTAACACCCGTGCGGATGTGCATACCCCCCTTGACATTGATATGTTGCCCTTGGAAGATGCCCCCACTTATGAAATGTTAACACAGGGTAATACCATAGGCATATTTCAACTAGAATCTGCTGGTATGCGTAAGGCATTGATGCAAATGAAACCAGACCGTTTGGAAGATATTATTGCGGTGGTATCTTTATATCGTCCTGGACCTATGGAAAATATTCCCACATATATCGGGCGTAAACATGGGGAAATGGATGTGGAATATTTGCATCCTGTATTAGAACCCATATTAAGGGAAACTTTTGGCATTCCCGTATATCAAGAGCAAGTGATGCAAATGGCACAGGTGCTGGCGGGATATACCTTGGGTGGTGCGGATTTATTACGCCGTGCAATGGGTAAAAAAGATCATAAAGAAATGGATAAACAGTGCGAAACATTTATCCAAGGGGCATATAAAAATCACGGCGTAGATGCCCAGCTTGCCCATAGAATTTTTGAACAAATAAAAGCCTTTGCAGGATACGGGTTTAACAAATCGCATGCGGCGGCTTATGCTATGGTAGCGTATCAAACCGCATGGTTAAAGTGTAAGTACCCTGTGGAATTTATGGTGGCAACCATGACATATGCGTTACAAAACACCGATAGATTGGCAATTTTGGTACAAGACTTAAAGCACAATAATATCGTTTTACTTCCCCCGGATGTCAATCAGTCAGATGCGGTATTTAGTGTCGATTATGCGGATGATCCCCCAAAGGATACCCCAAAAGTGCGGTATGCCATGGCGGCGTTGAAAAATGTGGGTGAAGGGGCAACGGATGTTATTGTTGCCGAACGCCAAGCCAATGGACCATTTATCGATATATATGATTTTTTTCAGCGGGTCGATTATAATGCCTTAAATAAATCCATGCTGGAAAGTTTGATAAAAGCGGGGGCATTTGACGGATTGTATAAAAACCGTCGGGCATTGTTGGAATGTGTGGAAGATTTACGCAAATATGGTAGCCGTTTGCAGCAGGATAAAAACAGTAGCCAATCCAGTTTATTTGGCGATGCCATGCAAAATATGGATAAACCCAATATTACCGTCATCGCTGATTATAGCGATGCGGACCGCCTGCAACAAGAATACAGTGCGGTTGGATTTTATGTATCAGGGCATCCCTTATCCGTATATCGGGACAAGTGGAAACGCCTCGGAGTGGTGGAAATAGAAGACATCAAACGGGGCAAAGTAACAAATGATATTGTCCGTATGTGTGGTATGATGATGGCTATGCGTAGTCTGACCAGCAAAGATGGAAAACCCATGGCGATTGTTGATTTCAGTGACGCCAGTGGTGTATTTACCATATTATTCTTTGATTCAAATGCACAAAAAGTCAAGTCCGATTTTGAACAAGGACAAATTTATTTGATATATTGTCACAAAAGTGTGCGTACAAATGGTGAAGAAAAAGAAATCCGTTTGATTGGCAATGTATTTTCCGAATTACAAGACGAATTGTCGAAATCTGCCCTTGGGCTTATGATACATGTATCTGCGCATGTGGATTTTAAGGCTATGGCTGATTATATTAATGGGGTATCCCCGGGCAAAGGACGGGTCTTATTGCAAGTGCAAACCCCCAAAGGGCTGGCGGAAATTGATACGGGTGTTGCCCTTGCCTTAAATGGGGATATTATCCGCCATGTTAAAACATTATCAGGTGTTATTGATGTTACAGAAATATAGCTAAAATATTTCTTTATTTTTTATATATTTTCCTTGTTATTTATGTTTTTTTTTGGTATATAGGGGGGATTCATATGTATAAAGCATGTGAAAATACGCAGGCTTGCACCCATATTATCGGTGCTTGTTACATTAACAGGTGCATTTTGTAAGCCAAGGTTTAACCGATGACATAAGGAAAAATATTTATGGCTATCCCAAGCTTTACTATGCGTCAGCTATTGGAAGCGGGCGTTCATTTTGGACATTCAACACGCCGCTGGAACCCGAAAATGAAACCATTTTTGTATGGTGTGCGTTCTGGTATTCACATTATTAACTTGGACGAAACATACCCTATGCTGGGCAATGCGTTACAATCTTTGCATGAAATTGTGTCAAATGGTGGCAGAGTATTGTTTGTGGGCACCAAAAATCAAACACAAGACATCGTTCGTGAAACCGCACAGGAAACGGGGCAATTTTTTGTCAATCATCGGTGGCTGGGGGGGATGCTTACAAACTGGAAAACTGTAAGCAATTCGATTCGCCGTTTGAAGGACTTAGAAAAAGCACAACAAGAAGGCTTTGATGGTTTAACGAAAAAAGAAATCTTGGGGTTGGAAAAAGAATTAACCAAGTTGGAACGCACTTTGGGCGGGATTAAAGATATGGGGGAAGCCCCTGATGCGATTGTTGTATTTGATACCAACAAAGAAGAATTGGCTGTTGCCGAAGCAAAAGTGCTGGGCATTCCTGTATTTGCAATCGTTGATTCCAATTCTGACCCGGATAATATCGATTTTCCCATTCCCGGTAATGATGATGCCATTCGTGCATTAAAGTTGTATGGTGTGTTGTTTAAGGCAACTGTGCTTGATGGATTGATGCAAAGTGTCGCATCAAGCGGTGGGGATTTGGGGGAATCGGAGGATATTACCGAACAACAATTGACACCTGTTACAGAAGACATATCTGTGGTTGAAGAAGCACCGCCGGTGGTTGAAGACATACCGGTCATAGAAGAGGCACCGCCGATTGTTGAAGACATACCGGTTATGGAAGAGGCGTAATTGAAAAACCATAAGGGAAAATATTTTCCCTTATACATTGTTAATATTTTAATTGTATTTGAGGATTGATAACATGGCTATTACAGCTGGATTGGTAAAAAAACTGCGCGAGCAAACGGGTGCAGGTATGATGGATTGCAAAAAAGCATTGATTACAACAGAGGGTGATTTTGATGCTGCGGTGGATGAGCTGCGTAAAAAAGGTATGGCGGCCGCATCCAAGAAATCTGGTCGTGTGGCGGCCGAAGGTCTTGTCGGTGTGGCAATAAAGGGCACCAGTGGTGCGGTTGTCGAAGTAAACGCAGAAACGGATTTTGTTGCCCGTAACAATATTTTTCAAAGTTTTGTATCTGAGGTGGCACAAATTGCCTTAACCACGCAACAAGACGATATTTTAAAGGCATCTATGGCAAATGGTAAAACCGTTGGCGATTCATTGACGGATAATATTGCAACCATTGGTGAAAATCAAAGTTTCCGCCGTTCTGCATCGATTACCGTTAAAAATGGTGTTGTTGGGTGTTATGTACACACGGCATTAGCCGATGGTCTTGGTAAAGTAGGGGTTATCGTTGGCTTAGAATCCACCGGTGATGTAAGTATTCTGACGACATTGGGGAAGCAAATTGCCATGCATGTGGCGGCGGCAAAGCCATTGTTTAATACGGATGCCGATGTGGATCCTGCGGTGCTTGAAAAAGAACGCACCTTTTTGACCGAACAGGCATTAGCGGAGGGTAAACCCGCCAATATTGTGGAAAAAATGATTGAGGGTCGCCTGCGAAAGTTCAAACAAGAAATTGTGTTGGAACATCAATTTTTTATTATGGATACGGACAAAAAAGTTGCACAGGTCGTGGCGGATACGGCGAAACAATTGGGTACAGATATCACCCTTACAGGGTTTGTTAGTTTTATTCTGGGGGAAGGGATTGAGAAAAAAGAAGAAAATTTTGCCGAAGAAGTGGCAAAAACAATCGGGGGGTAAATGCAGTGTTAAAATAAATAAAAAAAGCACTTTTTTTATACAATATTTTAAAGTTTATGTAAATCTGGGGAAAGTATACACATATTATGACAAAATTAAAAAGGGTGTTGTTAAAAATATCGGGTGAAGCGTTAATGGGCAAACAAGATTATGGTTTGGATACGGATATGGTTACCCGTGTGGCGTTGGAAATTAAATCCGCCAAAGATTCTGGTACAGAAATTTGTTTGGTTATTGGCGGGGGCAATATATTTCGGGGCGTTGCCGCAGCGGCAAATGGTATGGACCGTACCTCCGCAGATTTTATGGGGATGTTGGCAACGGTGATGAATGCACTAGGCATGCAATCAGCATTGGAATCATTGGGGGTCGATACCCGTGTATTATCGGCGATTCCCATGCAAAATGTGTGTGAATCATATATCCGCAGACGGGCCATTCGTCACATGGAAAAAGGACGGGTTGTTATTTTTGCCGCAGGAATCGGTAGTCCATACTTTACCACAGACACCGCCGCCGCACTCAGGGCATCAGAAATGGAGTGTGATGCCGTACTCAAAGGTACAAATGTGGATGGGGTATATGACAAAGACCCAAAAAAACATAGGGATGCAGTGCGCTATGATACCATATCGTACAAACAGGTATTATCCGATGATTTACGGGTTATGGATGCGTCCGCAATCAGCCTGTGCCGGGATAAAAAAACACCTATTTTGGTGTTTTCCATTCACAAAGAAGGCGAATTTGCCTGTGTTCTTAATGGACAAGGTACTTTTACCAAAGTACAGTAAATAAAATATTTTTTGCGTTATGCGGATAAACAGTGTATACAATATATAGTATCATAAATAATGGAGACTTAAATTATGACAGACCATATACTAAGCGGTGTAAAACAACGGATGCAAGGGGCGTTGGATAATTTAAAAAAGGAATTTAAGAGCTTACGCACGGGACGGGCACATCCCAATTTACTGGAGGGTATTCAGGTGGATGCGTATGGGGCAAAAACGCCTATGAATAGTGTAAGTTCTGTCAATGCTCCGGAACCCCGTTTGCTAAGTGTGAATGTATGGGATGCCAGTTTGGTATCCGCCGTTGAAAAAGCCATTCGTGAATCGGGATTGGGTTTAAACCCCATGCGTGAGGGTAATATTATGCGTATTGCCATTCCTGAATTGACCGAAGAGCGTCGTCGGGATATTGTAAAAGTGGCGGGGCAGTACGCAGAACAAGCCCGTATTGCCGTTCGCAGTGCACGGCGGGAGGGTATTGACAGCATCAAAAAAGCGGATTTGCCCGAAGATGATACCCGTCGGGAAAACGATAAAGTACAAAAATTAACCGATTCTTTCATTAAAGACATAGACTCCGCATTGCAAGAAAAAGAAAAAGAGGTTATGCAGGTATAATAGCCTGTACGCTATCCCATGCATGTTGGTATTATTATGGATGGAAATGGACGATGGGCAAAGGCACAGTCTTTGCCCCGTCTCGATGGACATAATAAGGGGGCGAATACCTTGGTTAATATTGTAAAATCTGCCCCAGATATGGGCATTAAGTATTTGACTTTGTACGCATTTTCCACGGAAAACTGGCACCGTCCAGCGGAAGAAGTGCAATCCCTTATAAAATTGTTACGATCTTTTTTAAACCGCAAACATAAACAGCTTGTTTCTGATAATGTGCGTTTAAAAACCATTGGTAATTTAAGTGTTTTTGATACAGATATTCAACAAAAAATCCGCCTTATTAAACAGGATACGGCACAGTGTACGGGTATTACGATGGTGCTTGCCCTCAATTATGGGGGGCGGGATGAAATTGTGCGGGCGGTACAAAAAATGTCCGCAACTGATTCTGTGCATACTATATCAGAACAAGCCATTACGCATGCGTTGGATACGGCGGGGTTGCCCGATGTGGATTTGATTATTCGTACCGCAGGGGAACAACGGCTCAGTAATTTTTTGTTGTGGCAATCGGCGTATGCGGAATTGCTATTCGTTGATAAACCATGGCCTGCGTTTACCCCCGATGATTTACAATCGGCCATACACATATTTCATGCCCGTACCCGTAATTTTGGGGGGGGTACACACCATGCCTGATGCTTTAAAAAATCGATTGTGGATTGGCATAGGTTTATTATTGTTATTGTGTGCCACCATATATGCGGGGCCTACGGCATTTGTGGGTTTTGTTTTAATCATGATGGTATTGGCGGGTTTTGAATGGGGAAAATTGTCGGGGCTGAGCCGGGATGCATCCTTTGTGTATGCGGCTATCGTGGGTATCCTTTCCATTGTGCCCACTGGTTTTGCGGGGGCGTCTTATATGTCGTATGTGGTACTAGTGTCGATTTTTCTGATGTTATGGCATAGGCGGTGGACAATACTGACGGGTGTGCTGGTATTGCCATATATATTTTTAACCCTTATGGGTTTAATGAGCATAGCCGATAAACAGTATGGCATTTGGTGGGTGATCATAATGTATGTTTGGGCGATGGTTATAATTATGGATGTAGGGGCATATGTGGTGGGTAAAAAGTATGGTAAAAACCTCTTGTGGCGCCGTATTAGTCCGGGAAAAACTTGGGAAGGATTTTTTGGGGGTTTAATATGCACCATGGGGGCATCGGTGGTGTTTTACATGTGGGGTGCGGATATATTTGGGGTACAAAATATCGGTTTATGGATGGTTGGAACAGCTGTTATAGCATTGTTTGCCCAGTTGGGGGATTTATGCGAATCGCATATGAAGCGCCGTGCTGGTGTTAAAGATTCGGGCATATTGTTACAACAACATGGGGGCGTACTCGATCGCATAGACGGCTTGATTGGGGCGTTAATTATCATCCGTATATGCATAGAACTGGGGATATTGCGGGGGATATTGCAATGAAAACCCTGACTATTTTGGGGTCCACAGGATCGGTCGGTACCCAGACTTTGGATTTTATATCCCAATACCCCCATATATTTCAAGTGCATGCTTTAATAGGGGGACAAAACGCTAGGCTGCTTATTGAACAAGCGTTGCAATATAAACCTAAAAAAGTATGTATTCAAGATACCCATCGGGTTGAATGGATAAAATCTGCTTTGGCACATATGGATATTGGCGTATATGGTGGGGACGATGCCATATGTGATGTGGCAGCTGATTCGGTGGATATAGTGATGTCGGCAATCGTTGGGGCGGGGGGGCTTGCCCCCACTATATCGGCGATTACCGCAGGCAATACCATTGCCCTTGCCAATAAGGAAAGTCTCGTATGTGCGGGGCATATGGTTATGGCACTTGCCAAACGGCATAATGTGGATATTATTCCCGTCGATAGCGAACATTCCGCCTTATTTCAAGTATATGAGGCATCGCAACAGCGGGCAATACAACACTTTACTTTAACCGCATCAGGGGGGGCGTTGCGGGGAAAAACAGCGGATTTTATTTATAATGCCACCCCTGAACAAGCATTAAATCATCCAAATTGGGATATGGGCAATAAATTGACTGTTGATTCCGCTGGACTTATGAACAAAGGTTTTGAGGTTATCGAAGCATGCCATTTATTTGATGTTGTCGAAGATAAAATTAAAGTAGTGGTGCACCCGCAATCTATTGTGCATGCGTGTATTGCCTATTGTGATGGTAGCACTCTGGCACATATGGGGTATGCGGATTTACGCACGCCTATTTCCGTGGCGTTGTCGTATCCTGAACGGCGTGGGTGTGGGGTGCCTGTGTTGGATTTGGTGTCTGTGTCGCAACTCAGTTTTGAAGATTATGATGCCACATTGTTTCCCGCTTTACAGTGTTGTCGTGATGCGTTTAAACAAGATGATGGGGCATGTGCCGTGTTAAATGCCGCCAATGAAGTGGCGGTTGGGGCATTTTTAAACCGTACCATACCTTTTGGGCGGATTATGGATACGGTGCTGCATACCCTGCATACAATACAGGCACCCCGCCCAGAATCTTTGCAACACTTTAATGATATCCACGCAGAGGCCACCCGCTGTGCGGGTGTTTATGTTGATAATTTGTAATAGGCTCTTATAATGGATTTTATTGGTTTTATACTGGTCGTGTTGTTTACTGTATTGTTTCATGAATTGGGACACTTTTGGGTTGCCCGTTTGTTTAAAATGACCGTATTGGAATTTTCCATTGGTATGGGAAAAACTTTACTGTATCACATCGACAGGCATGGGACGATGTGGAAGTTGTCCTTGTTGCCCCTTGGCGGATATGTGCGCTTGCAACAAAAGGGACATAAAGCATATGAACAGCATCCTGTGTATCAGCGGTTTTTAATGGTGTTTGCAGGACCTTTATTTTCGATTGTTTTTGGCTGGGTAATGTTTTTTGCCATATTCTTTATTTGGGGACAACCAAAAATTCCAGAGTATGAAAGCACGGGAATTTATGAAATATTACCAGATTCGCCCGCCCAAAATACCCCATTGCAAACAGGGGACAGAATTATACAAATGGCAAACGAATCCGACATACGCCCAATCCAATCGTTTTATGATTTGTATATGGCGGTGCAGCATTTTAAAACATCCCCTGTGCACGTTACTGTACAACGGGGTGATGAAAAATTCACAACCCAGATGACCGCCCGGGCATATAAAACGGATACGGGGGATATTGCATATCAAATAGGCGTCAAAGGGTACCCGATTACCCATGAAAAAATGCGTCTGAGCCATATAATATACCATACTAGCATGGTTACATGGCGGACGATGACCATTATATATGATGCAATTATACGGATTTTTACTGGCAATATTACCCGTGAAGAATTGGGTGGTCCCATAAGAATTGCTGATATGGCGGGGGACAGCTTACAAATGGGAATACGGCAATTTATGATATTCTTAGGGGCGTTTTCCATAAACTTGGGGGTATTTAACTTAATCCCCCTACCTGTACTTGACGGTGGCAGGATGGTGTTGCTGTGTGCCGAAGGGATTATGCGAAAACCCCTCAGCACCAAGGTATCGCATTTTTTGATTGTATGGTCAATGGCGGTGGTGCTGACATTTTTAATTTTTGTAACCTTGATTGACATAGGTATTTTATAATATAATTTTTTTTACAAATACCTATCGTTATGTTATTATGCCTGCATTGATTTTCGTACGAAACATATTTTCAATATTTTAAATACTAAGGAATTTAGATGTGATACATACTATAAAAATACAAAATGCGTATATTCTTGAAAAACACAGTAATGACAAGTGTTGTATTATGTTAGGCGATTCCTTAAAAATATTACAATGTATGGAGGATAAAAGCATAGATTTAATTTTTGCAGACCCACCATATAATATTGGCAAAGATTTTGGCAATAATTATGATAGGTGGATTACCGATGAAAAATATGTGCATTGGTGTCAAAAATGGTTGCTCGAATGTATGAGAATTTTAAAAAATAAGGGTACTATGTATTTTATGACTGCAACCCAATTTATGCCATTTTTGGATGTTTTTATGGGCAAAAATTATAATGTTATATCCCGTATAATTTGGAATTATGATAGCTCAGGTGTACAATCAAAAAAAATGTATGGGTCGTTATATGAGCCGATTCTGATGGTGAATAAATCAGCAAACTGTGCATATACTTTTAATGTGGATGATATACTTGTCGAAGCAAAAACAGGTGCCAAAAGAGGGTTGATAGATTACAGAAAAACACCACCACAACCCTATAATACGCAAAAAATTCCTGGAAATGTTTGGAATTTTCCCCGTGTTCGATTTAAAATGAAAGAATATGAAGACCATCCGACACAAAAACCTGAAAAATTATTAGAACGCATTATAAAGGCAAGTAGCAATGTAAATGATACTGTTCTCGACCCCTTTGCAGGTAGCTTTACCACCGTTTCTGTGGCACAAAAATTAGGGCGTTTGGGAATAGGCATCGAAATTAATCCAGAATATTATAAAATAGGATTACGCAGATTGGGCATATGCACCGCATATAAAGGGGAAACCTTATATAAGGAAAAAAAGAAAAAAACAGCCAATAAATCCAAGTCATCTATGGATGTGTATTACCGATTGGAAATGAATATGTTGAACAGTGTAAATCAATAACGGAATTGATAGGATAAAAAATGTTTAAAAAAATTGTATGTGGTTATTTTTTTATGTGGTTGATGATGTTTTCTGTATCGTTTGCCGCAACGGAAATAAACGAAATTATTGTCGAAGGCAATGGTCGATTGTCTGATGGGGCGGTAAAATCCTTCCTATCATACCGTGAGGGGGATACCATTGGGGATGCCGAGCGCCAGGAGATGATTGAAGAATTGCAACAAGCCAATCTTTTTTCCGAAATAGACATCACTTTTAAGGGGCAACAAATGATTATTACCGTTGCCGAATATCCGCTTATCAATGATTTTATATTCAAGGGGAATAAAGTTGTCAAACGGGACGATATTATTCCTTTTCTTGGTATTCAAATCCGTGATTCGTATACACCAGAAGCCAAAGACCAAATTCTGAGGCGTCTGCAAACAATTTACCAGTTGCGGGGGTTTTACTTGGCGGATATTCAGTTAACAGAAGAAATAAAAACAGGTAATCGTGTCAATTTAAACTTTACCATTACGGAGGGAAAAATCGCCACCATTAAAGACATCACCTTTGAGGGGAATGTGGCATATAGCGACAAAGACTTACGGGATGTGATCAGCAGCAAAGAAAACGCTTGGTATCGATTTATTGCCGATGATGATATATATGATGAATCCCGTGCGGAAGTGGATTTACAATTGCTGGAATCGTTTTATCAAAACCGTGGATTTGTGGATGTAAAAGTATTGGATTATAACGCTGTATTGTCTGAGGATAAACAAAATTTTTCTTTGACATATACATTGGAGGAAGGCAAACAATACCTTATGGGAAAATCCTATATTAAAAACCCTGAGGTCAGTATGGATATGGAAAGGTTTGACTCTATTTTGGCATCAAATAAAGGCAGAAGAGGCTATTATTATGCCGAAGGTATCGATGAAATGTTAAAAGACATTGCCGATGAAATGTCCCGACAAGGGATTCCTTTTGTCGATTTTGATATTGAGCTGGAACGGTATCAAAATGACACAAAACAAGATGTGGTTGATGCGGTGGTGGTTTTAAAACCCGGCTTGCGGGCATTTATTGAACGGATTGAAATTCGTGGCAATATTCGCACCCTTGATAAGGTTATTCGCCGTGAATTGGAAATGATCGAAGGCGATCCATTTAATGTGGCGGTGGTACGGGCATCGGAACGCAATATTCGCCGTTTGGGATTTTTTGATTCGGTGGAGATATCATTTGAACAGGCATCTGAATCAGAAAGGGTGATTGTATATATCGATGTGCAAGAAAAAACCACAGGGGGTGCGGGATTTGGTATCGGATATTCCAGTAGCAGTGGGGCATTATTCCGCATTAATATCTCTGAGGAAAATTTCTTGGGGCGGGGGCAAACCTTGGATTTTGAAATAGAGCGGGAAAGTAAGGATTTAACATGGAAAATCGGGTTTTCCGAACCCCGCTTCCGGGGGCGTAAATTGACCGCAGGTATCGAATTGGAAAACCGCAACATAGACCGTCTGAGCACCAGCTCCTACCGTGCCCGTCGTACAAAAGTCGCAGCCTATGCGTTTTATGATTTAAACAAAAAATGGTCGCAAAGATGGGCGGCAGAAATTGAAACATTTGAAACATTTGATGTCAAAGAAGATGCCTCCGATTCTATAAAAGATGAACAAGGCAGGACAACCGGTTTTACCTTGACACAACGTTTGTCATTTTCTGATGTAGATGATTTGGCCAACCCCACCCGTGGTGCCCGTGGGGCGTTTGAATTCAATGCGAAAAGTATCGGCAATAGGTTTCAACATTACTTTATGGACCTAGGGGCGTCTTATTATTATCCCATACAAGAAGACATTATTTTATCCTCGAATGCATCGTTTACCAAAGTATTTGGATTTAAGGAATTGCGTGTGGCGGATCGACTGTTTTTAAATTCTGATTATATTCGGGGTTTTGATAAAGTCGGTATTACGGATTCAGACAGTGGCGATTTAATTGGGGGAACAACCCGTATTGCCGCAGGGGGCGAAGTGGATTTTCCCGTATTTTTACCAAAGTCTTCGGGGATTAAAGGGTCCGTATTTACCAGTGTGGCAAGATTAAGCGGTACCCCCAAAAAAGATGGCATAAACATTGCCGGCGATGGCGATATTCGATGGGTCGTGGGTGCGGGCATTAAATGGGCGAGCCCCATTGGACCCATGCGTTTTGATTTTACCCGTGTGCTCCGTAAAGGGAGCGACGATGCGGAACGCAGATTTCAATTTACCATCGGCTGGACATTATATTGAGGGTACATAACATGCGCAACATATGTATATTTTTGATATGTGCCCTTTGGGCACATGCGGTGTGGGCGGGCAATATTGCCAGTATGAATCCAGATATGATTTTGAATGAATCTCAAGCGTGGATTGGTGTTAAAAAAACCATTGATACATACGCTAAAAATATCCAAAATCAGGTGATTGAAAAACAAAAAATACTCGAAGACGATTGGGCAATCATTAAAAAAATGCGTGAAGACACGGAAAATCGTCAACAGTTGGTGGAAAAAGAAAAAAGTTTTATGGAGGCAACCACTGCGTTACAGCAATTTGTACAATCGGCAAAAGACGAAATGGAACAATCGTATTTAAACGCCCGTAATACATTACAAGTAACGGTATTTACCATTGTCCAAGAAATTGCCGAACGCAACAATTTTGATGTGGTGCTAACCGAAACTGCCTTTTCGTTCAATAGCCCATATATATATGCCAAGCCCAGTATCTCGATTAATCAACAAGTTATTAAAACTTTAAATGCCCGTTTACCCAAGGTCGATTTAAAGTTAAATTGGGAATCTGTAAATTGGAATAGTGATGTTAAATAAGCAAAAACCCATATATATGCGGGATCTGTTAAAATGCTTGGATACGCATAATATTGCATATACGTACGATGCGGATGTGCATATGCCGATTACAGCAACCGCCCCCTTACATAGGGCAAAGGCGGGGCATATGGGGTGGTTTGCGTCCGCTGATTATATAAAGACCGCATCGACTACGGGTGCGTCTGTGGTGATTACCACAGAAAAACTGCGGTCGCATGTATCGGATACAGCGGCGGTCGTATGTACGGATAATCCCAGATTGGCATATGCAAAAATAAAATCCCTGTTGTATCCCAGACCTCAGGCAAATGGGAATATTGCCAAAACTGCGGTGATAGCCGACGATGCCATACTGGGCGACCATGTGCAACTCGATGATTTTGTCACTATACACTCTGGGGCGGTGTTGCACTCTGGTGTGTGGGTTGGGGCGTATACGGTGATTGGCGAAAATGTCTGTATCGGCACCCAGACACAGATTGGTACGCATTGTCATATTGCACATGCGAAAATCGGCACAGAATGTGTGGTCCATCCCCATGTAACCCTAGGCACCGATGGATTTGGTTTTGTATTGGACTTTACCCAAGGACATCATTCCATTCCCCACACCGGGGGTGTTATTATTGGAAATCATGTACATATTGGGGCGGGTGTATGTATGGACAAAGGGGTTGAATCCCACACGATTGTGGGGGATTTTACCCGTATCGACAACTTGGTGCATATCGCCCATAATGTGGTTATTGGTAAACGATGTGTCATTCCAGCACAAGTGGGTATAGCCGGATCGGTTGTCATTGGCGATGGTGTTATGTTCAGCGGTCAAGCCGGTGTCGCCGACGGCGTACATATCGGGGATGGGGCGATTGTTTTGATGCGGGCGGTTGTGGCAAAAGATATACCCAAGAATCAAGTGGTATCCGGCGTTCCCGCCCGCTTGCATAAGGATAATTTAAGACGGGAAGCAAAATTAAATAAATTGATAAGAACCCATGAAGGAGTAAAAGTATGAATACTGTCATCGCAGATATAACGGAAATCACAAAAATATTACCGCACCGCTATCCTTTTTTATTAGTAGACAAAATTATTGAAATCGAAGAGTATCAAAGCTGTGTGGGGATAAAGTGTGTGTCTTTTAACGAACCACAATTTCAAGGGCATTTTCCCGACCATCCGATTATGCCGGGGGTGATGTTGGTGGAATCCATGGCACAGGTGGCATCGTTAATGGCACTGATTCCTTACAAACGGGAAGGGGTTGGATTTAACGATAAGGTGGTATATTTTGTATCCCTAGAAGACGCAAAATTCCGCCGTCCTGTATTGCCGGGTGATGTGTTACGCATCGAAACCAAAAAAGTACAAAGTCGGGGGGATGTGTGGAAGTTTTCTGGCAAAGTGCTTGTCGAAGGTAAAATCCATGCGGAGGCAAAATTTACTGCTATTTTAAAGGATAAATAATGTCCATTGCCCCGACCGCCTGCGTTGATCCAAAATCCCGTATTGGTAACAATGTGACCATTGGGCATTATGCTGTTATTGGTAAAAATGTGTGCCTCGAAGATAATGTTGTTATTGCCCCCCATGCGGTGGTAACGGGGTATACGACCATTGGTAAGGGGACGGTTGTATCCAGTTTTGCATGCTTGGGCACCTCCCCCCAAGATACCAGTTATCAAGGGGAAAACACCCAATTGGTAATCGGTGAAAATTGTACCATTCGGGAACATGTGGTGATACATACGGGAACGATAAAAGACCGTAAAATGACACACATAGGCAATAATTGTTATGTCATGTGTCATGCCCATATTGCCCATGATTGTTGGGTGTGTGATAATGTGATGATTGGTCCCGCCACAAATATTGGCGGGCATTGTCATATTTATACGGGTGTAAATATTAGTGGATTGGTCGCCATACATCACCAAGTCCGCATTGGGGCATATGCTATGATTGGGGGGGGCGGCACCATATTACGGGATATTATTCCTTATGCCATGACCGATAAAAGTGGCAATTTTGTCGGTGTAAATAAGGTGGGGTTACAACGGCGGGGTGTGGGGCACACACATATAAAGTGTTTACAAACATTGGCAAAGCAACTGATACAAGGAAATACACCGATTATCGACCTTATCCCGCTGTATACACATGATAAAAATCCGTATGTAGCGGAAATTGGACGCTTTTTATCGGCGGATAGCATCCGTGGGATTTTACGGGGGACGGTACGCACATCATGAGCTCATATGGCACGACACCATATCGTTTGGGGATTATTGCCGGCAGGGGGGATTTACCCCGCACCTTATACACCCATTGCCCCGATTGTTTTGTGGTCGGTATCAAGGGGTTTTGCACCCCTGAACACTGGGCAGAAGCCTACTGTGTACACCCTTTGGCAAAGGTGGGGGCGATTATTACATCCTTAAAGCGGGCGGGGGTTACCCATGTTGTGTTGGCGGGGGGCATTGACCGTCCCAGTCTGAGCACCCTTATTCCCGACGCCACAGGTGCCAAATTAATGGTCCAACTGCGAAAATCCACAGGGGGCGATGATACAATTTTACGATTGGTAACAGAATTTTTAAAACAACATGGATTTGCCATATTGGGGGTGGATAATATTCTGGGGAAACAAGTCCTTAAATTGGGGGTATTGACCGATATATCCCCCACCCCTGCCCAAATGCAAGACATCGAAAAGGGCATGCATATTTTGTCCGTACAAAGTGCATTGGACATTGGACAGGCGGTTGTGGTACAACAAAAAATGGTGCTGGCGGTTGAGGCCATTGAAGGTACGGATGCCATGATTTGTCGATGTGGGGATTTACAACGGCATGGCACATATGGGGCGGTACTTATAAAGTCCATAAAAACCGATCAAAGCCGGGATGTGGATTTACCGACCATAGGGGTTACCACCCTGAAAAATATGGTACAAAATGGATTTTCCGGATTGGCGGTATCGGCACAGGGCATTGTTGTTCTGGATTTACCACAAATGATACACATGGCGAACCAAAAAGGGATATTTATTATATCTGTGTAAAATAATGCGGTTGCAACCGCTTGCCACGCAGTGGCATTGTGGTGTCCGATCGGGGTGAGTGCGTGTGGTATTTTGTCATGCGAAGCATGGGTAAATCCACATTAAACGCAAGAATGTATAGAGAAGCTGGGGCGTTAGCCCCTTAGACTCACCATATAACCAACAAAATAAAATGTACAGTATAGTACACTGTATCATTTTATACAGAATGGACTATAATATCAAACATGCAAAAAACACTTTATATTATCGCTGGTGAAGCATCGGGGGATGTGATTGGGGCGGAAATTTTAAAACATTTGGGGGGGGATATAACCGTATATGGCATCGGTGGGGCGTTAATGGCGGAGTGTGGCATGCACTCCTTATTCGACTATGCGGATTTATCCGTAATGGGGGTAGCGGATGTGATTCGCTCATATAGGGTGTTAAAGCACCGTATTTCCCAGACGGTTGCCCATATTAAACAGGTACAGCCTGATATGATACTCACCATTGATTGCCAAGGCTTTGCCAAAAAAGTATCCCAACATTTGCGAAAATCTGTGCTGGGTTTTTCATATCACCATATACATGTGGTTGCCCCAACCGTATGGGCATGGCGTAAGAAACGGGCACAAAAGGTCGGGCGGTATTTTGATACCCTATTATGTCTGTACCCTTTTGAACCCCCATATTTTACAACTATAAATGCCCATTTTGTGGGACATCCCAGCGTCGATATATTGTCAAAAATTCCCATCTGTCCCATTGTCCCCAACAGTGTGGCCGTATTGGTGGGATCACGGGTATCGGAAATCCGCCATTGTGCCCCGGTGTATGCGGAGGTTTTACAACGGCTATACCATATGAGGGGATGTAAAATATATGTGCCTGTATTTCCCGAACATATCCATATCATCGACACTATTTTTGCCCCCTATACTTTTGTATATGAACATGTTGCCCAATGCGATAAAAACCGGATTTTAAAATCGGTAGCGGTTGCCTTAACCACCAGTGGCACCATGACCCTTGAACTTGGCATATTAAATACCCCTATGGTGGTGGGATATAAAATCGAAGGGTGGTTTTTTAAGATTGTCCAACGGATGTATTATAAAAAACATGTGGCGTTGCCCAATATTATATTGGGGGATGTGGCGGTTGTGCCTGAATTTATACAATCTGATATGACCGCCGATGCTTTGTATACGGCCCTGTGTCAAGTGATGGATGGGGCGGGGGTGCACCAACGGCGAAAATTATCACAATTACAGCATGTGGTTACCCCCCCATATACCAGTTTTGGCAACAGCGTATGCGTATATATTAAAAAGTACATACAGTAATTTTTTAAAGCAGTACAAATTTTTTTAAAAATAAGTTTGATTTTTGTTTACATATTGTATATTATGGGTTGCGTAGGAATGTATTTATGTTTTTTTATAGCATAATATTTTGATATGGTATTTTGATTTAAATGAATATTTTAAATTAGATTTAATATTTTTGAAAATTGTATAGAAGGAAAATTAACAATGAGAAAAATGTTTTTGACGGGTGCTAGCTTACTTGTGTTGTCTTCAGTAACACCAGCGTTTACCAATGATACGGATAAAGTTGTGAGTGCGACGGGGAATTTGCTGATTGATACGATAAACAAGAAAGGTATTTTTCAGTGGGTCGAAGGTCAATTTAGCCAGACCAGCAATCGTTTAGAATATGGTTTAACGGGTTTTTCCGTATTGAGCGAGAATAAAAGTCGTCTTCAGTATTTGCAAACCAGCCTGCACCGCAAGGGCAGTGTGAATGCGTTAAACTTGGGTTTTGGTATCCGTAACTTAACGCAACTGGCGGGCAATCCGGCACTTGTGGGTGTAAACCTGTTTCTCGATACGAAGGATGGGGACGGTCAATTTTGGCGTTTAATCAGCAACGAAACATTCAGGCGGGTATCGTTGGGGCTCGAATTAAAAACCGGTGTATTTGATTTTTCTGCGAACTATTACAACCCGTTGGGGAATTCCGTTATACAGGGTCAAAAAGTTTTAAAAGGGTATGATGTAACCGCCAAGGGGCATATACCGAATGCGGAATTTTTAAGTATTGGTGTCAACACCTATCGTTTTAGCGGTGTAGCGGATGTGGTGGAACAAGGGAACAAACTGATAGCAGAATTTAAGCCCAATAGCGTTTTGACCTTGCGGGGGGAATACGACAAGCCCAAGGATGGGGAGGCAAAGACAGAATTTTTCACGGGTTTAAGATTGGCATTTAACAAACCGCTATCGGAACAATTAAAACCGTTAAATATCAGTGGCGATGCGTGGGCAAAACGCTACGACAAAGTCGAGCGGCAATATGAGATACGCACCGCTGATGCCCTTTCGATGTTAGGGACGCCGCTTAGCAGTTCGGAATTAACCGCAAACAGAATCAGTAATGGGGATGGGACGACGGAAGGATCCGCATACGCCTTACAGAATGGGGAACAATACGATGTATCCACATTTATAGGCAACATTGACGACAGCCTAAAAACCACAGGCGGGGCAATTGATCCGAATAAAGTTACGGTAAAGGTGGCAAAAGTGAGTGGTGCTGGTGAGAAGGGCACGGACTTTGAATTGTACGCAAGTGATGGTACCACTGTCATACCTTTGGCGGAAGTTACCGCAGACAGCAAGTTTAAGGATTTAGCCGGCGGTGAAGTCGCCACTTTAATGTTTACATACAGTGCCGATGGATTTGAAGATCGGGTTGTATATGTATCAGCGGCCGCCATCAGCCAAATTGGCAGTGTTTTGTCCGATTCGGATAAAACAAGTGCCAACATTAAAGCGGGCGATGGCAGCAGCGAAGCCAATGCGTATACCTTAACCAATGCACAAACCTATGATGTGAAAACCTTTATTGGCATTGTACCCGCAGGGGTAACCCCCACTGTGACAGCGGAAACAGTTTCAGGAACAAGTGGTACAGACTTCCAGTTTAAGAATGGGGGTACGAATGTTGCTGTTGGCAGTACTGCCGTTAGTGTAAATTATACGGGTACACTGGAAGACAAAGCGGATGCGGATGCAGCGGTTATCAAATTGACATACAGTGCGGATAAGTTTAACGATCGCATAGTCTATGTAACAACCGATAGTGCCTTTGCAGGCAGCTTGACAATGGCGGATCTTGTTGTGCCGTATGGGGGTTCTGGTGACATAACGGTAAGCACCACCCAGATACTGGGTAAATTAACCGTATCCGGGGACCAAACGCAAAAGTCCGATTGGACAATTAAGAGTCTGGTCGACACAGACAATAATACAAATCTTACAGTGAATGGTGCGGCCCTAACCATATCCGGGGCAATTGATACGCCCACCACTGTAACCGCTGTTTTCGAACATGGGGGTTCTGAATATGCGGATCAGACGAAAACCTTTGAACTGTCCACAGGTGCGGGGACATTGGGGGGTACGCCCACTGGGGTATCGGGTAAATGGGGCAAGACCTTTGATGTGGATTATAAGTTAAACACTTCTGATACGGTGGGGGATGTAACCGTATCGTTTGATACCGGTACGGATTTCACCTTTACGATTGTTACGGGTAATGTGCCCAGTGATGCACCGTCGGGGGCAAAAGCCACCACGACCGGTATTCTCGACACAACAAAAACAGCGATTAACGCCACCACTGGGGCGATTGATGGGACGGCACTGACCCAATCGGGCGACCTGTTGGTAAAGATTGTTCGTGCCGCCAAAGGGGGCTTGCCCGCACTGACCGTATATGAAAACATTACCGTAACCAAACAGGATAGCAGCGACCACCCCAACTTTACCGTATCCGCTGGGGCTATTGCATGGGCAACGGCAAGTACAGCGGTGACCTATACACCGGCAAACCTACCTACGGGTATTGGCACCGCCACATACACCTTGACAGCGACGGGTACTACCGCTGGTGCGACCACAGGGGGCAATGCTATCACAGTGGCGTCAAGCGATGGTAAGATTGGCAAAACCAGCCGAAGCGGGGTGGTAAAAGTGAATATTACCTATGCGGCGAATGATAAATATGCCCAAATGAGTCGTGCCGTGGATGTAACGATTAATAAACAAACGGTAGGGGCGGGTACTTTAAGCGTAGCCAATCTTGTTGTATCGTATGTATCTGGTACAAAAACGGTAACCGCCGCCGATGTGCTGGGGCAATTAACAGCAACAGGCAGTTCCAGAAGCGATTGGAGTGTAAAAAGCCTAGCGGATACGGATAGTCATGCAAATGTTGCGGTTGATAGTGGGGGCAAGAGCTTGACCATATCGGGGGCACTGCACACGACGACGACGACCATTACGGTTGTATTTGAGAGCACGAAATACAATGATGTAACCAAAACCTTTGAGCTGTCCACCCGCCCGGCACAGGTGATTGATGGCACCCCGACGGGACTAAGCAGTAAATGGGGCAAGGGTACGGTTACGCCGGATTATAAATTAGACCTTTCGGATCAAGGGCAAACCTTTGATAAAGCCACCGATTATACCTTCTCTATTGTGCCCAGTAGTGATGGGGGCAAAGGGGGCAAGGATGCCACCACTGCGGGGATTGTTGCCAGTGGGCAAAATGCTATCAGCAATGCCAAAACGGGGGCTATTGACAGCAGCAAGCTGACCCAATCGGGTAAGCTGCTGATAAAGATTGTGCGGGCGGCGAAAGGCAGTGGGTCAAATGCAGTTGCCGCAGCCACAGAATATGTAAACTTTGATGTCACCAAGCAAGTACTGGGTACGGATGTAACCACCGCCCCAGCGGTGGCAAAAGCAACAGGGGAAAGTGGCAAGTGGAAAGATAGTACTGTTACCAAGATTGACCTAGACTATACCTTACCGGGTGGGACAAGGGCAACGCAATATACTTGGGCGGTGGCTAAGAAATCAAGCGATGCCCCCGATGGTACATTAAATATCGTTAATGGGGATATTCGGGGGGCAACCTCCGGCGGTACAGTGGAAATCACCATGACCGCCACCGCCAGTAACCCCAAATACTCAGGGTCGATGCGGACAGCGGACTTTACTATTGCCAAGCAAGAACTAGGGGCAGGTAAAGATGTAACCACCCGTCCAGCGGTGGCAACCGCCACCGGCGAAGATGGCAAGTGGAAGAGCAGTACCGGTGCCAAAATTGCCCTAAATTATACTTTACCGGACGGTACAACCGTATCCGATTATACATGGGCAGTGGGCAAAACGGGGGCGGAGCCCAGCGGTACACTGGCTATCGACGGCAGTGGGCATATCAGTGGGGCAACCTCCAGCGGCACAGCGGAAATCACCATCACCGCCAAAGGGGCGAATAAAAAGTATTCTGGATCGATTCGCACAGCGGACTTTGCCATTGGCAAACAAACGGTTGCGACAAATACCTTAACCGTTGCCAATCTTGTGGTATCGTATGATACGGGCAATAAGACGGTAACCGCCGCCGATGTATTGGGGCAATTAGCCATAAGCAGTGGCAGTGCCAAAAGCGATTGGACGGTGAAGAGCCTAGCGGATACAGACAGTAATGGGAACCTTGCGGTTGCTAGTGGGGGCAAGGCGCTGACTATATCGGGGGCAATCACCAGTGGTACAACGGTTACGGTTGTCTTCGAAAGTACCAAATATACGGATGTATCCAAAACCTTCGAACTGTCCACAAAAACATCGCAAATAAGTACGACTACCCGCAGCGGATCAGGCAAGTGGGGGAAAACCTATACCACAGATTATAAGTTAAAAACGCGGGAAGGTACCGTTACATTTACAACGGATGATGGAAGTGGCAATAGTGATTATACCTTTACGATTGTTACGGGTAATGTGCCCAGTGATGCACCATCGGGGACAAAAGCCACCACCACCGGTATCCTTGACACAGCGAAAACGGCAATTAATGTCAAAAATGGGACGATTAATGGGGATGCACTCACCAAATCAGGAACCTTGTTGGTAAAAATTGTCCGTGCAGCCAAAGGCACAGGGGTAAATAGAGTTCCCGCAGCCACAGAATATGAAAACTTTACGGTTACCAAACAAGATAGCACAGACCACACTGGGTTTACTGTGTCCGCCGGGGCGATTGCCTGGGCAACGGCAAGTACAGCGGTATCCTATAACGACAGTACAAACAAACCCGCAGGGATTAGCACCAGCCCCACATACGCCTTGATACCAACGGGGACAACGGCGGGTACGACCACAGGGGCGAATGCTATCACGGTAGCGTCCAGCGATGGTAAGATTGCCAACACCAGCAAAGGGGGGGTGGTAAAAGTACGGGTTACCTATCCCACCAACGATAAGTACGCAGAAATGGCCCGGGATGTGGATGTAACCATCAATAAACAAGCGGGCACAGGGGCATTGACTATGGGCAACCTTGTGATACCATTTGGGGCAAGCGACACCAGCAAAACCGTAAGCACCGCCACCATCACAGGGAAATTAACCGTACCCAATAGCTTAGGGGCAAAATCTGAATGGACCTTAACAGGTTTAAGTAAGAAAGATGCGAATAGCAATATTACCATTGTTACAGGCGGAAAGAGTCTGAGCATAACCGGGGCTTTCACCACCAGTACGACGGTTACCGCCACCTTCAAAAGCGATAAGTACGCAACCCGGACCGCTGATTTTGAACTGTCGACCGGTGCGGGTGTGATAACGGCACCCAGTGATACCCGTACGGGGTTATCGGGTAAATGGGGCAAAGGGTTTACTGCTGCTGCCAATGTGGATTATAAATTAAAAGCGTCTGATGCGGTGGGGGATACCACTGTAACATTTACCACAGGGACATCAAGCACGGCTAGTGATTATACCTTTACGATTGTTACGGGTAATGTGCCCAGTGATGCACCGTCCGGGACAAAAGCCACCACCACCGGTATCCTTGACACATCGAAAACAGCCATTGACGCCAAAAATGGGGCAATTAATGGGACGGCACTGGTCAAATCGGGCGACCTGTTGGTAAAAATCGTCCGTAAGGCAAAAGGGGACTTGCCCGCATTAACAGATTACCAAAATATTACCGTAACCAAACAACAGGGCACCGACCACCCCAATTTTGCGGTTACGGCTGGGGCGATTGCATGGAACGCCAATAGCCAAACGGTATCCTATACGGAAGCAAACAAACCTACGGGTATTGGCACCGCCACATACGCCTTGACCACGACGGGTACGACCGCTGGTTCGACCACAGGGGACAATGCTATCACAGTGGCGTCGAGCGATGGTAAGATTGCCAAAACCACCCAGAGTGGAGTGGTAAAAGTGAAAATTACCTATGCGGCGAATGATAAGTATGAAACAATTACCGAAGATGTGGATGTAACCATCAATAAACAAACGGTAAATGCAAATACCCTAAGCGTAGCCAATCTTGTTGTAACCTATGTATCCGGTAATAAGGTGGTAACCGCCGCCGATGTATTGGGGCAATTATCCATAAGCAGTGGCAGTGCCAAAAGCGATTGGACGGTAAAGAGCCTAGCGGATACAGATAGTAATCCGAATGTTGCTGTAACGGATAGTGGCAAGAGCTTGACCCTATCCGGGGCACTGCACACGACGACGACGACCATTACCGTTGTCTTCGAAAGCACCAAATACGCAGATATAAGCAAAACCTTTGAACTATCGACTCGGGCGTCACAAGTGATTGACGGCACCCCGACGGGACTAACTGGTAAATGGGGCAAGGGTACGGTTACGCCGGATTATAAATTAAACCTTGACGACCAAGGGCAGACATTTGTTAAAGCCACCGATTATACCTTTAGTATTGTCGATCCCAGTGATGGGGGCAAAGAGGGCAAGGATGCCACCACTGCGGGGATTGTTGCCAGTGGGGAAAATGCCATAAGCGATGCCAAAACTGGGGCTATTGACAGCAGCAAGCTGACCAAATCGGGTAAACTGCTGATAAAGATTGTGCGGGCGGCAAAAGGTTCAGGGGCAAGTGCAGTCGCCGCAGCAACAGAATATGTCAACTTTGATGTAACCAAACAAGTACTGGGTACGGATGTAACCACCGCCCCAGCGGTGGCAACAGCAACGGGTGAAAGCGGTAAGTGGAAAACCAGTACCAGTGCCAAAATTGCCCTAAATTATACCTTACCGGGGGTACAACCGCATCGGGTTATACTTGGACAATAGGCAAGAAATCAGGGGCGGAGCCCGATGGTACCTTAGCCATTGACCAAACCAATGGTCACATTAGTGGGGCGACATCGTCAGGTACAGCGGAAATCACCATCACCGCAAAAGACAGCAACGCAAAATATAGTGGATCCATGCGTACAGCGGACTTTGCCATTGCGAAGCAAGTATTGGGTACGGATGTAACCATCCGTCCAGCGGTGGCAACAGCGACGGGTGAAGACGGCAAATGGAAATCTGATGCCAGTGCCAAAATTGCCCTAAATTATACTTTACCGGGCGGCACAACCGCATCGGATTATACTTGGGCAGTAGGCAAAAAGTCGGGGGCGGAGCCCAGCGGTAACCTAGCCATTGATCAAACCAATGGGCATATTAGTGGGGCGACCTCCAGCGGTACAGCGGAAATCACCATCACCGCAAAAGCAGCGAATAAAAAGTATTCTGGATCGATGCAAACAGCGGACTTTGCCATTGCCAAACAAACGGTAGCGGCAGATACCCTAACTGTGGCGAATTTTGCGGTCATATATACCGCTGGCAGTAGGACGGTAAGTGCGGCGAATGTATTCGCACAATTCACCACAACGGGCAGTGCCAAAAACGATTGGACGGTTAAAAGCCTTGCGGATACAGATAGCCATGGGAACCTTGCGGTTGCTAGTGGGGGTAAGGCACTGACCATATCGGGGGCAATCGCCGCTGGTACAACGGTTACGGTTGTCTTCGAAAGTACCAAATATGCGGATGTCACCAAAACCTTCGAACTGTCCACAAAACCATCGCAAATAAGTACGGGTGTTCGCAGCGGGTCAGGCAAGTGGGGGCAAACCTATACCACAGATTATAAGTTAAGATCTTCGGTAACGACTGCGTCTGGTACGGTAGTATCATTTACAACGGGTTCAAGCAGTGTGGGTAGTGATTACACCTTTACGATTGTGCGACCCGGTGGGGATGATGGCAGCGGTCTGATATCCACCACCCAAGGTATGTTTACCAACAACCCCATAAACCGCCAAACCGGGGCTATTACAGGGACAAACCTGCTGCGAGCGGGGACATTGTTGGTAAAAATCGTCCGGGCGGCAAAAGGCACAGCACCAAATAGAGTTCCAGAAGCCACAGAATATGTCAACTTTACCATAAGCAAACAAGACTTAGCAAGTGATATAACCACACCAACGGTGCGCAGCACCGACACCAAATGGGGGACAAAAGTTCCATTGACATTTGCATTGCCCACCGGCACCGCATTTGCCGATTACGATTGGACCGTGGCACGGAAAACAGGTGCTGTCCCCACCGGCACCTTAGCGGTGGTATCCGATGGTATCACCGGGGCAACATCGGCGGGTACGGTGGTGATTACCATGAAAGCAAAATCCACCGATACCAAATACACAGGACAAGTGGCTCTGGCGGACTTTGCCATTACCAAGCAAGCGGGGACGGGTGCCTTAACTATGGGGAATCTGGTGATACCGTATGCGTCGGGTACTAAAGCGGTAAGCACCGCCACCATAAAAGGGAAATTGGGTGTACCGAATGGGGGGACTTTGGGGGCAACATCCGATTGGACGATTAAGACCCTAACCGAAACCCATAACAACCTTGCGGTGGTTACGGACGCCAGCAGCGGGGCGAAGAGCCTAAGCATAACCGGGGCAATACCCACCAGTACGACGGTTACCGCCACTTTCGAGAGTGATAAATACACGGATAAAACCGCCACCTTTGAACTATCGACGGTTGCCGGGGTAATGAGTTCGGGCACCCGTACGGGAATATCGGGTAAATGGGGCGTTGGGTTTACCAATGCCGCTAATGTGGATTATAAATTAAAAGCGACGGATACGGTTGGGGATGTAGGTCCCGTAACCTTTACCCCCGCCACCGATTATACCTTTACGATTGTGGCACCCGGGGGCCATGATGGCAGCAATCTGACACCCACCACCGCAGGTATCCTTGACACAAACAAAACGGCGATTAATGCCCGTACTGGGGCGATTGATGGCACGGCACTGGTAAAATCGGGCACATTGTTGGTAAAAATTGTCCGCCAAGCCAAAGGCGGATTACCTTCGATCACAGATTACCAGAATATTACCATAACCAAGCAAGAGCTAGGGGCGGGCAAAGATGTAACCACTGTACCGACTGTACGGGTGGCAAGTGGCGATGCCGGGTGGAAATCGGATGCCAATGCTACAATTGATCTGGCGTATGGCAACTTGCCCGGCGGTCAAGCGGCGGATACATTCGATTGGGCCGTAGCGGGCAAACAAAATGCTGCCCCCAGCGGTACCCTAGACATTGATAAAGATGGTAAGGTAAGTGGTGCCACTTCCCCGGGGACAGTGGTTATTACGGTTAAGGCAAAAGCCAACGACCCCAAATACACGGGTAGCATAGACTTGGCGGACTTTGCCATTGCCAAACAAACGGTAGCGGCAAATACCTTTGCCGTTGACGATCTTCTTGTATCCTTTATATCGGGTACGAAGACGATAAATGTGGGCGATGTATTGGCGGGATTAACCACAACGGGCACCCCCAAAAGCGATTGGACGGTTAAGAGCTTAGCCGATACGGATGATCATGCGAACCTTGCGGTTGCCAATGATAAAAAGAGTATGACCATATCGGGGGCAATCACCGCTGGTACAAAGGTTACGGTTGTGTTTGAAAGTGACAAGTATGCGGATGTGACCAAAACCTTTACCCTGTCCACACAGGCGGCAAAAATGTTTAGTGCTGATCCCACGGGATTGTTGGGCAAATGGGGCAAGGGGAATGTTACGCCCACTTATAATTTAAACACCAGTGACCTAGGGAAAACATTTACACCGGGGGCACGGGGGGATTTCACCTTTATCATAATCCCCACCAGTGGTGGGGCAAGGGAAGGCAAAGATGCCACCACTGCGGGTATTGTAACAGGGGACTTAACCGGGGCTATTAACGGGCAAACCGGGGTTATTGACACCAGCAAGCTGACCAAATCGGGTAAGCTGTTAATACGGATTGTCCGTGACGAAAAAGGCACAGGGGCAAGTAAAGTTGCCGAAGCCTCAGAATATGTGAATTTCGAAGTGCAAAAGCAAGTACTGGGGATGGATGTAACCGCACCCCCAGCGGTGGCAAAAGCAACCAATGAAGATGGCAAGTGGAAAGCCAGTACCAGCACCAAAATTGACCTCGACTATACCTTGCCGGGCGGTACGGACGAATCCGATTACACATGGGCAGTGGGTAACAAATCAGGGGCGGAACCCGATGGCACCTTGGCTATCGATGGCAATGGGGATATTAGCGGTGCCACTTCTGGTGGTACAGCGGAAATCACCCTCACCGCAAAAGCCAGCAACGCAAAATATAGCGGGTCGATGCGCACAGCGGACTTTACCATTGGCAAGCAAGTATTGGGGACGGATGTAACCGTCAATCCAGCGGTGGCAACGGCAACAGGGGAAGATGGCAAGTGGAAATCGGATACCAGTGCCAAAATTGCCCTAACCTATACCTTACCGGGTGCTACCACCGCAACACAATATACATGGGGTGTTGCAGCTGCCACCACAGGGGGCCCCAGCGGTACCCTAGCCATTGACCAAGCCAATGGTCACATCAGTGGGGCAACCTCCAGCGGCACAGCGGAAATCACCATCACCGCAAACGCAACGAACAAAAAGTATTCTGGATCGATTCGCACGGCGGACTTTGCCATTAAGAAACAAACGGCGGGCGGGGCACTGAGCGTAGCCAATTTTGATGTGAGTTATGCCTCTGTGGATAAAACCATAAGTGCTAATGAGATCGAAGGGCAATTGTCTGTAACCGGGGGGGCAAGTAGCAAGAACCAGTGGACCCTAAAAAGCCTAACCAAGCCAAATTCTGTGGCGGATACCACATTGTTAATTGCCAATGATGGTAAGAGTATGACCATCAAACAGGCAATCAGCACCGTCACCATCACCGCCACCTTCGAAAGCGATGAATACGACGATAAGACCGCTACATTTACATTGTCGGCCACCACATTGCAAGTGTTTACCACCACCCCCACATTGGCCAGCAAATGGGGCAAGGGGGTTGTTACGCCGAATTATAATTTAAAGACTTCTGATTTTGGGCAAACATTTACCCCAGCAAGCGATTATACCTTTACTGTTATACCCCATACTCTGGGGGATCAGAACAGTGGTCTGACCCCCACCACCACAGGTATATTTACCCAAAGTCCTCTTGATAACGCCAAAACAGGGGGTATTGACACCAATAAGCTCCTGAAATCAGGAACATTGTTGATTCAGGTCGACCGGGTGAAAAAAGGGGGATCGGACGCTGTTAAGGGCTATGTGAACTTTACGGTGAATAAGCAGGTGTTTGGCACCGGTGCCAATGCGGATATACCAAATATACCACGGATATATCTGGCTCCTGGTGCCGATCGGCAGTGGAAAGATGGGGGGGGCAAGATTGACTTAGATTATAGTACCAATGACCCGAACACCCCTACTGTTTTGCCCGGTGCCCAAGCGGCCAACACATTCAATTGGAGTATTGCCAGAAAATCAGGGACATTTCCCAGCGGTACCCTGCGCATGGATGCCAATGGGGATATTTTGGGGGCAACCTCCGGCGGTGTGGTGGTGATTACCATGACGGCAAAATCCGCTGACCCCAAATACACGGGGCAATTTACCTTACGGGATTTCCCCATTCAGGAACAAACCACAACGGATACCCTAGCCATGGGCAATTTTGTTATACCCTATGGGGGAAGCACCAAAGCGGTAAGCAACGCCGACATTCGAGGGAAATTCACTTTAACCCCGAAACAAGGGGATACCACCGCCCAAACGCAAAAATCCGATTGGACGATTAAGAGCCTAACCACCACAGATCCGAATCTTGCGGTTGTTAGCCCCACAGGGGGTGCCAAGAGTCTGCGTATAACCGGGGCGATTGATACGCCGACCCGTGTAACCGTTGTGTTCGAAGACAAAAACAACAAATATAAAGATGAAACAAAAACCTTTACCTTAGGCACAGGTGCAGGTGTGATGAGTGCCGGTGCCCGTTCAGGAACCACAGGTACATGGGGTATTGGCTTTACCAGTTCCGCTAATGTGGATTATAACTTAAAAACGACGGATACGGTGGGGGATAATACAGGCAATTTTGATAAAACAACAGATTTCACCTTTACGATTGTTACGGGTAATGTGCCCAGTGATGCCCCATCGGGGACGCAAGCCACCACCGCAGATATTGTCGTCGATGATAATACGGATGGTACCATTGATGATACGGATTATGCGGCGGCGATTAATGCGGGCACCGGGGCGATTGATGGCACCAAATTGGCGAAATCGGGCACCCTGTTGGTAAAAATCGTCCGTGTGGCAAAAGGCGGATTGCCCGAACTCACGGATTACCAGAATATTACCGTAACCAAGCAAGACAGCGATGACCACCCCAACTTTGGGGTTACGGCTGGGGCGATTACATGGGCAACGGCAAGTCAAACGGTTACCTATACACCCGCAAATCTGCCACCGGGTATAAGTGCCCCCACATACAATTTGGTATCATCGGGGACAACCGCCGGTACTGTGGCGGGGGCTGTGGGTGCTGTGGCCGTATCTGCGGATGGTAAAATTGCAAATACTGTCCGGGGTGGGGTGGTACAAGTCAAGATTACCTATGCGGCCAATGATAAATACGAAAAAATTGAAAAACAGATCGGCGTAACCATCAATAAGCAAACAGAAACCGCTACTTTAACCTTGCCAAATATTGTTGTACCGTTTACACCCACTTCCGGTGATCAAGTGGTCGATGATGTAGATGTACTTGCTGGATTAAGTGTACCAAATGTGGCAAACAGTGCCAAAGGCGATTGGACTATTAAGAGCATGGCCGATACAGATAACATTGGTACCACTAAATTGGTTATCGACAATACGGCTAAGACCCTAACCGTCAAAGGGGCAATCAACACCACTACTGTAACCGTTGTATTGGAAAGTGTGAAATATAACGATAAGACGGGTATAACCTTTGCCCTGTCCACAAACGCAGGCACCATGAGCACAAACACCCCCCGCACCGGATTGAGCGGTACATGGGGCAAAGCCTTTACTGTTACCGATTATCAGTTAAAACTTGATGATCAAGTGGGTGGGGTGCAACCTGGATTTACAAAGGGAACCACAAGCACCGCTGGGGATTATGTGTTTAGTATTGTCGATTCCAATGATGGGGGCAAAGGGGGCAAAACCGCCACCACTGCGGGCATTGTTGTCGATGCCAATGGTGATAACACCATTAGTACCGCTGAGTATGCGGCGGCAATTAACGCCAACACCGGGGCGATTGATGGGACGGCACTGACCAAATCGGGGACATTGTTGGTAAAAATTGTCCGCAATACAAAAGGCGGATTGCCCGAAATCACAGATTATGAAAATATTGTGGTGAATCCGCGCACAGCTGCTGATCACACGAACTTTGCCGTATCCGCTGCGGCGATTCCTTGGGCGGCGGCACCTCAAACGGTTTCGTACACAGGGACCAATGTACCGGCGGGTATTGACAGCACCCCCACATATACCCTTGTAAATGCGAACACAGACGCCGGCACTGTGGCGGGGGCTGTGGGGTCTATCGAAGTGACAGCAGCGGATGGTAAAATTGCAAAAACCGTCCGCAGCGGTACGGTAAATGTGCGGATTACCTATGCGGCGAATGATAAATACGCCCAAATAACCCGGGATGTGCCTGTACCGATTAATAAGATAAATGTGGATGCAAATACCCTAAGCCTAACAAATCTTTTTGTACCGTTTTCAACGGGGACCCCTTCACCCGTAAGTGCCAACGATATACTGGCCAAGTTAACTGTATCCGCACCAAGTGCTAAGGGCGATTGGACGGTGAAGAGCGTAGGGAAAAAAGTTACCGATACCCCCGCTGACGACACACTGGAAATTGCCAGTAGCGGAAACAGTTTCACCATCAAACGGGATATTACTACGCCGGTAACCCTTACCGTGGTATTCGAAAGCGTCAAGTATGGGGATATATCCAAAGAGTTTGCCGTGTCCACAAGCCCAGGCACCATGTTTGCAAGCACCCCGACGGGAACAAAAGGTAAATGGGGCAAGGGCTTTACGCCTGCCACCAATGTGAATTATAACTTAAACCTTAACGATACAGTGGGGGGGGTAAGTGCTACCTTTACAGCTGGGCAAACAGGCACCGCTGGGGATTATGAGTTTTCGATTGTTGCAAGTGGTGGCGATGATGGTAGCAATCTGCTCCCCACCACTGCGGGTATTGTAACCGGGGCATTAACCGGGGCGATTAATGCCAACACCGGGGCGATTGATGGGACAAAACTGATTAAGAGTGGCGCCCTGTTGGTAAAAATCGTCCGTAAGCAAAAAAGTACCTTGCCCCAACTGACGGCGTATATAAATATTACCGTCGATAAACAAGATCTTGCCACGGATATTACCCGTAAGCCAGTTGTCAGAGCAGCTGGTGGCAGTGATCAATGGCGCAACAATGGGGGCAATGTTCCCGTCAGAATCGTCCTATTCCCCACTGGCACAGACTTTGACGATTATATTTGGACGGTAGTGGGTACACAGAGCAACGCCCCCGATGTGATCAGTGCGGGATTTGACATCACCACTGCGGGCATAACGGGTGCTTTATCAGGCGGTGAAGTTATCGTTACCATGTTGGCAAGAGGTTCGAATGAAAAATACACAGGACAGATTCCCCTTGATGCCTTTGAAATTGGAAAACAAACAATCTTCAGCCCACTTAGCACAAAAGATATTACCGTACCCTTCGTGTCGTCATCTGTAACGATACCCGCCCAAACAATAGTGGCTAACACGAACCTTGCCGCATCAGGCATCAGGTCCGGTTGGACGCTAACGCGCCTAACGAAAGTGGATGTTACTAATAACCTTGCTGTTAATAACGACAATACCCTGACCCTATCGGGGGCAATCACCGCTGGTACCACCGTTGCAGCTACATTCTCACATAAAAAATACGTAGATGTAAGTACCGCCTTCGAAGTGTTCACAGAGCCAGGGACAATGTTTGCTGGCACCCCCACCGGGTCAGGTACATGGGGTAAATCGTATACCACAGATTATAAATTAAACACCTCAGACCAAGGTGTAAGATTTGATAAAAGTACAGATTTCACCTTTGAGATTGTAACATCTGGTGCAACCCCAAGAGGTTTCACCGCCACCACCGCAAATATGTTTACCACCAGCCCGATAAATAGTACAACCGGGGTTATTGATGCCAGCAAACTGGACAAATCAGGCACCTTGTTGGTAAAAATTGTCCGTAAACAAAAAACACAGAATAGCAAAACTGCACCGAAGCTAACAAACTATGTAAACTTTACTGTGGATAAACAAGATCTTGCCACTCTTACCACACCTATAAAAATAGCATTTGCCGATAATGAAAATGGGGAATGGAAAGCGGCTAATGCTGCTATTTTGTTAAAGTACGACAACCTGCCCACTGGTATGGACAAAGGTGATTTTTCCGTGTCCGTTGCACGAAAATCCGGCAACTTCCCCACGGGTCTATTACGGATGATTAGCGGGGCTATTTTTGGGGTTACATCCGGCGGTGATGTTACGGTTACCGTAGCAGCAAAATCCACTGACCCCAAATACACAGGACATGTAAGCCAAGACCTAACCATTGAAAAACAGGGCAGATCAGGTTTAACAGATATCCTAAACATACCTGATTTTATTGATGTGCCATACCCTGGTAGTGGGGCGGATGAAAAAATATCTGAAAAACTGATATGGGATCGCTTTTCCGTAGAGAAAAAATCAGGTGAGAGCACATCCCAAACCCAAAAATCAGAATGGACCTTTAATGGATTAACAAGTGGTAGCACTACGGGTATTAAAATTGGTAGTGATCGAAAGAGTTTGGATATAAAAAGCAGTAGTGCCAACATCGCACCGCAAACTTTCACGGCGTCATTAAGTCATCATAAATATAAAGATGTGTTCATTCAATTTAAGGTGTCGACAAAGTCTATATTGGGGGCTTCCATTAGTTCTGGTATTCGTTCGGGATTTGGAGTATGGGGTAAATCCTATACCACCACTTATAACCTTAAAACTGGTGTACGAAATGGTCGGAACACTGTAAGATTTCAACCCAGTGATTACACCATTACGATTGTTACGGGTGCGGTGCCCGGTGATGCACCACAGGGTATGCTCCCCACCACCCCAGGTATTACAACAGGTAATCCGGTAAGCACCGCCATCAATAATATTGCTACCATAGGTGCCATTGATGGCACAAAACTGACCAAATCCGGTGTGTTACTGATGAAAATCCGTCGGGCATCAAGGGGCGGTTTAGCTGAGAGAATAGAATATGAAAACTTTTTTGTCGGTAAGCAAACCAGTGCGGATCATCCAAACTTTACAGTCAGTGGCAACAGCTTCGTATGGGCTAATGCTGATGTAAACCCCAGATATGCCACAACAAATAAACCTTCGGGCATTGAAACCCCCGAATATTTCTTAATACCGGCGGGGACAACCGCTGGCACCCCATCAGGGGATGGTCCCGATAGTGTGGTTGTGGATAAAACGACTGGTGCGATCGGGGGTACGCAGGCCAGTGGTATAGTAAAAGTGCGGGTTACATATCCCCCCAACGATAAGTATGAGCGGATAACCCGGGATCTCGATGTAACCGTTACCCGTCAAAACGCCCGGTTTATTTCCACAAGTACATATAATGTTACATATGCCAACACCCTAACATGGGGACAGGACATCATCCCAACAATTACAGGGGCCATACCTAAGTTTCCGCCAATTGTTGACACAGGAATCCCGATTTATACCCCCAGAATTGACATCACAAACCGTACAAGTGATGGGACCACGCCCATCGGCGGTACCATCGACCCGGCAACGGGGCGGATAATAGGCGTCAAATCCTCTGGGAAATTAACTGTAGCTGTTACATTCCCCGCAAATGCCCGATATAAGGCGGGGGCTACGAGAACTATCCCCCTAACGATAAATCGAAAACCACAAACCGCAGTGGCTAGGGCAGGACATGAAACATGGGATCGTAATTTTGTGAAGACCCCATTGATTACGGCTCCTTCGGGGGGTGGTTTACCATCTGTTGCGATGGCACTCAAAGATGTTGTGGGCGATATCGATGCTAATAAACATGTCAGTATGACTGTGCAAGATAGCAATCTTAATGGTGGCTTAACGGATGGGGCAACATATGGTACAGATTATGCATTCTGGGATGGTACAAATATCATAACAGTAGCAGCGGCGAAGCAACTTGTAAAGGATGGTACGCCAGTAGACATCGTTATTCGTTCGGGAGCCCGTGCAAACAAAGCTGTAAAGATAATATGGACTTTCGCCCCCACAGCGGATGGGAAATATGCGGGTAAGACGGTGGATACATACTGGCGTACGCAGACATGTAGTACTGCGGCTGGCGTCTGTAAATAAACCTTAAACCTAGGGGGGGATGTATATACATGATTTTATCTGCGGTTTGTTTTAAAAATTGTGTTGATTTTAGTATAAAGATTGTATATTATCGCCTTCGTAGGAATGTATTTATGTTTTTTTATAGCATAATATTGTGATGTGGTATTTTGATTTAAATGAATATTTTAAATGAGATTTAATATTTTTAAAAATTGTATAGAAGGAAAATTAACAATGAGAAAAATGTTTTTGACGGGTGCTAGCTTACTTGTGTTGTCTTCAGTAACACCAGCGTTTACCAATGATACGGATAAAGTTGTGAGTGCGACGGGGAATTTGCTGATTGATACGATAAACAAGAAAGGTATTTTTCAGTGGGTCGAAGGTCAATTTAGCCAGACCAGCAATCGTTTAGAATATGGATTAACGGGTTTTTCCGTATTGAGTGAGAATAAAAACCGTCTTCAGTATTTGCAAACCAGCCTGCACCGCAAGGGCAGTGTGAATGCGTTAAACTTGGGTTTTGGTATCCGTAACTTAACGCAGCTGGCGGGCAATCCGGCACTTGTGGGTGTAAACCTGTTTCTCGATACGAAGGATGGGGACGGTCAATTTTGGCGGTTTACCAGCAACGAAACATTTAGACGGGTGTCGTTGGGGCTCGAATTAAAAACCGGTGTATTTGATTTTTCTGCGAACTATTACAACCCGTTGGGGAATTCTGTTATACAGGGTCAAAAAGTTTTAAAAGGGTATGATGTAACCGCCAAGGGGCATATTCCGAATGCGGAATTTTTAAGTATTGGTGTCAACACCTATCGTTTTAGCGGTGTAGCGGATGTGGTGGAACAAGGGAACAAACTGATAGCAGAATTTAAGCCCAATAGCGTTTTGACCTTACGGGGGGAATACGACAAGCCCAAAGATGGGGAAGCGAAGACGGAATTTTTCACGGGTTTAAGGTTGGCATTTAACAAACCGCTATCGGAACAATTAAAACCGTTAAATATCAGTGGCGATGCGTGGGCAAAGCGCTACG
The DNA here is from genome assembly GCA_965232465.1 of Alphaproteobacteria bacterium. GTDB lineage: Bacteria > Pseudomonadota > Alphaproteobacteria > JAQWUY01 > JAQWUY01. Next base: position 1,592,469 of record OZ246977.1, on the reverse strand, counting down.
ACAAAGTCGAGCGGCAATATGAGATACGCACCGCAGATGCCCTGGTGGTGTTAGGGACGCCGCTTACCCGTGCACAATTAACAGCAAAAAGAATCAGTGGGGGGGATGGTGCCACAGAACAATCTGCGTACGCCTTACGGAATGGGGAACAATATGAGATATTGGACTTTTTGGGCACAGTCGACAGCAGCCTTACGGGTGCCACGGTAAACGATAATATCAAGGTAAGTGTTACAAAAATCAGTGGCGATGGTAAAAAAGGCGAAGATTATGAGCTGTACGCCAGCGATGGTAGCAATGTTATCAGTTTATCGGAAGTTACCGCAGATAGCAAATTCACGGATATAGCGGGCGGTAAAGAAGCGGTTTTACAATTTATTTTTAGTGCCAATGGTTTTGAAGATCGGGTTGTATTTGTTAAGGCAGAGCCCATTGGTCCGATCGGTAGCGTGCTGTCCGATTCGGATAAAACCAGTAACAATATTAAAGGGGGCGATGGTAGCAGTGAGGCCAATGCGTATACCTTAACCAACAAAGAAACCTATGATGTGAAAACATTTATTGGCACCGTACCCGCAGGGATAACGCCCACTATTACAGTGGAAACAGTTTCAGGAACAAGCGGTACGGACTTCCAGTTTAAAAATGGGGGATCAGATGTTACGGTTGCTAATGCCACATATACCAGTACACTGGAAGATAAGGCAGATGCAGGTGCAGCGGTCATCAAATTGACATATAGTGCACCGAAATTTAACAACCGTATAGTCTATGTGAAAACCGATAGTGCCTTTGCAGGCACCTTAACAATGGCGGATCTTGTTGTGCCGTATGGGGGTTCTGGTGACATAACGGTAAGCACGACGCAGATACTGGGTAAATTAACCGTATCCGGGGACCAAACGCAAAAGTCCGATTGGACAATTAAGAGTCTGGTCGACACAGACAATAATACAAATCTTACGGTGGATGGTGCGGCCCTAACCATATCCGGGGCAATTGATACGCCCACCACTGTAACCGCTGTTTTCGAACATACGGATTCTGAATATGCGGATCAGACGAAAACCTTCGAACTGTCCACAGGTGCGGGGACATTGGGGGGTACGCCTACGGGGGTATCGGGTAAATGGGGCAAGACCTTTGATATCGATTATAAATTAAACACTTCTGATACGGTGGGGGATGTAACCGTATCGTTTGATACCGGTACGGATTTCACCTTTACGATTGTTACGGGTAATGTGCCCAGTGATGCCCCATCGGGGACAAAAGCCACCACGGCGGGTATCCTCGACAGCACAAAAACAGCGATTAACGCCACCACTGGGGCGATTGATGGGACGGCACTGACCAAATCGGGCGACCTGTTGGTAAAAATTGTCCGTGCCGCCAAAGGGGGCTTGCCCGCACTGACCGTATATGAAAACATTACTGTAACCAAACAGGATAGCAGCGACCACCCCAACTTTACCGTATCCGCTGGGGCTATTGCATGGGCAACGGCAAGTACAGCGGTGACCTATACACCGGCAAACCTACCTACGGGTATTGGCACCGCCACATACGCCTTGACAACGACGGGTACCACCGCAGGTGCGACCACAGGGGGCAATGCTATCACAGTGGCGTCAAGCGATGGTAAGATTGCAAAAACTGCCCAGAGTGGGGTGGTAAAAGTGAATATTACCTATGCGGCGAATGATAAATACGCCCAAATGAGTCGTGCCGTGGATGTAACGATTAATAAACAAACGGTAGGGGCGGGTACTTTAAGCGTAGCCAATCTTGTTGTATCGTATGTATCTGGTACTAAAACGGTAACTGCCGCCGATGTGCTGGGGCAATTAACAGCAACAGGCAGTTCCAGAAGCGATTGGAGTGTAAAAAGCCTAGCCAATACAGATAGTAATGCAAGCGTTGCGGTTGCCAGTGGCGGCAAGAGCCTGACCCTATCCGGGGCACTGCACACCACGACGACGACCATTACGGTTGTATTCGAGAGCACGAAATATAACGATGTAACCAAAACCTTTGAACTATCGACCCGCCCGGCACAGGTGATTGATGGCACGCCGACGGGGCTAACGGGTAAATGGGGCAAGGGTACGGTTACCCCAGATTATAAGCTAAAAACCAGCGATCAAGGGCAAACCTTTGATAAAGCCACCGATTATACCTTCTCTATTGTGCCCAGTAGCGATGGGGGCAAAGAGGGCAAGGATGCCACCACTGCGGGGATTGTTGCCAGTGGGGAAAATGCTATCAGCAATGCCAGAACTGGGGCTATTGACAGCAGCAAGCTGACCCAATCGGGTAAACTGCTGATAAAGATTGTGCGGGCGGCAAAAGGCAGTGGGTCAAATGCCGTTGCCGCAGCCACAGAATATGTAAACTTTGATGTCACCAAGCAAGTATTGGGGACGGATGAAACCAGTACCCCAGCGGTGGCAACAGCAACGGGTGAAAATGGCAAGTGGAAAGATAGTACTGTTACCAAGATTGACCTCGACTATACCTTACCGGGTGGGACAAGGGCAACGCAATATACTTGGGCGGTGGCTAAGAAATCAAGCGATGCCCCCGATGGGACACTCAATATTGTTAATGGGGATATTCGGGGGGCAACCTCCGCTGGTACAGTGGAAATCACTATGACCGCCACCGCCAGCAACCCCAAATACTCAGGGTCGATTCGTACGGCGGACTTTACCATTGGCAAGCAAGTATTGGGGACGGATGTAACCACCCGTCCAGCGGTGGCAATGGCGAGCGGGGAAGATGGCAAGTGGAAGTCGGGTACCAGTGCCAAAATTGCCCTAAATTATACCTTGCCGGGTGCTACCACCGTATCCGATTATACATGGGGTGTTGCAGCTGCCACCACAGGGGGACCCAGCGGTACACTGGCCGTCGATGGCAATGGTCACATTAGTGGGGCGACCTCCAGCGGCACAGCGGAAATCACCATCACCGCAAAAGCCGCCAACAAAAAGTATTCTGGATCGATTCGCACAGCGGACTTTGCCATTGGCAAACAAACGGTTGCGGCAAATACCTTAACTGTGGCGAATCTTGTGGTATCCTATGTAAGCGGGACCAAAACGGTAACCGCCGCCGATGTATTGGGGCAATTATCCATAAGCAGTGGCAGCGCCAAAAGCGATTGGACGGTTAAGAGCCTAGCGGATACGGATAGTCATGCGAATGTTGCGGTTGCCAGTGGGGGCAAGAGCCTGACCATATCGGGGGCTATAACCACAACGACCACTACTATTACCGTTGTCTTCGAAAGCAGCAAATATGCGGATGTTACAAAAACCTTCGAACTGTCCACCCGCCCGGCGCAGGTGATTGATGGCACGCCGACGGGACTAAGCAGTAAATGGGGCAAGGGTACGGTTACGCCGGATTATAAATTAGACCTTTCGGATCAAGGGCAAACCTTTGATAAAGCCACCGATTATACCTTCTCTATTGTGCCCAGTAGTGATGGGGGCAAAGGGGGCAAGGATGCCACCACTGCGGGGATTGTAACCGGTGCTTTAAGCGGGGCGATTAACACCAGAACCGGGGCTATTGACAGCAGCAAGCTGACCCAATCGGGTAAGCTGCTGATAAAGATTGTCCGTGCGGCAAAAACAGGGGCAAATGCAGTTGCCGCAGCCACAGAATATGTAAACTTTGATGTCACCAAGCAAGTATTGGGGACGGATGTAACCAGTACCCCAGCGGTGGCAACAGCAACGGGTGAAAATGGCAAGTGGAAAGATAGTACTGTTACCAAGATTGACCTCGACTATACCTTACCGGGTGGGACAAGGGCAACGCAATATACTTGGGCGGTGGCTAAGAAATCAAGCGATGCCCCCGATGGTACATTAAATATTGTTAATGGGGATATTCGGGGGGCAACCTCCGCTGGTACAGTGGAAATCACTATGACCGCCACCGCCAGCAACCCCAAATACTCAGGGTCGATTCGTACGGCGGACTTTACCATTGGCAAGCAAGTACTGGGTACGGATGTAACCACCGCCCCAGCGGTGGCAACGGCAACGGGGGAAGATGGCAAGTGGAAATCGGATACCAGTGCCAAAATTGCCTTAAATTATACCTTGCCGGGTGCTACCACCGTATCCGATTATACATGGGGTGTTGCAGCTGCCACCACAGGGGGACCCAGCGGTACACTGGCTATCGACGGCAGTGGGCATATCAGTGGGGCGACCTCCAGCGGCACAGCGGAAATCACCATCACCGCAAAAGCCGCCAACAAAAAGTATTCGGGGAATATGCGCACAGCGGACTTTGCCATTGCAAAGCAAACGGTAGCGGCAGATACCCTAACTGTGGCGAATCTTGCCATCATATATGCCTCCGGCAATAAGACGGTGAGTGCCGCCGATGTATTGGGGCAATTAACCATCAGCAGTGGCAGTACCAAAAGCGATTGGACGGTGAAGAGCCTAGCGGATACGGATAGTAATGGGAACCTTGCGGTTGCTAGTGGGGGCAAGGCGCTGACCATATCGGGGGCAATCGCCAGTGGTACAACGGTTACGGTTGTATTTGAGAGCAGCAAATATGCGGATGTTACCAAAACCTTCGAACTGTCCACCAAGCAATCGCAAATAAGTTCTGATACCCCAACGGGATTATCGGGCAAATGGGGCAAGAGTACGGTTACCCCAGATTATAAGTTAAAAACCAGAGATGGGGGGCAGGACTTTGATACATCATCAGATTTCACCTTCACTATTGTGGCGGCGGGTACAACGGTAAGCGGTTATACATCGACCACTACGGGTATTGTAAATGGGGCATTAACAGGGGCTATTGCCGCCAAAACTGGGGGTATTATCACCGGCAGGCTGACCAAATCGGGAACCTTGTTAATAAAGATTGACCGTGTCAAAAAAGGCAGTGTGGATGCTACTACCGAATATCATAACTTTACGGTAACCAAACAAGACAGCAGCGACCATACGGGCTTTGCGGTTACGGCGGGGGCGATTGCATGGGCAACGGCAAGTACAGCGGTTTCGTATACAGCAGCGAATGCCCCTGCGGGTATTGGCACCGCCACATATGCTTTGACAGCATCGGGGACAACGGCGGGACCGACCATAGGGGCAAATGCTATCACGGTGGCGGCGAGCGATGGTAAGATTGGCAAAACCACTAAGGGTGGGGTTGTAAAAGTGAAGATTACCTATGCGGCAAACGATAAGTACGAAACGATTACCCGGGATCTCGATGTAACCATCAATAAACAAGCGGGCACAGGGGCATTGACTATGGGCAACTTTGTGATACCATTTGGGGCAACGGACACCAGCAAAAAGGTAAGCACCGCCACCATCACAGGGAAGTTATCTGTACCCAATGGTTTAGGGGCAAAATCGGAGTGGACCCTAAAAAGCCTAGCGGATACGGATAGTCATTCGAATCTTGCTGAAACGGATAGTGACAAGACTTTGACCATATCCGGGGCAATATCCCCCAGTACCACGGTTACCGCTACCTTCGAAAGTGATAAATACACGGATAAGTCCGCCACCTTTGAACTTTCGACAGGTGCCGGGGCAATGAGTTCTGGCACCCGTGACGGATTAACCGGTAAATGGGGCAAAGGGTTTAGCAGTTCTTCGAATGTCGATTATAAATTAAAAGCGTCTGATGCGGTGGGGGATACCACTGTAACATTTACAACAGGTACGGCAAGCACCGCCAGTGATTATACCTTTACGATTGTTACGGGTGCGGTGCCTAGTGATGCACCATCGGGTACAAAACGGACCACCGCCAACATTCTCGATACAGCAAAAACGGCGATTAACGCCAAGAATGGGGCGATTGATGGGACGGCACTGGTCAAATCGGGCGACCTGTTGGTAAAAATCGTCCGCAAGGCAAAAGGGGGCTTGCCTGCATTAACAGATTACCAAAATATTGCCGTAACCAAGCAAAGCCTGGCAACGGATATAACCACACCGACATTTACCAGCAGCGACCCCAAATGGAAGGCAAAAATCCCTGTAACATTTGCGGGATTGCCCACCGGCACGGCATTTGCGGATTACGATTGGGAAGTGGCGGCGCAAACAAGCGGTGCCCCCACCGGCACCTTAGGGGTGGTATCCGATGGTATCACCGGGGCAACTTCCGCTGGTACAGTGGTCATCACCATGAAAGCAAAAACCAACGATGCCAAATACAGTGGACAAGTGGCTCTGGCGGATTTTGCCATTACCAAGCAAACGGTTGCGGCAAATACCTTAACCGTTGCCAATCTTGCCATCATATATGACTCTGGCAATAAGACGGTAACCGCCGCCGATGTATTGGGGCAATTAACCACAACGGGCAGTGCCACAAGGGATTGGACGGTGAAGAGCCTAGCGGATACAGACAGTAATGGGAACCTTGCGGTTGCTAGTGGGGGCAAGGCACTGACCATATCGGGGACAATCACCAGTGGTACAACGGTTACGGTTGTCTTCGAAAGTACCAAATATACGGATGTATCCAAAACCTTCGAACTGTCCACAAAAACATCGCAAATAAGTACGGCTACCCGCACAGGATCAGGCAAGTGGGGGAAAACCTATACCACAGATTATAAGTTAAAAACGCGGGAAGGTACCGTTACATTTACAACAGGGGATGCAAGCACCGCTAGTGATTATACCTTTACGATTGTTACGGGTAATGTGCCCAGTGATGCACCATCGGGGACAAAAGCCACCACCACCGGTATCCTTGACACAGCGAAAACGGCGATTAATGTCAAAAATGGGACGATTAATGGGGATGCACTCACCAAATCGGGTACCTTGTTGGTAAAAATTGTCCGTGCCGCCAAAGGCACAGGGGCAAATAGAGTTCCCGCAGCCACAGAATATGAAAACTTTACCGTAAGCAAGCAAGACCTAAATGGGGATATAACCACACCAACGGTGCGCAGCACCGACCCCAAATGGGGGGCGAAAATCCCCCTAGCATTCACAGGAATACCCACCGGCACAACATTTGCCGATTATACTTGGACGGTGGCACCGAAAACAGGTAGTGTCCCCACCGGCACCTTAGCGGTGGTATCCGATGGTATCACCGGGGCAACATCGGCGGGTACGGTGGTTATCACCATGAAAGCAAAAGCCAACGATGATAAATACGAAGGACAAGTAAACCTTGCGGACTTCCCCATTACCAAGCAAGCGGGGACGGGTGCCTTAACTATGGGGAATCTGGTGATACCGTATGGGGGATCCGGTGATGAACCGGTAACAGCTGCCACCATCGCAGGGAAATTAGGTGTACCAGCTGCCGGTGGTTTAGGGGCAAAATCTGAGTGGACCTTAAAAAGCCTAGCGGATACAGATAGTGCGGGGAATAGCAAGTTGGTTATCGATACCAGCGATACCACCAAGGCTATCACCATTAAGGGGGCAATATCCCCCAGTACCACCATTACCGCTACCTTCGAAAGTGATAAATACACGGATAAGTCCGCCACCTTTAAACTGTCGACCGGGGCAGGTGTGATGCGTACGGGTACCCCTACGGGAATCACAGGTAAATGGGGCAAGTCCTTTAATGTGGATTATAAATTAAAAGGGTCCGATACGGTGGGGGATACCACTGTAAACTTTACAACAGGGGATGCATTCACGGCTAGTGATTATATCTTTACGATTGTGGCATCCGGTGGCGATGATGGCAGTGGTAAGACACCCACTACCGCAGGTATTCTTGACACAGCAAAAAGGGCTATCACCCAAGGCGATGGGGCGATTGATGGCACGGCACTGGTAAAATCGGGGACATTGTTGGTAAAAATTGTCCGCAAAGCCAAAGGCGGATTACCTTCGATCACAGATTACCAGAATATTACCGTAACCAAACAACAGGGCACCGACCACCCCAACTTTGCGGTTACGGCGGGGGCGATTGCCTGGGCAACGGCAAGTACAGCGGTATCCTATAACGACAGTACAAACAAACCCGCAGGGATTAGCACCAGCCCCACATACGCCTTGATACCAACGGGAACAACGGCGGGGGATACCACAGGGGGGGATGCTATCACCGTGGCACAAAATACGGGTGCCATTGGCAAAACCACTAAGGGTGGGGTGGTAAAAGTACGGGTTACCTATCCGGCAAACGATAAATATGAAACGATTACCGAAGATGTGGATGTACCCATCAATAAACAAGCGGGGACCGGTACCTTAACTATGGATCCCCTTGTGATACCCTATGGGGGATCCGGTGATGAACTGGTAACCGCCGCCACCATCAAAGGAAAATTGGCTGTCCCCAATGGCGGGGGCTTAGGGGCAACCGGGGATTGGACCTTAAAAAGCTTAGCGGACACAGATAGTGCGGGGAATAGCAAGTTGGTTATCGATACCAGCGATCCCACCAATCCCACCAAGGCTATCACCATTAAAAGTGCCATATCCCCCAGTACCACCATTACCGCCACCTTCGAAAGTGATAAATACACGGATAAAAACGCCACCTTTGAACTGTCGACCGGGGCGGGTGTGATGACGGCGGCAAGTGATACCCGTATGGGATTAACCGGTAAATGGGGCAAAGGCTTTACGGCTGCTGCCAATGTCGATTATAAATTAAAACTGTCTGATACGGTGGGCGGTGCCACAGCAACCTTTAAAGATGATGGCACTACGGACGATTTCACCTTCTCTATTGTGGCAGCTGGGGGCGATGATGGTAGTGGCAAAACACAAACCACCGCAGGTATCGTAACCGGTGATTTAAGCGGGGCGATTGACGACAAAACCGGGGCGATTGATGGCACCAAACTGAATAAATCGGGTACCTTATTGGTAAAAATCGTCCGCAAAGCCAAAGGGGGCTTGCCCGCACTCACAGATTATGAAAATATTACCGTCACCAAGCAAAGTCTGGCAACGGATATAACCACACCAACGGTGCGCAGCACCGATCCCAAATGGGGGGCAAAAGTACCCCTAGCATTCACAGGAATACCCACCGGCACAACATTTGCCGATTACGATTGGACCGTGGCACCGAAAACAAGCGGTGCCCCCACCGGCACCTTAGCGGTGGTATCCGATGGTATCACCGGGGCAACATCGGCGGGTACGGTGGTCATCACCATGAAGGCAAAATCCACCGATGCCAAATACGAAGGACAAGTGGATCTGGCGGACTTCGCCATTACCAAGCAAACCACGACGGATACCCTAACTATGGCGGATATTGTCATACCATACGGGGATGGTATCAGCAGCCCCGTAACGGTAGATGCAGCGGCCATAGAGGGTAAGATGACGGTAACCAAGAAAACAGGGGAAAACAACCCACAAACGCAAAAATCCGATTGGACGGTTGGGTTCCTTGCGAATAAAGATACCCATGGGAATCTTGATGTGCCTGTGGCTGGTAAGGGCAAGTTGCTGAGCATAAACGGGGCGATTGATCCCTCCACCACTGTAACGGTTTTATTTGAGGATAAAAACAACAAATATGCGGACATAAGCATAGACTTTAAACTATCGACCGGTGCGGGGACATTAAGTTCTGATACCCGTACGGGATCGGGAAAATGGGGGAAAACCTTTACCACCGATTATAAGTTAAACGACAAGGATACGGTTGGGGATGTAAAAGATGTATCGTTTACAACAGATGGTAGCACCGATGATTTCACCTTTTCGATTGAAGCACCTGCTACCACTGAAAGCGGTTTTACATCGACCACCACAGGTATTGTGCAAGGGGCATTAACCGGGGCGATTGACGACAAAACTGGGACGATTGATGGGACGAAACTGACAAAATCGGGTACGCTGCTGGTAAAAATTGTCCGCAAAGCAAAGGGCGGGTTGCCCACATTAACCACATATCAAAACTTCGATGTGGCTAAGCAAGTGCTGGGTACGGATGTAACCACTATTCCGACCGTACAGCCGGCAAATGGGGATGATAACACATGGAAAACTGATACTGGCACCAAGTTCGATCTGGCGTATGCAAACCTACCCGGTGGGTTAAGTGTGGGGGCATTTGATTGGCGTATTAAAAGCTGGACAGGCAGCGGTACGGTAATAATTGATTCAGCGGATGGGAAAATCAGTGGTGCCACAGGACCCGGTAATGTGGTGATTACTTTGATCGCAAAAGGGGATAAATACAGTGGCAGTCTTGACCTAGCCCCCTTTACCATTGCCAAGCGAACCCTAGCTGCAGATGACTTCACCATTGCAAATCTTGTTGTCCCCTTCATAAGCAACCAAAAAACCGTAAGTGCCGGCGATGTATTGGCGTTATTGACACCCCCAACGGGCAGTAGCAGAAACGATTGGAGTGTAAAAAGCCTAGCGGATACGGATAGTCATGCAAATGTTGCGGTTGATAGTGGGGGCAAGAGCCTGACCATATCGGGGGCACTGCACACCACGACGACGACCATTACGGTTGTATTTGAGAGCACTAAATACAATGATGTAACCAAAGACTTTGAGCTGTCCACCCGGGCGTCACAGGTGATTGCGGGCACCCCGACGGGATTAAGCGGTAAATGGGGCGTTGGGGGTACGGTTATGCCGGATTATAAATTAGACCTTTCGGATCAAGGGCAAACCTTTGTTAAAGCCACGGATTACACTTTCTCGGTTGTGCCTAGTAGCGATGGGAGTAAAGGGGGCAAAGATGCCACCACTGCGGGTATATTTAGCAGCAATCCCATTAGTAACGCCAGAACTGGGGCTATTGACACCAGCAAGCTGACCAAATCCGGTAAGCTGTTAATAGAAATCAAACGGGCGGCAAAAGGCACAGCACAAAATAGAGTTCCAGAGGCCACAGACTATGTCAACTTCGAAGTGCAGAAGCAAGTACTGGGAACCGATGTAACCACCGCCCCAGCGGTGGCAACAGCAACGGGTGAAAGCGGCAAGTGGAAGTCGGATACCAGTGCCAAAATCGACCTCGACTATACCTTGCCGGGTGCTACCACCGAATCCGATTACACATGGGCAGTGGATAAAAAATCAGGGGCAGAGCCCGATGGCACCTTGGCTGTCGATGGCAGCGGGGATATGAGCGGTGCCACCTCCAGCGGCACAGCGGAAATCACCATCACCGCAAAAGCCAGCAACCCCCAATACAGCGGATCCATGCGCACAGCGGACTTTACCATTGCCAAGCAAGTATTGGGGACGGATGTAACCGCCAATCCAGCGGTGGCAACGGCAACGGGGGAAGATGGCACATGGAAATCCAGTACCAGTGCCAAAATTGACCTCGACTATACCTTGCCGGGCGGTACCGCCGAATCCGATTACACATGGGCAGTGGGCAAAAAATCAGGGGCAGAGCCCAGCGGTACACTAGCCATTGACCAAACCAATGGGCATATTAGCGGTGCCACCTCCAGCGGCACAGCGGAAATCACCATCACCGCAAAACCCAGCAACAAACAGTATTCAGGGAGTATACGCACGGCGGACTTCGACATTGCCAAACAAACGGCGACAGCGACCCTACGCATAGCGGATATTGTTGTGCCGTATACCACTGGCGACAAAGGCATAAGTACGGCGGATATTATGGGGCAGTTCTCTGTAACAGGGGGGGCAAGTGTCAAGGGCGATTGGACCCTAAAAAGCCTAGCAAAAATCGCTAGTGTGGCGGATAATACATTGGTTATTGCTGCTGACAAAAAGAATATGACCATCAAACAGGCAATCAGTGCTGGTACAACCATTACCGCCGTATTCGAAAGCAGCAAATACAAAGATAAAACCGTTACCTTCGACTTATCGACCCGTCAATCACAGATGTTTGCTGGCGTTGCCACCGGATTAACCAGCAAATGGGGCAAAGGCTTAGTTACCCCAGATTATAAGCTTAATAGCGGTGGATTTAATGCAGCAACCGATTATACCTTCTCTGTTCTTCCGGATACCGATGGGGATAATGGCAGTGGGCTAACCCCCACCACCGCAGGTATATTTACCAGCAGCCCCATGAACAATATCAAGATCGGGCAGATTGACACCGACAAGCTGACCAAATCAGGGACATTGTTAATAAAGATTGTCCGTGCCAAACAAGGTACCACCACCCTTACAGAATATGTGAACTTTACCGTGCAAAAGCAAGTGTTTGGCACCGTTTCAGATGCGGATGAAAACACCGTGCCGACCGTAGCGTTGGCAAATGGCGACAATAACCAGTGGAAAACCAATACGGCAACCCCATTCGACATGGCGTATAGCAACCTGCCGTTTAGTTTAGGTGCGGATGATTTTGCTTGGGAAGTGGTTGGCAAATCAGGCGATACCCCCAGCGGTAACATACAAATCGATACAGATGGTAAGGTATTTGGGGCGACTTCCGCTGGTACGGTGGTTATTACCGTCAAGGCAAAAGCCAACGATGATAAATACGCAGGGCAATTTACCCTTGCGGACTTCGCCATTGCTGTGCAACCCAGCACGGATGATTTACGCATAGGCAATTTTGTTATACCATTTGGGGCAAGCGACACCAGCAAAGCGGTAAGCAACACCGCTATTCGGGGCAAATTCAGCATAGCTGGCAATTCCAAAACACAAAAATCCGATTGGCGCATTAAGGAACTGGCTACACTTGGCAGTACGGATTTTGAACAGGTTACGGACCCGACAACAGGTGCCAAGAGTTTAAATATAAAGGCAGCTATCAATCCGCCCGCTAATGTGGGGATTACATTCGAAGACACAAAAAACAGATATGCGGATGTGCGTAAATCCTTTACCCTAGGCACAGGGGCGGGCGCGATGAGTTCCCAGACCCCCACAGGGGCAGGCAAGTGGGGTAAAATATTTACCACCGATTATTACTTAAACACATCTGATACGGTGGGGGATGTGACCGAAACCTTTACAACCGGCAACAATGGCGATTTCACCTTTACGATTGTACCCTCTGGTACCACCCAAAACGGTAAAGCGACCACCGCAGGGATTGTTGCCAATGGTGCCGATGGTAACCCCGATTACGCAGCGGCGATTAACCCCCGCACCGGGGCTATTGACGGCAGCAAACTGACCCAAGGGGGCACCCTGTTGGTGGAAATTGTCCGCAAAGCCAAAGGCGGATTGCCCGAATTGACCGTATATCAAGACTTTACCGTCGACAAACAAACCCAATCGGATCACGGGGGCTTTGCGGTTACTGCGGGGGCGATTGAATGGGCAACGGCAAGTAAAGCGGTATCCTATACGGCAAGCAATGCACCTGCGGGTATAAGCACCCCCACATACGCATTGATAGCATCGGATGATACAACCGCAGGGGATACCACAGGGGGCAATGCTATCACGGTGGCACAAAATACGGGTGCCATTGCAAAAACCAGCCGTGGTGGGGTTGTAAAAGTGCGGGTTACCTATCCCGCCAACCCTAAGTATGATGCCATGACCCACGATGTAACCGTAACCGTCGATAAGCAAACAGCAGCAGGAACGATTACAATAAACGATATTGCCATACCCTATGCATTGGGGAATTTTGATGTACCTACCCTAACCATACGCAATAGTATAAGTATAACAGGCGGTAGCAGTGGCCTAAACGATTGGCGCATAAAAAGCCTAGCCAATACGGATAACATTGGCAATGACACATTGGTATTTAACAGTGATAATACCTTAACTATCAAAAAACCCATAACCTCCGCAACAACCATAACCGCTGTGATCGCAAGCGATAAATATAAGGATATAACCGGTTTAGACTTCGAACTGTACACAAGTGCAGGATCCATGACCACAGGTGCCGATGCGGACGGAGCAAAAAGACCATGGGGCGTTCGTGTTGGTGCTGGGGCTAGCTTCGGCTTTACTGCTGCTAACAATGTGGACTATAAGTTGCTATCGACGGATATAGTCGGGGGCGTACAGGCAACCTTTACAACAAATGATTTAAATGGCAATAGTGATTATACCTTTACGATTGTAAAACCTTCTGATGCAGCTGTAATAGGATACCAACGCACCACCGCAGCGGTTATTAAAGATGCTGATGGTGATGGCATTGGTGACAATGATTATGCGGCGGCGATTGACGCCAAAACTGGGGCGATTGACGGCAGCAACCTGATCCAATCGGGTACCCTGTTGGTAAAAATTGTCCGCAAGGCAAAAACCGTACCAGCAGGCACCTTACCCGAACTCACAGCGTATCAAAATATTACGGTGGAAAAACAAGTATTGGGTACGCATGTTACCACCCAACCGACCATAACTATAACCGATAAAGAGTGGAAAAACAGTACGACAACCAAGTTTGATATGACATATGGTAGCCTGCCCGGCGGTCAAGCGGTGGATGCATTCGATTGGTCCGTTCGCCCAGACTCAGCGAATCCCCCTATCGGTACGGTTAAAATCGATACGGATGGGAAAATCAGCGGGGCCGAATCCGGCGGTAAAGTGCATATTAAACTGACGGCAAAATCTTCGGATCCAAAATACAAGGGCGATGCGGAGACGGAATTTACAATCGACAAGCAAACCACAACGGATACCCTAAGCATGAACAATCTTGTGGTGCAATACGCAACGGGCACCAGACAAGTGAATGAGTTTACTATAAAGGGTAGGCTAAAGGTAGCATCAAGTACAGGTGCCCCCCAAACCCAAGCATCCGATTGGACGGTTAAAAGCCTTGCGGATACAGATAGTAATACGAACCTTGCGGTTGCTAGTGGGGGTAAGGCACTGACCATATCGGGGGCAATCACCGGTGGTACAACCGTTACCGTCACATTCGAAAACAAGAAATATGAGGATAAAGACGCAACCTTTACTCTGTCCACACAGGCGGGGCAGATAAGTACAGGCACCGCCCGTACGGGATTAAGCGGTAAATGGGGCATTGGCTTTACCACTGCGGCGAATTATCAGTTAAAGACTACGGATACAATCGGTTTTAATACAGGCACTTTTGATAAAACAAAAGATTTCACCTTTACGATTGTACCCTCTGGTACAAATGTAGCAGGGTACACATCGACCACCCCAAATATTGTTGACGATGCCAATGATGATAACAGCATTAGTACCGCTGAGTATGCGGCGGCAATTAATGCCAAAACTGGGGCTATTGTTGCCAACAAACTGGTCAAATCGGGGACATTGTTGGTAAAAATTGTCCGTGTGGCAAAAGGGGGTCTTGCTCCAGTTACAGAATATGAAAACATTACCGTCGACAAGCAAGAACTAGGGGCGGGCAAAGATGTAACAGCTCCCCCGACCCTTACCAGCAGCAACCCCAAATGGGGGGATAATATCAATATCCCCTTGACATTTGCAGGATTCCCCACCGGCACAGACTTCGACGATTATACTTGGACCGTTACAAAGAAATCGGACTCGGGTACGCGCCCCAAGGGCACCCTGACAGTCGAAAAAGTAAATAATGCAGCCGTCATCAAAGGGGCACTCTCCGCTGGTACGGTGGGTATCACCATGACCGCCAAAGCCGGTGACGGTAATGACAAATACACAGGCAGCTTGACCTTAGCGGACTTCGATATTGCCAAACGCACATCGAGCGATACCATCGCCGTGGCAGCAGGGGATAGCAATACGATTACTGTGCCCTTCGGGAGTGGCATTGGCGTTACAACCCAGACTGTACTTGCTACGTTAATACAAGACAAATTATCCGTATCAGGGGGGCAAACTAAGAAAGATGGTTGGACTGTTAAGGGTTTCGTAAACTTCAATATCGCTGGTGTTGCCATTGGTAATGATAACACCAGTTTGATCATAACAAAGGTAATCAACGCCGAAGATATTACGGTAATATTCGAACATCCTGATTATGATGATAAACAAGCAACCTTTAAACTGTCCACATCCTCAACAGTGGGCGGACAAATGAGCGCAGGTGCCCGTACGGGATTAAGTGGGAAATGGGGCAAAGGGTTTACCACTGCGGCGGATTACAAGTTAAAAACTAGGGATACAGTATTAGGTATCACATATAATGGCTTTAAAACAGGTACTGGTGGGGATTTCACCTTTACGATTGTACCCTCTGGTACCACTGTAAAAGATTTCACATCCACCACCGCAGGGATTGTAAATGGGGCATTAACCGGGGCGATTAACAAAGACACAGGGGCGATTGACGGCAGCAAACTGACAAAATCAGGGACAGTGTTGGTAAAAATAGTCCGCAAAGCCCTTGGCGGATTACCCGAATTAACAGACTACCAACAGTTTACCGTCGATAAGCAAAACTTAGCCACTGATATAACCAAACCCACATTGGGTGTTCCGCAGGGTTCCAATAAAATCTGGCGAAACAATGGCGGTAATATCCCGGTTGACTTTAATGGATTGCCCGGTGGCACAACCTTTGGCGATTATACATGGACGGCGGCAGGGAACGGAAACAAGGGACCGGATGTAATCGGTGCCGGGCTAAGCGTTACAAGTGCGGGCATAATGGGGGCATTGTCTGGGGGGGAAGTTGTGGTTACCATGAAGGCAAAAGCTGGTGATGACAAATACACAGGGCAACTAAACTTGGCGACCTTTACCATTGACAAACAGACAATTATGTCGCCTGTACGGATAGCAAATATTGTTGCCGATGAACCGGCTTCTGGCACCACCACGATTAGCGAAAGTGATATACGGGCGAAAATGTCTATATTGCACGGTCTAACGCAAAAATCCGACTGGATCTTAAAAAGCCTGAGCTATGGGGGCAATGGTAATCTTACTGTTAATGGTAAGAGCCTAACCGTATCCGGAGCAATCGCAGGGAACGGTGCCCAAGTAACCGCTACATTTGAAAATAAGAAATATATTGATGCATCGGCGTTGTTTAAAGTGTTTACACAGAATGGGGGTATGCATACCGACACCCCGACAGGATTAAGCGGTGCATGGGGCACGACTATAGCCGCCCCAGATTATAAGTTGGATACAACTGGTGGATTTACAACGGGGAATTACACATTCTCTATTGTGCCCAGCGGTACGACTGTGTCAGGTTTCGAATCGACCACCGCAGGTATTGTTAAAAGTGGACAAACAGCTATTGACACCAAAACCGGAGCTATCACAGGGGCGAACCTGACCAAATCGGGAACCTTGTTGATAAAAATTGCCCGTCAAAAAAGCGATGGTAGCGGTTCCTTA
Organism: Alphaproteobacteria bacterium; assembly: GCA_965232465.1. Lineage (GTDB taxonomy): Bacteria > Pseudomonadota > Alphaproteobacteria > JAQWUY01 > JAQWUY01. Next base: position 1,575,259 of record OZ246977.1, on the reverse strand, counting down.
ACAGTACATCATAACTTTATTGTTGGAAAGCAAGTGTTTGGCACCGATGTAACCAAGACCCCGACCATAGGGTTTGAAACGGGTGAAGATGGGAAATGGAAAACCAGTTCTAGTGACGAAATTAACCTAAAATATACCAACTTGCCCGGTGATGGTAGCCCCCAAGCGGCCAATACATTTGATTGGGCTGTTGCAGCAGCAAGCACCGATCCCGCCAGCGGTGCATTAAAAATCGATAGCGAAGGGGATGTGCGTGGGGCAACCTCAGGTGGTAAAATATCCATTACAGTGACGGCAAAAGCCGATGATCCTAAGTACACAGGAAAATTCGTCCTTGCGGACCTTACCATCAAAAAACAAGACAAAAAGGATAACTTAGCCTTTGCCGATATGAGAGTACCTCAATCGACTGCTGGTACAGATGTATCCTTCGACGATCTATTGCAACAGTTAACAGTAACATCAGGTTCACAAACCAAAGCATCCGAATGGAAAGTGAAGGGAGTACAAGGGTCTCTTCCAGCGAATATAACTTCCGGATCAAATAAAATAGTCGTAAAAGGTGCACATACAGACGCAAATGTTACCTTAACACTGGAACACCCAAAGTATAATGATGTGAATGAAGACATTGATATAACAACCATATCAAACCCCATAAGTACCGGTATTCGTACAGGGTCAGGAAAATGGGGTGCGGGGCAAACATATAGCACCGATTACAAGTTAAAAACGGTTGTTAATGGGGTAACATTTAATAAAAATACGGATTACACCTTTGAGATTGCAGCACCTTCTGTTACACCAACCGGTTACACAGCCACCACCTCAGGTATTGCACAATCAGGGGCGATTGACGCCAAAACAGGGGCAATTAATGCCAGCAAACTGAACAAATCGGGCACCTTGTTGGTAAAAATTACCCGTGCGGACAAGGGCGGATTAGGTGGTTTCGAATACCAAAACTTTACCGTCAGTAAGCAAACCCAAGCGGACCACCCCGACTTTAAAGTAAGTGCCCCCAGTGGTTTCAGATGGACAAGTGATAGTGGATCCCTTACATATCCCAAAACAAGTATACCTGCGGGCATTAAAAGCCCCACATATTCCTTGATAAAAGCGGGGACAACCGCCGGTACTGTAACAAGTAGCGGTCCCGGTCAGGTGTCAGTGGTACCTGATAATGGTAAGATTTTGGGTACCAAGGCAAGTGGTATAGTAAAAGTAAGGGTTGTATACCCCGAAAACGATAAGTATGAAAGAATGGTCTTTAATGTCGATGTACCCGTAAAACGCAAACCTGCACCCGCATCCAGTTTCAGTGATCTTAATTTCAAGTCATCCCTATTCGACGATTCTGCTGGCTACACGATTGATGGATATCGAGACAGTAGCCAAACTTGGGGCAGCACATTCACGCCAAAAATTTCAGGTAAAATAGCACGTACCGTTGGTGTAGATTGGTATACGCCGGTTTGGTCAATCGACAGCCGTACAAGCCAGGGTTCCACATCCGTAGGCGGTTCCATCAATCAAGCAACAGGCGTGATAACAGGCACCCAATCCTCAGGGACCATAACCGTTACCGTAACCCTACCACGAAATGTACGCTACGAAGCCTTTAACAACAATTCAAAAACATTTACCCTAACCGTACAACGCAAAGCCCAACCCGCAAGAGCCAAATCAGGTCACGGGAGTTGGAGCCAATCAAATACCCCAAGGATTGGTGCCGTTCAGCGACAGCTCTCGAATGCAATAGAAAATGCCAGTGGTATTAATGTAGCGAGGGATGTCAAATTGACTAAATTCGAAGATGGTTCGGATATAACAGATGGTGCATCATATGGCACTGATTATGTACTAACTGTTTCTTTCGCATCAGTGAATAGTAGACCTTCGATGGTAAGATTCCTTCCCTTAGAGATTCGTGATCTCAGAATCCGTACAATCTCTGGTGGAAATTTCCGAAAAGCCATAAAACTAACATTTAGGTTGCCCGCATCAAGCAATGGTAAATACGCTGCGAAAACCCTTGTTACATACTGGCGGACAAAATAATTCTTGCAAAGTCATTCCTACAAACCCATTCCCATAAGGGTATGGAAAATATAGTACAAGTAAACGAAACTAAGGGGGCACCGACGCCCCCTTTTTTTTATTGACAAATATAAAATTATCCATGATAATACGAGTATGGTAAAAAATTGTAAATCGCATTAAAATTATAGTCAATTAAATTTAATTTGATTGACTAAATGCGGTTGCAACCGCTTGCCACGCAGTGGCATTGTGGTGCAGAGCGGGGTGAGTGCGTGTGGTATTTTGTCATGCGAAGCATGGTAAAATCCACATCAAACGCACGAGGGGCGTTAGCCCCTTAGACTCACCATATAACCAACAAAATAAAATGTGCAGTATAATTATGGTGAATCATTTTATACAGGATTGACTATATAAGAGTATATTAAGGAGTGTAACATTATGGATCCCCAAATAACACCAACAGTCACACCAACGCAACAAGAAACCGCCGCCGCCGAACTGATGCGCATGGGCATGTCCGCACCCATCGCCAAAGCGTTCGCAGAATCCGTATTTACACCCCCAAACACAAAACCCACCCCAGCCACAGCACAAACCCAAAAAGAAACAAAAACCAAACAAAACACCGTAGCAATCACAAAAGAACCAGCAACCAAACAAGACATAGCGGAAATTCATAAAGAAATCGCCCTTATCCACAAAGATATTGAACAAATTCACAAAGATATTGAACAGTTGCGAATCGATGGCAAACGGGATATGGCCGATGTCAAAAAAGACATCGAACAGTTACGGGCGGAAACCAAACGGGATATTGCCGAGGTGTATAAAGAAATTGGATATGTCCGCAAAGAAATTGAACAATTACGCACCGATACCAAACGGGATATTGAACAGTTACGGGCGGACACCAAACGGGATATTGAATATGTCCGCAAGGATATTGAACAGTTACGACAAGATGTTAAGAAAGATATAACCATAACTGGTGGTAGGTATGCCGTCCTTGTTATTGGCGTTCTTGGTGCACTTATTGCCCTAACACATTAACCCAACCCAGACACAATGGAAAACGAAAAACAACCAGCCACCAATTTTGTTATCCCATCAAACACGCCCCGTTACTTTAAAACATATGGGATTTATATACATACCTCCGCAAGGACATAAAATATAGAATTTTATATTATAACACATTTTAATATGGGCGGTTGCACAACACTTAAAAGGCTTATAAATATGCTTCAAAGCACAATAAAAAACAGAACTATTTTTTGTAAAGATAATCTGGATATATTACAAGGTATCAATTCGAATACTATTGACTTAATATACCTAGACCCCCCATTTAACAAGAAAAAGGTATTTACTGCACCCATAGGAAGTAGTGCGGAGGGGGCTAGTTTTAAAGACTGGTTCAGACTCGAGGATGTAAAACAAGAATGGGTTGAATCGATAAAAGAAGACAATGAAAAATTACATAATTTTTTATTGGGTATCAAAAATATTGATGGACGGAACTCTTATAATTTTTGTTATGTAGCATATATGGCAATCCGTTTAATAGAATGCCACAGAATTTTAAAACGAACGGGCAGTTTATATTTACATTGCGATCAGACGATGTCGCACTTTTTAAAAATAACTCTCGATGGGATTTTTGGGGAACATAATTTTAAAAATGAGATTGCTTGGTGTTATAAATCTGGGGGGGCGACCAAAATAAATTTTTCTAAAAAGTATGATAATATTCTTTTTTATACAAAATCCAAACATTATCATTTTAACTATATGATGGAAAAATCATATGGTAAAAAAGGCGGAGGTCATGGGGGTAAAGTAAAATATTATACAGATGAAACAGGCGATTATTCGGTGGTAGGCATAAAAAATTGGTGGCAAATCCCCATACTTGCGACCACTTCCGACGAACGCACAGGATACCCCACACAAAAACCTCTGGCTTTATTACACCGTATTATCCAAGCATCAACAGATAAAGACCATATGGTATTAGACCCTTTTTGTGGCTGTGCCACCACTTGTATTGCGGCGGAACAATTACGCCGCAAGTGGATAGGTATCGACATATCAGTTAAGGCATATGATTTGGTACGACAAAGGCTCGAAACACAAGTTTCCGATAAAAATGATATGTTAAAATATCAAAATCAAGTCCATTTTCGCACCGATGCCCCCCACCGCACCGATAATGGCGGTCAAACACAACAGCAAAAATATGTATATGTGATCTCAAACAGTGCCTATCCCAATGAATATAAAGTGGGGGTTGCGTTGAATTTAAAACAACGGCTTAATGCGTATCAAACCAGCGACCCCAACAGGGGATACGACGATGAGTATAGCGTCTTAACACCCTATTATCGGGAATTAGAAAAACATATACATAACACATTTGAAAATAAACACGAATGGGTGCGGGCGGATTTACAGGACATTAAAGATGAAATTAACGCTTACCTTAAAGATAAATAAAATATCAATTGAGTGCAGTTAAACATATAAATCCCAAAATATATTTGCAATAATTTGAAAGGCTTATAAATATGCTTCAAAGCACAATAAAAAACAGAACTATTTTTTGTAAAGATAATCTGGATATATTACAAGGTATCAATTCGAATACTATCGACTTAATATACCTAGACCCCCCATTTAACAAGAAAAAGGTATTTACTGCACCCATAGGAAGTAGTGCGGAGGGGGCTAGTTTTAAAGACTGGTTCCGACTCGAGGATGTAAAACAAGAATGGGTTGAATCGATAAAAGAAGACAATGAAAAATTACATAATTTTTTATTGGGTATCAAAAATATTGATGGACGGAACTCTTATAATTTTTGTTATGTAGCATATATGGCAATCCGTTTAATAGAATGCCACAGAATTTTAAAACGAACGGGCAGTTTATATTTACATTGTGACCCAGCCATGAGCCATTACATAAAAATTATGATGGATTGTATATTTGGCGAAAAACAATTTAGAAATGAAATTATATGGCATTATCAAACAGGGGGTGTAGGAAAGCAAAATTTTGCCCGAAAACACGATGTTATATTGTTTTATGGCAAATCAGAAAATTATATTTTTAATGCAAACAACATAAGAATTCCCCGCACCAGTGAAGTTTTGCGAAGGATTGAATCTGGTTCAAAAAATGCCACCCGTTCCACAACAAAAACCAAAATAGCAAATGATGTTTTTGTCGATATACAGGCATTAAATGCTATGGCAAAAGAACGTACAGGATACCCCACACAAAAACCATTGGCATTATTACACCGTATTATTCAAGCATCGACAAATGAAGGGGACATAGTCCTCGATCCATTTTGTGGCTGTGCCACCACTTGTATTGCGGCGGAACAATTACGCCGCAAGTGGATAGGTATCGACATATCAGTTAAGGCATATGATTTGGTACGACAAAGGCTCGAAACACAAGTTTCCGATAAAAACGATATGCTAAAATATCAAAATCAAGTCCATTTTAGCACCGATGCCCCCCACCGCACTGATAATGATGGGCAAAAACAACAACAAAAATATGTTTATGTTATATCAAATAACGCATTTCCCAATGAATATAAAGTGGGGGTTGCGTTGAATTTAAAACAACGGCTTAATTCTTATCAAACCAGCGACCCCAACAGGGGATACGACGATGAGTATAGCGTCTTAACACCCTATTATCGGGAATTAGAAAAACATATACATAACACATTTGAAAATAATCACGAATGGGTGCGGGCGGATTTACAGAACATTAAAAATGAAATGAACGCTTACCTTAAAGATAAATAAAAAAGTGTTGACATAAGCATCATCTTTTTGTACAATGTGTGTATCTCACTTACCTAGATGTAGACGGAGATTTGCGGAACGCCACATATTTATATGGGCGTTCCTTGTCTTTTGTATCGTTCATATTTTTCATTAACTTCTTGTTTTTTACGAAGATATAGTCAATTAAATGTAATTTGATTGACTAAATGCGGTTGCAACCGCTTGCCATGTAATGGCATTGTGGTGCAGAGCGGGGTGAGTGAGTGTTGTATTTTGTTGCACGAAGTGCAGGAAAATCAACATTATACCGAACGAGGGGCGTTAGCCCCTTAGACTCACCATATAACCAACAAAATAAAATGTGCAGTACAATATGGTGAATCATTTTATACCGGATTGACTACATGCGGTTGCAACCGCTTGCCACGCAGTGGCATTGTGGTGCAGAGCGGGGTGAGTGAGTGTTGTATTTTGTTGCACGAAGTGCAGGAAAATCAACATTATACCGAACGAGGGGCGTTAGCCCCTTAGACTCACCATATAACCAACAAAATAAAATGTGCAGTATAACTATGGTGAATCATTTTATACCGAATTGACTATATGTGAAATTAACATTATTATTTATGGGATGTATTTATTTTTTAAAATTTCTACACCGGGAAGGGTTTTGCCTTCCATCCATTCCAAGAATGCCCCGCCGGCGGTGGAAACATAGGTTATTTTGTGTTTGGCGTTTGCCATGGCAAGGGCGGATACAGTATCACCGCCACCGCCTACGCTTATTAAATTGTGGTGTTGCGTGTGGTATACGATCGCTTTGCACACCGCCATTGTGGATTTTTCAAAAGGGGGATATTCAAATGCCCCCAAGGGTCCATTCCAAATTAAGGTTCTCGATTCGGCAATTTTGCTAATGATAATATCCGTTGATTGGGGACCCAGATCCAAAATCATGTCTGTGTCGCTGATGTGGGCAACTGGTTTGTTGCGGGCGGCGGTGCCATTGTGCATAGTATCGGATACACAAACATCGGTGGGCAATATCATTGTACAGCCGTTGTCCCCCGCCAATTGTAAAATGTGTCGTGCCGTATCCGCCAAGTCTTTTTCACATAAAGACGCCCCAATGGGAACGCCCTGAGCATATAAAAAAGTATTTGCCATGCCCCCGCCGATAACCAAGGTATCCACACGGGGGACCAAGTTTGCCAACACATCCAACTTCGATGATACTTTTGCCCCGCCAACAATCGCCATAAGCGGACGGGCGGGAGTGTTCAGTGCCGATGATAAGGCATCCAATTCCGCCTGCATATTTAAGCCCGCATACGCAGGCAATACATGTGCAATCGCATGGGTCGACGCATGGGCACGGTGGCTGACGGAAAATGCGTCATTTACATAATAATCGGCGGGGGCGGCTAGTTGTTTGGCAAATGCCATATGGTTGGCTTCTTCGCCCGTATAAAAACGGGTGTTTTCCAACACTGCCACGCCCCCAGCGGATATAGTATCAAACATAATTTTCACAGAATCCCCCACACAAGTATCACAAAATACCACCGGTTTCGACAGAACTTCCGCCAAACTGTCGGCAACAGGGGATAGGGACAGGTGGGGATTTTTCCCCGCATTTTTCCCCGCATTTTTTCCCGCATTTTTTCCCACATTTTTTCCCCTTGGGGGACGCCCAAAGTGCGACAGAATACCAATCTTTAACCCCATATCAGACAACGCCCGCAGGGTCGGTACCAAGCGTTGTAAACGGGTGGTATCGGCAACCGCCCCTGCGGTCATAGGGACATTTAAATCCCCCCTTACCAACACAACTTGTCCGCTTTTGGCGATTTTTTGTAAATCGGATAGTGTGTTAAACATGATATATTTCCTTATTTTTCAATACTATTAAAGTTTGTAATGCTATGAAACCTGTTTGTTACAGCACGCAGCAACGCCAACCGGTTATGGCGTATGTGGGGGTCGTCCGTATGCACCATGATATTATCAAAGAACTGGTTTAAAGGGGTGTTTATGGTGGATAAGATATGTATAATCGCCTTAAAATCCTTATTTGCGTGGGCTGTATCGAGGGTGTGTTGGGCATCTGTTATCACTTCGTATAAGGCTTGTTCCGCTGGGTGCTTTAAATATTCCTTGTGTATTTTGGGGCTGGGCATGTCCGGTGCCTGTTGCAAAATGCTGTTGGCACGGGTATATGCGGTTTTTGCCATCGATACGATAGCTGTATTTTGCCCCATAGTGCGGGCAAGGTGTACCTTGTCAATAAGGGTGGCATCCAACCCATCGCTCAGCACCGCCCCGATATAATCATGGCGAATCCCTTCGGATTTTAAGGCATGTTTCAAACGATCGATAAGGAATGTTTGTAAATCATGGCGTATCATATGTATATCGTCGACTATTATACCTTGTTCAGCGTAAATGGTAAACGCTTTGTCAACAATCGCCATAATGTTGAGGTATAAGGCGTTTTTTAGTATAATCCGTAAAATCCCCAATGCACAACGCCGTAAAGCGTATGGGTCTTTGCGCCCCGTAGGTTTTTCATCAATCAGCCAAAATCCACATAAAGTATCCAGTTTTTCCGCAATGGCAAGGGGAATTGTCACCGGGTCGGTGGGGACCGCATCGTTTGCCCCACGGGGTTTATAATGGTCCCGGATGGCACGGGCAATGTGCGTGTCTGTGCCCGCCTGCTCGGCATAATAAGCCCCCATTATACCCTGTAATTCGGGGAATTCAAATACCATTTCGGATACCAAATCAGATTTACATATTTGGGCACTTTTTGATACCTTCGCCTGTGTGTCCGTATCGTATTGTAAGCTCTCAGCGATGTTTTTCCCTATGCGCCGTAGGCGATACACACGGTCTTGTACAGTGCCAAGTTTTGCATGAAAGGTCATGGTTGCTAAGCCTGTATTTTGTGTGTACACGGCCCAATTTTTATGGTCATTGTCCCAGAAAAATACACTGTCAGACAAGCGGGCACTTAGGACTTTTTCGTTGCCACGAATAATCGCTTGTCCGCCATCGCAGGCGTGTATATTGGCAACGGTGGCAAAATAGGGGGCAAGGGTGCCATCCGATGCTTCGAATACAAAAAATTTTTGATGCTGTTTTAACGCCGTTATTAAAACTTCCTTGGGCAAGCACATAAATTGTGGCGGTATATCCCCCATAAGTACCACAGGGCTTTCCACCAAACCCACCACCTCATCCAGTAATGTTGCGTCACCGATCCACTGTACGCCTTTTGCAGCGGCTTGCGACTGTAATCCGTCGATGATATGGTGTTTACGATCCGTCCGGTTCACCATAATATGGGCGTTTGCCAATGCGGTTTTATAATTATGTGCAGTCACAGGTATATCATCAGCTGTCATAAACCGATGGCCCAAGGTTTTGTCCGTGTATGGTAAGGTTTTATTCCCATTAAGGGGTAACGATCCGCATATGACCTGTGCGTCAAATACGGCGATTATCCGTTGTAAGGGGCGGACAAAGCGGAAAGTATCATCGGCAAAGCGCATGGATTTTGCCCATGCAATGGCACCAATTGCCGTGTTGATAATAGGGGGTAATAGGGTGGGGGTTGCTTGCCCTTTGTGTTCGGTTACCGCAAAATATACCCGCCCTTTGGGGGTGTTGCGGATGTGCAATTGGTCTTTGCGTAACCCCACCGATCGTAAAAATCCCTGTATGGCGTGTTCTGGGGCGGTTATGCTGGGACCTTTGCGTTCCGTACGGGTGTCCGGTTGCACAGGGGGGATGCCCTTGATAATCACCGCTAATCGACGGGGAGTGGACAGGCTGTACCCCTTGGAAAATGGTAAACCCTTATGGGTTAGCCCTTGTGTTATTGCCTGCAAAAATGCCTGTTCCGCCGCCGCTTGCAACCGGGCGGGAATTTCTTCGGTTAATAATTCACATACCATATCAGCCATTATTTTTTATCCTGTTGAGGTGGGTGCGGTACGCATCTGTGCCCCTATTTAAGTTTTCCATGTACTGGGTACAACAGGCTTTGGCAAGGTCACGGACACGGGCAATATAACTTTGTCTTTCGGGTACGGAAATGATGCCCCGGGCATCCAATAGATTAAATATATGTGAGGCTTTTAGGCAATACTCATATGCCGGGTGGGGTACATTGCGGGACAACGCATCGGCACAGGAGTGTTCCGCATCCACAAAGTGTCGCAACAATATATCCGTGTTGCCCCCTTCGAAATTATACATCGAATGTTCGACCTCTGAACGCCAGTATATATCCCCATATGTTACAGTATCGTTAAATTGCAGGGCATATACATTTTCCACCCCCTGCACATACATTGCCAAGCGTTCCAAACCATATGTCAGCTCCGTCGACACCGGTTTACAATCAAACCCCCCCAATTGCTGAAAATAGGTATATTGCGATGCTTCCATGCCGTCAATCCAAACTTCCCAGCCCAAACCCCACGCCCCCAATGTGGGGGATTCCCAATCGTCTTCGACAAACCTAATATCGTGTTTCCGGACATCAATACCGATGGCTTGTAACGACCCCAAATATAAATCTTGGGAATTCTTAGGGCTGGGCTTTAACATCACTTGATATTGATAATAGTGTTGCAATCGGTTGGGGTTTTCGCCATATCGACCATCCGTGGGACGGCGACAGGGTTGCACATATGCACACCGCCACGCATCGGGACCCAAACACCGCAAGGTGGTTGCCCAATGAAAAGTACCCGCCCCCACTTCCATATCATAAGGTTGCAAAATGACACAGTCTTGTTTTGACCAGTACTGATGTAACCGCAGAATCATATCTTGAAAGGTTAAACCCCCCATAAAAATCCCCTATTTTTAATATTCAATTGGAATATGGGGCGTATTTTATAGGGTTTTCATACTTTTTTCAACCAAGAAATCTTTGAATACTTGTACTTTTGATACATTTTTGTATTCTTCGGGATAGACTACATATGTGTCGAATTCTGGACCTTGTTCCGTAACAAGGACTTTTTTTAGGTTTCCCGGTAACCCTTCGGTAAATTCGGGCAAGGCGGCAATCCCCGCCCCCGACCGCACCATACGGTACATTCCATGCACATTGTTAATGGTCATATACGGGCGGCGGGTTTGATTTTTGGCACAGCCGACTGTTAATAACCAATCGGAATTAAAATCATCGTCCAGATCGCTGGAGCGTTCGAATACAATAATGTTGTGGGTGTTTAAATCCGCCGCTACCTTGGGAACCCCCTTGCGTTCAAGATATGTATCAGACGCATATGCACACACCCGCTGATGGGATATTTTCTTTTGAATAAGCCCTAAGTGGGTGGAGGGATGTTGCAACAATGCCACATCCGCCTGCAAATGTGAGAGGTCCAATTTTTTGTCGGAACAAATAATATGAATTTCAATGTCTGGGTATACGGATTTAAATTTTTCCATAATCGGCGCCAAGTACAATGACCCCAACGCCACGGGCACATTGATGCGTAAAATACCACTGGGGCGTTCTTTGTTTTGTGTCAATGATTCCTCCGCCTGTTCCATTTTTTGGTAAATATCCTTGGCGTATTGGAATAAAATATGCCCTTGTTCCGTTAACACCAAGCCCCGGGCGTGGCGGTGAAATAATTGTGTGTTAATGCTGTGTTCCAATGACAATATTTGCCGTGATAATGCCGATTGGCTGGTGTGTACGACCGCCGCCGCATTGGTAAAGCTACCCGCATTGGCGACCACATAAAATATGCGTAATTTGTCCCAATCCATCATTCTTATTATAACGCCTCCTATGATATTGTTTTGATATGTATAAACCTCATATGTATACTTTATTTTTTGTAAAAAATCAGCAAAAAAATTTAGGCAAGGGAAGTTTTATAAGTGAAGTTGGGTATATCTTGATTGTGGTGGTGCCCCCGGAGAGAATCGAACTCTCACTCCTATACAGGAACTAGATTTTGAGTCTAGCGCGTCTACCAATTCCGCCACAGGGGCTGTGGGGCACTATATAGGTATTGCTTGGTGCTTGTCAACAATTTTTTATACCAATTTTTATATATAGTCAATTAAATTTAATTTGATTGACTAAATGCGGTTGCAACCGCTTGCCACGCAGTGGCATTGTGGTGCAGAGCGGGGTGAGTGCGTGTGGTATTTTGTCATGCGAAGCATGGTAAAATCCACATCAAACGCACGAGGGGCGTAAGCCCCTTAGACTCACCATATAACCAACAAAATAAAATGTGCAGTATAATTATGGTGAATCATTTTATACCAATTTTTATATATTATGCATATTTGATGATTATATATTAAAATCAGTTGACAATGCGTATTAAAATACCACATACTATCGACATATAAAATTACATATCAAAGAAAAGATACTTAAATGCGTGAAAAAAATAATATATTGGGATTTGGTTTTCAAATTTCCGCTACTGTGCTGTTTTTGTTAATGGATATATGTGTTAAAATTTTGGTTGCCGATTATCCATTAGCGGAAATCATGTTTTATCGCAGCGTTATGGGGTTGCCATTCCTGTTTATATATTTAAAAACCATCGGGCATATGCATGATTTACGCATTACCCGTCCCATGATGCACCTGTGGCGTTCGGTTGTGGGGGGGATGGCGATGTTTTCATTTTTTAATGCCTATAAGTTTTTGCCCTTGGCGGAGGCAGCGGCGATTTTGTATACGGCCCCGATTTTGATTACCATTTTAAGTGTGATTTTTTTGGGGGAAAAGATTTATGCCCACCGTACATTTGCCTTGGTGTTGGGCTTTGTCGGTACGCTGGTTATTGTGCGTCCTAGCCTAGATTTTAATGGGTATTATCTGTATCCCTTAACGGGGGCATTGGGCTTTGCAGTGGTAACCATTATCGCCCACAAACTGACCAAAATCGACCACCCCATAAGCATTACCGTATCGTTTAGCATATTTATAATTGTGGTAACCGGTATCATAACCGCATATAACGGATTTTCGCCCATTAACAGTACACTATTGATATATGCGGTGGTGATGGGCAATGCGGGCACAATCGGACAAATTTTAAATATGCAGGCCATTAAAAATTGCCACGCCAGTTTTTATGCGGTTACAAAATACATCGGGTTGTTTGGGGCCGCCACCGTAGGCATAGTTGTTTTCCACGAACCCCTGACAAAAAATGTGGGGTTAGGCATGGTCATAATCGCCACATCAGGCATATACATATCCTGGCGGGAACATGTAAAAAACAAAAAAGAACGCATGCGCATGCAGCTAAGGGGATGAGTATTGTTTTGGTTATAAGAATATATGCACAAAAAAACGGGTCTTATAAGACCCGCTTTTGTTATATATTTTAAGGTCTTTATGTCTTAAAAATATGTGCCAAATACTATGGCAATGCCCATATATGATGTTTTGTCGCTTATGGGGCTTGCTTTGGCGGGACCCGATGTTACGCCCATCGATAGTGTGCCTTTGACATACAATTTATCATTGATGTTTTTTTGCACATTGTATCTGGCACCGATGCGGTCGATACCGCTGCTGGCGGTGTATTCGCTAAGTCCGCTGTTGGTTGCGTCTTCTGCGGTTACGCCGTAATATGCCTCCGCATATTTTGTGTCGACAAATTGGGTGTATATATCACCACTGGTAAACAGCATACTGTCTGTGTTAGCGGTTAACAATCGGGTGAATGCCACTTGTGCCCGTGTGCCTTTGTGTTCCCGTACACTGGTTTCAATGAACCCAGTCACACTGTTGCGGCCGCTAAGTTGTCGGCTGAAATTGATATTGATAGCGGGGGATATTTTGATTTTTTTTAGGCCTTCTAAACGCTTATGATCGGAAGGTTTGCGTCCTAAGTCCGCCCACAGCCCAATCCCCACTTTTGTGGTATCATTTTTGACCACATATTTACCGAATCCTTGTCGTACAATGGCATACCAGCCATTATCGAATTCTTTTTGAAGCCATGGGAAGAACCCCAATTTTTTGGGTGCCAGTCCCGCTTGAACGGGGGAATAGGTAATTACCGCCCCATATTCCCCGACTTCTTCCGCATGCACGGTGCCCGCCACAGGTATTGTAATTGCACCTATGGTGCCAAGTATATACATTATTTTTTTTATCATGATAAAATTCCTTAATTTGTAAAGATGAATTGACTTATAGTGTTTATGAATACAGTATATGCAATTAGATTGACTGTGTCAAGTATAATTTCTTATGGTTTAAAATGCAAGGGGCGTTCGTGTATGAATTATGGCAATTTACGAAAATATAACCTATATTTTACGCTAAAAAGGGATATTTGACGATAACATCCCGTTTGTGATGAATCCTAAACACAAAAAAATAGCCCCAACAAATGGGGCAACAAGTTTTTTGGAGGTATTAAAAATATAATCAGATAATAACCGAAAATTTTTATTGTGTCAACTTAAAAAATGTATTTTTTATGCAATTTTTATTTAAATATATGTAAAGCATTGTAAAATATACATTTTTTATTTAAATAAAAACCGTTTCGATACTATAAAAGTGTATCCTGCCGAATAATGGATTACGGCGGCACCCACCCCCACAAGGGCAAACCGTTTTATTTCCATAACATGTAAAATGTGTTTATATTTTTGTATCATAAGGGGTACTATACGCAGCTATGTTTGTGTTGACAACCTTTTATTTTACCCCAAGTTTATGACAGATTTATTTGTGTTTTATCACAAAATAGGGTATGTTGCCATAAAACACAGTGTGTTAAGGAATGTTGTATATAGTCAATCAAATATAATTTGATTGACTACATGCGGTTGCAACCGCTTGCCACGCAGTGGCATTGTGGTGTCCGATCGGGGTGAGTGAGTGTTGTATTTTGTTGCACGAAGTGCAGGAAAATCAACATTATACCGAACGAGGGGCGTTAGCCCCTTAGACTCACCATATAACCAACAAAATAAAATGTGCAGTATAATTATGGTGAATCATTTTATACCGGATTGACTATATATGAAAAAGATAAGTATTTTAATCCCGTGCTATAACGAATCAGAAAATATTAAGTATGCGTTCGAACGCTTGTATCAGGTCTTAGAGGGATTAAAAAATATCTATGCGTTTGAAATCGTGGCAGTGAATGATGGTTCACAAGATGATACAATTATCCAATTGATGCAGCAGACAAAACACGGTATGTATCCCGTTGTAGTGGTCGATTTGTTGCGTAATTTTGGGGCTTCGCTGGCGATTGCGGCGGGCATGTGCCATGCGACGGGGGATGCCATATGGGTTGTCGATGCGGATATGCAAAATTCCCCTGAATTGTTGCCTAAGTTTTTGCAACATTGGGAAAATGGGTGCGATATTGTCTATGGTAAACGCCTACAACGGGAAAAAATAGGGCGGATGCGTAAGGGCTTAACCCATGTATATTATAAAGTCTTTAATCTTTTATCTGATGTGCACATTCCCGCAGGGACTTCGGAATTTGTATTGCTCGACAGAACAATAGCCGACATATATTGTGCATTTGGCGAACAGGATATGTTTAACAAAGGCATATACGCATGGATAGGGGGTACACAAGGATTTGTTGCATATGTGCCAGAGGATAGACAGTATGGTAAAACCACTTTTTCGTTTATAAAATTATTGAGGTTGGCATGCAAAGGATTGTTTGGGTTTTCCGTCATACCCCTCAGGTTTATATCCGCATTTGGGGTGATGGTATCGGTATTGGCGTTTTTGTATATGATAATCCGATTGGTATTGTATGTGATGCACGGTAACCCCATACAAGGGTACGAATCGACGGTTGTTATTATCTTGTTTATTGGGGGAATTCAAATGTTGGGTATGGGCATATTGGGGGAATATGTGGGGCGGATTTACAATGAAACAAAAAACCGTCCACAATATACAATCCGAAAAGTGTATAACGATCAGAAAAGGAAATAATATAATTATGTCTGTGGGTATACAAAACACCATATATTGGCATGCGGATGATTTGGGGTTATCACAAGGTATCACCCAATCGATTGTACGGTGCTTTGATGTGTTAAACAGCGTTAGTGTCATTGTCAATGGCACGGATATATCGGGGGCGGCGGAGGCGATTAAACAATATGATAAAAATTATCCCCCTATGCGGGTGGTGTTACACTTGAATTTTATGGAAGGGCGGGCATTAAGTGGTACATCGGTTATATGTCCCAGGGGGGTATTTGAAAAAGATTTTTTGGCATTTTGGTACTTCGTATTTAAAAACCGCCGTGATAAGGTGGGATTCGAAGAGGCTATTTATGCGGAAACACTGCATCAAATACAAGCGTTCGAAGAAGTTTTTGGCAGGGTACCCAAGGCGGTGGATTGCCATCACCATATGCACATGATACCCAGTGTTGCCAAGGCGGTTGCCCGGGCAATGTCACAAAAAGGTATACCCTATATTCGCATCCCCAATGATTACATATGGGTGCGATCCCCTGTGGTCAATATGGGTAAATATGCGTTGTTAAAATTTTTGGCATATAAAAACCGCCACATATGGCAATCTTATAATATATCCGCCCCCACATTGTTTTTTGGTGTGTTGCCAACCGGGACGGCACATGCGGATATTTATGAATCCGCCATATTGCAACATAAGCGATGGCACCCCCCTTTGGAAATCTTATTTCATCCCGGAAAAGCGTACACAGTGGAATATGAAAATTGGCAAAATCGCCCTGCATTGTGGGCATATTATGGCAATATACAACGGGATAACGAAGCGGATGTTTTAAGAAAGTTATATAAGCAATATAAAGAAAATGGGCATAAAAATACATAGGTTACTTGTAATAGGTATTATTGTTTTACATGCCACAATATGGATTGTAACACCATACAATACTTTACATACAGTCGGATTAGACCCCATAGAAATGATTGCATGGGGGCGGTCTTTGGATTTAGGATATTTTAAACACCCCCCCATGCCCAGTTGGGTGGTGATTGCCTTGGAATCGTTTTTGCCCACAAACATAGCGGTTTTTACATCTTCGCAATTGTTTATTGCCATGACTGCAATCGGTGTATGGACACTTGCCAAGGATTTTGTATCCGAAAATTCCGCAGTTGTGGCAGCTATATTCACGCTTATATTTCCGCATACCACTTGGATATCCCCCGAATGGAATCATAATCTTGTCCAATTGCCTTTTTGGGTGTGGACCATCGTAGCCTTCCATTGGGTATGCACCAGCCATGGTAACAATATCAGGGCATGGGCATTTATGGGGGCGGTATCCGCTTTGGGTTTATATGGAAAATATAGTATGGGGATAGTATATGTATCGATATTTTTATATGCCGTGTTGTGGCGGTGGTATATTTTCAAATTTTGGGGGATATGGGTTTTTGCAATTGTGTTCTGCACAGTACTTGCCCCCCATGCTGTATGGTTGCACAGTGTGGATTACAGCCCATTTTTGTACGCAAAACACCGCCTGCAAGAAGCACCTTTGTGGGGACGATTGGGGAGTTTCTGGGGGGCATTTTTCGTTAATTTGGTATTTGCAGGTGTCGGTATTTTGATTGCCCGTCAAAAATGTAAGTTTTGTGCGTTGTCGGTTCGACCAGAGCATTTTTTGGTGTATATCACATGGATGCCTTTGGTGATTTTGACTATTCTGGCTATTGTTATGGATATGAGTGTATATAGTACTTGGAATTTTCCTTTTTTAACGGTGGTGCCTTTGATGTTTATCTGGTGGTGTGAAAAATGCGGATATACTATGTCGGTGTTGCGGGGGGGCATTTGGGTTGTGGTGATAAGTGCGGGTGTTGCTGGATATTATGCATATTATTATACGGTCAATTTTAATCGGGGGCATTATCCCGCAGTACAACTTGCCACACAGGTGCAGCAGATTTGGCGACAAAATATGCACACCCCTCTGGCATATGTGACGGGCAATTTATGGGATGCTGGCATTATCGCCGTGTACGCCCCTGATACACCAAAATATATTGTCGATAACGACAAAACTTTAAACCCTTCCCTTGATTTTAATGATGTAAAACAAAAAGGCTACATGTATGTATGGTCCCCACAAGAAACCCCAAATATAACCGATTTTATTGCCACAGGGAAAATTGTCGCCCATCCTTTTCCCCCCTTCGAAGGCAATACCCAAACCCTAAATTGGGGAATCGTTCGTCAATAGATTGGCACAGAGTGGTTGTTGCCCATGTAATATATAAAATAAAAAAAAAGAGCCAGACGATGGAACTGACCCTTTTTGGCGCACCCGAAAGGTAGTGTGTGATCAGACACTTCCCCAGTGGGGAAGTGCCACACACGGCACTTGTATTTTACAGTGTAAAATACAATTCGAATCCTTATGTAATTATGAAATAAAAAAAAGAGCCAGACGATGGAACTGACCCTTTTTGGCGCACCCGAAAGGTAGTGTGTGATCAGACACTTCCCCAGTGGGGAAGTGCCACACACGGCACTTGTATTTTACAGTGTAAAATACAATTCGAATCCTTATGTAATATATAAAATAAAAAAAAAGAGCCAGACGATGGAACTGACCCTTTTTGGCGCACCCGAAAGGTAGTGTGTGATCAGACACTTCCCCAGTGGGGAAGTGCCACACACGGCACTTGTATTTTACAGTGTAAAATACAATTCGAATCCTTATGTAATTATGAAATAAAAAAAAGAGCCAGACGATGGAACTGACCCTTTTTGGCGCACCCGAAAGGTAGTGTGTGATCAGACACTTCCCCAGTGGGGAAGTGCCACACACGGCACTTGTATTTTACAGTGTAAAATACAATTCGAATCCTTATGTAATATATAAAATAAAAAAAAAGAGCCAGACGATGGAACTGACCCTTTTTGGCGCACCCGAAAGGATTCGAACCCATGACCTTCTGATCCGTAGTCAGACGCTCTATCCAGCTGAGCTACGGGTGCGTATGTGTATCGTTATATCATTTTATCGGTTTATTGCAACTATTTTATTGCATTTTATTTTATTTTTCGGCATTGTTATAGGGTTATGGACATAGAAAATACAGGTACACATACAATCTGTCATACGCAACCGTTGGATTTTGATCAAATGCCCATCGTCCAAATGGTGGCGGTATTTCAAGCATTATCAAATCAAAACCGTTTGCAAATGGTATTAACCTGTTTAAATTGTGAACGCACAGTCACAGAAATCGAAGCAATCACAGGCATTAGCCAATCATTGGTATCCCATAATTTACGCCAATTACGGGAATTGCGAATCCTAAAAGTCCGCAAACACGGCCGCCACCAATATTACAGCTTGTCCGACTATCACATATACCACATCATAAGCGACCTAGCCCACCACATTAAAGAATGTACATAATTTTCTGATCTGTTTTATATAAAATATTCCCCCCTTGTTTTTTGGCAAGGGGGGTTTTTTGTCTGTAATAAAAAAATAGAATGCGGGGGGGTAATCCCCCCTTTCATATATTATACACCACCCAAAAAATCAGTCGCCCTTTTTCCCACTTATTGGGTGTTTTGCGACTCAAAAAACAGGATGATAATGTAAAAACCAGTCGCCCTTTTTCCCACTTATTGGGTGTTCTGCGACAAAAACATGACAGAAAAAAAGTATGAGCTCGTCGCCCTTTTTCCCACTTATTGGGTGTTCTGCGACTGACAAAAAAATATGAGCTTATAAAAGCTGAGTCGCCCTTTTTCCCACTTATTGGGTGTTCTGCGACAATACATAACTATTTAATTGAAAACGGGGCGTCGCCCTTTTTCCCACTTATTGGGTGTTCTGCGACGAAGAGCCATATCCACTAGCAGATGAAGCTATCGCCCTTTTTCCCACTTATTGGGTGTTCTGCGACTGTCGGTCTGCATTAAGTAAAGTATCAAATATCGCCCTTTTTCCCACTCATTGGGTGTTCTGCGACTGTACCGTTTTTAATAGACGATATTTTTACATCGCCCTTTTTCCCACTCATTGGGTGTTCTGCGACTATTCTGATAATAATGTGTTAATAAAATCTATCGCCCTTTTTCCCACTCATTGGGTGTTCTGCGACGATTTTGACGATTTAGATTTTTAATTATTTATCGCCCTTTTTCCCACTCATTGGGTGTTCTGCGACTATCACGATACTATGGCGACGGTAGAATTAATCGCCCTTTTTCCCACTCATTGGGTGTTCTGCGACCTATTTGTGGTAGATCTATGAAACCCATAGGATAGGCGACGAGTCATTCTATGAAAATTTTGTTTTTTTGTCAAGAATATTTTTTTCTTATCTAAATCTGCGGGTGCGGGGTCTATCTGTTTGCTAAGGGTACAAAAGGATTTTGCATCTTGTATAAAGGAAGAACTTTCCCATATACCTTGTACCCTTGGAATAATATTTGTATAAAGCAATCCACCACCCATAAAAATTGTCCAACATAATGTAATTATCAAATTTTTCTGTATAATCGTTCTGAAATCAGTTCTTTTAAAATCAGATCTTGCTTTTTTTGTTGCTTGGCATATTATTTTTTTTTGTTTAAACATGTTACATCCTTATATAGTATTTTATTATGATTTTTTACAGTTTTTTTCAGGTTTTTCAATGCCTAATTTTTTCTCCAAGTTTGACAATGCCTTAAAAGCAGTTTTTGATGTTATACTGCTATAATCCGTGTTATCCTGCATGTCCCATATGTTGGAATGCAGGCATTTATTACGGGCACTGGTAATTTTCTTGGCGGTGTTGTCATAATTTTCAAATCGTTGCTTTAATGTTGATTCAATATCCATTAAGCCCTGTTTATTTTTTTCATATTCTTTTATACGCAATTCTTGTTCACATTGTAACCACCGCCAACAAAAATCGTGCATGCCTTGTTGTAATTTTTGTTTGGCGGTTAATATATCTTTCATGGTGGGGGAATTGGTTTTTAATTCTTGCTCTGCATTTGCACAGGTAAACAATGAATCCAAATAGATACCTTTATCCATACCACTGGGCAGGGAATCCATCACATAAGATTTACCAATATGATGTAAAGGAATTGTTATTTCATATGTCTTTGTTTTAGGTTTATATGTAATTTTACACTGTTTTTTACCAATCATTTCAATATGTTTATGACCGGTTTGTTGTTGCAGATAGTGTTGTGCCAAGTGATATAACAGTACATCCTTTAAATATACCCGAAACATGGTTTTTGGTAAAGGAATAGAAGAATCTGTCATTTTATCTTTATGATAAAAATCCCATGGATTAAATTCTTCTATACCTTGTTCGCTTAGGGATTTAAGGGTTATATTTTGTTTAAAATACTGTTGCCAAAAATCTGGCTTGATAAAAGATAGGTTATTTTTTTGCCTATGGTGCGTATCTGTTTTTTTAACATTCAATATGCGATGTATATGGTCATCAGATTCAGGTAGTTGTTCCCTTTGTTTTACCATATCACACCATTTTATAACACAGTTTTTGGCAGCTGTAAGTAAACTTTCATACCCTTCCCCTTTTTCGGGTAAAATATTATTTAGCCTGTTGTGTGGTGGACATGTATGGGGGGATTTAATAGCATTAGCTTCCATAAACTTTTTAAATGCTTTTCTACCTTGGTAATTGATAATTTCCAACCGCAAGTCATTATATATTCGGGTATCGGCAATTTTTTCCTGAAAGATAAGATTTTGAAATGCCCATATAATACGATCGATTTTTTCAGGGGTTGTCCATTTTTCACAGTCTTGCCATCGTTGGGTAATTGTCGCCAATCGTTTGGCAACACGGTCTTCAAAAGCAAGGGTTTTACGCACATAAGACGGTTTTTTATCATGATACATTATCTTTTGCAATGGTAATTTATTTTTGGGTAATTTATTTTTATCACACAGTTGCAATAATACCATATGCAATAAATCCATATCCGATAATAAAACGGATTTTATGTCCGATTTATTTTTAATAATGGCAACAACAGCGGTGCCTCTGTATGGGGTGTATAAAGGTAATGATATGGTGTAATTTTCTGTATCGTTATGTTTATCGATGATATATAATTTTTGCTTTTTGGCATTTTTACCATCGGGTTTATATGTTGTTTCCACCGTACCATTTTTGCGTAAAAATGATAGGCTTATGGTGTCGTTATCTGTATACTGGCTTTCCAACCAAGTGGTGGCAAAATAGGGAAACAGATTTTTTTGCGTACGGATATCATACAGACCCTCATACTGGTCTTGTTGGTCTTTTTTGGCACGGTTTTGTTGTGCCTGTGTTGCTGCGTAGGTACCTTGTACAGGTTTACGAATATAATCCAAAATTTCCATAGCCTTACGCCAATTTTGGCTATTGTCTTCTGTGCCACTGGCAATTAAGTTGTATCCATCCGGATATGCGTAATACAAGGTTATACGGCGGAGATCTTGTCCAAATGCATCCGTGCGTTTATATCCACTAATCCGCCCAATAAAATGGTTTGCCATTTCCCGTGTGGATACAGTGCAGGCAAAAAAGATAATACCATCTTCGGTAATATGACCCTTGTTGTCGAATAATATCCTTTTCTTGCCTTTGGGATCCGGTATTTCTTTATAAGCAAATTGTAAAAATTGTTGGGTAATTGTATATGCGTTACCTGTATCGTTTTTGACAAGGGCATCGTACACAGTGGTATCGGGGGTAATATGGGCATAATAATTACGGATATGATTAAAGGATATTTCAATACTCTTCCAAAGTGTATCCATATTTATGTCCGCTGTCTGATAAACAAACCTTTGCATAACCCTTAACAATCGCCCATCAGTGGCCGTTTTTAATTTCGGTAAAATGCCCACTTTTGTGGTGTCAATATGAATGGCAAAGTGTGCTTGTTGTTTTAATGCGTCTTTTGTGTAGTGCATAATATACATTTCCTTCTGACTATTTTATTCTTAGTACTTACTTTCCGGTGCTTATTTATGAATAATATAAAATTATTTGCCACATGTCAATATTTTAGTGTTGACAAAGGTATATTTAATCTGTTATGGTTATCGTGTACAGGGCAGATGCAACAAGTACAGCGGTCATTATTATTATGATGGGGAATCGGGGTCCGGTTCTGAAATATGCATATTTTATTATTATAAAAGTTCTGCAATAGTAGAAAACACCCTGCGGGGTGTTTTTCTCTTTTCGAAATCCTTTATCGGTGATGAAATCTTTTATTTGCTACAATGGGGTATCGTTATGGGCGGATGTGTATAATATATAACAAAAAATAACAAAATAATCTTTATAATTATAATTATATTACAAAATAATATTAAAAATTATAATTTTTATTAAAATAAGAATAAATGTATTGAATGTATGAGGGGATAGTGGTATGGTATTTTTTCAATATACATATGGACTTATATTTTTGGTATGTAAGTAAGGGGATGATATAAAATGTCAAAAAAACATGTATCTGGTGCACAAACGGTTATCAAGGCTTTGGTGGAACAAGGCGTTGACACCATATTTGGGTATCCGGGGGGGGCGGTGTTGCCCCTATATGATGTGTTGCACAACCACCCAAAAATCCGCCATATTTTGGTGCGTCATGAACAAGCGGCGTTACATGCGGCGGAAGGATATGCCCGATCGACGGGTAAAGTGGGGTGTGCGTTGGTGACTTCGGGACCCGGGGCGACAAATGCCATCACTGGCTTAACCGATGCGTTGTTGGATTCGGTGCCAGTGGTGTGTTTAACCGGACAAGTCCCCACCCACCTGATTGGTACGGATGCTTTTCAGGAGGCGGACACCGTCGGCTTAACCCGTTCGTGTACCAAGGCGAATTATTTGGTACGCAAAAGCGAAAAGTTGGCACAAACCATACATGAGGCGTTTTATGTTGCCCGCACCGGGCGTCCCGGACCGGTGGTGGTCGATTTGCCCAAAGATATTCAGTTTGCCCACACCCCTTATATGAAAGTGGAACAGTATAAACATATCAGCTATTACCCCGAAACCAAGGGCGACCCCGCATCGATAAAAGTGGCGGCTCAGATGTTAATGAAGGCACACCGCCCGATTATTTATGGCGGTGGCGGGTTGATAAATTCCGGTGCCGATGCCTGTGCCTTGTTACAAGAATTGACCGATATATTGCATGCACCGACCACTTTAACCCTAATGGGGTTGGGGGCGTTGCCATCGACCCATCCGAATTTTTTGGGCATGTTGGGCATGCACGGGACGGTGGAGGCAAACCTTGCCATGCACGATTGCGATGTGATGTTGGCGGTGGGGGCACGGTTTGATGATCGGGTTACAGGTGTACCCAGCAAATTTAGCCCCGAATCGAAAAAAATTCATATCGATATTGATTCGTCGAATATCGACAAAATTATTCCCGTTGAGGTGGCGATTGTGGGCGATTGTGCATCCGTATTGCGGGATATTATTACCATTATAAAGGCGGAAAATTATAAACCTGCCCCCGGTAAATTGGACGCATGGTGGGATGCCATCGATGCCAATCGTGCCAAAAAATGCTTGGCATATACCCAACCCACCGCCGCCGGTGCGGCGATTGTGCCACAACATGCTGTGCAACGGTTACAACACCACATTACCGAATCGGGACGGGATGCCCGTATTACCACCGAAGTGGGACAACACCAAATGTGGGCGGCACAGTATATGACCTTTGATAAACCGCACCAGTGGATGACCTCAGGCGGGTTGGGCACTATGGGATATGGTTTTCCCGCATCGATGGGGGTGCAAATTGCCCACCCACAGGCACTGACCGTTTGTGTGGCGGGCGATGCCAGCATTCAAATGAATATCCAAGAAATGGCCACCTGTACCCAATATAAGTTACCCGTAAAAGTGTTTATTTTAAATAACCAATGGATGGGTATGGTGCGCCAATGGCAGGAATTATTACACGAAGAGCGCTATTCCCACAGCTATACGGATTCTATGCCGGATTTTGTGAAATTGGCACAAGCCTATGGCTGGACCGGTATTGTGATCGATTCGGTGGATGCGTTGGACGATAAAATCGTACAGATGATACAAACGGACGGACCGGTGATCGTCGATTGCCGTGTACAGAAATTGGAAAATTGTTTCCCCATGATTCCCTCTGGTGCGGCACATAATGAAATGATTTTGGCGGCCGCATCCGATGCCATTGGCGAACATGGTAAAAAAATGGTATAAGGGGATAAGATAATGACAGATACACCGACAGATACACCAGCACATGCACCTTTTAAATCCGCATACAGTGTTATTCAAGAACGCAAACAGATCGAACGGCACACTTTTTCTGTGTTGGTGGATAATGTGTCCGGCGTGCTTGCCCGGGTGGTGGGGATGTTTTCCGCCCGGGGATATAATCTGGAAAGCTTGACTGTGGCGGCGGTAGATAAGGAATTAAATATGTCCCGTATTAACATTGTAACCACGGGGAACCGCAAAACGATTTTACAAATTAAATCGCAAATTTCACGCATTGTTGCCGTCCGTAAGGTAGTCGATGTGACCGAAGACGAACATATCGAACGGGAAGTTGTGCTGATAAAAGTACACGCCACCGGCACACAACGGCGCGAAGCGTTACGGTTGGCGGAAGTGTTTCATGCGGAAGTTGTCGATGCCACTTTGGATACTTTTATGTTTCAAATTGTCGGTTCCAATCGACGGGTGATGCAATTTATCGGTTTAATGCGTGATATGGGCACAGTCGAAGTGGCACGGTCGGGCGTTGTCGCCATGACTTGCGGTTCTGATATTTTGTCTGTATAATGCGGTACACACAATATTTTAATTTATAAGGAGAACACCATGAAAGTATATTATGACGCAGATTGTAATCTGGATATTATCAAAAGTAAAAAAGTGGCGATTATTGGATATGGGTCGCAAGGACACGCCCACGCACAAAATCTGCGGGATTCAGGGGTCGAAGGCGTAATTGTTGCCTTGCGTGAGGGGTCGGCAACCCGTGCCAAAGCATCGACCGCAGGATTTGAGGTCATGTCCCCATCGGATGCGGCAAAAGATGCCGATGTTATCATGATGTTGGCACCAGATGAACAGCAACAAGATATTTATAATCACGAAGTTGCCCCCTTTATTCAGGATGGGGCAACCTTGTTATTTGCCCATGGTTTAAATATACATTTTGATTTTATTGCCCCCAAACATACGGTAAATGTGGCAATGGTTGCCCCAAAAGGTCCCGGGCATACGGTACGGGGTGAATATTTAAAAGGGGGCGGGGTGCCAACCTTAATCGCCATTGCCAATGATTCCAGTGGCGATACCAAAGATATTATTTTGTCATATGCGTCCGCAAATGGTGGCGGCAAGGGGGGAATTATCGAAACCACTTTTAAGGAAGAGGTGGAAACCGATTTGTTTGGGGAACAAGCTGTGTTATGTGGCGGTGTGTCCGAATTGATTAAAGCGGGCTTTGAAACCTTGGTCGAAGCGGGATATGCCCCGGAAATGGCATACTTCGAATGCCTGCATGAAATGAAGCTTATTGTCGACTTAATGTATGAGGCGGGCATGTCGAATATGAATTATTCCATTTCCAACACGGCGGAATATGGCGGGTATGTATCCGGTCCACGGGTGATTACCGCCGACACCAAACAAGCCATGAAAGATATTTTGGCGGATATTCAATCCGGTAAATTCGTAAACCAATTTATGGGTGGGAATAAGCAAGGGCTCAAAGATTTGGTCGATATGCGCCAAGCCCAATCGCAACACCAAATCGAAACCGTCGGCGAATCATTGCGGGCAATGATGCCTTGGATTCACGATGCAAAATTGGTCGATAAGTCGAAGAATTAAGTTTTTCAGTTGTATTACATTTATACCTAACACCCCTTGCCCATATTGTGGCAAGGGGATTTTTTTGATTATAATTCCCAGCGGGCAGGCGAATCTTGTAATGCTTTATTTTCCACAACATAATCAGAAGCGGTTTTGCCATTTTTGTCTTTGATTGTTGTGTCGGCACCTGCCTTAATCAGCATGCGAATAACATCGGGGTTTTCGTTTTGCCAAGAGGCATACATTAAAGCTGTCATACCATCCTCATCTTGGGCATTCACATCCGCCCCTGCCTTAATCAGTATGTTAATAAAATCAGGGTTTTCATTTTCAAAGGACGCATACATTAAAGGTGTGGTTCCCCACCTATTGCGTGCGTTTGGGTCCGCCCCTGCTGTAATCAATGTATGCAAAACATCTGGGCTTTTATTAAACCAAGACGCCTTCATCAGAGGTGTCCATCCGAATTTATTGCGTGCCTCTGGGTCCGCCCCTGCTGTGATCAGCATATGTATAACCACAGGGTTTTGATTATGCACAGCCGCCCGCATCAAAGGTGTCTGTCGATCTGCATCCCGGGCATGGACATGTGCCCCCGCCTGTATCAGCGTATCAATAATTTCGGGGTTTTCATTAAATGCCGATGCCCACATCAAAGGGGTTTGTCCATCCTCAGTCCGGGCATTGACATCCGCTCCCGCTTTAATCAAGGTATCAATAATTTTGGGATTTTTATTAAACCAAGACGCCTTCATCAAAGGGGTTAGCATATATGTATCCCGTGCTTTTATATCCGCCCCATTGGCAATAGCATTTTGTACACTTTCTATGGTCGCCGTTTTCCAGTATGAATCCGACAAAAAATCATATGCGTATGCTATGGGTGTGATAAACAAATATAACACAATATATATTGTTAAAAGTATTTTATATATTGTTAAAAGTATTTTTGGAAACATATCCCCTCCTTGATGTATTGATATAACACCCAAAAACAGTACATAAACAAACGCATTTTGTCAATATATATAATTACATTTATATAAAATGATACTATGATTATATACCCATCTGTCGTATGATGGGGGCATGTATACGGTGCGGTATTTTTTAAATCATGTATATATGAATATTGATTCTGTTGATAAACGGTATTTTGTTGCCCATGTGTTGGGTGTGGAGGTATCACAGGTTATTTATCATATGGATAAGCGGCTGGACACCGCCCAATATGCCCTGTTACAACAGTATTGTCAGCACAGATTACAAGGTGCCCCGGTGGATAAAATTATCGGTATTAAAGGATTTTGGCACGGGGTGTTTTATGTGGATGAAACCGTTTTATCCCCCCGTCCTGATACGGAAACTGTCATCGAATCGGTGCTGGCATGTTGCCCGGAACCGCCGAAAAATATTTTGGATATGGGCACGGGCAGTGGCTGTATTATTATCAGTTTGTTACACCAATACCCCACCGCCCGGGGGGTTGCCGTCGATATCAGCCGGGATGCTTTAAAAATGGCACAAAAAAATGCAGATTTTCACCAACTGGGGCACAGAATAACCTATGTACAAAGCGATTGGTGGGATTGTGTTCCCCGTCAGACACCGTTTGATATAATCGTTTCCAACCCCCCATATATCCGCAGCCAAGATATTACCAGTTTACAACCAGAAGTGCGTAATTATGACCCCATACAGGCACTGGACGGCGGGCGGGATGGGATGTCCGCCTATGGTGCATTGGCGGATATACCGGCGGGCATGTTGGCGGATGGGGGGTATATGGTGGTGGAATTGGGGATACACCAACACCGACAAGTGGCGGATATTTTTACAAACAATGGCTGGACATTATATGCACAACACACGGACATAGCCCATATTATACGGGTACAAGTATATCAAAGGTGATATATATAAAAATCCAAAAAATAGTTGTTTAAATCGGGTAAACTTGGTACACTGCGTCGATTATTGGGATACATTAGGGAAATTTTGGGGAAATTTTATGGGGCAACAAGGGGGGCATAAGCCCACAACCGCACATCGGGCAAAACATCCGCCTACACAAAACCCGGCACAAAACCCGGTTTTGGTGCATGTTACCCGGGGGGGGATTATCGAATCCATGCACCGGGGACGGTATGTTATCGTCGATGGGGCGGGCAATGTATGCGATGCCATGGGGGATTATGACACGCCCATTTATCCCCGTTCCAGTACAAAAATCTTTCAAGCCTTGCCCATGATATTATGCGGTGCCCATAAGGAATATGGATTAAACCATACCCATATTGCCATTACCTGTGCATCGCATCGGGGCGAACCCGCCCACATACAAGCCGTTACCGAAATGTTACACAAGGCGGGTTTATCCCCCGCCGACTTAGAATGTGGTGTCCACCCCCCCACCCACCGGGCGTCCGCCGATGCCATTACCCGTGCAGGGCATACATTTAGGGCGGTTCACAATAATTGTTCGGGGAAACATGCGGGGATGGTGGTATATGCAAAAAAAATGGGGTGGGATATACAAGGATATATTCATCCCGATCACCCCGTGCAACAATCTATTCGCCAGCACCTTGGCAATATGTCTGGATATGATATGCATACGGCGGCTGTCGATCGGGATGGGTGTTCTGTGCCCACTTGGGCCGTACCTTTAAAAAATCTGGCGTATGCGTTTGCCCGTGTTGCCAACCCCGATGCCACCTTATCGCCCGACATTGGCACAGGGATTAAGACCTTAACAGATGCGGTTGCCAAGCATCCTTTTATGATTGCGGGAACCCGTCAATGCTGTACGGATGTGATGCAGGTTTTTGGTAAAAAAGTGTTTGTCAAAGGCGGGGCAGAGGGCGTATATTTGGCATCCATACCCGATTATGATATGGGGATTGCCATAAAAGTCGATGACGGATCGATGCGGGCGTGCAAAGTTATTTTATTACGCATACTGGAAAAGGTCGGGGTGTTATCGGATACGCACAAAAAACAGCTGATGCACCATTATGCCCCCCCCATTACCAATTGGAATGGGTATACAGTCGGGGCGATAACCCCGGCATTTTAAAGGGATATGTATATACCATAAAGTTGGAAATGAGTATGAAAATCGATAATAAACACACCATGTGCCATATTAAACACGCCATTCGTAAAATTCCCGATTTTCCCACTAAGGGGATTTTGTTTTATGATATTAACAGTCTTTTTGAGGACGCCAATATATGGAAATCGGTGATGGCACACATGGGGCATATGTTACAAGAAGTCGATTTTGATATGATGATAGCCGTCGAAAGTCGGGGATTTTTACCCACTTCTGCGTTGTCGGTGGCATTGCATAAACCCTTTACTATGGTTCGTAAACCGGGCAAGTTACCGGGGGCGGTATATACGCACCAGTATGTGTTGGAATATGGTACAGATACTTTGGAAATTCAACAGCGTGTATTACAACCAGGGACAAAATGCTTAATAGTCGATGATTTATTGGCAACCGGCGGGACCGCATGTGCCACCGCCGAATTGGTGCAAAAAGCCGGGGGCGTAGTGGTCGGATTTGCCTTTATTTTGGAATTGGTGGGATTGGGCGGTGCGGATAAATGTGCCGCCATTGCCCCACCTTACAGATTGATTGATTTTCCCGCATAATTTTGTTGATATATTCTTTTTAATATGATACAGTTTGCCCAGCAAAAAAGTATTTTTAAATAATTAAGGGAAGATATATTATGAAAAAATTTTTAAAATGTGTTTCTATTGTTGGCTGTGTAATGGCTTCTTTCACCATGGCATGGGCGGATTGGCAACCGAATGGACCGATTAAAATGCACATTGGTTTTGGGGCGGGTGGCACCACCGATGTATCCGGGCGGGTTGTTGCCAAGGTAATCGAACGCCAAACGGGATGGAAAATTGTGCCTGAAAATAAACCCGGTGGCGGCGGTGTTGCCATGTTGGCGAATATGTCAAAACAAAAGCCCGATGGACAGCTAATAGGCTTGTCCGTAAATGTACCCTTGTTAATGCAGTTGGCATTAAAAGGCGAAGACAAAATGCCCATTACCTTGGATAGTATTGAATATTTGGGGACCATTTCCAGGGCACCCATTTCTCTTGTTGCCAGTGCGGATGCCCCGTATGATACTTTTGCGGAATTTGTGGCTTATGCAAAAAATAACACAGCTAAAATCGCCTTCGATGCCCCACCGCAAAAATTTATTGTGGCGTCTGTGAATAAAGACAATGGTACAAATATTGGACTTGTGCCGTTTAAGTCGTCCGCTGAAACCGTGCCAGCGGTACTGGGCGGGCATGTGGATGCGGCATATGCGGCGGGTACACATATCGAATATGTACAGTCCGGCAGGTTAAAGATGCTTGCGGCGGTAACCGATGATCGCCATGCCTATGCCCCCAATGTATCCACCTTAAAACAACAAGGGATTCCCTATTCCCTTGACCCAATTTACTTCTTTGCGGTGCCAAAAGGTGTTCCTGCGGATGCCAAAAAGGCACTTATGCGGGCGATTGACAATGCCATACGTGATAAGGAGGTTATCGATGTTGTGCAAAATATTTCCTTTGTACCGACAAAAAATTATGGGGCACAAACAAAATCTGTACTGATGTCGAATTATCAAGCGGTAAAAGCCATGGTTGGCAAAAATAAATAATTTTTCTCCTACACCCCCCCTATACCCATTATGGGGGGGTATAAAATTAAATATATATTCTGATGAAAATTTTATGTTGGCAAATAAAATCACCACTATATCGTTGATTATATTATCTGTACTGTTGTATGTATATATTATTCCCAATCAGATTGAACCCCCGATTTTTGACGGGTGGACGACCCCTGCCACATTGCCAAATATAATTGTTATTGGGATTATGTTAATGGCTTTGATACAATTTTTTAATACCAATTCCCCCCCTGATTTTGATAAAAAAGTACTTGTAAAATCCCTGTCGCTTGCAGTGTTGGGGATATTTTTTGTGGGGTTGATGGGACACATAGGGTTTTTATGGGTTGCCCCCGTATTGTCCGTGGGTATCATGGTGTTGATTGGCGAACGCCGCCCGTTGTGGTTGATATTGGGTGGGGGTATTCCGATTATTTTATGGGCGGGTGTTGTGATGGGGCTTGGTCGTACATTGCCATAATATATAAATTAAGTGGTATACATATGGGAAAAACATGACACTAAATGCGATTTTAATGGGCTTTGCCGATGCGTTTACCTTAGCAAACATGTTTTATGTTATTGTGGGTGTTTTGGTGGGGCAAATTGTCGGTGCCATCCCGGGCATTGGACCGGTTATGACTATGGCGATTGTGATTCCATTTACCTTTGCCCTAAGCCCATTGTCGGCAATTTCATGCTTGGTGGGGATTAACAAGGGCGGATTGGTGGGGGGTGCCATCCCGTCAATTTTAATCAATACCCCCGGCACACCGGATGCGGCCGCCACCGCCTTGGATGGACACCCGATTGCCCAGCAAGGTAAACCCTTAAAAGCCACAAAAATGGCATTATTTTCCTCAGTAACCGGCGATACCATTAGCGATTTGGTATTGATTACCGTGTCTGTGCCATTGGCGGTTATTGCCTTTAAAATGGGACCTGTGGAAGTGTTTGCGTTAATCGTATTTTCGTTTTGTGTCATATCCGGGCTAATGGGGGGGTCTGTACCAAAAGCCATTATATCGTTGTTGCTGGGCATGTTGTTTGCCACCGTCGGGCTGGAGCCGGAAAATTCCACCCCCCGATTGATATTTAACCAATATGAATTGTACGACGGTTTCCCCATTGTTGCCGTTGCCATTGGCATGCTTGCCATGTCAGAAATTATCCGTCGGCTGGCAACCCTTCGGCATACGCACCATCCCGCCGTTGTATTTGATAAAAACCAGAAAAAACAGGACAAAAGCGTATCGTTTGCCGAATATTGGAAATGCCGTTTTGTGCTGTTACGGGGGGCGGGTATTGGCGTATTTTTGGGGGCGGTACCCGGTATTGGGTCGACGGCGGCGGCTTTTATGAGCTACGCCATCACCAAAAAGCTCAGTAAAAACCCCGAATCCTATGGCAAAGGCAACATTAAGGGCATCGCCGCCACCGAATCCGCCAACAGCGCCATCACAGGGGCAAGCCTTATTCCCCTGTTAAGCCTTGGCATTCCCGGTAGCATCAGTGCGGCGTTGCTGATTGGGGCATTTATGATACATGGGGTTATCCCCGGACCCACATTGTTTGAAAAACAAGCGGAATTGGTGTATGCCATATTTGGGGCGATGTTGTTTGCCAATATCACCAATTTAAGTTTGGGGCTTATATGTATGAAAGTCTGGGCAAAGGTGGTACGGGCCCCTGAATCCATCGTATTTTCCATATCGTTTATTTTGTGTATTATCGGTGTGTATATGTCGACGGGCACCATATTTGGGGTTGGCATTATGTTTATGTTTGCCATTATTGGTATCCTAATGTCCACATTGGGCTATTCCCCGGTGGTGTTTATATTGGCATTTTTCTTATTCCCCCGTTTGGAAGAATCGTTTGTCCAATCGATGACCTTGTTGGATGGCAATATATTGAATATAATACAATATCCCATTGCCTTGGGGCTGTTGGGGTTGGGACTTGGTATTTTGATACTGTTTATACGGGATATTCGGGGCAATAAAAAACCATGACCCAACCGAATATATTATTTATTATGGCGGATCAGTTGCGATACGATTATTTGGGCTGTATGGGGCATCCGCACATAAAAACACCCCATATCGACACATTGGCACACAATGGCGTTATATTTTCACATACATATTGCCAAGCCCCCGTATGTGGGGCATCCCGTATGAGTTTTTACACCGGACGATATGTGTCCAGCCATGGGGCAAGTTATAACCATGTGCCTTTAAATATTGGTGAAAAAACCATGGGCGATTATTTACGGCAATACGGGTATCGGGTGGTGTTATCGGGAAAAACCCATATGGCGGCGGATACACAGGGCATGCAACGATTGGGCATAAACCCATATTCGCATCTGGGGGTGTTGGCATCCCAATGTGGGTTCGAACCATATTGGCGGGATGATGGATTGTGGCCCGATCGTATCAATGACCCCAATTCCGAATACAATACTTATTTGCGCACCCAAGGGTATACAGGCGATAATCCGTGGCATGATTGGGCAAATTCTGCCATGGGCGACAAAGGCGAAATTCTGAGCGGTTGGGAAATGCAGCATGCCCATCGCCCCGCCCGTATCGACAAAGCCCATTCGGAAACGGCTTTTACCACCCAAAAAGCGATTCAGTTTATGGAACAAAACCGCAACACAGACACCCCGTGGTGTTTACATGTCAGTTACATCAAACCCCATTGGCCATTCGTTGCCCCCGCCCCTTATAATGATATGTATAATAAAAATCATGTGCTGCCTGCGAAAAAATGTGCCTCTGAACGGGACAATCCGCACCCTGTGTATGCGGCGTATATGCAACAATTGGAAAGTATAAACTTTGCCAAGGATGCGGTACGGGATAAAATTATCCCCGTGTATATGGGGTTAATTTCTGAATTCGATGACCATGTGGGCAATATGGTACAGTACTTAAAACGCACTCGACAATTTGATAATACGATTATTGTGATAACCTCCGATCATGGGGATTATTTGGGCGATCATTGGTTGGGGGAAAAGGATATGTTCCATGACCCCAGTGTGCGTATTCCCCTGATTATCCATGACCCCCGCAAAAATGCGGATATAAGTCGGGGGATAACATACAATCATATGATCGAATCGATTGACCTTCTGCCCACATTTTATGAATGGGCGGGGGGCGATGAAAACACCCAAGACCATGTGCTCGAAGGGGCAAGTTTGGTGGATTTTGTCAATGGTAATGTCCCCCACATATGGCGCACCGCATCCATATCCGAATACGATTATGCCTGGAAAGAAGCCTGTGAAATTTTGGGGACGGATGTACGGCACAGCCGTATATATATGGTACGGCAACACGATTTTAAGTTTGTGTATTTCGAAGGATTCCCCTGTCAATTATTTGATGTAAAAAACGATCCGGACGAATATGTGGATTTGGGACGCAACCCTGCATATGCCCCCATCTGTGCCCGCATGGAAAACATGCTGTTTGATCATATGCGGCACCGTAAAACCCGAACAACCATCCCCACCGCACAAGTACAAGCCAGCACCAACAAACATATACAACGGGGGTATTTAATAGGGGTGTGGGATATATCCCAAGTTGCCGATAAAGTGCAGTGATATTGTAGCAGTATAATATGAATAATCATTTTATACCGAATTGATTATATAATGCGGTTGCAACCGCTTGCCACGCAGTGGCATTGTGGTGCAGAGCGGGGTGAGTGCGTGTGGTATTTTGTCATGCGAAGCATGGGTAAATCCACATTAAACGCACGAGGGGCGTTAGCCCCTTAGACTCACGATATAACCAACACAATAAAAATTGCAGTATAATATGGTGAATCATTTTATACCGAATTGACTATATAAGGAATAAAAATTTATGAAACCAACGGAAATATTACAAGCTTTGGAAAGACTGGCACAACAGCCGTTTGATCGGGGCGGATTTGTGTATGACTTTTTGCGTGCCTTTGGCAATAAGGATACGACCCTTAAACGGCTAAAAGCCGATAAAGGGGGCACCAACAAAACCGATATACGCCACCCGTCGATACATGCCGTATTGCAAATCCGCCATGTGCATATGGCCACCTGTGCAGTGGGGCAAGTATCCGCCACCCTGCGTATGTTACGCAACAGCAAAGCCACCCAAACCCATAAAGTCAAATTTATACTTGCCACCGACGGCACGGATTTTCAAGGGGAACACCTGCACGGGGCGGGCAATGTGCTTGCCTGTGCTTTTAAGGACTTGGGGGAAAACTTCAATTTTCTGATGCCCTTGGCGGGCATATCAAATGTAAAACACATCGCAGACAACCCCCTTGATATTAAGGCAACCGTCCGTTTAAACCGCTTGTATCTGGAGCTGTTAAAGCACAATCCGGATTGGGGCAAAGGCGAGGGGATTGCCCACATGAATCATTTTATGGCACAGCTGATATTTTGCTTTTTTGCCGAAGATACCAACATATTTATGGGCGAAGGGCTATTTACCGATACAGTACGGCGATTTTCCACCGCTGATGGGGCAAACACAGCGGACATTATCGCCCACATATTTAAGGCAATGGACATTCCCACCGCCGATCGCCGCACCGCTGATATACCCCGTTATGCGAATAGCTTTCCCTATGTCAATGGCGGGCTGTTTGGCGGTATGGTACGGGTGCCAAAGTTTACAAAAACCGCCTTAACATACTTGCAATATGTGGGCGGTTTGGATTGGCGGTCGATCAATCCGGACATTTTCGGATCGATGATTCAATCGATCGCCGATGCAGACGAACGCACCCATATTGGCATGCACTATACATCCGTTCCAAATATTTTAAAATGCCTAAACCCCTTATTTCTGGACGATTTATGGGACAGTTTTTATAAGGCGGGCGATAATCAGCGAAAATTATTAAACCTAAAAAAACGCCTTTGTCGCATACGGGTATTCGATCCCGCTTGTGGATCCGGTAATTTTTTGGTGATTGCCTATAAAGAGCTCCGTAAAATGGAGTTTGAAATTAACAAAAAACGGGGTGAATCCCGTGTATATAGTGCCATCCCCCTTAACAATTTTAGGGGTATCGAATTACGGGATTTTTCCGCAGAAATTGCTAAGATTGCCTTAATCA
Organism: Alphaproteobacteria bacterium; assembly: GCA_965232465.1. Classification (GTDB taxonomy): domain Bacteria; phylum Pseudomonadota; class Alphaproteobacteria; order JAQWUY01; family JAQWUY01. The sequence goes on along the minus strand of OZ246977.1, from coordinate 1,538,669 downwards.
TTACCGAATATCAATGCGATGTGCAGTATTTGGGCGAAAAAATGGCATTAAATGAATTTTTACCCCTAAAAAAAGAAAATTGGATAACACAGGGCAATGCGTTACGATATGATTGGCTCGATCTGTGCCCGCCCACAGGTAAAAGCGTGAAATTAAAATCAGACGACTTGTTCGAGACCCCCCTTGATCAAGCGGAAATAGATTTTAAAAATATGGGTGGCGAAACATATATTTGTGGCAATCCCCCATATTTGGGGGCAAGGAGACAATCAAAACAACAAAAATCCGATATGAAGTGGGTATTCGAACGCTATACCAAAAACTATAAAAGCCTAGATTATGTGTGTGCATGGTTTATGAAAGCGGCTGAGTATGGCACCCATACGCCCACAAAAACCGCCTTTGTTGCCACCAATTCCATGTGTCAAGGGGAACAGGTGGCGACCTTATGGAAACCTATATTTACCCTAAACCATCACATAATATTTGCCCATACATCCTTTAAATGGTCAAACTTAGCCAGCCATAATGCGGGCGTTATGGTGGTGATCGTGGGCATATCCAATATACCCACACCACAAAAACGCTTGTTTTTTGCCAATGACAATAAAGAATCTATTGAAAAATTAGTGGATAATATCAATGCTTACTTGATACCCAGTGCCCATATTATCATTGATAAGATATCTCAGCCTATTAGTGCTATATCGCCCATGTTATTGGGCAACGCTCCCGTCGATGGGGGACATCTGTTACTAACAAAACAGGAAATATCAGGATTAGATTTAACAGACGAACAGGAAAAAAGGTTTATCCGCCCCATTTATGGATCCGCTGAATTTATAAAGGGAAAAATGCGATATTGTATTTGGATAACAAAAGATAAAATTGTACAAGCTATGAAAATCCCCTCTATTGCCCATCGTGTACATGCAGTTAAAGAAATGCGATTATCAAGCAAAGCACCAGCCACACAACAAGCAGCACAATATCCATACTATTTTATTGGTAGGAGTCAAATAGGGAATGAAAATATTATAGTAATCCCAAGAATAACATCGGAAAACAGGGAATACTTACCTTGTGGCATATTACCCATTGGTACAATTATTACAGATGCAAACTTCGGCTTGTTCGATGCCCCCTTATGGAATATGGCACTCATTGTATCAAAAATGCACAGGGCTTGGATTGATACAATATGCGGAAAACTAGAGACCCGTATAAGATATTCCAACACCTTAGGTTGGAACACTTTTCCCGTCCCCAAACTGACCACGGACGACAAACACGCCCTAACCGAATCCGCCGAAGCCATTTTAATGGCACGGGAACTGCATTTCCCCAAAACCATAGCCGACCTGTACGATCCAAAAACCATGCCCGAAAACCTCCGCCACGCCCACCAACAAAACGACCAAATCATCGACCGCATCTTCGCCGGAAAACTATTCGAAACCAACACCGAACGCTTGGAACACCTGTTTACCAGATACAAAAAATTAACAGAAATTGTGACATAAAACAAATATACATACACGCCATTTTTTACTTGACAAGTTGTAACATAATACCTATTATGTGGATATGTTTATAAGAAGGAAAGGAAATAACTATGTTTAAAAATGAGATTGACCCTGGTTGGTAATCAATGTGACAATATCGTCTTTTGTTACCAGTAACCTAGATGCCATTGCCACCATATTTGTTGGTGGCATGCACACAGCGGTAAAAAATTCATGAAACGGCAACATACCTTTGATGTGGTTATGCAGTCGGTTATGGATGATGTTTTTCAAAAAAGATTAAAATCCGTACGAGTATATTTTGAAGATTTTAATGGTGATGATACAGAAAGAAAAGATCCCAAAAATTGGGATGACACATCCGAAGATTCAGATTTACGTGCGGTGTTAAACCATATGGAAGCCCTGTCTGCGGCTTTAAGAAATAATGACCTAGACGAGACGCTATTCTCTGAAACATACCGGGGCATAGTTATAAAGTTGTATGAAACCTTCGAACATCATATATACGAACATCGTAAAAACAAAAAATCGAAAAGAGCCTTTGAACACTTAGAATGGCTTTATGACAAATGGAAACATTAAAATAAGGGTAAAAAAAGAGTAGGCATATATCATGTCAACACAATACATTATGTCGACACAATGTGTGGATTCGGTTAATGCAAGTCTGGAAGTGAATCAATTTATGGCACTTCTGATGATGGGGTATTGTGATTTTGGTTTTAGGAAATATCTGATGGAAGTATCCCTATTTATAATGGCAATATGCGTATTTATGGCGGTTTTTATAACATGGCTCATCGAACGCAAAAAAATAGGTCGCTTTGTAAAAAAGGTATATGAGAAATTCTTAAATAAGGAATAACAAATGGGACGAAAAACATTCCCTTAAAACAGGCAAAAAAGTGTTTCCCCGTATTTTCGCCATCCTATACAATATTTTTATCTTGACACAACAGATATAATATCTTATTATGAAAGCATAATTATAAAAACAACAATCGATTATTTTGTGGTATTGGTTAGTAAAAAAACTGAGGATGTGGATATATCATGTCAGTCGAATGTGTGGATTCGGTTATTGCAGGTCTTGAAGTGAATCAATGGATAACGCTTCTTGTTATGGGATATTGTAATATTGGTTTCAGCATATATTTGTTTGTAGTATTTGTATTTGTGGTACTTGTCGTGAGGTGGGCAGTCGGACGAAAAAACGCACATCGCCTTGTGGAAAAAATTATACAAAGGTATAAATAAGGAGTAAAAAAATGTCATTTAATGTTTATAGTATCTTGGTTTTCGTTTTTCTGACATTGGTATTGTATTTGGAAATCCGGGGATATGTAAAACAAAAACAAGTATTTAAAAACTTGCAACAGCTAATGTCTGAATGGGGTGAAAAACACTCCCTAAGCCCTGAACAATGGCATTATTTAACACGAGGCATTAAGGTTACCGCCAATCCCTTTTCGATTGTGAAATTGCTTATAATGATACCATTTGTGCCATTGCTTGACATATCCCGCACCCCTGTGGCCATTGAATTGGAAAAAAAAGATCCCGCATTATACAAAAAAACACTGTGGGAATTTAACAATGCCTTGTCTTATGCCAGCCCAACGCTTTATTTGATATTAATGATCGAAATACAAGTAACATTCATATTCTGGCGGATTTTATTGGCGGTCGTAATGGTATCCGTTATGTTGTTCACATTCCTTACAAGTTTTATCAGCAAAAAAACCAATATAAAATACAGTAGGGAAATAAATGAAAAATATGATAGTGTTAGCCTGATGCAGGCGGATTTATTGTACAAATAAAAATATATAAAAAAACGAGATAAAACCATAAAATATTCCCCTGCGGTATTTTTATCTTGACAAGGCACCGCATAATATCCTATATAGGCAATATTTAATGTTGCCATTTTCCAAAAAATGGAATATTATATAAATAAAATATTTTAAAAAGGGGAAAAAACATGCTAGTACACTTATCGATAAAAAACTTTGGTCCCATAGGCGAAGAGCCTTTCGAATTTTCTATGGAAACCCAACAACACACGGAAAAAGCCAACGCAGGCAAAGACTATGTGGTGGAAATTGATAGCACCGAATGCCCATACATCATGACCTCAGCAGGCATTTTTGGTCCCAACGCATCGGGAAAAACCACTATATTGCGTGCTTTGCGATTGGTGGAACATATATTAACCAAAAGCCATAAGTTTGACAAAAATTCCAAATTACCAGATGAAGTATTTAAATTTTCTGATGTAAAGGACAGTTTTTCTGAGATTGACCTTATCTTTTTACAAAATAATTTTATATATCAGTATATTTTACACTTTAATAAAGATAAAATTAAACAGGAAATATTAAACTGTAAGGAAGTTGGAAAAGGTAAAAAATGGATTTTATGGATTGATCGACAACAAAAGTATTTAAGTAAAGACATTATCCGTAATGTATGGGGGGATAAAGTATTAAAGAATGCGGATGCAGATACTATACTCGATGATTTTTTTTGGCACCCTTTAAACCAAAATCAATCTGTTATCTCTGAATTGCATAATAAGGATAATGTAAATATTTTTGATTATGTGTATACTTTTTTTGATAAAATTGTAATGACACAAGGCGATGGATTGCCACCGATAATTACAGTTGATCACTTAGAACAATATAAAAGAGAAATTATCCAGATGCTCAATGTAGCAGATTTTGGGGTGGAGGATATATTATATATTCAAGAAAACCAATATACGCACGACAAGGCACCCAGATTATTAGAGGATATACTATCAAAAGCAGATAGGGAAAACTCAAAAGATAATATTTCAATTATCAATGCTAATGGTAGAATTTTTAAAATATTTCATGATAAAATTGAAGAATATAGTCTTAAATTGCAGATGAAATCTGATATGAACCAACAATCTTATTCTTTTAAATTAAATGATTTATCGGCGGGTACACGAGCATTTTTTGCCTATGCTGGTGTATTACTTATGGTTTTAAAAAATGAGGGGATTATTTGTATCGACGAAATCGAACGGTCCTTGCATCCTTATTTAACAAAGCACATTGTCGATATGTTTAATGATTCGGACATTAACACACATCGGGCACAACTTATTTTTACCAGTCATGATGTGTCATTGTTACATAAAAAAACTTTGCAACCAGAACAGGTTTACTTTACAAATAAAAGTGACTATACTTTGCAAAGCGAATTGTATTCATTGGCAGAATTTAATTTAAAAAATGACCGTGATAGAGATTATGGTAAAAAATATGTACAAGGAGTATTTGGGGCAGTACCAAGTGTCATATGAACATGGCGAAAAAACACAAACATAGCAAAATCAAACACAGACGATCAGAAGGCAGCCGCCCAAGACAAGTTCTTGTCATATGTTCTGAAACCGAAGAAGAATATTTAAAAGCTTTTTGCCATAAATGTAATATCAAAAATCTTAAATATTTTCGCAAAGAAATCACAAACAGTATTAAACCCAATTTACCCAATGCCGATACTTTTAACTATTTGAAAGATCAACTCATTAAAAAAGATAAAGTATATCAAAGTATATATCATATTTTTGATATGGAGGATGTAAACGATACCGCCCACATTCAAGGTATGATACAACATATTCAGAACTGTAAAAAGCCTATTGAAATTGATAAACATAAAATAAAAGTCTATACTTGTCCTCAGGTACCTTGTATCGAAGCGTGGTTTTTGTTACACTTTGAGGTATTATCTGCCCCCAGTGATTCGGGTAAAGATTGCGAACGAAAACTGGAATCTAAGAAAATAGGGTATGCAAAAAATAAAACAAAAGATTGGTCAGATATTATTAACAATACACAAGATGCTATCAATATGTACGACTCCACAGCAAAAACACGGAAAACGGATAACGCACAGCTGAATACCGCCGGTATTACACAGCCTGATATGCACATAGTTCATTTTATTAAGGACATTGTTTCCAAGAGAGTAGGGGGATAAACATATGTACAATATACCATCGATAACCACTCGTTATGCCCAAAGTGGCGTGTCGAATCAGGCGAATGAACTGGGAATGCGTCCTATGCAACATCGGGTGTATCAACAACGGGGGGAACAGTATTTATTGATTAAATCCCCACCCGCATCGGGAAAATCACGGGCGTTAATGTTTGTTGCCCTTGATAAAATGCACAACCAAGGGGTGGCAAAAACCATTGTTGCCGTGCCTGAAAAAACCATCGGTGCCAGTTTTAATACCACCAACCTTACCGAATGGGGTTTTTATTGGGATTTTACCGTTGCCCCCAAATGGAATTTATGCAATGCCCCCGGCACAGAAGACGGCGGTAAGGTTAAATCTGTACAGGCATTTTTGCAAAGTAACGACACCATCCTGATTTGTACCCATGCCACCTTTCGTTTTGCCGTCGATGCCTTTGGTATCGAAGCGTTCGACAATTGCCTGATTGCCATTGATGAATTCCACCATGTAAGTGCGGATACCACCAATAAATTGGGCGAACATTTAAAAAACATTATCGCCCGTAACAAAACCCATATGGTGGCCATGACGGGGTCGTATTTCCGGGGCGATGCGGTGCCTGTTTTGTTGCCCGAAGACGAAGATAAATTTACCACCGTTTCTTATACCTATTATGAACAGCTTAATGGGTATACGCATTTAAAAACCCTGCACATAGGGTATTACTTTTACACAGGGGCGTATCTGGACGATATTATGACCGTGTTGAATCCGCACGAAAAAACCATTGTCCATATTCCCAATGTCAATTCCCGGGAAAGTACGCAACAAAAATATAAAGAAGTGGAAACCATTTATGAGTCCTTAGGCAAATGGCAAGGTACGGATGATGTTACGGGTTTTGATCTGATTCAAACCCCTGATGGCAACATGCTAAAAGTGGCGGACTTGGTCGACGACGCACCCCATAAACGGGATAAAGTATCGACCGCATTAAAAGACCCGACGCAAAAAGACAACAAACACTATGTGGACATTATCATTGCCCTTGGCATGGCAAAAGAAGGATTCGACTGGATTTGGTGCGAACATGCCTTAACGGTTGGGTACCGATCCAGCCTGACGGAAATTGTGCAAATTATCGGACGGGCGACACGGGATGCGGTCGGTAAAACCCAGGCGAAGTTTACCAACTTTATCGCCGAACCGGATGCGTCTGAGGATATGGTGGTCGAAGCAATTAACGACACCCTAAAAGCCATATCCGCCAGCTTGTTAATGGAACAAGTCCTTGCCCCAAAATTTCATTTTAAGGCTAAACAACCGCATGCGACGCCCACGGATGGGTACGATTATGGCGACAATGGATACAATCCGGACAAGACTAATATTGGTGTAAACACGGAAACAGGACAAATTGAAATAGAAATCGACGGCTTGATCGAACCCAAAAGTGAGGAGGCAAAACGCATCTGTAAGCAGGATATTCAAGACATCATATCACCCCTCATGCAGGATACTAAGGTTATCGAACGGGGGCTGTTCGACGAAAATCATATTCCCGCCGATACCAATATCGTGGCAATGGCAAAAATTATTAAGAAAAAATATCCCAATCTGTCCCCCCACGACCAAGAAGCCGTCCGACAACAGGCGGTGGCAACCATGAATGTTTTGCGTGAAATGCCATCCGAAATCACCGGGACCTCAAAAATGGATCTGAATGAGGATATCACCCCCAAAAAGCAACAAAATAATACCAGCCTGATTGATGGACTGCGTAAATATGTGATGGATGTACGCAACTTAAAAATAGATTTAATCGACAAAGTCAATCCTTTTGGCGATGCCTATGCGGTGCTTGCCAAAGCGATGAATGAACAAACTTTAAAACAAATTTTTGACATTATCACCGAAAAACGCATTCATATCGACCCAGACGAAGCACGGGAATTGGCACAACGGGCGTTAATGTTTAAGGACGAACGGGGCAGAAACCCCCATATAAACGCCACCGACCCTTGGGAAAAACGCATGGCGGAAGGGGTAAGGGCATTGTTAAAATATGCAAAACAAAATAAGGCAAAAAATGGCTGATATAAACGATGTACAAAAATTAGATGATGAGGCATTACTCACCGCATTAGGCATGTCCTTAGAATCCGAACAGCCCCCCGCATACAGTGCCGAACAACAACGGGTGATGTTTGCATTTTCACAAATAAACGATTTTATCGATATCCATAATCGTATACCCAGTCCCCATAAAGATGGCGATATATTCGAACGCCTGCACGCCATCCGCTTACAAAAAATGCAGCACACCACCGCATATGTCGACATATTAAAAGATATGGATACGCACGGTTTGTTGTCGCAAAATCCCCCTGTAACAGACGATACAGAGGGTGTGAAAAACCCCGTCGACACTATGGACGATAGGGCATTATTGTCGGCACTTGGGGTGGATATGAACAAAGCACCAGAAACCGATATTACCACCCTTACCCATATCGGCGAAAAATCGCTGATTAGGTCCGCCGAAACGATTGGTAAACAAGTGCCATGCCCAGATTTTGCCACCTTTAAACCCATCTTCGAACAGAGGCAACAGGGGTTACAAAACGGGTCTTATGTAACATGCGAAGTTACGGGCGAACCCGCCATAAATGTGGGCGATATGTTTATTATACAGGGGCAAAAAGTATATGTGGCAAGCAAACAAAAACCTGAACAATTTAAAGTGGAAGAGGATTATCGTATTCGGGTGATTTATGACAATGGCACCCAAATCGATACGCTGATACAATCTTTTCAACGGGCATTACGCCCGGAAACTGCAAAAAACCGAACCCGTGGAAGACGCATTCAAGAAGCGGGCGATTTGCTAAGTGCTCAAATGCTCCCCACCGGCACTGTGTATGTATTAACCAGTAAATCGAGCCTGCCCCATATCGAATACCACCAAGGCGTATTACATAAAATAGGGGTTACCGGCGGGGATGTTAAAACCCGTCTGGCAAATGCCAAAAATGACCCAACTTTCCTTATGGACGAAGTCGAAGTGGTTGCCGAATACACTCTGCACAATATCGACCGCATAAAATTGGAAAACCTTATCCACCGTTTTTTCGATTCGGCAAGGGCAAACATAACCATAAAAGACCGTTTTGGCAAATCCATAACCCCTAGGGAATGGTTTATGGTCCCCCTGCATATAATCAATGAAGCCATGGAAAAAATTCAAAACGGCACCATAAACCAATATATGTATGATGTGGATACGGCGAATATTGTCAAAACCTCCCTTTTTTAAAATCCCCTTGACAACCGTATGGTTTTTATGTATACACCCTATATTGTCTGAGAATGTAGATTGTGCCTAGACAGAAACTGGGCGTATTCTCGCCAATAGTGGACTATCGGACTTGATATTTTTTATAAGGAAACTACTATGTCAAAACGCATAAGCACAAAATATAAAATCGACCGCCGTTTGGGGGTAAATTTATGGGGGCGGGCAAAATCCCCCTTTAATAAACGGCAATCCGCCCCAGGGCAACATGGGCAACGCCGTAAAAAACCAACTGAATATGGTATTCAGTTGTTCGCCAAGCAAAAGCTAAAAGGATATTATGGCAATATTGGTGAAAAAATGTTCCGCAAATATTATGAAGAAGCCGTAAGACGCAGGGGCGATACATCGCAAAACTTAATCGGCTTGTTGGAAAGCCGTCTCGATGCGGTTGTATATCGGGCAAAATTTGTTCCCACTGTATTTGCCGCACGGCAATTCGTTAACCATGGGCATGTGTTGGTAAATGGCAAGCGGGTAAACATAGGGTCTTATTTGTTAAAAGCCGGCGATGTCATCAGCGTCAAACAAAAATCCCGTCAAATGGCAATGGTTATCGAAGCCATGGGATCAGGCGAACAGGATCACCCGGAATATATAACCGTTGATGAAAAAGCATTCTCGGCAACTTTTGTCCGTATGCCCATATTCGAAGATGTGCCATATCCTGTGCAGATGGAACCAAACCTAGTGGTCGAATTTTACTCCCGTTAAACAGTACATTAAAATATTCCACCCCCTGTATATGGGGGCTTTGTTTTTTTATGATACAGAGTATTAGTGTTAATATGTACGCCAGTGCGTAGCAACAGTCTTCGAACCATACCTACCATCAGGTGTGTTTTTGAAATGGAATATAAGCTTTATGTTTTTACGATTCCCCTCCCACCATGTCGCATACATGTGTACGGGGTTACCCTTGGCAATTTCACGCATTGCAGCATTTTTTGTTCCTAATTTTTCCCCCAGAATAACAGAGAAAAATTGATAATCACCCCCTGTCGATACATGGTCAAATTTTGCCCCATTTGTTAAACCAGTATCTTTATCTTCGATAGTCATGGCGATATGCCTACCTCTTTTATTACCGGCAACATTTTCCAATGCATCACGGACATTTAAAAAATTCCTCATAAGTTTACCACTGCCCAGAGTGCGATATTCTGATTTAGCTCTTGCTGTTTGCGGTTTTCGCTGTATTGTCAAGATAAAGTCTTTTGAAGTTGTCCCATTTTGAAATTTTCCTGCTTCATATCGCACATTTTCTGGGTAGTCCATGGTTACGACTATGGTACCAGAGGATTGGGTGTTTGTTATAACACCTGTTCCCTGATTAAAAATTCCACCCACAGGTATCTTACCATTGGATTTTCTGGATTTAAGTGAAAGTCTGATGGCGTACAGATCCGCCCCTGCAATCTGTGGCATAGCACCATAAATGGTTGGGCTGATCGTCGTCCCCCATGGTACACTTGTGGCTTTATATGCAATTTCCAAGATGTTATCCGGTATAATTTGTCCGGATCTGCGTTTAACTGTTACATCCACATTGTGGGTCATGGTTTCATACTTATCGTTAGCCGGATATGTAACCTTCACCTTTACCACCCCACTAGCCCGGGTATTTGTAATTATACCATTATTGGCTATTATGCCCACATCACCGGGACCTGTACTTGTTATGGTACCGGCGGTTGTGCCCGCTTGTATTAAAGTATATGTGGGATTGCTAATACCCGCAGGTGTGTTTGTTGTCGTATACTTTACCGTTTGATTGGTGCTTGCCCATGTGATGGCGTCCGCTGATATGGTAAATTGGGGGTGGTCGCTTTTATCTTGTTTATTAACAGTAATATTTACATAGCCGGTTAGTGCGGGCAATCCATCTTTTGCTTTACGGACAATTTTTACCAACAGCGTACCGCTTTGTAACAGGTTCGCCCCTGTAATAAATCCTGATTTGGGGTTAATCGGGCTGGTGCTAAACATATTTGCACTGGTGGATGTGTACCCGCTTACAATTGTACCACTGGGGACAATAGAAAATGCAAAATCATCGGTGCTGCCATCTGATGTAAAGGGTGCGGTTGTATCACCCACTGTATCAGAGGTGTGTAACTTATAATCGACCATAAACGCTTTGCCCCATTTGCCAGTTGTGCCCATAGGGGGGGCACCTAAGGTTCCCGCCCCTGTGGCTAGTGTAAAGGTGGCACTCTTATCTTCATATTTGGTGCTTTCAAATACAGCGGTAATGGTCGCAGGCGTATCGATGGCTTTTTTAATTGTCATACTCTTACCATCCGCACTGATAGCTAATGCAGTAGCCGCAACGGGCGTTGTTAGGCTTTTTAGGGTCCAGTCCGATTTTTGCGTTCCTTGTGCCGGGGTGAGTTTACCTGTTATGGTGGCGGTGCTAATGGTTTTATCGCCCATTCCCCCATATGGTATAACAAAATTACCCATGCTAAGCGTCCCTGTCGCCGTTTGCTTGTTGAGGGGTACAGTTATATCGTGGGTTATTTGTTCATACTTATCGTTGGCGGCATATGTAACCTTGACTTTCACCACCCCACCACGGGTAGTATTTGCAATGGCACCATCCGATGCCACCGTTACAGCATTACCAGCGGTTGTACCCGCTTGTATCAAAGTGTATGTGGGATTGCTAATACCCGCAGGTGTGTTTGTTGCCGTATACTTTACCGTTTGATTGGTGCCTGCCCATGTGATGGCGTCCGCTGATATGGTAAATTGGGGATGGTCGCTTTTATCTTGTTTATTAACAGTAATATTTACATAGCCGGTTAGTGCGGGCAATCCATCTTTTGCTTTACGGACAATTTTTACCAACAGCGTACCGCTTTGTAACAGGTTCGCCCCTGTAATAAATCCTGATTTGGGGTTAATCGGGCTGGTGCTAAACATATTTGTACTGGTGGATGTGTACCCGCTTACAATTGTACCACTGGGGACAATAGAAAATGCAAAATCATCGGTGCTGCCATCTGATGTAAAGGGTGCGGTTGTATCGCCCACTGTATCAGAGGTGTATAACTTATAATCGACCATAAACGCTTTGCCCCATTTGCCAGTTGTGCCCATAGGGGGGGCACCTAAGGTTCCCGCCCCTGTGGCTAGTGTAAAGGTAGCACTCTTATCTTCATATTTGGTGCTTTCAAATACAGCGATAATGGTCGCAGGCGTATCGATGGCTTTTTTAATTGTCATACTCTTACCATCCGCACTGATAGCTAATGCAGTAGCCGCAACGGGCGTTGTTAGGCTTTTTAGGGTCCAGTCCGATTTTTGCGTTCCTTGTGCCGGGGTGAGTTTACCTGTTATGTTGGTGGTGCTAATAGTTTTATCGCCCATTCCCCCATATGGTATAACAAAATTACCCATGCTAAGCGTCCCTGTCGCCGTTTGCTTGGTAATATCAAAGTCCGCAAGGGTGAATTGTCCTGTGTATTTGGGGTCTGTGGTTTTTGCCTTGTGTGCGGTTTTAAGTTCGCCCCCAACACCATAGCGTTGAAAATTATCGGAGGATGTAAAGGTAAATATATTTTCTGTGCCATCTTTGCTATCAAAAAACCCATTCAGCTCGATAATTAAGGGAACATTTGTCGTATCGATACGCTGACGATATCCCACCCCCAGATTTAATTGATTTACTGAATTTTGCCGATTATAGGAAGTTTGTGCATATGTAACAGTATCTTTTGTTTCCGATAAATTAGAAAATGCGGTAATATCCCAATTTAGGGGTTTATCTGTATATCCCATCTCGCCACTTATCCATTGCAATATCCCCCTTTTGTTTGGGGTATCGATAAATAAATTTCCAGTGGCACTTATCACTTTATTTGTATCATTGGTAAAAACCGGAGTCGTGGACGATAAAATCAGTAAGCTGGCACCCACCAAGAACACTCTTTTCATATTCAATTTCCTTTAACATACTCAAATTACAACATACAATCAATCTTTATATTTTTGATTAATGGGCTTCGGCCCAATTTTTTGCCCCTTTGCCGACGACGATTAACGGGACTTTTAAGTCGATAATGGGTTGGTGGGCGGTTTGCATAATGTCCGTGACCAGTCGTATCAATTTCTCCGCATTATCGGGCGTGGTTTCGAATAACAGTTCATCGTGCACTTGTAATATCATGGTACCGAGGGGATTTTGTTTTAAGGTATGGTGGATTTTAATCATTGCCCGTTTGATAATATCCGCAGCAGTCCCCTGTATGGGGGCATTGATGGCTTGGCGAAAGGCATGTGCCCGTGCGGGACCCGTACCCTGTAATCCAGACAGGTGCACTTTGCGTCCGAACAAGGTATTGACAAAACCATCAACTTCTGCATTTTGTTTGATATTTTCCATGTATGTACGAATGTTGGGGAATTGTTCGAAGTATTCTTTGATAAATTGCTCCGCTTCTGAGCGTGAACACCCCACTTGTTGGGCAAGTCCAAAGGCGGACACACCATAAATAATGCCAAAGTTAATGGTTTTGGCTTTACTGCGTAAATTTTCGTCCACCTCACTTAGGGGAACACGGAACATTTTGCTAGCCGATGCCCGGTGGATGTCTATGCCATCTTTAAATGCTTGAATCATGGTTGGGTCATCTGCCATATGTGCCATAATGCGGAGTTCAATTTGGCTGTAATCCAGGGATATTAATATGTGGTTTGTATCGGCGACAAAACATGCACGAATGTGTTTGCCATCTTCACTGCGTATGGGAATATTTTGTAAATTCGGCTCTGATGAAGATAACCGCCCTGTGATAGTGCCGACCATGTTAAAAGATGTGTGTATACGGCGGGTTTGGGGGCTGATTTCGTTTTGCAAAGCGTCTGTATATGTGGATTTTAACTTGGCATAAGTGCGATATGTTAGTACAGATTGAATCAAATTTTTCTGCATCGGGTCAGGTGTGTTTAACCCCTCCAAAATGTCAGAACTGGTCGAATATATGCCACTTTTGGTTTTTTTACCCCCCTTAATTCCCATAGTTTCAAATAATACTGTCCCTAGTTGATTGGGGCTGGCAATATTAAAATCGGGGGGCACATCATATTGGGATACAATGTCCATGACTATATTTTGTGCATCCTGCATATACGCATTAAAAGTGTGCGATAATTCTGATAATTTGTCCGGGTCGACCAAGATGCCATTTTGTTCCATTTGGGTAATAACGGGAATCAGTTTGCGTTCCATATCCTCATAAATAGTCAGCCCTTTTTCTTGTATAAGCCGTTGTTTTAACAGAGTGTATAAGCGTAATGTAATATCCGCATCCTCGGCGGCATATCGGGTTGCCGATTGTAAATCAATCGTATCAAATTTTTTTGCCCACCGCCCCGTACCACATACATCACGATAGGCTATCATCGTGTGGTCAAAGTATTTTTTTGCCAAGGGATTTAAACCATGTTTTTCCCGTCCTGCATCGAGACAAAATGACATTACCATAGTATCGTCCACCGGGTACAAAGATAATCCGACCTGTTGCAACATGGACATATCAAATTTTAGGTTATGCCCAATTTTTTTAATGGCAGGGTCCTTTAAAATCGGTTGTAATATGGATTGTAAGGTATCTGTTGCGATTTGCGGGGGACGATTCTGCAAATATTCATTTGAAAACAAATCGTTAATGTTGCCCTCACCAATTTTGGGGGCAGAAGTCGATTCTGTGAGCCCATCCGTCCGATGATTTAAAGGAATATAACATGCCCGTCCGATGGCGGTTGCTAGACTGATGCCAACAATTTTTGCTTTGCGAATGTGTAACCCTGTGGTTTCTGTGTCAATGGCAAGAATCCCTGTTTGGTATACATCTGCAATCCAAGATTTTAAGGTGTCTGCATCTTGGATACAATCATATGCATAGTCCATATGTTTTAAAGAATCTGGTACTGTATATATTTTTTCCTGTTGTCTTTTGTCTTTGCCCTGCACAGGGGATTTTATGGGCGGTTGTGATAGGGGATTAACCGTATTATTCTCCATGGCATTTAACAGCCGTTTAAAATTGTTATCCATTAAAAATTTTTGTAAAGTGTCTATGTCATACTCTTGGCGGGTAAAAAATTCCAGACCTTGTGTCAAGGGTACATCATTGCGTAAAGTTACCAATCTTCGTGATAGATACGCATCGTCTGCGTATTGTATCAAATTTTCCCTGCGTTTTGTTTGTTTGATTTCGTCTGCACGACTCAATAAGGTGTCTAAGTCCCCATATTCATTTATCAATAAACTGGCGGTTTTAACGCCGATACCGGGCACGCCGGGCACATTGTCCGAACTATCACCCGCCAGAGATTGCACATCGATCACCCGTTCTGGATATACACCGAATTTTTCAAACACTTGGTCACGGGCAATGGTTTTATTTTTCATGGCATCAAACATGGTAACATCATCATTTACCAACTGCATTAAGTCTTTGTCGTTGGATACAATGCTGACTTTATACCCTTGGGCAGTAGCGATTTTCGTATAACTGGCAATCAAGTCGTCCGCTTCAAACCCCTCCATGTCTAAACTGGGGATATTATAGGCTTTGCAGGCATCCCGAATTAAAGAAAATTGGGGTCTTAAATCTTCGGGGGGGTCGTCACGGTTGGCTTTGTAAGCTGGGTATATGTCGTTACGAAAAGTGGTGCGACCACTGTCAAAGATAACCCCGACCAAGTCCGCATCGGTTTCTTGTATCAGTTTGTTGACCATAACGCAAAACCCATACACCGCATTCACTGGGGTGCCATCTTCCCGATTCATAGGGGGGTATCCATAATACGCCCGAAAAATAAATCCAGACCCATCAATTAAATATAAGTGTTTTGTCATAAGCTATACTGTACCATGCGTATCAGATTCTTAAAAGAATTTTTTATTAAAATAAAATTTTAATGTTTGGTGTAATACTATCTATCATTAGGTGCAAAGCATATGATATGTAATATTACAATGTGTTGGGGATACCTATTTTTTCCCAAAACCACCGCCCCCGGGGGTTTTCATAATAAAGGTATCGCCTGTGTTGAGGTCCACTTGGTCGTTACCTCGTAGGATTTCAATTGTACCATCGGTGCGTTGGACAATATTTTCCCCCATTTGTCCAGAGGCACCGCCACACATACCATGTGGTGGCACCATGCGATGGGAACTTAAAATGGTGACTGTCATCGGTGCGTTAAAAGTCAATCGTCGCACAATACCATTACCGCCGATGTATTGCCCTTGACCGCCGGACCCTTGGCGGATGGAAAATGCATCCACCCGCACAGGAAATCTGGTTTCTAGTACTTCTGGATCAGTCATGCGTGTATTTGTCATGTGGCTGTGCACAGCACTGGTGCCATCAAAACCGTCCCCGGCACCTGTACCGCCACAAATGGTTTCATAATTCTGATATATATCATTGCCATATACAAAATTGTTCATCGTCCCTTGGCTACCTGCAATTATACCTAATGCCCCATATAAAGCATCGGCAATCGATTGACTGACCTCTGTATTACCAGAAATGACCGCTGCAGGGGACACTGGATGTATCATCGTTCCCTTGGGTACAATCAATTTAAGGGGTTTTAGGCATCCCTCATTCATGGGAATATCCCGCCCTATAAGTGTACGAAATACATACAGCACCACCGCACGGCAAATCGCCATTGGGGCATTGTAATTAAAGGGACTTTGTAATGAAGTCCCTGTAAAATCAATGATTGCGGAACGATTGACTTTGTCCACACGGATTTCCACTTCAATAGTAGCACCACTGTCCATGGGATAGCTAAATTTTCCGTCCTTTAAAACATCTAATACTTGCCGGACGCTTTCCTCAGCATTGTTTTGCACATGAGTCATGTACGCATGCACGGTTTTAATGCCGAATTGTTGTGCAATTTTTTGTAACTCAGACACACCGGTGGCGTTGGCGACAATCTGTGCCTTCAAATCCGCCATGTTCTGATTTACATTACGACAAGGATATATGCCTGACGACAGCAGGGTACGGGTTTCTGTATCCCGTAATTGCCCTTGGTCAACAAGAAGAAAGTTGTCTATGACAACACCTTCTTCTGCAATGGTGCGGCTGTCTGGTGGGGCGGATCCAGGGGTTTTACCGCCAATGTCCGCATGATGCCCACGGGAAGCGACCGTGTACAAAATATTCTGTTTGCCCGCATCAAACACAGGCGTAATTACTGTCACATCGGGCAGATGCGTCCCCCCATTATAGGGGTTATTCATCATAAACACATCCCCAGGGCGGATTTTTCCTGTGTTTTCCCGTAATATAGTACGAACACTTTCCGACATCGATCCCAAATGCACGGGTACATGGGGGGCATTGGCAACAAGATCGCCATGTTGGTCAAAAATAGCACAAGAAAAATCCATGCGTTCTTTGATATTTACTGAGTATGCTGTATTTGCCAACCTTGCCCCCATTTGTTCGGCAATGGACATAAACAGGTTGTTGAATACCTCCAGCATTACCGGATCGACTTTGGTACCGATGGCTTCTGTGCGTCGCATGGGTACAATGCGTTCCAAAATTAAGTTCCCCCCCTTGTCACATGTGGCATGCCACCCAGATTCCACAACATTTGTTCCCGTGGATTCGGTTATAATGGCGGGACCATCAACGGATTGACCAAGTGCAAGGCTGGTGCGATCGATAAGTGATACATCCATCCATTGCCCTTCGAAACAGACAGAAACAGTCGTTTTATCGACGGTCGTTTGTTGTGGGTCGGGCAGGCTGACCTGTTCCCCAGTTTTACCGATAGCTTCCACCACAAGAATATCAATGATTAAATCGCTTGTATGCGGTACAAAACCAAATTGTTGCCGATGGGTTTCGACAAAGGCAGATTCCATTTTCGATATAGAATCAAATGCAACTTCTATGCTTTGCTGTGCATCCCGTGGGCGGATTTGTACCCGTTTGGAAATGGTGATACAATCTTGTGCAATGCCTTGTTTTTGAACTTCGTCGCCCACAACTTGTGCCATCGCATTCAAAGTATGACTTAGGCTGGTATCATTCAAGGGTTTTTCAAACTGTTGCTCCCGCATAGCACATACATCGGCTAGTCCCATGCCAAAAGCGGACAGAACACCGGCAAATGGGTGGATAAATATCCTTTCTATGCCAAGGGTATCGGCCACAAGGCAAGCATGCTGTCCCCCCGCACCTCCAAAGCAATTCATGGTGTACTTAGTCACATCGTATCCCCGTTGCACACTGATTTTTTTGATGGCATTTGCCATATTTTCAACGGCAATGCGAAGGAACCCCTCCGCCAATTCTTCTGGGGATTTATCGTTCCCGATTTCGAGTGCTAATTCTTCAAATTTTTTACGAACAATTTTTTTATCTAAGGGCTGATCAGCATTTACCCCAAATACATGTGGAAAATGGGCGGGATGTAATTTTCCGAGTAGCACATTACAATCGGTTACCGTAAGTGGTCCGCCACGACGGTAGGATGCGGGACCAGGATTTGCCCCCGCACTTTCCGGTCCAATCTGCATGCGACCATCACGATAAGATAAAATAGACCCCCCGCCCGCAGCAACAGTGTGAATAGACATCATCGGCACCCGCATACGGACACCCGCTACTTCGGTTTCAAAAGACCGTTCAAATGTACCCGCATAGTGGCATACATCGGTGGATGTTCCCCCCATATCAAAACCAATTAACTTATCGAAGCCCAATGCACTTGCGGAACGCACCATGCCCACAACACCACCAGCGGGACCAGATAAAATAGCATTCCGACCATGGAAAAGACAGGCATCGGTCAAACCGCCATTTGACTGCATAAACATCAATTGGTTACATCCACCAGAATGTACCCCAAGTGCATGAATGACTTGATCAACATAACGATTTAAAATCGGGGAAAGATAGGCATCCACAACCGCTGTATCACCCCGTCCCACCAATTTAATGAGGGGACTCACTTCATGGCTTAAAGAAATTTGGGTAAATCCAATTTGCTGTGCCATGTGTCCCAAGCGTTTTTCATGACTTGGAAAGCGATAGCTGTGCATAAGGGCAATTGCAACGGACCGATATCCTTTGTTATAAAATGCAGACAACATCTCATATGCTGTATCTGTGTTTAGGGATAAAATAATATTGCCATTGGCATCTAAGCGTTCATCGACTTCGACCACATCTTCATATAAAAGTTCGGGTAATTTTATGTGCAAATCAAATAATTTCGGGCGATTTTGATATCCAATCCGCAAAAGATCTTTTAATCCCTTGGTAATCAGTAAAATAGTCGGCTCCCCCTTGCGTTCCAATAAGGCATTGGTGGCAATGGTGGTACCCATTTTAACCGTTTCAATATGCCCACTGGGTATGGGGGCATCCGCTTTTAAACCAAGAATATCACGAATGCCATAAACCGCCGCATCTTGGTAAACATCAGGGTTTTCTGATAAATATTTACAGGTTTTTAATGCACCAGACGGAGATTTTGCAACTATATCCGTAAATGTACCCCCACGATCCACCCAAAATTGCCACATAATAAAACTTCCTTTCTTTACAACAGGTATCTTGGTTACACTGAAAATCTTTAAAACACTATTCACCCAAGTGCATGAGGGAGCCAAAGCACAATATTCGGGAATGCGATTAACGCCAATACCATTAGTAACATGACAAAAACATATGGTAATGCACCAAGCATCACTTCATTAAGATTTCCAGATTTTCGTGTACCTTGAACCACATAAAGGTTCAAACCAACTGGTGGGGTAATAAGTGCCATTTCAATTAAGACAATCATTAATATACCAAACCAGATGACATCATAACCTTGTGCCAATACCATTGGAACAATAATTGGAATTGTTATCACCATTAATGAAAGCGTTTCAATAAAAAATCCTAAAATGATATAAAGTACAACCACCACCATGATAAAACCAAGCGGAGAAAGCCCCAATCCCTGTAAAAATGTTGTTAATTCTCGTCCTAATCCAGCAGAAGAAAGAGTAAAATTTAAGAACGATGCACCGATAATAATAAGCATAATCATTGCGGTAACTTTGATTGTTCCCAAAACACTTTTTCGTATCATTTTCCAATTAACTGTACCAAATATCATGGCAATAAGTAAGACCCCTGCAACACCCACAGCAGCGGCTTCGGTTGGTGTCGCCCACCCCTGATAAATGGAACCAACGATAATCCCAAATAGGCTAAGTATTGGAATCAAATGTGCAAGTGAATGTACCATTTGAAATAAAGGAAAAATACGACGATTCCCCCCAAGTTTAGGACAGACAATACATATAACCGCAGTCACAATCATAAAGGATAGGGCTAACATGAGACCAGGAACTAAACCAGCAAGGAATAATTTTGGAATGGACGATTGCGTTAAAAAACCATAAACAATAAGATTTATCGATGGTGGAATCATAATACCAAGCGTTCCACCAGCGGCGATTGCCCCCGAAAACAGCTTGGGATCATACCCTAATTTTTCCGCTTGTGGTATTGCCACAGTCGCAACAGTGGCTGCCGTTGCTACCGATGATCCAGAAGTAGCTGAAAACATCGTCGACGTTGCAATGTTAGCATGAATTAAACCACCAGGCATCCAACTTACCCAGCGATCAAGGGCTGCATAGGTCTGTGTAGCAACACCTGATCGTACCATAATTTCACCAAGTAACACAAAAAAAGGAATAGCGATTAGTGTAGCAGAACTAGAGGCCGACCAAACCATATTTCCCAAAGCACGACTCAGTGGAAATCCTGAAAAGAACTGATCCACACCAAATCCTAAAACAAAAAGTACGATACCAACAGGAATCGACAGAGAAAGCAACACCAATAAACCAGCAAAAATATAAACAATCATTGTAAATTATCTTGCTCTAAATTAAGTCCAACAAAGGATTCTGTCTTGACACTTTGTCCACGAAGTATCAGACTGATTGCGGCAATCGTAACAAGGCACGACATGATTGCAAACCAAATCCATCCCATAAACCATGGAATTTGTACCCAAGCTAGCGGTGTTGCAAGTACTGTGTTTGCTCGACTGCCATTTTCTATGGCACGCTCAACCACGGACCAACACTTGATGGCTATTGTAACTACTACCCAAGACATGACAACCATGGCTACAATATCAAATAAAGCCCGCAATGTACCCCGAGTCTTTGAGCGAATAAGGTCAATACGGATATGACCAAGCTCCAATAAAGTATAACTCATTCCCCACGAACTGATCAATGCCATTGCATATCCTGCCAACTCTTCGCTACCACCAAAGGAGGTATGGAATTGACGAAGAACAATATCAGCGATTACAAAACATGCCATTCCAAGAAGTCCGAATCCAACAAACAAAGCTATAACACGATTGATTTTCCGTAGATTATTTATCAACATCATTTCCATTTTAATTCCCCTCAGGTGGTGTGATTTTTACTTGATGGTAACACCAACAACTTTACCCACAGACGCATTCCAGCGGGAAGCCCAGTCACCGCCCGCACGTTTAGCCCAGTCAGGCAACACTTGATTAATCAAAATGCTACGCACTTTTGTAAAGTCTGCATCAGAAATGTCGACTAAGATCATGTTATGTGAATCACCAGCAGAACATACACCATTACTTGTCAAACACGCAATGTCATTCACCAAGGCATTTTGTGCACTTGCCCATGCAGGTTGTTCAAAACCAGAAGATATTTGTTTTCGAATCAATGCCTTGTTATCGGCACTCAAAGCATCCCAGCGATCAGCATTCATTGCGGTTACTACATGGTCCCATCCGCCAAGTGGAATTGGCAACAGATGGGTTGATACTTCCCACCACCCTGCGGAATATCCGGAACCAGCACCAGTAACCGCACAATCCACAACACCATTTTGCAAAGCTCCTGGCACTTCGGAGAAAGATACACTAACACCTTCAGCTCCCAGAGATTTTAGGAACAAAGCAGTCATACGACCCGATGCACGTATTTTTAAACCTTTAAGGTCCGAGAAACTGTTAATTTCGGCATTACAAAATACAACTTGGGGGGGATATGGCACGATTGCAAGAACCTCCGCATTGAATCTTTTACGATAAATATCAGATACCATAGGACGGGCAGCATCAACCATTGCCCGTGCTTCATCAGCAGTCAAAGCTAGAAGAGGTATATCAAGACCTTCAAGTTCTGGGGCATCACCAACCGCATAATCTGCAACAGTCATGGCTACATCATAGACACCTTGCCCAAGCAATGGATAAATTTCCGAAACACCAAGCCCCATTTGGTCGTGTGTTGTCAATTCAACATTAAAGTTGCCTGCTAAGGGAAGCGTCTGGGACCAGAATGGTGCTTCATATTGCTTATGCAAGGGCAAGCTTGACCAGCTACCGACAACTAAAAGATTTTCGGCTATCGCTGGTGTTACAAAGGCTGTTATTGTAGCCAATACAGACAATGTGCGTTTTATATTTTTTTTCATACGAATACTCCTATAATTAATAGATTGTTGTTTCTGCATCTTCAGCCACATCAGTGATGAGCATATGACCGGGTGCATGCGTGATGCAAAAAGGTAATTGCATGCGACGGAAAACATTTTGTGGTGTAACACCACAGGCCCAATAAACTGGTATTTCGCCTTTATTAATGGGGACCGCATCACCATAATCAGGGTGATTAAGATCTGAAATACCGATAGCGGTTGGGTCTCCTATTGCAATGGGCTTGCCATGTGCATATGGATATTGTTTACTAATATTTACGACATCTTTTATTTTATCTTCAGGAAACGGACGCATGGAAACAACCATTTCACCATTAAAAGGACCAGCAGAAATAAGGTTAATATTGGTCCGATACATAGGAACATTCCTGTGCATTTCGATGTGACGAACTGGAATATTCGCCTGTAACAGAGCGTTCTCAAAGGTAAATGAACACCCCAGTGCCACTGTTACAAAATCATCAGACCAAAGATCAGAAATATCAGTTATTTCTTGCAAAAATTCACCATTACGAAAAACACGGTAACGGGGAACATCAGTACGAATGTCTATATCCTTACCCAAAGTTGGAAGCATCGGATCACCAGTTTCGCTGATCCCTACAATTGGACAAGGCTTAGGGTTGCGTTGACAAAAACGAACAAAATCTAAGGCATAAATTTCAGGTAAAATTACTAAGTTACATTGGAGCTTTCCCGATGCAAGCCCAGAAGTACAACCATCATATTGACCATCCCTAATGTGCTTGCGTATCTCCATACTTGATAGGTTTGAGTAATCTAAGCCTGATTTTTTTGTAATAGACATAAACGCTTCTTTAGTTACCTTTATGGAACTGTAACATAGTGGGAACATTTATTCAAATTATCATTATTTATACATATTGATAAAAAATTTGGAATTACTTGATGTTTGCATTATGCCACTCTGTTGCCACTTCATGGGCGATTTCCGCACTTTTTTTCACAAGAAAACTCTGAGGTTCTGCAAGATAAGATGCTGTAAACTGTAAAGGGGGTAGCATAAAACCAGGATCAAATTTTTCAACTTTATTTGCTTCTGGGTGGTGATGTACAAGTGCATGGGGATAAGGTCCAACAGCAATCCCCGCCGCAATTATTCTGAGACTTGCGGATAAAGATGCGGATGAGAACACCCGTGATTTTGCCCCTGTGCGTCGTGCTAGCTCAGAGGTTAAGATTCGATAAGGGCGCGTTTGGCGTGCATAGGATATAATAGGAATTTCTGATAAATCCGCAACTTTTATTTGCTTGGATTTATACCAATATAAATCAAATTCAGGCAGAGTTACATTTTCAAATGAATACTCAGACACAGGTCCCATAAGGCACGCCAAGTCAAGTCGTCGCTCTATAACAGCTGTACGAAGATGTATTGAAATATCAATCGTCAGGTCAATGTTTACCCGTGGAAACCGTAAATTGAACGCTTGAATAAAAGATGGTAGCCACGCTTGTGCAATGGTTTCGGATGCACCCAAACGAAAAATACCCTTTGTTTCCGAAGGATTGGCAATGCGGTGTTTAATCTCATCTTCTATGAATAACATCTGTTCGGCGTATCCCAGCAGCTGTTGTCCTTCTTTGGTAAGGGCTAAATCAGCAGAATCACGATCGAATAATTTTGTTTGCAATTCATACTCAAGATTTGAAATACGCGTAGAAACAGCAGGCTGTGAGAGATGTAAGCTCTCAGAAGCTTTGCGAAAACTACTCAAACGGGCGACCCAGAGAAATGTACGAAGTTGTTCGAAAGTCATGATTATTTTCCTTATTTTCAGTTAACTTTTGATATTGGTGTTTCCATTAATAGACTGACATAGATTGGTAACCTAAGTATCTTATATGCTGGTATTCGGGATGGCGTTTCTTGCCAAAGTATCACAGCGTTCGTTTTCTGGGTGTCCCGCATGTCCTTTGACCCATTGCCATGTTATAGTGTGCGGGGTTGTGGCTCGGTCAAGCCGTTGCCATAAATCAGGATTTTTGACATTCTTCCAATTTTTCTTTTTCCAGTTGAAAATCCATTTGGTAATGCCATCTTTTACATATTTACTGTCCGTGTATAAAACCACTGTGGATGGATGTTTTAAGGATTCTAGTGCCATAATTGCGGCCATTAACTCCATGCGATTGTTGGTGGTATTTGTATCGCCCCCATTGATTTCTTTTTCTGCACTGCCATATCGTAAAATCGCCCCCCAGCCCCCCGCCCCCGGGTTGCCAGAACATGCCCCATCTGTATATATTTTAACAACTTTTTTCATTAGGCAAAAATACCATTTTTGGTAATATCGTTATTTTGATAAAATGCCAATTTACGGGCGTATTCGGATGGATCCTTGACGACCACAACCGCATCTTTGGGGGTGTTTATCACATCGTATAAACGGGTTAGCATAAATCGTAAGGATGCCCCCCTTAACGCAATTGGCAAGTATGTTTTTTCTGTATCGGAAAGGGGGCGCACAGTTTCATATCCTTGTATCATTGCCATTGCCCGTGACATATTTATGGCGTCAAAATTTTCAAAGCACCAAGCGGTTAAGGTGATTGCCAAATCATATACATATGCATCTGTGCACCCAAAGTAAAAATCGATAACACCGCTGATATTATCCCCCTTAAAAAAGACATTGTCGACGAATAAATCCCCATGAATTGCCCCATTTGGCAAGCGGGTGTTGGGGTGTTGGTGTTGAAATGTCATTTCTGTTGCCACTATGTCCATGTAATCCGATGGCATATTATCCCCAATGTCTTGTTGTAAATGCTGCCAGCCTTGTAATCCCAAATCGTTGGGGCGGTGCATGGGGAAATTTTGGGTTGCCATATGCATTTTGGCGGATAGCAGTCCAATTTTACGGCAGTTTTCTGTACTGATATTGCCCGCCACAGACTGTCCATCCAAAAATGATATAAGCACCGCTTTTTTTCCTCTGAGCGTGCGCAAAGCATTCCCATCGTTATCAAAAATCACTTGTGGACATTTAATACCTTGGATATTCATATGAGTCATCAGGTTTAAAAAATAAGGTAAATCTTTTTCATTTACCCGCTTTTCAAACAAAGTCAGGACAAAAGTATTTTGTGTGGTATATAAAAAATAATTGGTATTTTCCACCCCGGCGGTAATCCCCGCAAAGGATTCCAATTGCCCACAATCATAATCTGCTAAAAATGTGTGCACATCCGTATCGGTTAAGGGGGTATAAACAGCCACAAGTATGCCTTTCTTATCATATTTTATATCATCGTAAATTACGGGGTAGGGGAAATGATACTTTTTCCTTATGGGTGATAACTTCTTCCACATCGACAATAAAATGCTTTGCACAGGCGTTTACGACTTCATCGACCAGAATTTCCGGAGCGGAAGCTCCCGCCGAAATGCCCAAAGTGTACACATCCGTCATCCAATCCCAATCGATATCCACCGCCCGTTGAACAAGCAACGATTTGTATAATCCTTCTTGTAATCCCACATCGACCAAACGACGGGAATTGGATGAATTGGGTGCCCCGATAACCAATAATGCATCCGAACGGCGGGCGATGTCCCGCACAGCATCTTGACGGTTGGTGGTGGCATAGCAAATATCCCCTGATTCGGGACCGACAATATGAGGGAATTTTTCTTTGAGTGTCTGAATAATATCAGTGGTTTCATCGACGGATAAAGTGGTTTGTGTCGACCAAGACAATTTTGTATCCTCAGGCAATTGTAACCGCCATACATCATCAATGGTTTCCACCAAAATTGTTGCCCCCTTGGGTAATTGTCCCATGGTACCAATAACTTCTGGATGTCCTTGGTGTCCAATAAGAATCGTGGTAAAGCCCTTTTTATAATTGCGTTCCACACTGCGATGGACACGGCTTACCAATGGGCAAGTGGCGTCAAAAAATTCTATGTTGTACGCAGTGGCCATGCTGGGCACCGATTTTGGCACCCCATGGGCGGAAAACACCACAGGGGCATTCGGGGGGACTTCGTCCAATTCCTTGACAAATACTGCCCCTTTTTTTTCCAAACTTTCCACTACAAAGCGATTGTGGACGATTTCATGGCGGACATACACAGGGGCACCATGTTTTTCCAGTGCCTTTTCCACAATGGTAATCGCCCTGTCCACCCCCGCACAAAAACCCCGTGGTCCCGCAAGTAATATCTTTAAAGTGCGTTTTTTAGCCATTATTTTGTATGCCTCCACTGGGTGTCCCCATCCCCCCACAGGTGGCGGTGGTATCGTCATATCTTTTGTCGATACGATAATCCGCCCGCCATGGGATAATTGTATCGCTACATAAGGGGTGGAGTTTTTGGTTGCTGCCGGCAACGGTTAATTCCCGTGGTACCAAATTGCCACTTTTAATCAGGGTAATACCCCCATTAGATGGCATAAAGTTATGAAAATTGTCCGCATTATTGGTGGTAAAGTCTTCCAACTTGTCCAAAGCGTTTTCTTCGTCAAAAACTTGAGCGTAAAATTCCAACGCATTGATAGCGGAAAATACCCCCGCACAGCCACAGGCACATTCCTTGGTATCAATGCTGTGGGGGGCACTGTCTGTGCCAAGGAATACCCGTTTAAAACCGCTGGTTACCAATTCCCGTAACGCCCATTTGTGATGGCTGCGTTTTAATATGGGCAAACAATAATAATGGGGTTTAATGCCCCCCACCAACATATCATTACGGTCATACAATAGGTGCTGTGGTGTTACCGTTGCCGCCACATTGTCGCCCGCAGATTTTAAAAATTCAACCGCTTGTGCGGTGGTAATGTGTTCCATAGTTACCCGTAAATTTGGATATGCGGATAATAATGGTGCCAACACTTCGTCCAAAAACACCGCTTCCCGGTCAAAAATATCCACCTCTTTATAGGGCACTTCCCCATGGACGGATAAGGGCATCCCGATGTCCTGCATGGTTTTTAAAACATCGGTAATTTGGGTAATATGTGATACGCCAAAGTGGCTGTTGGTGGTGGCGTGGGCGGGATATAATTTTGCCCCAAAAAACACCCCATCCGCATATCCTTGGGCGATGTCATCGGGATCCGTATCAGCGGTTAAATATGCCATCATTAACGGTTCGAAAGGGATGTTTTCTGGGACCGCTTGCAGGATACGATTGCGGTATTGTACCGCATCCTCAGATGTTACAATGGGGGGGGTAATATTGGGCATCACCACTGCCCGGCTGAATTGCCGTGCCGTATAGGGGACAACAGTTTTTAACATATCCCCATCCCGAAAATGCACATGCATTTCATTGGGACGGCGAATTTGTAATTCGGGTAACATGTCCCGTTTTCGATGGTGTACATTTTTACGCCCACCTTGTCGTATACCCATAAGTATAATATCCTTTTCGTATATGAATCGATTTTAAAATATGATAATACTATATATAAAAATGGGGATACTATCAAATGATTTATAACATTACCGACCGGTCTTTTATTATTTTGTCGAATGTGGGGGCGTTTGATTTCTTACAAAGTATGTGTACTTGCGATATAAATCGTATGCGGACCCACGGTTTGGTGTGGGGGGCGATTTTAACGCCCCAAGGCAAATTTTTATATGGATTTTTTGCCTTTATGCTTCAAGATAAAATATATATGGAGGTCGATTCTGCGGATTTGATGGCATGTGGGCAGTATTTATCAAAATATGCCCTAAATACCAACACAGATTTTGCCATAGGCGATACTATTGCCGTATACGCCATATGGGACGAATCCCCCCCAACGATTGCCACCGCATATCCCGACCCCCGCACCGATATTATGGGGCATCGGGTATATGTGTTTGATAGGGAAATATGCTTGTCCACCACCGCCGATAAAACCATGTATGACCGTTTACGGATACAACATAATGTACCGGACTTGGACACAGATGTACCCCGCAACAAAGCCTTTGCACTGGAACTCAATTTGGATGTATATAATGGTGTGGATTTTGAAAAAGGGTGTTATATAGGGCAAGAGGTTACCGCCCGTATGCATTGGCGGCAAGCTGTAAAAAAACGGCTGACGGCAATTACAGGGGATGGTCTCAGCTCAGGTGATACACTGTATGACATGGATAAAAAAGTATGTGGCGAAGTGGTATTTGTATGCGATGTGTATGCCATGGCAATGGTCAAACTGCATACAAAACCCATACGAACAGCCGATAGTGTGGTAAAAGTGATATAAAATAAAAAAGGGGGGGCACCATTTTTTGTATGCAACGCATCATGGGCGGTATCCCTATGATACTTTTCTGTCGTTTTCCTTTGGGGTATATATCAAGTTGCATTTTGTGTGTGTTTTACATATAATGCACCCATATACAAGGTACAGTATATAAGAAACAGGGGTAAAAAATGCGATCCATACATAATTCTTTGACAGTCAATTTATTGCGGGTACGGGAATATTTTATGCAGTATTTCCGTCCCATTTTAAAGCAACATGGGGTGACTGAACAACAATGGCGTATTATTAGCTATCTGCATGAATATCCAGACACTACCATTGAACAGATGAGCAACATTGTCTGTATTTCCAGTCCCAGCTTAACGGGAATTTTAAACCGTATGGAGGGTTTGGGTTGGATAAATCGCAGAACGGATGCACGGGATAAGCGTTGTACCTATATTAGTTTGACCGATTTGGGCAAATCTTTATATGCGGATGTATCCGCCTTGTCATCACAAGCATATGAAGCATTGGAAAAAGATGTGGGCTTGCCTGAAATTAAAATATTGGAAGGCATTATCGAATCCATTAACAATAAATTTCAAGGTACCAAAATCCCTTAAACCAAAACCTCTCAAAAAGTGCGTTTAAATATTATATTAAATGCTGTGTTTTTTGCCCTGTCCATTTTAATGGTGCTATCGACACGACTCATCCCCAGTTGCACAGTGGGTACAAAGTTAAAAATGGCATAAGGGGATAATTTTATTCCCAAATTTACCTCTGTTGTTTCACGGATTCGTATCCCGCCTAGCCCTGATTGTACTTTATCGCTTACGAAACGGTTAAACGACAAGCTGGGGGATATTTTTATACCATTTTGTAGGGTACGATTATATCCAAAAATACCCCCATTTTGTGTACCTGTACGATTTGATAGGTCATGATTTGTGCGGATTTGGTTAATGCTTATATGTATCGATGATACAGGGGTGATATGATATTGCACACTAGGGACAATGGCGGTTTTAATCACATTGTAATTGCCACTAATCAGGTTCGTATGTCCCCAATCCCCTGTTAAAGAGAGTACGGTTTTTTGTCCCACATACCAGCCATGGGTGTATGACACGCCCCAAATTTTACGATCTTTATGCCCCCCAGACCATGACCGTCCGATGTGGATTTTGGCGTTTGTATATCCCTTTTGTAATTGGTCAAGACGGGATAAAGCCAGCGTGATTATGGTATTGTCGTATTTACTTTGTTGGTACTTTGTCCCAGATGGGGCAAGGCTGAGCGTATATATATCATTGTTCCGTCCCCGTTTTTTATAATACACGGACATATCATATGTAATTCCCACTGCCGATTTTGGGCGTTCGGTTGGCGTTACAGTTTTGCCAAAAAATTGGTAATTTTCCACTTGTGGGGCATTGTTTACATTATTATTGGGATATAGTCCCATTTGAAAAGTATAATCAAATGTGCGTTTGCTAGCAATTTTTTGTAAATATGCGTGCACAGTTTGTAAAATTTCCGCATTGGCGGTGTGATTTTTGACCTGTTCAAAATAATATTGAGATGCTTCATATTTTTGCAAAATGAATAAAGTCATTGCCAGCTCTAATTGTACCCACACATCATTTGGAATATTTTCCAAGCTAATACGGTAATATTGTTCCGCCTGTGCGTAATCGCCCAGTTCAAATGTTATCATGCCCAAATAATACGCCATTTGACCTTTGGTGTTTGGGGTGTTTGATGCGTGCATTAATCGTAACAACAATTTTTGGGCTTCGGGCAATCGATTTTGTTGACGCATAATTTCCAAGTAATCTTCTGTTCGTACAGTAATCGATTGCACCTTGCCAGCTTGGTTTCGTATGACCTGCATGCTGTTCGGGGCAACTTCGGGCATGGGCGGTTGCTCAGGGTTTGCATGTGCCCCCATTATAAACGGTACAGTGCCGAGTATCCCCAAACAGATATATGTAAAAAATGTATATGACCACATACCCTCATCATACCACAAAATAATCCCTGCTTGAAATCGTATTTCACACATAGTATGGTATGTAATTGTGAATGGTACCAAAATTATGAAACCATTTGTGGGGTGTGTTTTAATCAATTGCAATCTGTATGGATTTTGTGTATACTATTTGTACATATCTTATTTTTAAGACAAGGAATTTTAAAAAATATGTTTATTCAAACAGAACAAACCCCCAATCCGGCGACTTTAAAATTTTTGCCTGATGCGAAGGTGGTGCCCAATGGGGCGGCAAATTTTCAAAAAAAAGAAGATGCAGAGGGTATTTCCCCCCTTGCAGAAGCACTGTTTGATGTGGATCATGTCATTGGCGTATTTTTGGGGCATGACTTTGTTACCGTGACCAAGGATGAATCGATTGTATGGATGGACTTAAAACCAATGGTGTTATCTGTGCTGTCCGAATATTTTGAATCGGGTAAACCAGTGTTGGCGGATAATATATCGGCAAATGTCAGTGGGCACAACGAAGAAAAACAGTTCGAAGGCGACGAAAAACAGATTGTCGAACAAATCAAAGAATTGCTGGAAACACGGGTACGCCCTGCTGTTGCCCAAGACGGGGGCGACATCGTCTTTCACGATTATCAAGACGGTGTTGTGATGTTGTCCATGTTGGGGGCGTGTGAAGGTTGTCCTTCGTCCACAGCAACCTTAAAAATGGGAATTGAAAACATGTTGCGATATTATATTCCCGAAGTAACCGAAGTACAGGCTTTGGAAACTTAATACTCTTTATTATTGATACAATATCTTGAAAGTACTAAAAAATAATATGTATAAAAAAAGTATTTTTTCTGCTTGGCTTGTTTTTTTGACTGTGCCATTTTTATTTATACATCAGGGGATTGCACAGAGCGTGCAACATATAAAAGATTTAATTGTTTATGACAGCCCCACATATGAATCTTTGCAAGGCGTATTTGACCAATATTCTTATGATATACAAAAATCGATGGAACAGGTGCCGGCGATTGCCCCCTCAGGCATGCCCCAAAATCTGAAAGACGCCCCTGTTAAAATCCGAAAAAAATTGTTTATACAGATAATGATTCCATTGATTGTACAGGCAAATACCCATATTATTGCGGAACGCAAAAGTGTTCAAAATTTGTCTGATGTATACACCATACATGGGGTATTGAACGATGCACAAAACCGTTTATTACAAATGCTTGCCAAGCGGTACAAAGCCACAGGCGATATGGAAAAAATATTAAGTACTTTACAATATCGTGTACAGCCGATTCCCGTTGGATTGGTGTTGGCACAGGCGATTATTGAAAGCGGATGGGGGACTTCACGGTTTGCCCTTGAAGGTAATTCTTTGTTTGGACAATGGACATTTACCACTGGATCAGGCTTAATTCCAGAAAATCGGGATATAGGCAAAAACCATGCTGTAAAAGCATTCGACACACCATATGATTCTGTGGTGTCATATATGATAAATTTAAACCGTCATAGGGCGTATGAGGATTTGCGGTCGATTCGTTATATGGCATTTAAAAATAACCAGCCCATTACCGCCCATGATTTGGCGGCGGGGTTGGAAAAGTATTCTCAATTAGGCTTTGATTATGTGGTAAAAATTCGCAATCTGATACAGTTTAATAAATTGGAAAAATATAACACAGCGGATATATATCGATGACAGAAAAATTTAATACACTAATGATGGATATTCAAGAAACCTGTCGCAAAGCAGAACGGGATTTTGACACAGTACAAGTTATGGCCGTATCAAAGACCTATGATATCAGGCATATTCGCCCTGTGTTGGATGTGGGACATCGGGTTTTTGGGGAAAATAAAGTCCAAGAATGTCGGGATAAATGGCCCCAGTTAAAATCCGAATATGAAGGGGTCAAATTACATTTGATTGGCGGACTGCAAAGTAATAAAGTTAAATATTTACCACATTTGGTGGATGCTATTCACACAGTGGATTCGCAAAAATTGGTATTGCAAATTAAAAAGCACATGGACAAAAACCCCGATTGGAAACCCGATGTATATATTCAGGTAAATACAGGGGCGGAAACCCAAAAAAATGGCGTCACAGTTACCGAAGTATCCGCATTGGTGGATTTTGCCATATCCCATGGTCTGCATGTGGTGGGGTTAATGTGTATCCCGCCTATAACTGATTATCCCGCCCCTCATTTTGCATTGCTAAGAAAATTGGCACAAGAAAACAGGTTATCGCATCTGTCCATGGGTATGTCCGCTGATTATGACGATGCGATAAATTTGGGATCAACCATAATTCGTATTGGTACAGCTATTTTTGGCAAGCGAACTTAATGTTCGGATTGTCCTTTTACCACTATTAACGCATACACTGTATCGTATTCTGTACATTTTTTTTCGGTGATCGATTGCAGGATGTGTCCATGAGTATTACAAAAATCTTGCATATCCTGTATGGTACCATAATCAGTCGATAACACTTGAATCAATTCGCCAGACGACATATTTTTTATATGATGTCTGGTGCGTAATAATGGTATAGGGCAATTTTTTCCCCGCACATCTAAAATCATAAGGCAGTATCCTTAATATAAACTGTTAAAGGGGTAGTATATCATAATTTATACCTTTTTGTTTATTTTTGCAGTATGTTATATTGTTAATGATATTTTTCAAAATATTCATATAAAATACATAGAAGGTATAAATATAGGGGGGCATTAAGCCCCCTGTTGTATTTGTAAAATGGGATTAAATATATTTTAATTAGTTTGTAATTAAGTACAAGATTTCATCATAAGCATTGTATTTTTTATTGCTATCCGCAGGAATTTGAATCCGTAATTTTAAGGCAGAATCATTACTTCGGAATTGTTGAATAACCACTACTTCTCTTGCCCTAAAAGCTGTTTGTATGGCTGCTATAACAGTACTATCATTTCCAGTGATTGCACTTGCAACCCCATTATTTACAGTTATGACACGCATTCCCTGATTCGCACTACTTGTATCCAATACGGTGCTGGTAACACCTGTACCCCCTGTGGTACTTGTAATATCGTTGACAGTATTTATTTTGGTTACAGTTAAATTTCCTGCCATAGCCGATGTTAAACTGGCTGTACTGAATATACCATCTGCTAAAGAATCAACATCTATGCGTAAAGCATTTATACGATTCGCCAATGCCCCCGCAGGCGTGCTGTATTTTGTATCAATCGTCAGCGGATACTCTTGTTTACCGACGGTAAAGTCCGCCAGATTCACTTGTCCCATGTATTTTTTGTCGCTGCCTCTTGCTTTCATGGTAATGACAACTGTACCGCCGGATGTTGCCCCCGTTAATTTCTTATCTGTAGTGTCCAGACTAAGCGTACCTGAGGGGACATCCCCCGTTTTACCCACCACAGACCAATCAAACGCCGCCACACTGCCCCCTGGCACATTGGTATGCCATACCGCTTAATTTTGCCCCACCGGCTTTCCATACACGGTCCGCTTGTGATGCGGTTATACTGGGTTTGGTGCTAAGGTCCGCAAGGTTTTGCTTAGCAATGGTAAAGTCCGCCAGATTCACCTGTCCCGTGTATTTTTTGTCGTTGGCTTTTGCTTTCATGGTAATGACAACAGTCCCACCTGATTCTGCCCCTTTTAGTTTCTTATCTGTAGTGTCTAGACTAAGCGTACCTGAGGGGGCATCCCCTGTTTTACCCACCACAGACCAATCAAACGCCGCCACACTGCCCCCTGGCACATTGTTATATGCCATACCGCTTAATTTTGCCCCACCGGCTTTCCATACACGGTCCGCTTGTGATGCGGTTACGCTGGGTTTGGTGCTAAGGTCCGCAAGGTTTTGCTTAGCAATGGTAAAGTCCGCCGTTCGTATGGACCCTGAGTATTTGGGGTTGCTGGCGGTTGCGGTCATGGTGATTTCCACTGTACCGCCGGATGTTGCCCCCCGAATATCCCCATTAACAATATTTAATGTACCGCTGGGTGTGTCCCCTGTTTTACCCGCAGCAGACCAAGTATATTGCGTTGCACTTGTCCCGCCCGGTAAAGCATAGTCTAAATCAATCTTGGTGCCAGTACTGTCCTTCCACGCCCCATTTTCACCCGTTGCCTTTGCTACCGCTGGGGGGGTGGTTACATCGGTTCCTAATACTTGTTTACCAACGGTTAAGTTATAATGCTCTGTAACTGTCGGGGTTCCAGTTTTGGCACGGACTATTTTTATCAGCAACGACCCTGATCTGGTTAGTTTGCTGGCATCAATCGCCCCTGTGCTGGCGGTAATCGGATTACTGCTAAATATATTTGCGGTGGTCGCCGTGTACCCCGATACAGTCGTACCAGATGGCACAATAGAAAAGGTGAAATCCCCCTCAGTGCCTGTCTTAAATGTCCCCCCCTCATCATCTAAATTATAAGTCGTAGTATACGATTTACCCCATTTTCCTGTTCCTGTGGGGGTGGAAGTGGTAAGTTGTGACCGCCGGGTGGACACTTCGATATCAGCGGTCTTATCCCCATATTTGGCACTCTCAAAGGTGGCGGTAATCGTCCTACTGGTGGTAAATTCCCCTTTGACAATCAGGGTTTTCCCTGAAATCTGTAATATCGTATTGGCAATGGTATCTTTCTTGGCTAGGCTTTTTAAGGTCCAATCGCCTTTGGCACTGTTGCCCCCATCTACGGACAGTTTGCCTAGTATATCGGCGGTGCTAATCGTTTGATTACTGGATGTGCCGGGGATATACAATACAATAATATCCGCTAGTTTTAAGGTACCCCCCGCCGTTTGCTTATTGACGGTTACATCCACATCCCGGGTCATTTGTGCGTATTTATCATTGGCTGCATAGGTAATCCGCACTTTTACCACTCCACTCTGGGTGGTTTTGGCAATCTTACCATCGCTCGACGCCACCGTGATAGCATCACCCCCTGTGGTCGCACCAGCGGTTGTCCCCGATGCTGTCAAGGCATATGTGGCGGTGCCAATACCCGCAGGTTTGCTGGCATTTTCTGTATACGAAACTGTTTGGCTATTGGCGTTCCATGGTATCGCCCCAGCCGATACGCTAAACCCTGTGTGGTCGCTGTTATCCTGTTTGGTTACGGTAATATTTTCATAATCTGTTAAAGCAGGCAATCCGCTTTTGACTTTGCGGACAATTTTTACCAACAAGGTTCCCGATTTATTCAGTTTACTTGCATCAATCTCGCCGGTTTTGTCATCAATCGCCCCGCTTAAAGCACCCGTTACGATACCTGCGGTGGTAGCGGTCTTGCCCCCTTTACTGCCATCACTGTTGGGTAAAATGGTAAAGGTGAAATCATCCGTAGTGCCATCATCTTTAAAGGTGGCGGTTGTATCGCCCACTGTATCAGACAGTTTTAACTTATAATCCGCCGCTGTGCTAAACCCTATACCCCATTTACCGGATAATCCTGTACGGGTGCCCGAACTCATTACCCCCGCACCGGTCGATAGTTTAAAGGTTTTGGTCTGATCCGCATACTCAGGATGTTCGAATACCACGGTTACAGTGGTAGGGGACCCGATTGTCCCGGATACAGTCAGAGTCTTGCCATTAACTGTAAGATTCGTATTATTATCTGTGTCTGCTAGGCTCTTAATTGTCCAATCGGATTTTTGCGTTTGGCTGCCGGATACGGATAATTTACCCAATATATCGGCGGTGCTAGCCGTTACAGTCCCAGATGCGTAAGGGACAACCAGATCTGCCATTGTTAGCGTACCAGTGAAAGTACTATCGGTTTTCACATACACACTTCGATTTTCATAGTCTGTGGCACTGTATGTCAACTTGATCACTGCTGCGGCTTTATCCGCCACATCTTCGAGTTTGCCCCCATACTTGGCACCATTTACATTTAGCTTACTGGTACCATCTGTGTCATAGAACTGGAAGTCTGTACCATCTGTACCTGTAATCGTTTCTGCTTTAACAGTGGGCGTTACCCCTGAGGGCACAGTGCCAATAAAGGTGCTTATATCATATGTTTTGTCATTTGTTAAGGTATAGGCATTGGCTCGGCTGGTGCCATCCCCACCCTTAATGTTATTGCTGGATTTATCCGCATCGGATAACAGGCTACCGATTTGGTTAATCGCTTCTGCTTTGACGAATACCACCCGGTCTTCAAATCCATCGGCACTAAAAGTAAATTGTAAGGTGGCTTCTCTGCCCCCCGCTTTATCTTCGAATTTGCTATCTGCGGTTACATCCGCTAACGCAATAACAGTTGTCCCATCGCTGGCGTATAACTGAAAGTCTGTGCCTTTCACCCCATCGCCACTCACTTTTGTAACAGTTACCTTGATATTATCAGTACTAAGGCTACTGTCGACTGTGCCAGCAAATTTTAGTATATCATAGTGTTCACCATTCTGTAATGCGTATGCAGATTGCTCTGTTTGTCCATCGCCATCACTGATATTATTTGCTGCTAAATCTGTACTGCTGATAGCGGTGCCTAATGTGGGGGTGGACTGTGCTTCCGCTGTTTTAATATCATATTGTCTTT
The DNA here is from genome assembly GCA_965232465.1 of Alphaproteobacteria bacterium. GTDB lineage: Bacteria > Pseudomonadota > Alphaproteobacteria > JAQWUY01 > JAQWUY01. The sequence goes on along the minus strand of OZ246977.1, from coordinate 1,501,409 downwards.
CGACCTTGTCATAGCGTTTGTGCCATACAGCATCTGTACTTGATATAGGGACGGATTTTAATTGGTCTTGTATACTTTTGTCGAATGCCAATTTAAAATCCACCGATATATCGGTCTGTGCCGATTCGCCATTGGGTTTATCATATGTACCCCGCACTGTTATCATAGCATTTGGGGTAAATTCGGCAATCAATTTATTGCCCCTAACAACTGTATCCTCAACCCCGTCGAATCTATAGGTATTTACCCCCACAGACACCTGTTCATAATTGGGGATATTGCCCTTAGCGGTTATATCCCACCCTTGTAATACCTTTTTATCGTCAATAATGTTATTGCCAATACGACGATATAGGTTTGCCGCCATATCGAAGCGGGCGGTTTTCAGTTCCGCCCCCACACTAAACCGTTGGAAATTGTCCGATGCCTTAAAAGCAAGTATATTCTTTGTCCCGTCCTTGCTATCAAAAAACGCATTGACCCCAACAATTAACGGGGTAGCAGTTGTATCAATAAGCCTGCGATACCCCAACCCCAAGTTTAATCGATTCACCGACTTCTGACGATTATAAGAAGTTTGCAAATATGTAATCGTGTCTTTTGTTTCCGACAGGTTGCTAAAAGCGGTAATATCCCAATTTAGGGTTTTGTCCGTATAGCCGACCCCGCCACTTATCCATTCGAAGATACCTGTTTTGTTCATGGTATCCATAAACATATTCCCCGTGGCATTGACCACTTTGTCCGTATCATCGGTGAATACAGGTGTTGTATATGCCAGTACAATAACACTAGCCGTTGCCCATAAAGATTTCTTCAGTTTCATGTGTTTCATCCTCAATTTCTTAGAATTACAGTTTAATTCGGCACCCGCCCAAACAGGCACCACAATATAAGTATACAGAGGATTTTTTTTTTTTTTTCAAGTATTAAAAACTATAATTAAATAATACTATAAGTTGTTATATATGGGGGGAGTATAAACTTGTTTTTAATGTATTATAAAATGGGGGAAAATATAATGAAAAACCTAATTTAAAGTTTTGCCATACGGGAATCCAATGTCATGCTGGCAATGATTAAGGCACCGCCAACGACCGTTCCCCAATACCAATATTCGCCCAACCATATGATGCTAACCACTGCCCCGACCAACGGTTCGATCATTATCATTTGTGTGGCACGGGTGCTGGTTATCACACGGCATCCATATGCCCAGAAAAATATGGTTAAAAATGAATTAAATATGCCCAAAAATGCAACCACACCAAATACAGACAATGGAATATCGACTGTATCGGCGGTACCAAATGCTATCCATGGCACACTTACAACGATGGTACCCATAACCATGGCAATAGCACTGGTAAAAATGGGGTCATAATATTTTGCCACGGTATCGGATAAAACCGATCCCAACGCAAATGCCATGCCCCCTGATAAAATAAACAAAACGCCAATGATATTATCGATTTCAAACCTGCCAACAATAAGTGCCAAGCCCACTATGCCAAGTCCCATAATATAAAATGCCAACCGATTGGGGCGTTTTTTATACAGGATATACAACCACATAATCACAAATGGAAATTCCAATCCAATGGCAAGGCTGGCAATACTGGCGGAAGTATAATTTAAGGATAAAAATTGTAATATCAAAGTGATGGGCATCAGGGTAAGCCCCCATATAACGACCATCCCCCGATGTTCCGGCTTAATCGATTGATATTGAAAATACAAAAATGGCAATGCCACAAGCATCCCCATAAAAAAACGATAAAACAGTAGGGTCCATATATCGATAAACTGCATGGCATATTTGGCAAGCGGAAATGAAACACCCCACATGGTTAAGCTGGCAAAAACCGCCAAATATCCCAAATATATTTTATTTTCTTGCATAATATTTATGTACCTTTCCGTGCCATGCTATTATGTATATTTTTGGTATAAAGTCAATACGATATAAAACCATATATAAGGGCTTGACAGGGTGCATGTTTTGCTGTATACAAAGCCTAGTTTTCAAGAATCACATTTTGAAATACGACCATAGCCCATACATGTTTTATGGTCGCCTAAGGGGTAATCTAGTCTACGAGTTTCGTACGCTGGTACTTTTTTCGTTATGTGGTTTTAAAGGCGTAACATAAAGGAAACGGGTAATGTTTGATGGTTTACAGTCTAAATTAGGCACAGTTTTTGATAAGCTAAAGGGCAAAGGGGCATTAAGTGCCAAAGATATTGATGCCACCATGGGGGAAATCCGTCGGGCGTTGCTGGATGCGGATGTGGCGTTGCCGATTGTACGGTCTTTTGTCGATCAGGTAAAACAAAAAGCTCTTGGGGAAGAAGTCTTAAAATCCGTAACCCCTGGGCAACAGGTTGTAAAAGTCGTCCACGATGTTATGGTGGATATTTTCAATGGGGGCGAAGATATACCCCCTGCGGAAAATACTGATACAAAAAACTTTGCGGCGGCGTTAAATTTGCGGGGGGAACCACCTGTTGCGATTATGATGGTCGGCTTACAAGGGGCGGGTAAGACCACTAGCACAGGGAAAATTGCGGGTATTTTGCAAAACAAAAACCGTAAAAAAGTTTTAATGGCATCGCTGGATGTTGCCCGTCCTGCGGCACAACAACAGCTGGCTGTATTGGGCGAACAAGTGGGTGTGGATAGTTTGCCGATTATCAATGGGCAATCGCCCGTCGATATTACCAAACGGGCGATGCAGGCGGGACGGCTTGGGGGATATGATGTGGTAATGTTGGATACAGCAGGGCGGTTATCCATAGATGAGGCACTGATGTTTGAACTGACACAAATTAACGCTGTTGCCAAGCCCCAAGAAACTTTGTTGGTGGCGGATGCTATGACTGGTCAAGACAGTGTTACCACCGCCGAAAACTTTAATACAAAATTACCCTTGACTGGCATTGTCTTAACCCGTGTGGACGGCGACAGCCGGGGCGGGGCGGCGTTATCCATGCGGGCAACCACCGGATGTGCCATTAAGTTTATGGGCGTTGGGGAAAAACTCGACGATATGGAACTGTTTGATGCAGGACGCATTGCCAATCGTATTTTGGGGATGGGGGATATTGTTGCCTTGGTGGAAAAAGCCCAAGAAACCGCATCCGAACAAGATATGGAAAAAATGGCAAATCGGATGATGTCCGGTCAATTTGACCTAAACGATTTAAAAAGCCAACTGATTCAGATGCAAAAAATGGGCGGTTTAGGCGGGGTCATGGGAATGTTGCCAGGGATTGGTAAAATGAAAGGCAAAATGGAATCGGCGGGCATTAACGATGCCATGTTGGGGCGACAAGTTGCCATTATTAATTCGATGACAAAAAAAGAACGGAAGAATCCAAAAATTTTACATGCGTCCCGTAAAAAACGCATTGCCAGCGGTTCCGGGACACAGGTATCAGAAATTAACAAATTGCTAAAACAATTTCAAATGATGGAAAAGGCAATGAAACAAATGCGAAAAATGGGTGGAAAAATGCCCCCTATGCCATCTGGTATGGGTGGGGGATTAAACCCATTTGGCGGTGGCAATCCATTTGTTGGGGGCAAGCCCCCCAGCGGGGGATTTCCATTTGGGGGATAATCCCCTTGTAACGCCCTTATGCAACAGGTGTATGGGGGTATAAAATTAATGTAAAATAACGGAGTAAAATATGGGTTTAAAAATAAGATTAGCACGGGGGGGTTCGAAAAAACGCCCCTATTATCGCATAGTTGTTGCGGATGAACGTGCCCCTCGGGATGGAAGATTTATTGAAAAAGTGGGAACCTATAATCCCATGGTAGCAAAAGATCATACGGATCGGGTACATTTAGAGGATGATCGTATTAAATATTGGTTGGGCGAAGGGGCACAGCCTACGGATCGTGTGCGGCGGTTTTTAGCGGCGGCAAACTTAACAGACGCACGGATTGTGCCTACGCAAACCAAAAAGCATTTGCAATCTGAGCGGACTAAGATGAAAATCGAAGAACGCAATGCAAAACGGGCATCCGCCACAGCAGAATCATAATACATATTTTTTTATTGTTGATATAAAGGGATATACCCATGGCGGACAACTTAATTACAATCGGTGTCATTACCAATACACATGGTGTCAAAGGGGCGGTAAAGATGAAAAGTTTTACGGAAAACCCCCATGATATTTTTACATATACACCCATATATAATGCAGAAGGTGTGTCAATGGACATAACCAAAATTGGCGTTGCCAAAGGATTATACAAGGGGACGGATAAGGGGGTGTACATGGTACAGGTTGCTGGATGTGATAATCGCACCCATGCGGAAACATTAAAAGGCACAGAACTTTGTGTTTACCGTGACCAATTACCCGCATTAAATGCAGATGAATATTATCATACAGACCTGCAAGGATGTACAGTTTTAAATGCACAAAATACCCCCATCGGCACGGTTAAAGGCTTGCATAATTATGGTGCGGGCGATTTAATAGAAGTGCTGTTTATCGACAAAAAAGATACAGAATTATTTTTGTTTGCCCATACGATTGGGGATATTGATGTAAACGCAAAAACCGTTGTACTGCATGTACCCAATATGGTATATGCGGATACAAACTACAACTAAAAGGACCACATGGTATTATGTTGAATGTAAATGTATTAACATTATTTCCCCATATGTTTCCGGGTGTATTGGGGGCTTCAATTCCCGGTAAAGCGTTGGCGAATAATTTGTGGGCTTTAAACACAGTACAAATACGGGATTTTGCCACGGATAAACATGCAACCGTCGATGATACCCCTTTTGGGGGTGGTGCGGGTATGGTTATGCGACCGGATGTGATTGACAATGCCTTAAACAGTATCGATATGGTCGGAACAGTCGTATTTGTAACCCCACGGGGTAAGTTGTGGAATCAGCACATGGCACAAGAATTTTCCAAAATGTCTGATATAACGGTGGTATGTGGACGATATGAAGGTATCGATCAACGGGTCATAGAAAAATGGCAAATGTTGGAAATCAGTGTTGGCGATTTTATCCTGAGTGGCGGTGAACCTGCGGTACAAGTGATACTCGATTCGATTATTCGCTTATTATCAGGGGCTGTCGGCGACGCAGAATCGATTGTCGATGAAAGCTTCGAAGACGGATTGTTGGAATATTCCCATTATACCCGTCCCCAACACTGGCAGGGGTACAAGGTCCCCGAAGTGCTGTTAAGCGGGCACCACAAAAACATTGCCCAGTGGCGAAAAGACGAACGCATCCGTATAACCCAAGACCGCCGTATGGATTTATGGCAACGATATAAACAACAACAAAACTAGTTTTCAGAAAGGATAAACCGATGACAAACATCATGCAGCAACTAGAACAAGCAGAAATTGCCCGTGTGACTGAGGGCAAACAGATTCCTGCGTTCAAAGCAGGGGACAATGTAAAAGTGCATGTACGCATTACCGAAGGAAGCACCACCCGGGTACAGGCATTCGAAGGGGTTGTAATTGCCCGTCGTAACGCAGGATTACACAGTAGTTTTACCGTGCGGAAATTGTCTTCTGGCGAAGGGGTGGAAAAAGTATTTCCCTTGTATTCCCCCCGCATAGAAAAAATTGAAGTGGTACGATATGGTAAAGTCCGTCGTGCCAAGCTGTATTACCTGCGCGGTCGCACAGGTAAAGCCGCCCGCATTACTGAAGAACGCATCGGCAAACGGGAGGCACAGCTGGCAAAAATGGCAAAAAAAGCCAACACTCCTTAATGCGGTTTTTTGCATGCAGTTGATTAAGAATAAGCAACAGTGCATATTCCACTGTTGCCTTTGTGGCGTGTAAAATGTGCTATATACTTTATTCGAAAGGTATGTATTAAATGTGTCAAAACTTGCATATAAAATTCCATCTTTGCCCTTGGAGTACAACCTTGAAACCAAGACTGTTTTAAAGCAGTTGGCTAAATCACATTCTGCATTGGCGGAATTAAAGGGATGTTGTGCCATTATCCCCAATGACAATATTTTGATTCAAACATTGAGCTTACAAGAAGCCCGCAGAAGCAGTGCGATTGAAAACATTGTAACGACTACGGATGATTTGTATACCAGTGATGTCAGGACAAATACATTTACAAGTCAACAAGCCAAAGAAGTTTATAGATATGCGGATGCATTGGTGCGTGGATATCAGGATGTAAAAATCATAGCTTATTGTTAAATAAAAATATTATACAGTTATATAAGGATATAGAAGGTATAAATAATGGGTTTCGGACGGTTCCTGTTTCCTTAAAAGATAATCATGGCAGTATTGTTTATACCCCCCCCCCCCCCAGAAAAACATGCTGATATTTTGAATTATATGGATAATTTAGAAAAATTTATAAATGATGATTCAATTTGTGATTGGGATTATTTGTTAAAAATGGCAGTTATTCATCACCAATTTGAAAGCATTCATCCCTTCGAAGATGGTAATGGGTGATCTGGGCGAATTATTAATATTTTGTATTTGGTGCAAAAAGAATTATTAAATTTACCAGTTTTATATTTATCAAGGTATATAAACACACACAAAGCCAAATACTATGAATTGTTACAAGCCATCAGGCATAATCATACCTTATGGGAATAATGGGTTATGTTTATGTTACAAGGCATAGAAGAAACTGCACGGGAGACAACAAGCCTAATATATGCAATTCGTGATTCCATACAGACCACCAAAGTTAAGATCAGACAATCCGCCCCGAAAATATATAGTCAAGATTTAATAAACACCATATATTCATATCCATATACCAAGATAAAGTATATTGCGGAATCTTGTTATGTATCCCCACAAACTGCGGGACGATATTTGGAACAACTGGTGGATATGAATATCCTGAGTATGTCAAAACATGGGCGAGAAAATTATTATTTAAATGATACTTTGGTTCAGATTTTAATAACCAATCAAAAAAGATAAATCCAAAAACAGCGATTTTTGGATTTATCATTACCCATATCTCCAAAAACAGCAATTTTTGGATTTGTTGTTACTTATACCTTTTAAATGTGTTCTTATTGTACATAAATTGTACATAAGATGTGATACTATATTTTTACCCAACAAGTTTTTGGTGTGGCGAATTTAGAATTAACCGGCATATTGGCACGGCGAAGCCTTATGTTTTCACCCCGGCATATTGTTTTAAATATGCGTATTTTGGTGTTAAGTGCCCGTTTTTACAAAGGGTGCCGTTGGCTATTCTACCGTCGTCATCCCCGATTAAGTATGGCAATAGTTCGCTGATTAACGATGCCCCAAATGCACGGGATGCATCCCTGGGGATGGCACTGGGCAGGTTATCGACGGCGGTTATGGTAATGGCTGTGTCATCGGTAAATGGGGGTATTTCTTGTCCCGTTTGACGATTTATATCGTATAATGTATCCATCAGGCTGGTTTCCCGTAAAGTGGTTGGAATTGGTCCCGGTATATCGCACGATATATCGGAAATAATATGTATGGGGAATGTATCGATATTTTTTATATCGTCGATGGTAAACAACACAGGCGACCTATTATTCCAAAAATGTCCCGATATATACATGTCTGATACTTGTGCGTATGGGTGAAAATTGCTGGTGTATCCTGTGGTGGGATTTTTAAAAAATTCTGCTTCGATTATATCCGCCCCATCCGTGCGTTTGATATATTCACTGGGGGTAAGGGTGGTAAATACGCCCCTGTCCGTACCCTTAATATAATGTTTAGCAGGGATATTTTGTAATCCCGCCAGTTCCAATATTTTTACCACACCACTGGATACCCGCCCACCCCGTCCAGTATGCATAACACGAATCGACAAGGGGGGAAGGTCTTGTACCAACTGAAATAAGGTGTGTTTTCCATCCACCGTATGGGCAAGGGGCAGGTCATATTTTTTGTACCGTATCCCATACGCCCGCAGGGCATTATATGCCCCTACAATGCCCGCTTCATGCCCGAATGCCCCCACCCGTTGCCCATTTGGGGCAACAACAGTTTCATAATCTATCATGGCGATATTTTTGGCAATTAACGCCCGCATCAGGTGTTGGTTATGGGATTGGGCTTTAATCGTATGGCTGAAAAATAGGTAACATTTATTTGGTATTAAGGTGTCAACGGGTACTTCTTTGACACCAAAAATCACATCACAATCGCTTAAATCCTGCTTTAAAGAAATACCATGTTGCGTGTATTCTGTGTCGGTAAAACAGCGAATATCAGATGGCTGTATAACACATTCGATAGCAAATTTTTGTTTGATATACGCACATTGTTCCGGGGCAAAAGGTACCCGATAATCAGGGGGGATTTTGCCTTCTTTTAAGATACCAATTTTCATATAAATCTCCGCTTATTACATATGAATTTTTATCAGTATATCATAAACTAAGAGGGGATTGTACATTTTAAAATTGCTATTAGATATAATAATATATACCGCCTTTTTTGTAATATAATACATTTTTTATTGTGTAAAATTATTGGTATATGCCCTTAAAATCGATTTTAAAGGGGGTACATATACTTTTTTCTGTTTTTTATTGGTATGTTGTGATATACTAACGACGCTAAAATATCATATAATGAGGAATATAAAATATAATGTCTGATATACCACAAGCGGTTGCCACCATTGACTTAGATATTGAGCCCATTTCCATTGAACAGGAAATGCAAAAATCATACCTTGATTACGCCATGAGCGTTATCGTGTCCCGAGCGTTGCCCGATGTACGGGATGGTATGAAACCTGTACATCGACGGATTTTATATGCGATGAAGGAAAATGGATACGATTCCAGTAAACCATTTCGTAAATCGGCACGGATTGTCGGGGATGTTATGGGTAAATATCATCCCCATGGCGACAAGGCGATTTATGATTCCATGGTACGCATGGCACAGGATTTTTCGTTGCGGTTACCATTGATTGATGGACAGGGAAATTTTGGATCGATGGACGAAGACGGGGCGGCGGCAATGCGGTATACAGAGGCCCGTCTTGCCAAAGTGTCGGAAACGCTGATGGACGACATTGACAAGGATACAGTCGATTTTATTCCCAATTATGACGAATCTTTACTTGAACCCAGTGTATTACCATCCAGATTCCCCAATTTATTGGTTAATGGGGCGGGGGGTATTGCGGTTGGTATGGCAACCAATATTCCACCGCATAACTTGGGGGAAGTGTTGGATGCGTGCATTGCCTATATTGATAATCCGGCACTTACCGCCGAACAATTGTTTGAAATTGTCCCAGGTCCTGATTTTCCAACCGGGGCAATAATTGTTGGGTCGAAGGGGCGGTATTCGGCGGCCACCACTGGACGGGGGTCCATATTAATGCGGGCAAAAACCGATCGTGAAGAAATTGGACAACGGGAAGCCATTATTGTGCGTGAAATACCATATCAGCTCAGCAAAAAGAAACTTATGGAACGCATCGGCGAAGTGGTCAAAGAAGGTATCGTCGAAGGCATTGCCGAATTACGGGACGAATCCGATCGTGATGGGGTGCGGGTGGTTATCGAATTAAAACGGGATGCCATATATGAAGTGGTGCTGAACAACTTGTACCGCCATACCCAATTACAAACCAGTTTTGGGGTTAATATGCTGGCGATTAACAAGGGCAAGCCGGAACAAATGAACCTGTTGGATGTGGTATCTGCATTTGTCGAATTTCGGGAGGAAGTGGTTATTCGGCGTACATCTTTTTTGCTTGCCAAAGCCCGTAACCGTGCCCATGTGTTGGCGGGGTTGTTGGTGGCAATTTGCAACCTTGATCCGGTTATTGCACTTATTCGGGGGGCGTCCGACCCAGCCATTGCCCGTGGGCAACTTATGACCACCAAGTGGCAGGCACAACAGGTTATCGAATTTATAAAATTGATTGACGACCCAGAACATCCATTAAATGAGGATGGGACTTATAATTTATCGGAAACACAAGCCCGTGCGATTTTGGAATTACGGTTACAACGCCTAACCGGTATGGAACGGGGTAAATTGACCGAAGAAACCAATGAATTATCGGAAAAAATTGGCGAATATTTGAAAATTTTGTCATCCCGTGAAGTGCGTAAAACCATCATGCAAAATGAGATGATCGAAGTCAAACAAAATTTTGCCACCCCCCGTCGTACCACAATAAGCGAATCTGAATTCGAACATGATATGGAGGACCTTATCCAACGGGAGGACATGGTGGTAACCGTAACCAATTCGGGGTATATCAAACGGGTACCGCTTAATACATATCGTGCCCAAAAACGGGGCGGTAAAGGTAGAACAGGGATGCAGACCAAAGACGAGGATTTTGTGGTAAAAATCTTTGCGGAAAATACCCATACACCATTATTATTGTTTTCATCCCATGGCATGTGTTACACTTTAAAAGTATACCGATTGCCCCTTGGCAATCCGCAATCGAAGGGCAAGGCGTTAATCAACTTATTACCCTTGCAGCAAGGCGAGACCATTACAGCAATTATGCCATTGCCCGAAGATGAAGAGTCATGGAGTGGTTTATTTGCCATGTTTGCCACCAAAAATGGTACAGTCCGTCGCAACAGGTTATCTGATTTTACCAACATTCGGGCAAATGGTAAAATTGCTATGAAACTGGAACAGGGCGATTCCCTTATCAATGTATTACCTTGTACAGAAGATCAAGATGTGATGCTTGCCACGGCAAAATCCATGGCAATCCGATTTTCTGTAACCGCTATTCGTATCTTTTCGGGACGTAATAGCGTAGGCGTCAGGGGGGTAAAATTATCGAATGGCGATGTGGTGCAATCGATGACTATTTTAAACCATGTGGACGCATCCAGCGAACAACGCACGGAATATATTGGGGCATCACGGGCATTGTTACGGGTTAAAGATAACGATTCTGCCACACCAGAAGATATCGTCAAAGCCGATTTATTACAACAGCCAAAATATACGCATATGCAACAGGCGGAACAATTTATTTTAACCGTATCCTCCGATGGGTATGGACAGCTGGCATCTTCATATGATTATCGGGTAACTGGTCGGGGGGGCAAGGGGATTCAAAATATGGATATGCGGGGTAAAAATACAACGATTACTGGATCTTTTCATATTAATCCAGAAAAAGATGAGATTATATTAGTAACCGATGGGGGGCAAATTATTCGTATACCAACGCATTCAATTCGCTTTACTTCCCGTAATTCCAAGGGCGTACGGTTGTTTAATGTGGATGATAATGTGGTATCCGTTGCCCACTTGTCTGATTTAGGGGAATCTGATGACACAACAACCGGTCTTATTAAAACAAAGATGGTTCCCCACTTGTCTGATTTGGGGGAATCTGATACCCACATGCAAATGGATATATTTGAATCCATATCAGAACAACCCACAGATTCCACAACCGAACAGGCGGAGGATGTATAAATGCGGGCCATATATGCGGGCAGTTTTGACCCCATTACTTCGGGGCATTTGGATATTATCGAACGGGCATGTTCGGTGGTGGATAATTTGATTGTTGCTGTTGCCATTTCGAATACAAAAAACAACCTATTTTGTCCCAATGAACGGGCGGAATTGATAATTGAAACTTTGCAAGGATGCGATTTTTCCCATAAAGTACAAGTGATACCCTTTAAGGGGTTGTTGGTGGAATTTGCCCAAAAACATGGGGCAAAAATGCTAATTCGGGGGTTGCGGGCGGTGGCAGATTTTGAATATGAAATTCAAATGGCAATGATGAACCGTACTTTGGCAAAGGATGTGGAAACGATGTTTTTAATGTCGTCCGCATCACAACAATTCGTATCGTCCCGGTTTATCAAGGAAATTCACAGACTGGGCGGGGATGTAAGCAAATTTGTATCCCCCCCTGTGTTAAAAAGATTATCAGAAAAAAGAGCTGAAAATAAGGAGTATCGATGATATATAAAGGGGATATAACCATTGAAGATATGTTGCACAATATCGACCAAAACCCCGGGCATTGTGTATTGGTGGATGTACGCACCGCTGAGGAATGGCAGCAAACGGGCATTGCGGATGTAGCGTGTGATACACATACCATAACCATTGTATCCGCACCTGAACAGGAACTTATGCGCGATTATGCCTCTTACCTCCAATATGTCTATTGGAGGTTATCCGTACCTGAACGGGAACTTATACCCGATTATACCCCGGCGGTGGTGCGGGCGGTTGCCCCAGATAAAATAGGGTATTTTATTTGTGGTTCTGGGGTGCGGTCACAAATGGCGGCGGCAATTGCCACGCAATATGGCATAACACAATCGTATAATGTTTTGGAAGGTATGCAGGGGTGGACAAAACGGGCATTACCGACCAAGCCTGTGTTTTAATAGCATTAACATAGTTAAGGGATGAAAAATGGCAAAACAAAAGGATTTAAGTACTGCTCGTCCCGCCACATTACAAGTACGGGCGGGGCAGCAGCGGTCACAGTTTGACGAAACCAGCGAAGCAATGTATTTGACTTCGGGATTTGTATATGACACATGCCAAGATGCCGAAGATGCGTTTGCGGGCAATTTGAATCGGTATATGTATGGGCGATACAGCAATCCAACAAATACCATGTTCGAAGATCGTATGAAAGCCATCGAAGGGGCGGATTTTTGTGCCGGGGTGGCATCGGGTATGGCGGCGGTGTCCGCATCGTTAGTTAGCTCCTTATCCCCAGGGGATAGGTTGGTATCAAGCAATGCGTTATTTGGCAATTGCTTTTGGGTTGTCGATGTGTTACTTCGCCGTTTAGGGGTCGAAGTCGTATTGATTGATGGTACCGATTTAAATGTCTGGGAACAGGCGTTATCTGTGCCCACACAGGCGGTATTTTTTGAAACCCCGTCGAATCCGACTATGCAATTGATTGATATACGCACTGTCTGTGATATGGCGAAAATATCCGGAGCACGGGTATTTGCCGACAATGTTTTTGCCACCCCCGTGGGGCAAAAATGCCTTGATTTGGGGGCGGATGTGGTGATTTATTCCACCACCAAACACATCGATGGACAAGGACGCACATTGGCGGGGGCGGTGTTGACCAATGATAGCGATTGGTTTAATGAGGTATTTTTCCCCTATGTCAGAAACACGGGACCCAGTTTATCCCCATTTAACGCTTGGAATATGATAAAAGGCTTGGAAACCTTAACCTTACGGGTGGAAAAGCAATGTGATACTGCCTTAAAATTGGCGGCATTTTTGGAAAACTTGGATGGTATCGATGGGGTGCTGTATCCCGGGTTAAAATCCCACCCCCACCATGACTTAGCCCATCGGCAAATGTTAAATTATGGGTCGTTAATGGGCATTTATATCACAGGGGACAAGGCACATACATATAAGGTACTGGATGGGTTAAACATTATCGATATATCGAATAATTTGGGCGATGCCAAAACTTTAATTGCCCACCCCGCATCGACAACCCACAGCAAGCTAACCGAAGATCAACGCCAAGTGGTCGGTATAACAGGTAACTTCGTACGGTTAAGCGTAGGTCTTGAGGATGTACAGGACTTACAGGACGATTTCATACAGGTGTTAAAAAAAATTGACACGATAAAACAAATCTTATATACTTACGATGAGGGATAGACCTTATGGGAAGGTCTGTATATGGAAGTTACTATTATAATTGTTATGTATCTATGTGTTTTATAACATATGTTTATTAATAATATAAAATTTTAAGTTGAAGGAATGTTAGTGATGAGAAAAATGTTTTTGGCGGGTGCCAGTTTGTTAGGCATTGTTTTATTAGCGGTGACGCCGGCGTTTACCAATGATACAGACAAGGTGGTAAGTGCCACGGGGAATTTGCTTATTGATAATGTCAATAAAACAGGTTTTTTTGAATGGATAAGGGGTGGGATCGGATATACAGATAAAACCCTGAATTGGGATATTACCGCATTTAGTAATTTGTCAGAGACAAAAGACACGGTTACCTATGTACAAACTGCTTATAATCGCCAGAAATCGGTGAATCGATTAAACTTGGGATTGGGCTATCGGAATCTGATAAACACCACGACCGCCCCCTTGATTGTTGGGGTGAATGCGTTTTTTGACACAAAAGATGGGACTAAGAATATACTTGCCTTTAAAGCATCGGAAAATTTTCAACGCTATAGCATTGGGGTGGAGCTGAAAACCGCACGGTTCGACATGTCCGCAAACCTATATCGCCCGATTGGCAACAATATTATCGCTGACAAAAAAGTATTACAAGGCTGGGATATAACAGCCAAGGGCAATATCCCCAATTATGATCAGGTTTCTGTGGGGATGGGTACCTATACATTCGACGGGGTTGGGAATACAGTCGTTAAGGGCAATAAACTGATTGCCGAATTTAAGCCCAATCCCATGATAACAGTGCGGGGGGAATATGACAAGCCCAATGGCGAATCGGCACAGACCGATATATCGGTTGATTTTAAATGGGCATTCGACAAATCCATACAAGACCAAATGAAGTCCGCCCCTGTACCCAGTGCAGGTGCTGTATGGCACAAACGCTACGACAAAGTCGAACGGCACTATGATATTAAAACCGCTGAGGTCGATAGGATGGCACCTGTGGGCACTACTGTACAGTCCACTGATATACAAGACAGCACGGGCGATAAAACAGTGCGCAGTGGCGATGGTACGACGCAAGACTCTGCCTATGCTTTAACCAGTGGCAAAACATATGCTATTAACGCCTTTATTGGCAATGTACCAAGTGGGGTAACGCCCACTGTCGAAGCAGAAGTTGTGGGCAGTGGTACCAGTGGCACAGACTTTCAATTTAAGAATGGGGCAACAAATATCGGTGTTGCCGCTGTACTATACACCAGTACACTGGAAGATAAAGCAGGTGCGGGGGAAGTTACCTTAAAACTGACCTACAGTGCAGATGGCTTTGCCCCCCGTGCAGTGTTTATCAAAACACAAGCGGCTAATCCAATTGGCAGCGTGTTGTCCGATTCGGATAAAGCGAGTAACGATATTAAGGGTGGCAATGGTACGACCCAAGCCACTGCGTATACCTTAACAAATGCCAAGACATATGCTGTGCGTACATTTGTTGGTACTGTACCGAATGGGGTAACGCCGACTGTTAAAGCAGAGGTTGTCAATGGTACCAGTGGTACAGATTTCCAATTTAAGAATGGGTCGACACCTATCAATGCAAACGCTGCTATGTATACCAATACACTGGAAGACAAAGTGGGTGCGGGTGTGGCTACCTTAAAATTGACATACAGTGCGACAAACTTTGAAGACCGTGTTGTATATGTCAAAACCGATAGTGCTTCCGCATTGTCGCAAGTAAGTTCGGTTACGCCTATTGGATCAGGAAAATGGGGGCAACCGTTTAATGTACATTATAATTTAAAGACCAACGATCAGGGGACAACATTTAATGCCGCCACAGATTTTACATTTTCTGTTGTACCCAATACTGAGGGGGATAAAGGTAGTGGTTTACAGCCGACCACCGCCGGTATTTTTACGAGTGATCCGATTGATAGCAAAACGGGATTTATTGATGGTAGCAAACTGACCCAATCCGGATCGTTGTTGGTAAAAATTGTACGGGCGGCAAAAAATGGATTACCCGAACGCACCGATTATGAAAATATCACTGTAAACAAGCACGATAAAAGCGATCACCCAAACTTTTTGGTAACATTTCGCCCTGGACAAACTGTAGTCTTATGGGCATTGTCCATTGCAGCCCCTGCATATAGTAGAAGGTATGAACCTGCGGGGATTAGCCACGAAACATATGAAGTGATACCTGTGGGTACAACCGCTGGTCCTGTTACAGGACCGAATGCTGTGAAAATACACCGCTTTGCTGGTATTATTACAAATATCACCCGTGCTGGGATGGTAAAAATACGGGTTACATATCCTGCTAATGAAAAGTATGAAACTATAACCTTCGATATGGATGTGCCCATTGATAAACAAGTGGCAAGGGGTACATTGAGCGTAGCAAACCTTGATATACCCTACAGCGGTGGCGATAGAATGGTGCGTGCGACGGCTGTGGAAAGTAAATTATCGATAAAGGGTGGATCAAGTACCAAAGACGATTGGAAATTAAAAAGCCTCATCGATAAAGATGGCATTGGTTCCAATACATTAGCTATCGGTGCGGATCAAAAGAGCATGACCATCAAACAGGCAATTACAGGGGGTACCACTGTAACTGCTACATTTGAAAGCGATAAATATCAAGATAAGAGCATAGATTTTAAAGTGTCCACAACAGGATCATTGAGTTCTGATGCCCGTACAGGCTTATCTGGGAAATGGGGCAAACCTTTTAATGTGGATTATAAGTTAAAGACGAATGATCAAGGTACAACATTTAATCCCGCCACAGATTTTACATTTTCTGTTGTGCCCAGTACTGAGGGCGATAAAGGCAGTGGTTTACAGCCGACAACCGCAGGTATTTTTACGAGTGATCCCATTGATAGCAAAACAGGGTTTATTGATGGTAGCAAACTCACCCAATCCGGATCGTTGTTAGTAAAAATTGTACGGGAAGCAAAAAATGGATTGCCCAAGCTCACCGAATATGAAAATATCACTGTAAACAAACAAGATAAAAGCGATTATCCAAACTTTTTAGTGACTGTAGTTCATAGTGTACCCCAATGGGCATCGTCCCGTGCCATAGTTGCATATCGCACCCAAAACGAACCTTTGGGTACCGCATGGCGAAAATTTTCTGTAATACCGACGGGGACAACCGCCGGTCCTACAACAGGGGCGAACGCTGTAGCGGTGCAACCGAATGTGGGAGCTCCTATTACACATATCACCCGTGCTGGGGTGGTAAAAGTGCGGGTTACATATCCTGCTAATGAAAAGTATGAAACCATGACTTTCGATCTGAATGTGCCGATTAATAAACAACCCACAACGGATACTTTAAGTATGACAAACCTTGTTGTACCGTATGTAAATGTTGATAAAGCGGTGCAGAGTGCTGTTATACAGGGCACATTAACAGTAACAGGCGGGCAAACGCAAAAAGCCGATTGGACACTGAAAAGCCTAGTCGATAAAGATGGCATTGGTAGCAATACATTGGCTATCAGTGCGGATACAAAAAGTATGATTATCAAACGGGCAATTGCCAGGGGTACAACCGTTACCGCTACATTTGAAAACGACAGATACAAAGATAACAGCATAGATTTTGAAGTGTCCACACATATGGGGACGATTTCTGGTACCCGTACAGGATTATCTGGGATATGGGGCAAACCCTTTGCTGTAAATTATGACCTAAAGACTTCTGATACAGTTGCCGGTATAACCGCAACCTTTACTCCCGCCACAGATTTTACATTTTCTGTTGTGCCCAGTGCTGATGGGGATAAAGGCAGTGGTTTACAGCCGACCAGTGCAGGTATTTTTACAAACAATCCCATCGATAGCAAAACTGGGTTTATTGATGGTAGCAAACTGACCCAATCAGGTATGTTGTTAGTAAAAATTGTCCGGGCGGCAAAAAATGGATTACCCGAAATTACCGAATATGAAAATATCACTGTCGATAAGCAAGTCTTGGGAACAGATGTACCAGCTGTACCGACCGTATCGTTGGCAAGTGGGGATAATAAGTGGAAAAGTGATCCCACCACCAAGTTTGATATGGTGTATGCGAACTTACCCGATAGCCAAGCGGTCACTACATTTGATTGGGAAGTAAACAAGAAAACAGGGGCAGAACCCAGCGGTACAGTGGTCATTGATGCGGATGGTAAAATCAGCGGGGCAACCTCCGCTGGTACGGTGGTTATTGCGGTGAAGGCAAAACCCAATGACCCCAAATACAGTGGACAATTACCCTTAGCGGACTTTGCTATTGCCAAGCAAACGACGACGGATACCCTAAGCATGGCAGATCTTGTTACGCTGTATGGATTCGGCAATGGCAATAAACGGGTGGGTACGACCCTCATACAGAATAAACTCTCTGTAACCAGTACAGGCACAACACAAACCAGAGCAGGGGATTGGAAACTACAAAGCCTATCTGATAAAGATGGCATTGGCAATACGAAGCTGGTTATCAATGCAAATCAGACTATGACCATCAAAGGTAAAATCACGGCAGGGACCACCATTACCGCTGTATTTGCGGACAAAAAAAACAGATATACAGATGTAAGCGAAGACTTTACATTATCCACATCTGCGGGATCCATAAGTAACGACACCCGTGCAGGATCAGGAAAATGGGGGAAGTATCAGTCTTATCGCACCAATTATAGGTTAGAGTATATTGATACAGTGGGGGATGCAACAGGAGGATACTTTACAATTGGAAGTAGCGACTATATATTTTCTATTGTAGACCCCAGTACAGATGATGGCAGTGGCAAGATAAAAACCACGCCGGGTATTGCATTGCCCGGGGCAATTAACAGCCGAACAGGCAAAATTTATGCTCCTAAGCTCACCAAGGGGGGGACCCTGTTGGTAAAAATTGTCCGTAAAATGAAATGGGATCCGTACCGGTTATGGCCGGAGGTCACAGAATATGAAAACTTCACTGTCGACAAGCGAAATTTAAGTTGGGATGTAACATATGCTAACCGCCCCACTATGTCTTTTTCTAGTGGATCGAATAGCATATGGCGCAACAATGGCGGCAATATTCCCATGGACTTCAGATTCCCCCCAGGTAGCACTTTTGACGATTATGATTGGATCATACAAGGTAAAAAAGGGGCGGCTGTTCCCGATACAATTGCTTCGGGGCTACGGGTTACAGTGGCTGGTATAGAGGGGGCAATATCGGGCGGTACAGTTATGGTTACGATGAAACCAAACGCCAACAATGAAAAATACACAGGACAAATCAAGTTTGCACCCTTTACGATTGCCAAACAAACAATACCATCGCCGCTGACTGTTGGCAATATTGTGAAACCGTACACATTTAGGAATGTGACGGTTAGTGAACAGGATATACTTAGCAAAGTATCTGTATCAGGCACGCTAACCCAAGCAAACGATTGGACCCTAAAAAGCCTAGCCTATACAGGTGGGGGGAACCTCGATGTACGGGGCAAGAGTTTGACCATATGGGGGGCAATCCCCACCCCTGCGACTGTAACCGCTACATTTGAAAACAAAAAATATACAGATGTACAAACCCAGTTTAAGGTGTTTACACAATCAGGGGGGATGAGTACGACCACCCCTGTGGGAACAGGAAAATGGGGTGCGGGGCAAACCTATAGCACCGATTATAAATTAAAGGGCAATGACTTAGGCGTAGTATTTGATAAAAATACGGATTACACCTTTTCTATTGTACCCCCCAGTAGGACTGTAACCGGTTTTACATCCACCACCGCAGGTATTGTTAAGAATAATACATTAGCCGATGCTATCGACAGCAAATCAGGGGCTATTAAAGCCAACTCCTTGACTAAGGGGGGTACCCTGTTGATAAAAATTGTCCGCAATCGCAAAACCAGCACAGATGGAAGTAAAACTATCCCCGAGCTCACAGTATATCAAAACTTTACTATCGGTAAACAAAACCTGGGAACAGATGTACCCCCTGTAACAGTAGCAAAAGCGGGCGGTGAAGATGGGACATGGAAAACCCGTTCCGCCGCCAAGATTGACCTAACATATAGCAACCTGCCCGGCGGGCGAAGTGCCCATGCGTTTGATTGGACCGTTACAAGAAAAACGGGCACTTTGCCCAGCGGTGCATTAAAAATCGATGCGAATGGGGACATCAGCGGGGCAACCTCCGGCGGTACGGTGGGGATTACCCTGCAGGCAAAAGCCAATGATGAAAAATACATAGGACAATTTGTCTTGAATGACTTTACTATTGGCAAGCAAACGACAACGGATACTTTAACTATAAAAGACCTTGTTGTACCATTTGCAACTATGGCGGTAACAGTGGATGCCCCCCATATACTCAGTGGATTAGAGGTAGCGATTGGTGCAAAAACCCAAGCATCAGAATGGACAGTTAAGCATTTACAAAACACAGACAGTCATACAAACCTTGTGGTTAATGGCAATAGTCTGAATATAACAGGGGCGATTGCCAATAAGACAACCGTTACAGCGGTTCTTGAACATGCCAAGTATAGTAGCCAGAATGTATCCTTTGAAGTGTCGACAAATGCAGGGGCTATAAGTACAGGTATGCGTACTGGGTCAGGGAAATGGGGTGTGGGTACATATACCACCGATTATAAGTTAAAAACGATTGATACAGTCGGGTTGGCCACTTTAAATTTTGACCCAACAAAGGATTTTACCTTTGAGATTGTGCCCAATGGGGATGGGGATAAAGGTAGTGGTTTGCAACCCTCCACCGCAGGTATTGCATTAAGCGGTGCTATTGACCCCAATACAGGGGCTATTGATGCCAGTAAACTGACCAAATCAGGGATCTTGTTGGTAAAAATTGTCCGTAAGGCGGTAACTAGTGCTGGCGGTACTATTGTAGCACCAGCCCTTATAGAATATGAAAACTTTACTGTGGATAAGCAAACCCAAGCGGACCACACAAACTTTAAAGTACATCCCCCAACTGGTTTCAGATGGTCAAGTGATAGTGGATCCCTTACATATCCCAAAACAAACACGCCTGCGGGTATAAGCAGCCCCCAATATTTCTTAGTAGCAGCGGGTACAACCGCCGGTACGGTAACAAGTAGCGGTCCCGGTACGGTGCGGGTGATACAGAATAATGGTATCATCTTAAATACACGGGCAAGTGGTATAGTAAAAATGCAGGTTGTATACCCCGCCAATGACAAGTATGAAAAAATGGTGTTTAATATGGATATACCGGTAAAACGCAGAGCAGGGGTAGTGATACCACTAGCGAACCTTAGTGGTGTTGGGGGACTGGATATTACATATAAAACCACATCTGCTGCGTGGGGAACCCCGATCACCCCAACCCTTGATGAAGATGATATAGGGAGTAAGAGCTTTATGCCACAAGTTTTAGGGGTCCCGATTTACACCCCCGGATTTTCCATTACATCACGGACAAAGGCACCGACATCAAGTTATACAGTTGGTTGGATATTTTCAAACGGCGCTTGGAAGAGTATTAAATTTTATAATTCCGCATCTGTGGGGGGTAACATCGACCCTGCAACGGGTACCATAACAGGCACACAATCCTCTGGTACCATAACCGCAACCCTTACATATCCACAGAATGTTCGATACGAAGCAGGATTCATCGGAATCAATGGCAGAAAAGCAAAAGACTTTAAAATAACCTTACAAAGACAACCGCAAACCGCTTCCGCCAAATCAGGGCATGCAGTTTGGGACAAAAAGAAAACTTTCCCCCTTATGACACGGACCGGTTATGCTCATACTCTTTACGATATCCGTAGTGCATTACAAAATGTCAAGGGTGGTAGTAAGGTTAAGGTTACTCTGGCTATCGCAGATGCATCGACGGGCTTAACAGATGGGGCAACTTTTGGTAAGGATTACAAATTATTTGATAATGCAGGTAACAGTATCACAAAACAACAGGCCATTAATCGTGTGAAGAAAAACCAAAAAGTAAATATAAAGTATGTGCAAACTTTTATGTTTAATCTTCAAAAAGCTATAAGGTTCACCTTTACTTTCCCCAAGACAGAGGATGGTAAGTATGGCAGTAAAACTGTTCATACATACTGGAATACAGGAATATGCCATTCTTGTAGGTGGTAAGTTTCGTCAACCTAAGGGCTCTGCATATATATTGGAATACTAGAATATGCCATTACTGTCAGACCATAAGGTTCACATGTACTTTCGCCAATACAGAGGGTAAATATGCTATATATAGTGACTTATAAAACAATTTTTTACAGACAAATAATATATTAAGGAGTATTGATTATGGAAGCAGTACATAAAAATTTATTGGAATTTATGGCAAATCAAAACCATTTTATTATCCCAAAATATCAAAGAAATTACGCTTGGGACAAACGGCAATGCGAACGGTTATTTAATGACATTAGCAATATTTATCATAATAAGTTAGAAACTTATTTTTTAGGTGCCTCTGTTGTGGTTGTGTCGGAACGCCCTAATGAGCTCATTCTGATTGATGGACAACAAAGATTAACAAGTATTTCTTTGTTAATGTTGGCAATTTGTAATTTATTAAAACAAAAGAAAATTAAATCTAATGATCCATATTTGCATGAAACTATATGGGAAGATTACTTAATTAATAAACGCAAAGAAAAATCCCCACAATGGATTAGGTTAAAACAAGTCAATCAAGACAGTACAGCATATGCCAATTTATTTTATGATGAAAACGATCTGGGATATGACCAAGATAAAACATTAAAACAAACTGCCATTTATGAAAATTATCAATTATTTAACAAGAAAGTATTAGATTTTTGTAAAAAGCATAGTATAGATGATTTTTGGGCATCATTTCAAAAATTACAAATCGTACAAATTGTATTAAAAATTAAAGATGGAGACAAGCCCCAAATTGTGTTTGAGACAATCAATTCAACGGGCAAAAGACTTAAAGATGCAGATTTAATTCGCAATTATATTTTGATGGATAGATCCCAAGAATTACAAGACAGATGGTTCGATGAATATTGGGAAACAATAGAAACAAATACATTATTTATCGGAAAAAAACAGATTTCAGACACTACCACCGCCATATTGTATTATTTAATATATAAAAATCAAGTTTTATTAAAAGAAAAGGATGTTTATTCGTATTTCAGAAAATATATTGACAATTTATCCAAACAACCTGACTCAGAAACATTACAGAAAACAGAAATTGAAAATATTGAGGATTGTTTATCGGAATTAATCGACTTTACAGAATATTACAGATGGTTTGTTTTAGAATGTCCAGAGCCCAAGTTAGAAAAATATTTTTCAATCTTTCGTACCTTAAATCAAAAAACACCATACCCATATTTTATGGCACTTATGGATTTGGTATACAAAAAACAAACCCTTGATTTAAATGATGCTGTGCGTATATTAGATTTTCTGAAAAATTATTATATTCGCCGTTCAGTTATTAGCTTGTCTACAAATGCTTATAATAAGTTATACTCCAGTCTGCATAAACGAGTAAACGAAAAACTAGAATCAAATAATTCTTATATTACATCTTTATATGCTGTATTTGCAAATGCATCACATGGGGAAAGATATCCAGATAATGATGAAATTGTAAAAGAATTACATGATAAACCTGTATATAAAGGTAGTAAAAAATTATGTAAGCATATATTAGAGAATTTGTGTAATTATGGTAACAATGAAAAAATCGAAGTTAATAAGGACATTACCATTGAACATATAATGCCTCAAACTTTAAATGCACAATGGATAAAAGACCTTGGGGAGAATGCAGGAGATATACATGAAAAATATCTGGATACTATCGGTAATTTAACCTTAACAGGATATAATTCGAAACACAGTAATAAACCATTTACAGATAAAAAACAATTAATGAAAAAATACAGCAACATATCCTTAAATAAACATTTTGAACAGGTTGATATTTGGAATGAGGAACAAATAAAAATAAGAGCAAAAGATATGACCAGTTTATTTAATCAAGTATTTCCTGATATACCTAACAGAAAAGAGTATAAAAATCAAGACACAGGATATATAGGATTATCAGATTTTGATCCCACAGGTACAAAACCAGAATTATATAAATTGTTTGGGGATGTTTACAAACTCAAATATAAAAATTGGAGATGTTTGTTACAAAGTGTATTAAAAAATCTTTATGAACGGGATGATGAAATTTTATTAGACTACAAAGATATAAATAAAAATTTATCAGATGAAAAAAGTATGTTAAGGGAGCCTTTAGAAATTACCAGTAATTTATATGTAGAAAGCAATCAAAGTGCCATTGACATATCAAAAATTTTACAAAATATTCTTGTAGAATACGAATGTACAGAAGAATTTAAGGTGAAATTGTTAAGGGATCCATCAAACGCCTTATAAATAAACGCCTTCCAAAAGGGTATTATAATACCATTTTTATAACATATTGATTTTAAGGGGTTATTTTTCTCTGTTTGCTATTGACTTTTTGTGGGGTAGGGGGTATAACTGTGCCACATTGTGCATAAACTTAATTTATAAAGGGTACATATTATGAGGACGATTTCTATTAAGCCAAGTGAAGTACAAAAGACTTGGTATGTTGTGGATGCTACGGATTTGGTTTTGGGACGGCTTGCCACCGAAGTTGCCAAAATCTTACGGGGTAAACACAAACCCACATATACACCGCATGTGGATTGTGGCGATAATGTTATTATTATCAATGCGGAAAAAGTATACTTAACAGGTAAAAAATTATCTGATAAGGTGTATTATTGGCACACGGGATATCCGGGGGGGATTAAATCCCGCACCGCTGGGCAATTGTTAAATGGGCAACACCCGGAGCGGGTGGTAAAAAAAGCCGTTGAGCGGATGATTCCAAAGGGTCCTTTGGGACGACAACAACTGCGTAACTTGCGGGTATTTGTTGGCGAAAATCACAGCCACAAAGCACAAAATCCAACTGTGCTTGATATAGCAAGCCAAAATCCAAAAAATGTTAAGCGGGGGTAATGATGTCTGAAACAGCACAAAAAATTGATGATTTGGGACGGGCGTACGCAACAGGGCGACGGAAAACTTCCGTTGCCCGTGTATGGATTAAGCCCGGTTCTGGTAAAGTAACCGTAAATGGCCGTGATATTGAAACATATTTCGGGCGTCCTGTGTTGCGGATGGTATTAAACCAACCGTTTGATAAAGCTAACCGCACGGGACAATTTGATGTGGTTTGTACTGTATCTGGGGGGGGATTGTCCGGTCAAGCCGGTGCTGTACAACACGGGATTAGCCGGGCATTGGTAAATTTTGAACCCACCCTGCGTCCCACATTAAAAGCGGAAGGATTCTTAACCCGTGATGACCGTAAGGTGGAACGCAAAAAATATGGCCGTGCAAAAGCCCGCCGTTCTTTCCAATTTTCAAAACGATAATAAGAAACCTTATATTTTAAAAATTTTAACAAAAAGCAGTGGTTTTCACTGCTTTTTTTATGTATATAAAAGTGTGTGTGTATGATATATTATTCGGATAAAGGAAAAATTATGACACGGAAAATCAAAGTGGGGATCTTGGGGGCTTCCGGATATACAGGGGCGGATTTGGTGCGGTTGTTACACTTGCACCCGCATGTGGATATTGTGATATTAACCGCCAATGCCAATGCGGGGCGTCCATATGGGGATATTTATCCGCATGTATCACACCTTAATTTGCCGATTGTACAAACCAATGATGATGCGGATTTTGCCGTATGTGATGTGGTATTTTGTGGGTTGCCCCACGGTGTCAGCCAAGATCTGATCAAAACCATCCCCCCACATGTAAAAGTAATCGATTTATCCGCCGATTTCCGCCTGTACGATGCAACGGTATATGAACAATGGTATCACAATCCGCACACAGCAATGCATATACAGTCGGAGGTGGTATATGGACTTAGCGAACATGCCCGAACACAGCTGGCAACGGCACGGGTGGTCGCCTGCCCCGGGTGTTATCCGACCGCCACATTGATGGGGTTGTTGCCACTGGCACAAGCGGCGGTTATCAGCTCCGAAGATATTATTATCGATGCAAAATCAGGGGTCAGCGGTGCGGGAAGAAAAGTGCAACAAGCCACTTTATTCTGTGAAGTATCCGAACAAATGCACCCATATGGTGTGGCATCACACCGCCATGCCCCGGAAATTGAACAGGAATTGTCCAAAGCATTCGGCACCGATGTATTGGTGAACTTTACCCCCCATTTGATCCCATTAAACCGGGGCGAATTGGTAACCATATATGTAAAACATGCCCAAGGAAAAACCCATGCGGATGTGATACATACTTTAAAAACCGCCTATGCAGATGAACAATTTGTACGGGTCATAGACGGTTTGCCCGCCAGTCGTATGGTTAAGGGATCTAATTTAGTGGTTATCGGTGCCAAAGCCGACCGTTTGCCCAACCGTAGCATTGTTATTTGTACCTTGGATAATTTGGTCAAAGGATCCAGCGGACAGGCGATTCAAAATATGAATATTATGTTTGGTTTACCTGAAAATACTGCCCTCGAACAATGTCCCAACTTTCCATAACATTTAATCGTCTTTACGGGTAAAATCGCCATCTATGATGTCGTCATTATCCATGGAATGTGGGCTGTGCTGTCTGTGTTTTCGTCGGGTTTCATATTCTCGATATCTGTAAAAATGTTGTGTAAACGCAGTATTATGCGAAGCCATATTTTCCACCGCAGATATAATACCCAAATTGTACATGATTCTGAGCAATGGGACATTTAAGATTAACAAAATACCAAAAATATCACTTATATACCCCGGTAATATTAAAAACACCCCCGCCAGCAAAATATGCACCGCCCCACGGCGTATCGCCCACCATACGCAAAGTGCACCGACAATGATTGTCAAAAAAATCCATATCAGCGTATCGCCCAAGCCGATACCTAAGGCAATAAAAAATAGCAACGCAAGCTCGACAACAAAAAAGATTTTAAATATATTCTGCATTTATCTTAAAAAATATTGTAAAAGTTTTCAATATACTGTACAGTATATCGTATAAAATGTACAGTGCATAGTATAAATATCACAAATTTTTGCGTATACGGAGTAATTTTTAATGGATTTAATATTCTTAGCGGTAATTGCTGTTATCATCGGATGGCGGTTGTTTTCTATTATTGGTCAAGACTTGGGGGGTAATAAGGATGCGTTCAGTGAAATGTCATCGAAAGCATCCTTTGAACCCGCACCTAAACAACAGGAAAAATCAGACGCCCCCATTGTGGATGTTACCCCATCGGAAACACCCCTAAACCAACAAGCACTCGACACTATTTTGGCGGTCGAGCCCAATTTTGATATGGATAATTTTATAAACGGTGCAAAGATTTGTTTTGCCAATACTTTAGAGGCTTTTGCTGAGGGCAACAAAGAGGCACTGGAACAGCTTTTAACCCCCGAATCGTACGCCATATTTGCGGAGACGGTCGATACCCGCCTGCACAATAAGGAACGCAGTATGTGTCAAGTGGTCGGTTTTATTAAGGTTGAAGTGTTAAATGCGGTTGTCAATGGCGATATGCTTGAGGTCGAAGTGGATTTTACCACCGATCAAATTACCGCTTTATACGACAGCGAAGACCGTATTATACAAGGACACCCAACGGAAATTGTCCGCCTGCAAGACGATTGGGTATTTACCCGTAAAATTGGTGATTCGTCGCCGAATTGGTATGTAAAAGAAACTTCATAGAAAAAATATAAATTACAATAATATTATACTAGGGGAAAGGTATGGTTTTATCAATCGGCATAGCGGGGCTTGGTACCGTCGGAAGTGGTGTTGTAAGGGGCATTGTTAAAAATGCAGACCTTATAAAACATCGTACAGGTACGGCAATTAAAATCGGGGGGGTATCCGCCCGTTCAAAATCGGAATCTGGGGTGGATGTAACAGACTTTACATGGTATGCGGATGCCCGTGCATTGGCAACTTCGCAAAATATCGATGTGTTTATCGAACTTATCGGGGGCGGTTCCGGCATCGCCTTCGAATGTGTAAAACTGGCATTGGGGGCGGGTAAAACCGTTATAACCGCCAACAAAGCCATGTTGGCGGAACAGGGTGAAGAATTGGAAAAAATTGCCCAGCAAAATCATACAAACCTGTTATATGAGGCGGCTATTGGCGGCGGAATTCCCATTGTCAAAGCCTTACGGGAAGGGTTGGGGGCAAATAATATTACCCGTATATATGGGATTTTAAATGGCACTTGTAATTATATTTTAACCACCATTCAAAAAACCGGGCGGGATTTTGCCGATGTGTTACAAGAAGCCCAACACTTGGGATACGCAGAAGCGGACCCATCATTTGATGTGGATGGACTCGATGCGGCACAAAAATTATCGATTCTTGCCAGTATTGCCTTTGGTATCAGGGGGGCATATGCGGATATGCACATTGAAACCATTCGGGATTGTGTGCAAAATATCGATGTCCGTTTGGCGGAAGATATGGGATTAACCCCCCGTTTGGTCGGTGTTGCCGAAACCAAACAACACGGAACACAATTGTATATGGTCCCTGCGTTCGTATGGCAATCGGGTACTTTTGGCGGGGTAAACGATGTGATTAACGCCTGTACCATACAAGGGGATTTAATTGGGGAAACCTCTTTGATAGGACCCGGGGCGGGGGGGGATGCCACCGCATCCGCTGTGTTATCCGATATATTTGATGTGGCAACCCGTGGCGGATTGCCCATGTTTAATCAGCCTGTGGAATCGTTAAGCGATGCACAAATCCTCCCCATGGATGCCCGTATTGGTAAATATTATATCCGTATACAAGGGGATACCGCCCCCACATTACAGGCGTTTGAATCCAATGCTATCGGCATATTACAATCGGTACAAAAGGGGGAATATACAGCATTTATTATTGATACTATACAGGAAAAAATGATAAAATCTGCGATGGCGGACATACAGTGCGTAACCCACAGAATAGAGAAATGCTAAGATGGTCGATAAATATGATGCAAATTTATATGATCGTAATCTGGGACTCGAAGCTGTACGGGTAACAGAAGCGGCGGCAATTGCTTGTGTTAATCATATTGGGCGGGGCGATAAGAATGCGGCGGATGCGGCGGCGGTGGATGCCATGCGGGCGGCGTTTAATCGTATGGATATTGACGGTACGGTGGTTATTGGCGAAGGGGAAATGGACGAAGCTCCTATGCTATATATTGGGGAAAGAGTCGGTAGCGGCCGTGAAGGCACGGTAAAAGTCGACATTGCCCTTGATCCATTGGAAGGCACCACACCCTGTTCACAGGGGATGGAAGGGTCGTGTTCGGTGGTGGCGTTTGCCAAGCATGGACATTTATTAAATGCCCCCGATATTTATATGGATAAAATTGCTGTGGGTAAGGGATTGCCCGATGGTATTATTGATTTGGATCGTTCCCCCAAGGAAAATATTGTTGCCGTTGCCCGTGCCAAAGGCAAATCGCCACGGGATATGACCATTTGTACTTTAAATCGGGAACGCCATACTTATATTATTGATACGGCACGGGGGCTTGGTGCACGGGTGCAATTGATTGAAAATGGCGATGTGGCGGGTGTTATTTCCTGTGCCTTAACGGAAAAAACCGGTGTCGATATGTTTATTGGTAAGGGCGGTGCCCCCGAAGGGGTGATTGCCGCCGCTGCGTTGCGGTGCATAGGCGGACAAATGCAGGGCAGGTTATGTCCCGAAGATGATGCGGAAATTGCCCGTATGGAAAAATGGGGACTGATGGATGCATCGATAAAATATAATGTGGAAGAAATGGCAACCGGCGATGTCATGTTTTGTGCTACTGGCATTACCGATAGTATGCTTGCCAAGGGGGTACGGGTTATAAACGACCGTATATTTACCGAAACTTTAATGATGCGGTCAAAAACAGGCACAGTACGAACCGTGTTGGGCGAACACGATTTGGTACGAAAAGATTGGATATGGATTTAACCCCCCATATTTATCCGCAAAAGTCCGTATCGGGGGCATTGTGGCGGGTGCATATGCCCAATCCCCGTTTGGAACAAATGATAATGCAGCACCATGATGTATCCGCCCCCGTTGCATCATTTTTGTTACATCATTTTTTGTCCGATGGACACGCATCACAAGAAAATTTACATGCCATAGAACAATTTTTATCCCCTAAGTTACGCACGACTATGCCCGATCCATTTGTGATGGTGGATATGGAAAAATTGGTGGATGTGTTGGGCGATGCGATTCAAAATAATCAAACTGTTGGCATATTTGGTGATTATGATGTGGATGGGGCAACCAGTACCACCCTTATGGTGCGATATTTACAAGCCCTTAATATACAAGTCATATGGCATATTCCCGATCGTAAACATGGATACGGTCCGAATATTCAGGCTTTGCAAGACTTATCCGCCCAAGGGGCGGATATCATTATATGTGTCGATTGTGGTACAAGTGCTTTTGAAGTATTACATACCGCCCAGCAACAAAACATGCGTATTTGTGTCATAGACCACCATATGGCGGAATTGCGATTGCCAACCGCCATTGCCATTGTCAATCCCAATCGTTTCGATGATTCATCGGATTTGGGGACATTATCTGCGGTTGGGGTATGTTTTTGTGTATTGGTTGCCCTTAATCGGCATTTACGCACCCAGCAATTTTTTACACATATACAACAACCCGACTTGTTACAATGGATGGGGTTGGTGGCATTGGGTACCGTGTGCGATGTGGTGCCATTACGGGGTTTAAATCGTACCTTCGTAACACAGGGTTTAAAGATATTAAATGCTACGCCCCCTGTATTTATACACGCCATTTGTCAAGTGGCGGGCATATCAAAAGCTATTGGTGTATATGAATTGGGGTGGATTATTGGACCTTATATAAATGCTTGTGGGCGGATGGAACACGCTAAATTGGCGGTTGATTTTTTATTAAACGATGAAGCCCCTGTGGCGGGGGCTATGGCGGGTACTTTACACCAATATAACACAGATCGCAAACAATTGGTCGATGATGCCTTAAACCAATGTCACCAAATGGTATTAAATGGCTGTGATTATGGGGGATTTATCAGTGTTACAGGCAATTTTTCCGATGGTATTATCGGCATTGTGGCGGGGCGGCTAAAAGAACATTATAACAAACCCACATTGGTGTTTGCCATCACCGACACATTGTATAAAGGGTCCGGGCGTTCCGTTGCTGGCATCGATATGGGTACAACATTTATCAATGCCACACAACAAGGCATTTTATCCGGTGGGGGTGGGCATAAAATGGCGGCGGGGTGCAGTATTACACCCGAAAAGTACGACACATTTATAAAATATCTGCAATCGCAATGGACACAGGATTGTTATGATAAAGTATACACCGCACATGCGATTATATCGCCATCTGAATTACATGTGGATATGGTCAAGGATATGGATATTTTACGACCTTATGGTATGGGCAATGCGGAACCCTTATATATCATGGAAAATGTTACCATTACCAGTTACAAAATTTTAAAGGATACCCATATCAAGTGTAATGTGCGGGCATCAATAAATGGTAAAGTCATTAATGTGATTGCATTCGGGGCTATGGGTACAGAATTGGGGAATTGTATATTAAATTCGGTGACTACAACCCCCGTTTCTATGCTGGGCAAGTTACAAATCAATGTGTGGCAAGACAAGGAACAGGTGCAGTTTTTATTGCAAGATATTGCCTTGTAACATTTTTTTGTAAAAAAGTATATTTTAGGCTTGCACTTTTTGGTATATATGACTATAAACCTATTCATGCAGAATGGGGTCGCGTAGCTCAGTTGGTAGAGCAACTGACTTTTAATCAGTAGGTCACAGGTTCGAATCCTGTCGCGATCACCATATTCCGGCATAGTTCAGTTGGTAGAACGGCGGACTGTTAATCCGTATGTCGCAGGTTCGAGTCCTGCTGCCGGAGCCAATGTAAACGCCATACATATAATATATGTATGGCGTTTTTTGTTTATTTTATAATCTGATACCTCCGATAAGTAATTTGTTGTGATAGTTATAGTCAAATAAAAATAAAATGATTCAATATAAACAGTTTATTTACAGAGCATTTGTATTTTTTTCTAAGATTTTTTAAACATGCCCAAGATTGTTCAATCGGATTAAGTTGTGGAGAATATGGTGGCAAATATTCCAATATAAACCTTTTATCTTTTATAAGATTTTGTGTATCCTGTGTTTTATGAAAAGTAGCATTATCAGAAGTGGACCCCATCGTTTGGACCACTAACTGTTAAAGTTAAGATAGACTTTTTAGAGGTGGAGAGGTGGTGGAGAGGTGGTCCCCTTTGTTAGGACAGTACTAAGCCTATTTTAAGCTTCACTTATGTGGTTAAATATGTATATTCTCATGTAAAAGTAAGTGTAGCCGTAGGCGGAACTTCTTTTGCATGAGAATGCATTGTATATGTTTCTGCGGGTGTTGTCAAACCGAAATGTGAATGGGGTCTATCTTGGTTGTAAAATTTAAGCCATTTTCTTATGCTTTCCTTAGCCATTACACCGCTGGTAAATGCTTGCAAATAAACACATTCATACTTCAATGATTTCCAAAATCTTTCAATTATGACATTATCCTTCCAACACCCTTTACCATCCATAGATATACGAATACCATTATCTTTTAAGGTATCCGTAAAATCAAGGGAAGTAAACTGACTGCCTTGGTCTGTATTAAATATCTCTGGGGTGGGGTATTTTGCCAAAGCATCATTTAACGCTTCAACACAAAACCTACTATCCAGCGTATTAGATAAACGCCATGAGAGTACCTTCCTACTATACCAATCCATAACAGCAACCAAATATAAAAACCCTCGTTTGATCGGGATATAAGTAATATCTGTACACCAAACCTGATTAGGACGGTTAATATCCAAGTTTCTCAACAAATACGGATACACCTTATGTTGCGGGTTTATAGTAGATGTTTTTGGCTCTTGGTAAATTGCTTTTAGCCTCAGTACCTTCATCAGCCTGCGGATGCGTTTTCTGCCGACCTTATAGCCTTGGCGGATTAAATGACGCATCATTTGCCTCGCACCATAAAAAGGCGTTTGTAAATGTTGCTGGGCTATCTGTTCCATCAACTCCACATTAAAATCACTCTCTTCTTTACATTGATAGTAATAACTTGAACGGTTCATTCCAAGCAACTCGCATTGACGCACAATACTTAAATCGGGGGAATTAGAATTTACCATTTTTTTTTAACCTGTAATCCTAAACGATCCGAAATGTCCGACAAAAAATCCCGTTCAATCGTCAATTGACCTATCTTGGCATGAAGCTCTTTAACATGGGCTTCGCTATCATGCTTTTGTTTGTCAAGATTGCCTGAAAATCCTGCCTCAATAGAGCAAACAGCCTCTCGCTTCCACCTTTGAATAACCGTAGCATGCACTCCAAAACGAGACGATAATTCCGATATCGGCGTGTCATCACGCAATACTGCCAAAACAACCTCTTTTTTGAATTTAGCAGGGTAATTCTTCCGTATTTTACTCATTTAATAAATCTCCTTATTTCTATATATAAATGAAATATAAATGAAACTTAAATCATTGTCCAGTTTTTGGGAGCCACTTCTCCTACGGCTATCACCTACAATAATCAATATATCTTACGCTTTAAAATTATATTCAGCGATTGTTTGTGCAGTGATTTCATCGGTGATAAAATAGGATGGCTTTAATAGTCTAAGTGTGCCGATGAGCGATTCCACTTTTTCCGCCCCACCAGAGATTAGCACAATATCTTTTGCCCGTTTTAGCTTTGCAATGTCGATACAGATAGAACGGTCATTAATGGGATGTTTGACTATTTCGCCTTTGATATTGATAAAATTATATAATACATCCCCGACTACGCCTTCTTGGATAAGGGATTTGCGGTCGGCTTCGGACACATGCCCCACCCTATAAGAGGTGTTTAAATTCATAATACCGCCGGTACTGATAAAGGCAACATCCAATGAATTTGCCTGTTCGAATATCTGGGCAATACCGCAACGCTCCAGCAGGGCATGTTTGGTTTCCGCACTGTCGACCAAGGCAGGGGCGGGTACAAGATACCCTTCGCCATTAAATCGCTCGGCAAATTGCCATGCAAATTCAGCGGGGTTAAACCGCTTGGCTTCTGCGATCCCCCCTAACAAAGAAATTACCCGCCCATCTTCTAAGTCCCGCCCTTCTATATGGGGTAATGTGGAATACAATGTACGCCCCCAACCCACCCCAATTGTCATACCCGGTTGCACATAATCGGATATAAATCGTCCCGCCGCCATAGCAATAGATTTTACCGCATCAGATGTGGCATCAGAGCGGGGGGTAACTATAACCCTAGAAACCCCATATAGATTTTCTATTTTTCGCTGTATTGTGATAATCGATTGCAGTTCAGAATGGATTTGAATAACAATTTCACCCCTTTTTCGAGCATCTTTCAATAGCCGAGTAACTTGCAATCGGGTAATACCAAGAACGGTTGCCACCTGTTGTTGATTCATACCTTCAATATGATATAGCCACGCTGCTCGGATGCGTTGTTCTTGCGTAACATCTACGGTTCGATTTCCATTTCTTTTTTTTAGTTTTTTTTCAGTTATGGACACGATTTTTTTACTCCTGAAATTTTTGTGTACCCGATATTTTCAAAGTAACCATAAATCATATAAGTTTAAGTGTCAACTGACTCGACCCAAATCAATACTCAACAAAATAGGATTTTCCACAAACCGTTTAAATTCCAACAGCCATTTAGCACCTAATGCCCCATCAACAACACGATGATCACACGACAAAGTTACCGACAGCAAGGTTGCACCAACGGGATTACCGTTTTCATCTTCGACAAAGCGTCTTTCTGTCTTGCCCACAGCAAGAATCATACTTTCTGGTGGATTGATAATGGCACTGAACGATTTCACCCCAAACATACCAAGGTTTGAAATTGAAAAAGATCCTCCTTGATATTCATGGGATTTCAGTTTGCCCGATTTTGCCCGACTAGCAAGGTCGGAAATTTCCGCAGAAATTGTGTTTAAAGATTTATTTTGTGCCTGTCGCACCACTGGTGTAATTAAACCACCATCAATAGCAACAGCAACGGAAATGTTGGCATCTTTATACCGAATAATCTCATCCCCTGCCCAAGAAGCATTGGCTTCTGGAACAGTTTTTAACGCTTGGGCACACGCCCGTACCAACATATCATTGATAGATATTTTTCCCCCTCCTATGGCACTGAGGGAATCATTTACCTGTTGCCTAAACGCCAATAAGGCATCCAGTTGACAATCCATTTCTAAATAAAAATGTGGAATTGTCGATTTGCTTTCGGTTAAGCGTTTGGCAATGGTTTGACGCATACGGTCTGTGGCAACGGTTTCATAGGCGATACCAAGATCATCCAATAATGATTTTGATGCCACAGATTCCACACCACCCACCGCATGTGTGACGGCGGGTTTAATCGGTAACGATTGTTGTATATTTTCTATGTCAGACTTGGTAATCCGTCCCCGTGGACCCGTACCTGTTATCGTCGCAATATCGATACCATTTAACTTAGCGATACGGCGGGCAAGGGGTGTTGCCCGCACACGGATATCCGATTGTAATATACTTGTGGTGTCTGAAGCCTTATCCTTTTTGGGACTGTTCTCAGCAACAATCTGTATTTCAGAAGAGGAAGATTCGCCAAGTTCTGATATAGGATTTTCCACGGCTTCCCCTTCTGCAAAAATCCACCCAACACATTTGCCTATTTCCACAACATCCCCATTTTGTGCAGACACAAAATGCAGTTCCCCTGTGGCGGGGCTTTCGACCTCCATAGTGGCCTTGTCTGTTTCGATATCAAACAGGGTATCACCTTTTTTAACAGACTGCCCCTCCGCTACACACCAAGTGGCGATTGTGCCAGTGGTCATGTCCATATCAACTTTTGGCATGATAACTTCTATGGGCATTTATATTTCCCCCTTGCACAATTTTTTTGCGGTTACCACAATATCATCAACCTGTGGTACAGATGCCTTTTCTAGCATGGGGTTATATGGAATTGGAGATTCTGCCCCCCCCAGTCGTATAATCGGAGCATCCAAAAAATCAAACGCTTCACTTTCTGATATAAGGGCACTGATTTCCGCACCAATTCCCAAGGTTTTTACGCCTTCATACACACATATCAAACGGGAAGTTTTTTTAACACTTTCAATAATTGTGTGCGTATCAATAGGTCTAATTGATTTTAAATCAATCACTTCCAATGAGATACCATCGCCTGCCAAAATTTCAGAAGCTTCTAATGCCTTATGTACCATAATAGATGAGGCAACGATTGTTGCATCCGCACCCAAACGGCGGATTTCTGCTTTGTTTAAAGGGACTGTATAATGCCATTTTGGCACAGGACCTTTCATTTTGTACAAGATTTTGTGTTCAAAAATCATGACTGGGTCAGGGTCTTCCAATGCTGATAATAGCATCCCTTTGGCATCATACGGAGTTGCTGGTTGTACCACCTTTAAACCAGGAACATGCCCCAACCACGCCTCTAAACTCTGGCTGTGCTGAGCAGCAGCACCCGTGCCTGAACCAGCGGGAAAACGCATAACAACTGGTACGGATACAGCCCCACCCAACATATACCGCATCTTGGCTGCTTGATTACAAATCTGTTCCATCGCCAACATAGCAAAATCAGAAAACTGAAATTCAAAAATTGGTCTAAGCCCCGTTGCAGCAGCCCCCACCGCAACACCAGCACCGCCAAGTTCAGAAATAGGCGTATCGATAACACGGTCTGCACCATGTTTATGCACAAGGTCACCCGTAACTTGGAATGCCCCGCCATACACACCAATATCTTCGCCCATAAGCACAACCCGTTCATCTTGGGTCAAGGCAATATCCAACGCATCACGGATGGCTTCTGCATATGACATTTCGATAATTTCATTCGATGTCGTTGTGTTGATATCTTGCGTACTCATACTGTACCCTCCGTATATACATCCCGTGTAACTTCGCCCACAATGGGATCTGGGCTAGATTTCGCAAATTCGATAGCCTTGGCAATTTCCATATCCACATCCATTTCCAAAGCATTAACCTCGTCCTGAGACAGGATTTTATGGTCTTGCAGGGTTCTTGAAAACCGTTGAATTGGGTCTTTTTCCATCCATGCGTTAATCTCTTCTTTGGTGCGATATCGGTTACGATCGGACTTTGAATGCCCCCGCCAACGATAGGTTATATTTTCAATCAATGATGGTCCATCCCCCACTCTTGCCCGTTCTACCGCATGGTGCATAGCTTCTGCCACCGCAAAAAAATCGTTACCATCCACTGTAATACCTGGCATCGAATATGCCCCTGCCCGGTCGGCAATATGTTCCACTGCTGTTGATTGTTCCGTAGATGTGGACATACCATATTTGTTGTTTTCACATACAAAAACCACAGGTAATTTCCAAATCGATGCCATGTTGAGTGATTCATGAAAAGCCCCTTCGTTATTTGCCCCATCACCAAAAAAACATACAACCACTTTACCCAAATTTAAGCGTTTCGAAGTCAAACCTGCCCCAACAGCAATGGGAATACCACCCGCTACAATACCATTTGCCCCCAAGTTTCCCTTTTCAAAGTCCGCAATGTGCATAGATCCGCCCCGCCCTTTGCAGTAACCCGTTTCTTTGCCAAAAAATTCTGCAAACATACGGGCAACATTCGCCCCTTTGGCAACACAATGTCCATGCCCACGGTGTGTTGAAGTAATCTGATCGTCGTCTGTTAAAGACATACAACTGGCAACCGCACTTGCCTCTTGCCCAATAGACAGGTGCATAGTACCATGAATAAACCCCCGTGTATAAGAATCTTCTGCTCCTTCTTCAAACTTGCGAATAAGAAGCATTTTTCGTAATGCCTGTTTCAATTGTTCTGGCGTATAGGTGTCTATGGTAAATGGTGTATTTTTCATTTTTGCTTTTGTCATTTTTTTCACTCTTCGTATTGTCATAATGTTCCTTATGAAATCATAAGGTCTTGTAAGTTTCTAAGTTCTACAATTTTTGCCGAAGCATCAGGCATTACCGTGTTATAGGTCAGTAATTCCCCTTTTTTTACTGGTTGTAAAACGGTTGCTCCCGCCAATAACCCAACGGGAACCGCCTGTTTGGATTTTGCATCTTGGACTTCCATAATCCACGCCCGATAACAATATTCACCAATCTGATCGAGTTTTTCCCCAACAGATACATCCCGTTTGGCAACCGCACACACTTCGGCAACGGGGGTACTGAGGGGCACCATATCGGCTTTTTTATACAATACGGCACGGGCACAGCTTAAGGGGACTTCCAGAGAAGTCAAATGATACGGACGAATGAAAGTAAAGTATGGACCTTTCCCCATTTTCAGGTCTTCCATGCGTTCATGCACCCGTGGATGTGCCATTTCTGCGACCACAAAAACCCCTGGGGCAAGACCTGTGCCAATGGAATAATCCACCCGCCCAACCCCAGACAACACACCGCCTGCCTGTTGTGGGACCAGTACGGACGACAGTTGATCGCCCGTAGCGGACGGACCGTGCATACCTGATTTATCGGGAATTAATCCTGTGGCATTGGCAATTGCCGCCATTTCCACCATAGTCTTAGAACCATCGACAAATTCTACTAACATCCGTGGATTCATATTTCTGCGAATCGCCTCTTCTTCATAAACATCTGGGGTAGCATCAAAATTTAAAGGGTTATTTTTTCCTTTACCTGCGGATACAATCTTGTGTCCCATAGCAGACACAAATTCAATCAATTCCATACACGAAGAGGGTTCATCCCCCGCCCCAAGCGTATAGACAACGCCCAGTTTGTCCGCTTGTGCCTTTAAATACGATCCTATTGTTACATCGGCTTCTACATTCATCATCACAAGATGTTTGCCTCGTTCCATTGCCATAATGCCTAATTCTGCCCCAATCCCCGGCAGACCAGTTGCTTCAATAACCACATCAATTAATCCACTTTCCAACATTTTTTGTGCATCATCAATAATGGCAATTTTACCCGATTCTATGAC
This sequence comes from Alphaproteobacteria bacterium, assembly GCA_965232465.1. Taxonomy (GTDB): domain Bacteria; phylum Pseudomonadota; class Alphaproteobacteria; order JAQWUY01; family JAQWUY01. The sequence goes on along the minus strand of OZ246977.1, from coordinate 1,462,452 downwards.
CGCATTCAGGGCATTTGTGGTGGAAACAATTTGTGAATGTCCTGTACTTTGATAGGCAATTTCCACAGCCTTAATTGCAATATCGGGACGAATATCGGCAATTGCCACCACACCAATACCATCCATTAACATGGCACAAGTAACAATATCTGTACCCATTTCACCGCACCCAATCAAGCCAATGCGAATGGGGGTATGGGTGGACGCATAGGTTGCCAAATCCTGTGCCAAACCCGTAAGTGCAATATTTGATGCCATATATATTTTTCTCCATTAAAGTATTTTATAAAAAGAACTTTTGATAATTTATCATTACAAAAGTATAAAATCAAGAACTTTTTTACAAAAATACGCTTGACATATAATAAAATATGAATTATTGTTATCTAAGACGAACTTTTGTTCAATATTATATATTCTAAAAAAGTACCGTCTGAATTCAAATTTATTTAACAGAAGGAGAGAACTTTTATGTTTAGAACACCACAATCAAAGAAAAAGCAAGGACCGATAAACCGGCGTTCCTTTTTAAAAGGTACGGCAAAGATTGGGGCAGCGACTGCTGTTGTATCATTGTCGACACCATTTGCTTCCACAGCTTTTGCAGCAAAAAGAGATCCACAGGCTATTTTGGACGATATTAGTGTCAAAAAATATGTACGGCAGGATTACCAAAAATTGTATAATATGAGTGGAGCCCCCCTTTGGGATCCCAACAAAGACTGGATTCGTACCGTCGACTGGGAGGTCGTTCGCAAAGCCCAAGCGGGTAAAACCGTACGATTTGCCATCGGTGCCGCCGATCGTGAATCCGCAGCTGAGGGCCTAAAACCATTTGAAGAATTATCCGGTATCACCGTAGAACTTGTTCCCATTCCAGATGACAGTCTGTATGACAAAGCGGTCGCTGAATTTATTTCTGGTAATGCCAGTTTTGATGCATTACAATTCTTCTCACCATGGTTGGGGGATTTTGCGGCACCAGGGTTCTTGTATCAACTGGATGACTTAGCAGCAAAATGGGGTCTGCCACTGGATGATTTCTATGATACATATCGCTTGAATTATGGGTACTTTAATGGTAAGATGTATGGTATCCCATTTGATTGTGACATTCAAATGGTACATCTTCGTAAGAAATATGTTGAAGAAGTCCTTGGCGGATCGATTGACAAAGCAAGTTCTGTACCGACTTATGACGAACTCATCAGGTTGTCTGCGGAACTTAACAAAGTGGCACGGGGTGTGTCTGGTGTTGGTTTAATGGGGGCACCCGGTTTTTGGGCAACATATACTTGGGAACACATTGCCGCACAAGCGGGTATGATGTTGTTCAATGAAGATTGGGAACCCATTTTCAACGGCGAAGAAGGCATGAAAGGTCTGGAAATTATGATTGAACTTACCAAAAATGCCAACGAAGGATACGCTGGTGCAGGCTGGCCTGAAAACCGTGCCGCATGGTTAGGGGGGCAAGTGGCAACCAATATCAGCTGGCAAGATTCTGGGACACAAGCAATGCGTCCAGATCAATCACAAATTGTTGGTGACTTTGTGACGATTTATGAACCCCGCATTGCTGGGGGACGGTTTGCACCGCCAAATATTGCCGGTTCAACTTCTGTGGTGGCAGCATCTGCCAAGAACCCAGAAGGGGCATTTTTGATGCTGGCATTCTTGACAACATCATCCATTATGGCAATGAATGAAGCCAACGCCAATGGTGTGGCACCAGGGTATCGGTCTGTGTTGGAAAACAAAAGATTACAAGCGGTTTCCCAGCCGGCGGAAGTTTGGGGTAAATCCCTTGACCACGCATGGTGTTCGCCACGGATTCCAGGGGCTAATCCCATGGAGTTGGCGATTGGTAATGAGATTAACCGTGCTATTGTCGGTAAAATTTCTGCCAAACAGGCATTGGATAACGCGGCAACAGCGGTCAAAAAGATTATGGCAAGCAATGGTTTCTATAAAGGAAACGACCCTGTTGATTATGCGACAACCGCACCGGGGTTGTATGTGGGGGGTGGTAAGAAATTGCCATTTTAATCATACACAACCAAAAATACATCCTCGGTCGCATTTTTGTGACCGAGGATACATCTAATATGTAAGTATTGGGATATAACATATGAAAACCACACCCCAAACACATACAGGGGAAATAAAATTTAAACGCCGAGGTAAAAGGGCAAAGGCATTATTTCCTTATTTGCTTGTTGCCCCAGCAGTATTGTATTTGATGATGATTACGCTTTATCCAGGGGTGTATGCAATCGTCCAAAGTTTTTACATGGTAAAATTTGGTCCATGGAATTATGTAGGTTCACAAAATTATGCAGAACTATTTGTTGATTACCAATTTTGGGGGGCTTTGGGTAACACCTTTATAATTGGAATAATTTCACTGACATTACAATGCAGTATTGCATTGGTACTAGCGTATTTTGCTTATCGGGATCCATGGGTCAAGGGGTGGCGGATTATATTTCTTGTCCCCATGTTGTTTATGCCGTCCGCAGTGGCGTTTATTTTTAAATTGGCATTCCAAGATGCCCGTGTATTTTCGGATATTTTGATAAGTATAGGTCTTATAGACAGCAACCTTGCCATCCAATCTTCCGTATGGATGAGCAGAATGCTGTTAATTGTTGCCGATGTGTGGCAATGGACACCGTTTTTATTTATTATTTTTGTGGCAGGTCTGCAAGGTCAAGACCAAGAAGTGGAAGAAGCCGCACGGCTGGATGGTGCCAGTTGGCGGAAAATATTTTGGAATATATCCCTGCCGATGATGAAGCCTATTATTGCGGTTGCCCTTGTGTTAAGGGGGATCGATATTACCACCATGTTTACAAATGTATTCGTGGTAACAAAGGGCGGACCTGCATTTGGTACAGAAACAATCAGTTATTTTATTTATCGTACTGGTTTTAAATCTTTTAATTTTGGTTATGCGTCCGCAGCCTCAGTTATCATGCTGATCTTAACAATCGTCATTGCACAGATTGTGGTAAAACGGGCATTTGTTTCTGCGAGGACTTAAATCATGGCATCTGTTCGTAAATCAAAAGGCGAAAGCCTGTTTATCCGTTACCTTATATTGGGATCATGGGCATTATTCTGCTTGTTACCTGTATTGTGGTTTTTAACAATTGGTTTGCGTCCACGTGTAGAAATTATCACCCCAACCCCAATTTATTTTCCGACTTTTTCCCTTGAAGCATGGGAGATGATTTGGCAAGATTGGCCGATGGCGAAATATTTGTTAAATTCAGTTCTTGCCATTTTTGGATCAGTGGTGATTGATTTAATTTTGGCAATTCCAGCGGCATATTCTTTGGCACGATATGATTATAAAGGACGGGACGATATTGGTTTTTATATCTTGTCAACCCGTATGATGGCACCAGCTATTGTAGCCATTCCCATATTCTTTTTATTCCGCAATTTGAGTTTGTTAGATTCCGTGTGGGCGTTGATGCTCATTTATGCGGCAATCAACCTGTCGATTGTCACATGGATTATTCGATCTTATATGATTGATATTCCCAAAGAATTAGAAGATGCTGCTCGTACAGACGGGGCGGGGGATGTGCGTATCCTTTGGGAAATTATTGTGCCTGCAATCCTGCCGGGGATTATCACCGCAGGGGTAATCGCCATGATTTTTGCGATTAATGAGTTTTTATTTACTCTGCTTATCGCCTCTACCTCAAAAGCGTATACGATGTCCGTTGCCCTTGCCAACTTTACGGGCGGATCGGATGGGGTGATTTATAATGCAATTGCGTTGGTATCGTTCCTTGCGTTCTTGCCCGTGTTCATCGTGGTATTGCTGATACAAAAACATCTGTCCCGTGGTTTAACCATGGGAGCGGTCAAAGGATAAGAATGAAAGGATAGAAAAATGGCACGGATACAACTGAACAATATTCAAAAAAAATGGGGGGAATTTTATGGTGTTCGCAATGTGAATATAGATATTGCAGACGAAGAATTTTTGGTTCTGCTTGGTCCATCTGGATGTGGAAAAACTACCACCATGCGCATGATTGCTGGACTCGAACACCCCTCGGAAGGAGAAGTTATTATGGATGGTGAATTGATGAACGATGTAGATGCTCGTGACCGAGATGTTGCCATGGTATTTCAGGGATATGCCCTATATCCAAATATGAGCATTTACGAAAATATCCGTTTTCCCTTACGCATGCGAGGTGTGGCACAGGAACAACAAGATGCCCGTATTCGCAAAGCCGCTAACATGGTGGAAATGGGTGAATACTTAGACAGAAAACCAGGGGCATTGTCTGGGGGGCAACGACAACGGGCGGCATTGGCACGGGCAATTGTCCGTTCCCCACAAGTGTTTTTGATGGATGAGCCATTATCGAACCTTGATGCCAAATTACGACAAGCCATGCGGATTCAAATTAAACAATTGCAACGGCAATTAAAAATCACTTCTGTGTATGTTACCCACGATCAGATTGAGGCAATGACATTAGCAGATCGTATTGTGGTTATGGACAAAGGATCGATTCAGCAAATTGGCACCCCAGATGAGATTTATTCCAATCCTGCCAACACCTTTGTTGCCAGTTTTATTGGGGCACCGCCCATGAATATTATGGATGGGGTACTTAAAGATAGGGATTTCATTGCCCATGGGGTAAAGATAACAGGGATTGACATTGCCCACAGAGGACAATGTAAGATTGGTATTCGCCCAGAAGACTGTACTGTATCAAAAACGCCATCAAATGCCCACCTTATGGGCGAAGTGTATGGGTTGGAACCAACGGGCGATATGACCTATTTAACTGTTAAGGTGGGGGATTTACATTTTGAGATTAAGGCGGATCGTACCTATCGGGCGGAACTAGGTTCAGCGGTACATGTGGCATTTGACACCCAACACCTGTATTTCTTTGATGCGGACACGGGCAAAAGATTGCGATAGCATTATGGCTTTTGATTATACTTCCATTGGTTTTTATACTTTCGACTGTCTTGGACGCCCGGTAAATGACATTCCACCTGGGGGAAATACATATTTTATTGACGAATTGACCCTTGCCGTATCAGGGGCGGCGGGATCGGCGTCTATTGTTGCCGCCAAACACGGTCTGTCTGTACAAGCGGTTGGCGGTATCGGTGCCGATGATATGGGGGATTGGGTTTTACAAAAACTAAAAAGCTTTGATATCGACATTCAAAATATGGAAATATGCCCTCATTTTACCACATCCTCATCGATTGTCACAACCCGTCCTGACGGGGCCCGTCCAGCCCTGCACAAAAGGGGGGCGACCGGGGGGTTTTATATTAAAGACACGCAAATTGATCGGGTGATTGATACCAAGATTTTACATGTGGGTGGCGTGGGTTTAATGGATACCATGGACAAGGGGCGGACCGCAGAAATTATGAAAACAGCCAAAGACAATGGCTGTATCACCACCCTTGATGTGTTTGCATCAACAAGAGACGATTTGGCACTAATTGAACCCTTGTTGCCTTATACGGATTATTTTATGCCCTCAGAGGAAGAGGCGATGGCATTGTCTGGCTTGCATGATTTAGATCAGATTGCCGATTATCTTTTGGACAAGGGTACGGGGTGTGTCATATTGACACTGGGCGAACAGGGGGCAATGTACCATCATCACTCAGGAGAACGCTTTGAAATTCCTGCTTTTGATATTGATATAATATGTACTTGTGGCTGTGGGGATTGCTTTAATGCGGGATTTGCCACAGGCTTGCACTTGGGCATGACCCCCAAAAATTGTGTGCGACTGGCACAAGCATCATCAGCTCAAAATGCTATGGGTTTGGGATCACAGGCGATTGTCAAAGACCTTGCAACCACATTGGAATTTATGCATACAACCAAAACAAAATCTATACGGTAAATGGTAGGACATATGTTAAAAAAGGCTATTATATCAATAAAATTTAAATTTTTTATGATATCACATGCACAAATTTTAAGGGTATACCAAATCCAAATTTTGTGCTATACTAAGTCTAGTATTATTGCCTGATGGTACAATAAATGGAAAAAGGAGTTTCAAAATGGCTCATCATTCTATAGTTAATTCTCGAATTTATCACACAGCAGGTCTTGTAATTAAAGATATATGTCGTGGTGTGAAATATGTTTTGCTGTATTTGCGATCCGTTGGTATGCGAGTTATTGCCATATTTCCCACATTTTTAAAGAAACCATCTACATCCATTGTACGGCATGTAGATACTTTTGCGGGACATATGGAACGCCATATTGGAAATGCCATTCATCAATATTTAGATCCCGCCATTACCCGTGATTCAGAAATGGCAACATTCACCAAAATTATTATCCAAGACGATGCCCCCTGCTTGTTTGCTAAAACCACCTATGACAATTTAAAGCCCACATTGGCATATGTACAACAACGCATTGGATTAAAAGAAGAATTTTTTATCAGTGAAATGTTATCAGCCTGTGCCTATCGCAAAGCGGAAATAAATATATCCTCACATGAAAATACATATAATAATGCCTCTTGTGTGTTAATACAACTCATGAAACAAGGGGTTATTCGCACGCACAGAAGTCTGAATGCATATCGTTCCAACGATAAAAATATACAAAAAACCGTTGAAATAACCTATTTCGCCCATATGCTATGGTTACTTTTGGCACGGGACTATAAAATTGAACAAGAACACCATTTGTTACATGCTTGTTGCGATTTATCGGCTGTTATCCATGGGCAAATCAAACAGGCAGGACACGACAAACAAGCCCTTGCCCGATTGCTACAAACCCATGCGGAGATTGTTTGATGTGTCCAAAAAAACAACAAGACTCATTCAATCTAAAAGTTCCTAGGAATCAGGCATATCGAAAATCCTTACAACGCTTACGGTGGTTTCGGTCTACATTTGAAGAACAAATAGAAGCCATTGAAACTAGAACACAAATTCAGTTTAAATTAGATCCCGAAATCTTGACCGAATGCTTTGTCGAATGGATTCGTACAATCGAATATATGAAACCATCACAATCCAAACAACGCATTGCCTATGTGGGATTTGCATCTGGACAAATGCTGAAACATTTGATTGTTAAAAAACCTGTGTCCATAATCTCTATGCCCATAGCCACCGATATGTCGTTACCCGAGTATTTTTGGCCAGAAGGTTTTGTCTATGTTGCTTATTGCTTGAATGTACGACAGGCCATATTGCACAACGATTTTGGGGTACAAATTACCCAAAGTCCTGCCTTGGATAAAGTGGAAACTTGGTGGTCGTTCAAAGAAAATGTCCATGAAAATTGGAATTATGCCATATCTTTTTTGGATTTGTTTGCAGGGGAACAACCGAATTGGTTTGAATCTGGATTATTTCATGGTATCGAACGGGTGCAACAATTAGAAAAACAGCTAAACGAACAGATCTCTACCGCATGACCCAAAAAATACAATTGAATAGCTCATCTTTAATTGTGATGGTATACTTGTCGATAGTGAGGTCATTTCCATCACTATTTTATCCGATATGATACGGCAAGCGGGCGGAAATCTGACACAATATCAAATATATGACGCTCTTCTTGGCAGACAAGCCAGTACAGCAAGGCAATCTATTTTAAGTGTATTGGGGGGTAGATTTACCCCATCTTGATGTATCTGATTTTAATCAAATCCTATACCAACGATATACCCAAGAATTACGCCCAATTGACTGTATATACCAAACTTTGCAACGCTTGCATATTCTGACTTGTGTTGCACCATCTTACAATCACGAAAGATTGGCATTGTCATTATAATTAACCCATTTATCAAGAATGTCAACTATTTTTTCTGTATTTCAAGGGGAGGGATGGGGATTTTTAATTTTGCAAAAGATTTTTTATTTGGATTTTTTAATCCTGCACCTTGAAATATTTTTTTATTTATCATATTTTGATTATTCTTTAAATAATAAAAAATAAATTTTGTATTTACATATGAACTTTTTAAATTAAGGAACATCTGAATAACTGATTTATTTTGTTGTTTTTATGTTTATAGTTTGAATTTTGGGTTTAATTTTTGTAATTTTTGCTGATTTTTGCGGTTTTTTTATGTGTTTTGTATCAAAATCTGGATTTTGGACGCAGGTATCCCCTTGGTTTTCTAAGTGAGAAGTATTTTCCTCACCATATAGATATTTGCTAATGCACAAAGTGTTTTAATTTGATGCGTGTTTTTATCTAATCCACGATAACGGACTTTCGTGTACTTCCATTGGCATTTTATAATCCTAAATGGGTGTTCCACTTTTGCCCGTATTGACGACAGCCGTTCATTGCGTTTTTGTTGTTTCTGCGATAACTTCCTACTGACACTACCTGCCTTACCTCGTTTTGCTTTATCAAGTACAGCACAAAATATGCCCGCTTCACGAAATTGGCTTTTATCCTTATCACTGCTATAGCCTTTATCACCACAGATTATCTTTTCCTTACCATGTAACAAGCATTGTTTATACTGTCGGTCATGCTCTTTGGCTGTGCTGGTCTGCACACTGTGAATAATCGGTCTACCCCTTACCTGTGTACCTATGTGCATCTTCATACCAAAATACCATTTATTACCTTTCTTTGTCGAACTCATATCTGTATCACGCTTTTTTTTTGCGTTCTTCGTCGAGGTCGGAGCGTGGATTATGCTGGCGTCTACTATCGTCCCTTCTTGTAACAAAAGACCCTTCTCAATAAGCAACTGATTGATACTGTCAAATATCGCTTGTGTCAAATCATGCCTTTCAAGCAAATGACGAAAGTTTAAAATCGTCGTTTCATCCGGAACACTATCTGAAATTAAATCTAACTTTAAAAATCTTTGAAACGATATACGGTCGTATATCCAATCCTCCGCCTGAGGATCAGATAAATTATACCACTGTTGTAAAAAATATATCCGTAACATCAAACACAAAGGCATCCGACGACGACCCAGTCTATTATTACTATAATAGGGCTTTATCAATGAACATAATCTATCCCAAGGGATTACACTGTCCATCTCAGATAAAAAAACCTCACTCCGTAACTTTTTATTCCCAATGCCCAACTGGATAAACGATAACTGTGACATAATTAAAAATCCATTTCTATAATAAATTAAAGCAACAAATAATGAATAAATCATAACAGTATTTTAACATAAAAAAATGCATAACAAAACATAATAATTCTTCAGAGATTCCTTAAATGCAAATACATGATCAGTATAATATGCTTTGCCATTATGTCCCTTATGCTCCTTTGTTTTTATTATTTAGTATGAATGGGTATTTTTTTATGTTGATTTATGGGGGACATTAGGTGTATACTGTGGGCATATATTTTAATATGCAGCTATCGTGTTTTGTATCATTTTCTCAGGAGGGTATTCATAATGATTCGTGTTTCAAAAATGACAGATTATTCAGTGGTAATTTTATCGTGTTTTGTGGCGGCTACGCCGGGGAATTTGTTAAATGCTTCGGAATTGTCGGAACGCACGCACTTGCCGTTGCCCACGGTGTCAAAAATTTTAAAAATGCTGACAAAGGCAAAGATTTTAAAATCCCAACGGGGGGTACAAGGGGGATATAGTCTTGATCGATATGCGGATGATATATCGGTTGCGGAAATTGTTACAGCTATTGACGGTCCCATTGCCCTGACCGCTTGTGTGGACACAGTGGACGAAGTGGATTGTTCCGTCGAACCATTATGCCCTATGTCTGGGGGATGGGACAAATTAAATGGGGCGGTAAAGGCATCATTTGAAACCGTATCCTTGCGGGAAATATCCGCACCAGTTGGGTTTTTAAAATAACTTAATCAAAATTAAGGGATTACATATAAAGATACAATATAATATATGTTACACATAAATTCATAAATTGACTTATAAAGGGTATAAAATAATGGTAGCAACACAAGAAACAATAAAACAAGTTCAAAAGCTTGGACAAGAAAAATATAAATATGGGTTTGTTTCCCATATTGAAATGGAAGATTTTCCCATTGGTTTAAACGCAGATATTATCCGCCGTATTTCCAGCAAAAAAAACGAACCATCTTGGATGACAGCACATCGATTAAAAGCGTTCAAATTATGGCAAAAAATGGATGAACCCGAATGGGCAAAGGTTCTGTACGATAAAATAGAATACCAATCATTGGCATATTATGCCCAGCCTAAGTCTATGGATAAACCCAAATCGTTGGAAGAAGTGGATCCCGCCTTGTTGGAAGTGTATGAAAAATTGGGCATTCCGTTGGCGGAACAAAAAGTATTGGCGGGTGTAGAGGGGGCAAAGCCGATTGCGGTCGATGCCATTTTTGATTCTGTATCTGTGGGCACAACCTATCAAGAGACTTTAAAAGAACATGGGGTTATTTTTTGTTCCATTGGCGAAGCGTTACAACAATACCCTGATTTGGTAAAGAAATATTTTGGCACAGTCGTACCCGCATCCGATAATTTCTTTTCCGCCTTAAATGCGGCGGTATTTACCGATGGGTCGTTTGTGTATGTGCCAAAAGGGGTGGATTGCCCCATGGAATTGTCGTCATATTTTCGTATTAATGCAGAAAACACAGGACAATTTGAACGCACCCTGATTATCGCAGAAGAGGGCAGTTATGTATCGTACTTAGAAGGCTGTACCGCACCACAACGGGATGAAAATCAATTGCATGCGGCGGTGGTGGAAATGGTTGCTTTGGATAATGCGGAAATTAAATATTCGACTGTGCAGAATTGGTATCCTGGGGATGCGGATGGCAAAGGCGGTATTTATAATTTTGTTACCAAGCGGGGGGATTGCCGGGGGGACAATTCAAAAATCTCATGGACACAGGTGGAAACGGGATCCGCCGTAACCTGGAAATATCCCAGTTGTATTTTACGGGGTGATAATTCCATTGGCGAATTTTATTCTGTTGCCATTACCAACAACCGCCAACAGGCAGATACAGGTACCAAGATGATTCACATTGGTAAAAACACCAAATCCCGTATCGTGTCGAAGGGGATTTCCGCAGGTAAATCGGATCAGACCTATCGTGGGTTGGTTAAGATTGGCAAAAATGCGGAAAATGCCCGTAATCACACCCAATGTGATAGCTTGTTAATCGGTAATAATTGTGGGGCACACACGGTGCCATATATTGAAAACCGTAACCCAACGGCGGTCATGGAACATGAGGCTACGACTTCTAAGATTGCCGATGAACAGATGTTTTACTGTACCACACGGGGCATGGACGAAGAAGAAGCAGTTGGCTTAATTGTCAATGGATTTTGCAAAGAGGTGATGCAAGAATTGCCTATGGAATTTGCCGTCGAAGCCCAAAAACTTATTGGTATATCCCTCGAAGGATCCGTCGGGTAATATATGGGTAATATATGCAATATGCAAACATATAAAACAATATTAAGGATACAAAGATGACATTATTAGAAATTAAAAACCTGCATGCGGAAGTTGCCGACAGCGGGCTTAAAATTTTAAATGGTCTTGATTTAACCATTAATATGGGTGAAATTCATGCGATTATGGGTCCAAATGGTACGGGAAAATCAACTTTATCAAAAATTTTGGCGGGGGCTGAGGATTATGAAGTAACCGAAGGATCGATTGTGTATAATGGGCAAGATTTACTGGAAATGGAAGTGGATGAACGGGCAAATGAGGGTATTTTCTTGGCGTTTCAATATCCTGTGGAAATTCCAGGAATTGCCATATCTACATTTTTACGCCATGCGTTTAATGCCAAACGCCGTTACCAACAATGCGACGAATATGACAATTTAAAATTTATCAAACTGTTACGCACCAAAGCCAAAGAATTGGGTATTCGTGATGATATGTTAAAACGGTCGGTTAATGTGGGCTTTTCTGGGGGGGAAAAAAAACGTATGGAAACTTTACAAATGTCGGTTTTAAATCCGTCATTAGGGATTCTGGATGAAACAGATTCTGGACTTGATATCGATGCGTTGCGGGTGGTGGCAGCAGGCGTAAATCATATTCATAACGACACCAATGCCATGTTAATTATTACCCATTATCAGCGCTTGTTGGATTATATTAAGCCAAATTTTGTCCATATTATGGTCGATGGAAAAATTGCTACAACAGGCGATTATACACTGGCACTGGAATTGGAAGAAAAAGGCTATCAGGCATTTGTATAGGGGGTATACACCATGACAACATTTTTACATGACATACCGATGAATGCCCACAAAGATGCGTACCAAGTTTTTGAAAAATTGGGATTACCCACTAAAAAAGTGGAAAATTGGCACTATACGGATTTAAAAAAAATCTTATTAGGCAAATCGTACACGACCCAAGCGGGCATAGGGGCGGTTCCCCCCCCATATGTGCTGGGGGATACCCCTTGTATTATTATCACCAATGGGGGCGTGGGGGATGTGCCGAATTTACCCGATGGGGTTACAGTTACGGTCGATACAACTTTGGACAAAAATAGCGATACCCACACGCAGCAAGATCATGCTATGGTTGCCTTAAACACCGCCCATTATACACAAGCCATCACGGTTGTTATCAGTCAAAATATGAAAAACCCCCTGCATTTAGCGTATGTGCATGGGGGCGATGGTGTGGTTACCTTTCCCCGCTTGCAATTGTTGGTAAAATCGGGGGTAACAGCGGAAATTATCGAATCGTTTCAAATGCAGTCTGGCGATGTGTTGGTCAATGCGGTAACGGAAATTACCATTGAACAAGACGCAAAATTATCCCATTATAAATTGCAACAGGATACCGGCATTAGCCATCATGTGGCATTTACCCGTGCCCATGTGGCACAAAAAGGGGTGTATAACCATATATTTGTATGTTTAAATACCGTATTGTCCCGTAACGAAGTGTATGTGGATTTAAATGGGGCACAGGCAAATACGGATATTCGTGGTATATATATTACAGATGCCACACAAAAAGTTGACAACACTGTATGTGTACGCCACATGGCGGAAGGTTGTGAATCCAGTCAATTGTTCAAAGGTATCTTAAACGATTGTGCACAAGGGATATTTCAAGGTAAAATCTATGTGGACCGCCAAGCACAATTGACCGATGGGTATCAAATGCATCGGGCAATTTTATTATCACGGGATGCAGAGGTGGATTGTAAACCAGAACTTGAAATTTATGCGGATGATGTAAAATGTTCCCACGGGGCATCCACAGGTGAAATAGACACGGAGCAGGTATTTTATTTGCAATCCAGGGGGGTCGACACAGCCACCGCCCGCCAGCTGTTGTTAAAAGCGTTTTTGATCGAAGTATTGCAAGACATTAAAAATGAAACCTTACGGGATTTCCTTCGGGATATGACTCTGGAAAGGGTTAAACATATATTAGTCTGATGTTGTAAACAGAGAGATAACATACATGCCATATAAAAAAGATTTTCCTGTACTGTCACAATCAGAATTATGTTTCTTAGACAGCGGGGCATCCGCACAAAAACCCCAATGCGTTTTGGATACACAAAATTATTTTAATGCCAAAGTGTATGCCAATGTCCATCGGGGTACATATGATATGTCGCAGGAAATTACCACCGCATACGAAAATACCCGTGCGATTGTGGCGGATTTTATCAATGCACAGGAAAATGAAATTATTTTTACCAAATCTGTAACCGAATCCCTTAACTTAGTGGCATATAGCTTAGGGCAAATTTTACCTGATGGGGCGGAAATTATCATATCGGAAATGGAACACCACGCCAATATCGTCCCTTGGTATTTGTTGGCAGAACGCCAAAATATTACGGTTAAAGTGTGTCCCATATTGCCAAATGGTACATTGGATATGCAGGCGTTACACGGCTTGGTCAATGCGGATACAGCATTGGTGGCAATAACCCACACTTCCAATGTTTTGGGTACGGCGGTGGATATACCAGCGGTGGTGAAAATTGCCAAATCCGTCCATGCACTGGTGTTGGTGGATGGGGCACAAAGGGTGATGCACCGCCCTGTCGATGTACAGGCGTTAGGGGTGGATTTTTATGCGTTCACGGGGCATAAACTGTTTGCCCCAAATGGTGTTGGGGTGTTGTGGGGTAAATACCATATATTGGAAAAGATGCCCCCATTTTTAGGCGGGGGTGATATGATTAAAAATGTGTCTTTTGACCGTATCGAATACGAAAACCCCCCCATAAAATTCGAAGCGGGGACCCCCCCGATTGTTCCCATTATTTGTTTGGGCACGGCGATTACATATATACAAAATATTGGGTTGGATACCATTTATAAACACGAACAAGATCTGAGTTTTTATGTACATCAACAATTATTGGCTATCGATGGGGTGCGGATATTGGGGTTTGCTACGGATATACTAAGCACCGATACTTTTGATAAAGCCCCCATTGTATCTTTTGTTGTGGCGGGGGTACATGCGGCCGATATTGCCACAATTTTAAATCAGTACAAGGTGTGTGTACGGGTGGGGCGACACTGTGCCCATCCGCTTATGCAACGGCTGGGGGTTGTCAGCAGCCTGCGTGTGTCCATGGCATTTTATAATGACAAAGGCGATATTGATATTTTTATTACCGCCCTTAATAAAGCAATACGCATGCTACGGGGGTGAATATGACCACTAAACCTAGTTTATTAGACCCAGAAAAAGTCGCCAACGAACCAGATTTTTTTAACACCAAAGCCCGTGCAGAAGGGGCGGTAACACAATCGGGTAAGCCATTAAACACGAACACACAAGCGAATGCAAACGCAGTAATTGAGGCATTGCAAACGGTGGAAGACCCAGAAATTCCCATTAATTTGTATGATTTGGGTTTGATTTATGATGTGCAATATGGGGCATATGGTGCGGTACATATTGTAATGACCTTAACCGCCCCCAATTGTCCCGTTGCCGGCGAATTGCCCAAATGGGTTGCCGATGCGGTGGTTGCCGTCCCATCCGTGGGTGTATGCACGGTAACCTTGACTTGGGAACCCAAATGGACAAAAGACATGATGTCCGAAGATGCAAAATTTGCTTTGATTGATATTTTTTAATTTTGTGGTATAATGTGCATATGAAAATGCAGCTTATTAAAATTAGCGATTCTGCACAGCATCGTATCGGGGAAATTATGAATATTGCCCCCGCAGGTACGGTGGGGATTCGTGTGTCTGTGTCGAAGGGGGGATGTTCTGGATATAAATATGAAATTGATTTTGCCGATATGGTACAACCGCTTGAAGAAGTGGTACATTGTGATACTGGTAAGGTGATTATTGCCCCCGATGCTATGTTGTTTTTAATCGGCTCAACCATGGAATATACGCAAAGTAAATTTAGCAGTGGTTTCGATTTTACAAATCCTAATGAAAAAGGGCGTTGTGGATGTGGCGAAAGTTTTATCGTATGAACACTGAAAATCGCAACATAAGTATGGGGGTATTGACGCTGGTATGTATTATGGGTCTGGTTTTGTTTATACGAAGCACAAAAACTGTGGATACCAAGCCCCATACATATTATGCGATGTTTCGCACCGTTGAGGGCATTAAGATCGGTGCCCCCGTATATGTGTTTGGCGTACAGGTGGGACAGGTATCTGATATGCATCTGTCCGATGGACAGGTTAAGGTTACCATAACCGCCGATGCGGGTGTCGAAATTCCCATCGATTCCAGCCTAGAAGTTCAAACAGTCGGCTTGTTTGCGGAAAAAAGTATGATTGTATTGTTGGGCTTTGAGGGGGATTTATTACAAGATCAAATGGCGTTTATGTATACGGGAAATGCGGTGAATGTATTGGGGCTGTTAAACCAGCAATTGGACAGAAACATTGAACAAAGAGAGGCTGAAGACAATGGGGCGTAATGTACTGGAAACGGTGTTGGGTATGGGTGTGATTGTCATTGCCATCGGTTTTTTGGTGTTTGGGGTGCGATATGTGGATACGGATGCAACAAAGGATACATATACTGCGTATGCGTATTTTAATAATGTGGGCGGTTTAAAGGCGGGGGCGGATATTCGTATCAGTGGCGTGTTGGTGGGACGGGTTGAACATGTACGCATTAATATGGATGAATTTAAAGCAGAAGTTAAAATGCAAGTGTCGAAATCGATTGTGTTGCCCATGGATACTTTGGTTTCTGTTGCCGATTCCAGTTTGTTGGGGGGGAAATATATTACTTTTACCATGGGGACATCGGCTAAGTTGGTACAAAATGGCGGACGCTTGAACAATGTTGCCGATGTGGTATCGTTGGAACAAATGCTGGGCAAGTTGATATTCCTAGGCACACAGTAAAAGTACATAACCAACACAGGCACATATACGGACCCATATAATGAAACAGATACGCATATTTTTAATGGTTATGGGGTTGTTGTTTATGAAAGCGGTGTATGCCATACCGCATAAAAATGCAGAATTGATTGTCTTAAATAAAATATCGGCAACATCAGAAGTCCGACAAGTCATGGTGGGGGAAGCCACGCTTATTGGAGCATTTTCTGTTATTGTACGCATATGTGACAAAGCCCCCCCAGAAGATCCCCCCGAATCGGGGGCATTTTTGGATGTAGTACAAAACGGTAATCAAATATTCGAAGGGTGGATGTTTGCATCGAATCCTGCGTTAAACAGTATGGAACACCCCGTATATGACATATGGTTACAAAAATGTTTCTGATAAAATTTTAACGGGTATTTTCGAATCCTGTTATAATTGCCGATAACAAGCTATCATCCCATCGTACACGGGAATAATCATACCTGAATAGCACTTTTTGATTGCTGACTGCGACTGTTATGGGGTATCCTGTGGCGTCAAATTTTTCCATGGCATCATACATGTCGGCAATAAAAAAATCGTTATATAGTAAATTGTGTTTTTTCATAAATTTGGCAATGGCGGTTTTGGGACGGCGGTCCACATTGATAAGCACCAATTGTATACCATTTTGTTGTAAATCCCGTTGCAACGGGATAAAGTGCTTTAATTCTGTGATACAGGGCACACACCAAGACGCCCAAAAACTTATCAGATATTTTTTATCCGGTTGGGCAATAAAAACAGTGCGTTCATCGTTTATGGCGGTTATACGAATGCTGTTTGGAAAATCAAACGGTTTTGTCAATACTTCATTGGCGTATATGTGTATGGCCCACACTCCACTTATTAACAAAGTACATGTATATCGAATCAAATGTGCGTATGTCATGTGTTTTGCCTTTATGTTTTGGGTTTTTTAAAATATTTGTATATAATTGGCAATACCATTTTTGGCGGGGCAGTGTGGGCGAATTGGGTTTTATAAGTTCCGTTTTCGTCAATCAGAAAAATATTTGCTGTATGGGTGACCGTGTAATATTCGGAATTTTGCTGTGATTTACGAAAGCTGACTAAAAATTGATCGGATAATTTTTCTGTTTTTTTCATATCCCCCACAAGTCCCAATATGGCGGGGTGATATACATCGTGTATAATATCGTATAACACTTCGGGGGTGTCACGATCTGGGTCAACGGTAAAGTACAGCACCTGAAATTTGTTCGCCTCTGCAATGCCATATGTATCTTCGATGTCATATAACAGATTGGTCAGGCTTGCCAAGGTTACGGGACATATATCGATACAGGTGGTATATCCAAAACCAATCAATACCCGTTTCCCCCGAAAATCCCCATATGACTTGGTATTGCCATACATATCTGTAAACCCTTCAAACTGAGGGGATATGTCGATAAAAGTTTTACTTTTAAAATACCGGTAAGTATCTGAGGTCAAAATGAGCCCAAAAATCCCCATGATACACAGGGATATAATCCCTAAAAATGTTTTAAGGGGCATTATGTATCCTTATGGGAATTTTCATCGGTATTTTTATTGCGTATATGACGCATGCGTTTTACCGGCATTTGTATGGTTATGTCCCCTGCATGTTTAAATTGCAAGGTAAGGGGATACAGGCGATTTGGGTGTAAGGGGTGTTTTAATCCCATAATCATAATATGGTATCCGCCCTGTTGCAAATAAACCGTTTGTTGTTTGGCAATGGGTAAGGACGCCACCTGCTGCATGGTTGCCATGCCATTGTGGGTTTTGGTAATATGAATTTCCAAGCGACTGGCAAAATTGGGGTTTTGTTTAATGCCTTGTAACACATCGTCTTTATCTGTGGTATTGGTAAGGGTTAAAAACGCCCCTGTTGATGTATGTTTTCGCCCCATAATATACGCATCACTTATGAGGATACCTTTTTGTTGTACCTGTATATTTTTGCCTATTTTTTTTGGGGTGCTATGGGCAAGGGATATGGATAACAATATGACCATAAGAAAAAATATATGCTTCATAAGTATTCCTTATTTTACAGGGGGTTTTGATTTTACCGATACAGTGCCATCGGCAAAGGTAATATGTAAATCTGTGTGGGATTTGGCGATTTTTGCGGTGGTAACAAGCGTATTATTTGTGTCTTGTACCAACGCAAATCCACGCTTTAAAGTGTTTTTATAGGAATAACTGTTTAATAATGCCCCGGTGTGTGTAACCTGTTTGTGATGGGTATTGAGGATATGGTGCATATTGCGTTGGGCATTGGCATGCAAATGGGATATTTTCTGCATATAGGTGCTTATATGCTGGGTGGGGGCGACACAGCGATGTGTTACCTGCATCAATCGCAGGGTGTACATATGGGGGGTGTGCTGCATATGGCGGGTTATGGCGTTGGTTGCTATGCTTAAATGCTTTTGTTTTATATGTATCAAGTTTTGTAACTGTGGTAATTTTTGGGCGTGTAATGTTTGTCTTGCCTGTTTACATATGTGGTGTATGGCATGGGTATATCGTTGCTGATATGTATGTACCTTATGCAACAGATCCGCTTGTATGGGGAGGATGATTTCCGCCGCTGCGGTGGGGGTGGGGGCACAGACATCGGCCACATAATCGATCAAAGTGGTATCTGTTGCATGCCCAATGGCCGATACAATGGGAATTTTTGACTGTGCCACCGCCCGTACAATAGATTCATCATTAAACGCCCACAAATCTTCCACACTGCCACCGCCACGGGCAATAATAATCACATCAGGCTTGCATATGTGTTGGGGGGGATTATTAAACAATTGAATTCCCTTAACCACCTCAGTTGCCGTGCCCTCCCCTTGTACTTTGGCGGGGTACACCAATACGGGCAATGCGTAGCGGTCGGCGACCCGATGTAATATATCACGAATAACCGCCCCACTGGGGCTGGTGATAACACCGATGGTGCGGGGTAAAAAGGGCAAGGGTTTTTTGCGGCTGGGGTCAAATAAGCCTTCTGCTTGCAATTTCTTTTTGCGTTTTTCCAACATGGCAAGCAATGCCCCAATCCCCGCCACTTCCATAGTACCGATCACCAGTTGATAGGTGGAATTTTTATCATAGGTGGTAATCCGCCCTGTAATAATGACTTCCAATCCATTTTCTGGACGAATCTGTAACCGTCCTGTGTTGCTACGCCAACACACGCTGCGGATATTTGAAGTATCGTCCTTTAATTCCATATATATATGACCACTGCGGTGGTGGGTAACACCGCTTAATTCCCCCCGTACCCGTACAGTACGGAACTGTTGTTCGATGGTATTTTTAATGGCCGAAGACAATTCCGCCACCGACATTTCCACTAACATATTCGCAGAAGGTGATGGGGCAATAGGGGGTGAAGGGTGTGTACACATAATGGGATCAGTGTACATGATTTTACCCAAATTGTCCAGCCTTTTAAAGAATAAAACCTACGCACACAAAATTTCTGATAAACCCTGTTACCCTGTCTGTGTCAGTATATCACAAGTACTGTCCCTGAGTATATATCATATGCTCCCAAGTCTTGTGTTCCAGTATGTTACAACAGGGGCTGCCCCTGCGGCGTAACGGCCATCCTTTTTTTATACACTTTGTATTTTTACATTAAACGCTGATATAATCGCATGTAAAGATGCTATGGTTATGTTGGTGTGTTGTCCTACGCCGAATATAGGGGTTTTGGAATTGCCGTCCTGCATGTGGACATAGGCGATTGCCATAGCCTTGTTGCCATCCCCAATGGCGTGTTGGGTGTAATCTTGTACCCGTAACGCATTATTCGTATAGGTGTTTAATGCCTTTACTAGGCTGTCAATTGGACCGGTGCCCTTGTCGTTAAGGATAATTTCTTCGCCATTTTCCAGTAATTTTGCGGTAAATTCGATGCTATTGTCGTTGTGGACATCCGCATGGTGGGTTACATAGGTAAATGGATTGGTATTTTTTAAATATGTATTACAAAAAGTCTGATAAATAGTTTCCCCTGTTTGTTCTTTGCCTGTTTTCTCTGACATTTTTTGCACAATTTTGGAAAATTCCAGTTGCATAAATTTGGGTATTTGAATGTTGTAATCGGTTTCCAATATATACGATACACCGCCCTTGCCCGATTGGGAATTGATGCGGATAATGGCTTCGAATGTTCGCCCCACATCCTTGGGATCAATGGGCAAATAGGGTACCGCCCACAAACCATCGGTGCGATTTTTGAAGGCTTTTAACCCTTTGTTAATGGCATCTTGATGGGAACCGCTGAAGGCGGTATATACCAATTTACCCGCATATGGATGGCGGTCGTGGATGGGTAATTGGTTACAGTATTCGACCATTTGAACCAAATCGTCAATATTGCCAAAATTAATTTTTGGATCGACCCCTTGTGTATATAAATTCAATCCCAAGGTTACCAAGTCCACATTGCCCGTGCGTTCGCCATTGCCAAACAAGGTACCTTCGACCCGATCCGCCCCCGCCATTAAGCCCAATTCTGTTGCCGCCACCGCTGTACCACGGTCATTATGTGGATGTAATGATAAGATAACCCGTGCCCGGTTGGTAAAGTTCTGAATCATCCATTCGATTTGATCGGCGTGAATGTTCGGGGTGCTGACCTCCACTGTTGCCGGCAAGTTAATAATACATGGATTGTCCGGTGTACTCATCAAAACATCCATAACCGCTTCGCAGACTTCCAATGCATAAGGTAGCTCCGTTTGGGTGAAACTTTCTGGGCTGTATTGATATTGTACTTTGGTACCCTTGTCGATTAAATTTTGGCAACAGGTTTTTACCAATTTTGCCGCATCGGTGGCAATTTTTTTTATGCCATCTTGGGTTTTATGAAATACCACTTCCCGTTGTAAAGTGGATGTGGAATTGTAAAAATGTAAAATAACCGATTTTGCCCCTTGTAAGGATTCGACTGTACGGGTGATTAAGTGTTCCCGACATTGTACCAAAACTTGAATGGTTACATCATCGGGAATATGGTTTGCTTCGATTAAGGTGCGTACAAAGTCAAAATCCGTTTGACTGGCGGATGGGAATCCCACTTCGATCTGTTTATATCCCATATGGACCAAGGCTTTGAACATACGGATTTTACGGTCTGATCCCATGGGTTCCACCAACGCTTGGTTGCCATCACGTAAATCGACGCTACACCAAATAGGGGCTTTTGTAATGGTTTTTGTCGGCCAAGTGCGATTGATATCCACTTGCGAAAATGCGGTATATTTTTTATGTGTCATATGTGTGTCCTTTTTTGCTATTCTGTATATTTTTATATGCTGTGGGGCAAAAATAAACCCCACTTTTGGGTGGGGTTTAGTGTTTTTATAGCCGCTGTATTAACCTTTGTACTGCTGTGTGTGACGATTGATTTTGTCCTTTGCAGATTGGCTGTCTTCCCACCCAACGACTTTTACCCATTTCCCCTCTTCGAGGTCTTTGTAAGTTTCGAAAAAAGCCTTAATTTGATCGACCAACAGGGTGGGCAGATCGGATAATTCCTGCACAGAATTATATAAAGTGGTAACCTTACTGTGTGGCACAGCAATGATTTTTTCGTCTAAACCGCTTTCGTCTTCCATGTTTAAAATACCAACTGGGCGACACCGAATAACAGTCCCGGGGGCAACAGGTTGCGGGGTTATTACCAATGCATCAGTGGGGTCACCATCGTCCGCCAAAGTTGCATTTATAAAACCATAATTTGCGGGATAAAACATGGGCATCGCCACAAATCGATCCACGAATACAGCCCCACTGTCTTTGTCGACTTCGTATTTGATGTTTGATCCCGCAGGAATTTCAATAATAACATTTAAATCGTGCGGTACATCTTTGCCAGCTGAAATGTGTTTTAGTTTCATTCTATGTCCTTCATAATGTATTATAGTGTATTGGCATTATTCGCACAAAACATACCATATGTTACAGGTTTTTCCAACAGGTTTTTTACTTTTTTGCTATGGAAAATTTTTTTATATATTTTCTTGTATAATGCTGTTAAAATCAGGTTGTATTTTTTTATGTGTATGTTTAGGATACTACGATTATGACCAAAATTACATCCCCTTGTGCAGAATCCCCACGATTGCAATTTACCAAGAACATGGTAAAAATCGCCGCAAAATGTGCCCAAACAATGCGACAGGAAAAAAATATTGATACCTTTATCAGTGCTAAGGGAACGCACGATTTTGTTACCCTTGCCGATCAAGTGGTGGAAGATAGCATCCGCATGGCTATTTCGCAAATGTATCCTAATGATAATATATTGGGCGAAGAATCCGGGTGGTGTACCCATAATATGGATGCGGATGCCGGGTGTTGGATTATTGACCCAATTGATGGCACCAACAATTATATGCGTGGTACCCCTGACTGGGCGATTATTATTACTTTTGTCCAAGGGGGTGTCATTGAAATGGGGGTGATATATGTCCCTGATCAAGATATACTGGTATGGGCGGAACAGGGCAAAGGGGCATATATAAATGGTGTGCCTGTGGCATTGACAACGACCGATGATCCGCAAGAATCGATGGCACATATTGGCTATAACCATAAAAAACCATATACATATCATATGCAGTTATTGGACACGATTTTTACAAATGGATACGAATACCGCCGTCTGGGATGTGCCGGTGTTAGCTGTGTGCGTTTGGCACAAGGGTGTGCGGAACTGTATTACGAAGGGCATATTAACGCATGGGATATTTTGGCGGGCATATTGATTATGACAGAGGCGGGTGGATATGCCCACCATCCCCCTATTAAGGACTTAATGATTGTCCCCGCTCCTGTGTTTATAAGTAATGGCAAGGTGGATCCAACGCCATTTATCCAGTTAACGAATATAATAGCGGATAAATCATGATTACTGTATTTTATGATGGTAAATGTGGATTATGCACCAAAGAAATTCGTCATTACCAAAAAATCGCCCCCGAAGGGGTGTTCGATTGGTGCGATATTACCCGCACCCCCGATCCTTTACACAAATTGGGTATATCCACGGCTGAGGGTTTAAAGATATTACATGTCAGCGACGATTTTGAAAAAATCCACAAAGGCGTGAAGGCAAATATCCTTATCTGGAAACACTTAAAATACTGGAAAATATTGGCATATATAGTGCAATTCCCCCCAATATATATTATGGTACATATGGCATACAATATATTTGCCAAATGGCGATTTAAAAAGTACCCGCATTGCCAATTATAATATGTATAAGAATATATCTGAATAATATATCTTGACAAAGGCATATTATATTTGTATCATAAACATATGTATAAAATGTCTATTATATTGGCTGTTTTTTTGGTATTAGCTTTTGTTGTGCGGGATACCAGCCCGGGTTTTATTGCGGATTTTCGGGCGATGATAAAGCAGTATGTGGGCGATTATGAAGAAGTGGGCGACGCTTATAAAAATTATCATAAACCCAAAAAAAGCCATTCCTCCCCTGTATATTCCAGCAGCAAAATTACCATATAAAAAAATACATGCACAATCGTCAATATATGATATACTATACATAAATTTGTGTACAATATTTTTTATGTTAGCTGAGGTATAATCGATGGAATATATTAAATTATTTATTATTGTGTTTTTTGTATTGGCGTTTATTGTGGCGTTAATGGCGGTGGGTGTTATGCGGGGGCGTAAACCTATTGCCGGGTCGTGTGGGGGATTAAATAATGCTATGCGTTCCGATGATGGCAAGTGTATGACTTGTGGCACACAAATTGACACGAAATCGTCAGATATTTTACGCAAGAAACTTGAATCTTAGCTTTATATGACCCAATATAAAATTGTTTTCACACCATCCGGTAAACGGGGGGAATTTCCTGTTGGTACCACTGTTTTGGATGCGGCACAGGCGTTGGCGGTCGACTTGGAAAGCAGTTGTGGGGGTGTGGGGACTTGTGGTCGTTGTCAAATAATCCCCAGTATGGGCGATTTTCCTAAACTCGGTATTAAGGCAGTGTTGGGCAATATGTCCGCATGGACGGACACAGAAACCGCATATACAGAAAAACATGGTAATTTACAATCAGAACGCCGTTTGGGATGTTGTGCTACTCTGCAAGGGGATATGGTTATTGATGTCCCCGCCGACAGCCAATTACACCAACAAGTTATCCGTAAATCGGTGGTGGATACAGATATGCACATTGACCCTGTGGTACGGGCATACACGGTCAAATCCGATGATAAAACCATATCTGGTATTATACAAGCATTTATGAACAGATATGCTGTGGACATATCCCAATCCGCAACAGACCATTTAATTGTGCCTGAAAATCCCACCAGTATATTTACGGTGGTGGTGCGTACAGATACCCAACACAGTACAGTTTATATTGTCGATATTTGGGCAAAAAACAAGCATACTTTATATGGTTTTGCGGTGGATTTGGGGTCTACAACCGTGTCGTGTCATTTGGTAAACTTGCAGACGGGTAAGGTTGTGGAATCGATTGGGGTAATGAATCCACAAATCCGTTTTGGCGAAGATTTAATGAGTCGTGTATCATATGCCATGATGCATACGGATGGGGAAAAACAAATGACAGCTGCCATTTGGCAAGCCATAAGCCGTATGTTTGTCCAAGCAGGGACAGAAGCAGGTATTGATTCCAAATATATTGTGGAAACCGTGGTTGTGGGCAATTCGGTGATGCACCACTTATTTTTGGGTTATTCGCCTGTGCCATTGGGATTTGCCCCCTTCGAACTGGCAACGCAAACCGCTGAGAACCGTGTTGCCTATCAATTGCAATTGGGTGGGGTGAATGCTAACAGTATGGTATATGTACCGCCTTGTGTGGCGGGACATGTGGGGGCGGATGCCCTTGCGGTTGCCTTAGCCGTTGCCCCATATGAGGATACTGTCCCACATTTGGTAATTGATGTGGGGACGAATGCGGAAATATTATATGGTACCCGAGACAAAATTTTTGCCTGTTCTTCCCCCACAGGTCCTGCTTTGGAAGGGGCACAGATAACCTGTGGACAACGGGCCGCCCCTGGGGCAATTGAACGGGTGCGGATTGACACAACCACTCTCGATCCCATATTTCGGGTTATCGGATCTGATTTATGGTCAGACACCTCCGGTTTTGCCGATAGCATTAAAGACATGGGTGTAACAGGGATTTGTGGGTCTGGTATTATTGAAGCTCTGGGTGAAATGTATATGTGTGGTATCTTATCGGCGGACGGAATTATCGATGGTGATATGCAGGCAATTACCCCCCGTATTGTGCCGTCAGGTAAGGTATATGATTATATTTTGCAATACGCAGATAATACCCAACCAGAAATTCGCATTACACAAGGGGATATACGGGCAATTCAACTTGCCAAAGGGGCATTGTGGGCGGGTTGTAAATTATTACAAGATCACTATGGTGCTCCTGTGGAAAAAATTTCTTTGGCGGGGGCATTTGGGTCGCATATTGACTTAAAATACGCCATGATATTGGGGCTTATCCCTGATTGTTATTTGGACAAGGTAACATCGGTGGGCAATGCCGCCGGCACCGGTGCCAGAATGGCATTGCTAAGCCAAAAGAAACGCCAAGAAATGAATCGTGTGGTCAAAAAAATTGAACACATCGAAACCGCTTTGGCACCTACATTTCAGGAATATTTTGTCGATTCCATGTCCATACCTAATCAAAAAGACCCATATCAAAAATTACAACAATCGGTAATTTTACCCCCGAAAAAAATCAAAAATGCCAGCTTAAACACCGCTTCCACAGATGGCGGAAGACGCAAGGGACGGCGGCGGGGCGGACGCCACCGTCGGGGATAAACTTTTGTTTTATATCCTTGCATATCATATATATAATATGATACAGTCGCCTTTTAATTTTACGGCATTTATAATCTTTTAAAGTATTACACATTATGACTCGGGTTTTAGACGCAGAACAAATGGTCCGGTTGATTGGAATGCATGGACTAGAAACGACCATTTGTGATATTATGGATAGGCTTCGCACAGATTTTGTCAATTGGCAACAATTTGAACAAATTCCACGACCTGCCTTTCATGTACCAGATGGGGTGTTGGAATTGATGCCTGTGCTTGATGATACATATTTTGTCTGTAAAACAGTAAATGGTCACCCAAAAAATCCGTCGATGGGTAAACAAACGGTTGTGGCAACCGGGCAATTAAATACAGTGGCGGATGGATATCCGGTGTTAATGTGTGAAATGACTTTGGCAACAGCTATGCGTACGGCGGCCACATCCGCCCTTGCGTCCGATGTGATGTCCTGTAAAGATTCAAAAGTGCTTGCGGTTATTGGCACCGGTGCACAGAGCGAATACCAAACCATTGCCCACAAAGCCATTCGGGATATTATCCGTGTTCAGTATTTTGATATTGACCCCCAAGCCATGGCAAAATATCGGGATAATATGCAGTCTAATTTTGCCGGTGCTAAAACCGAATTGGTTGCCTGTGCGGATGTAAAATCGGCTGTTGCGGGGGCGGATATTGTGGTGGTCTGTACCGCATGTAAATCCCATGGCGAGGTTGTCAAAGACACTTGGCTGACCGATGGGCAGCATATTAATGGTTTGGGGGGGGATTGTCCCGGAAAAACCGAATTGCAATTAAATACTTTGCGACGGGCACGGGTTATGGTGGAATTTTTTGAACAATCATTTATCGAAGGTGAAATCCAACGCATGGATAAAGCAGAGGCAAAACAAACCGTCGATTTACACTTATATGAAGCCATTGATGGCACCAAAGTCGCCCGTGAAAATGACACACAAATCACTGTATTTGACGGTGTGGGCATTGCGTTGGAAGATTTTTCCGCCCTTATGGTGATAAAAGATTTGGCGGAAAAATATAATGTGGGTATAATACAAAATATGGTGCCCAATATCACTGACCCCAAAAACCTATTTTCTATGTTACGCCCATAACAGACAATTTTATATGCTGTTTTCTATACATGGGGGGGAGAGAAGGGGCAGAATAGGGGAGTTAGATATAAAAAACACCTTTTATCCATTCAACAAATTTTTTGTCGCTTTTTCCACATCGTCAAAACGCATAAGATGTTCGCCTATTAAAAATCTTTTTGCCCCCACTTGTGCCATGCGATGTAAATCTTGTGGGGTTTTTAAACCGCTCTCAGATATAAGTGTGCGGGTGTCATCCACCATATGTGATAGGCGTTCCGTTGTGGAAATGTCGGTTACCATATGGGTTAAATCACGGTTGTTAATGCCAATTAAGGGGGATTTTGTATGCAATAATGCCCGCTCCATTTCGGATTCGTTATGGACTTCGATCAATACATCCATACCTAAATCAAAGGCTATGGCCTCATAGGTTACCAATTGTACATCGTCCAAACAGGCAACAATCAATAAGATACAATCCGCTTGCCATGCACGGGATTGATAAATCTGATATTCGTCGATAATAAAATCTTTACGCAAAATCGGCAAATCCACCGCATTACGGGCTTGTTGTAAATACTCCCGATGTCCTTGAAAATATGGGACATCGGTTAACACAGATAAACAACTTGCCCCGCCTTTTTCGTATGCAATCGCCAATGTAAATGGATTAAAATCCGCCCGAATAAGTCCAGCCGATGGGGAAGCCTTTTTGATTTCAGCAATCAAGCCATATGTGCTTGTGTTACAGGATTGTGTCAGGGTATCCGCAAATTTTTTTGGGGGGGGCATGTCCCGTGCCATCATATGTATATCGATTAATGGCGTGTCTGATTTGTCGTTGTCGACAACAATGCGGGTATCCGCACATATTTTTTGTAAAATATCAGCCATCTGGCTTAATATCCAAAACCACCAGCAGAATATACAGAATCAACCATTTTACGATCAATCTTAGCGGGAATTTGCTGTACCAAATCAGACTGAATGCTGGATATAATGGATTCATTGGTGCTGGTTTTTACGGTATTGTCAAATTGTTGCTGTTGTTCTTCTGGAATATCGTTTGGTACCTTACGGCTTACGGCAAATATAGCGGTTGCCATGTCATTATCAATATCAGATAAGGCGGTGCCAATTTTAATGTTAAAGGCTTCTGCCAATGATGCATCATTTACTTCACTGGCTTTTTGATCAACAAGCGGGGTTATTTTGTATCCCATTTTTTCGGCTTGTGCACTAAACGCTTCTTCATCGGTTAGCTTTACCAACTGCTCTAATTCCTTATTTAGGGTATCTGTTTTTGACTGGGCGATAAATTTTTGGGTCACATTGTCTTTAATATCGGTTAATTCAGGCACATATGCAAGTTCAACTTTATCCAATCGTACGACCACAAATGTTTCATTTTCCAAATCTTTTACATCGGATACATTCCCCTCGGTCATATTAAATACAGTATCGATAAATATGCTGTTTGACGCAAATGGATGTGCCCCAGAACCGGTTTTTGTTACATCGACTGTAACCGCAGGTATACCAATTATTTTTCCTATGTCGGTTAAGGATTTACCATTGGCAATATTATCTTCAATCTCAACGGTTTTATCAAAAATGCGTTCGAAAGCTAGGGTCTGTTTTACCTCGGATGACACATCGGCAAAAGTAACAATTTTTTCGGGATTCACAGCTTCCACATATACGAACAGATTGCTAAACGGGCCCTCGATAATATCCGAATATGCCCCCACATCTGTGTTAAACACCGCCTCTTGTAAAGAAGTATCGATGGTATCTTTTACAGCATTTTCCGTAAATAAAGTATCAGCTTCTTGGTCTAAGACATCTTTTATGGCACTGCGGATATCTGTGCCGGACTTTAAGGCATCAATAACGGCATTTAAGGTGTCTTTATTCCCCCCAATAGTATAATATGAACGGGATTCAGGCGTGTCAAAAACACCGGGATTATCGTCAAAATATATTTTCGCATCCGCATCGGAGATGCTGTTGGCAACAGAGGTGTTATCCAAATAAAGTGCCGTAACTGTACGGGTTTCAGGAACCTCAAAATCCTGTTGATTATTTGTATAATATGTATTTAAGTCTGTATCAGTGATAGTCGGGTCTGTTACATCAGCAAAATCTTTTTTAGCAGTTATCAAATTACGGGATTGTTGGCTGTTTTTATATAAAATGTCCACACTTGTGGGTATTTTTAGCCCAAATACTTGAAAAGCATCCAAATATTTGTTGGTTGTCGTTGATTTTTTCAAATTGTCCAAATAAGAATCGCTGCTTATTCCATTGGATTGTAAAACAGCTGTGTATTGTTGTTCGTCAAATATACCATTTAATTGAAACGCAGGGGTTTGCCTGATCTGTTCAGCAAGGGATGCGTCCGTGGCGATAATACCCACATCTTTTGCATATACATATGTGGTCATATCCCGTATCATCCCATCAAGGATGATATTTGCATATTGCATTTGCCGTAATAATGCTGGATCTAATCCAATTTGTCGTACTTGATACACATAAGAACGATAAAAATCAGCAAACGATATTTTTTCGCCTTTTACAGTTGCCACATGCGATCTGGTGATAAGCCCCCCAGAAATGCCCCCTACGACAACAAAACTGATGGCAATTAAAATTAACAACGCCTTAGCAAAAATGTTATTTTGGTATTTTTTCATAATTATTTGTATCCCTTAATCTGAATTGTGGTATATATATTATGGAATTGCAGTCAAAAAGCAACATAAAATATATATTTAAGCATACAGAAAGGTTTTGTATTATGCGTATCCTGTATATTGCGGCTAATTTAAAAATGAATACTGTTAAAAATCAAGGGGATTTACCAGAAAAACAATATGCGGAACATATCAGAAATGCGTTATCAGAAATAGGCGATATGGCCATTGAAGTATCCGTGTTTTGCCCTTATACGCACTTGTCGCTCATGGCGGATATGGCGGATGCGTATTTTAATGTGGGGGCTCAGAATATGCACGCATTGGATTGTGGGGCGTATACGGGGGATATATCCGCAGATTTATTATTAGATATTGGTATTAACCATGTGTTGTTAGGGCATAGCGAAGTGCGTCAATACCATGCAGAAACCGATACGCTGATTGGGCAAAAATTGCAACAAGCCATGAAAAAAGGGTTGTATGCGGTGTTGTGTATTGGGGAAAGCGATGCGGAAAATCAAGCGGGTGATACACAGTCCGTGTTGCAACAACAAATCCGTAAGGCAATCGCCGATACCATGTCAGCCGATCGTATCGTTATTGCCTATGAACCTGTATGGGCGATTGGTACAGGGCGGGTGCCAAGTACACAAGATATTGCCCATACACATACGCAACTGCGGGCATATTTACAACGGACATATGGCATGGAATTTGGCGATTCTGTAAGGATTTTATATGGGGGGTCTGTAAATGGTAACAACGCATCGGATATATTGAAATTGGACAATGTGGATGGGGTTTTGGTGGGGGGTGCCAGTTTGCATGCACAAGATTTTTGTAACATCATAAGGAGTGTTAAAAAGTAGGGGGCAAATCTGAAAAATTTTGCTATGTAAATACATTTTTTACTTGGTTTTTTTGTAAAAATTGGTTATTAAAGTGCATATATTTTAATTAAGGAAAAGTATTATGGAAAATGTCGTATTGGTAATCCATGTTTTATCAGCATTTGCCTTGGTGGCTTTGGTGCTGATTCAAAAGTCTGAGGGCGGAGCCCTGAGCGGTCTTGGCGGTGGTGGCAATCCTAGTATGGGGCTTTTTACCGCACGGGGAACGGCAAATGTGTTAACACGGGCAACGGCTGTTTTGGCGGTGGTATTTATGGCAACCGCATTGCTGTTGGCATCGTTTGCCAAACAAAATAATTCAACAAATATTTTACAGCAAATTCAAATCCAACAACAGCAGTCGGAAACCCAAGATCAGTCGGAAAATCAAGTCCCGATTGGTCAGTAATATCCCCATAGGATAGGGATTGGATGATGTCTATATGACAAAATTTGTGTTTATTACTGGCGGTGTGGTTTCGAGTCTGGGTAAAGGGCTTGGTGCCGCCGCCCTTGGTTCGCTGTTACAGGCCCGTGGATATAAGGTGCGTATTCGTAAATTGGATCCCTATTTAAATGTAGATCCTGGAACTATGTCCCCTTTGGAACATGGGGAATGTTTTGTGACCGATGATGGGGCGGAAACAGATCTTGATTTGGGGCATTATGAACGGTTTTTGGATGTATCGGCAAAACAATCGGACAATGTGACCACTGGACGGATTTATTCCAATGTTATATCCCGTGAACGCTGTGGGGATTATTTGGGCAAAACTGTACAAGTTATTCCCCATGTGACCAATGAAATTAAATCTTTTGTAACCGCCGACTTAGAAGATGAAGATTTTGTCTTATGTGAAATTGGTGGTACTGTTGGGGATATCGAATCAACCCCATTTTTGGAGGCGATTCGCCAATTACGGGGGGACTTAGGGCGCAACAGAACGGCGTATTTACATGTAACCTTATTGCCCTATATATCCGTTGCCGGTGAGCTAAAAACCAAACCCACCCAACACTCGGTAAAAGAATTACTGAGTATTGGTATTCAGCCCGATGTGCTGTTGTGTCGTGCCGACTTTCCCATTCCGGATAGTGAACGGGAAAAAATAGCATTGTTCTGTAATGTTGGCAAACAACAGGTGATTCCTGCCCTAAATGTGGATACCATTTATGATGTACCAAGGGCGTATTATAGGGCGGGACTGGACGCACAGATATTGGAATATTTTGACATAAATACGCATAAACAACCGGATTTATCCAAATGGGATTCGGTTGTAAACAGTATCCGCAACCCCCAAGGGGAAGTGCAGGTGGCGGTAGTTGGTAAGTATGTAACCCTGCCTGATGCTTATAAATCGTTGTCAGAAGCATTGACTCATGGGGGAATTGCCAATAACATAAAAGTTAAAGTGAGTTTTGTCAATGCGGAATACATTGAAAAAAATGGCATAGACTGTGTCAAAAGTGCCGATGCTATTTTGGTACCGGGGGGTTTTGGTAGCCGTGGAGTCGAAGGAAAAATCCAAGCTATTACCTATGCCCGTGAAAATAACATACCATATTTTGGTATCTGTATGGGTATGCAGTTGGCGGTTATTGAATCCGCCCGTCGTAGTGGTATTTCTGATGCGGGATCTTCCGAATGGGATTATTTTAGCGGTACACCCGTTATTGGGTTAATGACCGAATGGGTAAAAGGCAACGAAATTTTAAGTCGTGCTGCTACTGCTAACAAAGGGGGGACTTTGCGATTGGGGGCGTATGCGTGTACTATATCTGAGGGGTCATTTGCACACACCGCATATGGACAAACGCATATTGAAGAACGCCATCGCCATCGATATGAGGTCAATTTGTATCACCAACAAAAATTGCAGGATGCGGGATTGGTGTTTACGGGTATGTCCCCAGATGGCGTATTACCTGAAATTGCTGAAGTCCCGAATCATCCTTGGTTTGTATGTGTACAATATCACCCAGAATTAAAGTCCCGTCCATTTAAGCCCCATCCGTTGTTTGTGGATTTTATCAAGGCGGCAAAACAATACGATAAGGGAAATTAACCTATGGTGGTACGGGTACAACACATTACTTTTGATAATAATGCTCCCTTTTGTTTGATTGCGGGTCCTTGCCAAATGGAATCGGAACAGCACGCTATGGATATGTGCGGACAAATTACAGATATATGTAAAAAATTAGACATTGGGGTTGTTTATAAATCGTCTTTTGATAAAGCCAATCGTACCTCTGTATCGGGTGTGCGGGGTGTGGGTTTGGATAAAAGCCTCAGTATATTTGATAAGGTTAAAAAACATTTTGGGGTGCCCGTGATTACAGATGTACACGAATCTTCCCAATGTGCGGAAGTGGCGGAAGTAGTGGATATTTTACAAATTCCCGCTTTTTTATGTCGGCAAACGGATTTATTGGTTGCCGCAGGGCAAACAGGATTGCCGATAAATGTGAAAAAAGGGCAGTTCTTGGCCCCTTGGGATATGCAAAATGTGGTGGCAAAAATTACATCTACGGGGAATAACAATACTATGGTGTGCGAACGGGGGACATCGTTTGGATATAACACTTTGGTAAATGATTTTCGTGGGTTACCTATTATGGCACAGACCACTGGTTGTCCCGTGATTTTTGATGCCACCCATAGTGTGCAACAACCGGGCGGACAAGGAACTTCTTCTGGGGGCGATCGGCGATTTGTGCCTGTGTTGGCAAATGCGGCGGTGGCGGTCGGTGTGGCGGGTGTATTTATGGAAACCCACCAAGACCCAGACAATGCCCCAAGCGATGGTGCCAATATGATACACATAAATACTTTATATGATGTTTTATCAACTATGAAACATTTGGATTTTGTGATAAAACAATAACACATGTATATGCAATGAAAGGGACATAAATATGACAAAAATTATCGATATTGTAGGACGGGAAGTATTGGACAGCCGTGGCAACCCCACCGTTGAAGTGGATATCTTGGTGGAAAATGACGCAGGTAAAATATTTACTGGAAGGGCAATGGTACCCAGTGGTGCATCCACTGGTGCATATGAAGCACACGAA
This sequence comes from Alphaproteobacteria bacterium, assembly GCA_965232465.1. Lineage (GTDB taxonomy): Bacteria > Pseudomonadota > Alphaproteobacteria > JAQWUY01 > JAQWUY01. The sequence continues at coordinate 1,428,384 of OZ246977.1, read as the reverse complement.
TTACGTGATGGGGGCAACCGATACTGTGGCAAAGGCGTTTTAAAAGCGGTGGATGCGGTAAACACAGAAATTTTTGATGCATTGGTGGGGTTTGATGCCCACAATCAACAACAAATTGACAAGGCATTGATTGCTTTGGATGGTACAGACAATAAATCCCGTTTGGGGGCAAACGCTATTTTGGGTGTGTCTTTGGCGGTTGCCAAAGCGGCAGCGGCGGCACAAGGGGTGCCCTTGTATCGGTATATCGGGGGTGTACAAGCAACTGTGCTGCCTGTGCCCATGATGAATATTATTAATGGCGGTGAACATGCGGACAATCCCATCGACATCCAAGAATTTATGATTATGCCATATGGGGCGGAAACATTTTCAGAGGCGTTACAAATAGGGGCGGAAGTATTCCATGCGTTAAAGAAAAACCTTAAATCCGCAGGTTTAAACACCAATGTGGGCGACGAGGGCGGATTTGCCCCGGAGATTTCTTCGTCCAAAGACGCCTTAGATTTTATTGTAAAATCCATTGAAACGGCGGGCTATAAGGCGGGTGCGGATGTATGTATTGCACTTGATTGTGCATCATCCGAATATTACAAAGAGGGTACATATGAATTAAAAGGCGAAGGAAAAACATTTACCTCCGCAGAAAATGCCCAGTACTTGGCGGATTTGTGCAAAGCATATCCCATTGTATCCATTGAAGATGGTATGGACGAAGACGATTGGGAGGGATGGAAGATCTTAACCGACCTTATCGGTAACAAAGTCCAACTGGTGGGCGATGATGTATTTGTAACCAACCCAAATCGTTTGGCGGAGGGCATCGCAAAAGGTATTGGTAATGCCATTTTGATTAAGGTAAATCAAATTGGTACTTTAACTGAAACCTTACAAGCTGTGTCTATGGCACACAAAGCCGGATATACAGCGGTAATGTCGCACCGCTCGGGTGAAACCGAAGACACCACCATCGCCGACTTGGCGGTTGCAACCAATTGTGGTCAAATTAAAACAGGTTCCTTATCCCGTTCTGATCGTATTGCAAAATATAACCAACTCTTACGCATAGAACAGGAATTGGGCGATACAGCAGAATTCGGAACAGGAAAGTTAGGATTATAAAACAAAAAACCATCTTATTAAAGATGTTTTTTTTAATAAATTAAAAAATTAGGAATTTATATAGGTTTTGGCTTTACCAGCAATCATAACATATATTCCAACCTTCATCATTTGTCTGTACCCACACACCACAACTTGGGCAATTACCATCCTCATCTGGATCACAGTCATCGTTAGATCCATAATAACCACACTCACCGCTGTTACAAGAATGGCATACTCCTTTAAACGCCATGTTTTCTTCCTTTCATTTTATACCGAATTGACTATACTTGATAGTGTATTATAATGAATTTTTTGTCAATAGTTTTTTTGTGTAATTTTTAATGAATATCTTAATATAAAAAATGTGGGCTTGGTTTTGATAGATAATTATGTTATAGTGACTACATGAATTGTCCTAAATGTTGGAATGCCATCCATATTAAAAACAGTAAAGTTTGTGCCAACAATCATGACATAAAGACCAACCATCACGATTTGTTTGTACCCACACACCACAACTTGAGCAATGACCATCTTCATCTGGATCACAGTTGCTGTCATATTCATAATAACCACACTCACCGCTGTTACAAGAATGGCATACTCCTTTAAATGCCATGTTTTTCTCTCATATTAGTATCCTGCATAATTAACCCACACTGCAATCAGGATTATTATAGCAATAATCTAACTGGTGCGGTTTTCCCATACTTTTAAATTTAGAGAATTATATACCTAATTCCATAAATCAATATTTGCATGTAATTTGGTGGGATTTCACAACAAAAAGCAATGTCATCTATGCATAAAAACAAAAAATAGCCTTAATTCAATTCTTGTGGAATCAAGTATGTAACTCCCTTATTTTACGCTGATTTCATCGTCCATAAAAATCTTTGAAGTGTCTAATACGGTATAGGAATGATAACCATTCGTCGACCGCCTGGTGTCGTATTCTGACCCAGTGGTTGTACAAGGAATCGTATGAATCTTTTTTGTCGTAGTCAATCGTGGTGGGAACTGTGGCGATGTCTTCGCCAAATACTACATTGGGTTTTGTGGCAAATACCCGTATGTCTGTACGCCAGTATCCGAAAATGTATTTATCCCATGGGTATTGTATGGGCAATCCATGCTGTAAGGCTTTGGTAATACCCGTGCGGTTAATATAATATGCTTGGCTACCCAGAGTAGCACGGAATTGACGGCTTATGGTTATATCGCCTTGTGTGTATACAGGTTTCATTTTATGGGGGGTGCCACAATACAAGCGGATACATTCATATGAATCGTCAAGATTCGATACTATCTGCAATGTGGGCATAAAATGCTTTAAAAATACAATGTCATCTTCCATAACCAAGATACGGTCATGTCCCGCATCATGGGCAATTTGCAAGATTTTTAAGTGTGATAAACTGCATCCAATTTCTGTGGGGCGTAAATGTCGTCCGAATTTTTGTTTACGGGTGGTGGGGTTATATTCGGGTATAAAATCGCACACAGATTTATCTTTGCCATCCACCCCTTCGACAAAAGTATACAACACCCCCAACGCATCCAGCTTTTGTTGCATTTGCATTTTGCGTTCAGGACTGCGTTTTAAATTCACGATATAAATGGGAATGTGCACAATTTTTATCCCTTTTTGTTTGTTTGTATCAAAATATTTTTTATACAAGAAAAGTATATAAAATGTAATGCATACTGTCAATATTATAAATGCGGTATATACAAAAGGTTAATATTCAGTGGGATATTGTTTTAAACGATTTTGGTGGATTTTATAATCGGGCATAACCGCCGCCACCGCATCCCAAAAGGGTTTTTGATGATGGGGGTGGGCTTGGTGGCATAATTCATGTACAATAACATAATCTATGCACTGCATAGGGGTGCGTATAAGGGCAATGTTTAAGTTCATGTTGCCGGTGGTTGACATCGATCCCCAACGGGTTTTCATATGTTTAAGAGTTAATTTTGTGTGCTCTGATGCCCCCGTCACATAGGGAATCCAATATGTGGTGCGGTGTGTAAGTATTGATTTTGCCTGTTTGCGATAAAATGCCAATATGGCAAGTCGACAACTGGTGGTGTCTGTTGCTTGTACCCGTATCATATCGCCTTCGATACACACATCCGCAGGTAGGGTCGTATCGTAACAAAGTGTATATGGATGTCCCAAGTATAATGCCGTGTCGCCATCCGCATACGAGGACTGGGTATGCCCATATATGCGTTTGGCGTTCGTGTATTTATTTGTTATCCAAACTTGGTTTTTATCGACAATCTGTTGCAATTTTTTTAACGAAGTTTTAATCGGGGCGTGGACGATAACAGTCGTGTCCGGTTTTACCGATAATGCAACCGATGACCGTTTTTTTGATCGTTTAATGATACAGGGTATGCGGGTATTTTCATGGATTATATATACAATTTCATCTGTGAGCATCACATTTACCAATGGGGGGCTATATGCGTATGGCAATGCACCGTCGCAACTGGTCGCAACCGCATATTTATGTTAAATATTATATATCATATTTAGGCAAGAAAAACCAAAAAAAAACCAATATGGATTATTTGTGGTGGTGATTTTCGCCCATCAGTATATTATTATTGAATCGTCCTGTTATTTACGATATAGTGTTGTTTTTATACGCACCTTTGCAGGGCAAATAGTTTTTTAAATATACGAACCTTATGTCAGGGGCAAAAATGGCTTTACAGTTTGAGTATATATCCGATGCGGATACGATTTATCGTACATCTTTTGCCTGTGTGCGGGCGGATGTGGATGTAAATCGGTTTTCTGTTCCCATGCAGGAAGTTGTCATCCGTATGGTGCATGCGTGTGCCAACCCCGATATTGTGCCCCGTATTGCTTATACGGATACAGCGGTTGCATCAGCTGTAACCGCCTTACAACAGGGGGCAACGGTTTTATGTGATAGTCAAATGGTGGTATCTGGTATTAACCACCGTATGCTTGATATGGATAAAAATCCTGTTATCTGTACTTTAAATACTCCACAAACCCCCAACCTTGCCAAAAAATATAACACCACTCGATCGGCGGCGGCGGTACAATTATGGCAACCATATATGGAGGGTGCGGTCGTTGTTATAGGGACCGCCCCCACCGCTTTGTTTTATCTGTTGGAACGGATTATAAATGATAACTGGGCAAAACCCGCCTGTATTATTGCGGCACCGATTGGGTATGTGGGGGCAACGGAATCAAAGGATGCCTTGATTGCCCATGCGGGTGATATTCCTTATATTACCCTTAGGGGCAAGATGGGGGGGGCGGCGATAGCGTGTGCGGTGGTAAATGCTATTTTGGGGTGTAACAGACAATCTTATAATACAACTTATAATGAACTGTAATCCATATATGATACATATTGTTGGCATTGGGGCCGATGGGGTCGATAATATCCCCATCGCCAAACAGCGATTCATACAATCGACCCCTGTGGTTTGTACATCAAAACGCATATTACAGACATATACACCGCCCAAAAATCAATATATTCATACATGGGTATCGCCATTTGCGGATAATATGGCGGTTGTAAAAAAATTGTTGCATAGGTATAAAACGGTGGTAGTGTTGGCAACAGGTGATGGGAATTGGTTTGGTCCCAGTCGCTTGTTTATGGAATATTTTGGGGCGAATAATATTACCCTGCACCCCCATGTGGGGGCGTTTCAATTGGCAACTTCACAGTTACAATGGCACATGCAGGATTGTCATTTTACCACTGTACATGGTCGGCATGTACACACCATAAAACCGTATTTTTATCAAGGGGCAAAAGTGATAACCTTGACACAGGATAAATACACGGTGCAACACATGGCACAGATGTTGTGTCATATGGGACTGGGCGATAGCATGATACATACTTTAAATGCCCTTGGCACGACCACCCAAACCATACACACCCATACAGCAGATGCCATATGTACCCAAGGATATGTGGCACCCTCTGATTTAAATACGCTTGCCATTGCATGTGTGGGTGTAACCCATAGTTTGGCTGCGGGTATACCGGATGAGGCGTATACCCATGATGGGCAAATTACAAAATCCCCCATACGGGCAATGACCATGGCACAGTTACAGCCTTATCCCCATGCGGTATTATGGGATTTTGGGGCGGGCAGCGGTTCCATTTGTATCGAATGGGGGCGATTGGGCGGTGTAGCCCATGCGTTCGAATGTACAAAAAAGAGCTGTGATATTATTTTGCACAATGCAGAAAAATTTGGGGTGTTGGATAAAATAACCACACATCATACGCATATCAAAGGCATGCCGAAAAATATCTGTGATATACCCCCGCCAAATGCTATTTTTATCGGGGGCGGTATCAGTGCCATAAACATACAAGCATGTATCGATATATTGCCCGCATATGGACGGTTGGTGGCAAATACAGTAACAACAGCCGGTGAGGCGATTGTATTGCATGCGTATGAAAAATATGGGGGGGATATACAAAAAATCAGCATCACCCAAACCGCCCATACCCACCGTTTTACCCGTTGGGCACCGCTTATTCCCGTAACCCAGTATGCATATGTTAAGGGTAAAGCTTCATGACATCTCAGTTGATTGGTATAGGTGTTGGCACAGGTGATGCGGATTTAATTACTGTGAAAGCTTATAAATTGTTGCAATCTGCATCAGCGGATAATACAGTGTTGGCGTATATTCAACCGTTGGATAATGCATCTATGGCAAGGGGATCATCCATGGCACGGCGGATTGTAACGCCCCATATAGCTGATGTGCATATATCAGAAATTATATTGCCTATGCCCATGCAGACCAATACTGCGTCCGCATCCGCTGTATATGATAAGGGGGCGGAACAGATTTTACATGCGGTGCAATCGGGGAAAACGGTTCTTTTTTTATGTGAAGGCGATCCCTTGTTTTATGGGTCGTTTATGTATATATATGACCGTTTGCATCGCCACATTACCATACACATTATTCCTGGTATAAATTCTGTTGCGTCCGCATGTAGCGTAGCACAGATACCATTTGCGTCCCGCAATGATATATGTACGATTATTCCCGCCACTGTAGACGCAACAGTTTTAACCCAGCATTTACAATCGGCAAACAGTATCGCCATTATGAAAATTGGACAACATTTACCCAAGGTAAAAACCGCTCTGAGGGGGGCAAACAGGCTGAAAAATGCCATATGTGTACAGTATGCCACCCTGCCCAACCAATGCATTATCCCCGTATCACAAGTTACGAAAGCACCCTATTTTTCGATTATCATCAGCACCGTACAGAATTTATATTAACCGTGATTATACTGATTGCTTTAACACAAAACGCCTATACCACCGCCACCCAGATTCAATGTTATTTGGGGGGGACAGTATATGGGTATAAGTATCGGGTACAATGTGAAAATACTTTTGCCCATACAACCGATTTTATTGCCCGGCAATATATGGCGGGGCATACGATTGTGGGCATTTGTGCCACGGCAATATTGGTACGGGCGATTGCCCCATATTTGGGCGATAAGTATCAAGATATGCCGGTTATATCCGTGTCTGAAAATGGGGATACGGTTGTTCCCATTGTGGGGGGGCATTATGGGGGATACACCATTGCCCATAAAATTGGGGATATTTTTCATACTACCCCTGCGATTACCAATGCAGGAAATAAACAATTGGGGTTTGCATTTGATGATATGCCCGATGGCTGGACAGTTGCCAATCCCGATATGATTAAACCCATAACCGCCCATATGTTGGCGGGGGGGACTGTACGGTTGGTAAACGATACGCCCATACCCTTCGCCCATACCCCATACTTTACCGGTGATATACAAGCCCCTTATACTGTGCATCTGACTTATAAGCGGGGGTATGAGGCGGAGGATACTTTGATAATATATGTGCCGTGCGTGGTCATAGGGGTTGGTTGTGAAAGGTTTATCCCCCCAAAAAATGTACACATATTAGTGGATAAAATTATGTGTGAAAATCACATACATCCCCTTGCCATACACCATTTTGCCAGTATCGACATAAAAGCAGATGAAGCGGCGATAAAATTCTTGTGTACAGAATATGATAAACCCTTATGGGTATATGGCGTCGAAACCTTGCAAGCATATAAAGTACCCAATCCCAGTGATATTGTATACCAAGAAGTGGGCTGTTATGGGGTGGCGGAAAGTGCAGTCCTTGCCAGCAATAGTAATATAATACTTGAAAAAACCGTCGAAAACGGCTGTACAGTGGCGGTGGGGGTGTATGATGGCACCCCCCTGACACAGGGACATACCACGGGCGTATTACATATTGTTGGCATTGGGGCGGGGGATAAAAAATGGCATACAGCCGAAACCGTACAGGCTTTAAAATCGGCGGATATAGTCGTCGGATACGGATTATATTTGGATTTAATTGCCCATATAATAGGCGACACCCCCACCGCTCAAAGCCCCTTGGGACAAGAACAACACCGATGTCGCACTGCCCTTGATTTGGCAAGTCAAGGCAAAACCGTAGCGTTGGTGTGCTCAGGTGATGCGTCGATTTATGCGTTGGCAAGCTTGGTATTTGAATTGCTGGATACCCATCCTGAAAATCGGGCGTGGCATGGGGTGGATATACATATTACATGTGGTATTTCGGCTTTTCAAGCCTGTTCCGCACAGGTGGGGGCACCTTTTAATCATGATTTTTGTGTGCTCAGCCTATCTGATTTATTGACCCCACGACACAATATTATAAACCGCCTGCATGCGGTTGGACAGGGGGATTTTGTAGTGGCACTTTACAATCCCCAATCTCAGCATAGGAAAACTTTATTACCACAAGCAAAAGAGATTTTGTTACAATATCGCCCAAAACATACCCCTGTGATTATTGGGCGTAACATCGGACGGCAAGACGCCCATATTACAGTAACCGCTTTACAAGATTTTGATACAACGGGTGTGGATATGCTTAGCTTAGTGATTATTGGTAATTCTACGACCAAAACATTTATATCCTCAGGGCGAAAATTTACATATACACCACGGGGGTATACGGAAAAAATAAAGGAATATACCACATGACAATATACTTTATTGGTGCCGGTCCCGGGGCATCAGACCTGATTACCATACGGGGATTAAAGATTTTACAAAAGTGTCCTGTGTGTTTATATGCGGGGTCATTGGTACCGATGGGTATTTTGGCGGAATGCCCACAAAATGCCACAATCTTGGACACAGCTTCGATGCACTTAGATGTAATTATCGGGCATATGCAAACCGCCCATAATCATGGACAACATGTGGCACGCATGCACTCGGGGGATCCGTCCATATATGGGGCAACCGCCGAACAAATGCGAAAATTGGACATGTTACACATTCCATATGAGGTTATTCCCGGTGTATCCGCCTATGCGGCAATGGCGGCGGCGATGAAAACAGAATTGACTTTGGCGGATGTATCGCAAACAGTGATTTTAACCCGTACTAGCGTACGCTCCAGTGGGATGCCGGTGGGGCAAGATTTGGACACTTTGGCAAAATCGCAGTCCACTTTGGCAATACATTTGTCAATTAACAATTTAAAATATGTGGTGAACACTTTAATTCCCCATTATGGTGCCGATTGCCCTGTTGTCGTCGGATATCGAATATCTTGGGTGGACGAACAGCTTATATATGGAACTTTGGCGACCATTCGCACCAAAGTCAAACACGCAGGCATTACCCGTACCGCCTTGATTATAATCGGACGGGTATTAAATAATCGCCATTTTAGCGATTCGAAATTGTATGATAAGTCCCATTGGCACATATGCCGTAAAGATATGGATAACACCTGTGAAGGTATGTAAAGTATAGACGCCATGTAAAATTATAGTATTTTATATATTGATTTCATATTATGTGGTATAATACGGTTTAAATAAAATAAGGAATATAAACATGCTTTACGCAGGTATACCAACCATAATATTAATAAGTGCCTTTTATTTTTATCCAAAAAACGCATGGAAACCATTTTATAATTTGTGCGTATGTATGTCGGCGGTTGGATTTTTGGTGACTGTGGCGGCGTTTTTTACCTTTGATACGCCGTCGGTATTACCCTTACCTTATGTATTTGATGATTTTTATATTGTGACCAATCGGTTAACACTGTATATGTTAATGTGTGTGTATGGGGTGTTATTTTGTGGTATATTATTTTTTAAACATCAGATATTTTTTCAAATACATCATTTTGAAAAAATGATTATACTGTGGTTGTATACAGTATTTATTATTTTTTCCATTTCCGCCCAGAATATATTACAAATTGTATTTGCATGGGCGGGATGTGCCTTGTGTATTTTTGCGACCTCTGTATACAAAGACGAAAAACAAGGGGCAGATATGCTCCCCTTACAGGCATTTTTTGCTTATATATGGCCACTTGTATTGTTTTGTGTCGTATTTGTTATGAATGTCCATGACACGATGTTTGGTGCTATTGTTTTTACCCTTGCCATATGTGCTATGTTGGGGATATTTCCGTGTAATGGCTGGGTTGAAAGATTTTTTGCACAGGGAAAGTTATATGCGGTTTTAATGTGTACATTACAAATTGTATTGGTTGTAAAATTTATCCATATATATATGGGGAATATACCTACAGGATTTTCGTTTAAACAAACGCCCTTTTTATCAATGATAGCGGTGACGACGATGCTTGTTGGGGGGATGGTCGTGTACAATCAAATCGACATATTTAAACGGTTGGCGTATATATTTGGCGTATTTGGTAGTCTGGGATTATTGGCATTTAGCGTACTTCCATTGCCTTATACCATGGTGTTGCTGTTATATTATATGTGGATATATGTGTCGATTGCCGGGATTTTGTGTGTTATACACTTTGTGTTATCGGGGGAACGCAATATACACCATATGGGCGGTATCAGCCAACATACACCGATTTTATTTGTATTATATTTTGTGGTAATGTTGGGCGTGGGTTATGTCCCCATACACAGTATATCGGCGATAATGGGCAAGGCGGTATATGTTGTTGATATGCCGTATACTGTGTATTACATATTGCCCATTGGCGGAATATTTTTATTGGGGCATTTTTTATTTTGTTATGGATTTGGACACTTGGGGGTGTTATTGTTTATCGAAGAAAATAATACCCATGAAATGGTGAGTGCATATTTAAAAAAGCCGTCCGAAACGATTAATATTTTTATGGCATTTTTATTAATACTGGTATGCGGTATTATATTTGGCGTTATCAGTAATAACATGATATTACCCATATATCAAAAACAGTGGACATATGGCAATGTATTATACCTTGTTGTGGTAACGGTGGGGATATTGGGCTTTGTCATAGGGTTGTTTACGAAAAATAAAGATTTTCAAATATCCCCTTTTTACAGCCGTAATTTATATCTGTATATCTTGTATGTCAAAGCCATACATGGCATTTTATATGTACTTAACCGCCCCTCCATAGGGAATAACACAGCTGATGGGAATAAGGTACTTGATGGGGGTACGATGGATACACATAAAAAATTATCCCGATTTAAAGACATATTTATGGATGAGACAAAATTCCCGTATGGTATGGGATATGGTCCTTTTATTGTGTGTAGCGTAATATTGTTGTTATTCTTAATAGGGTATGGCATGTGATCGATATTTTACCGATTATTTTGTTTGCCCCCCTATTGGGTGCCATAGGCGTATCGTTGGTACAAGGACAAGGTGGTACACCCGATCGTAATTGTCGGGATGTGGGGATGTTAACAACAGGTATGGTGTTCGTATTGTCCATATTATTGTATGTGGGGGAGGATCCGATTTCTTATAGCGTGGGATTGATACCAGATATATTTTTAAATTATAATTTGCATGCTAATATGTTCTCTAAGTATTTTATATTGGGCATGACTTTATGTGCGGCAATGACAATTTGGGTCAGTTATTTTTCCGAAGTAAAAAATATCCGTGGATTTATTTTTACTCTGCTGATATTGGAATTTTTGGCGATAAATATATTTTTGACTGATAATATTATGGTTTTGGTGATGTTATCAGAAATTGCCTTTTATGTTATTGTATTACAAGTGTATACCATTGACGATCGCCGGGGGGCAATTCAGCTATTGATTTTGGTAGTCTTATCTTTAATCAGTATGATTGCGGTGCTGAGCATAGTATTTACCACAAAAACCGCCGATATGTCGTCCACAGCGTATAATATTCCCGTAAATATGGATATTGAATGGTGGATTTTACTTATATCGTTTATGGGGCGGTTTCCTGTATTTATATTGGATGGGTGGTATAAATTATTGGTGGATCGTGTAAGTTTATATTTTTTGGGGTTTGTTGCCACATATCCGGCAATTATAGCTATATATGCTATTATGCGGGTGCATATATTTGTATTTGACCATATTGCTGATAAATACAGTCTATGGGTGATTTTGGGGGCGTTGGTGTGTATGGGGGGGGCATGGATTCAAACCCCCCGGCAACGGGATATAAAACATGGTATCAGCGGATTGGTCAAAGGTACATTTGGGTTGGTGCTTGCCACCATGTTCATAGGCACTCCGCAAGCAATGATTTTGTCCATATTCTTTATTGTGTCATATAGTATAAGCATTTGTGGATTATTGGCGGTCATGGGCATTATGTGTCATCGGTATGGTAGCACGCACATAGACGACATTGTCGGCAAACATATGCGTATTCCAGGGGTTTTATTGACCGGATTATTATGTATGGGGGCATTAACTTTTATGCCTTTTACCGCAGGTTTTGTATCGTTTATGGGGATGATAAAGGTATGGGCGTCTTATAATATTTTGTTGTTTATAGGGGTGATTATATCAATGATGGTGTCGATGATATCCTGTGCATATTTTTGTTATGCGGTGTTTTTCAGTAACCAAGTGTCCCATAATTCGGATATTATATCCCTCAGAAAATCTGAATATTGGTTTGTGCGTTCGCTCATATGTGTTATTTTGATACAAGGTATATTTTCCCTGTGGTTTATGCAACCCTTACGCACATTTATGGATACAATGGGGGTATTATAAATGCCGACAGTCATAGATATGATTTTATACTCAATCAGTCTAGGCACATATGTATATGCGAGGTCTATGCCCCAATCACAAACTTATATTAAACAAATTTTATTTGTGCTGTATGGGGCGGTTGCCATATCCCATGTACTTGTGTTGTCGCAACATACCTTTGATGTATTATTGGGGTTGGGCATTATGGGGGTGGCGATGATATTGTTGGTTATGTATCGTGCGGATAAAATGCCCATGTATTATTACCAAACAATGATATGTGTGGTTATGGGAATTTATCTGGCGTCTCAGGATAATTTTATCAGTTTGTTGTTTGGTATCGTATGTATTATTGCAGGATTATATCACAAAGTTTGTTGGACAAATGATGACAAAAATGGGATTCGCAGTGCTTATACAAGGGGGATCATATTGGCGTTTATATGTATTATATGTGGTATATTTTTGATACTAGCAGATAGTGATTTTTATGTTGCATATGACAGTATCGCCCTGAGGGTATATCAAAATCCCTCTCTATTGTTTTATGTAGGGAGTGTATTGTTGTTGGTGGGTGTTATGGGTGTTATGGGCATGGTGCCTTTTTCCACCGCATTATTAAATGTACATCGTATTTTTGAACAGCCGTTGGTGATGGTTAACCGATTGTTGGTGGTAACGACTTTATGCTTGATTTTGGGCAATGTGATTATTTCCATATATGCGTATGCTTTTGATATATTTTGGCGTACTATATTTATGGGTATTGGGTTTTTGTCTATGGTTATGTCGATTATCGGAAGCCTTGTACAAAATTCCATAAAACGCTTATATGGATATGTGGTGCTTGGGCATATTGGGTTTATGGCAACCATCCTTAGTATGGGACAGCTAAATACCCTTGATACCCTTGCCCTTGCGATTCAATACACTGTGGGATATGTCCTATCGTACATGGCGTTTTGGTCCTATGCACGGAGCGTATATGTGGGCAGGCAATCCCTTGAAAATATTGGCGATTTATCGATGTTACAAAACTGTAAACCATATTATACTTTTTGGTTTGTTGTCAGTGCGTTATGTTTTGCCGGATTTCCACCTTTGGCGGTATTTTGGGGTAAAATATTGGTATTGGCACATCCAGAAAATTCGAATCAATGGTTTTTTAATGCATTGGTTATTTTGATATTTATTCAAGGCATGTGGGCACTCAGATTTATATATTTTGTTTATATTTATCCTGTGCCGTCCAAAACACAAGTGGTATACACACATAATGCATCTTCGTTAGCCGGTATTATGCGGGTACTTTTAACCATTTTTGCCATTTTTTATGTGTTTATTTAAAGGGTACATAATGCAACATATATCACAATATGATATACATGGTTACACAACATACCATTATGATATATTGCCCAGCACCGCTGATATGGCAAAAAGTGATATTTTTGAAGGGATGAACAGATATATCATTATTGCCGATATGCAGCAGGCGGGACGGGGCAGGCTTGGTAACATATGGCATAGTGCCACCGGTAATTTGTTTTGTAACATAGTTACCCCTTTGTCTATGCCCTTGTATAGGTGGTCGGAAGTATCGTTGGTTATTGCCTTGGCGTTAAGCGATGTGATACAAAATGTGATCGACACATCCGCATCGGTGTACCTTAAATGGCCCAATGATATATTGGTAAATGGGGCAAAAATTGCGGGTATTTTATTGGAAACTATACCTATGGATACCCCGAAGCTAAGCGTTGGTATGGGCGTAAATATTTTGTCTTCCCCGATTGTAAAATCGTATAAAACATGTTATTTACAAAGTTTCGGATGTGTACATACGGTATCGGACATATTGCCAATGATTGTGGAACGATATGAACAATGGCTTACAACATGGCAAACACAAGGAATACAATTTATTGTATCGTCGTGGATGGCACGGGCGTGGGGTGTGGGGTATGATATACGGGTTCGTACACCACAACAGGAAATGCACGGGGTATTTGTGGGGGTGTCTGAATCGGGGCAGTTATTACTGCAAACAGAAAAGGGGCAAATCTCCCTTAATGCAGGTGAAGTGGTATTTGGATAATGGATAAAATAGCATGCATCGATATTGGCAATACTAGTGTTCATTTTGGTATTGTACAAGGCGATACAGTCTTAACACAGGTGCGGTTACCCACCGATGGGCTGAGTATGTCGGATGTGTTGGAAACTCTGGACAATCAAGATTTTGAAGGGGTTTCTGTGGGCTCTGTGGTGCCCAATAGTACGCAAATTATTCGGGATGCGGTGGCAGAATTTGATGTGCCATCTATATTTTATGGGGACACAGGGGTTGTATCGGGGATATATATTGCTTTTTCCCATGCCCGTGATGTGGGGGCGGATATTATTTTAAATGGTATGGGGGCACACCATATATATGGGGGGAATGTGCTGATTATTGATTTTGGTACAGCAACTACATTTGATGTATTTTCCCACCATAAGGAATTTTGTGGTACTGTTATTGCCCCAGGTGTGGAATTATCATTGGAAACCTTATATAACAAAGCGGCCCAATTGCCTAAGGTGGAGGTAATCCCCACGGATAAAATTGTGTGTACAACCACCAAGACATGTATGCAGTCAGGGATTTTTTGGGGATATTTATCTTTAATAGAAGGGATAACCCACCGTATCCAAAAAGAATACGCTACGGACAACAGATTTGGCAACCAGCCCATGCGGGTAATTGCTACTGGGGGATTGGCCCCTTTATTTCACGACTATACAGATTGTATAGATTATATGCACAGTACCCTGACTTTAATCGGGTTACGATTATTATTTGAAAGGAATATAAATGATTAACAGCTATTATGATTCCCCCCCGCCTGATTTTCCCCCGCCCGGCAATAATGTGCTATTGTTTACTGCGTTGGGGGGGCTTGGGGGGATTGGCTCAAACCTGTATGTATATGGACATAATGGCAAATGGTTGATTGTGGATTTTGGTATTGGTTTTGCCCAAGGTACTCTTCCCGGCATAGATGTGATAATGCCGGATATTTCGTTTTTGCACGATAACAAACATGATATTGTCGGCATGATTATTACCCATGCCCACGAAGACCATATTGGGGCGTTGTCATATATATATGCGGATTTACAAGTGCCTATATATACCACCGCATTTACCGCCAATTTTGCTAAATACAAGTTGTCAGAGGCGGGATTGGATAAAACCCCCCCCATACATGTGGTCGCCTCTGGCGATGTGATAGAGATTGATACTTTTAAAGTGGAATTTGTACCCATGGCACACTCGATTCCTGAACCACAGGCATTAAAATTCCATATGCCATTTGGGATTGTGTTACACACAGGGGATTGGAAAGTGGATAAAATGCCTATGATCGGGGAGGGTATGCAGGTATCGCATTTACAATCGGAGTCTATATTTGCGGTAATTGGCGATTCGACTAATGTGATGAACAAAACACATGCAGAATCCGAAGGGGATGTACGGGATTCTATTATGGAGGTGCTGGCAGGGCTGGCGGGGGGTGTGGCGGTAACTTGTTTTGCATCGAATTTGGCACGGTTGGAAAGTTTTTTGTTAGCGGCACGAAAATGTAATCGT
This sequence comes from Alphaproteobacteria bacterium, assembly GCA_965232465.1. GTDB lineage: Bacteria > Pseudomonadota > Alphaproteobacteria > JAQWUY01 > JAQWUY01. Next base: position 1,412,521 of record OZ246977.1, on the reverse strand, counting down.
CAGGTAGTATTTGTTGGCAAAAGCTTATGGCGCATGTTGGATTGTGCCAAAAAATCTGGATATTTTCAGGATATTCCGCAAGTCTATGAAGCGGATGCAGTCAGAGATATTTGTAAATCAAAACTGTTGTATATTTGTACAGGGTCACAGGGCGAATGGCGGGCGGGGCTTGCCCGTGTTGCCCGCAACGAACACCGTGATGTAAAATTGGGCAAGGGTGATACGGTTATATTTTCCGCCCGTTGTATCCCCGGCAATGAAGTATCGGTTGGGTATATTCAATCGTTATTTGTGGAAAATGGGGTGGAAATTATCAATACTTCCGATGCGTTTGTACATGCGTCGGGACATGGGTCAGGGGTGGAAATTGCCGAATTATATACCCACTTAAAGCCCAAATATGCCATTCCTATGCACGGGGAAAACATACACTTATATCGCCATGCACAACTGGCAATGGAATGTGGGGTCGAACAGGCATTTGTATTAAAAAATGGGGATTTAATGTCGCTTTCGGCTGAGGGGGCATTGTGTGTTGGCAAAGTGCATACAGGGGAATGGGTATTGGATGGTACGCAAATAACTGCGTCTGATAACAGTGCCATCAGGCAACGTAAAAAAATGGCGTTTACTGGGTTGGCTATGGTGTCCATTGCATTGGATACATATGGCAGTTTATTGTGTGAACCGCAAATTCAAATCGAAGGATTGCATATGCCTGATGAAGCGGACCATACCGCTTTGATTGATTTGGTAATACAAGCGGTGGAAAAATTGTCCAATAAAGACATTATGCAGGACAACAAAGTGGTTGAAAAGGTGCGAAGTGCCATGCGTAAGGCAATATTACAAAAAACAGGCAAAAAAACCACTGTAAAAATTCATGTATTACGCAATGACGATACATACAGTGGATAATCCTTTATGGAATGGCAAGATACAGCAATAGTTTTAAAAACTATACGGCTTAGCGAATATGACGCTGTGGTGACTGTATACAGCCAAAACCACGGTAAAATAAATGGTGTCGTAAAAGGGGCGTATTCCAAACGCCATCGCCCAACCCTTGAAATAGGCAACGCCATAAGCGTTTTTTATCGGGTGCGGACCGAAGGGCAACTGGGACGCTTTAAAATCGATTTAATACGCCCACATGCTGTGCCTTTTTTATCACAATCAGATAAATTACTGGCATTTAATAGTGCGTTGTCGTTGGTGGATATGGTTACAGTAATGGGGCAATCGTATGTGGGATTGTTTGACGATATATTAAATCTTTTTGTGATACTCGATAGCGATTATTGGGCATATGCATATTGCAAATGGGAAGTGTCTTTATTAACTGTTATGGGGTATGGATTGGATTTATCGAAATGTGCCGCCACTAATACCACCGAAAATTTGGTATTCGTATCCCCAAAATCGGGGCGTGCTGTTAGCTGGGGGGCGGGGCAGACATATAAGAAAAAATTATTACCTTTACCGCCTTTTTTATTGCAAAATACCCCTAATATGGATTGCAGACCATCATACCAACACTATTATGACAGCCTGTCTTTATCCGCTTATTTCATTAAAAAATTTCTGTACGATTGTGGTAAAACCCATTTGCCCGACACCCGCATAAGGCTGCAGAACTGGTTTTATAATCGTATTGATACAACCAATATTTGACTATAAATAGTTAAATATCCCCACCTATATTAAGTATAAAAGGATATTAGAAGTGGACCCCATCGTTTGGACCACTAACTGTTAAAGTTAAGATAGACTTTTTGGTTTATTTGCTGTTTATTTTGATAAAGTCCGCATCTTTTTGTCGATAGACCTTTTCCAGTTCGATAATATCCAGTGATATATCGTTCATAACATCCGCACTGAAAAAATAGGGTGATGTATAATAGTCCCGAAATACCTGTCTTTCCCCTTTGCCCACCGGGGGCAGTTGGTACAAGTCGCCAATAAACACCATTTGCACCCCGCCAAAAGGTGTGTCTTGTTGCGGACCATATGCGGACATAAACGCATCGATACAATCCAATAAATCCGCCCGCACCATGGATACTTCGTCGATAATGATGGTATCAATACTTTTATATATTTCGGGATTCCTTGAAACGATTTCTCCATATTCAATTTGTTCAACGGTCACATCAATATAAAAGTTAAAAAACTTGTGAATGGTCTGTCCCTTAACATGCAGTGCTGATACGCCCATGGGTGCTAACACCACCACTTGTTTATGGGTATTGGCACAAAAACATTCCAACAAAGTAGACTTCCCCGTCCCCGCCTTGCCCGTAATAAACAGATGCTGACAGGTATTTTCCATGATCCGCAAAGCCTGTTCAAAATGTGGGTTTATATCCAATTTCATATAACACATTCTTTTATATATTTGATAGCCTATGACACCTAATATATAATATATACTACATATCCAATAAATGATAAAGTAAAATTCACTTCCCATTCAATCGCCATGCAAGGCTTTTTTTAAAAAAATTACAGCCAAAAAAAATTATAGTTAAATTCGTATAAAATGATTACATTCGATTTTTTTTGGTTTTAAGCGTTTATAGCTTTTTATACAAAACCTTTAATATCGCCCACCACTTTTATCTTTATTTGTAGGTTGTTTCCTGGCATATAATTCATGGGAATGTCTTCGATTTCTATGACCTCTAAGGTGCGTTCATCTGCCCCTTTTTGTACCGCATCTTGTTTGGCGTATGCGGTGGCTTTTGCCAGAGCATCTTCACGGTTCATATCGCTGATGACACAATCCACATATCCGCTGATTTGGGCAATTGCCGCCCCGACCGCATTGGCGACGCCGGCGTTTTCCACTTTAATGACTTGGGATATGCCTTCGATTTTATCGGGAATAAGGCATGCCCCACCGCCAACGGCTAATAATGGTACGGCACGGTTGTCAGATTTTATTTGATCTACCGCATCGGTTACCATACCTTTTATATTGTTAAGTACAGATTGGATATAATCGTTTGACAAGTGGTTTAATTGTACTTTATCGCCAATATCTAATACATCGGTTGCCACCATAATATCGGTGGTGGTTAACACAGTACCGCCATTACTGATGGAGTCTTCAAATAATCTATACCCCACACTTAAAGGTCCAACGGCACTGTCTTTGTGTACCATGGTGCCACCGCCAAGGGCGATACTGAACACATCAGGCATACGAAACAGCGTCCGTACACCGCCCACTTTCACTACATTGTTTGCTTCCCTCGGATAGCCATTTTTTACATATCCCAAATCAGAGGTCGTTCCCCCCACATCGCAAACCACCGCTTCGTCAACCCCGGACAAGAACACCGCCCCCCGCATACTGTTGGTCGGTCCCGATGCGAAACTGAATACGGGACGATTGCGGGCGACATCCGCAGTGGTAATAGTACCGTCATTTTGCGTAATATATAAAGGTACATCTAGGTTAATGCTTTGCAACGCCTGTTCAAAGGAATCAATTGTTTTGTGGGATAGTGGTAATAAGGCAGAATTTAAAATTGTTACATTTTCCCGTTCTAACAGCCCCACTTTGCCAATATCACTGGACAGGGTTACAAGCACATTGGGCATGTGTTGTTGTACGATTTTCAACGCTCGTTTTTCATGGTCGTTGCGAATGGTGGCGAATGCGGACGATATGGCGATACAGTTTATCCCATCGGCTTTAATCTGTCGAATGGCATAATGAATCATATCTTCATTTAACGGCACAATTTCCCGTCCATCAAATTCAAAGCCCCCCTCAATCATATAATGTCCCCCATTTGCACACTGTGCCAAATCTTCGGACCAATCGCAAGTGGGATACAGTTTTGTCGATGCGGGGGCGGAAATTCGCAAGGTGGCAACCTTTGAAATACATTTGCGTTGGATAACCGCATTGACAAAATGGGTGGTGCCAATCATAACCGCCCCAAGCCCTTTTGCCTGTTCACCTGCGGATTCCAATATATGGGTTAGGGCGTTTTTGATACCAGTAATAACATCTTCTGTGGTCAAAGTTTTACACGACTGTAATACCTTGCCATTTTCCACCAAAACTGCATCCGTATTTGTACCGCCTACATCTATGCCGATAGTTTTCATAATTTGTCTTTCCTTACATAAATTTTACACAAATACAGATTTATAATCCATATCAAAACCGAACGCCCTTGGCGATACGGCTTTTAATCCACCTTTTGATAAATAAATCGGGTCTGTGGGTAATGCAAGCACAGACAACCGTTGTCCATATCGCACCGCATCTGTTCCCACACCGTCACCGCTTACCGTGTCGAGTACACAGATTAAATCGGGGGTTGTCACCAATACTTCATTATTTAACAGGGCAACAGAAAATTCATTTTGGAAATGGATTAACAGTTCATCCTCTGTGTAATTTCCCGTACCTTTAATGGTTAATTTTCCTTTTAAAAATCCCCTTTCAATACGGCGGTTTACATCCACCACTTTACCTTCAAATAAAAATTTACTGGGGGTGGTGTCCTGTAATGCTTGAATCGGGCATTGGTTATTTTTGTTTGCTGAAATTAACGCATTGCCAATATTTTTGGCTTGGGTAATGGTACCATGAATGGAACTTTGCTTTACTTGTTCACCAGTTAGTGCAAACCCCATACACGCCACTGCCCCCATTTCCGCACAGGTAACCCGCATTAAGCGTTCGCCCCAATCCCATGATTCAAAATTGGGAAAATACACATCGGAATTGCGAATATCACTCATAACCGCAGGGGGGCAAGGTTCATTATTTATGGCGGGGGTTATCATTTGTAATTCTGGGTACGCCCGCCCCATACAGTCCGCATCGACAACAGGAATCCCTGTTGCCACACTGATGGGGAATGCATACATACCATTGGCACCGCCAATTTCCAAAGGCAATAAAGCGTCGACTTTTTTGCCCATTTTTTGTTCTAAGATACGAATAGGTCTTAACGATTGTTCATAATCGTGTAACCTTTCCAAACACACGAGAGGTGCCCCAATGAACGCCACCATTGCCACCAAGGCATCTTCTGCTAAATCGTCCACTTGTATCAAGTGTGCATTTTTGGCTGTTTGTTTGGCTAATAATGTTGCCCCCAAAGCCATGTGATACGGGTTGCCACCGCCCCCCGTACCCAAGACCCATGTGCCAACCCGTAGGGCTTCTATATCCGCCAAGGTTAAGTGTTGCATGCCCATGTGTTTGTACCTTACAATATGGAATTAAAACCCGTTGTCTTGTTCTTCGTATTCGCCCACAGATATTTTCTGGTTTAACACTTTGGCTAAGACGAAATACACTACAAACGATACGACAAGGGCGTTAATTACACTAACACCCCAAGTGACTTTAAATCCAACGACAATCGCCACTACCCATGCAATAAGTGCGGACACTTGCCATTGGCTGTACTTGGTGCCTTTACCATATATGTACTGTCCTTTGGAAACAAAGAAATAATCGGCAACAAAGATACCTGCAATCGGTGGAATGGTTTTACCCAATACCAATAAGAAGGATACAAAGTTATCAGCAATACCCAATAATGTTGCCAAAATTCCCAATGCACCACATACTAGTACAATTTTGCGTTTTTCCACATTGACAATGTTGGCAAAACTCAAAGACGACCAGTACAAGTTGCTGTCGTTGGTTGTCCATTGTGCCAATACCAACACCAACAATGCCGGAATACCCAAGCCTAAGCCAACCATCGCCGCTGGTAAGTCCCAAGTACCACTAGAAACAGACAGCATATAACCGACCATCATCATAAACGCATTGGCAATCATAAAGCCAATAGCGGTGGAAATCCACACATCCTTATCGGATTTTGCATACCGCATAATGTCCGCTTGTACACACGCACCAGCAATCACCGCACCAGCAACAATGTCAATCGCCACAGCCATTGCCATAGTCCCCTCAGGTACATAAGAAGCAATAACCCCAAAGCCACCATCTTTGCCAATAACAGTCATCACCCCAACCAGTGCCAGAACCACCAAAACAGGTACGGCAACTGTACTTAACATGGATAACCCACGGTATCCCATATAAGCGGTTAAGGTCATTAACACACCGCCCCAAATAGCAGCCACCTGTGGACTAAAGATAAATCCACCATTGGGGAACATAGCATTTAAGGTTTTACCAAATACATCGATTTGGAAAGAAAACCATCCAAGCATAACAATCGCAACACAAATAGCAATGATTTTTGCCCCTTGCCGTCCAAATGTATGACGGGCAAGCATGGCAGAGCCAACCCCTTGACGGGCCCCCATGGTACCGATGATACCACCAATAACAGTTAGTAAAATGTTACCAAGTATAACCGCAGTAAATGCCCCTTGCAAGGACATTCCCGCCACCAAAAATGATCCGACAACCAACCCAGATACAGTGATAACAGTTGCGGTCCATACTAATGTTAGACTTAATAAAGACCGCCTTTTATCCCGTGGAATAACAGAAACAGCATAATCCTCTTGATACTTATCAGACATTTAAATTCTCCCTCATTGTAATTTAGGCAGTGAACCCATAAAAGTGTTGCATTAAGATTCAAAATGTGATTCACTACTGTAGTTAATATCCAAGTAGTTATACCATTATAAAAAATAAAAAAGCAACAAAAAAATTTCATCTTAAAGTTAAGACAAAATAAGAAATTTCCTAAATAAAGGAGTTTTTAAAGAGAGTTTTTCAAGAACATGTTGAAGGTTAAAACCAAAAAATTTTACATCATGCTTGGCATACCGCCTGTTCCACCCGTTGGCATAGCAGGTGCTGCAGCAGGATCCACAGGCTCATTAGCCACCATGGTTTCGGTGGTGATTAACAAACCAACAATGGATGCGGCATCTTGAATGGCACAGCGAACGATTTTTGCTGGGTCAATAATACCGGCGGACAAAATGAGACTATCAGAAGCACAAGTAATCATAGGACAGTGGCAATACGAATACAACCACATCCACTCACACAGTGCATTAGGATACAACCCACAAGTGCCAAAACACAAAATATTGTCAATGATATTTATCATTGACAATATGACAAAAAGCATTAACCTAAAAGTGGGACAATTATTGGGGTGTGGTCACCCAGCATTCTTTGTTTATCAGCTAATCAGAGATTTCAGATGGCTAAGAATAAAAAATGCTGCCATATGGGTTAGTTTTGCAGTATGTTTTTCAGGTTGTATGCATAAGTATTTTAAGATTTAGAATCTATTATGGGTAATTATTCTTATAATGTGGGTAAATATTCACATATTTTTTGGGGATTGTGTTTTTTAGATTTTTTTAACAATCGCATTATATTATAAATATTGTTATTTTTCAATATGATATAAAAAATATTTTTGTGTGGGTATATATACTGACGCAATTTGCTTATATTGATTTGTACTATTTTTTACAATATAATTTTTTTCATAATTAATGTGTATGTTGGTATATGCATCACATTTTTTATACACATTGCATTTAGAGAAATTTATATTATAAGGAGAATAGTTATGCAAAAAATTATATCATCGCTTATAATGTTGGGGATGTTGTCTACCCCTGCATTAGCAACCAAAACCCAGTTGACTTTTTGGACATCGAGTCATAAAACATTGTTTCCTGCCACAGAACAAGCCTGTGATGCGTTTAATGAGTCGCAGGATAAGTACGCAGTTTCTTGTATAGCACAAGGGTCTTATAGGGATATTGTGACCAAGGCAATTGCCGCATATCGGGCAAAAAACCATCCAGAAATGATATTGTTTTATGATGCGGGCACAGCTGATATGTTAATGTCTGGGGCTGTTATACCAGCCTATCAAGTTGCCACAGATGCAGATTGGGCATCATATTCCAATGGGTCAAAGTCGTATTACCAAGATTCAAATGATAATTTATGGGGACAACCTTATAATGGTTCCACCTTTCTGTTTTATGGTAACAAAACAAAATTAGCTTCCGTTGGGGAAACAAAATTACCCGAAACTTGGGAACAATTGGTACGGATAGGTAAAAAGCTAAAGACCAATGGTGAACAGTGTATTTTTTCCACTGATTTACACCCATGGCGTGTAATAGAACAATTTGGTGCCAGACACAACACAGCATTAGCGACAAATAATAATGGTTATGGTGGGCTGGATGCCGAATATAAAATTACTGGCGGTTTGATTGAAAAACACCTGACCAATTTATTAGAATGGCGTAAACAAGGTCTTGTAAGTGTCAATAAAGATCTGAAACAAAACCACTATGGAAAAGCCTTTGATGCGGGGGATTGTGCCATGATTGAAGCCTCCACAGGGGGGTATAGAAAGGCATTCGATGCACTGGGTGATAATCTCATGGTTGGATTGGCACCGATGTACGAAGGATATAAACGGCATAACCAATTCATCGGTGGCGGTGCTATTTGGGTGATGAAAGGACACGCAGATAAAGCCGAAGGTATTAAAGCATTCTTAGATTTTATCCGTAAACCTGAATGGCAAATTTTGGTAACAGAGGCAACAGGGTATATGCCCATGACCAATGATGTGGTTGTGGAATTACAAAAAACAGGGGCAACTGAAAAACCAGAATTTGGTGCGGTGGAAATGGGACTTACCGCCTTAAACGCCCCTACAGGTGAAAACAGTCGTGGTATCCGCTTAGGATTTTACCCGCAGTTCCGTGATGTGTTCAAAGTGGAAATTGCCAAGGCTGTCGATGGTAAAAAAACAGTGGCAGAAGCATTACGGCACACGCAATCCGAAGGTAACAAACTGTTAAGACGGTTTGAAAAAGTCCACAAAGGCAAGAAATTACCATAATCTATTTTTAAATATTAGTCTGTGACGGTTATATACCGTCCCAGACTATAAATAATGAGATAGAGAGTTTAAAAACATGCGACAAGGATACTTTCATAATACTTTACATGCTATGCTATTTGCCTCCCCCTGCCTTATATTAGTAATGTTATTTTTCTTTACACCCATATTGGTATCGTTTTATTGGGCGTTTCATTTGGAATCCCCATTTGGGGGCAGTACAGAATATGTGGGGTTTGATAATTTCATAGAATTGCTGAGCGATGGGGAATTTATCACAGTTGTTATACGGACAATCATATACATGATGATCTCTTCGTTTTTGGCAATTTCCATATCTTTAATATTGGCTTTAGCAGTGGACAGAGGTGTGCGTGGCACCCGTCATATTGGCAGTGTATTTATTTGGCCAAAGGCGTTTGCAGCGGCTAGTGCTGGTGTGGTGTTTGTATTTATACTTGACCCACAAATGGGGTTTTTAGCGGGATTTGCCGATAAGTACCCCGAACTATGGAGTCCACGGGACAACACTTTACACGCATGGATTATGATTTATATTGCCAGTATATGGGGCAATATTCCCTTTAATTTTGTGGTTATACTCGCCGGTTTACAGGCTATTCCAAATACTTTGCATAAGGCGGCGGCTATGGATGGTGCGGGGGCATGGCGACGGTTATCTGCTGCAATTGGTAGTGTAACTCCGGTGGGCGGCTATGGATGGTGCGGGGGCATGGCGACGGTTATGGGATATGCAGTTGCCCTTTATTACGCCACAATTATTTATCACCATGTTATTGGAAATTAACCAAGGTTTAACATCATCATTTGCGTTAATTAACATTATGACCGAAGGTAATCCCCGTGGGGAAACCACATTGATTATATACAAATTATATCAGGATGCGTTTGTGGGACTCGATTTATCGGGGGCGGCGGCACAAACCATTATTATTTTAATCATCGGATTGACTATCGCAGGGTTACAATTTCTGTTGCTTGGTAAGCATATAAAATATGAAAGATAATGATATGAATATGATAGAAAACACCCGCTCCATAAACATTACTGCGTATGCAGTTTTGATATTGGGGTGCATATATATACTTACGCCATTGTATATTATTTTAACCACTGCAAGTACTTCATATGCAGATTTTGTACAAAATGGTGGGGAATTACAGTTGGTACTTGGTACACATTTATGGCAAAACCTATATACGGTTAGCACAGAAACACTTATTCCACGACAAATTTTAAACAGTGCCATTTTAGGTGTATTGATTGGTGGCGGGGGCATATTATTTGCCATATTGGCTGCCTATACCATCGTGTTTTTTGGCAATTTTATCCGCAAACTGATGTATGGGTGTGTAATAGTTATTATTTTGGTACCAGGGGATACCCTAACCATTGTTATGTATCAAGTGGCATCCAATATCTTTTTACCCATAAATACCATTGCAAACTTAGGGGGTTTGTGGACATTTATATTTGGCTATTCATTGGATATGCGGTTTAATATTTTAAACTCCTATGGGGGGATGAGTTTGCCGTTAATGATTGAAGCCGGTGGTACTTTGGTATTTGTACAGTACTTCCGTACGATTCCACCCTCTATGGTAAAGGCTGCACAAATGGATGGAGCAGGTCCCTTTCGCTTCTTAGTGGATATTTTAATTCCTCAATCTAAGCCTACTATACTAAATAGTGTAGTCATGAGGTAAGAACTATGTTATAGTATTTTTGATATTAACACTATTATAAAGGACATTGAGATGACATTAGCACACAGACGCCATGATATTTGTGATAAAACATGGGAATTATTAGAGCCACACTTACCGGGTCGTAAAGGCACATGGGGTGGTATAGCGAAAGACAACCGTTTATTTATCAATGCGGTATTTTGGATTATACGCACAGGTGCCCCTTGGCGTGACTTACCGCCTGATTTAGGGGATTGGAGTAACACGCACCGTCGTTTTATCCGCTGGCGTGATAAGGGGATATGGGAAAAGTTGTTGGAAATTTTAGTTACAGATCCGGATTATGAATGGTTAATAATAGACGCTAGTCATTGTAAGGTGCATCCTCATGCATCTGGTGCACTAGGCGGTAATCAAGATATGAGCCGCACAAAAGGGGGCTCAACACGAAGATACATTTGGCCGTGGATGCGCATGGTATGCCGGTCAGAATACTTATTACGAACGGTACCACGGCTGATTGCACACAAGCAGGCAGATTGATTGAAGGCATCAGTGCAGAGTATTTGTTGGCAGATAAGGGATATGATAGTGAGCATATCATACACCTAGCAAAACAACAAGGTATAGAGCCTGTTATTCCCCCAAGAAAGAATCGCAAAGAACAAAGGGAGTATGATGAACACCTGTATCATTGGCGGTGCTTAGTGGAAAATGCGTTTCTACACCTAAAACGATGGCGTGGTATTGCAACAAGATACGCTAAAAACACCACTTCATTTCTCGCCGCTGTACAAATCAGATGCATCGCATTATGGACAAAAATCTCGTGACTACACTATCTAGGATTATTTTTAATTTTATTTACGGGGGGATGGAATCAGTACTTTTGACCGTTAATTGCCTCCAACAATCCAAAAATACAGCCAGCATTGGTTGGGTTAAATTCCCTAAGAGAAGACCCTTATGAAGGGCTTACAGATTATACATTGATTATGACCGCAGGGCTTATGATAACGGTTATTCCGCTGATTATTATCATGCTTAATCATCGGATTATTTCCCGTGGATTAAAGATATAATATAAGGAGGATATATATATGACACAAAAAAAATATATTGAATTAAAAAATGTCACCAAAGATTATGGATCGGGTGCGGTTATTAAAAACTTAAATGTCAGTTTTGATAAGAATGCGTTTACGGTTATTTTAGGACCCAGTGGCTGTGGAAAGTCCACTTTAATGAATATGATTGCCGGGCTTGAAACCGTAACCGGTGGCGAAATTTATATCGACGGGGCGGCAGTACAAGACCAAGAACCGAAAAAGCGGGGACTGGCGATGGTATTTCAAAATTATGCCTTATATCCGCATATGACGGTTGCCGATAATATTGGATATGCTATGAAAGTGGCAAAGGTAAAAAAAGCAGAACGGCACACCCGTATTGCTGAGGTGGCAAAAATTGTTGACTTGTCCCATTTACTGGATCGCCGTCCCTCACAGTTGTCTGGTGGACAACAACAGCGGGTGGCAATTGCCCGTGCCATTGTACGAAAGCCCAAGGTGATTTTATACGATGAGCCTTTGTCAAATTTGGATGCAAAATTACGCCATGAAATGCGGGTGGAATTAACCGATTTACATCATGATATTCGGGCAACTTCCATTTTTGTAACCCACGATCAAATAGAAGCCATGACATTAGCTGATAAAATTATGATTTTAAACAATGGTGTTGTCGAACAATATGATACACCAGAAATGATTTATAATCGTCCTGCATCTGTATTTGTGGCACAGTTTATTGGTACCCCTGCGATGAACATAGTGCCTTTATCTGCTGTACAAGGTTTAGGTAGCGTACTCATAAATTGGCAATCTGTTTGTGATACACACAATATAACAGCAGATGATGTTTTATTGGGCATGCGGGCAGAAAAAATCATTATAAGCGATATGCCCATGGATAATACAATCGTAGCAAAAGTAAGTTTTGTGGAAAATATGGGGGCATATAGCACCATGCGTGTGGTGTGTAATGGGGTAGATATGTATATATCCATATTTGAAAATACGGTGCCATCGGCGGGTGATACCATCTATATATCCTGCTTGGCTGAGGACTTACATTTTTTCAATAAACATACACACGCCCGCATATAAAAATATAAAGGCATATATTAAGAAAAGGATTTATGATGACTTATACGGATTTTATAAAATCACTCGATAATACTTTTGGCATTGTTGCCCACCGTGGGGCGTGGCGTAATGCCCCTGAAAATTCGTTGCTGTCCCTGCAACACTGTATTGATAATGGTTATGATATTGTGGAGGTGGATATTCAACAAAGTGCCGATGGCGTATTGTTTGTTATGCATGATAAGAGTTTATTGCGTATGGTGGGGGTGGATATTGACCCACAATCGTTAACCATGCAAGATCTTAAAAAGTTTCGGCTGAAATACGCAGACGGCAGAGATACCCATATTACGGAACAGATTATACCAACCTTAGAAGAATTTGTGGATATGGCACGGGGGAAAGTGTATCTGGACTTAGATGCTAAATATCGACATTTACTCCCCCATATTACAGAGGTCATAAAACGCACAGATACACAAGATTTCGTGGATATCAAAAATAATGTAGCTGATGTGCAAAGCATACAAGATTTACAGGCTATATCTGATACTATAGGGTGTTTGGGTATGCCCATTTTACATTTTAACAAAGATAACTGGCAACAATATTGTGCCTTGGCAACCTATATGGATGCAGTGGTGGTGGAATCTAAATATGACAGCCTCGATACTTTATCCCATGTTTATACATATTTTAAGGAACATGATATAAAAATATGGGTAAACACTTTGATGTGTTCCCATGGCATCAAAGGGTATCATGATGATGCAGGCTTGGAAAATCCCAGTGCTATTTGGGGACGTCTTTTTGATATGGGCGTTCGGGTGTTTCAAACAGATGAATTAAAATGTATCAGTGATTTTAGAAATATAGTCAATTAAATATACTTTGATTGACTTATAATACTGAGCGAGAGGCGTTAGCCCCTTAAACTTACCAACAAAATAAAATGTATAGTATAATAAATATGGCGAATCATTTTATACCAAATCAACTATAGTATGGCATGACAAGAAAATTAGGCAATCGCATTACCTCTATGGATGTGGCACGGTTGGCGGGCGTATCCCAGTCGACTGTGTCACGGGCATTTGTTGAGGGGGCATATATATCAGAAAGTGTCGGTAAAAAGGTGATTGATGCGGCAAATACTTTGGGGTATCGTACCAACTATATAAACAGCGGTTTTTTTAGCAAACATTCAAATTTAATCGGTATTGTCGCCTCCACCAACCCCAATTACAATGAAAATAATACTGATATGTTTGCCACCAACCTAGCCCCGCTTGCTAGTTCCCGTTTATATTCGGTGATACAAGAAACTATTTTACAAAACATGCACCCTTTGATTATGCCTGTACAACAGCAACAGGGTATTGATATGCTTATTCGTCAATTTATTGCTTATCGGGTAAAGGGCATTATTTGCACAGCCGAAGATCCCAGTCTTGAAATGGTTAAGGAATGCAAAGATCACAATATCCCTATGGTACTGATGCAACGCAACCCTAGTATTCAAGATGCGTATCATGTATGTGACAGTCCTATGGCGGTTGCCCGATTGGCGTTAAAAATGCTATCCCCCCGGAAACATAAAAAAATAGGGGTTTTATCCTGTGCAGAAGACATGTCCTTGACCATCCGTAGCCGTATGGAGATATTTCAAAGCTATGTGGTATCACAGGGATATGAATTGGTGATCTATGAAGCCAAAAAGGATTATTATCAAGACTTTTATAATCTTGCCTATAAAATTAAGCAAGACCTAAACGAATTAGACAGTATTTTCGGTGTTATTGATAGGTGGAGTATTGCCGTACTTGAAAGTTTAAAAGATATACATATAAAAGTCCCCAAAGATGTACAAATATTAGGATTCGATAATAAAAATGAGAGCAATCTTACAAGTGTACAACTTTCGACTATCGAAGAAAATTTATCTGAACAAGCCCGCAGTGCTTTGCATTTTATCGAAGGACATTGTGAAACAAAGCATATAACGTACAGGACAAGATTTCAACAAATACAGCCTGTATATCGTAAAACAACTAGGAAAAGGAAACCATGACACATATCGCCCAACATATTCAACACCGATTAGATTTCGCCAAAGACCTCATATTACAATCAGGTGAAATGGCACACCGCATGCGAGCTGAGCATACGGATAATTTTGTCGAAGAAAAACGCAAACAAGATTTTGTGACCATGGCGGATAAGGCAATTGACGATTTGTGGCGGACACAGGTAGCAGAAACATTTAAAACCGATCGTATGCTGACCGAAGAAGGGGAGGCGTTTGCAAAACAGACCAATACCAATACAATGGGTATATGGGTGCTTGATCCTATTGACGGTACCAGTAATTTTGTATCAGGTATACCGTTATGGGGTATATCCGTTGCTTATATTGACCAAGGCGAAGCGGTTATGGGCATGCTATATTATCCTATGTTAAATATGTTATTATGGGCGGTCAAAGGGCATGGGGCATACATGAATGATACCCCCATATGCGTATCAAAAGAAACAGAATTCAACAGGGCAAAGGCTATTTTTAGCCGTTCTGTAAGATGGAAAATAGACGATTATATCGACACTATCCGCCGTATAGAAGATGTGCATATGGTATATCGCTTTTTCGGCTGTGCATCCTATTCATTGGCATGTGTGGCAATGGGACAAGCAGAAATGTATTATGAATACGAGGTCAGCATTTGGGATGTACTAGCAGGCTTAATCATTGTTGAAGAAGCAGGGGGCAAAGGGTATTATAATGGCACCTTATCAGAATTTTTATACACCCCAATGCATGTACTTGCCCATAACGACACAGGATTACAACATATATTATTACGCCAATGATATTATTAGAATTTATATTTTCGTTGATGGCGGGTGTGATGTTGATGTTGGTATCGATTAACATGGTTCGGTCGTCTGTTAAGAAAGCGTATGGTGGTTTGATTGCCAATGTACTTATGACCAAGTATGGTAATATACGGGCAGTTGCATTGGGGGCGGTGCTTGCCATCGCCATGCAGGGGGCTACGGCGGTGATCGTGTTGACCTCTGGGTTGGTGGCAACAGGGATTATTCCGCTTGCCATTGCTCTTGCCGTTGCCATAGGGGCGGATGTGGGCTCGGCTATTGTGCTTCGGGTGCTTACCTTTGATATATCTGGGTTCATTCCTGTGTTGCTAGCCATTGGCGGGTGGATGCATTTGAAGTCTGACAGTGCCCACCGTAAACACATCGGACATATCTTGTTTGGTATGGGGTTGATTATTCTGTCCCTACAAATGTTAAAATCCGCTATTGCCCCGGTGGCAAGTATGCCGTTGTTTGTGGATATTGTCTATTATTTTGAATCTGATTTATTGTTGGCATTTATCGTGGGGGCGGTGCTTACTTTTGCCATGCATTCCAGTGTGGCGTCTATTTTAACCTTGGTAACCCTCGTACATACGGGTAGCTTATCCGCTGTTCCAGGAATAGCGTTTATACTAGGGGCAAACTTGGGCAGTGCGTTTATAGCCTACTGGATGACACGGGGTGGGGAAAAAGACGAAAGCACAGTCCCAAAACTTATCATGATACTACGGGGTGTAATGGCGGTTATGTGTGTACTTGTGTTAATCGGCATAGTACGATATGCCCCCGATACGGTACAGGCATATTTGTTTGGGTTGCAGGAGCAATCGCTTATTTATACGCATATGGTATTTAACTTTGCCTTAATGGTATGGATACCATTTATCCCCAAGATTATCAATATAGCACAACACTATGACAATCCCATTGATACACAGACAGATACCAATGGTATTTTATCCATAGCCCAACGGGAGGGTGTGGACAGTGTGACGATTCATGGGTATGTGAGCAAGGAAATTTTATTTATCCTAGACACCTTGGCAAACAGCGTCAGTTTGGTGGAAGAGTCGTACCGTAATTACAACACGAATATCACCGAATGTATGCAAAAATCCCATACCAATATTCAGCAACGGGTTGAGGATTTAAAACAGTTTTATACGGACATTCCCAAAGGGACACTCACCAAGGATGAGGCAAGGAAGATACGGGAATACATATCGTATGCGGTGGAATTAAGCAAGGCATCTGAGTTGGTATCAGGGGTATTTATGGATTTGGCAAAGGAAAAGTACACCAATAAGATATTATTTTCAGAAAAAGGCTGGCAAGAAATTAAGGTCATGTATGAACAACTGCGACAGGGTACGCTGTTGATGTTTGATGTGTTGATGGGCAATCGTGGGGGTGATACCCAAACGGACGAAATTACCAAACAACAACAGATTATGCAGGGCAATTATCAAAAAAGCCTACACCGCCACCTAAAACGCCTATCAGTCGGCGACACAGTCACCGCCCATTCCAGCAACATGCACCTTAAAACTGTTTCAAACATATACGAAATACACAATACGATACTATCACTGCCTACGCATATTAAACAAGGTACTTTGTAAATCGGTTAAAATAGGGGGGGATATTTGGAGGCGCGGACCGGATTCGAACCGGTGTACGAGGATTTGCAGTCCTCTGCGTAGCCTCTCCGCCACCGCGCCTTGTTAAATTGTGTTTTCTTGTACAATAAAATCCCATAACAGGTCAAGCCTTTATTTTAAAATAATGTTGTTAGAATGGCAAAAATATAGTACAATGGGACATATTATTCTGTAGACAATTATTTATCAAATAGTGAGATTATCATGTTAAAAACGAAACTTATCAGCATGGGTATATTTACCTTTTTGGGGGTGTCTTATGCACAGCCGGTTACATTTTATAATGCCTTAAATTTGGCATTAAATACATTGGATGAAATTAATTTGGCACGGGCGGTACGGGACACGACTAAGCTGGATACAGAACGATTGGTGGCGGAACTTAAACCCACATTGTCGCTATCTGTGGATGCCAGCAACCGATTTACAGGTGGATTGGAATCTGTAAATCGTGATGGCAATGCATCTTCTGCAACCTTATCGGGGCGCTGGACGGCATACACATTTGGACGTGAAGAATTAGCTTATGAAAATGCACTCATCGACGAAAAAAATGCGGACTTGACATATTATAAAACAGAAACTTCGGTCATTAAAACAATTATAAATACTTATTTTTCGCTTATCGAATTAAGACGGCAATATGAAACGCAACTACAGAGCGAAAAATCCGCTGAATCTGCGATGATACGCGATAATATCAATTTTCAAAATGGCACTTTGTCCGAATCTGTAAAATTGAATTCACAGGCAAAATTTGCCCGCATTAAAGCCACCCGTATTGGCTTAGAAGTGCAATTAAGTAATATCGAACAAGAATTCGAACGGATTGTTGGGTTTAAAGCTCCTGAAAACTTGCCGATTCCTGATTTGTCGAAAGTATCATTGCCTGCTAGCCTTGATATGGCCATCGAACAGGCATTTGTTCACAATCCGGATTTAAAAATCCTTATTAATAATAGGGATAAACTGAAAAATACCCTTGCATCCGAACATGCGGAACGCAAAGGTACGGTTACTTTATCCGCATCAAGCCGTAAAAATATCATCGATGGGGGGGAATTAAACAATACAATTAACCTTCAATACAACATAACATTTGATGTGAACAAAAGTAACCGCCTAAAGACTGAAAAAACCACCTTGAATCTGGGCAATAATGCCATTCGCCTAAAAGTAGAACAAAACACAGTCCGTAATACCTTACGGCAATTTTGGCAGGTGTATGTGACACAAAAAAATCTGTTGGATGCCAATTTAATCACTGTACAAGCAAACAAAGTGGCGGTTGAGACGGAACAGGTGAAATATAACGCAGGACAATCCACCTCTGATGCATTGTTGGAAAAAATAGAAGCCGAAATCAATGCCACCCAACAATATGTGACAGGATTAAAACAATACGCTTTGGCAATTGTCGATATATTAACCATAACAGGTAACATGACGGTTGATAAATTTAGCGATTTATAATATATTCTCTGGATTTAAAGAAACGCATATGTAACGATTTTTAAAATTAAAGCGTTGATAAAACAGTTTGATATAATAAGGAAATATTTATGTTAGACAAAACCTTTTTGCATGCGAATCGGGAACAAGATATATATGACAAATGGGAACAAGGGGGATATTTTACCCCTTCTGGTGTGGGGACACCATTTTCTGTGGTCATTCCCCCCCCTAATGTAACAGGCAATTTACATATGGGTCATGCGTTAAATAATACTATGCAAGATATTATTATAAGGTATAAGCGCATGCAAGGTTTTGACACTTTGTGGGTACCAGGGACAGACCATGCGGGTATTGCCACACAAATGGTGGTCGAGAGGATGCTCAATAAACAAGGACTTAAACGCCATGATTTGGGACGGGATAGGTTCTTGGAAAAAGTGTGGGAATGGAAACGCCAATCTGGCGGACAGATTGTCCAACAACAACGCAGATTGGGCAATTCCACCGATTGGAATCATGAACGCTTTACCATGGATGAAGGGCTGAGTAAGGCGGTTGTCAAAGTTTTTGTCGAATTGTATAACCAAGGGCTTATATACCGTGACAAACGGCTGGTGAATTGGGATGTAAAACTGGAAACAGCAATTTCTGACTTAGAAGTGATTCAAACAGAAGTCAATGGACATATGTGGTTTTTTAACTATCCTATTGTAGGGCTTGAAAACACCTTTATTACGGTGGGTACCACTCGCCCGGAAACCATGCTTGGTGATACGGGTGTTGCTGTGCATCCTGATGACGAACGGTATACAGATTTGGTGGGTAAGATGTGTATTCAACCGCTTACGGGTAAGTATATTCCCATTGTTGCCGATGCATATGCCGATCCCCAACAAGGCACAGGGGCGGTAAAGATAACACCCGCCCATGATTTTAATGATTTTGAAGTGGGCAAACGCCAAGACTTGGAAAGTATCAATATCTTAACCAAAAATGGGTATATGAATGATAATGTACCAAATAAATACAGAGGACTCGAAAGGTTTATCTGTCGTCAAAAAGTGGTTGAAGATATGGAAGTACTTGGATATTTAAATCATGTGGAAGAATATACCCACACAGTACCTTATGGGGACAGAGGGGGGGTGCCGATTGAACCCTTTTTGACCGATCAGTGGTATATGGATGCAGAAAAATTGGCACAACCCGCCATTGAAGCGGTTAAATCAGGATGTACAAAAATTATTCCCGAAAATTGGACAAAAACATATTTTGACTGGATGGATAATATCCAACCATGGTGTATTTCCCGTCAATTGTGGTGGGGACATCAGATTCCCGCTTGGTATGCACCAGATGGCACTGTATTTGTGGCGGATACAAAACAAGATGCGTATACACAGGCAAAAGTACAGTTTGGTGATGATGTGGTATTGAAAAGAGACAGTGATGTTTTGGACACTTGGTTTTCATCCGCCTTGTGGCCGTTTTCCACATTGGGCTGGCCAGAAAATACCCCTGAATTAGACAGATATTATCAAAATGATATTTTGGTAACAGGATTTGATATTTTGTTTTTCTGGGTTGCCCGTATGATGATGATGGGAATTCACTTTATGGGGGTTGAACCCTTTCATACGGTGGTCGTACATGCCTTAGTATTGGATGAAAAAGGGGCAAAAATGTCCAAGTCAAAAGGCAATGTTATCGATCCTCTAATCTTGATTAAACAATATGGAACGGATGCTTTACGGTTTACATTATCTAGCCTTTCTACACCAGGAAAAGACATTAAATTCAGTACATCACGGGTCGAAGGTTCAAAAGGATTCTTAACCAAAATTTGGAATGCGGGCAAGTTTTGTGAAATAAACAAAGCGTATGCCCCCAAGGACTTTGATATAGCCAGTCCAAATAGCCCTATTAACCGCTGGATTATTGCTGATTTAATACAAGCAAAAGACAATTTCGAAAAAGCCATCGAATCTTATCGTTTTTCGGAAGCTTCCAATGTATTATATCATTTTGTCCGCGGGACATTTTGTGATTGGTATGTAGAATTTTCCAAGTCTTTATATCGATCAGAAAACGATAATATTATTATCGAAACCCGCCATACAATGGGCTGGGTGTATCAACATATTTTAAAACTTCTGCACCCAATGATTCCCTTTATTACCGAAGAATTATGGACAGAGTTTGGTACCAAAGATACAGCTCTTATCGGGGCAGGGTGGTTACAACAATCAGCGGATAATACAGATAAGGTTGCCCAAGATGAAATTGATTATATCAAACGCTTTATTACAAAATTACGCTCAATCCGCATAGAAATGAACATTCCCGCCCAAAATACTATTGATGTAAAAGTTATGGGTGTACACACTGATCGGCATCAAGCATTGCAAACGCATGCAGATTTGATACAAAAACTGGCAAAAACCAACCCGATTATACAGATTGATACACCGATTCAAGGGGCGGGGCAATTCTTACAAGATGGTGCCACAGTGTTTATCCCTTTCGATGGTGCCATTGATACAGATGCAGAAATCACACGGCTAAGCAAAGTATTGAAAAAAGCCCAAGGCGATGTGAAAAAGTTTTCGGGAAAATTAAGCAACGCAGGATACTTATCCCAAGCCCCCACCCATATCATCGAAAAAGATAAAAAATCTTTGGCAGATGCCCAGCAAATTGTGAAAAAAACTAAATTAGTCCTTGAAAAATTGTAGAGTCTGTCATGAAATTTGTGTAAGTGTTATTTATTACCCTATGTGTTATATTCAGCATATACCACATTTAACACTAAGGAGACTTACTTATGACGAAAAGAAGCAGGAGATCACATACTACACAATCAGAAATCAATCCTGATTGTAAAGCATATCATATAGTCAATCAAATATAATTTGATTGACAAAATGCGGTTGCAACCGCCTGCCCCATAGTGGCATTGTGGTGTCCGATCGGGGTGCAAAGTGGGGTGAACATGTGTGGGTTTTTGTCATGCAAAGCATGGGTAAATCCACATTAAACGCAAGAATGTACAGAGAAGCTGGGGCGTTAGCCCCTTAGATTCACCATATAACCAACAAAATAAAATGTGCAGTATAATTATGGTGAATCATTTTATGCCGAATTGACTATATATTGAATCAAGTAATTATATCGTAATGTATTTTGTCAATATATGAACAATAAAAAGGGGCTAAGCCCCTTTATAAATTTAAAAGTATTATCCGGCATTTCCTTTTATATATACATTAATAACCGATTGTGTTAGATCGTACTTATCTGTATCAGGGTTGGTAAAGGTAAAGATAAGTTGTACAGTATTTGTTGCGTCCCTATTGAAAAAATCAAAAATATTTCTTTGTAATGCGTTAGGAATTGTTGTCCCTTTATTGCTGTTCATTATATTAAAATCTGGGGCTCCTAGTCTGTCGTTAATGACACTAACACCTAATCCTTGTGTTTGCAAATTGCCCGATTCAGTCCAAGTTACTGTAACAGTTGGTGTGCCTAATCCACTGGGTACAGATATTAATTTGCTGATCGGATATAGTTGCCGTGATGCTGTTGCAAAGGGATCACTTGCCGTACCCGCTTGCGTCATGGTATGAAGTGCTCCAGGAGCTTGGACTGATTTTACAGAAGAAGCAACCGCTGGTGTTAGTACTTGTTTCGTCACAATAATATTTTCATAATCGGTGATTTCGGATAATCCCCCTTTGGCTTTACGGACAATTTTTACTAACAATTTCCCTGATTTTGTCAGTTTTGTCCCATCAATAGCCCCTGTATTAGCGTTAATTGCCCCGGTTAATGCGATACCTGAGGTGGTAGCGTCTTTACCCCCTTTACTGCCAGCACTGGTGGGTAAAATAGTAAAGGTGTAATCGCCGGCATTCGTTGTTGTACCTTTTGTAAAGGTTACTGTTGTATCCCCAACTGTATCAGAAAGTTTTAACTTATAATCCACATTCGTAGAACTAGTAAAGCCTGTACCCCATTTACCCGATAATCCCGTACGGGTGCCAGAACTCATTGTCCCTTTGCTTGTGGATAGTTCAAAGGTTATACCGGTTTTATCATTATATTTGACACTTTCAAATACAGCGGTAACTGTTGTCCCTGCGGGTATTGTCCCCGATATGGTTATACTCTTTCCACCCACATCAATGGCAAGGTTTCCATTACTATCTGTATCTGCTAGGCTTTTTAGGGTCCAATCGGCTTTTTGTGTTCCTGTTGGAGCAGTCATTTGCCCCAGTATATCGGCGGTGCTTACTGTTTTATTGCCGGATGTATAGGGTACAACAAGATTTGCCATACTAAGCGTCCCTGCTGCCGTTTGTTTATTGATGGGTACATCCACATCTCGGGTCATTTGTGCGTATTTATCGTTGGCTGCATAGGTAATCCTAACTTTTACCACCCCACTACGGACAGTTTTTGCAATTTTACCATTGCTCAAAGTTACTTCGATAGTGCCTTTACCGCCCGCTACAGTACCGGCGGTTGTACCTGTATCTATTAAGGCATATGTGGCGGTGCCAATACCCGCAGGTTTGCTGGCATTTTCTGTATACGAAACCGTTTGGCTATTGGCGTTCCATGTAATCGCCCCAGCCGATACAGTAAATCCGGTGTGGTCGCTGCTATCCTGTTTGGTTACGGTAATATTTTCATAATCTGTTAATGCGGGCAATCCGCTTTTGGCTTTGCGGACGATTTTTACCAACAGGTCGCCCGATTTGACCAGTGCCGCCGCATTAATAGCCCCAGTGTTGGCGTTAATCGCCGTTTTCGATGTGTCAAGGATACTGGTGGTGGTCGCTTTTGCCCCCGACGGTGCATCACTTGGCACATTCCCCGTAACGATAGAGAAGGTATAATCGCCCGGCGTTGAGGTGGCACCTTTTGTAAAGGTTACGCTCGTATCGCCCACACTATCAGACAGTTTTAATTTATAATCCGCCGCTGTGCTAAACCCTATACCCCATTTACCGGATAGTCCCGTCCGGGTATCGCCGGTGCTCATTGCCCCGGCACCAGTCGATAGTTCAAAGGTGGCGGACTTATCCGTGTATTTATCACTTTCGAAGGTGGCGGTAACCGTTGTACTGGTGGTGATTGCTCCGGATATGGTCAAAGTCTTGCCACTATCCGTTTCAGTAAGATTCGAATTACTATCCGTATCCGCTAGGCTTTTTAAGGTCCAATCCGATTTTGCCCCTAAACCACCGGCACTGGGTACACCCAATTTCCCTGTTATGGTGGCGGTGCTTACTTTTGTATCCCCAGACCCCCCATACGGTATCACAAGGTTCCCCATAGTTAATGCCCCTGTGCCCGCTTGCTTATTGATGGTTACATCCACATCCCGGGTCATCGTTTCATATTTGTCGTTGGCGGCATAGGTAACCTTGACTTTTACCACCCCACTCTTAGTGGTTTTGCCAATCTTACCATCGCTCGACGCTACGGTGATAGCACTAGCTCCTGTGGTCGTACCCGCCGTTGTCCCCGATGCTGTCAAGGCGTATGTGGCGGTGCCAATACCCGCAGGACCATTCGTTAGGGTATATGTAACCGCTGTACTTGCCGTTGCCCATGCAATAGCCCCAGCGGACACAGTAAAGCCGGTGTGGTCTGTGCTGTCCTGTTTGCTCACCGTAAAGTTTTGGTATTCAGTTACCGCATCTACTCGGGCGGCACCAGCACCTTTTGCCGCACGGACAATTTTTATCAATAAGGTACCCGATTTGGTTAATTTGCTGGCATCAATCGCCCCGGTTCTGGGGTTACTTATAGCATTTTGCCCACTGGCAACAATACCTGAGGTGGTGGGTGTCTTACCACTGCCATCATCGCCCGTTGGCACAATAGAGAAGGTGTAATCTGCATTAGTAAATGTTACACTCCCCACCGTACGTCTTAAATTATAATTCGTAGTATACGATTTACCCCACTTACCTGACCCACTGGGTGCCGTTGTACTTATCTTCGATGGCTCCGTCGACAATTCAAATGTCGCCGTCTTATTTTCATACGCAGGATGCGACAATGTGGCGGTAACCGTTGTTTTGGTTTTAATCTCATCGGATATGGTTAGGGTTTTGCCACCACCCGTTACAGCAAGATCGCCATTGTTATCCGTGTCGGCAACGCTTACCAGTGTCCATTGGGATTTTTGTGTTTGCCCCCCGGATACGGACAATTGCCCCAGTATCTCTGCGGTGCTTACCACTTTATTTCCATCCCCATCTGAATAGGATATGACAAGATCCGCCATAGTTAGCGTATCTGTCGTTGTTTGCTTGGCAATGGCAAAGTCCGCTAAGGTTAAACTACCACTGTATTTATCCCCTTTGGCGGTTAAGGTGATAACCACTGTACCAGCGGAGGTTGCTCCACTGATTTTACCATCATTATCGATTCGGACCGTACCACTGGGTGCCGCCCCTGTTTTTTTGGCAACCGCCCACGAAAACGCATTCGCCGCCAGACCGCCGGGCAGGTTGGTATATTTTAGGTCAAATTTGCTATTCCCTGTTTTCCACTTATTGTCGCCACTGTTTAACGATATGGTCGGGATAGTGGTTACATCTGTACCCAGTACTTGTTTATTCACCGTAATATTTTCATATACTGTTAGCTCTGGCAATCCGCCTTTGGCGGCACGGACTATTTCCACTAACAAGGTTCCCGATTTGGTCAGTGCTGCCCCATTAATTGCCCCAGTACTGGCGTTAATCGCTGTTTTTGATGTGTCAATAATACCTGCGGTGGTGGCGGTCTTACCTCCCTTACTGCCATCAGTACGGGGTAAAATCTTAAAGCTGAAATCGGCACCTGTATCAAACGATACTGTTACATCCCCCACCGTATCAGAAGTTTTTAGTTTATAATCCACAGCAAAGGTTTTGCCCCATTTACCCGATAACCCCGTAGGCGTTCCCCCCAATGTACCGGCACCTGTGGACAGTTCGAAGGTTTTGGTCTGATCCGCATACTCAGGATGTTCGAATACAGCGGTTACAGTGGTAGGGGACCCGATTGTCCCGGATACAGTCAGAGTCTTGCCATTCACCGTAAGATTCGCATGACTATCTGTGTCTGTTAGGCTCTTAATTGTCCAATCGGATTTTTGTGTTTGGCTGCCGGATACAGTTAATTTACCCAATATATCGGCGGTGCTAACCGTTACAGTCCCAGACGCATAGGGGAGAACAAGATCTGCCATTGTTAAAGTACCGGTGAAAGTGCTGTTGGTTTTAACGAATACCACCCGGTCTTTAAATCCATCCGCACTAAAAGTAAATTGTAAGGTGGCTTCTCTGCCCCCCGCTTTATCTTCGAACTTGCTATCTGCGGTTACATCCGCTAATGCAATAACAGTTGTCCCATCGCTTGCGTATAACTGAAAGTCCGTGCCTTTCACCCCATCGCCACTCACTTTTGCAACAGTGACCTCAATAGTATCAGTACTATCGATTGTGCCAGCAAAGTTTAGTATCTCATAGTTTTGGCTGTTTTGTAAGGCGTATGCAGATTGTTCTGTTGTCCCATCGCCAGAACTGATGTTATTTGTTGCCAAATCTGCACTGCTGATAGCGGTGCCTAATGTGGGGGTGGACTGTGCCTCCGCTGTTTTAATATCATAGTGCCGTTCGACCTTGTCATAGCGTTTGTGCCATACGGCATCTGTACCGGATACAGGGGCGGATTTTAATTGGTCTTGTATACTTTTGTCGAATGCCAATTTAAAATCGACCGATATATCGGTCTGTGCCGATTCGCCATTGGGTTTGTCATATGTGCCCCGCACTGTTACCACCGCATTGGGGGTAAATTCGGCAATCAATTTATTGCCCCTAACAACTGTATCCTCAACCCCATCGAATCTATAGGTCCCCACCCCCACAGACACCTGTTCATAATTGGGGATATTGCCCTTAGCGGTGATATCCCAGCCTTGTAATACTTTCTTATCGTCGATAATGGTATTGCCAATGCGACGATATAGGTTTGCCGCCATGTCAAACCGTGCGGTTTTCAGTTCCGCCCCCACACTAAACCGTTGGAAATTGTCCGATGCCTTAAAAGCAAGTATATTCTTTGTCCCGTCCTTGCTATCAAAAAACGCATTGACCCCAACAATTAATGGGGTAGCAGTTGTATCAATACGCTTCCGATACCCCAACCCCAAGTTTAATCGATTCACTGACTTTTGACGATTATAAGAAGTTTGCAAATATGTAACCGTGTCTTTTGTTTCCGACAGGTTGCTAAAAGCGGTAATATCCCAATTTAGGGTTTTATCTGTATAGCCGACCCCGCCGCTTATCCATTCAAAAAACCCTGTTCTGTTTATGCTATCCATAAACATATTCCCCGTGGCATTGACCACTTTGTCCGTGTCATCGGTGAATACAGGTGTTGTATATGCCAGCACAATAACACTAGCCGTTGCCCATAAAGATTTTTTCATGTGTTTCATCCTCAATATCTTAATATTACAGTTTAATTCGGCACCCGCCCAAACAGGCACCACAATATAAGTATACAGAGGATTTTTTTTTTTTTTCAAGTATTAAAAACCATAATAATATAACACCATAGATTGTAATTTATGGGAGGGAGGGGGATGTGCAAGATATTTTATGTATCATGTTGTTTTAATGAAATAAAAAAAGAATTATTTTTTTGTCTTATATACTCTGAAATCTTTTAAAAACAAGGGGTGTAGCATAGTATTTGTGTATAATATCCATGTTTTACCATAAAATACTACAAAAAACCATTGACAACCATACTTTTCCATTTTATACTATGATTATTATTTTATAAGGGTATCGTTTTTAAAGGTGTATTTAAGTGAAATATTTTGTTGGTACATATACGAATAAAGTTGATACAAAAGGTAGAGTTTCTTTGCCTTCAGCATTTCGTGATGTTTTGGAAAAGACTTCTGCAACAGATTTTTGTGCCTTTCCATCGCCCAGAACTGATTATTTAGAGGCAGGAAGCGAGGATTTAATGGATCTTATTGTTAACAGTATGGCGGAAAATGCCCCAATGTTTTCCGAAGACGAACATATTTTAAATTACATTATGGCAAATGCCCGTTTGATAAGTTATGACATGACAGGGCGGTTTGTATTACCCGAAGAATTGGCACAGTTTGCAGGTATTTCGGATAAAGCGGTGTTTGTTGGCAGTGGTTGGCATTTTCAGATATGGCAACCTGACTTGTACGAAAAATTGTTTAAAGGGCATCGGGAAGGATTTGTTAAATCTGGTTTAAAAATTAAGAAACCAAGTCAGGGGTAACCATTATGAATATAAAGTCTGTGCATATTCCCGTGATGTTATGCGAAGTGTTGCAGACCTTGGATGTACAGCGGGGGGATGTGATTGTCGATGGAACTTTTGGGGCGGGTGGATACAGCCGTGCCATATTAGAATCCAACGATTGTACTGTATATGGTATTGATCGTGACCCAGATGCAGTTGCCCATGCACAAATATTAAAACAGCAATACCCCCAACGATTTTATATGTTACATGGGTGTTTTGGGGACATGCAAGATCTGCTTAAAAATGTAGGGGTGGATAAGGTCGATGCTATTGTATTGGATGTGGGGGTATCCTCCCCCCAATTAGACGAAATAAATCGGGGATTTTCGTTTAAAGAAGATGGACCATTGGATATGCGTATGTCACAATTTGGTATCAGTGCGTATGATATTGTTAATAATTATGAACACGGACCATTAGCACATATTATTAAACACTATGGCGAAGAAAAAATGGCGGGCAAAGTGGCATCAGAAATTTTGCGACAACGGGAAAAAAAACCGATTAAAACCACGGGGCAATTGGCGGATATTGTGCGTAGTGTTGTGCACAATAAAAAGAGTAAAATTGACCCGGCTACTCGTACTTTTCAGGGTATCCGCATTGCGGTAAACGATGAACTTGGCGAATTGCAACGGGCATTGCAGGCATCCGTACATTTATTGTCAGATCAAGGGCGGTTAACTGTGGTATCGTTTCATTCATTGGAAGACCGCATTGTGAAACATTTTATTAAGGATAGCACAGGGCAACACACAGGCAATCGTCATATGCCGATATTACAGCAAAGTCCCGCTTTATTTAGGGTGAAAAATCACAAGGCAATTGTCTGTACAGATGCAGAAGCCTTGGTAAACCCTAGGGCAAGATCGGCTAAATTACGAACGGCGGTTCGTACACACCACATATGATGTGTGGGGTTGGAAAATATATGTAAAGATAAAGGATAAATAAGATGAAACAAAATATTTTAATGACACCTTTGACAGTGTTTTTGATATTATCGGTTGTGTTCTTGGGGAGTGGATGGATATATAACGCTCGACAAGTCGATATTTTAAATACCCAAATACAAAAAGTACAATCCGCTATACATGTTAGTACATCGGAATCGGCGACTTTGGATATGGAATGGGCGTATTTGACTACCCCAAAACGCATTGAAAGATTGAGTCAGATGCTGCTTCCCAAAGAACAATTTACAAGTGCTAAGAATATGGTGCATATTGATAGCATTCATATGGTGGGCGATTTTGAAACCGTATCGGTTGGCAACAATGTGTCGTTGCGTATTTATACAGGGCAATAATGTAAAGAAATATTTATGCTGATGATACAAAAATATAACCTTATGATACCTATGCAAGTGGGGGAAAGTGCGGTAAAAAGCATTTTACGACCCAGAGTATGGCTAATTAGTGGAATAATTGGTGTTGTATATGTCATATTATTGATAAAAATTTTCTTTATCAGTTTGTCTGATGTGCGAAAAAATAGCAATGGTACACGCTCTGATATTAACAATGATGTGCGGGGCAATATTTATGATGCAAAAGGCGTACTGATTGCCGGTATGCTGAGTACCGAGTGGGTGATTGTAAATCCCAGTGTAGTAAAAAATGCGAAAAAATTAACCCGCAGCCTTGTAGCTATATTTTCAGATGTACCATATGCGGATATGTATGATAAAGTAACCCGAAAATCCAGTCGTGTTTTGTTACAAAAACATATTGATAGTGTGCAATACCATGCCCTGATTGCCTTGGGGGATACATATGGGCAGGAGGCGGTGGTTGTGGACAATAAAACTTATGTATATGTGGACACAGATAAAATTACAGATATGGGGGAAATTGTTGATGTACTTGCCAAAATTTTTACAAATATATCGTATGACCAAATATACAATACATTACAAAATGGCATAGGCAAAGTGCTACTAACAGATAATTTGAACACTAGCGAATGGAATTCCTTAAAAGTGATTAGCGAATTGTATAAGGAATTATTCAGTTTTTCTGATAAAAAATATGTTTATATAAAACCCCGTCAAGTTACAGATTCTAAGGGATTAAGCAAAGCATTATTAAATATATTTCCCCAAATGTCGTACGAAGATATTTTACAAAAGGTGGAGAAAAAGTTGGAGTATGTATTGATAAAACGCCGTACCACTCCGCAACAGCAATATGATGTTAATGCCATCGGTGATCCAGCGATTACATTCGATAAAACGCAAGATCGCTATATGCGTATATATCCACAAGAGGCATTATTTTCCCATGTATTGGGGTATGTGGATGTGGATAATAATGGTATCAGTGGGATTGAAAAATCCAAAAATACTTTGTTAAAGGTCGATAAACAGCCCTTACATTTAACTATGGATACGGGTGTACAGCATATTGTTACATCGGAAATGTCCAAAATAATTGAAGCTACTGATGCCACTGGGGGCGTGGCAATTGTTATGAATGTAACAAATGGTGAAGTGGTGTCCATGGTGTCGATGCCAGATTTTAATCCCAATCATGTGCAACAATCAGACGCATTATCTAAATTTAACCGTGCAACTATGGGGCTGTATGAACTGGGTTCCACTTTTAAAATTATTAATTCTGCTATGACACTGGGAAGTGGATTGGTAAAAATTAGCGATACATTTGATGCCCGCAAACCATTGCGGATAAATCACCATATCATTAAGGATTATCATGCAAAAAACCGTGTCCTAGATGTTAGCGAAATTTTTATTTATTCGTCTAATATTGGGGCGGCACTTATGGCGAAAAAGGTTGGGACAAAAAAGCAAAAACAGATGATGGAAAAACTGAACTTTTTGAATCAATTGCAAATTGTGCTACCTGAAAAAGCAAAACCCTTATATCCTTCACAGTGGCGTCAGGTGGAAACAATGACCATTGCGTATGGGCATGGTATTTCTGTAACACCTTTGCATTTAACTGCTGCCGTGGCGTCTTTGATTAACGGGGGAATGTACCATACGCCTAAATTTATTAAATCTGATGGCAATCAAATACATGATGCCCACCGTGTAGTATCGACGAAAACTTCCGATGCTATCCGTAAATTGATGCGGTTAAATACGCTGGAGGGGTCGGGCAGAAAGTCCGCTGTTAAAGGGTTTGTTTTGGGGGGTAAAACGGGAACCGCCAATCAAGTTAAGAACAGCGTATACGATGAAGACACGGTAATTTTGTCTTATATTGCGGGTTTTCCTATGCACGCCCCTAAGTATGTGGTGTATGTGATGGTCGATGCCCCAAAATCGGGGGAATTAACCAGTGGGCAGGTGGCCGCACCCACAGTACATAATATTGTAAAACGAATTGCCCCAGTATTGGGAATTATACCTGTGGATGAAAACAGCCAACAAGTACAGGATTTAAAAATACTGAGTTATGAGAAACGCAAAGCCCGCAGGAAAAAGACCTCATGATATACAAAACTATTATATACAATGATACATCTTATTTTATTTCCGGTTTAACCAGCGACAGCCGTATGGTCAAAACAGGTATGGCATTTTTGGCGGTGCGGGGTACAGTAATGAATGGAACAGATTTCATTTATGATGCCATTGAAAATGGGGCACAAGTGATTATCACCCATATGGATATACAAGACAGTTTATCGGATATTCCCAATACCATACAAGTGATATATTGTAAAAACCCCCGTCGAGTATATGCACAAATGTGTAATGTTTTTTATATGCCAAAACCCAGATATATTATGATGGTAACAGGTACCAATGGGAAAACTAGTGTTGCCAATTTTGCTACGCAATTATTACAAAAATGTGGTAAATCAGCTATTTCTGTGGGCACGATGGGGGTGCAAGGCGCCATACAGGATGACAGTATTTCCCTGACTACGCCCGAACCAGCAGATTTACATCGAATATTATATGATGCACACACACAGCATAATGTGGAATATGCGTGCTTGGAAGCATCTTCACATGGATTAAATATGTGTCGGCTAGACGGTTTGTCAGTGCAAGTAGGGGCATTTACCAATCTTAGCCACGACCACTTGGATTATCATGGGAATATGGCATCGTATTTTAAGGCAAAATCTCGGTTGTTTTCCCATGTACTTCCCCCCCAAAGTACCGCTGTTTTAAACGCTGGTACTAAGGAATTTTGTCATTTGCAACACATATGTTTGGCACGGGACATTCGGGTAATATCGTATGGGGTTGTGGGTAAAAAAATGGTGGGGGTGCCAGATATTCATGTGTACGCTTTATCCACTACAGAAACGGGATTTTATGTACATATGACCATTATGAAACAAAGGATCTGTACACATATTCCCTTAATTGGGGCGTTTCAATTGGAAAATGTCTTATGTGCCCTCGGTTTGGTATTACAAAATGGATTAAATATAAGCGATATTATGCCCCATTTGTCGCATATAACCCCTGTATGTGGTCGCATGCAGTTTGTGGTAAAAACCCCTCTTGGGGCGGATATTTATTTGGATTATGCCCATACGCCTAATGCGTTGCAGACCGCATTACAGGCGTTACGGGAACATACGCAAAATCGTTTGATAATCGTGTTTGGATGTGGGGGTAATCGGGACAACGACAAACGCCCGAAAATGGGTAAAATTGCTTGTGATTATGCTGATGCTGTTTTTGTTACTGATGATAATCCGCGTCATGAAAATCCCGCAACTATTCGTAAGCAGATTATAAAAGGTAATCGTATGAAGTGTGTCGATGCAGGCAATCGCATTGATGCTATTGCCCATGCCTTGCATACGGCTGAGCAGGGGGATATTGTATTGGTGGCAGGCAAAGGACATGAAACAGGACAAATAATTGGCGATACCATATATCCACACAGTGATGTGCAAACTATCACACAAATTATACAGGATATGAGAACATGAATACACATGCTTGGCATATACAAACCTTAGCCGATGCTTGCCAGGGGCAGGTATATGGGAATAATACCATATGGGTATATTCATTTACTATTGACAGTCGCAAGACGAAACAAGGTGATATGTTTATCGCTTTAAAAACCGATACAAACGATGGGCATGCATATATACAACAAGCAATTGATAAAGGGGCGGTGTGCGTATTGGTACATCATAAGTGTGATAATATTGCCATACCGCAAATTGTCGTATCCGATACCCTTCAGGCCTTAACAGATATGGGAATATATGCCCGCACGCAATTTAAGGGTACAGTCATAGGCGTTACAGGGTCGGTGGGTAAAACCAGTGTCAAAGATACTTTAAACGCCATATTATTAAATTTTGGCAAGACCCAAGCAACTGTGGGTAACTTAAATAATCATCTGGGCGTACCATTGTCATTGTTGGCAATTCATGCTGATTGTGCATATGCGGTGATTGAAATGGGTATGTCTGCTGGCGGTGAAATCCGCCATTTGACCCAAATTGTCCGTCCACATGTGGCGATTGTAACCGCCGTCGATATGGCACATTTGGAATCATTCAAAAATGTTGCAGGCATTGCAAAGGCAAAATCAGAAATTTTTGAAGGACTGACAGAGAATAAAAAAGGCGATAAAATTGCCATATATAATGGTGATAGCCTGCACCCAGAAATTTTACAGCAAGGCGCGGATACATACGCAAATATAACATTCGTATACACAAAAAAAAATATTATATCTTGTGCAATACAAGAATATGGATGGCAATCCACATCGGTTAATATTGCAGGCAATACATATCAGATTGTATTGCCGATGTTGGGTACACATCGGGTGTTGAATGCAGTGGGAGTGTTGCACATAGTATATGCTTTGGGATTATCCATTACCAAAGCGGTGGATGTGCTTACACATCATACCCCTTCTGTTGCACGGGGACAGATAGATGCGTATCAGGTATATAAAGATAATGGACATACAATATCTGTATCTGTATTTGATGAAACTTATAACAGTTCCCCCGTATCGTTGCGGGCAGGGTTACAGGTTTTGGTGGATATGCCGACAAAAAATCGTCGTATCGCAGTTATTGGTGATATGTTGGAATTGGGACAATCCAGTATACAGTTACACCAAGATATATATGATCCTGCGTATTTCAATACTATTGATATGATATTTTTATGTGGGCAACAGATGCGTTATTTATATGGTTGCATTCCTGATAAAAAACACGTATTTTGGGGGGCAAGTATACAACAATTATGTCCATTAGTACTGGATTGTTTGCAAGATAACGATGTGGTGTTGGTCAAGGGGTCAAGGGGTATGCGGATGGATATTTTATTACAGCAAATGACAATTAAAACAGATTAGAAAGTAGCAAACAAGTGTTATATAACATATTACCACAATATGAAGATATTTTTCAAATTTTTAATATATTCCGCTATATTACCATTCGTTCCGCAGGGGCAATGATAACCGCATTGATATTGTGCTTGTTATTTGGTAATCGCATTATTAATATATTACGCATGTTGCAAAATGGGGCATCAAATGTACGGGCATATACGCCTGAAAATCACCAGAAAAAACATGGTACGCCATCCATGGGTGGGGTTATGATATTGGCATCTGTGTTGCTTTCCATATTGCTGTGGACGGATATTACCAATGCGTATGTGTGGATTATGATATTTGTAATTTTGGGATATGGTTTACTTGGTTTTATGGATGATTATGGTAAATTAAAAAATCGTGATATGCGTTCCCGTACAAAGTTTTTGCTACAATGTGTTATTGCCTTAGTAGCAGTTATTTGGTTTCAATATAGGGTGGGGGATGATTTGTCATCTGTATTGGTATTGCCATTTGTCAAGAACACAATGTTTGACTTAGGGGTATTTTTTGTACCATTTGCCATACTTGTTATTGTTGGATCCAGCAATGCGGTTAATTTGACCGATGGATTAGACGGACTGGCAGGTGTGCCAATTTTTATTGCGGCGGCGTGTTATGGTGCCATTGCCTATTTGGTTGGTAATGTGGTATATGCCCAGTATTTATTTATTCCTTATGTGGCAGGGGTTGGGGAATTGACCATTGTGGCATCGGCTATTGTTGGTGCAACTCTGGGATTTTTATGGTTTAACGCCCCGCCTGCATCGGTATTTATGGGGGATACAGGGTCATTATGTTTGGGGGCATCACTCGGGGCATTAGCGGTGTTGACTAAAAATGAGATTATTTTATCGGTCATTGGCGGTATTTTTGTTATTGAAGCCCTTAGCGTTATGATTCAAATTATCAGTTTTCGTCTGACGGGCAAGCGGGTTTTTGCCATGGCACCATTGCATCACCATTATGAAAAAAAGGGCTTACCCGAAAGTAAAATTGTCGTTCGATTTTGGATATGTGCTATAATTTTGGCGATTATCGGGTTGTCTACATTAAAATTACGATAAGGTGTATATGTATCAAGGAAAACATATTGCTGTCTTAGGTTTGGGGGTTGCTGGTATACATAGTACCCGCATTTTGGTGGAACTAGGGGCAATAGTATATGCGTGGGATGATACAGAATCCGCCTGTTATCAGGTACGAAATATGCCCTGTGTTCAGCTATGTAATATGCAGCATATGGATATGCAGAATTTGGATTTTGTCGTTGCCAGTCCCGGTATCCCAGATACCCATCCCATATGTAAAAAGGCGTTGGCATGCGGTATTCCTTTGGTGGGGGAGGTTAAATTGCGCTATGATTTGTCCCCACAAGCGACTTATGTCGGTATTACGGGTACAAATGGGAAATCAACCACTACTGCGTTGGTGGCACACATTTTAAACAGCGTGTGCATACCCCATGCGGTGGGGGGGAATTTTACCACCCCCGCTGTTGCCTTGCCCAACTTAGGGATGGGGGGCGTGTATGTGATGGAAATGTCATCGTATATGTTAACCCGTATCAATGGTATGCGTTTTGATGTGGCGGGATTATTAAATATCAGCCCTGATCACTTGACATGGCATGGTAATATGGAAAATTATGTGACCGCAAAGATGCGGATTTTTGACAATATGAACGATGGGGCGGTCATATGCACAGACGATGATATGGGCAATTATGTTACAGAAATTTTACAAAACAGAGGCTGTGATGTGCATACGGTGTCTTATAAGAATGCAGAGGAAACAATATATCTTAAAGGCAACCACAACCGCCAAAATATATCCGTTGCGGTGGCAATATGTGAAAAATTGGGTATTGATAAAACCGATATTTTAAATGCTTGTACCACCTTTCAAGGTTTAAAACATCGTCAACAAGTGGTGTATCAAGACGAAAATATGATTTTTATCAATGACAGCAAAGCCACCAATGTACAATCCACTATAATGGCATTGGGGTGTTATGAAAACATTCATTGGATTGCCGGTGGGCAAGAAAAAGGGGATGGATATGTGGACATTATCCCATATTTGCATCGTATATCATATGCGTATTTGATTGGTGAAGGGGCACAAAATATTGCCAATTTTTTGGATACCCACCATGTACCCTATATAATTAGTGGACATATGCAGCAAGCTGTTTCTGATGTATACGCATGCATACAACAAACGGCTGGGCAAATGGCACATGTTGTATTATTATCGCCTGCGTGTGCATCTTGGGACCAATTTAACAATTTTGCCCACCGGGGTGATGTGTTTATCGAATGTGTACAACTGTATACACAGGGGGGGCGTACATGATAACACGATTGTTTTCTTATATATCCATCGGCGGGATTAAAAATTGGTGGCGATCATTGGATAAAATGCTACTTAGATTGATATGTATATTATTTATTGTAGGTATTATGACCAGTTTTTCTGTGCCTAGTTCCAATTATACACGGTTAAATATTATGGAAGATAAGATTATTAATATGAGATTTTTAATTTTTTCTGCCCTGGGGTTTATCGTATTTTTTATTACATCCGCATTACCTTTAAAATGGATTCGCATTTTGTGTGTAGTTTTGGCGTTTGTATTGATTGTGGCGTTAATATTATTACTATTTTTGGGTGAATCCAGTAAAGGGGCGACCCGTTGGATACAAATTGATGGTATTTCTGTACAGCCCAGTGAATTTGCCAAACCTATATTTGCGGTGGTGTCCGCATGGTTTTTATCCGCTCGTTTTGACACTGTGAACATTCCCGCAGTGGGGATCAGTTTTGGAATTTTTGCGGTGTTTGCCATACTATTTATAATACAACCAGATCTTGGACAAACTTTGTTATTGACAGGAATTTGGGTATCACAATTATACATGGCTGGATTGGCACATTTATGGTTAATAGTGATTGGGATATTGGTGATGTTGCTGATACTGATTGCGTATTTGATATTTCCCCATGTCAGTACCCGTTGGGAAAATTTTTTAAATGGAGGCTATCAAGTTAAAAAATCTCTCGAAGCATTTCAAGAAGGCGGATTTTTTGGACAAGGGGTTGGCAATGGTCGCATTATAAAAGCGGTACCAGAGCTACATACAGATTTTATTTTTGTCGTGTACGCAGAAAAAGGCGGATTAATAGTTACCATAGCCATATTATTATTATTTGGGGCAATTATTGCCCGTATGTTGTGGTTGATATGGCATAAAAATGATGTATTTAGCATGCTAGCAATGGTGGGGATTTGTGCACAATTTTCCATGCAGACGGCGATTAACATTGCGTCTACTATTGGGCTTATTCCCGCCAAAGGTATGACTTTGCCGCTTATCTCTATGGGGGGATCGTCTTATGTGGCGGTAGCGGGTAGCTT
Source organism: Alphaproteobacteria bacterium (assembly GCA_965232465.1). GTDB lineage: Bacteria > Pseudomonadota > Alphaproteobacteria > JAQWUY01 > JAQWUY01. The sequence goes on along the minus strand of OZ246977.1, from coordinate 1,374,670 downwards.
AGGGCTGTTTATGGCATTTGCCCGACGCAGAAAATATGAAGGGGTATAGTATGAAAAAAACAATCATTATTACCACAGGTGGAACAGGTGGACACATGTACCCCGCCATTAAAACCGGTGCACATTTGCATAATATGGGCAATACCATCCATATATTTACAGATACACGGGGGGTGAAGTGGTGTGATACCAGCGGTGTGGATACCCTCAAAAATATTATTGCCATTCCCAGCCGTGCGGTCGTGGGACAGAGTGTTGCGTTCAAGATAATATCATTACTGATTATTTTATGGGGTTTTTTTGTAGCACTTCGACATATAAACCGTTTAAAGCCTGATGCGGTCATTGGTTTTGGTGGATACGCATCAGTGCCGGTGCTGTTTGCTTGTGTGGCGTGGGGGGTGCCTGTGTTTTTGCATGAACAAAACGCTTATGCGGGACGAGTCAATAGGTTATTTTCCAAGTGGGCAAAACGGGTGGCAGTGTCATTTTCTGATACCCGTGGATTGGCACGGGATATATGCACTTATACTGGTAATCCCATTCGTACAGACATTGCATCCATATACGATATACCTTATACAGCAGATGCGGATAAAATCCGTGTGTTGATAACCGGGGGCTCACAGGGGGCAAAAGTATTTGGCGAAGTGGTGCCACAGCTGCTGATAAAATATGCAAATACCATACAAGTGATGCAACAGGTACGGATGAAACAGCTGGACACTGTGTCCCAATTTTATAAACAAGCTGGCATAATTGCTACTGTTACCCCATTTATTGAAGACATGGTATCAGCATTACAATGGGCGGATATTGCCATAGCACGTAGTGGTGCAGGCACGGTTATGGAAAATGCGTGTGCGGGAGTTCCCACCGTGTTTGTCCCATATAAATACGCCGCTGACAATCACCAATACTACAACGCTATTCAGTTCACAGGTGGTGTGGTTGTTACAGAAACACAAGATTTACAAAATCTTTTGCAAAAACAACTTGATTTGCTTATACTGGATATGGATGCATACACACGGAGAATGGATTTATCCGCACAGGGTAAACAGTTTTTTGTACCCCAAGCGGAATATAAAATTGCCCATATGGTACAGACATATTTTACGAGTAACACCACATGACACAAAAACAGACACAAAAACGTATGGCTGATATTTTTAATGTCACCTTACCTCAGCAAGGTTTCAATCTAGGACGCTTACACTTTGTCGGTATTGGCGGTATTGGTATGAGTGGTATTGCCGAAATTTTGCTGAGTATGGGCTGTGTTATCAGTGGATCTGATATAAAAAAATCCGATATTACCACCCGATTGCAAACGCTTGGGGCACATATTTGTATCGGACATTGTGGAAAAAATGTACATGGGGCGGATGCGATTGTTGTATCGACGGCTATTAAATCAGATAATCCTGAATATGTATACGCCTCAAAACATCGAATTCCCATTGTCCATCGGTCGGAAATGTTAGCGGAAATTATGCGGTTAAAAGTATCCATTTCCATTGCGGGTACACATGGTAAAACGACGACGACTTCTTTGGTTGCCCATGCGTTGATAAATGGGGGAGTTGCCCCTACTGTGGTAAATGGGGGGATTTTAAATAATTTGGGTAGCAACGCCACCTTTGGGGCAGGGGATTGGTTTGTGGCGGAAGCGGACGAATCGGATGGGTCGTTTACCCGTTTACCAACGACAATTGCGGTGGTTACCAACATGGATGCGGAACATATGGATTTTTATACATCCTATGATCATATAAAAACCGCCTTTTTACAGTTTGTGGAAAATATACCATTTTATGGGTGTGCTATTTTGTGTGCCGATCACACAGAAGTCCAAAAAATGGCAATGCAAATTACCAATCGTCGTATTGTGACTTATGGTTTAAATCCCCAAGTGGATATTCGGGGGGTAAATATTAAAAATACACCTATGGGAACCACATTAGATGTTATCACACCGCATGGGGATATTATGGGTTTGGTGTTGCCATTAAGGGGTACCTACAATATTCAAAATGCGTTGGCATCGGTGGCGGTGGCGTTGGAAGTGGGGATTGATATTGATAAAATGGCATCCCTTTATATGGATTTCAAAGGGGTAAAACGCCGATTTACCCATACAGGGTACATCAATGGTGCAAAAGTCATAGACGATTATGCCCACCATCCTGTGGAAATAAAGGCGGTATTAGAAGCGGGCAGAGCCAACTGTGAAGGCAAACTATATGCGGTGGTACAACCCCATCGTTATACCCGCTTACAAATCTTGTTCGAAGATTTTTGTACCTGTTTTAACGAAGCGGATTGTGTGATTATTACCCCCATATATCCTGCTGGGGAATCACCCATAGATGGCATAACCCATGAATCGTTGGCAATGGGCATTTCCGCATCAGGGCATAATCATGTACAGGTAGTGGACGATTTTCAAGGCGTGTATGATAAGGTATCGCATATGGTAACTGCTGATGATATGGTGATTTATATGGGGGCAGGGGACATTACCACCTACGCCCATAATGCGGGTGTCGGAAAAGTATAATGGCGGATAACAATATGTCCATACAAACCATATCAGGCAAAATACCCCCTGTGCGGGGACGGGTACAGGTGCTTGATATGGATAAACTAACTTGGTTTCGCACGGGTGGAAGAGCGTGTGTATTTACCCCTGCGGATATGGATGATTTACAGGATTTTTTACAAAATATACCAGCCAATATCCCCATATATCCATTGGGGCTGGGGTCTAATGTATTGGTGCGTGATGGCGGATATAAAGGGGTTATTATTCGCATGACAGCATTAAACTATATACAAGTAAATGGCGATATGGTTATTGCACAAGCAGGTGTCAGTGATGCCAAAGTGGCAAAAACTGCGTTACAACATGGATTGTCCGGTTTGGAATTTATGATTGGCATACCTGGGGCAGTGGGCGGGGCACTTGCCATGAATGCGGGGGCATATAATAGCGAAATAAAAAATGTATTGGTATCTGCATCGGCCCTGAACAGACATGGGGAACAGTTGGATTTTACCATATCAGATATGGGCTTGGCATATCGCCATTGTCAGGTGGCACAAGGATTGATATTTACCCAAGCGGTATTTAAGGGCATACCAACACCCAAGGATGATATTGCCCAAAATATGGATATGATTATTAAAAATCGTATCGAATCCCAACCTGTCAAATCGGCAACAGGGGGGTCGACTTTTCGTAATCCCAAAGGATATAAAGCGTGGAAATTGATTGATTCTGTGGGGTTGCGGGGGTATGCGGTCGGGGGGGCACATATATCGCCAACACATTGTAATTTTTTAATTAACACAGGCACGGCAACCACCGCTGATTTGGAAAAACTGGTACACATGGCACAACAAAAAGTATATGATACACACAAAGTGTCCTTAATACCAGAAATAAAAATCATAGGAGACACCGCATGAGCAACACTATACATATTGATAAACAAACGATTATCGCTGTTGTTATGGGGGGTATCTCCGCCGAATGTGAAATCAGCATGGACAGTGGAAAGGCGATTGCCGATTGCTTGGAACAATCAGGATATATGGTATTACGCATTGTTATTGATACAGATAATACAGATATAATTTGTAAACAATTAACCCCTGCCCCTGATATAGTATTTAATGCGTTGCATGGGACTTTTGGCGAAGATGGGGGAATACAGGCGATTTTAAACAATTTGCAAATTCCATATACGCACAGTGGATACAGGGCATCAAAAATTGCCATGGATAAACCACAAACCATCCGCAGGTTTCAATATGCGGGCATACCCGTTGCTCCATCTGTGCGGATGCACGCAGAAGATTTTAATCCAAATTCCTTGCCATTTCCCATGCCTTATGTAATAAAACCCGCCAAACAAGGAAGCAGTGTAGGGCTGTATATTGTGCATAAACCCACTGATATACCCGATTTTACCGATTGGCAATATGGGGATATTATGGTGGAAAAATTTATATCAGGTACTGAATTAACAGTATCTGTTGTCGATGACCACCCAATTGGCATTACGGAACTTATACCCCACAGTGGCGTATATGATTATGAAGCAAAATATACAGATGGAAAAACTGTGCATATGTGTAATGGGGTATCCGTTGATGATAAGGTGGTGGATGCTTTAAAATCGTATGCCCTTATGGCACATACATTGTTGGGGTGCCGTGGGGTATCACGAACGGATTTTCGTTATGACCCAGATACAGGGTATATTGCCACTTTGGAAACTAATACCCACCCAGGAATGACGAATCTTTCGTTGTTACCTGAACAAGCCAAGGCAACAGGTATGTCGTTTTTACAGTTATTGTTAAAAATATTACAAATGGCAAAAACAGATGTACAAACCAATGCACAGGGGGATGGATGCAAAAAGTGTCAGAAATAATCAAAATCGTACAAATACTCTTAAAATATATGGGGATTTTGTTTATATTACGGTGGGTATATGGTCGCCTAAAACCTTGGCAGTGGGGGGTGGGGGTGACCTTTATTATCATCTGTGTTGCTGTGTTGTATATTCCATACTTGAATGCCATATCAAAAAAGTTGGCATCCCAGTTCATAGAAAAAACAGGATTGCAAGTGCAAAACTTAATGCTGGAAGGCAGAAAATACACCAACCAAGCGGAAATAATGCGGGCGATCGGTCTGCAAGATACAAAAATGTCTATGTTTATGGTGGATATATCTGCTATGCAACAGCGCATTGCCCATCTTGGCTGGGTCAAAAATGTAAGAATATCAAGGACTTACCCTGATACTTTGTATGTGCATATAACCGAACGCATACCAGTTGCTGTATTACAACGCAAAGGGACATTTACCTTAATTGATGGCGAAGGTATGCATATCGGTCAAGACAATATTGATCAATTTTCTCACCTAAAAGTATTGTTAGGCGAAGATGTGGAAACACAGGTGTCCACATTTTTTGATTTCATAAACACCGACACAAATTTAAAACCGATTGTACAATCGGCTGAATACATATCAAAACGCCGTTGGGATGTTATCTTACAAGGGGACATTCGGGTGCACTTGCCAGCGAAAAACCCCAAACAGGCGTGGGTATTATTGGGGCAACTTGTACAGAAAAAGGATTTACTTGCCCGCTCGATTGACACCATTGATTTACGCATTGAAGGGCGGGTGAGTATATGTTTTAAGAAACAGTGCGAGGATAAATCCGCATGATATTGGCGATTGATATAGGTGCATATAAGATATCGTGTGCCATTGGTATGGTCGATAAAAATGGCAATGTGGTTATAGAGACTGCATCTATGATAGAATCAAAGGGCTTTGAAAATGGACAGATTACTGACCATGATATGGCGGTGTGTACTGTATCGAAAATATTGCAACAAATTCGCAAAAAAACGCGGAAAAAATATATTAAAGTATGGTGTACTGTATCGGGTTTAAAAACAATCAGCACATGGAAAAAATCCACTGTACATATCGACAGTGGACATGTAACACCAAATGATATAAACAAGGTTATCGGTCAGTGTATAAAAGTTTTCGAACAAGATAATAGGGACAACCATAGGGATTTTTTGCATATTGCACCCTTTACATATATTGTCGATACTATCCTTACAAAAAAACCGCATAAATTGGCGGGAAAAAACTTAACGGTCTATGTTTTGGTGTGCCGTGGGGATTCAGCTATATTAAAGAATATCCATTCGGTGTTTGAAGATTTGGATGTAAACATACACCGTATTGCTGTGAATGGGTATATGTCCGCATTGGCTGTGTTGAATGAACAGGAATTTGACTTAGATTATGTCATGTGTATCGATATAGGGCATTTAAACATGGCGGTCAGTTTGTTTTATCAAGGGGCATTGGTGTGGTGTAAAGACTTTGTATTTGGGGCGGGTGATATTATCAAGCGGATTGAGGGGGAAACTGCTATGCGTCGGGAATGTACCGAAAAATTTATAAAACAAGGTACGGTGTGGGTGGCGGACTTACCCCATATGGATGCCAACCGTCCTATGGCATATAATCGTATGGGGGAACAAAATAAAGAATATTATATTACGCTAGGACAAATTAGTAAAATTATGGCACAAGAATATACTAAAATGTTCGAAAATATCAAACATAACATTCCCAAGCAGTTCGGACATATAAAACGCATTGTTCTGACCGGAGGCGGTTCGCAAACCGATGGAATCACCGATTTGGTAAGCACTGTCATGGATGCCAATGTGCGTATTGGGATCCTCCCAAAAAAAGTATTAAAGAATCATAGCGATTCTAATTTTATAAGTGCTGCACTGGTGGGGTTGATAAAATATAGTGCTCACCACATATCATTGGAAAACCTATCATATAACAAAAAATACACAGGCACCAAGATCTGCCGTATTTGGCAATGGGTTATAAAATAATTTGTAATGTTTGGGTTTGCCACAAACGACTTCGTGACAGGGAAATAAAAAAGGGCTTTTTACAGCCCCTTTATAAGTTGTAAAGTATTGCTTATTTAATTGTATATATCAACAACCTATACCGATTTTGTTAATGGCATCGAGCACCATATTACCTATGGATACACCCCCCGACACCCAAAGAGTGGGTGTGGGTAATTTTATGTTTATTGTGTATTATCGTTGTTTTTGTTGGGTGCGGACTTTACCAATATTGCCGACAACCTGTTCAATAATACCCAATGTTTTACCACCTGTTTCACTTTGTGATGTATTATAGTCAATATCTTGTAATATGGATTGATTATATTCGGTAACAGATTGTACCTGTTCTTCGTTGAATGATATTTCCACTAGTTTAAAATCCATAATTTTTTTGGCGGAAAATCCATATTGTTTGGTTCTGTAAAACAGATAATACCAATAATTATTATCATATATGTCGACCACAAAAGGTTTTCCAAGTACAGATTGTACCTGCTGCTTAGTGGGTTGTTCTGTACGCATAGACTGAATTTGATCAATATTGGGTACATATCCATGGGCTTCAATATTATTTTCGGTAATCGAACTGAAAATGCATCCAGATAAAGTGAATGCAGCAATGGCTAAAATAGTAAATTTTTTTATTAACATAGTACACCACATATACATGGTATGCGATAAAAATACAAGACATTTTTATTTAAATGCCAATAAGCGATTTTTCCATTTCAAAAATATACAACAAATTTCGAATTTGCATACCCATATTGTCGACCAAATTTGGATTTTTGTTTAAAATATATTGAGCATCTTTGCGGGCAGTTTCTAATAGGTCGTTGTCCCTGATCATATCCGCATACGCCATGGTGGGAATACCGCTTTGTTGTGTGCCTAATATATCCCCTGGTCCCCGTAATTTTAAGTCTTGCTCAGCAATTTCAAATCCATCGTCTGTGTTTCTGATAACTCTGAGTCGATTTTGTGATACAGAATTTAATGTTTTATATATTAAGATACAAGATGATTTATCCTGTCCCCGTCCAACACGTCCCCGCAATTGGTGCAGTTGGCTCAGCCCGAATCGTTCCGCTTGTTCAATAATCATGACTGTGGCATTTGGTACATCCACACCCACTTCAATAACCGTGGTCGCCACCATAATTTTTGCCATACCTTGATTAAATAATTTCATAGCATGTTGTTTTTCCACCGATTTCATTTTGCCATGTACCATTGTTACCATGTCATTGCCAAATATACGACATAAATATGCGTACCTGTTTTCTGTAGCTGTTACATCGAGTTTTTCTGATTCTTCCACCAATGGGCACACCCAATATATTTGGTTATCGTTTTGTATTACCCGATGCAATGCACAGGCAATGTCATCGATTTTTGCAATGGGAATCACCCGTGTATCAATGGCATGTCGTCCCACAGGTTTTTCATATAATTGGGATGTTTCCATATCACCAAAAGCGGTCATTAACAAAGTGCGAGGAATCGGTGTTGCCGTCATGCTTAATACATGTGGATGATTGCCTTTTGCCATCAATGATGCCCGTTGTTCGACACCAAAACGATGTTGTTCATCAATCACACATAACGCCAAATTATTATAGTTGACCCCATCTTGGAACAACGCATGGGTACCAATTAGGATATGAATCTGTCCCGATTGCAAATTTTTTAAAATTTCTGTACGGATCTTTCCTTTGATACGCCCTGTTAAAACCCCAATGCTTAATGGCAGGTTGGCTTGGCGTATTAAATTTTGTATATTATGATAATGTTGATCTGCCAATACTTCGGTAGGGGCGAGAATAACCGATTGATACCCACATTCCGCTGTATTCAACATCGCCATCAGGGCAACCAAAGTTTTACCCGCACCCACATCCCCTTGTAATAGGCGATTCATGGCAACACATTGTGCCATATCTGTATAAATATCTTGTAATGATTGGTGTTGGGCATTGGTCAAATCATAGGGTAGGGCGTTTGTCAATTTTTTACGTAAATGCCCATCCCCTTGCACAGCCATCCCCATATTTTTTTGCCGTCTGTTGCGTGACAGAGTAATGGTAATTTGTGATGATAGCATTTCGTCATAGGCTAAGCGGCGGCGGGCGGGTTCAATAAGGGAAGTATCAGGAGGATTGTGCAAGGTGTGCAATGCTTGTCCAAATGGCATAAAGGTATATTTTTGTATCAATGTAGGGTCAATCCATTCGTCTAAGGGGGATATTTTTTGTAAACATTGCAAAGCAATTTTATGAATCATTTTTGAAGAAATCCGTGCAGATTGCGTATATATGGGCGAACACAAAGGAATTTTTAAAATGTCTTTTTCCACATAATCTGGGTGGATAATCTGTTTACAATCGTTGTGGATTTCCAACCGTCCGGACACAAAAACCGAATCACCAACAGCATAATTTTTTTTCATATAGGATTCGCCTGCTTTAAAATATATCAGGTCTAATGTGCCTGTATCATCGCCCACTACCAAGCGATATGGAGATTTGCTGTGTCGGGGGGGAACGATGTGTCTTTGTATAGTAACTTGTAATATGGGTATATCCCCAAATATTGCAAGGGCGATATTATCGAAGTGGGTGCGGGTGATATAATCCCTTGGAATATGTTTTAAAACATCTATGACTCGATTGCCACACAGATTGCCCACCGCATCCGCCGTCTTTTGCCCAACGCCATTTAAGGCGGTAATAGGGCTGAATAATCCAAATAAAGATTCTGGTCGCATATGTGCCCATCCTTGTATCATTTATATTTTTAGTGTATATATTATACATGCAAAAGTCAGATGTACAAAAAAAAATTCTTTACAAAGCTAAATATCGTGGTACGCTTGAGGGTAACCAATTGTTACAGGGTTTTTCTGCACACTTTGTCCCCAATGCTAGTGATACAGAATTGAACCTGTTACTGGAATTTTTGGAACTGACCGACCAAAATATACTGTATATGGTGCGGTATCAACAATGCCCACATCCAAAATTTCAAGACATAGTCGATAAATTGATAAAGTATACAGATAGCTTGATAAAATGAAAATTTTCCCGAATACTGATCAGGCACTGGGACGAGTGTTGCCATCTTATGTGCCACAAGTATTGCTGGATGTGTACCATAACACAGGCGAAACAACATTGTTTGTAGGAACTTCTGCGAAAGAAATTACAGTCATAGAACAAACGCTGGAATTTTTTAATACACAAGGGGTGTCTGTTTTACGGTTCGATAGCTGGGATTGTCTGCCTTATGATCGGGTCGGACCATCCTCGTGTATCAGTGCTAATCGATGTAGTGTTTTATCCCATCTTATTGGTGACCGTACTGCTAAACATATACTTTTGACAACGGTTGATGCCTTGACCCAACGGCTTATGCCCCGATATATCCTTCAAGACAAAGTAAAGTACATACAAACAGGGGATACCGTCGATGTCCAACAGTTACATTTATTTTTGATAAATAATGGATTTCGTAACACTCCCACTGTACATGAACAGGGGGAATTTGCCATTCGTGGGGGAATTATTGATATATTCCCACCCCATTATCCGCATCCGTTTCGTTTGGATTTATTTGATACAGATTTGGAAAGTATCCGTACCTTTGATGTGATGAGTCAAAAATCATTACAATCTGTGAAGGAATGTATCCTCTGTCCCGCCAGCGAAATCCTTATTAACGACGACACTGTACAATCGTTTCGTAAAAAATATCGTTCTGCCTTTGGTATCCAAGTAATGAACGATCCCTTATATGATTCCATTAGCCGTGGCATGCCATATAAAGGATATGAACACTGGATGCCCATGTTTTACGATAAATTGGAGACTTTGTTTGATTATATCCCTATTGCTAGTCCGGTTGTATTTGCCAATAATGCGGAATCTGCGTTATACAACCGTTATGATGATATTTCCGCATATTATACCAGCCGTTTACAACAATACAAAACACACAATATAGATATGGAAGGGGTATACCGTCCTGTACCCGCCACAGATATGTATATCGACGGGAATACTATGGGGCGATACATGCACAACCGTACAATCATCAGATGTCATCAATCGCCTGTGCCTAAGGGGCAAAATCTACCCATTGGTACCAGTATGGATTTTACCACTACCCGTGTGCAGGGGGATGGGGTGTGGCAGGTCTTTAAAGATTATGTTATTGCACATAAAAAACCCATCATTGTGGCATGTAACAGCATGGGGGAAATGGAACGCATTGGTGCATATTTAACCGATTTTGGCTTTAAGGTGACAGAGATTCAAAGTGTAAATGAAATTCCACATATTAAAGGCATAGGCGTTGGGGTTATTCCTATTGGTGCAGGTTTTGAGTCGAAAAACTATACCCTTATATCGCAACAAGATATATTAGGCGAAAAAATTTTGAAAAATGCCCGTCGTCGCCGTAATGCCAATTTTATTACAGATTATACTACTATGGAATCAGGTGATTTGATCGTGCATGCCACTTCTGGTATTGGACGATATGAAGGGCTGGAGACCCTTAGCATTAATGGGATGTTACATGATTGTGTTAAAATATTATTTGCAGGAGGTGACGCCATATTTGTACCTGTGGAAAATATCGATATATTGTCCAGATATGGCGAAGCAAGCGATACGGTGCAATTAGACAAATTGGGCGGAGGGGCATGGAATGCCCGCAAAAAACGCTTGCAGGACCGTTTGGGAAAAATGGCGGATGCGTTAATTGCGGTGGCGGCGGAGCGGAACTTAAAAAAGGGCGATCGATTTCCCGCACCACAAGGGCTATATGATGAATTTTGTGAATCTTTTCCATATATCCCCACTGATGACCAAGCCTGTGCCATTGATGATGTATTGGATGATTTAATCCGTGGCACACCAATGGACAGGTTGATTTGTGGCGATGTGGGTTTTGGTAAAACCGAAGTTGCCATGCGAGCAATATTTTGTGCCATTATGAACAATACACAAGTCGCCATTGTTGCCCCCACCACATTGTTGGTACGACAACATTATAATACTTTATGTAACAGATTTAAGGGATTGCCCATCAATGTGGAACAATTATCCCGATTGACCGGCACGAAAAATAACAACAGGGTTAAACAGCAATTGGCGGATGGTACATTAGACATAGTCGTCGGTACACACGGGTTGTTTGCCCGCACTATACAATTTAAAAAACTTGGTTTAGTTGTTATTGACGAAGAACAAAGTTTTGGCGTTGCCCAAAAAGAATCCTTAAAACGCATTAAACAAAATGTACATATGTTATCCTTATCCGCTACCCCCATTCCCCGTACTTTACAAACCGCTTTAACAGGGATACGGGACATGTCCATTATGACCACACCGCCCCTAGATCGATTGCCCATTCGTACCTTTAACATGACATATGACAGTATGATTATTAAAGAAGCCTTGATGCGTGAACGCTGGCGGGGGGGACAATCATATTTTGTTTGTCCACGGGTATCCGATTTACGAGAAGTATATAAAAAGGTATCCGCCCTTGTGCCTGATTTACGCATTGCTATTGCCCATGGAGGGGTGCCTGCCAAAGAACTGGATACCCTTATGGAGGATTTTATCAATGGCAATTATGATATATTGATTTCCACCAATATTATCGAAAGCGGTATCGATGTAAAAACGGCAAATACTATGGTTATTTATCGGGCGGATATGTTTGGTATGAGCCAACTTTACCAATTACGGGGACGGATTGGGCGTAGCAAAATCCGTGCGTATTGTTATTTGACAACAGATATGCATAAAAAATTAAACGAAAACGCAAAAAAACGCCTGCAAGTTATCGCCAGCTTGGATACTTTGGGCTGTGGGTTTAATATTGCCAGTCACGATTTGGATATTCGTGGGGCAGGGAACCTATTGGGGGCGGAACAATCGGGACATGTACAGGAAGTTGGCGTGGAATTATACCAACGCATGTTGGAACAAGAAATCTTAAAACGCCAACAATGTACAGATAATGATCCCCCCCCAGTCGAGGACACACTTAGCCCAAAAATATCAATCGGTATGGCAATTTATATACCCGAAGACTATATTGCTGATTTATCCGAAAGAGTATCGTTTTATCGCCGTTTAAGTCGAGTAGAAAACCGTCAAGAATGTGATGAAATAACCATTGAAATGGGTGATCGATTTGGTACAATCCCAGAAACTGTACATAATTTATTAAAAATTGTACACCTAAAAATTTTATGTATACATGCAGGTATCGACAAAGTGGATGTGGGTAACAAAGGTATTGTTATCAGCTTTTATAAAAATAATTTTACCAAACCAGAACAGCTGATTGCCTATATTTCACAAAGTAAAGGTATGGTAAAGTTACGCCCTGATCAAAAATTGGTTGTTGTGAAATCTTGGAAATCATTGTCCCAACGCATAAAAGGAACAGAATCTATTTTAAGGGAATTGGCACATATGGTTATTGGGGATAGGGCATGACTCGTTTGTATGGGGGGGCTTTGCATACGCATATTAAACAAAGTGGTATGGTTGCCCGTTACCCCCGCCATATGTTTGGACAAATGGATATTGTCGATACCTTAACCCCCTGTGAAGAATTTTCGGTTTATATGGCATTACAAGGCGATCACGCCCCATCGGTTTTACACATTGATAACACGATAATATATTTAAAATACCACAAGGGCAGTATATTTACATACCAAGCATTGGACAATGTGTGTATAAGGTATTTGTCATATTATATACAGCGTATACACAGTTTGAAATTACCCATTCCTTATGTGGACACAGCACAGCGATTATCGACATATAAAAAAGTATTACAAGATACCCACATGTTATATCCACCATTACAAACAGCCCTTACATGGTTGTTACATAATATTCCTGATTTTACTCCAGTGGCTGTCCATGGTGATTATAAGTGTGATAATGTGCTTGATACAGGCATTGTTTTGGATTGGGAATTTGCCCACATGGGCGACAGACACGAAGACTTAGCATGGTTTATATTGGATATATGGCATAATGGTACTTTAACAGAATTTCAAAAACAATACTTTTTATCGGAATATACCCGCCGAACTAAAATACGGATATGCCCATATCGATTGCAGTATTGGACAGTTTTTGCCTATGTACGATTTGCCACTATTGCTTGTCAACAATATAAGCGTGCACAATGTATTGGCAGTTTAGATTTACATATGACGGGTTGGCGGATACATGAAATTAGTCGGATATTGTCAACAAGGTACGATATGGGGAATTATATGTATGCCCCTCATATGCAAAAATATCCCATGGCATCAGAATCTATAAAATGTTTTTTTGCCAATTTAATACAGGTGTGCATAGGAAAGGCACAGGTAAAAAATCTGTTGCATAATACAAAAAAAGCCTTTTTATATTATGTTTTCGGGAAAGTAGCAGGAAAATAGCAAGAAAATATATTGATTTTTTTATCTAAATAAGGCATAAATGAGCCATCAATGAAAATCTCAGTATATGTGTAACAAAAAAGGATACTACATGGCAAAAGAAGAATTGATTCAATTTAGCGGTACAGTCATTGAAAATTTACCAAATGCCACTTTTCGTGTGCGATTGGAAAATGGACATGAAATCATCGCACATACAGCTGGTAAAATGCGTAAATTCCGCATTCGTGTTATGGTGGGGGACAAAGTGGATGTGGAAATGACCCCTTATGACTTAACCAAGGGGCGAATTACCTTTCGCCACAAATAATACATGGCAAAAGTAACTTTATCAAAACGCATTATTGTCCAGGATATTCCTACAAAAGGACAGTTTTATGAGTGGGTGTGTCAAGAATATGAATTGGCACAATTAAATAGTGAACGCATGCCTGCGGATACGCAGATAAAGGCGTATTCTGCCAGAATGTGTCTGAAACCCTTACTAGCAACGCATGATATGTACCGTCTGAGCGGTGATATTCGGGCGACTATTATGGTTGTTTGTGGGCTGAGTAGTGATGTGTTCGAAATGGATATAAACGCCCCCATGGAAGTGGATTATGGATATAACATGCACAGTGACGAAAATACAGACGAAACATATTTGTTGCCTGAACCTATTGAAAATGGTACTATCGACATTTATGAATCTTGTATTCAAGAATTACTGTTGGCATTACCAACCAACCCAGTAAAACAGGGAGCATGGTTCGAATATACACCTAATCCCAAAAAAGATATAATGCTAAAAAACAAAAAACATAGTCCATTTGATGTGTTACGGACCTTAAAAGAGAAATAATATAATGTTAAAACAAAAAAGTACAGATACAATAGTTGTGGCGTTAGACGCTATGGGATGTGACAAAGGTGTTGGCGTTGTCATCGGTGCGGCTAATTTGGTCGCAAAAACGCACAAAAATGTACGCTTTATCGTATATGGCAAATCCGCACCCATACAGATTCAATTAAAAAAATACAAACGCCTGCAAGACCGGTTGGAAGTTGTCCACACAGACCGTGTGATTAAAGCGGGCGAAAAGCCGAGTGCTGTATTACGCACAGGGCGGGACAGTTCCATGGCCCAAGTATTCCAAGCAGTCAAAGAAGGTACCGCCCATTGTGCGGTTTCTGGGGGAAATACAGGAGCACTAATGGCGTTATCAATGTTTACTTTACGATTGATAAAGGGTGTAAGCCGACCTGCTTTATGTACCAGTATTCCCACACAAAATGGACCCACTTCTATTTTGGATTTGGGGGCAAATATCAGTGTCGATGCGAAAAATTTGGTACAATTCAGTATCATGGGGTCGTTGTTCTTTACCCTTCTGCATCGCATAAAAAATCCCTCTGTTGGCGTTTTGAACGTGGGGGCAGAAAATACCAAAGGACACCCAGAATTACATCAAACAGCAAATCTTTTATCCAGTCATGCATTGGTAAATTATCATGGTTTTGTCGAAGGTGATGATATTATGAAAAGCACTGTCAATGTGGTTGTAACCGATGGTTTCAGTGGCAATATCGCCCTAAAATCTATGGAAGGTACAGCACGCTTAATCAGTAAAATTTTAAAAAAATCAATTCTTTCGTCTGTGTTCGGGATATTAGGCATGGTGTGTGCACTTCCTGTGTTTTTACGATTAAGAAAACGCTTGGATCCTTCCCTATATAATGGGGCAATCATGTTAGGCTTAAATGGTATTGCCATAAAATCACATGGGGCAACAAATGCTTTTGGGTTTTCCAATGCCATAAAAATTGCCATTAACTTAGTGGAACAAGATTTTATTACTTCTTTGCAACACGAACTAGAAAAAAGTAATGCATTGCATTATGAAAATGAATAAGAGTATGTTATGGAATTAAAAAATGCATGTATCACAGGTGTAGGGTCTTATTTACCACCCAAGGTTATCACTAACGATGATTTATCCAAGATGGTCGACACAAATCATGATTGGATTATCAGCCGTACTGGTATTCGTACCCGCCATATAGTGGAAGACGAAACTTGTGCAGATTTGGCATTTGAATCTGGCAACATTGCCATTGCTAATGCAGGATTACAATTTTCCGACATAGACGCAATTATTGTTGCCACTGTTTCAGGGGATTATTCCTTTCCATCTGTTGCCACCAGTGTGGCACAAAAAATGCGTATTGCTGTGCCTGCATATGATGTGGCGGCCGCATGTGCAGGGTTTGTATTTGCCCTGAATAATGCCCATAATATGATTATGCTGTCCCAAGCCAAACGCATATTGGTTATCGGGGTCGATTTGTTTTCCCGTATGCTCGATTGGTCTGATCGCAACACTTGTGTGTTATTTGGTGATGGGGCGGGGGCGGTGGTTGTCGAACAATCGGATAGACAAGGGATATTGTCGACCCATTTGTTTTCTGATGGGGCGTATACGCACGATTTAATTGCCCACACCAAGCCAAACGACCCCACCGGTAGCATACAGGGTATTCATATGGATGGCAAGTCTGTGTATAAATTTGCAATAAACGCCATGTCGACGGCGATTGAAACCGCCCTTGTCCACAATAATATAGCATTATCCGATGTGGATTGGGTGGTACCACATCAGGCAAATTTGCGGATTATTAAAGCCGTTGCCAATCAATTACAAGTTCCCATGAATAAGATTATTGTTTCATTACAAAATCATGCCAATATTTCGGCGGCGACTGTGCCTGTTGCCATGCACCAAGCGGTACAAAAAGAAATGTTTAAAGCCAATGATATAATTGCTTTAACTGTTATGGGTGCAGGATTCAGTTGGGGGTCAGCTTTATTAAAATGGTAACATGCGTTATTTTACTTGCATTACCATATTCTTTTTGGTATAAAGTGGCGTGTAGGTATACAAATAATTAATTGTTAGGAGATAAAAAATGACCAATCCTTTGACAAAAGCGGGTTTAGTTAAAGATATTCATGCAAAGACTGGTATCCCCCGCAAGGAGATTATTGATGTTGTTGCGGACTTGATGGATATTATAACAGAAGAGTTAAATGAAAGTAATCAAGTCAAGATTTCTTCTTTTGGTACTTTTTCTGTGCGGCAAAAGTCTGAACGCATAGGTCGTAATCCCAAGACCAAGGAAGAAGCCGTTATTTCCGCCCGCAGAGTGGTTTCATTTCGGGTGAGCAACCAATTGAAAAATAAGGTGGAAAAAATATAATTTTTTGTGTATATTATCCTTATGACTGAACCTGTATATAAAGGCATAAGGGATGTATCAAATATTGTTGGTGTGGGAATCCACACGCTTAGGTTCTGGGAAAAAAAATTTCCATATTTAAATCCGAAGAAAATTGATGGACATAATCGCTTATATACAAGCGATGATATTGCTTATTTACAACGCATTCACCATTATCTAAAAAACGAAGGATACACTACACAAGGGGTGTTAAGGTTAATTAAGATACATGGAATAAAAGCGTTTCGACAAGGTAATTTGGATATATCCAAGGATATGACAAAAACAACACATACATTGGTAAAAGATGTGGAAAATATATTGGCAAGATTACAAAAATTGCGTAATATGACAAACGAGTAAACATACACACTAAAAAACGCATACTTTTAGACCATGAATAATAATACTGCCGTTGCTGATTCTTATAATGCTAGCCAAATCAAACAATTGGAAGGCTTAGAGGCCGTACGTTATCGCCCCGGGATGTATATTGGCGGGGTGGACAGTACGGCATTGCATCATATGGCGGCGGAAATTTTGGACAATTCAATGGACGAAGCGGTGGCAGGACATGCAAACCGCATAGAAGTCGAGTTGTTCGCCGACGGGTCGTTAAAGATTACCGATAATGGACGGGGTATTCCCATTGACATGCACGAAAGTGGTAAATCTGCATTGGAGCTGATTTTTACTTCCTTGCATTCTGGTGGTAAATTTGAAGGCAAAGCGTATGCAACTGCAGGTGGATTACATGGGGTGGGGTCGTCTGTGGTCAATGCGTTGTCGGAAAAATTAATTGTCGAAGTGGCACGACAAAAAAAATTGTGGCAACAACAATACAGCCGTGGCAAAGTTATAACCCCTGTGCAGGACTTAGGGGGTGTTCACAACCGTCGGGGTACCAGCGTGCATTTTTGGCCTGACTCAAAAATATTTGGAAAAAACATATTTCAAGCGGAATATCTGTACAATATGGTACGCTCAAAAGCATATTTGTTTAAGGGTGTGGAAATTCGCTGGAAATGTGCCCCAGAAAAAATTATCGAAGCCAATAATATATCAGAAACTGAAATCTTTCATTTTCCCAATGGATTATTGGATTTCTTAGACCAAGAAATTGGCGAAAGGAGAGTGGTTGCTAATACAGTGTTTTATGGCGATGCGACACAAGTCAATGGTATTGGCAAAGTGGAATGGGCAATTCAATGGGCGGTTGATGGCGATGGGTTTAATCATACCTATTGTAATACTATTCCCACACCACAAGGCGGTACCCATGAAAATGGCTTTAAAGCGTGCTTAACCCGTGGGTTAAAAGCCTATGGCGATTTAATTGGTGAAAAAAAAGCCAACAACATAACAGCTGATGATGTAATGGGCGAAGCGTCATTTTTGTTATCGGTATTTATTGCTGATCCGCAATTTCAATCACAAACAAAAGATCGTCTGTCTTCACCAGAAGCTAATAAATTGGTTGATAATTTGGTTAAAGATTATTTTGATACTTGGCTTGCCCGTGATCCACAAGTTGCCCGTAACCTGTTACAATATATTATTGAACGCATGGAAGAACGCAATCGCCGTCGTTTGCAAAAAGAAACACGCCGTAAAACCGCCACCCGTAAATTATGTTTGCCTGGCAAATTGGCGGATTGTTCCAATAAAGACACAGACAATACAGAAATCTTTTTGGTGGAAGGGGATTCCGCAGGTGGATCGGCAAAACAAGGTAGGGATCGTAAAACCCAAGCTATATTACCCTTAAAAGGTAAAATTTTAAATGTGGCATCGGCAACCAAAGATAAAATTAATGCTAACCAAGAAATAAAAGATATTGTTCAAGTTTTAGGCTGTGGCACAAGACAGGATTTTAACATTGATAATTTACGCTATGGGCGGGTAATTATTATGACCGATGCGGATGTAGATGGTGCCCATATTGCTACACTTTTGATGACTTTTTTTTACCAAGAAATGTCTGCTTTAGTGGAATCGGGACGGTTGTATTTGGCGATGCCACCATTGTATCGTTTGGTACATAAGAATATTTCTATTTATGCTCGTGACGATGTTCACAAAGACGAAATTTTGACAGTACAATTTCCCAAAAATGCCAAAGTGGAAGTCAGCCGTTTTAAAGGCTTGGGTGAAATGTCGCCCGCACAATTAAAACAAACAACAATGGACATTAATACCCGCTCTTTAATTCAAGTGCAAATCCCTGAAAAACATGCCCATGAAGATTTGATAAAAACGGATACAATGGTGCAAAACTTAATGGGTAAAAAACCAGAAAAACGCTTTGATTTTATCCGTGATAATGCCCAATTTGTCGAAGATATAGATATTTAAAATTATATCTAATATATACTTTTTTTAATTGACAAATATATCGACACGCCTTATAAATGGGTGAAATATTTGGAGAGGTGGCAGAGTGGTAATGCAGCGGATTGCTAATCCGTCATCGGGTCAAACTGATGCCCGGGTTCAAGTCCCGGTCTCTCCGCCAGATATAAAAAAAACAGCCTTTACAGGGCTGTTTTTTATTTTATATTTTCTAAAACATTGTTTATATACTATCATAAGCCGATAACACTGCCAAGTTTATTAAATCGTTGGCAGATGTGGTAATTTGTGGAATTTGCACAGGAATTTCATACCCTGTTAACAGGGGACCCATAACATGTCCGCCCCCCAATTCTTGTAAAATACGACTAGCAACAGAAGCGGTGGTTAAATCTGGCACAACCAGAATATTTGCCGATGTGGACAGATTCGTTTGTGGATAATATTGTTGCAACACATCATAATTTAATGCCAAATGTGCCAACATTTCCCCATCGTGTTCAAATGATACTTGTTCAATATTTAAAATATACCGTGCTTGTTGTATACAATCGTGGGTGCGCCCTGGGCGACTGCCAAAACTGGAAAAGGATACAAATGCTACCCTTGGTGTGTGTCCCATACGGTGTGCAAACAAGGCGGCAGATTTTGCAATTTCGGCCAGTTGTTCCGCTGTTGGGCGTTTGTGAATCGATGCATCCGCCAAAAATACTGTCCGCCCTTTGGATATTATCATCATAATTCCAATGGGGGTTTTGTTGGGGGCAGGGGGGATAAATTCTGCCACCATATCCAAGTTAGAAGTATATGTACGACTAGATGCGGTTATCATAGCATCCGCCTTACCCGCCCGCATATACGCCACTGAAAATACATTTCTGTCTGTTTTCATTAAACGGCTAATATCTCTTTTTAACAATCCCTTACGCCACATGGATTGATACATATTATCAATCATATTATCAATATCAGGGGTGCTGGCTGCATCGACAATTGTTAAGTCAGTGGCAATATTCATTTCCTTCAATTTATTTTGTACATACCCCACATTACCAATTAAAATAGCATCTCCATATCCCGCCTCTTGATATGCACTGGCGGCCATAATAGTGTGTTCGTTTTCTCCTTCGGCGAACACTACCCGTTTTGGCTGTTGCTTTAAGCGGTTAAATATGGCCTGCATGGCATTTGCGGTTGGATCCAAGCGATTCTTTAATGATTGCACATATGCATCCATATTTTGAATGGGTTTTTGTGCAACGCCTGTATCCATTGCCGCCTTTGCCACCGCAGGGGATACCACACTGATTAAACGATAATCAAATGGCATGGGAATAATATACTGTTTCCCAAAATTAATTTGTTCATACCCATACGATTGTAATATTTCCGCTGGTACAGGTAAACGGGCCAGTTCAGCAATTGCATGTGCGGCTGCGATTTTCATCTCTTCGTTAATTTTGGTGGCTTGTACATCCAATGCCCCACGGAATATAAATGGAAAACCCAGTACATTGTTGACTTGGTTGACATAATCAGACCGTCCTGTGGCTACAATGGCATCATTACGAATTTTTGCCACTTCGTCCGGGGTGGTTTCAGGGTCTGGATTTGCCATGGCAAAAATAATCGGGTCTTTTGCCATAGACGCAATCATATCCTTGTTTAATGCATCCTTGATACTCAGTCCAAAGAAAGCATCCGCCCCTTTGATTGCATCACTTAGGGTACGGTCATCAGTCTTTACCGCATGTTTTGATTTCCATTGGTTCATGCCTGCTTTACGCCCTTGGTAAATCACGCCTTTGCTGTCACATAAGATAACATTTTCGTCTTTGATACCCATGGATTTTACCAATTCCACACAAGATATGGATGCGGCCCCAGCACCATTTACCACCAATTTCATATGGGCAAAATTTTTACCGACGATATGGGCCGCATTAATAAGCCCAGCGGCAGCTACAATAGCTGTACCATGTTGATCGTCATGAAATACAGGAATATCCATTTTTTGCTTTAATTGTTGTTCAATTATAAAGCATTCAGGTGCTTTGATATCTTCAAGGTTAATCCCACCAAAACTAGGTCCCATCAGTGATACAGCATCGATAAACGAATCTATATCTTCGGTTGCAAGTTCTAAGTCAATGGCATCCACATCGGCAAATTTCTTGAATAAAACGCATTTACCCTCCATAACAGGTTTTGATGCCAATGCCCCAATATTACCTAACCCCAAAACGGCAGTACCATTGGAAATAACCGCAACCATATTGGCACGATTCGTATATTCATAAGACAGTAGGGGATTTTTTTCAATCTCTGTACATGGATGTGCCACCCCAGGGGAATATGCCAACGATAAATCCCACTGTGTGGTTAAGGGTTTCGTGGGGGAAATTTCTAATTTACCCGGTTTGCCTTGTGCGTGAAAATGTAAGGCTTCTTGTTTAATGCTTTTCTTTTCCATTTATTTGGACTCCCTTTTTATGACATATTATGTTAATGTGCTTATAACATATTTTTACATATTTTTCTAAAATTAAATATATATTTTAAGTGTAACTATTTTACTGAGCGAGGAAAACATGAATATAATAGGCATAACCTTATCTAATAATCCCAACAGCATTAATCGTATAGCATTGGAAACTGTTTTGAATTATATTGGTGGGGAAAGTATCCCCTTTGAACAAGTGGATTTCCCTTTGTTTCAAGTTGGTATGGAAGAACCCGCAGGCTTACAATCGTTGTGTGATAAAATTCTGAACGCTGATAAAGTTATATTTGCTACGCCCGAATATAATAGTACTTTTTCCTCATATGGTAAAAATGTACTGGATTGGATTTCCACAACAGGAAATTTTTCTGGCGGTAAAAAACAAACACCATTATCAGGCAAACACACCATGTTAATGGCAGCCGCCCCTGGTCCATTGGGGGGTATTCGGGCATTGCCACAGGTAACACAAGTTTTAAATGAACTGGGCTGTGTGGTTGTTGCCAGCACTGCAACAACCGGAGGATTTAACCCCAACACTTATGATTACAGCATTCTTTACAGTATTGCCGAAGGATTTAAGGCATATTAAAAATGTTATTTTGGCAGTTGATCTTTCCATTTTTTGGTTTTAAACCAATAATCAGATTTTTCTTGTAACCAGCCACTGTTTTTGTTTAGTAAAATCCAGTTGTTTATGACATTCAAGGTATCAATGTCGCCTTTACGTAGGGCAATAGATGCGGGTGTGTAAGATAAGGATTTACCATTTTCTAATAGTACGACATTTTCAGGATATTCATCAATATGATCCGCAGCATCTATGCCTGTGGTCACTGTAAAATCCGCCTTACCATTAATGACTTCTTGTGCAGATACACCATCATCATCAAATTGTAATAGCTTTGCTTGTGGAAAAGTTTTCTTTGTCAGTGTGGCTGGAATTGCCCCACGACGGGCGGTAAATTGATATTTACGGGTGTTAATGTCAACAATTTTCACATCTTTGTGCTTAATGGATGCCAGCACCACATATTCCATACCTCCATAAGGATTGGAAAAGTTTACAGTTAAATTGCGTTTGGTGGTTAAGCTCATACCCCCGATGATCATATCAAATTTACCCGCATTCAGGGCAGGGATAATACCATCCCAAGCGGTGGGTATCAGTTCCAATTTAACCCCTAAGTCTTCGGCAAGTTTTTTGGAAACATCTATTTCATATCCTACCCAATTACCGGTTTTATTCAAAAACGCCCACGGTTTAAATGTACTGAATCCAACCCGTAATGTTCCGCGTTTGACAATTTCTTCAATAACACTTTGTGCATATACAGGACGCATAAATGTGCTGATTGCAACAAATATAATAGACATCAATTTTAAAAATTTCATTTTACAATTCCTTATCATACCATTTAACATAATATTCATTATGCGACATTTAAACATATATCGATTACACCATATACTATAATATAGAAAAATTCAACTCTAAATGATTTTTATAATTAAAAAATCACAGCCTGCTACTGGTTCCATAAAAAACTATCTACTTGTATTTTTGTTTTAAACCTTATATAATAAACATCGTGTTACTTGCACAGACATATGTACACTTTTTATTTTAAAGGATAAATTATATGAATCCACAATTAAAAAACACAGCTACAGGTGCCGCCACAGGTGCCACTATTGCAGGGATCAGTATTGCCACATTAAATGCTGTACTTGTTGGTGCGGTATTGGCTGGTGCTATCGTGTATTTGATATCTTCTAAAAAATGATATCATGATTAAAAAAATTAAAAATCTTGATACTTTAAGTAAAACATTCATTCTAAGTACTATTGCTTTTATTCCCTTTGCTGTTTTTATCATTCCTTCCGAGCAAAATACTTATATTCAAGTATATTTTTTAATAGTAGCTCTTTTATCGTCAATAGATTTTAGTATTCAAATATTAAAACACGATAGCGAACAGTTTGGCGTACTCAAAGAATATAAGTATCAATTATTGATAGCTAGTGCATTCTTAATTTTTTATACTGGCTTTGAAATATTACAATTTATTAGCTCTTAAACACAACAATATCGTTCCTATCATACCTCTTATTATTCAATAAATAATCCGCATGACTTTATTTATAATTTAAAAACCACAGCCTTCTACTGGCTGTGGTTTTTTTGTGCATATTTTAAGATAATAATTTTTTATTTACCATGTTTAGGAAAGATTTTAATCCCAATGTTAATAATATCAACATGGGCAATCCCATAACAATCGATACGGTTCTTAATGGTCCTAATCCCCCCAAGAACAATAATCCAATGGGCAAGATGGCTATTGCAAAACACCATATCAAGCGTAAATTACGATCTGGGTCGACACCAGGTTTTAAATCCTTGGAAGAAATCATCGCCAAAGTATAAGATGCGGAATCAAATGTTGTTGCC
Source organism: Alphaproteobacteria bacterium (assembly GCA_965232465.1). Classification (GTDB taxonomy): domain Bacteria; phylum Pseudomonadota; class Alphaproteobacteria; order JAQWUY01; family JAQWUY01. The sequence continues at coordinate 1,350,123 of OZ246977.1, read as the reverse complement.
AACATAATCAATGCTGCAACCCCCAAGAATACCAATACCAATTTGCCAGCTGGTAAGGATGCAAACACTTGGGCAATTGCCATGGGGTCACCGCTGTCTTTCATAACTTTGGTAACTTCTAATACACCACTTAACTCCAGATTCATAGCATATCCACCAAAGATGCTGAAACATACAGCCGAACCTAGTGTACCATATCCCAACGCACCAAATACCATTTGGCGTATGGTACGACCTTGGGAAATACGGGCGATAAACATACCCATAAATGGACCATATACAGCCCACCAAGCCCAATAAAATACTGTCCACCAATGGGTAAATTTGGCATTTGCATTGGTCACATCCGTCCATAGACTGATTTCAATAAAGTTGCCTAAGATCAAACCTAAGGAATTTGAAAATGCTTCTAGTATAAAAATAGTTGGACCAAAAATTAGAGTATACATCAATAATACCAATATCATAATCGTGGCAATTTTGCTAAGATTTTTAATGCCCTTATCTAATCCACTATACACAGACCAAGAAAATACGACTGTAATGGCGATGATAACCGCCAATTGTATATCATAGCCATTACCTGTTCCCATTAGCTGATTCGCAATTTCTGTTAATAATGGCGTGCCCAGTCCAAGGCTAGTGGCAACACCCGCCAGTAAGCTAACCACGAACAGTAAGTTAAATACCATTCCCCAACTATTACCAATGCTTGGCAGTGCTGGTTTGCATAAGTTTAACATATCACAATGGGATTGTTTTTTGACAAATAACATATATGCAAATGGCAAGGATAACACCGTATAAAACGCCCATCCAGTGGGACCCCAGTGAAATATACCATATGCTAATGCCCATTCTTTTGCCTCTCGTGTGCGGGCTGCAATATTTAAAGGTGGACCGTCGATATAATATCCCCATTCAATAACCGACCAATAAATAATCGCAGCGGTCACACCAGCTGTAAACAACATGGCAAACCAAGAAAAGTCTGAATATTGGGGTTTATCTGCACCCATGCGGATGCTACCATATTTACTGAACGCAATGACGAGCAATGTCCCAACAAATCCAAACCCCGCCAATAAAAACAGCCAGCTAAATTTGGCAGTTACCACGCCAAATGCCCAATCGATAACACGACCAGAAGCTTCAGGCAGAACAACAATCGGTATTACTATAGCAAGCAACACCATAAAAGATAGATAAACCAGAGGCTTATCCGTATTTTGTGAAAACATGATAAATTTTTCCTTTATGTCATTATAAGTTAATAAGAACCATGTCCACACTATAAACGCATATAAGCCTTATTTAAATGCTCCTATGCACAATGAGCATTTGAATAAACCCTATGTTTAGTATGATCAAGTTCCAAGTTATCTTCTACAACACCCCATTTATTAAGCACAAAGGATGTTGTTTATACTTGTTTTTTGTGCTAACTGAACAGATAATAACAAAATATAGTATGGTTGTCAAAAGAATCCGCAAACCCGATGTACCTAAATCAATTCCCAGATAACTCATGTGCAAGCCCTTCTATTTTTTTAAGCGGTTTTTAACGATTTTTCCGATACCGCATCAAACAAATTTAAAGCATCTTGTCGTATTTTAAAATGCACGATTTCCCCTTCTTTGGGGCGGTTTCTAGCGGGTACCAAAGCCCGCAAGGGGGTTCCAAAAACCGTAAAACTTACTAATGCCTGATCACCGTGATATTCAATCAAATCACATTCCCCAGAAATATCGGTATTCTTCTCCATGCATAATTGCAAATCACTGGGACGCAGTCCAATAAACACTTTTTGATTTAGATGGGTATCAAAAGCAGAACGATCAATTTTATATATTATTTCACAGAATTGCACATAATTATCCCCACCTTGATTAACCACAATACCATCGACAAAGTTCATTGCCGGCGTCCCGATAAACCCTGCAACAAATTTTGAAATCGGTCGTTCATATATTTCTTCGGGGGATGCCACCTGTTCAATGATGCCATCTTTCATCAGCACAATTTTATCTGCCAATGTCATCGCCTCCATCTGATCGTGTGTTACATATAGTGTTGTTGTATGTAATTTTTTGTGTAATCGTGCAATCTCTTCACGCATGGTTGCCCGTAATTTTGCATCTAAGTTTGATAAAGGTTCATCAAACAAAAACACATCTGGTGTCTTAATCATTGCTCGTGCGATGGCAACCCGTTGTTGTTGTCCCCCCGATAATTCAGCAGGTTTACGGTTTAAATAAGGTTCCAAACCCAATATATTGGTAACTTCTTTGATACGAGTATCAATTTCTGCTGTCGGCAGTTTTATGCGTTTTAACCCAAAGGCAATATTATCCCGAATCGACATATGTGGATACAATGCATAATTTTGAAAAACCATGGCAATCCCCCTATCCCGTGGCTCCAAGTCATTTACCACCTTGTTTCCAATAGACAAAGTACCACTGGTAATCGTTTCTAAGCCTGCGGTCATGCGTAAAATAGTTGATTTTCCACACCCCGAGGGTCCCAAGACAACAACAAATTCATGGTCTTTTACCGCCAGATTAAAATCGGGAATAACCTGCACATTACCATAGTTTTTTGTAATATTTTGAAAAAAGATATCCGCCATTTTGTTATCCTTCGCTTGATACTTTTATCTGTAATTTAATATCTGTTGGCAACCCCTGTACCGCCCTATCAAACGCTTGAATACTTTGGGAAAAATCAAAGGTTTCTGTTATAAGTGGTTTTAAATCGACCTTACCAGATGATATTAAATCCAATGCCCTATCAAATACATTAGCGTACCTAAATACAGTTTCAATTCTAATTTCCCTTACGATTGCCCCATTAACATCAAACATCACCTTTTCCGTTGGCATTCCCACCAAAACGATACATCCCCCCGGACGCACACAAGAAATAGCATGGTCATACACCTGTGGGGCACCACTGGCTTCAAATACCACATCCGCCCCCCAACCATCGGTGGCATCCGCCATATAACTTGTCAGCACATGTTCGGATACATTGACCGGTATAATACCATCATACTGACTGGCAATATTCAATTTTTCTTGTTTCACATCACTGATATACACTTTGCTACACCCACCGGCAAGGGCAGCAAGGGCAATCATAATTCCAATGGTGCCACAACCGATAACCGCCGCTACATCACCCGGTTTGATTTTAGCCTGTGATACGGCCTGCATACCAATGGCAAACGGTTCAACCATCGCCCCCTCCGCAAAGCTAACATTATCGGGCATTTTATATGTGAAAGCGGATGGATGTACCACAAAAGGCGTTAAAATCCCATGCACAGGAGGTGTTGCCCAAAATTTTACACTGGGATCCACATTGTACATACCCATTTTTGATGCCTTTGACGACAAGTTGGGAATACCCGGTTCCATACACACACGATCGCCGACTTTTAGAGTCGTTACCGCAGTCCCGACATCTGTAACAACCCCCGATCCTTCGTGTCCTAATACCATTGGGGCATTCACGACAAAATCACCAATGCGTCCATGCGTATAATAATGTACATCACTACCACAAATCCCGACTGTATCAATGGCAATACGGACATCATTGGCACCCAAATCTTGTGATAATTCAATATCACGAATTATCAATTCACCGACTTTTTCTAAAACCACAGATTTCATTTTTATTCCTTTCTCTACTTATCGGCTTTTTTGTGCAAAAGCACGGTTTAAAAAACCGCTTAATAACCCCAATAACAACAAAGGGGGCAAACTTAATAACACCACCGCCGCATTTAAAATACCCCATGGTACACTTAGCCCCAACTGGGACATTTCGGATGCGACAATCGGCAAGGTCTTGGCATCACTGGTTGTTAACATCAACGCCAATAAAAATTCGTTCCACACCAATACAAAACTAAATGCCAACGCCCCCAATAATGATTTTAATGCAATAGGCAATGCAATACGCCAAAAAATAGCATATGCCCCATATCCATCAACTCTTGCAGCCTCTTCGGTTTCAATGGGAACCCGTTGAAATCCTGGAATCGACAACCAAATAGTTATAGAAATCGTCACCAAAGAATACGCAATAATCATTCCAAGTAGGCTATCATAAATACCCAAATTCAACCAAATCACCATCAGCGGAATGGCAACCGCAACCGGTGGTAAAAATCGTAATGATAATACAAAAAACTGAATTTCTTGGGTAATACGATTGGGATAACGGGCAATGGCATAGGCGGATGGTAACCCGAAAACAAGCCCCAATCCAACCGCCATTAAACAAATAATAATCGAATTATATAACGCCCCAAAAATACTGTCCCGCCCCAGCACATAAGTAATATTGTCAAGCGTTGGCGTAAACACAAATTTTGGTATCGGCGTCAACAAATCTGCATTGACTTTGAAGGCGTTCATCAATGTCCATATCAATGGTACCAATACACACAATGCAAAAAATACTAATAACGCCTTAGCCATAAATCTTATTATCATTTGTTTACCCTTTTCCAAACGATACTGAATGTTACAATTGTTACAATCAAAATAATCACCGATATACTGGACGCATAGCCAATTTTACCGGCTTCGATAAATCCTTGTGAAAACGCATACATATCAATGGTTTCTGTGCTGATACCAGGTCCCCCACGGGTCATAACATAAATCAAATCAAACGATCGCAAAGATTCAATCGCCTTGACCAATGCCAAACTAATTAAAGGGGTCTTTAACATAGGAATTGTAATATATAAATGAATTTCCCAAGGTTTAGCATTATCTAGCCGTGCCGCCTCAATAGGTTGTGGGGGTAAGGCTTCGAGTAATTTTAAAATAATCACTGCAAAAAAGAATCCCCATTGCCACACATCCACAAACGCAACCACTGATAACGCCATTGAAGGATCCGCCAAAAGGTCAAGGGGTTTACCTGTAATCGCCCTGTATGGATATGTGATAATCCCATACAATGGATGAAACGCAAATTTCCACACAAACGCCGCACACACACGGGGCAGAAGTACAGGGATTAAGAAAATCAAACAATACACATTGCGGGTTTTAGGCGATGCCCCTTCGAACATTAAAACACCCAGACCTAAGGCAACCAACATAGTTGCCGATACAGTGATAATTTCCCATTTAAAGGACACAACCGTTGCATTTATAAACCGTCTGTCGTCAAACAGTTTTATATAATTTTTAAAGCCTACATAATCCCACCCTGTGTCAAACAGTGTTCTATCAGTAAACGATACATGTAATGCATACAGCGTTGGCGTTAATGCCAAAATTGCCAATAATACAACAGTAGGAATTAAAAAAGTATATGGCAAAGAACTGCGATTTTTCATGTTCTTGTTTCCTTAGTATTACCAACAAAAACTCTTATGTAAAACAGACAGTACAAGCCAAGTTACCTCATACCAAAGATAACTTGGATTATACCTATGCCCATCATATTAGATGAACGGTGTTTCCACTTATTTTGCCATTAATTCAAGGGCATATTCTTCTAGTTCATTCAAGCTCTCTTTGATATCGGTGCGTTGTCCGGTAATCAATTCTTCTAAAATAATACCCCAACGGTTACCAAGATCTGGCCATTTTTCATGTTGCCAAAAATTTACTTTGGTAAAGGGTGCTGTGGCACTTAGAGCCTCTGGCAATGCTGTACCGAATGCCTTTGAAAATTCCGCACTGCTAAAGATACTCGTACGGTTTAATTCCCCAGATTGACCGGCTTGTAATCTGCGAAGTTCATTGTCTTTGGATGTTGCCCATGCCACCCAAAGTGCCGCACAATCCCGTTCTGCTCGGGATTTGTTGGCTTTGGAACCGACTGCAAATCCGTGTGCGTATCCACCACCAGTCAGCGGTGTTGGTGGCGTACCAAACGCAACCTTATCAGATACATTTGAATTAGCAGGGTTTAGGGACATACCGCCAAGAGGGGCGGATTCAACAATCAATGCAACCTGACCTGAATTAAAGGCACCGGTTGATTCATCCCAACTGCCTGTACGAGTACCGGGGGGGGAATATTCAAATAGTTTTAGGTAAGTTTCCGTTGCCTTAACCGCCGCATCACTGTTAAATGCGGGCTTACCATTATCCGAGAACCATTCGCCACCAAAACCACGGAAGTATGGCATCCACCGCCACACATTAGCACCAGATCCCCGTTGTCCCCGCAGGGCAAAACCATAAATACCATTATCTGGATCATGTACTTTTTGCACCACTTCAAACAATTCTTCTAAGGTCTTAGGCGGTTTTACGCCCTTGGCATCAAAAATATCCGTGCGGTACACCATCAAGTCCCCACCACCAGTAATCGGTGCAAACCATACTTTGCCATCATATGTGGCGGTCGTACGGCGACCAGAATCAAAATCTTCAAAATCATATTGTGCAGGATAATGATCCAACAATGGTACAATCCAACCCGCAGACGCAAATTGTGCCAAGTTGGCTTCGTCTATATAATACACATTATACCTACCAATGGTGGAGGCATCCGCCCGAGATTTCGCACGACGGTCGTTTTCGTTCAGATAATCAATTTGGAAACTCGCCCCTGATATTTTTTTAAATTCGTCTGCAAATTGTTCTGTGGTTGTTAAACCAGCCTGCGGTTGTGCCAAAATACGCACATCACTGCTACACACATTTGCATACGCAGATCCCGCCATTGCAGATAATGCCAATGCAAAAACAGTCGACTCAAAGTATTGTCTTAATCTCATAATAAAATCTCCATTTCTATATTATACTATACCTTATAAATATTCTTAATTTATCAGACTATTTATACAAAAATAGTATCAAAAAGAAAAAAATATGTCAAGAAAAAATTTAGGTATACTAGGTTGTAAATTCATAAAATTTACACTACTACTTTTAGGCGATATAATATCCCAGTGAATCACATCTCTTATCATTAATCCCCCCCTTTTTATAAGTTCACTGCCTAGGCAGAATGTGTTTTTTCGTGATTTAATAACCATAATTTCATATCAGCCCCTCCCCCATACTGAACAACACCGCTGGCGGATATTACACGATGACACGGAATAAGAATATATATGGGGTTGGTGGCACAGGCTCTGCCATATGCCCGGGCATGTTGTGGGGTTTTTATCTGTCCATATTGCCGGGTTGTACCCACGGGAATTTGGGTTAAATCCCATTGGTATGCGGTTAATGGAGCGGATATGGCGGGGATCGATGGGGGAAAATCCCCTTTAAAATATGCATCTAGCCACAAAATAGTATGTTGAATATGGGCATTATCGCTCGACACAGAATCACCCATATCGGGTATGGGTTTTACAGCTAAAAGTCCCCTACTGTCAGCGGTTATTTCCAGTGTGCCAATGGGTGAAGTATAATAATGTGTATCATTCATATGTAAATTATAGCATAATATGTATAAAAAAGATATACAAAAAAACCCACCGAATAAGGCGGGTTTTTTTGTATGATAATACTCTTAACAATCATAATACATATGGAATTCCACAGGGTGTGGGGTGTGTTCGAAAGTGTATACTTCTTCCCATTTCAATTCCAAGTAGCTGTCGATAAATGCGTCCGTAAATACACCACCAGCGGTTAAAAACCCACGGTCTGCATCCAAACTTTCCAATGCTTCGCGTAAAGAACCGGCTACGGTTGGAATGCCCTCCAATTCTTCTGGGGACAATTCGTATAAATCTTGGTCGTTTGCTGCACCCGGGTGCATTTTATTCTTAATACCATCAAGCCCCGCCATTAACAATGCAGTATATGCCAAATATGGGTTTGCAGAGGGGTCTGGAAACCGTACTTCGACCCGTTTTGCTTTCGGAGAAGACGCATGCGGAATACGACAAGATGCGGAACGATTAGACGCAGAATATGCCAATAATACAGGGGCTTCAAAGCCAGGAATTAACCGTTTATATGAATTCGTAGACGCATTTGTAAACGCATTAATTGCTTTTGCGTGCTTGATAATACCACCAATGTAGTATAGGCAAATATCAGATAAGCCTACATATCCATCCCCTGCAAAAATATTTTCACCGTCTTTCCAAAGGGATTGGTGTACATGCATCCCCGTACCATTATCCCCTTTTACAGGTTTTGGCATAAAAGTGGCCGTTTTGCCATGGCGTTTTGCCACATTTTGTATGGTATGCTTGTACTTTTGCATCATATCCCCACATTCCACCAGAGTTTGAAATTTTGTACCCAGTTCATGTTGTGCGGATGCCACTTCGTGGTGGTGTTTTTCCATGGGAACACCAAACTCTAAACCTGTTGTTATCATATCCGCACGGATATCGCCACACTTATCAAGGGGTAAAGTTGGAATATATCCGCCTTTGGTTTTTACATGGTATCCATCGTTGCCAGAATATGGATATTCTGTGTCTGTGCTGATGGGCAATTCTTCGTCGTCCAATTGGAACCCCATTTTATAAGGATCTGTGGACCAACGCACATCATCAAACATAAAGAATTCTGCTTCTGGACCAAAGAAAGCTGTGTCGCCCACATTTTGATCGGTCATATATGCCAATGCTTTTTTGGCAATTGTCCGTGGATCACGGTCATATCCTTCGCCTGTGGAAGGTTCCACAACATCACAAATAATAATCAATTGTGGTACATTAGAAAATGGATCCATTACCGCCGTTCCAAAATCGGGAATCAGCAACATATCGGAATCATCAATTGTTTTCCACCCAGAAATTGAAGACCCATCAAACATGATACCATTTTCCAACATATCCTTATCGACAGTGGATACATGCTGGGTCATGTGATGCCACCGCCCTTTTGTGTCGGTAAAGCGAAAGTCCACAAATTCCGCACCATTTTCTTCGATTAACTTTAAAACTTCACTTACTGTTGTCATATCAAAATCTCCTTATTTTACAATTAACAACTTACACTACAAAGCGTTTTCGCCACTTTCATGTGTGCGAATACGAATCGCTTCTTCAACACCAGATATAAATATTTTACCATCGCCAATACGACCGGTATATGCCGATTTTAATATCACATCAATCACTTGTTCCAATTGACTGTCTGCAATGACCAATTCCAATTTTATTTTTGGTAAAAAATCAACCACATACTCCGCCCCTTGGTACAATTCTGTATGCCCTTTTTGTCGCCCAAATCCTTTTACTTCGGTCACTGTCATACCTTGGATACCAATTTCACCCAAGGCATCACGGACTTCGTCCAATTTAAAAGGTTTAATAATAGCTTCAACTTTTTTCATAAGGTTTATCTTAATTTAAAATACTGTGTTGTCAATTATTATGCAATATACATGCCAATTTATTTAACAAGGACAATAAAACAGTATAAAAGGCTTGTTGTTCATAGGATTTGCAGATATATTTTATATACTATCGCATGCCCAAAAAATATCATTTAATAAAAATGTATATTTTTTAGGCAATATTATCATATCAGAGTACAAAATAATGATTAAAAATTAAGCATGATACTTTTATGGGCAAAAAATAATAAACCCTCTTATTTTTATATATAATTGACAGTATAACTGTATATGCTATATTATTTGGTGCTATAAAAATGATAGAAATGGTATTTTTTTATTTATTTTATCATCTATGTTTTTATAGTTAAAATATGTTATTTAAACGAAGTATATAATAAAGGGGCTGTATGTCTGATAATGAAAGCAAATTAATGTATAATACCAAATATTTTACGGATTTAAAATATAAACTTCCAGAAGATTCAAAATTGCGATTACGAATCCATCGTGCTATCAGTTGGCTGAAATGTGCCAATACGACTTATGATGATGACGACAAGTTTTTTGTGTTTTCTTGGATTGCATTTAATGCTATGTATGGGGGAAATTCACAAGAACTAAAAACCGAACGAAAACGCTTTGAGGCTTTCTTTATTCGTTTATTACATGCAGATAGCGAACAGGTAATTCATGACTGTTTATGGGATAATTTTTCTGATGCCCCACGCAACTTATTAAACAATCAGTACCTATATGAACCCTATTGGAAAAATCTTATGAATGAAAATATTCACACTGATTGGCAACAACAATTTGAAAATACTAAAAAAAGTACAGCAATATGGTTATGTAAAAGAGATACAGAAAAAGTTTTAGAGGTGCTATTTGACCGCCTATATGTATTACGCAATCAAATATTACATGGCTTTGCCACATACAAAAGTGATAAAAATCGAGAATCCTTAGCAACTGCAAGACGGTTAATTGAAAAACTTCTTTTCATATTCATAGAAATCATGCTAAAAAATCCTGATACTGATTGGGGGGATAACCAGTATATGCCTGTAAAAGATTGAATTTCACATAAAGTGAAGTAAGCACAAGTGATGAAAAGGGAAAAAGTGGGGTGGCTAAGGGGACTTGAACCCCCGACCTCTGGTACCACAAACCAGCGCTCTAACCGACTGAGCTATAGCCACCACAGCTGACACACAGTGTTTTATACTGTTATGGTTTAAAGGTCAACATTAAAATGTAATTTCAGCCATTGTTTTAAATATTTTTCGCATTTTTCTGGAAATTCCAGAGGGCACATATGCCCCGCATTATTAAATATATGGTATGTAGCATTTTGTTTTGATTGGGCGACCATATATAAATCTTCGGGGGGAACAATCGTATCTTCTTCGCCGACAATAAATAATGCTGGTACGGTTGAATTGACCAACGCTGGGCGGGGATCCGGGCGATTCATAATGGCGGTTTGTTGTCGGATATATACATCCCTATCCAAAGAATTGCTCATTTTTCTGATGCGATTACGAATACTTTGATTGTTGCGATTGGCACTGCCTAACACCATATTCAATATGGCATTGCTGATACCAATAAACCGCCCTGTTTGTGCCTGTTGTATCAATTTTTTTCTGTGCAGCAAGTTTGCGGGGGTGGGTGGGGTTGCCCCACTGTTAAACAATACCAATCCTTTGATACGATCAAAACATTGATTAAACATTTCCAATGCACAATATCCCCCCATCGACAATCCAATAAGTATAAGGTCACCGGTGGTATTATCCAACGCAGATTCCGCCATTTTATGCAGGCAATCATAATTATAAGTATCCGCATGGTGGATATGAAAGGTATCTTGTAAAAATTGTTGTTGTTCGTAAAATAAATCAGCCGTATTTAACACACCCGGTAAAAATACTAGGGTTGGCAAGGTATCCTTTGTGGTATAAAGTGTGTTTTTATACATCATATTGTCCTTAGGTATTGTTTATCTATGTGATTTTTATAAATTTATATGGATATATTTATAACACAATGTTATAATTGGGTATACAAAATATAGTCAATACGGTATAAAATGATTCATCATAATTATACTGCACATTTTATTTTGTTGGTTATATGGTGAGTCTAAGGGGCTAACGCCCCAGCTTTTTTGTACATTCTTGCGTTTGATGTGGATTTACCCATGCTTCGCATGACAAAAATCCACATGCACTCACCCCGATCGGACACCACAATGCCACTGCGTGGCAAGCGGTTGCAACCGCATTTAGTCAATCAAATTACATTTAATTGACTATATATTTTAACAATATGAGGTAACACACATAAACACATGTCATTTTTAAATTTAGGTTTGTCAGAACCTTTAATAAAAGCCATCACAGATATGGGATACGACACCCCTACCCCTGTGCAAGAAAAAGCCATTCCGATTGTATTTATGAATCGGGATATATTGGCGTCTGCCCAAACGGGAACGGGAAAAACCGCTTCGTTTGCGTTGCCGATTATGGATATTTTAAATGGATCGGCAAAAAAATCACGGATGCCAAAGGCACTGATTATCGAACCCACACGGGAATTAGCCTTACAAGTACAGGAAAATTTTGATACATATTCCAAATATATCAATTTTTCCACTGCTATTGTCATTGGGGGCTCATCCATGCAACAACAACAAAAAGCCATCGCCAAGGGGGTTGATGTGGTGATTGCCACCCCAGGGCGATTATTGGATTTGATTGAACAAGGCAATATTTTATTAACTGAGGTTAAAATATGTGTTATTGACGAAGCCGATCGCATGTTGGATATGGGCTTTATTCCCGATATTGAAAAATTGACAAAAATGTTGCCCCCCTTACGGCAAAATATTATGTTTTCCGCCACATATCCCAATAATATTAAGAAACTGGCACAAAAATTTTTAAATAACCCAAAAGAAATTATTATATCACCCGATTCAACAACATCGGAAAACATAGAACAATGGGTGGTGTCCGTATCCGATTACAAACACAAATTCACCAGTTTAATGCAGCTCATAAAAAAAGAATCCATTAAGAATGCTATTGTATTTTGCAACCGTAAACGGGATGTGGATACAATATACAACAAGTTGGTTAAACACGGCATTAACGCTGGGGCATTGCATGGCGATATGGTGCAATCGCAACGGATTGCATGCCTAAGCAGTTTTAAAAATGATGAAATTACCTATTTGGTATGTTCCGATGTGGCGGCACGGGGATTGGATATTCCAGAAGTATCGCATGTGATAAATATGGATATTCCCCCCAACAGCGAAGATTATGTACACCGTATTGGGCGTACGGGACGGGCGGGCAAGCAAGGCGTATCATATACTTTGTTAATGCCCAAAGAACAAAAGGCATGGGATGCCATTTTAAAATTGATAAATAAACGGGTACAATTTTATAAAATTGAAAATAAAAAATCAGAAAAAATACATAAATTCAATGAAAAGAAAAAAGAAAGTAATAACAAAAATCATTTTAATATTGATGAAGTTTCTGCGGAAGAAAGTAACAAACCATTCGGAGAACAGACTTTTATCCCCGCATTTTTAATGCGTAAAGGATAAACCCATGTGCCAACATCCACCAAGGGCATGGCAACGCATGTTATCGGGGCGACGTTTAAATATATTGGATCCCAGCCCTGTGGATATTGAAATAACCGACATTGCCCAAGGGTTGTGCCGTGTGGCACGGTGGAATGGACAAACACAAGGCGATTTTGCTTATTCTGTGGCACAACATTGTTTATTGTGTGAAAATATCATGCGGGATATGTATCCGCATATAGAATATAAATGGTTGCTTGCTTGTTTGATACACGATGCGTCCGAATATGTAATTGGCGATATGATAAGCCCTTTTAAAGGTGCCATTGGTGATACTTATAAGGACATTGAAAATCGGTTAGAAATGGCTATTCACTTACGGTATAGGTTGCCTGCGGTCTTGCCTGTGCATATCAAAAAAATTATTAAAACAGCGGATATTCATTGTGCATATTTAGAATCGGTGCATTTGGCGGGTTTTTCTGAATCTGAGGCACAAAAATATATCGGCACCCCACCCCCAAATGCTAAAAAATACAATGTAACCCCCCTACCCCCAAAACAAGTATATGATATGTATGTTCAACGATTTTTATTTTTATTAAAAAAAGCAGATTTATAAAATTTAGATTTCTAATGCTGTTTTTATATGTTTAATTTCACACAGGTGGGGAATCCAATGAAAGTTTTATATATTTTTGTTTAATATGTCCTTGTCCATTATAAATTCCTGTAAAATTGTTTTATTGTATCCTTTCCAGTTGCCTGCGAAGTCCGCCCCATTTTCATTTATATATTGCTTTAATTTATCGGACATAAGATATTGTTTTATTTTATGAAAATCTATATTTGAGAAATGGTCCCCAAAAACTAGACCATATGTTAAGATAGATTTTACACAACACAAGGAGTAAAATCAAAATGATTAGAAATCGTAAAAATTACACAGCAAAATTCAAGGCGAAAGTAGTTCGTCATGCGTTACGTGAAGATGTTTCCATATCTGAGTTATCGTCCATTTATGGTGTCCATAGTTCAGTTATTACCCGCTGGAAGAAGGAGGCTTTGCAATCCATAGAGGATGGATTTTCGGGTAATCTAGTACGCCAACAGGTGGATACTCAAGCACAGATAAATATGCTTCATACTAAGATTGGTAAACTTACAGTGGAACGGGATTTTTTAGCAGATGCCTCAGACGCCTTGGGTCTGGGGAGCGAAAATCTTTTATCTCAGCTGTACAAGAACCGCAAATAAGCATGAGGCGGACATGTGCATTACTAGGTATAAACCGCAGTAGTGTATATTATAAAGCAAAGGAGGCAAGCATGGAAAACAAAGATATGATGGATTTGATACGCAAGGCATTTGTCAAGTGGCCATTTTATGGGTGCCGTAGGATGACTAAATACTTGCAAAAGTCAGGCTATAAAGTAAACAGGAAACGGATTTCTAGGCTTATGAAACTTATGGGTTTAAAAGCCATATATCCAAAGCCTAATACCAGCATTCCAGACCGTGCCCACAAGGTATATCCTTATTTGCTGAGGAATGTAACAGTAAACAGGGCTAATCAAGTTTGGTGTACAGACATTACCTATATTCCCATCCACAAGGGGTACATGTATTTGGTCGCCATTATGGACTGGTACAGCCGTAAAGTACTATCGTGGCGATTATCCAATACATTGGATACTGGGTTCTGTATTGAAGCCCTAGAAGACGCATTATACACTTACCCTAAGCCCGATATATTGAATACGGATCAGGGAAGCCAGTTTACAGCAACAGCGTTTACGGATATATTAAAAGCCAATGGCATTAAAATATCCATGGACGGCAAGGGGGCATGGAAAGACAATGTGTTTATAGAACGGTTATGGCGGAGCTTGAAGTATGAATGTGTGTATCTAAGGGACTTTGTCAATGGCACACAGGCACAGCAGGACATAAGGGATTGGATACAGTTTTACAATGCCCACAGACCCCACACAAAATTTGGCTTGCAAACCCCAAATGAAACCTATACAATGCATTTCGATATAAAAGCGGTTCCGCTTACAGCTACACCGCTTCCATATCAAAATAAACAGCAAATTAACCAAAAAAGTCTATCTTAACTTTAATGGTTAATGGTCCAAACAATGGGGTCCACTTCTCTGTAATATTCCAATCCACAGATACCCCATAATCCGCCACCACCGCATTTAAATTTTGTATACACGCCCGCACCGCATCCGCATCAATATCCCATCCATGTATACAATGTAGGTGTTTTAATCGTTCATGGGGGGCAGATTGGGCAAGTATCCGCTGTACAATCCGCACCAAAAACCGCCCATCCCCACACGCAGGGTCAAGCACCGTTTTCCCCAAAATATCAGCCCCCACATAGCCCACAGCATCCAAAATCTTATCGACAACCCATATGGGTGTATACACAACACCTTGTAATTTAATATCCGAATATTGTTTCTGTAAACTTGCCATATTTAATCGTCATTATCCATGGAATCCAAGCGTCGACGATATTCATACAAGGATTCTTTGCTATCGCCATCTTTATCTAATGACCAATACGCATATCCATTGGCGGAAGTTCCTTTGAACCCCTTTTCGGTTAATATTTTAAGTGTCAATGCCGATAGAGAAGAAATATCACCTTGATACTCTACTTTATTATTTTCCATTACTGTGCAAATAATATTATCATCATATAAGTAAAACAACTGCGTACCTACAGGAATACTATAATCAGAAAACTTAAAGTTAGCCCTACGATTATTTTTCTTTACTGCTATTTCAGATGCTTGTTTTTCGGATTTGTCTTCGTATTCAGTTTGTACATCAATGCGTTCAGGGTTTAATAATTCCAAAATATCGATAATCCGCAAAGGGGATATTTCAAAAAATTCCCGCTTAGGGTTTACCCTGTTGCCTGTAAACGCACTATGTATCCGGCGTTCCACCTCTTCGTAGTCATCAACGATACACGCATATTCACATTCAAATGGAAATGGCACACCTGTGGTATATAGTTCCCTAATGCGGTGTTCATATCCCCTATTACAGGTGGTTTTTCCTACTTTGAGGGTATATCAGAAAGTTTGTGTAAGTAGACTTTATTAACCATGTGTTATATTGGGAATATTCCCAATATAACACATACAAAATTAAGGAGACTTACTTATGACTAAAAGAACCAAGAAGTTAAATACTAGACCAGAGATTAACCCTGATTTGATCAAGCAACTATTGCAACAAGCCGAAGGGCAGGAATTGTTTGGTGCTGATGGCTTTTTTCAATCTTTGAAACAAAGCCTTGCCAACGGTATCCTTGACGGGGAAATGGAACATCACCTTGGCTATCAAAAGCATGATAAATCCCCCAAAAGTACTACAAATCGCCGTAATGGACATTACTCCAAAACCATTATCAGTGACAATGATAGTTTAAATTTACGCATACCACGGGACAGAGATAACAATTATGAACCCCAGTTTATTCCAAAAAATGCTCGGCGATTTGATGGCTTTGATGATAAAGTTATATCCATGTACGCCCGTGGCATGACTATGCGGGAAATTCAGCAGTATATTTATGAGATTTATGGAACAGAAGTGTCCCATGAATTGATTTCAACTGTTACGGACAAAGTCATAGACGACATCAACGCATGGCAAAACAGACCGCTTAATAGTATTTATCCCATTGTTTATCTGGACTGTATACACATTAAAACCCGTGACACCCATGTTATTATCAACAAGGCGGTTTACCTAGCTGTGGGCATCAATATGGAAGGCAAAAAAGAAGTACTTGGCATGTGGATTGCCAAAACCGAAGGGGCTAAGTTTTGGTTACAAGTGATAACAGAACTTAAAAACCGTGGCGTTACTGATATATTCATAGCCTGTATCGATGGACTAACTGGATTTGAAGACGCCATCTGTTCCGTATTTCCACAAACCACCGTGCAGCTGTGTATTGTGCATATGGTACGCAACAGCCTAAAATTCGTCCCTTGGAAAGATAAAAAGCAAGTGGCTGATGATTTAAAAGCCATTTATAACGCTTCATCTGAGGACATGGCATTGCAACAGTTAAAGGCATTTCGGCAAAAATGGGACAGTACATATCCAACCATCGCCAGCAGTTGGCAGAAAAAGTGGGCGAGTATAGCACCGTGTCTAGCCTATCCCGAGCATATTAAAAAGGTCATTTATACCACAAACACCATAGAATCCATCAATCGGCAGATTAGAAAAATCATTAAAAACAAAGGGGTATTCCCAAATGATACGGCTGTCAAAAAATCTTTATTTTTAGCCTTGCAAAATGCAGAAAAAAGATGGACAATGCCCATTAGGAATTGGAAACAAGCTTTAAACCAATTCGCTATTATGTTTGACGATAGAGTTAAACTTTAAAATACTATTTACACAAACTTTCTGATAGCCTCTACTTTGACCATATCAGGCATAGCAGGATTACTTAAAATATAAATTATACCTTTATTATCAGACATATTCATTTCCTTTCGAATAAAATTTATTGGTTTGTGTCAAAATGACAGTTTAATATACCCTCGCATTTTGTCAAGGGGTAAAGTATATTTTTTAGGGATTGACCTAAATAACTATTGCAATAAATTACTTATCGGAGATCTCAGATTATAAAATAAACAAAAAACGCCATACATATATTATATGTATGGCGTTTATATTGGCTCCGGCAGCAGGACTCGAACCTGCGACATACGGATTAACAGTCCGCCATTCTACCAAATACTATTTCTGTAAATTTGCCATATTTAATCGTCGTGATTTATAAGATCCAAGCGTTTACGATATTCATACGAAGATTCTTTATCATCTTCGTTAAAGGAGACTATCAGAAAGTTTATGTAAATAGTTTTTTTAAAGTTTGACTCTATTGTTGACCGCCCCCCACTATTTGGTCCATTTTTATGTTGGCAGTTTTTTTTATATTGTCAATGGGTTGTGTTCGCTGGGCTGGGAGTTTGTATCCCAATGCACTGTGTGGGCAGATGTGGTTGTATTCATACCGCCAGTTGTTCATGATTGCACAGGCTTCTATTAAAGAATCGACTCTCCATATCTTATATAAAATATACGATATATTATATTAAAAATCCTATTATTATATCAAAATATCATTTAATTTATGATTTTAATTATGTCGTTTCACGATATGACCCCATCGCCAGAGGCTATCAGAAAGTTTGTGTAAATAGTGTTTTAAAGTTTAACTCTATCGTCAAACATAATAGCGAATTGGTTTAAAGCTTGTTTCCAATTCCTAATGGGCATTGTCCATCTTTTTTCTGCATTTTGCAAGGCTAAAAATAAAGATTTTTTAACAGCCGTATCATTTGGGAATACCCCTTTGTTTTTAATGATTTTTCTAATCTGCCGATTGATGGATTCTATGGTGTTTGTGGTATAAATGACCTTTTTAATATGCTCGGGATAGGCTAGACACGGTGCTATACTCGCCCACTTTTTCTGCCAACTGTTGGCGATGGTTGGATATGTACTGTCCCATTTTTGCCGAAATGCCTTTAACTGTTGCAATGCCATATCTTCGGATGAAGCGTTATAAATGGCTTTTAAATCATCAGCCACTTGCTTTTTATCTTTCCAAGGGACGAATTTTAGGCTGTTGCGTACCATATGCACAATACACAGCTGCACGGTGGTTTGTGGAAATACGGAACAGATGGCGTCTTCAAATCCAGTTAGTCCATCGATACAGGCTATGAATATATCAGTAACGCCACGATTTTTAAGTTCTGTTATCACTTGTAACCAAAACTTAGCCCCTTCGGTTTTGGCAATCCACATGCCAAGTACTTCTTTTTTGCCTTCCATATTGATGCCCACAGCTAGGTAAACCGCCTTGTTGATAATAACATGGGTATCACGGGTTTTAATGTGCATACAGTCCAGATAAACAATGGGATAAATACTATTAAGCGGTCTGTTTTGCCATGCGTTGATGTCGTCTATGACTTTGTCCGTAACAGTTGAAATCAATTCATGGGACACTTCTGTTCCATAAATCTCATAAATATACTGCTGAATTTCCCGCATAGTCATGCCACGGGCGTACATGGATATAACTTTATCATCAAAGCCATCAAATCGCCGAGCATTTTTTGGAATAAACTGGGGTTCATAATCGTTATCTCTGTCCCGTGGTATGCGTAAATTTAGAGTATCATCATCGCTGATAACAGTTTTCGCATAATGCCCATTACGGCGATTTGTAGTACTTTTGGGGGATTTATCGTGCTTTTGATAGCCAAGGTGATGTTCCATTTCCCCGTCGAGAATACCGTTGGCAAGGCTTTGTTTTAAAGATTGAAAAAAGCCATCAGCACCAAACAATTCCTGCCCTTCGGCTTGTTGCAATAGTTGCTTGATCAAATCAGGGTTAATCTCTGGTCTAGTATTTAACTTCTTGGTTCTTTTAGTCATAAGTAAGTCTCCTTAATTTTGTATGTGTTATATTGGGAATATTCCCAATATAACACATGGATTAATAAAGTCTACTTACACAAACTTTCTGATATACCCTTTTAATGGGCGATAATTTTATCTAAATTATCTGTATTAAAGCCAAATACTCCAACATTTCCAATTGATTATATTCGGGGGAACGGTTTTCTATGGATGTTAAATTATATTCTAAGAGGCGTTTCGCTTTGTCAATTTGTGCTTGTCGTAACTTTTTACCCTGCTCACCTGATATATTATCCATTTCTTTTTGCAGACGGGCAACTTTGTTGTTATGGGCTGTTGTTATGGCTTTTTTAGAATTTTCTGATAAAACATCTATATCTTCAAATTCTTCGTCTATCATGGTCTTATATATGTTTTCTAAATCATTTTTGATTTTATCTGATAATCCTGATAATATATTTTTGTCAATATGTTGGGTAAAATTTGACGGTATAATTTCTGTATTAGGATTTTGAACAATTTTCTCTAAATTTTCCAATTCTAATTCAGTTATAGATTCAAGATTTGAAAAATCTGTATTCATTTTATATCCCATGCCTGTACTGCGGATATAGTTTATTTTTTCCTCGTCCTTAAATTCAAATAAACTGGTATTACTAGCGATAATATATATACCTTTGGATATTGTATCTGTTTTAATACGACCCGCAAAGCACACTGGGATTTTTCCTTCCATTTCTGATAATTTTTGTTGTGCAAAAGATATAAAAGGATGCATTAAGGTAATAAAAGTATAGTCGTCTTTATAATTTTTGAATCGCTCTTCCTTAGTCGCTACACGGCTCAGGCATGTTTTTCTTTTTATCTCTGATTTTGGTAAATTATATTTTTTAATAAAATTCTCAAAATCAAGTTTTGTTGTGGGACATAATTCCAAGCTGACTAAAATCTTATTATCTTGTTGTTCTGTGATTGCTATACTTGATTGTGGATATACCGTTTGACACAATGTCTTCAATAACAACACTAAATCATCAGCTGTTAACATTTCATTATGTTGTTTTTTAATACCCTGTATCATATATTGATCGGATGCCAAGAAATTTTTTTCATTTTCCAATTGCTGTTTAAATTCTTTTTCTTTTTCTTCTAATATTTGTTTTTGTTTTTTAACTTCTTCTTCATCTGCGTTTAATATGGCTTTGGCATGTTGTTCGAGTATAGGGCTAAAATCACCTAAATATTGCAATATAACCTCAAACTTATTATTTAACAAAGAATAAATACGCTCATCAATAGTATTTTTGCCATATAAATTATAAATGTATATTTCATCTGCCTTTTGTCCGATACGGTCGATTCGTCCGATCCGTTGTTCCAACCGCATGGGATTCCACGGCACATCATAATTGATTATAGTATCGCAAAATTGTAAATCGACCCCTTCGCTCAGCGTTTCAGTGGTTAATAAAATATCATAATCTTGTTGTTCAAATTGTGCCACCACTTCATGTTTATTTTTTACCCCCCCATCAACAGCTAATACAGAAAATCCATCTTGTTTAAGTAAATCTTGCATATGTGCAACTGTGTTTTTAAATTGGCTAAATATAATACACTTTTTATTTTTTATATGGGTCTGTAATATCTCTTTCAATCTTTCATATTTGGTGTCCTTTTTTAATTTTTTGGAACCCAAATCGATATTTTCGGCTATGTAGGTAATCATTTTTCCTGCGTCTTGTTTATCATTATCGTCTGTATCATCCCATTCTGATTCTTCGATAGTATCCCCCCAATTCTTCAGAGCCGATTGAATACTACTACACAAATATTTTAATGGCATATTTTTTACAAAATGTTTACGAATTTTTGACAATTTTACTTTTTCTAATTCGGATTTTAATTTGTCTTTTGATACGGAATATTCATCACAATATTTTTTGAAATTTTTATTTTTTTCCAAATTTTTAATTTTTAAATGTTCCGCATTATATTCATATTTTATATATAGATCCTTTACTTGTTGTATAAGGTATTTATAAAAATTTTTATCTTGGTAATCTTTGTATAAATTGTCCAAGTTAATACACAAATCTTCAATGGACTTATTCAGTTGTTCTATATCCGCATTTTTTGCGTTACAATATTTATTGATAAGATTTTGTATATCCTTTATAATTTCAAATTCTTCGTCAGACAATTTAAAATCTATATTTTTTATATTTCTTTTTTCCAACATCCCTATATTAACACGACGGGTACGGGTATAGTGATTGTAAAATACATCCTGTTTTTCCAATACATCAAGTATTTTTGCCTGTGTGGTTTCATCCCATGGATTGTTGTTAATAATATGTTCTATTTTTTCATTAATTATAAAAAATAGAATATCAATATCCGATGATGATTTTGCTTGTTGTACTTCTTTAATATTTTTTTGGGTTTGTTCTGTTTGTTGCATATATTCACCAAAAACATGTTCATCTTCATATATATCGTCCAGCCCCGACATGACACCGTACAAATCTTTCCCCTTATTTTGTATGGGCGTAGCACTTAAAAATATACGATACTCAATACTTTCCTGAATATCTTTAATAGCCTTATATAACTTAGACCCTTTATTTTTTATATGGTGTGCTTCGTCCAATATTAAAGCATCAAATATTTTATCATTTTTTTGTGCCAATTTTTCCCATAACTCGGTCATTTTTTCATTTCTGCATAAATGATGGCTGATAATCAATGCCCCATTTAAATCTTGAATCTTTTCAAGTTGTTTATCAAGTTCTTTTTGGCTATCGCACACATGGGATATAATATTAAATTTATCCCGCAGTTCATCTCGCCATTTTTGTCGCAAAGATGCAGGACAAACAATTAACAAGCGGGAAAGTTTATACCGTAATGCCAATTCATTCCAACACAACCCCGCCGATATGGTTTTCCCCAACCCCACTTCATCGGCAATTAAAATACTATCTGTATACGATTTCATAAGTTTAAGGGGGGCTTTATACTGATAATCATAATGTTCAATATTTGCCGTCCCCATAGAATGAATTTTTGTATTATCCCGATAATCAAACTTGCGTAATATTAAAGGGACTTTCATCTCATCAATTTTATTAAATTGTCCCTCGGCAAAGTTTTTATATTTATCAAACGATTCAACAGATGTTTTTTCTATTTTATCGGCAGTTTTTCTAATTTTTCCCCCTATATCTAATTGAATTTCATATTTATTACTTTTTTCAGATACAATTCTTCCCATCACAGAATTATCACTTATAAGTCGTACACGATCACCAATATTAAAAATAGTCATTTTTTAATCCCCTATATATCCAGTCTTATTTCTGATATTTTGAATGGTTCTAGGACTTGTTGTATGAATTACACCAGTGTTATTGCTATCAGGTTTTTCTTTATCTGTAATATCCTCTATTTTATGAGGTTCCTTTAATTCTAAATCTTCTACATCATAAGTTAACAAACCGCATAAAACCGCAAATCTTGCTTTCATATAATCTTTATTATCAGCGGCAAAATCAATACCTTCTAATAGGACAGCATTAAATTCGCTAATTTTCCGATTTTTTTCTTCTGTAAAAATATTTTTAAAGAAATTTTTATATTTTTCTCCACCACCTCCAGTTATCACCAAAGGCATCGTTACAGTATTATATTTTTCAAAATCAAAATGTATACTTTTAGGATTTCTTGTGTTTTTTAATGCTGAATACATCCCCTCAAATTGATTTTTAATTTTTGTTTTAAAGTCTGATTTTTCACAATAAATAATACCATTTTGCTCTACACTATTCACAAGCACATTGACCTTATCTGAATGATAAATAAAGCAAACAATATCAAGTGTCCCATGTCCCATATCCGCAATCCAGTGCATACGATTATTATCTTTTTCATAAGATTTATAATAGGTTGCCAACACACATTTAATTTCTTCATATATTCCAATATGTATATCACCCCACCCTACATTTTTTAATGACTGATTAAAAATATCATCCCAAAAGTCTTTTTTCTCATCATCGTATTTAATATTATCTGAGGATATGCTGAATCTACATTCACTTACTTGTATTTTATCTAAATATTTTTTTGTTTTTGATAAAGCCTTCGTTAAAACAGATATGGCCCTATCTTTTAAAGTATCTAATATTTTCAAATCACATGAAGCATATTTATCTAAAATATCAATCTTTATATTTTCTGAATCATTTGGACTGTGTTTATATACAAACAGATCGCCCGCATCACCGATAGCAACTAATACTGGATAACTCTCAGTATTCCCATCCCAATATCCTATTTTAATCCCACTTGTTCCAAAATCTATGCCTAAAATAACTTCCATATTTTACTCCCATACAAAATATAAGGGTTTTTATATACATAACTCTCAAGTACAACATTGTATAATAATTTTGGGGCAAGGTCAATTGCAAAAATATATTGTTAAAGAATCGAATCCCTAATCTTATATAAAATATACGATATATTATATTAAAAATCCTATAATCTATGATTTTTGTTATGTCGTTTCACGATATCCCCCCATCGCCAATGACATTTTTATCCACATTTCACGATATACAGACCAATTTTAACAACTTTTTATACATTATAACGCATTTTTTTAAAAATTCACGAATATGCTGTTTCTTTATCATACCCATATTGGTATATTAAACATGCAAGCACTGATATATTTTTTCAGAACTTCATTTCTTTTATATGTAATACTATTGTTAGTATGATATATGACTACTTAGATACTTCCAAACTTAACCCCTCGGCTCTGCCGAGGGGCTTTTTTTTACTTTGCTTAGTCGCATTTGGGCTCTGCCGAGGGGCTTTTTTTTACTTTGCTTAGTCGCATTTGGGCTCTGCCGAGGGGCTTTTTTTATTTTAATCGGCTATGCTTAGCAAAACCCAGTATTCCCACCGATATTCACAGAATATTTTTACATAGTCAAATAAAATGATTCCATATGAACAGTTGTTTTCTATGCCACTTCGACCCAAGTCTTCATGCCGGATACTTGATGCCCCAACATATGGCAATGTATCATCCATTTTCCGGGGTTGTCAAATACTACCGCTACTGCTGTTTTTTGTTTGCGTTTTATAAATATGCTATCCTGAAAAGTATCAAGGGTATGTAACAGTTTTGCATGGTGCCCGTGCAAGTGAATCACATGATCAAATCGTGTGTCATTGACCATATTTAAAATCGCCGTTTCACCCCGTTTAAATCGATAATATGGCGTATTTCCCATACCAGATGTGTCATTAATTGTCCAAATATTTTCTGTGGATTGTCCGCCCATCATTCCGCCCATCATCCCCCGCATCATTTGGGTGCTCATGGCACCGCCACCCAAAACAAAATCTAATTTTGTTGCTGTGCGGATATTCGGTTCGGGCAAATTGTGCCTTTCCAATGCGGTAATAGGCAGGGTATTTTGCGCAACCTCCCCTTGTACGGGTAATGTACCCAGTCGTATTTTTTTATTTTTGACAATAAAATCAATGCCAAATTCATCGCCCGTTATATCCGCAATAATATCGATGCGTTGTGCCGATGCTAAGGTCAACTTACGGCTCGACACAGGGGTTCGAATCGGCATACCATCATAGGCAACCACACGATACTTCGCCCCCCTGATTTGCAATGCAAAAGTCCGATCGGTTGCGGGGTTTATAAAACGAAACCGTACCCGTTGGTTGCGTTTTAACGCCGTCGGGTATTGGTCGGTCATCGTATCACGGAAAAACACTTTTGCCATATTGCCCAGCCTGCCATCATGGGACATGGCATGCCAATCTTCAAAGTCATCAACGATTTGCCCCTGTCGATTTAACAACCAATCATCGACTATAACCATAATATCCCGATCTGTGGCGGGGGGGCTATCTTCGATAACAATCAACGGACCATACAATCCCCGTGCCACCTGTTCCCAAGATTTATTATGGGCATGGTACCAATATGTGCCTGCATCGGGGACGATAAAATCATAATCAAACGATTGTCCCCGTTGTACATATGGCTGTGTCATGGCAGGTACACCATCCATGGCATTTTCCACCCGTATACCATGCCAATGCACGCTGGAGGGTTGGGGAAGGGTATTTTCAAACCGCACCCGTATCCGTTCCCCCCGCTTGGCACGAAGGGTTGGACCCGGTGTCATATTATTATACCCCCAAGTACGGGTCATTGTACCATTGCCAAAAAAATCGGATTTAACCGTTTGGGCAACTAAGGGCAGAGGGGAATTGGCAAAAGCAATCTTTGGTACCCCTAGCATAGGCAATACCCCAGCACAGGCCCCCATTTTTAAAAAGTGTCGTCGTGATGTCATAATTTTAAATTATCCTCCAAATGTTCAAAAATTAAAAGTAAAGTGTATACAGCAAAAAAATGCCCCATCGGTACAAATAGTATAAGAAACCTTATTCGTATTTTTTTAACAATTTGATAAGGTCGGCAATTTGTTGTTTTTGCACCTGACCGTGCGTATCCGTATCCATTTGGCACGCCTTGTGCAAACACGATTCCATATGTGTTTCCAAGATATGTAATTCAATGGATTTTAACGCATTGCGAACCGCCTTAATCTGCATCATAATATCGACACAATATTTTTGGTCGTCGATCATGCGTTTAATGCCTTCAGTTTGTCCAATGATACGATTGAGTTTCCCCAAATGTTGTTGATGTGATGGATGCATGGTAAGTCCCCTTATTTATTACAATATACATTATTTATATATGTGATAATACCATATGGGGGTATAATTGTCAATACTAAAATTTTTTTGATTTTAGGAAAAATTACCGTGACTTTACCCATGCCATATATGCGATACTGATTGCCATATATGTGGATATAAGGGCATTCCATACGGGCAGTGTTGCCCCCAAAATAATCGGGTCTTTCGAATCACACGCAACCAATGTGGTATCTTGTACCGCCTGCAACAAATTATGCGTGTGGATTTCCAAGGGGGCATTACCGCCACACGCCACCACCGCATGCCACAGCCCATATTGAATGCCCGCATGATACACACCAAATCCCGCACTACCGACCATAGTCAGGCTTGCCAAAACCAATACCACATTACGGGTTTTATATGCCAATACCTGTTCCGCCCGTCCAGCCACCAATGCCAATATACATAACAATACCCATGGGAATCTTTGTCCGATGCACAGTGCACATGGGGGAAAATCAAATATATATTGCACCGCCAAAACGATTGCCAACACCACCACCGCATCAAGTGCATACCACGCCGGACATATACGCAAAACAATCTTTTGTAACATATTATATGACCATCTTAACCGCATAAAACCCAGCCACCAATAAAATAAAGAATCCCACTGTAAGCCACGCAAAATACCGATCGATAAATTTTAAAATCGCATCGCCCCATATATAAATTAAGATTGCCAACACATAAAACCTCATACCACGGCTTAGTATAGACGCAACAATAAACCCCATCAATGGATACGAAAACGCCCCGGATGACAGGGTTACAACTTTATATGGCACAGGACTTAATCCCCCCAAAATCACAAACCAAGACCCATGCTGGGCATACAAGGTCTTGACCATTTCCATTTTATCAACATATCCATATAGGGATAAAATCGGTTCTGCAAGTGCCGTAAACAAATACGCCCCAATAAAATATCCAACCACCCCCCCAGTGACAGAACCAATTAAACACATGGTCGCATAATAAAATGCCCGCTTGCGATGTGCCATCATCATCGGCAATAACATGACATCTTGTGGAATGGGAAAAAATATACTTTCCGTAAACGCCACGACCATTAACCACGCTGTGGCACGGGGATGTGCGGATAATTGCAAAATTTTATCATACATGGTGCGTAAAAATGTAAACATAGAATATCCCCAAATAGTATTTAATCCAACCCATATTTAATAATGTGCATACTATACTGAAAACATATACAGATTGCAAATATTATATTGTATCCATAATCTGTTTTATTATGGCTGGATCGTGCATTGCTTTGCCACAGATGGCAATCCCATATGCCCCCGATTCAAATGCCATCGGGGCGGTGGTTGGTGTGATACCGCCCAAGGCAAACACAGGCATTGGGGCGGTGGCACAGATACTGGCAAACGCCTCCCCCCCCATACCTTGATATGTGGGTTTTGATATGCTGTCAAATACGGGGCTAAGCGTTATATAATCACAATTTCGCACCTTACAAATGTCATTTTCTGTGTGGGTGCTGACCCCCAAGGGACACTCCCAATTCAAATAGGGTTTTATATGTGGGGTGTATGTGTGCATATTGACATGGCATCCAATCCCAAAACGATCGGCAATATCGACGAACCCCCATATGGATACCAATACCCCAAAAGGCTGTGCATAGTTCAGCACCTGTTCCACCAAAATATTTAAGGCGGTTGCGTCCATATGATATTCCCGAATCCCCACCCACGGGACACCATAATCGATACAGTGTTGCAAGGTATGGGCAATATTATCGGTTAATTGCGAATCGGATATAACATACACAGATGGTAACATTATCCCCCTATTAGCCCCATTTGCGGGCTGGACCGTTGGGCATGGTATTTTTTTGCCATCCGCCCTGCGGTGTGTGCATAACGACCGGCAATCACCGCATGTTTAAACGCCGATGCCATGGTTACGGGGTCTTCGGCTTTGGATATGGCCGTATTTAACAACACGGCACTACACCCCAATTCCATTGCCCGGGTGGCGTCTGATGCGGTACCAATGCCCGCATCCAAAATTACTGGTACGGACACAGTATTACAAATCAATTCGATATTATATGGGTTACAAATACCCAACCCTGTGCCAATCGGTGCCCCCAACGGCATCACCGCTTGGCACCCCACATCCGCCAGTTTTTGACAAATCAGCGGATCATCCGTACAATATGGCAGCACAGAAAAACCTTGTTTAACCAGTATCTGTGCCGTATCCACCAAATTTTCCACATCCGGATATAACATGTGCCGATTGCCGATAAGTTCCAATTTAATCCATGGTGTATCCAAACTTTCCCGTGCCAATTCAGCGGTTAAAATGGCATCTTTGGCGGTTTCACACCCGGCAGTATTGGGTAAAATAATTTTATCTTGTAACACTTCGAGGGGGCTGTTTTGATAGCGTTGCAACGACACACGGCGAATCGATACGGTAACCATATCCGCCCCCGATGCGTGTATGGCATCCAACATAGTTTGTTGATTTGGATACATGGCGGTACCCACCAACAATCGACTGTTTAAGTGTAAATCGCCTAATATAAATGGGTCTGTGTATGGCATGGGTATCCTTATCCCCCTTGAAATGGTTTGACCACTTCCACCGTATCCCCATCTTGCACAGGGGTTTCATGCCACATTTTACGGGGGATAACGGTGGCATTTTGTGCAACCGCTATGCCCTTGGTGCTGGCGTCAATCCCCTGTTGTCGTAACAGTTCGGCAATGGTCGAGGTCTGCGTGTGCACCATATCCCCATTATATATTACACTTATATATGTCATAATACTCCTTCATTATATAGTAAATCGGGTGGGTAAAAAGTTTTGTATCATCGGGTTTTCAATCCCATCACAAATTAAATCCGCCATAATTTTCCCGGTCGCTGGTGCCAATAATATACCATTTCTATGATGACCGCCAGCAATATATACATTATCCACAGGGGTTTTGCCCAATAAGGGTGCATCATCACGGGCGGTGGGGCGGTGCCCAACCCAAATTTTATCGATGGCTAAATCTTCAATGGCAGGGCATACCCGCCAGGCGGATTCCAACAACGCATACACCCCCCCCGCCGTATTGTCCATATTAAAACCTTGTTCTTCGACCGTTGCCCCAACATATAATGTGCCATCCAGCTTCGGGATTAAATATGTTTTTGGTGCCCACACCACCCGCTGTATCAAACGCTGTGGCATTTTTAACGACAGCATCTGTCCTTTTAATGGACGAATCGGAACGCACATAATGTCTTGTAATATATTGGGCGTATAAACCCCGGCACACACCACAATCGAATCGAATGGGTGGATTGTACCCCCCGATAAGCACACCCCTGTTGCCCTATCAGATGTATAAACAATCGAATCGACGGGGGTGCATTCCTGTATATCCCCCCCCAATTTTTGTATGGTGGTTGCCAAAGCATGGGTAAAATCCATACTGTGCAGTTGATAATCGGTTTTACACCACATACCGCCGACGGTTTTTAAATGCGGTTCCATTTTGCGGATGTCACGGGCGGATAACATATGGACCCCAACGCCAATTTTTGTTTGATAATCATATAAAAATTGTACCGTTTGTAAATCGTCTTGGGTGGTGGCAACCATCATCGTGCCATCGGTCTGATACCCCACAGATATACCCGATATGCGTTCGATATCTTGTACATACCCATCCCACAAGGATTGGGCATACTGGGACAAATGCCACAAGTTTTGTTCGCTAGGTTCGTTTTCAATCCCCCCTGCCAACATCCCCCCGGATTTATGTGTTGCCCCGCTACCCACATGGGCGGATTCAAAAAGGGTGGTATGCATCCCCCGACTTTGCAACGCATATGCAATTGCCAACCCACACACCCCACCGCCAATAATACATATGCGTTGTGTCATTTTATTTACCATACCCATAGTATACAAAAAAATCCGTGATAAATCCATACCCTGTTGTTATGAAATCCTTTATAATATATAGCTTAATTATAAATATATCTTAGGTATAAATCATATGATTTTTACATATTTTTTTGTGTCTTTTTTGTCTCATTCGGTTGGATTGATTTCCCAGTCGTACCCAGCCACACACCATAAAAAAAAAAAAAAAATCAATTAAATCAAAGAGATAGAATAAAAATTGGGGATGACCTAAATACCTAACCCAAATATTTTTTAGCCCAAAATTTTTTAATTTTTTTATTGATTTTTTATGGGGATTATATACTATGGATACATTATGAAAAATATGAAAAAGTCGATGCTGAAAGTCATCAAGCGAAATGAAGCACAAGTTAAATTTGACAGCGGTAAAATTGCCGATGCGATAAGAAAAGCCTTTGTAGCGGTGTGGGAAAAATCACAAGAAAAATCCAGTGTACCCATGTCGCAACAGCAGCGTATACACATCGATGACACCACCGCCCAAATTACAAAAATCGTTACCGACAGGTTGCTTGTTATCGCCCAACGCAACAACAATGTGATACTATTTTTGGAAGACATCCAAGACCAAGTGGAACTTGGCTTAATGCGTTCGGGTGAAGCTGATGTGGCAAAAGCATATATTTTATATCGGGAACAACGGTCTAGGCACCGTAAAAAATCGGAAAAATTACAAGCATCGATACGCATGCAAGTTATAAAACGGGATGGTACAAAACAAGCTGTGTGTTTGGATAAAGTCACCAACCGTGTACAGGCATTATCTTATGGATTAGATATCGACCCCATTATGGTGGCAAAAAAAGCGGTTGCTGGATTATATGATGGTATTACCACTGATGCAATAGACAGCTTTTTGTCGGAAACCGCCGCCGCATTAACTGTGGAAAGTCCCGATTATTCTTATGTTGCCGCCCGTATTAAAGTCAATGCACTGCACAAACAAACCCAAGGGTTTATTGCCACCACCCAAGCCTTATACAACGATGGATTATTGCATGACGATTATTATAACAAGGTTATGGACAATAAAGATGCTATCGAATCGATAATTGATTATGAACGGGATTATACTTTTGATTATTTTGCCTTAACCACCCTTATCAAAGCATATTTATTAAAGGTCGATGATATAATGGAACGCCCCCAAGACATGTTTATGCGTACGGCCTTAACCTGTGGGTGTGGGACCACATTTGATGCTGAGTCCGTAAAAACAACCTATGATATGATGACACAGGGCTATTACACCCACGCAACCCCCACTTTGTTTAACAGTGGTCTGAAAATGCAGCAATTGTCGTCTTGTTTCCTGATAGCCATGGAAGACGATTCGATTGAAGGGATTTTTAACACCGTTAAGGATTGTGCTTTAATTTCCAAAACCGCCGGAGGCATTGGGTTACATGCCCACAACATCCGGGGGGCGGGGTCATTGATTAAATCGACAAATGGTAAGTCGAATGGTTTAATTCCATTTTTAAAAATCTTTAACGAAACCGCCCGTTCTGTTGACCAAGGCGGGGGCAAACGCAAGGGGTCGTTTGCCGTGTATCTGGAACCTTGGCACACGGATACAGAAGCGTTCTTAGAACTGCGTAAAAATACAGGGGCGGAAGAATTTCGGGCAAGGGATTTATTTTATGCCCTGTGGATTCCCGACTTATTTATGCAACGGGTGGAAGATGATGCCCATTGGACTTTGATGTCAGAAAGCGAATGCCCTGGGTTGTCTGATACCTATGGCACAGAATTTAACGCCCTATACGAATCATATGAAAAACAAGAATTTGGCAAGCGTATAAACGCCCGTGACCTGATGGCAAAAATTATCGAAGCACAAATCGAAACGGGACAGCCCTATATGTTGTACAAGGATTCGATCAATGAAAAATCCAACCAAAAAAATGTTGGGGTGATTAAATCGTCCAATTTATGTGCGGAAATTGTCGAATATTCTGATGATAAGGAAACCGCCGTATGTAACTTGGCATCGATTGCATTGCCAAAGTTTGTTACCACAGATGGCACATACGATTATCAAAAATTATATAGGGTATCCCGTCTTGCCACCCGCAATTTAAATCGGATAATTGATATAAATACTTACCCAACGGAAAAAACCCGCCGTTCGAATATGCGACATCGTCCCATTGGGCTGGGCATTCAAGGGCTAGCCGATGTATTTTTTAAAATGCGTTTACCTTATGATAGCGACGCCGCACGGGATATAAACAAAAAAATATTTGAAACCATTTATTTTGGTGCTGTTACTGAAAGCATGGAACTTGCTAAAACCGATGGGACATATGAAACTTTTGAAGGGTCCCCCATTTCACAGGGACAATTCCAATTCGACCTATGGGGGGTACCCCCATCGGGTATATGGGATTGGGATACCTTACGCAAATCTGTACAAAAATATGGGGTACGCAATGCGTTGACCACCGCATGTATGCCCACCGCATCAACGGGTATTATTTTGGGCAACACAGAAACTTTTCAGGTGCAAACCTCCAATATTTACAAACGCCAAACCTTATCGGGCGAGTTTATGTTAGTCAATCGATACTTGGTTAAAGAATTGATGCACCGACAGCTGTGGACAAAAGAAATGCAGGATACGATTATTGCCGAAGATGGATCGATTCAAAATATCCCTAATATTCCCGACGACATTAAGGACATATATAAAACCGTATGGGAAACTTCGCAACGGGTGATCATTGACATGGCATCGGATCGCAGTCCATATATCGATCAGACCCAATCGATGAACCTGTGGCTAGCATCGCCCTCATTTGCCCAAGTCGCATCGATGCACATGTACGCATGGAAAAAAGGCTTAAAAACAGGCATGTATTACCTGCGGTCCCGTTCGGCTGTAAATGCGGTACAAATGACAGTTTCCCCCAAAAAAACAAATGAACCAGAAGTATGCTCTACATGTAGTGCATAACCATAATTATACATAAGGATAAAAGATCATGATTTCCAAAGGGTGTACCTCCATTTTTCCCCTGCAATATCCAAAAATTTGGAAGCAATACAAACTACATGTACAATCATTTTGGACACCAGAAGAAATATCATTTCAGGATGATTTACGAGATTTGCAAAAATTAAGTGCGGATGAAAAACACTTTATTAACCATGTGTTGGCATTTTTTGCCAATTCAGAAGCGATGATTAACGAAAACTTAGCATCCCGATTTTATAAAGAAATCCTTATCCCCGAAGCACGGGCATTCATATCGATGCAAATGTTAAATGAAACCATCCATGCGGAAACATATGCATTACAAATTGAAACCTATGTGCCCGATCAAACAGAAAAAGACAAATTATTCAACGCCATTGAAAATGTGCCTTGTGTTCATAAAAAAGCCCTGTGGGTGGGCAAATGGCTGAATGGGGAGCAAAACTTGTTAACCCGTTTGATTGGATTTGGTTTGGTTGAAGGGTTGTTTTTTGCCGGTTCGTTTTGTGCCATTTACTATTTCCGCAAACGGGGGCTATTACCCGGGCTTGCATTAAGTAACGATTGGATTGCCCGTGATGAGGGGATGCATTTTAGTTTTTCAGCCTTAATGTTTCAAACTTTACAAAAAAAATATATCCAAGGGACGCTGGATGACACTATTCTTTCAGATATAAATTTAATTACAGGAGATGTATCTCAGAAGGAATTTGAACATATCGTACGGGAAGCATTGGAATGTGAAAAAGAATTTGTCGGTAATGCGTTGCCTGTGGATTTAATCGGCATGAATGCGGATCTAATGTGCCAATATATCGAAGCAGTGGCAGATAGGATTGCAGACTTATTCGGATTCGAGCGGGTGTTTAACACGGAAAATCCATTTGACTTTATGCGAGCCTTAGACTTGGAAAATGTTACTAACTTTTTTGAAAAACGAGTTACAGAATACGCAAGACCGACAGATCGTGAGATGAAATTTGAAGAAGATTTTTAAATAAAAGCAATATAGTAACAAGGAAAAATACCATGCAATTTGTCATATATTCAAAGGACAACTGTCCCAATTGTGAAAAAGCCAAAGCCTTATTAATTGGGGAGGGATACCCCCCAAAAATCGTAAAAGTAGGCGAAGACATCAGCCGAGAAGCGTTTTTTATCCGATGTAACAACGCAAAAACCTTGCCACAAGTGGAGTTAAATGGCAAACACATCGGCGGTTTTATGCAGTTAAAACACATCATAAAAAATCTTATGTTTAATACGGATTTTCAGGACGATTTTTAAGAAAGAGCAACCAATACACAGAATCAACAGGCATATTTTATTTCTTATGCATATGGTGCTGTAATTAAAATGTAATACTTATATTTTTACCGCTTCGAACGCTTTATCGGGATTGGCAAAGGCGTTGCCGGCTGATATGGTTTGTAATTCAAAGGTGCCCCGCTTAGCGGTTTCTGTAAATATTTCATATATGCTGCTGGCGGTGCGTTCAAGGGTGGCTTTTATATCGCCATTTGTATCCAAATAATGGGTGGTAAACAAGGCGGTGGTGGCGTCCCCCGACCCATTCGGGGGCATCGGCATGTGGACTCTGGGCGTTGCCACACGATATGTATAATCCGGTGTTATGACCAACATTTCAATGCTATTTTCAACGGTTTGATCATGTTCCGCCGATGTTACAAGCACCGTGTGGGTGGTATCATTTAACAACATATGGGCGGATGTGATAATATCGGCAATGGTGTTTGGGGCCGTATGTGTCAACCACCCCAATTCAAATAAATTGGGTGTACAGATATTACAATTTTTTAACGCCACATCACGAAAATATTCGGCAATACCATTAAGAGCAAAAATCCCCCGTCCCACATCCCCAAACACCGGGTCGCATACATATACACACTCCCCCGATTCAGATTTTACTGTGGCAACTGTTTCCATAATCGTATCCCCCAACACAGGCGATCCCATATATCCCGTAACCACCGCTTTGGTGGTGGTAAACGCCCCCCGGGCTTGCACCCCCTGCAAAACGGATTTTACCGTATCCAATGATACCAAGTCCCCCCCCCACTTGCCGTATCCCGTATGATTGGAAAACAACACTGTGTTTACATCAATAACGCTGTACCCCATGCGCTGCATGGGAAAAACAGCGGAACTGTTCCCCGCATGCCCAAACGCCACATGGGATTGTATCGATAAGATATTGCCCTTGCCCAGTAAAGTATTTTGTTTCGGATCCATATTTTTTCCTTAATTATTACATAGATAAATATTAAAAAATACTGTATCATAATTTTGTAAAATTTTATATAAAAAACCCATTTTTTGCATTAAAAATCTATTTATGGTATATTTAATTTTGAAAAGAATAATTTTTAAATGTATACGCACATCATGACACAAAAACAAGTTGAAACACCACCCGTTGCATCCAGCACCCCCCCTTTGAATACCAAAGGGCTTACACCGATGATGACGCAATATTTGCAAATTAAATCGGAAAATAAGGATTGTTTGTTGTTTTACCGCATGGGGGATTTTTATGAATTATTTTTTGACGATGCGTTAATTGCCTCCAACGCCCTCGACATTACCTTGACAAAACGGGGCAAGATTAACGACGCATATATTCCCATGTGTGGGGTGCCGGTACATTCAGGGGATACTTATGTAGCACGGCTTATAAAAAATGGATACCGGGTTGCCATTTGTGAACAAATTGAAACCCCCGAACAAGCCAAAAAACGGGGGGCAAAAGAAGTTGTAAAACGCAAAATTATCCGTATTATTACCCCGGGAACATTAACCGAAGAATCGTTGCTAAATGCCCGTGAAAATAATTACTTGGCATGTTTGGCGTGGGTTAAGGGGGCATACGCCGTCGCCTATGCGGATATTTCCACAGGGGAATTTTATGTAACAAGCATGCATATTGACACCATCGAAACCATATTATCACAAATATCGCCCAAGGAAATTTTACTGTCTGAAAAATTACAAATGCGTTCAGACTTATTTCATATGTGGATACCCTATCAAGATTGTATCACCCCGATTGTAAACACCCGATTCGATATTAAAAATTCATACCAGACTTTATGTAACTTTTACAACATATTTGTACTGGATGGTTTGGGCAATTTTAACAATGCACACATTGTCGCATCGGGGGTATTATTAAATTATATTATCACCACACAAGTCAATACAACCCCATACATGAAACCCCTTAAAATGTTATATCCGGATTCGTATATGACCGTGGATATGGTCACCCGAACATCGTTGGAATTAACCCAGTCCCTACAGGGAAAAAAATCACAAACCATACTGCACAGTATCGACCGCACCATTACAGGTGGCGGGGCAAGATTATTACACCAATGGCTATCTTTACCCCTAACCAACATAGACGCCATAAACGCCCGTTTAAACAGCATCGAATCCGCCCTACATGCCCCAACCCATATGGATACAATTCGTAAAATTTTATTGGATATTCCCGATATCGAACGCAGTCTGAATCGCCTTTCAATAGGACGGGCAGTACCACGGGATATATTGAATATTAAAACCGCTTTGTCGCACACAGGGGCGATGAAAGTCGCTTTAAACACCATATCTACACCCATATTTGATCAATGTATCACAGACCTAGGCACACATGATGTGTTGGTAAAAAAACTACATACAGCAATGCGGGCGGAGCCATCGGCAAATATCCGTGATGGGGGCGTAATTGCATCTGGATTTCATGCAGAGCTTGATAAAATGCGTACTTTACGGGATGAAAACCGCCGTATTATCAGCCAGCTGGAATCCCAATATCGAAAACAAACAGGGATCGATACTTTAAAAATCAAACATAACAATGTATTACAATATTACAT
Source organism: Alphaproteobacteria bacterium (assembly GCA_965232465.1). GTDB lineage: Bacteria > Pseudomonadota > Alphaproteobacteria > JAQWUY01 > JAQWUY01. Next base: position 1,313,058 of record OZ246977.1, on the reverse strand, counting down.
AGAAGTTACCGCCCGTCACAGCGAAAAAATCCCCGTCGACATATTTATTCATCGTCAAACCATGAAGGGGGGACTTCGATATACCACAAAAGAATTGGCGAACCTATCCAAAGAAATTTTAAATGCCAAAGACCGGGCGTTGGCGTTGGAATTGGAAATTTTCAATGCCCTTATTGACGATATTTTATCCGATGCGGATGCCATATACAAGGTGGCAATGGCATATGCCACCGTCGATGCGCTAATTGGATTGGCGATACTTGCCCACACAGATAATTGGATTCGCCCTGTTCTGGATAACAGCTATGATTTTATTGTACATGGCGGACGGCATCCCGTTGTCGAACACTCGTTAAAAGCAGATGACGGTAAACAATTTATTGCCAATGATTGTATATTGAACGATACGGAAAAAATTTGGCTCTTGACCGGACCAAATATGGCGGGTAAATCCACCTTTTTACGACAAAATGCAGTAATTGCCATTTTGGCACAAATGGGGGCATTTGTACCCGCAACCCACTGTAAAATAGGTATCATTGATCGGGTATTTTCCCGTGTGGGGGCCCAAGACGATTTGGCACATGGACGGTCAACCTTTATGGTGGAAATGGTGGAAACCGCCACCATTTTAAATCAGGCTACGCATAAATCATTGGTGGTGTTGGATGAAATTGGACGGGGCACGGCAACATATGATGGCGTATCCTTGGCATGGGCAAGTGTGGAATATTTGGCAAAATCCAACCAATGTCGGGGGTTATTTGCCACCCATTACCACGAACTAAACGCCATTTGTGATACCATATCGACGGTAAAACCATACACAATGGCGGTCAAAGAATGGCAAGATGAAGTTATCTTTTTGCACACAGTACACGCCGGTTCCGCCAAAGGCAGTTATGGTGTATTTGTGGCAAAATTGGCGGGGATACCCCCCGCTGTTATCACCCGTGCCGAACAGGTGTTAAGCGTGTTGGAACATGGCGAAGTGATTGCCGATTTACAGATTGACACACGGGATACAGAATCCCTGTCGTCCCTACCCTTATTCGACCAAATATTACAAAAATCCACATCTGAAACAAAACCATCTGCTTTGGACACCTATGTACAAGATTTAAACATAGACGACATCAGCCCAAAGGAAGCACTGGACATATTATACCACATCAAATCATTGCGTTGACCGCACCCTGTTGTTACCCCGATTTATTTAATAAGTCTTCGATATGGCGGGCGTATTCGAATGCCGTATCGGCGGTAAATTTTATTTTTGGGTGCGATCGGATATGTACCATTTTTGCCACCATGTGCTTAAATGCTTTGGCATTGCGATTTAAAGCTTTGCCGACAATTTCTGTATCCCCATTGCTGACAACAAAATACGCAGTGGCATTTTTTAAATCGGGGGATATGGATACTTCTGTAATACTAATGGTGGCGGTGTTTAAATCTGGGTCATAGACATCCCCCCGAAACAAAGCTGTGCTCAGGGTATGGCGAATGTGTTCCCCCACCCGTAATTGCCGTTGCGATGGGGGTTTTCCCGCACGATTTTTTTTGATTTTTTGTACCATACTTAATAATTCTCGGTTTATAATTTCCGTTGCGTTTCAATCCGCTCAAAACATTCGATAACATCACCTTCTTTAATATCGTCATAATTTTCGAACATCATACCACACTCATATGTATTTTTAACCTCTCGTACATCGTCTTTTTCACGCTTTAACTGTTTTAATGCCCCCTCATAAATAATCACATCATCCCGCAAAATCCGCACCGATGCCCCACGCTTTACCATACCATCGGTCACATAACATCCGGCAATATTGCCCAACTTCGATACCTTAAACACTTGGCGAACGGTGGCATATCCAATCAAATCTTCGCTGACTTTTGGGGCTAACATACCGCTCAGCAATCCTTTGACATCATCAATTAAATCATAAATAATTGAATAATACCGAATATCTTGTTGATTTTGTTCCGCTTTTTCCCGTGCTTGGGCGTTTGCCCGTACATTAAAGCCAAAAATTAAACCTTGCACAGATGCCGCCAATGACACATCGGATTCGGTGATACCGCCCGTACCCGCATGCACCACCTGAACTTTGACTTCGTCGTTATCAAATTTGGCAAGTACCCCCTTAATGGCCTCCACAGATCCATGGGCATCGGCTTTAATAATAAGGGGCAATTCTTTGATTTGTCCCTGTTTAATTTGGGCAAAAATATCGTCTATACTGCCCTTGGCGGAAACTGTGTTGCGATCGCTTAGGGCTTTTCGCATACGATATGCGGTGATTTCACGGGCGGTGGCTTCTGAATCCACCACACGAAACTCATCCCCGGATTCAGGGGGGGCGTTCCAACCCAATATTTCCACCGGCATAGATGGTCCCGCATCTTTCATATTATCGCCCCGATCATTGGTAATTGCCCGCACTTTACCCCACTGTTGACCGGCAACAAAAATTTGTCCGATTTTTACTGTACCCCGACGCACAAGTACAGTTGCCACCGATCCCCTGCCCCGTTCCAATTTCGACTCCACAACTGTACCACTGGGGTTGGCATGTACATTGGATTTTAATTCCAGCATGTCCGCTTGTAACAAAATAGCATCTTCCAATTTGTCCAAATTGAGGCGTTGCTTGGCGGACACTTCCACACATAATACATCCCCGCCAAAGTGTTCGGTTTGCACACCATGTTCCAATAACTGGGTTTGTGTGCGGTTTGCATCCGCCCCTTGAGTATCTATTTTATTTATGGCAACAATAATCGGCACATCGGCACTTTTGGCATGGTTAATTGCTTCGATTGTTTGGGGCATAATGCCATCATCGGCGGCAACCACAATCACCACAATATCCGTCACATTTGCCCCTCGTTCCCGCATACTGGTAAACGCTTCGTGTCCTGGGGTATCCAAAAAAGTAATCACACCATTTGGGCGGGTTACACTGTATGCACCAATATGCTGGGTAATTCCCCCCGATTCACCACCGACAACATCCGTTGCACGCAACGCATCGAGCAACGAAGTTTTCCCATGATCCACATGCCCCATAATCGTCACCACAGGTGCCCGTGGGGTCAGATCTTGTGGGGTGTCCAGTTCAGTATCCGCCAAAATATCTTCCACATCGGATTCAGACACACGGTTAAAACGATGTCCCAATTCGGCTACAACCAACTCCGCTGTATCCGCATCAACCGATTGTGCCGCATTTGCCATAACGCCCAATTTCATCAATTCTTTGATCACATCTGCGGTGCGTTCCGCCATACGGTTTGCCAAATCGCCAACTGTAATGGTTTCAGGAATGGTCACATCCCGTACCACCTTTTCCTTGATCGCCAACGCTTCACGGGCTTTAAGTTTTTCTTTTTCCCGTCTGCGACGAATGGATGCCAACGATGGACCAGACACCATATCGAAATTATCATCCGTTTCGCTTAGGGCATCGGCAATAGTAAATTTGGATTTTTGCCGTCTTTCTGGTTCCCCTTTGCGGGCTTTTTTGGGGGTTTTGGTCTTGTTTATTGCCGCCCCCATATCATCTTTTTTAACGCCCATCCGTCCAATGGATACAGATGTATCGGACTTGAGCACCGCCGGGGCAGACGATGGCGTATCCATTGGTAAAATGGATTTTTCCGCTTGTTGGGGTTTTCCCGCCGGTTGGGGTTTAACTTGATTTTCCTGCTGTTCGGCTGGAGCTTTTTTGACTTGCTCTTTTTTAACCTGTTCTGTTTTTTGCTCGGTTTGTTTTTTCTGCTGCTTGCGTTCCGCCAACACTTGGCGTTCCGCTTCTTTTTTTCTGGATGATTCTTCGGCTTTTTTTGCTTCTTGTTTTAATTCAACATCGGCTTTGTGTTTTAATTCTTTTAATTTTGATATATCTATCTTCCCAAAATGCTTAGCATCCGGAGTACTGGATTTTATGGTTGTTTTTGCTGTGCTGGGGGCTTTTCTGTCCGCAACCTTGCCCCCAATCGAAATGGGTTTTCTCCCACTCTGGGACTTACCCCCAATTATGATAGGTTTTTTATTTTTACTGTCATTCATACTAAATCTCCGTTTTGAAACAAACCATATCGGCGTATTTCATTTTGTAAACCGTGTGCTATCCCACATTTTTTTATACCTGCATAGGTATGGTGCCAAACATTTTCGACAGTTTCGGGATATAAATCAGTACAAAATGTTACATTCAGCATTCGACACATCCCCTGTAATTTTTTATGCCCATCTGCACTGTTACCTGCTGTGGAAAACACAATAGCTAATGTATTGGCTTTTAAGGCATCCTTAACCTTCTCAAACCCAGAAACACCCTTTCCCGATCGTTTTGCCCCATGAATTAAATCCACTATATGGCTATATAACAATTTTTCCACTACTGTATACAACCCATCGGGGATAATGGCTTGGCTACGGGCGGATTTTGCAAACACATTGGTTTTAATGGCGTCTGCTACCACCCCCGCATGTACCCAAATACCCCGTCCCGGTAATTTTCCCCGAATATCGGGGGTTACCACTTTATCCGGGGCAATGCAAAACCGTATCATTGCGGATTTTGCATACAGGTTACGGGTAACCGCACACCTGCGATGTATGTCTGATGCCTGTCCCATAAACCCTCCCCTTATATGGTTTTGCTGTCAGGGGCTTCAGTACTATCACTGTCTGCACCATCTTGTACCACATCGTCAAACCAACCTGCGGTCTCACGTGCTCCTTTAATAAGATCGGCTGCTTCTTCTTCGGTGATGCCCAAATCTTGTAAAATTTCTTGTACTTCACTCGATGCCAAATCCGCCAAATCTTCCAAACATGTTATATCATTTTCCCCTAATTTAACAATCGCTGCATCGTGCCCGCTCAAAAATTCCAACAGGTCTTCGGCAATATCCATCTTTTCCAAAGATTTTAATATGAATTCTTCTTCGGATTTTACATATGCTTGTGCGGATTGTTGTAAGTTCTCAGCAAATTCTGTGGTTATACCTTCAATTTCTTTCAATTCTTCAATGGAAATATCGGCAATATGTTCGATGCTGACAAATCCTTCAGTCACCAGTAATCGTGCCATCATATCGTCAATCCCCAATTTATCAATAAATAATTGTGAACGCACCGCATATTTTTCCTGACTGCGATGTTGGTATTCTTGTTCGGTGATAATATCCAAATGAATCTTTAACATTTGACTGGCAAGCCGTACATTTTGTCCCCGCCGTCCAATTGCTAAGGACAATTGGTCTTGCCCCAAGACGACTTCCGCAGAGGCATCGGTTCCTTCATAAATGACTTGGGCAACTTCTGCGGGTTGCAACGCTTTTTTGATCAAGGTGGGGGTGTGATCTATGTGTTCGATAATATCGATTTTTTCCCCCAGCAATTCGGCAACAACCTGTTGCACCCGTGACCCCCGCATTCCCACACAAGTACCCACAGGATCTATACCCATTTCATTTGCCCGTACGCAAATTTTTGCACGGGATCCCGGATCACGGGCAACGGATAAAATATCAATAAGCCCCTCTTCGATTTCAGGTACTTCATTTTTAAACAACGCCACCAAAAACTGTGGATGGGTGCGCGACACCATAATCTGTGCCCCCCGTTGTTCCCGTCGTACCTCATACACATATGCACGAATGCTATCCCCCCGGCGAAATTGTTCACGAGGAATCGATTCTTCACGGTACATAATCGCTTCTGCCATGCCCAAATCCACAGACACGGAATTATAATCCGCCCGTTTTACAATCCCCTTAACAATATCCCCCACACGGTCCTTATATTCATTATATTCCCGTTCTCGCTCCGCATCCCGTACCCGTTGTACAATGACTTGTTTTGCGGTCTGGGCGGCAATCCGTCCAAATTCCAAAGGGGGCAAAGGTTCAATAATGCTGTCACCAATGGACATATCTGGATGCGATACCTGTGCCAATTCAATGGGAATTTGCTGCATTTCATTTTCCACTTCGGATTCAGATGCCACAATTTCCGTATATCGTGCCAGTTCCACCGCCCCTGTGGTGCGATTAATACAGGCACGAATATCAAATTCTACCCCATATTTCGATGTAGCCGCTTTTTGAATGGCGGATTCCAAAGCATGTAAAACTTGATCCAACTCGATACCTTTTTCCCGTGCCACCATATTTGCAATTGTTAACATATCTGTGCGTTGTTCCATTTTTTGTCGTCCTTAATAATATGATAAATGTTATAGTGTATTTTAGTTGATGGTATATATCTCTGGCTTAGAAAATTCCATCAACGCATCCGTTAAAATAAGCTTTGCATGTTGTACATTGTCAAATGCAACTGATTCTGTGATATTGTCAAATCCGATATAAATTATGTTTGTATCGGTGCTTTTAATAATCCCACGATACCTTTTGCGTCCTGTATCGGTGGGGGATTTTAATTCCATTTTAATTTCAAATCCCACATATTTTTCATAATCTTGCATCCGCACTAAGGGGCGGTCAATTCCTGGTGTGGACACTTCCAAATCATATGTATTTTTAATGGGATCTTCCACATCAAGCAAAGCGGATATAGCATAAGATGCTTGTTGACAATCCTCAACATCCACAGGCGTATCATTCAAACGGTCAATCATAATTTGCAAAGTCGTATTTCCCGCCCCACCCATTATGCGTACCTGTACCACCCAAAGCCCCAATTTTGCAAGGGTAGGCGTTATCATGTTGGCGATATTATCAGTCAATATACTCATCCATATTTCCTATATTAAAAAAGGCGGAACTGTCCAATTCCACCTTAAATAAAAGCATCTAAACTACACACAGTATACCATATTCCCCAAAGGAGTCAAGAATTATTATTCCCTCATCATCTATTCCCAATCTCCCCCCATATATAGCAACTTATAGTATATTTTAATTATAGTTTTTAATACTTGAAAAAAAAAAAAAATCCTCTGTATAATTGTACTGTGGTGCCCATTTGGGCGGGTGCCGAATGAAACTGTAATTCTAAGAAATTGAGGATGAAACACATGAAACTGAAAAAATCTTTATGGGCAACAGCTAGTGTTATTGTGCTGGCATATACAACACCTGTATTCACCGATGATACGGACAAAGTGGTAAACGCCACCGGTAATATGTTTATGGATACTATTAACAAAACAGGTATCTTCGAATGGATAAGTGGCGGGGTCGGCTATACGGACAAAACCCTAAATTGGGATATTACCGCTTTTAGCAACCTGTCGGAAACAAAAGACACGATTACATATTTGCAAACTTCTTATAATCGTCAAAAGTCGGTGAATCGATTAAACTTGGGGTTGGGGTATCGGAAGCGTATTGATACAACTGCTACCCCATTAATTGTTGGGGTCAATGCGTTTTTTGATAGCAAGGACGGGACAAAGAATATACTTGCTTTTAAGGCATCGGACAATTTCCAACGGTTTAGTGTGGGGGCGGAACTGAAAACCGCACGGTTTGACATGGCGGCAAACCTATATCGTCGCATTGGCAATACCATTATCGACGATAAGAAAGTATTACAAGGCTGGGATATCACCGCTAAGGGCAATATCCCCAATTATGAACAGGTGTCTGTGGGGGTGGGGACTTATAGATTCGATGGGGTTGAGGATACAGTTGTTAGGGGCAATAAATTGATTGCCGAATTTACCCCCAATGCGGTGGTAACAGTGCGGGGCACATATGACAAACCCAATGGCGAATCGGCACAGACCGATATATCGGTCGATTTTAAATTGGCATTCGACAAAAGTATACAAGACCAATTAAAATCCGCCCCTGTATCCGGTACAGATGCCGTATGGCACAAACGCTATGACAAGGTCGAGCGGCACTATGATATTAAAACAGCGGAGGTCGATACGACCAAACCTGTGGGCAATACTGTACAGTCCGCTGATATACAAGACAGCACGGGCGATAAAACAGTCCGCAGTGGCGATGGTACGACGCAAGATTCTGCATATGCTTTAACCAGTGGCAAAACATATGCTATCGATGCATTTATTGGCAATGTACCAAGTGGGGTAACGCCCACTGTCAAAGCAGAGATTATCGGCAGTGGTACCAGTGGCACAGATTTTCAATTTAAGAATGGGGCGACAAATATCGGTGTTGCCGATGTAACATATACCAGTACACTGGAAGATAAAGCAGGGGCGGGGGAAGTTACCCTAAAACTAACCTATACAGCAGATGGCTTTAACCCTTATGAAGTGTTTATCAAAACACAAGCCAACCCAACAATTGGCAGCGTCCTGTCCGATTCGGATAAATCCAGCAACAATATTAAAGGTGGGAATGGTAGCAGCCAAGCCACTGCGTATACCTTAACAAATACAAAGATATATAATGTAAGTACATTTGTTGGTACTGTACCAAATGGGGTAACGCCGACTGTTAAAGCAGAGGTTGTCGGCAGTGGTACCAGTGGCACAGATTTTCAATTTAAGAATGGATCAACGAATATCGGCGTTAGTGTTGCCACCTATACCAGTACACTGGAGGACAAAGCGGGTGCGGGTGCAGCTACCCTAAAATTGACATACAGTGCCACAAACTATAGGGATCGCATTGTATATGTAAAAACCGATAGTAATTTCACTGGTACACTAACAATGGCGAATCTTGTTGTGCCTTATGGGTCTGGCAATAAGACGGTAAGCACCGCCGATATACTGGGTAAATTAACTGTATCCGGTAGCCAAACGCAAAAATCCGATTGGACAATTAAGAGCCTAGCAGATACAGATAGTCATGGGAATCTTACAGTTAATGGCAAGTCGTTAACCATATCAGGGGCAATAACAACCAGTACAACTGTAACCGTTGTATTTGAACATACGGATTCTGAATATGCGGATCAGAGTCGCACCTTCGAATTGTCCACTGGGGCGGGTACATTGGGGGATACACCCACGGGATTAAGCGGTAAATGGGGCAAAACCTTCAATGTGGATTATAAATTAAAAGCGTCTGACACGGTGGGGGATGTAACGGTACCCTTTGATACAAGTACGGATTTCACCTTTACCATTTTACCGAACAGCGAAGGGAATAAAGGCAGTAAAACCGCCACCACTGCCGGCATTGTAACCGGTGCCTTAACTGGGGCGATTAACGGCACCACCGGGGCGATTGATGGCAGCAAGCTGAATAAATCAGGGAAACTGTTGGTAAAAATCGTCCGTAAAGCCAAAGGCGGATTGCCCGAGCTAACCGTATATGAAAATATCACGGTGAATAAGCAAGGGAGCAGCGACCACAGCGGGTTTACCGTATCGGCTGGGGCTATTCCATGGGCAACGGCAAGCAGAGCGATAACTTATACACCGACGAATCTACCGACGGGGATTGGTACCGCCACATACACATTGACAGCGACGGGTACTACCGCTGGTCCCACCACAGGGGGCAATGCCATAACGATTGCAAGCAATACAGGTGCCATTGCCAAAACCACCCAACAGGGGGTGGTAAAAGTGCGGATTACCTATGCGGCGAATGATAAGTATACATCTATGACCAGAGATGTGGATGTAACGATTAATAAACAAACGCTATCGGCGGGCACCCTAAGCGTAGCGAACCTTGTTGTATCGTATGTATCTGGCAATAAGACGGTAAGTGCCGCCGATGTACTAGGGCAATTAACAGCAACTGGCAGCTCCAGAAGCGATTGGACGGTAAAAAGCTTAGCGAAAAAAGATACGAATTCGAACTTTGACATTGATAGTGGGGACAAGAGCCTGACCATAAAAGGGGCGTTTACTACCGGCACAACTGTTACTGTTGTATTTGAAAGCACCAAATATAACGATGTATCCAAAGAATTTGAACTGTCCACACGACCCGCACAGGTGATTGATGGCACCCCGACCGGATTAACGGGTAAATGGGGCAAGGGTACAGTTACCCCAGATTATAAATTAGACCTTACAGATCAAGGGCAAACCTTTGTTAAAGCAACCGATTACACTTTCTCTGTTGTGCCTAGTAGTGATGGGGGTAAAGGGGGCAAGGATGCCACCACTGCGGGTATTGTTCCCAGTGGGCAAAATGCTATAAGTAATACCAAAACTGGGGCTATTGACACCAGCAAGCTGACCAAATCGGGTAAGCTGCTGATAAAGATTGTCCGTGCGGCAAAAACAGGGGCAAATGCAGTTGCCGCAGCAACAGAATATGTCAATTTTGATGTAACAAAACAAGTACTGGGGACGGATGTAACCACCGCCCCAGCGGTGGCAAAAGCAACCGGCGAAAATGGGGCATGGAAGGACAGTGCTGTTACCAAGATTGATTTAGACTATACCTTACCGGGTGGGACAAGGGCAACGCAATATACTTGGACGGTGGCTAAGAAATCAAGCGACGCCCCCGATGGGACATTAAACATTGTTAATGGGGATATTCGGGGGGCAACTTCCGGCGGTACAGTGGAAATCACCATGACCGCAACCCCCGGTAACCCCAAATACTCAGGGTCGATGCGGACAGCGGACTTTACCATTGCTAAGCAAAACTATCCGTTGGTGGTCGACAGTAAATACGCCTCAGGTACGCAGGCATTGGCAAATCACATACCGGGTACTGGATTGTTGTTAGATGTGGATGATTCTTCCCCAACCAATAGTGTATTCAGTACAGCAGGCTTAACATCGACCATGAGGGTAGGTTTAACAGTAACAGAATTAACAGATGTAAGTGATGTTGCAGGGGCAAGTAAAGCAACATTGGGAACGCATATACGCATTCTTGGTGTTACAGGTGCCGAAACTATAGCCAATGTGCAAACCACATTAAGGGCAGGCAATCCCATATCGTTTCAAAGAACTATTGGTAATAGAAGACGCACAACAAAATTACGGATTCAAATCCCAGCGGATAAATCGGGGAATACCAATGGCAAATACAACGCCTTTGACGATATAATATACATGGTTAATAATAGCTAAATACTTCAATAATTTTTGCAGTTGTATTTGGGAATACAGCAAAGAATTTTTGGGACATTTGCGGGGGCATTTTTACGGTTAAAACCGCCCCCCTTTCATCATAATGTTCTGATAATATGTGGGATTTTGATTTTATCCATGCGTTTTCTGCCCCAGCGGATACATCGAGATGTATTTCATATGTTTTATTATCCCGTCGCAGAACATCGGATACTGCATGCAACAATATATCCACCCCATCCCCTGTATGTGCAGAAGTCATATAGGCATTTTTGCTACGATTATCATGGTGCTGCATATGGTTACGATCGGTGTCGGCAACCGCATCCCATTTATTCCAGACTTGTAAAATCGGTACAGAATCACCCGTAACCCCCAACCCATGTAAAATTGTATCCACATCGCCCCCGTGGGTATGAAATTGGGTGCTTATACAATCCCGTACATGCAGTACCACATCCGCAGATTGGACTTCTTCGAGTGTTGCCCGAAAAGATGCCACCAAATCGTGGGGTAAATCGGAAATAAAGCCAACTGTATCGGACAAAATAACCTGTGTCCCACATGGTAATTTAATCAACCGCATGGTTGGATCCAGCGTAGCAAATAATAAATCCTTGGCAAACACATCCGCCCCTGTTAAATGGTTAAATAAAGTGGATTTGCCCGCATTGGTATAGCCCACCAAAGCCACAACGGGATATGGAACTTTTTTTCTTGCCCCCCGTTGTAGGGAACGGGTACGTTTTATACCATCCAATTTGCGTTTAATTCTGGCAATGGCAGTATCGGCAAGCCGTCGATCAATTTCCAGTTGGCTTTCCCCCGGTCCGCCCACAAATCCCATACCGCCCCGTTGCCGTTCCAAGTGTGTCCACGCCCGCACCAAACGGGAGCGTTGATAGGTCAAATGTGCCAGTTCGACTTGTAATTTACCCTCAAAAGTCTGTGCCCTTGCCCCAAAAATTTCCAGAATCAATCCCGTACGGTCAATTACCTTAACATGCAGGATGCGTTCCAAGTTGCGTTGCTGAATAGGACTGATCGTGCCATCAACAATCAACAATTCCACCCTTGCAGAACCCCTGTTTTTGCCATCGGAATAAAGGGTATCATATAACCGATCGAGCACTCCTTGTCCAAACAAAGTGGCGGGTTTAGGGGTGTTTATATACACACACTCCGCATGCACCACAGCCAAATTTATGGCGTGGGCAAGACCGATTGCTTCTTGTAACCTGTATTCAGGCACCACACCAGACGATTTATTCAATATAGGATACACAACAACCACAAGTTTTGGCTGGACTGTATCGGTTGTTAAATCAATCTGGTGTGTATCGCCCATGTATTACGAAACAGCTGACTTATCAGAAGAACTTGCTTCGGATTCGACTTTCATATCCTCATAAAGCCGTAAAGGCTCCATCGGCATAATTGTGGATACAGCATGTTTATAGATAATTTGTTCTTGATTGTCACGGCGTAGTAAAATACAGAAGCTATCGAACCAAGTAATAATACCTTGTAATTTTACACCATTCACCAAAAATATGGTTACTGGCACATGCTTTTTACGCGATTTATTCAGAAATAAATCTTGAAGTTTTGGTTGTTTATCAGACATATTGTCACCTTTTTGTTATTATTTTACAGTTTTGAATTTTAAAGTTTTTATACGCACCCAGCATTGAAATAAATGGCATATACCCCCTACATAAACTGGGACGCATAGGGACAGTGTAATACAAACACATAAAGATTGCAACAGAATTATGTATTGATATATGTTTTTACATATAAATCAAACAATTGTTGCCATATTTCAGGCACTTCTGTGGTGATTTGGGTATCATCAATATGCGATACAGGGCAAAAAAACTGCGATGCGGAGCTAACAAAGGCAAATTCCGCCTGTTTTGCATCCGCCAATGTAAAATGATTCTGTTCGACTGGTATTTGTAAGTTTTTGGCACACTCAATCAATCCATGTCGGGTACAACCCAACAAAATATCGCCTGCGGGGGGGGTATGTAGTATCCCTTGTTTATCAAAATAAAAGAAATTAGACGACCCAGATTCGGTGACAATGCCCTCTTTAACAAATAAAATTTCCCCATACCCCAAATCGTGGGCTTCGGTCTTTGCCATACAGTTGGGCAACAACATCACAGTTTTAATGCCCACGCCTTGCCAACGTATGTCCTGATACGATTTTATTTTAATCGGTGTCAGTTCATGCCCACTGGATTTTAACGATAATCGATGGGTGGTAATAATCACATTCGGAATTAAAGGGGTATCAGTCGGATACATATGTTTGCGATTCATAGTACCACGACTGATTTGCATATACACCATGCCATTCCTTAGATTATTGCGTTTTACCAATTGCTGACACACGATTTCCAAGGCTTTGTCAGACATGGGTACACGCATATCCAGTGCCTTCATCGACCGATGCAGACGGGCAATATGGGATCGCATATCAACAGTTTTACCATTCAGAATACTGAATACTTCATACACCGCATCACCAAATTGTGTCCCCCTGTCGTCAATAGGCAATACAGCTTGGTTATGGGGTATATATTGATGGTTTACATAAGCAAATCTTGGCATAATCGAAAAATCCTTTTTTGTTTTTTTATATATTATGTATTGTCTTTAAACATTTGAACAATACGTTCAATGTTGCTGGGCGATACAAGCATTACGACTTTATCCCCAGCACATAATTGTAACTCTTTTTTGTATGGTATCAGTTCCACCTTTTTTTCGTCCCCTTCACGCATAATCATACCGATATAAGTCCCCCGAAACATTTTTAAATCCCCCAATTTCATACCCACCACTTTGGCGTTATGAGATACCTCCATTTCCACAATTTCCGCCCTGTTTTCTTGCAGGCTATATAGGCTCTTAACTGCACTGCTATTTCGGACCTTTTGTAAAATAATAGACCCTATGATTTCCATGGGATATACGGTTGTGCTAACCCCAAATTTGCGGGCTAAGTTAGAATAATGGGGATTATTTAACAAACAAATTGTCCTATCAACCCCTGATTCGACGGCATACATACTAGAAATCAAATTAACCTCATCATTGTCAGATACGCATACACACAGATGTTTTTGATGTACCGCCGCATCGATTAAGACCTCTGGCTTTAAGGCATCCCCTTGGATTACAACACTGTGTGGCAACCTTTCGGCAAGTTTACGGGCAGCCACAACATTATTTTCAATAAGTGTTACCTTACAATCATCAGACAACGCATCCGCCACATCCGCCCCCACATTTCCCCCACCAATAATCAAAACATTATGGGCATCGTGTTGTTCATGTCCAAATAAGGCTAATGTATCCAAAACTTTATCACTTGGACATACAAAATATACTTCTTCACCGGCACTTAACACGCCTTTGGGATCGGGAGCTTGCACAGAATCTTTATGCATAATTGCCATAATATTACTGGATAATGCCATATGCGATGCAAAAATGCGTTCCACAGAATCTTTTAATATGGGGCTGTTTTCAGCCACAATACCCCCAACCAAGGATACATTGGGGGTATTTAGAGGAACAATGTCCGTTGCCCCTGGTGCATGTACCCGTCGTAAAATCGCTTTTGCCAATTCTTTTTCGGGGGATACAATCAAATCGATGATGGAGGTCCCACTGTCTTTAAATAAAACCTCCGATTTCTGTTTTAAATACGATTGTTCACGAATACGGGCAATTTTTGTGGAGACACGAAATAAATAATGTGCAACCTTGCACGCCATTATGTTGATTTCGTCATTACGAGTCACCGCAATGACCATATCGGCACGATCCACCCCAATTTTTTCCCAAGTGCTTGGAGCAGACGCATACCCCACTACCCCACGGCAATCCAAATTTTCATTAATTTTGGCAACCAACGATGGGTCCTTATCAATAATGGTTACATTATTATTTTCTTTAACTAAATAGCGGGCAATATTATATCCCAAAGCCCCCGCACCACAAATAATCACTTCCATGATTTGTCGCCTTCTGTGTTTGTCATATGTACCATACTATCATATATTTTATCGTAATTTCAAGGTTTTTATTTTACGACTCAGCGATGCCCTGTCCATTTTAATGTTCTGAGCAGTTTCACTTACATTTCCCTGATAACGGGTTAATTGATATTGTAAATACCAGCGTTCAAATTCTTCCCGTGCTGTGCGAATATCCATATTTAAAATGGCACTCCAATCAAGCTGTATGTCATCGATACTGCCAGATAATACAGATTTGACCATGGATATATCGACAACATCCGTATCCTTTGCCAATAACAACAAGGCATCCAACATAGAAATCATGTGCCACGCATTGCCTTCCCAATGGCATTCAGACAAATATGACAACACATCTGGGGCAAAATGTAAAGGGGCAACCCCTTTTGATTTTGCCCGATATGCCATAAATTGTACCACCAACGACGGTATATCAGCGGACCTTTCGGAAAAAGGTTTCATATGCAAAACATGTCGTTTCACACAGGATAATAACGCATCGATGATATTTCTAGTATCGGGGGCAATTAACACTACCCGTGTAGTCGTGGTAATTTTTACCCCATCAATGGTTGTGGCTTCACCATGTTTCAAATAATGAGCGATTTGTAATTGGTGCGATTCAGGTAAAGTATTCACTTTATTTAACACCAAAATTCCACCTGTTGCCTGTTCAAAGGCACTGGTTTTACGGGGGTGCATTACACCAAATATAATGTTTTCCACATCGTCTTCGAATGCACAATCCACAACCACATATTGCCCACGGTAATTGCCTTGCACAAATAACTGTCGGGATACAATTTCCTTGCCTGTGCCCCGTTCACCAACTATGCATACAGGGGTTAACAGGGGGGCAATTTTGGTAATTTTTGACCGCATGTCTGTGACAAATGTACTGCTACCGATTAAATCCATATCCCCCACACCTAATTTTACTTGTAACATTTGATTGTCTTTTTTTAAGGCATTGGCTTCCAGTCCACGGGCAATTGTATGCAATAAGGCATCGGTCTTAAAAGGTTTGGATAAGAAATCATACGCCCCTTTTTTGGTAGCGGATACGGCTAAGTCAACCGTGCTATGCCCAGAAATCATAATCACAGGCACATCATCATACATATCGACCACCTTTTCCAAAATTTCAACCCCATCGAGCTTAGAATTTCTTAACCATACATCCAATACTATCAGGTTAGGTTTCTTTTGTTGAATTGCCACCAATGCCTCGGTGGAATTTGACGCTTGGCGACTATGATACCCTTCGTCTTCAATTACACTTGCCAAAATTTTGCGAATATCGGCTTCATCGTCCACAATTAAAATATCAACTGCCATTTTATTGTTCCATATTAAAGGTTATCTCCACCAATGCACCACCCAATAGGGGCGAATCCAATAATGCAATCGTTCCATTGTGATCTTCCACTATCTTCTTTACTATACTTAATCCCAACCCTGTGCCATTTGTATAATTGCTCACATATGGATCAAACAGACCATACCTATCTTGCGTGGGAAATCCCACCCCATTATCATGAATTGCCACATATAAGACCGTATCTTGTTGTTCAACGATAACCAATATTTTGCCTGTTGGCACCTGATGTTCCTGCAACACATTTAAGGCATTTTTCATGATATTTGTCATCATTTGTGATATGTGATGCCGATCATGTACCCATTGAATATTTTGTACACATCTGAGTTCATATGCAATATTTGTATGGGCATTTTTTTGCAAACTAAATACAGATTTTACCGTATCTGCTAAGTTATCCAGCACCATATTTGCACTGGGCATACGGGCAAATCCATCAAATTCATTAACCATTCTGCCGATTTCTTCCACTTGGCGGATAATGGTATCTATGCAGGTTACAAACGCCATATCATCCGCATCGATAACCTTAGCATATCGGCGTTTTAAGCGTTCTGCGGACAATTGAATAGGCGTCAATGGATTTTTAATTTCATGTGCCATACGACGGGCAACATCCGCCCAAGCGGCTTTTTTCTGGGTGCGTTCCACATCTGTAATATCATCAAATGATATCATAAGACGTTCCAATGCTTGTTGATGCATATCATCTTGGCTGTATTCAATGGCTATTCGTACAATAAATTTACGATTTTCCATTCGATTGGCAAACACCACTTCGCCAACAAATGGAATTTTTTTTGTAACGATGGTTTCAATAATCGGGGCAAATTCAGGCACCATATCCCCAATAGATTCCCCCACCAAGCCAGCAATCGATTGATGTAATAAACCGGCACCATATTTATTTACCAACAATATGGTACCATCTGTGTCTGTGGAAATAATACCTGTGCGAATATCTGATAACAAAGTTTCGATAAATTGTGACCTGTCCTCTATATCTCGGTTGGCTTGTTGCAAACCTTGTGTAATGTCATGTATGGTTTGGGACATATTGTTAAACGATTTTATAAGGTGTTTAATTTCTTGGTATTCGCTTTTTGCCTTGATTTTGATACCATACCGTCCCTGTTGTATATTATAGGTGGCCCGCAATAAAGACCGTATGGGATGTGATAATGTATGGGCAATGCCCAGCCCCATCCACACAGCAATAGTCAACAACATCAACACCACCAATACAAACACAAAGGTAAAAGATATTTGTAATTTATCACGGGATTGTTCCAATAATTCATATTCGGAAATTGTCGCATTTGTATTATCGATGTAACCGATGACCTTAGGGTCAAAAAATCGCCCAATAAACATATAAGTATTGGCAAAACTGTTTAAACGGATGAGTGCCCGCACTCGTTTAATACGGCGGTCAGCAAATAACACCACTTCACCCTGTTCTGCCTTGGTCAAATCACTATATGACAATGGTTCCAATTCCAATGCGGCGGTTAAACCATATCGCCCATATACCCGCCCCACCGTATCGAATACCAACATCTCAGTTAAATCCCTTAGCACCCCTTGGCTCAATAAAAACTGTTCCAGTTCATCTTGTCGCAAGTTTAAATCAGCGATAGTATCGTCAATACTGCGGGCGATGGCTAATGCATCGGCAACAATAGCATTTTGATGTTCTTGTAAATACGCTTCGGCAACCACACGGCTGGAATACAATGCTCCACTGACCCGTTCGCTAAACCAAGTTTTCAAACCAAAATTAAAAAATACCAACGCAAATATGGCAATTAAAACAGTCGGTACTAACGCCAACACAGAAAACAAAGCAACCATGCGTTTTTGTAAGTCAAAATTATCAGATTTGGAAAAAAAGATGTTATAAAATCGATAAAATAGCATAGCTACGATTAACACCAACAATATCACATCGATGATAATAAATTGGCTAATATCGTCGTCTTGCCCATCAATATCATTGCCCAACAACCACAAAGTATACAAGGAAAAAATCACCGAAATGGTTATTAAACCAATCGATCCATATCTTCCCACGAAGGAATTGCGAAACATTGTATAAAATCGGACAGTCATTATCGTATACATATATATATTTACTTCATGCTCATGTTGTTAGCATAACTGATTTAATATATTATACAACAAAAAAAATGTTTATACTTTGCTTTTTCTGATAACATCAATATCCAATACTTGGATGCGTTTTCGCAAAGTATTTCGATTGATTCCCAATAGTTCTGATGCTTTTATTTGATTACCTTGACAATAATTTAACGCCATTTGTATTAAAGATTTTTCCACCTGTGTAATAAAATGGTTATATACCCGTCCATGGTATTGTTGTTGCTTATTGGGATATTCGGATTGAAAAAACACATGGGCATATTGACTTGCCACCTGATAAAAGGTATCAGATTTTATATCCCCCCCTACCCTAGATATGGGGGATGTCTCTGTATACGGTGTATCATTATATTCCATATATTCTTGATTCAGATTGCCTTCGCCCAAAATAGTATATACATCATTTGCATTTACTTGCGTTCCGGGTAACATAATACGAGTCCTACGGACAAAATTTTCCAATTCCCGCACATTACCGGGCCATGTATATTGTTTTAACAATTGTAACGCATCATGGGTAAATGTCTTCATTGCAAGCCCAGATTCAGACAGCTCATTTTGGAAATACGCAATCAAATCTTGTATGTCATCCAAACGATTGCGAAGGGGGGGAATATACAATGGCATCACATTCAAGCGGTAGTATAAATCTTGGCGAAACACCTTACTTTCAACCATTTCTGTTAAATTCCTATGGCTGGCGGAAATAATACGCACATCGCATTTGTATGTTTTTGTCGATCCAATCGGGGATACTTCACCCTCTTGCAACACCCGTAACAAACGAGTCTGCGAATCCAGAGGCATATCGCCAATTTCATCCAAAAACAAAGTCCCCCCATCCGCTTGTAAAAATTTTCCCCTACGGGCAACATCCGCCCCTGTGAATGCCCCTTTTTCATATCCAAACAATTCGGATTCTATTAAATCTTTGGGAATAGCTCCCATATTCAATGGAATAAATGGCTTATTTTTACGATTGCCAAAATCGTGCAAAGTGCGGGCGACCAATTCTTTGCCTGTGCCCGACTCCCCATGTATTAACACCGTTTCATCAGAAGTCACCAAACGGGCAATGCTACGATACAACTGTTGCATAGCCGGGGACGACCCAACAATAGGTAATTTGGTTTGTTGTGCCTGTGCCATTACTAGATTAGGCTTTTCGGATTTTTCCAAAGCATTTTTTAAGGTGGATTTTAAATCATTCAAATCAAATGGCTTTGCCAAATATTCAAATGCCCCATGTGAAGATGCTTGAATCGCTGTTAACACTGTATTTTGTGCGGACATCACCACCACAGGTAATTCGGGACGCATTTTTACCGCCATCTGTAAAATATCAATACCATTACCATCCTGCATGGTCACATCGGTCAACACACAATCGCCCACCCCTTGTTCAATCCAAGCGGATAATTGTTGTGCAGATTCGGTAATTTTCACATCAAATGGCATATCTTTGAGGGCGTGCATTAATACAGTACGAATGGTCGCATCGTCATCAGCAATCAGCAAAGTTTTTGGTAAAATCATATTCATTGCTTCAACTTCTTATTTTGTGAATATGCGTACAGGTCTGAATTTGCCATGGGTAAAATAATCGAAAATACAGTTCCCTGTGGCGAAGTATCAAATGAAATCCGCCCACCATGTGATGATATAATATTCGACACCACCGACAGCCCCAAGCCCTTACCCCCCATTTTATGGGTAATATAGGGGGCAAAAATATTATGTTTTTCTACATCAGAAATTCCACATCCCACATCTTGAACATCCACCCGTATGGCACGGTGTTGTGCATTTTTTATGGATAAATATATCCCTTGTGCATACGAAGTCCTGATAATAATTTTCTGTTCTTTTTGCCCTGTCATCGCCTCAGACGCATTTTTAATTAAGTTTAAAAATACCTGTAACAAGCGATCTTTTTCCCCCCATACAGGGGGCAAACTGGGATCATATTGCTTGATAATATCACAATCGTTCGCCACCCCCGATTGTGCAAGCAATATAACAGAATCCAAAACTTGGTGAATATTGTGCGGTGCAAAAGAAATATTTTTTAATTCCGATAAGTTTTCTAGGTCGTTCACTAAATTCGATATGCGGTCAGTTTCCTGGGTGATTAACGATGCTAAGCTCCCCTCTTCGCCCGTATCCAATAACTGGGACGCCCCCCGAATACCCGATAAAGGGTTTTTAATTTCATGGGCAAGCATTGCCACCAAACGATGTAAATACGCATTTACCCCTTGATTAAGCATGGGTATATCCATAATCGATAAAATCAAATATCTGCCATAAGGACTTACAAATACAAGGTTTTGTCCATTTTCCATATGGGGTATGGGCATGTGTTGCATTTGCACCCGCACACCAATGCCTACTTTTGTCGCCTGTTGCAGGGCATTCATAAGGTCTTGTTGATTGGGGAAAATATCGCTGATATGAGTGCCTGTTTGCGAACCAAGAAATAACCGTTCTGCATGGGTATTACACCAAACGCAGGTACCATCTGTACCGGTCACCAACACCATATAAGGTAAACAATCAAAAATTTCAAATACTTTATCAACCATTACTATGTGTTCATATTATGCAATAATCGTGCCATGTGGTTAAGCCCACCGCCCCAAATAAATGCCAAAAATATAAGCATTTTAACATAAGTATATACAGGTTTTATCCTATTACATCAATCTGCATAAAAAATAGGCTTTATTTTTCAATTTAGGTATAATATACCACATATGTCCCGAAACAACAATCACATCCATCCTATATAAAAATGGGGGCTATGCAGATAATGCTGTTAATTGTCATCCATTTTTAAAGCGTCCAAAAATACACTTTGTGGAATGTCCACATTGGCAAATTGCCGCATGCGTTTTTTACCTTCTTTTTGCTTATCGAGAAGTTTACGCTTACGGCTGACATCACCCCCATAACATTTGGCGGTTACATCTTTTCGCATAGCGGCAATGGTTTCACGGGCAATAATTTTTCCCCCAATAGCCGCTTGAATGGGAATTTTAAACAAATGCCGTGGAATAAGGTCTTTTAGCCGTTCGCACATTTTACGACCACGATACTCCGCTTGCGTACGATGGACAATCATCGATAAACTGTCCACGGGTTCACCATTTACCAAAATTTGCACCCGCACAAGATCACCTTCTTCGTATCCCACTTGCTCATAATCAAACGATGCGTATCCCTTAGTAACGGATTTTAAGCGATCGTAAAAATCAAATACCACTTCGTTTAAGGGCAGTGCGTATACAACCATTGCCCTTGCCGCCACATAGGTCAAATCAATCTGTCGTCCCCGTTTATCTGTACATAAGGTGAGTACCGCCCCCAAAAATTGGTCTGGCACCATAATAGTTGCTCGAATCCATGGTTCTTCGACCAATTTAATCCGTGACACATCGGGAAAATCGACGGGATTGTGAATTTCTGCATGCGTACCATCGGTTAATTCAAATTTATATACCACACTGGGGGCGGTGGTAATTAAGTCAAGATCAAATTCACGGCTGAGCCGTTCTTGGATAATTTCCAAATGTAACATCCCCAAAAACCCACACCGAAACCCCAACCCCAAAGCAGCGGATCCTTCTTGTTCAAAGTGAAAAGAGCTATCATTTAGGGCAAGTTTTTCCAAGCTGTCCCGCAATAATTCGAATTGTCCTTGGTCGGTGGGAAACAATCCACAAAACACCACAGGTACAGATGGCTGGAACCCCGCCAGCATTTCAGAACACGGTTTGCGAGCATGCGTAATGGTATCCCCCACATAACAGTCTTTTACAGATTTTATCGATGCGGTGATAAAGCCTATTTCACCGGCTTTTAGTTCATTGACCATAACACCTTTTGGGGTCATGATACCCACACGATCCACATTGTAATCGGCACCAGTCGATAACATGCGGACTTTATCGCCTTTTTTCAAAATGCCATTTTTAACCCGCACCAAAATGACTACGCCCAAGTACGCATCGTACCAACTGTCGACCAGTAAAGCTTGTAAATGTGCATCAATTTCACCGCTGGGGGGGGGCAATTCGGTGACAATAGATTCCAAAACCTCTTCGATACCCAAACCGGTTTTTGCTGATATGGCAATGGCGTTTTCTGTGTCGATACCAATCACATCTTCCACCTGTTGTTTGACCCGATCGGGTTCAGCAGCAGGCAGGTCTATTTTATTTAATACAGGAAATAAATCCAAATCCGCATCAATGGCAAGGTACACATTGGCAAGGGTTTGGGCTTCGACCCCTTGCGATGCATCCACAACCAGCAACGCCCCTTCGCAGGCGGACAATGAACGGGATACTTCATATGAAAAATCCACATGTCCCGGGGTATCCATAAGGTTTAGGGTATATGCGTTGCCATCTTTGGCTTTGTACAATAATCGACAAGTCTGGGCTTTAATGGTAATGCCCCGCTCTTTTTCCAAATCCATACTATCCAAAACCTGCCCATGCATTTCCCGTTCACTAAGCCCGCCACAGGTTTGAATAAGCCGATCAGCAAGCGTAGATTTCCCATGATCGATATGGGCAACAATGGAAAAATTACGAATATGTGATAAGTCAGTCATACTATTTATATCCTTAATAAACATAGTCTATCATTAGGATATATATGTACTGTGAAATGCAAAAATTGGCAAGTTTTTTTTAGTCTGCAATAAAATCTATTGGCACAGCACTTACACCAATTTGTTATCGATACGAAATTAACCCATGACGAATGGCGATATGCCTTAAAATTATTACAATGGACAGGTGATATAACTGATGAAGAACGCAACGAATTTGTATTGTTTTCCGATGTATTAGGTGCGTCTTCGTTGGTAGATATGATAAATTTTTCACCCAATGCCACCAGTTCTAGTGTGTTGGGACCATTTCATGTATCCGGTGCTCCACACCATCCATTAGGGGCGGATATGAAACAGCATTTCGAAGGGGGAGTCGTATTGGTCGAAGGGCATATCAAAGACACAGATGGTACCCCCATCGCTGGTGCACAAATCGATATTTGGCGTACGAGAAGACCTTATAATGATCTATATTTCCAAACCTGCAGAAAGTTTCCCAAAACAAGGATATGAATTGTCAGGAAAAGTAACAGAATCATATTCACATGCAGAGTTCGATTTGATTATTAACAAGGTATGTAGCCCTTAAACATGCAATTTCCCAAAAAATAACATGATGCGATTATAATACGCAGTATCATTTTATATGAAGTTAGCTATATAGGGAGTCTAAATAACGATTTAATCACAATGATTTTAAATAACAAAAAAGACAAATAAAACAATGAGTTAAAAATATTTAAGTTCATTATTTAGGACAGCCCCAAAAATAATTTAGTTTTTTATAATATTTTATGATATACTGCACTCTGTTTTACACATGTTTAATGTTGTAAAAGTCATATAGTAAAAAAATTCATGATAATATTTCAGTTGCGTATATATGTTTTATTGATGTGCTTATGGAGTGCCCCTTGGGCATGGGCGACCCGTGATGCGGAAACAGAACACGCCTTTCGCACTTTGGCGGAGCCATTTGTGCAAATTATGGGTTTGTCCGACCGCAATATCCAATACCGTTTGATTATATCCCCGGCATTTAATGCTATGGTTGCGGGTGGGGACAATGTATTTTTTAATTCTGGGCTTATTTTGGATGTAGATTCGGCGGAACAATTTATGGCTGTTTTGGCACATGAACTTGCCCATATAAAATCAGATGACCTACAAAAAGTCGGTAAAGCCCAAGAAAACGCCAAAAAAGTCGCTTTATTAGGCGTTGTCGGCGGACTGGTCGGCAGTATTGCTTCAAACGATACAGACGCCACCATTGCCACCATATCGTTGGGGACTCAGCTGGCGGATAGGTCCTTTAAACGCCATGTACGCATACAAGAAAAAGCCGCTGATGCTGTTGCATTTCGGGCATTTTCCGATTTACAGATGTCACTTCGGGGACATATTGAAGTACAGAAAAAATTACTCAGCCAAGGGGGATATGTGACCAAGCAACAATCGTATACATCCACCCACCCCACCAGTCTGGAACGGTTACGGGTTGCCGAA
Organism: Alphaproteobacteria bacterium; assembly: GCA_965232465.1. GTDB lineage: Bacteria > Pseudomonadota > Alphaproteobacteria > JAQWUY01 > JAQWUY01. Next base: position 1,288,311 of record OZ246977.1, on the reverse strand, counting down.
CGCTTAAACGAAAATTCCCAATTTAAAGATATGCCAGCAGATGCACAAAAACAAGCCTTATTTGAGCGAATTCAGGCAAAATTATTTGGATATGTCAAAGAAACCAAAGTGGTGCTAACAAAATATCCTAGTACTGATACTTCTGATGTTGCCAGATACGCACGGGCAATGAATGCGTTTGCCAATAACAAAAATCAAGATGGTATCGCAGAAATGCAAGTTTTGATACAAAAATATCCTGATGATATATATTATTTGGATAGCTATGCCACCTTACTTGCCCAAGATACCCAATATAAACAGGCGGTGAAAATATACGATAAGATACTCAAAAAAAATCGTAAAACCGCTTTGTTTTACATAGAATACGCACGGGCGTTAATAAAAATTGGTAACACAGAATCATTGGATTTAGCTGAATGGGCGTTGTATCGTGCCCATAATCTTGAAAAATTTGCCCCCTATGTGTATAAAAATATGATAGACTTATATCGTGCTAAACAAGATAAAGGACGATTAAGGCTGGCGGAAGCGGAATATGCGTTTGTGTTAGGGCGTCCCGATTCGGTGGCGTTGGCCAAACAAGCAAAAACGATTTTATCCAAAAATTCACCGGAATATATCCGTGCAGACGATATTGTGCAGACCGGTGCAACAGAAAAGGGGAAGTAAATGAAAGACCGAAAACTATATTTTTTAATAAGATGTTTACAGATTGTATTTGTATTTAGCCTGTTAGTGGTGGTATTACAAGTGTACTTGCATTATGTTTTACCAAATGTTGTGGATTCGTATACAAAAAAATATACCGAACAAACAGTGGAACAAACCGTACAGGCAATTGAACAAAAATTTCCCGAATTGATTGGCACTTATCTGGTGGAAAATAACAATCGCTTGACAAATTCTATTTCGGAAATTTTGGCAAAAAATGCCTCAATTTCACGACCTGCACCGGTGACCATGGAAGACAAAATAGACCGTTATTTGGGGGATTTATTGGAATTACCCTTATCAGGACAAACGAAAATCGTGCTGGGCGATACCCAAGATGTGGTGCTGTTTGAATTTTTTGATTATCAGTGTGGTTTCTGTAAACGGTTTTATGGGTCTGTGAAAACCGCCAAGCAAAAGCATAACAATTTACAGGTAAAATATGTGGATTATCCTGTACTTGGTAATATGTCTGTGTTGGCATCCACAGTGGGCTTGGCTTTGTCTGAACAAAATTTATACACAGATATGCACAATGCCCTGATGCAATATCAAGGACGATTAACCCCGCAAGTACTGGAAGAAGTTGGTGAAAAAATTGGGTTTGATAAGGAACAACTGGAACAAGATATGAGTAATAGTGCCACATATGCAGATACCTTGAGTCGCCATTTAAAGGTGGGCAAAGATTTTGGTATCAAAGGCACACCATATTCGTTAATTATAAGTTTAAACAAAGAGGATAAAGTGGTTGGCGAAGAAATTAGCGGATATATCGATGATCAAACTTTATCAAAACTAGTGACAAAATATACCAATGATTAAAGGCATATTTGTATGTTTGAAAATATAACTTGTGGCGTTTTAATAAAACGATACAAACGGTTTCTGGCGGATGTACGGTTGCCCGATGGTACGCCGGATGGTATGATTGTAACCGCACATTGTGCCAATTCTGGGTCGATGAAATCATTATTGGTGGAAAATGCTCCTGTGTATTTATCGCCAAATACCAACCCAAAAGCAAAATTAAATTGGCGATGGGAAATTGTCGATGTAGGGTCCAGTCTAGTGGGCGTAAATACTTCCCGTCCGAATCACATCGTAACCGCCGGTATACGATCGGGCACAATCACCGAATTGCAAGGATATGCCCGATTGAAGCAAGAAGTTAAATATGGCAAAAATTCTCGTATCGATATTTTGCTAAATGATGATACCAAACCCGATTGCTATGTGGAAGTCAAAAATGCCACTATGTGCCGTAATACAGGGATTGTGGAATTTCCTGATGGAATTACCGCACGGGGGGCAAAACATTTACAAGAATTATCCGATATGGTGGCACAAGGCAAACGGGCGGTGATGGTGTATTTGGTTAATCGCACCGATTGCCATATACTTCGCATCGCCGATGATATCGACCCACATTATAAAGTATGTTGTCAAAATGCCCAGCAACAAGGGGTGGAATTTTTGGCATATAAGGTACAATTTAATACAAATACCAAAGGTAATATTATAAACATAACCGTCGATGCCCCCATTATGGTGGACATTTAAAAAATACAGGAGGCGAACGCCCCCGCATATGGGAAGTATATTATGAAAGAACATTACGATGCGACACAAATAAAAATTTATGGGAATGATGCCATTGCTGGATTAAGCAAAGCGGGAAAACTGGCGGCAGAAACGCTCGATTTTATTACCCCCTATGTGAAAACAGGTATTACAACAGGTAAACTTGACCGTTTAATGCACAATTTTATTGTGGACAACAATGCCATTCCCGCCCCCTTAAATTACAAGGGATATCCCAAAGCCACTTGTACTTCGATAAATCATGTAATTTGTCATGGAATTCCCAGCGACAGTCGCACTTTAAAAGCCACTGATATATTAAATATTGATGTAACAGTGATCGTCGATGGATGGTATGGGGACACAAGCCGTATGTTTTATGCGGATGTGAAAAAAGCCCCCATAAAAGCAAAACGCATTACCAATATTGCCCACGAATGCTTACGCCGTGCCATACAAGTTGTGGCACCGGGGAATACTTTTGGGGATATTTCCCATACGATTCAATCGTATGCGGAATCACAAGGCTGTGGCGTGGTGCGGGATTTTGTTGGGCATGGTATTGGGCGGGCGTTCCATGAACCGCCCAATGTGTTCCATTATGTGGAACCCAAAACCGCCGATATTGTATTACAAACCGGCATGGTATTTACCATTGAACCGATGATTAATTTGGGGACACCTGATGCAAAAATTCTGGACGATGGTTGGACGGCTGTCACCCGTGATCGGAGCCTATCGGCCCAATGGGAACATACCTTAATGGTGACAACAGACGGCTGTCAGGTATTTACTTATTCGCCAAATGGGGTGTGCCATGACTGATACAAAATGCCCGTGTTATCATGGACACAGACAACGGCTTCGTAACCGTTTTATCGATGCGATGGGGGATGGGTTGGCGGATTACGAAATTCTGGAATTATTATTACAATATGCGATTCCCCGCCGGGATGTAAAACCGATTGCAAAATCTTTGTTGGCACAATTTGGGTCAATCAATGCGGTTATGGGGGCAAGTTTGGGTACCTTGACCAAAGTCGATGGGATTGGGCAAAATACGGCGGTGTTATTAAAAGTTGCACATAAAGCGGTTACCTTATCCTACAAACAAACCCTGCAAAATATGCCTATTTTGGGGTCTTGGGATAAAATGATAGAATACTGTACCCTGCATATGGCATATGAAGAAACAGAACAATTTCGTATAATATTTTTAAACAGCCGTAACCGTATCATTACCGACGAAGTCCAAACCAAGGGCAGTATCAATGAAACCGCCGTATATCCCCGTGAAGTTGTTAAACGGGCATTAGAATTGGGGGCGGTGGCAATCATTATGGTACACAACCACCCCAGTGGCGATGCCACCCCATCCCAAGCGGACATCGATATGACATACAAGGTGCAAAATGCCTGTACCCCTATGGGAATTCACATTCATGACCATATTATTATCAGCAAAGAAAACATAGTATCGTTTAAAACATTAGGGATTTTATAACGCATTGCCAAAAATATAGTTTTCTTATATAGTACACATATAATTTTTTAACAGAGAAATTTTTAAAAAGGAATTGATACATGAACATTCATCCATATGCACAGGATATTTTTGAAGAAGTTAAACAATGGCGACAACACATACACGCCCACCCAGAAAACAGTTTACTAGAATATAAAACTTCTGCATTTGTAAAACAAAAATTACAAGATATGGGAATTGAATACCAAGAATTTGCCAATACAGGCATTGTTGCCACCCTCAAAAAAGGCACAGGTAATCGGGCAATTGGTTTTCGATGTGAACTAGATGCGTTGCCGATGACCGAAGAAAATAATCATTTGACATATAAATCCAAAAATGATGGTGTGATGCACGCCTGTGGGCATGATGGACATACGGCCATGTTAATGGGGGCAGCAAAGGCTTTACAACAGGTGGGGGAATTTGATGGCACAGTACACCTTATTTTTCAACCCGGCGAAGAAGGCGAAGCCGGTGCCAGCAAAATGATCGCCGACGGTATGTTTGAAAAATGTCCTATGGACGAAGTATATGCAATTCACAATTGGCCCGGCATGCCATTTGCCACAGCAGCGGCGACCAAGGGGGCGATTATGGCGGCGGCAGATTCATTTGAAATTACTGTCACAGGGGTGGGGGCACATGCAGCCATTCCGCAACTCAGCATTGACCCTGTGGTCATAGGATCGCAATTGATAACAGCTTTACAAACCATTACTTCCCGTAACGCAAACCCTGTAAAATCGTGTGTGGTATCGGCAACAATGATACATGGGGGATCGGCATTTAATGTAATTCCTGACACAGTGGAAATAAGTGGTACTGTCCGGACATTTGCCGCCGATATAAGGGATTTAGTGGAAACCCGCATGCTAGAAATTGGCAAAGGATTTTCAGTGGCATTTAAATGTGATATACATGTAAATTATATCCGTGGATACCAAGCCACCATTAACAGTGATTTGCCCACCGAATATGCCGGACAGGCAATGGGGGATGTTGTCGGCAAGAATAATATTATATGGAACGCCCCCCCATCCATGGGGGGGGAAGATTTCAGTGACATGTTGGAAAAGGTCGAAGGCAATTATATTTGGCTAGGTATGGGGGATATTGGCGGATTACACACCACCCATTACGATTTTGACGATAATATTATTCCCATTGGCGTATCGTATTGGTTGCAACTGGCACAATCAAGGTTACCTGTAAAATAAAACCATGGCTGAGTTACAACATTATTCCACAAAAACATTATTGAAACGGTTTTACTTTACATATTTACCACCCTATATTTCCCGTTTGATAACAGCGTTTATTTGTATGATTTTTGTTGCCTTGGCAACAGCTATACAAGTGCAAGCGATTGAACCGATGGTAAATGATGTGCTGAGTGGGGCACAGCCATTTATTATATATTTAGTTGCCGGGGGGTTGGTAGCTGTGGGGTTTTTTAAATCCGCATGTGTATATATCGAACGGGTGTTTATGCAACGCATTGTATTGTCGGTAACCAAAGATTTACAAATCCAAATATATGAAAAATTGATGGGTGTCGATACAGAATATTTGGAACGAGAAGGCACCGCCCGTCAACTGTCACGATTCAGTACAGATATAAGTAGTATTGGGGGATTAATTAATGCACTTATAACCGGCGTAGTTAGGGAATTTTTAACTTTTTTTGCGTTACTGGGCGTCATGTTATATAATTCTTGGCAGATGACAGTGTTTATTGTAATAGTGTTGCCTTTAACCCTTATACCGATTGAAAAAATAGGACGGAAGTTGGAAGGTATATCCCTTAAATCATTTGAAGATATTGCCCGTATGACCGCATATTTGGATGATACGCTTAAAGGGGCAAGGCAAGTTAAATCGTATAACTTACAACACCATGTGACTCATTTGGTGACCCGTACCTTTCAAATGGTATTTACCATCAGGTATCGGGGGGAACGCACCGCTGCTATTGCCAATCCGATTATTGAAATTACCGCTGCGGTTGTCATTGGTATTATCTTGGTTTGGGGGGCATACTTAGTGCGGTTGGAGGAATTAGATGCGGGACGATTTATGGCATTTTTTGTTGCCATGGGTGCTGCGTATCGCCCATTAAAATCGCTCAGCAACCTAAACATGATACTCCGGGGCGGGGTGGCGTCTTGTAAACGGGTGTTTTCTTTATTAGATATGGAAAATACAATTCAAGAAAAACCTGATGCCAAAGATTTTGTATTACAACAAGGACATATGCAGTTCCGTAATATTCATTTTCAATATCAAAATGGTATTCCTGTGCTGCATGGTTTAAATGTCGCAGTACCTGCGGGAAAAACTGTGGCGTTTGTTGGGGAGAGCGGGTCCGGTAAATCCACCTTATTAAATTTGATACCCAGATTTTATGATATCAGCAAAGGCGATATTACCATAGATGGTATCAGCATCTATGACATGTCGTTCCATTCCCTAAGAAAGCATATATCATTGGTCAGCCAAGATACTGTTTTATTTAACACTACAGTGCGTGAAAATGTGATATTGGGCGATTTGAATGCGACTGAGGATCAGATTATACAGGCATTAAAAAACGCTTCCGCTTGGCAATTTGTACAAGATTTAGAACATGGATTGGATACTTTGGTGGGCGAAAGGGGATTACAATTATCAGGGGGGCAACGGCAACGCATATCCATTGCCCGTGCGTTTTTAAAAAATGCCCCGATTCTGTTGTTAGATGAGGCAACATCTGCCCTTGATACCAACAGCGAACGCCATATTCAAAATGCCCTTGAAAATTTGATGCAGGGGCGTACATCGATAATCGTTGCCCACCGTTTATCGACCATTCAAAATGCTGACATTATTTATGTTATGGATAAGGGACGGATTATCGAACAAGGCACCCACACATCATTAAAACAACAGGGCGGTGTATATGCCGATTTAACCGATGCACAAAAGGTATAAAACATCCGATGTATATATTTGTAACCGATTTTGAAGGTAGAGAACATCAGCTTGAAGCCTTGCAAGGCTGGCGGGTTATGGAAATTATTCGTGATTGGGAATTACCGATCAAAGCAGAATGTGGCGGATGTTGCAGTTGTGCCACCTGTCATGTATATGTGGATGCGGATTGGCTTGATATGTTACCCGCCCCAGAAGACGAAGAACTGGACCGTTTGGAGGATGCGTTTGAAGTCAAAGACAATTCCCGGCTGTCGTGCCAAATAATTTTATCTGAAACGATGGATGGTTTAAAAATCACCATGGCACCGGGATCAGAAAAAAATTAATATTACACAAAAAGAAAAATATGATTGCGGGTTTATCTTTTGAAGCGTTTTTATTGTTGCAAGTTTTGATTGCATTGGGATGTTATATTCAGAATACGACAGGTTTTGCATTGGCTTTGGTGGTGATTATAGGGGTGGTATTGTTTGATATTATGCCCTTGCCTCCATTAATGGTTGCATTGGGATTTATGATGCTTATCAATGGGGGTACTTCGCTGTTTTCTGAGTGGCATTTTGTTAATAAAAGGGCATTGTTACAAATGGCCGTGTGCATTATGCCTACGATTATTTTGGGTGTATATACACTGGATATGTTTTATGCCACCAATAGTTTAAGGCTGTTACAGGTGGTACTTGGTATAGTAATCGTCATTGCATCGTTTTTATTGTTTGTAAGCCCCACCCAAAAATCCACACAAAGCTCTCCTTTGGTATTTGTATTTTATGGAATGATTGGGGGAATGATGGCGGGGATGTTTGCCTCATCAGCACCACCCTTAGTATATTTAACCTATCGCCAACCATGGCACATAGACACCATTCGAAATACTTTATTGGCAATTTTTACCATATGTGCCACGATCCGAATTGGGGTGATAACATATAATTTTGGACACTTTCCCATCCAAGAATTTATATTGGCACTGTATTGTTTTCCTGTGGTATTTATCGCCACAAAATTTGCCCAATGGCACGCCAAAAAAATACCATTACCATGGGTAAAAAAGGGGGCATTTGCCATCTTAATAATAAGTGGATTGCGTTTAATTTTTTGGTAAACCCCCCTTATAAAAATACTGGCAAAAATACTTGTACATATATGTGCATAGTGATATTTTACCTGTTATGAAACGATTTTATAAACAAGCAATGGTGGGAAATACAGATACAGGATTCGTTGTTTTACTCGATGGTCGCATCATCAAAACACCAAATAAGCATATTTTAACTGTACCCACCAAGGCACTGGCAATGCATATTTGTTCAGAATGGAATGCGGTACCTGTGGATGGGGAAGTGATTACAAGCCATATGCCCATGATGTGTCTAGCATCGACAGCTGTGGATAAAGTATCGCCACATATGGACGATATTCGCCGATCTGTGATGTCGTATGCGGATGCGGATGTTATATGTTATCGGTCTGATACATATGGACATTTACGACAAAAGCAACAGAATGTATGGGATTCGTGGGTGGTATATGCCCATGATATACTGCATATGCCGATTGTAACGACCACTGGCATTATACCCACTTCACAGTCGGTATTGGTGATACAACAAGCTGAAAAAATTGTAATGAATATGAATACATATCAATTGACGGCATTTGCGGATATGGTGTCTGTGCTGGGGTCTTTTGTGTTGGCAATGGCTGTTATTAAAGAAGATGCGGATACTAAAACGGCATTCGAGGTCTGTTATTTAGATGAAATACACCAAATCAGCGAATGGGGACAAGACGCAGAATCACAACAAGTATTATCTGGTAAACAGCAAACATTAACACAAGCTGCACGGTTTTATAAGGCATCTTTTTAAATAATCTATTTATGATAATACCTACCCTAGGTTAGGTATTTCACCCCCATACATTACAACTTATGGTGTTATTTAATTATGGTTTTTAATACTTGAAAAAAAAAAAAAATCCTCTGTATACTTATAGTGTGGTGCTTGTTTAAGCGGGTGCCGAATTGAACTGTAATACTAAGATATTGAGGATGAAACACATGAAACTGAAAAAATCTTTATGGGCAACGGCTAGTGTTATTGTGCTGGCATATACAACACCTGTATTCACCGATGACACGGACAAAGTGGTCAATGCCACGGGGAATATGTTTATTGATAGCATAAGCAGAACAGGGGTTTTTGAATGGATAAGCGGCGGGATCGGCTATACGGATAAAACCCTAAATTGGGATATTACCGCTTTTAGCAACCTGCGGGAAACAAAAGATACCATTACATATGTACAAACTTCTTATAATCGTCAGAAGTCGACGAATCGATTAAACTTGGGATTGGGGTATCGCAAACTTGTCGATACAACAGCTGCCCCTTTAATTGTTGGGGTGAATGCGTTTTTTGATAGCAAGGATGGCACAAAGAATATACTTACTTTTAAGGCATCGAACACCTTCCAACGGTTTAGTGTGGGGGCGGAACTGAAAACCGCCCGATTCGACATGGCGGCAAACCTATATCGTCGCATTGGTAACACCATTATCGATGATAAAAAGGTATTACAAGGCTGGGATATAACCGCTAAGGGTAGTATTCCCAATTATGAACAAGTATCTGTGGGGGTGGGTACCTATAGATTCGACGGGGTGGGCGATACGGTTGTTAAGGGCAATAAACTGATTGCTGCATTTAGCCCCAATGCGATGGTAACAGTGCGGGGCGAATATGACAAGCCCAATGGCGAATCGGCAAAAACCGATATATCCGTCGATTTTAAACTGGCATTTAATAAAAGCATACAAGACCAGTTAAAATCCGCCTCTGTATCCGCTACAGATGCCGTATGGCACAAACGCTATGACAAGGTCGAAAGGCACTATGATATTAAAACAGCGGAGGTCGATAGCACCCCTGCCCTTGGCAGTACGCTGAGTGATGCGGACAAAACAGCCAATAAAATCAGTGAGGGGGATGGTGCAACAGAACAATCCGCATACGCCTTACAAAACGGCGAACAATACGATGTTGCAGACTTTATTCGCAACATTCCCGATAGCTTGAAAACAACAGCAGGGGCGATTGATCCCAATAAAGTTACGGTAAAAGCGGAACAAGTCGCTGGCGATGGTAAGAAGGGCACAGATTTTGAATTGTACGCCAGCGATGGTACCAGTGTCATTAGGTTGGCGGACATTACCGCAGACAGCCAGTTTAAAGACCTAGCCGGTGGCAAAACCGCCACCTTAAAGTTGACATACAGTGCCGATGGTTTTGAGGACAGGGTTGTATTCGTAAAGGCAATCGCCAGCAGCCAAATTGGCAGCGTACTATCCGATTCGGATAAAGCCAGTAACGATATTAAGGGTGGGGATGGTACCACCCAATCCAATGCGTATACTTTAACCAATACCAAAACATATAATGTAAGTACCTTTGTTGGTACTGTACCGAATGGGGTAACGCCGACTGTCAAAGCAGAAAGGGTTTCAGGCATAAATGGCACAGATTTTCAATTTAAGAATGGGGGGACGAATATCGGTGTGGGTGCCGCTAGCTATACCAGTACGCTGGAAGATAAAGCAGGTGCAGGTGCAGCGGTCATCAAATTGACATACAGTGCGACGGATTTTGACGACCGTATTGTATATGTAAAAACCGATATTGCTTTTGTGGCAAACGATTTGAAAATGGCAAATCTTGTTGTCCCCTATGGGTCTGGAAGTGTGACGGTTAGCACTGCCGATATACTGGGTAAATTAACTGTAACAGGCAGCCAAACGCAAAAATCCGATTGGACAATTAAGAGCCTAACAGATACAGATAATAATGCGAATCTTACAGTTGATGGCAAGACCCTGACCCTATCAGGGGCAATAGCGACCAGTACAACTGTAACTGTTGTATTTGAACATGATGAGGATGAATATGTGGATCAAACCAGAACCTTTGAACTGTCGACTGGTGCGGGCACATTGGGCGGAACACCTACCGGGTTGTCTGGTAAATGGGGCAAAACCTTTACTGTCGATTATAAGGTAAACACTTCTGATACGGTTGGCGATACCACTGTATCGTTTGATACCAGTGCCGATTTCACCTTTTCTATTTTGCCCACCAGCGATGGTAATAAAGGGGGCAAAGACGCCACCACTGCGGGCATTGTTACCGGTGCATTAAGCGGGGCGATAAACAACAAAACAGGGAAAATTGACGGTAGCAAACTGAATAAATCAGGGAAATTGTTGGTAAAAATCGTCCGTAAGGCAAAAGGGGGATTGCCCGAACTGACAAATTATCAAAATATTACTGTTACGAAGCAAGAGATAGGGGCAGGAAAAGATATAACAACTGTTCCGACCATATCATTAAACAGTGGCGACAATAAGTGGAAAACGGGCAGTACTATTAGGTTTGACCTAAAATATTCCAACCTACCCGGTGGGTTAAATGCCAACGCATTTGCTTGGGGTATTAAAAGCTGGACAGGCAGTGGTACACCAAGCATCGACACAGATGGTAAAATCTTTGGGGCACCATCGGCGGGTACAGTGGGTATTACCATGAGTGCAAAAACTGCGGATGAAAAATACAGCGGCAGTTTTGACCTGGCACCCTTTACCATTGCCAAGCAAACAGTAGCGGCAAATACCCTAAGCGTAGCCAATCTTGATGTATCGTTCGTATCTGGTAATAAGGTGGTAAGTGCAGCAGATGTATTGGGACAATTAACAGCAAGTAGCAGTAACAGAAGCGATTGGACTGTAAAAAGCCTAAGGGATACAGATGGTAATGGGAACCTTACAGTTGCTGGTAATCGCAAGAGTATGACCATATCCGGGGCTATCAGTGCTGGTACAACCATTGAAGTTGTCTTCGAGAGTGCCAAATATACAGATGTAACCAAAACCTTTGAACTGTCCACAAAAGCATCGCAAATAAGTTCGGCTAACCGTGAGGGATCAGGCAAGTGGGGTAAAACCTATACCACAAATTATAAGTTAAAAACCCGTGATGGGGGGCAAGACTTTGCAACAGGTGCCAGCGGTGATTTCACATTTTCTATTGTGGCGAGCCAAAGTGGTTTTACATCGACCACCACAGGGATTGTTGCCGATGGACAAACAGCGATTAACAGCAAAACCGGGGCTATTGATGCCGGCAAACTGACCAAGAGTGGGACCTTGTTAATAAAAATAGTCCGTGCCAAAAAAGGCAGTGTAGACGCCGTTACCGAATATCAAAACTTTACGGTAAGCAAACAAGATTTAGCCCGTGATATTACTAAACCAACGGTTGGTAGCAGCGACAACACATGGAAAAATAATGGGGGTAAAATCCCCCTAACATTTGCCGGATTGCCCACCGGCACAACCTTTGGCAATTACGATTGGACTGTGGCAGCTAAGACAGTTGGTGCCCCCACAGGCAGATTAGCGGTCGTATCGGATGGTAGCGGTATCACTGGGGCTACATCGTCTGGTACAGTGGTTATCACAATGAACGCAAAATCTACGGATACCAAATACACAGGACAAGCGATACTAGCGGACTTTGCCATTGCCAAGCAAACAGGGACAGGTGCATTAACTATGGAACCTGTTGTAATACCGTTTGGGGCAAGCGACACCAGCAAAACGGTAAGCACCGCCACCATAACAGGGAAATTGGGTGTACCCAGTGCCGGTGGTTTAGGGACAACATCGGATTGGACACTTAAGAGCTTATCAGAAAGCCATGCGAATCTTACTGTGAATGGCAAGACCCTGACCATATCCGGGGCAATCACCGGTACTACGGTTACCGCTACTTTCAAAAGTGATAAATACACGGATAAGAACGCCACCTTTACACTATCCACAGGTGCAGGGGCAATGAGCACCGGCGACACCCGTACGGGGTTAAGCGGTAAATGGGGCATAGGATTTAGCGTTGCGGCGGATTATAAGTTAAAACTGTCTGATAGTGTGGGCGATACAGCCGTAACCTTTACCAAAGGCACACCAACGAACGCTGGCGATTACACCTTTACCATTTTACCCACCAGTGATGGGGGTAAAGGGGGCAAAGATGCCACCACTGCGAATATTGTAACGGGTGCATTAACTGGGGCGATTGACAACAAAACAGGGAAAATTGACGGTAGCAAACTGAATAAATCAGGGAAACTGTTGGTAAAAATCGTCCGTGCCGCCAAAGGCGGATTGCCCGCACTAACAGACTATGAAAATATTACCGTAACCAAACAAGATAGCAACGACCACCCCAACTTTAGGGTTAGTGCCACAGGGATTACATGGGCAACCGCCAGTACAGCGGTAACATATACACCAGCAAATCTACCAACGGGTATTGGTACCGCCACATACGCCTTATCCGGTACGACTGCGGGTTCGACCACCGGGGGCAATGCTATCACTGTAGCGGCGAGCGATGGTAAGATTGCCAAAACTGCCCGAAGTGGGGTGGTAAAAGTGAAGATTACCTATGCGGCAAACGACAAGTATACCCAAATGAGTCGGGATGTGGATGTACCCATCAATAAGCAAACGGCAACAGGGACGCTTAGTATGGCAGATCTTATTGTATCTTATACAGGTGGCAATAAAACAGTAAGTACCGCCGATATATTGGGGCAAATGACACCTCCCACAGGCACACAAAAAGCCGATTGGACCTTAAAAAGCCTAGCAGATACAGATAGCCATGGGAAACTTGCCATTGATTCGGGCGGAAAGAGTATGACCATATCGGGGACAATACCCGCAGGGACAACAGTTACCGCTGTATTTGAAAGTGTTAAATATCAAGATAAGACCGGTATAACCTTTGAACTGTCCACAGGTACAGGGACAATGAGTTCTGGCACCCGAACAGGATTATCGGGTAAATGGGGTACAGGCTTTACTAGTTCTGCGAATGTGGATTATAAGTTAAAACTGTCTGATTCGGTGGGCGATACATCCGCAACCTTTACAAAAGGCACAACGACAACGCCGGGCGATTACACCTTTACTATTTTACCCACCAGTGATGGCAGTAAAGGGGGTAAAGACGCCACCACCTCAGGTATCGTTACAGGGGCATTAACCGGGGCAATTAACGCTAATACAGGGGCTATTGAGGGGACAAAACTGACAAAATCAGGGAAATTGTTAGTAAAAATTGTCCGTCAAGCCAAAGGTGGATTACCCGAAATCACCGATTATGAAAATATTACTGTGACAAAACAAATACTAACACCAGCGGTTGCTTCTTCTGTAGCATCGCTTTCTGGTGCAGGACATACCATGACACAAGCGGGTACAACAAGTGATCCCTTTGCACTAAAAAGACGACATACATATCCGATCAACAAATTAATATCTGTACCCAGTGGATTAGGCACACCAACTGTTACAGTAACTTGGACTGGATCGGGCAATTTACAAACACAAGGAGTAGGTATTACTGTCATTAACGACAAAATCGGGCGTTCAGATACTACTCTACTTAGAAGCAATAAAGGGACAACCATTTCTCAGGCATTCACAAGAAGCATTTCGGATATTTTTAATAGTGCCGCAACAAATACTGTACAATTTATCTTTACCTTTACCAATCCTGATACAGATAAGTACGATTTAACACAGTCGGTTATTAATGTATATGTAAAAGGAGATCCCAACCTTTAATCAGGTTAAATAAGGTAATACTTTATTGATGGGTATGTCAGAAAGTTTGTGTAAGTAGACTTTATTAACCCATGTGTTATATTGGGAATATTCCCAATATAACACATATATACTTACACAAACCTCATGACAGACTCGATAAATATTTGAGTGTAATATTAACAGTGATATTTTTCATGCTTGGGCTAAACAAGATGTAATACCCAAATTACCCAAAGGGGCTGTTTTAGTTAAAGCCTTCTCTTTTTTCTTATAATCAGACACTTCAAACGCATATACACATGTAAAAGGTAAAGGTACAGATGTATTATCCAATGTTGATAACCTATCTTTTAGATTTGTTGTGATACCTACTTTAATAAAATCAGGCATAGCTTGATTCGTTAAAATATATACTACTCCTTTATTTTCAAACATATTTTCCCTTTATATTTTGTATAATACTCATATACATAGGTATCACAATTACGCACAAAAAAAGCCTATAAATTAAGAATGTGATAATTTGGATTTTAAGACAAATAATTATCGGGGTCTGTATCATCGATAAATATCTGGCTCCATTGGTCTTTTTTGGTTAACATTTTTTTGGTGATTTGTTTTGCCCCTTCGAGGCTGTGATTAGCGGCCCATCCGCATTGTAGTTCGTTGCAGGCGGGGACTTCGGTGGCGGTTAAAACATCGTTTAGGGTTTTTTCCAAAACTTTCAGTATATCATCGTAATTATTATGGTTTAAAACAGATAAATAAAATCCTGTTTGACAGCCCATTGGACCCCAATCGATAACACATTCAAGGTGATTGCGGATAAATTCTGCCGCCATGTGTTCCAATGAATGCAATCCCGCCATATCCATATGATCTTTATTGGGTTGACAAAAGCGTACATCATATTTCCGGATTTCATCGACCTTACCCTTGCTTATCCCCACCAACCTTACATAGGGGGCGATTACTTTGGTATGATTGAAATTAAAACTTTCCACATTCATTTTTTTACCCATAATTCAATATCCTTATAATTTTTTCGCCAATACCTGATTTACCACCGCCGGATTGGCTTTACCGCCGGTTTTTTGCATCACTTGTCCCACAAACCAGCCTTTTAATTTTGGGTTTTGTTTGGCTTTTTCCACCTGTTCAGGGTTATTAGCAATGACTGCGTCGACAATTTTTTCAATCGCCTTTGTGTCGGTAATTTGTTTTAAACCTTTTTCTTCGACAATTTCCGCTGGGGATTTACCCGTTTTAAACATATGGGCAAAAACCTCTTTAGCGATTTTGCCCGATATGGTATTGTCCTCGATTAAACCGATTAACGCCGCCAGTTTTTCGGGGGCTATAGGGCAATCAGCAATGTCCGTTTCCTCCTTTTTCAATGCCCCAAAAAGTTCAGAAATAACCCAATTTGCCGCCAATTTTTTGTTTTTTACCCCACAGGCTACCGTCTCAAAATAATCCGCATTTTGTTGTTGAGCAACCAATACAGACGCATCATATGCAGGTAAACCATATGTATCCATAAATCGGTTTTTCTTTACATCGGGCAATTCTGGCAATGATTGTTGACATTCAGAAATAAACGCATCATCAATCATTATGGGTAATAAATCTGGATCGGGGAAATACCTGTAATCGTGGGCGTCTTCTTTTGACCGCATGGCACGGGTTTCGCCTTTTTCTGGGTCAAAAAGCCGTGTTTCTTGATCTATGTGTCCACCACTTTCGAGAATTTCAATTTGCCGTACCGCTTCCACCATAATCGCTTGTTTAATAAACCGTATGGAATTGATGTTTTTACATTCTGTTCGGGTGCCAAATTCTCCCCCCGGTTTTCGAACGGACACATTTACATCCGCCCGCATCGACCCTTCCGCCATTTTACCATCACAGGATCCAATATATTGAACAATGGTTTGTAACTTGGTAACATATGCCCCTGCTTCGTCTGCGGAACGCATATCGGGTTTCGATACAATTTCCATTAACCCCACCCCTGAACGGTTTAAATCGATAAACGATTTTTTTGGATCTTGGTCGTGTAAAGATTTGCCCGCATCCTGTTCCACATGCAGGCGTTCGATACCGATTTTACGGGTACTACCATCGTCAAGGTCAATGGTAATATTGCCTTCGCCCACAGTGGGTTTGTCTGCTTGTGATATTTGGTATCCTTGGGGCAAATCCGCATAAAAATAGTTTTTGCGGGCAAATACAGATTTTTTGTTAATTTCCGCCCCCAACGCCAATCCTGTGCGTACCGCTTGGCGGATACATTGTTTATTCACCACCGGCAACATTCCCGGCATAGCACAATCAACCAAGGATACATTAATGTTGGCATCTTCGCCAAATTGGGCGGGGGCACCGGACATAAGTTTTGAATTTGATAGGATTTGGGCATGTACTTCCAAACCAATAACCACTTCCCAATCGCCTGTATTTCCCTTAATATACGACATAATATCCCCCTTATACATTCGGCATAGCTGTAAAGTTTGCTTGTTTTTCCAAGGACGATGCCACCTTAAATACAGTTTCTTCGTCAAATGCCCGCCCAATAAGTTGTAACCCCAATGGCAACCCATCTTGGTTCAGGCGGATGGGTAAACTTAATCCCGGTAAGCCTGCCATATTTAAGGTTACACTAAACACATCGTTTAAGTACATTTTTACCGGATCGTCTTGATTTTCACTTTTATTAAACGCTGCGGATGGGGTGATCGGTGTCAATAAAATATCCGCTTTTTTAAAAGCATTATGAAAATCATTTGCCACCAAACGGCGGACTTTCTGGGCTTTGATGTAATAGGCATCATAAAAACCAGCGGATAATACATAAGTTCCCATTAAAATACGGCGTTTGACTTCATCGCCAAACCCTTCCGCACGGGTCAAGGCATACATATCATTTAAATCATCGCCGTCGACCCGCAATCCGTATCGCACCCCATCATATCGGGACAGATTACTGGATGCTTCTGCACAGGCAATAATATAATATGCGGGCAACGCATATTTTGTATGGGGTAAGGATACAGATATAACTTCCGCCCCCGCATCTTGTAGCATTTTTACACCACTATCCCACACTTCGGCAATTTCAATCGGCATATTATGTAAACGATATTCATCGGGAATACCGACCTTTACCCCCTTAATGTCTTGTTTTAAAACCGCCTCAAAATCTGGAATGGCAATATTGGCAGAGGTCGAATCGTTGCTGTCAAACCCTGCCATATGTTGTAACATGATGGCACAATCTTGAACGGTTTTACCAAAAGGTCCCACTTGGTCTAAGCTGGATGCGTACGCTATTACCCCAAATCGAGAACATCGCCCATAAGTGGGCTTCATCCCTGTTACCCCACAAAATGCCGCCGGTTGACGAATCGATCCACCTGTGTCTGTACCAGTGGTGGCAATAGCCGAACGGGCGGATACAGCCACCGCTGATCCCCCAGAAGACCCCCCAGGCACCAAATCCTTTCCCCATGGATTTTGTGTTGCCCCAAAATGGGAATTGACAGTGGTCGACCCCATACCAAATTGATCAAGATTTAATTTACCCAAACAAATCGCCCCTGCATTCATTAAATTCCCCGACACAGTGGATTCATATGGGGGGACAAATTCGCCTAATATTTTCGAAGATGCCGTAGTACGTACGCCCTGCGTACATAATAAATCTTTGTGGGCAATGGGCATGCCTTCCAGCGGACGGCAGATTCCCGACGCAATATTATTATCGGCAATTGTGGCTTGGCGTAAGGCTTGGTCAATCGACAGGGTTACAAACGCATTTAAATCGTTGGTCTTTTCCCCTTGTTTGATAAATGCGGTTACCAATTCGACCGCTGTAAAATCTTTGCTTAATAATCCGTCACGGGCTTCTTGTATCGTTAAAGTATGTAATTGAGTCACGGTATTATTCCACCACTTTTGGTACAGTAAAAAAATTCATTGTCGAATCAGGGGCATTTTGCATCAATTTTTCCGGATATCCACCATCTGTTATCACATCATCACGCAAGCGTTGGGACATATCGTGTGCCCCTGCCATCGGTTCGACCGCATCTGTGTCCAATTCAGATAATTGTTCCACAAAATTTAAAATCTTTGTAAGATCTGATTGGTATGCATCCAATTGGTCATCCGCAATAGCAATGCGGGACAATTGTGCCAACTTTTTAATGTGTTGTATATCAACAGACATAATGTTTGTTCCTTAATTTTATATATAATCATACATTGGGGCATAAAATACCACTATTGCCCCATATACGCAAGTATCATAATATAAAAAAACACTTGTATTTATCACAAATATTGATTAAAACTAGGACTTAGTATGTTAGTAGAATTGGACTGTATCAAACTTGCACTTGCCCCAGGACAAAGATTGCTAGGAATGGATTTCGGTAGCCATACCCTTGGCATAGCGATATCTGACCCCGCTTTACGGGTTGCCAGCCCCTTAATCACCCTAAAACGCAAAAAGTTTAGCCAAGATTTACCACATATTCAACACATCTTATATAATTACAATATTGGTGCGATTATATTAGGGTGGCCGTTGAATATGAATGGCACCCCATCAAAACGGTGTCAAGCAACCAAACAATTTGCATTAAACATGGCATATCATGGTGTAAATTTACCGATGACATTTTTTGACGAACGCTTATCGACGGTTGCCATTGATAAAATTCTGATTAAAGAAGCGGATATGTCCCGTGCCAAACGCAAACAGGCGGTGGATAAAATGGCAGCAGGCTTTATTTTACAAGGGGCTTTGGAATATTTGGAAAATGAGAACTTATAAAATACGGACTTATAAAATACAGACTTGGAAAATGCGAGATTGGAACATGTGGAAGTTTTATCTGTTGAACCATCTGATATGATATGTAATTTTAACCACAAACATATTATCAATATTGCCGATTTAAGTGCGGATGACATCACTGTTATTCTGGATTTGGCAAATATTTATGTCAAACAAAATCGTACCCACACCGCACCATATACAAAATTACAAGGTATGTGTTTGATAAATGTGTTTTTTGAAAATTCCACCCGTACACTGATAAGTTTTGAATTGGCGGGAAAACGCTTGGGAATGCACACCTTAAATATGGGGGTGGAAAATTCATCCATTGCCAAAGGGGAAAGCTTAAAAGATACTTTCAAGACTTTAAGTGCCATGCTGGCGGATGTGATTGTGGTACGACACAGCCAAAATGGCATCATTCAAATGTTATCTGAAATGGTTGATTGTCCCGTTATTAATGGGGGGGATGGTACCAACGCCCATCCGACCCAAGCCCTGCTGGATGCCTTAACCATACGGCGTAAAATTGGACGATTACATGATATTACTGTTGCCATATGTGGTGATGTTACCCATTCACGGGTGGCACGGTCAAATATAGTGTTATTAAATAAAATGGGGGCAAAAGTCCGAATTGTTGCCCCAAAAGAACTCATTCCCAAGAACTTAAACAGCCTTAATACACAAGTGGACATATACCATAATATGCAGCAGGGGCTCAAAGATTGTGATATTGTCATGGCACTGCGGGTGCAAAAAGAACGCATGCAGCAAATGGCAATTCCCGATACTGCCACATTTTTTGACACTTATGGATTAACCCATGAAAAATTGGTCTATGCCCGCCCGAATGCGTTGGTCATGCATCCAGGACCGATTAACCGTGGCATTGAAATTTCTGGTAAATTGGCCGATGACACACACCGTGCTTTAATCAATTATCAGGTAGAAATGGGTGTTGCTGTGCGTATGGCTTGTTTGGATTTATTGACAAAAAAATCAATATGATAATAAGGATAAATTAATATGGAATATTACTTATTTTTAATACTTTCTTATATAATCGGATCTATCCCATTTGGGTTGTGCCTGTGTAAAATATGGGGATATGGGGATATTCGCACCATAGGGTCTGGAAATATTGGTGCGACCAATGTATTACGGACGGGCAATAAAACATTGGCATTCTTAACCCTTATTCTCGATGCAGGCAAAGGGGCATTGATGGTGCTGGTGGTGTTATATATAACTGATAACCCGACCTTGTCGAATATTTGTGGTGTGTTTACGGTGATTGGGCATAATTTTCCCATATGGTTGCGATTCAAAGGGGGAAAAGGTATTGCCACTTCATTAGGTACAGTACTCGCCATTGACCCAATTATAGGGGGGATGGCGTTGGGCATATGGATTTTGGTTGCAGGTATTACAAGATTTTCATCTTTGGCAGGTATTATAAGTATGCTATCATTGCCGATTATTGGATATAGTATGGGGGTATCATATTTTATTCCTTTATTGGTGTTATGCACCATGTCCATTGGTAAGCATATACCAAATATAAAACGGTTAATACAGGGTACAGAATCAAAAATTTCTTTGCGTAAACAAAAATAATTATGGATATAAAAGATACACACAATATAAGGTACATAAAATGGATAAAGAACGCTTAAATCGTATCCGTCTGATAAATACCGTGGGTATTGGCAGTGTTACTTTTTACAATTTGCTGGCACGCTTTACATCTGCATCGGAGGCAGTGGAAGCGTTGCCCCGTATCACCGCCCGGCATAAAAACCCCAAACGCCCTATATCGATTAGCCAAGCCACAAAAATTATCGATACTGCGGAAAAAAACGATGTAAAAATACTTGTGTATGGGGATGACCATTTTCCAAAAATCTTTGATACACACATTACCCTACCCCCGTTATTATACGCCAAAGGGCAGACGCAGTTGTTAAATAAGCCCTGTATTTCCATTGTTGGTGCCAGAAACGCATCCCCCATATCCATAAGATACGCATATCGCATGAGCCATGACCTGAGCAAAAATGCCCTTGCAATCGTATCTGGTATGGCACGGGGTATCGACACCGCCGCCCACGAAGGGGCATTAAATCAAGCCACAATCGCCGTAATGGCGGGGTGTGTTACCATTCCATATCCCAAAGAAAACCAAGATTTATACAATAATATTTGTCATCAAGGCTGTATTATATCCGAATCCCCTATGGGCACCACCCAGACACCGAATCTGTTTGCAATCAGAAATCGTATTATTGCTGGGCTTAGTTTGGGTACTCTTGTGGTTGAAGCGGAAATAAAATCTGGTTCGCTTATCACCGCCCATATGGCAAGCGATATGGGACGGGAAGTATTCGCCATCCCCGGCAGTCCCGCCAACGGCAGGGCACGGGGATGTAACCAACTGATTAAAGATGGTGCAACATTGGTGGAAACACCCGATGATATATTAGAGTGTTTACGCACATTTGAAGGCAACACTTTAAAATCACCGATTTTTACCCCAGAAGATTTTATCCCCGACATTAACCCGCAGGATGCAGAAAAAATTGGAACAGACATAACTGCGTTATTAGCCGACCACCCCATGGACATTGATTCACTTATCCGCATCACCCATATTCCCGCAAATCTGGTGCGGACTACATTATTGGAATTAGAATTATCAGGCACAATTCATATCAACGCATCTGGGCTTATAGTGTTACAATAAATAAATCAATACTTGACAAACAGGTATAATATTTATTATGTAATGGATAAATAAACACTATCGTATGAGGAAATTATACATGTTTCAAAATATTGTTATCGTAGAATCGCCCGCAAAGGCAAAAACTATTAACAAATACCTTGGGGATGATTACAAGGTACTTGCCTCATATGGTCATATTCGGGATTTGCCGTCCAAAGATGGTTCTGTGTTACCAGATAAAAACTTTGAAATGAAATGGCTGGTGTCGCCAAATGGTAAAAAACGCATGGGGGACATTCAATCTGCTCTAAAAAATGCCAGCACCCTGATACTTGCCACCGACCCCGACCGTGAGGGCGAGGCTATCTCATGGCATATCGTGCAAGAATTATATAACAAAAAGAAATTAGCAAATAAAACCATACAACGAGTCACTTTTAATGAAATCACCAAGTCCGCCATACAAGTGGCATTTAAAACTCCACGGGATTTGGACATGGATTTAGTCAATTCATACATGGCACGGCGGGCTTTGGATTACTTAGTCGGATTCACTTTATCCCCTGTGTTGTGGCGAAAATTACCGGGGGCAAAGTCCGCAGGGCGGGTACAATCAGTGGCGTTGCGATTGATATGTGAACGGGAAACAGCAATAGAATCTTTTGTTGCCCAAGAATATTGGAATATCCTTGTTCCTTTCTACAAAGATGGTATTGATTTTACCGCCCGTTTAACCCATATACATGGTAAAAAATTGGAACAATTTGACTTATCCACAGAACAACAAGCAATGCAGGCAAAAGCCATTGTGGGAAATGGGAAATTTAGCGTACAAGACTTACAACAGAAATCCGTAAAACGCAATCCATATGCCCCCTTTACCACTTCGACCCTGCAACAAGAGGCATCCAAAAAATTGTATTTTCCACCCGCCAAAACTATGCAGATTGCTCAGAATCTGTATGAGGCAGGACATATTACTTATATGCGTACGGATGGTATCAGCCTGTCACAAGATGCCATTGGCAACATTCGGGATGTGATTGGCAATACATATGGGACTGATTTCTTGCCAAAATCCCCCCGTATGTATAAGTCCAAAGCCAAAAACGCCCAAGAAGCACACGAGGCCATCCGCCCCACCAATGTACATAAATCGCCGAACACTTTACGCAGTGCACTCAGTGCAGACGCATACAAATTATATAATCTTATTTGGAGTCGTACCATATCCAGCCAAATGGCAAGTGCGGTGATTCAACAGACCGCTTTAATTCTTGAAAACCAAGACAAAACTTGTATGTTGCGGGCAAATGGAAGCATTGTAACCTTTAAAGGATTTCTGAGCATTTACGACCAAGAAATTGATGAGGATAAAGCAGACGCAGGGACGAAATTATTACCCCCCTTACAAGTGGGGGAAATTTTAACCCCATCAAAAGAAGTGGAGGCAAAACAATCCTTCACCACCCCACCGCCACGGTATACAGAAGCATCGATTATTAAGACAATGGAACAATTGGGGATTGGTCGCCCCTCCACCTATACTTCTATTTTAAAAGTATTACAAGATCGGGAATATGTGTTATTAGAAAAACGCCGATTTATTGCCCACGATCGGGGGCGGATTCTGTCCACTTTCTTATGTTTGTATTTTGATACATATTTTAATTATGACTTTACCGCCCAATTGGAAGAAAATCTGGATACAATCGCATCTGGTGATTCCGAATGGCAACAGGTACTGAGCAATTTTTGGCAAGCATTTTCCACCATAACCACCGCTATGTTGGACATAAACTCCGCTGATATTCGCAAAGCCATCGACAATGATTTGGGTAACCACTT
The DNA here is from genome assembly GCA_965232465.1 of Alphaproteobacteria bacterium. Taxonomy (GTDB): domain Bacteria; phylum Pseudomonadota; class Alphaproteobacteria; order JAQWUY01; family JAQWUY01. Next base: position 1,264,415 of record OZ246977.1, on the reverse strand, counting down.
TTTTCCCACAGAACAAAGCCGTAAATGTCCATCCTGTGAAAATGGAAGGATTGGGCTAAATTTTGGTAAATATGGGGCATATATCACCTGTGATAAATACCCAGATTGTACCTATTCCAGCCAATTGGAACGCCAAGGGGAAAATGCTTCTGTTCCTGAATATCCGAAAATTTTGGGGGTACATGACAATATGGATGTGTTGTTAAAACAAGGTCCATATGGGGTATATGTGGAATTAGACAGCAAACCCAAGGTAAAACGCACAGCCATCCCTAAAAATATTTCCGCACAGGACATAACTTTTGAAATAGCGGTAAAACTTATTAGTTTGCCCCGTGATATTGGCATATATCCTGACACAGGTGAGATGATTACCGCCGGTATTGGGCGATATGGACCATTTTTACGCATCGGCAAAACTTTTGTCAGCGTACCAAAAGAGGACGATATTCTGGAATTAGGTATCAATCGTGCGGTGGAAATCGCCACCGAAGGGCTAAAAGCCAAACAGGCAACGCCTGCCATTGTAATTGGAAAACACCCAGACGATGGACAAGACATTACCGCCCAATCAGGCAGATATGGTCCATATATTAAATGGAGACGCATAAACGCCCCTATTCCAAAGGGAACAGATATAAACAGCGTTACCTTAGAAATGGCAATTGAAGCCCTTGCCAAACGCCAAGCCAGCAAAAAAAACAAAGCTAAAAAAGTACATTCTAGAAAATCTAGTACCAAAAAAATACCTGTCAAAAGTTCAAGGGCAAAAAAGGTAACCCTTAAAAAAACGACTGCTACAAAAGTATGACTTTTCCTAGTGAACAACAAATTTTTGAATATATCCGCAACAATGGCGGTATACTCAAAAAAAAGCAAATGGCAGAAGACTTACAGGTTGACAAAAACCGCCGTGCGGAATTCCGCCACCTGTTACAACACATGGAACGCAACAAAGCATTTGCCCATACAACCACAAATACACTGCATACTGATTCAAATTCCTCCCCAGATTTAAATAATCCATCAATGACAATCGACAACAGCCATATTAAAATATCTGGTGTGGGAATTTTTATTGTTGATTCTATAACCCATGAGGGCGATATGTTGTGTCGTCCTGAATCTTGGATCGGATCTGATTTTCCTAAAATATACTTAAAAAATGCGTCTGTACGAGTGGGCGATCGAATTCTTGCCCGCACCCATGCCATATCCGATGATGTATATATGGCAAAGGTAATAAAAGTTATCAACCCCATAGATACAGAATTTTTGGGTATATGCAAAAAGATCGAACAAGGATTTCATGTAACCAGCACCAATAAACGGGACAAAAATATATACTTTATTCATCACAACAATGCGGTCGGGACGGATAACATCGCCTGTGCGGATGGGGACATTGCAATTGTGGTACCCATTCGTGGCAAAACCCGCCTACTCAAAAACGCCAAAATCAAATGTATTTTGGGCAATATCCATAATGCCCATGCGTATTCTTTGTTATCGATTTTAAAGTACGACATACCACATCTATTTCCCGACTCTGTATTACAACAAACACAGGATATGACTGTCCCTAAACTGGGGAGTCGGACAGATTTAACCCACTTACCCTTGGTAACCATAGATGGTGCAGATGCACGGGATTTTGACGATGCGGTGTATGCGGAAAAAAACGATATGGGATTTACCTTATGGGTAGCAATTGCCGATGTTGCCCATTATGTCCGCCCCCATACGCCATTGTGTTCCCATGCGATTAAAAGGGGCAATAGCACCTATTTTGTCGATCGGGTGGTGCCTATGTTACCTGAAAAATTATCCAATGATTTATGTTCACTAATACCGCACAAAAAACGGGCATGTATAGCGGTGGCGATTGATATTGACATGGACGGCAACATACAAAAATACAGATTTGTTCGGGGGATAATGCAATCACATGCCCGTTTGACTTATGAACAAGTACAATCGGCGTATGATGGAGTGTCCCATACCATAGATTCGAATCTTATGCCCCATATACATACTTTATACGCCGTATATCAAGTGTTAATGACCGCCCGAAACAAGCGGGGCACTTTGGATTTGGAAATCCCAGAAAAATATGTAACATTTAATGCACAAGGTGAAGTCGATTCTGTATACCCCCGTACCCGCCTGAATAGCCACAAGTTGATCGAAGAATGTATGATATGTGCCAATGTGGCGGCGACAAAGGCATTACAAGACAAAAATATACCCCACATTATGTACCGTGTACATGATGTACCGCCATTGGATAAATTGGAAACCCTACAACAGGCATTACAGGAAATGGGGTTATCCCTCCCCAAAGGTACGCATTTGACCCCACACCATTTTACACGGTTATTACATCAGGTACAAGGTACATCGCATGCCCCGTTGTTATCAGAACTGATTTTACGCAGTCAATCCCAAGCCCAATATAGCCCAGAAAATATTGGACATTTTGGGTTAGCATTACAAAATTATTGCCATTTTACCAGCCCTATTCGTCGGTACAGCGATATATTGATACATCGGGCGTTAATTGATGCATACAATTTGGGCAACGATGGTATGGATGCCATGCATCCACAAGATTTTAATAGTATTGCCGAAAATCTTTGCAACACAGAACGCAGATCACAACAGGCGGAACGGGAAACCATGGACAGATACCTTGCCCATTATTTGGACAAGCAACAAAACACAGAAGTGCATGCCCATATTACAGGCATTACGGAGCGAGCGATATTTTTAACCCTGACCGAAACAGGAGCGGATGCAGTGGTATTTTTAAAAACTTTGGATTGGGATTATTTTTTATACAGCCCCAAACATCAGGCGGTGATTGGTGAATGCACGCACCATGTATACACAGTGGGCGATAGGGTTATGGCGGAAATATTAAATATATCCCCCATAAAAGGGGGGATACAATGCAACATTACCGACGGAGGCAGTATTGGCACAATTGCCCTACCCCACCCCAAAAGCCATCGCAAAATATATGGGGGCAAACCGAACACCCCCCGCAAACACAAAAAAAATCGTTTTTTACACAAAAATACCCACAAAAAGTATTGACTTTATAAAAAAAATCTGTACTTTAACACTATTATAACCTTAACAGAAGGATTAGAAAAATGGCTAAACCTAATACATTACAAATTAAATTGGTATCCAGTGCGGGTACAGGACACTTTTATGTGACCAAAAAAAACCCACGCACTTTAACCGAAAAAATGGAAAAGATGAAATATGACCCACGGGTGCGTAAGCATGTATTATACAAAGAACAAAAGATTAAATGATTTTTTGATGTAATTGAAAAAAAGCCTCTGAATTTTGAGGGTCTTGTTGTATGGGCAGAACTTTTCTGTTGATGTGCCTAGAAAACAATGTATTAGCAATATACCATTTTTTAAGAGAATTGTCTATGAAAAAGATGTACGCTTGTTTATGTATTGGTTTTCTTGTATCTGGCTGTACAGGAACATCTAGTGTTGTTTCTTCACTATCATTAGAAAATGAGTTTATTCCAAATAAAACTATTCTTTATATTAACAATAGTAACGATGGATTAGAACGAAATGAATATAACGAAATTTTTAAAAGAAAACTCACAGAACAGGGATTCATGGTTACATATGATGTAACCCAAACTGTTTATGAATTAAGATATGAATATATTTCTAATAATCAAAGAGGTGGTCCCCTTTGTTAGGACAGTACTAAGCCTATTTTAAGCTTCACTTATGTGGTTAAATATGTATATTCTCATGTAAAAGTAAGTGTAGCCGTAGGCGGAACTTCTTTTGCATGAGAATGCATTGTATATGTTTCTGCGGGTGTTGTCAAACCGAAATGTGAATGGGGTCTATCTTGGTTGTAAAATTTAAGCCATTTTCTTATGCTTTCCTTAGCCATTACACCGCTGGTAAATGCTTGCAAATAAACACATTCATACTTCAATGATTTCCAAAATCTTTCAATTATGACATTATCCTTCCAACACCCTTTACCATCCATAGATATACGAATACCATTATCTTTTAAGGTATCCGTAAAATCAAGGGAAGTAAACTGACTGCCTTGGTCTGTATTAAATATCTCTGGGGTGGGGTATTTTGCCAAAGCATCATTTAACGCTTCAACACAAAACCTACTATCCAGCGTATTAGATAAACGCCATGAGAGTACCTTCCTACTATACCAATCCATAACAGCAACCAAATATAAAAACCCTCGTTTGATCGGGATATAAGTAATATCTGTACACCAAACCTGATTAGGACGGTTAATATCCAAGTTTCTCAACAAATACGGATACACCTTGTGTTGCGGGTTTATAGTAGATGTTTTTGGCTCTTGGTAAATTGCTTTTAGCCTCAGTACCTTCATCAGCCTGCGGATGCGTTTTCTGCCGACCTTATAGCCTTGGCGGATTAAATGACGCATCATTTGCCTCGCACCATAAAAAGGCGTTTGTAAATGTTGCTGGGCTATCTGTTCCATCAACTCCACATTAAAATCACTCTCTTCTTTACATTGATAGTAATAACTTGAACGGTTCATTCCAAGCAACTCGCATTGACGCACAATACTTAAATCGGGGGAATTAGAATTTACCATTTTTTTTTAACCTGTAATCCTAAACGATCCGAAATGTCCGACAAAAAATCCCGTTCAATCGTCAATTGACCTATCTTGGCATGAAGCTCTTTAACATGGGCTTCGCTATCATGCTTTTGTTTGTCAAGATTGCCTGAAAATCCTGCCTCAATAGAGCAAACAGCCTCTCGCTTCCACCTTTGAATAACCGTAGCATGCACTCCAAAACGAGACGATAATTCCGATATCGGCGTGTCATCACGCAATACTGCCAAAACAACCTCTTTTTTGAATTTAGCAGGGTAATTCTTCCGTATTTTACTCATTTAATAAATCTCCTTATTTCTATATATAAATGAAATATAAATGAAACTTAAATCATTGTCCAGTTTTTGGGGGCCACTTCTCAAAGGGCATATGAAAGTACATGCTACGCTGGTAATGTACATTCCCCTAGTACTGTTATAAATAATGGCTTGGGCGGTGTTTATAGTGTTGGAGGATACAGTACGCCAATATATGCACCTTGTAATATGATGACTTATGATAATGTTTTATATGTCAAAGTATTTAAGAATGGAAAAGAAATATATACATCAGATACTATTTACAACAATGATGATGTTATTCGTTTTTATGATAAAGCTGAATGTATAATCAATTCTGCTCTCTGGGATTTCCCCAAAAGCATAAGTTCTAAAAATATTAGAATGTATGATTCCAAATCTGACCCTACAAAATACTGTAAAGTACAACTCTAATTTTAGTTATAAAAACCATCTTAATCAGAGCGGTTTTTGCTTTATATTTTGCTCTTTATACTACTCCCCCTTGTATTAACAAGTTTCCCATCTAACATATCCGCATCCTTTAACTTATTACTAACTCTCCCATTTTCCACATACTCTGTGTAAATATCTAATGCTTCGTCTGCCCGATTCAACCCCCAATACTTCCCCGTCTTCTGTAAAGCATGACCTACTCTATACATCTCTTGTAAACTCATAGGTTCTTTCTTTTGGTTTCTAAACTTATTATCTTTATAATACTCATCGGGTAGATATATAGGCTCTTTTGGTAAATTGTTACTATTTAAAGTCTCACTTATTTTAGAATCTTTCTTTGTTTTAGCCGCTTCTAGCATTTTAGACTTTTTAGAATCGCCCGTTGTTTTTGTTAAATCCGTCTTAACTTCTGGATAAGGCGTTTTTCTTTTATCGTCTGGATACTCTTTATTCCAATCTTTTATAAAATTATTCACCCGTGCTTTAAAATAGTTTATAGTCTTTTCCGCCTCTTTAAGTTCTTTTGGGTCTAGATTCTCTTTAAATTTAAGATGTGCATTTTTTGTTTCAACGCCGCCTAATGCTCCGTTAAGAGCCTCCAAAGATAAAGGTACACCAGTCCTACTAACCGCCCAAGAATTCTTTTCATACCATTCATCTGGCATATAGGTTCCGCCTTTATGCTTGCCATCCTCATCACGATTCTTTGTAGCCTGATTCGCAAGGCTTTTCCAATTAAAATTCTTCTTCGCTTTTTCCGCCATTTTACAATCCTAACATCCCTAATAATCCGCCACTTTTAGGCTCCGTAAAGAAGTGGCCCCCAAAAACTGGACAATGATTTAAGTTTCATTTGACTAGCCCCACTGATTTGGTCCATTTTTAGGTTAGCACTTTTTTTCTCTATTGTCAATGATATTTGTCATGTAGCGTAGCGGAATGACGGATATCATTGACAATGGGCTGCGTTTTTGGCACTGGTGGATTGTACCCCAACGCACTATGCGGACGGATATGATTGTATTCATACCGCCAGTTTTCTATGACAGCTTGTGCCTCAGTTAAAGTATCAAATATCTCCCTGTTCAAGCACTCATCCCGAAGTTTACCATTAAAACTTTCATTATAACCATTCTGCCATGGACTGCCCTTATCAATATATGCTGTATCCACCTGCATACGCTTCAACCAATCTTGTAGCCTATGGGCTATAAATTCGGATCCATTGTCAGAACGGATATGCTTAGGCATACCTTTTGTGATAAACAACCTGCCCATAATATCCAATACATCCGTACTGTTCAGTTTATGCCGAACATCAATGGTTAAAAATTCTCGGCTATGCTCATCTATAACTGTTAATATTTTAATGCTTTTACCACTTCTGAGTTTGTCATGCACAAAATCATAACTCCATATATGATTTTGATACTCAGGACGAAGTTTAATACAGCTCCCATCACCAGCATTTGAACTACGGGGTTTGGGTATTTTCTGTGGCACTTGTAATCCCTCCTTCTTCCAAAGCCGTTCAATCCGTTTATGGTTTACACACCAACCATAATTTTTTAATAAGGCACATATCCGCCGATAACCATATCTAGGGTATTTTTGTGCTAGACGGTGCATATCTGATATTAAACGGCTTTCCTCATCAACATCTCGTTTCACATAACGAACCGTAGAGCGATGTGTCTTGAATAAACTACATAAACGCCGTTCTGATACATTGTAAAAAAACTTGGCTTTGCCAATAAAGCTTTTTACCCCGCCAGCACCTACCACTTTCCCGAGTTAAATTCCTTTAAGATTTGATTGTCTAAACTCAAATCAGCAACAAGCTTCTTTAAACGGGCATTCTCATCCAATAATGCTTTTAAATCTTTGGCATGATTAACATCCATACCACCATATTGTTTGCGCCACTTGTAATAAGTCGCATCTGATATGCCTAAATCACGGCACATAACACTGACTGTCATACCTGATGATAACTTAATCTCTGCATCCCGTAATATACGGATAATTTGTTCTATACTCCGGGCTTTCCTATTCTTTGACATCTTAAAATCCTTTCATAATTTAGATAAATCAATACTAACTTATTTTTGGACCTATTTATAGGGGGCAGGTCATTTGTTCCAATGCTTGTTATTTTTCTTCAACCCGATCAATATACCCTAAGTCCTTTAAGGACTGCAAAAACATATCTTCAATATTTCTTTTCGGCATGATACTTTTTTAAAATTAAATATACAACAGATATATCATATATTTTACTGTAAAAATGCAAATATTTTTCGAAATATGATAATTTGTAACTGACAGGATTTATACAAAGGAATTATATATGTGTAAACCCTTTATTTTTTGGCGTAATGTCTTGGGTATCTGCATTTAATACAGTTACGCAGGGGGAGGTTTTTAAATCTGATACCGTGCCGATAATATGTATATTTGCATATACAGAAGTCAGGTGTTGTATATTACTGGTGGGTACAGTACATGCCAACACATAATCATCGCCCCCTGCCAACAGTGCATGTTGTATATCAATTTTTTGTGCATACGCAGACACCATATCAGATATAGGAATCTGGGGCATATGCAAAGTTATATTAACCCCGCTGGCAATGGCAATGTGTTCTAAGTCCGCCACCAAACCGTCCGATATATCACAACAGGCATGCATATATGGGGCGATTTTACGGCCAATGTGCGTATGGGGCGTAGGGGTCTGATAATATTGCAATACCCGTTTATCCATGTCCGCATCGACGGATACTTTGCCGAGTGCCACCTGTAATCCCACATATCCCAACCCTGTTGGGGCGGTAATACATACCACATCGCCGGATTTTGCTTGGGTACGCTGGGTGGGGTGTGCATCTGTGCCATATACAGTTGCAGATAATACCAAATCCATATGAGATGTAACAAAGTGCGTTGTGTCGCCGCCTATCAGATATATATCATACAACCGCTGCATATATGCCAAGCCATCACAAAAACCTTTGAACCACTTGTCATGAATATTTTTGGGTAAAGTAAGATTTAAGGTATAACACACAGGCTTTGCCCCCACCGATGCCAAGTCGGATAAATTCACCGCCAATAATTTTTGTGCCAACTGATATGGGGATTCTGTACCGATAAAATGCACCCCCGATACAATAGTATCCGTCGATACCACATAAGGGGTAACAGACTTAGGTAAACATGCGGTATCGTCACACAATCCATATGCCCCTATCCCTGTTAAAGGGGTAAAATATGTGGATATGCGGTTAAATTCATGCATAAAAATCGTACCATTTTATCGTACTGTGCGGGATACAGAATCCAGTACCCCATTGACCATACCGGCTTCTTTGGGTTCAAAAAACGCATGGGCAATATCCACATATTCGCTGATTATCAAATGCGAATCAAGTGTATCGTTTTCCAACAATTCAAAAATGCCTGCTTTAATAATAAACTGGATTAAAAGATTTTGGCGGTGCAGTGGGCGTTTGGTTAAAACAGCATTTGCCAAATCTGTAATATCCGCATCCCGTTGTATTACGCCATTGATAATATGGCCGTACATTTGTTGATTGGCGGGATATGATATACCATCCATTTCCACCATACCCCCATTTTTGATAAAATCTGCCATGGCTTTACAAATATCGCTTTGTCCTATTTTTATCGCATATAAAGTCTGTACCGCACCAATACGGGCGGCAGAGCGTTTTTTATTTTTGGTGGGGGGAGCTACTTTCATTTTATAGAAAATTTTTGTCTTAAGGCAATCATGTTCAATACCACCTCAGCACAAAAACCGCCTTTGTTTTTTTGATTGGCATCGGCACGGGCGAAGGCTTGGGCTTTGTTTTCAACGGTTAAAATACCATTGGCAATCGCCAAGTTATGTTTTAAGGACACATCCATAATCCCCCGACAGGAATGTTCACACACATAATCGTAATGGGTGGTTTCACCCCGAATGACACACCCTAAACATACATATCCATCGTATTCATAATTGGGACTTTTATGTGCCATTTGAACAGTTACGGGGATTTCCAACGCCCCTTTAAGGGTTATAACATCGTATTGTACGCCCCGTGCATCAAATACAGCCTTGGCAGAATCTAATAACATATCTTGGATGTCATCATAAAATCGTGCCTCGATAATTAAAACTTTTGTCATAGTATATTCCTTATTATATGCCTATTTTACCTAAGTATTATGCAATTGGCGATACGCCACCAAATCGGCAATAGTCCCCACCTTTAAGCCGAATTTTTTGGCAAATACAATTACTTCTGGCAACCGTGCCATCGTGCCATCTTGATTGATAATTTCACAAATAACTGTGCTGGGATGATGGTCTGCTAAGGTGGCAACATCCACGCCTGCTTCTGTGTGCCCCCGTCGTGTAAGGACACCTTCTGGGTGGGCAATTAAGGGAAATATATGCCCTGGGGTTACAATATGGTTGCTGTTACAATTTTCATCCGCAATAACCGCAATCGTTTTTGCCCGATCAGGTGCAGAAATTCCCGTAGTGATCCCATGCTTAGCTTCCACCGATACGGTAAAAGCGGTACCAAAAAATTCCTTATTCATACGGGGTTGTAAAACAAGCTGTAACGCATCCGCCCGTTGCTGGGTGATGGCAACACATACCAAACCACGGGCATGTGTAATCATAAAATTGACCCACTCAGGGGTAATACATTGGGCCGATATCATAACATCGCCTTCGTTTTCACGGTTTTCATCGTCGACCAATACATAGGGTTTGCCCGCTTTGGCATCGGCAATAATATCGGTTATGGGATAAATGCCTGATACACTGTCTTTATATATAGTTTCATGTACAGAAATCATATATTAAAATCCTTTTTTTGATAAATATTGTGCCACATACCGTGCCATAATATCGACTTCTAAGTTAACCATATCACCAATGGACAATTTGCCAAATGTGGTATTTTGCATGGTATGGGGGATAATATTAACACCAAAATGCGTATCCGTTACTTCGTTTACAGTCAAGGATACCCCATTTATCACAATCGACCCTTTTGGGGCAATCATTGTATCAAATGCGGTGGGCATTTGAAATAAAAACCTGTGGCTGTCCCCCTCGGGGGCAATGTCGGTTATGGGGGCCATTGCATCCACATGCCCACTGACCAAATGTCCGCCCAGTTCATCGCCCATTTTTAACGCCCGTTCCAAATTAATAACCATGCCTTTGTTCCAAGTCCCAAGCGTTGTTTTGGACACTGTTTCGCTGGATACATCTGATTCAAAATATCCATAATCGCCCCGTTGCTGTTTATGGGTGATGGTCAAACATACGCCATTATGGGCAACCGAAGCCCCAATATCAATGGTGTTACTATCGATATTCGCCCGCACCCCAATGGTCATATCGACCCAGTTATCTTTGCCTTGGGTGTTATGTGTTACCCTTTCAAGGGTGCCAAAATGTGTAATTATACCAGTAAACATTTTTTATATGCCCCCATATAAAGTAAAAATATCATTATCAAATATTTTTGTTTTTAAAATCTTATATGTGGGTATTTGTACCATATTTTGAATATTTAGTCCACCGATAACTGAAAAACCATCGTCCCCTATAATCTTTGAAGATCGAAAATGGGCAATATTATCCACCAATCCTGATCGCATAAATTGGGTAATCGTATATGCCCCCCCTTCAACAAGCAAGCGGTTAATACCCAAGGCACTTATTTGTTTTAAAACGCTGGGGATGTGTCCTGATAATACATGGGCTGTGCCCCCATCCTTTAACAAAGTACTGGTTTGTGGTATGGGATTATGTGCCAGTACAATCCGCACAGGGCTCATGTGAGTCATGCCCGATAACCGACAATTTAATACAGGATTATCATATCTGACCGTGTTTGCCCCCACCAAAATAGCATCATGGGTTGACCGTAAATACTGTCCATATGCCCTTGATTTTTCGTTGGTTATCCATTTACTTTGCCCATTTGATAACGCAATCTTACCGTCGATAGTCGTGGCGATTTTAATGGTTACCATGGGACGGGATTCTGTGGTACGCAAGAAAAACCCCATATGATGTATATCCGCCTGGTGTTGCAACAGCCCCACATGTACGGCAATCCCCGACTCTTGTAACATTTTTATACCCCGCCGATGGGTACGGTTATCACAATCGGCGGTGGCAATATAACAGGTTTTTATACCCGCATCAATCAACGCTTGGGCACAGCTGGGGGTGTTCCCCGCATGGGCACAAGGTTCCAAAGTTACATATGCCGTTGCCCCACGGCATAAATCCCCCGCCATTTGGATGGCTTGGGTTTCCGCATGGGGGCGTCCGCCAATTGCCGTATATCCCACACCGACCACCCGCCCCCCGATCTGGGCATTATGAACAAGTACACAGCCCACAGATGGATTTTCCATGGTTAATCCCAAATGCCTGCTCGCCAAGCGGAGGGCATATTGCATATAATGTATATGTATATTATTTGTCATCCGTATTGGTTTTAATAAATTCCGTAAATTCATGGGACGATTCGAAGTTTTTATACACAGATGCATAGCGAATATAAGCAACAGAATCCATGTGTTTTAATCCCTCCATTACCAACATACCCAAGTCATTCGTTTGAATTATATTTCCCCCATTTAGTTCCAGTTGTCGTACAATACCAGAAACAATTTTTTCCAAATCTGATTCGTCCAAATTGCGTTTATGACATGCAATGGTAATGGACTTTGCCAATTTATCCCGATCAAAGATTTGTGTGCTACCATCAACTTTTTGTACTTTTAAATCCCGGACTTGCACCCGTTCAAAAGTGGTAAATCTGCCCCCACATTTACCACACAAACGACGGCGACGAATCGCTGTATTTTCCTGAGTTGCACGGGAATCCTTTACTTGTGTTTCCAATTCAAAACAATATGGGCATCGCATAATCGTATATCCATTTAATATAATTCAGGATATAAGGGAAATTTTACACACAATGCTTTTACTTTATCATGCACGGCATCTTCCACATCTGCATTACCTTCTTCACCAGACGCCACCAGCCCATCGATAACTTCAAGGATAAGGGTTCCAATCATTTTAAATTCCACTTCCTTAAATCCACGGGTTGTCCCCGCAGGCGTCCCCAAACGGATACCAGAGGTTACAAATGGACTTTCCTTATCAAATGGAATACCATTTTTATTACAGGTAATCCCCGCCCGCTCAAGCGACGCATCAACCACTTTTCCCGTAAGGGATTTTGGCGTTAAATCCACCAACACAAGGTGGTTGGTTGTGCCACCAGATACGACTTTTAAGCCCCCAGCAATTAAAGTATCCGCCAATACCTTGGCATTGGCAATCACCTGTTTACTATATGTGGTAAATTCTGGTCGTAGTGCTTCGCCAAACGCCACCGCTTTGGCAGCAATCACATGCATTAAAGGTCCCCCTTGAATCCCCGGAAAAATAGCAGAATTTACTTTTTTGGCAATATCCCCATCATTGGTTAAAATCAATCCGCCCCGTGGTCCCCGTAAAGTTTTATGGGTGGTGGTGGTTACCACATGGGCATGTGGGAATGGATTATCATGGGTGCCTGTTGCCACAAGTCCGGCAAAATGTGCCATATCCACCAACAAAACCGCCCCAACAGAATCGGCAATGGCACGAAATTCCGCAAAATCCCAAGGTTGTGAATACGCAGATCCCCCGGCAATAATCATTTTTGGCTTATGCGTTTTGGCTTGCTGATGCACATGTGCCATATCAATTAAATGTGTATGTGCATCGACTGTGTAATGCACCGCATGAAACCACTTGCCGGATTGATTCACCTTCGATCCGTGTGTCAAGTGTCCCCCAGCCGCCAAATCCAACCCCAGAATGGTATCCCCTGGTTGTAACAAGGCGTTAAATACCCCTTGGTTTGCCTGTGACCCAGAATGCGGTTGCACATTGGCAAAGGCACACCCAAATAATTCTGTGGCACGGTCAATGGCAAGTTGTTCGACCACATCCACCACTTCACACCCCCCATAATAGCGTTTTGTTGGGTACCCTTCCGCATATTTATTGGTCATAACCGAACCCATTGCCTGCATCACCGCCCGGGATACAATATTTTCCGATGCAATCAATTCTATGCCCATCTGTTGTCGCATATCCTCATCGATAATGGTTTTAAAAACCGCAGCATCCGCTTGTTCCAAAGTGTGTTTAAAAAAGTTATTCATTTTATTGTGTACTCCTGCATTTTGTTATGTGTTACTGTCTGTTATTGAATTACCTTAACATATCAATGCGTTTTTGGTGTCGCCCCCCTTCAAAATCAGTGTGTAAAAACGCATTTACGATTTCTATGGCGGTTGTTGCCTGTATAAAACGACCACTTATTGCCACCACATTGGCATTGTTATGCTGTCGACTTAAACGGGCAAGTTCTGGGGTGCTTACCAAAGCACACCGAATATGTTTATGGCGGTTGGCGGCAATCGACATACCAATACCTGAACCGCATACCAATATGCCAAATGCGGTACCATCCTGTTGTAATTTTTCCGCAACCTTATGGGCATAATCAGGATAATCCACACTGATGTCCGCTGTGTTTGTTCCCAAATCATGTACCATATGTCTGGTATCAGTCAAAACCTGTATAAGATGTTGTTTGATGTCAAAACCACCATGATCTGAAGCTATATAAATTGTATGCATTATATACCTGTGTTGCAATATGTATGAATGTAAAAAACGATTATATGAAATTATCCTGTGAAAATCTAGCATTTTTTATCACATATGTGGTATATTGTGGAGGAGGAATATAAACTGAGATTGATAATGATACTGCAACACCGCCCAAGAAGATTACGCAAAAACCCACAAATACGGGCACTTAGCACCGAAAACCACTTGTGTATAAACGATTTGGTATATCCCATTTTTATCACTGATAAAGACTCAGAACCGATTGCCACAATGCCCTATATACATAGGCTTAGCATAGACGATGCCATTACACAAATATCCGCCCTATACATCCGTGGGGTTATGGGGTTTGCGGTGTTTCCCGTAACCGCTGCGGATAAAAAATGTAATATGGGTTTGGAATCCCTAAATGCCAATAATATTATCAACACCGCCCTTAGGGCAATTAAAAAATCCGTGCCCGAACCTATAGTGTTTGTCGATGTGGCATTGGACCCTTACACCACCCATGGACACGATGGAGTGTTGGATAACACGGGATATATCAACAACGATAAAACCATCGATATACTAGTGCAACAAGCCGTATTACAAGCCCAAAATGGTGCGGATGTCATCTGTCCTTCGGATATGATGGATGGACGGATTGGGGCAATTCGATCAGAATTGGACAATGCGGGCTTTGTAAACACAGCTATTATGTCATATGCGGCGAAATATGCCTCCGCCTTTTATGGACCGTTTCGGGATGCTGTTGGCAGTAGCGGTGTTTTAAAGGGGGATAAAAAAACATATCAGATGAATCCTGCCAATATACGGGAAGCCAAACGGGAAATTGCCCTTGATATAAACGAAGGGGCGGATATGGTTATGATCAAACCGGGCATGCCATATTTGGATATTGTGGCACAGGCAAAATCAATGACCCATATTCCCGTCTGTGTGTATCAAGTATCCGGAGAATATAGCATGATTCAAAATATGATAGATATGGGACAAATGGACGATTCCGCCATACTTGAATCGCTAATTGCATTTAAACGGGCGGGGGCGGATATTATCTTTTCTTATTTTACACCAAAAGTATTGGATATGATAAAATAGTATATCAGCACCTCTGTGTATGTCAAACACCATATTACTGAGGAAATAACACCACCAACATCTTTACAAGTGGTTTTAAGACTTTTTGTGCTTAAAGGGTTTTTTGCGATTGGGATATAAAATGGTACAGATGGGGCATATGGTTCCATCGCATCCCCGGGCGGTGCAATATTCCCGTCCATAATAAATGATTTGCAAATGTAAATCATTCCAATACTGTTTATCAAACAGGCGTTTCAAGTCTTTTTCCGTTTGTGCCACCGATACCCCATTGGTCAACCCCCACCGTTGTGCCAAACGATGGATATGGGTATCGACGGGCATGCTGGGGTATCCGAATGCTTGCGACATAACCACTGATGCGGTTTTATGACCCACCGCAGGCAATTTTTCCAAATATTCAAAACTATCTGGTACTATACCATTATGTGCATCAATTAAAATATGCGATAAGCCATATATTCCCTTGGATTTCATGGGGGATAAGCCACAAGGTTTAATAATATCCTGAATCTCATCGATGGTCATTTTTATCATATCATAGGGATTGTCCGCCTTGGCAAATAACAATGGGGTGATTTGATTAACCCGCTCATCTGTACACTGGGCGGACAATACCACCGCAATCAATAAAGTATAAGGGTCTTTATGATGAAGTGGAATGGGCGGTTGGGGATATAACCGTTGCAAAGTTTGCAACACAAATGCCACTCGATCAGATTTTTTCATATTTTTTTGCATATCATCGATATAATATATATATCCCCCAAAAATAAACAATAAAAAAACACTATGAAACAAACACAGTGCTTTCAAAATGGTCGGGATAGCTGGATTTGAACCAACGACCCCTTGTACCCAAAACAAGTGCGCTACCAGACTGCGCCATATCCCGTCCACAGACTTTATGTATGCTTTTTTACTATAAAATGCAAGTAAAAAAATATTTTTACAAAAAAATTTAAAAAACAAAATTTATATATGACATTTCCCGTAAAATAGGCTATAAAGCCCCATATGTGGTTCCTTAGCTCAGCTGGATAGAGCAACTGCCTTCTAAGCAGTAGGTCGCAGGTTCGAATCCTGCAGGGACCGCCATTTAGCTGCGGACTCTATGAAAATACTGCTTTTTTTTAGCCGTAAATAGTATAAAAATGGTACACACTCCCCTTCAATGGCGGTACAATAGGTAACAGCATATTTATACTAGGTATCCGCAAGCATATTATACATAAGGAGAATTTCGTTATTGCTTGCTTACATCGTTTGGCTGTTGGTACTGTACTTGGCATTCTTATTTTGCTAAGCTTTTATGTTGCCCCAAAATATTACCCGCTGACAACTTTTTGGCAGGTAATACAAGGTACCGCCGATGATTCGGTTACCGATATTATTGTCAATTATCGGGGTACCCGTACCTTAGTAGCATTAATGGCGGGTGGGTGTGTTGCCACCAGTGGACTGATTTTACAATTTGTTACCCGTAACATTTTGGCATCACCCGGGATTATGGCAATGAATGCGGGTGGGGCATTGTTTGTATCTGTGTCGTTTGCCTTGGGGCTGATTTATACCAGTACGATGATTTCCGTATTTGCCATTATCGGGGCAATTGTAACTGGTATCATTGTGTACGCAGTGGCATATCAATTACAAAAATATCATGGGGATATGGTGCTTATCTTGGTGGGGGCGATGTTTGCCACCACCTTTTTTGGTATTGTGCAACTGATGTTGATACTGGATGAAACCATGATGACTGTTACCCTGTATTGGTTGTTTGGGTCATTTAATAACCGCCCTGCGGATTTGGTATTATACAATTTTGGGGTGTTGGTATTGATATTGCCCCTGCTTATATATACCCGTCATCACATTGCGGTGCTGAGCCTGTCAAATCAGATGGCAACTAGCCTTGGTGCTAATACTGCACGGCTTCGGGGCATAGCTTTTGTGGTTGCCGGTGTATTATCTGGAATCGGTATTGCCATAGCGGGACCAGTAGCATTTATTGGATTGTTGGTACCACATGTAACACGCATTATACTAAAATCCCACGACTTTAAAGTCCTGCTTGTTCCCAATATAAGTGTTGGCATAATATGTGCGTTATCCGCTGATATTATATCCCGATTGATTTTACACCCATCGGAAGTCAGTATCGGCATAGTATTATCTGTCTTAGGGGGGATATTCCTTTTACGCCTGTTGTATCGTACGCATATGAAAACAATGGATACATAAGGAAATACATACATATGGCAAAAAATATCCTTATTCGCAACCGCTTGTTGTCCCATGAAATTCCTATTATCAGCTTGATAACCCTGATTGCATGTGTTGGAATATCCGTGTTAGTATTATATTTATCATTGGCAATTGGCAAATCTGTACTATCCATATCTCAGGTTATCGATGCCTTACAAGGGGAAGGTAAAGCATTATATAAAATCTTTGTCAACAAACTGCGGATGCCCCGTACTTTGCTGAGCTTTATGGCGGGGGGCATGCTTGCTGTTGCCGGATACTTTATGCAGCTAGCAACCAAAAACCCCCTTGCATCCCCCACCCTAACGGGCGTTGCGGATGCCTCCGCTTTGGGGGCAGTATTTTTCCTGGCTGTATATAGTGACTCCCAAGGCAATATGACCAATACTTTTAAAACCCTACCCTTATTTGCGGTGACATCGGGGATGCTTGGACTGATGGTTGTACTATGGTTAAACCGCCTGATTAAGGGCAGTGGGACTTCCTTTATTTTAATAGGTATCACAGTGGCGATTTTATGCAAGGCGATAACTTCGCTGTTGATGATGTTATCGCCCATATACCGATCCGAACAGGCAGCATTGTGGTTAAGTGGCAGTGTCAGTGGTGCCACCTTGCAACAAGTCGCCACTGTGACCCCATTGTTTATGGGTGTAGCGGTCATTGCCCTTATATTCGGACCCATATTAAGGATAATGACTTTAAATCCCCACACCATCAACAGCATTGGCGGACATAATCGTCGATATAATTTGTGTTTGATTATCACCGCTGGTATCATAACCGCCATTGCTGTGTCGTTTACAGGACCAATTGGCTTTGTGGGCGTGCTTGTTCCCCACATCGTCCATAAAATCGCCCCTGACACATATGGCACCATCAAAGTATGCCTAATTTTGCTTATCGGGGGCACTATCGTTTGTGGTGGTGACCTTATCGGTCGGACTATTGTGGCACCATTACAAATTCCCGTTGGCATTATGACCGCCGTTGTGGGTGGTATTGCGTTCTTGGTATTATTTTATCACAAAGGTCAAAAAACATGACATCCCTGGCTATTCATATAAAAAACATATCTGTCAGCTATGAGGAAAAATCCGTATTAAACAATGTTTCCTTGAACTTTATCCGTGGGAAAATTACCGCTGTTATCGGACCAAATGGCTGTGGCAAATCGACCCTGTTACGCACCATAAATGGCTTGATAAAGCCAAAAAATGGCACAGTAATAATTGGCGATATGCCCCTTAATAATATCCACCGTAAGGATTTGGCAAGGCGTATTTCGTTTTTGGAACAAAACCCCACCGCCCCACAACAAATGCAGATTTTACAACTGGTAAAACTAGGGCGCTATTGTCATCAAAACATATTACAACAATGGACAGTAACAGACGAACAAGTGGTTAACGATGCCCTGCATACAGCAGGGGTGTGGGATTTACGCCACCGCCGTATTGCCAATGTATCAGGGGGACAATTACAGCGGGCATGGTGGGCAATGTGCCTTGCCCAGGATGCGGACATTTTGTTATTGGACGAACCCATCAACCACCTTGATATAACATATCAGCTGGAATGTTTGGACAATGTACGCACACTTAATAGGCAACGGCACAAAACCATTATTATGGTATTGCATGACATTAACCTTGCTATGCGATACGCTGATTATATGGTGGTGGTACATGCGGATGGAAACATATACACCGAAGGCACGCCCACTGACATTATGATATCGTCTGTGTTTGCCGATGTATTTGGGGTACAAGGGAAAATTATTCCCGCCGATGGTCCCAATGACAGCCCCATATTTATCCCAACCCATCGTATAAGCAATTAAGCATATATGGGTATTATTTTATAAATCATATCAACAACAGAAAGGTTACTATAATATGAAAAAATTCTTATCTTTAATAAGTGGTATAGCGATGGCATGTATAACCATTACCCCTGCGTTCGCATACAAAGTAAAACACGCCATGGGCGAAACCGACATTATCAGCACCAAACGGGTGGTTATCTTGACCAATGAAGGGACTGAAGCGTTGCTGGCATTGGGTATTAAACCTGTTGGGGCAACAAATTCTTGGATTGGGGATCCTTGGTACGAACACATTACACCATTGATGCAAGGTGTAACCCCTGTGGGTACGGAAAGCAAAGTAGATGTGGAAACCGTGGCATTGTTGGAGCCTGATTTGATTATTGCCAACAAACTATGGCAAGGAAAAATTGCAGAACAATTAAATGCTATTGCCCCCACTGTATGGGCAGAAACCCTAAAAGGGGAGTGGAAAAATAACTTCAAATTATACGCAAAAGCCCTAAATAAAGAAGCAGAAGGGCATACATTATTGGCAAAATACACCACTAAGGCACAAAAAATCAAGGATGCAAAAATCGACGAAGTTGTTGCCATTATCCGTTTCCTGCCGAATCACGCACGGATTTATCAAGTGGATTCGTTTAGTGGTGTAGTATTAAACGATGCGGGCCTAAAACGGGCACCAAATGCTTTGCAACCCGGATTTACCATCAAAATTACCAACAAAGAGCGGATTCCTGAAATGGATGCGGATCGCATTTTCTTTTTCACTTGGGATAAGGGCGATGGTAAGGGATACGCCTTTGAAAAAGAATGGATGGATACCAGCCTGTGGAAAAACCTAAGTGCGGTAAAAAAAGGTAATGTACACCGGGTGGTGGATGTATACTGGAACACATCCGGTGGCATCATTTCCGCCAACATTATGCTCGACCAAATCGCAGAATTTTATGGGCTAAAATAACCCCCATATAAAACATCGTGTAAACACAGGGAATACTTTACTGTATTGCCTGTGTTTTTTTATGTATACCACCCAAAAAGTATTAACAAAATATACTGTTTTATTATTTAAATCGCCCCACATCGTGTAACCTGCAAACAGAAACCGTCAACGATGGCGTAAAGGTTATTAATTTCAATAGTAGCCATACAATAAAAATAAAATATTTTTGCCCATACGAATCCCATTATATATTTTGCATTTTAATGCCATATTTGATAAAGTAAAAGTGGATGTTGCACTTATTAAAAAAAATCCTTATGTTACTGATGCCGATTGTTGCCATACAACTGATTGATGCGGTTGCGGGCGTTACCGATGCGGTGATGCTTGGGCATTATTCGGCGACTATGGTGGGATTTTCCATGATGGCACAGACCATATTTTGGTTTCCAATGGTATGTATTATGGGCTTTGCGTTACTGTCCAGTGCGTTAATAGGACAAGCCAAAGGGGCGGATAATCCGCAAATGACTATACGGGTGATACAGGCAACGGCAACAATAATCGTCCTGCTTGGAATGGTTTCAGCGGTCGGATTGTGGCATGTGGATGTGTTTTTGAATATATTACAGTACGACAAAATCACCTCTGTTATGATAAACGATTATATCGATGGGCGGTTGCTTGGGGTCACATTTTTACTTGCCATACCATATCAGATGTACCTTATACACTATGGCTGGGGCAGGTTTGCTTTTATTATCAAAGCATGCACAATTCCCTTAAACATATTTTTAAATTGGGTGTGTATTTATGGCAACTTAGGCGTGCCAGAAATGGGAATTTATGGGGCGGGATTAGCCACCGCCATATCATCCGTGATAATTACCACTGTATCCGTGTTGTTTGCCACTTTACACGCCCGAAAAAATGGGATTTTCTTATGGCAGAATTTTCGCATTATCGATATTAAAACCCAAAAACTGATTTATGTGTTAGGGGCGTTTTTGACCCTGTCATTTATTGCGGAAATGATACTGTTTACCAATTTAACTTTGTATGTGGGGTATTATGATGTGATTGTCATATCGGCATTTGGGCTACTAATGAACCTGTGGATGTTGGCGTTTTCCACCCAACAAGGTATGGGCGAGGCGTGTAAGGCATATATGGCACAGGTGGCAGGACGACGGAACAAATTAGAGCTACACCAAGCATTAGGTATTTTTTTTGTATTAGTATTGGTCATAGACTTAGTGACAGCGGTAGTGTGCATCGTATACGCAAAACCGATTTTGACCCCCATGATTACAAGCCAAGACACCAATACCCCGGCAATTATAATTGTCGCTGTAAACAGTATCCCATATTTGGTGGGGGCGTTTTGCATACAATCGTTTGTCCGTATTATATACAGCCTACTGACCGCCCTGAACGACACAAAATTTATGGCAATCGCCATGATTGGTATCTATACCACCATTGGGGCAGGATTAGGATACATATTCGTATTTCACACAGATTACGGATTGTTGGGTATCTTGCTGACTATGATTGTTGCGGATGTAGTGGTGCTGGCGGTGGCAATATTCAGAATGCGAATGGTATTAACCACCCCCAATGTGTTTGAGCGGATTGTTACGGATTAAAAAACAATTCTAATGTCGTTTCCTCTTTCTTTGGGGGTGTATAATTAAAATTTTCTGGTTTGTAATGCCTGCATAAACGCCCGCATGCCAAATGTCCAAGGTTTACATTCTGTGGACAGTCGGACAGTATTTTGCAAATATCCCAGTTTGTCGTTGCTGATGGTAACCACATCGCCCACTTTATGGGTGAAGCCTTGTCCCTCCGCATCCCTGTCTTGTGTGGGGGCAAATAAAGTGCCTAAGAACAGCATAAACCCATCCGGGTATTGGTGGTGTTCCCCTGCGGTTTGTGCCACCAAGTCCAAAGGATGACGGCTGATTTCGGTCATACTGCTTTCCCCATTTAGTGCGTATCCATCTTCACCTTGGATATGCAAGGACAAACAGGCACTACACACATCCTCCATGCTGTAATTTTTATCAAGCAGACGGATAAATGGACCGATAGAACAAGACGCATTATTATCCTTGGCTTTACCCAATAATAATGCGGATAATCCTTCGATATCCCGCAAGTTCACATCGTTGCCTAGGGTGATACCTTTTACAGTGGCGTTTGAATCGACCGCTAACACAATTTCAGGCTCTGGATTGTTCCAGCTTGATGCGGGATGCAGTCCCACTTCCATACCCCACCCGACCGATGATAACGGTTGGGCTTTGGTAAACACTTCTGCGTACGGCCCGATGCCTACTTCTAGGTATTGTGACCACAAGCCCTTTTCGATAAGCAGTTGTTTTGTCTGCTGTGCTTGTGCGGAGCCGGCGGTAATGTCTTGTAAAGTGGTGCCGATTTCTTCGGCAATTTCCGTGCGAATGGCATGGGCTCTGTCCGCATCGCCTTTGGCTTGTTCCTCGATAACCCGTTCGACCATGGATTTGGCAAAGGTCACCCCACAGGCTTTTACCGCCTGTACATCATTTGGGGATAAAATATGGGTCATACTGGGGGCACCATTGACGGTTAAACTTTGTGTTTGTAAATCGATCAAAGACATGACCTGTGTACCTGTGATGGATTGTACATATTCAGCGGGACTATCCAAATCTAACACATCAGACATGGTTTGCACATCAGCGGTGGTAATGTCATATACCACCCCATCCCGTACACTCACCAAACTAGGACACCGTAAATCCGCATCCCATATTCGTCCCACAAATACACCACTGATATCTATTATACATGGTTTTATCATACTTATTCCCCTGATTTTATCCAATGATCTCGTTTACCAATGTGTACATGAATGGATTTATTTTCCATATATTCAAAAATTCCCTCCATACCACATTCCCGTCCTATGCCAGATTGTTTGAATCCGCCAATAGCTTGTTCTGGACCCCCCAAAATAGTCGTATTTACCCAACATCTTCCCGCCCGCATTTTACGGATGACATCAAGAGCCTTGTCGATATTTTTGCTCCATACAGACGCAGCAAGTCCGTAATCTGTATCTTGGGCGATTTTAATGGCTTCTTCCGGTGTTTCAAAGGGAATGACTGATAACACAGGTCCAAAAATTTCATCCTTAAATATATCCATATCAGCTGTAACACCTGTAAATACAGTCGGTTCAATAAATAAGCCATCAGATGCAATTTCCTTACCCCCCAATTTTACCTTTGCACCTTGTTCGATACCTATTTTTATGTAGTTTAGTATTTTATGATAATGGGTATCGCTGACAATTGCCCCCATTTGAGTATTTTCGTCCAATGAATCCCCCACCTGTACATGGGACAATTTTTTGATAATTTTATCAACTATTATATTAGCAATGGATTTTTCCACTATTAAGCGGGATCCAGACACACAGCACTGTCCTGCGTTAAAACACAATCCAAACACAATACCATCAACTGCATCATCCAAGTCGCTGTCCGCAAAGACAATTTGTGGATTTTTTCCGCCTAGTTCCAAAGCAATTTTTTTGAAATTAGATCGAGCAGACGATGCAAGTACGCATTTGCCAACCACAGAAGAACCTGTAAATGATATCATATCGATATCCATGTGGTTCGACATGGCTTCACCCACTGATTGCCCTGTGCCGGTTACTACATTATATACACCGTCGGGCAAACCTGCATCTTTCATAATATCGCCTAACATTAAACTGGTGGTAGATGTAAATTCAGAAGGTTTTAATACCACTGTGCATCCCGCCGCCAAAATATATGGCAAGCGTTCTGCAAGGACAATAGAGGGAAAGTTCCAAGGGGTAATTATTCCCACTACGCCAATTGGTTGTTTAGTATTCATACCAAATAGGCTTTCCCCATATCCATTATAAGTTTCGCCGGTTATCATGCGGGCAAATCCGCCCACGGCTTCATAATGATCCGCCGCCCCAATAATTTCATCATAGGATTGACGAATCGGCTTTCCAGTTTCCAATGTTTCCCAATATGCTAATGTATCCACATTATCCCGAATGCCTTGGGCGGTTTTTAACAAGATACTTGCCCGTACGCTTGCCGGTGTATGTTCCCACCCATTTTCAAAGGCATTCCGTGCGGTTTGTACCGCATGATTTACATGCTTAGCATTACATAGGGGAATGGAGCTGACCGCAACTCCATGTGCCGGGTCTATGCGTTTCATGCGGTCTAGGTTTTTTGGATTTAAAGTTTTTCCGCCAATATAAAAACCATTTTCTCTGATAAAGACTGGCATTGTATGTTTCATATTTTTCTCCTTAAATAATATATAAAGTACACTATGTTTGGTTATTTAGCAAATATTTTAAATAACCGCCTTAATGAAATATTGGAATAACAAATGACCGCAATCGATAATACAACACCAACAATAATGCGTTGCCAATATGGGTTAATCCCCAATAGGTTAAAAGCATTACTCATCATAGCAATGATAAACACACCGCATACAGTACCAAGAATAGTTCCCACACCGCCCATCAATGATACCCCACCGATGGCAGCCGCAGCAATGGCATCCAATTCCAAGCCTATACCAGTTACAACAGCTTCGCCCGATCGCATACGGGCAACCAATAACAATCCAGCAATAGCCGACATAAAACCACTTAATCCGTAACATAAAATTTTTGTGCGAACGACTTCTACACCAGCAAGACGAGCAGCATGTTCGTCCCCACCCACCTGATAAATCTGCCGTCCTGTTTCTGTGTAGTGCATAAATATCATAGATAATACACATACTGTAAAAAACAGCCACACAGGAATGGGAATGCCCAAGAATATACCATCAAATAACCAGAAAAACTCATCTGGTAAAGTACCAAAAATGGGACGGGAATCCGAATATACCATACCAAGTCCACGGACAATCGCCATACTGGACAGGGTTACAATAATGGGCTGAAAATTAAATACCGCCACAAACACTCCATTCAGCACCCCAATAAGCACCCCTAATATAAGGGCCGCATGAATACCAAATATAGGGGAATAAGTCGCCGCCATACCAGCAATAATAACAGTAGAAAATGCCATGACCGACCCGACTGATAAATCTAGTCCCCCCACAATCAACACAAACGCCATACCTAGTGCTACAAATCCTAAAATAGACGATTGTTTTAATATGTTAGTTATATTATCCAATTCAAAAAATACAGGCGACAATAAATGAAAAATCAAGGCCATTAAAATCAAAACCGCTATAAATGGGTATTTTTTTATCCAATTCATCACAACTTATTCCCCCACTGTAATAGATTTTACAATCTGAAAATCCAAGATATTAAACGATTGCTCCACATCTAAATCAAATTTTGCTATACCAATTTTTTTGGCTTTGAGTGTGACTTTTATCTGCATCGGTTCGCTGATTTGTCCATATGCCCATGCTTGTTTGCCCCAAAATTCAGATATACCCCTAGGCTGTGGCATGATGTCCATCAACATAAATGCATTCCAAAATCCGTTCGGAGTCATCACAGAAAAGTCCGTGGACTTGCCTCCGTTAGGTTTTACAGTTATCAAAATTTCAAAAGTACCCCCCACTTTCACAGCATCAGGTACAACAACATCATCCGCCATTATAATCACCGGGGCATTTTGCAATACACTGCTGTTATCGACAATTTTCTTTGCTTCCAATTGTTTTAAGTACACCCCCGCCTCCGTTAAAGCATCACTGTTGGGATACATTTCTGCAATCAGCTGATAAATATCCTTAAAGGTTTCATCATCCTGCATTTCTTGTAATAATTGAATATAATTATTTAAGATGTCATAGTGCATTTTAGCGACCATATGTCCAGTACCCCATGTATCCAATAAGGCAATGTATGCGGCTTTTGATTGTTCGAGTGCACCGGTTTTAAATAAAATATTGGCTATACCAATACGGGACAACAAGGCATATTTACTGTTAGGATAGGTATCGATGACCTCTTGGTACAAAGGTTTTGCCCTATGATATACACGGGTTAATTCTAGGTTGTTGGCAATGCGATATGGTGCCTTGGCAAAATCTACTTCATACATGGATTTTGAAGACTGCCACACGGCAACATTGATAATCATCAGTGGTACCAGTATTAACAACACAGGCTTCATCCATGTGTGTACCCGTAAAGTGTTCCTGACAAACGCACAAAAAAATGCACCTGTTGATTTAAATATATCTTTGAACGATAAGGTGCCATCGCTGAGGCTTTGTAAGATTACTGCTAAAATAATAATCGTACCTTTTGCCACTTGTTGCCATGCGGGTCCCACACCCAACAGGTTAAACAAATTATTAACGATGCTAATAATCAATACACCAATAACTGCCCCCCAAACAGATCCTTTACCACCCCGAAGCGAAGTTCCGCCAATAACCACCGCCGCAATGGCATCAAGTTCTAAAAATACCCCCACTTGTCCCGGTTCCCCAGATCCTATACGAGCGGTCATAATTAACCCAGCAACACCCGCACAAAACGCACAGAACGCATAAGCCTTAATTTTAACTATTTGCACAGATATGCCCGACAACCAGGCGGCGGTTTCATTGGAACCGATAGCATAAATTTCCCGTCCAATTTGTCGCCATCGCATAATGTACCAAGCAGCAAGGGTCACAATAATAAAAATAACTGTGGGTACGGGCAACCCAAACACAATACCCCGTGCCAAATATGAAAACCAATCGGGATAATCCGCATATATGGGCTGTCCACCAGTGTATACTAAGCCCGCCCCCCGTACAACGGTCATCATGATTAAAGTTGCCACAAACGGTTGCATACGGAACCATGCCACCATACCGCCATTTAAACACCCTACACAAATGGCAATTAACAATGGTAAAGCAACAAATAATTGCGGGTTACCTGTATTCCATAAACCGGCGGTTACCGCCCCAGTTATGGCAACGACAGAACCAACGGATAAGTCAATCCCCGCCAAGATGATAACCATGTTCATACCAATGGCAACAACGCCGATTAACGATGCCACCCGCACCACATTGATAATATTTTCAAAGGTTAAAAAATAGTCGGAAACAGCAGTGGCAACTAAAATCAATGCGACCAAGATAATGATGTTTCCATGCAATAAAACATTTTTCAATTTAAACATTTTACATATTTCCTTTCATCGTATCTGTATTACCCATGGATGACAGCATAATTTTATTTAAATCAAAATCTTTACGATCATATGTTTGAGTAATTTCCCCTTGGTGCATACACACAATACGGTCACATACAGTGATAAGCTCTTCAATGGCAGACGATATAATAATGACCGAACTCCCCCGATTGGTAATGTCCCAAATCAGGTTGGAAATTGCCTTTTTTGCCCCAACATCAATACCCCGAGTCGGTTCGTCTAGTAAATAAATATCTGTACCTGCCCCCAGTAACTTTGCCAGAACTACTTTTTGTTGATTCCCGCCACTTAAAGTACCCACTTCATATTCTACCCCAGTGTGCTTTGTTTCCAGTAAAGTACAAAATTTATCCGCATCTTTTTTTTCTTTGCTCAAACTTAATCCCAACAGACCTGAATAAGATTTTAATGATGACATGGTTACATTGTGGGCAATGGACATGGACAAGATAAGCCCTTGGGTCTTCCTGTCCTCTGGGGCTAATCCAACCGCATTATCAATGGCATCACGAGGATTTTTTAGAGTAGTTATTTCACCGTTAATATGTATCTCGCCACTGTCGATAACATCCGCACCATATAATACCCGTACCAATTCTGTACGACCAGCCCCCATTAAACCAGCAATACCAAGCACTTCCCCACGGTGCAGTTGTATACTGATGTTTTTTAACGCAGGGGTTCGGGTGACATTTTTCGTTTCTAAAACAATTTCTGGGTTTTGGGTATATTTGCGAACTTCACCTTTATTCTGCACCAATTCTGCCCCAAGCATCATTTCAATAAGTTTGGTTTCGGTTAAGTCTTGAATGTCTGATTTACCGGAATACTGTCCATCCCGAAGTACAAATGCCCGATCGCATAATTCAAAAATTTCGTTTAAATGGTGGGTAATTAAGATAACTGCAATGCCTTGTTTTCGCAAAGACCGTACCAAATTAAACAAATTTTCTGTTTCTTCTCGTGACAACGAAGCTGTTGGTTCATCCATAATTAACAGCCGTGAATTACGACGAATCGAACGGGCAATTTCTAACAACTGTTGTTCGGCAACGCTTAAATTACCCGCTTTGCCAAATACATCCAATTTTAGCCCTAATTTCGCAAGTAATTTCTCTGTTTCTAATGCCATATTCTGCCAATCCAATATCCCTAAGAATCCCCGTTTTAATGCCCCCATAAACACATTTTCCACAACAGACAATTCGGGAATAATCATCAATTCTTGGTGGATGGTTGAAATACCCATATTCTGTGCCATCGTAGGCTTGGTGAACACAACAGGGCTGTCATCCATAAATATTTGTCCCTCAGAGGGTGAAATCGCCCCTGACAGAATTTTCATTAAAGTAGATTTACCCGCTCCGTTTTCACCGACAACAGATACGATTTCCCCTTTATCAATGCTGAAATTTATATTTTGTAACGCTTTTACACCGGGATAAAACTTAGAAATATTTTGTGTTTTTAATAACATGATTTTACTTTTTTCCTTTGTAACAAGGGAATTATCCAGCCACTACAACACCTTGTTCAATTAAGTTCTTTTTATCTTGCTCTAAAAGTCCAATTTCGTCAAGTATTTCATGCGTTTGGGCACCTAATTTTTGTGGGGGTAACCGCACGGGAGCAATTTCACCATTATATCGCACAGGATTGGCGACTAAGATGAGATCTTCGCCATCTGCATCCATAACCTTTAAAAAGTCCCCATTGTGTTGAATCTGTGGGTCATTGATAACATCGTCATAATCATTCACCTGTGTATACCATACTCCATTTGGTTCAAACAAAGTTGCCAACGCATCATAAGTTTTATCTTGCACAGCATCGCCAATTAAATGGGCGATTTCGTGGCGTTTGTTATACATATCTGCTTCGCTGTATGTGGTATCAGTTCGCACCCCTAACAGCTTTAAAATTACATTAGCATCGCCCAATGACAGTCCAATATATCGGTCGGATGCTTTATAGATGCCATATGGTGCCCCATGAAACCAAGAACCGATTTGTGATTCTTGTTGATGACAATCAGGTTTTTTACCATTAAAGTAATACACTAAAGATTCCGCTTGTAAATCCAGAGCAGAAGACAACAAGTTTACATCCACTCGACACCCTTCGCCTGTGCGTTCTTTTTGCACCAATGCCCCCAATATCCCTGCCGCCAAAATCATGGCACCATGATGATCTATGACGGATACGCCCACCATACGAGGACCTGTTTCCTTGGTACCGGTAATCCATGACATACCTGAAATAGTTTGTCCCATCATATCTTGCCCAGGACGATTTTTATAAGGACCCGTAGGTCCAAAACCAGAAGCTCCTGCATAAATAATTTGTGGATTTATGGCTTTTAAATCTTCGAAACTGAAACCCAATTTATCCATTACCCCAGGGCGGAAGTTATCGGAAACGACATCAGCCGTAGCAATCAGTTTTTTTACAAGGGCAACACCTTCGGGGGATTTTAAATCCACGGCGAGGCTCCGTTTGTTACGATTGGCAACTGCATGTAATCCGCCTTCACCCATAATCTTTTTACTACCCATACCACCCCATTGGCGCTGGAATGCCCCTTGGCATGATTCTATGGCAATCACATCGGCACCTAAATCTGCCAAAAACTGCATGCCCAATGGACCCATCAAAAAATGATTAAAACTGATAATACGAATGCCTTGTAATTGCATAATTTATTCTCCTCGGTACATACTTACACATATTGTTTTATGTTTATTCATCTGTAAAATTGGGTTGTCGTTTTTCTAAAAAGGCCGATAGACCCTCTTGTTGATCTTTGGTGGTAAATGCTTCATTTATGTTGTGTTGTTCTTTGACAAGACCATCGTTTAAAGATAAATTCTGTGACGCTTTCACCGCATCTTTGGCAAGCGACAATGCCCGCAAAGAATGTTCCGCCACTTGCTTAGCAATAGTAACTGCCATTTTTTCCGCTTGTCCCACAGGGGTAACTTGACTTAATAGGCCCATATCATATGCTTGTTGCCCTGTAATCGGTCGCCCAGTTAGAATCATCTGCATTGCCCGATATTTACCGATAAGTCTTGGTAACCTTTGCGTGGCACCATCCCCGGGAATATGTCCCAACTTAATTTCTGGTTGGGCAAAAATTGCATCTGTGTCCGCAACCACTATATCACACAGCATAGCAAGTTCGTGTCCAGCACCCATACATATGCCAGACACACTGGCAATCATAGGGATATGAGTATTTTCAATGTAAGACCACGCCTGCATACGGGATGGATTATGAATGGCATCAATGCCATATTCAGCAAATTCTTTAATATCCGATCCAGCACAGAACGCCTTGTCACCACCGGTCAAAATAATACAACGCATGCCTTTTGTGTTTTCCAATTGACGGATATATGCCGCTAACTGACACAACATCACATTACTTAGTGCATTGCGTTTTTCCAAACGGTTTAAGCGTAATATGGCGATAGCATCTGTTACATATTCAACAAGTACTAAATCTTCGCTGTGCATATTCTTTTCCCCCAAATTATATTTATAAAACAGACCCCCACATTAAAAGAAATTTTAATGTGGAAGCCCATTTTTGTATATTTAATTAGCGTACATATTGAGAGTTTGGATTATAGAAGTCATCTACATTTTCCTTGGTGATTACAGGCGTTGCTGTGATAATCCGTTTTGGAACAGATTCGCCTTTTAGTACCCGCACAGCCATATCCAGACCCAAAGCACCACCTGTTGCATAAATAGCGGTTGCGTTCAACCAGCCTTCTTTAATCGCTTCAAAGGCTTCCCGTTGTCCGTCTACACCCACCAAAAATACTTCACCTGGCTTGTACCCTGCATCTTTCAATACTTTAATCGCCCCCAAAATCATTGGGTCGTTGTGTGCGTAAATTACTTGAAATCGCCCTTTGTAACGAGTCAACCAGTCTTCCATAATTGGAATCGCTGGTGCCATATCATAGTTCGCAGGCTGTGCATCCAAACGGGTTGTACCATTTTGAATTTGTTGCGTAAATCCCTCATGTCGTTGGATAGTTGGGGTTGCACCAGGGATACCTTCTAATTCTAGGTATTTGAAATTTTTAGGTGCGTTTGCCTTGGTATATTTACCTAATTCATCACCGATTTTTAGGTTATTACCACCAATAAATACATTATAATCGTCACCTACAACCTCACGATCTAGAACTACCAAAGGAATACCAGATTTTTTGATTGCTTCCACCGCAGGTACCAATGCTTGTGCTTCCCTTGGAGACATCATAATTAAATCAACACCCCGAGAAATTAAATCTTCCACATCGGCAATTTGCTTTTCGTTTGATCCACCCGCATCGGTGTAAATAAATCTTTTAATAAGATCAGGATATTTTTTTGCCTGATCTTCTGCTGATGTTACCATGTATGCCCGCCATGGATGATCCATCGTGTCTTGGCTAAATCCAATTGTCCATGGAGGTCCCCCTGCAATGGCACTTGTTGCTATGGTTACTGCAGTCACTGTGCCAACAACCAAAGATAAAACTTTACTTTTAATGTTCATATGTAATTCTCCCATAATAAAAGTTAACAATTAAAGTTACGATGTTAAAAAATTATAATAGCACAAAGTCTATAATAAAAAAATTTAACAATCAAATACATTATTAAGGAAAAATATAAAGAGTCAATAAAAATATAGTAAATATTTTAGTAAATATTTTAACAGGAATACATAGATAAAAAAAACTACTATAATAATGACTTAAATTTAATTATTATCTATTAAGCGTACTCTAATTGTTAATATAAAAGGATTAAATATATTATTTTTTACTTGAAAAGTAAAAAATAATATAATAAAATTGTTTTATTTACTAAATATTTAATATTTTGCCATTTTTTACATTATAGAAGAGGATATTCAAATGCGTACGAAGACATATGATTATATTATCGTTGGGGCGGGATCTGCGGGGTGTGTATTAGCAAACCGTTTAACCAAAGATCCAAATACAACTGTACTGTTATTAGAATCAGGTGGCAAAGATAACAATTTGATGATTCATATGCCAGGGGGATTTGCAAAATTACAAAAACCTAGTGTCAACTATTGTTATGAAAGTGCCCCACAAAAACATATGAATAACCGTAAATTCTGGTTCCCATTAGGTAAAACCCTTGGGGGTAGCAGTTCTATCAATGGTATGATTTATATCCGTGGGCAAAAAGAAGACTATAACAATTGGGCAGAACTTGGCAATGATGGTTGGTCATATGACGATGTATTACCATATTTCAAAAAAGCTGAAGCAAATCAGTTTTTGGCGGATGAATATCATGGTACTGAGGGACCATTGAAAGTATCCAATCAACGCACCCCAAATATTATTTCGTACGATTATATCCGTGCCGCACAACAGGCGGGACATAAGGTTAACCCAGACTTCAACGGTAAAACACAACTGGGTACAGGCTTATACCAAGTCACACAACACAATGGTAAACGTGCCTCCACAGCTGTATGTTATTTACGCCCTGCTTTGTCCCGCCCAAATTTAACAGTTATCACCCACGCCCGTGCCAAACGCATTATCATTGAAAATGAAACAGCAGTGGGAATTGAATATATTAAAAACAATTCAACAAAAACTGTATGGTGTAATAATGAAGTCTTATTGAGTGCAGGCAGTATCCATTCCACACAATTAATGTTGTTATCTGGTATCGGTCCCGCAGACGAAATACAGCAACATGGCATTAAAAGTGTACTGGACTTATCAGGTGTTGGCAAAAACTATCAAGATCACTTAAACACATA
The DNA here is from genome assembly GCA_965232465.1 of Alphaproteobacteria bacterium. Lineage (GTDB taxonomy): Bacteria > Pseudomonadota > Alphaproteobacteria > JAQWUY01 > JAQWUY01. The sequence continues at coordinate 1,231,044 of OZ246977.1, read as the reverse complement.
TGTGGTGTGTGATTTAAAAAAACCCATTTCTTATGACGGCAAAGATTCTTTTCCTCGTAACCTAAGTGCAGGTTTGGAATGGTTAATGCATAAATCAGGTCCTGCCACTTCACCTGTGGCAGAGGGGGGATGCTTTATCGATGTCCATGGCACAGGGCGGGCCGATTTACAAACCCATATCTTACCTGCATATGTGGTAAATGGTGCTCGTACTTATGTGCCAGGTCATGGATTGACGATTAATACTTGTAATATGCGTCCAACCAGTCGTGGGGAAGTGAAAATCACCTCAGATAACCCATATGATATGCCACACATTGACCCCAATTACCATGACACAGAATTTGATCGTGACATGTCTGTAAAAGCGGTGGGGCATGTACGGGAAATATTAACACAATCTGCCATTGCACAGCACATCAAACAGGAACGACTTCCCAGTGCAAACAAAACCAATCGTCAGGATATATTAGCATATGCACGAGAATACGCATCGGTTGACTACCACCCCGTAGGCACTTGTAAAATGGGACCGAAAAATGACAAAACGGCGGTTGTGGATAATAAATTACGGGTGTATGGTATTAACAATCTGCGAATTTGTGACAATTCCATAATGCCATTATTAAACAGTGGTAACACAAATGCCCCAGCGATTATGATTGGGGAAAAGGCAGCAGATATGATAATCAATGATTAAGTGTATTCATAAGCTTATAAAAATGGTATTGTATGTTGCACATATATGGTGATACACAATATACAATATATAGAATTTAAAAATAACTATGGTCAAAAAAGTTAAAATTACAGATATTGCCAAAGCCACTGGTTTCTCTCCATCGGCAGTGTCTTTAGCAATGCGTAATCAAGGGAATTTTAAACAAGAAACCTATGATCACATCCTGACAACCGCAAGAAATTTAGGGTATAATTTTAAAAGTCAGCATAAAAAATCTGATAGCTTTTTCCAATCCATTGCCCTAATTGTAGATAACATCCAAAACCCTTTTTTCCAATTATTATATTTTCATTTAAAAAATGAATTTAATGTGGAAAATTATTTTATTACTCTTATTGGTTCTGATGATGATATTACCATACAAACTCGTATTCTAAAAAATTTACAAAAAGACAATAATACAGGTGGTATTATTTTAGTGCCAGCCACAGGAACAAGCGAACAAGACTTAAACAGTTTTGCCAATAGCAAAATACCCACTGTCTTAGCAGTACGATCCATTCCCACAAATAATTTTAATTATGTGGGGACAAACTCCATGTTGGGAATGAAATTAGCGACCGAACACCTGATCAATTCTGGATGTCAGGAAATTTATTTTATTGGGGGATATGCAAAAAACGAAGCCTATTCGAACCGGTATGCTGGGTATACAAGTGTATTAAATTACCACGATATTAAATTCAATAAAAAATGGGTTATCAATGGGGGGTCAAGTCGTACATTCGGATATAACAGTATGCATACTTTGTTGCAAAAAGGTATTATTCCTGAATCTGTTATTGGCTATAATGATTTTGTTGCTATTGGGGTGATGGATGCGTTATTTAAACATAATCTACAAGCAGGTAAAGATGTAAAAGTTGTCGGATACGATAATATTCCAGAGGCTGAATTACGCCGTACCCCACTTACGACTATTGAAAACCCCGCCAAAGAAATATCTTTGGTTATCAGTCGATTTATTCATGAATATGACCCAAATGTATCGGAACCCATATTAAATCTGTCACAGACCCCAAGACTTATTATACGTCAAAGCTGTGGCAATAAAGAATCTTAAAACAAACACTACATGTATTATTAAGGAGTACCACAATGAAACCATTTATAAAAATAGCATTAGATTTAATTGCTAAGAAAACCTTAGAAGACGAAAAAATACTGGGTATATATTTTCCTTATGTAACCTATCCGGATGGGTCATGGGACACTATGTTTGCCAATCATTCCGCAGGATATACAGGCGAAAATTGGAGCCACGGCAATTGGTTCTGTGGCTTTACAGTCGGATTATTGTTAACCAGCTATTTGCACACAGGTGACGAAAAATACCTAATTATAGCCGAGCAACGCATGAAGTTGGTGGAACAACGCATGCATGATGGTAACACCCATGATATTGGTTTTATATTCCTAAGTTCTGCCATGCCATTTTATCGTATTACGGGCGATACAAAATACCGTGATATTGCCCTGCATGCAGCGAAAAAACTCCGTTCTCGATTGGTGGTAACCAGACAGGGATCGTATGTATCTTCTTGGGGACCAATGGACGATATGCGGGGACGATCCAGTTCCGCTATTGATACTATGGCAAATATTCCATTGCTATATTGGGCGGGCAAAGAAACTGGTGATGCCAGCTTTACTTTGGTGGCAGAAGAACATACTAAAATGACCATGCGGGCATTTCGTCGGGCGAATGATACTTTGTATCATGCGGTGGAATACGACACCCATACTGGTGATAAAATACAGGGATATACTTTCCAAGGGATACACGATGAAAGTTACTGGTCACGGGGAACAGGATGGGCGATTATGGGCTTAGCATGCACCGCTGCCAATACAGGCGATGTGGCATATTTGCACCAAGCACAGGCATTAACAAAAAAATGGTTTGAGTGTCTAGGTAATAAAGTTGTCCCCCCATATGACTTTGACGACAATGCCGATGTTGTCCCAGAGGACTCGTCTGCATCCGCCATCATGGCCGCAGGTATGCTAGACATTGCTGATTTACACCCTGATACAGATGTATCAAATGAATACAAACAAAAGGCAATGTATTTGTTACAAGGCTTATGTGAAAAAGGGTATTTGGCAACGGAAGACAACCACCGTGGCATCCTAAAACATGGCTGTTATTCCGCCCCCCACAAGCAAGGGGAAGATGCGGCTGTAATGTTCGGCGACTACTTCTTCGCCGAAGCTCTAATGCGGATAGCAAAACCAAAACAATTTATAACAAAATATAACAGCTTATAATTAACATGGGATCTCCGCATAAGTAATTTGTTAAAATAGTTATAAATTATGGGGCTGGCAAAGAATATGACCTTTTATGGCATGGTAGCCATAGCACATAACATCCAAAAAGGGGCAAAATTTCTAAGAGAATATGGTGTAATGGCACATAAAACCACAGGATAAATCCGTCCAAGATCCCAAAAAATACCCCATTTAAAACATATCAAGCAACATTTAAGAAAAATAAACAATCCGTCCATGTCCCCTATTTGGTCCCATATACGACAACTTATGGTATTGTTTATTTGGTGTTTTTTATACTTAGGTAAAATATCCTTTAAAATTAAAAAGTTATATAACTTTTAAAAAAAGTGAGATTTTGAGTTGATTTTTGTATAAAATTTCTATATTATAGCTTTTACATGTTTTATAATTTTATCAGGCTCCAGAGCCTTTTATAAAGTGTATAAACTGTGTCCATAATAGACACAGTTTAAGGAGAGCAAATGAAATTTGATGAAACCAATAGTCGGATGGGTGAAAAACAAAACTCTGATACAGAGCGTTTTGGATCTAAGAGTTATTTAGCTCCTGTACCTAATATTGGATCAAGATTTCATTCTTATTCTGCTGGTGTAACAGATATTCAGTTGTATATGTTTCAAACAGGCACACTAAAAACTAAAACCAAATACATTAAAATGAATCAAGGTGAGGATGATTTTGAGATCCCTGTTCCTTGGTTTTTGATAAAACACCCCAAAGGAAATGTTGTGATAGATGGGGGAAATGCTGTTGAAGTGGCGGTTGACAAGCGAGGACACTGGGGGGCAGTAATTGATGCCTATGATCCAATTATGGATGTCAAGGATAACTGTGTGGAACAATGTCGACTTGTCGGTGTTGAGCCCGAAGATGTAAGATATGTTCTGCAATCCCATCTGCACCTTGATCATAGTGGTGCAATAGGGCGTTTTCCAAACGCTCTGCACATTGTTCAAAGAATAGAGTATGATTATGCCTTTGAGCCCGATTGGTTTTCAGAAGGTGCTTATATCAAGATGGACTTTGATCGTCCTGGATTAGATTGGAAATTTTTGGGCGGAGAATATACTGATAACTACGATTTGTTTGGAGATGGAACAATCAGAATGATTTTTACACCGGGACATTCACCTGGTCACCAATCTTTTCTTATTACTTTATCAAAAACAGGACCGATGTTACTTACAATCGATGCTGCATACACTTTGGATCATTGGGAAAATAAAGCCCTTCCAGGATTGGTTTGCTCTTCTGTTGATGCAGCACGATCGGTCGCTAAACTTCGCAAGATTGCAGAAGATACAGGGGCTATCGTGGTCACAGGTCATGATCCTAATCACTGGGAGACTTTCAAAAAAGCTCCTAGTGCTTTTTACGATTAAAAATAAAATTAGGTGATAAAGAACAGGTCGCTATATAATCAACCTATAAAGCATAATATACTGTTATTTTATACCTAATGTTATTTGTTAATACACAAAATGTTTTATAATTATTTTTTTTAAGCAACTATTAAAATACAGAGGAGAATTCAATGAGTTTTTTAAAAAAGTTATTTTATTTTGGTACAGTACTCGCTTTTTGTCTTAGTGGTGCTATTGCGGCGGGGCTGGACGATATAGATCAGTCCGTTCGTAAACGGCTTTATAATCTTGAAATGATAGACCCCGCACAGCCGATTGGTGCAAGTGTTTATAAAGATTTTGTTGCCAAAAATCCCCCCCCTTGGAAAATTGGTTATGCAAGCTCTTATGCCGGTAATACTTGGCGTGCAAATGCAATGAAACAGCTTCAAGATGAAATCATCCCAAAATGGAAAGAACTTGGGCTAATTTCCGAAGTGGTTGTTACCCAATCTAACCTAAAAGACGCAACGCAAATTCAACAAATGCGTCAACTTGTGGCTCAGGGTGTTGATGCAATTATTGTGTGCTGTTCTAACCCAACAGCCCTTAATCAAACAGTTAAATATGCCTATGACCAAGGTGTACCGACATTTTCTTTGACAGGCTACCTAACCTCAGAATATGCTGTTAACTCATCAGTGAACTATCAGTTGGCTGGTTGGGTAATTGGTAAAGCGATGGCAGAGGAAATTGGTGGCAAGGGTAATGTTTTAGTAGTTGAAGGTATTCCCGGCACCTCCGCATCTGACAGCCAAGACCGAGGTGTAAAAGCAGGTCTGGCAACAGCACCTGATATAAAGGTTGTTGGTTCTATCGCCGGTATGTGGACTGACCAAGTTGCACAAGGTGAAGTACAAAAATGGTTGTCTACATACCCTGGTAAGCTTGATGGCGTCGTAGTTCAATCAGCAGCCGAAATGGGGGTTCTTCGCGCTCTTGCCCAATCAGGGCGTGGTGATATTCCCGTTGCCATTGGTGGTGAACTTGGTGCTTTATGTCACTGGCGTAAAAACCCAGATTACATTTCTAGTGCGATTCAGACATGGCCTCCACAAGATGAGATGGAACTTATCTGGGATATTATGATGCGTACCTTGCAAGGTCAAGGTCCAAAAGTTCAGTCTATTATGGTTGACCCGGTTACAATCACATACAATGACCTTGAAAAGATTATGGGGGAAGACTGTGATCCAAACAGCCAAGATTGGCTAGCAGTTGGCAAAGATCGTTGGGGTGGTTCCACTTTCCTTGATGATTTCTTCTATAGACCAGCTGACCCAGCCAAGTTCAAAAAATAATTGAACACAGATTGCGGGCCACCCTAACCAAGTGGCTCGCATTCAAAAAAAGGTTACATTCATGATACAGTCATTTACATCTCAGTCGCCATTGGCAACAGATCAGGAAACTATTTCTGTAGTTGATGTCTATAAGTTCTTCGGACCTACCCGAGCACTTAATGGGTGCAGTTTCTCTGCTAGAGCAGGTGAAATTCATGCTATTGTTGGGGGAAATGGTTGTGGTAAAAGTACACTGGCAAAAATTGTATCGGGTATTCTGCCTGTGGACAAAGGTCAAGTGTCTATTTTAGGGGAAACACCAACCAAACCAGCTGAATCCCGGATTCTTGGCATTTCAACAGTTTATCAAGAAGTTCTCGTTGCTGACGAAAGTAGTGTAGTAGATAATCTATTTATGGGTACAGATGCCCTGTTTTCAGCAACATTACCATTTAATGAAAAAGTTGACCGGGCATCTAAAATGATGCTCGAACTCACAGGGGAAGAAATAGACCCCCACGCTCTTGTTGGCACACTCCCATTGGCTATTAAGCAATGGATTACGATTGGTCGTGGTTTGTTACAGGTCCCTAAAATATTAATTTTAGATGAATCATCTGCAGCACTTGATTTTGATAGCACTGAGCGACTATTTGCAAAAATGCGTGAATTACGGGATGGTGGAACAACTGTTTTGATCGTAACACATCGTATTGCAGAGCTTATTCGCATTTCCGATCGTGCTACAGTTCTAAAAGATGGTCAACAAGTAGGTGTTCTTGAAAAAGAAGATATAACAGAAAACAATTTACTTGCCATGATGACAGGTGATAATCAGGCAGGAGAGCACTTAGACCACAAAGCCCCCCAACCCACCGATGATATTACTGTTATGAAAGCGAATGGTATTCGTGTTTGGTCAGATGCAGAGAATATTAACTTTGAACTTAAAAAAGGCGAAATTGTTGGCATTGCAGGATTAGACGGTCAAGGACAAGATGAGTTTGTAAGAATTCTAGCAGGTGTGCAACAAGCGGAGCAAGGGATGATATTTTCTGCAGATCAGATGGGGCAGTTTCACCCAATTCAATCCCTTAGTGATGCAGTGGATGCCAAAATTGCGTATGTGTCTGGCGATCGTAAAAAAGAAGGCATTTTTCACTCTTTGGGGATATTTGAAAATATGGTTATGCCCCTTTATCGCAGCAAAAGACGAGGGGGTTTTTTGGGGATTATTGATTGGGCAAGTCTTAAATCTATTTTTGCCCGAGAAGCAGAAAATCTACTTATTAAATTCAGCTTACCAGGCGATAAAATTACTTCCTTGTCTGGGGGCAATCAACAAAAAGTCCTTATTGGGCGAGGCTTTGCCATGCGACCAAATATCATTGTATTAAATGATCCAGCACGAGGCATTGATGTGAAGGCAAAAACAGAGCTTTATAAGCATTTACGAACATTTGCAGAAAGCGGAAAATCAGTTGTTTATTTATCTTCTGAACTAGAAGAATTTATTGGATTTGCTACTCGTGTCATTGTGTTTCGTAATGGCAGTCAATTTGATGCCTTCGTAGGGAAACACATTGACCCTAAAAGTATTTTAGAAGCAATGTTTGGACAAACAGATCGCCAAGGGCTTTTGAGGGATAATGTGGGGGAACAAAAAACTGAAACAGAAGAAATCAATATGGAATACGAAAAACAAGCCAATGATTTTTATGAAAGTACTATATCCCTTGATAATGAAGTATCTGATGTGGAATCAATAACCAACACTAATAATGCGTTTTACGACCAGCAAAATATAAAGAGCGTTGCAACATGACAGATGTAACTATACAAAATAAGAATTTTGAAGAAGTAAATGCGAAAGCAGGTAGTGGCACTACACCCTATTTGTTGATGCCAATTACTGTACTTTTCATACTTATCATTATCGCCGTTATTCGTTCCCCATCACTGATGAGCAGTTTTGGTATTGGATCAGCGATTATCGTATCTGCACCATTAATTTTGGCCACTTATGCTTTGATGACAACTGTTACAGCAGGGCGTGGGACTATTGATTTGGCGATCGGTCCCCTTATTGGGTTTATAAATGTCTCAGTTATTCAACTTATAGCAAACGGTGTGATTGGTTCACCAATTTCTGTTTTCTTGTTTGCGATTGGTCTAGGCATTGCGTATCAAATGATTATGGCTACAATTGTCATTTATGTTCGTGTACAACCAATTATTGTTTCGTTAAGTGGTTTTCTTGCCTTATCTGGAATCAACCTTGTTATTTTACCCCGTCCTGGCGGTGTGGCCCCCGAATGGATGTTTAGCTGGGGGGCAGGAACCAGTATTATATCCCCTGTTTTAATTATTGTTGTATTGGCAACACTGGTATGGTTGTTATTTACAAGAACCGCATTTTATACCCATTTACGACTTATGGGATCAGACGAAAGAGCTGCTTATACAAGTGGTGTACCCATCACTATTGTAAGGTTTGGAGCTCATGCCATAGCTGGTATTTTTGCCGGTTTATCTGCTATTACTTATACTGCATTGATTAGTTCAGGTGACCCAAGCCAAGGTACAACATATACACTCATTGCTGTAACAGCGTTAGTATTAGGGGGCACTTCGCTTGCTGGTGGACGGGGAACAATTATGGGGTCCCTGTTTGGTGCCATGAATCTTTATTTAATCACCTATGTTCTTGCCACATTTAATTTTGGTGCGGTGCAGAGTTTTGTAACAGATTTAGCTTATGGAGCACTTCTTGTTATATCGTTACTGCTGACAACGGCTTTGCCTTTTATTCAACGGTACATTCGTAACTTTTCGCCATTATTGTATTTTGTTGCCTTATCAGTTATTGTATTCGGGGTAATTTTACACACAACATTTGACTATAAAACACTTACAGTAACGATTGAAGGAACGCAACAGGCGATGCCGATGGCAAGTTTCGCTGGTCCACTTGAAGTAATCGTCCTTAATAAAAGTCAGATCATGCTTTCAAACGCAGTTTCACCTTTGATTTATATGGCTATACTTATTATTCTTATTCCGGTGATATTAAGGGTTATTTTGTCAAACTTGGACTTCAAAAGTATCGGTCCGCTTGTTATAATTGTTGTTGTAGCATTGATATTGTTACTAGCATTTTTTGCTACACAATATCCTGAAATGCTTAGAAATTCTGTACAGGAGATGTCAAAATGAGTACGCCTACTTCTACACAGCACCCTACTTCTTTACTCACCAGATTAATTGGTATTATTCTTGCTGTTGGTATTACGGTTTTTGGTGTAATTGTTGGTATTGTTCAGGGGCAACCTGTTCAGCAAGTTATTTTATTTGCCGTTATAACACTGGCAGGATCTGCTTGGATATGGCAGTTTTTTGTCAATCAATTTGACAAGACACATGAGAAAATGGAACAAACCGAAGGACCTGGGGAGTTATATAGAGCATGGTTGAAATACCGTTTAGGTGTGGCTGTTTTTCTCGCCCTTGCCCTTGCATTCCTTATTCTTTCGTTGGTCATAGAGGGGTTCTTCAATGTTTTGAATGTGATTTCTGTAATTATTTTACTGATCATTATTGTTTTAACTATGACTGTTGGGAAATTCGTTGCGGAAAACAAAAGTGCGTTTATTGGGATTATGGTTCTTATCGGTCTTTTCACTGTTGGGGCTATGAACATAGAAGGTTTTTCGTCTAGCAACAACATTAAGTCTATGTTATTGTTTGCTTCCTTCCTTGGACTAGCATGTATTGGGCAAACCATGGTATCGTTAATTGGGGGACTAGACCTATCTATTCCATTCGTTATTGGATCGGCAAATGTGGGCATGCTATATTTAATAAGCCTTGGGGTGCCACCATGGCTTGCCCTGTTTATTACATTGTTAATGGGGGGTATCATTGGTCTTGCAAATGGTTTTTTAAGTTATCGGTTACAAGGGCAGGCTTTAATCATGAGTCTTGGTGTGGGATTTGCCATATCGGGGGGGATTCAAATTATCACTTCAATCGGTACCGCATTTAGTGGTAATGTATTTGCCACTGTGCCCAGTTGGTTGAGTAACCTTGCGGCTCTGAATGGATCTGTGTTTGGTATACCGATTCCACCAGTTATTATCATTTGGTTGGTGATCACTATTATTCTTATCTTGGGTATGCGCAACACGCTTTATGGTCGCTATCTTTATGCACTCGGGGTGAACCGAACATCTGCGAGTCGGATTTCCATTTCAGAACGGATGTACTGGGTTGGTGTGTATGTACTCAGTGGTTTTTTCTCTGCTCTTACTGGTATATTATTGCTAGGATGGAGTGGGGGTGGATTCATCGGTGTAGGGGATAGTTATCTATTCATGACACTGGCGGCTGTAGTAGTTGGTGGAACATCGTTGTTAGGGGGAGTTGGAGGATATGGCTTTACTGTTATTGGGGTTCTTGTTCTACAAGTACTAACATCATTTTTGGTTGGTATTGGTCTTAATCATGAATGGCAACAATTTATATTCGGGCTTTTGATATTGCCAATGGTTGCTCTGTATGCCCGTTCACCACACATTAGAACACAAATTTAGGAGATAAACAAATTATGGAAAAACGTAAATTTAATACCTATAAGGGGGGGAAATGACAGATAAAATAATGCAAACAATTGATTTAGCGGGTGCAAGCTATTCAATCGCCCTACTGGGAATGGTGGCGACATCAGTACTCTTGTTGATGGGGTCTGCTTGGGTTTCAAATAAGTATAAATTATCCGTAACCTTGTGCGGCCTTACTGCGGTGATCGGTGTATTTACACTGTTTGAATCAAGAGTAGTTTGGCTATCAGAATTACAAGTACCACTTGTTTATCACTATGTGGGGTGGATCGTATCTATGCCATTGCAAATCATAGCACTATATTTCTTTGCAAGATCGGCTGGTTCTGTTTCAATAGGGCTTTTTTGGCGGTTATTAACTGTATCTATTCTGATGGTATTATTCCGTTATCTTGGTGAATCTGGATTTGTATACAGTACACTTGCTTTCCTTATCGGAGTGATTTGTTGGTTATATATACTTGGGGAGATTTTCTTCGGGCAAATGGACAATGTAATTTCCAAGAGTTTGAAGCAACCGATTATCAGGGGATATTTTTGGCTTCGGATCATCGTAACAATCGGCTGGGCAATTTATCCACTTGCTAACTTTATTATTAGTTTCAGCGAATATGTTGATGCTGGTGGATTGAGTATCGCTTATAACCTGACTGAATTTTTAAATCGTATGGCTTTCGGGTTAATCATTCTTACATCAGCCGTTTTAGTAACCAAAGGAGCATCAGATGACACATAATCCATTTTCCCGTTTATTTCCAAAACAAATACAACTTTCAACTGAGGAGTTATAACAATGACTGGTGCCAATATCATAGCAATTATAATTTTAGCGATAATCGTTATTGCAGTTTTCGCTTACCTTCTTCACTGGCTTTATCGCCACTCAACCAAAGATGTGTCATTTGTACGCACAGGCTTTATGGGTGAAAAAATTGTCATGGGTGGGGGAGCATTGGTTCTGCCGATTGTTCATGACCTAACAGAAGTCAACATGAATACACTTCGCCTTGAAGTTATCAGGGCTCGTGAAAAATCACTTATCACCAAAGATAGAATGCGAATAGAACTTGAAGTAGAGTTCTATGTACGGGTGGTGCCAACGGTTGAGGCGGTTGCTACCGCTGCCCGAACACTGGGCAATCGGACCATGAAACCTGAGGGTCTAAGAGATCTTATTGAAGGTCGCTTTGTCGATGCTATGGGTGGTGTCGCCGCATCTATGACCATGGAAGATATTCATGAGAATCGCTCTAAATTTATATCAAAAATCCAAAATGAAGTAATTAACAGCCTGACACTGAATGGGCTTGAGTTGGAAACTGTTTCCCTTACTACCTTGGATCAAGCAGATATATCTTTGTTTAATCCATCTAACGCATTTGACGCAGAAGGCTTAACACACTTAACGGAAGAGATTGAAAAACGCAAGAAAAAGCGTAATGATATTGAACAAGATACTATGATTGCAATTAAGAAGAAAAATCTTGAATCTGAAAAAATAGCACTGGATATTGAACGAGAAAGTGAATATGCTAAACTTGCTGAGGACAGTGAGGTTGCAATCCGCCGTGCAGAACAAAAGGCCACAGTAGAGATAATGAATGCTGCCAAAGAACGGGAAATTGAAGTTGCTCGTATCAAAGAACGGGAAACCGTTGAGGCAAACCGCATTCAAATGGAACAAGCCCTTGAATTAGAAAAACAGCAACAACAAATTGTAATTTCTAATAAGTCTAAGGAGCGCTCTCTTGCTCAATCAGAAGCAGAAAAAGCACGGGCATCTATGCTTGAAGCCACAGAGAAGGTACAAACTGCCCGTGATACTGAAATTGCCAATCGTAAAAAATCTATTGAACTCATCGTAGCCACTCAAGAGGCGGAACGCAAAGCAATTATTATTAAGCATAATGCAGTTGCTGAAAAAGATGCTGCCAAAGACCTTGCAGAAGCCGATGCAATTGCTGTTAAGGCTCTTAAAGAACGTTTAGCAATTGAAGCAGAGGGTAAGCGAGCGTTTAACGAAGCGGAAAATTTACGCACAGATGCAAGTCGGAAATCTGCACTACATCAGAAATTAGTTGCGAACCTTCCTGAAATTATTCGAGAAAGTGTTAAACCTATTGAAAATATTGACGAGATTAAGATCGTTCATGTGGAAGGTCTGCCAGGACTTTCTGGTGGTGATAAAGATGGCGTAGATAATAGCAATCCAAAGGCATCCGCTGGCGGTAATTTAGCAGATCAGGTGGTCAATTCTGCCCTACGGTATCGCTCACAAGCACCCTTTGTTGACTCCCTACTTGGTGAGATTGGAATGAGTGCTGAAAATGTACACAAGATTGATGGTCTTCAAAATTTGTCTAAGATTGTGTACAGCGAAGCCGAAAATTTAGATGAAACCAGTGGTAACAACAAAACCACTGTCTCTAAGAAAAAAACATCTAAAAAGAAAAGGTAACCATTAGGTAAATGGCGGTTATAAAAAACCGCCTTCTTAACCTAATATATTCCCATGGGAGATTTTTTTGAGTTGTACATCTAAAATAGAACGAAGCGTTTTTGTCATCAGTAGCTGGACTGTGTGCGGTTTGTTGGGTATAGGTTTTTTGCTTGAAGGCAGTGTTAGAGAAAGTATTCTTGTTGGCATTCTTGGTATTGTTGCCATCACTGCTGGATTTGTGGTACATCTGATCGCTAACCATGTGTTTCAACAAAACTTCACCAAGGGTGAAACCGCTCTTGGTCTTGGCATATATGCGTTTGCGACTATTACTTTTATCTTGATTAGTATGTTCGTTGAGATATCGCAAACCGCTGCCATATTAGGTATTGGAACCTTTGGTTTCATTGCTATTGGTTTTATTGTTTTTTTGCTTATACGATTTGGTGTGCGTGGAGCATTCAGAAAGATTGATGACCCCCTGAAAAAATTGTCGGGGTATGACAAGTGAGTATACTAGGTTCTGTGCAATGGTTGTTACTTCTTTTGCTATTATTTGCAATGCTAGCATTAGTTTTGACTTGTTTGGCATATTGCAACAATACTTCACAAGGCAGTTTTTTTAATGCGGGACAATCTTTGCCACCTTGGATGACGGCTCTTGTAATGGCAGGTGTGGCAGTGTCAGGTTGGATTGTATTAGGCTTCCCACAGGCAATCGCAGATCAAGGATTTGGATTTTCTGTGTTGGCACTGGCTGGAATTGTTATTTCAATTACAGGCGTTATTTTTTTTAAACCACAATGGGCGATTGCCTATCGGCATCATTTTACCAGTCAAGGAAAAATGCTTAATGATTACTATGGGGGTTATGCACTTGGAGTATTTTGTACATTGATTTCTATGTTGATTGCAGTTGGTTTTACGGGTATACAACTCCATACACTTGCACAGATCTTTACCCACATTTCAGGAAATACAGAACTTTTCAATCTCTATTTATGGGGTATTTCTGCCTTGGTCGGTTTTTACCTTATTATCGGTGGCATGCGAGCTGTAGGGTATATCGGCGTTCTGCAATCTGCATTGATTGTACTGGCTATAACCACATTGGGAATTTGGGTATTAATTTTTTACGGGGGGCTAAGTCCTATTGGAGAAAGATTGGCAAACCTTGCCAAAAATCCTGAAATTATCAACCAAGGTATTTTCCAGATTGCTGGGGTTATTCAGTTTACCGCTGGTCATGGCATAGACACGCCAGTCGGGGGGCAATGGACAACCGCTATGGTATTTAGTTCGGCTTTGGCGTTAATGGGGCTTCAAGCCAGTCCAATGATTACACAACTTGTACTTTCAACGCGTAGCCCCAAGGGATTAGCAGCAGGACAAACTTGGGTGCTGGCGGGATTCTTTGGGCTTCTTATCGTATTTTTTATCGTTTTAATAGGAGCGGTTGGCATTGGACAACAAGGGAGCGTGCTGGTACAGATATTTGGTGAAATTGCAACGCATTCGCCTTGGTTTATGGCGATTATTGCTTTGGGTTTACTGGCATCTGTTCAACTTATTATGGGATTGAGTGTGATTAATGCTGCCCATATTGTGATTGACGATGTTTACAAGCCATATTTTCACAAGGGGATTGACAGTCGTCATCAATTGACCTACACTCGTATTGTTATAGTCCTTATTTTGTTGATAGGTACACTTTTGGCACTTCTTACGCCTATTACGCTTTCTGCATTAAGTGCTATTGCTTTGCCATCAGCATTGCAATTATGGCCTGCATTGCTTGGGTTGTGTTGGTTCCGCTTCATAACTCGACAAGCGGTTCTGGCGGGGATGATATTTGGTCTAATGGCTGTGATTACTACGGATACGGTGGGTATCAGTATTTTATCATTCTTAGGACTAGACTTACCTTGGGGGCGTTGGCCATGGACAATTCATTCCGCAGGCTGGGGAATATTTTTCAATATGTTGTCTGTCATTGTTATTTCTGTTATCACGCAAGGCAGAGGGCATGGATCTAATGCGTACAATATTCATAACTTCGTACGAATCTACATGAAACCTCGTTACAATAGCTGGACCTTGCGTCCTGTTGCTTGGTCAGCCGTTCTGGCATGGGTTTTCTTTGCTATTGGTCCTGGGGCAGTTTTGGGGAACTTTGCATTTGGAAAACACACTGATGGCTATAATGCGTGGATTTTTGGACTTCCATCTGTTTGGGCATGGACTATACTATTTTGGGTCTTGGGTGTATTTTTGATTTGGTTTCTTGCCTACAAAATGGAATTAACTTCAAATACAAATCACAAAATTGTTGCACTTGAATCACCCTATCACATCCCCCCTAGAAATAAAACTATGCAACAAGACGAAATACTTCGTTTTGCTTGGTTTATCACCGCATCAGCATCAATTATCACAATAACTGTATGGATATTCGGATAAAATCCAGAAAAGAGAGGCTAATATGAATACATTTACATTTAATACATCTGCCAGCATCCGTTTTGGCAATGGTTTGATTTCTGCACTTGGTAATATGGTCAAGGCAAGCATTGGGAACCGCATTTTATTGGTAACCGATCCGGGAATAATGACGACTGGAATCGTTGATAAGGCCTTATTATCACTAAAAAATGCTGGGATAGATATCCGCCTTTTTGCGGATGTCGAGGTAGATCCACCAGAAGCTGTTGTTATGTCCTGTACAGAAGTCGCCATCGAACACAATTCACAAGGGATTATTGGACTTGGTGGTGGATCATCTTTGGATGTTGCCAAACTGGTGGCCTTATTAGCACCGGGTAAGGAAAACTTACAAGATGTATATGGCGTTGGCAATGCTAAGGGACCTCGTTTGCCACTTATTCTTGTTCCAACTACATCTGGTACAGGATCAGAGGTTACCCCCATATCCATCGTAACCACCGGTACTAATGAAAAAATGGGGGTAGTTTCGCCAGTAATTATCCCCGATATCGCCTTGTTGGATCCTGAACTTACGCTTGGTTTACCCCCACATATTACCGCCGCCACTGGCATTGATGCTATGGTACATGCCATTGAGGCGTATACTTCAGCAAATGCAAACAATAATCCAATATCCCGTATGTTAGCACAAAAAGCCCTACAACTAATGGGGTCATCACTGTTGCCAGCTGTCAAGGATGGCACAAACATTGAAATTCGTGCTACTATGTTGTTAGGCTCTATGATGGCGGGGCAGGCGTTTGCAAATTCCCCTGTAGCAGCGGTTCATGCACTAGCATATCCATTGGGTGGGCACTTTCATATCCCCCATGGCTTATCAAATGCACTTGTACTGCCTCATGTACTTCGATTTAACGCAGAAACGCACCCCAAACCTTATGTGTCAATTGCACCATTTGCTTTCCCAGAATTAGCAAAAGTGGCAGAACAAGATCGTGCATTTGCCTTTTGTGATGCCTTGCAAAAACTATCCGCAGATTGTGGACTTCAACAATCTTTACGAGAAATGAATATATCAGACAATATGCTTGCAAAATTGGCAGAGGATGTAATGAATCAAACCCGGCTGCTTGTGAATAATCCAAGAGAAGTAACCTATGACGATGCTTTGGCTATTTATCTTGCAGCATATTAAATAAAGACGACGATACATTAAAGAGGTAATAAACTATTACCTTTTTAATGCACCAGCACCTTATTTTTACTTGACTATATATTTATTTGTTATAGTATATTCATAATTCATATTCCATTAAATACAGTATTAGGGGAGATTATAAGATGAAAAAAGTTTTGGCAGTTCTGTTTATTACAATAATGATGTATGGCGTTGCAACATCAAAAGATTTAACCATTTTGCACATCAATGACCATCATTCACATTTACAAGCGGATACACGCATGAATCTTATGCTTGTGGGCGAAAAAACACGGGTTAAGTCGGGTGGTTTTCCAGCATTGGCAACAAAATTTAAGGCATTGGAAAGCAACAACAAAAATGTTTTAAAATTGCACGCAGGGGATGCAATTACAGGGGATCTTTATTACACCTTATTTAAGGGTAAGGCGGATGCGGCCATGATGAATGCCATTTGTTTTGATGCATTCGCCTTGGGCAACCATGAATTTGACGATGGGGATATGGGGTTAGCTAGGTTTTTGGATGACCTAAATTCTTCTGATTGTACCACGGAGGTATTGGCGGCTAATGTAAAACCAGAATTGGGGGTTTCGCCCCTAACGAAAAAATCCGCAACCGATTATTTTAAGCCCTATCATATTTTTGAACGAGGGGGCATGAAAATTGGGATTATTGGTATTGATATTGCTTATAAAACCAAAAATTCTTCTAGTCCAGATGCGACTACCATTTTTGAAGACGAACGCACAACCGCACAGGCTGAGATTGAAAAGCTTAAACGGCAAGGTATCAAACATATTATTTTGCTCACCCATTATCAATACAAAAATGACATAGCATTGGCAAAAGCCTTAACAGGGGTGGATGTGATTATTGGCGGGGATTCCCATACTTTATTAGGGGATTTTTCCGCACTGGGTAAAAATGCAATGGGACCATATCCAACAATAGTAACAGGTGCCGATGGGCAATCCGTTTGTGTGGCACAAGCTTGGCAATATGCACAAATCGTGGGGGAACTGCATATTCGTTTTGATGACAAAGGACAGGTAACATCCTGTTCGGGTACACCGCATATGGTAGTAGCCGATAGTTTCAAACGCAAAAACAATAAGGGGGATTATGTGGAAATCGAAGGCGATGCCCGTACAGCTGTCATTAAGGCTATTGAAACCCATCCCAATCTATCCATCGTAAAACAAGATACAGAAACAGCAAAGATTTTGGCAGGCTATTCTGATCAGGTGGATACAATGAAAAATCAGATTATCGGGTCGATTGAATCACCACTGTGTCTTGAACGCATTCCAGGGCAAGGAAAATCAAAAATGTGTGCCGTGGCAGATACGGCTAAAAACGGCTCTGATATAGCGAACTTAGTGGCACATGCTTTCCGTGATATGTCCAGAGTCGCCGATATTGCCATTCAAAATGCGGGGGGTGTCAGAATGGATGTAAAAGCGGGTAATTTTTCAATCGGCGATGCTTATACATTGTTGCCATTTGCCAATACCTTGGTGGAGCTGTCTATGACAGGAATGGAAATTCATCAGGTTTTGGAAGATGCCTTGGATTATGCCCTAACGCCGGATGGATCTACGGGGGCATATCCATATGCGGCGGGCTTGCGATGGCATGTGGACATAAGTCAACCAAAAGGCAAGCGGTTTACCAATATTCAATTTAAAGGTCCCAATGACAACCGATGGACTATGATGGATAAGGGAAAAACCTATAAAGTGGTTACCAACAGCTATGTTGCGGGGGGTCGGGATGGATATGTAACATTTAAAAATGTTGCCGAAGAAGGTCGTTTGTTGGATACTTATTTGGATTATGCACAAAGTTTTGTGGATTATGTACAAAATAAAGGTACTGTTAAGAAACTAGATACATCCGAATATTCGACACAATCTTTTAAAAAGTAAATATGTGCCCCTATTGTACCAACCTCCCCACCGCTTCACCGCCCAATATGTGATAATGTAGGTGGGGGACTTCTTGCTGTCCATGGTGTCCCATATTGCTGATAATACGGTATCCATCTCGGTGCAACCCCAATATGTCGATGGTTTTTATCACCCCCTTATGAAAGCCGATAATTTCGGCGGGGGTGGCGTTTTCGATAAAATCCGTGTAATCCATATATGCCCCCTTGGGAATAACCAAGGCGTGGACTTTACGGACGGGGGCGATGTCGTAAAATGCCAATACAAAATCATTTTCATATATGGTGGTATTGGGAATTTCCCCTCGTAAGATTTTTGCAAATATGTTGTGCGTATCGTATGTCATGGTATCTCTCCTTATTATGTATAAAACTTACTTTGTTCGTTGTTTTTTTTCGCTTATGCCCGATATGCCTTGTCGACGGGCAAGTTCTTGTAATACTTGATCCGGTGTAATGCCTTGATCCGCCCATAATACCATCAAGTGGTATAACACATCGGCGGATTCGTATATGACATTATCCGTATCCTTTTTTATCGCCCCGATAATCGTTTCAGTGGTTTCTTCGCCCAGTTTTTTACAGATTTTTTCTGTCCCATCGGCTAATAATTTTGCCGTCCAAGAATGTTTGGGATCGCCCTGTGTTTGCCGGTGTTTAATGGTTGCAAAAACCTGTTGTATGGTGTCGTTGTGCATAAATACATTTACCCTGTATATCCATCCCGTAATCGTACGGGAATGTTGTTTGTGTGCATGTGGTGTTTTACTTCACGGATACTATATGTGCCAAAGTGAAATATACTTGCCGCTAAAACCGCCGATGCCCCCCCATTCGTTACACCTTCGACCAGATGGTCAAGGGTGCCCACACCGCCACTGGCGATAACGGGAATGTTTATGGTATCGGTAACCGCCCGTGTCATGGACAGGTTAAATCCTTGTTTTGTGCCATCCCGATCCATACTGGTTAGCAAAATTTCCCCCGCCCCCAATTGTTCCATTTTTTGTACCCAACCCAGCAATTCCATCCCTGTGGGGTTACGCCCCCCATGGGTAAATACTTCCCATGCGGTATTATCCCCATGTATTGCCTTTGCATCCACCGCAACGGTGATACATTGGGCACCGAAGTGTTGCGATGCTTCATATACCAATTGCGGATTTTGTATGGCGGCGGTGTTTATGGATACTTTGTCCGCCCCCGCCCGCAACAACGCCCGAATATCGTCCAATGTGCGTACGCCCCCGCCGACGGTCAAGGGCATAAATACTTGTTTTGCTGTACGACACACCACATCGTGTATAATGTCCCGATTGTCCGATGATGCGGTAATATCCAAAAACACCAATTCATCCGCCCCGGCGGTATCGTATATCTTGGCTTGTTCGACCGGATCGCCCGCATCGATTAAATCGACGAAATTTACACCCTTTACCACCCGACCGTCTTTTACATCCAAACAAGGGATAACCCGTACTTTTATCATGTTTTATCCCCTACATGCCCTTAGTGCATCGGCAATGGTCATCCGTCCATCATACAATGCCCGCCCGGAAATAACCCCATGTATTTTCGGATTTTTAGCTTTCAAAGCGGTAATATCGGCAACGGATGCCACCCCACCACTGGCAATGATAGGAATATGGGTTATATCCGCCAAATCGGCGGTGGCGTCCACATTGACACCACCCATTGCCCCATCCCGATTGATGTCCGTGTATATAATAGCGGACACCCCCACATCTTCGAATTTACGGACAAGGTCGGTTATGGTAATTTTGCTGGTCTGTGCCCAGCCGTCTGTGGCAACCCACCCCTCACGGGCATCAATACCCACGGCAATACAACCGGCAAACACTGTACATGCTTCGACCACTATGGCGGGATGTTTGACCGCAACTGTACCCAATATTATGCGTGATACGCCCGCATTGAGCCATTGTTCCATATGGCTCAGGGTACGCATTCCCCCGCCCAATTGTACTTTTGCCCCTGTGTTCGCCAATATGGAGTGTATCGCCTGTGTATTCACACTTTTACCCGCAAATGCCCCATTTAAATCCACACAGTGTAACCAATCCGCCCCTGCATCAAAAAACTGTTTGGCTTGGTTGCCCGCATCATCATTAAACACAGTCGACTGATTCATATCACCCTGTACCAATCGGACACATTTTCCATCTTTTAAATCTATGGCGGGGTATAATTGCATGGTTTTAAGGATTCCACTTTACAAAATTGGTCAATAAACGAATCCCCACCCCTTGGCTTTTTTCCGGGTGAAATTGTGTGGCAATTAACGAATCCATCCCCACAACAGCGGTAAACTTTTCCCCATAATCACAGGTTGCAAGGACATGGGCGGGGTTTTGTGCATCAAACACAAACGAATGCACAAAATACACATCTTGCCCATCGATTCCCGATAACACAGGGTGCGGGGTGGTAACTGATACAGTGTTCCACCCCATATGGGGGATTTTTAAATGGGTGTGTATTCTTCGCACCACACCGGGAATAATATTTAATCCTTGGTGGGTACCAAATTCCAACCCATTGGTGGATAAAATCTGCATCCCCACACAAATTCCCAATGTAGGTGTACCCCGGGCGATTTTTTCCACCACAGCGGTTTGTATATCGGTGCACAAATTGCCCATACACGCCCCATATGCCCCGACCCCTGGCAACACCAATTTATCCGCCGATAAAATCTGTTCTGGAGTGGTGATAAGGGCGGTTTTTGCCCCCGCTTGTTCAATGGCTTTGGTAACAGATTGTAAATTGCCAACCCCATAATCAATAACCGAAATCATATGTTTATAACACCCCTTTTTTATAATACCCCTTTGGTGGTGGGCAGAACATCCGCCATATGCATATCAATGGTTTTTGCGTGTTTTATGGCTTGTGCCACCGCCTTATAGCAACTTTCGATAATATGGTGTGCATTTACCCCATACAGGTTTTCAATATGCACATTTGCCTGCATCGCCGTTGCCAGTGCCAAGAAAAATTCACGGAACACTTCCAAATCCACTTCGCCCACTTTTTCGGTGGGAAAGCGTACATGCCACACCAAATAGGGGCGACCGCAAAAATCAACCACCGCACGGCTAAGCGTTTCATCCATGGGAATATACGCATGTCCATACCGATATATTCCCCGTTTATCACCCAAGCATTTTAAAATTGCCCCCCCAATCGCATATCCCGTATCCTCCACCGTATGGTGGGCATCGATATGCAAATCCCCAACGGCAGTTACGGTAAGATTCATACCACTGTGCTTTGCCAATTGGTCCAACATATGATCAAAAAATCCAATTCCTGTGTGCACATCGGCAACACCCTTGCCATCCAGATCCACCCGGGCGGTTATTTGCGTTTCTTTGGTATTACGAACAACTTCGGCATAACGCATATTATATCCTTTCTATGTAGGTATGTTGTGCTTATTATAAAGAATATTGGTATAAAAGTATAGTGTATTATAAAAAAAACTTGGGAAAACCTGTATGAACATTTTTGCTTATATTTGCATTTTAAATGAACCTGTGATACATATATTTTATGATTTTTTTATATATACGGGCGATTTTATTTTACCTGTTTTTGGGGTTTACCTTGGTAATATTATTGCCGTTTTTATTGCTAATATTACCTTTACCACCTTTGGTTTCCCTGCGTTTGGGGGGGATGTGGTCTGCGGTAAATTTATGGGCGTTAAAAATGATATGCGGTGTAAGGGTGCGTTTTATCGGCACGGAACACATATCGAAAACCCCCGTACTGTATGTGTCAAAACACCAATCCGCATTGGAAACCTTAGCATTGGCAACCATTATTAACAACAGTGCCTGTGTGGTAAAAAAATCCTTATTTCACATCCCTATTTTCGGCTGGTTTTTATGGCGATCAGGAATGATTGGTATCAATCGCAACAAAGGGCGAAAATCATTACAAAAAATGCGTGCTGATTCCCATCATGCTATTAAACAAGGCAGAAATGTTGCCATATTTCCCGAAGGCACCCGTTCAAAAGTTGGGGCAAAGCCCAATTATAAAGTCGGGGCATATGAAATGTATAAGGCACTGCATGTTCCCACTGTGCCAATTGCCCTAAACACTGGGTTATACTGGCCCCGTAATCAGTTTATAAAAACCGCTGGTACGGCAACGATTGCATTTCTTCCGCCGATTCCAACGGGCTTATCAAAAGAAGAATTTATGCACACCATGCAACACCGCATTGAAACGCAAACCCATATACTCTGCGATGTTTCGCATGTATAGTCAATTAAATATAATTTGATTGACTAAATGCGGTTGCAACCGCTTGCCACGCAGTAGCATTGTGTGCAGAGCGGGGTGAGGGAGTGTTGTATTTTGTTGCACGAAGTGCAGGAAAATCAATATGATACCGAGCGAGGGGCGTTAGCCCCCTTAAACAGAATAATGCATCTTATATAAAATAAGAGTTTTATATACAACATAAAAATCTGGGTTTTTTATATTTTTTTGTGTTATAGTCCCCTGTTATGACTTTAAAAGAAAATATATATCGTATAATTGTTATGACCGTGCCGGTTATGATGTTTCAAATAGTTGAATTTTCAAACAACTTTATTGATGCCATCATGTTGGGGCGGTATAATGCGTTGTTTTTGGGTCCCGTCAATATTGGGGGGACTTTTTATGCCTTGTCTGTGGTATTTTTTGTGGGCATTTTAATTATCACAGGGGCGTTAATCGGACAGGCATCGGGGGCAAAAAATTACCCTATGATGGGGCGGATTGTACAGGCGGGCAGTATGTTATCCATCTTGTTTGGGGGGATTTTATTCGTATGGTTTATGCACATCGAACAGGTACTATCGTTATTGTGGTTTGATGATGCTATTACCCAACAAATCGATATGTATCTGGACGGGCGGATGTATAGTGCATTTGCCATTATGGGGATTCCATATCGTATGTTTTTGGTAAATCAAAAATTATTTAGGCATATTTTGTTTATCAATTTATTTGCAATGCCATTAAATATTGTGCTGAATTATATTCTTATATACGGTAATTTTGGCATGCCTGAATTAGGCTTATATGGGGGCGGTTTGGCAACGGGGATTTCCATGTGTACAACCATGGTATTGGTGGTTATATGTGCCACTTTACGGGGACGAAAGCAAAACATACCCTTATGGCAAGGATTTCCAAAAATCGACTTATATTACAAAAAACGCATTATCACACTGGGCGTGGGCATTGGATTTTTTATTACCGCTGAATTGGTTTTGTTTACTTCTATGAACGCATATGCGGGCGGGTTTAGCCCCATCAAAATGGCTGCATGGGGCGTGGTATTTCAAGTGTGGAATGTCTTGTTTGCCAGCGTCCTTGGCATGGGCGAAGCCTGTATTATTTACCTTGCCGAAGAAGCGGGCAAACGGGACAGAATCACATACATAAAAGGATTTTGGATATATATGGGATTGATAAGCATATGGTGTATGCTATTTTCCCTATTGTTGTTGGTATTTCCGGATATTCCCACCCGTATAATATTGCAATCCGATGATGTACATTATGCCCAAATCAGCACCTTGGCACAAAGTATATTTCCATTTATGGTTATCGGCTTTATTATGGAGGCTTATGTCCAAATTATCAACCGTAGCCTGACCGCCATAAACGACACCAATTTTATGCCATATGCAATGTGGCTGTGTTATGGGTTGGTGGGGACTGTAGTCGGATATATATGGATATTTATATATGGGGGGGATTTACACGCCCTTATGGGAACCGCCATTTTATCATTTGCTTTAACCACTATACTGGGGGGGTGGCGCATATATTATATGACCCGTCCGCACAGAATTTTTTACAAAGTCAAAACATAACAAAATATCTTGTATCCCCTATTAAAATATGATATGATCGTTGTATTCTTTACCAATATAATGGGATGTTATCATGTTAGAATTTATCAGCTTATTATGGGCGGGCGAAATCTTTGGGGTGTCATTTCTTGCCACCACAGTTAAATTTCAAGCCACCCAGTATGGGGCGACTATGCCCATGTTACTGAGCGTAGGCAAAGTTACTTTTAGTATGCAAAATATTATTGATATGGTCATGTCGGTCATATTGATTGTATTCCTTGTGGGACGCTATGTTTGGGGCATCCCCGAAAGTATATGGTTTTTATTGGTATACTTGGGGGTTCTGGTAATTGTTATGATACAATCGTTTTATTTGTTACCCATTTTGGATATGCGTACCGAAGCCCACATCAAGGGGGAACCCATGCCAAACAGTTACGACCACCTTATATTTGCCGTGCTCGAGGGGATGAAGATTATATTGCTCTTGATATACCCCATCAAAAGTATCTTGTTAAAATAAATTTCGTGCCCAAAAACCCTATTTTTATATGTGCCCATGGGGCAGGTAAGGGAATAAACAGCGATTGGATACAAACCTTGGGTCATATGTTATACACCCGACATATTGATTTTCGACCATTTGAATTTCCATATATGGTACGCCCTTGGTAAAAAATATCCCCCCGATCGATTACCCGTGTTACAACAGGCGTTTGCTGAACACATCCCCAATCACGACATCTCTGTATATATTGGCGGTAAATCCATGGGGCGGCGGGTTGCCACCACTATTGCCGATACATATGCCAATGTACGGGGATGTATTGTATATGGATACCCTTTTCACCCCCCTAATACATCCGAAAATTTACGCACCCAACACCTGTGCACCTTACAAACCCCAACCCTTATTATACAAGGCACACATGATCCCTTTGGCAAACAATGTGAATGGACAAAATTTGGGCTGTCAAAAGCCATTTGTATCCATCCTATGGACATGGCAAACCATGACTTAAAACCGCTGGTATCAACGGGACACACCCTGCACACATACCTCAAACAAGCATGTGATGCCACCGCCGATTTTATCTATGCGATAGCATAATTTTTTGATTCTGTAACACTCTATATATTCCACATGATTTTTGTGCATATTAGATATTGCATTTATGCATACACTGTGGTATCTTGAAATCGTGGTCATATTTAATGAAAATAAAAATCTCTTAAATTGAGGCACATAGTTTATTGTATATAAGGCGTATGCCTAAAATATACAACAAAATAACACAAAACATGAAAAGGAGTTCACTCATGAGTAGTAAAAATCAAGAGGAATATTGGAATAAAAATGTTTCTATTATTTACCGCATTCTTGCCATTTGGGCATTGGTTTCGTATGGGGCGGGCATATTGTTTGTCGACATACTGGACAAAATTGTCATACTTGGTTTTCCTGTGGGCTTTTGGTTTGCCAACCAAGGGGCCATTTACACTTTTATCATTCTGATTGTATATTACATTCGGGCGATGGACAAATTGGACGCCGAATACGGCGTTGACGAATAAATAAGGGAGTATAATTATGGATTTACAAACATTAACCTACATTTTCGTGGGGCTTTCATTCGTATTGTATGTGGGCATTGCCATTTGGAGTCGTGCCGCATCCACAAAAGAGTTTTATGTTGCGGGGGGGGGTGTTCCCCCTGTTGCCAATGGTATGGCAACAGCCGCTGATTGGATGTCGGCGGCGTCCTTTATTTCGATGGCGGGTTTAATCGCCTTTATGGGACGGGACGGATCCATGTATTTGATGGGCTGGACAGGCGGATATGTGTTGCTAGCGATGTTATTGGCACCGTATTTACGCAAATTTGGTAAATTTACCGTACCGGACTTTGTGGGCGACAGGTATTATTCTGATCTTGCCCGAACAATTGCAGTAATTTGTGTTATCTTTATTTCGTTTACATACATCGCTGGACAAATGCGGGGCGTAGGCATCGTATTTGCCCGGTTCTTACAAGTGGACATTAACACAGGCGTATGGGTTGGTATGGCAATTGTATTTTCTTATGCGGTACTGGGGGGTATGAAGGGCATTACCTATACCCAAGTGGCCCAATATTGCGTCTTGATTTTTGCTTATACAGTGCCGGCGTTATTCTTGGCATATCAAATTACCGGTCATATATTACCACAAACAGGGCTGGGTGCCACCATGGCGGATGGCAAAAGTTTACTGGAAACGCTCGATGGATTGGTTACGGAACTTGGGTTTAGCGAATACACATCCGGCACTAAACCGAAAATCGATGTATTCTTTATTACCATGGCCCTAATGCTAGGGACGGCGGGTTTGCCCCATGTAATCGTGCGGTTCTTTACTGTGCCAAAAGTAAAAGATGCACGGAAATCTGCCGTATGGGCATTGGTGTTTATTGCCATTTTATATACTTCTGCGGCGGGTGTAGCCGCCTTTGGACGGTATAATATCATCAACACTGTAAATGGTGCGGATGGCAAAGGGACTTTGTACACAGAAATGCCAAGTTGGTTTAAAAACTGGGAAAACAGTGGGTTAATTGCGTGGGTCGACCACAATGCAGATGGCAAAGTACAATACGCCGCCGGAGGGGCAACCCAAGGTAAACCGAAGTTTAAGGGCGATATGCTTGATCAAAATGCCCGTGGTATCTATAATCAACGGCTGGTAAACAACCCCACTTCTGGGGACTTCGATGCAAGCAAACAGCCCTTTGCCAACGAAGTCTTTGTTGACCGTGATATTATGGTACTTGCCAATCCTGAAATCGCAAAATTGCCCAATTGGGTAATTGCCCTTGTGGCGGCGGGTGCGATGGCGGCCGCATTATCAACAGCGGCGGGGCTATTGTTGGTAATATCCAGTGCCGTATCACATGACTTATTAAAAAGAACCATTAAACCGGATCTGTCGGAACGTGGGGAGTTATTGGCGGCACGCATGTCGGCGGCGGCGGCCGTTGCGGTGGCGGGATACTTCGGTATGAATCCCCCGGATTATGTGGCGGCGATTGTAGCGTTAGCGTTTGGTTTAGCCTGTGCGTCCTTCTTTCCCACTTTGCTTATGGGTATTTTTTCAAAAACCATGAACAAACAAGGGGCAATCGCTGGCATGATTGTGGGACTTGCTTCCACAATGGCATACATTGTGTACTTTAAATTTATGGGGGGACCCAAAGACCAATGGTTTATGAACATTTCCCCCGAAGGATTTGGGGTTATCGGTATGCTATTGAACTTTGCCGTATCCTATGCGGTATGCAAAGCAACCCCCCCACCCCCAAAACACATCGTGGAAATGGTGGAAAACATCCGTATCCCCAGCGGTGCAGGTAAAGCTGTTAACAAATAAGGGATATAACCAACAAAAAAGAGTGGCACATGCCACTCTTTTTTGACTTGCATTGTTTTATAATGTATGCTATAACTGTTATGTTCGATACTACTGAGTTATCCAAATTGGATAATGTAATGTTTTAATCCTTACTTAATCAGATAGTACAGAACCTATTTTTTAATACTCAATTAGGAGGGGATTAGACTCATGAGTAAAAATAAACCGAACGATCAACGGGCAAATGTAAAAAACCCGAAGCATTCTGATTATAAGCACAACCGAAATAATCGTGCTAATCAGTTAAATCCTAATAATCCTAAGCATAAAAGCAAAAGGTAATTACTACATTCCATTGTTCCCACATTAGGTGCATTGTTATAATGTGTCTGATGTGTGGGCAATGTTATAAAATAAGGGGTTTATATATTTTATGCGGTATACCCGTAATTTAGCAGTAAGTATAAAAAATAGATTGGCTGATTTAAATGATTGGTTGTTACTTTCTATTTTTTTACGCTATTGATACACGCTTTATACACCACATATAGCGGTAACCATATCTTAGGTTACTGTGCTAGACTGTACATATCTGATAATAACAAGGACAACATGGCGAAATATGCCAAAGTGCTATGATCCCCATACGACAATATGATGGTATATAAAACAATCAAATGAAAATGATCTTCTCTATAACATATTTTTCTTTTATAATGTTTTTTATTGGTTATAATCTATGATATACTAATGTAGGGATTAATATAAACCCCTAATATTTTTTAAATAAGTTTTATAATACGAGGAGTATAAAATGAATACTATTATGTTGAAAAAAATAATTGTTACTTTTACATTAGGAATAATTTTAATGGGTTGTAGTCAAAGTACCAGCATTTGGCATACGATATCTAATGAAAAAGGTAGTATAGATATAAATGTAAGAAATTAATAAAGGGGCTTACATAGGCAACTACCTTACACTTTGCAATACAGTATTTACAGATTTGCAAACGATAACCTACGATAAATCACTTCTTATATTTAAGGTATAAATTTTATGATCCTACCCACCTAGTTTTAATTTGCATTTTTATTTATCTGGCATCTATGGTAATGGAAAATGTGCCTTCG
Source organism: Alphaproteobacteria bacterium (assembly GCA_965232465.1). Classification (GTDB taxonomy): domain Bacteria; phylum Pseudomonadota; class Alphaproteobacteria; order JAQWUY01; family JAQWUY01. The sequence continues at coordinate 1,202,255 of OZ246977.1, read as the reverse complement.
GGTGTGGATTGTATGGTGGTTTTTGTATTTAATGGTATAGGGTGATTTTGGCTATCGTGCCCCACACCACGCAGGCGAAATACAGGAATGGGGGACTTATCGGCAAATCGTTGTACCACTGTGTCCAATAAATCGCGATACTTTTTTGTATTTATACGGGGGTCATAACTAACGAAATCGCCCAGTATAATTGCATCTATTTGTTGTAATTGCCTGCTGTATAACAAAGCATCCAGCATGCGTTCCATTTGATGTAATCCGTTACCAATGCCTTCCAACAACAAACTGTATGTGGTCTGATAATCACTTTGAACATAAAACATACCACCATGCAGAGCATTTGCCAAAGTTAAATTTCCCCCCAATATACGGGTTTGTATTTTATTTTTATCCATTGCATAAGAGTTTAGCGGTTGCAAGTGGGTATATGCAACCCTTTTTGATTGACCCATTAAAATATTTATGACATCGTCAATATTGGCATCTTTGTTAATCAAATTTTTGGTCTGGGTATTCATTTGGTGGTTATATTGGGCAACCACCCCATGAATAGTGGGCATATTCCAATGCGTATTCATAAACATATGAATACTTGTGCTGTCGCTGAAACCAATAAAAGGTTTGGAAATTTTGGGGGGGGCGATGTTCAATAAATATGGTAATATATTGGTGGTTCCCCCCCCACCCCGCATTATCCATACGGCATCAGAATCTGGATCATTTAAGGCTTGTACCAATTGGGAAAAGCGTTTTTCGGTGGTGTTACTGTAATGTAATTCCGCCTGCTTTTCTTGTTGTAAATATTTTGTACGGACAATAAAGCCCCGTTTTTCTAAAATGCGTACAACTTTGTCTACATAACTTTCTGGGTATGCGGAGGATGGGGCCACCAAATCAATTATCGCCCCCTGTGTAAGCGGTCGCCATACATTCCTTTTTGCCAAACCAACCCCATAAAAACGATTGATAAATTGTAACATTTGCACGGATTTTGGGGAATCCACCATGTTGTATATTATCGTCATATTTCTATATGGCTTTGGGTCGACAATTTTATTCACATCAAATCCTACCATTTTTGAAAATTTATACAATTGTCGATTGGTAGTAATCATATCCATCCCCTGATGCATGGATGGGGTATGCACAATGACGATATCCGCTGAGCTGTTATATCCATTGCCGATCTTGTATTGTACCCAATCGGCAATTTGTAACAGAGTCTTTTTTTCCGCTTCTGGTAAATCATCGGGCAACGATTTCCACGCATACCGCCCCCCGACAAAGTGAATATAAGACAAAGGGATACGCCAAAATGTATTACCATTTTTTTTTACAAATGTAAGATTTTCGTGAATATCAGACAAATCTATGGGATCCGCCACTGGTAAATCCACAGATGGCGTTAACAGCCAATACGCTTTGCCCCCATATAAAGTTAGGATATGTTTTATAACCTGTTCTGTATGGGGGGAAACAGTACCTGTTAAAAAATAAGTCAAACCTTTTTTATCACGATTTTCAATAAGTTGCATATCCACAGTGGTATTTTGCACCACATGACTTACAACCCGATGTGACAATCCTTCCGCCTGAACAGATATGGCAATCATGGACATACATATACTGAAAAATATAAGACGATACTTAAACATGTTCCCACTATACGATAAGATATATAAACATTCAAATAGTTTTTTGTATCTTATTGCCTAAAAATACTGTATACATAAAATCAGGGTGTGGGTATGGCTGCGTTTTATGTGGGAAACCACTGTAAATGAGGAAAGTCCGGGCTACACAGACAAAGCATACCTGTTAATGGCAGGCGGGGGTAACCTCAGGGAAAGTGCCACAGAAAGCAAACCGCCATCATATACACTGTGTATATGTGGTAAGGGTGAAAGGGTGGGGTAAGAGCCCACCGCCACCTCAGTAATGGGATGGGCATGGTAAACCCTATGCGTAGCAACGCCTAAGGTCTTATGATGTGATACGATGGGTGTCTGCATCCACATCAGGCTACGGGGGCAAGAGACACATGGTGACATGTGTCCCAGATGAATGGTCATAAAAACAGAACCCGGCTTACCCCCCACACCCCTTTTTTATGTATTAAATTATAATTCTTTGCCAGTTTTTTGATCTATGACTTTCATCGATAATTTGACTTTGCCTTTGTTGTCGATACCAATACATTTTACAAATACGCTGTCGCCTTCATTAACCACATCGGTAGTTCGGGCGGTGCGTTTGTTTTGCATTTCCGAAATATGCACCAATCCGTCACGATTGGGCATAAAGGTTACAAACGCCCCAAAATCGACACAACGGGCAACAGTACCAGTGTAAATTTTTCCTACTTCGGGCTCTGCTACGATGCCTTGAATCCAATCCATTGCGGACTGTAATGCGGATCCATCGACCGCTGCCACCCGAATGGTACCATCTTCTTCGATGTCGATTTTTGCCCCGGTGGTTTCGGTAATTTCACGGATAACTTTACCGCCTGTTCCTATAACTTCACGGATTTTATCCGGGTGGATTTTAAAGGTTTCCATTTTCGGTGCCATATCGGACACTTCGTCCCGCCCCACAGAAATAGTTTTTGCCATTTCATCAAGGATATGTTCCCGTCCTTTTTTTGCCTGTGCAAGGGCGTTTTTCATAATGTCTTGGGTAATAGAAGTAATTTTAATATCCATTTGTAACGAAGTAATACCTTCCGCAGTTCCCGCCACCTTAAAGTCCATATCCCCTAAGTGATCTTCGTCACCCATAATATCCGACAGAACAGCATAATCATCGCCTTCTTTAATTAATCCCATGGCAATACCAGCACAAGGCTGTTTTAAGGGCACCCCTGCATCCATTAATGCCATAGACGACCCACATACAGATGCCATAGAAGATGATCCATTAGATTCAGTAATTTCCGACACCACACGGATGGTATATGGAAATTCTTCTTTGTTGGGCAATAATGGGTTAATCGCCCGCCATGCCAGTTTGCCATGTCCAATTTCCCGACGACCGGTCGCCCCCATACGCCCCACTTCACCCACAGAATATGGGGGGAAATTGTAATGTAACAAGAATGATTGTTTATGTAACCCATCCAAGCCATCAACCATTTGTTCATCGGATGCTGTACCCAAGGTCGCAACCACAATAGCTTGTGTTTCCCCACGGGTAAACAATGCGGAACCATGCGTGCGGGGCAACAATCCGGTTTCTGTGGCAATGTGACGGACATCCGCCAAACCCCTCCCGTCGATACGAGTTTTATTTTGTAAAATATCACTACGTACAATATCTGCTTCGAGCTTTTTTAACATACCACCCACTTTGACATAGTTTATATGGTCGCCATATTTTTCTTTAATAGTATCCAAAGTGCTTTCTTTTACAACCGATACAGCCGATACACGATCTTGTTTTTTGACGATTTTATATGCGTTAACCAAACCTTTGCGGGCACAATTTTCGATATCTGCTTTGACATCCTCTTCCCAATCTTCAACCTCAGCTAAGTCCCAAGGTTCCCTTGCCGATTGTTGGGCAAATTTAATGATAAAATCAATAACTTCTGCGTATTTTTCCGCCCCAAATGCCACCGCATCCAACATTTGTTGTTCGGATAATTGTTGGGCTTCTGATTCGACCATTAACACCCCATCACGGGTACCCGCCACAACCAAATCCAAATCAAGGGTGCTGATTTCATCCATAGCGGGGTTTAGGACATATTCCCCATTCTTAAAACCCACACGAGATGCCCCCAAAGGTCCCAAAAAAGGTACGCCACTTATGGTTAATGCCGCCGATGCCCCAATCATGGCAACAATATCCGATTCATTTTCCAAATCGTGTTCCAGCACAGTTAATACCACCTGTGTTTCATTTTTAAAGCGTTCGTGAAATAGGGGACGAATCGGGCGGTCAATCAATCGTGAAATTAAAGTTTCCCGTTCCGATGGACGAGCTTCACGGCGGAAATATCCCCCTGGAATTTTACCCGATGCGTAATATTTTTCTTGGTAATTTACGGTTAATGGGAAAAAATCCATATCTGGATTTACGGACTTTGCCGCCGTTACTGCACATAAAATTTTTGTGCCACCAAGGGACGCAATCACCGCACCCGTCGCTTGTCGGGCAATCTTGCCCGTTTCCAATGTCAGGGTCTTCCCCCCCCATTGCATGGTTTTTACAATTTCTGTAAACATGTTTTTTCCTTTTTATGTTATGCTTCGTGTACTCTTATTTCCACAAAAAAATATTTTAATCGTTAATCTTATTAGAGATTTCACAGGCTTTATATCACAAAAAATTATTATTGTACACAGACGATATCAAAGTGTATGATGTTTATAACACACAAAACACATATGGGAAAAACAAATATGGGGAAAAAACATAAACAGGGTATCGATATAGATGGCTGGATCATTATTGACAAACCCGCAGGTATCGGGTCAACACCAATTGTCGGCAAGGTTAAACGGGGACTAAATGCCAACAAAGCTGGACATGCGGGTACATTGGACCCCTTTGCCACAGGCATATTACCGATTGCTTTGGGAATGGCAACCAAGACCATTCCTTTTGTACAAGATGGCAATAAAACCTATATTATGACCTTGCAATTTGGCACAACCACTGATTCGTTGGATACAGACGGCACCATCGTCGCCACCCACCGCCACCGCCCAACCATAGGCGACATATTGCAAATATTACCTGATTTTATGGGTAATATTCCACAAACACCCCCTGTATACAGTGCCATTAAAATTAATGGCAACCGTGCATATGATTTGGCACGCTCTGGACAACAAGTGGCTGTACCCCGCCGTACCATTCGCATAGATAATATTACCCTGTTATCGATAACAGACACAAATGGCACAATACATACATCACAAAATTGGAACAACATGATGGCTATTTTGTGTGATTCTGTGATTTTGCAAGTGGTATGTGGCAAAGGTACTTATATACGGGCATTGGGGCGAGACTTGGCAACACAGTGCGGTACAGTGGGCTACTTAACCGCCTTAAGACGGACAAAAGTGGGGGATTTTTGTGAAAAAGATGGGTTAACACTTGCAAATTTTGAAAAAATAAGCAATAATATTGCATATACAGATAATATATTATTGTCTGTGGAGTCATCACTGGTCGGTATCCCTGTGGTGACTGTCACGGGAAACAAGGCAAACCAATTCAGAAATGGTTTAAAATTGTCATGTCCCACGAATGTGGATATACCATATAATGTGCCATTGGTCATTGCCACTGCCGATGAAATTCATGGGCTTGCAACCGCCGATGATACAGGTATCACTTCTACACGGGTATTTTACAAACCGGTACCGAGAAGGAAAATTTAATATGTCTATTACAGTAGAAAAAAAAGCCGAACTAGTCAAACAATTTGGGCAAACGGAAAATGATACCGGATGCCCAGAAGTGCAGGTTGCTATTTTAACCCATCGTATTTTGAACATTACGGAACACATGAAACAAAATCACAAAGATTACCATTCCCGTCGTGGTCTGTTAATCTTAGTAGGACGCCGTCGGCGTTTGCTGGATTATTTAAAAGCAAAAAGTGAAAGCAGATACCAACAGATTATTAAAAGATTAGGTTTGCGTCGCTAAGTATTATTATAAAAGCCCTGTTTGGGGCTTTTATTTTTTTGGCATAAGATGTTTATGAATCGATATTTTTAAAAAAATATCATGCCTTTATAATGTGATAAAATGAAACCTTAAAACAAAAAACAGCGTGCTTCGACACACGCTGTTTTTTTATGTAGTACACAGATTTATGAAAATTATTTTTTCATAACATTCAATAAATCAAGTACATTGTCCGCCCGTTGTGCTACGCTGAATTTTTTGTTTACACCCCAAGATAAGGACTGATTGTGGATGGGAACATATCCATATTCTGCTTTTGCGATTTGGTATGCTAATTTCATAATCGCATTCCGTTTCACAGAATCAGATTCCACCCGTGCCTGTGCGGACAATTGGTTGATTTTTGGGTTACAATAATTCCCCAAATTATACACCCCCAAATTATCACTCAAACCACGACAAGATATTAGGTATTCCAACGGATCCAACGCATCCTTAGACGCAGGCGACCACCCCAACAAATAAAAACTGGTATCAAATCCACCGCCTTCCAATACTTTCTTAAAGTACTGTGCTTTTGGTTGTGCCAATAAATCCACTTTAATACCGATTTTTGCCAACATCGATACAACCGCTTGACAGATTTTTTCATCATTCACATACCGGTTGTTTGGACAATCCATTTTTACGGTAAAACCGTTTCGATATCCCGCTTCTGCCAACAATGCTTTTGCTTGGGCAGGGTCCTGTGGATATACAGCCGCCACATCTTTACCGGGGAAACCATTTACTTCCGCCACCATAGTGCTGGTTGGGAAAGCCGACCCCCGCATAACTTTTTTGTTAATCAAATTGTTGTCAATTGCCAATGCAAATGCCTTACGCACGCGTACATCCTTAAAGGGGTTCTTACCTTTGACATCTGACCCAATCAATTGGTCACGGAATTGATCGAAACCAAGAAATATGTTACGGGTTTCTGGACCAACTAATGTATCGACATTTGATGCTTTTTGTAATCTGGATTGGTCTTGTACAGGTACGGGATACGCCAAATCCACAGCACCGGACAACAACGCCGCCACCCGGGTTGCATCCTGTCCAATGGGCGTAAATACAACACGATCAATATTGGATATAATGTCTTTTTTCCAATATCCATCAAAGCGTTCAAATTCGGTTTTTACACCCGCTTGATACGATACCACTCTAAACAAGCCTGTGCCATTGGCATTATTAGTGGTGTATGATTTATCCATACTGTTTGTATCGATAATATCTGCCCCATTTGCAACTGTCCATTGTTTGTCCATCATCAATAAGCTGTCAATTTCGTTAATTAACCCCGGTTGTGGATCGCCTGTTACCAATACGATAGTATGGTCATCGATGATTTTACTTTCAGAAATCTTGGATGCCACGCCCTTAAAATCCGTTTGCAATGCCCTTTTGATTGTAAACGCCACATCTTCTGCGGTAAAGTCATTCCCATTGTGAAATTTTACACCTTTGCGCAGGTTAAATTGCCACTCTGTATCTGACAATACTTGCCAAGATTCTGCCAAATGTGGCATGATTTGTAAATCCGCATTGCGACGGGTCAAGCCTTCATACACATTTGCCATTGTCGACAATTGGAATGTTTCATAATGGGATTGGGGATCGACCCCCTGAATATCGCCTTGGAATGCAAATTTAAATACATTTTCCGCAACAGCCGATCCGACCAACACAGAAAACACTGCAACCACACTTGCAGATTTTTTCAAAACATTAAACATCATGTATTTTCCTCTTATTATAATAAAGATTTGTACCTATATAAGACTAAGTTCCAAAAGTATATGTAAATGTTATATGCATAACATCCAAACACTCACACATATAATATCAGTTTTTGCCTGTTATAACAAGCAAAAAAATAAAGGGGGCTGGAATAGATAGCTAACCTAAAATGTTCTTTACTCTATTATAACATCGCAGGCATCGCAGGGGGTTGTCTGTTTTATAGTCAAATCAATATAAACGACTTAATAATCATTGGGAATCGTTTCTATGATATTATTGTGTGATATTTGTAAATGGCGTTTCATCAATAATTTTGCCATGTCTTTGTCTTTATTTTTTATGGCGTTAAATATATTTTTGTGTTCGATAAAACCGCTGGCATATCGGCTTTCTGTAATAGTCGACAAATTTTGATTACGACAAACTTGCAATCGTATGTATAAATCATTTTTCATAATATCTTCGATATATGTATTTTGGCTTGCCTTGGCAATAGCAAGATGAAAAGCGTTGTTATAGTGTTGATACATATAGCTGGGCTGATTGTACTTGGCGATAACTTGGGCGTGTGCATCCAAGATACTTTCCATATGGGCAATATCTTGCTGGGTGACATATAAGCAGGCTTGTTTTACCGAATCGCATTCTAATAACATCAGCACATGCAATAAATCCTTTGCCTGTTTGGGGGTAAATGACACAACCCGTGTGCTACCATTAGGCATGCGGGTAATAAGTGCATTATTTTCCAACCGTTGTAAAGCGTCACGCACAGGTCCACGAGATGTCCCAAAACGCTTTGCCAATAAGACTTCCGTTATTTTTATATCAGGGGCTAATGTACCATATATAATTTCTGTACTTAGCGTATCATAAATCTTATGTGATGTGACCATATGAATATATCTTTCTTATTTTTTATGTATCTTGTACACCATATCCCAAATTACACATGGTGTCAATAATACAAAACACATACTTTTTGTTAACCTTATTATCAAAAAATGCCTAAAAAATAGACTTTTTTACGCTTTGTATCCTTATTTTTGTATTTATGGTTAACAAAAAAAGTAAAAAAAGTATATTTTTGCTTGACTTAAATTTTTTTTATTTATACAATGGGATGGTGCGTATATGCACACAAAAATGCAAAAAATAATATAGCGATCCGAGAGACCTTATGCCCCTTACACTTTTTAATGAATTGTTGTCTAAAATTGCACATATGAGCAAAGGCGTCACCCCTGAAACGCTGGTGGAAAAGTCGATTGTATCCAAATGCCAAGACCTGTTGACAAGCAACAGCGAAGTGGCAAACCTTGTACGGGCACAAGATATTTTACGCCACTATAAATCCCTTGACACCCATCAAAAGCACCAGTTTTTTATGGATATATTCCATCTTTTTGGTGTCGATGAACAAGTGCTATTACAAAAAATGCATGCATGGATGCAAGACAAAAATGCCATTTCCCTAAGACAATTTCATTTTTTAAGTGAACCTGCCAGCCAGAATATGTTGCGCACTTTAAATTTTGCCCCCAATGCCACATTAGACTTGGTAAATATGCGTCAAGATTTATTACAGTTTATACATCAAAGCCCAGAATTAAAAGCCTTAGACAATGATTTTTTACACTTGTTTAAATCTTGGTTTAACCGAGGTTTTTTACACTTAAAACGCATCGATTGGTCGAGTGCAGCGGATACTTTGGAAAAACTGATAGCATATGAAGCGGTACATGAAATCAAAGGATGGGAAGATTTACGCCAACGGGTTGGGGATTCTGATCGGGCGTTGTATGCATACTTTCACCCCGCACTAGGTAATGAACCGTTAATTTTTGTGCAAGTGGCATTGATGCACCATATCCCAAGTACCATTCAGTCTATTTTGAGTGCTGAACGACAAATTATTGACCCCTATATGGCAAAAACGGCGGTATTTTATTCCATATCCAATTGCCAACAAGGGTTAAAAGGCGTGTCATTCGGTAATTTTTTAATCAAACAAGTAGTAGAAAATATCCGTCAAGAATTTCCCAATTTACAAAACTTTGTAACCTTGTCCCCTGTACCTAAGTTTAAACAGTGGGCAACCCAGCAATTGAACGATCCAAACAGCATATTATCCCCCGAGCAGGTGAATATAATTGAAGACATACACATGCTCGATAGCCCCCTTGACATGACAGCAGACATGGCACAGAATTTACAGCAGATTTTGGCAATATACATAGCACATGCCCGTCATACAAATGGCAAAGTGTATGACTCAGTAGCACGATTTCACTTAGGTAATGGTGCAGAATTGTATGATATTCACCCATTAGCAGATACTACACACAAGGGGCTAAGCACCGCATGGGGATGTATGGTAAATTATGCGTATCACCTTAAGGATATTGAACAGAATCATGATACATACTACAATCAAGGAAAAATCGCCCTGTCAAACACCATCGCTAAAATGCTACCACCACAATCATTCCCGCACAGAGCAGGAATAAAAGTATGACCACCCCCCTACTGCACGCATACAAAGATATGTTAGCCTGTCGCAGCGAACGACAACGATTGATATTAGCTGAACAAATAATGGAAATGTACGCCCACCTTAGTATGCCCGAAAAATATAGCTTTTTTAAACACATGCATGCTGAACAATTATGGGGGCATAAGGGATTATGTTTGTTACAAGCCCCACACGGACACACAATACAATTGATTCGTATGCGACAGGATATGTTGTCTTTAATTACCGCATATCCTGAATTAGCTCCCTTAGACATACCTTTTAAGATATTTTTTCGTATCGTATTTAATCGATGTTGCCTAAGGTTTGAACGCATTTTGTGGGACAAAACACCCAACAGTGTACTCAATAAAATTATATCGTACGAGGCTATTCACCATATCCCTAGCCTGAACGAGTTAAAAAACCGCCTTATTTGCTCCGATCGCTTGATGTATGCGTATTTTCACCCCCTATTAGGGGACGAACCATTGATTTTTACAGAGGTCGCCCTGATGCAAAACACCCCACAAATGGTAGAATCGATTTTGGTATCCGCAGAAAATAGAAAAATCTTTGACTCCAACAGCACCAACACAGCAATTTTTTATAGTATATCCAAAAGCCACAAAGGATTAACAGGCGTGCCATTTGGCAACTTACTAATAAAGCAAGTGGTACAAACCATACAATCAGAAATACCCCATATTAACACCTTTGTAACTTTGTCGCCTATGCCCAATTTTACCCATTGGACACAGGCACAAATGGGCGATACAGCACCTATTTTACAAGTGGATGAATTACGCACTTTACGAGCTGTTGCCACCTGTGGGGATACACACGCCGCCATACTCAAAAACGCTAAAATCATGAAGCAAATTATTGCCAAATATATTATGTATACCCCACAGGGCAGAGCTATCAATCGAGTAGCACACTTTCACTTAGGCAATGGGGCAGAATTTTACGATATTCAAATAGGAGCAGACCCAAGTCGCATGGACGAATCCTATGGTTGTATGGTTAATTACAGATATAATACGCACACCATCGAAGATAACATTGAAGCATATTTTAACGATAACAAAGTGGCTATTTCCGAAAAGATAGTCAACTTATAGCCTGAAAGATAGAATAATAATGTATACAAACAATCACTTAGCACACAGACTTCGCCAATCGTCCACAGGATACGATGACAGGGTTTTTGCCTACTTAGAAAATGGGACACAGGTTACATATGGGGCTTTGTTTCAACAAGCGCAACAGTACGCCCAAGCCTTAATTTCCTTAGGGGTTACACCGGGTGACAGGGTTGCAGTACAGGTACATAAATCTATTGAAGTGGTCAAGTTATACTTAGGAACGATTATAGCAGGGGGGGTATTTTTACCCCTAAACACTGCTTATACACCAACAGAAATAAAGTATTTTCTTAGTGATGCCACCCCTACTGTATTTGTATGCGATCCGAAATGTGTATCACAACTGACCGAAATCGCCCAACAATGTGCGGTAAAATCTGTACAAACTATGGATGTACAAGGAATGGGCACAGTGTTTAACCTTGCCAATGCACAATCAAACACAAAATATGCAAACACAAAATATGCAAACACCATGCGTGCGGTTACACGGGGCAAGGACGATTTGGGGGCAATTTTATACACCTCTGGCACAACAGGACGGTCAAAAGGGGCAATGTTAACCCATGAAAATTTGGCAAGTAATGCAATTGTATTACAGCAATATTGGCGGTTTAGCCGTGATGATATTTTAATCCATGCCTTACCCATTTTTCATGTACATGGGCTATTTGTAGCATTAAATGTAATCTTAATGGCGGGGGCATCCCTTCGCTATATGGCAAAATTTAATGCGGATTCTATTATGGATGCTATGCCCATATCGACGGCGTTAATGGGGGTACCCACCTTTTATACACGACTGTTGCAACAGGACAGATTATGCCCAGAAATTACTCAAAATATGCGGGTATTTATTTCTGGCTCCGCCCCCATGTTGTCAGAAACCCATACACAGTGGCAACAAAAAACAGGACATTCGATTATTGAACGATATGGTATGACTGAAACGGGTATGAATACCTCAAATCCTTATGACGCAGAACGACGGGCGGGTACAGTTGGTTTTGCCTTACCAGGGGTTGAAATTCGTATCACAGACCCAAAACAAGATGGCGTCAAAGTACCTCTGAATAAGGTAGGAATGCTGGAAGTACGGGGAAAAAATGTATTTCGAGGATATTGGCAAATGCCTGAAAAAACCAAACAAGAATTACGAGAAAATGGGTTTTTTATCACCGGTGATTTGGCAACCCGTGATGCACAAGGGTATATATCGATTGTCGGACGGAATAAAGATTTAATTATTTCCGGGGGGTATAATATATATCCCAAAGAGGTGGAAACCATTATTGATAATGTATCAGGGGTTATGGAATCGGCCGTTATCGGCGTTCCCCATGCAGATTTTGGCGAAGCGGTAGTAGCGGTTGTTGCCGTCCCCCCATCGCATACTGTTACCGAACGCTCTATTTATGATACAGTCCAACAATCATTGGCAAAATTTAAACACCCCAAAAAGATATATTTTATAAACAGCCTGCCCCGTAACACCATGGGCAAAGTACAAAAAAAAGTGTTACGGGATAAATATAACGATACATTTGTATCATAAAATTATTGTAATTTTAAAAGGAGAATACAATGAAAAAACTTATAACAAAAACCATAGCGATAGCCATTTTATCCACTTTATTATCTGGCATAGCATATGCAGAAACCTTAAAACTGAGCCACCAATGGTCGACCAAAGATGTACGGCATAAAGTGGTACAAATGGTGGCGGATTATGTAGCAAATGCGAATGTGGATTTAAAGATTAAAATATACCCTAGCAAATCGCTATTTAAACCTAGGGAGCAATATGGGGCGGTCAACAAAGGACGACTGGATATGACCATTGTGCCATTGGCATATGCATCTGGTTTTCAGCCCGCATATAATTTAACCTTAATGCCAGGATTGGTAAAAAACCACGACCATGGGGCAAGATTAAGCAAATCCCCATTTATGGCAGAAATTGAAAAATTGATGCAAAGCGATGATATCATAACCTTAGTTCCGGGGTACTTGGCGGGGGGCTTTGTCGGCAAAAACAAATGTATCACCCAGCCGAATGATGTAAGGGGGCTATCCATCCGTGGGGCGGGAAAAGCATTTAACCAAATGTTTGCAGCCGCAGGGGCATCAATTACTTCTATGGCTTCTTCGGAAATTTACAGTGCATTACAAACGGGCGTGTTAACAGCGGCAAATACATCATCGTCTAGCTTTATATCATTCCGCATATACGAACAGGTGCAGTGTTACACCGCCGCAGGCGATACAGCATTGTGGTTTATGTATCAACCATTGTTAATGAGCAAATCCGTATTTGACAAATTGACATCAGCACAGCAACAAGCATTACTGGAAGGGTCCAAAAAAGCCGAAGCATATTACTTACAACAAGCTAAGGAAATTGACAGCGTTTCCATCGATGTATTCCGCAAAGCAGGCGTTAAAATTGCCGAATTGACTCAACAAGATTTCAATGCATGGCGTGATATTGCCAAACAGTCATCTTATAAAAACTTTATTAACGAAACGCCTAATGGTCAAGCACTATTGGACATGGCATTATCCGTTGAATAAACCACATACAAGAAGGAGTTTCCCCATGCATAATTCCACATCACATGTGCCAATAACACCCCACAGTAAATGGGATACTTTTCACCGCATAGTGCATACAATATCGACGATATTTGGGGGTATTTCTGCTAGTATGATTGTGTTATCTGTATTGATTACATGCCAAATGATTTTTCTGCGAAAGGTGCTGGGGCAATCCACCATATGGCAAACAGAAATGGTTGTATATTTGATTATTTCCGCCACTATACTGGGGATTCCATATGTACAAATGGCACGGGGACATGTAAATATGGACTTTGTCCCCAACCTGCTGTCGGGAAAAAGCAAACGCATTTTACAATCTGTGACGACTATATTAACCTTTATTGTGATGGGAATTATGATGTTCTATGGGGCGGAAACCTTTTTGTATGCTTGGACAAGAAACTTAACTTCTAGTACCATTTGGGGCGTGGCATTATGGATACCATACAGCGTCATACCCATTGGATTTGCCGCTATGATGTTACAGCTACTGTCCGATTTAATTATGTATATACGGGGTAAAGATATGCAAGACTATATGCCCAATAGCACAAACAAAGATATGACAAATGAAAACACACACTAGGAGCAAAATATGTTCGAATTAGACCCATTAATTATCGCTGTTTTAGTTGCCATTGCTACCACGCTAATTTTATTTTCTGGTATTTCTGTTGCATCGGGACTATTGGTTGTATCTGCAATATTTTTAATCCTGTTTGATGGCTTTGACACTTTGGAGATATTCCCCGAACTATTATTTGCAAAACTAGATAATTTTGCCTTGCTGTCCATTCCCATGTTTATCCTCATGGGGGCAACGGTGGCATCCACCAGGGCAGGGGCGGACTTATACGAATCCTTAGCCCGTTGGTTGACCCGTATACCCGGCAGCCTCGTTGTGTCTAATTTAGGAGCATGTGCCTTGTTTGCCGCCATGTCTGGGTCATCGCCCGCCACTTGTGCCGCCATTGGCAAAATGGGGATTCCAGAAATGTTAAAACGGGGGTATCCCCAAGGTGTTGCCACAGGATCCATTGCAGCGGGGGGAACGCTGGGGATTCTCATTCCCCCCTCAGTCACCATGATTGTATATGGTATTGCCACCGAAACGTCCATAGGGCGGTTGTTCTTAGCGGGGGTTGTACCGGGTATATTGTTGGTCGGCTTGTTTATGGCATGGGCGGTTTTTGATACTTGGCGACAAGGATCAGCACAATTGGCACTCGGATATATCAAGTATACATGGGCGGAAAAATTTGCTGTTCTGCCCCGGGCGTTACCATTTATTTTAATTATCTTAGGGGTGTTATACGCCCTATATGGCGGGGTGGCAACGCCTTCTGAAACTGCGGCTGTTGGAGCATTAATGAGCATAGCAGTAGCAACAGTTATTTATAAATTGGTGTCGTTTAAAAGTATTTGGCTTATATTTCGTGATACCACCCGTGAAAGCGTAATGATTTTGTTTATTATCGGTGCAGCGGGTGTATTTGCATTTATGTTATCCAATTTATTTGTGGCACAGTCGATTGCCGAATATATTTCTGAATTAAGTTTGTCCCCATGGGTGCTTATGATTGCCATTAACATATTCTTGCTATTTGCAGGATTCTTTTTACCGCCTGTTGCGGTTATTATCATGTCTGTACCAATTTTGTTACCGATTATCACAACGGCGGGTTTTGACCCTTATTGGTTTGCGGTTATTTTGACTATCAACATGGAAATTGGCTTAATCACCCCGCCTGTGGGCTTAAATTTATATGTGATTAACGGCATAGCCCCCGACATCCCCCTAAAAACTATTTTAAAAGGATCATTACCCTTTGTGGGATGTATGGTATTATCCATTATCATCCTGTCCATATTCCCAGAATTGGTAACTTGGCTTCCTAATAAGGTAATGGGCAAAGTTATATCATAGAAAAATATATTTAATTTCATACCCAATTGATAGACTATTTTATAGTAGGTTCTACAGCAAGATGTGCTAGTGAATGGGTTTGTACATCGCAGTACAGCCATATTATATTTCCGTCATTTACAAAAGATAATATGTTATGAATTGAAACAAAAAAGCGATGCGTTATTTAGTGGTGAGATAGAAATAGACGAGAGTTACTTCGGCGATGTTAGAAAGGAAAAGCGAGGTGCTAAATCCAAAACTCCTGTATTTCACTTGCTTAAAAGGGGTGGCAAGGTTTATGCAAAGATAATACCAGACTTTAATACATCATTAAAGACAAAGTTACACCTGATAGTATTATAGTGATTGTTGGAAAGGGTATGACGCCCTAGATAGTTCAGAGTTTAAACATATGCAAATGAACCATAGTAAAGAATTTGCTGATAAGCAAAATCATATTAATGGCATTGAGAATTTTTGGAACCAAACCAAACGGCATATGCGAAAATATAATGGTATACCTAAGCATAATTTTATGCTATATTTAAAGGAATGCAAATGGCGATTTAATCACAGTAATTTTAAGTCGCAAAAAAAGCATAGCCATAAAACAAACAACGCCTGTAATGGTATTGCTTATGGCGGTACGATGAGCTAAGAAATATTTGGGTTAGGTATCTAGGGTAGCCCTAAATATTATTACTATCAAAATTATGCAGGAGATACACCATGTCAGAAAAAAATGTTGCTCAGTATATCGTTGATATTTTGATTAAGGAAAACTTCAGTAATCTGTATTGCTTACCTGGTGTGCAAAATGATGATTTCTTTGATACCTTATATGATTATCAAAATGTCTTATCCCCAATTCATACTCGGCATGAACAAGGGGCGGGGTATATGGCATTGGGTGCGGCACTTGCAACAGGCAAATCGCAAATATTCTGTATTGTTCCAGGTCCTGGTTTTTTAAATGGGGCAACCGCACTTGCAACCGCATATTCGGCAAACGCCCCTGTATTGGCGTTAATTGGTCATATTCCCACCAGTGCCATTGATAAAGATTTTGGGCTGTTACATGAAATTCCTCAGCAAACGGAAATTTTATCCGCATTAACCAAAAAAACCATTAGTGTACGAAATGATAATAACGCTGGACATCACATTAGGGACGCGTTTGTCAGCCTAAAATCAGGTACACCCCGCCCTGTGGGATTGGAAGTGCCTGTAAATATATGGAAACAGCCTATTAGTGATACGCCCCCCCTGATGGATATACACCCAAATCCGATTATTGCAGAATCTGCATTGGACAAAGCGGTTGCTTTGATACAAAACGCCACTCGTCCGATGATAGTTGTCGGATCCGGTGCCCAAAACAGCAGTATGTGCATTACTGAATTAGCGGAAAAAATCCATGCCCCCGTAGCATCGTACCGTATGGGACGGGGGGTTATGTCCGACCATAATCCATTATCTATAAATAATCCGACTTCCCACAAATTGTGGCATCGGGTGGATGTAGTTATCGGCTTAGGTACACGGTTACAACAACGGCAAATATGGGGGATGGATAGCAATGTAAAAATTATTCATGTGGACATAGAACACAGCCGATTACACAGCATGGGCACAGCCGATGTTGCCATTCATGGGGATTGTACAGATGTGGTTACAGGGGTGTTGTCAAAACTATCCACAAAAAAGGATTCGACCGATTGGCGGGGGGAAGTGGCAGAAGTCAAAGCACAAGTACAAGCACAAATACACCAAGATGTATCGCCACAAATGCAATATATACAGGCGGTGCGTACAGCTTTGCCTGATGATGGTATATTAGTGGAAGAATTGACCCAAACAGGATTTGTGGCACGGTTTGGATACCCTGTATATCACCCCCGTACATATATATCACACGGATACCAAGGGACACTGGGCTGGGGACTTGCCACCGCCTTAGGCGTTGCCCATGCCCGCCGGGATGTACCAGTGGTGTCCATAAATGGGGATGGCGGTTTTATGTTTACGATGCCCGAACTAGCAACAGCAGTACACCACAATATTCCTTTGAATATAGTTGTTTTTAATGACAATGCGTTTGGCAATGTAAAACGATTCCAAATCGATAATTATAACAATCGTACAATCGCATGCGATTTGACAAATCCAGACTTTATACAACTGGCAACCAGTTTTGGCATATCCGCCACAAGGGTTACCACCCCAAACGCATTGGAAACACAATTAAAACAAGATATAAAAACCAACGCCCCCACCTTAATAGAAGTTACGACCCCAGAAATGCCCTCCCCATGGAATTATATCTTAATGCCAAAAACAAGGGGATTAAAGACAACATAAGTCAGTGATATGTACCTTTTTTATCCGAACATATTTATAATACCGATGCGTAACCCTTGTAATGCAAGTAACAATACAATTGGGGAAAAGTCCAACCCCCCCAGTGTGGGGATAACAGAACGCACCGCATCAAAAGCGGGGGCGGTCAGGCGATTTATCTGTATAACAGTATTATGTACAATCCGATTGTTTGGTAAAATATTAAACGCAATCAGCCAACTGATAATAACCGATGCAACAATCAAATAGGTATATATTCGAATGACAAGTAATAAAGCTATAATCAATAATTCCATGTATAATTTCCTTTTGATGTATATTTTAACTGTTATCCAACCCCAACCGCCACGCCAAAGCGGATTCTATGAAGGAATCCAAATCCCCATTTAGCACATTTTGGGTTTGGCTGGTTTCCACATTTGTACGCAGATCTTTAACCATTTGATATGGGTGTAATACATATGATCTGATTTGGTGTCCCCAGCCAATATCGGTTTTTTGGGCATGGCTGTCCGATGCCTGTTGTTCCCGTTTTTGCAATTCGATTTCATATAATTTTGCCCTTAGCATTTTCATCGCCTCGTCCCGATTTTTGTGTTGGGATCTTTGGTTTTGACATTGTACCACGGTTTTAGTAGGCAGGTGGGTAATGCGAACGGCACTGTCGGTAGTATTCACATGTTGTCCCCCTGCTCCCGATGCCCGATAGGTGTCAATTTTCAAATCTTTATCTTCGATAACGATATCGATTCTATCGTCGACTTCTGGATATATGGCAATGGAAGAAAACGATGTATGACGACGGGCGGAACTATCAAATGGGGAAATGCGTACCAATCGGTGGACGCCAGATTCGGTTTTTGCCCACCCATATGCCTGTTCCCCCTTAATGTGTAAAGTGGCGGATTTTATGCCCGCCTCATCGCCGGCTTGGTATTCCACGGTATCGGCACTATATCCCCGTGATTCCGCCCACCGTTGGTACATGCGAAACAACATTTCCGCCCAATCGCAACTTTCTGTACCCCCTGCCCCCGCATTAATTTCCAAAAAACAATTACACCCATCGGCTTCCCCACACAATAAGGCTTCTAATTGTACTGTGCGGGCATGGTCTTTCATATTCAAAATCGACTGCTCCGCTTCGGTAATTAAGTCCATATCGTTTTCTTCCAGCGCCATTTCCAACAATTCGATACTGTTATCAAGGGTATCTTTTAAATTATTGTGGGTTTCGATTTTACGGTTAAGTACCGCCTGTTGTTGCATAATAATTTGTGCGGATTCTGGGTCGTCCCAAAAATCTGGGGATTCTATGCGGTGGTTTAAATTTTTTAAGGATTGTAATGCCATATCCCAATTCAAAGATTGCCGTAGCAATTCCAGAGCCGATTCAATGGCATCGATACTGGTTTGTATTTCCGTACGCATATATGGTGCCCTTTCGTTAATATACGCCATCCAAATTGGTGGAAGTGTTATATCCATCTTGGGTATCTTGAGTGGGTTCTGTTCCAGGAATAAAGGCTTCTAATTGTGGGTGTTTAGTATTTTTTGTAACCACACCACCTGTGTCTTTATCGATAGTAACCATGCGTACATTTTGTGGAATACGAAATGGGATTTTAGGCAAGGTATCGACAATGCCTTCGTAAAACTTTTTCACCGCAGGCAAAGCAACTCTGCTCCCTGTTTCTTGTGTCCACCAATCATATTCTTCCCCAGGGGGATGTTGTCCCAATGGTCTTGGATTATCAAAGCCCAAAAATGCCCCCACCACCAAATCGGGGGTAATCGATATAAACCATGCATCTTTCATATTGTTGGTCGTACCTGTTTTTCCACCCATAGGAATGTTTAACGACTGCATTTTTTTGCCTGTGCCATTTTTAACCACACCTTCCAGCATAGTCACCACTTGATACGCATTGATAGAATTGGCAATTTGTACACGGTTGTCCTGTATTTTGGGCATGGTATCCCCCATCATGTTACACGCATCACATTTGTTGTTAAGATGGCGAAATATGACCTTACCATATCTATCTTGTACACGGCTGATAAGCGATGGGGTAATTTTTTTACCACCATTTACCAATATACTATATGCAGTTACCATTTTTAACAAAGTGGTTTCCCCTGCCCCCAGTGAAAATGACAACAAGGGTTGGGGGTTTTGCATAATGTTAAACCGCTTAAACACACTAGATACCCGATCCATACCAATTTCTTGTGCCAAACGGACAGTCATCAAGTTACGGGAACTTTCCACGCCCACCCGTAAGATACTTAATCCAAAAAATTTATTCGAGAAATTTTGAGGTTTCCATTTATCACCATTTACCATGGTCAGAACAAATGGAGCGTCCAAAATACGGGTAGCGGGGGTCATACCAGATTCAAGCCCCGCATAATATACAAATGGTTTAATTGCCGAACCTGTTTGCCGTTTAGCTTGGGTGGCACGGTTAAACTGACTACCGGAAAAATCCCACCCACCGACCATGGCAAGGACTCTGCCCGTATGGGGATCAAGGGCAACCAATGCCCCATTAATTTGTGGAACTTGTCGTAATTCATAAGTTGGGGTATCCGCATCCGGAGTGATATTTTGCAAAAATATCACATCATATTTTTTTAGCACATCTGCCATTTTTTCCGGTTTGACACCCGCCCTCGGATACCCATATGGTCTTGCCCATTCCACAGCTTGAAATGGCAGGGTAATTTGGCGTTTGTTTTTTAACAGTACAGTGGCGGATTTGGTGTTAATTTCGGTAACAACCGCTTGTATCCAATCCTTGGTTTGGGCTTGGGGTTTTATGTTATAAAATCGTTGTTTCCAATCGCTGTATTTACTTAAATTGACAAATGCCCCCCGATACCCATGGCGTTTATCATATTCCAAAATCGCATAATTTAAGGCAGTATACGCCTGCTTCTGATAGGTTGTATTTAAGGTGGTATGAATGGTTAATCCGCCTGTGTATAGTGTATCGGTGGAAAATTTATTGGCAATTTCCCTCCGGGCCTCTTCGACAAAATATTCAGCAGATACGATTTGTGGTTCAACACCCTGCATCGCATCCAAAGGTTCTTGTTGGGCGGAACGCATATCAATTTCGGAAATAAAGCCTTCCTCGAACATACGGTTTAAAACCCAATTCCTGCGGGCAATAGCACGCTCTGAATGCTGTGTAGGATGATAATTATTGGGGGCTTTGGGCAATGATGCCAAATAGGCAATTTGTGATAATTTCAATTCAGAGGGGGGACGGTTAAAGTATTTCATACTGGCAGCAGCAACACCATATGTACCCCGTCCCAAATATATTTGATTCAAGTACAATTCAAAAATTCGATCTTTGCTCAGTTCATTTTCAATACGAAACGCCAAAATAGCCTCTTTAATCTTACGGGTGAAATTGCGTTCGTTACCCAAGAAAAAGTACCGTGCCACCTGCTGTGTAATTGTCGATGCACCAACACTTCGGCGATCTTGAATTTTGTTTTTAATGTTAATCGGTATGGCCTTAAATAAGGCAATTAAATCCACCCCCCCATGGGTATAAAAGTTTTTGTCTTCCGCCGATAAAAACGCATGTTTAATGGAATCGGGAATGTCGGTAATGGGAATAAATACCCGCCGTTCTTTGGCAAACTGTTGTAACAATTTTCCATCATTGGCGTATACACGGCTGGATACAGGCGGTTCATATGTTTTTAAGTATCCATAATTAGATAAATCCTTACCGAAATAGATAAACATTACAAACCCCACCACTGGGACCATTAAAATCGTACATATAGATACAATGACAACTTTTTTTATCCACCAACCAAAGCACTTATAGTTTTTTTTGGGTTCTACTTTTGGGGGGATAAACAATGTGTTATCCGTATTATGTACATCTGTTTGTTGCAACAATTGCCAACGATGTGATTTAAATTTTACGGATTTTTTTTGCTCAGGCGTGGAATCAAGGTTGGAATTTAACAAATTTTCCAAAGACTCTTCAATTGGGGGGGGATCGCCAATTTTTTTTTGCTCAGTTTTGGATGATTCGGATGGGGGCGATGCAAATTTTTTTTGCAACTGCTGTAAAATATTGTTGTGTGTATCGTCGATCTTTCGTACCATGTATATCTCGTAATTTATTAGCCTATTGTACTGTATACGCTTTTTTTTATGTTTTTTATAGTGTTTTTTTATTGTATAAGCGGATATTTGCTAAAATATGTGATAATTGCCTCAGATAATGCCTTGGAAAAGCGTTTTTTCCATTTGCTAGATTGCAGATTGATCATGTCGTATTTATTCGACATATAAGCAGCTTCCACCAATACACTTGGCGTATGGAGGGCAACCAGCACACCCAGGCTTGCTTCTCGTTTAGGGTTATGAAGGGTAACGATTTTGTTTATATCCATGCGGGTGACTAAGATTTTTGCAAAAGCATTCGCACTCTGATTGCTATCTTCCAACCCCAGTTCCCCCAAGATACCACTGATGTCACGGTTGCCATCATGTTGTATGGTATCTTTGATTTTGTCTTGGGCACTGGGTTGGGTTAATACTTTATTGATTTCCCTTTGTTCACGGTCATGATTCAAGGTATATACAGACATGCCCCGTACTTGGGGATCATGGTGTTTATCTGCGTGTATGGATATAAAAAAGTTCGCATCGATTCTGTCGGGAATTTCCGATCGCTCTTTTAACGATATATATCGGTCATCTGTACGACTTAACAACACATCAAACTTCCCTGTTTTGTCCAAGACTTGTTTAACATTTTTAGCAATTTCCAAGGTCACATTTTTTTCATAAACCCCATTCAAACCAATGGCACCAGGATCGTATCCACCATGTCCTGCATCTAATACAATCAATGGCTTTTTACGGTTTTTATCAGACTTAATTTTGTTATACAATTGCTGACGGGTTTGTTGTCGTTTTTGTTCAGCAACCGCATTATTTTGTGCCACAGTGTTCCAATCAGAGGTTTGTTTAATAATTTTCTCAAATGTGGCGATGGGGCTAATATACACAAATAACTTTTTGCTGGTCGAGGATTTGTTGGTCGAGGATATAACTAATTGCAGATTATCGACGCTTATGGGGCGTTTTGTTTCCACCACAATACGGCTAATTTGGGGGGTGTAACTGCCATATCGCACCAAAGTAATAAAATCCAATCCTTCTACATTTAAGTGGGGGGTAACCTTACTTTTAAAGTGAGGCATGTCAATAATCAAACGATATGAGGCTTTGCCATCGCTGTGTTGGGAGGTGGTTTTGTTCAAAGTTTGTATTTGAAAATCAAAAATATCTGAAAATTCTAATATGAGTGCTGTTGCATTTTGTTTTTTGCCAATGCCAATTTGAATATTTTTTAATTCCGGACTGGCATGGGTATATGTCACCCCCCATGTTATTGATAACAATAATACCATTATGATACGCCATATATTGGTACAATGCATATAAAAAAGATGTGTCATGATATAATTTAAGAATATATTTTCGTTACCGATTACAAAGTATTATTTATGTTTATGCCACATAATTCGATTTTTTAAAAGATTATAGTTGCCAGTTTCATATATTTTTTGTATTGTAACATCGATCATATGTAAAATATATTTTTTGGGTACCCAAACCCATGATATTTTCATATGGAATAGTAACATCTTATACAATTATTGTAATTGTGTATATTATATGAAAACAATATGATTTTTTTGATATAAAAAATTTAAACTGCATGGGTTATTATAAGATACCTTGGTATAATGGCAATGTGTTTCGCATAATATAATACGCCAAAGTATATGGCGTACAATGTGAGTATGTATATTTGTGGCACATACTTTTGATACTTTTAAACGCAGGCAACCTGTTTTTCATATGGTATGAGTAAGATTATATAAAAGCATATACTTGTTAACACTGGTATATGCCTGAGTTATACATAATACATAGGAGCAAACATGGCAAAAAAAATGTTAATTGATGCCACCCACGAAGAAGAAGTACGGCTGAGTGTGGTTACAGGTAACAAATTAGAAGAATTTGATTTTGAAACCAGCAGTAAACAACACATAAAAGGCAATGTGTATTTGGCACAGGTAACCCGAGTCGAACCGTCTTTGCAAGCTGCATTTGTCGAATATGGGGGGAAGCGCCAAGGATTTTTACCATTCAGTGAAATCCACCCAGATTATTATCAGATTCCCATCGCTGATCGTGAGGTTGAAGAACAAACGGTTGATTATGACGATGACGATGTGGAATCCATTGACGAAGATGCAGAAGTATCCAGATTCGATGATGAAAGCGAAGAATTAGAAGTCCGTTCCCGTAAAAAACGCCCGCGTTTAAAACGCCACTATAAAATCCAAGAAGTAATTAAAAACCGCCAAGTGGTGTTGGTACAAGCGGTCAAAGAAGAACGGGGGAACAAAGGGTCGGCAATGACCACCTATTTATCGTTGGCGGGACGCTACTGTGTGTTAATGCCCAATTCATCACGGGGGGGTGGGGTCAGCCGTAAAATCACCGATGGACAAGACCGCAAACGCCTGAAAAATATTTTAAGAGAGCTGGATGAAGGTAAATCAGGGGGGGTAATTGTCCGCACCGCAGGGGCGGAACGCACTAAAACTGAAATAAAGCGGGATTATAAGTATATTTACAGTTTGTGGGATAAAATCCGGGACAAAACTTTAAAATCTATTGCCCCAGAATTGATCTACAAAGAAGCGAGTCTGATTAATCGTGCCATTCGTGATATATATAACAATACTGTTGAAGAGATTATTGTTGCTGGTGAAAATGGATACAAGATAGCCAAGGATTATATGAAAGAATTAACGCCATCACATGCAAAAAAAGTCCAAAAATATAAAGCAGAAGATGGTATTCCATTGTTCCAAAGATACCAAGTCGAAAGTCAAATTTCCCATATTTATGACAGTAAAGTGCACCTGCCTAGTGGCGGATCGATTGTATTGCACCAAACGGAAGCTTTGGTGGCGATTGATGTAAACTCTGGCCGTTCGATTGGGGAACGCAATGTGGATGCCACCGCCATTAAAACCAATTTGGAAGCGGCCGCAGAAGTGGCCCGTCAGTTACGATTGCGCGATATGGCGGGACTTATCGTTATTGATTTTATCGATATGGAAAACCGTAAATCAAATATTTTGGTGGAACGCAAACTTAAAGAATCGTTAAATATTGACCGGGCACGTATTCAAGTGGGGCGAATCAGTCAATTTGGATTATTGGAAATGTCACGGCAACGTTTACGCCCTAGCCTGATTGACGCATCGTCCAGTTCTTGTCCCTCTTGTGGGGGATCTGGGATGATACCGAATCTAGAAATTTCAGCTATGGCAACGCTGCGTTCTATTGAAGAAGAAGTGTTTCGTAAGCGGTCTGTGGTCATTCGAGTGACTGTACCGACAAATGTAGGTTTTTATTTATTAAACAACAAACGGTTAAATTTAAGTACACTGGAAGAAAATTTTGATGTACGGATTGTATTGCAAGTATCTGATGCGTTCGTTGCCCCTAAGTATGAAATAATACGAATCGATGCGGAAGGTAACGAGGTGATTGTCGGTGCCGCCAGCGAAAACAACAAAGGCAGTCGGGGCAAACTTCGTAAAAAGACCCATAATGCAGAACGAAATAAATCCCATCGCAACAATCGCCACAACACAGGGAAAAATAAGGGGGATGCAACGAAACAAGCTGCCATTGATGGGAATGATACAACCGAAAATATTACAATCGACGATACCCCCAAGACTGATAAGCAAAAGACTGATAAGCAAAAATCGCAAAATAATAAATCCCGTCGATTTCATGGTAAACAAGATATGCCTATATCCGATATGGGTAAATCTGATGTGCTTCCCCTACCCACAGATAAAAACAGCACCGACCCCACCAACGAAAAACCCATTGAACTGTCGGATGAATCATCGACTAAGAATTTATCATCTGATATGAAACAGTCCGTTGCAAAAAAGACAAAGACGAAAAAAGCAACCGCTAAAAAAGGTGCGAGTAAGAAATCCACAGCAAAAAAAGTAACTACCAAAAAAACGACGGCAAAAAAGACAACAGCGAAAAAATCCATTGTAAAAAAATCAGTTGCTAAAAAATCGACGATTAAGAAAGCAACTGTTAAAAAAGCCGCTGTCGCCCAAAAGGCGGATACGCCCTCTGCGACCGAACGCAAAGGGTGGTGGTCATAATATAGTCAAATCAATATAAATTGATTTGACAAAATATGGTTGTAACCGCTTGCGACATAGTCGCATTGCGGTGTCCGATCTCCATTTTACTACTATTGTATGATCCCATGATATGCATGGTGTTACAAAATAAAAAAGTTACATTTTCGAGCATATCAAAATATACCTATCGCAGTCGGAGGTGGTCACCAAAATAAATACTTGCATAAATGGTCCCCATGGTACTATTATGTTTATATGGATAATATGCATGGGTGTTTTTTGGTCGCCCGGATAATTCTGGGCGGAAGGGAGCTTTTGAATTCCTTTTCAAGTCCCCACCTGCTGTATTATATGAAATCAACTACTTAGATACTTTCAAAATATGCTAGTTTTTTATAATGACCAAAAACATTGCTATATACACAGACACAGGGGCAGGACCTGAGAGTATTACACAATGGAAAATCCATTTTGACCGTTTGCATATACTGTATACTGAAATATTGGCAACGGACATTTTGCAGGGGGCTTTATCGGCGTATGATATATTCATAGTAACGGGGGGGGCGGATGTGCTGTATTGTGAAAAACTCCGGGGACAGGGGGTGCAATATATCCGTGATTTTGTGATACATGGCGGGCATTACATCGGGTCGTGTGCAGGGGCATATTTTGCCCACAGCCATATCGCATGGCATAACACCACCGAAAGCATTGTCGGCAAAAGAGAATTAGCCCTATTTAATGGCACCGCCAAAGGTCCATTACATAAGCCTTATGTGCCCACCACCGAACAGGGTACAATCGGGGTGTCGATGACTTTGACCCCTGATCCCGAAAATATTGGTACCGCCACTGTATATCTGAACGGGGGACCGATTATGGCGGTCGATACGCATACCACTATCCTTGGCGAATTTTCCCACAAACGACACACATACCCCGCCATTATACAAAAACGAATCGGTACAGGCAAAGCCACCGCCCTAAGCCCCCACATAGAATACAGCGAAGATTTTTTGCAAAACAAAATTCCCCCCTGTCGCAACAGGCAAAAAATGTGGGATTATATTTTAAAACATATTATTTTAAGGTAATATTACCAATGGTCAGATGAGTTCTTTGAATCGATGCAAAAAAATAACCATAGCGTCAAACACTTATCTCCCTTTTCTTCAGGAACTCTTTACTTAGATTGCCACACCTTTTTAATATACTCTGCCGCAGGTTCCCATAAGACCACTTCGCCATCTTCTTTTTTATCGAATATTTTTCCATGATTGTTCTTAGATATCATAATCATTTGGTTAAAGTTCCTTAAAAAAGTACCTTTATCCATTCCTTTTTCTTCACAATAGACGCACAGATCCTGTCGCAAAAGTTTTTTATGGGATTTTTTACAATCAAAATACGCCTGTAATATTTGGCTGTTGACTTGGTGCGGTTTTTGTTTCCAATTTGGTATTCGATTACGGATTTTATTGATTTCTTGTGGATCAGCATTTTTACTTTTATTAATGCGTGTGCGTGTTGTAATTGGTTTATGCTTTTTGGTGCTGACTTTTGTCAATACCTTATTATCATTTTGTGTATTATTTGCCAAATAATCTGGTAATTCTTGTAAAGTATTTGCCCCCATTTGAGTCATCGATTGTGCCAGTTGGCGTTTAAACATTTCTATGGTATGTTCCCCCCCTTGATTGCCAAGGGCACCCAGACCGTGCATAAATGCCCGCCCAGAAAAAGTGAATTTCGCCCCCGATGCAATGGCACAGGCAATATCAGATCCGGATTCGATACCGCTGTCGAAGCTAAATTCCACTTTATTACCATATTGTCGCACCAATTCGGGCAACACAGATATGGACGATTGACCGCCATCCAATTGACGAGCCCCATGATTCGACACCAACATCCCTTCGATACCCAGTTCGATGCCTTTTTCCACATCGCTTGCGTCCATAATACCTTTTAAAATAATCGGACCTTTCCATTGATCACGGATTTTTTTTAAGTCTTCTAAGGTGACAACACCGGTCATTTTATCATTCATAAATGACGCCAATTCCCCTATACTCCGCCCTTTCATATAGGGTTTTAAACTTGGAAAAGTGGGGATTCCCCCAGCCAACAACATTTTAATCCCCCATGTGGGACAACTCAGCATACTGATAATATTTTTTAAATACATTTTTGGGGGCATGCCCAAACCATTACGAATATCCCGTGGACGGTATCCGAACGATGCCACATCGATGGTTACAAACAATGCCCGATACCCCGCATCTTGTGCCCGTTTTAAAATATCCTGTCGCATATGGGGTTCGGCTGGATTATACAGCTGAAATAATGCCTGTCCCTCCGATGCCTTTGCCACCTGTTCAATGGAGGCGGTGGATACGGTGGATAAAACATAAGGCACATTATACTTTGCCGCCGCCTTTGCCAAAATAATCGGAGCATTGGGCCAAATTAAGCCTTGCAACCCCACAGGGGCAACACCAATCGGGGCATCGTACTTGATACCGCACAACTGGGCGGATACATCAGGGGTAACCATATCCCGTAAAAACCGTTGTTTTAATTTAATCTGTTTTAAATCCTTATGGTTGTCCGCCAAGCCGACTTCATCGACACAGCCCCCTATCATATATTCATAGGCAAAACTTGGTATACGACGACGGGATTTTTTCTTTAAATCCGATAACATGGGATATTGGGTATTAAATGACATTAGTATTCCTCTTTTATAATATAAACTGCTTGTATAATAGCAAAAAATCGTTGATATGAAAACATTTTTTTTATGCCCTATATTGTACTATGTACCTTGCATATAATCAAGACTTATTTTTTGTGGTCAGGCATTTAATAATACCGTGCAACATCTGTACTTCTTGAGTATTCATATGAATACGGTTAAACATCGCCCGTAAATTACGACGAACGGTCGGTCCTGAGGTTTCCGATTTAAAAAATCCCCGTGTTTGCAAAGCGGTTTCCAAACGATTCAAAACAGTGTGCGTATGATGTACAGATGCCATGGGAATATCGGGGGGTATGGGGGATAAAGCCATATCGGGGGATTGTCGCCACCATTCCCAACACAATAACAACACAGCCTGCGACAAATTTAATGAGGTAAAATTCGGATTTAATGGTATGGTTACTATCCCATGGCACATGGCAATATCATCATTCGACAGCCCATTTGCCTCACACCCAAAAACCAAACCTGTTTGCATACCTTGTGCGGTTTGTTGGTGTATTTTTTGCCCCACTTGTGATGGACCATACACATCCATATGCAGGGTGCGGGTGCGGGCGGTAGATGCATATAAAAACTGCATGTCGTGGCTGGCATCGGTTAAGGAATCAAACACTTCGATCTTCGGCATTTTGCGTAACACTTCGGCGGATGCCATAAGGGCGGACACATAATTTTGATAAGCGGGATTCATATCAGGATTTTCCACCACCGCCGCCGCATCATCACACCATCCGTCCCGTGGGCATACCAAACGCAGGGTATCCAAACCGCAATTATACATCGCCCGTGCCGCCATACCAATATTTTCACCCAGCTGTGCCCCAACCAAAATAACCACCGGTGGTATATATGCGTTTTCCATATTACATCCCATCCCGAATACAACGCACAATATGACGGGTTACCATCGATACATTATAAGTGGTTAATTCCAAAAATTCTTCAAACACCATACTGGAATCTTCACCCGCTAAGTCAGATAATGCCCGTACAATCACCCATGGTGTACCAAACCGCTCACAGACTTGGGCGATGGATGCCCCTTCCATTTCATAGGCTTGTGCCTGATATGTATCCCAATATTTTTGCCGTCCCTTAGCACACTGTAAAAAAGTATCCGCCGTCAGCACTTTGCCCCATAAAATATGCGGTGTATGCCCTTGTACAGGTTTTAAAGTATCCGCACTAGGGATGGAAATAATCCGTTGTAATTCAGGCTTAATTTTATATCCGTGTGTGGTGTCCATGTTATAAAGTGTTGGGTCATTGCCCGGTTGATACACAGTATATGTGTCGTCTTGCAATCGCCCATAATCGACACAGATAACATCCGTTGAGATAACAATGTCGCCAATGTGCAAACGGCCGTCAATCCCCCCAGCAACCCCAGAAAACACAATCTGCGAACACGCAAAATGATGACATAACACAGTGGTGATAAACCCCGCATTTGTTTTGCCAATACCAGACACAACCAGCACAGATTCCACCCCTTCAAGGGTAGCCCGGTAAAATGTTGCCCCACCGATTTTAGTTACTGTTGCATCGATCCCTTGCAACAGGTGGGTTAATTCGTCCTGCATCGCCGATATAATACCCAATACCATAACAATCCCCTTTATACTGTTTGGCGTGTTTTATACTGCATGAAAAAATACTTTTAAAATAAATTATGCAAGGGATTTTAGCCACTTTATCGGCCTACCATCGACAACCATTAAACCCAACACAATAACCATAAAGCCCATAATATGGGATAATAACACCTGTTCACCCAAAAATATAACCCCCAATATAATCGCTGTTGGTGCGGTTGCCATGGTGGCAATACCTATGTTCCCTGCCCCAACCTGTCTAATAAGATAAAACAACAATGGAAAAGCAATCACTGATGACAACAACGCATATACAAATGCGTCCATAAACAACAAAGGGGTTAATAAATCAAATTGAAAATCCCCCATCATCCAAATATACACTGTGAGTATAACCATCGCATAAAAGTACAAAATTGCCACACACACGGATATGGGAAATGTGTCAATATGTAAGCGAGTCCATGTGGCGGCTATCCCATAACACAACGCCCCCAACATTACAAACAGCCCCCCAGCGGATTCAATCGATATGCTGAGTAAGTGATCAAATCCAACCACAATCGATATGCCAAAGATACCTATTAAAACACCGAGGACACGATTGGCGGTAAAGCGTTCCTCTGGAATAAATACAGACGCAACCGCAATGGTAAAAAATGCAGTAGTAGCATTAAAAATGGAACTTAATCCCCCAGTAATAAAAGTCTGACCATAGGTGATAAATGAAAATGGTAACAATACATTAAACAAGCACAATATAAATAAATTTCGATGCTGGATTAAAGATACACCCAAAAATGCCCCATTCTGAATCCATTGTTTGCGATATACATATAACACATACAGTCCAACCAAAACCGTGGTTATCATCAACCGTATCAACACAATCATAGACGGATTAAAAGTTTCTAATAAAACCTCAGTAAAAGGAAAAGTCACCCCCCAAAGGGATCCCATAAACAAAACCAAAAACCAATGTAAACCACGCATGAAATATATTCCTTTTCCTAATAAATATATGTATTCTTATAGTATTGCAAATTGTTATATAAGATATAATATTTATTGTCAATATATTTTACATGTACAAAAAACATCCTTATCGGAATTATATACGCTCCACTTCCCCATACATACCCGATGCTTCAATCAAGGTTTTTGTATATGCGGTTTTTGGGTCGGTAAAGATTTGTTCTGTGCTACCCTGTTCGACAATGTTGCCATTTTGCATTACAATGATACGATCGGACATAGACTTCACCACCGATAAATCATGACTGATAAACAAATATGTCAGGTTATATTTTAATTGTAATTGCAACAGTAAATCCACAACTTGCCCCTGAATACTGCGATCCAGTGCAGAAGTCGGTTCATCCAACAACAAGAACTTGGGGCGAAGAATAATTGCCCGGGCAATGGCAATGCGTTGCCGTTGCCCCCCCGAAAATTCATGTGGATATCGGTACAACATATCCGTACTTAACCCCACATCAAGCATCGTTTGTTGGATAAGATCTTGCTTTTCTGATTTTGCCATATCCTTATAATGGACTTCCAACCCTTCATCCAAAATCTGGATAATCGTTCGGCGGGGGGACAACGATCCAAATGGATCTTGGAATACAATCTGAATATGTTTGCGTAAATCACGAAAAGTTTGGTTGTCGATATTTAAAATATCCCTACTGTTTAACCGTAACGATTGCATATGCACATAACGAGAATTCAGCAATTGCAAACACGCCATACCAAAAGTACTTTTACCCGATCCGGATTCACCTACAATACTGACTGTTTCCCCTTGCTTTAAGTGTATCGATAAGTCATTTACCGCAATTAAATTTTCGGTTGACCGCCCAAAGAAATTACTTTTTAATGGGAACACCACTTTTACTTTTTCCGCTTCGAATACTATGGGGGAATTTTCATCAATCGCCTGTTTGCTGTTTTTGGCATGACTGTGAATAAGATGTTTGGTATAGGGATGTTGTGGATTTGTTAGGACTTGCTCTGTGGTGCCAGTTTCCAATAACTCCCCATGTTGCATTACGCAAATACGATCGGAAATTTTCTTAACCACAGTTAAATCATGGGTGATAAACAACATAGTCATCTGCCGTTCCCTTTGAATATCAACCAACAATTCCAAAATCTGCTGTTGCACGGTCACATCAAGGGCGGTCGTCGGTTCGTCGGCAATCAAAATATCCGGTGCATTGGCAAGTGCCATGGCAATCATCACCCGTTGCCGTTGTCCCCCTGATAACTGGTGCGGATACGCACGCATACGCTCAGCAGCACGGGGCAACCGCACAATTTCCAATAATTCCAATACCTTGTCATAGCACGCTTTGTTCGATATGCCTTTGTTATGCAGTTTAATAACTTCGGCAATCTGCTGTTGAATGGTATGTAGGGGATTTAACGAAGTCATCGGTTCTTGGAATACCACCGCAATCCGGTTGCCACGCATGGGGCGTAACTGATTCGTTTCCAACTGCAATAAATTCTGTCCATCAAACACAATTTTTCCGCTAGGATACGAAGTAATTTCCTTAGGTAGTAATTTTAATATGGCCATGGCGGTTACAGACTTACCAGATCCTGATTCGCCCACTAACGCCAAAGTTTCCCCCCGATACATATCGAAACTAACACCCTTTACCGCCAGATTTTGTTGCTTAATAGTATCAAACTGCACTTGTAGGTCTTTGACCTGTAACAATGGCGTATGTTGCTGTTGTGTCATGGTACACTCCTTATGATTTTGGGTCGAACGCATCCCTCAGACCATCGCCCAAAAAGTTAAATGCAAATAAACAAATTACCAAGAACGCCGATGGAAACACCAGCATCCACCATGCGACCTCCATTAACGCCGCCCCTTCACTGATAAGCACGCCCCAGCTGGTTTCCGGTTCTTGTACACCCAAACCAAGAAAACTTAGGAACGATTCGATCAGAATAACTTTTGGAATGGTTAAGGTTACATATACGACAACTGGACCGATAGCATTGGGGATAATGTGTCGGGTAATAATTGTCGAATTACCAACCCCCATAGCCCGTGAGGCTTGAATAAACTCTTTGTGCTTTAACGACAAAGTTTGTCCCCGTACAATCCGTGCCATATCCAGCCATTCCACCAACCCCAAGGCTAAGTATATCATAAAAATAGACCGTCCGAATACAACCACCAACAAGATAACCACAAACATAAACGGTATGGAATATAACACATCGACAAACCGCATCATAACCGCATCTGTACGACCGCCCACATACCCGGCAACCGCCCCATAGGTAACCCCAATCACCAACGCCACCAAAGTGGCAAGAACAGCAACGCTTAGCGATATTCTGCCCCCATATAAAGTCCGTACCAACAAATCCCGTCCATTGGCATCGGTACCAAATAACAGACCATTTTCCCATTTGGGTTTTTCTTGTATATAATCCCAAAATACCGTGTCCAAATCGTTACCAAGCACCATAGGTC
Source organism: Alphaproteobacteria bacterium (assembly GCA_965232465.1). Taxonomy (GTDB): domain Bacteria; phylum Pseudomonadota; class Alphaproteobacteria; order JAQWUY01; family JAQWUY01. Next base: position 1,168,161 of record OZ246977.1, on the reverse strand, counting down.
CAACGATACATGCCGTGGCAATAAATACCAAAATTATCATCGATGCCACGGCGGATTTATTCGCCATCAACCGACGCATAGCATCCTTGTTTAGGCTATTAGAATGTGCTATTGTTATATCTGTCATTTTATTTTTCTTCCCGAATCCGTGGATCCAAAAATCCATATATAATATCGACTATTAAATTGGCCATAATCACCAATACGCTATAAAATACAACCGTCCCCATGACCAATGGATAATCGCGCCCCAAAGCCGCTTGCACAAAGTATCGTCCAATCCCTGGCAAAGTAAAAATTTGTTCGATAACCAATGATCCGGTCAAAATACCCGCTGTTGCGGGTCCCAAATACGATACCACTGGCATCAAAGCGGGTTTTAAAGCATGTCGCCATATGACAAGCCGTTCTTTTAACCCTTTGGCACGGGCGGTGCGGATGTGTTGTTGGCTAAGCGATTCAATCATCGCCCCCCTCGTCAAGCGGGCAATCGATCCCATATATGCGGTACCCAGTGTAAACACAGGTAATGCCAAATAGGCAAATCCACCATCGCCCCATCCCCCAGCGGGAAACCAATCAAAGTACACAGCAAACCATAATATCAATACAGGTGCAAGGACAAAGTTTGGAATGGCCACCCCAAACATGGCAACACCCATGGCGGTATAATCAGTTTTCGTATTACGGCGAAGTGCCGCCAATGACCCCAAAAATACGCCCCCAATCAACGCCAACATCAATGACCAAAAGCCAACGATTGCCGAATATGGCAAACCTTGTACCAATAACTCAGTCACAGAAAAATCACGGTAATTATAAGATGGTCCCAAATCCCCCTGTAAAATACCAACCAAATAATCAAAGTATTGTTGATATAAAGGTACATCCAAGTTATAGTACGCACGCAAGTTTTCCATAACCGCCTGCGGCAGTTTGCGTTCTAAATCAAACGGTCCCCCGGGGGCAAGCCGTATCATAAAAAACGAAAAAGTAATAACAACAAACAATGTAGGGAGGGATTGTAAAATCCGTCTTAGCACAAAGGTTAAATATGAATTCATGGTATGACCTCATTATGCAGGCAGTATATGAAAAACTTTTTTGGGGGTATCCCCATATATACTCTCTGTTATCTTTTTTTATATGTAATAATACAAAACCCCCCACCCTTATGGGTGAGGGATATATTGTTATAAACAGTTATTTTTTGTCCATCCAACGGGCACGGTGTGGTCCCATTGGGTTGTCTTCCCAGCCCATTACTTTGTCGGAAACCAGATTTGTTCTCACATAGTAATAAATTGGAATAACTGCATATGCGTCCAGACCCATTTGTTCCACTTCGGCCAAGATTTTTGCCCGCTCTTTCAAGTCAATGGTTTCAGCCGCTTTTTTGGCCAATGCCACTTGTTCTGGAATAATGTGTTTTGCATAATTATAATCATTGTCAAGCATCAAGTCGGTAAAGGTGGTCGGATCATTGTAATCCCCAATCCAGCCCGCCCGTGCCACTTCGAAATCGCCTTCGTTAAGTTGCTTGTAATGTACCTTTACTTCTTGGTTAAACAATTCAATTTCTACACCGATTTGTTTCCACATGGCGGCAATGGCAATGGCAATTTTTTTATGTCCCTCAGAAGTGTTGTATTTCAATACCAATTTCAATGGATTAGCCTTGCTATATCCCGCCGCCTCCATTAACTTTTTGGCTTCTGCAACATTTGATTTATACGATTTGTTCCACCCATCAATCTTGGGGCGTTGGTATTTTGGTACATAGTTGTTTACATCGGGGGGTACAAAGCCAAACGCTGGAATTTGACCGTCACCGGTAATCTTTTTTGTAATCACATCACGGTTAATCGCCAATGACAGTGCTTTTCTGACATTTACATCGGGGATAACTTTGGTATTAACCGGATAATAATATGTGCCAAACCAAGGTGCCACAATAAATTCATCGCCAAACTCAGATTTTAATTTATCGAACATGCCACCGGGTGTACCATTTGTAATATCCAATTCACCGGCACGGAAGCGTTTCAACTCAGAACTTGCATTTTCAATGGGGTAAAACGCTACGCCATCCAATTTTACATTTTCCGCATCAAAGAACATAGGGTTTTTCTTAACAGTCAAAAGGGTTTGTGGATTCCACTCATCCAAAGTAAATGCCCCAGAAACCACAAGGTTTTCTTTTTTCGTCCATTGGTCGCCATGTTCTTTAACCACATGCATAGGTACCGCCCAAGAAGTATAATGTGTCAGCTGTTCCAAGAAATATGGCGTAGTGTTTTCCAATTTGATAACTAAGGTCTTGTCATCCATTGCTGTTACACCCAAATCATCTACTGTTGCTTCGCCAGAGTTATATGCTTTTGCGTTTTTAATGGGGTATAAGATAAATGCGTATCTTGCGGCATTTTCAGGGTTTAAAATCCGTTTCAAAGAAAATTCAAAATCCTGTGCTGTAATCGGTTTGCCATCAGACCATTTTGCGTTACGCATTTTAAAAGTATACATTTTACCATCTTTGCTAATGGTCCAGCTTTCAGCCAAACCCGGAATGACCTTACCAGATGCTGTTTCCGTCACCAAGCCCATAAACATTTCACCCAAGATATTGTTTTCCCAAGTTCCCGATACAAAATGTGGGTCTAAGGTCGTCGGTTCCCCACCATTACCACGGTGTAAGATCCCCCCCCCCCAAGCCATTGTTGTCACAGCAACCGCCATTGCGGAAGCCACAAGCGTATTTTTAAACATTTTAAACATTTTCAGATTATCCTTTCTCAGTATGCAATCTTAACAAATATCGCTGGGTAAAAATTATAATACTAAACCAAATTTACAATATGTATAATATGTATATTGATATATTGACAACAGTTATTCAATTATTTAGTATACTTTCCCAACAATCTCATAATACAGACAATTTCCCAAACATTCAAGTCTTAAATTGTTTTTGTTGTGGAAAATTACAAAACATACTTTAATCTTGCTATTACAAAATAAATTAAGTATGCCCCAACATAATATACGAATCAGTTAAGAATCACCACATAACATATTATTTTTATGATATACTTTTTATATGACAAACTTCCAATGGGAAAATACATACGATGGCTGGGTCATAGGCGTTGATGAAGTGGGGCGGGGACCGTTGGCGGGACCTGTGATTGCCTGTGCCTGTGTGTTGCCCAATAAAAATCTGCCTCGACATATGGTACATATCATCACAGATTCAAAGAAAATGACCGATAAAAAACGCAGACTCGTATATCCCTTGTTGCAACACCACACTTTATACGCTTTTGGGGAAAGTACAGTAGCGGAAATTGACACACTCAATATCTTAAACGCCACCATGAACGCCATGCAGCGGGCGGTGGAATGTTTAATGCAAATATGCCCACAAAAGCCTGTTCATATTTTGATTGATGGCAACCGTACCCCCAAAAATATGCCCTTGCCCGCCACCGCTATTATAAAAGGGGACAGCATATCGACAACCATTGCCAGTGCGTCCATACTGGCAAAAGTATACCGTGATTCGATACTACAACAATACGCACAACACTATCCCATGTACGATTGGCATAAAAATGCAGGGTATGGTACCAAAGCCCACATTGATGCCATAAAAACCCATGGTATTACCCCATATCATCGCAAATCTTTTGCCCCGATTCGTAAAATATTAAAGACTGATTCTTCTTTTTAGAATCGTTTAATCCTTTAATAAATGGTTATTTTTCTGATTTTTTTACTTTTTTTATTGACACTGATTCTTTTTTATGGAATGATTCGGCTATAAATAGCGAATCACTAATTTTATAAGGAGAATATTATGCTAAAAATCAATCGTTTGATCCTGGGTGATTGTATCAAAGAAATGAAAAATATAGCAGATAATTCTGTGGATATGATTTTTGCGGATCCGCCCTATAATTTACAATTGGGCGAAGGTTTAACCCGTCCCAACAACACTATCGTTAATGGTGTCAACAACAATTGGGATAAATTTGATACTTTCCAATCCTATGACGATTTTACCGACAAATGGATGACCCAAACACGGCGGATTTTAAAGCCTACGGGTAGTTTTTGGGTCATTGGATCATACCATAATATTTTCCGGGTGGGGGCAAAAGTCCAAGATTTAGGATTTTGGATTTTAAACGATGTGGTGTGGGTAAAAAATAATCCTATGCCCAATTTCCGTGGCACCCGTTTGACCAATGCCCATGAAACTATGATATGGGCGGCAAAGGACAAAGATGCAAAATATACCTTTAATTACCACGCCTTAAAAGCCTTAAACGAAGATTTGCAAATGCGGTCTGATTGGAATATGCCCATTTGCACAGGGGCGGAACGCCTAAAAGACGCCAATGGGGACAAAGTCCACCCGACGCAAAAACCAGAAAGCCTATTATATCGGGCGATTTTGGCATCCACCCATCCGGGGGAAGTGGTGCTTGACCCCTTTAGTGGTACGGGCACCACCGCCGCAGTTGCCAAAAAAATGGGTCGTAAATATATTGGTATTGAACAAAATGCCACCTATATACAATACGCACAAAAACGATTGCAAGACATCACAGGCGTACAAGATGCCAGCCAATGGGAGGTAACCACCGAAAAACGCAAGCAACCCCGTATACCATTTGGCAATTTATTAGAAGTTGGCTTATTACACGCAGGCGAAACCCTAACATCCCCATGCAAAAAACATACGGCCACCATACGGGCGGACGGATCGATTGTATCGGACAAATTCAGTGGCAGCATCCACAAAGTGGGTGCGGCCATACAAGGCACCGCCAGCTGTAATGGATGGACATATTGGCGGTTACAAGACGCATCCCCCATTGACACCTTACGCAATCAAATAAGAAATCCATAACACATATTATACAGATCCCCCCCCCCCCCCTGCAATATGCCAAGTATGGATTTACAAGTATGGATTTACATGCCAAGTATGGATTTATATGTGTCTAATATGGCTTCTTCTTCTGCCCAGTCCGCCGAATCTTTTTTGCGGATGGCAATAATTTTTCGTATGGCTTTTACATCAAACCCGTCGCTTTTTGCTTCGCCATATACTTCTTTGATATCTTCCATAATTTCTTTTTTCGATTCTTCCAACCGTTCGATACGATCGATATATGCCCGCAATCTTTGCCCTGTGGGCGTTAAGGCTGGGGTCGTTTGTTCATCTGTGTTTGTTTCTGATGTATACTGCATAAGATTTCTCCATTATCGTGTTACAGGTTTATATTTAATACGGGTGGGGTTTAAGGCTTGATCGCCAAGCCTGCGTTTACGATCAGCTTCGTAATCTTGATAATTGCCTTCGAACCAAACAACTTGCGAATTGCCTTCGAACGCCAAAATATGCGTTGCCACCCGATCCAAGAACCAGCGGTCGTGGGAAATAATCACCGCACAGCCCGCAAAGTTTAATAACGCCTCTTCCAATGCACGCAGGGTATCCACATCCAAATCATTGGTGGGTTCATCCAACAATAATACATTCGCCCCTTGTTTTAACATCTTGGCAAGGTGTACCCGGTTGCGTTCCCCCCCAGACAGTTGCCCCACTTTCTTTTGTTGGTCGCCCCCTTTAAAATTAAACGCCCCCACATATGCACGGGACGACATAGTGCGTTTGCCCAGTTCCACATTGTCCAACCCATCGGAAATTTCTTGCCATACGGTATTGTTGTCATTTAACGAATCACGGGATTGATCCACATATCCCAAGTGTACGGTTTCCCCCACAGTAAAATGTCCATTATCAGGCGATTCATTGCCTGTTATCATTTTAAACAAAGTGGTTTTACCGGCACCATTTGCCCCAATGACCCCGACAATTCCCCCACGGGGCAGGTTAAATTCCATATTTTCATACAGTAATTTTTCCCCAAAAGATTTTGTTACAGCCCCCGCCTTAATCACCACATCACCAAGCCGTTCGCCAGCGGGAATGGTGATAGCACCGGTAACATTACGGGCTTCTGTTTGTTGTTTTAACAATTCTTCATACGCCTGAATACGGGCTTTGTTTTTTGCCTGACGGGCTTTGGGCGATTGGCTGACCCATTGTTTTTCTTGGGCAATAGTTTTTGCCCGTTGATCCGCAGACTTGCCCTCTTGTTTTAAGCGGTTATATTTTTGGTCCAACCACGCCGTATAATTACCCTCATATGGGATACCATGTCCCCTATCCAGTTCCAAAATCCAACCGGTCACATTATCAAGAAAATATCTGTCGTGGGTCACCATAACCACCGTACCTGTATAATCCGCCAAAAATCGCTGTAACCACGCCACCGATTCTGCATCCAAGTGGTTGGTCGGCTCATCCAGCAACAGCATATCCGGTTTGCTAAGCAACAATCGGCATAACGCCACCCGTCGTATTTCACCCCCCGATAAATGTGTTACAGGGAAATCCCCATCGGGACAGCGCAAGGCATCCATGGCAATATCCACAACCCTGTCCAAGTCCCACGCATCGGCGGTGTCTATTTTTTCTTGGTATTGCCCTTGTTTTTCCATCAACGCCATCATTTCGTCTGTATCGGTAATTTCCGCTAACTGCATGGAAATGGCATTAAATTCATCGACAATCTGTTTGATGCCCCCCAACCCCTCCATGACATTTTCCGCTACTGTTTTTGTTGGGTCTAATTCTGGTTCTTGGGCAAGATACCCCACCTTAAACCCATCCGCCACCCATGCGTCCCCTTGATATTCCGTATCAAGTCCCGCCATAATTTTTAACAAAGTCGATTTTCCCGCCCCATTATATCCCAGAACGCCAATTTTTGCCCCCGGTAAAAATTGCAAGTTCATATTATTTAAAACTGTCTTACCACCCGGGTAAGTCTTGGTTAAATTGTGCATTCCATATACATATTGATATGACATATTATTTTCCTTATCTGAGCCCTTCCCATAAGGTCTATTCTTCCCTTTGATTGTATAAGATTTGTTTTATGGTGTCAATTTTTTTTGAATTTCGCTGTATTTTGGACTAAATGCGGTTGCAACCGCTTGCCACGCAGTGGCATTGTGGTGCAGAGCGGGGTGAGTGCGTGTGGTATTTTGTCATGCGAAGCATGGGTAAATCCACATCAAACGCACGAGGGGCGTTAGCCCCTTAGACTCACCATATAACCAACAAAATAAAATGTGCAGTATAATTATGGTGAATCATTTTATACCGGATTGACTATAAATGATTTTTTTTGGGGTTTCAGACACGCCTATCCTGTAGTTTGTTACAACAAAACACCATATGTGCTTATCAATCTTACACCCTGTTGATTATGGACCACTTTAAAACACCCCCCTATAAAGGGGGATTATTTTGCATGGGATTTAGTTTATTTGTTTGTACGCCAGTATGCATAAACAGTCTTAGATGCGTATTTACCATCCTTTGTAGAACTGAATGTAAATCTTAACCTTATAGCTCTGTCTTTGACAATATCAGAACTCCTTACACCACGTGCTATGTACACTTTATATCCTTGCTTAAAATCAATTGCTGCTTGATCTTTAGTTGTCACGGTTGGTACTCCGTCATATAGCGTATAATCTTGTCCTAATACCGCCCCATCTTGTAAGCCATCATCGTAATCTTCGATTTTCAGAAGGACTGCTGGACTACCCTTAACTCTTACTACACTACTGGTGATAGTATGAAGCTGCCGAGCCCCATTTGGAAGCACAGAAAGCGGTCTGGTGCTCGTTGTACTCCATTTATCCTGAATCCATGTGTTGGATCCAGTAGCCTTTACATTGGGGGTTGCGGTTTGTGCTTGTCGTGTTACGGTTACTGTAAAGTCTTTTGAACCGAATCTTTCGTACCGTACATTTTGTGGGAGTTCAACAGTTACAGTTATGGTACCAGAGGATGTGGTGCCTGTGATCTCACCCGTTGCCGGATTGATGGTACCGCCCACAGATGTAGTCCCATTGTTTGTACGACTTTTGATAGTATACTTAGGTGTATACAAATCTATGCCATCCTGTGTCTGTGGCATTTTACCATAAATTTTAAAGGTGAATGTGTTGCCCCATGGTTGGCTGGCTTTTGTATATCCTTCAAGCCTGAATCCAATATTATTAGGTGGGTAGAACCCGATAGCAGCTACATCAAGTGCAGCGAAGTTGCCTGCTGGTACAAAATTTCCTGGTGAGGGTTGGCGTTTTACATCAGCTTGCGTATTTAAGGTCATGGCTTCATATTTATCGTTAGCGGGGTATACAACCCGTATTTTTACAACACCACTTGCTTTGGTACCTGAAATTTTCCCATTACTTTTAATGACCTGTACAGTACCATAACCGCTACCCATTGATGTACCGGCGGTTGTACCCGATTTTATTAAGGAGTATTGGGCACTGTTGCTAATACCCGCAGGTGGATTCTTCCGTGTATAGGTTACGGATTGGGCAGCTGCCCCCCATGTGATGGCAGCCGCAGTTACTTTAAAGTCTGGGTGATCCGCTTGGGTTTGCTTATCGACAACAAAGTTTTGATATTCTGTAAGTTTGGGGGCTCCTGTTTTTTGCTTACGGACAATTTTTACCAACAGGGTCCCTGACTTGGTCAGTTTGCTGGCATCAATAGCCCCAGTTGTGCTGTCAATAGCCCCTTTTAATGCAATACCGCCGGTGGTGGGTGTGAAACCTTTTACAGTCGTACCAGATGACACAATAGAAAAGGTGAAATCTGTTGCTTTATCAAAGGATACAGTACTGCCCCCGAAGTCACCAGAAGTCTTTAACTTATAATCGGTGCTATAGGTCTGTCCAGCCCCCCATTTTCCTGATCCTGTACGGATACCAGAACTTATGAAATCTGAACCAGTGGATAGATTAAAGCGTAAAGGAACAGCTTCATAACTAGGATGTGCAAATGTTACTTGAACACGTGGATTATTGGTAATTGCCCCTGTTATACGCAGGCTCTTTTTATCACCAGAAATAACAAGATTTGCGACATTATCTAACTTTGATAATCCTAAAATTTTCCATTCTGATGCTTTGGTTTGTCCGCCAGATGCGGATAATCCACTTAGTATATTTGCACCACTTACAGATACAGTTCCAGATCCATAAGGTACTTTTAGGTCACTCATAACTAGGGTATCTGTTGTTTTTTGCTTATAAATGGTCAAATCGGCTAATTCGAATAATCCTGTGTATTTTTCATCAGAGGATTTTGCTTTTACTTTGATAACCACCTTACCGCCGGATGTTGCACCACTAATGTCCCCATTGGCATCAATTTTTAATGTACCGCTGGGGGCATCCCCTGTTTTACCCTTAACTTCCCAATCGAATGTATCAGGGGATAGACCATCGGGCAGGTCGCTATATTTTAGGTCAATCTTGGCATTAGGATTCGTTTTCCATTTATGATCTTCCGCAGATGAAATGGACAACACTATACGTGGTCTTGTTGTTACATCCGCCCCTAGTTCTTGCTTATCGACAATAAAGTTGCGATATACTGTTAGGGGGAATCCTCCATTGCTTCCAGCCTTCCGTTCGATTTTTACCAACAGCGTCCCACTCTTGGTGAGTTTGCTGCCATCAATAACCCCGGTTGTGCTGTTAACAGCCCCCGTTAATGCCCCATTTACAATCCCTGATGTGGTGGGTGTGAAACCCACAGGTCCTGTGTTCACAATACTGAATACATAATCCGTATTGGTATTATATGTGCCACTATGCGTGTTTAGGTTATAATTGGTGGTATAGGTTTGTCCCCACTTTCCTGATCCGGTGGGAACAGAGGTATACATGCCCGCATTTTGTGTGAACACTTTAAATGGCACGGTTATATTTTTATATTTTCTGTTGCTAAATTCAGCTGTAACATTTGCACCTGCGGTGATTTCCCCCGTTATGGTTAAACTCTTTTTGTCTCGATTAAGGGTAAGGTTAGCATGGTTTTCTGTTAGTCTTAATAATGTCCAATCGGATACCTTGGTTGCCCCAGATATGACGGACATATTGGTCAGTATTTCTGCACCAATCTGTACATGATTGCCACCTGATGCATATGGCTTAATAATATTGCGTATTCTTAGCGGACTCGTAATTGTTTGTTTATCAATGGAAAACCCATTTAAGGTAAATTGTCCCGTGTATTTGGGGTTATTGGCTTTTGCCTTCATGGTAAGCACAACAAACCCACTGGATATTGCCCCAGATACACCAGCAGATGTAACTTTTAACCCGCCACTAATTGCATCAGGTTGATCGTTGCCACCGATGGTCCAATCATAACTGTCAAAGTCGGTGCCTGCGGGGAAACCCCCAAATTGCACAGGTACATTGCCCCCACCCGTTCGCCACGCATTATTGTTAATAGAAACCGTAGATGTTGGTGCAGTCGTTATATCGCCCCCTGTTCCCAATACTTGCTTATTCACAGTAAAGTTCTGATATTCTGTTGTTTCGGCAACTGAACCCCGTGCCGCCCGTACGATTTTTACCAACAGCGTACCACTCTTGGTCAGTTTGCTGGCATCAATAGCCCCAGTTTTGCTGTTAATCGCTGTTTGCCCATTGGCAACAATCCCTGCGGTGGTCGGGGTGAAGCCTGAGTGACTTGCCACAATACTAAAGGTGAAATGCCCACTGGCACCCGTTGTAAAGGGTTGCCCACCAACATTGGTTACTAACTTATAATCTGTGGTATAGGTTTGACCCACACCCCATTTGCCTGACCCTGTACGGGTAGCCGAACTTATTTGCGATGATTTTGTGGACAATTCAAAGGTTTTGGTTATATCTGTATATTTGGTGCTTTCGAATACAACTGTAACGGTTGTACCATTGGTGATATCCCCCGATATGGTCAGAGCCTTGCCCCCACTAGCAACCGCAAGTTTCCCATGATCATCTGTATCCGCTAGGCTTTTTACAGTCCAATCGCTTTGGGCACTGCCACTTGTTGTTAATTGTCCCAATACATCGGCTGCACTCACCGTCTTATTGCCGGTGTTATATACGGCAACAAGATTGGCCACAGTCAGGGTATTTGCCGCTACTGTTTGCTTAGCAATGGCAAAATCCGCTGTACGCATAGTCCCTGAATATTTTTTGTTAGCCGCTTGTGCAGTTATAGTGATTTCCGCTGTACCTGACGATGTTGCCCCGCTGATATGCCCATTGGCATCAATAGCCATGGTACCGCTAGCCCCCCCTGATGTGGCACTTGCAACACCCCAACTATAATCCGATGCAGTTGTGCCAACCGGTAAGGTATAGTTTAAGGCAATTTTGGCACTGGTACTGGTTTTCCACTTGCCATCCTCACCTGTTGCTTTTGCCACCGCTGGCGAGGTGTTTACATCCGTTCCCAACACTTGCTTAACAATGGTAAAGTCCGCTGTACGCATCGTCCCACTATACTTGGGGTTATCGCTTTTTGCGGTTATGGTAATTTCCGCTTTACCACCAGATATTGCCTTACTAATATGCCCATTGGCATCAATAGCTAAGGCACCTCTGGCACCACCTGATGTGGCACTTGAAATACCCCAAGTATATTGCGATGCGGTTGTACCGCCCGGTAAGGTATAATTTAAGGCAATTTTGGCATTGGTATCAGATTTCCACTTGCCATCTTCATTGGTTGCTGTTGCCACCGCTGGCGGGGTGGTTATGTCCGTTCCCAATACCTGCTTGTTAACATCAAAGTTTACATATTCTGTCGCCTCCGCAACAGGATTTGCCCCTGTTTTTGCCGCACGGACGATTTTTATTAACAGTTTACCCGTTTTGGTCAGCTTGCTGGTATCAATAACCCCGGTTTTGCTATTATGCATAGCATTTTGCCCACTGGCAATAATACCCGCAGTGGTGGCATCCTTGCCCCCTCTGCCCCCATCACTATTGGGTACAATCGAAAAGGTGTAATCCGTTGCTTTATCAAATGTGTACCCTTGATCTTTAGCTTTTAACTTATAATCCGGTGTAACAGTGCTCTTGCCCCATTTACCCGATAATCCCGTCGGGGTGCCATCAATCACCTGTTCCGCCTGTGTGGACAGTTCAAAGGTTTTGGTCACATCCATATATTTGCTACTTTCGAATACAACTGTAACGGTTGTACCATTGGTGATATCCCCCGATATGGTCAGAGCCTTGCCCCCACTAGCAACCGCAAGTTTCCCATGATTATCTGTATCCGTCAGACTCTTAACAGTCCAATCTTTTTTGGCACTGCCAGTTGTTGTTAATTGCCCTAATACATTGGTTGCACTCACCATCTTATTGCCAGAGGTATATACGACAGCAAGATTGGTCACAGTCAGGGTATTTGCCCCTACTGTTTGTTTCTTAATGGCAAAGTCCGCTGTACGGATATTTCCTGAATACTTTTTGTTAGCACCTTTTGCGGTCATAGTAATTTCCGCTGTACCTGACGATGTCGCCCCACTAATATGCCCATTGTCATCAATAACCAAGGTACCATCGGGCTCTGCCCCTGACTTTTTGCCAACTGCCCAAGTATATTGTGTTGCGGTTGTGCCACCCGGTAATGCATAGTTTAAGACAATTTTGGCACTGGTACTATCTTTCCACTTGCCATCTTCACCCGTTGCTATTGCCACCGCTGGACGGGTGGTTACATCCGTACCCAATATTTGCTTGGCAATGGTAAAGTCCGCTGTACGCATAGTCCCTGTGTATTGGGGGTTGCTGTCTTTTGCGGTAATGGTGATTTGTGCCGTACCACCAGAAGTCGCCCCACTAATATGTCCATTGGCATCGGCAGATAAGGTACCATCGGGGGCGTCGCTTGATTTTTTGGCAACCGCCCAAGTATAATCCGATTCGGTTGTGCTGCCCGGTAAGGTATAATTTAAGTTAATTTTGGCACTGGTACTATCTTTCCACTTACCATCCTCATTGGTTGCCTTCGCCACCGCTGGAGCGGTCACTACATCCGTCCCCAATACTTGCTTTTGCACATCAAAGTTCACATATTCTGTCGCCTCCGCAACAGGATTTGCCCCTGTTTTTGCTACACGGACAATCTTTATTAACAGTTTACCCGATTTGGTTAGCTTGCCGGTGTCAATAACCCCGGTTTTGCTGTTGCTAATGGGATCGCTGGTAAATATACCCGCAGTGGTGGCATCCTTGCCCCCTTTGCCCCCATCACTATTGGGTACCACTGAAAAGGTGTAATCCGTTGCTTTATCAAATGTTTGACCTTGGTCTTTAAGTTTTAACATATAATCTGGTGTAACAGTACCCTTGCCCCATTTACTGCTCAATCCCGTGGGGCTACCATCAATCACCTGTGCTGGTCGGGTGGACAGCTCAAAGTCTTTGGTTACATCTGTATATTTGGTACTCTCGAATTCAACGGTAACAGTCGTGCTTGTGGTGAATTCTCCTTTTATGGTCAGGCTCTTGCCCCCACGATCAATGTCAAAATTCGAATTAGCATCTTTTTTGCTTAGACTTTTTACAGTCCAATCGCTTCTGTTACTGCCGGTGGGTGTTAATTGTCTTAATATATCCGCCGCACTTACCGTCTTAGTGCCAGATAAAAACGATACAACAAGATCCGCCATGCTTAGGGTACTTGCCGCTACTGTGCGTTTGGCAATGGCAAAATCCGCCAGGGTCATGCTACCACTGTATTTGGCATCGTCAGCTTTTACACCCATGGTAATAACCACCGTACCCGGGGAAGTGGCACCACTTACCTTACCATCGTCATCAATTTCTAATGTACCGCTGGGGGCAGCATTTTGTTTCCCTGCGACGGTCCAAGCGAATGTATTAGCCGCTCGATTGTCAGGCAGATTGGTATACGCCATATTAAACTTGTCAGCTGCATTCGCTTTCCACGCATTGTCCCCACTTGCCAACGATATGGTCGGTACGGTTGTTACATCCGTTCCCAACACTTGCTTATGTACAGTAATACTTTGATAATCTGTGATTGCTGGTAATCCGCCTTTCTGTTTACGGACGATTTGTACCAACAGTGTACCTGATTTGGTAAGTTTGGTCCCATCAATAGCCCCTGTATTGCGGTTAATCGCTGTTTTTCCGCTGGCAACAATCCCCGCAGTGGTTGGTGTCAGACCACTGCCATCATCACCACGCCAATTTGGAAGGATAGAAAAGAAATAATCGCCAAGGTCGCCAAATGTTACAGTGGTATCCCCGACCGTGTCAGAAGGTTTTAATTTATAATCTGTGGCGACAAAGGTCTTGCCCCATGTACCGGTCAATCCTGTACGGGTGCCGGAACTTATCGTCCCTGTCTTTGTGGATAATTTAAAGGTTGTGGTCACATCTGCATACTTATTATTTTTATCTTCAAATACAACTGTAACAGTGGTAGGGGTATTAATTGCCCCGGTTATGCTAAGACTCTTGGCACCTGTTGCAGTGTCTGTAACAACCAGAATATTTCTATGCGTTTCTGTTAAGCTTTTGATTGTCCAATCGTTTATGTTACTGCCCGTGGGTGGTGTAAATTTGCCCAATATAGTGGCACTACTAACCGGATCATTACCCCCCGAATATGGTATCACAAGATCTGCCATACTTCCTGCGATCGCTTGTTCATTGACGGTTACATCCACATTTCTGATAATGGTTTCATACTTATCATTGGCGGGATAGGTAACCTTTACTTTTACCACACCGCTCTGGGTGGTTTTTGCAATCTTACCATCGCTCGACGCCACTGTGATAGCATTGCCCCCTGTGGTAGGACCAGCGGTGGTACCGACTGCTGTCAAGGCGTATGTGGGATTGCTAATACCCGCAGGTTTGTTTGTACTGTCGTTATATGTAACCGTTTGACTATTTGCATTCCAAGTGATAGCACCAGCAGTAACCGCAAAACCAGAATGATCGCTACTGTCTTGCTTGCTCACTGTAAAGTTTTCATAGTCTGTTGTTTCGGGAACTGGACCTTTTGCCGCCCGTACGATTTTTACCAACAGTGTACCACTCTTGGTCAGTTTGCTGGCATCAATATCCCCAGTTTTGCTATCGATCGCTGTTTGCCCATTGGCAACAATCCCTGCGGTGGTCGAAGTGAAACCTGATTGACTTGGCACGATACTAAAGGTGAAATGACCCCTCTTACCCGTTGTAAATCGTTGCCCACCATCAAAGCCTTTTAATTTATAATCTGTGGTATAGGTTTGCCCTGAACCCCATTTTCCTGACCCTGTACGGGTATCCGAACTTATCTGCGACTGTTTTGTGGACAGTTTGAAGGTTTTGGTTACATCTGTATATTTAGTGCTTTCGAAGACAACTGTAACGGTTGTACCACTGGTAATTGTCCCCGATATGGTCATACTCTTACGATTATCAGCAACAGCAAGGTTCCCATTACCATCTGTATCCGTTAGGCTTTTTACAGTCCAATCGCTTCTCCTACTGCCTGTTGGTGTTAATTGCCCCAATACATCGGTTGCACTCACTGTCTTATCGCCAGAGGTATACATGACAACAAGATCGGATACGCTCAATGTACCCGACGCAACTGTTTGCTTAGTAATCGCAAAGTCCGCCAGATCCACTTGTCCTTCGTATTTATCATTGTTGGCTTTTGCTTTCATGGTAACAACCACTGTACCAGCGGAGGTTGCCCCGGTGATACCATCCGATACAACCCCTAATGTGCCGGTGGGGACACCGCCTGTTTTGGGTGCCGCAGTCCAATCGTAATTGGCAAATGTTGTGCCGGTGGGTATTCCCGCAAATGTTACAGGGATTTTTGACCCCCATTTGGGGTTAATACTGGTAAATGTTGGTTTGGATATATCACTAGCCAAATCTTGCTTGCTCACCGTAAAGTTTTGATATTCTGTTGCTTGGGGAACTGCATTTACCCCCGTACCTTTTCCCACACGGACAATTTTTACCAGCAGGGTTCCTGATTTCGTCAGTGCCACCCCATTAATAGCCCCGGTTTTGCTATTAATGGCTGTTTTTGATGTGTCGATAATACCTGTGGTCGTTTGTGTCATACCACTGCCATCATCGCCACCAGCTGCCACAATACTAAAGGTGAAATCACCTCTGGCACCTGTTGTAAAGTCTTGCCCACCATCACGGGTTTTTAAGTTATAAGTGGTGGTATATGTTTTCCCCCATTTGCCTGACCCTGTGCGGGTAGCCGAACTTATTTGCGATGGGTTTGTGGACAGTTCAAAGGTTTTGGTTACATCCGCATATTTGGTACTTTCGAAGACGACTGTAACGGTTGTACCACTGGCGATTGCCCCCGATATGGTCATACTCTTACCATCATTGGCAACAGCAAGATTCCCATGACTATCTGTATCCGCTAGGCTTTTTACAGTCCAATCGCTTTTGTTGCTGCCAGTTGTTGTTAATTGCGTAAGTACATCAACCGCATTCACCTTCTTATTGCCAGAGGCATATACCACAGTAAGATTGGCTACGCTCAGGGTATTTGCCGGTAGCGTTTGTTTATTGATGGTTACATCCACATCCCGACTCATTTGTGCGTATTTATCAGTCGCCGCATAGGTAATCCGTACTTTTACCGACCCACTTTGGGTAGTTTTGGCAATTTTACCATCACTCGACGCCACTGTAATAGCATTGCCCCCCGTGGTGGGACCAGCGGTTGTACCCGCCGCTGTCAAGGTATATGTGGCGGTGCCAATACCCGTAGGCTTGTTCGCTTCTGTATAGGTTATCGGTCTACTTGCTGTTGCCCATGGAATAGCACCGGCGGATACAGTAAAGTTGGGGTGGTCGCTGCTGTCTTGTTTTGTTACATCAAAATTCACATAGTCTGTCGCTTCGGGGACTGCATTTGCCCCTGAACCTTTTGCCGCCCGTACAATCTTTATTAACAGTTTACCCGATTTGATCAGCTTGCTGGTGTCAATCACCCCGGTTTTGCTGTTGCTAATGGGATTGCTGGTAAATATACCCGCAGTGGTGGCATCTTTACCCCCTTTACTCCCATCGCTACTGGATACAACAGAGAAGGTGTAGTCAGTTGCTGCATTAAATGTTTGACCTTGGTCATCAAGGTCTAACTTATAATTTGGGGTAACCGTACCCTTGCCCCATTTACCACTTAATCCCGTCGGGCTACCATCAATCACCTGTGTCGCCCGGGTGGACAGTGCAAAGGTTCTGGTCACATCCGCATATTTGGGGCTCTCCAGTACAACAGTAATGGTGATAGGGGTGGCGACTGCCCCTATAACAGTCATACTCTTTTTATCAGCACTGATAGTTAACTTACCAGTGCCAGCGGCACCTGTATCCGCTAGGCTTTTTATGTTCCAATCGCTTTTGCCACTACCGCTTGTGAATAATTTATCCATTACATAGGTCGTACTTAACGCCTTAGTGCCGGATACATATGGTACAATCATCTTTGCTGGGGTTAGGAGTGACATAACTACTCGCTTATTGACAGCTACATCCACATCCCGACTCATTTGGGCGTATTTATCGTTTGCCGCATAGATAACCTTTACTTTTACCACACCACTCTGGGCGGTTTTTGCAATCTTACCATCGCCTGACGCCACTGTGATAGCTGTACCTGCGGTCGTACCCGCCGTTGTTAATGTATATGTGGCGGTGCCAATACCCACAGGTTTGTTCGCCTCTGTGTAGGTTACTGTTTGGCTATTTGTGTTCCATGTAATATCCCCAGCCGATACCGTAAATCCGGTGTGATCAGCAGCTGTTTGCTTTGCCACAGGTAAGTTGGCATAATCTGTAATTTGTGGTAGTCCGCCCTTGGCTTTGCGGACAATTTTTACCAACAATGTCCCCGATTTTGTCAATTTCGTCCCATCAATAGCCCCTGTATTGGCGTTAATCGCCCCACTTAATGCCCCTTGCACAATACCCGTGGTGGTCGATGTAAAACCGCTTACAGTGGTAGCAGGTGCCACAACCGAGAAGGTGTAATCTGCATTTGTATCAAATGGTACAGTTACATCCCCCACTGTATCAGAGGTTTTTAATTTATAATCGGTGGTATATGTTTGTCCCCATTTGCCTGACCCTGTATGGGTCGCTGACCCTAATGTGCCCGCCCCAGTGGACAGTTCAAAGGTTTTGGTCTGATCCGCATATGCAGGATGTGCAAGGCCTATTGTAACCGTCGTCTTAGTGGTAATAGCCCCTGATATGATAAGTGTTTTGCCACCACTACCAACAGCAAGATTTGTATTACTATCTGTATTTGCAAGGCTCTTAACCGTCCATTCGGATGCTTTTGTTTGCCCCCCTGATACGGTTAACTTAGCCAATATATCGGCGGCAGTTACCGTTTTATCCCCAGATGCATAAGGTACGACCAAATCCCCCATAGTAACTGTGCCGGTAAACGATTCGGTTGTTTTCACAAACACATCTTGTTGGGCATAGCCACTCACTTGATAAGACAGTTTTAAAACAGCGGTATTTGACCCAGCTTTATCCACAAGCACACTTTCATAATCCACATTTTTAATATTATCAATGGGATTTCCTGCACTGTCCTCAAAGGCAAACTCTGTGCCAAGGGTACCGCTGCCCATAACTTCTACTGTAACCGCCACAGTGGGTGTTGTTGCCGTTCTGCTATTTATTGCGGTTCTGCTATTCAGTTCTGCTTTTACCGCACCTGTTGGGGCATTAATAAACTTTTTGATTTCGAATTTATTGTTATCCGGTAATACAAAAGCAGTGGCTTCGGTTTTCCCATCCCCCGATGCTATGGTATTATCGCTGTTCGAGCTAATCGCCCCTGAACTAACAATGGGCAATGTGGGCGTCGTCTCGACTTCAGCGGTTTTAATATCATGTTGTCGCTCGACCTTATCATAGCGTTTGTGCCATACAGTACCTGCACTGGGTACAGGGGCGGATTTCATTTGGTCTTGTATGGGTTTGCCGAATGCCCATTTAAAATCAACCGATATATTGGTCTGTGCCGATTCGCCACTGGGTTTGTCATATTCCCCCCGTATTGTTACCGTAGGATTAGGGCGAAATTCTGCAATCAGTTTATTGCCTTTAACAACCGTATCCTCAACCCCGTCGAATGTATAGGCACCCACCCCCACAGACACCTGATCATAATTGGGGATATTGCCCTTAGCGGTTATATCCCAGCCTCGTAATACCTTTTTATCGTCAATAATATTGTTGCCAATGGGGCGATATAGGTTTGTCGACAGATCGAACCGTGCGGTTTTTAGCTCCGCCCCAATGCTATAGCGTTGGAAATTTTCCGAAGATTTAAGGGCAAGTATATTCTTCGTTCCATCTTTTGTATCAAAAAACGCATTGACCCCAACAATTAACGGAGTAGATGTTGTGTCGATAAGCTTACGATAGCCTAGTCCCAAGTTTAACCGATTCGTCGATTTCTGACGATTATAAGATGTTTGTAAATATGTAACCGTGTCCTTTGTTTCAGAAAGGTTACTAAATGCGGTAATATCGAAATTCAGGTTTTTATCCGTATACCCGACACCGCCGCGTATCCATTGAAAAAACCCTGTTTTATTGGTACTATCAATAAGCAAATTACCCGTGGCACTTACCACCTTGTCTGCATCATTGGTAAACGCCGGTGTAATTGCCGATAAAACTAATAAACTGGCACCTGCCAAAAACATTTTCTTCATCTTTGATTTCCTTTATCTGTTTTGTCTTAAATTCATAAGGCTCTAGAGCCTTTATAAATACCATTATACTATTCATTTCTGGATAGTTATCTAAGTTAGCCTTTTTTCTTATATTATATAAGATACAAGATTTCCGTAGTGTACAAGTGTTTTTTTTTTTTGTCAACAGTTTTTTCGATTTTTTTTAATTTTTTTTAATTTTTCTGTATTTTGGGCTAAATGCCACTGCGTGGCAAGCGGTTGCAAGCGGTTGCAACCGCATGTAGTCAATCAAAATTTAACATAAAGTATATTTTTGTATTCCTATTCAGATTTTATAAAGATCTTCATACCTTCGTAATTATTTATAATATGGTCTGCTTTATCAAAACTTGGAATAGTACAAGATTTCAATATGGCATTTGGGGCAATTATAAATCTGTACGCAGAATCGGTACATATACCTTGTATGGGATACTTCTTTTTTGTATACAACATCCCATTTATTACGCAATCCCCACGACACTTTTTACGCACAAACACGGAAACGCCTGTTTGTTTTCGCACAGAATTGATAAAGTAAACATTGTTCCTATTGGGGATAATATACGATTTTTCCTGTAAAATTGCCACATCCCCTTGACGACTGATAATAATATGGGGTTTTGTACTTGGGTATAATAACACCCCCACAATTGTCAATCCCATTATGGCTATGCCCGTTTTCTTATATGTGGTATGTATGGCACCCCCCATCGCCATAACAAATACCAACACCCCCCAAATGGGAATATGTCCCGTGTAATACACACTGTTTGGCAAATCATATATAATATATGCCCATTGTATCAGCCATGACAATACCCATTCCACCGCATACAAGCTGTATCCTGTATGCAGTATCATATATTCAAACACAGATACCAATAACAATGGGGCAATACATAGGGCCATCATCGGTACGGCCACCATATTGGCAAGCACACTGTACACGGCAACGGTGCCAAAATGGTATGCAGAAAAGGGCAAAGTAACACACATTGCCACAATGGATGCAATACATACATGATATATCATTGCCCGCACCCCCCGTCGTGCTGGCACATAGGAAAATACGGCAACCAACCCCAAAACAGCAATAAAAGATAATTGAAAGCTAACACTAAACAGGCTTTCTGGCTGTATCAATAAAATCAAACTGGCAACAATCGATACGGACCGAATGGTAAAAGATTTTCGGTGGGTTAACACACCCAAGACCACAATCGCCCCCATTAAAAATGCCCTGACTGTTGGTGTAGGAAAATCTGCAATGATACAATACAGCAATGCCACAATAAGGCTGACAACAGCTGCGTATTGTTTTATTGGGTAAGCGGTAAAAAAATATGGTTTTATCAGACAACACATGGTACGCATAAACATATATACCACCCCCATAACCAGTCCCAAGTGTAACCCAGATATGGCGAGCAAATGGGCAAGCCCACTGCCCCGCAGGGCTTGTACATCATCCGCCTGCATACCCACCCTATTGCCGGTAATCAAGGCAATGGCAATAGCACCGATTCTGGGGGACATATAGGTATAAATATGTTTGGCAATACCATATGCAAATCCGGGGGAATCAGTCTGTGTAACGGTAATATTGCCCACGCCCTTACCAAAAGCACTAATACCATTGTAGGTGGCAAAGGTGCGAAAATCAAACGCATCGGGTATAATCGGTTTAGCGGGCGGATATAAACGGGCTTTTAACGATATATTTTTGGCATATGGCAGGGGCATATTTTTTACATTCAATCGTATATCGCCGCTAACTTTTACCCCATCAACAGTGGCGTTTTGCAAACGCATTTGTGTTTTATGCGGGGCATAATGGGCGGATTTTAAAGTCCCTTCGATCTGCACTTGACGGGGCGTGCCTTGCCACGCATTTGGGTATACGAACATATGTTTTAATACGAATATCCCCATGCTGACGCCTATTACCACCACCCCATATGCCACATAATGTACCTGCGGGTGTAGCTGTAACATTACAATTGCACTGCATCCCCCCAACAAAACCACCACACCAACGGCCATAAGTACCATATACACAGAAAACATACTGAGCAAAACCGGGGTTATCCCAATGCCGATTGCCATCAAAAATGGCATAAAATATACAAAATTTTCGTATAAATACAGATTTAGTCGTGATGCAAACATCATTTTATTATTGGTTTTTTACATTTTTTTGGTATTATAGTATGGTGTGTTATATCATACATTTACAACAAAATCACAATAGATTTTACCAAGGGGTTTTATTATGACTGTTATTACCCGTTTTGCCCCATCGCCCACGGGATTTTTACATATTGGGGGGGTACGGACTGCGTTATTTAATTATTTATTTTCCCGTCACCATGGGGGAAAATATCTGTTGCGGATTGAAGACACAGACAAACAACGGTCCACTGCTGATGCGGTGGATGCCATTTTAAAGGGGTTACAATGGATGGGGTTATCGCCTGATGCGGACATTGTATACCAATCACAGAATCTTGATCGCCATAAACAAGCTGTACAACACTTATTGGACACAGGCAAAGCCTATTATTGTTATACCACCAACGCAGAATTACAACAGATGCGTACCCAAGAAAAAAATAACAAAACCTTCGGATATGACCGCCGTTGGCGCGATACTGATGCCCCGCCCCCTGCGGATGTAAAGCCGGTTGTACGGTTAAAATGTCCGCAGGAGGGACAAACGATTATAGAGGACTTGGTCCAAGGGACTGTTGCCATTGATAACAAGCAACTCGACGATTATATTTTAATGCGTTCTGATGGCACGCCCACTTATATGTTATCGGCGGTGGTGGATGATATCGATATGGGAATCACCCATATTATCCGTGGGGATGACCACTTAAATAATGCCATGCGACACATCCATTTGTTCCATGCACTGGGGGCAGCTGTGCCACAATTTGCACATATTCCCTTGATCCATGGTCCCGATGGTAAAAAATTGTCTAAGCGCCATGGGGCATTGGGAATTGAAGTATATCAAAATATGGGATATTTACCCGATGCCTTAAAAAATTATCTGTGCCGTTTGGGATGGTCGCATGGGGATAACGAAATCTTTACGGAACAACAAGCAATCATCTGGTTCGACACGGATGGTATTGGTAAATCCCCATCCCGTATGGATTTTAAAAAATTGGCAAACATAAACGCCCATTATATCCATAAAATGGATACACATACCTTATTGCCATTGGTATTACAACAATTGGGCGATATTTCCCAGATTGCCAAAGACCGTATTGCCCAAGGATTACACAGCATAAAATCCCGTGCCACTGTTATGGGGGATTTTCATGAATTGTGTGCGTTTTATATTACCGCCCCACAATTCCCCCTATCCGATAGCAAGGCACAAAAAATGATAACACAAAACAGCCCAGCAATATTGGCAAACATCGTTACCCTGTTACATCCTGTGACCGATTGGACGGCGGATGTGTTGCAACACACAATACAACAATACATTGCACATAATAATTTAAAATTCGGGGTGGTCGGTCCGCCCATGCGGGCAACCTTAGCAGGCACGGTAAAAAGCCCTGACCTGTTTGAAATTATGGAAATTTTGGGTAAATATGAGTCTTTACAGCGATTAAATGCCCTAAGCACACAGAATTAATATTGATTTTTAATCCATAATTTCTTATAATGTCCCAGCATGATAATATAATATCTGACTTGCAGAATACTTACATCAAAACAAGTAAAAAAATTTAATATACTTTATACATGGAAATTAACATTATCAAAAGGGGCGTATAATGCTGAAAGAAACTGGTAAAACATTTACATTAACCGATAATCAAACGGGCGAAACCCATGATTTTAACATTTTTGATGGCACCATAGGACCAAGCGTTGTCGACTTTCGGTCTTTTTATGCCAAAACAGGCATGTTTACCTTTGACCCTGGATACACATCAACCGCCTCTTGTCGCAGTTATTTGACCTATATCGATGGCGATAAGGGGGAATTGTCCCATTGTGGATATACGATCCAAGATTTGACCAACAAATGTACTTATATGGAAGTGTGCTATTTATTATTTAATAAACACCTTCCAACCGCTGAACAACACAATGCGTTTGTTGCCGAATTTAAACAAAACATGACCGTCAGCGACAATGTCAAAGCATTATTTAAAACATTTGATAAAAATGCCCACCCGATGGGCATGTTAATGGCGGCTATGGCGGCAATATCCACCGAATACCACGAACACATTGATGTTACCGATGGCGACAATCGCCGTCAAATGGCAATGAAAATTATTGCAAAGATCCCTACTCTGTCTGCGATGGCATATAAACATTCCATAGGCGAAGATTTTATTGCACCCTGTTGCGATTTAAAATATGCGGAAAACTTCTTGCACATGCTGTTTTCAAAAACTGATAAAGTTACCGATATTAAAGACGATGTGGCAATGGCATTGGATAAAATTTTTATTTTACATGCGGACCATGAACAAAACGCCTCCACTTCCACAATGCGGTCTGTAACTTCCAGCGAAGCCAACCCGTTTGCCAGTATCGCATCCAGTATCGGATCGCTATGGGGTCCCTCCCATGGGGGGGCAAATGAAGCCGTATTAAAAATGTTACAAGAAATTCAATCCCCCGACAATATTGACGCATACATTGCCCGTGCCAAGGACAAAAACGATTCGTTCCGCCTAATGGGTTTTGGGCATCGTGTATATAAAGAATTGGATCCACGGGCGGGTGTGCTAAAAAAATCTGCCCATGATGTATTACAGGCCACTGGGGCGGTAAATACCCCATTGTTTGATCTGGCAATACAACTGGAATCGATTGCCACCCAAGACCCATACTTTATATCCCGTAAATTGTTCCCAAATGTGGACTTTTATTCCGGTGTTATCCTAAGTGCCATTGGATTACCCATTAAAATGTTTACTGTACTGTTTGCCATGTCCCGTTGTGTGGGGTGGGTGGCACAGTGGTTGGAATTAATGGAATCCCCATACTTCCGCATCGCCCGTCCCCGACAATTATATATCGGCGAAACCATTAAACCCTTAAACAAATAAACCTTAAAACATAGTATTAGACCTTATGGGTAAGTCCCATGTACAATAAAATGTGTGTATATCAGGTAAAAGTACATAACCACAGGAATGAACACCCTCACACGGATTTCCGTGGATAACCATATTATTTATTATCAAATAAACTGATACATTCCCCCATCATGACGGTGGCTAAGCTTTCGGCATTGGGAATGGTAACGGCGTGGTCGTAATATTGGGTTACATCGTGTCCGATACCGACCGCCAATAATTCGATATCTGATTTGTTTTCAATTTCAAAAATAACTTCCCGCAAGTGTTTTTCCAAAATATCCACCGTATTATTGCTGAGCGTAGCATCATCAACGGGGGCACCATCTGATATAACCATTAAAATACGGCGGTCTTCGATACGGTTTAACAAACGATTATACGCCCACTGTAACGCTTCGCCATCAATGTTTTCTTTTAACAGTCCTTCTTTTAACATTAAACCAAAATTGTTTTTAGTGCGGGTATATGGGGCGGTGGCGGACTTATATACAATATGTCGTAAATCATTCAATCGCCCGGGGTTATCAGGGGTGCGTCCATTTATATGCCAATCTTTAAATGCTTTGCCCCCTTTCCAGTTGATGGTGGTAAAGCCCAGTACCTCCACCTTAACACCACAGCGTTCGAGAGTGCGTGCCAAAATATCCGTTGCCATTGCCGCAAGTGCAATGGGGCGTCCCCGCATAGACCCAGAATTATCAATCAACAATGTAACCACTGTATCCTTAAACATAGCATTTTTTTCCTGTTTAAACGACAACGATTGTAAGGGGTTGGTAACAACACGGGTTAACTTAGAAGTGTCCAACAAGCCTTCTTCAAGATCAAAGTGCCATGACCGTAATTGTTGGGCTTGTAATTTGCGTTGCAGGCGATTGGCAACACGGCTGATTAATGAGCGGTACGATTCCAAATATATATCCAATTTTGCCCGTAAATCGTATAATTCCACATCGGTGGCAATATCGGTGGCATGTTCAACCACATCGTATTTTTCTGTATATACTTTATAGCCTTGGACAGAGGCATTTTCATTATAATTATGATCGGCGGGCAAGGGTTCACCATCCGCCTGCATATCGATATCGGTATTTTCCATATCGGTTTGTTCCGTATCCATCGACGAATCACTGGGCTGATCGTTGTCATCCGAATCCATATGGGCGGGGTCAACGGTTTCATCAGTTTCGCTGGTGTGGGTGTCGTCATCGGGGGCGTCATCACGGGCTGCATCGCCGGTTTCCATATGGTCTGAATCTTGTGGTGTGTTTTCGCCATCGATATTGGTCATATCCCCATCGCCTTCCAACGCATCAATCAGCCGGTTGACCATCCCCGCAAATTTTTCTTGATCATATACATTTTCCGATAACTTTTGTAATGCGGATTGTAAAATTTTTGTGTTTTTATGGGCAAACATATCATATAAAGGCTGGGCATTTGTGGGGCAATCCTTACCCATAAAAATCTTACGAGCAAAAAGTTTTAAAGCTTCTGCCCACCCATTATCCCCCATGTGCACCATATTTTCCGCCACATTTATCCGTTGATATTTTTCATATAACGCTTTGTCAATGTTGGCGGATGC
Organism: Alphaproteobacteria bacterium; assembly: GCA_965232465.1. GTDB lineage: Bacteria > Pseudomonadota > Alphaproteobacteria > JAQWUY01 > JAQWUY01. Next base: position 1,141,705 of record OZ246977.1, on the reverse strand, counting down.
CCCTACAAACTTTAATGCCCCACAGGTTTCGATACGGGCATCTTCCAAGGCATTATACAACAATGCTTGGGTAGCATCGGATGGGCGATGTTGGGCATGAAACACAGCATTATGATATTTATGCCGAAACGCCAAAAAATCCGCTTCACCCCGATACACAGATAAATTTTCCAAGTCCCGTCCACTGGGACGGGGCAAGCGAACACCCTTAGTATGGGGGATGGCACTTGCCTGTTTATTGGCACCAAAACTGACCGTCGATTCATAATCTTCGGACAACGCACGGTATACGCCTTCCAAGCGTTTTTCCAATACATCCGTTGGGGTATTCTGTAATGGATTATAAGGGTGTGTGCTATTGTTCATAAGGGTATATCCGCCCTCTTATGGGGTTAATTCTTGGTTAAAACACCTTTGATAATATTCACAAATGCTGTGCCGTTCCGATTCGTCACATTTATTTAAGAATGATACACGAAACGCATACTGTATATTGTTAAATATAATCGCATTATCAATCCACGAAATAACCGTTCGGGGCGACATAACCGTTGATATATCCCCATTGACAAATCCCACACGGGTCAATTCCGCCACCGCTAACATATTGTCATACACTATGTTTTCAAAAGCATCGCCAAACCGTTTGGTCAAAATTTCCATTTCCGCCCGCCGGGATAAATAATTTAAGGTGGCAACAATGTTCCATCGATCCATTTGGGCTTGGTTAATCGGTTGTGTCCCATGGTACAGCCCTGTTGTATCGCCCAATCCCACTGTATTTGCCGTGGCAAACAAGCGAAATTGGGCATGGGGGGTAATGACACAATTTTGATCCAATAAAGTCAATTTACCATTTTCTTCCAAAATCCGCTGGATAACAAACATCACATCGGGGCGCCCCGCATCGTATTCGTCAAAAATCAGCACCACGGGATTTTGTAATGCCCATGGTAAAATACCTTCTTTGAAATCGGTAATTTGCTTGCCATCTTGTAATATAATCGCATCCTTGCCCAACAAATCAATACGGGAAATATGGCTATCGAGGTTTACACGCATACATGCCCAATTTAATCGAGCACACACTTGTTCGATATGGGATGATTTTCCCGTACCATGGTATCCTTGGATAAGTACACGGCGATTATGGATAAAGCCCGCCAATATGGCACGAGTCGTATCCACATCAAACACATAATTATCGTCAATATCCGGTACCATTTGTGATTTCTTGGAAAATGCAGGGACGGAATCTACACCAGCAACCCCAAATACCTGCTTAGCATCAACAGCTGTATCAGGGGTATCGAAACCAATTTCATCTTTAATGGAAAAATGGGGCATAAATATAATGTCTCCGTTTAAAATTTTATTTTTCGCTGTTAATGTACTCTGTTATCGTATCGTACGCAACATTTATATTTTTAATCTTATCGTCCATATGGGCTGTGTAAGGGGTGGTATCCGGATGATATTGTTTTACCAGTTGTTTATAATGGGATTTTAATGCTTCTTTTTCAAGGGGTTCGGACAATTCAAGAATGGCATAGGCATCTTGTATGTTTTGGGGCAGTTGGTGCAATTTTGATATATGAATAACATCCCCCATAAAATCTTGCCCCATAAAATCTTGTATAGCCGGTTGTAAGTGTATGTTATCCCTATCATGCAAATGAGAAAAGGGTTGTGTTGGGCGATTCCAACACATATCATCACGAATAATGTGTTCTATTTCCACATCTGATTTACCGTGTTTATAATTCCAATTTTCATTATGATGGCGGGCACACGACCGACACAACCACCGATAATCCCTTGGACAATTGGGGGAAATCGGCACCGCCGAGGTAACCAATGCGTTACAATTGGGTTTTTCGCATATCTTAGGCGAATTTTTATATTGTGTCCAATACAGTTTTTGTGTCATAGTACGCATATTATAAAACAAGGAGTAACCCCATGTCTAGTACAGACACACAAATATTACAATTATTACAAAAAAACTTCGACGAGTGCATAGTCAAAGTCATAAATGAATCCCACCTGCACACAGGACACACAGGCGACAATGGCACAGGTGCCAGCCATTACACTGTCCATATCACATGGGCAGGATTTAAAAATATCCCCCGTATAAAATGCCAACGCATGGTTATGGATATTTTAAAGCCATTAATGGAACAAGGACCGATTCACGCTTTATCGATTCGAACAACAGTATGAAACAAAAATAAAAATCCCCACAAAAATTCCACAATCCCACTGCGGAGCAGGATTTTAATACATTATAGTCTCAAAATTATTTTTGCTTTTTGAGAATGCGTTTTTTAATTTTTAGGGCTTTATCTGTTAATTTGCGGTTGGGGGTTGCCAACAAATACGCATCGAATCCCCCCTTAAAATCAATGGTACGCATGGCTTTGGTGGAAATACGCATCCGTACACCTTCGCCCAATATATCAGATATAAGCGTAGTACTTTGCAAATTTGGTAAAAAACAACGGCGGGTACGATTTACAGCATGGGATACATTATTACCACTCATAACACCTTTACCCAAAATTTCACAACGACGACTCATCAATCTATCCTTTCTAAAACTATAAAACCAGATCTATTAAGAAACAGTAAAAAAAACAATATATTCAGGATTTTTTGGCATTTGTCAACCTTTTAATTGGACTTTTTACGCATTTGTATATTTCTGCCTGCATTTTTTGGCATTCCCAAGGTCTTATGTGCCGTGTGAATGGCACATAAACGACTGTACATGTCATCGGGTAACACGGTGGCTTTACGGGTATGCACATCCACCAACACCTTAACCTGTTCCATGGAAAACACCACGATACCATCATTTACATCGCCTTTGTACACATCATAATACACATGAATGCGTTTTTCGTCATAATTCAATACCTGTCCAACGGATGTTAAGATATCCCCCAATCGACATTCCTGCATATATACATTATGATTTTCCAAAGTAAAATACGACGCCGTATTTAGCACAAAATCTATGTCCATGCCCATATATTGGGTTAACGCCTCAAATCCTTGACTAGCGGCGGTTATGTAATACCGTTCGTTCATATGCCCATTATAATCAATCATGTCATCTGTAACCCTCATTGCCCCAGCAACAAGCGGGGTTTGCACCACATTACCAATACTCAATGGGGAAATATATTGTTTTTTACATAAATCTCGTACTCTCATACCACGCAGTATATCACAAACGCATATAATATGCTATACAGAGATTTCTGATGGTATGTCCAAATTGAATCTGTATGTAAGAACCATTACAAATTATCAAAGACCCCTTTTATGGCATAAGTGCCATAGCCCATAATATACAACAGGGTGCAAGATTTTTAAACAAATATGGTGTTCCATCGTAACAAACCACAGGATAGGTGCGTTTAAAACACCAAAAAACACCCCACTTTAAATATATCAAACAACATTTAGCCCAAAATACAGCAAAATTTAAAAAAATTATTGACACCATAAAACAAATCTTATACAATCAAAATATAGATCAAAATGCTCTAGATCTTTAAAGAAAGGAAGTGTGTTGTGTGTTCAAGTAATATTGAAATAAATAATTTCTTAATCAATAATGAAAAAGTTGATGACATTCAGGCAAAATTAAATTATTTTAATCCCCTTGAAATCATAGGTGTGGAAAATTCGGAAATTAAAAATACAAAAATTTTAGCATGGCTATTAAATCCAAATGAAAATCATTATCTAGGAGATAAATTTTTAACACGATTTTTATCAGAAGCATTTAAACATGTGGAAGATAAATGGGTTTTAGACGCATTACAGGACCATCAAAGAAGTAAAATTGGAAAGCCTATAAATGTTTGTAACATTGTAAAGGAAAATTTACACAATGCGATTATCAAAACCGAATTTTCAATACAAAATGTTAAAATAGATATTCTCATTGAATTACCCGAACAAAAGTGGGTTTTTATTATTGAAAATAAATTGGAAGCAACACAACAAAATAACCAATTAGCCCGATATTGGGAAGCCATCCAAACAAAAGAATATTACGATGAATATAATATTGCAGGTATTTATTTAACAATAGGCGGTACCGATCCCAATACAGATGAAAATTTTAATCCTTTTGAAAAAGGATCAACATGGATTGGTAGCACCAAAAATAAAAATTTTAAAAATACAGAGAAGAAAAAAATATACTACATTACAAATAAAGGTACAGACGACCTACATGAGCAAAAATTGCCTTATGTACCCTTAAGCCACAACGCAGTTGCCAATCAATTAGTATCTTTACAAAAGCTTTATGAATCTTCAATTTCAACCAAAATATATAATTTTATTGGGTATTATGTTGACAGCATTCAAAAGATATGTGATTCCAATCAACGCATAGACGAGAGTATACGATTATCAAAAGAATTATGTTCTGAAAATTATAAAATAATCAAAGAAATTAAGGAGTATGTAGATAAAATTAACAATATTAACAATAATAATATGTCAGGCATAGATGGCAGTTTTATCACTTTATATCGTGAAAATAAAGATGTAATTGACTTCCTTATAAACTATGGTATTGATACGCCTTTTGAAAAGGCAGTTAAAAAAATTTTTGAAGGCACGCAACAAACTCATAATATAAAGTTATTAGAATCTACTACAAGATCCTTTGGGGCACATATGATTTTTTTGCCAACAAAATGGGAGGAAGCATTTAATGCACAAACTGACAATACCATATATAAGACGCCTGTGAAATGGAGCAGGGCAGAAAAATGGGGAACAGCGTATAACGCATATGGCTATCCCATGATTTGTCGGATAAAGTGCAATAATGAAGAATATAATGACAAGCAATACGACAAAAAACAATTAACAACCATTACTCTATACGCCATCGTTGGTCCAGTCCAAGGCAGAGCGGATTTAATCAATAATATGTTAGACAAAATCGAAAAATTGGACCAAGAATTTTATTGGAATCAAAGAGATAAAGCAAACGAAGAATCGAAGTCTTTCACCTTCATAAGGACAACAAAGTTTAAAAAGGAAATAGAAAATATTTCAAATAAAGAATTTGATCAACAAGTATCAGAATTTGAAACAGCAATAAGAGAATTGCTAGAACAGTTCAATGAGACAGCAGTCAAAGACCTTACATCAGTAATTGAAGATTGGGCAAATCCCCAATGAGAATCGTCCACTTTTGTTGGTATTTTGCAAGGCTAAAAATAAACAGTCTTTAAAGGCTATGTTTTTTATATACACATCTGTTATGTTTTAAGCGTGTACTGCCCGCTTATGTACCGCTAATGCGGCTTCTTTTAGGGCTTCATTTAAGGTTGGGTGGGCGTGGCAACACCTAAATAGGTCTTCTGCTGTACCGCTGTATTCCATAATAATCACCGCTTCGTGAATCATGGTTCCCGCATCCGCCCCAACAATATGTACGCCCAATACTTTATCGGTGGATTTTTCCGCAATTACTTTAACAAATCCCTCCGTATTACCCGTTGCCCGCCCACGGCTGTTTGCCATAAAGGGGAATTGTCCAACGATGTATGGGATACCTGAGTGTTTAACCTGTTGTTCTGTTAAGCCTGTAAAGGCAACTTCTGGATGGGTATAAATAACAGAGGGTATATTATTGTGATTGACATGTACAGTCGTCTTGCCGGTTAAAAATTCCGCTACTGCCCCCCCTTCTTCTTCGGCTTTGTGGGCAAGCATAGCCCCGCCGATAACATCGCCAATGGCAAAAATACCTTCGATATTGGTTTGAAAGTTTTTATCGACCTGTATAAATCCATGCGTACACACATTAACACCCACCGCATCCAAGCCAAGACCCTCCGTATATGGCACCCGCCCCACGGCAACCAACACTTTATCGCATGTAATACAATCGGTGTTGCCATTGTCCCGTCCTTCGACCTGTACACTTAATCCAGAATCGGTTTTTTCAACACCTGTTACCTTGGTTTTGGTTTTAAATTTAAATTTTTGCTTTTTAAGGGTGGTGGTGAATTGCTTAATGACATCTTTGTCCATTTGTGGAATAATCGTATCGGCATATTCGACGATTGTTATATTTGTACCAAGCCGTCCCCAAATAGACCCCATTTCCAACCCAATAACACCGCCACCAATTACAACCATATGTTCAGGCACTTCGGTAAATTCCAATGCCCCGGTTGAGGTTACAATGTTTTGTTCATCGACTTTTATACCGGGGATTTGGGTGGGCATAGACCCGGTTGCCAAAATAATAGTATCGGCTACGACAATTTCATCACCAGCGGTAATCGTCTTATCGGCGTTTAGCGTTGCCGTTGCAACAATGCGGTCGACTTTGTTTTTCTTTAACAAAAAATCAATGCCTTTTGTTAAATCCGCCACCACAGATTTCTTACGGTGTTGCATTTTTGCCACATCCACCACCACAGAATCAGCAAGGATACCCATATCAGCAAACTTATGTTGGGCATCGTGAAATTTGTGGGTGATATCAAGCAACGCTTTCGACGGGATACAGCCCACATTTAAGCAAGTACCACCAAGAGTTTTGCGTTTTTCAATACAAACGGTTTTTAAACCTAATTGGGCACAACGAATAGCGGTTACATATCCACCGGGTCCCCCACCAATAACAGCCACAGCATATTTTTTTGACATTTCATATATTCCTTAAATAAAAATTCGCATATACACCCCCTCCCCCCGTGTGAATTGTCAAGGATTATAAAGGGCAATTTAAAAAAAATCAATGGCTATTTATGGAATTTTAAGTAAATACACATGCCAATAAAATGATACTGATAAAAATACCCACAAAACGATTTAAGCGAAAAAAATTTTTACATGATTCGGGGGTGTCTATGCACAGGTTTTTTATCCATATGGCAAGGGTTATTCCCATACCTATGATACCTAAGTTTGCAATTGTTCCCCCTTGTAATTGCCAAACAAGCCCCACCAGTATAGCGATAATTATCGTATAACTTATCCATAACATAGTATAAGTTGCACCGGCAAATACCAAAGCGGAAGATTTGACCCCTGCGTATACATCGTCTGTGCGGTCTTGGTGGGCGTATATGGTGTCATATGCCAAAGTCCAAATAATACCCAGTATATGCGTAACAAAGGGTATCCATATATATGTAATTTGTAATCCAATATGGGCGGGTAACAAGGTAAACCACCCCACCCAAATGCCCCAGTTAAAGGTTACCCCCAACCACAATTGTGGAAAATAGGTAATGCGTTTTAAAAACGGATATAATACCGCAGGCACACATGCCATCCCCGCCGCAATAATCGCAGGCAGGGGCAATAATACAAGGATACCCGTACCGATTGCCAATAATACCCCCACACAGATATATGCTTGGCGAACGGTAATTTGTCCCGATGGCAAAGGGCGATTTTTGGTGCGGGCAACTTGGGCATCAAAATGGCGATCTTGAATGTCATTCCATGCACATCCCGCCCCACGCATAATCACCGCACCAATAAAAAATACCACCATATATAATAGCACTTTATCCCATAAAATGATGGGGTCGGGATAATATATACCCGCCACATTCCAGCTCAGCATAAGCCCCCAAATACAGGGATAATACAATAACATATACCCAATCGAACGGTCAAATCGGGCAAGGCTGATATACGGGTGATATGTATGGGGAAGCACACGATAAAAAAAATGTTTGGTATCGATGTCTGATGGCATAATCGTAATTCCCTGAAAAATACAGTTGTTATATGGTTTATAAAGGTGTATTATTTCGACACTATACATCAAAGTCAATTTTTGATAAACTAGATTTTTTTATAGGTACAGTATGTCCAATAAATTTGTTCCACGATTGTATGTATACGAAGATATTTCTGAGTCGGGTAAAGTGTCTTTGTCCGCCAGTACCGCCCATTATTTACGCACGGTTTTACGGCTGAATTTGGGTGCGGAAGTGTTTTTGTTTAATGCACAGGATGGGGAATATTTAGCAAAAATTACCGCACTTGGTAAATCACAGGTGGATTTTTCCATACAACACTGTGTCCGTAAACCCTATGTGGGGGCGGATATTACCCTGTTGTGCAGTGTCCTTCAAAAGGACACCTTTCGCTTTGTTATCGAAAAAGGCACAGAACTGGGCGTGCGGACTTTTCAACCGATTATCACCGCCCACACCAACGCCCCAAAAGTACGGCTAGACAAAGTCCGTGAATACGCATTGCAGGCAACACAACAATGCCAACGGCTGGACATTCCCCATATTCATGCGGAAGAAAAATTATTAACCCTGATGCGACGATGGAATACGGATATACCGATTATATACGCCTGTGAACGGGGGGGACAACAGGTGGTGGACATCACAGATAAAATTACCGCCCGCCCATTTGCCATTTTAATTGGTCCTGAGGGGGGATTTAGCCATGAGGAACACGCATGGTTACAACAATACCCACACATTTACGCCATATCCTTGGGACCAAGATTGATGCGTGCGGAAACCGCCGCAATTGCCATGTTGTCCGCCGTCCAATGTTTGGCTGGGGATTGGGCAGACGACCTTACATATATGGAATAACACCACAGAGAGCATGATATTATGACCGCATATATAACAGAAAAATCACAACTGATACAATATTTTAAAAATGCCTGTAAACCAAAATCCGCATGGCGTATTGGCACGGAGCATGAAAAATTTTTATTCCATAAACAAACCAAAAAACGCCTAGGATACGATACCACCCCCGGTATCAAAGATGTATTGTATGGATTACAAAATAGTGGCGATACAGCAATTATGGAAAACGGTAATATTATTGGATTAAAATTATCCAATGGGGGGAGTGTCACCTTGGAACCGGGGGGACAATTTGAATTGTCTGGGGCACCATTACAAAACATTCATGAAACCCACAAAGAAATTCAGAACCACATTACCCATTTGGGTATCGTGTGCCGTCCATTGGGGGTTGAATCTGTATGTTTAGGGTACGATCCGCTCAGTACCTTAGACGATATACAATGGATGCCAAAATCCCGTTATGAGCTTATGAAAAAATATATGCCAACCAAAGGTAACTTAGGTCTACATATGATGACCTTGTCCTGTACGGTACAGGTGAATCTGGATTATGCGAATGAAGACGACATGCGTAAAAAAATGCAGGTATCAAACGCCTTACAGCCGTTGGCAACCGCCATATGGGCGAATTCGACTATTATCGATGGCAAGGCAACCGATTATCAATCATTCCGATCACATTTATGGACAGATACGGATATGGACAGGTGCGGTGTTCCCCCTGTTATATTTGAGGCGGATTTTGGATTTGAAAAATGGGTCGAATATTTGTTGGATATCCCCATGTATTTTGTTTATGACAATGGAGTATATCACGATGCCCTTGGGTTGTCATTCCGGGATTTTATGAAGGGAACATTGCCGGGATTTAAAGGACGATTACCCACTTGGTCTGATTGGGAAGACCACTTAACCATCGCATTTCCAGAAGTCCGCATGAAAGGATTTATCGAAATGCGGGGGGCGGACACGGGGTGTTTGGACATGTTATGTGCGTTACCCGCATTTTGGGTCGGGCTGTTATACGATACGGATATTTTGGATAAAGTGCACAAATTTACAGGTCCATTTAATTATGCGGATATCGTGGCATGTCGCAACAGCGTACCCACGATGGGCTTAAATGCCCCGATTGGCAATACTACATTAGGCGATATTTTGCCACAAATATTGGATTTTGCCAAACAAGGATTAAAAAATCGTGCCATGCAAAATCATATGGGCGACGATGAACAAATATACTTAAAACCCCTATATACCATTGCCAAAATGGGCAACAATAAGGCCGTATCTGATAAGCAAAAATTGGGACAAACAGATGTGGCAACGGAAGATGTATTAAAATTAGGCATATACATGCAGTGTATTTAGCAATTCAAGTATGTACAAGTGTATTTTTTGTGATATACTGTGCATACAGGGGTACATAAGTATGTATTATAATATAAATTAAGTAAGGAGACCAATTTATGGCTGAAGAAACAAAAACAGAAGAAAAACCACCGCAAAAAACCAAGATCAAAAAAGCGGCGGTTAAAAAATTAACAGGCAAAAAAGGTCGTCCAAGAAAATCGACCACGAAAACATCGATCAAAAAAACATCTGTAAAAAAGGCAGCTGCTAAAAAAACCAGAACAAAGAAAGCATCGGCAAAAAAAGCTGTTGCCCAAAAAGTGGTGGAGACACCTGTTGTGGAACAAGAGGCACCGCCACAAATCACCCCCCCTTTGCACAATGAAAATGACAAAAAGGAAAAACTTATCTGGATTGCAATCGGCATATTAATCGGCTTGGTACTTGGTAAGATTTTATAAAAGATAACACAATAAGGTTTAAGGATTCCGATGCAGTATATTTCTTCCCGTGGCAATGCCCCTACCTTAAATTTCAGTGATGCTTTGTTAACAGGGTTAGCGGTTGATGGTGGCTTGTATGTGCCACAGTTTTACCCACAACTGACATCGTCTGATTTCCGCCGTTTCCGCCATATGCCATATACGGATGTAGCATACCATGTTATCCGCCCCTTTGTCGGTGATTGCATCAAACCCAATGTGTTAAAGCAATTGATTGATATGGCCTATAATGGGTTTGCGGATAAACACATTGCCCCTGTGCGTAAAATCCAAGACAAAGCGGAAAATAAACAGCCCCTGTTTATCTGTGAGTTATTCCATGGTCCCACCATTGCGTTTAAAGATTTTGCGTTGCAATTATTAGGGCGGTTGTTTGATACAATACTTAGCCAACGGGACGAACGCATTACCATCGTGGGGGCAACTTCTGGGGATACGGGATCTGCGGCAATTGAGGCATGTAAGAATCGGGATAATATTGATATTTTTATCTTACATCCACTGGGGAAAACTTCGGTTGTACAACGCAAACAAATGACAACTGTGGATGCCCCCAATGTGCATAATATTGCCCTACAAGGGACTTTTGATGATTGTCAAGACTTGGTCAAAGCTATGTTTAACGATATGGACATGCGGAATCGTTTAAATTTATCAGCGGTAAACAGCATCAATTGGGCACGGATTATGGCACAAGTGGCATATTATATATATGCGGCAACTCGTATTGGCGTGCCCGATACCAAGGTATCGTTTTCTGTGCCTACGGGTAATTTTGGCAATGTGCTGGCGGGATATTTTGCCATGCGTATGGGATTGCCCGTCGATCAGTTTATGGTGGCATCAAATGCCAACGATATTTTGACACGGTACTTTGTAAATAAGGATATGTCGATGCAACAGGTGGTGGAAACTTACAGCCCCAGTATGGATATTCAAATATCGTCGAACTTCGAACGCTTAATTTTTGAATCGGTCAACCGTGATGGTGCCAAGGTGTCGGAAATTATGGAGATATTCCGTAAAACGGGGTCTATGCCCATCGATACTGCTATGTGGCAAAAAATGACTGCAAAATTTCAAGGATTTTCCTTAAATAATGCGGATACAGTTATGGCAATGGCAAAATGGCATCATATTACAGGCGAAGTCCTTGATCCGCACAGTGTGATTGGTGTCGAAGCAGGGTCAATTATGAAAACCAAGTCCCCTGTTATCTGCATGGCAACCGCCCATCCGACAAAATTTCCAGAAGTGGTTACAGCCGCCCTCAAAGGTACACACATTGCCATACCCGATTTGCCCCCCCATATACAAGGATTAATGGACAAAGAAGAAACATACGATATCTTAGAAAACAATTACATGGCGGTTACCCAATATATAACCGAAAAATTAGGAATATAATTTTCATGCGATTAGAGGATATTTACAGTTTTAAACACTCCTCACTTGGATTTCATATGATTCGAAGCATCGCCAATGTGCTGATACAATGGATGCCACAAAACCCAGATATGACACAAGTCATAGGGGTTGGATGCACTGCGGCATATATGCAGAACATGGCATATACGCATGTCATACCACCCATATATTATGATATTTTTCATTATATTGATACATGTAAAACCGCCCATACTTTGGTGGCGGACGAAGACCACTTACCCTTTCGTAATACCAGCATACACACCACCATATGTATACATGCCATTGAACATGCGGACAGCCCATGGGCAATGATGGCAGAAATCAATCGTTTAATGGTATCAGGGGGACGGGTTATTGTGGTTGTGCCCAATCGTGTCAGTTTATGGTCACGGGTCCCTAGCACCCCATTTTCACATGGACAACCATATACAAAAAAACAATTGGCACAGCTGATGCACTCCGCAGGCTTTGTACCAATTAAATGCGAATACGCTTTGTTTTTCCCCCCTGTGCAAGTGCCATTTCAATCGAAAGTAAGTGCCGTGTGTACCCGCATGGGCAATATGTTTTGGCGGGAAAGTGGGGGGGTGATTATTGGCATATATGAAAAACAAATTGCCCAACGGGTAAAACAACAATCCCCCCATAAAAAATTATCTGCAATCGGGGCAAAAATTATGCCCCAACCCCGCCCAGAAGTCGTACCAAAACATACACCTACAAAAATGTACACCTAATGGTTATTACTGCTAAACACATTAAGAGGAACCCGATGTTAAAAAATTTGACCCCACAACCCATTCCCACCTTATTTCGCTTGGTATTGGAATACAAGGCGGATAATCGTTCCCCAAAAATGGATTTGGGGCTAGGTGTGTATTGTGATGCACAAGGTAACACCCCCATTTTTGAAGCGGTTAAACACGCAGAGAAATATCTGCTAACTACCCAAAAAACCAAGACTTATCAACCCTTAACAGGGCACCCGGAGTTCGCAGAAAGTTTCAGCCGTTTGGTGCTGGGCGATACCATACCATTTGACCGTATCGCCACCGCCACCGCCACGGGGGGCACGGGGGCGTTGCGGATATTATATGAATTGATAAAATTGTCCAAACCTGATGCAGCCATATGGATCCCAGATGTTACATGGCTCAATCACCAACCTATGGCGGAAGATGTGGGCTTAACCGTCAAAACATACAGGTATTATGATACCCAAAATTGTAGCGTTAATTTTAATGGTATGTGCATGGATGTACAAACCGCACAGCCAGAGGATATAATTTTATTACATGGATGTTGCCACAACCCATGTGGGGCGGATATGACCCCGGACCAATGGGAAACCATAACACAGATTATACAGAACCACAACTTGACACCATTAATTGATATGGCTTATCAAGGATTTGGACAATCCTTGGATGCGGATGCGGATGGGGCACGATATATGGCACAACATTTACCACAAATTCTTGTTGCGGCAACCGCATCAAAAAACTTTGGACTGTATCGTGATCGTATTGGATTGGCAATGGTTGTGGGGGCAAATGCGGATATAAAATCTTTGGTACAGGGGAATTTAGCCCTGTTGTGTCGGCTTAATTTTTCCATGGGACCAGACCATGGGGCGGCGGTAGTACACACGATTTTGTCCGATGCAGATTTAACCGCCCAATGGCAGACAGAATTACAATCCATGCAAGTCCGCATTACAGCATTGCGACATCAATTACGGGATACTTTTTACGCACAGACAAAATCAGATACTTTTCATTTTCTGACCAAACAACAAGGGATGTTTAGCATGTTACCGCTGACCGCAAAACAGGTGGCACAATTAAAGGACGATTATGCTATTTATATGTTGCCAAATGGACGAATCAGCATCGCATCGATGCAACCAGACTTAATGCCATATTTCGTCGAAGCTGTTACCCAAGTTTAACGGTATTTTTAATATGCCATATAAAATAAGTGGCGGCGGTGCCATATGGTTTCCAGTGTTGTTGGTAATGGGCACTACAAAATGCACTGGTCGGACGACTGTCCCGCTGTAAAAGTATTTGCATCCCATCACGAATGCCCAAATCGTCATATAAGAATACATCAGGATGGTGCATCAAGGCGTATGCGTTGGCAGTCCAATTACCAATACCCTTATAAACAGTTAATACCTGATGAATAGTATGGGGGGATTGGGCAGACAGAGTATCAAGATTTAAGGTGCCTTGTATAATATCATCGGCAATCGCATTTAAGGCATACAATTTGGTTTGGCTTAATCCACAAGCACGAATCCGTTGTGTATCCGTATCTTGCCAAGCCTGTGCTGTATGGTCGGGTAACACAGTATCCAATCGTTTTAAAATCGTATCCGCCGCTGTGGTCGATATGAGCTGGGCATTGATAATCCGTACCAATGCCCAAAACCCTGATGCTTTGACCCGGGGGGCAGGCAGACCATATTTTTCATATAAATCGTATAAGATGTTATCTTGTGCAAATAATTTAAAAAAGGTATCGTGCATAATATTGTTTGTTGTATTTAATGATTTTTTTTTGTACATTGATATGACATTTTTATCATACCACAATCAAACATAAATATGCACTGTAATTTTACATATAAGGAAACCCCATTATGAAACCCTATACATCGTCAAAAATTTCCACCTTCGAAGGCACCGCATCCATACCAGGGGACAAATCCATATCCCATCGTGCGGTGATGTTTGGGGCATTGGCAATTGGCAAAACCCATATACAAGGACTATTAGAAGGCGAAGATGTTATGGCAACCGCCGATGCGTTTCGAAAAATGGGGGCAGATATTCGTAAAAATATGGATGGATCTTGGACGGTTATCGGCGTAGGACTGGGCGGATTGCACCAACCGGAGGATGTGTTAAACATGGGCAATTCGGGAACTTCCGCTCGTCTGATTATGGGGATCTTAGGCGGACAACATATCAAAGCCACGCTAACGGGTGATGCGTCCTTACGCAAACGCCCCATGGGACGGGTGATAAAGCCCTTATCTGAAATGGGCATAAGGGTCGACTCCAATGATGAAAAATTGCCATTAACCATACAGGGTACAGATGAAATATTGCCGATTACTTATACTTTACCTGTGGCATCCGCACAGGTAAAATCGGCGGTGTTGTTGGCGGGATTAAGCGGACGAGGACATACCACCATTATCGAATCTAAACCAACCCGTAACCATACAGAAAACATGTTACGGCACTTTGGTGCAACTGTGGATGTGGTACAAGACGATAATAAAACCATTATAACCTTACATGGACAACCCACCTTAAAAGGGGCAAATATTACCGTACCATCCGATCCCTCCTCCGCATCGTTTGTGGTGGCGGCTGCATGTTTAATCCCAAAATCTGATGTAACCCTTCACAATGTATGTATGAATCCCACTCGCATAGGATTTTTTACCACTTTACAGGAAATGGGGGCACATATTACCATTGCCAATACACGCATTTCTGGGGGCGAACCGATTGCAGATTTACGGGTAAAGTATGCCCCCCTAACCGGTATCAAGGTCCCCGCTGAGCGGGCTGCAAGTATGATTGACGAATACCCTATTTTATCGGTAGTGTCTGCCTTTGCGGATGGCAAAACAGAAATGGTGGGCGTGGGCGAATTACGAATCAAAGAATCCGACCGCCTGCAAGCGGTGATGGATGGATTAAACGCAAACAGTGTCAAGACCGACCATGGGGACGATTGGATGACAGTATACGGCAATAAAACTGTCCCTGGTGGTGGTATGGTAACAACACATCTTGATCATCGCTTGGCAATGAGTTTTATGATTATGGGCATGGCAACCTCCACACCCGTAAACATAGACGATATTGCCCCTGTAAATACTAGTTTTCCCACATTCGTAAGCCTAATGACCACACTAGGGGCACATTTTTCAGAATACACAGGGTAATCGAAATTAATAAACCATATCCTGTAATGCCTTATATCGCCCCATTGGGGCGATATAATACTTATTGTAATATGTTATTGAAAACGAATGACTGGGGGGTTGGACAAAACGACTAACACAGCGTTATCTTTGTTAAATTTATCATCAAACGACACCACCGCAGTTAACGAACCGTCTTCTTTTTCAATAATATATTCTGTGGCAACTTTTTTAACAATCGCTTGTTCGACCTTTTTACCCACCGCTGAGCCAATTAATGCCCCAACGACTGAACCAACGAGCTGTTCATTATCACCCCCACCAATTGTTCCCCCAGCGGTTGCCCCAACGACAAATCCAATAATTTGTCCCGTTTCGGCATCGGTGTCAATTTCCACTTGGCGTTTGGATACAACAACGCCCCGTATGACTTCTTGTGCCTGTTGTATACCCGCTGTATTATAGTCTTTTTGGGGGGCAGAAGTACCCCCAAAACATGCACTTAAAAACAAGGGTAACCACATGTAAATAATGATTTTTCGTATCATAAATTTTTCTCCTGTATTTGATAAATATGATGAAAGTAACACTGTATGTCGTATGAAAATACCGATACATATTATGTATAGTTATTAAGGGTATTATACAAACAAAATAAAGTTATGTCCATACTTTCGATATATTTTTATCACACTTTTTTTGTTGCCCTTTTTTCTTGCTTATTTTTACATTATAGCATATATTTATGTACAATTTTGATCGACAGGAGAATATTATATGACTAGTGAAACCCCAAAGGTCCAAAGATGGGCAACCAAAAACTCATATAGTTATGAAGATTTGATAGCCTCTGGGCATGGGAAAGTTTTTGGGGAAGGCAACGCCCGTTTACCATTGCCCGATATGTTGATGATTTCACGAATTGTGGAAATTAATGACCACGGAGGGAATCATGGCAAAGGATACATCGAAGCAGAATTAGACATCACCCCTGATTTATGGTTTTTCGACTGTCATTTTAAAACAGACCCTGTAATGCCCGGATGCTTAGGCTTGGATGCCATGTGGCAACTGGTTGGTTTCTTCTTAGGCTGGACCGGGGGGGATGGTCGGGGACGGGCACTTGGTGTCAAAAATCTTATATTTCGTGGACAAGTGTTACCAAGTGCCAAAAAAGTTACCTATAAACTGCATATGTTACGGGTCATTAAACGCAAATTGTTTATGGGTTTAGCCAATGGGGAATTATCTGTTGATGGACGGATTATTTACGAAGCCAAAGACTTAAAAGTTGGTTTATTTACCTCAACCGAAGGATTTTAATTTTAATATTACAAGGAATAAAAAATATGCGTCGTGTAGTCGTAACAGGAATGGGAATTGTATCGTCGATTGGAAACAACCAAGATGAAGTGTTGCAAAATTTAAAAGCTGGCAAAGCTGGTATCGAATACAACCAAGAATTTGCCGACAAGGGATTTCGTTCGCAAGTATCAGGGACTGTGAAAAATCTGAATGTTGCCGACTTTATCCATAAACGGGATTTACGCTTTATGGGGCGGGGGGCTGCATTTGGGACAATTGCCATGCAACAAGCCATTGCCGATGCAAAGTTGTCTGATGACTTGGTGTCAAATGAACGCACGGGGATTATTATGGGGTCTGGTGCCCCCTCTGTGGAGAGTCTGGAAGCAACAATTGATATTACACGGAAAAAAGGTCCAAAACGGGTTGGTCCCTTCATGGTACCAAAAACCATGTCATCCACCGCATCCGCCACTTTGGCAACACCATTTAAGATTAAGGGATATAATTATTCCATAACTTCTGCGTGTTCGACCTCTGCACACTGTGTGGGCAATGCGTACGAACTTATCGAATGGGGTAAACAAGACATTATTTTTGCTGGGGGGTGCGAAGAGTTACATTGGGCAATGGCGGTACAGTTTGACGCCATGGGGGCGTTGTCGTCAAAATATAACGATACCCCAGAAAAAGCATCCCGTGCATATGATGCAAACCGTGATGGATTTGTCATTAGCGAAGGGGCAGGTATGCTGGTTTTGGAAGAATTAGAACATGCCAAAGCCCGCAGGGCAAAAATTTATGCAGAAGTGATCGGATATGGTGCCAATTCCGACGGTTTTGATATGGTTGCACCATCTGGTGAAGGGGCGGAAAGATGTATGAAAATCGCCCTTAAAGATGTGCATAAAAAGGTGGATTATATCAATACGCATGGCACCTCTACACCCGTTGGGGATGTCAAAGAATTGGAGGCAATGCGTAATACCTTTTGCCCAGAAGATATGCCCTATATTGGGTCAACAAAATCATACACAGGACATTCGTTGGGGGCAACTGGGGTACAAGAAGTGATTTACAGCCTACTTATGCTGAATAATAATTTTATTGCCGAATCGATTAACATTGAAACCTTGGACGCAAACGCAAGCGACTTGCCCATAGTCACAAAACGGATCGATAATAAAAAATTAAATGTTGTCATGTCCAACAGTTTTGGTTTCGGCGGTACCAACGCATCATTGGTATTCGCCCGATACGAAGAATAATCGCCGGTAATATTTGATAAATATTGGCGGATTGGCAATGTCTGATTAATGCACACAGTACGCATACATTTTGTGTAATGTATGGTATTATGGGTTGTTTGTCCGCACATTATTTAACATACATAAGGATATAGTACATGCACATCCTGTCTGCTGTTGCTGGTGTTATCCACGATGGACAAGAGGCGATTGATGTTAATCAAACGCCCACAGATATTTTATTTTTGACTTCTGCGGATACGGAAATTTCGTGTTTTGCCACCGCACAGGATACCCTGATTGCCACATATGGGAACGACACAGTGTGTTCATTGTGCATTACAAATATTTTGCACCTAAAACACCCATACAGTGTGGATACATATGTGGAAAAAACCGCATCACAAGCAAAAATCATTGTTGCCCGCATTCTTGGCGGCAAAGGATATTTTTGTTATGGAATTGAACAAATATCGACTATATGTAACCACAACAACATTCCGCTTATTTTGTTACCGGGGGATGATAGTTTTGATGGGGAATTATACGCCTTATCGACGGTCAATCGAAACGATTATGACCACATATGGGCATATTATACAGAAGGCGGTATCGACAATGCACAAAATGCCCTATTGTATATATCCGCCCTGATTGGTACCGCCCCTGTGCCTGCCCTAAGTCCCCAACCCTTATCAAAGTGTGGCTTTTATGCCCCACAAGGACAGACACCTATAACAGAACGCCATACCCCACAACCCCATGTATTGATAGTTTTTTATCGGGCATTATGGCAAGCAGGCAATACCAAAGTCATTGATGCCTTGTATACCCAGTTGCAATCACATAATATTCAACCTATATGTATTTATGTTACTTCGTTAAAAGACCCCACTGTACAAGAAATATTGACCCATATTTTGCATATAGTACGCCCTGATTCGATTTTACATACCACCGGCTTTGCATTAAAATCATTACAATCCATAATACAAGATGTGGACAATTTATATGCCCCGCACATCCCATATGACATGGCCGATTGTCCTGTGTATCAAGTGGTACTTGCCAGTACCAATCTGAACGCATACCATGCCAGCAATGCGGGCTTGTCGCCCCGTGATGTTGCCATGTATATTGCATTACCAGAAGTGGATGGACGGATTATCACCCATGCCATATCCTTTAAAACCGCCCCAAAATTTAATACCACTGTACAGGCGGACATTATCGAATACACCCCAATTATACACAGGGTGTACGCCCTGTGTGATACAGTTGCCCGTATGGTACGATTACGCACGAAAAAAAATGCGGACAAACGCATTGCCTTGATGTTTGCAAATTACCCCAACAAGGATGGACGGATTGCCAATGGAGTAGGCTTGGACACCCCCAGCGGTGCGGTACAGATTTTAAACGCCTTGCAACAACAAGGATATACCGCACCCCATACCTTCACAACAGGTAATGACATTGTACAAGCATTAAAATCAAATGTGACCAACACAGGCGACAAGAATACAAAAGCATTTTATGGCAAACAGGTACACATCACCTTGTGTGCATCCGCATACAAAGAAATTTGGACAACATTACCTGAAAATATACAAGAAAAAATACAAGCCCAATGGGGCGATTATGCACATGACCCATATTATGACCCAATCACAAAACAATTTTGTTTGCCCCTACAATGGGTGGGAAATATCGTCTTAGGGACCCAGCCCGCACGGGGGTATAATATCGATATCGACGGCACCTATCACGATGCGGATTTGGTGCCACCACATGGATATATTGCCACTTATGCGTATATATCCGCCCATATGGATGCGATAATACATATGGGCAAACATGGCAATTTGGAATGGTTACCGGGCAAAGCATTGGCGTTGTCGGATACCTGTTTTCCATCGGCTATACTTGGCAATGTGCCACATTTTTACCCCTTTATTGTAAACGACCCCGGCGAAGGCACACAGGCAAAACGCCGTACCCATGCGGTGATTATCGACCATATGACACCCCCCTTAACACGGGCGGAAACATATGGATATATGAAAGATTTGGAACGGCTTATTGACGAATATTATACAGCATTAACCATGGACCCCCGTCGTACCAAACCATTACAGCAACAGATTATCGAAATGGCACAAAAAACGGGTATATTTGCGGATATGCACCATACACCCACCGATAATATGGATACCACCTTAAATACACTGGATACATATTTATGTGATTTAAAGGAAATGCAAATCCGGGATGGATTACATATATTTGGGCAATCCCCCACGGACACACACCGTCGGGATTTACTAATTGCCCTCAGCCGTGCCCCCCGTCACAGTATGGGCGGTACAGATTGGACAGACATTCCCCCCAAACAGCAATCGTTTATACGGGCAATGGCACTAGATTTTGGATTTTCATTTGATCCCCTAAACTGTGATTTTTCCGCTCCACATACGGATACCAAACCACCCATATTGACATATAACAGCTTGGGGCGGTGGCGAACACAAGGGGATACGGTGGAACGGTTGGAACAATATGCTATGGATATACTGGACGGCGTTTGTATTGTGCAAGGGGATATGACAAAAATTGTCTATGACGCAATCCACACCACTATTGCCCCATTGGTGGACAGGTGCGGAAAATTGGAAATTTCCGCTTTAATCAGGGGATTAAATGGAAAATTTGTCCGTTCCGGTGCATCTGGTGCCCCCACCCGTGGACGATTGGATGTGTTACCAACAGGCAAAAATTTTTACAGTGTTGACACCCGTGCTGTGCCCACCCCATCCGCATGGGAATTGGGGTGGAAATCGGCCCGTATGGTTATCGATACATATGTACAAGACCATGGAGCATATCCCCGACATATGGCATTGTCCGCATGGGGCACCGCCAATATGCGAACAGGGGGCGACGATATTTGCCAAATGCTGGCATTATTGGGGGCAAAACCCCGTTGGGATTCGATTACTGGCAAAGTTACAGGATTTGAAATATTGCCATTATCCATACTAGGCAGACCACGGGTCGATGTGATATTACGAATATCAGGGTTTTTCCGTGATGCATTTCAAAATATCATCGACTTGGTCGATTCAGTGGTACGGGCGATTGCGGTTTTGGACGAATCATATACAGATAATCCCCTTAAAGAAAAATATGACCAAGACTTAAAAAAGTATACCAACACCACTTTGGCAGGGGCACGGATATTTGGATCCGCACCCGGGGCATATGGGGCGGGAATGCAAGGATTGATTGACGAAGGACATTGGCAAGATGATACAGATTTGGCAGAAACCTATATCAAATGGGGGGCGTTTGTATATGGTAATGGCACTTATGGACAGTATGCGGATACAGTATTTAGCGACCGTTTACAGTCTATGGATGCCATATTACACAACCAAGACAATCGGGAACACGATATTTTGGACAGCGATGATTATTATCAATTCCAAGGGGGGATGGCGGCGGCGGTACGGCACATCAAAGGGGAAAATCCCACCTTATACTTTAACGATCACAGTAAACCTTTTGCCCCAAAAACCCGGCTATTACAAGCGGAAATTTCCCGTGTTGTACGGGGACGGGCAAGCAACCCAAAATGGATACAAGGCGTAATGCGACACGGATATAAGGGGGCATTTGAAATATCGGCAACGGTGGATTATCTGTATGCCTACGCCGTAACCGCCCGAATCGTATCCGACCACCACTTTGACCAATTATTTGATGCGTATTTGGATAATAAAACTGTATATACATTTTTATTAAACAACAACCCGGATGCCTTATATGATATTGCCGAAAAATTCCAAGATGCCATCGACCGGCAATTATGGCGTGTACAACGCAAAAATAGTGTGTATAATACTTTACAAACCCTTTTGAAAAACCCTTCTAAAAAGTAAAAAAGGAATCTTATCATGGCCGATATAACCGCCGAACAACACAAATTAAAAATGGAAAAGAAAAAATCCGCACGGGACAAAATGTTATCCCGCAAAAACAAAACCAAGGGCTTAATTATGGTACATACGGGACGGGGCAAGGGCAAAACCACCGCCGCCATGGGGCTTGCCATACGGGCAATGGGCAATGATATGCGTACGGGTATTATCCAATTTGTCAAGGGCGGTTGGCAAACCGGGGAAAAGAAAATATTACAAGCATTTCCCAACTTGTGTACGCTCAAAGTCATGGGCGAAGGCTTTACTTGGGAAACCCAAGACCGCAACCGTGATATTGAAATGGCAACCAAAGCGTGGGAAGCAGGTAAAAAAATGATCTTGTCGAATAAGTACCCATTGGTGATTTTGGACGAAATTAACATTGTGTTACGATACGATTATTTGGATGTACACGATGTAATTGCCACCCTGCAACAAAAACCAGAAACTGTGCATGTGGTGTTAACCGGACGCAACGCCAAACCAGAAGTTATAAACATTGCCGATTTGGTCACCATAATGGATATGAAAAAACACCATTTTCACAATGACATCAAAGCCCAAATCGGAATCGAATTTTAAAAATATGCATATAACATTTATTAGCCATCGTTACTTTCCCGAACCCACCGCCGACAGTGTACGCATTGCGTCTATGGTGCGGTCTGCCTGTAACCGTGGACATATAATTAATGTTATAAGCAATCGTAACAGTATGGCACAAGGAACTGAAACACTGATACAAACCCGCTGTTGTCCCCCCCCCAATACACAAAGTATATATAAACGCAGTATGGGGGAAATATTACTTGGTATAAATATCGTATGGAAAATACTTTGGCACAAAACCGATGTATATGTGATAACCAGCCCCTGTTATATTACCGCCCTTATCACATGGTTTTTTACATGGATAAGGGGCAAAAAATATATCTGTGATATCCGTGATAATTATCCTGATGCCCTCATTTATACCAACAGCATACATAAAAAACACCCCATATCCCGCATATCTTATGCATTAAACGCCTTCATATTCAAACGGGCATTGGGCGTATCTTATGTGGTGCCAAATGATAAAAAATTTGCAAAACAATATAATATATCCCCGATAGTGGTCAGTAATGGATTTGACATGTATCAAACCACCCTACACAACAAACCTAAGGACAGCTTTAATATCATATTTCACGGCAATTTTGGCCGCATGTACGATATGCAGATGTTTAATGCGGTGGCAGAAGGTTTACAACAGACTGTGCCCCATAAAAAAATTACTGTAACTGTGATGGGATGTGGTATCAACGCCGATACATTTAATACGAATTATATAACTGTATTACCCCCCATCGCATCACATACTGTTTATAAAACCCTTGAAAAATATCATATGGGAATGTTATTTTTAACCCATAATCCTAGTAATAATACTTGTTTTCCTGTGAAAGCATTTGAATATTTTGGACAAAATATACCTGTGCTCATAAACAGTAAAAACTTGTGTGCCACATATATTAAAACCCACCAAACCGGTATCATCGCCGACACTGTATCAGATGCCATACACCACATCCAGCACATATATGAAAATCAGACCGCATATGATACAATAGTGGAAAATATAAAAAACACCAAACATCTCTTATCCCGTGAATATCAAAACGAAAACCTACTTCAATATTTGGAAACACATATAAAGGAACCCTCATGATTACAAGCCATACTGCATTACAGCTGAAATCATATGACAATATGGGATACGACAGCACCCCCATACCAAACAGTTTATGTTTTTGTGGCACGGAAAAATCCATACAATCCGCCTTAAAAAATCCGAATGTTGCAGGAATTATCACCACCGAACGCCTGGCAAAAATGTATGATACAGATCATAAAATTTTGTATACGCACCCTACCCCCAAATCTTATTTTTGGCAAGTATGGCAAGGGCAACATCCCCCAACTGCATACACAAAACCGAACATCATTGCCCCTGATATTATCTTCGACGGTCCTGTACATATGGACACAACGGGCATAACCATTGGCAACAATGTAAAAATCGGGGCTTTTACAGTCCTTAAATCAGGCACGACCATTGGCGATAATGTAACCATTGGGGCAAATTGTGTCTTGGGTGGGGAATCCTTACAAACCTTCGAAGACAACAATATCCACACACTGGTAAAACACAGGGGGGCATTATACATTAAAAATAATATTACCATATTGGATGGTACAATCATAAATCGGGGTGTATTTACATACCACCCGACGGTTATCGAAAATCATTGTATCATCGACAACAATGTAACCATTGCCCATGGATGCCACATTGGTAAAAACACGCAAATTGCCCCCGCAGTTCAATTATGTGGACGGGTTACAGTGGGGGAAAATACTTTTATTGGGGCGTCTGTAACCGTATTAAACAATACACATATCGGCAAAGATTGTCATATTGGTATAGGGGAAAAAATATTCGAATCTGTAACAGATAAAACCCGTATTACCATACGTGGAACACGCCCGAATTAAGTCAAAATAATGGCATTGCCCGTCTGTGCCGATTGGTATATAGCATCCAATATTTGTAACGATTGCAAGCCTTGTTGTCCATCGACAAGGGGGGGGTGTACACCCCGAAACACTTCGATGACATTATTATAATAATGCGAATGTCCAAATCCATATACACGGGTGGTGGCATAGGTGGCGTTGTCGATGGTATTATCATAATCTTGCGTATCGGCAAAATCCCATTGGTCTATGGCATTAACCGCAACCCCACCAATCCGCACAGTACCATGGGTACCAAGCACTGTTAACGATCCTTCATAATTTTTCGGATATGTCAACATGGTTACCGCCATAGACCCCAATGTACCATCTTGCCACTGTACATTAACAACGCCTGTGTCCTCAGCCTCGATACACCGTTCCCGGGTAGCGGTAAAAGCATGAATTTTGTGTACTTTGCCAAATATATAACTTAGCAAATCCACATAATGGCTGGCTTGATTCATAAATGCCCCGCCATCCATGGCATATGTCCCCCGCCACTCCGCAGAATCATAATAGTGTTGGGGGCGAGTCCAAAATACATTCATATGTACCATATTTATTTGTCCAAACCGTCCCCCATCAATCGCCCGTTTTAACAATTGCAGGGTGGCATTACAGCGATTTTGCTTAACCACAAATAATCGTACATTGGCATCTTGGCAAGCCTTAACCATATGGCACCCATCAGCATAAGTTACTGCCATCGGCTTTTCGGAAATAACCGATACACCATATTGGGTACATAAAATAGCGTGCTTAGCATGTAATCCAGATGGCGTACACAAAACCACCACATCACACATACGGCTTTTTAACATATCTTGCACATTATCAAACCCTTGTACTTTATATTGTCTGGCATAGGTATCTGTTACAATCTTATCCACATCACATACGGCAACCAATTGCAGATCAGAATGAAATTGTTGTATGGCTTTTAAATGATTCGTTGATATGCGGCCCAACCCGACAACAGCAATATGTATTTTACGGTTTGTAATAATGGGTAAAGTCATTATGCTTTGTGTACTTTCTGGGAAATGTTTGTATCACTTATGGACGCATACACCCCCCGTGTGTCGATAATAAGGTGTGCATATTGTAATATCATATCATAATCAAAATTATCATGGTGCGTGGCAAGAACCACTGCATCATAATCTTGCAATGTATCTGCGGTTATCGGGACAGAGTGCAGATCAAATGCGTATTTTCGCATTTTGGGAAATGTGGGGACATAAGGGTCGCTATACGCCACTTTTACCCCCATATTTAAAAATAATTTTAACAGCTCTGCCGATGGGGTTTCCCGACAATCCGCCACATTGGGTTTATAGGCAAGCCCCAATATTAAAATGTTACTATTGGCGATACTTATACCTTTTGTGTCCAAAGCAGATACAGTTTTACCCACCACCCATGCGGGCATACTGGTATTGACTTTACCTGCCAGTTCGATAAAATCCGTATGCACATCATATTGCTTTGCCTTATATGTCAAATAAAAGGGATCAATGGGAATACAATGTCCACCCACTCCCGGACCTGGATAATATGGGGTAAAGCCAAATGGTTTGGTAGCGGCGGCGTTAATGACTTCGTAAATATCAATATCCATTTTGTCCGCAACCATTTTCATTTCATTAACCAAACCAATATTTACCGCCCTATGGACATTTTCCAATATCTTTGCCATTTCCGCAGTGCGTAAAGAGGACACGGGCACCACCATATCGACCACCGATTGATACAAAGCAGTTGCCATTTGTAAACAATTTGCACTATATCCCGCACATAGTTTGGGAATGGTACCCGTGGTATATGTGCTGTTGCCGGGGTCTTCCCGTTCAGGGGAATAGGCAACAAAAATATCAGTACCAACCTTATAGCCCGCCGATTGCAACCGGGATACAACTTCTTCTTCGGTTGTGCCAGGATAAGTTGTGGATTCAAGGGAAATCAATTGTCCCACCGTTGTATATGGAATAACCTGTTCAACCGATTGAATAATATACGATAAATCAGGGGTGTTATCGTCAAGTAAGGGGGTGGGAACACAAATTATAATGATATCTGATTGGTGTAAATCTGCCACTTTATTGGTGGCAATAAGACGCTTTCCCAAAAGGGAAATATCATGGTGTAATACAATATTTTCAATATGACACACGCCCTTGTTAATCCTATCAACAGTGGGCATGTGCACATCAAATCCAATAACTTGAAATCCTTTATTGGCAAATGACAACCCCAATGGTAATCCCACATAACCGAGTCCCATAATACCAATAACAGCGGTTTTATCTGTGATTTTATTGAGTATATTTTTCATGGGGATATTATATTATATATTGTTTAATATGGCGAATGCTTTATCCATAAATATGGTGCGGTTGTTGTTTTTTCTGATATGTTTGCCTATTTTTTTATGAATCTGTGTATATATATCATAATTGTTGGCAATGTGGTACATTTTTTCTGCTAAGTCCTGTGCGTTTATGGGGGTTTTTGTGGTATCAAAGGGGGCGTTGCCATCAATAT
Organism: Alphaproteobacteria bacterium; assembly: GCA_965232465.1. Lineage (GTDB taxonomy): Bacteria > Pseudomonadota > Alphaproteobacteria > JAQWUY01 > JAQWUY01. The sequence goes on along the minus strand of OZ246977.1, from coordinate 1,114,195 downwards.
CCGATACAATGGTTGGGGTGTCCGTTGCCAAGGCTTCGACTACCGATATACCCCCACTATCTGTTTCGGGAATGGATATATATAAATGGCTGTTATGTAAGGTGGTTGCCATTGCCGATTCTGTGGGGATTGTGCCAATAAAGTGTACGCTTTCGCCTGCCATAGATTTTAAGTGTGATTCCATTGTGCCAAATCCCGCCACTTTTAAGCAACTGGGCTTGTGGTATTGGGTGCGAAACAGGGCGTATGCTTGTAAGATGACATCAATATTATACAATCTTTCCCATGAGCGATTGGAAAATATAGTAAACACTCCTTGTGGTTCTGACATAGGGGGTTTGGGTTGGGGGGTGAATATGGTTGTATCGGTACCCCATTTTATTATATCCCCCTTTTTTTGTGTATAAGTGCCGTATATGCCGTCCATAACCGCTTGACTGTCTGAATTGTAGCTGTTGGCTTTGTAAAACAACATCTTTAATAACAGTTTTACATATGGTTTTTTATGGGGAACTTGTAAAATATCACTGCCCCATGCGGTCAGGTGTAGGGGGCGCCAGTTGCTAAGCCCACCCAACAATCCATAGGACGACAAAAAGTGCGGATTGACAATATGGGGATTGATTTTTTTCACCATAAATGGTATGTGCAGTATACGCCATAACAAATATAGTTTGCTCTTTTTATTACCTTGCGTATCGCTTTGTAACGGATATACGGCTATATCCTGTGCCAAATCCGCATGGTATCGGCTGATAATATGTACCTGCATTCCCCGGTTGTGCATGGCATATGCCCAGCGTTGGGTGTGGATACTGTTGGCATCGGCAAATATCAGCAATATTTTCCCCATATTTTATGCCTTTCTTAATATTTTACGGGCGGTTAAAAGGGTTAATCTGCGTATAACCATATACGCTATACCCCATACAGACTGCACAATTTCCGCTGTGGTTAAGGGGGTTTTGTGTAACAAAAACCCATGTTTTTGCGTTAAATCTTTATTGTCAAAAACCACATCTGAACGCCCTGTATGGCGTAACACCGCACACATATCTGCGGTTATTTCTGATACCGTTGCCCGATAAACTGTACCTAATCGTAACCTGCTATTGTTACCATGCCATCGATAATACAATACAGTATCAGGAATATTGACAATGTCCCCTTTTTCTGCCAATCGTAAAAACATATCTTTATCTTCTGCGGCAAAAAAATATGGACGATATGGCACTTGTAATGCAACAGATGTACGCACCATATGTGCGGGGTGTGGAATCATATGCCCCGCCTTTTGCGTTGGATATGTCCATAATTTTACGGGGTTTAAATGCCCATCACAACGCATAATTTGCCCCCCCACCGCCACCACATGTGGATTGTTATCCAATACTGCCACTTGTTTTTCCAAACGATTATGTACGGATACATCATCCGAATCCATCACCGCAAGGTATTGTCCTTTTGCCTGCATACGCATAGCATTTCTAGCTATAATAACCCCTTGATTGGATTGATTAAAAATGCGTATACGACAATCCTTATAACGCCGAATAATATGGGGGCTATTATCTGTGGATCCATCATTACATATCAATAATTCAAAATCTGTATATGTTTGGTTTAAAATGCTCTCAATGGCATCGCCCACATACTGTTGCGTATTATACACCGCCATAATAACACTCACTTTCACCATATACAGATGTTCCCTCTTATAAATATGTATCGGTTTTTAATAAAAACTTCATATATTGTCTGGGTTCTGATACCACCCAAGATAATACCACACACACCAATACACTAATACCTGAAAATATAAAACAGCCGATTAAACCATAGCTATTATCCCATAACACATACCCCATCATATACACCACGCTTAATATAAGGACATACGCACAGATATTCCCATAAAATATTTTATACTGATATTTTACATACATAATAATAAGGCTGGTTACAGTGGTAAAAGCAATACTTACCAACATGGCATAAACCGCCCCTTTTATGCCATATACAGGTATCCATAACGCATTAAATATAATATTTAACACCAACGCCCCCACATTAATATACATTTGATATGTGTTGGCAGTTTTATGTTGTAAAATCACCATTTTATAAAAAACCCATATAACCAAAGACTGTAACATCCCCAACGATAACAACAATGCGATTTTATGGGCATCGACAAATTCCATACCCAAGTACCATTTTAAAAAAGGCTGTCCATATATGCTGTATGATAACACCACCGCCCCATATACGATGAAAATATAATAAATGTTGAAATTAACTATTTTTTCCGCCTGCTGTATATTGTTTTGGCGTATGGCTGTTTTTTTAAATCCTTCCAAGTACCGTTCGACGGGGCTATATAAAAAATTCAAAATTCCATACATTATAAACACAGACGCCCCATATATACCAACACTCTGGGTACCCAGTATATACATCATAAAATATTTATCCACAAACTGCATAGCCGTTAACGACCCCATATTTATGGCAAACGCAATGGCAATGGGCAAAGATTTTTGTACCCCCTGAACATCAAAGGCAACACATTGAAAAATCTTTTTATGGTATAAAATAAAAAAATGTACACATGCGGATACAAAAGACAATATAACAAACCAAAATACAAACATCCAAAGCGGTAATTTTAATATCACCAATACCACCCATCCCCCCATTTGCAATATATTTTTACATATTTGTACATTATAATAAATTTTCATATAAGAAAATCCCAATAATAAGTCTTCACCCAACATAGCAAAAGGATTTGTAAAAGCCCCAACAACAACCAGTATTATCAATATATTCGGTATATTTATGGGTATCACCCCCGCCCATACCAATCCACCAAATATAGCAACTATACATAACAATAGTACACACATAGTAACACATCCAGAATATATAATCGATACACGATGTGTGGCATGTTTTTCTGTACATCCATAGGCTTTAATATATTCCACAAACCCAAAACTGCCCAAAAATGCCAACATAACAATCAGAGATGTTGTATATGTATATACACCATAATCAGCTGCCCCCAAGTATTTCATATACAGGGGAATAACAAATACCATGCTTATGATACTAAGTACCTTTAAAATACTGTTGGCAACAATAAATGTTTTCAGAGTTTTTTGCATTTATACAATATTCCAATCAGGGGGAATGAAATCTTGTAATGCTGTGTGCCCATTTAAGTTTTTGTGCCAATGACTGGGACAAACAACAATTTTATTGGAATGTTGATTTAAATATGCCCCCCACCAAGAATATGAGCTGTTGGCAATAATATTGTGCGTACATGCTGACATTAAAATCATATCTTCGTATTGCACATCATCATTGGGGGTTACAAATACAGGATTTTTTAAAAACCCTAAGTTTTGTCGACACCATTGCATATCTTGGGAAAAGATATATGGCGTTGCGTCGGGATAGTGTTGTATAATTTTTGCCCATGCGGATATATAATACTCCACACTAAGGACTTGCCAATACCCATTATATCCCACCACATAATCCCCCCTGCGAATATGAATGGCAACAGAATTTGGGGTGCTTTGTATCTGATGCAATACAGATTTTGCATAAGGCGATAAATCAGGTTTTAATTGAAAATCCTGTAATATGTATTGTTTTACCGCCTCCGCATATTTATAACATTGAAAATATCCAAAAAAATATTTTTTTTGAAAATCCATGTGTGTATCAAACACATACATTTTGGTTTCCTTATACACTGTTTTTAGGATAAAGCGGTGATATACGAACCACATTTTTCTGAAAATATCCATAAAACCATATGGTAAATATTTTTTTCCTTTGATTGTATCCACACAAAACACATCCGACAAAAAAATATGTTTTTGCCCTTTGATAATGGCAAATCTGTTCAAAAAACAAAATATATAGCTGGGCACTACCGCATATCCCAGATGTATACGCATATACTTATAAAACGCATATAAAAACATTTGATTGCCCAATCCCCCCATTATACATACCGTATATTTATTTTTCATCGATACCATTTCCCACATTTGAAGGGGACGCATGTAATGGTTAAATTTTGATACATAAAATCCGCAAAATATGTCATATTGGCAACAATCCCCCCCCACCTTAGCAGCGGCAAAAATACCACTTGCGGTTTGATAGTGGCAAAAAAATCTGCCACTTGGTGCGGATCTAATAAATCCAGATCAGCCCAGCTGCGGTTTACCAAGTGTACACCATCATATTTTTGCACCGCACAGCATATGGTAGTGCCGACCATACCCTTATGCCCCGCCACAGATATTTTTTTATTTTCCAATGCAAACATATTATATATTCGTAAAAAATTTCCTTATAAGACCGCATACCTTGTCAATTTCCGCATCGGTTAATTGACCGCTGGACGGTAACCACAGCCCTTGTTTGCCAACCTTGTTTGATATGGGATGTTCCCCCGAAATTTTATAACAGTCCTGTTTGTTAATCGGGGGATACATAACACGACTGCCGACCCCATTTTGCTTTAAATATATGGATAATTCATCCCGTTTTTCCGATACCAATATATCCATAAACCAGGGGGTGGTACAATCCAAATCTTGATCAAAAAATGCCACTTGCTTTACATCGATAAGCTGGTGTTGATACCGCTGTAATATCTCTTGTTTGCGTGTCACCCGCCATGGTAATTTTTTCATTTGTTCGATACCCACCACCGCCTGCATATCGGTAAATTTGAAATTCCAACCGATACTGTCATGCACATCATGCCCCCCGCCGGATCGTCCAAAATCTTTTAATTTACGGATTTTTTTCGCAACTATATCATCATTGGTAACCAATGCCCCCCCCTGTCCGGTGGAAATCACTTTTGGGACGGAAAAACTGAACGATCCGACCGCCCCAACCGTTCCCATATGCCGTTTTTTAAGGGTCCCAATGGCGGGATAAAACGACCCTAAGGCTTGGGCAGAATCTTCTATCAATATAATATCATGGGCATCGGCTAAGTCCTTAAAGGCGTCAATACCTTGTTTGGGGTATCTGCCATTGGCATTTACCAACAGTATTGCCTTGGTTTTATCGGTTATTGCCCATTTGGTTTTTTCATAATCCAAACATAATGTATCCGCACACACATCGACAAATACAGGCACCGCCCCAATCATCTTAATACTGTTTGGGGTGGCAATCATGGTATAATTTGGCACAATCACTTCATCCCCTGCTTGTACCCCGCAGACCATTGCCGCCATGGTTAAGGATATGGTGCCATTATTCACCACAATCGCATGTTTTGCCCCCGTGTAATCGGCAATCATGTGTTCAAAATCTTCGGTTTGTTTAAATTCCATTAAAAACCCACCGGAACGCATATACGCATCCATAGCGTCCGCTTCTTCATCGCCAAACCAAGGGATCATTTGTGGTATAAAATCGTGCATTTTATTTTCCTGTTTATATTATGATATTTCATTTTTTAAAAATTCCTGTTCATATTTTAAGATAAGTTCTTTGTTGCGGGACATAATGGGTTTAGCAGGATTACCAGCATATAAATACCAAGGTTTTGTGGTGCGTTTCACACAAGAATAAGAAGACACTACCCCCCCGCATTTAATTTTTACATCTGGCATAACGGACACATATGGGGCGAGCATACTATGCTTTTCCATAATAATATTCCCAAATCGCATATTTCCACGAAACTGCTTCGGGATATTTGTACCATTGACACCATTCATAAAATCATCACTGCCTGCAATTAACATACAATTTGCCGAAACACCACAAAAATCGCCTATATCAACCATCACAGAAGGTCCCCCTATAATCTGACACCCTGGTGATATGTGTACATTTCGCCCCAATTTTAACCCAGTGGAAATATAGGTAAAATCATCGATAATACAATTATCGCCCACTTCCACCAATTCTGGATATCGAATCCGTACGGTTTTACCGATAATCACATTGTTACCAACTTTTTTTAATCTGGCTGTATCAAAAAAAATATTATCTGACATTACAAGGTACCTTATTCCCCTTCATAGCGCACCCGATCGGCTTCCGCCCCCGGATAAGGACCGTTTTTTATTTCAAGTACTTGTGTATTGTCCGCCAGTATATCGTAGCTATGTCCCCCCCGTAATAAAATCATAATATCACCAGTTTCCCCAATCCATTCGGCAACCTTTTGGCGGTTTAAATTATAAATGGTGGCTTTGATTTTACCCTGTTTAATATACAAGGTTTCTTGGGTCATATCTGTGTTACGGGGGACGATATTATGGGTATGTGCCAACAAATGTTTCCCATTATCATATGCCCAAGTGCCCACCTGAATAAATTCGTTGTCATGGGAAAAAAAGTTTAATCCCCCCCTATCCCATTCGACGGCGGTAATATGCCGTGCTAGTATTGTATCGCCATCTTTTACTTCGTGTATTGCCATGTGTATATTCCTTTGTATATTTTCATATCCTGTATTTGCGTATTTTATGTATCCCTTGCGGATAAAATAGGGGTTTTAACCCGCCATTTTACACCAATTTCTGGGCTGTTCCATTGCACAGAAAATTGGGCATCCGCATCCATATATGCCCCATCATATGCCAATTTATAATGATATACAGCATGGGCACTCAGCACACAATAGGCATTGCCCATTTGTGGGGGGATTAAAATCATCTGTGGATTTTGATGCCCGATAACAAAATCTTGCCACTGTAAATATGTGGGGGAATTTTTACGCATATCGACAACCACCTGTTGTATCCGTCCATAAACAGCAGTAACCATTTTCCATGTTTTTGTATCCCCATGAATACCCCGTAATACATTTTTTTTATTTAAAGAAAACTTATCGTGCTTAAACGCCACCGCATCGCCGATCAAATCCTGCATATCCGATTGTAAAAACGATGTCCAAATATTGCCCCGTATATCTTCGGACACAGTGGGGGTAATACTATATACCCCATCAATTTTATGCGATGGGCGAATGTCAAAATCAATCGCCATTATTCCATGCCCCCATACTCCATATATTTTAAATCATAATCGACCATAATTTTTGCCAATTCAGGGGCAAGGGTTTTTGCCTTCCAGCCAAGTTCCCTTTCCGCTTTTGTTGGGTTCCCCAACAATACTTCCACTTCTGCGGGACGAAACAATTTTTTATCGACCGCAACACATGTTTTACCACTGTGTTTATCAATGCCTACTTCGTTTAAGCCTTGTCCTTGCCATACAATATCAAATCCCGCATGGGAAAAGGCAAATTGGCAAAAATCCCTAATGGTATAGGTAATACCCGTTGCAGCCACAAAATCCATCGGTGTATGATGTTGCAACATCAGCCACATCATTTCCACATATTCCTTGGCATATCCCCAATCCCGCTTGGCATTTAAGTTGCCCAAATACAAACAATCCTGTTTACCATGTGTAATATCCGCCACAGCTTTAGTGATTTTTTTGGTAACAAATTCCACGCCCCGACGGGGGCTTTCGTGGTTAAATAAAATACCATTTACCGCAAATAAATCATAACTTTCCCGATAATTTACGGTTACCCAATACGCATATAATTTTGCCGCCCCATACGGGGATTTTGGATAAAATGGCGTAGTTTCCGATTGGGGTTCGGTTCCGGGAATCCCCCCAAATAATTCAGATGTGGATGCCTGATAATATTTTGGCGGGTTGGGTAAATCTTTAATCGCATTTAACAACCGCACCGCCCCCAAACCATCGGTATGTGCCGTGTATTCAGGGACTTCGAATGAAATGCCCACATGCGATTGTGCCCCCAAATTATACACTTCATCAGGTTGAATTTGCAACATCAGATTATATATATTCGAAGTATCGGTAATATCCCCATAATGCCAATAAAAATTATCATGGTGCCAAAATCCAACCATTCTGCGTCCTGTGGGTTCGGACGATCGCCGTACAATCGCATGCACTTGATACCCTTTGTCTAATAAAAATTCCGCTAAGTATGATCCGTCTTGACCACTAATACCGGTAATAAAAGCTGTTTTTGTCATGATATATGTGCATCCTTCCAACACTTAAAAAAACATCTTGTGTATATACCAAATATACGGCACTTTTTCAACACATTACTTACCCATTACAGAAGGATTTTTCACATATTCATCCCCCTGTTTTAATATGGTATGACCTGTTTGTCTTTTATGGTATATGCCCTGTCTGCGGTTTTGGCAAGCCCCATATCGTGGGTCACACATAACATTGCCGTATTATGTGTCCGGACGGTTTCCAGCAACACATTCCATACAATGCTTGAATTTTCGTCATCCAAATTGCCGGTCGGTTCGTCCGCTAATATAATACTGGGGTTGCCCGCCAAACACCTTGCAATGGCAACCCGCTGGGCTTGTCCCCCCGATAAGGTATTGGTTTTTACGGCTATTTTATCAGACAGCCCCACATCGTTTAACAACGCCACCGCCTGTGCATAAGCGGACCTATGTGCCACCCCTTGTAACCACAAGGGATACGCCACATTTTCCCACACATTAAATTCTGATAACAAGTTATGAAATTGATACACTACACCAATTTTTTCACGGCGCATTTGGGTGCGGATGCGATCGTTTACCACGCCCATATGCACCCCATCAATCCGAATGTGCCCCGAATCAATTGTATCCAACAGCCCGGCACAATGCAATACTGTACTTTTGCCACATCCGCTGGTACCAACCATAGCCACCACTTCCCCTTGATTTATGGTAAAATCCACCCCATCCAAAATCGCATTATCTGTGCCATACATTTTTACTACTTGGTCAAATTGCAATACTTTATTCATTCTTTAATCCCTCTACTACCGACATTTTACCCGCCCGTATGGCGGGGTACAATGCACTTAACAACGATAGCACAATGGTAAAAATTGCAATGTTTATGATGCTGTTTATATCAAACAACACAGGAATTGTTTTTAACTGATACACCTCGGGGTTAAAAATTTCAATACCCACAACTGTTTTAAAAAATATGCGAATGGATTCTAAGTTATTGCCAATAACAATCCCCAACCCAATACCACACAAAGTACCCAGCACCCCAATGCTGGAACCGACAATAAAAAATATTCTAATAATGCTGATACGGGTTGCCCCCATAGTGCGTAAAATAGCAATCGATTTTTTGCGTTCTTTAACCAACATAATTTGTCCTGTTAATACATTAAAAGTGGCAACCAATATCATAATTGCTAAAATTATAAACATGGTGTTGCGTTCGACTTCCAGTGCTTGGAAAAACGAAGTATTCACATTCGCCCAAGCCAACATGGATACAATACTGTACTTTTCCCGATTTTGGCTGACAAAATCAATGGCGGTATCCGCATTATTTAAGGTAACTTCGATATCTGTATCCCCCACTTGTGCGGACAAATCCTGTAATTCGTTTTTGGGCATAAGTACTGTGCCATTATCATACAAGTACATTCCCACATTAAACATACCAATCACTGTGTATGGTATCACATTTTGTCCCAATCCCAAAAAATCGTCCGACACAGGCACCATAATATCCACCACATCCCCCACCCGAATATTATGATTACGGGCAAGTGTGTGTCCCAATATAATCCCTTCGCCCTGTTCAAAACGACGGATAGTTCCGGGGGCAATAGCTGTCTTTAAGATGGGTCGCTTTGCCAAATCAGCATTGGCAATACCCTTAATGGCTATACCTTTGACGGCACTATCATACAACAATACCCCCTGGGCATTAATGACGGCGGTTGCGGATACGACCTGTGGGTCTAGGGTCAGTTGTGATACCAAATTATCCCCATTTTCGATAGGCAAAGAATAATTTGTCAAGGTTACATGCCCTGTAATACCCAGCACCTTATTTAATAATTCTTGGCGAAATCCCCCCATGACCGCCATTACCAACACCAAGGCGGCAACACCAAGGGTAATCCCCAACAAGGCAAACGCACTCACCAAAGATACAAAAGCATCCTTACGGGGGGATCTGACATACCGCCATGCGGTTATCCATTCATATTTATATATCATACACTTGCAATTAAAAATCCCTTATTTTATTAACCGAATAGCCTGTTCAAGTGGCAGGGTTTGTGACTCACCTGTACAGCGGTTTTTCACTTCTACACCCCCTTTTTCGACCCCTTTTGGACCGATAACCATTATCCAGGGTACGCCAATCAATTCCATATCGGACATCTTGACACCAAATCCCACATCACGATCATCATACAACACTTCGATAGCTGCGGATTGTAATTGTGCAAACGCATATTCGCACTTTTGCACACACCCCTCATGTTTTGCCCGCACATTGATTAAGCCCACCCTAAACGGGGCAACCGCATCGGGAAATACAATACCCTTTTCATCGTGGCACGCTTCGATAATTGCTGCCATAACACGGGTTACCCCAATACCATACGACCCGCAATATACGGGCGATAATTTGCCATTGGCATCGGCAACCTTTAAACCCATAGTATCAGAATACTTGGTACCAAAATAAAAAATATGTCCCACTTCAATGCCCCGTGTGGCCACTTGCCGTTGCTTAGGAATTTGGTTCCATTCCACTTCTGTAAACATCTCATCAGTGGTGGCATATGGTGCGGTCCACTTGTCCACAATCGGTTGCAAATCCCCCCTTACATCGTATTTTTCGGATAAAATATCCAAATCTAATACATTCTTATCACAAAATACTTCACTTTCACCTGTATCCGCCAAAATAATAAATTCATGCGATAAATTCCCACCAATGGGACCCGTATCCGCCTGCATGGGAACAGCTTTTACCCCTAATCGGGCAAAAGTGCGTAAATACGACACGAAAATTTTGTTATAAATTTCCAAATGTCCTTGTTCAGAGGTGGCAAAACCATATCCATCTTTCATCAAAAATTCCCGTCCGCGCATCACACCAAATCGGGGGCGGATTTCATCACGGAATTTCCATTGAATATGAAATATATTCATTGGCAAATCTTTGTACGATTGCACAAAGTTTGTCATAATGTCGGTTATCATTTCTTCGTTAGTGGGACCAAACAGCAAGTCTTGGTTATGGCGATCTTTAATACGCAACATTTCCGCCCCATATACATCATATCGCCCGGATTTTCTCCATAAATCCGCCGATTGAATTGTGGGCATTAACATTTCACATGCCCCAATATGGGCTTGTTCTTGGGACACAATATCACAGATTTTGTTTAATACCCGAAATCCAAGGGGCAACCAAGAATAAATACCGGCACTTTCCTGGCGAATCATCCCTGTTCGTAACATTAATTGGTGGCTTTTAATTTCCGCCCCTTTGGGCGTATCACGCAAAGTGGGCATAAAAAATTCCCTCAGTCGTACAGCAACAGGTAATTTCCCCATATGATTCATAAAACAATCCTTAAATGTGTTTTTTATATGCTATGACAATCAGCTTACTATAAAACCCTTATTTTTGCAATTGCCATTTTTTGTAAAAAAATATTTGCATCGATTTGGGTTATGCGATAGGGTTAGGGGAATATGAAAATAATTGCCTAAGTAGGGACACAACATGCAAAATACCCAAAAAGATACTAATACCAAAATATTACATATCAAAAAGACTTCGGAAAATCCATATTATGCGGTTAATCCACCCATTGTAAGGGCAAGCACCATTGCGTTAAAATGTACCAATGGCGATTTATTCCCCGAAACAAACCAACAAGATTATGGTATCCGTGGGCTGGAACCACACGATAGTTTTGCAAAAGCTGTCAGCGTTTTGGAATCTGCATATAATACTATCATTTGTAATTCTGGGCTAGAAGCCATATCACAAGCAATTTTATCCAATGCAAAATCAGGGGAAAATATTTTAATGACGGATGGGGTATATGTCCCCACCCGTAAGTTTTGTGATGGTATCTTAAAACGGCTTGGCATTACCACAACCTATTATAACCCCGATGATATCAGCAATTTGGACGACCTTATCCAAGACAATACGACTTTGTTATTTGCGGAATTTCCCGCCACTTCCACCATGCACATGGGGGATATTGATGGGGTGTTATCGTTTGCAAAACGCCATAATTTGATTACAGTTGTGGATAATTGCTGGGGTGCTGGCGTATTGTTTCGTCCATTGGAATGTGGCTTTGACATATCCATACAAGCGGGTACAAAATATATCAGTGGACATTCGGATGTGATGCTGGGTACAATTTCCGTTGCCGATAAAAAACGATTTAACACCATGTATACACTGATAAACCAAATGGGACCCAGTGTATCCCCCGATGCAGTTTATCTTGGCATGCGGGGGCTACGCACCATACATACCCGCATGCAGCACCATCAAAAAAACACAGAAATTGTTATGAAGTGGTTGGAAAATCACCCCTTAGTCGACCAGCTATTAACCCCTGTTAAGCCCGATTGTATAGGACACAAACACTGGAAAAAACATTTTTCTGGATATAATGGGCTGTTTTCATTTGTTTTTAAAGATACAATAACACTTGCCCAGATTGATACTTTTGTCAATAGCCTAGAATTATTTGTCCCCGGTTGGGGATGGGGCGGATATGAAAGCATTATCAGTGTGATTGTCAATCCACCCCGCACTATCGATGCCCTAAAATGGCAAAAATCACCCATTATCAGAATACACATCGGATTAGAATCCCCCAAAGATTTAATTGCCGATTTGAACAGATGTATAAATAATTTAACCCCAACCAAGATTTTCAATTAAAAGGCAATGACAACAATGAATAATACACCTATTTATACAAATGATCTTAATGGCAACAGTCATAATCTTATTGATGATAATATCGATAAGCTACAACAGATATTTCCACATGTTGTATCCGAAGGTAAGATTGATTTTGATGCGTTAAAACAAGTATTAGGCGGTGTTATCGATACAGAACACAATTATACATTTACTTGGCATGGCAAACGCCAAGCAGAACGCAGTGCATACACCCCTAGTCGTGCATCGTTATTACCTGTTAAAAATGAAAGTAAAAACTGGGATACAACAGGGAATATGGTTATCGAGGGGGATAATCTGGAAGTGTTAAAACTGTTACAGAAATCATATGCTAATAAGATTAAGATGATATACATTGATCCACCTTATAACACAGGCAACGATTTTATTTACCACGATAACTATAAAGATACTTTAAAAAATTACTTGGTCAGTACAGGACAAATAGCAGATAATGGTGGGTACACTAATACGAACAAAGAGACAACAGGGCGGAAGCATACGAATTGGCTAAATATGATATACCCCCGTTTGTTGCTTGCCCGTAATTTGTTAAGGGACGATGGGGTTATTTTTATCAGTATCGACGATAACGAACAAGCGAACTTAAAAAAAGTGTGTGATGAAGTGTTTGGGGAAGAGAATTTTGTTGCAAATATGATCTGGAATTCAAAAATAACAGGTGGACACGATTCTAATAATATTAACTCTGTCCATGAATATGTGTTAGTTTATTGTAAGAATATGAATAATAGTTCTGTAATTAACAGATATATTAGTAATACAAAATATCCTGAAATAGATGAAAAAACAGGGTTAAGATTTAAATGGGATAGTTTATGGACAGTATCGCATGGGTATACCAAAAATTGTGATTACCCAATTATATCCCCAGAAGGACAAAAAATATTTCCTTATATGTGTCATAAAGATGGTAAATTAGTAAAAGGTGTTGCTCGTTGGTACTGGTCAAAAGAAACTTACGAACAAAAAAAAGATGATATTTTAATTAAGAATGGTAAAGTTTATAAAAAAGTGTTTACTGGAACTTTAATTGCACCAAATAGCATGGTATTTTCTGCAAAAATTGTTGGTGGCACTTCAAAAGGAAAACAATCTATTCGAGAATTATTCGGTCAAGATGGTTTTTTTAATAATCCTAAATCACCTCTATTGATCAAGGAAATATTACAATTATCCACCCAACAAAATGACGTAATCCTAGACTTCTTCGCAGGCTCTGGCACCACAGCCCATGCGGTGATGGCACTTAATGCACAAGACGGGGGAAAACGCACATGTATATCGGTACAGTTACCGGAACTTACAGATGAAAAATCCGAAGCCTATAAGGCAGGATACACAAACATAGCAGAAATAACCAAAGAACGCATCCGCCGGGCGGGGCAAAATATACCCCCTCCCCCCGCTATGGCCGCCGTCGATACGGGGTTTAGAGTTTTTAAACTTGCCGAGTCGAATATTAAACCTTGGCAGGCGGATTTTGATAGTATCGATCAAGACTTAGTCGATAATATCAATAACCTTGTGGCTGGACGGTCTGATGACGACATAGTAACGGAAATTACCTTAAAATATGGACTGTCGTTATCTGAAAATATCGAACCCCATACGCATAAAGATACCACTTATTACACGGTTAAGGGCACAGGTGGTATAGCAAAGGTTTTTGTCTGTTTACAAGCGGATATAACGATTGATATAATCGAATGTATTTTAAACGAACCCGATAAATCCTACCCTAATATTAAAGTTGTATTTGCCGATAGGTGTTTTGATAATGCGGATAAAGCCACTGTGTATCATACCTTGCACGATGCAGGCATTGGTGGTATTAGTTTTTTATAGGAAGGTAATAATATGAAGTTACAATTTGATCCCAACCAAGATTTTCAATTAAATGCCATAAATTCTGCTGTGCGGGTATTTGCTGGTCAACGCCAACACTCCGCTTTGTTTAGTGTATCCATAGGCAATACCGCCCTTTTACCCCAGCCTTCGCAAAATGGATATGCCAATGTTTTAAATATTGCCGATACAGTATTATATAACAATGTACAAGGTATACAATATGACAATACTATAAAATCTGATACCCCCGTCGACAGCCCCCCCCGCCACTTTACCATTGAAATGGAAACAGGGACAGGTAAAACCTATGTATATTTACGGACTATTTTTGAAATGCACAAACAATATGGGTTTACCAAGTTTTGTATCGTTGTACCATCTGTTGCCATTCGGGAAGGGGTATTAAAATCTTTACAAATAATGCACACCCATTTTCAATCCCTATATGATAATGTGGATTATGGGTATTTTGTTTATGATTCAAATACATTAAGTATGTTGCGACAATTTGCTACCGCCAGTTCATTGCAAATTATGGTGATAAATATCGATGCATTTAATAAAGCCATTAACAAAATGCACTCTTACCAAGAATCGTTACAAGGCGTCCCCATTGAATTTATCCAAAATACCAACCCTATTGTTATTATTGACGAACCGCAAAATATGGAATCAGAAAATGCAAAAACTGCGTTACGAACTTTACACCCTTTGGCAACATTCAGGTATTCGGCAACCCATAAAAGTATGCCCAATCCTTTATATGTGCTAAATGCAGTAGATGCGTATAATCAAAAACTGGTAAAACAAATTGAAGTATCCGCACATACTACCACCAATGACCATAACACTGCCTATATAAAATTGATACAGATTACCAACAAGGATAATGTATTTAAGGCAAAGGTCGAAGTTGATATATCTACTAAAGATGGTATAAGCCGTAAGCAAAAAACCCTTAAAAAAGGGGATGATTTGGAAAAAATAACCAAACGCCCCTGTTATCAAGGGTACATTATTAACGATATATACAAAAATGGGGATATGCAGTATATAAACTTTACCAATGCCCCCGCCATTTTACACCAAGGACAAGCGATTGGGGATATTGATACAGACAATATAAAGTATCAACAAATATATGACACCATCGCCATACATATGGAAAAACAACTCGATCGTTATAAACAAAAGGTAAAAGTATTAAGTTTGTTTTTTATCGACAAGGTGGCAAATTATCGTGTACATAATGCGGATGGTACCATCACACAGGGAAAGTATGCGGATATGTTTGAGAAGGCATTTAAGGATATTTTAACCAAAAACCCAAAATATCAAGACTTGTATAATATGGATGATATATCCCAATATCACAATGGGTATTTTTCAAAAGACAAAAAAGGCATAGAAAAAGACACCAAAGGCACCCGTAAAGACGATAATGATACATACAGTTTGATTATGAAAGACAAAGAAAAATTATTGTCTTTTGATACGAAATTACAATTTATCTTTTCCCATTCTGCATTACGGGAAGGCTGGGACAATCCCAATGTATTCCAAATATGCACTTTGAATGATACCCATAGTGCCCTTAAAAAACGCCAAGAAATCGGACGGGGGTTGCGTTTATGTGTGGATCAATCAGGGAATCGTCAAGATGATACATTTTTAAATGTATTAACCATCATTGCCAATGAATCTTATGATGACTTTGCCGAATCCCTGCAACAAGAACTTGAACAAGAAACAGGCGTTACATTTGATAAATCAAATATTAAAGATCGTAAAAAAGACCCCATAACCATAAAGCCTAATAAACAGGTTATATTAAGCCCGGATTTTAAGGACTTGTGGGACAAAATAAAACAAAAAACCACATACACCATTACATATGAAACGGATGATTTATTACAAAAATGTAAGGATTATTTTGAAAAAAACCCTTTACGAATACCCCCAATTACAATACAGAACACCCGAACTACCATTTATAAAATAAATAAACAAGGACTCCGAAGCAATGAAAACACTATAAGGGAACAGTCATATAATCTTGATCCCCCCATACCCACACCCCCCGATATTATAACCATTATACAACAACGGGTACATTTAAACCGTAAAACCATTGTAACGATTTTAAGGGAATCGGGGCAATTAGATAAATATAAAATCAATCCCCAGCAATTTATTGATAAGGTAGTCGATATTATCAACCAACAAAAGCAACAATTATTGATTGATGGGGTAAAATATCACAAAAAAAATGCCTATTATGAACAAGATTTATTTGAAAATAAAGAATTAAAAACATATTTAAACGAAAAACTAATTGAAGCCAATACAGAAAAATATCCTATGGATCATATTATCTGTGATTCGGAAACAGAAAAACAATTTGCTAACGATTGTAATGCACATTCAGAGGTAAAAATATTTGCAAAATTACCCTATTGGTTTAAAGTTGAAACCCCCATTGGGGCATATAACCCGGATTGGGCGGTATTAATTAACAAAAATGGAAATGAAAATCTATACTTTGTTGTTGAAACCAAAGGCACCACTGATCGGAACAAACTTCGCCCCGAAGAACAACAAAAAATCCAGTGTGGCACCGCCTACTTTAAGGCTATTCGTACGACAGACGCCCTGCAATATAGATTAGCAACACATTTAAAGGATATATTATAAGATGTATAAAACAGTTACTTATAAATCATAATTATGCTATATTATGATTTATAGAAAGGTTTTTTATACATCATGAAATGGAATTGGCAATTACCTGATTGGACGGATTTTACCTACGATAAGACCAGATTAGCATTGTACGAACCTTTATTTTATGAATTTGTGGGGCGTATACAGGGGGCTACACAGTATTTACATAATACAGACAAACAAGCCTTACAGATTGACATATTCGGTGCGGAAGCAATAGAAAATTCCGCTATCGAGGGGGAGATTCTCGATAGGGACAGCGTGCGATCATCCTTGTGCCAACAATTTG
The DNA here is from genome assembly GCA_965232465.1 of Alphaproteobacteria bacterium. Lineage (GTDB taxonomy): Bacteria > Pseudomonadota > Alphaproteobacteria > JAQWUY01 > JAQWUY01. Next base: position 1,096,467 of record OZ246977.1, on the reverse strand, counting down.
GATTTTATGCAAACAAGCACAAAATCCCTGATCGAGAGTACGGAATCTCATTAATTATGCACGATTTATACAATCACTATCAGGACGATTTAACCCATGATATATTACATACATGGCAACGCGTATTATGTCAACATAATACACGTATCTTATCGGGGGCATACCGTATTCATACGGAACCCATGCAAATTGTATCAGGGTCGTACCATAACCGTCAAGTACATTTCGAAGCCCCGCCATCGGCACAAGTAAAAACAGAAATGGACAAATTTCTTAATTGGTTTAACGATTATGATACAATCATATCGCCTGTTGTATACGCAGGTATATCCCATTTATATTTTGAAACTATCCACCCTTTCGAAGATGGCAATGGCCGTATAGGACGGGCTTTGGTGGAAAAGGCTTTGGCACGGCATATGGGCAAACCTAGTTTTATTATGTTGTCTTATACGATAAATCAAGATAAAAAAACATATTACAATATGTTACACAGGGCAAGCACTACAAATAATGTAACACATTGGCTGGTGTATTTTTATAAAATTATCCACCAAGCACAACAAAATACCATTAGGCACATTGAGTTTATCATTAACAAAACCAAGTTTTTTGATAAGCACACTATTCATTTAAACTTACGGCAACAAAAAGCTTTATCCCGTATGTTTGAAGCGGGTATAGACGGTTTCAAAGGGGGGTTAAGTACGGCAAATTATATAAAAATAACAAAAACCACTCGCCCCACAGCCACACGGGATTTATCCGACTTAGTCAAAAAACAAGCGTTAATCAAAACAGGCAAAGGGAAATATACACGGTATTGGTTGCGGTTTTAAATGTGCTTCTGATTTATTACAAAAAAATGTAAACCCATCTTGACATTCTTTTGTGTTGTGGGCATACTGTGTGTCTGAATGTTGGTCTGTTTGAATGTTATGGAGTGTATCGTATGAAAATTATATCGGGTAATGCAAATATTCCTTTGGCGCTAAGCGTAGCGAAACACTTGGGGGGGGAATTGTGTGCTACTGATATTAGACGCTTTTCTGACCAAGAAATATGGGTCGAAATCCAAGAAAGTGTACGGGGCGAAGATTGTTTTATTATTCAGCCCACTTCATTCCCCGCCAACGATAACCTTATGGAATTATTGATTATTGTCGACGCCCTGCGGCGGGGATCGGCGGAGCGGATTACCGCAGTTATGCCTTATTATGGATATGCCCGCCAAGACCGTAAATCCACACCCCGCACCCCCATTACCGCCAAATTGGTTGCCAGCATGTTGGAAACCGCCGGTATCGACCGGATTATGACCATGGATTTACATGCAAATCAAATACAAGGATTCTTTGAAATCCCCGCTGATAACTTGTATGCCCAAGGGGTGTTGGTACACCATATTCGCAATAATATGCATATGGATTCCCCATTGTGTATCGTGTCCCCTGATACAGGTGGTGTTGCCCGCGCCCGCAGTTATGCAAAAACTTTGGACGATGCGGACTTGGCAATTATCGATAAACGCCGTCCCAAAGCCGGTCAATCCAAAGTCATGAATATTATCGGTGATGTGGTGGGCAAACAATGCGTGTTGGTTGATGATATTGCCGACAGTGCCGGCACTTTGTGCAATGCAGCCGTTGCGTTAATGGCAAATGGGGCACATTCCGTATCCGCATATGTGAGCCATGGGGTATTTTCGGGTCCTGCGGTGGAACGCATAGAAGCATCCCCAATAACACGGATCGTATCCACAGATACGATTTTAAAAAGCGATATGGTAAAAGCCTGTAAAAAGATTGAACATGTAACCATTGCCCCCCTGCTCGCCAGTGCCATTCGCAGAACCATAGAAAACAAATCAATTTCAGCATTATTTAAATTTTAAGGCTAATATACATACTGCATATATCTTAAATCTGCTTGTTTTTTGTATTATTTTTCGGTATATATAGCATATGGATATACAATTTTTAAAGATGCATGGGTTGGGCAATGACTTTGTCATATTCGACGCACGCCATACCCACATCCCGACCGATTTAGATTTTATGCAATATATTGCCCATCGCCGCTTTGGTGTGGGGTGCGACCAAGTTATACTATTAAAACCCTCTGATAAGGCGGACATTTTGATGCACATTTACAACTGCGATGGTTCTGGTGCCGGTGCTTGTGGCAATGCAACCCGTTGTGTGGCATCGCTGATTATGGACGAAAATAAAACAACCGCATGTACCATAGAAACGATTACGGGTATATTACCTTGTAACAAAGATATGGATTTTACCAATGAAGATTTTATTTGTGTCGACATGGGAAAATATACAACCGATTGGGCGGATATTCCCCTATCGCATCACATGGACACAACACAAATTATCATACCCCATGCGGGCACCCATTACACAGGATATTGTGTCAATATGGGAAATCCGCATTTTGTTTGTGTTGTCCCAAATTGTGAAGATATTGATGTACCCACCGTCGGGGCGTTTATTGAACATCATACAATTTTTCCCGAAAGGGTTAATGTGGAATTTGTAACCATTATATCCCCCGACCATGTACGCATGCGGGTTTGGGAACGGGGCGGTATGATTACCATGGCATGTGGCAGCGGTGCCTGTGCGGTCGGTGTTGCCTGTTATAACCAAGGTTTGACCAATGACACCATCCGCATAACTTTGGATGGGGGGACTTTATATATCCGTGTATGCGATAATAAAAGGGTACATATGATTGGACCTTATACCACCGCTTTTACAGGAATAGTATCATATGGGGCGGATAATGACCAATAAAGGCGTAAAAGTTGTTACCTTTGGCTGTCGTTTAAACACTTATGAATCCGAAGTGATGCGGGAACATGCACAACAAGCGGGTCTGGATAATACGATTATTGTTAATACCTGTGCGGTAACCGCCGAAGCGGAACGCCAAGCCCGCCAATCGATTCGTAAACTCAGACAGGAAAACCCCAATGCCAAAATTGTGGTAACCGGATGTGCCGCCCAAGTGCATGCGGATGATTTTGCCCATATGGACGAAGTGGACAAAGTTATTGGCAACGATGAAAAAATGCAGGCAAAAACCTATATCGATTTTGCCAATCCGTTTATTGGACATAACCAAAAAGTCAAGGTTAATGACATTATGGAAGTCAAAGACATTGCCAGCCACTTGGTGGCATCTTTCGACGGACATACACGGGCATTTATTCAAGTACAAAACGGCTGTAACCATCGCTGTACATTTTGTATTATCCCCTACGGACGGGGCAATTCCCGATCGGTAGCATTGGGCGAAATTGTTGCACAAGTCAAATCTCTGGTTCAAAAAGGATATCAAGAAGTGGTATTAACCGGCGTCGATATTTCATCATATGGCGAAGATTTACCGGGTAAACCGACCTTGGGGCAAATGGTACGGCGGTTGTTGGCATTAATACCTGATTTACCCCGATTGCGTATATCATCCATTGATTGTATTGAAATTGACGCAGATTTATTTGAAGTACTTGCATCAGAATCCCGACTGATGCCCCATATGCACTTGTCCTTACAATCCGGCGATACGATGATTTTAAAACGCATGGCACGACGGCACACCCGCACAGATATTATTACCCTTGTACAAAGGTTACGGGCATGCCGCCCCGACATCGCCATTGGGGCGGATATTATCGCCGGTTTTCCCACAGAAACCGATGATATGTTCCAAAATACACTGGATATTATCCAACAATGTGGTATCGTGTGGATACATGCTTTTCCCTATTCCGCCCGCAATGGTACGCCTGCGGCACGGATTCCCAACCAAGTTCCCATCCCCATTCGCAAACAACGGGCAAAACAACTACGGGATTTAAGTACCACCTTACAAGCCCATTTTTTCCAATCCTTAATCGGCACAGTACAATCCGTATTGGTGGAAAAAAATAACAAAGGGTACGCCCCCAATTATGCCCCGGTACAGATTGAAGGCTGTATTGTGGCGGAGGGAACACTTACAGATGTTTATATTATTGGCACAAATGGCACAGGCTTAATCGGCAAGGTTGTATCTGTCCCATATAAACACGCCATATAAGGAGCAGTATCATGTTAAAATGGTTAAAAAAAACAGATAAAAAAAATATTATAAAGGACACTGACACGCCATCAAAAATAGATATATCCCCAGATGTCGACGAAAACATCGGCACAGCACATGTTGCCGACCCATCGCAACAAAAAACCGGGTGGCAAAAAACGGGATGGACTATGCGATTATTTGATGGATTAAACAAATCTTCAAACAAAATTAGCACCCGCATATCTGGTGTATTTACCAAACGCAAACTGGATGCGGATGCGGTACAAGACCTGTCGGATATTTTGATTATGTCTGATATGGGGGTAACGCTTTCGGAACGGTTCAGCCAAAACATTGCCCAAAACCGTTTTGATAAAAATATATCCGATATGGAAATTAAAGGTGCCATTGCCGAACAAATACAAATGGTATTATCCCCCGTATGTGTCCCCTTAACTTTGGACAATCCCCCCCCACATATCATTATGGTTGTGGGGGTAAATGGATCCGGCAAAACCACCACCATCGGCAAACTGGCACACCAATATACCCAAATGGGAAAATCCGTATTGCTGGGGGCGGGGGATACTTTTCGGGCGGCGGCGGTGGAACAATTACGGGTATGGGCACAACGGGCATGTGCGGACATCGTATATAAAGACGAAGGGGCGGATGCAGGGGCACTTGCATATGAAACCATCAGCAAAGGACTGAAACAAAATGCAGATGTTATTTTACTGGACACAGCGGGACGGTTACATAACAAACACCACCTTATGGACGAATTGCAAAAAGTGCAACGGGTGGTACAAAAATTGGTGCCAGATGCCCCCCATGACACGGTGATTGTGCTGGATGGAACCGTTGGACAAAACGCCCTTGACCAAGTCAAACACTTTAAGGACTGTGTGTCCATATCAGGTATCATTATGACCAAATTGGATGGCACCGCCAAAGGGGGTGTCTTGGTACAAATCGCCGATACTTACAAATTGCCCATACATGCCATTGGCATAGGCGAAGCTATCGATGACTTGAATACTTTTGATGCCACTGAATTTGCCAATGCGTTAATGGGCATTAAAAATACATAAAAATTTAAGGAAACATACATATGATTATTGAATATATCCCCTTGTTATTATTTGTTCTTGCCTATTTCTTTAAAGGCATGCTATTTGCCACCGCTGTATTGGTGATTACATCATTGGTGGTGGTACCGATTATGTGGATAAAAAACAAAAAAGCACCGGTAATGCACATCTTAACCGCCGTTCTGGTGGGAATTTTTGGGGGGCTAACTTTGTTCAGTGGCGATGTGTCGTTTATCAAAATGAAACCGACCATAGCATCATTGGTCATCGCTGGTATTTTATTGGGTATGCACCTGTATGGCAAAGATCCCTTAAAAACTATAATGGGATCAGCATTTAATATGGAGGATAAATATTGGCGGATTTTAACCCTGCGGGCGGTTGGGTTATTCGTGGTGGCAGCCATTGCCAACGAAATTGTATGGCGGGCATTTTCCGAACAAACTTGGGTATGGTTTAAAGTATTTGGCTTAATGGGTATGAATATACTGTTTTTGATATATCATTTTCCCATGCTCAGCAGAAACATGAAAAATAAATAACGATGATTTGATTCAGTCCGCCATATATGCCCGTAATGTATCGGTCAAGATTTGCATTTCTGATTCTGTACCAATACTAATGCGGTATTGCATGGGGTTTTGAGGTTGCGGGCGACATATAATCCCCCGCCCCAACAAGTATGTATGCACATCGTCTGCACTTTTTCCCGTATGGGTAAAATCGACCATGACAAAGTTTGTATAACTGGGATAATGCGTAATACCCAATTTTGCTATATCTTGACAAAACGCCTCCCGTATGGTGTTATTTCGCCGTACCATTTGTAGCATATATGCGTGATCTAAAATCGCTTCTGTGGCGGCGGATATGGCGGCAACATTCACATTAAAAGGTGTACGAATCCGTGATATAGCATCCACCAAGGCATCGGGGAAAAGCGACCACCCCACCCGTAATCCAGCCAATCCATAGGCTTTGGAACAGGTGCGGGTAACAACGGTTCTGCCCGATGGGGAAAACAGTTTAAATCCACAATCATAATCATTCAGATGTGCATTTTCCGCATATTCCGCATATGCACTATCCAATAATAAAACCACCTGTGGAGGAAGCAGGCGTTCCAAACGCACAATATCCGCAAAGGGAATAACCGTACCCGTGGGATTGTTAGGGTTGCATACGACCACCACTTTGGTTTTTGCATGCACCAATGACAACATTGTGTCGATATGTACTTTGCCATCTTGTTCGGGGGCTTTTATCACCTGTGCCCCACACGATAAAATATGCGTATTGGTTAAGGGGAAATTATTTTCACTGACAACCACATGATCGCCTTCTTCGAGCACAGCCCGCATCAATAGACAAATGGCTTCTTCCGACCCATTGGTTATAATCAAATTTTGTTGGGGGATGTCATATATGCTATGTATAGCGTTCTTTAACGATTTTTGCGTATTATCTGGATAACGGTTAATCCGCCCTACCGCATCCTGATATGCTTGTATCGCCTTAGGGCTGGGGGGATAGGGACATTCGTTTGACGATAATTTTATCGGCGATGCCACATGTGGTATAATCGATTGCCCTTGTTTAAAAGGGCTGTGCATCCGTTGTAATGCTTTTTTCATCATAATATTAACTCTTTCTTATAATTTTGTTGTACGCATATATAGCCCCAATAATATGACACTTAAAATCAAAAAGGTATCAATCCCAGTTATCAAAATCGTATAATTGCTGTTGTTGCAGGCGGTATTCCACCCCCCTGCGGTCGGCGTTGTCGATTTGGTCATTCGATACATCTTCTTTTGCCTTGTTTATATAGTGCTGTTGTACTTTGTTATCTTCTTGTAATCCCAAAATATCTTTAATCAATTTTTCTGTGTCTTTATCCTGTGCCTCGGGCGGACAGGCGGATTTTGCAAACATATATACATGGCGGGTACATACGGCATCCACCATTTGTCGATGCCCATTTTCCTGTAAATATTGATACATTTTGTCGGCGGTTTCCACCCCATCCAACACCCCATTATAAGCGGTTTCAAAGGCGTTTTTATACGCATCCACAAACAGCTCCATACACTTTTCCACATATATATCCAGTACTTTTGGGTGGTTTATAAAACACGCCAATAAGACTTTTTGTTGCTGTTCGGATAAATTCATCGAGTGTAATTGGGGGGTGGTGGACTGTACCATAGGTGTTTTACGATTGAATTTAAAGGTATTCCATACCAATTTGTTAAAATTCCGACGATAATTTTTGGCAAGAAAAGTATCCCTAATACTAGACGCCCAAATATATAATTGCTGTTCCATTTTTGCCAGCCGTTCGGGGGTATCGGTGTTAAAGGATTGCACCGCATACTTCCACAAAAAATCCCTTAATGGTATGGCGGTATCCAAAATCTGTGTCATTGTGTCCTTGCCTTGTGTACGCATAATATCGTCCGGATCTTGACCGCTGGGCATCATGGCAATATTAACCGATTTTCCTGCTACCAATAAGGGCAACGCCCGTTCACAGGTACGCAGAGCCGCCTTTTTACCCGCTTCATCACCATCGAAACACAAAATAGGTTCATCAACGGTTTTCCAACATTGTAACAACTGGTCTTCGGTCATGGCGGTACCACAGGGGGCAATGGTATACTCAAATCCCGCCCGATGCAGGGCAATCACATCCATATACCCTTCACACACCACAAGGCGATTTTGTTTATACGCAGATTCACGGGCATTTTTTAAATTGTACAATACACGGCTTTTATCATATAAAATGCCTTGGGGGCTGTTGATATATTTGCCCACTTTGGCTTGTTTTTCATCCCCTATGAACCGCCCGCCAAATGCCACCACCCTGCCCCGTGTATCCGTTATGGGAAACATCAAGCGGTGGCGAAAAAATGCATATACCCCTTCGGTATTTTGCCGTGCCAACCCCGTATCCACAAGGGCTTGTATATCGATATTTTTCGATTGCATATATTCGACAAAGCTATTCGAATCAGGGCTATATCCCAAACGAAAATTTTGTATATCTGTATTGCCCAGCCCTCGGCTTTTTACATACGACAATACGGATTGTCCCACATTCGAATATAAATTTTTTTGAAAAAACACACAAGCTATTTCACAAATTTCATATAATGATACCCTGTGTTGTTCTTTTTTCTGTTGCTCTGGGGATATACTGGGCATCTGTAATCCCGCTTGGGCGGATAATTGCGACACGGCCTCAACAAATGTAATCCCTTGTGTTTTCATAACAAAGTTTATAATATCCCCATGTTCGGAACACCCAAAACAGTAGTAAAATTCTTTATCATCAGACACGGTAAACGAAGGGGTTTTTTCATTGTGAAATGGACAACATCCCCAAAATTTATTACCCTTACGGGTCAATTTAACCCGTGCCCCCACCACCGTAGACACGGCAATACGGGCACGAATTTGATCCAAAAAAGCAGGGGTAATAGACATGGGCTATACGATCCAATTGTTATAAATTCAATGCATCACAAATGGCGGGGGCATTATCGATACCAAATGCTGTACGATATTGGGATATACCCCCTGGACTTGTTACATTGATTTCCGTTAAATACTCCCCAATCATATCAATACCTGCCAACCCCATACCATTTTGTTGCAAAAATGGTTTTAAAGTATTACAAATATCGATCTCATGATCGGTCAGTTCTGTTTGATAAATCCCCCCCCCTGCATCCAAATTCGCCCGTATATCCCCATCGTTTGGCACCCGATTAAACGCAAAAATAACATCCCCATTCGCCAAAAATATGCGTTTATCCCCATGGCTGATTTCTGGTAACCATTTTTGTGCCATAATCGGTTCATGATATAACTGCATCAAAATTTCCAACAGCGATTCCAAATTGCCATCGCCCTGTGATACTTTGACAATGCCCCGTCCGCCATATCCGTATAATGGTTTTAAAATAATCGTTGGGTGTACTTGCATAAAGGCTTCAAAATCTGCCAATTTTGACGATACCATGGTCGGGGCGGAAAATTGTGGAAAATACCCCATAACCAACTTTTCACTAAAATTCCGTACGGCGGTCGGATTGTTAATAACCCGTGTATCCTGTTTAACCAAATCCAAATAATAGGTTGCCGTAATATACGACATATCAAATGGGGGTTCAGACCGTAACAAAATAACATCTGTATCTTTTAAATTTATTTTCCGCCGTTGCCCCAACCAGCGATATGAATCCCCCGTGATAAATTGCAGATGCAGGGGACGCACAAACGCATATACTTCGCCATCTTCATATACCATATGGTGGGGTTGATAATGATATACAGCATATCCCCGTTGTTGGGCTTCGAACATTAAGGCAAAAGAAGCAGATTTATGAAACAACACCTTATCCATAGATTCCATTTGCACCGCACATATTTTTTGAGTCATTATTAATTTCCTAAATTGATTTCCCAGACTGATTTACTAGGTCGTTATAATATCCCTGTTACACATTATAAATATACAATTAAAACATACAATTTTCAATATGCTTTATCTGCAATCCACTTATTAATATGGCATCATAGCGGACATTTACCCCATTATATTTTTTGTGTATGTACCTGCCCGCATTTAAATATCGGCGTTTTTGATAATTTGTTATGGCATAATAAGCATCGTCTATATTTTTGCGTACTTTGACCTCCACCAATACAAAAACGGGGGCATCGATTGGGGATTTTCGGCGTTTTTTAACCACTAAATCCACCTCACCCACAGGGGTTTTATATCGGTGGTGTACACATCGATATCCCCGCCCCCATAAATATGCCAATGCATAATATTCACCCAAAATCCCCTTAATATACGCCCATTTTCGCATTATGTATCCCATTGTTTTTTTATCTGTAACGCATGTTTATATATGGTTTTTTTGGGCATTTGGGATATATCGGCAACTATGTGTACCGCATCTTTCAAAGACTTTTCCCGCATGTGCATTACCAGCAAAGCATCGATATTTATATCGATGTTTTTTTCGGGGTATCGCAATAACAACACACATTCGCCTTTAGTGGGAATCGACTGGATAATATCGTCCGTAATGTCCCTGGCACACAGGCGGGTAAAGTGTTCAAACTTCTTGGTCATTTCCCGTGCCACAACCACCATACAATCGGGCATATCTTGGCGTAATATACATAAGGTATCCCCCAATCTTCGGGGTGTATCAAATACAATAATTGTCCCCTGTTCCGGTCGTAATTTTTTTAAAAAATTGCGTTTTGCCGTACTTTTGTGGGGTAAAAATCCCAAATATGTAAATACATCAGATGGCATTCCCGCCGCCATTAACGCTGTTATAGGTGCCGACACGCCCGGTATTGGCACCACTTTATATCCGGCTTGCACCACCGCATGCACCAACTTATACCCTGGGTCGTTAATCAGCGGTGTACCCGCATCCGATATTAAGGCGATGGACATACCATTTTGTAACATCTTTAAAATCTTAGGGCGTTGTATGTGCCCATTGTGATCATGATATGACACCGTTTTTGTATGAATCTGAAACGCATGTAATAATGTGGCACTAGTACGCGTATCTTCACAAAAAATCACATCCACCCCCTGTAACATCGCCACTGCACGGTACGACATATCCCATAAATTACCAATCGGCGTTGCCACAACATACAACGCACTTTCCACCCTTGGGGGGGATGATGTGGGCATGGGGGGATAATCTGTTGTCATATATGTGTTTATATCCTTAATTATATATAATGTTGTTGTTTTATATATCATAGTGTAATATGATTTATATTGTGATACAACTGTAAAAATAAAATGATTCGAATACTTCATACAATATTGGTATTTTGGGGATGTGCCATATATGGTTTTACATTCGGCAAAGGATTTCCCATGGTACCTGTGGATGGTGTAAAAACCATTGCTGTGATGTTACCCCTTAGCGGGCGGGCATCACCGGTTGGTAAAAGCATTCAAAATGCGGTGGAAATGGCAATTTTTGAAACGCAAAATGCCAAAATCCGTTGGCGATTTTTGGATACACAATCCAGCCCTATTGGCACCAAAAAAGCCGTATTACAATTGGTCAACGACCCCCCACATGTGATATTGGGTCCATTATTTAACACCCACACACAAATTATACGCAATATGGTCGATGTCAATATACCGATTTTATCATTTTCCAATGCCAATATTGCCAATACAGAAAATATATATTATTTTGGATATGCACTGGAACCCCAAGGCAAAGGTATTGCCCACATTGTTTTGGAATTGGGCAAGAAAAACCCACTTATCGTATTGCCGGATAATGTATATGGTAAAACCGTATATAAGGGATTACAATCTGTCTTTCCCGCACAAAGTGTTTTATATTACAAACCCAATCAATTAACTTATGCGAATTTTATCAACACAATAACCGTCCTGCGTGAAATCCATCCTTATGACAGCATTATTATAGACGATAACAACCCCCAAACCATCCGTACGATCACATCGGAAATGGATTTTTATAATATATTTGAACTGAACGAAGATGAAAACGAAGACAAGGACGAAAACGAAGACAAAGACGAAGACAAAGACAGTATTCCGATTATTGGCGGTACAGGGTGGAGCAATATACGCAATATCCACAAAGAACCTACTTTAATAGGGGCACATTTTTTAACCACACAGGTCAAAACTGCCAATATGGTGGCACGATATTCTCAATATTATAATACCCCATCCGGCAATTTAACCACATTGGCATACGACTTGGCATATTTGGCAATGGGAACATTATCCTCTGATACCCCCGATTTATATTTAAAATCTACACAAGGATTTAATGGTATTCGTGGATTTTTCCGTGTGTTACAAGACAATACTATCGAACGCATTTACAATGTATTCCAAGTCCAACGCAGAGGTTCCAAATGGCAATGGAAATTACCCATTGATACCACTTTGGCACATGTAAATACACCCCCAGCAAGTATTATAACACCCCCCCAAAAAAACAATCGCAAAATACGCAAAAAAACAAAAAACTAAACAGAATATTATAATCGTCATTTTGTTCCTGTTATATATTCTTGCACATCCCAAAATTACCCTCATATTACAACTTATAATATTATTTAATTATAGTTTTTAATACTTGAAAAAAAAAAAAATCCTCTGTATACTTATATTGTGGTGCTTGTTTAAGCGGGTGCCGAATTGAACTGTAATACTAAGATATTGAGGATGAAACACATGAAACTGAAAAAATCTTTATGGGCAACGGCTAGTGTTATTGTGCTGGCATATACAACACCTGTATTCACCGATGACACGGACAAAGTGGTCAATGCCACGGGGAATATGTTTATTGATACCATTAACAGAACAGGGTTTTTTGAATGGATAAGCGGCGGGGTCGGCTATACGGATAAAACCCTCAATTGGGATATTACCGCTTTTAGTAACCTGCGGGAAACAAAAGACACCGTCACATATTTACAAACTTCTTATAATCGGCAGAAATCGGTGAATCGATTAAACTTGGGACTGGGCTATCGCAAACTTATCGATACAACGGCTACCCCGTTAATTGTTGGGGTGAATGCGTTTTTTGATACGAAGGACGGGACAAAGAATATACTTGCTTTTAAGGCATCGAACACCTTCCAACGGTTTAGTGTGGGGGCGGAACTGAAAACCGCACAGTTTGACATGGCGGCAAACCTATACCGTCGCATTGGTAACACCATTATCGATGATAAAAAGGTATTACAAGGCTGGGATATAACCGCTAAGGGTAGTATTCCCAATTATGAACAAGTATCTGTGGGGGTGGGTACCTATAGATTTGACGGGGTGGGCGATACGGTTGTTAAGGGCAATAAACTGATTGCTGCATTTAGCCCCAATGCGATGGTAACAGTGCGGGGCGAATATGACAAGCCCAATGGCGAATCGGCAAAAACCGATATATCCGTCGATTTTAAACTGGCATTTAATAAAAGCATACAAGACCAGTTAAAATCCGCCTCTGTATCCGCTACAGATGCCGTATGGCACAAACGCTATGACAAGGTCGAAAGGCACTATGATATTAAAACAGCGGAGGTCGATAGCACCCCTGCCCTTGGCAGTACGCTGAGTGATGCGGACAAAACAGCCAATAAAATCAGTGCTGGGGATGGGATAACGGAAGGATCCGCATACGCCTTACAAAACGGCGAACAATACGATGTTGCAGACTTTATTCGCAACATTCCCGATAGCTTGAAAACAACAGCGGGTGTGATTGATCCCAATAAAGTTACGGTAAAAGCGGAACAAATCGCTGGCGATGGTAAGAAGGGCACAGACTTTGAAGTATACGCCAGCGATGGTACCAGTGTCATTAGGTTGGCGGACATTACCGCAGACAGCCAGTTTAAAGACCTAGCCGGTGGCAAAACCGCCACCTTAAAGTTGACATACAGTGCCGATGGTTTTGAGGACAGGGTTGTATTCGTAAAGGCAATCGCCAGCAGCCAAATTGGCAGCGTACTATCCGATTCGGATAAAGCCAGTAACGATATTAAGGGTGGGGATGGTACCACCCAATCCAATGCGTATACTTTAACCAATACCAAAACATATAATGTAAGTACATTTGTTGGTACTGTACCGAATGGGGTAACGCCGACTGTCAAAGCAGAAAGGGTTTCAGGCATAAATGGCACAGATTTTCAATTTAAGAATGGGGGGACGAATATCGGTGTGGGTGCCGCTAGCTATACCAGTACGCTGGAAGATAAAGCAGGTGCAGGTGCAGCGGTCATCAAATTGACATACAGTGCGACGGATTTTGACGACCGTATTGTATATGTAAAAACCGATATTGCTTTTGTGGCAAACGATTTGAAAATGGCAAATCTTGTTGTCCCCTATGGGTCTGGAAGTGTGACGGTTAGCACTGCCGATATACTGGGTAAATTAACTGTAACAGGCAGCCAAACGCAAAAATCCGATTGGACAATTAAGAGCCTAACAGATACAGATAATAATGCGAATCTTACAGTTGATGGCAAGACCCTGACCCTATCAGGGGCAATAACGACCAGTACAACTGTAACTGTTGTATTTGAACATGATGAGGATGAATATGTGGATCAAACCAGAACCTTTGAACTGTCGACTGGTGCGGGCACATTGGGCGGAACACCTACCGGGTTGTCTGGTAAATGGGGCAAAACCTTTACTGTCGATTATAAGGTAAACACTTCTGATACGGTTGGCGATACCACTGTATCGTTTGATACCAGTGCCGATTTCACCTTTTCTATTTTGCCCACCAGCGATGGTAATAAAGGGGGCAAAGACGCCACCACTGCGGGCATTGTTACCGGTGCATTAAGCGGGGCGATAAACAACAAAACAGGGAAAATTGACGGTAGCAAACTGAATAAATCAGGGAAATTGTTGGTAAAAATCGTCCGTAAGGCAAAAGGGGGATTGCCCGAACTGACAAATTATCAAAATATTACTGTTACGAAGCAAGAGATAGGGGCAGGAAAAGATATAACAACTGTTCCGACCATATCATTAAACAGTGGCGACAATAAGTGGAAAACGGGCAGTACTATTAGGTTTGACCTAAAATATTCCAACCTACCCGGTGGGTTAAATGCCAACGCATTTGCTTGGGGTATTAAAAGCTGGACAGGCAGTGGTACACCAAGCATCGACACAGATGGTAAAATCTTTGGGGCACCATCGGCGGGTACAGTGGGTATTACCATGAGTGCAAAAACTGCGGATGAAAAATACAGCGGCAGTTTTGACCTGGCACCCTTTACCATTGCCAAGCAAACAGTAGCGGCAAATACCCTAAGCGTAGCCAATCTTGATGTATCGTTCGTATCTGGTAATAAGGTGGTAAGTGCAGCAGATGTATTGGGACAATTAACAGCAAGTAGCAGTAACAGAAGCGATTGGACTGTAAAAAGCCTAAGGGATACAGATGGTAATGGGAACCTTACAGTTGCTGGTAATCGCAAGAGTATGACCATATCCGGGGCTATCAGTGCTGGTACAACCATTGAAGTTGTCTTCGAGAGTGCCAAATATACAGATGTAACCAAAACCTTTGAACTGTCCACAAAAGCATCGCAAATAAGTTCGGCTAACCGTGAGGGATCAGGCAAGTGGGGTAAAACCTATACCACAAATTATAAGTTAAAAACCCGTGATGGGGGGCAAGACTTTGCAACAGGTGCCAGCGGTGATTTCACATTTTCTATTGTGGCGAGCCAAAGTGGTTTTACATCGACCACCACAGGGATTGTTGCCGATGGACAAACAGCGATTAACAGCAAAACCGGGGCTATTGATGCCGGCAAACTGACCAAGAGTGGGACCTTGTTAATAAAAATAGTCCGTGCCAAAAAAGGCAGTGTAGACGCCGTTACCGAATATCAAAACTTTACGGTAAGCAAACAAGATTTAGCCCGTGATATTACTAAACCAACGGTTGGTAGCAGCGACAACACATGGAAAAATAATGGGGGTAAAATCCCCCTAACATTTGCCGGATTGCCCACCGGCACAACCTTTGGCAATTACGATTGGACTGTGGCAGCTAAGACAGTTGGTGCCCCCACAGGCAGATTAGCGGTCGTATCGGATGGTAGCGGTATCACTGGGGCTACATCGTCTGGTACAGTGGTTATCACAATGAACGCAAAATCTACGGATACCAAATACACAGGACAAGCGATACTAGCGGACTTTGCCATTGCCAAGCAAACAGGGACAGGGGCATTAACTATGGGACCTGTTGTAATACCGTTTGGGGCAAGCGACACCAGCAAAACGGTAAGCACCGCCACCATAACAGGGAAATTGGGTGTACCCAGTGCCGGTGGTTTAGGGACAACATCGGATTGGACACTTAAGAGCTTATCAGCAAGCCATGCGAATCTTGCTGTGAATGGCAAGACCCTGACCATATCCGGGGCAATCACCGGTACTACGGTTACCGCTACTTTCAAAAGTGATAAATACACGGATAAGTCCGCCACCTTTACACTATCCACAGGTGCAGGGGCAATGAGCACCGGCGACACCCGTACGGGGTTAAGCGGTAAATGGGGCATAGGATTTAGCGTTGCGGCGGATTATAAGTTAAAACTGTCTGATAGTGTGGGCGATACAGCCGTAACCTTTACCAAAGGCACACCAACGAACGCTGGCGATTACACCTTTACCATTTTACCCACCAGTGATGGGGGTAAAGGGGGCAAAGATGCCACCACTGCGAATATTGTAACGGGTGCATTAACTGGGGCGATTGACAACAAAACAGGGAAAATTGACGGTAGCAAACTGAATAAATCAGGGAAACTGTTGGTAAAAATCGTCCGTGCCGCCAAAGGCGGATTGCCCGCACTAACAGACTATGAAAATATTACCGTAACCAAACAAGATAGCAACGACCACCCCAACTTTAGGGTTAGTGCCACAGGGATTACATGGGCAACCGCCAGTACAGCGGTAACATATACACCAGCAAATCTACCAACGGGTATTGGTACCGCCACATACGCCTTATCCGGTACGACTGCGGGTTCGACCACCGGGGGCAATGCTATCACTGTAGCGGCGAGCGATGGTAAGATTGCCAAAACTGCCCGAAGTGGGGTGGTAAAAGTGAAGATTACCTATGCGGCAAACGACAAGTATGCCCAAATGAGTCGGGATGTGGATGTACCCATCAATAAGCAAACAGCAACAGGGACGCTTAGTATGGCGGATCTTATTGTATCTTATACAGGTGGCAATAAAACAGTAAGTACCGCCGATATATTGGGGCAAATGACACCTCCCACAGGCACGCAAAAAGCCGATTGGACCCTAAAAAGCCTAGCAGATACAGATAGCCATGGGAACCTTGCCATTGATTCGGGCGGAAAGAGTATGACCATATCGGGGACAATACCCGCAGGGACAACAGTTACCGCTGTATTTGAAAGTGTCAAATATCAAGATAAGAGCGATATCTTTAAACTGTCCGCAGTCACAGGGGCAATAACTTCCGCAACCCCCACAGAATCAGGAAAGTGGGGTAAGGACTTTGCCATCACTTATAACTTAAAGGGGTCTGATTTAGGTCAAACATTTAAAATAGCTGACGGCGATTATACATTCTCTATCATTACAGGGGGGGATGATGGCAGTGGCAAAACGCCAACCACCACAGGTATTATTACCGGGGCAGACGCTATTAACAGCACAACAGGGGTTATTGATGCCACTAAATTGACCAAAGGCGGTACCCTATTGGTAAAAATTGTCCGTAAAGCAAAAAACACAGCACCAAAAATCACAGAATATTACAACTTTACTGTTGCTAAACAGGACTATCCGCTGACGATTGATACAAAATATGCGTCTGCTGCAGAAGCAGAAAAAGCGGCAAATCGTATTCGAGGAAATACTAGACGCATCGATGTGGACGACCGCACTGTAAATGGGTCCCTATTAAGCCAAGCTAATTTATCAAGTGGTATGGCAAGCAACATAACCGTGAAACGAGTAACGGGGGCGTTTAGTGCAG
The DNA here is from genome assembly GCA_965232465.1 of Alphaproteobacteria bacterium. Lineage (GTDB taxonomy): Bacteria > Pseudomonadota > Alphaproteobacteria > JAQWUY01 > JAQWUY01. Next base: position 1,078,667 of record OZ246977.1, on the reverse strand, counting down.
GAATCAGCGATGTGGACTTAACGAGCATTAATAGCAAAATAATTGTTGCTGGAACCTCCGTAATAACAGGTTCTCCTACACAGGTCATAAATGGCATTCAAACAAATTTGCGTGCCAGAATACCAGTGGGATTTATTTTCTTTGGTTCTACACTTAATGAAGCGTTGGCATTACGCATTCAAATTCCCGCTAGTACAGACAAAAAATACAACGCCTTTGACAAAATCATATATATAGTAAAATAAATAAAGGGGGCTGTAAAAAGCCCCCTTTTATTGTCGATACGCCCCTAATTGACAAAATACAATTACAATGGTTTTGTATACTGATACGATAATCTGATACCCATACACCCTTCCCAACACTATCCCCATCGGGGGATTATTGTACTCGAAATATTTTATTTTTTTTATATCATGTAAGACACAATTCCCAGCACCAATACGGCAATAAAAATTGTTTCCAATACCATTAATATTATGGCCTTGTGCCCGATGAGCAGTATTTCTTTGACCGAAGTTTGCATACCCAATGCAATTACCGCCATAGTTAATATCCACTTCGATATATTTGCAAACGCCTGTGATAATGATATATCCATGGGTAGGACAATCGACAATACATCCATACTGTTTAAAGCAACCAAACCCAAAAAACCCAACAAGAAAAATGGGAATGGGGTGTCGATTGTACCGCCCCCATGTATATTGCCCCGACGGGATAACCAATATACAATAAAGCCCAAACAAAATACGATGGGCAACAACATGGCAACCCTTAGCAATTTACTGATGGTCGCCAGATTACCCACCCTATCAGAAATGGAAAATCCCGCCCCAATCACTTGTGCAACATCGTGGATTGATCCGCCCAAAAAAACCCCAGATTGCATGGCATTATACCCCAATCCAAGGGCAATAAACGGATATAATACCATGGCAATACTGCTTAATACATTAACCCCAACCACAGTAAACAAGGTTTGTTGTTGTAATTTTTTATCCTGTGGCAATACGGATGACACCGCCATCGCCGCCGATGCCCCACAAATAGCAATCGCCCCCCCAGTTAAAACCCCCATACGGATGCCAACGCCCAGTATTCTGCCGGCAAATATGCCAAATATGATGGTAGCAATTACCGCCCCACATAACGCCCACACCACATCAAAGCCTAAGGATGCAATTTCATCAAAAGTAATCTGTGCCCCCAATAAAGCAACCCCAATCCGCAGTAATTTTTTTGCTGTATATCCAATACCTGATGCAAAAGGTGATGTATACAAAACACGCCCCAGCCCCATACCAAGTGCCAGTGCATATAACATATAAGGACCGCCCACATACGCAGACAACATATGGGCACCCACCGCCAACCCCCAACATACCAAAATACCCTGTATATAAACCGCCTTATATGACATCATATTCCTGTATTCCTGTGTAAATTCAAAATATTTTGTTGCATATTACACTGTAATTTCTTATATGTACAATGGTTTTTTGGGGGTTATGATTTTCATTATGACATATACAAAAATCTGATTTTTTGCCTTTACATACCCTTCGACATAAAAAAAATTACGATTATGGTATTTTTTTGTTGCCACAGAGATAAAATTGTGATATATACATAAAAAAGGTGTTATTTTTTATTAAAAACAGTAAATAATTCGGAGACTATTGTATTATGAGCATTACTGTACAGGTAAAGCAACTCCCCCATGGTGAAGGGTTGCCTTTGCCTAGTTATAAGACCGCCGATGCGGCAGGTATGGATTTATTAGCAGCGGTTGATAAGGATATTACCATCGGCATAGGTAAGCGGGCATTAATCCCGACGGGTATATCCGTAGCATTGCCATCTGGGTACGAATGGCAAATCCGTCCCCGATCTGGGTTAGCGTTTGAAAATGGCATATCTTTGCCCAACGCTCCGGGAACAATTGATGCGGATTATCGTGGGGAAATAAGGATTATTCTTATCAATCATGGCGATGCAGATTTTATCGTATCCCGTGGTATGCGGATTGCCCAAGCCATACTTGCCCCCGTGTGGCGTGCAACATTTGAAAAAGTGGCGGAACTGAAAAATACCGTGCGAGGTGTCGGTGGTTTCGGTTCCACAGGCGTATAACATCCCTATGACAAATAAGAAGGTTATACAAAAATGGTTTTAAAACTTAGCAAAAAAACAATGTTTGCTGTGGAGGCGGTATTCGATATCGCCTATCACACTTCCTTTAACCCTGTGCAATCCAAAGACATCGCCGATCGACACAATATTCCCCGCCGATACTTGGAACAGGTGTTACAAAAACTGGTGCGAAATGGCGTGCTAAAAGGTACACGGGGACCAAAGGGGGGATACCACTTGGCACGGGAACGCAGAAAAATAACTTTGGATGAAATTGTCCGTGTGGTCGATGAATTAGAAGGACGGGAAAATGTGTACAATTTGGAAAATGGATCGGATTTGTCGATAAAAATATTAAAACCCCTGTGGCAAGAAATGGCACGGGAAAATATGGAAAAACTGGCATCCGTCAGCTTACAGGATCTGTGCGATGTGGCACAGGAAAAAGGGGTGAAAAATGCAACCCCACAAAACTTAAATTATGTAATCTAATGCAATAAAACGAGGTAAAACATTATGCAACACAATAAAATTTATGATTCTATACTAGATGTTATCGGCAATACCCCTTTGGTACGCTTAAATAACCTAAACAAAGGCAATGCGGAAATCGCCTTGAAGTTGGAATTTTTCAACCCCCTATCCAGCGTCAAAGACCGCATCGGGCTTGCCATGTTAGATGCTATTGAAAAATCAGGAATACATTTAGATTCGGTCAAATTGGTCGAACCCACATCCGGTAACACGGGGATTGCATTGGCATTTGTTGCGGCGGCAAAGGGATTGGACTTAACACTGGTAATGCCTGAATCCATGTCCTTGGAACGCCGTAAAATGTTGAAGTTTTTGGGGGCAACATTGGAATTAACCCCCGCCGAAAAAGGGATGGGTGGTGCCATTGCACGGGCACAACAATTAGAAGCCGAAGGATACACCGCCATTGGGCAATTTGAAAATCCCGCCAACCCCGCCATTCACGAAGTTACAACCGCCCAAGAAATCTTGCACGACACAGACGGTAAAGTGGATATTTTTATTGCTGGTGTCGGTACGGGTGGATCCATCAGCGGCGTGGGTAAAGTATTAAAACAACATAATCCAGATGTGCAAATTATTGCCGTTGAACCCGAAGACAGCCCCGTATTATCCGGCGGTCGTCCCGGTCCGCACAAAATTCAAGGAATCGGTGCTGGATTCGTACCAGAAAATTATAATAACAATGTGGTTGACAAAATTTATCAAGTGGCAAACGAAACCGCATTCAGCACCGCCCGTGCAGTGGCAAAAAGCGATGGATTGCCTGTGGGTATTTCTTCTGGGGCTACGATTGCGGTTGCCTTGGAATTATCCGAATTGCCGGAAAATGCAGGGAAGCGGATTGTAGCAATTGTGGCGTCTACGGCGGAAAGGTACCAATCCACACCCCTATTTGATGGCATTTAAAACCCTTTTATAGCATGCCATTATCCACCGAACACCAACACCGATTTGCCCGCCATATTGTTATGGAATCTGTGGGGGCAAAAGGGCAACAAAAATTATTAAATGCCAAAGTCTTGGTGGTTGGTGCTGGTGGGCTCGGTTCACCTGTATTAATGTATTTGACCGCATCAGGGGTCGGCACATTGGGTATTGCAGATTTTGACACAGTGGATATCAGCAACTTACAACGGCAAATACTCCACACAGAATACGCTATCGGTCATGCTAAGGTTACATCCGCCAAGGATACTATATCGGCGTTGCGATCGGAAACTGTGGTCCATACCTATCGACAACGCATCGATGAAAACACCTTTAAACAAATAGCGGAAAAATACGATGTGATTGTGGATGGTACGGATAATTTTGCATCCCGATATATCATAAACCGGGTGGCGGTACAATTACAAAAACCTTTGGTCAGTGCATCATTACAAGGATTTTCAGGACAGGTCTTATCCATTGGAACAGATACGGCTTGTTACCAGTGTGTATTTCCCACCCCACCTGATACAAGATATGCCACATCTTGTGAAATATCAGGGGTACTGAGCAGCGTCGCAGGGGTGGTTGGCACCCTACAAGCCACCGAAGTATTAAAAATCTTATTACAACTAGACAGCGTATTATACAACAAAATCCTAATTATCGATACCCAATATATGCTGTTTAAAACTTTAACCACTCAAAAAGATAAAAATTGCCTTTGTTGTGGTTTATGAACAACAAGATATAAAGCAGGTTTAAAAAATCTCAGAAAAAATATACATGCTCTGTAAATGTGCCCTTCTTTCAGCAGAAAGTACCGATTACACATTAAATTTAAAATGAAATATGTCGCCATCTTGGACGATATAGGTTTTGCCTTCTTGACGGATTTTACCCGCATCTTTGGCGGCACTTTCCCCACCCAAAGCATAATAATCGTCATATGCAATCGTATCGGCACAAATAAATCCCCGTTCAAAATCGCCATGTATGACACCGGCTGCATTGGGGGCGGTGGCACCGGCGGTCACCGTCCATGCCCGGGCTTCTTTGGGACCCACCGTAAAGAATGTAATTTGGTTTAAAGTATTATATCCCGCCCGAATAACCCGTGCTAAGCCGGTTTCTTGTAAACCCAAATCCGCTAAAAATGCCGCTTGGTCGGCTGGTTCATCGATTTGCGAAATTTCTGCTTCGATAGCAGCGGAAATAATAACACACTCTGCCCCCTCAGATTCAGCTTTTTGCATCACTTTTTGCGAATGGGCATTGCCTGTAACCACAGAATCTTCATCCACATTACACACATACACCATAGGTTTTCCCGTCAACAACGCAAGCATTTTAAAGATTTTTTGTTGTTCTTCGTCGTCCAATGGCGATTTACGGGCGGGGTATCCTTGATTTAAGGTATGCAGACTTTTTTGCATCACATCTAGTTCTTTTTGCAATTCTTTATTGCCCCCCCGTAAGCGTTTTTGCATATTAGCGATGCGTTTTTCCAAGTTTTCTATATCGGCAATCATAAGTTCCATTTCAATAATATCCGCATCCCGCAATGGGTCAACGGACCCTTCCACATGGGTAATATCACCCTTATCAAAACACCGCAACACATGGGCGATGGCGTCCACTTCACGAATATTTGCCAAAAATTGATTGCCTAAGCCTTCGCCCTTCGATGCCCCTTTTACTAAGCCGGCAATGTCGACAAATTCCAATTGTGTTGCAATTTTCTTTTCCGATTGTGCCATATCCGCCAACACATCCAAACGGGGATCGGGAACGCCCACCCTGCCTGTATTGGGTTCAATGGTACAAAATGGATAATTGGCACTTTCCGCCGCTTGCGTTTGTGTCAACGCATTAAACAAAGTGGATTTTCCCACATTTGGTAATCCCACAATGCCACAATTAAATCCCATAAATATTCCCCTTATTGTTTTGCCGTTTGAGTGCCAATTTATTCATAAATTCCCCCACATTATTATCGATCAATAAATCCACATAATCGGCAATATCTTGGGTTACGCTGTCTATAATCTGGGTTTCATCAGGTGTAAATTTACCAAGTACATATGTACTCACCTGATTTTTATCCCCGGGGTGGTCGATACCAATCCGTACCCGTACATAATTTTTATCCACATACGAATCCATGCTGCGAAGTCCATTGTGTCCGCCATTCCCCCCCCCAATTTTCACCCGTACTTTACCGATTGGCAAATCCAAATCATCATAAAATACAATAACATTTTTGGGGGGGACTTTATAAAAGTTTACCACCTGCGACACACATTCCCCCGATTTGTTCATAAAAGTCTGAGGCTTAACAACAATAACTTTGTGCATGCATATTGTTGCGGTGGCAATTTCACCTTTGTATTTTTGTTGAAATGGGGGAAAATTATGACAATCGACAATTGTGTCCACCGCCATAAAACCCACATTATGTCGGGTATGGCTGTATGCGTTGCTGGGATTGCCCAATCCAACAAATACAAACACCATACCCGACACCCCGTATTATATGTTATATATCATCGTCAAGATCTGAGGCGGATACACCCCGTGGTGCTTTCAAGGATACAAGAACCGCATCGTCTTTGATATTTGCCACCACACCTTTGGGCAATTTGATGCCTGAAATACGCACGATACCGCCAAATTTAACTTCGGTCACATCCACTTCAATAGTAGGGGGAATGTTTCCCGCATGGGTAATAATCGCCAGTTCACGACATACCACTTGCAACCGTCCGCCCATACGCACCGCACGGTTTTCAGATTCCCCAATAAACACCAAAGGCACATTTACCTTTACTTTGGTATCATCCGTTACCCGCAAAAAATCAATGGCTTGGACAGTATCCCATACCACATGCATTTGCACATCACGGGGTAAAACTTTTTCAGTTTTCCCATTTACATCCAACATGTACACAGTATTAAAGAATATGCCTGTGTTTAATTCTTTGTCAATTGTTCGTGGATCAACGGTAATTGCCACGGGGGCTTGTTTGTTGCCATAAATGACACCGGGGGCTAAGTTTTCACGGCGTACTGCACGGGCCGCACCCTTACCAACCCGATCCCGTCGTTGAACAGAAATAGTTTTCATAATAATATACTCCTTAATATATATAATCTGTCTTGTTTACACGCACCTCCAGGGCGGTTGCGTGGTACCAACATATATTTCCAAACATATCCACAGAATCTGAATGAACATAATGGCACAAGGGGGATATATAAGAAAATAAGGAAAAATGCAATAAAAATGTTAAAAATGGGAAATAAATTGGTAAACGCCAATTTTTTATGGAGAATAGGTTATTTTTCCACCGTGCCAAAAATACGATCACCTGCATCGCCTAGCCCCGGGACTATGTATTTTTGAGCGTTTAATTTTTCGTCCATAGTTGCCACAACAATATGTACATCCGAATGGGCGGATTGTAACGCCTGTACCCCTTCGGGGACAGAAATGAGTGCAGCAAATGTAACGCTAAGCGGTTTATATTTTTTAATTTTGGCAATGGTAGCAATGGCACTGCCCCCTGTTGCGAGCATCGGATCAATCACAATTACATGTCGTTGTTCCATACACTTGGGTAATTTACAATAATAGCTGTGTGCCTGTGCGGTGGTTTCATCCCGCTCCATACCGACAAAGCCCACCCTTGCGTTGGGAATAATATTTAAAAACCCATCCAATAATCCATTGCCCGCCCGTAAAATAGAAATAACCGCCACCTTTTTTCCTTTAATCTTTTTCCCCACAGTCCCACAAATGGGGGTATGGACGAATATATCCTCCGTAAGCAAATGGCGGGTACTTTCATATGCCAACAATGGCGTGATTTCATGTAACACTTGACGGAACAATACACTGGGTGTGTTTTTGTTGCGCAACATGGTCATTTTGTGGTGTACAAGGGGATGATTTAAAACAGTAATATTTTGCATAAGATAAATTCCTGTGGGATATATGTTTTTTGGTATGTTATATCATATAGGTGTTTTATAACACAATGTCATATTTAATCCAAATCCCACTCTTTTCTGGGGAAATGGCAATTATACCCATTGGGGTTTTTCATTAAATAGTGTTGGTGATAGGGTTCTGCCTCCACATAGGTGGTATAAGGCACAACCTCAGTAACAATATCCGCCCCCCATTTTTGTGAGTGTTGCATACGGGTAATACGGGCATGGGCAATGTCCGCATGTTTAGAATCCTTATAAAAAATTGCCGACCGATATTGGGTGCCCATATCATTTCCTTGACGATTGGCGGTAGTCGGGTCATGAATTTGAAAAAATACCCGCAAAATAGCATCCAAATGTACCACATCCGCATCCCATATCACTTGTACCGCCTCCGCATGTCCCGTCGTGCCAGTACATACCTGTTTATATGTGGCGGTAGCAATATCGCCACTGGCATATCCCACGGTTGTTTTGAGGACACCTTGTATTTGTCGAAGGTAATGCTGTGTTCCCCAAAAACATCCCCCTGCAAGTATAATTTCGTTCATATGGCTGCCTTTCTTGTTTATATAGTTTTTATTGCCTTAGTTTTTTATATACTTCACACAATAATTTGCTATCCAACAGTGCCCCGTGCAGGGCACGGTTTTCGACCAGTGCCCCATGCAGAGTACGGTTTTCGACTTTGATATGTAATCGATGGCACAGGGCGTCTAGGCTGTTTGATTGATCAGGATATCGCTTTTTTGCCAATGCTAAGCTGTCGACTACACGCTCAGGGGCGATAGGTTTATACCCCGCCCATTTTAGTTCTGCATTCAAAAAAAGCATATCAAAGCGGGCATTGTGGGCAACAATGTTTGCTGTATCGCCTATAAAATCCAACCACTCATCGGCAATATGGGCAAAGGTGGGACAATCGGCAACTGTGTTATTATCAATTCCATGAATTTTAACAACTTCCGCTGGAATATCCCGTTTGGGATTTATATAATGATGGAATATATGCCCTGTACATTGCAAATCGATCATTTCCACCGCCCCAATTTCCACTATCCGATGCCCATAATTAGGCGACAACCCCGTAGTTTCCACATCAAAAATAATTTCACGCATAATAAACAATCCTTATCATTTGATTAAAAAATAGCTCTGTAATGTATCACCATACCACATGACCGCACCCCAATAATTGATCCACTTTTAGATTTGGGTTATTGGGTTTTAATTTGCACCGGGGGATTATATCCCAATGCACTGTGGGGGTGGATATGGTTATATTCATACTGTCAGTTTTCTATAATTGCCTGTATTTGCATTAAAGTGTCAAATACTTCCATGTTCAAGCATTCGTCCCATAGTTTACCATTAAAGCTTTCATTATAGCCATTCCGCCATAGACTGCCTTTGTCAATACAAGCCATATCAACCTGCATGTGTTTAAGCCAATCCTGTAATTTATGGACTATAAATTCAGACCCATTACCATATTCTTTCCCACAAAATTTATGAGATTTTCGATTTTACTTCTTTGAAGGTTTCATAGAATGCATCTGCAAACCCTTTGGCTACTGCATCTACGCCTTCATCAGCAATTTTTTGAGTCAAAGATTTAGATTGATCTGGGGGATAAATTTTAGGTTTATCATTCTCTTCATTCCACCAGCAATTTTCATCATTAAGTATCCCATATTTAATAGCTATACCTTTATGTTTAATTTTTATACCATTATCTGTATCTGTTCTTTGATTATCACAAATGTATTCAGCCGCTAGGTATGGCTCTTTTTTCCCTTCAATACGAACAGGAGTACCTCCTCGTTTATCATGCTTGAGTTTTTCATACTTAGGACTGAAAGGATACTCTGATCCTAGCTTACATTTGATATTTTCTTCTACTTTCTCCCAAAATTTCTTTAATATTTTATTAGTTTCTTCAGCATATAATTCATTTAAACATTCCAAATCTTCAATTAGATCTGCTTTATTTTTATCTTTTACATATTTATAAAATCCCATAATTTTTTCCTCATATTTTCCTGTAATTTTTTGTACCACTTCTATGTATTGCTCTATCATAACAGATAAGTTGGTAATGTGTGCAATTTCTGTATGAATCGATTCCAGCCATTGTATAATATGGATTTCATAACTGAGTTGTCTGTAATGGTATTTATATTTTTCACTTTCTATAAATTTTTTACAATGACTTATACGATACTCCTCTCCTAAACTATATTCACTGGGTTCTTTACCATCAGGGGACAGATATATAACAGCTATATTATCAGGATTGGTGTCTGGTTGTTGGATACTCTTTATATACCTTTGAAGTTGTTTTTCTTGATCGGGTGCCCATATTTTATTTTCCAAAATGATGTGTTTATTGCCATCGGTTATGTATAAATCAATGTTTTCATATTCTTTTTCTACATCGCACCTTGCTGTATTTAACCCAAAATCTGACAATCCCACACATTTTAAAAACAACCTTAAAAATAAATCTTCTTGATAATGGTTACCTTGTGGATCTAATAAGAAACGTAAAAATCGAGAATGCAGACGAACTTCATCAGATTTAAATAACAAAGTTGTAAATGTATTGGCATCATTTATTCCCCGCTTTTTCTCTTCCCATTGCAGATGTTTAAATTCCCTCACAAATTCGACCACATCTGGTATCTTTTGTTCTATTTCTTCAAAATTTAGGTTTGTCATATTTTTCCTTTTTTTGATAATTGCAACACACTACACAGAATCTTATAGTATTTATACCCCACTGTCAATCTTAAAATAAGAATTTTGGTATATTTTCTGTTACAATATGTGCCTGAAAATTGATTTTACACCCTATTACAACAAAATCGGTCGCATTAGTCTATTTTTCTTAATATGCATTGTAATATTTCTTTGTATTTTTATTTTAGGCGTATTCTATTATGGTTTGTTTGGACTGGAAGTGGTAATACCTGTTCCGCTTTGTCATGTCACATAAAATACTTTTTCTTATACCTGTAAATTTAAACCAGCGATAGCATTGTCCGCCGTGATTTTGTTTATGATAGCGGTTACTTGTTTGTGTAAATTACTGTGTTCTGTATAATCAGTTTCAGCAATAAAGTTCACCCGTCCATCGGTTTTTAAAGCTTCCGCTTTTTGTTGGGAAGTAAGATTATCTTTGGTGGGTAATTTTTGCGGTTCGTATACAGCTATAGAATGTCCGCCATACTCCTTAACCAAACGAAACGAGGGTATGTCCGTTTCCCCATCGCCTATAAATATCATATTGCGAAAGGGCACTGGACGGTGTTGTTTAGGGGTATATTTGTTTATATCCACATCGTGTTCATTTAAGACCCGTTTGTTAATGCGGAATAAAAATTGAGTTTTGGTGGTATAGTTTACCGCAAGCCCGCACCCCGTGGCAATATCCCTTTCATCAAAGATAAATTTACATCCATATATTTGCTTAAAATATTTTGTAATCGGCAAACCTTCGAGTATTTCTTTGTTACCCGCCGATATGATGTAGTGTTCCAGATTGACATTACACCGTTTGGCATAGACATTTATTAAGTCAAACCACTCTGCAACCCCCTTATACAATTGAATATTTTTGCCATAATCTTTTAAATTCTGACGGGATATACTTTTGCCCTGATCATGGGATTCCTTTATCATTAAGTCCATATATACCAATATATTATCCAATTTTTGTTGTTCGGTAATTTTGTCAACTTTTGCCCAAAAGTCTTCTTTGGATATGTTTATATCGGGCAAAAAACTGTGTTCCTGCATATTCCCAGGGGCAAGCGTCCCATCAAAATCGTAAATAAGTGCTATTGTTGTGCGTGGCATAAGAAAACCCTATTTAACGCCCTACATTATAAATTTTCTGGTCCAAAAGAATATGGCAACAAATCGTTTAAGGTCGTGCTGAGCCGTATGCCCTTTTCGGGACAACATACAAAAACAGGGATATGCAGATTCACCGCAAATTCACGAATCCTTTGTCGACATCCCCCACATGGGGTAACCAAATTTTTACCCTTGCCCATAACCCAAATGGCATGGATATGTTTTGCCCCATGGATAATCATGTGTGATATGGCACTGCTTTCGGCACAACTGCCCTGTGGATAAGCGGCATTTTCCACATTACACCCCCCATAATACGCCCCATCATCCGCATAAATCACCGCCCCGACCAAAAAATTAGAATATGGGGCATAGGCGTTGTCCATCATATCTTTACATATTTGTAAAGCATGGGAATGATGTATGGTAAAATTAATGTTCTTTGACATATGGTTTTCCAATATCTTTTGGGGGAATAGCCTTGCCAATAAATCCCGCTAATAAAATAATCGTCAATATATATGGTAACGCTTGGATAAGGGGAATAGGTATGGAAACCCCGATAATATCGACACCTTGTAAACGTATGGATATGGCGTCCAAAACCGAAAATAACAAGCACCCAAACAACACGGGTACCGGTCGCCATTTTCCAAATATCAACGCCGCAAGTGCCATATACCCTTGTCCAGCGGTCATTTCACGGATAAAACCCGCATTTTGACCGGTGCTGATATAAGTTCCCGCAATTCCCAACAATACCCCACAACATGCCATTGCCATAAAACGGATCTTATATACACTGATACCAGCGGTATCAACCGCATGGGCATTTTCACCTGTTGCCCGTAACCGCAACCCAAATCGTGTGCGAAATACAATCCACCAAGTGGCAAATATACTGAAAAACGCCACATACACCAACGATAAATGTCCTGATATGACCTGTACATATATATCACCGAACACAGGAATATTACCAAAACTTTCCACAAACGGCAGGGTCTTACTGGTAAATCGGGAATCCCCAATCAGCATAGGGGTTATACCGCCCATGTTAAACAATGCTGTGCCGACGGTAACGGTAATACCGCTAACAAACATATTTATGGCAAGCCCGGATATAATGTGGTTGCCTTGATATACAATCGTTACCACCCCATGGATAAGTGATATAAATACTGCCACAAACACCGCACACAACAATCCATACACCGCATCACCCGTCAAACTGGATATAGCAGCAGCGGTAAACGCCGCAGCAAGCATCGTACCCTCAAGGGCAATATTGACAATCCCAGACCGTTCGCTAAATAATCCCGCCATGGATGCCAGTACCAATGGCACACTTACCCGTACAGTAGAATCGGCAATCTGTAACATCAAATCAAACATTTTTCTTGCCCCCCAACATACGGATCAATACAGGTTTAAAAACCAGTGGTAATGCCCCTGCAAACAACACAATTAACCCTTGAATTGCCAACACCATTTCCTTAGAAATATTGGGGTTTTCAAAATTCATTTCCGTACCACCTTGGTATAAAAATCCAAACAATAACGATGCCAAAACAATGCCAAGGGGATGATTCCTGCCAATTAACGCCACGGCAATGCCCACAAATCCTGCCCCATTAACAAACCCACCGATAAGCCGTTGGTCAACGCCCAGTACTTGGTTAATGGCAACACCACCCGCCAATGCCCCACTGATACACATGGTAATAATAATACTTCTGGTTGGGCGAATACCCGCATATTTGGCAATATTTTCCGATTTTCCAAGCGTGCGTAAATTATACCCCCAACGGGTGCGAAAAATATACACCCATACAAAAAAAGCAACTATTAATGCCACAAAAAATGATATATTCATGGGCGTATTTACCATATCAAATCCCATACCCCTTACGATGTCATGGGTTGTGGGCATATTAACCCCATCGGCAAATAGACGGGAGGACACCGATTGTCCGCTTTTGATAAAATGTTCAACGATAATATATAAAATAACAGAGGACGCAATAAAGTTTAACATAATGGTGGTAATCACCTCATGTGCCCCCCGTTTGGCTTTTAAGTACCCGGGTATAAATCCCCAAAACGCCCCAAATACCACCGCCCCAAACATAGCACATATGACGGTTATAGCGGGGGGGAAAATACTATCCAAAAATAACACCACAAGGGTGGTACCAAGCCCCGCCACATATGCTTGTCCCTCTGCACCGATATTAAACATCCCCCCATAAAACGCCAACGATACGGCCAAACCCGTAAAAATAAAATTGGTGGCATAATACAAAGTATATCCAATCCCTTCTTCATAGGCAAATACACCCATAAATATATATTTTAAAGCCTCAAATGGATTTTCACCCAAAATATAAATAATTAAGCCACTCAGCACAAATGAAATAAAGATACTAAACAGTGGTAAAATAAGCGTATCTGAATATTTTAAAGTTATGCTTTTCATAAGGATAGACTTTTCTTTTCTGATGTATTATGTACTGGCATCCGCCATTAACATACCGATTTTGTGTTCATTAATATCATCCCCTGTTACTGTACCGATAATCGCCCCTTGGCACATCACCGCCACCGTATCACTCAATGATATGATTTCTTCCAATTCCACCGATACCAGTATAATCGCTTTGCCTTGGTCACGCATATGGATAATCCGTTTATGAATCGCCTCAATCGCCCCAATATCAACGCCTCTGGTGGGCTGACCGATTAATAATATGTTTGGATTTGCGGAAAATTCACGGGCAATTACCAATTTTTGCTGATTGCCCCCTGAAAAATTTCCCATACGCAAATGGGCATCGTTGGGACGCACATCAAACGCCTGCATTAAATCATTGGCGGTATTTAAAACCGCCATATTATCCATAAATATACCCTTATTGTATGCGGTATTACCTTGATATCCAAGTATCATATTTTCTTGTCCGCTAAAATCTTTAACAATTCCTGTGCGCAAACGATCTTCGGGAATATGCGATACGCCAAGATTACGAACTTGGTCGGTAAATACAGGGTTTTGGGGCGTAACAGTAATGGTATTAATGTTTATACTACCCGATTGCAAAGGGGTCATACCCGATAATACTTCCAACAATTCAGTCTGTCCATTACCCGACACACCAGCAATACCCAAAATTTCACCCGCACGCACACTCAAGCAAATATCTTTCAACCGTTGTATTCCAAAACTGTCTGTGTAACCCACATGATGCATCGACAATAAAATATCTTGGGGATTAAAATCCGCTTTGGCAATTTTGTTAATTACCGGACGCCCCACCATGTGCAACGCCAAATCATCCGTATTCGTATCCGCAGTGGCACAATGATGCACCATTTTACCATGACGCATCACCGATACAAAATCCGTAATCGCCATAATTTCTTTAAGTTTATGGGTGATTAAGATAATCGTCACCCCATCGTCTTTTAAAGCCTTTAAAATGTCAAAAAACTGGACAGTTTCTTGGGGCGTTAATACAGCCGTAGGTTCGTCAAGTATCAAAATTTTCGCATTTCTGTATAAGGTCTTTAAAATTTCCACCCGCTGTTGTTGTCCAACGCTCAAATCATCGGTAATGGCGTCTAAGTCAATACTTAATCCATATTTTTGTGAAATTTCTGTTAATTTTTTATGGGCATTTGCAAAAGTATGTTTTAACAACACGCCCTCTTCTGCACCCAGCACAATATTTTCAAGAACGGTAAAATTGCCCACCAACATAAAGTGCTGATGCACCATGCCGATTCCCTGACCAATGGCATGTTGGGAATTTAAAATGATTACCGGGGTATTATTAATGGCAATATGCCCTGTATCGGCTTGGTATAATCCATATAATATGGACATAAGCGTGGATTTGCCCGCCCCATTTTCACCAACTATACCATGAATAGTGCCGGATTTAACCTGCAAATTGACATCATCATTTGCCCGCACCGCCCCAAAAAATTTACTGATACCCCCCAAAGAAATAGCATACACATGCCCCCCATTTGGGGGAACATGCGATGCAACTTGTGCCATGGTATTACCCATTATATGCCTTAATAATCGCAGCTATTCGTGCTACGGTAATCGTGTACTTTAATTTTACCATTGGTAATATCCGCTTCTGCCTGTGCCACTTTGGCTTTCATTGCTGAGGTAATCAAGTGCTTGTTGTATTCGTCGTACGCCCAACCTACGCCACCTTCGGACAAGCCAAGCGATTGCACACCACCCGTAAACTTACCATTTTTGGAATCTTCGAGTACTTTATGCACAGCAATATCCACTTTTTTCACCATAGAAGTCAACATATTACCGGGGTGTAAATAATTTTGGTTGGAATCTACACCAATACCAAAGTTATTGGAATCAGCCGCTGCTTGTAATGCCCCCAAACCAGACCCTCCGGCGGCGGCAAACACAATGTCAGATCCCCGTTCGAATTGGGATTTTGCCAATTCAGATGCACGCCCTGGGTTGTTCCACGCAGTAAAATCCGTACCAATCATATTTGTGATAACTTTAATGTCTGGATTGATGTATTTCGCCCCTTGTTCATATCCGCAGGCAAATGCCCAAATAAGCGGAATATCCATACCACCGACAAAACTAATAGTATCACCTTGTGTGTGCATTGCCGCCAACAACCCCACCAAAAACGACCCTTCTTGTTCCCGGAAAACAATACCCCTCACATTCGGCTTATCCACAACCATATCAACAATCGCATAATCGTTGTTTGGGAATTCCCCTGCCACTTTATCCAAGGCTTGAGCTTGGGCAAAACTAATGGCAATTATGGGATTCGAACCCCGTTGGGAAAATTTGCGAAGGGCTTGTTCATACTGTACTTCTGCACTGGGTTCAAATTCACGGTAATTGATTCCCGTCTCTTTTTTGAACTTTTCCATACCATTTACCGCAGATTGGTTAAATGATTTATCATTTTTACCTGCAACTGTGTATACAATCGCCGGATTGATTGACTCAGCAAACGACAAACTGGCAAAACCAGCGGTTGCCAACATTAATAATAATTTTTTCATATTCTATTTCCTTGAAGATAATATTACTTTGTACTTCGACATATGTAACTTACATACATCACCACAATGAGTATAAAGTATTTTTTATAAACGAGTCAACAATAAAAAAACAATCCCATATTAAAAAGACTAAGTAGGATATATTATAAAAGGCAGATTATATAAATTACATATTCCCCTTTCTTTATCTTAAACCTGCCATATGGTAACGCCTGCGATGGGTATGTTTGCTGTGCCGACCACAATTTTTGCATCCTTGGGAATACTTAGGGATGTTGCTTCTAGTCCATAGTTAATGGCAAAGGTTACATTTCCTCTTTTTATGAGCCGTATATCCCCCAAATTATCCAGCGTTTCAATATGTGCCATATGACAGATATATTTCATAATATCACGCATCATATCCCCACTAGGCAAGCAGGCACAGTATAGTACATTTTCCTGTTGCACCAAGGCGGGATAGCCATTACGGTAATCCGTATCAAAAGTGGCAAGGGGTATTGCCGTGGTGGTGATACTTTCCCGCCATCCTTGTATTTTAAATATACTATCCCCCCATTTGACCATTTCTGTATGATAAGGGGGTAAGGATTCGACCCGTTGTATGGTCACATCTATGATCGATTGTAAACTGCCAATCGGCAGGGTTTCCGGTATCCACATATCAGCGGTTTTGCTAGCGGTTCTGGGCATAATCAATACGCCCCCCTTAAATTGTTGTAATTTTTCCGTAAATGCAGGTTTGTCAATGGTCATGCTGGCGACACATACAGCTTTGTATCCGCTTATGTCGTCTGTTGATGGGATAATATCCACTGATACACCCAGTTGTCGTAGGGCGGTGTATTGTTCAAAAACATATCTTATGGGGTCTTGAAAGTTTTCCCCTTGGGGAAGAGCGGATATTGCCCACAGGGAATCATAATCCATAATGCACGCTACTTCCCCTTGTTGTTTGGGCAATACAGGCAGTTTTTGTATGTCTTTAAATGCTTGTTTTGCCTCAATCCCCCCTTGGTCTATGTCACCATTGGGTAAATACAAACCCGCATGATATTGTTCTTGGGCAAATCGGGATTGTCGCCATCTGAAATAGGTTACTACTTCCGCCCCATTGGCAAACGCTTCCATTGTCCATACATATACCATACCATCAAGGGGAGCGGTGTTGTATTTTGCCCAATTAACGGGTCCCGGTTGCTGTTCCATAACCCACAGTCTGCCATTGCCGACCCGTCTGTATAGATCGTGAAAAAACGATAGCCTATCGGGGGTGCCTTGTCGCATATAGCGAACTTTGTGGGCATGGTCATGCCATGTATACATAACACCCCCAAGCGGATAGCTATCGAACGCAGCGATGTCCAAGTCTTTACCAATCTCATAATGGTCAAAATCGGTCATGCCTGCCATATAATTATGAATTAAGTACTGATTGGGGGCGTATTTGCGTAAAATATCGACCTGTACTTTGTTAAAGGCTATCACATTGTCTGAGCTAAATCGGTAAAAATCCAATAAAGCGGTTGGGGTGGGTGCCTCAGTGCCCTCATTGGGTAAATCAATCTGATCAAAACTGTTATACCGCATGGACCAAAACACCGTTCCCCAAGCATGATTTAGGGCGTCTATATGGGTGTATTTTTGCTGTAACCATATGCGAAAGACAATGCGGTCCGTATTCCCATAACTTAAAATTGTATTGTGATCGCCATATTCATTGTCAATCTGCCAGCCTTTGACAAACACATTATTGCCATACCGTTGTACCATTTTTGTAACGATACTCGCACAATATGTTTTATACACTTCACTGGCAAAAGTATAATGCCTGCGGGAACCGAATTTTAATTGCTTGCCATTGCTGTCATGGGGCAGGATGTCTGGGTGTTTGTCTACCAACCACTTAGGCGGTGCGGCGGTAGGGGTGCCAAGTATAACTTCCAAACCCGCCCCACCCAAAATATCAATGGCATCATCGAGCCATTGCCATGCGTACACACCCTCAGTCGGTTCCATTAATGACCAACCAAATTCGCCAATGCGAACCATGCGAATGCCCATGTTCACCATATCTTTGGCATCTTGATGCCACAGGCTTTTATCCCATTGTTCGGGGTAATAACAAACTCCTAATTTCATATGTTGTTTCCCTTACATTGACCCTGCCAATCCGCCCCCATCAACAACCAAGGTGGTCCCTGTTACAAAAGACGCTCTATCTGATGCCAAGAATGCTACTGTTTCGGCGATTTCTTGGGGTTTTCCCACCCGTTGTAAGGGGCGTAAATGTCCTTGTTCCACCAGTGCGGTTTCGTGTAATCCCAGTTGCTTAGCCTCATCCCGTAACATGTTGGTGTCCGTATCCCCGGGGCAAATAGCATTTACACGGATATTATCGGGTCCATGATCGCAGGCTAATGCTCGGGTCATATTTATTACAGCTCCTTTTGACGCACAGTACGACAAGGCGTTTGTGCCCCCGACCATACCCCAACCCGATCCTGTATTAATAATGGATCCCCCCCCATTTTGTATCATGGCAGGAATAGCATGTTTACACATTAAAAATATAGACTTTACATTGACCGCCATAACAAAATCCCACTCATCAACGGTGGTGTCGATGGCATTGGTACGACGGGTAACACCTGCATTATTAAATATCACATCAATCCGTCCCTGCGTATTCATTACTGTGGTAACAAGGTTTTTAATATGGTTTTCATCGGAGACATCTGTTGTATGAAATTCTGCCCATCCCCCCATTTTACGGATATTTTCCGCTACTTCCATACCGCTATCAGCATTTAAATCACATATAATAACCATAGATTTTTCCTGTGCAAAAAGTTCCGCAGTTGCCCTGCCGATACCCGATGCCCCACCGGTAATAATAGCAATTTTGTTGTCTAATAATCCCATGTTTTCTCCCCTTTATACAGTGTTTTTTATTGGATATATACTTTTATGTCCAAATCCATTGATAACAGTTATATATCCGTTAAACTGTGTGTCTAAGCCCACATCACCTGTGTCGACACGAAACGGTTTGTTCTGTAACGATGCCAATTTATTGGGTGTTGCCAAAACTGTAATATTTTGCTTACCCACTTGACGGATAATATCCGTTGATATTTGTTGATTGCCCCGTCCAAGAATAATCCCTTGTCCACCAACACAGCCTACAACGATACCTGTCACAGTACGATTTTTACAATAAGCATCAATATCTTTAATCGATGTATCTTTTATGGCTAGTTTGCCATTTTCTATGACATCCACACCTATCAAAGACCCTTGTATACCCATATGTTGTAAACACATATAAGTGGTTTTACCCGGTCCTACAAGGTATATACCATGTGATTGTAATACAGAATACATATGTGTGGCAATAGCCTGAATATATACATCTTCGTCTTGGGAAGGACGGCATTTTGCCGATTGCATAAAACTGGGCATATGGGGGACTTTCATATACCCATAATATTGTGGACTTAAAATACCCTGTTGTAAGGCGTGTTCGTCCAAGTCCATTACATCGCAATCAGTATATGATTTTATATGTCCTGCGATAAAATGTTGCAACACTAAACCTGCTTCACGAGGGGTGGCAGCAAATACCCCTGATTGGATTTTTACCCCTGCTGGTACGCCGAGTACAGGGGTTTTAAAATCGTACATTTTTATAATATCACGGGCGGTACCATCACCGCCAGCAAATATGACCATATGACATTTGCCCCAAAACTGCCTACATGCTTGCTCCGTATGCTCAGCGGTGGTTTGTATGCCTTGCGTGGGTTGTATGTTTATAGGGACACAATCATATGAAAATCCTTGTAAAACGCTTTCGCCCATGTCCCCTGCCACTGTTAAAAATCGTACTTTATCTGCATAAGATTGTACCATATCCACAACTGTTTGCATATGCTTAATGGCATTTTGTACCCCCCCACGGGACAGGGCATAGTGCAGGTCGGTGAATGTATCACTGCCTTTTAAGCCTGCCCTACCACCAACCCCAGCAATAGGGTTAATGACAAGACCAATGACAAGGGAAGAATATGCTTTGTTCATTATAATTGTACATTTTTGCGTTTGTATCCCCGCCACGAAGTCGCCCACCTTTTGGGGTCATCCAGTCCGCTTTCATCCACTTGTGATACAGGGCAATTATGGGGGGCGGTGGTGATAATTTCCGGGTGCGTATAGGCTTCATCGGCGATGTGTTGTAATATCTGTACAAATTCGTCTAAATCTTTTTTTGAATATGCTTCTGTTGGTTCCACCGTTGTCGGTTCAGGTACCACATATGGATGGTGTGAAGTCCAATAATGCACCCCAAAATCCGCCGCCCGTATACCGATTTGCCCACTGTGTACGCCCGTATCTTTAAATAATTCTTGCCAAGAATATCGGGCTTGTTCGATACGGTGTTTACCCTTAGCATAAGGTAGGGAAAGCCCTTTTATTTCCAATAATTTTTTCATAACATAATTGTTATTCAACACAGCGGTTTGTGCCACTTGTTTTAGTCCATCCGCCCCCAATGCCATAACCCACGCATAAGTCCGCACAATCACACTGCCTGGTGCGATAAATGACGCAATCCGTCCACAAGTTTTTTCAGGAGCATAGGGATAATACATATCCCCATCATAAGCGATATGAGGAATGGGCATAAATGGTGCCAATTTTTTCACCGCACAAATAGCCCCTGCACCCGGTCCACCACAACCATGTGGTGCCCCAAAGGTTTTATGCAGATTAAAGTGACATAAGTCAAACCCCGCATCTTTGGCACAAGCAATGCCCAGTAATCCATTGGCGTTAGCTTGATCGTATACACACAGTCCACCTGCTTGATGGACAATCTCGACAAAATCTTTAATATAAGGATTATAAATGCCGGTGTCTTCTGGATTGGTGATAAATAGTGCCGCTGTACGATCGGATACAGCGGATTTTAAGGCTTCAATATCTGGCAATCCGCTGTCGTCGCTATACAGAGTAATCACCTTATATCCCGCCACTTTTGGGGCGGCCGCATCGGAGGGATGGGAAAATATAGTGGTGATAATTTCATCCCGTGTATCCCCTTCACCACAATCTTCAAAGTACGCCCGTACTACCGATGCATTGGCATAAATAGCTTGTGATCCTGCCCTTGGGGTCAGGCTACATATGGGCAATCCCGATACTTCCTGCATAAAAGTTTGCGTATCATATAGTATCTTTAACATACCCTGTGCGGTTTGCAAAGGTTGTCTAGGGTGCATATGTGCCACCTTTGCATGACGGGCGAATTTTTCATTGACCTTGGGGTTATACTTCATGGTGCATGTACCTTGCCCAATGTCCACATTAAAATCCGCCCCCAAGTTTTGTTGGGACAAGCGTAAATAATGCCGTACCAAACGGTTTTGACTTATTTCTGGTAAGTTTGCTGTGGTTGTGCGAATCATACCGCTAGGTATAATATTGTCTAATTTTTCCATATGGGTTTTTATGCCTGTTTCGGTTTCAGGGGGTAAATATGCCCGTTCCCCTTCTGTGGATAAGTCAAATATAATCGGTTCATCCCATTTTGCTTGGTGATATCTACGCAAGTTTGCCTGTCCATTGGTAAACCGTCCTGCTGTTATGTTGTGCATATTTGTTTCTCCTTATCCATTGATACTTTTATTTAGGGCGGTACATAGTCCATCTATATCTGCTTGGTTACGACATTCGGTTACCGCATAAAGAGCATGATTTTGCAGATTGGGGAAAGTTTTACCCAAGTCATGCCCCCCTAAGTACCCACATGTCAATAAGTCTGTGTTAATCTGCTGTACAGTTTTGCCTGATTGGGAAAAATCAACAACAAATTCCCGAAAAATACCACTAGGGGCAAATGCTAAGGATACATTTTTTATACTGTTGATTTTGTCCCGGGCATAGACCGACCGTTCACATATGGTGTGTCCTAGTTCTCTAAATCCATGTGGTCCTAGTGATGCCAAATACACACCAGCGGTTATACCCCACAGGGCGGCGGCGGTGCCAACCCATTCGTTGCCTTCCTCCCGCTTATCAAACGAAGTACGGTAATAAGCAATATCGCCAAAACCATATTCACCCGCCACTTTTGTGGGTGCAACACCAAATAAGCGACAGGGTAAGGCATTCACAATATCCGCATCATCATGACAGGCATAAAAGCCCGCATGTCCGCCCCCATATTGCATGTGTATGCCTAAGCTTTGAATATCGCCACAAACCAAGTCTGCACCATAATCCGCGGGACAAGTCAAATATGATGTGGTAATCGGATCGATACATACAACTGCTTTTGAACCGTTGTTATGTGCCATATCACACAAGGTTTTACCATCTTCAACAACACCAAAGAAATTCGGGTTTTCAAAAAATACCCCTGCTACTGTATGGTCGAGTTTTTGTCGTAAATCATTTATGTCAATCTGTCCTGTATTTTTATCATAAGCAACAGTTTTGATATCAATGGCTGGACGGGTGTAACCTCGTATCATATCCAGTCTGTCTGGATTGATGTTTTCCATTACTAATACAGTTTTGCGTCCCGTCAATTGTCCACATATACGGGCGGTAGTGGCGGATGCTTGCAACCCATCATATACAGGGACAGATACAATTTCCATATTTAAAATTTCTGTCATCATACTAGTATACTCAAACATAGTTTGAAAACGCCCATGATCCTCATAGGGTTCACCCGCATAAGCGGTTAAAAATTCCGACCGTCCATTGACTTCGTCACATACGGCTGGTACATCGTGGTCGTAACATCCCCCCCCTAAGAAGCTGACAAGGTCTGTGCAATCGATATTTTGGTTTAAAATACTGTGCATATGCCGTTTTAGATTATGTTCTGATGGCAACGCATCGGGCAAGTTCATCGGCGATTTCATGCGTAATGAATCAGGTATTTCTTGGTATAAATCATCGATACTATTGACACCGATAGCATTCAGCATAGATTGTTTGACTTTAGGTGCCATATTGGGAATATATGGATGGGATTTTTGATGTGTCATTTTTAAGGTATCCTCTTTTCAATCTCTGTTATACATATGTAACACTGTGGGCATAATGGCATAAAAAACATACTCTGTACAATTATTATAAATCAATTATAGATGAATCAAACTAATGTAAATGTAAATATAAATCATTATGCTAAAAACCATATAAGTGTTATATTTAAAATCATATAAATGCCCATTACAGTACATAATGGATATAACACATATAGAGAGAAGAAGTTTTTTATGTCAGGTCTATCCATCCGTAATTTGTGTAAAAAGTACAACGATATAACCGTACTCAAAGACATTATATTAGACATCAAGGACAAGGAGTTTGTCTGTTTCTTGGGTCCCAGTGGTTGTGGCAAAAGTACTTTACTGCGGAGTATTGCGGGTTTGGAAAGTATCCATAAGGGCAGTGTACATTTAAACGACACAGATATCACCAAAATGCACCCATCCAAACGCAATATTGCTATGGTGTTTCAGTCATATGCGTTGTATCCCCATATGACTGTATTTCATAATATGGCGTTTCCTTTAAAAGTACGGGGCGTCACCAAAAAAGATATTAAACAACAAGTTGAACGATTAGCAAATATATTGCAACTAAGCGATTATATACACCGCAAGCCCAAACATTTATCGGGCGGACAACGACAACGGGTTGCCATTGGGCGGGCGATTATTTGTAATCCCGCTGTATTGTTATTGGATGAACCCTTATCAAATCTGGACGCATCGTTACGGGTTGAAATGCGGGTGCAACTGGTAAAAATGCACAAAGAATTACAAAAAACCATGATATTTGTCACCCATGACCAAGTGGAGGCAATGACTTTGGCGGATAAAATCGTGGTGTTACACGACGGTATTATTCAACAATATGGTACACCATTGGAATTATATCACCAACCTGCCAATCTGTTTGTGGCAAAATTTATTGGCATGCACCCCATTAACACTTATACAGCACAGGTAACAGCCACAGACAATACCAGTGTCACTGTCAAAAGTCCATATTTTGATAAACCGATTATCATCAAAACCCACACACAGCAACAATCGTTACAGGACACTACCGTCACCATTGCCATTCGTCCCAATCGACTTGGCTTGCACAAACCGCTGGATGTGGCAACACAGGCACATATTAAACTGATTGAACGACTCGGCAGTGAATCTGTACTGCATGTAAATATTGATGGTATCACCAGTGTGATTGTTGCCGAAGGCACGCAAAATGCAATTGTAGGGGACATGATACCTGTGCATGCCCGCCATGAAAACTTTATGCTGTTTGATGCGAATGGGGTATATGTAAATCGGGTACTAGCATCAGATACAGAACGAGTTATCCAAAAAGAGGCGGTGTAATGACACGGTTTACCCCTTATCTATTTTTATTGCCATATTTGTTAATATTTGCTGTCTTTTGGGTGTTGCCTGTCAGTATGTCTATTGCTCTGTCTCTGAGCGATGTGACCATGGACAGCTGGCGATGGAACAATTTTGCCCATTGGATAAAATTATTTAACGATCCCTTATATATTAAGACTTTGAAGAATACTTTTTTGATTATTTTTATTCAAGTGCCAGTTATGATATTTTTGGCAACAGTGCTGGCAAATGTCCTCAGCAGTCCGCACCTGAAAATGTCCAGCATACACCGTTTTGCCATTTTTGCCCCGATTGTGGTCGGCGAAGCGGTGTATGCAGTTATATTCCGATTGCTGTTTAATGAAAATGTGGGACCAATTAACAAAATGTTGTGGAATATGGGTTTACCAGAGGTTCAATGGATTACCGATTCTATGGGGGCTACTGTACTGATTGCCATTGCTTTAACTTGGCGGTGGACGGGGTATAACACTATTATTATTTTGGCAGGCTTGCAAAATCTATCCAAAGAAGTTACAGAGGCAAGCGACCTGGACGGGGCGAACACAGTACAGAAATTCTTTTATGTAACCCTACCACAATTAAAAGCAGTGCTTTTGTTTTGTTTGGTGCTGTCGACAATTGGTACTTTACAGTTATTCACCGAACCGACCCTATTAACCGAAGGCGGACCCGGTATGTCCACCACCACCATATCCATGTACATGTACAAAGAAGGCTTTAAGTTATTTAATTTTGGTTACGCATCGGCTATTGCATATAGTATTGTGATTATCGCCCTAATTGCATCGTATATTCAATTTAAAATATTGGGGCAAGACAATGATTAAACAAATTGCCCTAAACAGTATTATGATTATCGTATCCGCTGTGTGGCTTGCCCCCTTATGGTTAATGGTAATATTTGCCACCCATGGTGAAAACACCCTGTATATGGAAACCATCCCCTTATTGCCAGGAAAACAATTTTTAAACAATTTTGCCACCTTGCAAAGTAAATATAATTTTTTGCTATCGTTAAAAAATAGTGCGATTATATCGTCCTTGTATGCAGTATGTGGGTTGGCATTATGTGCTATGGCGGGGTATGCGTTGGCAAAGTTTTGCTTTCGGGGAAAAGTATTTATTTTTGCCTTTATTATGTTTACTTTAACCATCCCCCCTGTTGCCACCTTAATTCCACAATATATTATTGTGGTGCGGGAATTACAGCTGTCAAATTCTATCTTTGGGGTATTTATTCCTTATTTGGCAAGTGCGTTTGGTGTGTTCTTTATGCGACAAATATTCACTATGTACCCCACAGAAGTAATTGAGGCCGCCCGTATAGATGGGGCAAAAGAATGGTATTTATTTATAAAAGTGGTTCTGCCCATGGTGATGCCCGCATTGGCATCATTGGGCATATTATTGTTTTTGACCTCATGGAATGATTATTTATGGCCGTTGCTGATTTTACAAACGCCCGATTCCATGACCGCCCCGGTGGTGTTGGGTAAGCTCATCGGCTTAACCCGTATCCAGTGGGCAAGTATGATGGCTGGGGTTATGGTGATGACCATACCATTTGTTATTTTATTCCTGTTCTTACAACGCTTTATCATATCAGGAATAACCGAGGGGTCTGTGAAATAGCAGACCAAATATATCATTTGTAGTATAGACAACATAAAAGGAGAAATCATTATGCATATGAAATTAAAAGCACTCATTGGGGTGGGATTATCCACCTTTATATCCATCGCCCATGCAGATACAATCGAAGTATGGAGCTGGGACATTGCCGCCGATGCCCTAAAAGGTGTGGCGGAAAATTACAGCGGATCGGTAAACGCTATTGACAAGGGATATAACCCTGTATACGAACAGGTTACCGCTGGTTGTGCCGCAGGGGGCATCAACCTACCCGATGTGGTCAGCCTTGAAAATTCTGAGGCAGAACGCTATTTACAGCAATTCCCCGATTGTTTTGCATCATTGGATACATATGGAGCCAAAGACTTGCTGGAGGCGTTCCCTGCGTATAAGTGGACAGAATTGTACAAAGATGATAAAATTTATGGCATTCCATGGGATTCTGGACAAGTTGTATACTTTTACCGCCGGGATATATTTGAAAAAGCCGGCGTGAATGCTAGCAATATTGAAACTTGGGACGACTTTATCGCCGCAGGTAAAAAAGTCAAACAAGCCACCCGTGGTCGGGTATCGATGGCCATGTCCAGTTATGCCAGTGGCGATAATTATTTTAGCATTATTTCACAACAAAATGGCTGTAATTATTTTGCCGAGCAAAATGGTAAAACGGTTATCAGTGTCAACCAAGTGGGCTGTGTAACCGCCCTTGAAACCATTAAAAAGCTAGTCGATTCTAAGACCATTGTATCTGGTGGGTGGGATGATAAAATCCAATCTGTTAAAGCAAACCGTGTGGCAGGATCCATATATGGGGCGTGGTTCGAAGGATCAATTCGGGATGCGGCACCCGAACAGGCGGGCAAATGGGGCGTGATTAAAATGCCCGCATCAGAAAAAGGGGGGCGCCGGGCGGCTAACCTTGGTGGGGCAGCATTATTTGTGTTAAACAGCAGTAAACAAAAACAACAAGCATTTGACTTTATCAAATACGCTCTTGCCACCGAAGATGCACAGGTCAGCATGTTGAAAAACCAAGGTCTTGTACCATCTTACTTACCTGCACTAAAAGCAAGTTACATCAACCAAGGCATGGAATACTGGGGTGGTCAGGACATTTGGAACTTAATTTTGTCCACATCAGAAGATATTATTCCATTCCGTGGGACGAAGCACCGTGGTAAAGCCAGCGATATTTTGATAGCGGTGCAAAATGAGTACTTGAATGGTAAATACACATCCGCACAAGATGCCCTAAATTATGTGGCACAACAAATCGCCAATGCAACAGGCTTGGCAATTGCCAAATAAATGAATTGAAGTAAACGGATTCACATGTAAGCTTTAATATATCCTCTCTGTGCATGCAGGGGGGATAATTTTTATTGACAGTTGATAAAATTGCTGTAATAATGGAATGTACATATATCACATATTAGGGGAATATTTATTTGAAAAATAATGCTTTTTTCTCGTTACGGGCATTACAGATATTTGCCTGTGTTGCCAAGCATAAAAATTTTACTAAGGCGGCGGCGGATATACACATATCGCAATCAGCGGTTAGCCATCAAATTAAAAAACTGGAGCTAGATTTAAACACCCCTTTAATCCTGCGAAAAAATAAAAAAATAGAATTGACAGATGCGGGGCGAATCCTGAACGAAGCGGTTACGGAAAGTTTTGATAATATCTATCAAACTATTGATAAAATCACCAGTAATAAACGCCAATCAGTAACGATTCGTGTAACCCCTACATTTGGCAGATATTGGCTCAGTCCGCTGTTGCCCAAGTTGTGGTATACTTTTCCTGACATTGAAATTATTGTCTACTATGCGACCCCAAATGCCCAATCGGACATTACCGTTGATATCGACATAATCTGGACAGATACAGAATCTGTACCAAAAAATAGTATTCTCATGGATGATAGACAAGTGCCTATTTGTAAAAAAGGCTATTTACAGCACCATAATATACATACATATGCGGACTTACAACAAGCGATTTTATTATATGAAGGACATAAAAATTATTGGAAAAAATGGGGGAATATGGTACAGTTCGATATTGATAAATGCAAAGGACATTGTCTGGATGATTTTTCCAGTATTATGTTTTTTGTCAATGAAGGACAAGGGGTTGCCCTTGCCCGATTGGGATTTTTAAACCATATTCTCAGCACTGAACAATACGATATTATATCCCCTGATATTATTAAAAATAAGAGCTGTTATACCATTTCACGCAATTCATATACACAAACCAGCCCAACCGTAAGCCATATACATAACTTTATTGTGGACACAGCACAAAAAAATGAAAACGATATGTTAAGCTTGCTATCTAAATATAAATCATTAAAAAATTGATGTTATAAAATCATCTAGAGGTGGTCCCCTTTGTTAGGACAGTACTAAGCCTATTTTAAGCTTCACTTATGTGGTTAAATATGTATATTCTCATGTAAAAGTAAGTGTAGCCGTAGGCGGAACTTCTTTTGCATGAGAATGCATTGTATATGTTTCTGCGGGTGTTGTCAAACCGAAATGTGAATGGGGTCTATCTTGGTTGTAAAATTTAAGCCATTTTCTTATGCTTTCCTTAGCCATTACACCGCTGGTAAATGCTTGCAAATAAACACATTCATACTTCAATGATTTCCAAAATCTTTCAATTATGACATTATCCTTCCAACACCCTTTACCATCCATAGATATACGAATACCATTATCTTTTAAGGTATCCGTAAAATCAAGGGAAGTAAACTGACTGCCTTGGTCTGTATTAAATATCTCTGGGGTGGGGTATTTTGCCAAAGCATCATTTAACGCTTCAACACAAAACCTACTATCCAGCGTATTAGATAAACGCCATGAGAGTACCTTCCTACTATACCAATCCATAACAGCAACCAAATATAAAAACCCTCGTTTGATCGGGATATAAGTAATATCTGTACACCAAACCTGATTAGGACGGTTAATATCCAAGTTTCTCAACAAATACGGATACACCTTATGTTGCGGGTTTATAGTAGATGTTTTTGGCTCTTGGTAAATTGCTTTTAGCCTCAGTACCTTCATCAGCCTGCGGATGCGTTTTCTGCCGACCTTATAGCCTTGGCGGATTAAATGACGCATCATTTGCCTCGCACCATAAAAAGGCGTTTGTAAATGTTGCTGGGCTATCTGTTCCATCAACTCCACATTAAAATCACTCTCTTCTTTACATTGATAGTAATAACTTGAACGGTTCATTCCAAGCAACTCGCATTGACGCACAATACTTAAATCGGGGGAATTAGAATTTACCATTTTTTTTTAACCTGTAATCCTAAACGATCCGAAATGTCCGACAAAAAATCCCGTTCAATCGTCAATTGACCTATCTTGGCATGAAGCTCTTTAACATGGGCTTCGCTATCATGCTTTTGTTTGTCAAGATTGCCTGAAAATCCTGCCTCAATAGAGCAAACAGCCTCTCGCTTCCACCTTTGAATAACCGTAGCATGCACTCCAAAACGAGACGATAATTCCGATATCGGCGTGTCATCACGCAATACTGCCAAAACAACCTCTTTTTTGAATTTAGCAGGGTAATTCTTCCGTATTTTACTCATTTAATAAATCTCCTTATTTCTATATATAAATGAAATATAAATGAAACTTAAATCATTGTCCAGTTTTTGGGAGCCACTTCTGTAAGTGTGGGCAAAGGACACACCGGGGAACCGGGTGCGGGGATGCCCAAAACTTTATTAAAGGGTGTAAGTGTGGGAATATCCCGCTTCTGCTCAGCGGCGGTGGTGATGCCCAAAACTTTATTAAAGGGTGTAAGTGTGGGCAACCGTTGTAACGGTGTAGACCAACATCCGATGCCCAAAACTTTATTAAAGGGTGTAAGTGTGGGCAACCGTTGTAACGGTGTAGACCAACATCCGATGCCCAAAACTTTATTAAAGGGTGTAAGTGTGGGACGGGGGGCTGCCATTCGGGGGTTTTTACGGATGCCCAAAACTTTATTAAAGGGTGTAAGTGTGGGAACAACGCCGGATTTGCATCCGCATTCAGGGATGCCCAAAACTTTATTAAAGGGTGTAAGTGTGGACCTCTGATACAATAACAAATCGTATGTAAGGGGGCAGGTCAGATTTAACTATATTTAAGCATTCCTCATTAAAATCGTGTTGCGCTGAATCCTTGGATGTCGATACTTGGGGGGGTGCCACATATAATCTGCGACAGAATACGCCCTGTTTTGGGACCGGCGGACATACCGATGTGTTGGTGTCCGAATCCATAAAATACATTGTCATACTGGGATGCCCTGCCAATAACCGGCAAACTGTCAGAGGTGCTGGGGCGATCGCCACGCCACAAGGTACACTCTTTTATGCGTAAATCAGGCAATAAATCCTTTAAGTTTTTGCGAATCATACGGTCTGCATCTTCATATTTTGGGGTGGCGTTTAGCCCTGCATATTCGGCAAATATGGTACACCGCAACCCATTTTTGACATTGGTTATCGCCATACCATGTGCCCCACTTAAAATATTATATTGTATTTCTATGTTCGGGTTGCAAATTTCCATATGGTATCCGCTTTCTGCCACCAATGGTACAGTGTCGCCTAATTGTTCGGACAGCTGATGGCTGTATACACCGGCACAGATGGCATATGTGTCTGCGGTTTTAACACCATGATTGGTTGTTACACCCACCACCGTATCATTTTGTGTTTCAAATCCCAAAACAGGGGAATATATCAAAGTACCTCCCGCTTTTTCGAACACATTACTAAGGGCATTTAAATATGCCCCAGCATTTGATACACTGCCATAATTAGACATTAAATACGATTTTGTCCATTTAGGGTTTAGAGCAGGCATTTTTTCCCGTAATACCCCATCGTCCAATTCCGTTATCCCCGCACATAGTTTTTTACGAATGTCCCACACAGTAGCATCTGCATTTCTGTTTTTTTCAGACATAAAAGGGGTTATGGTGGGGCGGTATACCAAGTATCGGGACGCATCCGTCCCATCCGCCAAAGCCTGATGTTGTTCATAGGCATCATATAATAACCCATTTAATAATTTCGCCCGATACCGCAGAGCATCGTGGTTCGCCCCCCGCCAGAAATTAAAAAACCAACGCAAGTTTTTAGCCAAATGCCCCTTGGTTACCCGTAGGGGACTGTCGGGATTGGTTAAATAAAAAGGTATCTTTCTTGTTAATCCTGGGGTGGCAACAGGAATGATGCTAGTATTTGTTAACATACACGCATTACCAAACGATGCCCCCGCCCCGATGTGTTGGCGTTCAATAAGGGTAACCTGCACCCCTTGGCGTTGTAAATACAGGGCAGTGGACAATCCCACTATACCGCCCCCTATAACAAGGGCAGTGTTTGGTTTTTTGTATTGTGTCATAATTCTTGTTTTTTTGTTTTACCTTTGTATATATATTATATGCCCATGTATGGCATGTGAAAATGTCTGGGTTGTAAGCCAGCTGCAAACCACTTAATCATGGTAAAGATGTCAAAAACAGGTACTCCGGTAGCATCTGACACCGCATATGAATAAGGGCTTAAATTGGTGCACTCAAACAATATAGCGTATATGTTTTTATTGCCATGTATCAATTCAAGGGATGCATCAATAACATCTTGTTGGGCTTTATACACATCCATTTTTGTTTCGGGGGTTAAGATAACACGATTTATTTCCCGCCGTCCTTCCAATCCCACAATTGGGGTGTCCAACGGGATGCCCACACACGCCAAATGGGCATCGGTTAACGACACCTTGTTAATGGTAACTATACCTACTTGTCCCCCTGCTGGTAAAAATTGTTTTATCATATTATATTGCATCAGTGAGCTGGTGGCAACCGGCACCCCCAAATCCGCCGATAACTGATGTTGCAACACCGATAAAAATCCACAATTTGTGGTAATCCCTGTACACCCATCCGCCACCATTTTTTTAGCATGTGATAAAAACAGATCGTACAAACGACGGGCATCATCTTCAACGATGCTGTTGACATCAGCACCTTTTACAACAGTATAATGAACGGGAAAATCCCAGGTTTGGGCATTGCCCATTTCGCCGACTATGCGGGGAAATACACTGTGTAACATTAAAATTCCCAATCGTACGCCACCTATGTGTGTCATATGTCGATTGCCTTTCATGTGTGGTGCA
This sequence comes from Alphaproteobacteria bacterium, assembly GCA_965232465.1. Classification (GTDB taxonomy): domain Bacteria; phylum Pseudomonadota; class Alphaproteobacteria; order JAQWUY01; family JAQWUY01. The sequence continues at coordinate 1,045,828 of OZ246977.1, read as the reverse complement.
CTATACATGGGATTCTCTGTGTGTACAGGGGATGCCAAAGTTTTTCGGTTGTAGGCTACGCCCAAACCAATCGATAAGAGAATATACATCATATACAGGCAATCCCGTGTGGTGATGCACCGCATGGGAATAGGCGGACAAATCGTTACTTTCCATCAAAAACGCCCCGATGTCTGTATGCGTATTGCACAAATCATCAGCGATTTGTATAATATTCGTAATGGTCCATTGTCTATTATCCCCCGCATCCCCCGCTGTATCCAAAGTTCCCACAGGGACATTTATTGGAATATCCAATGATTGTAACATACCTGAGTCGAGCACATCCATATGGGTTGTTATGATGGCAATGGTTTTATTTTGGGGCACCACTGCCCGTACCATATAGTATTGATATAATACACTGGTAATACAGGGTACGCCCAAGGTGGTGGCAAAGTCCCTTTGATAAGGGCATAAAAATCGATAATTTGTGGCAATAGCACGACACCCATCAGATACCAAATCCTTTGCCTGAATCACCAATGCTCTGTATATATCATCCACAGTATCAATTGGGGTGTCTGTACACCGCAATCGTACTGGAAAACCCCAAGTTCCGGCATGTGCCAAGTGGCCAAAGATTTTTGGGCTAATTGTAGACAACAAAACAATACCCAATTTCACCCCCTGCACATGGTCACCACCATGTGCAATACGGGGGTGCACAGGTATTATGCTCATAATTTAGACTCCACTTGTTGTTCGGGTAAGAATGTTGCAATTTCCGGGAATGCATACAGAATAAACACCATGGCAATCATAATCAAAAACATGGGCAGGGACGCCCATGCAATGGTACCAATGCCTTCCTTTGTTAAACTCTTCATAACAAACAGGTTAAAACCCACTGGTGGGGTGATTTGGGCAACCTCTACAATTATCACTACGAATATACCAAACCAGATAAGGTTAAAGCCTGCCATACGAATGGTGTGTTCCAAAATGGGCAAGGTCAATACGATAGTGGATATGCCATCCAAGAAACAGCCAATAATCAAATAAAACACCATTAAAATCAAAATAAGTTCAAAATTTGTCAGCTGCCACGCAGAAATCATTTCAGCCACCTTGCGTGGAATCCCTGTGTATCCCATGGTTAGGGATAAGAAACTCGCCCCTACTAAAATAAGGATAATCATACTGCTGGTACGGGCGGCGGACATAAAACTGGTACTTAGACTTTTCCAGCTTAAAGCCTTTTCACGCCATGCAATTAACAACGCCCCCACAACCCCCAAGGATGCGGATTCGGTTGCCGTTGCCCACCCCCCATACAGACTTATCATAATCACCAAAATCACCGCCACCAATGGTAATAATCGACTGGAATTTTTCAGATTTTCAGCAAATGACATCTTGGTGTTATCAACAGGTATTTTGTCCTTATTTAACTTGGACCAAATAATCACATATCCCATAAATAAAATGGACAATAATAATCCAGGGAACACGCCCGCCAAAAATAACTGATTAATCGATTCGTTCACGGTTGCCCCATATACAATCAAGGTCAACGAGGGCGGTATCATAAGTCCCAAAGTAGATGCCCCCGCTAATGTCCCCAACGCCAAGTTTCTGGGATATCCTTGTTTTTTAAGTTCTGGCAAGGACATTTTACCAACGGTCAACAGGGTCGCAGCGGACGATCCGGACACCGCAGCAAACAGGGTACTACCCAAGATATTGGTGTGCAACAGCCCACCGGGGATTCGTCGCAACCATGGGGAAAGTCCTTTTAGCAAGTCCTCAGACAATCGGGTTCTGAATAAAATTTCCCCCATCAAAATAAATAATGGCAAAGCAGTCAACGCCCACCCGGACGATGCGGACCAAAACGAAATCATCATGGCATCGCCTACGGGACGGGGGGTAAATACCATCATCCCCACGATACCCGCACCGGTCAATGCCAATGCGACCCACACCCCAAGAGACAGGAACATAAACAATACCCCCAAGAAAATTATTGATAATTGTACTTCACTCATACTATTTTTCCTTTATATGCATTTTTTATACTTCGCCGCTACTTTTTTCAAGGGTTGTGTCACCACACATTATATATAAGATGGTAAAGTGCATCATGGCGATGGCAAATACCACCATACCGATTGCCATGCCTAGTTGCGGTATCCATAATGGAGTTGCATCTATACCCTGCGATTTATCGCCCAACATATGGGTAACCCGTACGAATTTTACCGCATAATAGGCAATATACATGGATACAGCATTGGCAACCGACAGGCACAATACCATAAAAAATTTTTTACGCCCCCCTGTTGCACGGCTTAGGAACAAGTCCATGCGAATATGCGATCCAAAAAGTAGGGCTTGCGGGGCCATCAAAAATGCGGATATAGACATAAAGTAACCGGCGTATTCACCAACACCTAATATGTCCAAATGTGCCCAACGGGATACCACTTGTATAATCACTGTTATTAAAATAAACAACAGGAAAAATGCAGATATAGAGGCAAAAAATTGATATATTTTTCTTAACGCCTTGTCTAAGTAAATCAGTGTGTTACACATAGAAAATCTTTCTTAATTTTATAGGCTAAATTGCTCATACACCATAAATTATGCCTCAAAAATATAAAAAAATCAACATAAAATCCTTAAAATATCTTAAATTTTTTTATAAAAAAATAATAAAAAATACAATTTTTAAAAATTAAAATATTTTAAATTCAATTGGTTATTATTTTTTAATGTATATTTTATTGACTATTTTTAAAAATATTGTTATGGTGACTTTGTAATGCAACATTCAAAACAAGATATATATAATACTATCAGAAACAAAGTGCTAGATATGGAATTTGGTATCAACCAACATATCAACAGCATTAATTTAGCAACCCAATTGGGTGTTAGCCGAACGATTGTACGGGAAATATTATTAAAATTGTCTGCGGAAGACATTATCAGACAAGAATCTCAAAAAGGATTTTTTACCCACAGCGTATGCCCCAATGAAATTAAAAATTTATTGGAATTACGGTTGGCATTGGAAATTATGACCACCAAATTGGCGACCCAACGGGCGAGTGATTCAGAATTGCAACAGCTCCTTATATACGCCAAGAAAACCATAAAATACACCCCGCCGGAATACACTTTGGCGGATATGATACTATATGACGAAAAATTTCATATGCAGATTGCAAAAATGTCGGACAATATGGAACTTGTAAAGCAATTGCAACGCTTGAACCAACGCATTCGCCTGATTCGGTGGATACACAGCCAAACTATTAATTTACCCGCCCGCAAACAACATATATACATTGCTGATGCAATGGTTAAACGCGAAGAAAACAAGGCAGTACGACATATGACACAGCATATTTCAAAACGGATTAATATGATTAACCAAGATCTCTCTCAACGCTCATTTTGGGGACGCCCCCTACACAATTATAAACAATAAGGATAAACAAAGATGTATACAAAAAAAATGACAGGTGCAGAAGCCTTTGTCCACATGTTGGACAAACACAGTGTAGACTATATTTTCGGATTGTGTGGGGACACTAGCCTGCCTTTTTATGACGCCCTAAAAACAACAAAACACAACATAAAACATATCTTGACTCGTGATGAAAGATCCGCCGGATATATGGCGGATGCGTATGCCCGTTTAACCCAAAAGCCCGGTATTTGCGAAGGACCTAGTGGGGGTGGTGCCACTTATATCTTACCAGGTTTAATTGAGGCAAACGATTCGTCTGTGCCGATTTTGGCGATTAACAGCGATGTTGCCATAACCTCACGGGGAAAATACCCATTGACCGAATTAAATCAAAAATCTTTAATGCAGCCGCTAACCAAATGGAACGATATTGTCGACAACGCAAAATCCATACCACATTTGATTAGAACCGCATTTCGCCGCATGACCACAGGCAAACCGGGGGCGACCCACTTAGCATTTCCCATTGACACCCAACGACAGATGTGTGAATACAAGGATTTGTGGACCGACAGTATATTCCAAAAATACCCTGCCATTCGATATGCGGGTGACCCAGTGAATATTATCCGTGCGGCGGATTTAATTAACAATGCAAAATTCCCCGTAATTGTTGTGGGTGGGGGCGTGGTTATTTCTGGTGCCACCCAAGAATTATGTGCATTTGTGGAAAAGATAGGCTGTGTGGTGGCAACATCCATCAGCGGACAAGGTGCCATTCGTGATGATCACCCCCAAGCCCTTGGTGTAGTCGGTAGTAATGGTGGTGTTGTCCCCACCCGCCAAGTCATCCAACAGGCAGATGTGATTATATATATGGGATGTCGACTAGGGTCTGTAACCACAGAGGTATACAAATATCCCGCATTAGGCGATGCAAAAATCATTCATATTGATGCGGATGCGGATGTACTTGGCACCAATTATCCCAACGATGTATCAATTATCAGTGATGCGAAATTGGCATTGCAAAACCTGATCGAAGCGGTGGACACGGACACTAATGGACGCAAAAAAAACGCTGAGTTGGCGGTACAAAAAGCCAAGGAGGTTAAATTTGGCACCTTTATGAAGTTGGTGCATGCCAATGATGGAATTATCCGTCCAGAAAACATCATTTTTGAATTGCAACGCACTCTGTCCAACGATGCCATTGTGGTTGCCGACCCTGGCACCCCATGTCCATATTTATCAGGATATTATAACTGGGGACTAGAAGGACGGCACTTTATCACCAACCGGGCCCATGGTGCCTTAGGGTTCGCATTGCCCGCCGCCATTGGTGCCCAATTTGCCTGTCCTAATAACAAAGTCGTTGCCATGATGGGTGATGGCAGTTTCTGTTTTAACGCAGGGGAAATGGAAACAATGGTACGCTACAATTTACCAATTATGATGATTTGTATTAACAACGGTGTATTTGGCTGGATCAAAGCTGGTCAGAAAACCCAGTTTGATAAAAGATATTTCTCAGTAGATTTCAACCGAACCAATCATGCGAAAGTGGCACAAGCTTTTGGCGTAAAAGCATTCGAAGTGGAATCAACGGAGGATTTATCCACCGCCTTACAGGCGGCGGCAAAACATGATGGTCCCACCATGGTGGATATCACATGTCAACCCTTACAGGACGCAAACGCCCCTGTTTCAGAATGGATTGCATAAAACTACGCAATTCTTAATTTTATAGTATAAGATCTAAGGAGAAGAATATGAAAAATCTTTTTAAATTTTTAAAACCCATTGCCATGGTAATGGTTGCATTGGCACATGTTGTTTATGCGGAAACTTGGAACATGCCGACCGCATACCCGGAAAGTAACTATCAAACGCAAAATGTACACCGTTTTGCCAATGCGGTAACCAAGGCAACCGATGGAAAACTAACCATCAAGGTGCATTCTGGCGGATCATTGTTTAAAGGCAATGAAATCAAGCGGGCAATCCAAACCGGACAGGCTAACATTGGCGAACGGATTTTGTCCGCACACGCCAACGAATTACCTGTATTGGCAACCGACTCTGTGCCATTCCTAGCAACATCTTTTGAAGAGTCTGCCTTACTGTGGCAAGCAGCAAAGCCGGTTATTGACGCACAACTAAAAGCCCAAAACTTAAAACTGTTGTATTCTGTACCCTGGCCTCCACAAGGTTTCTATACCAAGAAACCAGTGCATAAAATAGTCGATTTCAAGGGTATGCGTATGCGTGGATACAACACCATCACATCTGAAATTGCCGCAGCGGTAGGTGCAGAACCTGTGCAGATTGAATACGCTGAATTGTCCCAAGCATTGGCAACCGGTATCGCAGATTCCTTCATATCGTCTGGATCGTCTGGATATGATGTAAAGGCATGGGAATCTCTGAGCGATTATAACGATTTTCGTGCGTTCTTGCCCCGTAACTATGTGATTGTCAACCTAAAAGCATGGAATAAATTACCACAAGATGTACGCCGTACAGTTGAAGCCATTGCAGAAACAGTTGAGCATGGGGCAAATCAACAGGCACAAAACCTAACCAACTGGTACTTGGATCAATTCCGTGCAAATGGCATGAATGTAACAATCGCATCCCCAGAACTACGGGCGGAATTACAACAAAAAACCAAGCACTTGATGGATGATTACTTGGCAAAAACCGGTGCAGATGGTAAAAAAATCATTGCTGAATACAACAGACTTAAAAAAGAAGCGGGCTTAGACTAAGTCATTTTTATATCTGTAAGCATATGGGGATCCATTATATGTGGTCCCCCCTTTTTTTAATTATAATTCACCCAAAACAATTTTTATCGTGGATAATCCACAAAAAATATGATATGGGTTATTGCATAAACTTAGGGGTACCCCCGGGGAATGACAAGCCGGCTTTAATTGCCATTTTTCGGGCGGTTTTGGTATGATTAAATATCCCCACACCGATTGTTTTAATACCCAGTGATATGGGGTCTGATGCCCGTGCCATTTGATGAAACATGCCGGTAGCAAGACTTCGGGTTTTGACATCCGTTAGGCGTTTATTTTTATATGCCTGTACCACATGGGCAATATGCCAATCCGCATGATGGGCGGAAATCAATAAATCCGCCAAAACCGCACTGTCCCGTAAGGATAAATTTAACCCTTGGGCGGCAACAGGGGTTAATCCGTGATGGCTTTCCCCCATAAGGACCACATTATCAACTGTATTTGTTTGTGCCATATGGCTGTGTAAAGGAAACGATTGGATGTTGGACAGAATATGGCATGTGCCCCATATCCCTTGGGTTTTTTGCATAAACGCAGTGTATAAATCCTGTATTCGTCCTTCGATTAACTGGGTGGCATAAGGGGTTTTTTCCACCCATACCACCGCCGATTGGTGGCAATCTGACATGGGAACCAAGGTAAATGCCCCATTCGCATACATCATTTCCGTGGAAATATTATTATGCGGATATTCATGATGAACATTAAATACAATGGCGGTTTGCTGATAATCATGGCGGTTGCTGATAATACCGACTTTTTCCCGTACAAAAGATTGTCTGCCATCGGCCCCAACGATAATGTCCGCACTGTATACGCCGGTATCTGTACAAATATGCCAATCGTTATTAACCTGTATCATATCGGTGGCTGGTGTATCATATACATGGGTTACCCTATGACAATCGGCAAGGGCATCACACAATACCGCCCGCAATGTGTGATTATCCAAATTATACGCCAATGCGGGTAAATCCACATCAGAGGCATTAAAATCCACCGATTTACCCATAATATTTCTGGATAAAATGGGAATAATACGCATGGTTTTTAGGGGACTGGCATATGATTGTACCTTGTCCCACACCCCCAAAGTATGCAAATATCGCATGGACGATTGCATAAAAGCGGTCGTTCGTATATCCTGTATACCTCCATCGAGGGTATTGTTTGGTATGGGAGATGCGTCCAATATTACAGTGAAAATGTGGTATTTACCCAACATCAAAGCAAGCGATACCCCCGCCAACCCCCCGCCAACAATCAGAACTTGGCTATGGTGGGTTTTTGGGAAAACATCCTGCTCCATATCGGTATTTTTAGGTATTTTGGTATGTATTGTCATAAACATAGTATACAATATATAATAATACCTTGACAATGGATTATATTCGTTTTATACTCTGCCCCAAACCTCGGGGTACTGTGATATATAGTTGAGATAACACCCGTTGAACCTGTTTAGTTAAAACTGGCGTAGGAAAGGTTTTGTTATGTATGTTTTGTCATAGTTCGGCTTTTTCCTATTGTCCCATATATACACGAATATTGTATAGGAGTATTTCGTACCATGGCACCATTGTCTTGTATCCCATCTGATGTTCCCATTGCCATGGCTATTGCTGGTTCGGACAGCAGCGGTGGGGCGGGTATTCAAGCGGATATTAAAGTGATGTCTGCCCTTGGGGTATTTGCAACAACCGCCATAACCGCTTTGACCGCACAAAATACCATGGCAGTGGAGGGCATATATGCCATTACCCCAAATTTTGTACAACAACAAATTACCACTGTATGGGACGATATGCCCATATCCGCTGTAAAAATTGGCATGCTCGGCACGGCGGACATGACCGAAATAGTCGCCAAAACTTTACAATCCGTACACGCACAAAATATCGTTGTCGACACGGTCATGGTGGCAAAATCGGGCGACCGTTTATTACAAAGGGATGCGGTGCAATCACTTATACAAACATTGATACCCATCGCCGATGTTATCACCCCTAATATTCCAGAGGCCTGTGATATATTGGGGATTTCACATATCGACACCATATCCCATATGTACAAAAGTGCGGAAAAATTATTATACATGGGCTGTAAGGCGGTATTATTAAAAGGTGGACATATGCCCGGCGATGTATTAACCGATGTATATATGGATACGCATACAACATTCAGTATGAAAAATCCCCGTATATACACGCATAATACACATGGGACGGGGTGTTCATTATCATCGGCTATTGCCGCATATTTGGCAAAAGGTGTCCCCATACACAAGGCAGTTAAAAACGCCATTACCTATATTACCGAAGCAGTCAAACATGCGGACAAATTGGGGAAAAACAATAAGGGCATTGGCAATGGCAACGGTCCAATTTATCACTTTTACAACAGCTGGACATAAACATGTTGCAATCTGTATCTGTAACCCTTAACAACACCCCCCTATTTAAAGATGTTACTTTGTCCATACCACAGGGCACCTGGAACTGTATTTTAGGCAAATCAGGTTGTGGCAAATCCACATTGTTACGCATACTGGCAAAATTGGAAGTCGCCGGCACCATAACCGGTACAGTATCCGCCCCCCCACAAGTGGCATGGATGGGACAACAAGATTACTTACACGATTGGGCAACCGCCCTTGACAATGCGTTACTGCCCAAAAAAATACAAGGGCGGATACCCCAAACCCACATAAAACGGGCAACAGAATTGTTACAGCAAGTGGGACTGGGCGATAAATTACGGGCATATCCCTATCAATTATCGGGTGGACAACGGCAACGGGTGGCATTGATTCGTACCCTTATGACCGATGCCCCTGTGGTGTTAATGGACGAACCATTTTCCGCCTTAGACAGTATCACCAAAGATCGTTGCCAAGGGTTATTTTATACCATGTTATCGAATAAAACTGTACTTATGGTTACCCATGATTGTATCGAAGCATTAAAATTATCGGACACTATTTATATTCTGGATGGAACTTTACGCCCGGTGTGGTATGGGACAACCCCCGCCCCCCGATTGGTCAATGATGCAGAAGTGGTGCAAGGATATGATAGCGTATGGCACAGCCTTATGGGGGATGTCATATGATAGCAAAAATATTACGATGTGTACGATTTGCACTGGGAATCGCTATGCTTGTCGGTATCTGGCAGGCTTTAATCACTGTGTTTGATATTCCCAAATTTTTGTTACCTTCCCCTGTGTCAGTGGGACAAGTGCTATGGACAAAATTCCCCCTGTTAATGTCCGATGCAAAAATTACTGGAATGGAAATAGTGGGGGGATTTGCCCTTGCCATAATACTGGGTATGGCAAATGGGTTTTTATTGCAAATATCGCCCCCATTCCGTCGGGTGATGCGTCCGGTGTTGGTGGTCAGTCAATCGATTCCCATATACGCCCTTGCCCCTGTGTTGGTATTATGGCTGGGCTTTGATATGGCCCCCAAAATTGCCATGGCGGTGATTATTATATTTTTCCCGATTACCAGTGCATTTTATGATGGTTTACGCCATACAGATATGGGATTAATAGACCTTGCCAAAACCATGGGGGCATCGGATACAAAAATCTTATTTACCATCCGTTTGCCATCCGCCCTGCCCGCCTTAGGATCCGGATTGCGGGTTGGTGCCGCCGTTGCCCCGATTGGGGCGATTGTTGGGGAATGGGTGGGGGCATCCGCAGGGCTGGGATACCGTATGATATACGCCAATGCCCGCCTGCAAACGGATGAAATGTTTGCCGCCCTTATTGTGTTGGTGGCAATGGCACTTATATTATTTTATACTGTGGATATGGGGGTAAAAAAATCTATACACTGGCAAAAAGAAAGTTAACTATATTACAGAAAGGTACTTACATTATGAAACGCATTATGAAACGCATTTTAATATCTTGGGGGGCATTGGTACTGATACCCCTATTGCCCCATATGGCATTTGCAAAAAAAGTAACACTTATTTTGGATTGGTATATTAACCCAGACCATGGGAGCTTAGTCATTGCCCAGCAAAATGGGTACTTTGCCGATTATGGTTTGAAAGTGGAAATTTTGGAACCTGCGGATCCCAAGGATCCGCCCAAGCTAACCGCCGTAAAAAAAGCCGATTACGCCATGAATTATCAACATGTATTACAAATGCAGGCGGCGGAAGGGTGGCCCAACACCCGGGTGGCAACGGTGATTTCCAGCCCCCTAAACAGCCTTGTAGTGTTAAAAAATAGCGGTATCACCAGCCCGGCGGATTTAAAAGGCAAAACCATTGGGTATTCCCTGCCGGGGTTTGAAGATGCGATTCTTGGTACCATGCTTGCCACCCATGGGGTGGATCTGTCCGAGGTAAAATTGGTCAATGTAAACTGGGCATTAACCCAATCTTTGATTACCCAAAAAGTCGATGCGGTTATTGGGGCATATCGTAACTTCGAACGGCATCAATTAAACATCGAAGGATATGAAGCCACTTTGTTTTATCCGGAACAAAATGGTGTGCCGACCTTTGACGAATTGGTGATGATTACCCACAGCGACAACGCCAAATCTGAGACCACAAAAAACATGGTGCGGGCATTGGAAAAAGCTGTACGGTATATGAAAAACTACCCACAAAAATCATGGCAAATTTTCAAGGGATACAAGCCGGATGTATTGGACACAGAATTGAACAAACGGGCATGGTTCGATACCTTACGACGGTTCGCATCCGCCCCCGGTGCACTAGATTACGAACGCCATATCAACATGGCAAAGTTCTTGAAACAAAAACAACTGGTCAACGCCCCCATACCCGACATATCCACATACGCAGTCGACCCCTTTCAACCATAAATACAAACAAAAAAAAGCGTGTATATAACACGCTTTTTTACCATAATAATCCCCATCGGGTTTATTTTTTAAAAAACAGCAAAGAAAATATATAAATCATCCCGAAAGGGATTTTATATGGGATAAAAAAATACCATTAGGGTTGATTTTATAAAAAATCTGTGATATTATCCTGTTATAAACCCTATCGGGATTATTTTAATAAATGGGCATATACAATGGATATCAAGGAATTAGGCGACCTTATAAGAAATACCCGCAAACAACAAGGTTTAACACAACAAGAATTGGCGGGCATATGTGGGGTGGGTGTACGATTTGTACGGGAATTAGAACACGGCAAACAATCCTGTCATATGGGCAAAGCGTTATGGGTCATAAAAATGCTGGGCATACAAGTAACCATCAATGGAATACCCATGTAATGCGTATATTAGATGTATATTATAATCAAGATTTTGTTGGAAAATTTGTACAAGAGGATGCGGGTACCCTTTCATTTACCTATGACACAACATATGTCGAACAAAAAAAAATGCCTATTTCCATATCCCTCCCCCTAACCACGGATACACATTTACATAACCAAGTATATAGTTTTTTTTCTGGTTTATTGCCGGATGAACATTTACGGGATAAGCTGGCAAAAAAATATGGGGTTTCAAAAGACAATCCTTTTAGCTTGCTCAGCCGCATAGGCGAAGACTGTGCCGGGGCAATTTCCTTTTATCATCCCGGAAAAAAACCACCCCCGGTTGCCCATGACCAAGCCCATAACCTAGAAAAAATTGACGATAAAGATATATCGGAAATTATGCACAAAATCCCCCACAACCCCATGTTATCCGATGATGAAAAATACCGCCTGTCATTGGCGGGTACACAGGACAAATTACCCATTCGGTTTATAAATGGCACGGTATATTTGGTAAGAAATGGAACGGCATCGACGCATATTATTAAGCCGCCCATTGCCCATGTAAAAGACAGTGTATACAACGAATATTTTTGTATGCAGTTGGCACATAAAATGGGGATTCCCACCCCAAATACACATATAAAAATAATCGGTGGTATGGCATATTATATTATCGACAGATATGACCGTATTATACACAGCAATAATACAGTAACCCGTGTACACCAAGAAGATTTTTGCCAAATTATGGGTATTCACCCTGAAAATAAATATCAAAGCGAAGGCGGACCCGCAATCAGGGATTGTCAAAATATTATCACACAACATACAACACAGCCCGCACTGAACCACCGCACATTTTTTCGTATGGTATTATTTAATTTTTTGGTGGGCAACAACGACGCACATGGTAAAAACTTTTCTGTCATATATAAAAATCGACACATTGCCTTAGCCCCTGCATATGATATACTCAGTACCTCAGTATATCCTAATTTATCGCTCCATATGGCAATGAAACTTGGCAAGCATAAAAAACCTAGATGGGTTTTTCGCCCCACTTTTTATCGGTTGGGAAACAATAAAAATGTAATCGATACATATATCAACACCATGACAAAAAATATTATTGATAACGCCCATATATTAAAACAACAGATGCGAACAGATGGATACGCATCGCCAGTGGTTGATGATATAATGGGAGTCATCAAAAACAGGAGTCAAAAATTAGCCCCTTAAAGAAGGTGTGTTATACAACACACTTTTTTATCATTTAGACATATCCAAAACAAAATTATGATTAGTCCGAATTTTTTCTTTTTTTGTTAGAATCAATAATTTCACTTACCCCAAATTTTCTATCAAATAAAATTCCTATAAACATAAATGGGGTAACGAATATATTTTTAATGAACTTCAACGGTTTAAACCAACTTAAAGGTGGATATCTTTGTACCAAATATGTAAGGAATATCATAGATCCTAAAACTGATGAAAATAATGCTATTGTAGTAAACCAAAATGAGGCTATGGTATCCAAATAACTCTTTTCTATGAATGACTCAGTAACTTCTTTATCGGAATCCTCTCTTGACATAAATCTATTATAGAATGCTCTGACATTTAAAGCTATATTATATACCATGACACTTCCACCTATTTGAGCAATAATATTTTTTGTTCTTAAAATCTCTAATTCATTTTGTTTTATTATATCTAAGGATTGTAATCTTTTCTCATATACGACAGACACTTGGGAATTTAATCCTGTAATCCTACCTTGATAATAATTATTTTTTCCTTTTATTTGCCTGTCCAGATTACTCATTTTATCATTTAGAGGTTTAACATCCCTACTTACACTAAGTTTATTTGTAGATATGTTCTTCAGTTGGTCTTCTAAGCTTACAATCTCTTCTTTAACTTCTTTAATTTCTAGGCTATCTTCTCTTGGGGGTAAAGCTTCTTTCAAAGCAGATATCTGAGATTCCGTATTGCGTATTTCAGCAAGTTTTTCTTCTTCTCTGTTAGAGGTTATATCATCTATCTCAGATAACTTATTGACCCTGAAAAATTCTAAATCATCGGTAGCTTTTTTATGTTTACTTACTAAATTTTCCCAATTTTGTTGAGGTGTATTATTAAAAAGATTAAATCCAGGTCCTTTTTCAGTAGTCCAATTATTACTTCGTAGTTGATTTTCTATGTCTTCCAATAACTTCTCTCTTGTCCTTACTTCTTCATTTGCATTCTCTAGTAACCTATCGTATTTTTCATCTATTCTACTTAAATTAGAATTTTTTACCTGTTCTAGGCGGGATATGTCTTCTTGTAATTTACCTAAGTCCTCTTTGTAGTTAACAGATTGTTCATCAATTAACTTAACTAAATACTCTCTCTTAGATTTTAAGGTATTAGTTGTATTGTCATACTGAGTTTGAAGTTGTGAAATCTTAAAATTCCTAGATTTTATGAATTCATCTTGAATATTCTTTCTTTGTCCATTTAAACCATTTATTTCATTTTCTCTCTGATTCTCCAGATTAAAAATTCTAGTATTAAGTTTTCCCAGAGATTCTTCATCTTCAACTTTTAAAGACTCATTAAATTCAATTTGGTCATTTAAAATTCCTAGTTTTATATAAGAATCAGACAGAGAGTAAGATTCATTTTCATTTATTTCTACAGGTTGTCTTAATGTTGCAGAATAGTTATTTTGTAGTGAAATAAAGAAAGTTTCAAAAGTAATAAATACAGAAAATAAAAATATAAAGACGAAAGAACATCTCCAAAAGAAACTTCTGGTTCTATACGCTGCATTTAATAAAGGAATTTTAGTTAATTCTAATAATGCAATAATTACAAATATTACTGCTCCTGATTTTATAAAACTTACAATACCTCCTTTATCGTATTGAACAAATGCTATAGCAAATCCAGATATAGCTGCAAGAATTTCTATTATCCATGCAAAAATTGCTAATTTAAATAAATGCTTTTGTTCAGAAATCGGGGATTGAGTAATAGTTTTCATGTTAATTTTTTTCCTATTTAAGTTATAATATAAAATATAAGAATATTAATTCTTAAGTATGCAATTCAAAACAATATATACAAACAAAACCACTTCGTCAATGATAAATATACCCTAAACACCGTAAATAAGAGAGCCCCGCATTTTTATAGTCTTGTCATGGTACTTATCCGATTATTTTTGTCAATTCTGTGGATACGCTGGTGATGTCTTGGGTGCCATCGATCACTTTTAAAACGCCTTGGTGTGCATAATATGCCAACACAGGGGCGGTTTGGGTATGGTATACACTCAAACGGTTTTTTAAAACCGCTGGGGTATCATCTGGGCGACGGTCAGATTCGGGGGTTTCGCATATGCGTTTTTTTACCCGTGCCAACAAAAATGTATCCGGCACTTGTAATTGCATGGCATAATCCAACGACCGCCCCATATGCACCAGCAAGGCGTCCAAACCTTGTGCCTGTGCTTTGGTGCGGGGAAAACCATCAAAAATAACACCTTTGGCACAATCGGGCTGTTGCAGGCGGTGCTGCACAATAGCAAGGATGGTTTCATCGTCCACCAAATCCCCCCGTTCCATAATTGCCGCCGCTTGTTTACCAAGTTGTGTATCATTGGCAATGGCTTGACGCAACATATCGCCGGTGGATAATTGCACAAAACCATATTTTTGCATCAAAAATTTGGCTTGCGTCCCTTTTCCTGCCGCCGGCGGACCGAATAAAATAATGTTCATATATCCCCCTGTTTATTATACAGTTAACGGTTAAATCGGTTGCCTTTTTTTGTTTGCTTGTTCATAAGGGCTTCGTATTGGCGGGCGTATAAGTGGCTTTGAATTTGTGTCATTGTATCCATGGTTACGGACACCACAATCAATAAACTGGTTCCACCAAAATAAAATGGTACAGAATATTCGGCAATTAAAACTTCCGGTAACATACATACCACCAACATATAAGACGACCCCACAACCGTAATACGGGTCAATACATAATCCAAATACGCCGCCGTCATTTCCCCGGGGCGATATCCTGGGACAACCGCCCCATTTTTACGCAAGTTTTCCGCTGTATCCTCCGCATTAAATACAATCGTATTATAAAAGAAACAGAAAAACACAATTAACAAACCATACGCCACCATAAAACCCAGCTGTCCCCGCCCCAACTGAGCGGACAAGATTTGTAACCATGCGGGGCTGTCGGCACCGACAAAACCGGTAAATGTCAGCGGTAACAACAACAAAGAACTGGCAAAAATTGCAGGAATCACCCCACTGGTATTTACCTTCATGGGCAAATGTGATGCTTGACCGCCCACAATATTCATCCCCACTTGGCGTTTTGGATATTGAATGGCAATTTTGCGTACAGACCGTTCCACAAACACGATAAAGTAAATCACTGCAACCGCCCCAAGTAACATCACCAAAATAAATGGCGTCGACAACGCCCCGGTCCGTCCAAGTTCAAATAAGGACGCCAAAGCGGATGGCAAGTTTGCCACAATACCCGCATAAATAATAAGCGATATACCATTGCCGATGCCCCGTTGGGTGATTTGTTCCCCCAACCACATTAAAAATAAAGTCCCGCCCAGTAAAGTTACAACCGACATTAAACGAAACGCCATGCCCGGTTCAACAACCGCACTTAATCCCGCCGAAGTGGTTAAACTTTCCAAGCCTGTTGCCACCCCATATCCCTGACCTGCGGCAAGTAATACGGTTAAATACCGTGTCCATTGGGTGATTTTTTGTTGCCCAGTCGGACCCTCTTTTTTTATTTCCGCCATGGTTGGAAAAATCGCTGTCGATACCTGCATAATAATAGATGCGGAAATATAAGGCATAATGTTTAACGCAAAAATCGACATGCGTGACAACGCCCCCCCAGAAAACATATCAAACATGCCCAACACACCCCCCGCTTGTTGGGAAAAAATATCTTCCAAGGCAACACTATCAATACCGGGCAAGGGAATATATGTTCCCAATCGATATACAATCAATGCCCCCAATACAAACAAAATACGGCTCATTAGCTCTTTTTGGTGTGAATCTTTGGTCGCAATCATTATTATCTCCTGCTTTTTTTTAAGATTACAAAATCTTATTACAAAACCTTATTATATGTCATTTTTTAATGCGGGGCTTATAAAACACATATACCCCTACGAAGGGGTATACCATGTAAAATATGTATCAGACTTAAAAATATACCTGCCTACATAAAGCCCCACACCCTTAATAAATTTAACTTACGAAAAAAAATTAAGCTTGTTTTTTCGCCAGTTTCCGTTGTTGTTTTTCCGATAACACAATGGTCACGGAACCGCCGACTTTTTCCACCGCATCGATGGCGGTTTTGGATGCCCCATTTACGGTAATATCCAATTTTGTCGACAATTCCCCATTGCCCAACAATCGTACCGCCACATCAGATGCCCGCACCAAACCCGCTTGTGCCATTTTATCCATGGTAACAGGTTTCGACACATCCAATTTGCCCGCATCGATTGCCGATTGCAAACGCCCCAAGTTTACAATCGCTTTGTGAACACGGAAAATATTGTTAAATCCCCGTTTTGGTACACGGCGATAAAATGGCATTTGCCCCCCTTCAAAACCTTTAATCGCCACACCTGAACGGGATTTTTGCCCCTTGTGTCCACGACCAGCGGTTTTACCTTTGCCAGACCCAATTCCCCGCCCCACACGGGTGCGGGCTTTTTTTGCCCCTATATTATCTTGTAATTGATTTAATTGCATTGTTATATTCCTTATTAGCTATTGTTTGCCAAAGTGCCATATAAAATCAATTTATATGGAAAAGCACAAAATTTCCGCTTATTCACCCTCAACCCGCACCAAGTGCTTAACTTTTTTAATCATACCCCGTACAGCCGGCGTATCTTTTAGTTCACGGGTCTTGTGCATCTTACCCAATCCTAAACCAATCAAGGTTTGCCCCTGTGATGCCTCACGGCGGATAGGGCTTCGGATTTGTGTAACAGATATGGTTTTTTTCTTTGCCATAACAAATCTCCTTATGATTCTAGTTCAGCGGTTGCAATAGACACCACACCATCACGATTGATAACCATTTCAGAACTCTTTTTACCCCGCCGTTTGGCAATAGAAGCAAGGGATTCTGTGCGTTGCAAACCGTCAATGGTGGCACGAATAATATTGTATGGATTCGAAGACCCAACAGATTTTGCCACCACATCATGGATGCCCAAGGCTTCCAATACAGCACGCATGGCACCACCAGCGATAATTCCCGTACCCGCCGGAGCCGACCGCAACACCACTTTACCCGCCCCAAAGTGTCCTTTGATGTCATGGTGCAAAGTACGGGCATCCCGTAATGGTATACGCATCATATTTTTCTTGGCGGCCTCTGTTGCCTTTTGAATGGCTTCTGGTACTTCTTTTGCTTTACCAGATCCAAAGCCCACACGACCTTTGCCATCCCCCACAACCATAAGAGCGGCAAAACCAAATCGCCGTCCCCCTTTTACAACTTTTGCTACACGGTTTACAGCAACCAATTTTTCAACCAGTTCCTCCTCATTTACCGCATTTTTTCTTTGTTTATTATCACGATTAGACATAGGGTATTCCTTCCTAAAACTTTAAGCCACCAGCACGAGCAGCATCCGCCAATGCCTTTACACGACCATGGTATTTATAAGCTCCACGATCGAATACAACGATCTCCACACCCGCATCTTTGGCACGGGATGCCAACAATGTGCCAACTTTTTCCGCCGCTTCCACATTCGCACCAGATTTTAGGTCACCAGACAATGCCTTATCAATGGAGGAGGCACTTGCCAATGTATGCCCCCTTAAATCGTCAATGATTTGTGCATAAATATGTTGCCCAGAACGAAAAACCGATAATCTTGCCTTGCCATTTGCCTGTTTGCGTACCTGATAACGGGTACGCTTTTGCCGTCTTTGCCTTAATTGTTTTGCAGATAACATGTTTTAACTCCTTACTTCTTCTTGCCTTCTTTACGCAAGATGTGTTCGCCCAAGTATCGTACACCTTTACCTTTATAAGGTTCTGGGGGACGATAGCCACGAATTTCGCTGGCCACTTGACCGACTTTTTGTGCGTTAATACCCTCAATGGTAATGACATTCCCATCGACAGCCACCTTTAAATCCGCAGGAATGGGATAATGAACATCGTGGGAAAACCCAAGCTGCAAGTTTAAAACAGTGCCCTTAACAGACGCACGGTATCCCACACCATTCATTTCCAATTTCTTGGTAAATCCGATGGTAACCCCCATTACCGCTTGGGCAAGCAATGCCCGCACAGTCCCCCATGCTTGGCGGGTGCGTTTGTTTTTATTGGCGGGTGTAACAGTCGCAACACCATCGGCAATAGCAACAGAAATATTATCCAAAACAGATACAGACAATTCCCCTTTTGCCCCTTTTACTAAGATTGTATTACCGCTGATGGTCGCTTCGACACCGGCGGGAATTGTAACAGGACTTAATCCTATACGAGACATATCATACCCCCCCTAAAACACATGGCACAGTACTTCACCACCAACATTTTCGTTGCGGGCTTGTACATCGCTCATGACACCTTTTGGCGTTGTTAAAATGGAAATACCCAAACCATTGTATACACGGTTTAAGTCCTTAATTTTCGAATACACCCGACGCCCCGGGGTGGATACCCGTTTGATTTCACGGATAACCGCTTTACCATGGTGATATTTCAATTCGATACTGATTTCAGAAACACCTTGGCGGACTTCCACCACTTCGTACCTACGAATAAAACCCTCAGATTTAAGTACTTCCAACACATTTGCCCGCAATCTGGATGCGGGACACGACACTTTTGACAAGCTTGCCCGTTGACCGTTACGAATACGGGTAAGCATATCACCCAATGGATCAGACATTGACATTTGAGTTTTCCTTTCTTACCAGCTAGATTTTACAACACCAGGGACCTTACCTTGGTTCGCCAATTCCCGCAATTTAATACGGGACATGTTAAACTTACGATAATACCCATGTGGACGACCGGTAACGCCACAACGATTTCGGATACGATTTGGATTAGAGTTACGGGGCACCTGTTGCAATTGTAACTGTGCCTTAAACCGTTGTTCTAAGGGCAATTCTTTATTATCGATGATTTCCTTTAACCGTGCACGACGCCCGGCATACTTCGATGCCAATCGTACCCGTTTTAGGTTGCGTTGTTTTGCAGAAATTTTTGCCATAATCCCCCCTAGTTTTTCACAAATGGCATTGCCATACGCCCCAATAAAGCCCGTGCTTCATCATCGGTTTTTGCCATTGTACAGATAATAACATTCATCCCACGCACGGCACTAACATCGTCATAGTTAATTTCGGGGAATACAGTTTGTTCAGAAATTCCCAAACAATAATTCCCCCGACCATCAAAAGATTTTGGACTTAAACCCCGAAAATCACGTACCCGTGGCAAGGCAACATTTACCAAACGATCAAAAAATTCCCACATTCGATTTTTACGTAAGGTTACTTTGCAACCAATGGGCATACCCTCACGCAATTTAAATGTGGCAACGGATCTTTTTGCCCTTGTAACAACCGCTTTTTGACCTGCGATTTTTTCCATTTCTTCCACCGCAGAAATAATATGTTTTTTGTCCGCAACGGCTTGGCCTACACCCATGTTAATAACGATTTTTTCAACACGGGGAACTTCCATTACATTCTTGTAACCAAATTCCTGTTGCAAATCAGGTGCAACGGTCGTATCGTATAAGCTTTTTAACCGTGGGACATACTGTTTAACATCAGACATCAGCTGTATCCCTTTCTTGTATATTCCATTACTAATAAATTAAAGTGTTTCGCCAGAGCGTTTTGCATAACGCACTTTTGAACCATCTTTTTCCACCTTTACGCCAACCCGTGTGGGTTTGCCGTCTTTTGGGTCGATATGTGCAACATTGGAAACATCAATTGCTGCTTCTTTGCTGATGATACCGCCTTCGGATTGTTGCGATGGACGCGTATGTCGTTTTACCACATTTATCCCCGCTATGACAACCCTATTTTTTGCTGGTAAGACTTTTAAAACTTCCCCTTGTTTTCCTTTGTCTTTACCGGTAATTACGACTACATTGTCGCCTTTTTTAACTTTTGCAACCATTTTATAGTACCTCAGGAGCTAACGAAATAATTTTCATGTACCCTTTTGCCCGTAATTCCCGTACAACTGGGCCAAAAATCCGTGTGCCAATAGGCTCACCATTTTTGTTAATAAGTACGGCTGCATTGTTATCGAATCTTACAATACTGCCATCACGACGCCGCACATCTTTTGCTGTGCGTACAATAACCGCACGGTGTATGGTGCCTTTTTTCACCCGCCCCCGGGGAATGGCATCCTTTACACTGACAACAATAACATCGCCAACGGATGCGGTGCGACGATGGGATCCCCCCAATACTTTAATACACATCACAGACCGTGCACCAGAGTTATCCGCCACATCCAATTTTGTTTGCATTTGAATCATAGCTTAATCCTTTCTGTATATACGATTAGGCATCATCAGTAATCACAACCCAAGATTTACGCTTGGAAATGGGACTACTTTCTTGAATTCGAACCACATCCCCTTTAGAAAAACTATTGGTCTCATCGTGGGCGGCAAATTTTTTCGATTTGCGGACGATTTTTCCAAGTACAGGGTGTTTTTCACGACGCTCTACGAGCACAGTAACCGTCTTATCCATTGCATCGGATACCACAGTCCCTTGTAAAATGCGTTTTGGCATGTTTTTTATCCTTTCTTAACTTCCGCTTTTGATGCGTTCAACAGCGTTTTAATGCGGGCAATATCCCGTCGTACTTGGCGTACACGGGCGGTATTTTCCAACTGACCACTGGCGGCTTGAAAACGCAAGTTAAATTGTTCTTTACGAAGTTGCAACAGTTGTTGTTTTAGCTGGCTGTCGCTGTTTTTGCGAAGTTCTGCTACTTTTGTCATATCCATATCCCCTGTTATAATCCGATGCGTTTTACAATTTTGCACTTAATCGGCAATTTTGCCGCCGCCAATGCAAAGGCTTCATGCACCCGCTCTTCTTCGACGCCCAATACTTCGAACATAATGCGCCCAGGTTTTACACGACATGCCCAGTGATCCAGACTCCCTTTACCTTTACCCATTCGTACTTCGGCGGGCTTGCTGGTTACAGGCACATCAGGATAAATCCGAATCCATACTTTACCTTGTCGTTTAATGTGACGCACCATGGCACGACGGGCTGCTTCAATTTGCCGGGCGGTTACTCGTTCAGGTTGCAATGCTTTTAAACCGAAATCACCAAAGGCAAGTTCAGATCCCCCCTTCGCATTACCGTGAATACGCCCCTTATGCTGTTTACGGAATTTTACCCTTTTTGGACTTAGCATTTTTCTTATTCCTTACCTTAATTAATTAACGACCTTCACCCAAGTGCTTATCCATGGCAGACGGATCATGTGCCATAATTTCACCTTTGAAAATCCAAACTTTGACACCAATAACACCATATGTCGTGTGTCCTTCTGCGGTGGCATAATCCACATTCGCCCGCAAAGTGTGCAGGGGAACATTGCCTTCACGATACCATTCTGTACGGGCAATTTCCGTCCCCCCTAAACGCCCAGCACAGTTAATACGAATACCTTTGGCACCCGCCCGCAATGCGTTTTGTACCGCCCGTTTCATCGCCCGACGAAACGCTACCCGTCGTTCAAGTTGTTGTGCAACGGATTCGGCCACAAATTTTGCATCCATATCTGGTTTACGAATTTCCACAATGTTTAAGGCAATTTCTGATTTTGAAATTTTCTGTAATTTGGCACGCAAAGTTTCAATATCCGCCCCTTTTTTACCGATAATCAAACCGGGGCGCACCGCATAAATCGACACCCGTGCTTTACCCGCAGGACGCTCCACAACCACACGGGAAATACCCGCTGATTTTAGGTGTTTTTCAATATAACCACGAATACGAAAATCTTCGTGTAAATTATCCGCATATAATTTATCCGCATACCAAAGGGAATCCCATGTACGGTTAATACCCAGTCGTAAACCAATTGGATTTACTTTTTGACCCATATTTTAAGACTCCTTCTTTTCGCTTACAATAATGGTAACATTGGCAAAAGGTTTTATAATTTTACCAGCCCGACCCCGTGCCCGTGCCCGAAACCGCTTCATTACAAGTGATTTACCGACAAATGCCTCTTTGATAACCAAACTGTCCACATCCAGACCATGGTTATTTTCCGCATTGGCAATGGCAGATTCCACAGTTTTCTTCACATCAACCGCGATACGACGCTTGGAAAATGTCAAATCCGCCAACGCTTTGTGCACATCTTTACCCCGAATAAGCCCAGCAACAAGGTTTAACTTTTGTGGACTGACACGCAAATTACGGCTTATGGCGTATGCCTCAGTATCCGCAAGATTCCGTGTAATTGATTTTTTACCCATTTAAGTTTTCTCCTTATCGTTTCGACTTTTTATCCGCCCCATGTCCCCAATAGGTACGAGTCGGTGCAAATTCGCCAAGTTTATGACCAATCATTTCTTCAGTTACCAACACAGGTATAAACTTCCGTCCATTGTGTACGCCAAAGGTCAATCCCACAAACTGGGGTAAAATGGTCGATCGCCGTGACCAAGTTTTAATCACATCTTTACGACCACTTTCACGAACAGCTTCTGCTTTTTTCAAAAGATACCCATCAACAAATGGACCTTTCCATACAGATCTTGCCATGTTTTAATCTCCTTACTTCTTCGCATTACGACGACGGATAATAAATTTATCTGTTGCCTTATTAGAACGGGTTTTCTTACCTTTGGTCGGTACACCCCATGGGGTCACCGGATTACGACCGCCGCTGGTACGCCCTTCGCCCCCACCGTGTGGGTGATCCACCGGGTTCATGGCAACACCCCGTACCTTCGGACGATTGCCCAACCAACGGGACCGACCGGCTTTACCGAGTTTGATGTTTTTCTGATCCGGATTGGACACGGCACCGATAGTCGCCAAACATTCAGACCGTACAATCCGTACTTCACCAGACATCAATTTTAACTGAGCATAGCCATCACCTCGTCCTACCAATTGTACATAACACCCAGCAGAACGTGCCAATTGCCCCCCTTTGCCTTGTTTTAATTCCACATTGTGGCAAATGGTACCAATCGGCATGTTGGCAAGGGGCATGGCATTACCCGGTTTTACATCCGCATCCGTACTGGCAATAACTTTATCACCTACATTTAAGCGTTGGGGTGCCAAGATATAGGATTGTTTCCCATTTTCATAACGAATCAAAGCAATAAATGCTGTGCGATTTGGATCGTATTCGATGCGTTCCACCTCTGCTGGTACATCAAATGTATTACGTTTAAAATCAATAATACGGTACTTGCGTTTGTGTCCGCCCCCCTTGCGACGCATGGTAATGCGACCAGTGTTGTTACGCCCCCCTTTTTTGGTCAACCCTACGGTTAAACGCTTAACAGGATCCCCCTTATGTAATTCAGAATGGTTGACGAGCACAAGTCCCCGTTGACTGGGAGTGCTAGGTTTATATTGTTTTAATGCCATCTGTCAAATCCCCCTTATACGCCCATATCCACATCAATGGTTTGTCCATCGACCAACGATACAACCGCTTTTTTCCAATTGATGCGTCTACCTACAACACCACGGAAGCGTTTTACTTTGCCTTTGTTTACCATGGTGTTTACAGATTTTACCTTTACACCAAACATTTTTTCAACTGCTGCCTTAATTTCAGGCTTAGTCGCATCCATCGATACCTTAAAAGTATACTGATTATTTTCCGCACCCAATGTTGCCTTTTCGGTGATTACCGGTTTGGTAATAACACACAACAACCGCTCTTCAGAAAACGATTTTTTGTTTAAGAATTTCCAGCTCATTTGAAACGTGCCTCCAATATTTTTACAGCAGATTTTGACAATACCAAAGTATCCCGTCGCAAAATATCATATACATTTGCCCCCTGTACGGGTAATACATCCACCTTGATAATGTTACGTGCCGCCAAACCAAAATTTGCATCGACTTCTGAACCCGTAACAATTAATGCAGAACGCAACCCCATGGTATCCAATTTTTGTGCCAATGCTTTTGTCTTTGGACTGTCCATTTTCACATCGTCAACGATAACCAATTTACCATCGGCTACTTTGGCAGATAAGGCAGTTTTTAACGCTAATGCCCGTACTTTTTTCGGTAATTTTGTGGCATGGGACCGTGGGGTTGGTCCAAACGCCCGTCCACCACCAACAAATATATTAGCAGACCGTGCATGATGTCGTGCACCGCCGGATCCTTTTTGGGATACCATCTTTCTGCCGGTCATATGCACCTCAGAACGGCGTTTTACTTTGTGCGTTCCCGCCCGTCTTTTTGCCAATTGGTAATTTACCATGCGGGTTAAAATATCCGCCCGTATTGGCAAACCGAAAACAGAATCGGACAAAGTAATTGTACCTGCTTTTTTGTTTTCAAAGTTTACAACTTGTTGTTTCATAATTTTTATTCCTTATCTTCCACCGGCATTTCAGATACAGTATTTTGTACATCATTTGATACCAATAAACCCGCAGGTGTGGGTGCCCCTTGTGGAATGGCATTTGACTTAACCGCATCTTTTAATAATACCCAATTGCCTGCATACCCCGGTACCGCACCCTTTACAAGAATAATACCCCGATTGGCATCCACAGATACAACTTCTAGGTTTTGAATGGTTACCCGTTCAGCACCCATATGTCCCGCCATTTTTTTACCCTTAAACACCTTACCGGGATCTTGACACTGACCGGTTGAACCATGGGCACGATGGGAAATCGACACCCCGTGTGATGCCCGTAACCCCGCAAAATTATGGCGTTTCATGGCACCGGCAAATCCTTTGCCGATGCTGATACCTGTGGCATCAATCTTTTGCCCCTTGATAAAATGTTCCGCAGACAAACTGTCCCCCGCAGACAATAAGTTTTCTTGTGCCACACGAAATTCAGCTAACTTGACCTTTGGTTCCACTTTTGCCTTGGCAAAAACACCGCGCATGGGGGCGGTAGTATGCTTTACTTTGCGTTTGCCAGCACCCAATTGCACCGCATTATAACCATCTGTTTCCACAGTCTTAACTGTGACCACTTGCACATTATCGACATGCAATACAGTTACGGGCATATGGCGTCCTTGTTCATCAAAGATTCGGGACATCCCTAATTTTTTTGCAATTAAACCTGTACGCATTGTGTTGTCCCCTTACAATTTAATTTCCACATCAACACCCGCCGCCAAGTCCAGCTTCATAAGGGCATCAACCGTTTGTGCCGTGGGCGATACGATGTCCAATACCCGCTTGTGGGTACGCATTTCAAATTGCTCCCGTGATTTTTTGTTTACATGTGGCGACCGCAACACAGTAAACTTTTCAATTCGGGTCGGCAGGGGAATCGGTCCCCGTATTTCTGCCCCAGTTCGCTTTGCTGTTTCCACGATCTCTTCGGTACTTTGATCCAGTACACGGTGATCAAAAGCTTTTAAGCGAATGCGAATGTTTTGACTTTCCATTTTTTACTCCTTAATATGGGGATAGTCTTGTCGGTGACCAATCCCCCATAAAAATTTAAAATACATACCCTATATGTGGTAAATGTTACACTTCTGCGACGACGCCGGCACCGACGGTACGCCCGCCTTCACGGATTGCAAATCGTAAACCTTTGGACATGGCAATCGGTGAAATCAATTCCACATCCATCGTGATATTATCCCCCGGCATTACCATTTCCGTACCAGAAGGCAAGGCAATCGAACCCGTTACATCCGTCGTACGGAAATAAAACTGCGGACGATAGTTAGAGAAAAATGGCGTATGCCGCCCCCCTTCTTCCTTCGACAGAATATATGCCTCCGCCTTAAACTTCGTATGCGGTAAAATGGAACCGGGCTTGCATAACACCTGACCCCGCTCCACACCATTGCGATCCACACCCCGCAACAATACACCCACATTATCACCCGCTTCACCACGATCCAATAATTTACGGAACATTTCAACACCTGTACAGGTGGTCTTCGAAGTCTCACGGATACCCACAATTTCAACTTCATCCCCCACATTGACAATGCCAGCCTCAATACGACCCGTTACAACCGTACCACGACCAGAAATCGTAAATACATCCTCAATCGGCATGACAAAATCTTTGTCTGTATCCCGCTCCGGCGTCTCAATATATGCATCAACCGCCGCCATCAATTCCAAAATCTTCGC
The DNA here is from genome assembly GCA_965232465.1 of Alphaproteobacteria bacterium. Taxonomy (GTDB): domain Bacteria; phylum Pseudomonadota; class Alphaproteobacteria; order JAQWUY01; family JAQWUY01. Next base: position 1,018,850 of record OZ246977.1, on the reverse strand, counting down.
ACGACCAATAGCATCATCACGGCCTTCGAGTGCCGCCAATGCAGAGCCCGCAATCACGGGAATATCATCCCCCGGAAATTCATACGACGACAACAATTCACGAATCTCCATTTCAACCAATTCCAGCAATTCTTCATCGTCCACTTGGTCAACTTTGTTCAAAAATACAACTATCTTTGGGACACCCACCTGACGGGCAAGCAAAATATGCTCCCGTGTTTGGGGCATCGGACCATCCGCTGCGTTTACAACCAAAATTGCACCATCCATTTGTGCCGCACCTGTAATCATGTTCTTTACATAATCCGCATGCCCCGGACAATCCACATGGGCATAATGACGGTGTGTCGTTTCATACTCAATATGCGCCGTGTTAATGGTAATGCCCCGTTCCCGCTCTTCGGGGGCCTTATCAATGTTGTTAAAATCCGTCGCCTCACCACCACTGGTTTCCGCCAACACCTTCGATATGGCCGCTGTTAATGTGGTCTTACCATGGTCCACATGCCCTACAGTACCAACATTCACATGTGGCTTCGAACGATCAAATGTTTCTTTACTCATTTTTTGTCTCCTTGTTTAATATAACTTATAACCATACATATACTGTTTTAAGCAGAATACTTTACCTTTACTTCTTCAACAATATTCTGTGGCACTTGGTCGTAGTGATCGAAAATCATTGTGTATTGTGCCCGCCCTTGTGAAAGCGAACGCAATGTATTTACATACCCAAACATTGATGCAAGTGGTACCATAGCATTTACAACCCGGGCGTTGCCACGGTTATCCATAGAGGACACCTGCCCCCGTCGGGCGTTCAAATCACCAATAATATCACCCATATAATCTTCTGGGGTTACAACTTCCACCGCCATCACAGGTTCCAATAACTTCGCCCCTGCTTCTGCCTGCATTTCACGGAATGCAGCACGGGCAGCAATTTCAAATGCCATGACACTAGAATCCACATCGTGGTATCCGCCGTCCACTAATGTTGCCTTAAAGTCAATCACGGGAAAACCGGCAATGGCACCATTATCTTTGGCGGAAATAATACCTTTTTCCACACCGGGAATATATTCACGGGGAACAGATCCACCAACAATTTTTTCTTCGAAAACAAATTCGTTACCGGGTTCCAAAGGCTCAAATTCCACAACGATTTTTGCAAATTGACCCGCACCACCAGACTGTTTTTTATGCGTATATTCAATGCGGGTGGGTTTCGAAATGGTTTCACGATATGCCACTTGTGGCTGCCCCACATTACACTCCACATTAAATTCCCGACGCATACGGTCAACAATAATTTCCAAGTGTAATTCCCCCATCCCACGAATAAGTGTTTGCCCTGATTCTTCATCAGATGCAATGCGGAACGAAGGGTCTTCGGCCGCCAGACGATTCAAGGCAATACTCATTTTTTCTTGATCCGCCTTAGTTTTGGGTTCAATGGCAATTTCAATCACGGGATCTGGGAATTCCATGCGTTCCAATACCACTTGTTTATTTAAATCACACAAAGTATCCCCTGTTGTGGTAATTTTCAATCCCGCAACCGCCACAATATCACCCGCATGTGCCACCTTTAATTCCTCACGGTCGGCGGCGTGCATCAACATCATCCGTCCAATGCGTTCTTTGTTTCCTTTGACAGAGTTCATAGCATATGACCCCGCTTCTAATTTACCAGAATAAATGCGGATAAAAGTTAGCGACCCCACAAATGGGTCATTCATGATTTTAAATGCCAACGCAGAAAATGGCTCAGCATCATCTGGCTTGCGTAAGACTTCCCCATCGCCATCCACTTCCAAGCCTTTCATAACACCAATATCCGTGGGGGCAGGCAAGTAATCCACAACCGCATCCAACAATGGCTGTACCCCTTTATTTTTAAATGCTGTACCACACATTACAGGTACAAAAGCCCCCTCCAGTACGCCTTTGCGGATACATTTTTGCAATACCTCTGTGCTAGGTTCTTCGCCTTCCAAGTACGCCTCCATAGCATCGTCATCCATTTCAATGGCCATTTCCAACAAGTTCGAACGGTATTCTTCCGCTTTATCCACCAAATCCGCAGGAATATCCTGAATTTCAAATTTTGCCCCTAATTCTTCACCCGTCCAGACAATAGCCTTGTTTTGCACCAAGTCCACCACACCGATAAAATCAGATTCCACCCCAATTGGTAATTGCATCACCATAGGGTTTGCCCCCAAACGATCAACCATCATATGGACACAATTATAAAAATCCGCACCCACACGATCCATTTTATTGACAAACGCCATCCGAGGCACAGCATACTTATCCGCCTGACGCCATACGGTTTCAGACTGAGGTTCGACCCCAGATACGGCATCAAATACAGCGACCGCCCCATCAAGTACGCGCAACGCCCGTTCCACTTCAATGGTGAAATCCACGTGACCGGGGGTATCGATAATGTTAATCCGGTGGTCATTCCAAAAACAAGTTGTCGCCGCCGAGGTAATGGTAATACCCCGTTCTTGTTCCTGTTCCATCCAGTCCATAGTTGCCGCCCCATCGTGTACTTCACCAATTTTATAGGACTTACCGGTGTAATACAATACCCGCTCTGTGGTGGTTGTTTTACCCGCATCAATGTGTGCCATAATGCCAATATTACGATATTTTTCAATAGGGGTTCGTGCCATTTTTTATATTCCTAATATTAAAATTTTATCAAAAGTTTCAAATTACCAACGGTAGTGTGCAAACGCCCGGTTTGCTTCCGCCATTTTGTGTGTATCTTCACGTTTTTTCACGGAAGCCCCACGGGATTCGGACGCATCCAACAATTCCGCAGACAGCCGTGCCACCATAGTTTTCTCAGATCGTTTACGAGAAGCCTCAATCAACCAGCGGAATGCCAATGCTTGGGCACGATCGACCCGTACTTCCACAGGCACTTGATATGTTGCCCCCCCCACACGACGGGACCGCACTTCTAGGTCTGGTTTGATGTTTTGCAACGCATCACGGAAAAATTCCACCGCATCTTTTTTGGTTTTTGCCTCGATAATATCAAAAGCACCATAAACGATTTTTTCTGCCAAAGATTTTTTACCCCTGACCATAATAGCATTGATAAATTTTGATACAACCACATCCCCATATTTGGCATCTGGTAATATTTTGCGTTTTTCCGCACTGTGTCGTCTTGACATGATATAGTTACCTCTTTAAAATTATTTCGGGCGTTTTGCCCCATACTTAGAACGGCGTTGACGGCGGGCTTTTACCCCTTGGGTATCCAAGGCACCCCGCACTGTATGATACCGCACACCGGGCAAATCTTTTACACGACCGCCGCGCACCAAAATTACAGAGTGTTCTTGCAGATTATGACCTTCACCGCCGATATAGCTGGTTACTTCATAACCACTGGTCAAACGCACACGGGCAACTTTACGCAATGCGGAATTCGGTTTTTTCGGGGTTGTTGTATACACACGGGTACATACGCCACGGCGTTGGGGGCATGATTCAAGATGCGGCACTTTTGTCCGTTTGACTTTGTTTTTTCGCCCTTTGCGAATAAGTTGGTTAATCGTTGGCATATTTTTTCCTTCGCCTGTTATCCAAATTAAAATCCAAAAAACACACGAAGCCAACAGTATATCGTTATCATGCCGCCATGTGATACGCCATACCTAGTCAAAAATAACCTTATCGTCGTATCCTATGCCGACGAATAATAAGGAATCCCCATATATTCGCGGTCTACAATCAGCCCATAACAAAAAATTTTGTATTCGATTCTATGTGCTATAAAAATCAATAAAAGCCTTGATTTATCAAGGCTTGCAAAATAAAATATTGCCATACGCTGTGTTATGTGTATGCTTAAATATACTTTTTCTGGTCAAGAGTCAAGTAAAAAATTACATCTTTACAAATTATAATCTATAAACATCGAAGTGGGGGGAAACACACACATTAGGTACATGGGGTAGGTACATGGTTTTTTTGGGTTTTCATTATCAAGGGAATATATTATAATGCAGCTATGGAAAGATATACTCTCGATACCACAGACTTACATATTCTGAGCCTGTTGCAACATAACAGCCGTATAACCAATGCAGAATTGGCAAAAACCGTTGGTTTATCACAACCGCCCTGTTTACGGCGGGTAAAATTGCTGGAAACACACGGGTATATTACCCGATATACCACCCATATCAACGAAGAAAAATGTGGCTTTTCCGTTATGGTATTTGCGTTTGTACGCTTAAAATCACAGACAAAAGATGCCATAGACAATTTTTGTGCATTGATTGACACATGTGATATGATACGGGAAAGTTATATAATTTCAGGGGAAAATGATTTTATTTTACGCATCATCGCCCCCGATTGGACAACATATCGGCATTTTTTAAAAGAAACCCTGATGACCGCCCCGGATGTATCGAGTATTCGGTCTAATCTGTGTGTCAGACAACAAAAGTCAGTGGGGAATTTACCCATATAAAAATCTTTAAAAAATACTATTTTTATCCCAGATTATTATATGATATGGGGGTAAATATGTATTGTTACCTCCCCCTAATTTTTTTGTATGGGCGTACGCATGGTAACAAATTCTTCTGCGGTGGTGGGGTGAATGCCAATAGTATTGTCAAAATCGGTTTTGGTTACCCCTGATTTCACGGCAACGGCGAATCCTTGGATAATTTCCCCCGCATGGTCGCCCACCATGTGTACCCCCAACACACGGTCGGTTTTTGTGTCAACAACCAATTTCATCATGGTTTTTAAAGGATTGCCCGCCATATCATTTTTTAATCCGCCAAATGTGGTACGGTATATGTCATATTCATATCCTTGGTGCCGAGCTTGTTGTTCGGTTAAGCCCACCATTGCCACATTGGGGGTGGAAAATACCGCCGTTGGAATATTGGCATATTCCATCACCGCCGTTTTATCCCCATATACACGATTAATAAAAGTCATCGCTTCTTGCAGGGCAACAGGGGTGAGTTGCACCCTGTCGATAACATCACCAATGGCGTACATGTGCGGTATATTGGTGGCAAAATCCTGATTAACAGGGATTGCCCCCTTGTCGGTGACCGTAACCCCGGCATTTTTTAACCCCAAATTTTTCACATTTGGCACCCGTCCCACCGCATATAACACAAAATCCGTTGCGATTTGATCCCCCGTATGGGTATAACATACATATTCTGTATCGGTCTTTTGTATTTCTGTAATTTTTGTTTTAAGATGCACTTGCACCCCATTTTGTTGTATTTGTGCGGTGGCAAATTCGGATATATCCGCATCCAAAAACCGCATAGTGGTGTGTTTTCGTACTATTAAATCCGTCTGTACCCCCATGTTATGGAATATGCTGGCAAATTCCACGGCGATATAGCCACTGCCGACCACCACCGCCCGTTTGGGCAGGGTATCCAGATAAAACGCATCATAAGAAGTCGCCGCATGCTCGATACCTTTGATATTGGGCAAATATGGCGTCCCGCCAACGGCAATCAAAATCCGCTGTGCTGTATAGGTTTGCGAATCGTGCACCATAACGCTATGTGGGGCGATAATTTTTGCCCGTCCGTTTATCACTTGTACGCCACTGTTTGATAAAATTTCGACGATTTTACCATTGATACGATTGACAATAGCATCTTTGTTGGTACGCATAGTTTGCCAATCAAATACAGGGGTATCCGTTTGCCACCCATATGCCTTGGCATCCCGTATGGCAAGGGCATATTCCCCCCCATAGGCAAATAATTTTTTCGGCACACAGCCCACATTGACACAAGTTCCACCGAACATGCCATCTTCGACAACCGCCACCTTTAAACCGAGTTCTGCCGCCATTCGTGCCGCCCGTGCCCCCCCAGAACCGGCACCGATTACCAATAAATCAAAATCGTATGTGTTTGTCATAAATATGCTTTCATTAAAGTATTTTACAGTATCCTGTAAATACTGTACAATACTTTCGGTACAAAATACAAATAAATTTTAAGGAAAGACAATGAAATTTACCCCAAAATTTGATGAAAATGGTCTTATAACCGCCGTTGCACAAGATGCGGACAGTCACCAGATTTTAATGGTGGCATATATGAATGCGGACAGCTTGGCAAAAACCCTCGAATTAGGCGAAGCGGTATATTTTAGCCGCAGCCGTCAACAGCTGTGGCACAAGGGGGCGACTTCTGGCAGAACGCAAAAAATTGTTAATATCAGCACGGATTGTGACCAAGATTGTTTGTTATTACAAGTCCGCCTCACCCAACAAGGGGCATGCCACAATGGATATGTCAGCTGTTTTTATTGGGATGTGAAAAACATGCACACCCTGTGCCAAAATGCCACAAAACAGGCGTTTGACGCAAAACAAGTTTACAAAGTATAAAAAATATTAGGTCGTTTTATCGGCGATGGTTTTGACAATATCATAATCCCCATAATACAATACACTTTTACGCCATTTGTATGTGGTTTTTATCAAATCAAGGGCGGTTTTCCCTTGTTTGTTTTTGATATTTACATCCGCACCAAAGGTCATTAAAGTATTTAATACCATAATATTACGTTTACATTTAATCGCCGTCATTAAGGGGGTATCGCCATTTGCATTGGTGCCATTTATATCGTATAGTTTTAAATCCTTGGTCACTTGACCAACGGATGCATACATCCAGTACCATTTTGTATAAAATTCTGTTTCTGTGGCGTGTCCATCAAGAAATTTTTTAATGCCCACTTTGTTTAACATTTCTTTAATAATCGTTGCTGAAAAAGCCATTTTGTGCTATCCTTTCTGTCATTAAATATGTTCCTATTATACACATAAAAACCACTGTTGTATATGATTTAAATCAATTTATTTGGGGGCAATCATTTGTTCCGGTTTTACCCATGCATCAAATTGTTGTTCGGTTAACAGCCCCAATTCCACCGCCGTTTGTTTTAATGTAGAATTATTTTTGTGGGCGGTTTTGGCAATCAATGCCGCATTATCATAGCCAATATGCGGATTAAGGGCGGTTACCAACATTAACGATTGTTCCATTAAGTTTTGAATGGTATCCGTGTTTGCCGTAATCCCCACCACACAATTATCCGCAAACGATATGGCACCATCGGTCAATAGCGTAATCGATTGCAACACATTATATGCAATCATGGGGCGGAACACATTTAATTCAAAATGTCCATTACTGCCCCCAATTGATACCGACACCGCATTGCCCATAACTTGGCATGCAATCATGGTTAGGCTTTCACACTGGGTCGGATTCACTTTTCCCGGCATAATGGAAGATCCCGGTTCATTGGCGGGCAATGCAATTTCCCCCAATCCAGACCGGGGACCAGATCCCAAAAATCGAATATCATTGGCAATTTTCATAAATGATGTGGCAATTACATTTAACGCCCCCGCCACCTCAACCATAGCATCATTTGCCGCCAAGGCTTCGAATTTGTTGGGGGCGGTTACAAACGCCAGCCCGGTTTCCTTTGCCACATTATCGGCAAAATTTTCCGCAAAGCCCACATGGGAATTTAAGCCCGTGCCGACCGCCGTCCCCCCCTGTGCCAATTCCAATGCCCGGGGCAAGACCGCATGTATGCGGGCAATGGCATTTTTGACCTGATGTACATATCCAGAAAATTCTTGTCCCAAAGTAATCGGCGTAGCATCTTGGGTGTGGGTACGCCCGATTTTAATAATATTCTTAAACGCATCGGATTTTTTCTGTAATGCGGATTGTAGATGTTGCAACGCTGGTATCAACATATGGCTCAGTTCCAACGCCACCGCAATGCTGACAGCGGTGGGGAAAGTATCATTCGAAGATTGCCCCATATTCACATGGTCGTTCGGGTGGACAGGCGATTTCGCCCCAATGTCCCCACCCAAAATTTCAATGGCACGATTGGCAATAACTTCGTTAGCATTCATATTGGTTTGTGTGCCCGATCCGGTTTGCCATACCACCAGAGGAAAATGTGCATCCAGTGTCCCCTTAATCACTTCGTCGGCAGCTTCGATAAGGGCGGTGGCAATTTTGTTATCCAAAAATCCCATATCACGGTTTGTAATCGCCGCATTTTTCTTTAAAATACCCAGTGCTTTTACCAACGGCTTGGGCATGGTTTCCCCGCCGATTTTAAAATTTTGTAAGCTTCGGGCGGTCTGTGCCCCCCAATATTTACCCACCGGTACCTGCATTTCCCCCATAGTGTCGGTTTCAACACGGTATTTTGTCATATTTTATTATTCACTTTCAATATTTTTGTTTTTACGAAAGGCGTCGAGGCTTATGATCTCTGCCTGTTGGGTATCCTCTTCAACTGCTTCTTTGGTCGAAGACTCTTTGTCTACTATGGTGTTAAAGTGCAAGCTGAATTGCACAGACGGATCGTTAAATGAAACCAAGCTATCAAAGGGGACTTTTAAGGTATGGCGTTTTTTACGGAAACTTAAATCGACGCTAAAATCCGTATCGGTAACCACCAAGTTCCAAAACTGATTTTGTAAAACAATGGTCATTTCGTATGGATGTGCTTGTCTTAAAAAATCTGGAATTTGTACCCCTTCGGTTTCTGTTAAAAAGGTAATATAAAAATGATGTTCATATGGTAAACCATTGTTTTGGACAAAACTTAACGCCCTCCTTGCAACGCTGAGCATTGCCCCTTCAATAAGTTCCCCATATCCGATGTGGTCTGACATAATACGCCCCCTGTTTTTACATATAAAGCTATCCCCAAAATACCAATACGCAAAACCGCATATATATTCCCACATGTATATTTTAAGGTATCGCAACATATGCCAATGCAATGATAACCCTTTAAAACATGTGCTTAAACCGATTATATTACAAGTTATATAAGGGGGATTCTGTTGCTAGGACCCCCAAAGACCCCACCTGAGCGTAGTTAAAGCCCAGGAATCCATAGAATAAATTCTAACGGTGTTGCACAGATGCCATCAGGCAGCTACTGCAACCAACTCTTCGTTGTCGTTTGCATTTATTTAAGTTTGAACGATAACACCGTGTCTCAGCGGGTACCCACACATGCCTTTACTGCGCTTGTCGATCCTATTTCGTCCCCATAATTGGTGGAGACGCCCGGTACCGCCCCGGGGTCCAATACGACTATTCCACATAGTGGTTTAGCACCATTGCCCTTATTATAATGGAAATAAAATAAAATTTCAATATGCAATTTGCAAAATATATGATATTTTTATATTTTAAATATATACATAAAGAAATACCATATCGCATGCAACAATACTTAGACCTTTTGCAACATATTATGGATAATGGCACCGATAAATCGGACCGCACAGGCATGGGGACACGGTCGGTTTTTGGATACCAGATGCGATTTCATTTAACCCTTGGTTTTCCCTGTGTAACCACCAAAAAAATACACTTAAAATCGATTATTCACGAACTTTTATGGTTTTTAAATGGGGATACCAATATAAAATACCTGCAACATAATGGCGTGCGAATCTGGAACGCATGGGCGGATGTGCATGGGGATCTAGGTCCCATATATGGCAAGCAATGGCGATCATGGGGATGCCCAGATGGTACGCATATCGACCAAATTAAAAATCTGATACGAGATATTAAAAATAATCCCGATTCCCGCAGGCTGTTGGTGAGTGCATGGAATGTGGCGGACCTGAACCATATGGCATTGCCCCCATGTCATTGCCTGTTTCAATTTTATGTGGCGGATGGGAAATTGTCCTGTCAATTATATCAACGCTCCGCTGATGTATTTTTGGGGGTGCCTTTTAACATTGCTTCGTATGCTTTATTAACGATGATGATAGCCCAAGTGTGCGGTTTAAAATTGGGGGATTTTGTCCATACCTTGGGCGATGCCCATGTGTACAGCAATCATTTTAACCAAGCCCGATTACAATTAACCCGTACCCCACATATGTTACCAAACATGATATTAAACCCGGAAATCACGGATATTTTCGATTTTACATACGAAGATTTTGAACTTATCGGATACACCCCCCACCCCCACATAGCCGCTGAGGTATCCGTATAATGGGTATCAGTTTAATAGCCGCCATAGCACAAAATCGGGTTATTGGCGGGAATAATCGAATGTTGTGGCATTTGCCATCGGATTTTGCATATTTTAAAAAAATAACTATGGGGAAGCCCATTATTATGGGTCGAAAGACTTTCGATAGTATTGGACAACCCTTAAAAGGTCGGAAGAACATTGTTATAACTCATGACCAAAACCGGATAACGAATGGGGTTATAGTAGTGGATAACATCGAATCCGCCTTCGGATATGCTGAAAATATGGAAGATATTTTTATAATTGGCGGAGGGGATATATACGCCCAAACCTTACATATGGCGGATACGCTGTACATTACTGAGGTGGATATAACAATCGAGGGGGACACTGTATTTCCAGACATAGACCCGGACACATGGTACAAACATTCCGTATCAGAGGATAAAACAGAAAACAACATTACATATCGCTTTGTGGTATATAAAAAAAGGGTTTAAAAAGCACATGGCAGATATAAAAACAAAAGTACTTATTATCGGTTCTGGTCCGGCGGGATATACGGCGGGGATTTATGCGGCACGGGCGAATTTAAACCCTGTATTGGTGGCGGGGTTACAACAAGGGGGTCAGCTAACCATTACCACCGATGTGGAAAATTATCCGGGCTTTGCCGATACCATTCAAGGACCATGGCTGATGCAACAAATGCAACAACAAGCCAGTACTGTGGGTACAACAATCATTACCGATACGATAACCAAAGTCGATTTTACGAATCGTCCTTTTGTTTGCACTGGACAAAATAGGAATATGTATATTGCCGATACGGTCATTATTGCCACCGGTGCCCAAGCCAAATGGTTGGGTATCGAATCGGAACAACAATATATGGGCAGGGGCGTATCCGCCTGTGCCACTTGTGATGGGTTTTTCTTTCATAATGAAGCCGTATGCGTTATCGGCGGGGGCAACACAGCGGTGGAAGAAGCATTATATTTGGCGGGAATTTGCAAATCGGTAACCCTTGTCCACCGGCGGGACCGCCTGCGGTGTGAGCCGATTTTAGCGGATAGGTTACGGGCATTAAGCAATGTAAAAATCGAATGGAATCGACAGGTGGATGAAATCTTGGGAGATGATATGGGGGTACATGGTATCAGATTAAAATCGACCACAGGCGATGCGGACAAACAATTGGCGGTAACAGGCGTTTTTATTGCCATAGGACACAGCCCCGCCACCCACATATTCAAAGGCACAGGTATTCACATGGATGAGCACGGATACATTGATGTAAAATCAGGCACCACCACCACCAACATAAAAGGCGTATTCGCCGCCGGTGATGTGTCCGACAAAGTATACCGCCAAGCCATAACAGCCGCCGCCATGGGATGCCAATCCGCCCTAGACGCCCAACGGTTGTTGGAGGGTGAATAAAAATGTTTACAACACAAGATTTTAAAACATATCGTTCTGATTTTGGTTTTAACAATCAAGGCAGTATGAAATCTTTTTTGTCGGCAAAGGACATTGTCCCATCTGTAAATTATGCGTATGTGGATGATTTAAATATAAGGCTGGTGGAAATTATGCGTAAAATATCGAAAATGTCCAATTTTTACACCCCACAGCAACTAACAGATTTTTTGGAGAATAATTTAAGGGATTTATATACTTGACTCCACAGGATTTGAATTAAGGCTATTTTTTGTTTTTATACATAAATGACATTGCTTTTTGTTGTGAAATCCCACCAAATTACATGCAAATATCGATTTATGGAGTCAAGTATATAAATCCCTAAAATAATATTGGGGGGATGTCAAGCGAATTAATCTGTAAATTTTGCTTTTAAAATAAAATAAGGAGGGATGTCAAGGACACCCCCCCCGTCGCCACCTTCGGACGCTGCTTTTACAATAAAATAATATTGGGGGGATGTCAAGTATATAAATCCCTAAATTATTATATTGTATCATATAGTTAGAATATGTTAAACTAGAATTGCGAATGTATTAGAGGTCTGTACGGACTGACACCACTAGAATTGCGAATGTATTAGAGGTCCCAAACCACCCATTTAACTAGAATTGCGAACTGCGTCTGCAAAAATCCGCACTGCGTCTGCAGGTCCCAAACCACCCATTTAACTAGAATTGCGAACGCAATATTTTTTATTTGAAAATATTAAAATTATATGTATAATAATAATGTATTTCATTTTCTTAAAATGAATATGTTGTTTTTCGGGGGGGGGTGGTTCCCCCCCTTTTATTTTCGACCCCCTGTACGGGTAACCGGTGCGTTTGGATACTCTGATACCCGTATTGTTTTTGCCATGAGTATCCCAATCGCAACGGGTAACCGGTGCGTTTGGATACTCTGATACCCGTATTGTTTTTGCCATGAGTATCCCAATCGCAACGGGTAACCGGTGCGATTGGGATACTCTGATACTATTAGGGATTTATATTGACAAAGTGGGTTTGTTTGTGTATATTGCCCTGAATAAAGTATCAATAAACATAAGGAAAGTCATATGTTTTCAAAAATAATTTTAAGAATATTTATTATATCGTGGGTATGTATCCCCCCCATAGTACAAGCAAGTGATTTTTTGGCGGATGTCAATGTTTGGCAAAATGTCACAGTAAAAGATGTAAAAAACGCTATTGCCAATGGGGCGGATGTCAATGCACGGACTGAAACTGGGTGGACACCTTTAATGTATGCATCTGGGTCCAATCAAAACCCTGATGTTATTACTACGCTGATTAACGCAGGGGCGGATGTCAATGTACGGACTGAAACTGGGTGGACACCTTTAATGTATGCATCTGGGACCAATCAAAACCCTGAAGTTATTACTACACTGATTAACGCAGGGGCGGATGTCAATGCACGGAATAAAGATGGGTCGACACCTTTAATGTTGGCGTCTGGGTTCAATCAAAACCCTGAAGTTATTACTACACTGATTAACGCAGGGGCGGATGTCAATGCACGGACTAAAGGGTCGACACCTTTAATGTTGGCGTCTGGGTTCAATCAAAACCCTGATGTTATTACTACGCTGATTAACGCAGGGGCGGATGTCAATGCACGGACTAAAGATGGGTCGACACCTTTAATGTTGGCGTCTGGGGACAATCAAAACCCTGATGTTATTACTACGCTGATTAACGCAGGGGCGGATGTCAATGCACGGGCTAAAGATGGGTCGACACCTTTAATGTATGCATCTGGGTTCAATCAAAACCCTGATGTTATTACTACGCTGATTAACGCAGGGGCGGATGTCAATTACAATTGGCATACTCTGACCCGTCTTTTAATTACTACGCTGATTAACGCAGGGGCGGATGTCAATTACAATTGGCATACTCTGACCCGTCTTTTAATTACTACGCTGATTAACGCAGGGGCGGATGTCAATGTACGGACTAAAGATGGGTTGACACCTTTAATGTATGCATCTCGGTCCAATCAAAACCCTGATGTTATTACCACGCTGATTAACGCAGGGGCGGATGTCAATGTACGGACTGAAACTGGGCGGACACCTTTAATGTATGCATCTGGGGCCAATCAAAACCCTGATGTTATTACTACACTGATTAACGCAGGGGCGGATGTCAATGCACGGAATAAAAAATATGGGTGGACTGATGGGTGGACACCTTTAATGTATGCATCTTCGGACAATCAAAACCCTGAAGTTATTACTACACTGATTAACGCAGGGGCGGATGTCAATGCACGGACTAAAGATGGGTGGACACCTTTAATGTATGCATCTTGGGACAATCAAAACCCTGAAGTTATTACTACACTGATTAACGCAGGGGCGGATGTCAATGCACGGGATGAAGATGGGTGGACACCTTTAATGTATGCATCTCGGTCCAATCAAAACCCTGATGTTATTACTACGCTGATTAACGCAGGGGCGGATGTCAATGTACGGACTAAAGATGGGCAAACACCTTTGTATGTATCTGCGTCCAGTCAAAACCCTGATGTTATTACTACGCTGATTAACGCAGGGGCGGATGTCAATGCACGGAATAAATATGGGTTGATATTTGTTGATACGCCTCTCGAAGATGTCAATGTATGGACTAAAGATGGGTGGACACCTTTAATGTATGCATCTGGGAAAAATGAAAACCCTGATGTTATTACTACGCTGATTAACGCAGGGGCGGATGTCAATGCACGGAATAAATATGGGTGGACACCTTTAATGTATGCATCTTCGGACAATCAAAACCCTGAAGTTATTACTACACTGATTAACGCAGGGGCGGATGTCAATGCACGGAATAAATATGGGTTGACACCTTTAATGTATGCATCTGGGACCAATCAAAACCCTGAAGTTATTACTACACTGATTAACGCAGGGGCGGATGTCAATGCACGGAATAAAGATGGGTCGACACCTTTAATGTTGGCGTCTGGGTTCAATCAAAACCCTGAAGTTATTACTACACTGATTAACGCAGGGGCGGATGTCAATGCACGGACTAAAGGGTCGACACCTTTAATGTTGGCGTCTGGGGCCAATCAAAACCCTGATGTTATTACTACGCTGATTAACGCAGGGGCGGATGTCAATGCACGGACTAAAGATGGGTCGACACCTTTAATGTTGGCGTCTGGGGACAATCAAAACCCTGATGTTATTACTACGCTGATTAACGCAGGGGCGGATGTCAATGCACGGGCTAAAGATGGGTCGACACCTTTAATGTATGCATCTGGGTTCAATCAAAACCCTGATGTTATTACTACGCTGATTAACGCAGGGGCGGACGCAACAATCAAAAACGATGAGGGTAAAACTGCCTATGATTATATTTTAAAAAACGACGCTTTAAAAGATTCAAAAGTCCCCTGGAAGTTAAAAGACTTGCGGTTTAAATAATATTGGATACTCTGATACCCGTATTGTTTTTGCCATGAGTATCCCAATCGCAACGGGTAACCGGTGCGTTTGGATACTCTGACACCCGTATTTTTATTGCCATGAGTATCCCAATCGCACCGGGTAACCGGTGCGTTTGGATACTCTGATACCCGTCATAATGCAATCGAATCGAATCAAATCGAATCCGCATATTTTTAATTTTTCAAAAAAAAACGGGAAAAAATGCAAAAAAACGGGATTAACTTGACAAAAAAAAAATATGCTTAGCCTTTTAGAGGATTGTTTAACAGGAACCGACCAACCATTTTAAAGTTAAACATGAAAAACAACATTGTATTTTAAGGAGAAAAAAAATGAAATACATTAATATTAATATTAACATACTATCGAACACAGACCTTAACAGCAGCGAAAAATTGCTATATGGCTTATTAGTATCGTTGTGTGAAATCAAAGATATAGAAACCTAATTTAAACCAAGTACATCAAACTATTTTACAAGAAAAATTATTGCCTTTAATGAATAATCAAGGCAGACGCCCAGAACAAGTATATTTCAGTTGGATGCGGGGACATTTAATGTGTCAATTTTTTAAACCTTACATTGCAAGATTATTTGGAATTTCTATATCAGATATAAAAGATATTGGGGACGATGATTATACCCATATTCAGACCTTTAAACGCACTGCAAAAGCAGACTTAGAAATTACCAAAGATAATACTAAATATACCCTTGAAATTCAATCAGGATTCCAAGGCATAAACGATGTTAAACAACATAAGGTCTTGGAAAGCAAAAGAGTTTTTGATACGATAGGACAAAAGACCATTTTAATACATTTTGATATTTTCAATGGACAGGTGGCTTTAATAATGTTACAGGATATTGAAGATAATGATGTGAACTGGATAACCCGACCGCAAATGGAAGGGCAAGTAGTTTTTAATATAAACCAAAATCATTTTAAGGTTATGTTAAATAAACCTTTTAAAGGTATTGATACCATAGATACATATTTTAATGATTAAGATTGTTGATTTATTTTGTGGGGCTGGGGGATTGGGTTATGGGTTTTATAATGACCCAAAATTTCAAATTGTATTTGCCAATGATATAGACAAAAATATGGTTGCCACATATAAGGCAAATCATAGGGCGGTACAGACTGTGTGTTCCAACATATCGGAACTCACTCTGGATACTATACAAGGTGGTAATATTGATATGGTTATCGGCGGTCCGCCGTGTCAAACTTTTTCGACCATTGGCAAACGCAACCCTATGGACACCCGTAATTTTTTGTTTCGGGAATATATCCGTATATTACAACAGGTAAAGCCCAAGGTTTTTATTTTTGAAAATGTACGGGGGATTTTATCCATGTATAAGGGGAACCTTATTAAAGAAATGATACAATCGTTTAATACATTGGGGTATAAGGTACATATGCAGGTACTCGATGCGGTACAATTTGGGGTGCCACAATATCGGGAAAGGGTGTTTATTGTCGGTAATAATATGGGTAAAAAATGTATATTCCCCACCCCAACACACACAGAACGAACATTCGTAACATTTGCCGATGCAGTGTCCGATTTACCATCGATCGGTGTGAATGACACAAGCACACAATATGCACATGCCCCCTTAACCGCATATCAAAAATTTGTACGCAAAACAAATAATGGGATTTTGACCGAACATACTTCCCCCAATAATGGGGCACACCTTATTCGTATTATGCAGGCATTACCAGATGGGGGAACCCCGAGGGATATTCCCGAACACATCCGCCCCAAGAGTGGTTATATAAACACCTATTGTAAATTATGGTGGGATCGTCCGGTGCCCACTATCACAAGAAATTTTTCCACCCCATCATCCTCCCGATGTATCCATCCAAAAGATTCCAGAGCCTTAACAACCCGGGAAGGTGCTAGGTTACAATCTTTCCCAGACGACTATGTATTTAAGGGGCATAAAGGCAGTAAAAACCTACAAATCGGAAATGCCGTACCGCCTTTATTGTCATTGGCATTAACAGAGTGTGTGACAATGTCTTTTTTTACTTGACATTTAATAGCGTTTGTGATAGCTGTGTTTATAAACAATTGACCAATGGCAAAACCCGTTTATACAAATACCATAAAAAAGTAGGCAATATGAAAAATAGCACCACACACCCAATATGCAAAAGCATTGACGAAGTAAAATCAGAAATTGATAAAATAAAAAAAGACACAACGGAACTGGTCTTTCGGGGGGAAAACGAATGTTTTCCTGAGGTTAGTTCCACATTGTATCGGGAACATAAAACAAATATTGAATCACTTAAATTAGAAAATGAATCCAATGTGATAGATAATATTGATATGCCATCTATGCAAAAGGAAATCGTAGAAAAAGCAGAAAAACATTTTGATGAACCTACTTCTAAAATTAAAATTTTAACCGAATTACAGCATTATGGGGGCAAAACGAACTTAATAGATTTTAGCAAAAATTTTTTAATTGCATTATTTTTTGCCTGCCATGGGGAAAGCAAAAAAAATGGTAGATTAATATGTCTACCAAAAGATGAGCCCCCTTATAAAATAGATATAGACGAAAAATTTAATTATGAAAAATCAACGAGTACATTGATTATAAATGACATAGACTTTAATTATAAAAAATCACAACTCCTTGAATCCAATAGCAAAAGCAATCGTGTAATATTTCAAAGTAGTATTTTTGTATATGACACTCGTGGATATTTAGATGTGCAAGATGACCATATCATAAAAATTGATAAGGATAGCAAATCCGAAATTTTAGAGGATTTAAAACAGTATTATAATATTGATGTAAACACCATATACAATGATATTCATGGGTTTGTTATAAATAAGGATAACTATAAAACAGCAGAAACTTATTTTTACATAGGTCTATCTTACCAACAAAAAAACGAGCATGAAAAAGCAATTGAAAATTACAACAAGACCATAGAAATAAAACCGAATTCTGCAGAAGCATACAATAATCGTGGTAATGCTAACCAAAAGTTAGACAACAACGAAAAAGCAATTTTAGATTTCAACAAAGCCATAGAAATAAACCCGAATTATGCAACAGCATATTATAATCGTGGTAGTGCTAAAAAAGAGTTAGGCAACAACAAAGAAGCAATTTTAGATTTCAACAAAGCCATAGAATTAAACCTGAATTTTGCAGAAGCATACAATAATCGTGGTAGTGCTAACCAAGAGTTAGGCAACAACAAAGAAGCAATTATAGATTTCAACAAAGCCATAGAATTAAACCTGAATTTTGCAGAAGCATACAATAATCGTGGTAATGCTAACCAAGAGTTAGGCAACAACAAAGAAGCAATTATAGATTATAACAAAGCCATAGAAATAAACCCGAATTATGCAGACACATATTTTAATCGTGGTGGTGCTAACAAAGAGTTAGGCAACAACGAGGAAGCAATTATAGATTTCAAAAAAGCCATAGAAATAAACCCGAATTATGCAGACGCATATTTTAATCGTGGTGGTGCTAACAAAGAGTTAGGCAACAACGAGGAAGCAATTATAGATTTCAACAAAGCCATAGAAATAAACCCGAATTATGCAGGAGCATACAATAATCGCGGTAATGCTAACCAAGAGTTAGGCAACAACAAAGAAGCAATTATAGATTATAACAAAGCCATAGAAATAAACCCGAATTTTGCAGAAGCATACAATAATCGTGGTGTTGCTGACCAAGAGTTAGGCAACAACGAGGAAGCAATTATAGATTTCAAAAAAGCCATAGAAATAAACCCGAATTATGCAGACGCATATTATAATCGTGGGCTTACTAACCACAAGTTAGGCAATAACGAAAAAGCAGTTATGGATTTGGAAAAATTTATACAATTAAAACCTAACACAGAAAATGCTAAAATCGCTCAAAGTATAATTATGGAAATAAAAAAGGTTGATCCAGATGACTAACATAAATATTTTTAGCCCATTGCCTTATGGTCAAATCAATATAAATTAATTTGACAAAATGCGATTGCAACTGTTTATGGTGTCCGAATCATACAGAATGAGAAGGCGTTAGCCCCTTAAAATACATCGCAAAAAAAAGAATGCAGCATAGTACTCAGTTTACCATCCAATAATGCCCCAATAACAAAGTTATCCGCCGAAGTCGTCCAACATAATGTCTTCTCGGTCGACCCCCATATCGAGTAACATATCGATAACGCATTTGTTCATCATGGGGGGACCACATATGTAGTATTCGCAGTCTTCTGGGGCTTCGTGGGTGTTTAAATATTTGTCTTTTACCACATTGTGGATAAACCCTGTTAAACCGGTCCAGTTGTCTTCTGGTTGTGGGTCGGATAATGCCACATACCATTCGAAGTTGGGGTATTTTTCGGCTAGCATATCAAAATCGTCTTGGTAAAATATTTCTTTTTCTGACCTTGCCCCATACCAAAAGGTTACTTTTCTGTGCGTATTGATGCGTAAGAATTGGTCAAAGATGTGCGACCGCATGGGTGCCATACCCGCACCACCGCCAACAAATACCATTTCCTTATCGGTTTCACGGGCATAAAATTCCCCATATGGTCCGGAAATTGTTACAGTATCGCCTGATTTTAACGACCAAATATAAGAAGACATTTTCCCCGCAGGAATTTCCTTCATTTTATCAGGTGGGGGGGATGCAATCCGTACATTTAGCATCACAATGCCTTCTTCCCCGGGCCAATTTGCCATGGAATACGCCCGTTCCACGGGTGCATCGACTTTTGATTCCACTTCGAATAAGCCAAACTGTTGCCAATCCGCATGATATTTTTCTTCAATATCAAAATCTTTGTATTTTACATGGTGGACGGGGGCTTCAATTTGAATATATCCACCGGCACGAAAGGGTACAGATTCCCCCGGCGGCAATTCCACAACAAATTCCTTAATAAAAGTTGCCACATTGTCGTTGGATTTTACCGTACAATTCCATTTGCGTACACCAAAAATTTCGTCTTCGACTTGAATTTTCATGTCTTGTTTAACCGCCACTTGGCACGACAGGCGTTTGCCTTGACGGGCTTCACGTTTGGTAATGTGCGATTCTTCGGTGGGCAAAATATCCCCCCCCCCTTCATGCACATCGAGCCAACATTGACCACAAGACCCCCCCCCGCCACAAGCGGATGGGATAAAGATTTTATTATCCGCCAAAACCCCCAACAATTTACCCCCAACGGGAACTTCGATGGTTTTTTCCCCATTGATTTCAATCTTGACATTCCCCGAAGGTACCAAATACTTTCGTGCGGTTATAATTATCATTACCAATGCGGTTACAATTGCAATGAATACGGTAATACTTAATACTAATTCACCCATGAAGGTATCCCCTTACTTATAATTTTACACCGCTAAATGACATAAAGCCAAGTGCCATTAACCCAGATGTAATAAAGGCTATGCCCAGTCCCTGTAACGCAGGGGGAACATCGCTGTATTTTAATTTTTCACGAATACCTGCAATGGCAATAATCGCAAGTGCCCAACCGACACCGGCACCGGCACTGTATACGACCGATTCGCCAAAACCGTAATCCCGTTCGACCATAAATAACGATGCCCCTAAAATCGCACAGTTTACCGTAATCAACGGTAGGAAAATACCCAATGCACTATATAGGGGTGGGAAAAATCTGTCCAGTATCATTTCCAAAATCTGTACAATCGCCGCAATCACACCGATATAAGATATATACCCCAGAAATCGCAAATCCACATTGCCAAGCCCCATCCATTCCAACGCCCCAGCATTTAGGAAAAAGGTGTAAATTATGTTGTTTGCCGGCACAGTCATCATCTGTACAAATACCACCGCAATACCCAAGCCGATTGCCGTTTCCACTTTTTTCGACACCGCCAAAAAGGTACACATGCCAAGGAAAAAAGCAAGTGCCATGTTTTCAACGAAAACCGCTTTTATAAATAAACTGATATATTGTTCCATTAGTGGTGTCCCCCATCTGATGCACGAATTTTAAATTGTGGTACTTCCACCTGTGCCGGTTTCCACCAACGAAATAGCCAAATAATAATACCGATTAAGAAAAATGCCGATGGGGGTAATAATAACAACCCATTTGGTACATACCACCCGCCATTATTTACGGTTTCAAAAATGGTAACACCAAACAATTTACCCGCCCCGAATAATTCCCGTAATACGGCAAGCATTATTAAAATCAGGCTGTATCCCGCACCATTACCCACCCCATCAATAAACGAATCTTTGATATTGTTTTGCATAGCGAACCCTTCGGCACGCCCCATTACAATACAGTTGGTAATAATCAAGCCGACAAATACAGACAAGGTTTTTGATGCTTCGAACGCATACGCTTTTAATATTTGGTCAACGATAATCACCAACGATGCAATCACCACCATTTGAATGATAATGCGTACACTGGATGGAATAAAGTTACGAATACTGGCAATAATTGCCGAAGAACAACCGGTTACAGCAATTACAGCAATCGACATGATAACCGCCATTTTAACCGAACTGGTAACCGCTAGTGCCGAACAAATCCCCAGCACCTGCAAGGTAATTGGGTTGTTATCCACCAATGGATCAAATAAAATCTCTTTTGTGTTTGCCATAATCACAGTGTCCCCTAATTTAATAATCCTTGTTTTACTTTATTCAAAAACGATTCAAAACCTGCGTCGCCAAGCCAGAATTGTACCAAGTTATTTACACCATCGGAGGTTAAGGTTGCCCCGCTCAGGGCATCCACTTGATATTCCCCAGACGCACCGCCTTTGACGACGGAAATTGCCACTTTACCAGAATCGTCATAAATCTTTTTATTGGGCCATTGGGCTTGCCAATTGGGATTGTCCACCTCCCCCCCTAAACCGGGGGTTTCTGCGTGGGCATAAAACTTCAAAGCATCAATCGTGTCCCCATCCGTCGATACGGCGATAAATCCATATAGCGTTGACCACAACCCATATCCATGAATGGGTAAAATAACCTTTTCCACCGCACCAACAGTATCTTTTATCAAGTATACAACCTTGTAATACGATTGGCGACGAATCGATGCTGTGTCTGCGTCTTTGGTTAAGGCACGGGAGGTGTTGGGGTCTTTTGCCCCCACAATTTCATCAAATGTTGTGGGGACTGCATCGGTAAAATCGCCTGTGCGTAAGTCCACGACTCTGGGTTCGATACGCATAAACATTTGTTCGATGGTTTTGCCGTCTTGCCACAACCCAGCGACTTGTAAAATATTACGGCGTTTGTCGTTGGTTTTATTCAATTCCTGTGTTCCACGCAAGGAAATGGCAGAAAAGGATACGAATACAGACGCAACAAAACATACCAAGATGGTAATCATCATTGTTTTAAAGGGATGTTCCAATGGCATCTGTTTAAATCGGGTAAGTATATTAGACATCTCGTTTTACCCTTCTTTTAAAATTGGACTGCATGACAAAGTAATCAATCAAGGGGGCAAATATATTACCGAATAAAATTGCCATCATCATCCCTTCTGGGAACGCAGGGTTTACAACCCGTATCATAATGACCATAAAGCCGATTAACGCCCCATATATCCACCGTCCCGTATTGGTCATCGACCCGCTGATGGGTTCGGTTACCATAAATACCAATCCAAATGCGTACCCGCCAATGACAAAATGCCAATACCATGGCAATGCCATCATGGGGTTGGTGTCCGATCCGATGGCGTTAAAGAGCAGAGTGGTTGCAATTGTGCCAATGACACAGCCCAGCACCATGCGGTAATTAACAATCTTGGTAAACAATAAGAACCCTAATCCCATTAAAATTGCCAGTGTGGAAGTTTCGCCAATGGATCCTTGAATCATCCCCGCAAACGCATCGATAAAAGTGATTCCTTCGCCAACAATCGCATCCACGCCGCCTTGGCTCCCAAGGCTAAGGGCGGTGGCACCGGAATATCCGTCCACGCCAACCCATACGGCGTTACCGGAAATTTGTGCCGGATAGGCAAAGTATAAAAACGCCCGCCCCACAAGGGCAGGATTCATAAAGTTTTTACCTTGTCCCCCAAACACTTCTTTACCAATAATAACCCCAAAGGCAATACCGAGCCCGACCTGCCATAATGGGATGGTTGCAGGCAGGCACAAACTGTATAACATAGACGATACCAAAAATCCTTCGGTTACCTCATGCCGGCGGATAATGGCAAATACCACTTCGATAATACCGCCGACCGCAAGGGTGGTAATATATATGGGAAGCCAATACAACAGCCCCAACACCATATTGCCCAAAAACGATGCAGGATTATACCCATATCCGATTAAACCCAGCATCCACCCCCGCCAGCCACCGACCGTATCCATGGACATACTGTCCAGTGCCATATTGGTTTGATACCCTGTGTTCCACAATCCAAACAGCAACGCCGGCACAGTTGCCAACACCACATATGTCATAACCCGTTTTGTATCGATATAATCACGGGCATGGGGGGCAACGGTGGTTACCGTACGGGGTGTATAGGCAAAAGTCTCCACCATTTCATACAATGCGTAATAGCGTTCGTATTTACCACCAGGGGCAAACAGATGATGTTTATCGTCAAAAAATTGTCTTAAACCCATATGTATTTACCCTTCTTTTTCCACTTTTGCCAAGCATTCACGGAATGCCCCCAAGAAATCATTTTTGCCAATATCTGCGTACGCAAACAGGGCGATGTCTTCTTCGCTCAGCTCCAACAGCCCCAATTTTTGTGCCGTATCCGTATCGCCAATTAACACATACCGCATCAATTGTGATGGTAAAATATCAAGCGGGGTTAATTGTTCCAAATGCCCGACGGGAATTAACGCCCGATATGACCCATTTAATGCGGGATCAAAATACTGTAACTTTTTACGATTAAATGCGGACAGATGTACATTTAACACGGATGAAAATTTATCAAACCATGGAATCACCCACCCCAAAGCACGGGAGTGTGTACGGTCGGACATAACCGATATTTGTGTGGTTGTACGCCCCAAAAATGCGGTGGGGGGGGTTACCGCATCACCGGTCAGAATCGAACCGTTAATAATACGAATATCATTGCGGCCCTTTGGATTGGCAATGCCTGATATATCCGCCCCAACGGTTGTATGTACGAACGCAGGGGTATCGGCTTCTGGCCCCGCCACGGATACGAACCTGTCGAATGACAAAATGCCTGTTGTCGCCAGTCGTCCCATATTTATCACATCTTGATACCCGATTGTCCACACCGTCTTCGATGCGGACACAGGGCGTAAGAAATGGATATGTGTCCCCACCATACCAGCGGGATGGGGACCACTGAATCGTTCCGGTTGTACAGACCCTTTAAAAACCGGCAACATAGTATTCGGGTCTGCGGTTACATAGGTTGTCCCATCGGTTAATTTTGATAACACTTCGACCCCAGATTTTAAGTATTCAGCATTGTCCCCATGTGCCAATACGACCGTTTCATCCAATGCCAAGGGATTCGTATCCATGGTATTGATAAAAATAGCATCTGGACGATCACTTGGATGGGGGACATTGTCATATGGACGGGTTTTAATATAAGCAAACAATCCAGATCGCACCAAAGTATTTATAATCATATCCCTATTAGCATTTAAGCTAATGGGGGAAAACTTTTTACCGGGGTATTTTTACCATCAGATTCAATGACAACCGATTGCAACGCCCGGCGTTCCCCCCGGTGAATGTGCACCACTTTACCGGACACAGGGGCAACAAATGGCACCTTTGGGTTGGATTTGTTTACATAAATCGGCTGTCCCGATTTGATTTTATCCCCGACTTTGACCTGTAATGTGGGTTTTAATCCATGCACATCAACGACACCACGCATGGCATACAAAGATGGTGTATACTCTTTGATGGTTTTGTCTTCAACCAATCCCATCACAGGCAAATTTATACCTCTTTTAAGTCTTTTCATTTTTTGACCATTACCAATTTTTGAACTATACCATAATGTTACGCATGGATATAACAACAACATTATACTTCGCAAGCATAATGCCATAAATAGGCATCAGAATCAAACAAAAATAAAATTATTTTCCAACAAAAAATCCAAGTTTTCCAAAGGGGGTATGTTTAAATAGGATTAAAAAGGTACGAATATAAGGTACAAAAGACTTTTTATTTATGGGAATACAGGGTATATTCCCCCGTATGAAATATATATGTATTGTGCTGATATATCTGTATCGATATACCTTGTCGTATTTTATCGGTCGCCAGTGTCGTTTTGAACCTTCATGTTCTGTATACGCCATCGAAGCCCTAAGAACCCATGGCACATGGTATGGTATGAAATTAACCCTAAATCGTATCTTAAAATGTCGCCCCGGTGGCGGGGGCGGATACGACCCTGTGCCTGATAAAAAGCCATAAATATATACACTTTTTTTGTTCTTTTAAAAATACTGCGTGATTTCCCCCATGATTTTTTCTGCGGTGGTTTCGTGTACTATTTGCTCATGGCTTAGGTGATAGCACATTTTGTCGGGGTTTTTTGCCTTTATCCAACAACAACAAAAATAGCGAAGGTTCAAATTTCTATGGTCCACATGGCGAATAACATATATACCCGTTAAAGTATCAGATACAACCCCAGTACTTAAATCCACATGGGACACTTCGATTGTGTTGTATTCATGGATATATGCGATTAACATATTTTGCAGCTTGCAGTTTCGATTCCTAATCATTTTTTTACTCGATACTATTATAAGTTAGGTCATACACATCCCTCCGAATTTGTACTACACATAATTATAGAATGGCTTAAGGCATCCCTTTGGGGGCACTCCCTTCTTATGTCTTACATCTTATTCAAATAGTGGAGGGCGAGAAGTGATCCCGATGTTTTAATTATTTTGATTTTACTTGTTGTTTTGTGTAAAACCTATTTATAAGATCAAAAAACAAAAAAAACAATCATTTATTTAGAGATGAAACAGAATTGTACGCAAGCTACTTTGGCGGGGAAAGGGGCATAAACGGAGGGGACAAAATGCAAAATCGAAAACCCTTATACTTCGATTACTTAAATGGGGTGAACACATAAAGGTTATGCTACTTTGTGTATATCTGTATCCATAAATATAGTGCGAATGGACTTGTCAATTTTGTATTCATAATCATGTCTGTTTTTTCTATTGTTTAAAATGTGCCATATATTGATGGGCATTTATTTTCTCAAAAAATGCTATAAAAGTAAATTTTTATTTATATTTGGGATAAAATAAGATATTATTTTTCTTATTACATATTTTTTTAGAAAAATATTTTAAAACAAACCTATTTTTGTAAAGGGAATAGAAAATTATTTTATAGTCCATTAAATATAGTCAATTAAATTTAATTTGATTGACTAAATGCGGTTGCAACCGCTTGCCCCGTAGTGGCATTGTGGTGCAGAGCGGGGTGAGTGCGTGTGGGTTTTTGTCATGCGAAGCATGGTAAAATCCACATCAAACGCACGAGGGGCGTTAGCCCCTTAGACTCACCATATAACCAACAAAATAAAATGTGCAGTATAACTTAGTGAATCATTTTATACCGGATTGACTTTATAATGTGATTGATGGTTGCAACCGCTTGCCGTACAGTGGCATTGCGGTGCAGAGCGACGGGGTGAGTGCGTGTGGGTTTTTGTCATGCGAAGCGTGGGTAAATCTACATGAAACGCAAGAATGTACAGAGAAGCTGAGGCGTTAGCCCCTTAGACTCACCATATAACCCACAAAATAAACCGTGCAGGATATTTACTTAAAAGGTATATGGTAATATGCGAATACCCCTTGTCCTGTGCTACCTTTGCTGTGTCCTTTGTTGTGTTTGTGGTATGCTTTTAGGGTTAGGTTTTTATGCTGATAATAGGTTTCGACCTGTATTTCCCGTCCGCTGGGGGTAATAGCCGTCGGGGTGGTGGTATAAGATAAGCTGTTGCCTTTGTTCACCTGTGATACATGTACCAAGTTGGCGGTACCGGATTCTATTCTTATGGGTTGTCTGATGCTGACACCCAGTGTTTTATTGTTGCCCATCACCCGCTTCGCCGATATATTCCATTCGGATACGGACAGGTCATTTAACCCACTTAACATGCCGGATAATCCCGATACTTTACCAACCCCCATAACGCCGGTAAAATCCCAATGCCAATCCCGTTGCTGTCCCGTGTTTTTATATAACACATAGGCGGTGTTCGTATGTCCATTTAAGGCAAATTGTCCCCCCATTTTGGTACCAAATATACTGCCTTTTTCCGCCCGTACACCATAAAAGATTTTCTGCTGTTGCCCCGGGATATGCTGTAAGGTTTTGGCGTACTGTATATTAAGCGTATTTAACACCTTGCTATCCTGTGCATCGGGCGACACTGCGGCGGTAAATGCGGTTGTTGTATCGATGTCATAGGTTGCCATAATACCCTTATCCGCCCCAAACGGTACAGTCGATGGCGTATATGAAAATCCCAACGGATTTTGTGCCTGCTGGGTAGTGCTAAATGCCAATTTTTGTGGTGGGGATGATGGGGTATTTTTACCAGCAGACGACACGGGGGACAAGTACTTTATATCCTGATTAGGGGGGGTATACGATGCCACCATCTGCGACATGTTGTAATCAAATGGGGCAAACAAGCGGTCAAAGGCTTTGGTGTTTACCTGTGCAAATCCATTATACAGTCCATCGCCAAATGCTTGCCCCCCTTTGACAAATGACCGTTGATTCGCCCTGCTGTTTTTGTCGACCTTGGTACTGTGCAAACGCAATTGTGTGAGGGACCCGACCGGCTGTGTTGCCAAATCCAACCGCATGATACCCCTACCAAATTCTTCGGACATACCGCCCTCTGCATCCGCAGCAACCACATTACCATCTTTATCCTTAATGACAATAGTATCCCCGCCACTGGCGTCGAGCAATTTCTTGCCATCGGCGGTTTCGTGGCGGGCGGTGGTCAACAAACGCTCCCGCAGTTGTACATTGGTTAGGGAAGGGAATTTTGATTTTAATACAGCCAGCCCCCCCGTAATTTGGGGTGCTGCGTACGAAGTCCCTACGGTAACTTCATCAGTGTATGTATCCCCATCGATATTACTGGATTTATATTTTGCCCCATCCCCGATTGCGGTCATACACCATTCTTTGGCGTCCCCACATTTGTTGGAAATTTTGGAAAACCGATATTGAAATGATGTTGTACCAAGAGTGGTGACTGTGGCAATCCAGTACTTTTTTAATTTTGGAATATATTTTGGTGCTCTTGCCAATGGACCCACATTGTCTTTGCTATCATTGCTTGCGGCAAATACCCATATGGGACCATCACGGTTATTGTCTGCGTCATCCGATACTTGATCGATAAAATCTTTGCCAAGTTCCCGTTCATAAAGGGCTTTATTGAGTGTTGGGTCATTATCCAAATCAATACTGATACCCATTGCCATCACATTGTTTGCTTTCATATGGTCATATACAGGCTTTAACTGTAATCCTTGGTTTAGGCGATTTAATGTAACCACTGTATAAGGTACAATCTTTGCCTTTTTGGCAATACCATATTCCGTACCCGCCATCACAGACGCCATCCCATCGGAGTGTGTGTCCGTCCCATCATCGACCTTATATCCAGTCATCTTATCTTGATATTTGGTGTTCCATAAGGGTTTGTAATCCGTGTACCATTTGTATAACCATTTGTTTGCTGTATTGTCAAAACGATCCTTATACAGCCCCATACCTGTTTCCAAACGGCTGGCATAATCTTTGTTGCGTTTTATAAACAACCCTGGATCCATAATACCAATTTTTACATCTTTGCCCCGCTCAGAAATCTTATCGATTCCCACCGCTTTTTCTTGAACATGCCAAGTACTAGATTTTGTTTGTTCCGTACCCTTATAATTAAACAATGTATCATATCGCCATGCCCGTGGGTCAACTTCCCGGGAATTCGCATCCGTATAATCAGGATAATTTTTAAAACGGGTAACGGTTAAACGGCTGGCACCATCGTTCAGGTGCTGTTCGGGGGATTTTTTTTCGCCTGCTGCATTTTTAATTTCATGGCGATTGCTTGGATAATCGCCCGTTAACAAAACCGCCCTACATTCAACTTGTGTATCACATAAGGCAACAGTTTCTTCGGTTGCAGGATCAGATCCACCACCGCCAGATCCACCACCGCCAGATCCACCACCACCAGAACCGCCACCACCAGTTGGAGTGGTTGCTGTGCTGGACCCACCCCCTCCACCGCCACAAGCGGTTATAATAAGGGCAGTGCTTACAATAATTAAAGATTTAAATATACGCATGTTTTGTATCCTAATACTTGTTCAGGGTATCTGAGATTTACTTACCAATTTTTATATATCATGTATAGCAAATTATATATGTATTGTCAATATAAAAAATAGGATTTAAAAAATCTCATTTATGTACAATACCACCATAAAAAATTTATGTGTACTAAACACCCGCCGGAGAATATGGCACAAAAAAAATCCCCCCTTTTTTAGGGGGGATGGGTTTGTTGTTATCTTATATTACGGTGTACGCCAGTATATTAAGAGGTCCTTATTATCATATTTACCATCAAGTGAAGCAGGGAACTTGAATAAAATCTCTATAATATTGTTAGATCGATTGGGATTACCCTTTATCTGCCCGATGCGTATTAAGGTCCCACTGTTAAATTCAGTAACTACTTGACTAGGAGTTAATAGTGTACCATCGTCTTTGAACAATGCGTAATCCAATTGATATCTTGCACCTGTTGCTGGATATTTCCCTGAATCATTGATAGTTAAAGTAGGTCTAACACCCCCAAGGGCACCTGCATATGCCCTGATATCATCATAATTAGTATTATCGTCTGAAATTGCTGGAGTATTCCTTGTTGCAGTCCCATGTCCTGGCTTAATGGTTGCCCCTTGTGATACCCGCCGAATAGTTAGGGTTATATCTTTTGATATTCCTGCTTCATACCGAATATTACGGGGGTTTTCGACGGTTACGACTAGGGTACCAGAGGATTGGGTGCCTGTGATGACGCCTGTTCCCTGATCGATGACACCGCCTATGGCTGTGGTACCAGCATTTGTCCGTGATGTGATGGAATATTTGGGAACATACAGAGGTCCCCCGTCATGAGGGGACTGAGGCATAGTCCCCGTAACAGTTGGGGTAATGGTGGTTCCCCATATGTAACTCCTATTATATGCAACCTTAAATGCACTCTCCGAAACCGTGAGTGCTGGTCTGCGTTTAATGGGCACATCCACCATTAGATCCATCTTTTCATACTTATCGTTAGCAGGGTATGTAACCTTCACTTTTACGATACCAGACGCTCTGGTGCCTGAAATCGCCCCATCAGATTCCACATCTACGATACCAACACCATCGCCTGTTACAGTACCGGCGGTTGTCCCCACTGTTATTAAGGAGTATGTGGGGCTGTTGCTAATGCCCGCAGGGGCGTTTGTTTGTTTATATGTAACCTTTTCCTCAACACCGCCCGACCATGCAAAGGCATCGGCGGTTACCCTGAAGTTTGTGTGGTCGCTTTTATCTTGTTTACTGATAGTTAGGGGTATATCTTTTGATATTCCCGCTTCATATCGAATATTACGGGGGTGTTCGACGGTTACAACCATGGTACCAGAGGACTGGGTACCTGTGATGACGCCCGTTCCCTGATCGATGACACCGCCTATGGCTGTGGCACCAGCATTTGTCCGTGATTTGATGGAATATCTGGGAATGTACAGAGGTCCCCCATCGTGCGGCGACTTAGGCATAGTCCCCGTAAGGGTTGGGGATATTGGCTGCCCCCATCTGGAAGCACTATATGCAACTTTAAATGTACTCTCCGAAACGGTGACTGCTGGTCTGCGTTTAATAGGCACATCCACCATTACGACCATCGTTTCATACTTATCGTTGGCGGGGTATGTAGCCTTCACTTTTACAATACCAGACGCTCTGGTGCCGCTAATCGCCCCATTGGATTTCACACCTACACTACCGGCACCATCACCTGTTACAGTACCGGCGGTTGTCCCCACTTTTATTAAGGAGTATGTGGGGCTGTCGCTAATGCCCACAGGGGCACTTGTTTCTTTATATGTAACTTTTTTCTCAACACCACCTGACCATGCAAGTGCATCGGCGGTTATTTTAAAGTTTGTGTGGTCGCTTTTATCTTGTTTACTGACAGTAAAGTTTTGATATTCTGTGGTTGCGTTTATCCCCCCTTTGGCGGCACGGACGATTCTTACCAACAAGATCCCCGATTTGGTCAGTTTGCTAGCATCAATTGTCCCGGTTCTGCTGGTAATAGCTGTTTGTCCATTGGCAATAATACCTGCGGTGGTCGCTTGCGTCCCCGCCGGTGCATCATTGGGTACCGCACCCGTAACAATCTCAAAGGTATAATCCGTATTTTTATTAAATGTTACGGTGCTACCACCGGATCCTGTAAGGGAAGTTTTTAGCTTGTAATCGGTGCTATATGTTTGACCCGCACCCCATTTTCCTGATCCGCTACGGGTACCCGTACTGATGGGGTTCAGTCTTTTCGATACCTTCATCGTTACATCCTTATCTTTATAAGAAGGGTGTCCAAGTGTCATGGTAAGGGTGGCAGTGCCAAGGTTGTCGTTTACATTTATCCCCTGTCCTCCGCTGATGACTGAGACACCTTGTGCAGTATTGGGAACCGTTATTTTTTTGATTGTCCATTGGGATTTTTGCGTTTGTGCTGTACCTGTACTGGATACTTTTAACTGTGTTAATATATCAGCGGAGGGAACATTCACACCACCAGACGCCGCCGGTGCAGTCGTTACAACAAAATCGTCAAAGGATAGGGTATCCGTTGTTGTCGGCGTCGCTAACTGTGTACGCCAGTATATCGAAAGATCCTTATTCCCATATTTACCATCAGGTGAAGCAGGAAACTTGAATAAAAGCTCTATAGCTTTGTCAGATCGATTAGGATTACCCTTTATCTGCCCGATGCGTATGGTCTTTCCACTGTTAAATTCAGTAACTGCTTGACTTGGATTCATCAATGTACCATCGTCTTTGAACAATGCATAATCAAATTGATACCTTGCACCTGATACTGGATATTTCCCTGAATCATTGATAGTTAAAGTAGGTCTAACACCCCCAAGGACACCCCCATATGCTGCTCTAATATCTTTATAATTACTACTAATATCTGAAATTGTCGGTGTACCATTAGCACCCGTACTAAAACGCCCATGTCCTGCATTAGCAGCTGCCTCTTGTGGTTTTGCAAAAATCCTTATGGTTATATCTTTTGATCTTCCTGCTTCATACCGAATATTACGGGGGTGTTCGACGGTTACGACCATGGTACCAGAAGATTGTGTGCCTGTGATGACGCCTGTTCCCTGATCGATGACACCGCCTATGGCTGTGGTACCCGCATTTGTCCGTGATGTGATGGAATATTTGGGAACATACAGAGGACCCAAATCGTGTGGCGACTTAGGCATAGTCCCCGTAACGGTTGGGGATATGGTAGCCCCCCATATGTAGCTCCTATTATATGCAACCTTAAATGCACTCTCCGAAACCGTGAGTCCTGGTCTGCGTTTAATGGGCACATCCACCATTAGATCCATCTTTTCGTACTTATCGTTAGTGGGGTATGTAACCTTCACTTTTACGATACCAGATGCTCTGGTGCCTGAAATCGCCCCATCAGATTCCACATCCACAGCACCGACACCATCGCCTGTTACAGTACCGGCGGTTGTCCCCACTTTTATTAAGGAGTATGTGGGGCTGTTGCTAATGCCGGCAGGGGCGTTTGTTTCTTTATATGTAACCTTTTCCTCAACACCGCCCGACCATGCAAGGGCATCGGCGGTTATTTTAAAGTTTGTGTGGTCGCTTTTATCTTGTTTACTGACAGTAAAGTTTTGATATTCTGTAGTTTGGTCTATACCCCCTTTTGCCGCACGGACAATTTTTACCAACAAGGTTCCCGATTTGGTCAGTTTGCTGGCATCAATCGCCCCTGTCTTAGCACCAATTGCCCCTGCTGCTACAATACCTGCGGTGGTCGCTTGCGTCCCCGACGGTGCATCATTAGGCACCGCACCCGTAACAATCTCAAAGGTATAATCTGTATTTTTATTAAATGTTATGGTGCTACCACCGGATCCTGTAAGGGATGTTTTTAACTTATAATCGGTGCTATATGTACCCACACCCCATTTTCCTGATCCGCTGCGCGTACCCGTACTGATGGGGCTCAGTCTTTTGAACACCTTCAGGGTTACATCCTTTTCTCTATACGAAGGGTGTGCAAGTGTTATGGTAAGGATTGCGGTGCCAAGATTGTCGTTTACATTTATCCCCCGTCCTGCACTGAAGACTGAGATACCTTGTGTATTAGCGGGAACTGTTATTTTTTTGATTGTCCATTGGGATTTTTGCGTTTGTCCCCCCGATACTTTTAACTGTGTTAATATATCAGCGGAAGTAACATTCACACCACCAGACGCAGCCGACACAGTCGGTATAACAAAATCGTTAAAGGATAGGGTATCCGTTGTTGTTGGCGTCGCCAACTGTGTACGCCAGTATGTTTGGACATCCCTAGCACTATATTTACCATCAGGTGAATCGGGGAACTTGAATAAAAACCCTATATATCGGTTCGCTACGGGATTGCTACCCAACCCGATGCGTATGGTATTCCCACTGTTAAATTCAGTAACTGCTTGACTTGGGGATAATAGTGTACCGTCGTCTTTGAACAATGCGTAATCAGATTGATACCTTGCACCTATGCTATGTGTCGTTGAATCTTGGATAGTTACAGTAGGTCTAACAGTCCCAACGATAGCCATTGAATCCTTTAAAATATCTTTATATTTACTACTATCATCTGAAATTGCTGTAGTACTCGTTGTTGCACTCTTATTTCCTGGATTAGTGGCTGTCCCTAGGTATACCCTCTGAATAGTTAGGGATATATCTTTTGATACTCCCGCTTCATAACGAATATTACGGGGGTGTTCGACGGTTACAACCATGGTACCAGAGGATTGTGTGCCTGTGATGACGCCCGTTCCCTGATTGATATTACCGCCTATGGCTGTGGTACCAGCATTTGTCCGTGATGTGATGGAATATCTGGGAACATACAGCGTGCCCCCATCGTGCGGCGACTTAGGCATAGTCCCCGTAACGGTTGGGGGTATGGCAACCCCCCATCTGGAAGTGCTATATGCAACTTTAAATGCACTCTCTGCAACCATGACTGCTGGTCTGCGTTTAATGGGCACATCCACCGTTACGACCATCGTTTCATACTTATCGTTGGCGGGGTATGTAGCCTTCACTTTTACGATACCAGACGCTCTGGTGCCGCTAATCGACCCATTGGATTTCACATCTACGATACCAACACCATCGCCTGTTACAGTACCGGCGGTTGTACCCGCTGTTATTAAGGAGTATGTGGGGCTGTCGCTAATGCCCGCAGGGGTATTTGTTCCCTTATATGTAACCTTTTCCTCAACACCCCCTGACCATGCGATGGCATCGGCGGTTACTTTGAAGTTTGTATGATCCGCTTGGGTCCGTTTATCCACAGTAAAGTTTTGATATTCTGTGGCTTGGTTTATGCCCCCTTTTGCCACACGGACGATTCTTACCAACAAGGTTCCCGATTTGGTCAGTTTGCTGGCATCAATCGCCCCTGTCTTAGCACCAATTGCCCCTGCTGTTGCAATACCTGCGGTGGTCGCCGTATAACCGCTTGGGGGTGTACCAGTTAGAATAGAAAAGGTATAATCCGTATTTTGATTAAATGTTACGGTGCTACCACCGGATCCTGTAAGGGAAGTTTTTAACTTATAATCGGTGGTATATGTTTGACCCGCACCCCATTTTCCTGATCCGCTGCGCGTACCCGTACTGATGGGGTTCAGTCTTTTCGATACCTTCATCGTTACATCCTTATCTTTATACGAAGGGTGTCCAAGTGTTATGGTAAGGGTGGCAGTGCCAAGGTTGTCGT
The DNA here is from genome assembly GCA_965232465.1 of Alphaproteobacteria bacterium. Taxonomy (GTDB): domain Bacteria; phylum Pseudomonadota; class Alphaproteobacteria; order JAQWUY01; family JAQWUY01. The sequence goes on along the minus strand of OZ246977.1, from coordinate 983,627 downwards.
TTACATTTATCCCCTGTCCTGCACTGATCAATGAGATGCCTTGTGCATTAGCAGGAACCGTTATTTTTTTGATTGTCCATTGGGATTTTTGCGTTTGTCCCCCGGATACTTTTAACTGTTTTAATATATCAGCATAGGGAACATTCACACCACCAGACGCCGCCGGTGCAGTCGTTACAACAAAATCGTCAAAGGATAGGGTATCCGTTGTTGTTGGCGTCGCCAACTGTGTACGCCAGTATGTTTGGACATCCCTAGCACTATATTTACCATCAGGTGAATCGGGGAACTTGAATAAAAACCCTATATATCGGTTCGCTACGGGATTGCTACCCAACCCGATGCGTATGGTATTCCCACTGTTAAATTCAGTAACTGCTTGACTTGGGGATAACAGTGTACCATCGTCTTTGAACAATGCGTAATCAAATTGATACCTTGCACCGCCGCTATGTGTCGATGAATCTTGGATAGTTACAGTAGGTCTTACAGTCCCAACGATAGCCATTGAATCCTTTAAAATATCTTTATATTTACTACTATCATCTGAAATTGCTGTAGTACTCGTTGTTGCACTCTTATTTCCTGGATTAGTAGCTGTCCCTAGTGATACCCGCCGAATAGTTAGGGTTATATCTTTTGATACTCCCGCTTCATAACGAATATTACGGGGATGTTCGATGGTTACGACTAGGGTACCAGAGGACTGGGTGCCTGTGATTACACCCGTTCCCTTATTGATCTTACCCAATATGTTTGTGGTACCAGCATTTGTCCATGATGTGATGGAATATCTGGGAACATACAGAGGTCCCCCATCGTGCGGCGACTTAGGCATAGTCCCCGTAAGGGTTGGGGATATTGGTTGCCCCCATCTAGAAGCCCCATATGCAATCTTAAATGTACTCTCTGAAACAGTAACTGCTGCTCTGCGTGTAATGGGCACATCCACCGTTAGATCCATCGTTTCATACTTATCGTTGGCGGGGTATGTAACCTTCACTTTTACGATACCAGATGCTCTGGTGCCTGAAATCGATCCATCAGATTTTACATTTGCACTACCAACACCATCACCTGTTACAGTACCGGCGGTTGTACCCGCTGTTATTAAGGAGTATGTGGGGCTGTTGCTAATGCCCGCAGGGGTATTTGTTTGTTTATATGTAACCTTTTTCTCACTACCCCCTGACCATGCGATGGCATCGGCGGTTACACTGAAGTTTGTGTGGTCACTTTTATCTTGTTTACTGACGATAAAGTTTTGATATTCTGTGGTTTGGTTTATCCCCCCTTTGGCGGCACGGACGATTTTTACCAATAAGGTCCCCGATTTGGTCAGTTTGCTGGCATCAATTGCCCCTGTATTAACACCAATTGCCCCTGTTGTGGCAATACCTGTGGTGGTCGCTTGCGTCCCCGATGGTGCATCATTAGGCACCGCACCCGTAACAATCTCAAAGTCGTAATCCGTATTTTGATTAAATGTTACGGTGCTACCACCGGATCCTGTAAGGGAAGTTTTTAACTTATAATCGGTGGTATATGTTTGACCCGCACCCCATTTTCCTGATCCGCTACGGGTACCTGTACTGATGGGGTTCAGTCTTTTCGATACCTTCATCGTTACATCCTTATCTTTATAAGAAGGGTGTCCAAGTGTTATGGTAAGGGTTGCAGTGCCAAGGTTGTCGTTTACATTTATCCCCTGTCCTGCACTGATCAATGAGACACCTTGTGCAGTATTGGGAACCGTTATTTTTTTGATTGTCCATTGGGATTTTTGTGTTTGTCCCCCGGATACTTTTAACTGTTTTAATATATCAGCGGAGGGAACATTCACACCACCAGACGCCGCCGGTGCAGTCGTTACAACAAAATCGTCAAAGGATAGGGTATCCGTTGTTGTCGGCGTCGCCGATGTTGTACGCCAGTATACTGAGAGATCCTTATTCCCATATTTACCATCAGGTGAAGCAGGGAACTTGAATACAAGTTCTATCGCTTTATCAGATCTAGGATTGCTACCCAACCCGATGCGTATGGTATTCCCACTGTTAAATTCAGTAACTGCTTGACTTGGGGATAATAGTGTACCGTCGTCTTTGAACAATGCATAATCAAATTGATATCTTGCACCTGATACTGGATATTTCCCTGAATCATTGATAGTTAAAGTAGGTCTAATACCCCCAAGGACACCCCCATATGCTCTAATATCTTTATAATTACTACTAATATCTGAAATTGTCGGTGTACCATTAGCACCCGTACTAAAACGCCCATGTCCTGCATTAGCAGCTGCCTCTTGTGGTTTTGGGAAAAACGCTACGGTTATATCTTTTGATGTTCCCGCTTCATACCGAATATTACGGGGGTGTTCGACGGTTACGACCATGGTACCAGAGGACTGGGTGTTTGTTATAACGCCCGTTCCCTGATTGATGGTGCCGCCTATGGCTGTGGTACCAAAACTTGTCCGTGATGTGATGGAATATCTGGGAACATAAAGAGGACCCAAATCGTGCGGCGACTTAGGCATAGTCCCCGTAACGGTTGGGGATATGGTACCCCCCCATTTGACAGACCTTGCATATGCAACTTTAAATGCACTCTCCGCAACGGTGAGTCCTGCTCTGCGTGTAATGGGCACATCCACCGTTAGATCCATCGTTTCATACTTATCGTTGGCGGGGTATGTAACCTTCACTTTTACGATACCAGACGCTCTGGTGCCTGAAATCGCCCCATCAGATTCCACATCCACAGCACCAACACCATCGCCTGTTACAGTACCGGCGGTTGTCCCCACTGTTATTAAGGAGTATGTGGGGCTGTCGCTAATGCCCGCAGGGGCGTTTATTCCCTTATATGTAACCTTTTCCTCAACACCGCCCGACCATGCAAGGGCATCGGCGGTTACTCTAAAGTATGTGTGGTCGCTTTTATCTTGTTTACTGACAGTAAAGTTTTGATATTCTGTGGTTGCGTTTATACCCCCTTTTGCCGCACGGACGATTTTTACCAACAAGGTCCCGGATTTGGTCAGTTTGCTGGCATCAATTGCCCCTGTCTTAGCACCAATTGCCCCTGCTGTTGCAATACCTGCGGTGGTCGCTTTTGTCCCCGCCGGTGCATCATTAGGCACCGCACCTGTAACAATAGAAAATGTATAATCCGTATTTTTATTAAATATTGCGGTGGTAACACCGGACACTGTACCAGAAGTTTTGAGCTTATAATCGGTGCTATATGTTTGACCCGCACCCCATTTTCCTGAACCGCTGCGAACACCTGTACTGATGGGGTTTGCTTTGGTGGACACATCAATGTTTACATCCTTATCTGCATACGCCGGGTGTTCCAGTGTTATGGTAATGGCTTTGGCGGTGTTAATGGACAATTTTACCAATATCCTGTTAAACACAGGTAAATCCTCCACCGCCGGAAGATTCCCTGGAACCGTTACTTTTTTCACTGTCCATTCGGATGCTTTGGTTAATGCGTTTGCCCCTGTTACTTTTAAATTCTGTAATATATCGGCATAGGTAACAGTTGTAGGACCACCGGAGGGTTCCGGCACAATAAGGGCGTCAAAGGCTAATGTATCGGTTGTGGTTTGTTTGCCAATGGTAAATTCATAGTCTTGTTTGCCCTCATATTTGGGGTCGCTAGCTTTGGCGGTGATGGTGGTAACCACCGTACCGCCGGAGGTTGCCCCGCTGATGTCCCCAGCATTATCGATTTGTAATGTCCCGGTGGGGTGGTTGCCCGATTTTCTTGCCACCGTCCAATCAAATTGTATGTCAGTGGGGGAGCTAGGATATTTTAGGTCAATCTTGTCACTGGAACTGGATTTCCATTTGCCATCTTCACCTGTTTCTTTGGTTACGGTGCTGCTGGTTAAGCGATCGACCCCTAGCTCTTGCTTACCGACCGTAAAGTTTTGATAGGCTACCAATTGGGGTACGGATGCACTTAGTGCATCACGGGTAATCTTGATCAACAGTGTACCCCCCCTTGTTAGGTTGAATGCTGCAATGTCCCCAGTGTTGGCGTTAATAGTGCTACTATACCCATTGCCTCGCACAATACCTGATGTGGTCGATGTGAAACCGGCAACACGGGTCCCAGAGGGCACAATTTCAAAGGTGTAATTGCCTCTTCGGGTTTGTGTACCTTTGCTAAAGCCCCCGGTCGTATCGAGGTAATAATTGGTGGTATAGGTTTGAAGTACATCGCCGGACATACCCCATTTTCCTGTGCCTGTGGGGATTTGTGTAAACATACTCCTTGCTTGTGTAAACACTTTAAAACTGGTCTGTACATCTGTATATTTTTTGTGTGTAAATGTAGCTGTTACACCAGTAGGCGTGCCTATTGCCCCTGATATGGTCAGGCTCTTGCCACCGCTATCGACGGCAAGATTTGTTGTCCCCTGTGGCACGGATAGACTTTTTAAAGTCCAATCGGCTTTTTGGGTTTTACCCGATACAGAGAGCTGTGCCCGTATATCCGCTTCGCTAACGGTTACATTCCCAGTCGTATACAACTTAGCAATCTGTGCAATGCTCAGCGGAGACGGGATTGTTTGTTTACCAATGGCAAAATCGAAGGTTACTTGTCCTTGGTATTTGACATCACGGCTTTTTGCCTTCATGGTAACCACCACTGTACCGCCTGATAATGCCCCCATTACGCCACTGGATGTAATGCTCAGCCCCGCACCGGTTGTATCGGGGGCATCGTTTTGTTTCCCTGCCACTGTCCACGCATAATCGTCAAAGGCACTGGGCAATCCGTTAAAGTCGATGGGGATATTGCCCCCACCATCCCTCCATATATTATTGGTACCACTTGGAATACCCAAAGTCGGTTTGGTAATATCGATTGCCAGTTCTTGTTTACCAACGGTTAAGTTATAATACTCTGTAACTGTCGTAGTTCCAGATTTGGCACGGACAATTTTTATCAACAATGTCCCTGATTGGGTCAGTTTGGTTGCCGTAATAGCCCCGGTTCTGCTGTTAATAGCCCCCGTATAATCATTGCCATCGATAATACCTGCGGTGGTGGGTGTCTTACCACTGCCATCATTGCCCCCAGCGGCCACAATAGAAAAAGTATAATCTGTGGTTTTATCAAATTGCCCATTATTAAGATTTAGTTTATAATCCGTAGTATACGATTTACCCCATATTCCTGACCCCGTGGGGGTGTCCGTAGTCAATTTTAGTTGTGGGGACACACCACTAGGGGGACGGGCTCCAGTCGCTCCTGCCGTTGTGGACAATGTAAAGGTTTTTGTTACATCTGTGTATTTTGTGCTTTCGAATACGGCGGTAATCGCTGTGCCTGCGGTGATTGCCTTTTTCACAGTCATGCTCTTTTTGTCTGTACTGATTTCCAATGTATCATCCGCCACACTCGCACTTTTTGCTAGGCTTTTTAGGGTCCAATCGGATTTTTGTGTGCCGGATACAGATAATTGACGCAGTACATCGGCGGTGCTAACGGTTTTATCACGGGTTCCACTAAACATGACAACAAGATTTTTCACAGTTAGGGTATTTGCCGCTACCGTTTGCTTGTTGATGGGCACATCCAGATCGAAGGTCATGGTTTCATACTTAGCGTTGGCCGCATAGGTAACACGCACTTTTACCACACCAGCACGGGTAATATTTGTGATAGGAGCTCCCACATTCGGTTGCACCGCCACAGCGTTTGCCCCTGTGGTGGGACCGGCGGTTGTCCCCATCGGTAGTACAGAGAATTTTCGCAATTCAGTGCCCGAAGGTTCGTTTTGGGTGCGATATGCAACTATGGCACGGGACGATGCCCATTGGGGTATAACATCAACCACAGTCACCAAAAAGTTTGGGTGATCGCTTTTATCTTGTTTGCCCACCGTAAAGTTTTGGTATTCGGTTACCGCATTTACTCTGGATGCACCGGTGCCTTTTGCGGCACGGACGATTTTTACCAATAAGGTTCCTGATTTGGTCAGCTTGTCCCCATCAATTTTACCCGTTCTGATGTTAATTGCCCCTGTGTAATCATCACCATCAACAATACCTGTGGTGGTTTGCGTCAGACCACTGCCATCATCGCCCCCGCTGGCAATGATAGAGAAGGTATAATCACTTGCTGCAAATGTTACACTCCCCACCGAACCTCTTAATTTGTAATCTGTGGTATAGCCATCTGCCCCTGAACCCCATTTTCCTGATCCGCTGCGTGCCCCTGTGCTTATCTGCGATGGATCCGTCGACAATTCAAATGTCACAGTCTTATTTTCATATGCAGGGTGTGATAATACGGCGGTAACGGTCGTCTTGGTGGGTATTTCATCGGATATGGTCAGGGTTTTACCACCGCCCGTTACGGCAAGGTCGCCGTTGTTATCTGTATCGGCAACGCTTACCAATGTCCACTCAGATTTTTGTGTTTGTCCCCCTGATACAGACAATTGCCCCAGTATCTCAGCGGTGGTAACCGTTCTATTCCCATCCCCAGACGCATAGGATATGACAAGATCCGCCATGCTTAGGGTATCTGTCGCCGTTTGCTTGGCAATAGAAAAGTCCGCAAGGTTCACTTGTCCTGTATATTTGTCATCATTGGATTTTGCCTTCATGGTAATAACTACCGTACCACCAGAGATCGCCCCGGTTAAGCCATCCGCCGCAATGCCTAGCCCCGCAGCGATTGCATCGGGTGCATCGTTTGTTTTACCCGTCACAGTCCATGTATAATTCCCAAAGGTTGTTCCGGTGGGCAAGCCGCTAAATGCCAAGGGGATTTTGCCCCCCCCAGTTTTCCATTTGGCATTAGTGCTGGACACAGTCGGTTTCGTTACATCCGTTGCAACATTTTTCTTACCCACGGGAATGGTAACCGTTTGCGTTGCTTTTGCCACCTGATTTGGGATAGCGGCACGGGTAATTTCCACAGTAATCGTACCTGAATCGGTTGTGGTGTTGGTGGCAATACCCCCATTGGTTAACACATCGCCTACATTAACACCGCCCACAGTGCTGCCTGTAACCTTAAAGGTATATGTTAAACTGCTATGGGAAACACCACCTACTTGACGGGGTAATTTATAATCCGCAGTGGTAATGGCACTGCCCCAAGGTTTGTTGGGTGGGTTTGTCGCCCCAACAGGTTGCGACAACGATGATACAACATCCCCTTGTGTTTTTATATATACATTTACAGGTGCCACATCTTCGTACTTGTCTGGGTTTGGATTTACATAGGTATATTCAAGTCGGATGGTAATAGCCTTATCCTTAGGGGAAGTATTCTTGGCATCATGTATTACCCCATTGAAATTAATGGGATTGCCGGAGGCAAAACTGGTAATCTGTGTGCCTGAACCGCTATTAGTGGAACCTACTCCATCGTATAATTCAAAATCTCCGTGTACTCTTCCATTTTTTTCATGTTGAAGGGTACCAGCTGTGTAGTACAGTTTTATTTTTGTCGGGTTCGTTAAAGGAGTCGATGCGGATTTCACAAAGACATTCAAATCATAAAATTGATTATTTGCTAACTGGAATGGGCTACTTGATGAACCATCTCCGCTTGCAACGACCAGATCCCCATGCTTAGCTTTCACATTCGCCCTTGCTTGAGCTGTTGGAGACGCTAGGGTCTTTTTAACCACAGGAATGGTAACGGTTTGTGTGGCTTGTGCCACCTCACCTGGAATAGCGGCACGGGTGATTTGCACGGTAATAGTACCTGAATCGGTTGTGGTGTTGGCGGCAATTGCCCCATTGGTTAACACATCGTCTTTGTTAACACCGCCCACAGTACTACCCGTAACCTTAAAGGTATATGTTAAACTGTTATAGGTTTGCCCACCCACCTTTATACTGGTGGGTAAGTTATAATCCGCATTGGTAATGGCACTGCCCCAGACTCTGGCGGGTAATGTGGGTGTTGCCCCGACCGGTTGTGTTCCAATCGCTTTTGTGGTGCTGGATGTTACAAAGTATAAAGTCTCATCAAATGCTGTATATTTTTTATCCGCAGGCACTTGAATCCGCAGTTTAAGGGCTTTGTCTTTGTGGGCTCTATTATCCGATACTTTACGGATTCCAACAAGTTTATCAGATTGCAATTCTTTTTGCATGGCGGCTATAATAGCACCTGCTGTACCCGTCAGCGTTACGGGTGGGGATCCACTTATTCGGAATTTAATATTTTCTGTGGCGGTTGTATCAATAACCGCAGCGGTTATGGTATTGTCTTGGTTTGTAATATCTGAAATATTTGTTATAGGGGTTACGGTTACTTTATCGTTTGCAATGGGACCACGAAGAGCAAAATCAGCTGTGCCCCCGTGAAGAATCATCGATGCATCCGTATCCTTTGTCAATCTGTTTGCGGTTTTTAACGCTTCTGTTGCACTGGCATACTTAGGATTCACCACCCAGGGTGCATCTTGCTTAGCAATGGTAAGATCCCCAAGGGCTACACTACCGCTGTATTTGTCATCGTTGGATTTTGCCTTCATGGTAAGGATAACTGTACCGCCCGATGTTGCCCCGATTAACCCATCCGATGCAACGCTCATATTACCAGTGGGTGTTGTTGCCGCTGTTTTACCTGCCACAGTCCATGTATAATCCCCAAAGGTTGTGCCACTGGGCAAGCCGCTAAATGACAAGGGGATTTTGCCCCCCCCAGTTTTCCATTTGGCATTGGTGCTGGCAACCGTCGGATTAGTAATATCCGCAACATTTTTCTTACCCACGGGAATGGTAACCGTTTGCGTTGCTTTTGCCACCTGATTTGGGATAGCGGCACGGGTAATTTCCACAGTAATCGTACCTGAATCGGTTGTGGTGTTGGTAGCAATACCCCCATTGGTTAAAACATCGCCTACATTAACACCGCCCACAGTGCTGCCTGTAACCTTAAAGGTATATGTTAAACTGCTATGGGAAACACCATCTACTTGACGGGGTAATTTATAATCCGCATTGGTAATGGCACTGCCCCAAGGTTTGTTGGGTGGGTTTGTCGCCCCAACAGGTTGCGACAACGATGATATAACATCCCCTTCTGTTTTTATATATACATTTACAACCACATCTTCGTACTTGTCTGGGTTTGGATTTACATAGGTATATTCAAGTCGGATTGTAACAGCCTTATCCTTGGGGTGAGTATTCTTGGTATCATGTATTACCCCATTGAAATTAATGGGATTGCCGGAGGCAAAACTGGTAATCTGTGTGCCTAAACCGCTATGACTAGCCCCCCCATCCCGTAATTCAAAATCTCCATGTACTCTTCCATTTTTTTCATGTTGAAGGGTAAATGGATCCGTTATGTACAGTTTCAATGTTGATGGATTTTGTAAAGGACGCTGTGCGGGTGTGATAAAGCTACCAAAACGATAATTACGATTGCTTTCTAATTGGAATGGATTAGACGATGAACCATCCCCAGTTTTAATGGAAATTCCACCACTAGATGGAAATATACTTTTCACATTCGCCTTATCGGGAATCACTGGGACTGTTAGTGTCTTTTTCGTAACAGGAATGGTAACAGTTTGTGTGGCTTGTGCCACTTCACCTGGAATAGCGGCACGGGTGATTTCCACAGTAATAGTACCTGAATCGGTTGTGGTGTTGGCGGCAATTGCCCCATTGGTCAATACATCGTCTTTGTTAATACCGCCCACAGTACTACCCGTAACCTTAAAGGTATATGTTAAGCTGTCATAGGTTTGCCCACCCACCTTTATACTGGTGGGTAAGTTATAATCCGCATTGGTAATGGCACTGCCCCAGACTTTGGCGGATAATCTGGATGTTGCCCCCACCGGGCGTGTTGCAATCGCTTTTGTCGTGGCATCTGTTATAAAGTATAAAGTTGTGTCAAATACTTTATATTTTTTATCCGCAGGCACTTGAATCCGCAGTTTAAGAGCCTTGTTTTTATGGGCTATATTATTCGATACTTTGCTGATTCCAATAAGATTATGTGATTGTAATTCTGTTTGTGCCGCACTTATCATAGCACCTGCGTTGCCTGTCAGGGTTACAGGTCCTATTTTTTGGAATTTTATATTCTCGGTGGCGGTTGTATCAATAACCGCAGCGGTTATGGTATTGTCTTGGTTTGTAATATCTGAAATATCTGTGATATGGGTTATGGTTACTTTATCGTTTTTGATGGGACCACGAAGGGCAAAATCATCTGTACCCCCATGAAGAATCATTGATACAAATGTATCCTTTGTCAATCTATTTGCGGTTTTTAACGCTTCTGTTGCACTGGCATACTTAGGATTCACCACCCAGGGTGCATCTTGCTTTAAGATGGTAATATCCCCAAGGGCTACACTACCGCTGTATTTTTCATCATTGGATTTTGCCGCCATGGTAAGGGTAACTATGCCGCCCGATGTTGCCCCTGTTAATCCATCCGCCGCAACCGTCAGTGTACCAGTCGGGGTATCTTGTGCTGTTTTACCCGGTGCGGTCCAATCATAATCACCGAAGCCTTTTCCGTTGGGGAATCTGCTAAATGTCAAGGGGATTTTTGCCCCCCACTTGCTGTTGCCTGTAAGGGTAAAGGTGGGTTTATTAACACCAAGAGCAGTAGCAAGATTTTGCTTATTAACAGGTACATCCACATTCCGGGTAATCGTTTCATATTTATCGTTGGCTGCGTAGGTAACCAACACTTTTACCACCCCACTTTTGTTAGTGTTGGCAATCTTACCGTCGCTCGACGCCACCGTGATAGCATTCGCCCCTGTGGTCGTACCTGCCGTTGTTCCCAATGCTGTCAAGGTGTATGTAGGACTTGTGCTAATCCCCGCAGGTTTGTTTGTACTGTCGTTATAGCTAACGGTTTGGCTATTTACATTCCATGTAATAGCCCCAGCAGACACCGTAAACCCTGTGTGGTCGTTACTATCTTGTTTGGTTACTGTGATGTTTTCATACTCTGTTAACGCAGGCAATCCGCCTTTGGCTTTGCGAACGATTTTTACCAACAAGATCCCCGATTTGGTGAGTTTGCTGGCATCAATCGCCCCTGTCTTACTGTCAATCGCCCCAGATTGTGCAATACCTGCGGTGGTTTTCGTTTTACCCCCTTTGTCCCCATCACTGTTCGGTAAAATAGAGAAGGTGAAATCATCCGTAGTGCCATCATCTTTAAAGGTAGCCGTTGTATCGCCCACCGTATCAGACAGTTTTAACTTATAATCCGCCGCTGTGCTAAACCCTACACCCCATTTACCTCTTAACCCCGTACGGGCATCGCCCGTACTCAGAACCCCAGTCCCAGTGGATAGTTCAAAAGTGGCGGTCTTATCTGTATATTTATCGCTTGCAAATGTAGCGGTAATGGTGGTAGCGGTGCTAATTGCCCCGCTTATGCTCAGATTTAGTCCATTAAAAGTAATGTTGCTATTATTATCCGTATTTGCTAGGCTTTTAAGTGTCCAATCAGATGTTGCCCCTAAACCATTATTTGGCACAGATAATTTCCCTGTGATGGTGGCGGTGCTTACCGTTACATTGCCCGACGCATACGGTATTACAAGGTTCCCCATGCTTAATGCACCCGTCCCCGCTTGTTTATTGACGGCTACATCCACATTTCTGGTAATCGTTTCATATTTATCGTTGGCGGGATAGGTAACCAGCACTTTTACCACCCCACTTTTGCTGGTGTTAGCAATCTTACCATCCGAAGATACTGTAATAGCACCACTTCCTGAGGGTGTCCCCGCTGTTGTCCCCGATGCTGTCAAGGTGTATGTGGGACTGGTGCTAATCCCCGCAGGTTTGTTTGTATTGTCGTTATACGAAACGGTTTGGCTATTTGCGTTCCAGGTAATCGCCCCCGCAGTAACCGCAAAGCCCGTATGGTCGCTACCCTCTTGTTTGCGTACCGTAAAGTTTTGATATTCGGTTACCGCATCCACATTGCCCCTTTTGGCACGGACGATTTTTATCAACAACGACCCTGATTTGGTGAGCTTCGTCCCATCAATCGCCCCAGTCCTGATGTTAATTGCCCCTGTATAATCATCACCATCGATAATACCTGCGGTGGTTTGGGTTTTGCCACTGCCATCATCGCCCCCATTGGCAATGATAGAGAAGGTATAATCTGTACTTACAAAATTTACACTCCCCACCGAAGGTCTTAACTTATAATTCGTGGTATACGATTTCCCCCACTTGCCTGACCCGATGCGCCCCCCTGTACTTATCTTCGACGGCTCCGTCGACAATTCAAAGGTTGCAGTCTTGTCCGCATACGCAGGATGTGAAAATACAGCGGTTACAGTGGTTTTTGTGGTGATCTCATCGGATATGGTCAGGGTTTTGCCACTACCCGTTACAGCAAGGTCGCCATTGTTATCCGTATTGGCAACGCTTGCCAGTGTCCACTCAGATTTTTGGGTTTGTCCCCCTGATACAGACAATTGCCCCAGTATCTCAGCGGTGGTAACCGTTCTATTCCCATCCCTAGACGCATAGGATATGACAAGATCCGCCATGCTTAACGAATCCGTTGCTGTTTGCTTGGCAATGGCAAAGTCCGCTAGGGTCAAACTACCACTATATTTATCCCCTTTGGCGGTTAAAGTAATAACCACTGTACCGCTCGATGTTGCCCCACTGATTTTACCATCCGCATCGATGGCTAATGTGCCACTGGGCACAGCACCGGTTTTACCCGCAACCGCCCATGTAAACGCATTCGCCGCCAGACCACCGGGCAGGTTGCTATAGGTTAGGTCAAACTTGGCATTTCCTGTTTTCCATTTATTGTCCCCGCCATTTGATATGGTCGGGATGGTCGTTACATCCGTACCCAATACCTGTTTTGTTACATCAAAATTCACATAGTCTGTGGCTGCGGCGACGGCATTTGCCCCTGTACCTTTTGCCGCCCGTACAATCTTTATTAACAGCTTACCCGATTTGGTCAGCTTGCTGCTATCAATAGCCCCAGTTTTGGCGTTGCTAATGGGATTGCTACTAAATATACCCGCAGTGGTGGCGTCCTTGCCCCCTTTACCCCCATCATTACTGGACACAACTGAGAAAGTGTAATCCGTGGCTTTAACGAATGTTTGACCTTGATCTGTAAGGTCTAATTTATAATCCGGGGTAACAGTCCCCTTGCCCCATTTACCAGTTAGTCCTGTGGGTGTGCCATCAATCACTTGCACTGCCCGTGTGGACAGTGCAAAGGTTTTGGTTATATCTTCATATTTGACACTTGTTAATACAACTGTAATGGTGATAGGTGTGGCGATTTTCCCTATAATGGTCATACTCTTTTTGTCATTAGCAATGGTAATTTTGCTATCAGTACCCGCTAGGCTTTTTACGCTCCAATCGCTTTTGGCACTACCGCTTGTGAATAATCCATCGAGTATATCGTCCGTACTTACCGCCTTAGTGCCAGATACATCGGGTATATATGGTACAATTATCTTTGCTGCGGTTATGATACTTGCCGGTATTGTTGTCCGTTTATTCACAGCTACATCTATATCGTGGGTCATAGCTTCATACTTATCGTTTGCCGCATATGTGACCTTCACTTTTACCACACCACTTTGGGTGGTCTTTGCAATCTTACCATCCGAAGATGCCACTGTAATAGCAGTACCTGCGGTGGTACCCGCCGGTGTCAAGGTATATGTGACCATACCAATATCCGCAGGGGCGTTCGCTGCGGTATAAGTAACCGCTGTGCTAGCCGTTGCCCATGTAATCGGTGAAGCAGATACAGTAAAGCTTGTGTGATCCGATTGGGTTTGCTTATGTACAGTGATATTTTCATACTCTGTGATTTCCGGTAATCCATCTTTTGCCACACGGACAATTTTTACCAACAAGGTTCCTGATTTGGTTAGTTTGGTTCCATCAATCGAACCTGTATTAGCGTTAATCGCCCCTGTTAAGCTACCTGTAACAATACCTGCGGTAGTGGCAGTCTTACCCCCTTTGTCGCCATCACTATTGGGTAAAATAGAGAATCTGAAATCGCCTGCGTTCGATGTATCCCCCTTGGTAAAGGTGACCGCCACATCCCCAACCGTATCAGAAGTTTTTAATTTATAATCTGCGGCTGCAAATGTCTTGCCCCATTTACCGCTTAATCCTGTACGGGTGCCGGAACTCAGTGTACCCGCACCTGTGGATAGTTCAAAGGTTTTGGTCTGGTCCGCATATTCATCATTATCATGTTCGAATACAACCGTTACAGTGGTAGGTGTACCAATTGTCCCGGATACAGTCAGAGTCTTGCCATTAACTGTAAGATTCCCATGATCATCTGTATCTGCTAGGCTTTTAACTGTCCAATCGGATTTTTGCGTTTGGCTGCCGGATACGGTTAATTTATCCAGTATCTCTGCCGTACTTACCGTTACAGTCCCAGACGCATATGGCACAACAAGATTTGCCATGATTAAGGATCCTGTGAAAGCACTATCGGTTTGTACATATACAACCCGATTCTCAAATCCATCGGCACTGTATGTTAATTTTAAGGTGGCAGATTTGACCCCCACTATATCTTTAAGCTGGCTGTCCGCTTGTATGGCTTCAAGGGCAATGACAGTGCTACCATCACTTGCGTACAGTTCATAGTCTGTACTCTTAACTCCATCGCCACCGACTTTTTCGACTGTTACCGTAACTTTATTCGGATCAATCACCCCAGCCGTGGTTTTTAGGCTATCGGGAATGTTGCCAATAAAGTCTGCCACATCGTATTGTTCCCCATTCTGTAGGGCGTATGCGGTTTGCTCTGTTACACCATCCCCAGCACTGATTTTATTCGCTGTTTTGTCCGCAGCACTCAGAGTATTCCCAAGGACAGGGGTGCTGTCCACCTCTGCCGTTTTAATATCATAGTGCCGCTCGACTTTATCATAGCGTTTGTGCCACACAGGACTTGCACCCGATACAGGGGCAGACTGTAACTGGTCTTGTATGGGTTTGCCGAATGCCAGTTTAAAATCGACCGATATATCGGTCTGTGCCGATTCGCCGCTGGGTTTGTCATATTCCCCCCGTATTGTTATCACAGGATTAGGGCGAAATTCCGCCAGCAGTTTATTGCCCTTAACAACTGTATCCTCAACCCCGTCGAATTCATATGTATTGACCCCCACAGACACCTGCTCATAATTGGGGATATTGCCCTTAGCTGTTATATCCCAGCCTCGTAATACCTTTTTATCGTCGATAATATTATTGCCAATAGGGCGATATAGGTTTGCCGACAGACCAAAACGGGCAGTTTTCAATTCCGCCCCCACACTAAACCGTTGGAAGTTTTCCGATGCCTTAAAAGCAAGTATATTCCTTGTCCCATCCTTGCTATCAATAAACGCATTGACCCCAACAATCAACGGGGTAGCTGTTGTATCGATAAGTTTTCGATACCCCAATCCCAAGTTTAATCGATTCGTCGATTTCTGACGATTATAAGAAGTTTGTATATATGTAACCGTGTCTTTTGTTTCCGACAGGTTACTAAAAGCGGTAATATCCAAATTGAGAGTTTTGTCTGTATAACCGATCCCGCCTCGTATCCATTCGAATATACCCCTTTTGTTAATCGTATCAATCAGCAAATTACCCGTGGCATTAACCACCTTGTCTGCATCATTGGTAAGCGCTGGTGTAATTGCTGACAAAACCAATAAGCTAGCACCAGCCAAAAACATTTTTTTCATCTTCAATTTTTCCTTTTTTAAAAATATCAATTCTAGGCGGTGAACTCATAAAAAGTATCGTGTAATGTGATTCACTCTTTACTAATCGCTTCAATCAGATTATGGTGTAAATTTTAGTGAGCCTACTGCCTAATTTTAAAACACGAATCTAATGACAAATATACTATGCCATACAACAACATAATACATAAAAAGACCCCTCCACAGTCGATAATACAAAACTTTATAACAAAAATCAACTAAAAACTTTTTAAAAAAAAAAAAAAATCATTAACTAGTTGATTATAAAGGATTTTTTTAATAAAAAGTATGTATTATAAGTTGTCATATGTGGATATGCGTCTTAAAAGGATTCGTTATACCCTTTGTATAGTCCATTCGGTATAAAATGATTCGCCATATTATACTGCACATTTTATATGAAATTAACCATAATTTAGAGTCTTATGTATACAATATAGTATTTTTTATGTACATTGTGGGCAATGTATATACAAGTTATTAAATTATCGTACCCACTGTTTATATCTGGATTGTTTGCATCCGCTATGGGGTTGGTCGACACAGCGATTGTTGGGCATTTGCCATCGATCGAATCTATTGCCGGTGTCGGGGTTGGCGGTACAGTTATTTCCTTACTTGGATTTTTGGGGTTTTTACGATATAGCGTATCCGGTGCCATTGGGCAAGCCTATGCGGCACAGCGATATGAACACTTAAAAACCTTGTGGATACGGTGTGTCATGTTGTCCCTGTGTGTGGGTATTATATCAGCAATGGTTACATTTTTAATGTCGCCTGTGGCGGTTTCGATTATGGGGGTACAAGGGATGGTGGCAGCCGAATCGATTGTGTATATGCGGGTGCGATTGTGGGAATTTCCATTTGCTATGTTTCATTATTTTATGTTGGGGTGGTTTGTGGGCTGTGGCAATACGGTATCGGCAATGCGTGTCAGTATATTGTTGGTGGTGTTAAATGTGGTGTTTTCATATGTGTATGCAATTGTGTTGGGTATGGCGGTATTTGGGGTTGCATTGGGCACGGTACAGGCGACTGTGTGCGTATCTGTATATAATGGATGGGTGTTGTACCGCCAATATAAGGCGGTGTTTTTATCCCCTGTTACACAAAGGATATGGCGGTGGCAACAGGGAATGCGACCCCTTGTAACACATGGGGTACAGATTGTAATCCGCAACATATTTTTGTCGTTGTCGCTCAGTTTATTTATGGCATCGTTGGTGCCTTATGGGGCGGTGGTGTTGGCCGCATCCGCCATATTTATACAAATTTTGCAGATGACGGCCGATACTTTGGATAGCGTTGCCGATGCAAGCACCGGTTTAATCGCCAAATCCCTTGGGGATAAGGGGGGACACACCACCATACCACAAGTGGTACACGCCACCACCATAGTTGCCATCGTTAGCAGTATAGTATTTGGGGCATTGATATATTTTGTATCCCCCATTGTCTTTACGCTTATGACTGATAAACCATCGGTTATTGATACATTGTTACAGATACGATTTTGGCTGTGGATATGTCCGATTATAATAATTTGGGCGTTTTTATATGATGGGTACTTTATCGGTGCGGGATTAATTGTACATATGCGTAATGCGGTTATTATCGCCTTTGTGGTATATGCGATTGCTTTATACTATATTACCCAAATCCCCATATTCGAAAATGTACACGATGCCCTGTTGGTATTTTTTGGCGTGTTTTATATGGCACGGTTTTTACCCTTATACATATGGCGATATAAAATATATCAAATGGCATAAAAATAATATTATTCCAATATATGTGCATCCCATTGTTTGATATTCGAATTTATGGCACTTATGGGCAATACATAAGTACCATTTTTGTTGCGGACAATATCCGCATTGACCGCATATACGGATCTTACCATGCTGTCTTGTAATACTTCGGTAGTGGTGCCATAAGTATACAGCCCCCCATCGTCCAACACCATAATATAATCCGCATACCGTCCCGCCAACCCCAAATCGTGCAACGATACAAAGGTTGTCATACCCGTTTTTTGTGTAACCAAGCGGATTAAATCCAACGCTTCAATTTGATGGTTTAAATCCAATGCAGAAGTCGGTTCATCCAACAACAATACATGCGGTTTACGCACTAAGGTTTGGGCAAGGCTGACCAATTGGGTTTGTCCGCCGCTCAGACCAGATACGAATCTGTCGGATAAATGATCGATGCCTAAGGTATATAAAATATGGGATATGGTATCGATGTCTGTGCGGGATACGGATTGTTTCGAGGCAAACTTTTTTGCCATTAACACCACTTCGAATACGGTTAAAGTGGCATTGGTATATGTATTTTGGGGCATATAACAAATATGACGGGATAAGGTATCCATCCCCATGGTCTTAATATTTTGTCCATCGTATAATATGGTACCCTGACTGGTTTTTAAGATACCGGCAATACATTTAAACAAAGTGGATTTTCCCGTACCATTGGGTCCAATAACCGCAATAACATTGCCCTGAATAATGGGGGGGGTGGTGATGCCTTTTAGGACCTGTGTTTTTTGATATTTTGCATGGACATTTTGTAATTCAATCATGTTTTTTCCCTGTGTGCTTACCAATTTTGGCGACGGACGCTTAAAATTAGGCTGACGAAAAATGGAATACCAATCAATGATGTTATAATGCCAATGGGGAATATGGCACCGTCGATAATGTTTTTGCTAACAATCGATGTTAGCGACATAATCGTTGCCCCGGCAAGGGCGGACATAATCAAAAAATACCGTTGGTCTTCGCCGACTATCATACGGGCAATATGGGGTCCCACCAAGCCGACAAATCCCACAACCCCCACATAAGACACCGCCAAAGACGATAACAATGATACGGCCAATAACATCTGTAACCGCAATTTCCCCACATTAATACCCATACTACGGGCCTTTTCATCCCCCAGTCGCAGGGCGGTCATGGACCATACTTTACCGGCAAAAAATATACACGACAAGGTTAGCACAATCAGACATATGGCTATTTTATTCCATGTAGCTTTGCCGAGGCTCCCCATAGTCCAAAAAATCAGCTGTTGCAATTGGGTTTCATTCGATGCGTATTGTAACAACGATACCAACGCCCCAAAGGTAAACATCATGGCAATACCAACCAGTATCATGGTTTCAATGGTTACCCCCCGCAATTTGGTAATTCCATATAAGATAAGCGATGTTAAAAATGCAAAAATAAACGCATTGGTGCTGATAATCAAATAGGGTTCTATGGGTAATCCGACCCCTAATATAATCCCCAATGCGGCCCCAAAACTGGCGGCGGATGCAATCCCCAATGTAAAAGGATCCGCCAAGGGATTGTTTAAAATCGTTTGCATTTGGGCACCGGCAAGGGCAAGCATCGCCCCAATCAAAATTGCCATAATGGCAATCGGCATACGATAATCCCAAATGACAACCTCCATTTGTACGGATATGGCATCTTTGTCCATAATTGTGGCAATCACATCTGCCAATGGATAGCGCCCACTGCCATCGCTGATGTCAAATAAAAAAGATGCAACCATAACCATTAAAAACATGCTTATCCACATCATTTTTTTACGCACGGATTTTAGGTAATTGATACCACTGCTTAACTGTGACATGATATTATATCCTTATATATAGTGGGGGACGATGCCCCCACTTATACAATTTTATTATTTATATTCTGCCCAGAAATGGCCGCTATACTCCACGGGTAAGAAGGTATCGTGAAATTCCTTAAAGGTGGCATTCGGATCCAGATCTGCGAAATCTTTGGGGTAAAACGCTTTGGCAAAGTGTTGTACGGCAATAAAGTTATAGGGGCTGTTATAAAATTGGTGATATACACTGTAAAATCGTTTGTTTTTCACCGCATCCAAAGTTTCCCAACCTTTACGATTCGCCAAGTCCGTAATCCGTTTTTGTACATCAGAAGCATCCGCTTCGTATCCTAATAACACGGCTTTGGTGGCGGGTTTTGCTTCCGACCAATTGGCACCGGTACCAATGATTACATCGGGATTTTCCTTAAATAAATATTCCACAGAAATTCTACCACTAAATCCTTTGAACAGTTTTTGTCCCAAGTTATTCCCCCCAGCAATGGTAACAAATCGTCCCATGTTATTGTCGCCAAAAGTGGACAATTCATTGTCTTTGCCCCAACCGGATGCAGCGGCGGATTCAATAAATACCAAGGGCCGTTCAGATTCTTTTTTGTTGGCAACAACCGCATATACTTTTTGCATCTGTTGTACATAAAAATCAATCAATTTTAAAGCGTTGTCTTGTTTGTCAAATATTTTACCCAAAGTTAACAAGCTGGGAATAGTATTTTGAATCGGGGCTTGCCGAAAATCGATAAATACCACAGGAATCCCCGCTTTTGCCAATTTATCCAATGCACCAGATTCTTGGGCTTTAAACAAGTTACCCAGGTTCATAATAACCAGATCTGTGTTTAAAGCAATGGCTTTTTCCAAATCGAAATCCCCTTTATAGGGGCTTCCAAATTCGGGAATTTTTCCCAATTTTGGGAATTTTTGCATGTATTTACGGTACGCATCCGGATCATACAAGCGCAAATCGTTTTTGGTGCCGACAATGTATTTAAACATATTGCCATTTTTACCGAATAAGGGGGCAATGGAATATACCATTCGTCCTTCGCCTAAAATTACCCGTTCTGGGGATTGTTTTAGCGTAACCGTACGACCGGCAACATCAACCAGTGTAATATTTTTGGCAAATGCAGATGTAAACACCGCCATTGCCATCGTGCTTATGACCACAAAAGCGGTCTTACAAATAGACTTAAACATAATACAGAAATCTCCTTAAAATATGTTGTTAAATATGATAATATACTAAATAGTACCCAAACAATACTATTAAGGGATTATATAAGATGTATTGCCCAGATTGTCAACAAAAAAGTGTACTAAAAAAGTACTATAAGACTAACCCATTGATTTATAAAGAATAAAAAACATTAAAATATACTATAAAAACGATTGTATAACATATACCGCCCTATTTTTTATTATCTTGCCAACGAAAACGAATATGTCCATATAATGCCTTGTTGTTTTACAATGTCTTGTCAAGCCTGCGTTTTGCCAAATTATAATATCCTTCATCCAATTCTACGCCTATCCCCTCTCTGAAAAGTTGCTTAGCGGCTACCAGTGTGGTACCACTGCCCAAAAATGGATCAAATATCATATCTTCCACATAAGAAAACATTTTTATACAACGATATGGCAATTCCACAGGATAAGGTGCGGGGTGTCCAATGCGCTTAGCACTTTCACCATTAAAAGACCATAAACCATTTGTCCAATCCAAGAATTCTTGTCTTGTAATATCGTTGGTACCTTTATAGCCCTTTTTCCACACACCTTTATAAAATACTATTATCAATTCAACCGGGGCAATGACATAAGGTGCCGATGCACTTAACCAAGAGCCCCATGCGGTTCGTCTGGAAATATTTTGTTCATTCCAAATTATTGTCGTATGATATTGCCACCCGGCTTGTTTGGCAATTTGTGTTATATCCGCCCCTATACTTTTTTGTCCGCCTTTATTTGTGTCGAGTGGAATATTTAAACACAAACGCCCTGTATCATTGGTCCATTGATATAAATTATGTAACCATTTTTGGGTAAATTTTAAATATTGTGCATAGTTTAAATTATCATCATTTGAATTATATCCCATATCTAAGTTATACGGAGGCGAAGTAACCGTTAAATCAATAAAAGGGGATAAAAATAATGTGTTATCTGTGCAATCTGCACAAAAAATATCGTATGTCTTATTCAAAAATATTTTTTCTTCCATCATAAAATCAAATACGCCTAAAGTATATATCAAAATCTTATTTTATTGTATCATATGCGATTTATATAGTCAATTCGGTATAAAATGATTCGCCATATTACACTGCACATTTTATTTTTTTGGGTATATCGTAAGTCTAAGGGGCTAACGCCCCTCGTTCGGTATAATGTTGATTTTCCTGCACTTCGTGCAACAAAATACAACACTCACTCACCCCGATCTGCACCACAATGCCACTGCGTGGCAAGCGGTTGCAACCGCATTTAGTCAATCACAGACTATTCCCAGCCAATCACCTGTTTACCCCTTAGGATTTTTTTTGCCGTCTCTGTATATATGCCATTTTTGTATATGGTTATGGGCGGATGCAAAATAAAGGGGGTATTAATACCTTTGCATATATGGACAAGAATTCGACTGGACTTTTCACCATGCTTGGTGATTATGGGGCGGATTTTTATGCCGACTTTTTTATCCGATACACAATGCAAGATATGGGGCAAGCGGTCGGTTTTATGAATCATGGTAATAATGCCCCGTGTTTTTACCGATTGCAAACAAAAGTGTATCCATTGGCACAAATTAACGGTAGTTTCCGTATGGGCAATATGTTTTAAGGGATTTTTTGATGGTGTCCCTGTGTGTGATTGGTCATATGGGGGATTGGTCATAATAAGATCGTATTTTTCCTGTGCGGTGGGTATCAAATCGACGATATCAGATTGTTGTATATACATACGGTTTTGCCAGCCATTTGCACATACATTATTTTGAGCATATTGATAAAAAACATCTGATTTTTCAATTCCTTGTATGTATACTGTGTCCGATGTCATATGGGCATATATCAATCCAACCGCCCCCGCCCCACACCCCACATCAAGGACGAATCCATTGTTTATAATCGGTGTTGCCATTGCCAACAACACCGCATCCAATCCCCCCCGAAAAGCATCCGTGGGCTGGGTATATATAATGTTTTTGTGTAAAATATACTCTAGCATACCCTTAGACTACACAAATTACAAAAAATATCTACTGAAAAATAAGCAGTTACATACTTGACTTCAACTTATACCTTTTTACGATAATATCTTATAAGGGGTAAGAATATCAATACGATGGATACGATCAATAAGCCCATGGTCATGGGGCGATGCCACAAGAAGCTGATGCCATCATATAACTGCATCGAACGGGCAAAGTTGTCTTCGAGCATCGATCCCAAAATAAAGCCAATTAACAAGGGTGCCAATGGATAATTGGCAAACCGTAAAATGGTGGCACACACCCCAAGACCAATCAGAATCAATAGCTCTGTTGTGTTATTTTGCCCAATATATGCCCCCATTAAGGTAAAGAACAAAATAAACGGTATCATATAATTTCTGGGAATCGCCAATACTTTGGCAATGTAGGGAATCAAGGGTAAATTTAATATTAACAACGCCACATTGCCAATATACATGGATATGATAACCGCCCAAAAAATATCCGGCGAATCGACCATTAATCGGGGACCGGGGCTCACATTTAAAGCGATTAATGCCCCCAATAAAATCGCCGTTGTTCCCGACCCGGGTATGCCCAGTGTCAACAAGGGTACAAACGACCCTGTGCAGGCGGCATTATTGGCGGATTCAGGGGCGGCAAGTCCTTTTACCGAACCTTTGCCAAATTTTTCTTTTTCTGTGGGCGATGCAATATTGCGTTCCACCGCATATCCCAAAAATGAAGCAATGGTCGCCCCCGCCCCGGGTAAAACACCGATAAAAAACCCTTGTATGGATTGCCTGCCGACAACCGGGGCAATGTCCTGTGCATCTTGCTTGGTAATGCGTAATTGTTTGATGGCTTGTTTGCTTTTTTCCACATTCGAACGGTTTGGATCCAGCACCAAGTACAAGGCTTCTGGCAACGCAAACATGGCCATTGCCAAGGTTACAAATCCAAATCCCGATTGTAAATCCATAAGCCCCATGGTAAATCGGGGCATATTAAACAATGCCCCTTCGCCCACAGTCGCCATAATCAAACCCAACAAAGTCATAAGCAATGCCTTAGCCACTTGCCCAGACCCGGCAAAAGTGGCAATTGCCGATAATCCCACCACCATTAAGGCAAAATATTCAGCCGAATGGAACAACAACGCCACACTGGCAAGGGCGGGGGCAAAAATCATCAACAAAATCGCCCCAATCGTCCCCCCCATAAACGATGCAATCGCCGCCACGGTTAGGGCTTTACCCGCTTTGCCTTGTCGGGCAAGGGGGTATCCATCAAACGCAGTCGCCACCGTCGATGCCACCCCGGGGGCATTGATAAGAATAGACGATGTGGACCCGCCAAAAATCGCCCCATAATACACGCCCGCCAACAAAATTAACGCCCCCGATGGGTCGCCCATGGAAATGGCAATGGGTATCATAATGGCAATAATCGACATGGGACCAAGCCCCGGTAACATACCGATAAAAGTACCAATTAACACACCCCCAATCACCATCACCAGATTTTGCCAAGAAAATGCCGTTTCTAAGCCAATTAAAATACCTTCTAACATATCAAGCTCCTTATATGAGTGGCAAGGGGGATAAATAAATGCCCAATACCCGATCGACCAAATACCACACGCCCCCTGTGGCAACAAGGGATATGGGTATCATAAGATGCAATTTGCGTTCCCCAAGAATAATACCACCAAGTACCAAAAATCCAACGGTTGCCCCAATAAAACCAATTGGGCGTAAGCAAAACGCATATACCACCATTAACACCAATAATCCCACCGCTTGTACCAATTTATATTCAGTCAAACGGCGATAATCAATATCCGCATCTTTTGAATCAGTGGGGTCCTGTTCAATCCCCAGTACAATCACCAATGCACATATAATACCCAATATGGACAATACCTTGGGGAATGTGGACGGCCAAATGGGATTGAATTTCATAAATGGGGGAAGGCTGTCGTCCATAGTAAAAAATGCTGTATATGCATAAATAACACATATAATCAGGATAATCAAAGCAATCCAACGGTCGAGTTTCCAAATCATGATACAGGTTCCTTTTGTGAAGGGGGATGCTATCGTTAATATACCACAAATTAATGTACATAAAACCCCACAAAGACAGCGGAAGGGCGTTTCCGCTACCTTTGTTAAGGGGGAAGTTTTATAAGAACCCTAATTTTTTCATAAGATTACTGATTACTTTTTCTTGGTTTTCCAAAAAGGTACGAAAATCATCGCCAGAATTGTGGATATTTACCCAACCATTTCTTGCCCGTACTGTTTCCCATTCAGGGGTATCGTACATTTTGGTTAACGCTTGTTGATATGCGGACAATTTATCCGCCGGCAACCCCGGTGCGGCAAAGAACCCCCGCCAGTTTACAAAACTGGTATTTAATCCTTGCGATTTCATGGTCGGATATTGTTCAAATCCGGCAACCGGTGCATCGGCTGTTACCCCCAGGATTTTCACTTCGCCGGCTTGTGCCAGGGCAATCGCCTCAGAAAATCCCGTTGACAATGCTTTGATTTCACCGGACAACAACGCCGCCATTGCCTTACCGCCCGCATCATAGGCGATATATTTTACTTTGGTGGCATCGTGTCCTGCGGCCTCCATTACCATTGCCGCCACCAAATGGTCCATACCACCGGGGACAGACCCGCCGCCAATCGCCGTACCCCGTGGATCTTTTTCATAGGCTTTTACCAAATCCGCCATGGAATTTATGGGGCTATCCTTTGCCACAACCAATGTGGCATAATCGCCAATGGTTCCCGCAACTAAGGTTAAATCCCGAAAGTTTTGTGGAAACACACCCGTTAAAGAACGGATAACAATTGGGGTGGAATTTACCATCAGCGTACCATACTGTGATTTGGCATTTTCAATCAAATACCCAATCGCTTTACCGCCGCCACCGCCGGACATATTTTCATAAGAAGCGGACCCCACCAACCCGGATTTAGTCAACGCTTCCCCGGTGCCCCGGGCGGTGCCATCCCAACCGCCACCAGCACCACCGGGAATAAGAAAGTGGATTTTATCCACCACTTGGTGTTTATGTGCCAACGCCCCTGTGCCCATACCCAATACCATTATTGTGGTGAGCACACATTTTGTAACATTTTTTAAGAACATCATAGTTTCTCCTATTTTAAAATTGCATTGCTTTTTACATGGGATTATATATTATACCCATACCATAAGGTACACGCATACCCGTTACCCTTATGTATGTATAATATACCATAAAAAACTGACGCAAACCTTGCAACGGATAAAAATATTCATAAAAATATGAAAATACTGATTGTCGAAGATAATATAAGCCTTGCCACCCCATGGCAACGCTATCTCAAATTAAAAGGCTATGCCAGTGATGTGGTGCATGGGTATGCGGATGCTATGGATTTTTTGTGGAATCATGCATATGATATTATTGCCCTTGATTTAAATTTACCTGATGGGGCGGGCGAAGATATTTTACACCATTTGCGACACCAAAACGATTCAACCCCGGTGATTATTACCACCGCCCGGACGGATTATAAACATTCGATCCATATGTTAAACGATGGGGCGGATTGTTATTTAAACAAACCTTTTCATTTTGACGAATTTATCGCCCGATGTCATGCGATTATCCGCCGGTCACAACGCCCCACACAATCCCAAAATAGCATACAATTTGGCAATATTCATATGCATATCAACGACCACAGCGTAACGATTGGAAAGGATACGGTGATTTTACCCCATAAAGAATTTCAAATCCTGTTAATGTTAATGGAAAAACGCACTTTATGTTCGAAACAGCAGCTGATAAACCGTTTATACCAAGTCGACGAATCGCCGTCCGAAAATGCCATCGAAACCTATATTTCCCGATTGCGAAAACGCATTGTCCCGGCGGGTGTAGGGATTCAAACTGTACATGGGCAAGGATATATTTTAACGCACCTGTAAAACATGTATTTAAACAAAAACCATTCCTTACGCCGTCAAATTATCCACCGTCTTATTTTGGTGGTACTGATTTTTTCTGTTATTTTTTATGGACTGGCATCCTATTACATCACCCAAGTATACATTGCCCAACAAGATACCTTGTTACAAAACAACATGCAAAATATTCGCCACAATATATATTTACAAGGCACAAAAGGCGTGGTCAATTTTCCCTATGCCGCATTGGACAATTTACGCACCCCAGAACACGATTCTGTGTATTACAGCGTTTGGCAAGATACGGATATTATCATGGGATATGATTTTTTATCGCCCCAAACAACGCCCACACCCCCACAAGGCATGTGGCAAGGCATGTGGTTTAGCACAGTGCTATATCAAAATACCCCCTTACGGCAAGGGGCAACCACCTTTCGGTTGGGCAACCATACCTACTTTATCAGCCTTGCCACGACCCAAAAACATACAAATGCCCTTATCCGTGCCACCATGACCAAGGCAAGTATTTTATTAGCGGTTACTTTTTTCTTGTTTTTTACCCTGATATTCACTTCGATACGATCGGTGTTACGCCCACTGTTAATGTTAGCCGAACAATTTAAAACCCGTCGATTTAATGATTTTTCCGATTTTCAAGCCCCCCACCCCAAAGAATTAAAAGCCTTAGTCGATACCATAAATACCCACATGCAACGGTTACAAAATGCGTGGAAGGAATCAGATTTGGCAAACAAAGAAGTTGCCCACCAAATTCGTACCCCATTGGCGGTGTTGCGGGGGCAGTTGGAAACCGCCCAAATTGAACCAAATCACCAAGATGCAAACACCCACATTCAATCGGCACTCGACACCATTGATACCACTATACACATGACGAATCAATTATTACACGAATCCTATATTACCCACAACCTGCATAAAATCCCCATGCACATTGTCCCCATACAAGATATTATGGACGATATTTTATCGGATATGGCACTTTCACATCCGGCGGTTGCCTTAACATATACACCCCCACCTGTATCCATACCTGTATATTGCAATCCGCCCTTATTGAACGAAGCGATTAAAAACAGTATCGATAATGCCTGTAAATATGCCCATCCGCAAACGCCCAAAGTATGGGTATCGTGCCATATGCACCCCACCGCATGCCAGATATATGTTGCCGACAATGGCAATGGGATTGATGTTACGATGTTGCAATCGCTATTTCACCCTTTTACCCGCCATGATACCACCCAGAAAGGCGGGGGGCTGGGGCTGTATTCTTCCCATAAGATCTTATCCTTTCACCAAGGCAGTATTCAGCTGATGCCCAACGCCCCCGGGGTACCCGATACATACACCGGGGCAGTATTTTGCCTGCATATTCCACTGAACACACAGGAAAACGAGTCATGATACATATACGATGTTTTATATACCGCTTGTGTGCACTATGGATGTTAAGTGCCGGCGTATTCACCCAAACCGCAGCGGCAAAATCCCCCTTGACGATTTACAGCAACACGGATATATGGGTTTTTCAATATATCATGGACGCATTCAAAACCGCTTATCCCCATGTATCGATACAGTATGTGGAATACGACAACGCCATCGATTTATACAACGATATTATTCACCGCCATACCCACAACACCACACCCCCCGATGTGGTCATCAGTTCCGCCACCCATTTACAATTCGAATTGGTGCAAAATTATGGGGCTGTACCGTTTTTAAAAACCCCTATACAAAATGCCCCATCACAAGATTCTGTGCAAATTTGGAATAACCGTTTGCTAGCATTTAGTTATGAACAAGGCGTTATCGTATACAACACAAAATATATACCGGCTGTGCCCAAAACCCATTATGAGCTGGATATTTATATTCAAAATACCCCTTTATTACATAATAAAATTACCCGTTATGACATTACAAAATCAGCGGTTGGATATTTATTTGCGATTCAAAATTATGTGTCGTATCAAGACATGCCCAACCTTTGGAATAGTTTGGGATGTGCCAGTAACGATAGGGACACTTCGACCCTTAGCATGTTGCAAAAAGTCAATTCAGGACAGGCGTATATGGCGTATAATGTATTGGGGTCATATGCGGGAAAATTTATTGCCGATAAACCGCATTTAAAAAGTATTGCCTTAACCGATTATCCCGTGGGCATATTACGCAGTGCCTTTATTCCCACCCATGCCCCCAACGCTAAAATGGCAAAAACTTTTTTACAATTCTTATCCGACCCCCAACACAGCAACACCATAATTGCCAGCATCAATGCCCTACCGGTTAATCGCCATATTCCCAATGTGTTAAAAATTAGCCCCGGCATGTTATTGTTTAATGATACTTATTATAAAAACAACATCCTGTCCCAATGGCAAACAACCTCTTGCCCAAAATAAGACCTTTCTCAGGTGTTGCATAATGGGTGTTATGTGATATACTGATATGTATATTTACATATAAAATTATGAAATGGGCAATCATATGACACAAAATCCCATACACACAGCCGAAGAAACTTTGGAAGAATTGGTTGCGGTTAGCGATGATTCTGTATCACAAGTCATCGATGCTTTGGATACAGAAAATTTTGCGTGGTTGTATGACTTTGTCGGTAATTTACACCCAGCGGACAAAGCCCATCTGTACGAAAAATTAAGTGGTACATATCGGGAAAAATTCTTACATACCTTAGGCGACGATTTAAACGGAGATTTTATCATCCATTTGGACGAAGACATCCGCACGGATATTTTGGCAACCCTGCACCCGAAACCCTTGGCATTGTTGTTGGAAAATTTGGAAACAGACGATGCCATATCCGTATTGGAAGACTTGCAAGAAGAAAAGCAAAAATCTGTATTGCGATACGCCTCTTTATCCGATCGTGCTGTATACAAACAAGCCCTTAGCTACGAAGAAGATACCGCCGCCCGTATTATGCGCCATGAAATGGTAACGGTGCCGGAAATTTGGACGGTTGGACATATTATTGATATGTTACGCCATACACAAGACGATTTGCCCACCTCTTTTAATTCGGTGATTGTATTGGGGCGGGGACATAAACCGCTGGGCATTGTACCGTTGCACAGTATCTTAACCAGTGCACGCAAAATCGCCATTAAAAACCTGTTGGATAAAAAAGAATTTCACCCCATCCCCGCCCCCTTACCGCAACAAGATGTGGCATATTTATTTAAACAATACGATATGGTCGAATCCCCGGTTATTGATGACAAAGGACGGCTGATTGGGGTGATTACCATCGACGATATTGTCGATATTATCGAAGAAGAAGCCGAAGACGATATTTTAAAATTAGGGGGGGTAACCGAAGGGGACTTTTATAAAACGGTGGTATCCACAGCCCGTTCCCGTTTTCCATGGTTGTTGATAAACTTGGCAACGGCAATCTTGGCATCGTTTGTCATTGGCATGTATACGGATGTTTTGGAACAAGTTGTGCTGTTGGCGGTGCTGATGCCGATTGTTGCCAGCATGGGGGGAAATGCGGGTACCCAGACCCTGACGGTTGCGGTGCGTGCCCTTGCCACCAATGATTTAAGTTCGGCAAATGCGGTTCGTATTATTTGGAAAGAATCGTTGGTTGGGGGCATAAATGGTATTTTATTTGCCCTGCTGATTGGCATGGGCGTATGGGCGTACATGGGCGATATACAGGTGGGACAAATTATGGCAATATCAATGATTATAAACCTGTTGGTTGCCGGTTTTTTTGGTATTTTGGTACCGATTATACTGGACAAATTAAACGCCGATCCCGCCGTATCGTCGACCGTATTTTTAACCACCATAACCGATGTTGCCGGTTTTTTCATATTCCTAGGCACCGCCCGCCTTATATTATTATAAGCGTATATAAAATTATGTGTGTTTGGTATCGACCAAACCGCCGACAAATTCATCGATCATATATACCCCTTGTCCCTCCAGACCAATCAGGTTAATTTTCCCAACGATTTCTGTTGCCAAGGCTTCTTCTTCCCGTTGTTCTTCGATAAACCATTGCAGGAATGAAAATGTTGCCAAATCCTTTGCCTGCCACACTTGGTGGGCGATGGCGTCAATGGCATCGGTTACGGATTTTTCTTCTTCGTACACTTGATCAAACAGGTGCTTTACACTGGTATAATCGTATGGGGGTTGGGGTATGGCGTTTAACTTAGGTTCCCCACCCCGTTCCAAAATATAATCAAAAATCTTACGCATATGTTGCCGTTCTTCTTCCGCATGCTCATGCAGAAACTTGGCACAGCCGGTCAAATCCCGTGCTTCGGTCCACGCCGCCATCTGTAAATAAATATTAGACGCCGTATATTCCATCGCCATTTGATTGTTAAGTGCCGTATAAATTGCTGGTTCTAAACGCATATTCGTTTCCTCCTAAAAATAGTAAAATTGCAAAAATAAAAGGTACATTTCAATATACACATTATACCAAAAAAATCTTGTCCGTATACATAAAAAAACATCCATTAAAACAATATGTTACATTTAATAAAGACCAATAAAATACTATACCAAAACTGTTTTATATACTTTCTGCAATTTGGCTATGTATGGGGGGTGATTGTTCTGTTTTCGTGGTCATTACAAACACATTGCCTGTTTTTTCCGCCCAAAATGTACCGATACGATTTTTTTCTTTGCTGTCATCGTTTGTCATATACTGTTGTCCTTTGTGTTCGACCACCAATACTCTGCCGTCCGTTAATCGGGCAACAAAATCGGGATGAAAATTGTTTTTATGTAAAGGTAATTTAAAGCATGTGCCTTTGTCTAAGTTTCGCACCCAAAATTGTACCTCAGGCAGTGTATCAAGGGTTTTTGCCACTTCCAATTCTTCACCATTCATATGGGCGATTACACCATAGTAATGGTTTTTAAATTGGTATGCCCCATGGTATTGTTGCGGTGGGTTGTATGTGTATTTTTCAAATATAAATGGATTGCCAATTTCCACATGTGCCGTGTCGTCAAACAAATATTTTTGCATAGCACTTTCACGGGCGGTTTGTTGTGTTGCCAATAAGTTGCGTTTTAAGGCTTCCAGTACCTGATTACGGCACCGTCCCAATACTTGTATATCTGTGTTTAAGGTATCCAAGTTTCGCCCGATATATTCCACAATTGTCGATTGGGCAAGCATACCGTGGGCATATGGGTGTAAATATTTCTCTAACCATACCACAAGGGCGGGTTGTGTCCAGCCCTCTGCAATACTAAACAGGGTATGTGTATAAGGTTCCGCCTGTTGAACCTCAATTTTATGGGTTTCGCTAATATCAATGGTGTACACATTGCCCGTTGTGGTTTCAATATTAAACTGTATAAGGTGGTCATGTTCGAAGGGATCCCATTGTTCGGCTTCCAAAAATAATTCGGGGGTTACGGGTAATACACCATCGCCATAATCCAACATCAGTTGTGGAATGTCCCCAAATGGGATATTGCGCATGGCAAAAGACTCTTGCTTGGCGTGGTGTTTAGCAACCAACCGCATAGCATTTGTATACCCTTGCTTGGTCTTTTTATCACCTATGATTTTATTGGCAATAATCTGTTGTTGGTCTGTGGGGATTGCCCCAATAATGCGGATGTGTTTTGTGGTGTCCGATTGCACAACAATTTCGACAAAATCGTTGGCACTTGCCCCCAACATACCCAGTTCAAAATCGTTGGTCACAGGGATATTTACGGTTATATCAAGGGGGGTGTCATCCCCCAAATCGAATCGTTGCCATTCGACCATGTCTTCGGCTTCTGAATCTTCGAAGCCCATATCCACCAATTTATCGACCAATTGCTGCGCAGATTGGGCAAATTGGGTGGTTTCGGGGGCATAGGCATAAGCACAGTTTAGGGCATCCGCTTTTCGCCGTTTGGCAAAGGGCATCCGTAGGACTCGCCCCAATAATTGTTCAATATCCGTACTACTTTGAATATTAGCCACGGAGCAAAATATATACGCATATGGGCAATCCCACCCCTCTTTTAGGGCTTGAACGGTGATAACATATTCAATGGGGCAATCGGGACTCATAATATCGATGCCATCCAGTTCCCGTTGGTCACCAGTGGCAATGGCAATCTTTTGTTCGGGGATTTTTTCCGTATCGACAAGATACTTTTTTAATATGTGTACAGGTACGGCTTTATCTTTGTTTTCTGCTTGAAATAATACAATTGGGCGGATATTTTCACCGCTTTCATAGGCGATTTTTGATAATTCTTTTCGCCTGAACAATGCCCCATGAACCGCCATTTGCCAATCGGGGGCAGTGGCTAGCCTAACAGGCATTTTTATCATCTCTTCATCCCGTAAAGTGGTGGCAGGCACGGATACCAATACATTCTTTTTACCTTTGGGGGTTGCGGTAAATTCCAATACCAGTGTAGGGTTTAAATCCCGTATTAAATCTTCGGATAATGTACTTTTAAATCGATGTCCTTCGTCCAAAATCAAAACCGGGCGATGGTGTTTCATAAGGTTAAAAAACGAATACCGCACACTGCCATTGTCCATTTTATCCATATCTTGGGTGCGGGGTATATGTGCAAAATGGGGTTCAAGGTGTTCATTATGTTGATATAATTTACGGCGTTGTTTTTCTTGAACCCGTAACGATTGCACCGTTCCGACGATAATATTTGTCCGTATATGAAAATCTGTGGGGCGGATATTTTTATATGCGCCAATATCCCATATACCCACATGTGCTGTACCGCCAAATTGTGCATCGATAACCGCCCGATAGGAATGGGAGGGATTTTTTAACGCCTCGACCGTTGACCTGCCCCCTATAAATAGGTCCAAAAATAAGTTAGTATTGCTTTATCTAAATTATGAAAGGATTTTAAGATGTCAAAGAATAGGAAAGCCCGCAGTATAGAACAAATTATCCGTATATTACGGGATGCAGAGATTAAGTTATCGTCAGGTATGACAGTCAGTGGTATGTGCCGTGATTTAGGTATATCAGATGCGACTTATTACAAATGGCGAAGACAATATGGTGGTATGGATGTTAATCATGCCAAAGATTTAAAAGCATTATCGGATGAGAATGCCCGTTTAAAGAAGCTTGTTGCTGATTTGAGTTTAGACAACCAAATCTTAAAGGAATTTAACTCGGGAAAGTGGTAGGTGCTGGCGGGGTAAAAAGCTTTATTGGCAAAGCCAAGTTTTTTTACAATGTATCAGAACGGCGTTTATGTAGTTTATTCAGGACACATCGTTCTACGGTTCGTTATGTGAAACGAGATATTGATGAGGAAAGCCGTTTAATATCAGATATGCACCGTCTAGCACAAAAATACCCTAGATATGGTTATCGGCGGATATGTGCCTTATTAAAAGGTCATGGTTGGTGTGTAAACCATAAGCGGATTGAACGGCTTTGGAAACAGGAGGGATTACAAGTGCCACAGAAAATACCCAAACCCCGTAGTTCAAATGCTGGTGATGGGAGCTGTATTAAACTTCGTCCTGAGTATCAAAATCATGTATGGAGTTATGACTTTGTGCATGACAAGCTGAGAAATGGTAAAGGCATTAAAATATTAACGGTTATAGATGAACTTAGCCGAGAATGCTTAACCATTGATGTTCGGCATAAACTGAACAGTACGGATGTATTGGATATTATGGGCAGGTTGTTTATCACAAAAGGTATGCCTAAGCATATCCGTTCTGACAATGGATCCGAATTTATAGCCCATAGGCTACAAGATTGGTTGAAGCGTATGCAGGTGGATACAGCATATATTGATAAGGGCAGTCCATGGCAGAATGGTTATAATGAAAGTTTTAATGGTAAACTTCGGGATGAGTGCTTGAACAGGGAGATATTTGATACTTTAACTGAGGCACAAGCCGTCATAGAAAACTGGCGGTATGAATACAATCATATCCGTCCGCATAGTGCGTTGGGGTACAATCCACCAGTACCAAAAACGCAGCCCATTGTCAATGATATCCGTCATTCCGCTACGCTACATGACAAATATCATTGACAATAGAGAAAAAAAGTACTAACATAAAAATGGACCAAATTAGTGGGGCTGGTCACATTAAAAAAACAACTTGCCAAAGTGGGGGTGGTGTTTGATGAATAACAATATGCACAAGGAAATAGATATCAGCACAAAACATTTAACATGGTGCATTACCACATTGGAAAAGGGCACATAATCCGCATGTCCCCCTTGCCACAAAGTTTTAAAGACGCAATACCCCATAAGTATGTTGTGATACACGATGGGGGCAAGCATGTGTAACATCAACACAGGCGAAATCATTTTGTACAATAGCGAAGATGGACAAGTCAAAATCAATTTGCACGCCATAGACAACACTGTATGGCTATCACAGCCGGAAATGGGACAATTATTTGATAAAGGGCGTACCACCATAACAGAGCATATTCAAAATATTTTCGCTGAGGGGGAATTGAACGAAAAAGTGGTATGTCGGGAATTCCGACACACCACTCAACATGGTGCTATAACTGGGAAAAGTCAAACATCTACAACCAAATACTATTCCCTTGATATGATATTGGCGGTGGGTTTTCGGGTACGATCCCCCCGTGGGGTGCAGTTCAGAAAATGGGCAAATTCTGTGTTGCAACAATACCTTGTTAAAGGTTTTGCCATGGACGACGATAAATTAAAACAGGCGGACAATTGGGATTATTTTGATGAATGGTTGCAACGCATTCGGGATATTCGGGCATCGGAAAAACGTTTTTATCAAAAAGTCCGTGATTTATACGCAACTGCCATTGACTATGCCCCAAAATCCCCCCAAGCTCAAGAATTTTTTGCCAAGGTGCAAAACAAAATGCTATGGGCGGTAACAGGCAACACCGCCCCCGAAATTATCGCCCATCGTAGCAACGCAGAATATCCAAATATGGGCTTGACTGCATGGTCGGGTGCAGTAGTACGCAAAAAGGATGTGAGTATCGCCAAAAATTACCTATCCCAAGACGAAGTAAAAACCTTAAATCAAATCGTTACCATGTACTTGGATTACGCCGAATTACAGGCAAGTCAAAGACAAACTATGACCATGAATCAATGGGCGGAAAAACTAGACGCTTTTTTAACCTTTAATGAACAAGATATACTAACCCACGCAGGCACCATACAATCGACAGTGGCAAAAAAACTGGCAGAACAAGAATACCAAAACTTCGACCAACACAGAAAACATCAACAAGTCATTAAAGCGGATGATACAGACATACAGGAAATTGAAAATATGATAAAACAGATAAAAGGTAATAAAAAATGACAGATAACATACCAAAGGGATGGCAAGGTTTATACAAAGATAATACCTGATGCTAGCAGAAAGACAAAGTTATACCTGATAGTATCGTATATAGCGATTATTGGAAAGGGGATGATGCCCTAGATATTTCAGAGTTTAAACATATGCGAATTAACCATAGTATTTGCTGATAGGCAAAATCATATAAATGGCATTGAGAGTTTTTGGAACCAAACGGCATATGCGAAAATATAATGGTATACAGAAGTGGCTCCCAAAAACTGGACAATGATTTAAGTTTCATTTATATTTCATTTATATATAGAAATAAGGAGATTTATTAAATGAGTAAAATACGGAAGAATTACCCTGCTAAATTCAAAAAAGAGGTTGTTTTGGCAGTATTGCGTGATGACACGCCGATATCGGAATTATCGTCTCGTTTTGGAGTGCATGCTACGGTTATTCAAAGGTGGAAGCGAGAGGCTGTTTGCTCTATTGAGGCAGGATTTTCAGGCAATCTTGACAAACAAAAGCATGATAGCGAAGCCCATGTTAAAGAGCTTCATGCCAAGATAGGTCAATTGACGATTGAACGGGATTTTTTGTCGGACATTTCGGATCGTTTAGGATTACAGGTTAAAAAAAATGGTAAATTCTAATTCCCCCGATTTAAGTATTGTGCGTCAATGCG
The DNA here is from genome assembly GCA_965232465.1 of Alphaproteobacteria bacterium. Classification (GTDB taxonomy): domain Bacteria; phylum Pseudomonadota; class Alphaproteobacteria; order JAQWUY01; family JAQWUY01. Next base: position 946,972 of record OZ246977.1, on the reverse strand, counting down.
AGTTGCTTGGAATGAACCGTTCAAGTTATTACTATCAATGTAAAGAAGAGAGTGATTTTAATGTGGAGTTGATGGAACAGATAGCCCAGCAACATTTACAAACGCCTTTTTATGGTGCGAGGCAAATGATGCGTCATTTAATCCGCCAAGGCTATAAGGTCGGCAGAAAACGCATCCGCAGGCTGATGAAGGTACTGAGGCTAAAAGCAATTTACCAAGAGCCAAAAACATCTACTATAAACCCGCAACATAAGGTGTATCCGTATTTGTTGAGAAACTTGGATATTAACCGTCCTAATCAGGTTTGGTGTACAGATATTACTTATATCCCGATCAAACGAGGGTTTTTATATTTGGTTGCTGTTATGGATTGGTATAGTAGGAAGGTACTCTCATGGCGTTTATCTAATACGCTGGATAGTAGGTTTTGTGTTGAAGCGTTAAATGATGCTTTGGCAAAATACCCCACCCCAGAGATATTTAATACAGACCAAGGCAGTCAGTTTACTTCCCTTGATTTTACGGATACCTTAAAAGATAATGGTATTCGTATATCTATGGATGGTAAAGGGTGTTGGAAGGATAATGTCATAATTGAAAGATTTTGGAAATCATTGAAGTATGAATGTGTTTATTTGCAAGCATTTACCAGCGGTGTAATGGCTAAGGAAAGCATAAGAAAATGGCTTAAATTTTACAACCAAGATAGACCCCATTCACATTTCGGTTTGACAACACCCGCAGAAACATATACAATGCATTCTCATGCAAAAGAAGTTCCGCCTACGGCTACACTTACTTTTACATGAGAATATACATATTTAACCACATAAGTGAAGCTTAAAATAGGCTTAGTACTGTCCTAACAAAGGGGACCACCTCTCATTGACAATAGAGAAAAAAAGTACTAACACAAAAATGGACCAAATCAGTGGGGCTGGTCACAGTTATCGACGATGGCACAGTATTTGTTTTTGCATTCTGCGTACAGTGTTAATAAGACGATTTTCATTTCCTTCATCACAAATTAAAATACCATAAGCATTTTGCCAATGCAGAGTTCGTTGGACTCTGTTTAAAATCCATTCAAATAGTTTAGATTCATTACCTTTTGTAGTAATGCCATTGATAATGGATACATTATATTTATGTAAAGTTTCTACAAAATATAGGAACTTTTTAAAAATTTTTGCTCTGTATTCCTTTGTCATGGGATTGGATATACCACGATTACCAATAAACTTTGTTGCATGTAGTTCTGATTCAATAGGCCCATACTCTTCCTTTAACCTTTTCCGAAAAGAAACTGTACATCGAAAAATATTTTTCCACTTCGATATAGGCACAAAAATACAGGAATACACCCATTTATCATTATCATAGGATTCATCAATATAAATTAAGTATGTTTCCATGCTTACACCTTTACATCGTATGGGGTTTGTTTGAACGATATGTGGTTTTGGATAAGGGTTTTTTACGACAATCGACAAGATTCGCCATATAGGATTATATGACCAATACATCCCTTTAATTTTTGTTGTATATCCGCCAATACTTTTCGGGTTAATACATTGCCCCCATTGGGGGTTTTATCGCCTAATATACCATTGTATAATAATACATAAGCGGTGGTATTATGGATGCCTAATACTGTGCTGTGGGGGACTGTTACAAGGGCAGTTTTGGTTTCATAAAACCATATGTGCCGTGCAAGGGTATCGAATTTTATGTGGGGGTTTATGTATCCGTTGGGGGTAAACACTTCATCCCCCAATTCATAAAAAGTATAGCCCCCGCCCCCTTGCCAGTTGACATCTTGGGATATACCCCCCTGCTCCCCTTTGATAACTTTTTGTAACCTTGGTACACAATGGGTTTTTGCATGGTCGCCCATCTCAATACCAATATATTTTCGCCCCATCTTATGGGCAACCGCACATGAGGTGCCAGAGCCTAAAAAAGCATCGAGAACTAAATCGCCCTTGTTGGTTGCCAAATATATAATCCGTTGTATCAATTTTTCAGGTTTAGGGGTGGTGAATACATCACTTGCGTTAAAGGCTTTAACTTCTCTTTTTGCGTGGGTATTATGCCCTACTTCTTCATAATTCCATATAGTAAGAGCTGTTATACCACTTTTAACCTCTGATAAAAACCTTTTAAGGGTTGGTACATTATTTCCATTTTTGCCAAACCATATACGATTATCAGCAATTAGTTCATCAAATTTTTCTTTATTCACTCCCCAACAACGACCATTAGGTGGACAAACGACACGCCCCGATGGTGTTACAATGTCATATATATCTTTTGCTGTTTCACGCTTTACCGATAAATCACTTGAAGTCCAATTTCCCCTAGGGTCGTTATCAGGATTTTTATACGCTTTATTTTGCTTTTCTGTTCTTGGTAATAAATTAGGTCGCCATGTTTCTTTATTTTTTGCATACACAAAAATATGGTCATGGTTATCGCTTAACCATTTAGCATCATTTTGTGGTGAGTATTTCTTTTGCCACACAACATTATTTATAAAATTTGCCCGTCCGAAAATTTCATCAAGTATCACCTTACAATAATGCCCTTCATCATCGTCTACATTCATCCAAATACTACCATCTTCCGCCAATAATTCCCGCAATAATACCAATCGGGGGTACATCATACCAAGCCATATGCTATGTTCAAGGTTATCGTCATAATGCTCGAACATGTTACCTGTGTTATATGGGGGGTCGATGTATATACACTTTACCTTACCTGCATAATAGGGTAATAACGCCCTTAAAGCATCCAGATTATCCCCTTGAATAAGCATATTATCAGGTGTATCGCCATAGGATAAATCCGCCACAGGTTGTAATACCCGATACGGCACAGCCGTATGGGCGGTGATATGTTGTTGTTTATTTAACCAATGTAAAATGGGCATGGATATAACCTACTCTAAAACCTACTTCTGCACAATACTACACTACAATCCCAAAAAATAAAAACGAAAAAACAGATCCCTGTGTTTTACAGAACATATTTTATGCAAATATTGTGTGGTATTGCAAAAATAATATTTTTGTGGTACATTGTGGTATATTTTTTAAAATTAGGAGACACTACATGGTTTTATCAGCTATGCCCGACCAAGAGGGGCATTTTGATATATTTGGCGGGAGGTATGTGGCCGAAACCTTAATGCCACTGATTTTGGATGTGGAACGCCATTATATCGAAGCCAAAGAGGACGATTCGTACAAAGCCGACTTAGAATGGTATGCTGAGCATTATACAGGTCGCCCCAGTCCCATGTATCATGCCCGCCGGCTCAGCAGTCACTTAGGGGGGGCAAAAATTTATTTTAAACGGGATGAATTAAACCATACAGGTTCACACAAAATTAACAATGTATTGGGGCAAATTTTATTGGCCCGCCGTATGGGTAAAACCCGTATTATTGCCGAAACAGGGGCGGGACAACATGGGGTTGCCGTCGCCACCGTGTGTGCATTGTTTGATATGCCATGTAAAATTTATATGGGTAAAACCGATGTGGAACGACAAAAACCGAATGTATTTCGCATGCGGTTACTGGGGGCGGAAATTGCCCCCGTCACATCGGGCAGCGGCACCTTAAAAGACGCCATGAACGAAGGGTTGCGGGATTGGGTAACCCATGTGCATGATACTTTTTATATCATTGGTACCGCCGCAGGTCCCCACCCATATCCCGAAATGGTACGGGATTTTCAAAGCATTATTGGCAAAGAAACAAAACAACAAATCAAAGACATCGAAGGCAGGTTGCCCGATACTTTGGTGGCGGCAATTGGCGGTGGGTCGAATGCCATTGGTTTATTTTACGCATTTTTGGAGGATACAGATGTGGAAATTATTGGTGTCGAAGCCGGTGGAAAAGGTGTGGATACGGATGCCCACGCCGCATCCTTAAGCGGCGGTAAGCCGGGGGTATTACATGGCAATCGTACATATTTATTACAAGACGACGATGGGCAAATTGCTGAGGCACATTCCATTTCTGCGGGATTGGATTATCCGGGAATTGGACCAGAACACGCATATTTAAAACAACAAGGACGGGTTGAATATGTGTCTGTGACCGATGATGAAGCGTTGGAGGCATTTCAATTATGTACAAAAATGGAAGGTATTATTCCCGCATTGGAACCCTCCCATGCGTTGGCATATGTGGCAAAAATTGCCCCTGATTTGCCGCAAGACCATATTATTGTCATGAATCTGTGTGGACGGGGCGATAAGGATATATTTACCGTCGCCGAACACTTGGGATTTGATCTTGGGATTTGATATGAAAGGGGGGGCATACGCATGACAGAATTTACAAATCGTATTACAGATACTTTTGAATCTTTACGAGCCGATAATCGCACCGCATTTGTTGGTTTTGTTATGGCGGGTGATCCAGATTATGATACGGCACTGAACATTATCAAAGGCTTGCCGGCACAGGGGGTTAATATTTTGGAAATAGGCATGCCCTTTACCGACCCCATGGCGGATGGTGTTGTCATTCAGTTGGCGGGGCAACGGGCATTAAAAAGCGGACAGACATTACAAAAAACCCTTAATATGGTAGCAGAATTTCGACAAACCAATATGTCGACCCCGATTATTTTAATGGGATATTATAACCCGATTTATACATATGGTGTGGAGGCGTTTTTGGACGCATGTAAGACCGTTGGTGTGGATGGTTTGATTGTGGTTGACTTGCCCCCCGAAGAAGATGCGGAGCTGCGTATTCCTGCACAAAAAGTCGGTATCCATTTTATCCATTTGGCAACGCCGACTACGGTTGAAAAACGAATCGACACAGTGATGCGTAATGCGTCTGGATTTATATATTATGTGTCAATGGCGGGGGTTACAGGCACCAAAGACATTGATATATCGGCGGTCGAAACGGCGTTAAAAAAACTACGACCCCATACAAATGTACCCATTGCCGTTGGTTTTGGGGTCAAAACTGCCAAAGATGTAAATGCCCTTAGCAAAATTGCCGATGGGGTGGTTGTGGGGTCGGCAATTGTCCATGTCATAGCGGATTCTTTACAAGATGGTAAGGCAACTGATAAAACTGTGCCCGACACTTTGCACTATGTAAAAACCCTAACACAAGATTTATAAGAAAAAAGGAACACTAAAATAATGAGTTGGTTGACAAATTATGTAAAGCCCAAAATTGATAAATTATTAGGCAACAAGGATAACATTCCCAAAAACGCATGGTTAAAGTGTCCTGATACAGGGAGGATGATTCATCAACGGGATTTAAAAGGCAATTTATATGTGTCCCCCCATAGTGATTATCACTTTCCCATGCCCGTCGAGGCACGGTTACAATGTATTTATGATAAAGGTGCATATACCCGTGTAAACGTACCATCTGGTATGCATGACCCCTTACAGTTTAAGGATTCGAAAAAATACACGGATCGGTTGCGCACCAGCCGGGGCAAAACTGGCGAAAAGGATGCTATCGTTGTGGCATATGGAACTGTGGAGGGGGTAAAATTGGTAACCGCCGTATTTAATTTTGATTTTATGGGGGGATCGATGGGGTCTGCGGTTGGCGAAGGCATTGTTGTGGCGGCGGATCAAGCGATAAAATTAGGGGCGGGCTTATTGATTATTCCCGCATCCGGCGGTGCCAGAATGCAGGAAGGCATCGTATCATTGATGCAAATGGCCCGTACCACAGTGGCGGTTAATCGCCTACGGGATGCCAATTTGCCATACATTGTATTACTGAGCAATCCAACCACAGGGGGGGTGTCCGCATCGTTTGCCATGTTGGGGGATATGCACTTGGCCGAACCCAGGTGTGTGATTGGCTTTGCCGGCAGGCGGGTGATTGAACAAACTGTCCGTGAAACCTTGCCCAATGATTTTCAAACCGCCGAATATTTAAAACAGCATGGTATGGTCGACATGGTGGTACATCGCAAAAACCTACACGATACTTTGGGCAGGATTTTAAACCTGTTAATGGTTAAGGTTATGGTGTAATGCACAGGGTACAAGCGGTTTTACAGAAACTGCAATCGTATCATCCCAAAAATATTGATTTGGGATTACATCGTAGTTTACGATTGTTGGAAAAATGCGGATCGCCCCATAAAAATTTGCCCCCCGTGATTCATATTGCTGGGACCAATGGCAAGGGATCGACATTATCGTTTTTACAGGCTATTTTTGAATCGGCGGGAGTGGTGGTACATCGATATACTTCCCCTGAATTGGTATCGTTTAATGAAAGATTTATTGTATCTGGGGCACAGGTCAGCGATGCGGATTTATTGTACGCATTGCAATTTGTCGACACAAAAAACAATGGCGATGCCATTACATTTTTTGAAATTACCACAGTTGCCGGGTTTTATCTGTTTGCACATCATCCCGCCGATGTGCTGTTATTGGAAACTGGGTTGGGGGGGCGGTTGGATTCGACCAATGTGGTGTCCAACCCGTTGTGTACAATTATTGCCAATATGGGGTATGACCACCAACACTTTTTGGGGGATACCATTGAAAAAATCGCCACTGAAAAAGCCGGTATTTTTCGAAAATCCGTCCCGGCAATTATCGCCCCCCAAACACATGCACAGGCATATGTAGCCTTGGAACATTCAGCTAAGAAAATTGGGGCGATGTATGCCCCTGTGCCGTCCATAAACCGCACAGCAACAGGATTTTATATGGGGGATACAGCATACCCCCGCCCCAATTTAATCGGCAATCATCAATATGACAATGGGGCAACCGCCATATATGCAGTGTTATATTTACAGCAAAATGGCATGTTGCCCTTTACAATATGCGACTCTGATTTGCACATGGGATTAACCACCGCCATACATCGGGGACGGTTTGAAACTGTGTTTGTGGGGGGTGTAAAAGTATACTTGGACGGGGGGCATAATGCGGATGCGGGACAGTGCTTGGCCCATACCTTGCACGCCCAGAATATAAAGCAAATTCCGCTTGTCTGTGGTATGTTACAGGGCAAAGATATATCAGGATTTATCACCCCCTTGCGTCCATATATCAGCACTGTATACACAGTTCCCGTGTCCCCCAATCCCTTTGCTACCGCCGATGGCATGGATGCGGTTACACTGGCAGAAAAAATACAGCACATAGGCATATCCGCCACCGCTTGCCCCAGCGTATCTTACGCCATAAAATCCGCCAATACCCCCGAAGTCTTATGTGCAGGCTCGTTACACTTGGTCGGGGATGTCTTAAAAATAGGGGCTGACACAGATACCTAACATAAATATGCCAGTCCTTTGTAAATCAGCACATTTTTTGAACACTATAAATGATTACCAGTATATATAAAGACACGGTGTATCCCATCTTTCAGCGAATCTTTTCTTGTGCACATAAAAATCTCCTTCCTCATCATAATGGGAATGTTCGAAAAGTATTTTCGTTTCCCAGTTTTCCTCGCCTTTTTCCCTATAATGCTCTTCACAAATATGGCAGTGCTTTTTTCCCCGGTCTTCATCCATTTTCATCTCCTTTTAAATAATAATTAATAGATTATGTCAAAACGACAGTTTAATATACCCCCCCCCCCCCCCCCCCGCATTTTGTCAAGGGGGAAAATATTTTTTTTATAAAAATATATATATTGCACTATAAATCGATTGATTTGGCTATGTTTTCGGCAATTTTTATGTCTTTTGGGGTGGTGATTTTTATGTTGTTTTCATCCCCCAGTACAATACCGATTTTTACTATGGGACATTTTGCCATCACCACGCCACAATCGTCCGTATACTGCCCATCTGTGCTGGGGGCATACGCCATATATGCGGCATGTATAATATGAAAGCGAAACCCTTGTGGGGTTTGCATACGCATATAATCCGCCCGATTGGGTACAGATTCGATAACCCCCCCCTGTACCCGCATCACCGAATCGATACTTGGTACACCCACTGTAATCGCATCATAAGGGTCAAGGGCATGTATGCAGTCGTTAATAATCCGCCCAGTTACCATGGGACGGACGCCATCATGGACTATGATTTTATCCATATCATCGCATATGGGCTGTAAAAATTGTACCGCTTTATATGTGGAATCACATCTGGAATATCCCCCCCCCTGAATAATATCAAGGGATGGTATGCATATATCCGCCACCATATCCGTTACCGCATGGATAATGTGGGGATGGCATACCACCACGATACGATCAAATTTTTTTGATTTTATAAACGCTTGTATAGTATGCCTTAATATGGGCACACCCTTTAATAACAACATTTGTTTTGGCGTATTGCCCCCAAACCTTTTCCCCATCCCCCCCGCCAATAATACCGCAATGTTTTGCATATATCGATTTCCATTTTTTCAAAAGTCTGTAATAATATATCATTTCCCGATCGAACACCGCAAGAAATTTTAAATATATCTAGCCCAAAATACAGAAAAAATTTAAAAAATTTAAAAAATTTAAAAAAAAATGTTGACACCATAAAAAAATCTTGTATCTTATATAAGTATAAGGAAAATTTATCCTGATAAATGTTAAGTTTAAGAAAAACAGATAAAGGAAATCAAAGATGAAGAAAATGTTTTTAGCAAGTGCCAGTTTATTGGTTTTGTCAGCAATTACGCCAGCGTTTACCAATGATACAGACAAGGTGGTAAGTGCCACGGGTAATTTGCTTATTGATAGTACCAATAAAACAGGGTTTTTTCAATGGATAAGCGGCGGTGTCGGGTATTCGGATAAAACCCTGAATTGGGATATTACCGCATTTAGCAATCTGTCCGAAACAAAAGACACGGTTACATATTTACAAACTTCTTATAATCGGCAGAAATCGACGAATCGATTAAACTTGGGACTAGGCTATCGTAAGCTTATCGATACAACAGCTGCCCCGTTAATTGTTGGGGTCAATGCGTTTTTTGATACAAAAGATGGGACAAGGAATATATTTGCCCTTAAATCTTCGGAAAATTTTCAACGGTTTAGTGTGGGGGCGGAGCTGAAAACCGCACGGTTCGACCTATCGACAAACTATATTTAAATGTGTTATCTTAGAATTGTTGAGCTGAAAACCGCACGGTTCGACCTATCGACAAACCTATATCGCCCCATTGGCAATAATATTATCGACGATAAAAAAGTATTACAAGGCTGGGATATAACCGCTAAGGGACATATCCCCAATTATGAGCAGGTATCTGTGGGGGTAGGTTCCTATACATTTGACGGGGTTGGCGATACAGTTGTTAAGGGCAATAAATTGATTGCTGAATTTACACCCAATCCTGTGCTAACTTTGCGGGGCGAATATGACAAGCCCAATGGCGAATCAGCACAGACCGATATATCGGTTGATTTTAAACTAGCATTTGGCAAAAGCATACAAGACCAGATGAAGTCCGCCTCTGTATCCCCAAGTATAGATACAGCGTGGCATAAACGCTATGACAAGGTCGAGCGGAAATATGATATTAAAACCGCCGAAGTCGATACCACCCCCACATTGCCGGTTGTTACAGCAGCCACAATTACTTCTAGTAGCGGCAAAGCGGTAGCATCGGGGGATGGTAAAACACAAGCCACTGCTTTTGTATTGCCAGATGGCAATAAATTCGAAATCAAAAAGTTTATTGACGCCCCAACGGGTGCGGTAAAAGCGACACAAACAGATCTGCTTAGCAGATCCACCCTGAGCAGCAGAACGGCAACAACGCCCACTGTGGCGGTTACGGTAACCGTTATAAGGGGCACACTTGGCAAAGAATTTACCTTCGAAGACAGTGCGGGGAATGCCATTACCAATATGGACAATGTGGATTATGACAGTATGCTTGTGGATATGGCTGGGTCGGATATGGCCGTTTTAAAATTGTCCTATGCTGTTACTGGCTTTGCCCCCCAAGATATATTTGTTAAAACAAGTGCATTGTTTACAGATACATTGGCTATGGGCGATTTGGTTGTACCCTACGCATCTGGGGATAAAGATGTCAGTGCCAATGATATATTGGCAAAACTGACCATCACCCCTAAGGCGGGCAACAGCAATACCCAAACCCAAGCATCACAATGGACGATTAAAAGCTTAGCAAATACAGACAGCCATGCAAACCTTGCCATTGCTGCGGACAAAAAAAGCATGACTATATCGGGGGCGATATCCACCAAAACAACCGTTACAGTGGTACTTGCCCATCCCCAATATGACGATGTAACCGAAACCTTTGAACTGTCCACAGCAACCGGGGCATTAAATTCTGGCACCCATACAGGGTCAGGAAAATGGGGACAATCGTATACCACCGATTATAAATTAAAAACCTCCGATACAGTGGGGGATACCACTGTAACATTTGATACAAATGCAGATTTCACCTTTGAGATTGTGGCACCTGCTACCACTGTAAGCGGTTTTACATCGACCACCACAGGTATTGTGCAAGGGGCATTAACAGGGGCGATTAACGCCGATACAGGGGCTATTGATGGGACGAAACTGACAAAATCGGGTACGCTGTTGGTAAAAATTGTCCGCAAAGCCAAGGGGGGATTACCGCAAGTCACAGATTATGCCAACTTACCTGTGGCGAAGCAAACAGCCACCGACCATACAGGCTTTACTGTATCTGCTTCACCGATTGTATGGGCAACGGCAAGTACAGCGGTTACCTATACGGCAACAAACGCCCCGACAGATATTGGCACCGCCACATACACCTTGACAGCGGCGGGTACAACAGCGGGCAATGCCATAACGATTGCAAGCAGTACAGGTGCCATTGCAAAAACCACCCAAAGTGGAGTGGTAAAAGTGAAGGTTACCTACGCAGCGAATGATAAATATGCCCAAATGAGTCGGGATGTGGATGTAGCTGTCAATAAACAATCTGTGCCGATGAGTACCCTAACCGCAGCAAAGATAATTGTACCCTATACACCGGATGTATCCGGCACTGAGGTGGTAAGTACGACTTATATACTCGATGAATTATTCACAAGCAGTAGTGCCAAAAGCGATTGGAGCATAAAAAGCCTAGCGGATACAGATACCGCTGGCAGCGGTAAGTTAGCTATCAGTGCTGATAAAAAGAGTATGACCATTATAGAGAAAATCGCCACACCTATCACCATTACAGTTGTACTGGAAAGCAGCAAATATGTGGATATGACCAGAACCTTTAAACTGTCCACACGGGCGGTACAGGTGATTGATGGCACCCCGACGGGACTGAGCGGTAAATGGGGCAAGAGTACTGTTACCCCGGATTATAAATTAGACCTTACAGATCAAGGTCAAACATTTGTTAAAGCAACGGATTACACTTTCTCTGTTGTGCCTAGTAGCGATGGGGGTAAAGGGGGCAAAGATGCCACCACTGCGGGTATATTTAGCAGCAATCCCATTAGTAACGCCAGAACTGGGGCTATTGACACCAGCAAGCTGACCAAATCGGGTAAACTGCTGATAAAGATTGTGCGGGCGGCAAAAGGTTCAGGGGCAAATGCAGTCGCCGCAGCAACAGAATATGTCAATTTTGATGTAACCAAACAAGTATTGGGGACGGATGTAACCGCCGCCCCAGCGGTGGCAACAGCAACGGGTGAACAGGGCAAGTGGAAAGATAGTACCAGTACCAAAATTAACCTAGCCTATACCTTACCGGGGGGTACAACCGCATCGGATTATACTTGGGCAGTAGGCAAAAAGTCGGGGGCGGAGCCCAGTGGTACACTGGCTATTGATAGTAGTGGTGATATTAGCGGGGCGACATCGTCGGGTACAGCGGAAATCACCATAACCGCAAAAGGCAGCAACGGAAAATATAGCGGGTCGATTCGTACGGGGGATTTCGCCATTGGCAAGCAAGTATTGGGGACAGATGTAACCACCCGTCCAGCGGTGGCAACAGCGACGGGTGAGGATGGCAAGTGGAAAACCAGTACCAGTGCCAAAATTGCCCTAAATTATACCTTACCGGGGGGTACAACCGCATCGGATTATAGTTGGGCAGTGGGCAAAAAGTCAGGGGCGGAGCCCAGCGGTACCTTAGTTGCCGATGGCAATGGTCACATTAGTGGGGCGACATCGTCAGGTACAGCGGAAATCACCATCACCGCAAAAGCCGCTAACAAAAAGTACAGCGGGTCGATTCGTACAGGGGATTTCGCCATTAAGAAACAGGCAGCGATGGGCACACTGAGCGTAAGAAATCTTGTTATAGCCTATTCCTCTGGCGATAAAGCGGTAAGCACCGCCGATATTGAGAGTCAATTATCCGTAACAGGTACCCAAAAAAGCGATTGGAAATTAAAAAGCCTAGCGGATACAGATACCATTGGAGCTAGTACATTGGTTATTGCTGGTGACAAAAAGAGGTTGACCATTAAAAAGCAAATCACCACGCCCACCACCATTACCGCAGTATTTGAAAGCAATAAATATGAAGATAAGAGCGATACCTTCGAACTGTCCACACGGCTATCACAGGTGATTGATGGCACCCCCACAGGGGTATCTGCTAAATGGGGCAAGGGTACTGTTACCCCGGATTATAAATTAAAAAACAGAGATGCGGGGCAACCCTTTGATAAAGCGACCGATTATACCTTCTCAGTTGTTGCAGCGGGGACCACTGTAAATGGTTTTACATCGACCACCGCAAATATATTTACCAGCAATCCCATTAGTAACGCCAAAACTGGAGGTATTGACACCAGCAAGCTGACCCAATCGGGAACATTGTTAATGAAGATTGTACGGGCGGCAAAAGGTTCAGGGGCAGGTGCAGTCGCCGCAGCGACAGAATATGTCAACTTTACTGTGAATAAGCAAGTGTTTGGCACGGGGGCGAATGCGGATGTAAAAACTGTACCGACTGTATCGTTGGCAAATGGGGATGATACCAAGTGGAAAACCAGTACTGCCACCAAGTTTGATATGGCATATACCACCCTGCCGTTTCGTCTATCGGCGGATGATTTTACTTGGGAAGTGGCTGGAAAATCAGGATCTGCCCCCAGTGGATCCCTAGCCATTGATAAAGATGGGAAAATCAGCGGGGCAACATCCGCTGGTACGGTAGTTATTACCATCAAGGCAAAATCTGATGATGATAAATATGAGGGGCAATTTACCCTAGCGGACTTTGCCATTACCAAGCAAAAGACGACGGATACCCTGAGTGCAGCCAATCTTGTAATACCATATGGCAGTGGCACTGTACCGGTAAATGTGGCGGCGATACTGGGAAAACTGTCTGTAACAAGCACAGGCACCGCCCAAACGCAAAAATCCGATTGGCAAATTAAGAGCGTAGCCGACACAGATAGTCATGGGAAACTTGCGGTTGCCAATGATGGCAAGAGCCTAAGCATAAGCGGGGTAATTGGTCCCTCTACGACTGTAACGGTTGTATATGAAGACAAAAACAACAAATATGCGGATGAGACAAAAACCTTTGAACTCTCGACCGGTGCGGGTACATTAAGTACGGCTACCCGTACGGGGTCAGGAAAATGGGGGAAAACATTCACCACTGATTATAAGTTAAAAACTTCTGATACAGTGGGGGATGTGTCTGCAACATTCAATCTAAACACAGATTACACCTTTTCTATTGTGGCACCTGCTACGACTGTAACGGGCTTCACATCGACCACTAATGGTATTGTAAATGGTGCATTAACGGGGGCGATTGGCATCAGAAATGGGGCGATTGATGGGACGAAGCTGACCAAATCAGGGAAATTGTTGGTAAAAATTGTCCGGGCGGCAAAAAGCGGATTGCCCGCATTAACCACATATCAAAACTTTGATGTGCACAAGCAAACAGCTGCTGATCACACCGGGTTTAGCGTATCGGCTGGGGCTATTACATGGAACACAAATAGCCAAACGGTTACCTATACGGAAAATGCCAGCAAACCTACGGGTATTGGCACCGCCACATACGCCTTGACACGGACGGGGACGACCGCTGGGGCGACCACAGGGGGCAATGCTATTACAGTGGCGTCGAGCAATGGTAAGATTGCAAAAACCACCCAGAGTGGGGTGGTAAAAGTGAAGATTACATATGCGGCAAACGATAAGTATGAATCTATGACCAGAGATGTGGATGTATCTGTGAATAAGCAAACAGTAGCGAACAATACCCTAAGCGTAGCAAACCTTGTTGTAACCTATGTATCGGGTGATAAGGTGGTAAGTGCGACGGATGTGCTGGGTCAATTAACAGCAACCAGCAGTACCAAAAGCGATTGGACTGTAAAAAGCCTAGCAAATACAGATAGTCATGCGGATGTTGCTGTTACCGATAGGGGCAAGAGCCTGACCATATCGGGGGGCATCACCACGACGACTACAACCATTACCGTTGTATTTGAGAGCACCAAATATACAGATGTTACAAAAACCTTTGAACTGTCCACAACAGCCATACCATTGCAGATGGTGCCTGTTGGGGCGACAAACCCACCCACCAAACCTTGGGGCAGTGCCATTACCAAAGCGGATTATAAATTACCCCGCCAAGTAGGTGGTGTTTCCCATAATAATTTACAATACACCTTTAAGGTTACAGGCAGCACTGTGGGCGGAATAACAAGCAGTACAACATTAACAGATGGGGCAATTGCCGCCAACACTACAACCGATTCAGGTACGATTAATGTGGAAATTACCCGTGCCGCTATCCCAAATCAATTGGCAAAAGCAACGCAAACGGTTACCATTCCTGTGGGTAAGAAAAATGTTGCAACGGATGTAACAAAACCGACTGTTACCAGCACCAATGCCAAATGGAAAACTGGGGGGGGCAAAATCCCCTTGTCATTTAGCGGCTTGCCCAGTGGCACAACCTTTGGGGATTATACATGGACTGTGGCAGGTAAAACAGCGGCAACAACACCCACTGGTAATATGAGCGTTGCATCGGATGGGTTAATCGGGGCAACATCGAGCGGTATGGTTACCCTTACCATGAAGGCAAAATCCAACGATGATAAATACAGCGGTAGTGTAGCCCTTGGGGATCTTACCATTGCTAAGCAAGATGCACCCTGGGTGGTGAATCCTAAGTATGCCAGTGCAACAGAAGCGTTAAAAGCCGCAAACAGATTGACAAAGGATACGGATGCATCGATGATTCTTCACGGGGGCACAGCTGATTTTGCTCTTCGTGGTCCCATTGCAAACGATAAAGTAACCGTAACCCCTATAACAAATATTTCAGATATTACAAACCAAGACAATACCATAACCGCTGCGGTTATTGATACAACCGCCACAGAAAATATTAAATTCCAAATAAGTGGATCCCCACCCGTAACGCTGACGGGTACAGCAGGTGCTATTATAACCGCCATGCAAAAAGAATTGCAATCTGATAAACTTGTTGGAATCCGTAAAGTATCGGATAATAGAGCCCACAAAGACAAAGCCCTTAAACTGCGGATTCAAGTGCCTGCGGATAAAAAATATACAGCATTTGATGAGACTTTATACTTTGTAACATCCAGCACCACAAAAGCGATTGGAACACAACCGGTCGGGGCAACACCCACATTACCCGCCAGAGTCTGGGGCAGTGCCATTACCCATGCGGATTATAACTTACCCACCAGTATAAAGGTAGGTGGGCAAACCTATAACAGTTTAACATATACCTTTGAAGTTATAGCAAGCACTGTGATCAGTATCGGTGTCGGGGACAAAACCAATTTCGACACCCGCACAGGTGCCATAGCTGCGGATAAGACATCCCATGCGGGCACCATTACCGTGAAAATCACCCGTGCCGCTATCCCAGGTGAGGTGGCACAAGCAACGCAAACTGTTACCATTCCTGTTACGAAAAAGACCCTACCCCCCCCCCCCCCCCCCCCCCCCCAGCAATTCCCGATAAGGCGAATGTGAAAAGTCTACGTGGGGATAAAAAATCCGTTGCAAGCGGAGATGGTTCATCATCTAATCCCTTCCAGTTAGAAAATGGTCGGTTTTATGGTCTTAATACCTTTATAACATCCGCACCGACTCCTTTATTGGATCCAAAAAAAGTTAAGCTGTACATAACTGGTCCATTTGTTCTTGATTATGTACCTACAAGAATAGGAGATTTTGCATTATTTAATAAAGATTTTACAGTACAAACTACTAGTTTCGCCTCTGGCGATGAAGTTGATTTCGATGCAGTGATTCAGGATGCCCGGAGTAATCCCCCTCAGGATAAGGCTATTACAATCCGACTTGAATATACCTATACAAATCCAAACCCAGACAAGTACGAAGATGTGACTGTATCCGTATATATAAGAACATTTGCTGGTAGTTAAAACAAGCAATATAGTCAAATCCATTTATATCGAATTGACTATGGTCTTTATCCTTTGTTTTGTGTGAAATTTTGTACCCACTGTAAATGATGCTGTGCCATATGTGCTATATTATATTTTGTCGACCAGTTCATGAATTTTTGGGCAAATGTGGAATCCGCATAACACATGGCAATATCCCCCGCCCGTCGGGGGTGTATGGCATATTTTATATCCGCCCCTAAGGCATGGGAAAAAGCCTGTATTACCTGTAATACGCTATATCCTTGTCCTGTACCAAGGTTAATGGCGGTGGCATGGCATTTTTCAATATGTTGCAATGCACACACATGCCCATCCGCCAAGTCCATAACATGGATATAATCCCGCACCCCTGTGCCATCGACAGTATCATAATCATCGCCAAACACCCGCACTTCTGGCAATGCACCAACGGCAACTTTGGCAACATAGGGGGCAAGGTTATTGGGGATACCCTTCGGGTCTTCGCCCAATGTACCATTGGGATGTGCCCCGATTGGGTTAAAGTAGCGCAATAATGCCACATGCCAATTTTTATTTTCCGCCTGCACCGCCCGTAAAATTTCTTCGCAAGCAATTTTTGTTTCCCCATACGGATTGGTGGCACTAAGCGGGTGCAGTTCATCAATGGGACAGTATTGTGGGACCCCATATACGGTCGCCGAAGACGAAAACACCAAATTATAACACCCATAGTGTTCCATAACTGCCAATACTGATTCCAACCCGCCAATATTATTTGCATAATACCGTTCGGGATATTGTACACTTTCACCAACGGCTTTTAGGCTGGCAAAATGTATGACGGCGTATATATCATGGGCATTAAATACCGGTTGCAACGCATCCATATCACATACATTTACCTTATAAAATGGTATGTTTTGTGCGGTAATATTTTGTAAGCGATCGACCACAGATTTTTTGGAATTTACCAAATTATCCACCAACACGATGTTATATCCGGCTTGTATCAATTGTACAGCTGTGTGCGATGCGATATATCCCGTCCCTCCCGTTAATAAAACCGTTTTTTGTGTCATGATTGTAATACCTCAATAATCTGTGTATGGTGGGCACAACTGGCAACAACTTCGCCCTTGCTGTGCAGGTGTAGGGGATGTCCTTGCCAATCGGTAATCGTCGCCCCGGCATTTTCCAAAATCGGTATCAATGGTAAAAAATCATAGGGTTGTAAATCAGCTTCACACACAATCAGGGCATCACCCGCCGCTAACCGACAATAATTGTGGGCATCGCCGCCGACTTTTTCCCCTTTGGTTAGCGCCCGTAATTTTTCAAAAGACTGTAATTGTATAACATTATACATATATGCCCCAGTATATGCTATATCACAATCCGCCACCGCATGCGGTGTAATATATGCAGGCACACCATTTACATAGGTTACATTATCCACGGCAATATACCGTTCCGCCCGTGCGGGAAAACCAATGCCTGATACTATGGGATGTCTGTTGTGTAACAAACATACCATGTTGGCAAACCCATCTATACCGGCAATAAACGCACGGGTACCATCAATGGGGTCAATACTCCACACATATTCCGCATGGGGATTATCCGCCCCAAATTCTTCACCAATAATGCCATGCTGGGGATACACATGGGAAATGAGGTTCCGCAGGGCAGATTCGATTTTTCTGTCGGCAATGCTAATGGGGGTATTGTCTGATTTTTTATCCACATGCAAATCGTCAATGCGGAAATATTGCATGCTGATGTCCCCAGCTATATCCAACAAACGATTTATAAAATCTGTATCCATGCGATAATTTCTGTGTTAATAGCTAATTTTCAATCCCACTGTAAACATATCGCCCGCCAATACTTCCGAATAATATGCACTAACCTTGTCACTTAGTACCACATTCCAAAAGAATTCATGTGACCATTCAAACGAGGCAAGTCCCGTGGCAGATTTAACTTCCAATATAACATTTTTGCCAAAAGTATAATTTTGTATCCAACCCTCTGTAAATTTACCCCAATCCAAACGGGAATATATGGCATATTCCCGTTCCAATTTATGTTGTGCAGTGCCTATTTTTTGCAATTCTTCCGCATTTTCAATCGTGGCACGGGGAATAATATCCCATTCGAACAAATACCGTAACATAAACGCATCGGTCAGATCCCATTCGATGGTGGGCATCACCCGATAAGATTGTCCATTATATTCCATATATGGCGATCGATAGGCAACTGCTACCAATGCCCCAATGCGAAATGTATCCGTTAAGGATTTTTTATACCTAAGTCCCATATGCTGAATGGTAATATCTCTGCTTGTGGTGCCAGTTTCTGTACGGTACGCAATCGCCAACCTATCCTTAACGGGTATATAAGATTGCAATATATCATGTTCCCCATATACACCCCGTGCCTCACCAGGGGCACCTGATTGCATCCCCAATCGCTGAAAAACAATAAATCCCTTGCTATTGGGTTCACGATATGTAAACATCACATCCGCATACACAGGGGCACCCACAAACATCACCATAGGCATCAACCATATGACGATACCAAACCGCATATATATATTTTGAAACATTCCTACTTTCCCTTACATTTCCTTTATTGCGTTAAAATAACATTAGACCTTTTATAATACCTATACTATAATAAGTACATACAGTATACACTATAATAGTATTTATATCAATATACTTAAAATATACACAGTATGACAAAATTAAACACTTCTTTTTTATCGCCTTTGCAAATTACAACCGATATTATTGCCAATACGCCTTTTGATTGGTATCAATCCTATGACATGGATTATGAAATGGCGGTACAATTTATGACCGACCGTGCCGTTGCCATTCGTCAACAGACCGCCGCCGAATGTATCTGGTTTGTGGAACATCCCCCTTTATATACGGGGGGAACATCCGCCAAAGAATCAGACTTAATCCGCCCAAAATTACCTGTATATAAAACGGGACGGGGGGGACAATATACATATCATGGACCGGGACAACGCACTATTTATATAATGCTGGACTTACAAAAACGGGGATTGGGCATACACGCATATGTACGATGTTTGGAACAATGGATAATAGGGGCATTGGCAAAATACGGTATCATTGGCGAACGCAGATGTGGACGAATCGGCATTTGGGTGAATCTGGGCAATGGGTACGAAGACAAAATCTGTGCCATTGGCGTACGGGTAAAAAAATGGGTATCTTTTCATGGTATCGCCTTAAATATAAACCCAAACTTAGATTTTTATCAAGACATTATACCCTGCGGTATCAACGATAATAAATATGGGGTTACATCGTTTGAAAAATTACAAAAAACCACAGATATACAGCACATAGATACAATCTTAGTACAAAAATTCCTAAATATTTTTAACAAAAATTAAAAAATTTAGTTTACATAAATGGCTTTAAAATATATACTCCTGTCATTCAATTGTAGAATCAAAAAAATGGTATATACCGATAAAGGAAAATAAATGTGCGGTGTCATTGGTGTGGTCGGTACGACACATGTAAACCATTATATTTTTGATGGACTCAGCCTGTTACAACATCGGGGACAAGATGCGGCGGGAATTGCAACCCTGCATAACAATAAATTTTACCTGCAAAAAGACAATGGGATGCTGGGCGATGTATTTACCACTGAGCGGTTGTCAGCCCTGATTGGTACCATCGGTATCGGACATGTCAGGTACCCCACCGCCGGCAGCCCCGGTGCCGAAGAAAGCCAACCGTTTTATGTCAATGCCCCATATGGGATTATGTTGGGACACAATGGCAATTTAACCAATGTATTACCCATGCGTAAGATGTTACGAACATTGGAAAAACGCCATTTAAATACCAGTTCTGATTCAGAATTGTTGTTAAACTTTTTTGCCTATGGATTGTCCCAGTATGACACTTTACACCCAACCCCCCACCATACCCCCCAGCATACCCCCAATACCATATTTCATGCGGTGCAATTTATTAACACCCATGCCCGTGGGGCATATGCGTGCACGGCAATTGTATCTGGGTTGGGATTGGTGGGGTTTCGTGACCCAAATGGAATCCGCCCACTGGTGCTGGGACAAAAAAACACTGACAAGGGCAAAGCATATATGATGGCAAGCGAAAGCGTAGCGTTGGACATTACAGGGTTTGAATTGATACGGGACATTGCCCCCGGTGAAGCCATCGTTATAACCGAAAAGGGTGATATTTATACAAAAATTTGTACGGATACCACCGCCTTAAAACCCTGCTTGTTTGAATTTGTATATTTTGCCCGCCCCGACAGCGTTATTGACAATGTCAATGTGTACCAATGCCGTATCGATGCGGGCAAAGCATTGGCAAAAACCATTAAAAACACATGGGGACATAAGCGATTTGATACGATTATCCCCATCCCCGAAACTGGACGGGTTGCCGCCCAAGAAATTGCCGCCGCCCTCGATGTGCCCTATCGGGAAGGATTTGTTAAAAATCGCTATGTGGGACGCACTTTTATTATGCCCACCGCCAGTGGACGGACAGATTCTGTGCGCCGTAAATTAAATCCCATTGCATCAGAATTCAAAAACAAACATGTATTATTGGTCGACGATTCAATTGTGCGGGGAACGACCAGCAAAAAAATTATCCATATGGTGCGGGATTTAGGGGCAAAAAGCGTACATTTGGCATCCGCATCGCCCGAAATAAAATTCCCCAATCTGTATGGTATCGATATGCCCACCCGCAACGAATTATTGGCCCACGCCCGCACCCATACGGAAATAGAACAATGGATTGGGGTCGACGGATTGTTGTATTTGCCACTTGATGATTTAAAACAATCTGCAAAATTGCAAAATCCCCACATCACAGATTTTGAAGACAGTGTGTTTTCGGGGCATTACATATCGGGGGACATAAACGATGCGTACTTGAATGCACTGGAAGATCGACGGAAACGCATCGACGCTATTGCCGAAAAGCATCAGGCATTTGTCACAGAAAACTTAATTGCCAAATTATAAATGTATCATGTATAAATAAGGTTTCATTATGATGTATACACTTTTTGGGGCACCTGCCCTATCCCCATTCAGAAAACAAACAGTGGTAAAATCCTTGGCTGGGGTTACATGTATACATGCCCAATTTGTACATTTTATATCCGGTTTTGACCACACGGATACACAGGCAGACACTGTTTTAAAATCATTGCTTCATTATGGATATGAAAACACAGATACTATGTCCCAGAATACACAACACCACAGCATATCACAACATAGCACATCATTTGTGGTGATTCCACGACTGGGCACGATTTCCCCTTGGTCGTCAAAAGCAACAGACATCGCCCACAATGCGGGGTTGCAACTGAACCGTATCGAACGGGGCATTGTATATATTATCGATGGTAATTTTGATGTAATAACCATACGACAACAATTGCACGACCGCATGGTGGAAACACTTATGCCAGATGTGGAATCCTGTGAAGCATTGTTTACTGTTACCCCGCCCAAGCCCTTACAATATATTCCCATATTGGAACATGGGGCACAAGCGTTAATCACAGTCGATACGCAACTGGGCTTGGCATTATCGACACAAGAAATCGAATACTTGGTACAGTGTTATAAAAAATTGGGGCGAAATCCCACTGATACGGAAATATATATGTTTGCACAGTCAAATTCCGAACACTGTCGGCACAAGATTTTTAATGCCTCATGGAACATCAATGGCAAAGTACAAAATCAATCGCTGTTTGCGATGATTGAAAACACCACCAATATCACCCCAAATGGGGTGCTGTCCGCATATAAAGACAACGCATCGGTGATTATGGGTGCCACAGCAGAACGGTTTTTCCCCAACACCGACACTGGCATATATATATATCAAGGGCGAACAGAACGCATTGATATTTTAATGAAAGTGGAAACCCACAACCACCCCACCGCCATTGCCCCATACAGCGGTGCGGCAACGGGTATTGGCGGCGAAATCCGTGACCAAGGGGCAACCGGCAAAGGGGCAAAACCCAAGGCGGGATTAATGGGCTTTTCGGTATCAAATCTGCATATTCCCACCCTCCCCCAACCGTGGGAAAACACCGAAGGGGTTGATAAACCGGACCACATAGCATCCGCTTTGCAAATTATGCTCGACGCCCCCATTGGGGGGGCACATTTTGCCAATGAATTTGGGCGACCGAATATATGCGGATATTTTCGGACCTTCGAACACCATATGCCCGAACAAGGCATGTTTGGATACCACAAACCGATTATGATTGCCGGGGGTATGGGCAATATTCGCCCAACGCATATTAACAAAGGTAGCATTACACCGGGATCAAAACTCATATGTTTGGGCGGACCAGCAATGCGGATTGGATTAGGCGGTGGAGCCGCATCTTCATTGGTATCAAAGGATAATAACACCGACCTTGATTTTGCATCTGTACAACGGGGTAATCCAGAAATGGAACGCCGATGCCAAGAAGTCATCGATCGGTGTTGGCAAATGGGCGATGACAATCCCATATCGTTTATCCACGATGTGGGGGCGGGCGGACTGTCGAATGCCTTTCCCGAATTGGTCAAAGATGGGGGCGTGGGCGGTACTTTTGAACTACGGAATATTATATTAGGGGAAAATGGTATGTCCCCATTGGAAATTTGGTCAAACGAATCCCAAGAACGCTATGTAATATCGGTGCCTGAGAATAAAATCGACATTTTTCATAATATTTGTGCCCGGGAACGGTGTCCCTATGCGGTGATTGGCAAAGCAGTATCAGACAAGCAACTGATTTTAACCGATTCCCACTTTGATAATAAACCTGTGGATGTGCCCTTAAATATGGTGTTTGGCACCCCCCCCCGCATGCACCGTAATGTGCGTACCACCCCATATATGCCCCCTGATATATTCCCCAAAAATATATCTTTATCCGATGCCATAAATCGTGTTTTACGCCTGCCGTCGGTGGCATCAAAATCGTTTTTAATCACCATTGCCGACCGGTCTATTACCGGTATGGTTGCCCGGGACCAGATGGTCGGCAAATGGCAAATCCCCGTTGCTGATTGTGCGGTTACCACAGCGGGACTAAGCACCACCCAAGGCGAAGCCATGTCGATGGGGGAGCGGACCCCATTGGCAATTATCAATGCCCCCGCCAGTGGCCGTATGGCGGTGGGGGAAGCCATTACCAACTTAGCTGGCACGCATATTGGTACCATCAAAAACATCCGCCTGAGTGCCAATTGGATGTGTGCTTGTGGGGATGACAACCAAGACCAAGCTTTATTTGACACAGTTAAAACCGTGGGTATGGATTTTTGCCCCGATTTGGGCATTGCCATTCCCGTTGGCAAAGATTCCTTATCGATGCGGACAAAATGGAAGGATAAGGGGGTGGAAAAATCGGTTACTGCCCCCTTATCCTTAATTATATCCGCATTTACCCCCATTAAAGACACCACAAAAACCGTAACCCCCGATGTGGTAAAAGATCCAGATACCACCCTAATTATCCTTGATTTGGGCAATAATAAAAACCGTATGGGCGGGTCCGCTTTATACCAAGTGTATAATAAAATGGGGGCGATTGTCCCCGACATACATTCCCATACCTTAAAAAACTTTTTTGAGATTATCCAATATTATGTATCTTATGGCACCTTACTGGCATATCACGACCGATCAGATGGGGGCATCTTTACCACCCTTTGTGAAATGGCATTTGCCGGTAAAGTAGGATTAAATATGACCCTGCCCGAAAATGTGGACACCATACCATATTTATTTAATGAAGAATTGGGGGCATGTATACAAGTCGCCAACACCCATGTGGCGGCAGTCATTGGTGCATACAAAGATATGGACATCCATGCCCACCCGATTGCCACCATAAATGATAACGATACCATAAGTATATGCCAAAATAATACCACATTATACGAAGAACAACGGGCGGTATTACAACAAAAATGGGCGGAAACATCGTACCATATGCAAAAACTACGGGACAATGTGGACTGTGCAGACCAAGAATTTGATAATATTTTGGATACGGCAAACCCCGGATTATCTGTACAACCGACCTTCGATACCACAGACGACATCACCGCCCCCTTTGTCCATACACAAAAACCCCAAATTGCCATTTTACGGGAACAAGGGGTAAATGGACAAGTGGAAATGGCACATGCCTTTACCGTCGCAAATTGGCAAGCGGTGGATGTACATATGTCCGACCTGCACGCCCGCAACATAGACTTAAATTCTTTTCAAGGTCTGGTTGCCTGTGGGGGCTTTTCTTATGGGGATGTGCTGGGTGCGGGGGGGGGCTGGGCAAAAAATATCTTATGTACACCCCACTTAAAAGATGCGTTTACCGATTTTTTTGCCCGTGCAGATACAGTGGCATTAGGGGTCTGTAATGGGTGTCAGATGATGGCACACTTAAAATCGCTTATCCCACAAGCAGAACACTTCCCCATGTTTATCAAAAACACATCGGAACAATTCGAATCCCGTGTATGTATGGTGGAAATTCAAAACAGCAACTCGATTTGGTTTGATAATATGTCAGGCACCCGTGCCCCCATTCCCGTTGCCCATGGCGAGGGGAAACCGCTGTTTGAAAATACCGACCATAGGAACGCTGTTATCGACAATAAACAAATTAATATACGATATATTGACAATTATGGTAAAATTACCGAACGCTACCCCCAAAATCCCAATGGTGCCATTGATGGTATTACGGGCTTAACCGCAAATAATGGACGGGTACAAATTATGATGCCCCACCCAGAACGGGCATATCGCACGGCAACAAATGCGTGGTACACGGACACAAAGTCCACATACAGTGTGTGGATGCGAATGTTTAGAAATGCCCGAAAATTTATAGGATAAAACAATGGACAAAATAACATACCAAGATGCGGGGGTAAATATTGAAATGGGCAACGCCACAATCGAACACATAAAACCCCATGTCAAGAAAACTTTTACAAATGATGTATTAACGGGGCTGGGCAGTTTTGGATCCTTATACAGTTTAAAAAATATTTTAACCGATTACGACCATCCTATATTGGTACAATCGATTGATGGGGTGGGTACGAAAACCAAGGTTGCGGTACAATGTGGTAAGTTTGATACCCTTGGATATGATTTATTTTCCGCTACCACCAATGATATAGTGGTCATGGGGGCAAAGCCACTTACTTTTTTGGACTATGTGGCCCATGACAGATTGGATCCCGCCATTATGGAATCCCTTGTATTGGGTATGACAACCGCCTGCTTAGAATGCGGTGTATCCTTGGTGGGCGGGGAAACAGCTGAAATGCCCGGGGTATATAAAACAGGGGAAATTGACATGGTCGGTGTCATATCGGGGGTTGTGGAAAAAGACAATATTATCACCGGTGATACGATTACAGAGGGCGATATAGTGTATGGGCTAACCTCATCAGGATTACACACCAATGGGTATGCGTTTGCTCGTAAGGTATTTTTTGAAATGGCACATGCCCATCACACGGACACTTACCCAGAATTAAAAGGGGTTACCATTGGCGATGCTTTACTTGCCCCACATATCAATTATACAAATATTATTCGGGCGTTCTTAGATACCCATGTCAACATCAAAGGCATGGCCCATATTACAGGCGGGGGATTTATGGAAAATATCCCACGGATATTGCCAATGGGTTTGGGCGTTACAATCCACCGGGGCACATGGGATATACCGCCTGTATTTACCCTGATGCAACGATTGGCACATATCCCTGATTTTGAAATGTATCGGGTATTTAATATGGGTATTGGTATGGTGATTATTGGCGATACATCCATCGGTGATAGTATGGCAAAAATTGCCAAAAACCACCCGCAAACGACCTTAAAAATTTTGGGAACTGTTACCACCAGTGGCACAATAGATATTATATAAAGGTACCCTTATATGAACATCCCCCCCCCTGTTATCACCGAAACCCATTTGCCCGCACATATGTACAAGCAAAAATACAAGGGCAAAGTGCGGGATATGTATGTTACCACTGATGCACAGCATGGGGACATATCGATTTGTATTGCCACCGACAGACAATCGGCTTTTGACCGAGTATTGGGGGCTATACCGCACAAAGGACAAGTGCTAACCTCCACTTCCGTCTGGTGGTTTCAAAAAACCCGCCATATTATCGATAACCACTTTATCGCCCACCCTGACCCGAATGTGATTATTGCCAAACAGTGCCAAGTGCTGCCCATCGAATTTGTCGTCCGTGGGTATATCAGTGGTACAACCTCCACATCCTTATGGACACAATATCAATCGGGGGTAAGATCATATTGTGGTATCGACTTTCCCGATGGATTACAAAAAAATCAGCAACTGCCACAAAATGTGATAACCCCCACCACCAAACACTCCGACTGCGACCGCCCTATTACACCGGCGGATATTGTTGCTGAGGCATGGTTAACACAAGAACAATGGGATTATACCAGCAAAAAAGCCCTTGAACTGTTTGCCTACGGACAAAAAATAAGTGCCGAACAGGGGCTTATTTTGGTCGATAGCAAGTACGAATTTGGCATCGATGCCACAGGCAATATTATTGTTATCGATGAAATCCATACCCCTGACAGCAGTCGATTTTGGATTGCCGATTCATACCCCAACCGCATGCGGACACAACAAGAGCCAGAAAATATCGATAAGGAATTTTTCCGTCTGTGGTTTACAAAAAATTGTGATCCATACACCGATGCCACCCTACCCACCCCGCCCCAACACTTAACCGATGCACTGTCCGCCCTTTATATCAAACAATACGAAATGATAACAGGGCAATCGTTTATCGCCCCACCCACCCACACGGATATACATACCCGTATGGGTCAGAACCTAGACAATTTTTTACACAAAGGTACATCTTTATGACACATGGTATTTTACTTGTTGGATCGGGGGCACGGGAACATGCCCTTGCCATCACCCTTAAAAATAGCCCCACCAGCTGTGATTTATATTGTGTCAGTACGACGACAAACCCGGGGATTAAAGCCCTAAGCACAGGGTATGGGGTGATCAACCCCAATGTTCCCGAAGCGGTGGCAAAATACGCCCAAAAATACAACATAAAATTGGCAATCATTGGTCCAGAAGCCCCCCTAGAAGCCGGTGTAACGGATGCGTTACAGACAATTGGCGTAAAAGTCGTCGGACCCACCCAACAACACGCCCAATTGGAATCATCGAAGGGCTTTACCCGTGACCTGATTGCCAAGTATAAAATCAATGGTAATCCTTTTTTTCGACGGTTTACCAGCATGGAGGGCGTGGTGGATACTTTGCATCAATACGCCGAAAGATTTGTCATTAAAGCAGATGGCTTATGTGGGGGTAAAGGGGTGGTCGTATGGGGGGATCACTTACACAGTATGCAGGACGCCATTGCCCATTGTAAACGCTTAGTGGCACAAAATATGGCATTTGTTATCGAAGAAAAAATTATCGGGGAAGAATTTTCCCTCATCTCCTTAACAGACGGTACAACCCTGTTGCATACCCCAGCGGTACGGGACCACAAACGGGCTTTTGTGGGCGATATGGGTCCGAACACAGGCGGTATGGGGACATATTCCGATGCCAATCACAGCCTGCCGTTTTTGTCCGAATCGGACTGTGCCATTGCCAGGGCGATGAACCAACACATCAATGATGCCCTAAAACAAGAATTTGGCACACCATACCAAGGCGTATTATATGGCGGATTTATGGCAACAGCAGATGGGATCAAAGTTATCGAATACAATGCCCGTTTTGGCGACCCAGAAGCGATGAATATTTTAACCTTATTCCATGGGGATTTTGTCAAAACCCTATATGCCATTGCACATGGCAATTTACATACAATACCCCCTAATTTTGCCAATAAAGCCACTGTATGTAAATATGTGGTACCCACAGGATACCCAAACGCATCGAAAAAAGATTTTGCTGTGGATATTTCCCAAGTCCCCGATACGGTACATCTGTTTATGGGGGCGGTGGATGAAAAAGATGGCACATTGATTGCCACGGGCAGTCGAACTATTGCCGTACTAGGTATTGCCGACACCCTGCAACAAGCGGAACAAGACGCAGAATCCGCCGTGCAAGCCATACAAGGGGAGGTATTCCACCGACCAGATATTGGTACACCCGATTTAATTAACGCCCGTATCCGCCATATGAACAGCCTACGGGGCAAGGGTACATATAAGGAAATATAGCATATGACCGTAACCCTTGTTATATTGGGATCCTCATGGGGCAGTAGCATTCAAAAATCTTTAACTGCCATTGCCAATGCCACCCTTGATGCCCGGGTGGCATGTGTGTTGTCCAACAAAACGGACGCCCCCATATTGCAACGGGCAAAAAACCATACTATCCCCACTGTATCTGTCATACCAAAAACGGGGGAAAGCCGTACACATTATGACATCCGTATGATACAAGAAATTGACAACTACTGTCCTGATATGGTGTTAATGGTGGGATATATGCGGATTGTCAGCCCCTTGTTTTGTCGGGCGTACCAAGGGCGGTTGTTTAATATACATCCCTCTTTATTGCCCGCCCATAGCGGTTTAATGGACTTGGCTGTTCATCAATCGGTTATCGACAATCAAGACATCGAAACAGGATGTACCATACACCGAGTCACAAAAGTTGTCGACAATGGTGAAAATGTGATACAATGCCCCTGTGCTGTGTTGCCCAATGACACGGCGGAAACTTTAAAAACCCGGGTGCAACGCTTGGAAAGTGATGCATGGATACGGTTAATACAAGGATGGAAAACATATGTGCAATAACACACCATGGGTCGGCGTTATTATGGGGTCAAAATCTGATTGGGACACCATGCAACACTGCTGTTATATCTTAGAACAGCTTACCATACCCTATGAAACTGCGATTATCAGTGCCCACCGTACGCCCGATAAAATGTTTACATACGCAGAAACCGCAAAATCCCGTAACATTAAGGTGATTATTGCCGGGGCGGGCGGTGCCGCCCACTTACCGGGCATGGTGGCGGCAAAAACACCGCTTCCTGTATTGGGCGTACCTGTACAATCCAAAGCATTAAATGGGCACGACAGCCTGTTATCGATTGTACAAATGCCTGCGGGTGTTCCCGTTGCCACTTTTGCCATTGGCAATGCGGGGGCAAAAAACGCCGCATTATTTAGTGCCAGCATCTTATCCCCCAACCATCCACACATTGCCGATGCACTGGATGTATTTCGTAAAACCCAGACGGATACAGTGTTAAATACCCCCGACCCTAGCCCCTAATCATCATGGATATACACAACAAAACCATACTTATCACAGGGGCAACGGGGGGGCTGGGACAGTGGCTTGTACGGCTGTTATGTGATGCGGGGGCAACGGTCATTGCCACTGGACGCAACAAGGATATTTTACAAGATTTACACACCACCACCAATTGTACAATTTTACAGGCGGATTTATTGACAGACAACGGGTTAAAATCCATATATGACACGATAAAAACCGCTGATATTGACATGGTGATTAACACCAGTGCGGTACTGGATATACAACAAATTCAAAATGCAGCAGACACCCAAATCGATGCCACCATTGCCCTTAATGTAACCAGTGTTATAAAAATATGTCGACAAGCGGTTGTGCATATGCAGGGTAAAAATACCCCGTGTAAAATTGTCAATATTGCATCGGTTATCCAAGACTTTGCCATACCATACTTGGGGGTGTACAGTGCCAGTAAATATGCCATAAAAGGTTTTACCCAATCTTTACAACGGGAATTGGGAACATCGCATATCAGTACTTTATTGGTCGCCCCAAGGGGCATTGATACGCCCATGTTAAACCCGATGGACAGAAAGTTTTTGGCACTTTTGCCGGGTAAACTGGACAGACCCGCATATGTTGCCAGCCGTATTGTACAAGCCATTAAAAGTAACAAAACCCAGATAAAAATTGGGTTTATGGCAAAATGGGGCGGATATATAAATCATATTTTCCCCTCTGTTATTGATACACTGTTTAAGACCTTACATAAAAAACTTATCCATATTATCAAGGAATATCCAAAATGAAAGTCGGTATCTTGGGGGCGGGACAACTTGCCCGCATGTTATCCTTGTCCGCCACCCCTTTGGGATTCACCGTCGAATGTTTGGGGGGCAAAAACGATTGTGCCACCGATTGCGTGCGGACAACAACGGATATTTCCTTTCATAAACTCGATGCCCTTATCGAATGGGCACAACAACAAGATGTAATTACCTTCGAAAATGAAAATATCGATGTCACCATCGTACAAAAAATCGCCGAACATTGCCCCATATACCCGCCAATAAAATCCATAGAAATTGCCCAAGACCGTTTGCAAGAAAAAAATATGTTACATGCCTGTGGCATCGATACGGCACCATTTATGGCAATACATACATTCAACGCATTACAACAGGCGGTGGATTTTTATGGATTGCCCGCCATTGTCAAAACCCGTCGCTTTGGATACGATGGCAAAGGACAATACGGATTGGAAACTGAGGACGATATACGGCATGCTTGGGCGGAACTGGAAAATGCCCCCGGCAGATTGATTTACGAAGGATTTATGGATTTTGATTACGAAGTATCATTGGTGGGCACGGTCGATAAAAATGGCAATATCGCCTTTTATCCCTTAGCCAAAAATATCCACAGCAAAGGTATTTTAATAAAATCCATTGCCCCCCACAACAACGACACCTTAACCACCCAAGCCCAACACGCATTTCGGGCAGTGGCGAATCATTTACAGTATGTGGGCACACTTGCCATTGAATTTTTTGTCTGTGGTGACCATTTAATCGCCAATGAAATTGCCCCACGGGTACATAACAGCGGACATTGGACCATCGAAGGATGCCCCACTTCGCAATTTGAAAACCACATACGGGCGGTGGCGGGATTACCACTGGGCGATACCACCGCAACGCCCACGATAATGTTAAACTGTATCGGTAATATGCCTGATATACAATCGATAACAGCCTTAAAAAATGTGCATTATCATGCGTATAATAAATCACCACGGCATGGCAGAAAAGTGGGACATATCACCATAAGGGAAGCGGATACCCACCCCCAATCTGTGCAAATCGCCAAGGATTTGGTTACCCGAGTACTGCAATATTAGGATATACCCTGTTTGGTAAGAGGTGATTCGTAAACTGGGAAACCCCTTTGATTTTTCGAATCAAATTCACATATCTTATATAAAATATCCTATAATTATATCAAAATATCATTTGATTTATGATTTTTGTTATGTCGTTTCACGATATGACCCCATCGCCAATGACATTTTTATCCACATTTCACGATATACCCCCCAATTTTAACACCTTTTTACACATTATAACGCATTTTAAAAACATTTTACGAATATGCTATTTCTTTATCATACCCATATTGGTATATTAAACATGCAAGCACTGAGATATTTTTTCAGAACTTCATTTCTTTTATATGTAATACTATTGTTAGTATGATATATGACTACTTAGATACTTCCAAACTTAACCCCTCGGCTTTGCCGAGGGGCTTTTTTTTACATTTTTATACTTATCCCCTGTACAAAAGGGGCAATTTTTCATATTTTAAATAAATCCAAGGGTTTCATTTTAAATTGCAACATATTTGCGGTGTGTCTGCCCCCATCACCGCCTTTTCTTTGTAAGGTTATCGTTCCTATGTGTAGGCTACCTCTTTTTGTGGGTTGAAAATTATATTGAGTGAAATAATTTAAAACTTGATTTATGGGTTTTATACCCCAATCAGGATAATTTCTATTATGTTTATTGATAAGTAAAAACCATTCAGTGGCAAATTGTCCCCGCCCTTTTAATATATCAGCAAGAATTAAAGTTTTATTGGCATTTAACCAATCCAATAAATCTTGTTGCTCTGATTCTGTAAATTCATATATAAACATACGCCTTGGATCTTTGGAATGGATACATGTAGGCAAAATTTCCCCACTGAATCGCTTTAAAATATATATTATATTATCGGGTATACACCACATTTTTTGGTAAGTATCTACCCATCTTTTATCAATTTGATTAAAATTTGCCCCTGTGATAAGTTTTACTTGAATATTTTCTGATGAGGATGCATGTTTTAATTTTATCTTTATTTCCACCACTACATCAGCTTTATGTCCATGTATGATTTCCGCTTTTACCCATTCTATATCGGGAATATTATAACCCATAGTTATAAGCCATTGTTGGGCAGTAATATCAATAGCATAATTTTCAAAAGTCTGTGCCACCTGTTTTTCGTTAGCAAATCCTTGTTTGGCGGTTTTTGACCCTATATACAATAAATCTTTTGTCATAATATTTTTTGTTTGATTATCTCAATAATAATATATTGTACCACATCGACCACTACCGTATTGCCAAATTGTTTATATGCAGTGTTTGGGTTTGTGGATATTTTGTATGATTCTGGAAAACCACTTATTCTGGCACATTCACGGGGGGTTAATTTGCGTACTTGTTTGTCAATTTTGTACATGCCCGTTTTGGCACCAATCCCCCCACCATATGCGGATAAGGTAATGGCGTGCCCATGGGCACAATACACCCGCTCTCCTTGTCCGCCTTTGTTATATGTACCAATCCGCATGGGTTTATTACAGTGTTGTGTATAAAATGCCGATTGTGGGTTTACAGGTGTCCAGTGTATGGGCTTGTGAATAATGGTTTTTTGTATATTATCAGGGGTATCCCCCATATACTCTTGCAACGATACGGCTGTGTTTTTGCGACTTGGAAAGATAAAATCTGTACAAGGCATATCATTACGAATGGCAACAACATATATGCGTTCCCGTTTTTGGGGCATGCCAAAGTGGCTGGCATTTAACACCGTGTAATATACAGTATACCCCATTTCTGTAAGCGTTTTTTGTACGATTCGTAAAGTATTACCATTATCATGTTTGGCAAAGTTTTTTACATTTTCCAGTAGTAATATCTTGGGCTGGTGGTGCTTGGCAATACGCACCACATCAAAAAATAAAGTTCCACGGGTATCGTCAAACCCCCGTTGTTTACCGGAAATACTGAACGCTTGACATGGAAACCCGGCACATAGTATATCATGGGGGGGAATATCACCCGCTTGAATTTGTGTTATATCCCCATGGGGCATAATGGCAAAATTATCTTGATAAATGGCTTGTGCGTCTACATCCCATTCGGATGCAAAAACACACTCTGCCCCAAAAGAGTGCAACGCCAAATGAAATCCCCCAATGCCGGCAAATAAATCAACAAAGCGAACCGCATTTAAAGTATCTGTATATGCATGCTGTAACATACTTAATATATAGCACATATTGCCAAAATTAGGGTGGTAATATTTTTTTCAATAGCATAACAATTTGTATTTTCTGGGGGGCTGTGATATAGTGCGGATATTTTTTTATTGCATGTTTATACATACTTTTTATGATTTTAAAATTATTACATATGTTGCCCGCTGAAACCGCCCATAATGTTACGGTTTCTGCATTAAAAAATGGCATATATCGACGTCCTTGTTATGTGGATGATACTATTTTGCGGACTTCTGTTTGGGGGCTTCATTTTAATAATCCTTTGGGGCTGAGTGCAGGGTTTGATAAAAATGCCGACTGTTACAATGCCCTATTGCATCTGGGCATGGGATTTGTGGAAGTGGGCAGTATTACCCCAAAACCCCAATATGGCAACCCAAAACCCCGTCTGTTTCGTTTGCCTAAGGATATGGCAATTATCAATCGATTTGGATTTAACAATAAGGGTATGGAATATGCCCATACCCGTTTAAAAAACCGTTCCCATAAGCATGGGTTAATCGGGGTTAATTTGGGCAAAAACAAAAACACCACATGCCCATACACAGACTTTGTACTAGGCTGTGAAAAATTGGCACCATTGGCGGATTATTTGGTGGTTAATGTATCGTCCCCCAATACCCCCGGGTTACGGGCATTACAAACAGGCGATGCGTTACATACGATTTTATCGGCGGTACAAAACACCCGCAACAGCGTATGCACCGATACTGTACCACCCTTATTGGTAAAAATCGCCCCAGATTTAGCCGATGCGGACATTGCCCACCTGTGTACAATCGTCGAAAATTTGGGGATCGACGGTATTATTGTATCCAACACAACCTTAACACGCCCCAACCATTTACACCACAAAAACACCTTACATCAAAGGGGGGGACTGAGCGGCAAGCCATTATTCGAATTGTCCACCCAAAAATTAAAAACCGTATATCAATATACACAAGGTAAAATCCCTTTGATTGGGGTGGGGGGCATTGCCAATGGCACCGATGCCTATATAAAAATCCGGGCGGGGGCCAGCCTGATACAACTGTATTCCGCATTGGTATATGGGGGGGCAAAACTTATAACCGATATTAAAATCGACCTTGCCAAACACTTACGCCAAGATGGATTTACACATATCACCGAAGCCATAGGGATTGATACGGGGATTGATACGGGGATTGATACAAAATGACCACACATATAAACACCCTTGCCCATATTATACACGATTATGATACCTTTTTGCTGGACCAATGGGGGGTGTTGCACAATGGGGGGGATATGTTACCATCGGCGATGCAATCGTTACAATTATTGCATACGCACAATAAAAAGGTGCTGATTTTATCCAACAGCGGACAACCCCGTACCCATACTTATGTGCGGATGCAGGATGCGGGGGTGGTACGGACATTATATCACGATGTCATGACTTCTGGCGACCATATGCAGCACGCATACGCATCGGGACGGTTTGAGTATTTGGGCGAAACCCCATATTTTATGGATTACAACCCTGTTTTTGCGGAAATAGGCGGACAAAAATTATATAATACCCCCCTTGACAAAGCAACCTATATATTTTGTTGTACCGCATACCCCGGGGTCGACAGCCGTATGGACGATTTACACACCGCCCTAAACAGGGGACTAGAACTGATATGTTCCAATCCTGATTTATATGCCAAAAGCCCAAGCGGATCGTTGTACCCCTGCCCCGGATTGGTGGCAAAAGCATATAAAAATATGGGGGGAGTGGTGCATATGTTCGGTAAACCTTATCCAGAAATGTATACTCTTGCCCACAACTTAGTAGGTGGCTGGAACAACGCCATAGCCGTTGGCGACAGCTTCGCCCACGACATCAAAGGGGCAAACGATGCAGGTATCGACAGCCTATTCATTACCACCGGTATTCATATGGACGACATAAAAACCCACACCGACATTCCCACATTGGCACAGCAACACGATTGCACCCCCACATACAGTATGGATTGGTTTTAATATATATAACACCACACTGCCAAACCAAAACGCAACATCTTTTATGGAGTGTTTTTATAGGTTTCTGATTGTAAAAATTCCGAATACCAGGGGAATACCAGCCATTTTTTGCATTCCTCAGGCGTTAATAAGCGGCCGTGATAATCCAATAAACTTACGCTACGGGGTTTGGCGAATAATACCAAGTGTTTTATGGTTGGATATTTTTGTTTTAAATATTTTATGGTTTTGCCACTGTCGACAATATCGTCGACAAATATATATTCGTGTAATTCTTCCGCATCCGGCAGGGGCAACAAACTTCTGACTTCGCCTTGCGTATTGGAATCATCCGCATAACTTTCCAAGCATGCAACTTTAATATTTTTAATCTCCATTTGTTGGGCAATAAACCCTGCGGGGACTAAACCCCCACGGGTAACAGCAATAATACCTTTTATGGGGTGGTCAATATTTTTAATAGCGTTTTCCACCGCCTGTTGCATATCCTTCCAAGATATATACAGATATTCCATTGCGTGTCCTTGTGTATATGTATAAAAATTTGGCGTATTATATCACAATTTACATATAAAACCAAGGGGGATAATGTATAATTATCATGAATCATTTACTTTTAATCCCACAAGTTTTTTTAGTTCCAGTGACATACGTAACGCTCTTCTATCTAAAAAATATTCATAGGACATTTCTGCATCATTTTTTATAACATCTTCCCATTCTATAAATTGAGATATTAAGGTTGTTTCAATATTATCAATATTATTCTTTTTAAACTCTTGCAAATATTGGCTTGGAGGCTTATTTGAAATTTTCCCTTTATTAATCCCTTCACCTACTATTGTTATATTCACAACATTATTATAATTTTCTTCACCAATGTTTTTTAAATGAGCTTTTGGATAAAAATGATGGTAATTTTTACTATTAGACTGTTTAAGCCAATCATTATCTAATGCAACACTTGTATTATCATTAAAGTTTTTTGGATTCTGTTTTGCTAATAAACAAATAATAGCCTTGCAGTAAGAACTTCCTGTAGTAAACCAAGTATTGATTAAATTTTCTGGGCTTATATTTAAGTTATTTAAATCAATATCTATTTTATCATCACTTGGAGATTCCCCATCAATGATTTTTTTAATTATCATTTGAACATCCTGTGTTAATTTTGATTCTAGTGCACTAGAATAACGATGGGATAAAGCCATACGCCAAAAAAACTGTTGTAAATGTAACCTTTGATTTTCAGTGGTATCATTTTTCTTAACACGACTAAAAAAATACGCAAAAGGTACTAAAAGGGCATCGTATGGTAAAAGTCTAGATACTACAACACCATAATTTTTTAAATAATCTATACTTTCTTTAAGTGCATCTATGGCTTTATCCCAATTAGATATAATATCATCTTTTTTTAATTTTAAAATAGTAGATCTTTTACAATCGGTACTTAATAATAATGACAATAAATGGGGTATATCAGAAAGTTTGTGTAAGTAGACTTTATTAACCATGTGTTATATTGGGAATATTCCCAATATAACACATACAAAATTAAGGAGACTTACTTATGACTAAAAGAACCAAGAAGTTAAATACTAGACCAGAGATTAACCCTGATTTGATCAAGCAACTATTGCAACAAGCCGAAGGGCAGGAATTGTTTGGTGCTGATGGCTTTTTTCAATCTTTGAAACAAAGCCTTGCCAACGGTATCCTTGACGGGGAAATGGAACATCACCTTGGCTATCAAAAGCATGATAAATCCCCCAAAAGTACTACAAATCGCCGTAATGGACATTACTCCAAAACCATTATCAGTGACAATGATAGTTTAAATTTACGCATACCACGGGACAGAGATAACAATTATGAACCCCAGTTTATTCCAAAAAATGCTCGGCGATTTGATGGCTTTGATGATAAAGTTATATCCATGTACGCCCGTGGCATGACTATGCGGGAAATTCAGCAGTATATTTATGAGATTTATGGAACAGAAGTGTCCCATGAATTGATTTCAACTGTTACGGACAAAGTCATAGACGACATCAACGCATGGCAAAACAGACCGCTTAATAGTATTTATCCCATTGTTTATCTGGACTGTATACACATTAAAACCCGTGACACCCATGTTATTATCAACAAGGCGGTTTACCTAGCTGTGGGCATCAATATGGAAGGCAAAAAAGAAGTACTTGGCATGTGGATTGCCAAAACCGAAGGGGCTAAGTTTTGGTTACAAGTGATAACAGAACTTAAAAACCGTGGCGTTACTGATATATTCATAGCCTGTATCGATGGACTAACTGGATTTGAAGACGCCATCTGTTCCGTATTTCCACAAACCACCGTGCAGCTGTGTATTGTGCATATGGTACGCAACAGCCTAAAATTCGTCCCTTGGAAAGATAAAAAGCAAGTGGCTGATGATTTAAAAGCCATTTATAACGCTTCATCTGAGGACATGGCATTGCAACAGTTAAAGGCATTTCGGCAAAAATGGGACAGTACATATCCAACCATCGCCAGCAGTTGGCAGAAAAAGTGGGCGAGTATAGCACCGTGTCTAGCCTATCCCGAGCATATTAAAAAGGTCATTTATACCACAAACACCATAGAATCCATCAATCGGCAGATTAGAAAAATCATTAAAAACAAAGGGGTATTCCCAAATGATACGGCTGTCAAAAAATCTTTATTTTTAGCCTTGCAAAATGCAGAAAAAAGATGGACAATGCCCATTAGGAATTGGAAACAAGCTTTAAACCAATTCGCTATTATGTTTGACGATAGAGTTAAACTTTAAAATACTATTTACACAAACTTTCTGATAGCCTCAATAAATGTAAGATTACTGAATTATTAATTGTCCCATAATTTTCAACATCTTTTTTAAAATTATCCCATTTTTCCAACATATCAAATTTTTTGTTTTCATCATAAGTTTTTGCAACCATTATCTCAAATAATGTTAATACTTTTCCACTTGTGTTAATTCTTGTAAATACTTCAATCGCTGTTTCTATTTTCTCATCTTTTAATTCGATTGTAGAAAACTCATAAGTTTGAAAAGCATTTCGATAATTTTCGATTGTCTTTTGTACTTCATCATTGTCATACTTTTTTATAATGCTAAAAACAGAAGACACTAATAATTCACAAATTTTTATATGATTGCCCTCGGGTTTATTTTCTGTTACGATTGGTTCATCATCTGAATTATTACAATCTAAATTGACATAAATATTTTCATAGTTTTTACCTTTACCCAAACATAATCCTTTACGCGCTACATACAACGATGTCATTCTTTGTTGACCATCTAGTACATATTGAATAGGATAATTTTCTTTAGGTTCTTGTAGGTTTTGATTGCCAATGTCTTTAATGGCACTCATGCGTTCTGTTGTTTCCCATAAAATAAAAGTGCCTATTGGATATCCTTTAATAATGCTGTCCAAAAGGTTTGCTGTTTTGGCAATTTCCCAAACAAAATCTCTCTGAAATTTTGGTATTTTTATACTGCCATTTTCTATTTCACAAATTAAGTCAGTATATTTTTTTGAATTCGGTTTTGGTTGTCGCATAATTTAACTCCTAGATACACCAGTGATACACAATCAAAAGTATATCACATATAATACTATTTAATCAATACCTTTTTTATATCCGCCATAGTAACAGTTTTTGTTATCATTGTGGCAATGGCATAGGTTATTTTGCCTATTACTATAATACCAATTAACACCCATATTTTATGGGGCAGGTTTTGGCTAAATATGTCGGCAAAGTATCCATTTAAGGCGAATAGTACCGCCCCCATTGTGGTACTACATAGGATAATTTTTGTTATGGTTTTGCTGATATTTTGACAGATTTTTATGTTTTTACGGTGCAAAATATATAATAATGCCCCCACATTACACCATGCACTGATACTGGTGGCGATGGCTAAGCCCACAAATGATATGTATTCCATCAATATTAAAGATACGACAATGTTTATACCCATACAGGCAATGGCTATGCGTATGGGGGTTTTGGTATCTGATCGGGCGAAGTATGCAGGGGTTAAAACCTTAATCAACACAAACGCCGGTAACCCCACCGCTAATACTTGTAAAGCGGAGGCAGTTTTTATCATGTCTGTATGGGTAAATGCCCCATATACAAACAATCCGCTGATAATTGGCACATTTAAAATCCCTAACGCTACGGATGCAGGCACCGTTAAGAACAAGGCAAATATGATGGCTTGGGCTTGGGCGGATTGGGATTTTTCTATATCGCCCGCCCCAATGGCACGGGATAACATCGGGATAAGTGCCACCCCAATGGCTATGCCGATAACCCCAAGGGGTAATTGTATCAACCTGTCCGCATAATACAGAAACGATACACTGCCCGATTCAAGGGTGGTGGCTAATATGGTACCAATTAAGATATTTAATTGTAACACAGATGCCCCAAACACGACTGGTAAAACTTGGCGAAAAAATTGTTTTACCGATGGACTTATAACAACTTTATATGTAAATGGTATTATTTTATACCGCATACAACCGATACATAAGATACTTGCTTGG
The DNA here is from genome assembly GCA_965232465.1 of Alphaproteobacteria bacterium. Classification (GTDB taxonomy): domain Bacteria; phylum Pseudomonadota; class Alphaproteobacteria; order JAQWUY01; family JAQWUY01. The sequence goes on along the minus strand of OZ246977.1, from coordinate 906,477 downwards.
GCTGTGCCGGCAATACCAACCCCCACCGCTAATTCATACCCAGTTAGGGGGACAATATCGATCTGCACCAATACCAGTACACAAATTGCCACTATGTTTAACACAGATGGTGTAAAAGCCGGCAGGGCAAAGCGATCAAAACTGTTTAATATCCCGGCAAAAAATGCAGTCATCACCATAAACAACAAATACGGAAACATCATTTGGGCAAGCCCGACAGTTAAGGAAAATTTTTGCGTATCGTCCACAAATCCACGGGCTTGTACAGCCATAATTTGGGGCATAAGCAACACCCCAATGGCAACAAAGCACACCATAAACCCAAATATCAACACCCCCAAAGATTGGGCAAATTGTATCGCCGATTTTTTATCAGTCAATAGCTTAGAAAAAATAGGAACAAATACCGCATTCATCGCCCCTTCGGCAAACAACGCCCGAAACATATTGGGAAACCGAAACGCCACCACAAACGCATCGGCAATAATGCCCGTACCGACCACACTAGCAAATAACACATCCCGCACAAACCCAAAAACACGGCTCAGTAAAGTAAACCCAGCAATAGTAACAGAAGATTTTAATAATGACATTTTATATTCCCTTGTATGTTATATTTTGCGATAGTATAGCATATATTCTAATTTTGCGTATATGATATTGTAGATGATATATTTTTACGCATACCATATAAAAAAACTTGACAAAATATAAACTTGCAAATGTTAAAGATTCGTGGTACACTCGAATCGAGCGTAGTGTAAGAAAACCCATATTTTGTATTATTTAAAAATATTTTATAGGGACTATACTATAATGTATGGTCTGTTTTGATTCAAAAAGGAGATAATCATATGGCATATACAGCATTGCAAGTTGCCGATGAAATAATACAATTGGCAAATGAAGAAGAAGAAAATGTATCGCAATTAAAACTTATTAAAATCTGCTATTTTATAAAAGCGTGGGGTTTAGCAATTCGTGGGAATACTATTTTTAAAGAATCTGTGGAGGCATGGCGACATGGTCCAGTTGTTCCAGAAGTATACCACGAATTTAAAGTCTTTGGTAGTTCGGGTATTTCTTATAGACCACCTGAAAAATCAAGTATTGAGGAATCACATAAAGCATTTATTAAATCTGTTTGGGATGTATATAAGGGCTACGGGGCGTTTACCTTACGTGAAATAACCCACGAAAAAGGTTCACCTTGGCATCAGTGTTACGATGGTACACCACACAAAAAAATTCCAAACAAGATTATAAAAGATTTTTATTCAAAAAAACTAAAAAATTAACTTTTTAAATTATGACTGACGAAATTTACCATTATACTTCAATCAAGGCTTTGTATTCTATCCTAGATTCGCTGGATGATAAAAAGAATGTGTATTTGCGTTTAAATAGTATCAGCAATATGAATGACAAATTTGAGGGTGTTACAGGCTTGGAAATTGACCAGCCCCACTGATTTGGTCCATTAAAGTATTACCCTAAAGAAAAAGGAAAATCTGTGGATTTTGTGGATTACTCAACTGAACAAGGTGTGGAAAAGTAGTAAACGCATTTTCTGAAGAGTTTTTCTTTCACTTTGAATCATCCTGTTATGATGAAATGCAGGAAATACGTAAAAAGATGTGTTGATTTATTTTTATAATGACCAAAACCATTGCTATATACATAAACATAGGGGCAGAACCTGAAAGCATTACATAATGGAAAATCCATTTTGACCAGTGGATTTTTTATATTCTTAAAAGATATTACATAACCAGAAACACACCGACCATGCACATTAAAACGCCGATGATTTTATTAATGATCGGGGCGGTTTTGTCATTTACCAAATATTTTTTCAATCGTACGGCAAAAAATGCTGTGATAAAAATCCCCAACACGCTGGCACTAAACAGCGATAATATAACCCCTATATTTTGTCCCATACGCAGGTGTCCCAATGGTAAAAACAGCGGTAAAAAACCCATATAAAACACCATAACCTTGGGATTGGTAACCGACACCAACCAATGTACCAGCAAATCATGCCATATGGGACGGTGCACAGCGGGGCTGTGCTGCATATCAATTTTTCCCTTTCGCATTTGTTGTATACCCAAATATATCAAGTATCCCGCCCCACATATACGCACATAAAACAAATATGGGGCAATCATATCCGCCAAACCGGTAAACGCCAACAATACCACCACCGCATAAGTCATATCACCCAATACCAAACCCACCCCAACCACACAGCCCCGCCATAATCCATCGGCAATAGTACGGGATAAAATTATCGCAACGCCCAGCCCAGGGGTTAAGACAAACACCAAGGTGGCAATCATAAGTTCCACATAATGCACGGATATTTGCATATATTTTTATCTTTCTTAAACCATATTATACAAATTTTTGAATGGTTTTTTCCGCTTGAATCAAGGTATCGACACATATATTTGTGGTGTGTCCGGTGGCGTGCAAGTGGGTAACCAATTTACGGGTGTTTACATTCCCGGTTGCCCCCTTAGCAAATGGACAACCGCCCAACCCCAATATAGCCCCATCAAAGGCGGTTACACCCGCATCCATATACGCATCCACATTATCCAACGCATATCCCCTAGTATCATGAAAATGCCCAAACACCCTGTGCGGATTTACATATTTTAACACTGTATCCAACACCGCCCGGGACATATCACCGGTAACGCCCCCCACCGTATCGGCTAAGCTAATGGTATGACACCCCATGTCCAACAATTTTTGCACATCATCGGCAATTACCCTCGGCGATACAACGCCCACATAGGGGCAAAATCCTGCACACGACAAACTGCCCCGAATTTTAATATTGTGGGCATGTGCCAATTTGGCAACACGGGCAAAACGATCAAAGGCTTGCTGTTTGGTGGCATTTAAATTGCGTTTGCTAAACGCTTCGGTTGCCGATGGAAAAATACAGATGCTATCGGGATGATAATTAAGGGCATTTTCCATACCCCGCTGATTGGGGGTTAAAACAATATAATTGATATTATCAAGACGGGTGATACCTTGCATCACTTCGCCGCCATCCGCCATTTTGGGTACCCATTTAGGGGATACAAAACTGGTAACTTCAATGCTGGTAAACCCACATTGGGACAATGTATCAATCATGACTATTTTATCATCTGTGGACACATCGACGGGATGGTTTTGTAATCCGTCACGGGGGCTAACTTCACAAATCTGTATATACATGGGCATCGCTTTCGTGTCATAAGAGTGTTACATCTTGCATTTTTATAAATATTGTATACTATATTATAAACACAATAAATTGTACAGTAAAAGAAAGAACCATACCCATGACTGACACCCCCCAATTACCCTTATCGCATATAAAAGTATTGGATTTAACCACAATTATTGCGGGGCCGTTTTGTACTTTACACTTGGCACATATGGGGGCGGAAGTTATTAAAATTGAGCCCCTTAAAACGGGTGACAGCGGACGACAGTTGGGTATCGAAACCGATTTAACAACAAAAAATATGGGGGCATTGTTTTTGGGCATGAATACGGGTAAAAAATCCCTTGCCTTAAATTTAAAATCCGATACAGGTGTTGCAATTTTTAAAAAAATGGTTGCCAAATGTGATGTGGTGGTGGAAAACTTTCGAGCGGGCGTTATGACACGATTGGGGCTGGGGTATAACACTTTAAAACACATAAATCCTGCGTTGGTATACTGTGCCATTTCTGGGTATGGACAACAGGGGGACATGTCGAATCGAGCAGCATATGACCAAATTATCCAAGGCATATCGGGGCTTATGGCGGTAACGGGGGCACCGCCTGCGGATGGGGAACCCCCTGTACCCTATCGAACAGGGGCACCCATTTCTGATACCATTGCGGGATTAAATGGGGCATTTGCGATTGTATCCGCCCTTAACAATCCGCAAAAAACAGGGGCATATATCGATATATCGATGCTTGAATCGGTGATTGCCAGCCTGGGATGGGTCGCCAGCGATTACACGGTCAGTGGCAAAGTCCATGTACAAAATGGCAACCACAGTGCCGCATCGACCCCATCAGGGACTTTTCGCACCAAAGATGGCATGATAAATATTGCCACCAACACCCAACACCAATGGAATGCTCTGGTTACCTTTTTGGGACACCCAGAATGGATGGATATACCCGCATTCAAAGACCGCCATACCCGTTGTGAAAATCGGGAACAAGTTATTGCATATTTGGAAAGTGTACTAACACAAAAAACCACCGCCGAATGGATCGCCGGGATTGTACCCTTAAAAATCCCTGTGGGGGAAATCAATACACTGGACACCACACTGAAATTAAAACAAATACAAAACCGTAACCTCGTCCAATCCTTACAATCCAATGCAGTGGGCAAACAGTACAAAGTTGTAAAACCCGCCATACATATCAATGGTGACAACCCCAATTTTGCTACCCCTGCCCCCACTTTATCACAAAATGCAACATCCATATTACAAGATATATTAAAACTGGACACACAATCCATACAAAATTTAAAGGACAATAATATTATTGGATAATATAGTCAATCAAAGATAAAAGCACACTTCCCAATTCCCCCCTTCCCTACTTATCTGTCCCATACATGCAACTTATGGTATATTTTAATTGTTGTTTTTAATACTTGAAAAAAAAAAAAAATCTGTATAATTATAATTAGGTGTTTATTTAGGCATATGCCAAACTATCTTTATAAACTTTATCTGGCAAGTTTCTGTTTGGCGGTGTCGATAGTGTATGGTATCGCCGTAAGTTTGAATTTTTAAAATATTAAGGATTGAATGTATGAAAAAGATGTTTTTGGCTGGTGCTAGTGTACTTGTGTTATCAACAATAACGCCAGCGTTTACCGATGATACGGACAAAGTTGTAAATGCCACGGGGAATTTGTTTATCGATACGATTAACAAGCAAGGTATCTTCGAATGGATTAGTGGGGGTATTGGATATACGGATAAAACCCTAAATTGGGATATTACCGCTTTTAGCAACCTGTCGGAAACAAAAGACACGGTTACATATTTACAAACTTCTTATAATCGTCAGAAGTCGGTGAATCGATTAAACTTGGGATTGGGGTATCGGAAACTTATCGATACAACAACCGCACCCTTAATTGTTGGGGTCAATGCGTTCTTTGATAGCAAGGATGGGACAAAGAATATACTTGCTTTTAAATCTTCAGAAAATTTCCAACGGTTTAGTGTGGGGGCGGAACTAAAAACCGCACGGTTTGATATGGCGGCAAACCTATATCGTCGCATTGGTAATAACATTATCGACGATAAAAAGGTATTACAAGGCTGGGATATAACGGCTAAGGGCAATATTCCCAATTATGAGCAAGTGTCTGTGGGGGTAAATACCTATAGATTCGATGGGGTTGGCGATACGGTTGTTAAGGGTAATAAACTAATTGCTGAATTTACCCCCAATGCAGTGGTAACAGTGCGGGGGGAATATGACAAACCCAATGGCGAATCGGCACAGACCGATATATCGGTCGATTTTAAACTGGCATTCGGTAAAAGCATACAAGACCAGTTACAGTCCGCATTAAAATCCACTCCTATATCAGGTACAGATACCGTATGGCACAAACGCTATGACAAGGTCGAACGGCACTATGAGATAAGAACCGCTGATGCGGAGAACACCCCTGCCCTTGGGGATACTCTGAGTGCTGCGGACAAAACAGCGAATAAAATCAGTGCTGGGGATGGTACGACAGAAGGATCCGCATACGCCTTACAGAATGGGGAACAATACGATGTTGCCGATTTTCTTGGCGACATTCCAGATACGCTTAAAACCACAGGCGGAGCGATTGATCCGAATAAAGTTACGGTAAAAGTGGAACAAGTCGCTGGCGATGATGGGGCTGAGGGCACAGACTATGAATTTTACGCCAGCGATGGTACCACCACTGTACCTTTGGCGGAAGTTACCGCAGATAGCCAGTTTAAAGATATAGCGGGGGGCAAAGTCGCCACCTTAAAATTGACATACAGTGCGGATGGATTTGAGGATCGGGTTGTATATGTATCAGCGGCCGCCATCAGCCAAATCGGCAGTGTGCTATCCGATTCGGATAAAACCAATAATGATATTAAGGGCGGCGATGGCAGCAGCCAAGCCACTGCGTATACTTTAACCAATGCACAGACATATGACCTGAAAACCTTTATTGGCACCCTGCCCACCGGGATAACGCCGACTGTGAAAGCGGAAAGGGTTTCAGGAACAAGTGGTACAGACTTCCAGTTTAAGAATGGGGGTACGAATGTTGCCGTTGGCAGTGCCACATATACCAGTACACTGGAAGACAAAGCCGGTGCGGGTGCAGCGGTTATCAAATTGACATATAGTGCGGCGGACTTTAATGATCGTATTGTCTATGTCAAAACCGATACTGCATTTACCGGGTCGTTAACGATGACAAATCTTGTTGTACCGTATGGGTCTGGCAATGTAACGGTAAGCACGGCACAGATACTGGGTAAATTATCTGTATCCGGGGGGCAAACGCAAAAATCCGATTGGAGCCTAAAAAGCCTAGCGGATACAGATAATAGTGATAAGCTGGCTGTTAATGGCAAGACTTTGGTTATATCCGGGGCAATACCCTCAGGGACAACTGTAACCGCTGTCTTCGAACATACGGATTCTGAATATGCGGATCAGAGCAAAACCTTCGAACTCTCGACAGGTGCCGGTACATTGGGGGATGCCCCTACGGGATTAAGCGGTAAATGGGGCAAGACCTTTACTGTGGATTATAAGCTAAAAGCTTCTGACACGGTGGGGGATGTTACCGTATCGTTTGATCCCAGTGCGGATTTCACCTTTACTATTTTACCCAACAGTGATGGGGGCAAAGGGGGCAAAGACGCCACCACTGCGGGCATTGTTAGCGGTGATTTAAGTGGGGCGATTGACGACAAAACCGGGGCGATTGATGGCACCAAGCTAAATAAATCAGGTAAAGTGTTGGTAAAAATCGAACGCAGAGCCAAAGGCGGATTGCCCGCATTAACAGTATATGAAAATATTACAGTGAATAAGCAGGAGCTAGGGGCAGGGAAAGATGTAACGACAATCCCGACCATATCGTTAAACAGTGGGGACAACAAGTGGAAGACGAGCACCGCCACCAAATTCGACCTAAAATATACCAACTTGCCCGGCGGTCTGGCGGCGAATGCGTTTACATGGGCGGTTGCCAACAAGGCAGGGGCGGCACCCAGTGGTACGGTTCGAATCGATAATGATGGTAAAATCAGTGGAGCAACCTCCGCTGGTACAGTGGTTATCACCTTAACCGCCAAAGGGGATAAATACAGTGGTAGTTTAACCCTAGCGGACTTTGCCATTGCCAAGCAAACGGCAACGGATACCCTGAGCATGGCGGATCTTGTCATATCCTATGTGTCTGGGGATGGGAATAAAGTGGTAAGCACCGCAGAGATACTGGGGCAACTGTCTGTAAGCAGTACAGGTACGGCACAAACACAAAAATCTGAGTGGACACTGGTAAGCGTTGCCGATACGGATAATAACGGCGACCTTGCTGTAACGGGTAGTGGCAAAACCCTAACCATATCCGATGAAATTAAAACCAAAACAACGGTTACCGCCACATTGTCGCATCCTGCGTATGAGAATAAGACGGCGACATTTGAATTGTCGACGGAGCCATCGAAGATAAGTACAGGGGGGCGTACGGGTTCAGGTAAGTGGGGTAAATCGTATACTACGAACTATAAGTTAAGAACTTCGGTGGGGAGTGTAACATTTACTAATGCAGATTACACCTTTTCGATTGTGCCAACGGGCGATGATGGCAGTGGTAAGACACCCACCACCTCAGGTATTGTTGCCAGTGGGCAAAATGCTATAAGTAACATCAGAACCGGGGCGATTGATGCCAGCAAATTAACCAAATCGGGTACCTTATTGATAAAAATTGTCCGTGCGGCAAAAGGGACAGGAGCGGCAAGAGTAGACGCCGTTACAGAATATCAAAACTTTACGGTGAGCAAACAGGATGGCACAGACCACAGCGGGTTTAGTATATCCGCTGGTACGATTAGATGGAACGCAAGTAGCCAAACGGTTTCGTATACAGAAAATGCCAGCAAACCTACGGGGATTAGCAATAGTCCCACGTACGCATTGATAGCATCGGGGACAACCGCTGGTGCGACCACAGGGGGGAATGCTATCACGGTGGCGTCGAGCGATGGTAAGATTGCCAACACCACCCAGAGGGGGGTGGTAAAAGTGCGGGTTACCTATGCGGCTAACGATAAGTATGAAACGATTACCAGAGATGTGAGTGTACCCGTCAGTAAGCAAGTGGGCACAGGGGCATTGACTATGGGGAACCTTGTGATACCGTATGCGTCGGGTACTAAAGCGGTAAGCACCGCCACCATAACAGGGAAATTGGGCGTACCCAGTGCCGGTGGTTTAGGGGCAACATCCGATTGGACCTTAAAAAGCCTAGCGGATACGGATAGTCATTCGAATCTTGCTGAAACGGATAGTGGCAAAACTTTGACCATATCCGGGGCGATCACCACCAGTACCACGGTTACCGCTACCTTCCAGAGTGATAAATACACGGATAAGTCCGCCGCCTTTGAACTGTCGACTGGGGCGGGGGAAATGACTGATACGAGTGCCACCCGGACGGGATTAAGAGGTAAATGGGGTGTAGGGTTTACCACAGCGGCGGATTATAAATTAAAACTGTCTGATACAGTGGGCGATACGACCGTAACCTTTACAAAAGGCGATACAACGAACGCAGGCGATTACACCTTTACGATTGTACCCACCAGTGATGGGGGCAAAGGGGGCAAAGACGCCACCACCGCAGGTATTGCACAAGCCGGGGCGATTAACGCCAACACCGGGGCGATTGATGGCAGCAAATTGAATAAATCAGGTAAAGTGTTGGTAAAAATCGTCCGTGCAGCCAAAGGCGGATTGCCCGCATTGACAGATTATGAAAATATCACAGTGGACAGGCAAGTACTGGGTACGGATGTAACGACAATCCCGACCATATCGTTAAACAGTGGCGACAATAAGTGGAAAACGGGGAATACCAAATTTGACCTAAAATATACCAACCTGCCCGGCGGGCTAAGTGCCAGTGCGTTTGGCTGGGGTATTAAGAGCACCACCGCCAGTGGTCTATTGGAAATTGATGCAAATGGTAAAATCAGCAAGGCAACCTCCGCTGGTACAGTGAGTATTACCATGACCGCATCGGCTAGCAACAACGATAAATACAGTGGCAGTTTTGACCTAGCGGCATTTACCATTGCCAAGCAAACCACATCGGATACCCTGAGCATGGCGGATCTTGTCATATTCTATGCGGATGGGGATGGGAATAAAGTGGTTACCACCGCTGAGATACTGGGGCAATTGTCTGTATCCAGTACAGGTACAGCACAAACACAAAAATCTGAGTGGACATTGGTAAGCGTTGCCAATACGGATAACAATGGGGATCTTGCGGTGAGTGGCGGGGGCAAAACCCTAACCATATCCGATGAGATTAAAACCAAAACAACAGTTACCGCCGTATTATCACACCCTGCATATGAAAATAAGACTGCGACATTTGAATTGTCGACGGAGCGGTCGAAGATAAGTAATGGACCTCGCACGGGGTCAGGAAAGTGGGGTAAATCGTATACTGCGGATTATAATTTAAGACCTGCGGTCAATGGGGTAACATTTGTACAATCAGATTATACCTTCTCAATTGTTACGGGTGCGGTGCCTAGTGATGCCCCCTCGGGGACAAAAGCAACCACGACCGGTATCCTTGACACATCGAAAACAGCTATTAACACCAACACTGGAGCTATTAATGCGGCGGCACTGACCAAATCGGGTACTTTGCTGATAAAAATTGTCCGTGCCAAAAGGGGCAGTGTAGATACGGTTACAGAATATCAAAACTTTACAGTTAGTAAACAGGATAGCAGCGACCACAGCGGGTTTAGTGTATCCGCTGGGGCTATTGCATGGAACGCAAATAGCCAAACGGTTTCGTATACGGAAAATGCCAGCAAACCTGCGGGTATTGGCACCGCCACATATGCATTGGTAACATCGGGGACAACGGCGGGTGCGACCACAGGGGGGGATGCTATCACGGTGGCGTCGAGCGATGGTAAGATTGGCAAAACCACTAAGGGTGGGGTGGTAAAAGTGAAGATTACCTATGCGGCAAACGATAAATATGAAACGATTACCCGAGATGTGGATGTAACCATCAATAAGCAAGCGGGAACGGGTGCATTAAGCATGGGGAACTTTGTGATACCATATGGGGGTTCGGGGGATACAAAAGTAAGCACCGCCACCATAACAGGGAAATTAACCGTACCAAATAGCTTAGGGGCAAAATCTGAGTGGACCTTAAAAAGCCTAGCGGATACGGATAGTCATTCGAATCTTGCTGAAACGGATAGTGGCAAGACTTTGACCATATCCGGGGCAATACCCACCAGTACAACGGTTACCGCTACCTTCGAAAGTGATAAATACACGGATAAGACCGCCACCTTTGAACTATCGACTGGTGCCGGGGCAATGAGCACCGGCGATACCCGGACGGGACTATCCGGTAAATGGGGTATAGGGTTTAGCACTGCGGCGGATTATAAATTAAAACTGACTGATAGTGTGGGCGATACAACGGTAACCTTTACCAAAGGTGCAACGACGACGCCGGGCGATTATACCTTTACTATTTTACCCACCAGTGATGGGGGTAAGGGGGGCAAAGACGCCACCACTGCGAATATTGTAACGGGTGCCTTAACTGGGGCGATTAACGCCAACACCGGGGCGATTGTAGCCAATAAACTGACCAAATCAGGAACCTTGTTGGTAAAAATCGTCCGCAAAGCCAAAGGGGGATTGCCCGAACTTATTGACTATGAAAATATTACGGTAAGCAAGCAAGTATTGGGTACAGATGTAACCACCATCCCAACCATATCGCCATTCCTAGACGATTTCAAATGGAAAACCAATCCTGCAACTACATTTGGTATGGCATATATCAACCTGCCTGGTGGTCAAAGTGCTAATGCATTCGATTGGAGTGTTGCCAAAAAAGCAAGCAACGCCCCCAGTGGGAATATACAAATCAATTCCCTTGGACAAATATTCGGGGCAACATCTGGGGGTACAGTGGTTATTACCCTGACCGCCAAAGGGGATAAATACAGTGGCACCATGACCTTAGCGGACTTTGCTATTGCCAAGCAAACGGGAACGGATTCGTTGAGCATGGCGGATCTTGTCATATTCTATGCGGATGGGGATGGGAATAAAGTGGTTACCACCGCTGAGATACTGGGGCAATTGTCTGTAAGCAGTACAGGTACAGCACAAACACAAAAATCTGAGTGGACACTGGTAAGCGTTGCCGATTCGGATAACAACGGCGATCTTGCTGTAACGGGCGGGGGCAAAACCCTAACCATATCCGATGAGATTAAAACCAAAACAACAGTTACCGCCGTATTATCACACCCTGCATATGAAAATAAGACTGCCACATTTGAATTGTCGACGGAGCCGTCGAAGATAAGTAAAGGACCTCGCACGGGGTCAGGTAAATGGGGTAAAGCGTATACTGCAGATTATAATTTAAGACCTGCGGTTAATGGGGTAACATTTTTACAATCAGATTATACCTTTTCGATTATTACAGGTGCGGTGCCTAATGATGCCCCATCGGGGACAAAAGCAACCACCGCAGGTATTGTTGCCAATGGACAAACAGCTATTACCGCCAGAACCGGGGCGATTGATGGAACGAAGCTGACCAAATCGGGTACTTTATTGATAAAAATTTTCCGTGCCAAAAGGGGCAGTGTAGATACGGTTACAGAATATCAAAACTTTACGGTTAGCAAACAAGATAGTAGCGACCACACCGGGTTTAGCGTATCCGCTGGGGCTATTGCATGGGCAACGGCAAGTACAGCGGTTACCTATACACGAACAAATGCCCCTGCGGGTATTGGCACCGCCACATACGCTTTGACAGCATCGGGTACGACTGCTGGACCGACCACAGGGGCGAGTGCTATCACGGTAGCGTCGAGCGATGGTAAGATTGGCAAAACCACTAAGGGTGGGGTAGTAAAAGTGCGGGTTACCTATCCCGCCAACGATAAATACGAAACCATCACCAGAAATGTGGATGTAACCATCAATAAACAAGTGGGCACGGGTGCATTAAGCATGGACGACCTTGTGATACCGTATGGGGGATCCGGTGATAAAGTGGTAAACACCGCCACCATAGCAGGGAAATTGGGTGTACCCAGTGCCGGTGGTTTAGGGGCAACATCGGATTGGACCTTAAAAAGCCTAGCAGACACAGATAGTGCGGGGAATACGAAGTTTGTTATCGTCAACAATAAGGCAATCACCATTAAGGGGGCAATACCCACCAGTACCACGGTTACCGCCACCTTCGCAAGTGATAAATACACGGATAAAACCGCCACCTTTGAACTATCGACTGGTGCCGGGACAATGAGCACTGGCGATACCCGTACGGGCGTATCGGGTAAATGGGGCATAGGATTTAGCGTTGCGGCGGATTATAAGCTAAAACTGTCTGATACGGTGGGCGATACGAGCGTAACCTTTATAAAAGGTGCCACCTCAACGCCGGGCGATTATACCTTTACGATTGTTACGGGTAATGTGCCTAGTGATGCACCGTCGGGAACAAAAGTAAGCTCGACTGGTATCCTTGACACATCGAAAACGGCGATTAACGCCAACACTGGGGCGATTAATGGGATGGCACTGACCAAATCGGGCGACCTGTTGGTAAAAATTGTCCGTAAAGCCAAAGGTGGATTGCCGGAGTTAATAGATTATGAAAATATCACCGTAACCAAACAGGATAGCAGCGACCACAGCGGGTTTACGGTATCGGCTGGGGGTATTCCATGGGCAACGGCAAGTAGAACGGTAACTTATACACCGACGAATCTACCTACGGGGATTGGTACCGCCACATACGCCTTGACAGCATCCGGTACGGATGCGGGTCCGACCACAGGGGGGAATGCTATCACAGTGGCGTCGAGCGATGGTAAGATTGGCAAAACCGCCCAAAGTGGGGTGGTAAAAGTGAAAATTACCTATGCGGCGAATGATAAATACGAAACGATTACCCGGGATGTGGATGTAACCATCAATAAACAAACGGTACATGCAAATACCCTAAGCGTAGCCAACCTTGTTGTAACCTATGTATCGGGTACTGAAACGGTACGAGCGGCGGATATACTGGGGCAATTAACAGCAACCGGTAGTTCCAGAAGCGATTGGACGGTAAAAAGCCTAACCAATACAGATAACCATGCAAGTGTTGGCTTTCCTGTGAGTGGGGGCTTAGGTCTGGTCATATCGGGGGCAATCAACACACCTACGACCATTACCGTTGTATTTGAAAGCACCAAATACGAAAATGTGACCAAAACCTTTAAATTGTCCACACGGCCGACACAATTGATTGATGGCACCCCCGCAGGAAAGGGAAAGTGGGGGAAATCGTATACTGTGGATTATGCCTTAAATCTTACTGATAATGGCGTAACATTTACAACAGGTGCCAGTGGCGATTACACATTTTCTGTTGTTACGGGTGCTGTGCCTAATGATGCCCCATCGGGAACAAAAGCGACCACCGCAGGGATTGTTAATGGACAGGCTATTGCCGCCAACACAGGGATTATTAATGCCACCAAACTTACCAAATCAGGTACACTGTTGATAAAAATTGTCCGTGATCCCAAAGGGGGACTGCCCGAAACCACAGGTTATGTAAACCTTACTGTGGGGAAACAAGATTTGGCCAGTGATATAACCAAACCGACGGTGAGCAGCACAGACAGCAAGTGGAAAACCAGCGGGGCAAAAATCCCATTGGCATTTGCCGGGTTGCCCAACGGCACAGGCTTTGGGGATTATTCGTGGACGGTGGCAGGTAAAGCAGGCAATGACAAACCTGATGAAATTAGTGCCGGGCTAAGCGTCGCAGCGGATGGCTTAACCGGGGCAACATCAGGCGGTAAAGTGATTATTACCATGCAGGCAAAATCTGATGACAGCAAGTACACTGGACAAGTCAATCTGGCGGACTTTACCATTACTAAGCAGGATTTAGCCAGTGATATAACCAAACCGACGGTGAGCAGCACAGACAGCACATGGAAAACCAGCGGGGCAAAAATCCCATTGGCATTTGCCGGATTGCCCAGCGGCACAGCGTTTGGGGATTATTCGTGGACGGTGGCAGGTAAAACCGGCAATGACAAACCTGATGAAATTAGTGCCGGGCTAAGCGTCGCATCGGATGGCTTAACCGGGGCAACATCAGGCGGTAAAGCGGTTATTACCATGCGGGCAAAATCTGATGACAGCAAATACAGCGGACAAGTGGATCTGGCGGACTTTACCATTACCAAGCAGGTTCTAGGCACAGATGTAACCACCCCCCCAGCGGTGGCAAAAGCGACCAATGAAGATGGCAAATGGAAATCGGATACTTCCGCCAAGATTAAATTAAACTATACTTTACCGGGCGGTACAAGTACATCCGACTACAGTTGGAAAGTGGACAAAAAATCAGGGGCAGAACCCGATGGTACATTAGCCATCGACGGCAATGGGCATATCAGTGGGGCGAAATCGGGCGGTACAGCAGAGATCACCATCACCGCAAAAAGCACGAACAAAAAGTATTCGGGGAATATGCGTACAGCGGACTTTACCATCGCAAAACAAACGGAAACAGGTACGCTAAAATTGGCAGATATTATTGTATCCTACAGACCCGGTGTATCCAAAGATAAAACGATTAGGGTTAATGATATACTAAGTAAGTTATCGATAGTTAGCGGTAGCAGTAGCACAGGGGATTGGACCTTAAAAAGCCTGCGCAATACAGGTGGCAATGCCAATTTGGTTATTAATAACGATAACACCATCACCGTCAAAGGGGCAATCACCACATCCACCACCATTACCGCCACATTTGAAAGCACCAAATATGAACAGAAGACCGCTGATGTTGAAGTGTCCACACAGCCGACACAATTGAGTTCTTCTGCCCGTTTAGGATCAGGGACATGGGGTAAAACCTATGCCACACATTATAGGTTCATCTTTCTCGATAATGGCGTAAGCTTTACAACAGGAAGCATCACGGTTCCTGGCGATTATACCTTTGAAATTTTGCCCCATACTGTATCTGTATCTGGTTTCACATCCACCACCGCAGGTATTGCACAAGCCGGGGCGATTGACCAACACAACGGAAAAATTGATGCTACTAAACTAACCAGAGGGGGGATTCTGCTGATAAAAATTACCCGAAAAGCAAAAGGCGGTCTTGCCCAATTGATAGAATACCAAAACTTTACTGTCGATAAGCAAGTACTGGGAACGGATGTAACCACACCCCCAGCGGTAACAAAAGCAAGCGGAGAAGATGGTATATGGAAAAACAATATGGCCACCAAGATTAACCTAGACTATACCTTGCCGGGCAACACAACACCCCCCCATTATACTTGGACGGTTCAAGGTAAATCAGGGAATGTCCCGAGCGGTACATTAACCATCGACCAAACCAGTGGGGACATCAGCGGGGCAACATCGGCGGGTACAATAGAAATGACCATAACCGCAAAATCCAATAACCCCCAATACTCTGGCTCCATTCGTACAGCGGACTTTAGCATTAATAAACAAAAAGCGACAGGTACCCTAAGTATGGCAGATCTTATTGTACCCTATGTATCCGGTTCTGGCGATAAAACAATTGGCGCCGCTAGTATACAAGGGACATTATCTGTAACAGGGGGAAGCAGTAAAAAAGACGATTGGACCCTAAAAAGCCTAGCCAACACAGATGGCAATACCAAGTTGGTTATTAATAACGATAACAGCATCACCATCAAAGATGCATTCACCACATCCACCACCATTACCGCCACATTTGAAAGCACCAAATATGAAGATGAGACCGCCACCATAAAAATATCCACACAACCAACACGCATAAGTTCCGCCACCCGTTCAGGGTCAGGTGCATGGGGTAAATCGTATACCACAGATTATAAATTAAACCTTAATGATAATGGTGTATCATTTACAACAGGAACCAACACGATCCCAAGCGATTTCACCTTTGAGATTTTAGCAAATACTATATCTGTACCTGGTTTCGCACCGACCACCGCAGGTATCGTTAACGGTGCATTAACAGGGGCGATTAACAAAGACACAGGACAAATTGATGCTACTAAACTCACCAGAGGGGGGGTTCTGCTGGTAAAAATTACCCGTGCAGCAAAAGGCAGTTTACCCAAGCTAATAGAACATGAAAACTTTAAAATCGATAAGCAAAACTTAGCCGATTATACACCCAAACCGACGGTTAGCAGCACAGACAACAAGTGGAAAGATAGGGGGGGCAAAATTCCACTGACATTTGCGGGATTCCCCACCAACACAAACTATGAGGATTATACCTGGACCGCCGCAGGGACAGCAAGCGATGCCCCCGATACAATCAGCACCGGGCTAAGCGTCGCATCAGATGGTATCAGCGGTGCAGAATCAAGCGGTACAGTCGTTATTACCATGACTGCAAAAAATAGCAACATAAAATACAGCGGAAAACTGGATCTGGCGAACTTTAGCATTGCGAAACACACGATATCTATGCCCACCATTGCCACTTCGCTTACATCCGGTAATCTACATGTTACAACAGGGACAGGTTCCAGTAGGGATCCCTTCTTAACAAAGAGCAGTAACATATACACTATCAAAGATATGGTATCAGGGGTATCCCCCATATTAGTAACAACAAGCAGTGTAAAAGTAACCGCACATTGGACTATGGCGACAGATGCAAGTGGTACCTTAGGGGGGGCAGACTTGACTTTAAATACTCTACAGCCTGAGCCCCCCATAAATAACAACAAAACAGGTTTTACTGTAACTAAGGTATTCCGTCCTGCCCCCAACAATCGTACAATAGTAGACCACAGTAAGTTCCTTGGCCTTAAATCTTTCACCATGTACCTAAGATTTGCATTTAGCAATCCGGATACCAAGAAATATATCTTTACACCCACACTCATCGATGTATACTTAAAATCAGAAGACTGTGCCCCTTTTTGTGATTTATAATATTGCAAGTACCCTTAAAATTGTGGGGGGGTTTATGTGAAACAAATACAGTATAGTTAATTTCATATAAAATGATTCGCCATACTATACTGCATGTTTTATTTTGTCGGTTATATCGTGAGTCTAAGGGGCTAACGCCCCAGCTTTTCTATATACTCTTGCGTTTGATGTGGATTTACCCATGTCTTGCATGACAAAAACCCACACATGTTCACCCCACTTTGCACCCCGATCGGACACCACAATGCCACTGCGTGGCAAGCGGTTGCAACCGCATTTAGTCAAATACAGTATACATATTGTATTTTTATAAGGCATGTGGTATACATCAGGGTATGATACAAGCCCATTACTTACCCTTGATTTTAAGCGGTGTTTTTTTAAATGCCCTGGCACAGCTTGCCTTAAAACAGGGGGCGGAACGGCTAAGTGGCATATCGCTTAGTATCGATAATATCATCCCGCTTGGAATACACACGATTTTTAATGTGTGGATATTTTTGGGTCTGTTTCTGTATGGTGTATCGGTTATATTGTGGATTCTTGCCTTATCACGGGTCGATGTGTCCTATGCCTATCCCCTGTTATCGATGGGGTATATCGTGGTTGCCATTGCGGGATATTTTTTATTTCAAGAACCTTTATCCGCCCCAAAAATTTTTGGTATCACCCTGATAATAGCAGGGGTTATATGCCTGTCGCGCCCATAAAAATTAAGGATAAAATACATATGTTATCTGTTGTCATTCCTGTTTATAATGAACAAGAAAATTTACCTTTGTTGTTTGAACGCACCTATGCGGCACTAGACGCATTACACACCCCATACGAAGTTATATTCACCAACGATGGCAGCACGGACAATTCGTTGTCGTTGCTCCTGTCCCAATATAGTGCCCGGGCGGAAGTAACCTGTGTCATAGATTTCGAAGGGAATTATGGGCAACATATGGCAATTATTGCGGGATTTGAAAATGCCAAAGGCGATTATATTATAACCCTCGATGCGGATTTGCAAAACCCCCCCGAAGAAATTGGTACAATATTACATGCCTTACAATCGGGGCATGATGTGGTCGGCACATACCGTGCCAACCGTCAAGACAGTATGTTTCGCAAAAATGCCAGCCGCATTATCAACGGCATCCGCCATGCTATTACCGGCATTAAAATGAAAGACCAAGGGTGTATGCTGCGGGGATATTCCCGCCCTATTGTTACACGCATTTTAAAAACCAATGAAAGCAATATGTTTATTCCCGCCACCGCCCAAAGTTACGCAAAAAATCCCACGGAAATACAGGTCCCCCATGCGGAACGGACACATGGACAAAGCAAATATACATTATATAGTTTGATTCGATTAAATTTTGATTTAATGACCGGATATTCTTTGGTACCGTTACAGATTTTTACCTTGTTTGGGGTATTTGTATCCTCCGGGTCCTTTGCATTATTCCTTTTGTTAATGTACCGCCGTTTGGTGTTGGGGGCGGAAGCCGAAGGGGTGTTTACCCTGTTTGCCATCCTGTTTGGCTTAATCGGGGTGATTATCATGGGCATTGGAATTATGGGCGAATATATTGGGCGCATTTATCAACAAGTACGGGGCAGGCCCCGTTTTGAAATCCGCACCTTGCACCGCCCAAAAAAGTAAACAGCATAAATTTTATACACCATGAACATTATATTTTTTGGATATGCAGATATTGGATATGAAGTGTTGGCGACACTCATAGATCATAACGCCCCTGTAACCCATGTATACACCCATGTGGACAACCCCCATGAACCCAAATGGTTTCGGGATGTGGGGGCGTTGGCACGCACCCATACACTCCCCACCCATACCCATACCCCCACCGCCAAGGACCTTAAAGCACAGGGGGGGGATATGGTCATATGTGCGTATTATCGTAAGCTGTTGCCCACGGATTGGTTGCTGTGCCGACCGCTTGGGGCATATAATATACATGGGTCATTGTTGCCCGCCTTTCGGGGGGCACAACCCACAAATTGGGCGGTTATCAGTGGGGCAACACAAACGGGGATTACCCTGCACAAAATGTCGGAACATGTGGACGGGGGCGACATTGTGGCACAACGTGCCATCCCCATTACCGCCACCGACACCGCCCACACGGTCATGCAAAAAATCACCCCCCTTGCCCGCACACTGATTGACACCACCATACATGATATGTTAAACGGCACCGTAACCGCCACCCCCCAAAACGCCCCCAACGCCCGTATATACCCCCGCCGTACCCCCGCCGATGGGGCAATAGATTTTCGCATGCGGGCACAACAGATTCACAATTTGGTACGGGGGGTATCGGAACCCTATCCGGGGGCATTTTTTTATGTAAACGGTGCAAAGATAACCGTGTGGGAAACGGAAGTATCCCCCCATATTAGCACCGGTATAACCGGTATGATACTGTGTGAAGGGGCGATTAAGTGTGCAGATACGGCAATTACTATCCTTAGGGCAACAACCCAAGATGGCACAGACGCATTGCCATTATTACACACAGGATATACAGTACAACACATATAACAACAACGGATATAAAAGAAAGGTTTATTATGAACATTTTATTACCGGCATAAATGGATTTATTGGGGTCAACCTGTTACAAGCGATTCTGGACAAAACCGATTGGCGGGTGGTGGGGTTTGATATATGCGACGATAACTTACACCCCCTATTACAGCATCAGCGGTTTACATTCATACAAGGGGATATTTTTACCAGCCGTGATATTGTGCGTCATCATGTGCAAGCATGTGATGTGGTGATACCGTTGGCGGCCATCGCCAATCCGCTGTTATATGTACAAAAACCGTTATATGTATTTCAACTGGATTTTGAAGAAAATATAAAAATCGTATATGATTGTATCGAATATAATACCCGTTTGATATTCCCATCGACTTCCGAGGTATATGGCATGTGTACGGACACAGAATTTAATGAGGACACATCGAACTTTATTACAGGTCCCATAAACAAGCCCCGTTGGATTTATGCCAACAGCAAACAAATGCTAGACAGGATTATTTACGCATCGGGCATGCACGAGGGGTTACAATTTACCCTGTTTCGCCCGTTTAACTTTATCGGTCCGTACCAAGACAATCCCTTTTGCACAGGCAAGCAAAATCGGGCGGTGCCGACCTTTATATCAAATGTATTGCACGGTACGGATATTACACTGGTGAATGGGGGGACACAAAAACGATGTTTTGTATATATTGCCGATGCGATTACATGTCTGTTAACCCTTATCGAAAATAAAAATGGGGTTGCAGATGGGGAAATTTTTAATATTGGGGCACCGGATAACGAATACAGTATCCGGGACATTGCCCAAATGGTGATAAACAGTGCGGCAAAATACCCCGCATATGCGGATATAAAACGGCGTATAAAATGGGTTATACAAGATCAGCATACTTATTATGGAAAGGGGTATCAAGATATGAATCGCCGTGTGCCGTCGATTACCAAAGCCCAAAATATATTGGGCTGGTCACCGACCACACCCATTGCCACCGCCATTGATAAAACCGTGGATTTTTATATGCAGCAAGCAACAATACATCCCCATAAACGCACATAATGATACACTTATGACAAAATACCTCGCCTTAAAAATTGATGTCGATACGCACCGGGGCACCCGATTGGGGGCACCGGCATTATCAAAAATGTTATACCACCGCCACATCCCCGCCACTTGGTTGTGGTCATTGGGACCTGACACCACCGGACGGGCGATTTTTCGTATCTTTCGTCCCGGGTTTTTACAAAAAGTATCCCGTACCTCCGTGGTGTCCCTGTATGGGGTGCGGTCGTTGCTAAATGGCACTTTGTTACCCCCGCCCCATATTGGCAAACGGAATAAAACCCTTATCAAATCCCTTGATATACCGTTGTTTGAACATGGGATTCACTGTTGGAATCATACCAGATGGCAAGACCGCATGCACACATGGACCCCCCATCGCACCACCCAGGAATTGCAACAGGCACAACATATGTTTACCACCATATTCAACCGTCCCGCCATATGTGCCGGTGCCCCCGGGTGGCAAGTACACCCCCAATCGTTACAGGCATATGATACCATTGGTATACAATACGCATCCGATACCCGTGCCATAAACTGTACCAGCCCCAATGCCCAACCTTTCCTGCCCCGGATGGGGGGACAGGATTTTCATGCACTGCAAATTCCATCGACCTTACCCACCCTCGACGAACTTATCGGACGGGTACATTATCCCTTAAACAGTTTACAAGGGCAGTACTTAAAATGGATAGGCACCCCCCAAAACCCTACTCAAGATACATATGATGTGATGACGATTCATGCGGAAATCGAAGGCATGGCATACCTGAAGTGGTTTACACACTTTGTCGATAGCTGTTTGGCACAAGATATACAATTTATCACCTTAGGCGATATATATACACGGATATACGCCCAAAAATCCCCACCCCACCGCCGCAATATAACCATTGGGGCAATCGATGGCCGTAGTGGGGTATTGGGAATGTAATTGTATTGTATTATGGTAAATTGGGCAACGGGATTTTGCCAAACGGCTGGGCGTCGTTCGTTCGTATGTTGGTCGTATTGAAACTTTTGAACACAGGCTCGATGTTTTGGAATTTGTACTATACTGCCAAGCCCTTAATATTAACCCACATATGGGGATTGATATTTTACTCCGAATACAACACCCCAAGTGATTCGATACGCAAGAGTAGTGATTCTTTCATTCCGATTGTTAAAAGCAAAATTATCCCCGTATGGGAAGGTCTTTATATAGTTATGATTCTTTGTATATTGCAAAATACATTTTTTAAAGAATCGACCCCCCAATCTTATATAAAATATACGATATATTATATTAAAAATCCTATAATTTATGATTTTTGTTATGTCTTTTCACGATATGACCCCATCGCCAATGACATTTTTACCTACATTTCACGATATAAACCCCAATTTTAACGCCTTTTTACACATTATAACGCATTTTAAAAACATTTTACGAATATGCTATTTCTTTATCATACCCATATTGGTATATTAAACATGCAAGCACTGAGATATTTTTTCAGAACTTCATTTCTTTTATATGTAATACTATTGTTAGTATGATATATGACTACTTAGATACTTCCAAACTTAACCCCTCGGCTTTGCCGAGGGGCTTTTTTTATATTTTTATCGGCTATTTTTTTACACAAGCTAGCGTTTGCCTATGGCTTTTTTGTTACGCATGTGCCCATATGGGTTTTCTGATTTTCGCATTAATAAGCGTAAAGGTACCCCCCATAGCTGAAAATCTTCCCGTAAGCCTTGTGCCAAATATCTTATATAGTTTTGGGGCATACCCTCTGGTAACGATACATTCAGATAAAATGTCGGGGGACGGGTTTTAATTTGGCTTATGTATCGTAGCTTTAACCGCCGTCCTGCCACCAAAGGGGGGGGATGCTGTTCGGTTTTATATCGAAGCCAATTATTTAATTTTGCGGTGGAAATACGCACATTCCAAATTTCAAAAGCATTAAAAACCGCCCGCATCAACCGTTTTATATTATGTCGATTTAATGCGGACAAGGTCACCACCGGCACGCCCCGTACTTGGGGCAAAGAAGTTTGTACACGGTCTTTTATCCGTTGTAAGGTTTTTTCTTTATCCTTGACAATATCCCACTTGTTGGCACCAATCACCAATGCCCGTCCTTCGGATATAACCGTTTGGGCAATGGATAAATCTTGTTTTTCCAATCCTTGTTCCATATCGATAAGCAACACCACCACTTGGGCAAATTTAATCGCCCGTACACTATCGGCAGCGGCAAGCTTTTCAATTTTTTCAGAAATCCGCCCCCGTCGCCGTAATCCAGCCGTATCGAATATACGCACTTTATGGTCAAAAATTTTAAAATCCGATGCGATGCTGTCACGGGTAATGCCTGCTTCTGGTCCCGTCACCATACGGTCAATCCGCAAATAACCGTTAACCAAAGTCGATTTTCCCGCATTCGGCCGTCCGACAATTGCCATTTGTAATGGATGGGACAAAACAATATTATCATCGGCTTCTTCCCCCCGATCCACAAAAGGGACATCATCCGCTTGGGATTTGCAATCTTTTAACGCATCATACAAATCCCCCAACCCTTCGCCATGTTCCGCAGATATGGCAATCACCTGCCCCAAGCCCAAGGCGTAGGCTTCGGCAATATTCGATACGGCATCTTGTTTTTCACATTTATTTACCACAAGGATAATCGGCGTTTTTTGTTTACGCAAAAATTTGGCAAAATGAACATCAAGGGGGGTTATACCTTCACGACCATCAACCAACATCAACGCCACATCCGCCCCAGCCACAGCACATTCCGTTTGCAACCGCATACGGGATTTAAGGCTGTTGTCACATGCTTCTTCCAAACCCGCTGTGTCTATGACCGTAAATTTTAAATCGGCAATTTTGCCATCCCCCACCCGTCGGTCACGGGTAACCCCTGGGGTATCGTCAACAATCGCCAAGCGTTTTCCCACCAGACGGTTAAACAATGTGGATTTACCCACATTGGGGCGTCCCACTAAGCATACAGTCAGCCCCATAACACACCCTAATTTTATAATCCTTGCAAAATAGCTGTTGCGAGGGACTTATATTGTTGTGCTGTATTTGCACCATTGACCACACTTTGTAAAATGTTGGTTGCTTGCGCAGTATCCCCAGATTTTAACAAAATTTCCGCTTTGGTTAATTTTGCCAAATCCCCGAATACTTGTGATGTAATTAAGGTGTCTAATTCCGGTGGCACGGATGCCACTTTGCCCGCTTCAATCCCCACCCAAACCGCCGACAATTGGGTATATTCCCGTTGTAATGGATTATTTGTTTGTGATGCGTATGTATTCAAAGTAACAATCGCTTCGTCATATTTTTGCATATCGACCAATGCTTTTGCCTTGTTGACAACAGCGATAAACTGTACCCCATCCGCACTGTTTGCAATCACTGTATCCAATGCTGAAATATCATTTTGTATATCATCTAAGGCATTATCCAAAGCAACATTTTGTGATTCCAATTTTTTATTAATCGATGCCATATACCAAGAATACCCACCTGTGCCGATAATAATAACCGCCACACCCCCAATGATAAAATATTTAAACTTGTTCCAAAATATAACCAATTTTTCATCCTTGATGTCTTGGTTTACTTCGTCAATAAATTGTTTAGACATGCGTTTTCCCCAATATATAGTTAATTCGGTATAAAATGATTCGCTATAGTATACTGCACATTTTATTTTGTTGGTTATATCGTGAGTCTAAGGGGCTAACGCCCCTCGCTCGGTATAATGTTGATTTTCCTGCACTTCGTGCAACAAAATACAACACTCGCTCACCCCGCTCTGCACCACAATGCCACTGCGTGGCAAGCGGTTGCAACCGCACTTTGTCAATCAAATTACATTTAATTGACCATATTATGTATGTAGTGTTATCTTGCAGGCAAAATATACTATGTAACAACATTTTTTACAATAGAAAATAAATACAGAATCATTTTAGAATCATTTTACTTGATTCGATATTTAAATTCCCTTATAATACATACAAGTACATTAGGATTATGAATCCATATGCAATATGTTATAACAGTTGTAAAACACATGTAAAAAGGACATACGGAATTACATGCCAAAATGGGATAATGAAACCACCGAAAAATTACGGGAACTTTGGGGTTCTAAGACTGCAAAGGAAATCGGCGATGCATTGGGGGGATTTTCCCGTAATGCTGTTATTGGTAAGGCAAACCGTATGGGACTCAGCGCATCTAAGGGGAAGGACGAATCTGTACCCCTTTCAAAAGAGATCGTTGCGAATCAACAACCGCCGACAACCAAGCCCGCCCCTGTTCGTATTCCATCCTATTCCCAAAAATCACGGGAAAACTTGTGTCAATGGCCCCATGGGGAACCGGGGACAAAGGAATTTCATTTCTGTCACGCCCCCAGCGAACCCGGCAGACCTTATTGTAAAAAACACTGTGAAATGGCATATCGCCCCTGTTCATAATACCTGACATATACGCATGTTTTATATGTAAGGATACATTATATGTCACATATTAAATGGCGGGTAAAGGTTATTTCTGCACCGCCAAAAAGTTATGCCGCCATTGATTTGGGGACCAATGCGTGCCGATTGTTGGTGGCGTACCCCAAACAAAACAATCGATTAAAAATCATCGATTCCCATTCTGATGCAGTATGTTTGGGCGAAGACCTGAAACATACAGGGGCGTTGTGCGTATCCGCCCAAGACCGTGCCATCGCCAGCCTCAAACGCATTCAAAAAAAAATCCATAAGCACAACCCTATGTCCATTAGGGCGGTGGCAACAGAAGCCTGTCGTCAAGCAGAAAATGCAGACACTTTTATCGCCCGTGTCAAACAAGAAACGGGCATTACATTGGAAATTATATCCGCCGCCGAAGAAGCACGGTTGGCATCGAATGGATGTATTGCCTTGTTGTCAAACCACATCCCCCACAGTGTTATTTTTGATATTGGCGGGGGCAGTACCCAGCTGATATTACTAAACAACAATCGCTTCGTTGATTGCATATCCATACCATATGGCGTAATTACACTGAGCGATTATATGGCAAAAACACAGTTAAATACAGAACAATTCCACACATACAGTAAAATGATTCAATCCTATATTACCCCACTTTGCGATAAAGTGTGTAATATACAAAACATCGAACTGTTGGGGGCATCTGGTACCATTACCACGCTGACCGCATCACACTTAAAAATGCAGCAATACAATCGTCGTGCCATTGACGGCACGACGATTGATATGGACGCAGTGATGGATTTGGCGGAACATATGGCAAAAATAGAAAACCATATTCGGGAAAATAAACCCTGCATTGGCAAAAGTAGGGCACATCTTATGCCCGCAGGATGCGTTATCTTACATGCCATATGTTCAGCGTGGTATAAACAAAACACCAGCCGTAAAATCCGGGTCGCAGACCGGGGTATTCGTGAAGGTATTTTACTGGATTTAATGCAGCGACACCCATCACAGGAATTGTCATGAATGACAAAAAAAGCAAAGGCGGGATATCCGATCGCCGATATAAAACCATACGGGTTAAAACCGCCCGCAAACGCAAAAATAGTTCGACCCTGTGGCTAAACAGACACTTAAACGACCCATATGTGGCGGAAGCCCGTCGCTTGGGATACCGCAGCCGTGCGGCATTTAAAATACAGGAAATTCAAAACAAATTTAACTTAATCAAACCCGACCATAAGATTGTCGACTTAGGCTGTGCCCCCGGGGGTTGGACACAAATTATCACCGAAATTATAGGCACCAATGGCACAGTGGTAGGTATTGATTTATTACCCATTAAACCCATCGCCGGCGCAGTCATATTACAAGGGGATTTTACCGATGACACCGCAGCTGATACATTAAAATCCCACTTAAATAACAAAGCCAATGGCGTACTGAGCGATATGGCGGCAAATACCACAGGTCACAAAAAAACCGACCATTTACGGATTATTGCATTGGTGGAAATGGCATTATTATTTGCCTTAGAAGTGTTGGAAAAAGATGGATTTTTTGTGGCAAAGGTATTTTCTG
The DNA here is from genome assembly GCA_965232465.1 of Alphaproteobacteria bacterium. Classification (GTDB taxonomy): domain Bacteria; phylum Pseudomonadota; class Alphaproteobacteria; order JAQWUY01; family JAQWUY01. Next base: position 879,421 of record OZ246977.1, on the reverse strand, counting down.
GGGGAACAGAAAATAAGATTTTACAAATTATGAAAAAACATTTTACCCAAATCCATCACTACAAACCCCGTGCATCCCGGAAGGATTCCGCCGAAATGTATGTAATCGCAAGGGGTTTTAAAAACAATTGGGATGGAAATTGGGAATAAATCCTTATTTTTACCCTTAAATAGACAAGAAAAATGAAAAAATAAGGATTTTTATACCAAAATAATTCGACAAATCATAAAAAAAACTTGATTCTCGATTATTTTTGTGCAAGTATATCCCCTTAATATGTCATAAGGAGATACAAAAACCATGGAAATAAAAGAAGCCTTAACATTTGACGATGTATTATTGACACCAGGACATTCACAAGTATTGCCCCATGAAGTGGATGTGAGCACCTGTCTTACCAAAAAAATCCGTTTAAATATTCCGCTGATGTCCAGTGCCATGGACACAGTAACCGAAGCAAAAATGGCTATTTCTATGGCACAAGTTGGGGGAATTGGGGTCATTCACAAAAACTTACCCGCCACTGAACAAGCATACGCAGTCCGTAAAGTCAAGCGCTTTGAATCTGGTATTGTACGGGATCCGATTACCATAACCGCCGATAAAACCTTGGGTGAAGCATTGGAAAGTATGCGTCAATATAAAATCAGCGGTGTGCCTGTTATCACCAAACGATCGGGCAAAGTGGCGGGAATTTTGACCAACCGTGATGTACGATTTGTGGACGATATGTCAACACCCATTGAAAAACTGATGACCAAACGCTTAATTACCGTATCCGAAGGTACTTCACAAGAAGACGCCAAACGCTTATTACACAAACACCGTATTGAAAAATTAATTGTTACCGACGACGCAAAACACTGTGTGGGATTGATCACTTTAAAAGACATTGATAAAAGTACTTTATTCCCCCACGCCGCCAAAGATACGCATGGATCATTGTTGGTGGCGGCGGCAACCGGCACAGGTGATAATGGCTTTGCACGGGCAAAATTATTGATGGATGCAGGTGTGGATGTATTGGTTGTGGATACGGCACACGGACACGCCCAAGGCGTTATAGACCAAGTCCGCCGTCTTAAAACTGCCTTTCCAGATGTGGAAATTATCGGCGGGAATATCGCCACCCCTGATGCAGCAAAGGCATTAATTGCAGCCGGGGCGGATGCAGTAAAGGTGGGGATTGGTCCCGGATCCATTTGTACCACAAGGATTGTTGCGGGTGTGGGCGTGCCCCAATTAAGTGCCATACTAGAAGTGTGCGCATACGCAAAATCCGTGCATATTCCCGTAATTGCCGATGGGGGGATAAAATTTTCTGGGGATTTTGCCAAAGCCATTGCGGCGGGGGCATCGGTTGCCATGATTGGATCCATGCTAGCAGGCACAGAAGAAGCCCCCGGGGAAGTATTCTTATATCAAGGGCGGTCATATAAATCATACCGTGGTATGGGATCAGAGGGGGCAATGGCAAAAGGGTCAGCGGATCGGTATTTCCAAGACGATATTAACGACACCAATAAATTCATTCCCGAAGGTATCGAAGGACGGGTGGCATACAAGGGGGTAATGTCTGCGGTCATCCACCAATTGGTGGGCGGACTCAAAGCATCCATGGGCTATACAGGCAATAGGACAATTACGGACATGCGTGAAAAATGTGTGTTGCGCCGTATCACCAATGCGGGGTTGCGTGAAAGTCATGTACACAATGTTAGCATCACCCGTGAATCCCCTAATTATAGGCAACATTAAGGTGTTATGAAAATATCTTCACGGATCACCGCCACCCTCGATATATTACATACCATTGATACCACCAAAATTCCCGCAGACAAGGTAGTATCCCGTTGGAACAAAAATAACCGCTATGCGGGGTCAAAGGATAAAAACTTTATTGCCTGTTTGGTATACAATGTGTTGCGCAATCGTATGGCATGTGCGTGGTGGTGCGAAAAATATAATACGCCCGTATCCCTTGATACATTGGTATTGGTGTATATGTACTTTTATCATAAACATAGTGTACAGCAAGCGTTTTTTGATACACAAAACAGATTCGCCCCACCGCCACTGAATAAAAAACAGCACGCATTATATGAAAAATTGCAATCCCATACAGATTTATATCGGGGGGATATGCCTGATTTTGTTTGCTGTAATGTGCAACAATGGATGTATCGATTGTTTGAATCTGTATATGGGGACGATACACAATCGGTGTTGTTATCGTTAAACCAACAAGCCCCTGTGGATATTCGTATAAATACCCTGAAAGCCACCCTCAAGCAGGTTATGTCAGCCCTTAGTAAACAAGGGATTAAAACCACCCCTATACATGGGGTAAAAAATGGGTTACGATTACAAAAACGCCACAGTTTATCAGGCATACCCGCTTTTAAAAACGGTTGGTTTGAAATCCAAGATGCCAATTCCCAACGGGCAAGTACCTTGGTACAAGCACAACGGGGGGATAAAATTGTGGATTTTTGTGCCGGTGCGGCGGGCAAAGCCTTGGCAATTGCCATGCATATGGACAATACGGGACGCATTATTTGTTGTGATATATGCGAAAACCGTTTACAACAGGCAAAAATACGCCTAAAACGGGCGGGGATCAGCAATACAGAATGTCGTATACTGACTTCGGAAAAAGACACATGGATAAAACGCAGGAATCAAAAATTCGACGGCGGATTTAACAAAGTGGTTGTCGATGCCCCTTGTACCGGTACTGGTACTTGGCGTCGAAATCCTGAAAAAAAATGGCAATTAACAGAAACCGACCTACACACATTAACCGCCTTGCAACAAAGCATTCTGCAATCTGCATCCCGTTTGGTCATCGGCGGGGGACGGCTGATTTATATGACCTGTTCATTGTTACAACAGGAAAATGAAGACCAAATTACACAATTTTTAAAACACAACCCCCAATTTGAAGTGATGGATATATCCAGTGTATGGCAAGATGTATTTGAAAATACGGATATACCGACACAAACACACAGTTTACGCATGCACCCACACACTAAAACGGATGGGGATGGATTTTTTATTGCCATCTTGGTACGAAAACACATATAACGCACACCCACAAACAAGGAATGTATACACAATGGAATGTATTTTAATTATTGATTTTGGATCGCAAGTAACACAACTTATTGCCCGAAGGGTGCGGGAAAATGGGGTATACAGTGAAATTCACCCTTTTAACAAAACACCTATTAAAACGATCAAAACATATAATCCCAAAGGCATTATTTTATCGGGTGGACCCTCCTCTGTATACGCAGCAAATGCACCCCGTATCCCACAGCAAATATTTGATTTAGGGATACCCATATTGGGAATTTGTTATGGACAACAAACCCTGTGCCAGCAATTAGGGGGCAAGGTTATCGCTGGTGAACATGGACAGGGCGAATTTGGACATGTTAAAATTACAATACAACAAAAATGCCCTTTATTTGAAGGCATTTGGGACGAAAAAACCACACCCTCTGTGTGGATGTCACATGGGGACAAAGTGGTACACATTCCCGAAAACTTCCAAGTGTATGCCACTTCCAAGGGGGCTCCGTACGCTATTATCGCCGACACAAGCCGACATTTTTATGGCGTACAATTCCACCCAGAGGTTATACACACCCCGGATGGTTCGCAGTTAATTGGTAATTTTTTACATAAAATATGTGGCTGTGCCAATGATTGGACCATGTCCGCTTTTCGGGCAGAAGCCATTGCCAATATCCGCAACCAAGTGGGCGATAAAAAGGTCATTTGCGGATTAAGTGGCGGGGTTGACAGCTCGGTGGTGGCGGTGCTGTTAAGCGAAGCGATTGGCGATCAGCTAACCTGTATTTTTGTCGATCATGGATTGCTGCGTATGGACGAAGCACAACAGGTGGTATCCATGTTTCGTGAACATTATGATATGAATTTGATACATGTGGATGCCTCCCATATGTTCTTATCCGCCCTCGATGGTGAAGACAATCCGGAAAAAAAACGCAAAACCATCGGTAAATTGTTTATTGATATATTTGAAACTGAGGCACAAAAAATTGGCGGGGCACATTTCTTAGCACAAGGGACTTTATACCCCGATGTTATCGAATCCGTATCGTTTACCCATGACGATGTGGTGATAAAATCACACCACAATGTGGGGGGATTACCCGATCGTATGAATATGCAATTGATCGAACCCTTACGGGAATTATTTAAAGACGAAGTACGATTATTGGGTAAACAATTGGGGTTGCCCGAACACTTTATCAGCCGCCATCCCTTTCCAGGTCCTGGCTTGGCCATTCGTATTCCCGGGGCAGTCAACAAAGAAAAATGTGATATTTTACGCAAAGCCGACGCAATTTACATCGAAGAAATCCATAACGCAGGTTTATATAATGATATTTGGCAAGCATTTGCCGTGTTGTTGCCCGTACGGACAGTAGGCGTTATGGGCGATGCCCGTACATACGATTTTGTATGCGGTCTGCGGGCGGTAACATCCACCGATGGCATGACCGCATCGGCATATCTGTTCGATGGGGCATTCTTGTCCCATGTGGCAACGCGTATTATCAACGAGGTCCAAGGGATTAATCGTGTGATATACGATTACACATCAAAACCCCCCGGTACCATTGAATGGGAATAAACCCATATGAATGGTGCGGTCATTAACGGCATTTTTTAATGGCGTTTATTATGGCATGTCCGGCTTGTTCGATTTCATGTGGGGTATTCATACGACCGATACAGATACGGATTGCCACCGCTGGGGGGTCGGCGGGTATACCAATGGCTTGCATTACTGCGGATGTGCCTTTGCCTGCGGATGCACATGCGGATCCTGTGGATACGCACACCCCTTGCAAATGGGTAAAAAAATCATCCGCTTGTACATCGGGAATATACAAATTGGTTGCCCCTGCCACCCGGTCAGCATTCCCCCCCAATATGTGCACATCTGACACCGAATCACATATCATACATTCCAATGTAGTACGCATCTGATAAATATTTTGTTTATCCTTATCGACACTGATAACGGATAAGTGTAGTGCCGTTGCCAAGCCCTTAACCAATGGGGTTGGCACTGTACCAGAACGCATGCCCCGCTGTTGTCCGCCACCATGCAATAATGGGGTTATGGACACACCCTGTTTAACAAATAATACCCCAATACCTTTGGGTCCATATATTTTATGTCCTGATATGGACATAAAATCCACGCCTAAGTCCTTAAAAGATACGGGAATTTTACCCACCGCCTGAGCAGAATCTGTGTGAAACATTGCCCCTGTTTGCTGTGCCATATGTGCCATAGTTTTAATGTCTTGTATGGTACCAAGTTCGTTATTTACCAACATCACACTGACCAAAGAGGTGGTATTATCCAATATATTTTGATACGCCTGCATATCGATAATACCCGTATCATGCACGGGAATTTGTTGTACTTTATACCCGAATTTTTGCATATAATACGCACTTTGCCGTATACAAGGATGTTCAATGGCGGATATAACAATTTTGCGTTTATGAATATGGTCTTTGCCCATATTCAACATACTTTTTATTACCGTATTGTTGGCCTCAGTTGCCCCAGAAGTAAACACCACTTCATACGGTTTTGCACCCAGCAAACGGGCAATATCCCGACGACACTCATCGACCATATCCCCCGATTGCCATCCCACCGCATGGGTCACACTATGCGGATTCCCCCAAGTGTCTTGCATGCAGGCTACCATGTCCTGTTGTACCAATGGATCAATGGGAGTGGTGGCAAAGTTGTCCAAGTAAATCATACGATATCTTCCCGCACAGACATATTCGCCATCGATATATAAGCATCTAAGAACGCATCAATATCGTTGCGTGTGGTATTCCAGCCCATGCCTACCCTAATGGAACAGTGGGAATAATTGGGCGGATGCCCCATATTTTTTAAAACATCTGATTCCCGTGAAACTACACTGGAACATGCGGATCCACTGGATACGCAAATTCCCCGTAAATCCATCATCATCACTTGTTTTTCTGATGACAGCCCTGGGATTATGATACGGCTTGTACCTGCTAAGCGGGGGACAGATTGTGCCACAATTACCGCATCGGCAATTTCGGATACAATGTGTTGTTCCATATACTGTTGCAATGCCTGTATATGGGCGGTTTTTTCTGCCATAGTATCAAGACATATATCCGATGCCACCCCAAAACCAACAACCGCAGGTAAATTTATAGTGCCGGGGCGCAAACCATTTTCTTGTCCCCCCCCATACAGCATTTGTTGTAATCCCAATGCAGGATCATATATCAACGCCCCAATACCTTGTATCCCCCCAAACTTATGGGGGGCAATGGCAATAGATTGTGCCCCCATGATTTGAAAATCAAGGGGCATTTTTCCCGCCCCTTGTACCGCATCCACATGCAGTCTTTGTAAATGTTTGGCACAAACATGGGCAACCTGTTGCAAGGGCTGTATAGTGCCAACTTCGTGGCTAGCGGTCATAACGCTAACAACTATTGTGCCGGGGGGTGTATCTTGTAATCGATTGTCTAGCCATACCGTATCAACCACACCATTGGGATCAACGGGAATACATTCCACCTGCATATGGGCGTGTTGCACACAGGCATGTTCCATTACCGATACCAACGCCACTTTTTCCGATCCCCCCATAAGTGCCATATTATTAGCCTCAGTCGCCCCCGATACAAACAGCACTTGCTTAGGGGTCGCATGGACCAACCGTGCCACCTTTTCACGGGCGGTTTCCAATTTTTTGTAAGCATCCCGTCCCCGGCGATGGGGGGAACCCGCATTGGCAATAGTGGCAAAGGTTTCGTTTACCGCCTGTATTACCTGTGGATAAATTTCCATTGTCGAATTGTTATCAAGATATATCATGAAACAAAAGCAGTTACTTAGGGGGAGGGGGCGATGTATTGTTTGTGGTACCTTTTTTTTCCAAAGTCTTTGCCAAAGTTTTTTCTAATTCCCGAATGCGCAGGCGGTATTTTTCTATGTCTTTACGAATTTCAATCAAGCTTTCGACCACTTCGATACAATCTTCGTCACCATCACAGCCATATGGGCTGAAATCTTCCGCACATTCCTTGTTTATGCGCACGACAACCGCTGGGATACCAACCACTGTTGCATGGGGAATAACATCGCCTAGCACCACCGCATTTGCCCCCACACGAGCATTTTCACCAATGGTAATATTCCCCAGAATTTTTGCCCCCGCACCAACAATTACCCCATCACACAAAGTGGGATGACGTTTGGGATTTACCACATCTTCCGCCTGATCAGACGGACGAACCCCCCCCAATGTAACACTTTGATACAAGGTTACATTGTTGCCAATTACAGTGGTCTCGCCAATCACCACACCCGACCCATGGTCAATAAATAAATTCTTGCCAATGGTTGCCCCCGGGTGGATTTCGATGCTGGTAAAAAACCGGACAATCTGGGATAACATACGGGCAAGAATACGAAACCGTAACCGTGTCCACAGCCAATGATTCAAACGATACAATAACAACGCATGAAACGATGGATAACATAACACCACTTCCAACCAGCTTTTTGCTGCGGGATCCCGCTCCATAATAGATTGTATTTCTTGGCGAATACTCATTTTTTATATTCCTTCAATCGATGTTGTTTTACGAAAATATGATACAGCATTATAACATATTGTATTTTTGTATGCTATACTGTATAAACTATATTTGATATTTTAATGCAGTATTGTACTGTAATATGTAAAAAATACAATATATAAATTAAGGAAAACACCTATGCCAGAAGTTATTTTCAGCGGTCCTGAGGGCAGAATAGAAGGCCGTTACAGCCCATCGGACAATCCCAATGCCCCCATTGTTTTATTATTACACCCCCACCCATTACATGGGGGAACGATGAATAACAAGGTTGTATATACCATGTTTAAAACCTTTGTTACCCATGGATTTGCCACCTTGCGGTTTAATTTTCGGGGCGTAGGCAAATCCCAAGGACAATATGCAGATGGCGAAGGGGAATTGACCGATGCAGCATATGCACTGGATTGGTTACAATCGCAAAATGATTCAACAAAAAATGTGTGGATTGCCGGCTTTTCTTTTGGGGCGTGGGTTGCCATGCAGTTGTTAATGCGCCGTCCAGAGGTGGAACGATTCGTCTGCGTTGCCCCACCGGTAAATATGTTTGATTTTTCTTTTCTTGCCCCCTGCCCCACCAGCGGTATCATCCTGCAAGGGGAAAAAGATACCGTTGTCCCCTGTCATGAAGTGGACGAAATGGTGGAAAAATTGGAAAACCACCGTGGCACCGAACTACGATATGAAAAATTCTCTGGTGCCGACCATTTCTTTAAAAACAAAGAAAATACCCTAAGTGCTGCTATAAAAGATTACATCAATGGATGTGATAGTATCAACAATTTACCTATTTAGCTAAAAGACACAAAGAAAGGGTTCCCGTTGTTCAGACAGTAAACAGGGGATTTTAACACACCTTCAAAATAAGGGTTTTTGTTTTGATTTTATGGTGTCCAGTGATTGGTTTGTAAATATGGGCATGAGTTCTTTGGCATTTTGTATTTTCATTTTTTCCCCAATCTCATCAATGGTTTTGGTCAGTGCAATAAACCGTTTTGGCGTGCTGGGGTGGGTACCCAAAAATCGTTCATGTAATCCCGCCCCATTTGGATCCAACAAGCTCATGCGTCGCCAAGTTTCTTCGACCCCATCAATATTGTATCCTGCCCGTGCCATTAGGTATATACCCACATAATCAGCTTCTGATTCCAATGTGGGGCTGTAATATAATCTTGCAATGGTCCCGGCTGCGATTGCCCCTTGCAGAATTTGTTTGTCGTCAATGTCTTGGTCAAATACATTTTTTGCTATCAATAATCCCAATCCTGTCACAATAGCTGTGTTACGGGTGGTATCTGATCCTCTTTTGTTATGGGACATAATGTTATGGGCAATTTCATGGGCAACAACGGCGGTGATATATTGTTCTTTTTCCAAAAAATCATACAATGCAGGGTACATATAAATCGTATTGCCATCCGCCATAGCGTTCAATGTGTTTTCACCACTTGTGATAATTTCCATTTGACAGGTTTCTTCACCTGATATGGTAACAGTTTTTTCGGTGTTGTCCGCCACACTGTAATATGTTACCGTGTTGATGGGCTTGCGATAACTAGATTTATACGCATTTATAAACGCTTCATCGGTAAAGGTGTATGTATTATTGATTTGAATAATTGCATCGCCTTTTTTTATGCCCGCCCTTTGGGCGGGAAAAGTATCGGTTATCATATATACCTTGGGTGTTCCCGCATATTTATTTGGAACATTCGATCGGATGCTGGTATCCGCCAAGAACCCCATACGATACATGGTATGTTGGCATAATTGTTTTGCGGATTTTAACAACCGTTCTGAGGTGCTGACAAAAAAGCCATCATATTCGAGTAAAGAATCATATATGGGGGGAGCATCTTCGGGGGATACATTGGGATTTTCTGTGCGATATTGGGCTTGTAATTGTTGTTGTTTTTCGATTTCCGCTTGTAATTCCATATCGTTGACTTCTGGATTTTGCACCGCTGGGGTCAAATCCGTACATCCCACCAATACAGTCGCAAAACCAAGAGCTAAAAATATGTGTTTTAATATACGCATGTACTGTATCCTTTATTTTTTATCCGCCTGTTCAGGTCGATACGTCTTTATTTTCGTTTTTGCAATCACCCCAGATACCAATGAATTTAAGGCACTATCAATGACGCTTTCACGAATCTGGGGTTCCAACACCTCAAATGTAGGAATTTCTTTATCACGGGATTTTCCCCGTTGAATCACATGCCATCCGAATTGGGTTTTTACAGGCTTTTCACTGATGCTTCCATCTTTAAGGGCAAATAAGACCTGTTCGAATTCTGGCAATGTTTGACCGACGGAAACCCAGCCAAGACTACCGCCCGTTGGACCACTTGGACCAGTGGATTTGGATTTTGCCAATGCTTTAAAATCTGCACCATTTTCCAAGGCAACAATAATTTCTTCTGCATCTTTACGGGATTTTACCAAAATATGGCTAGTGTCAATTTCTTGCTGACCTTCCCATTCAGATTTTAATTTTTCATATTCTGCTTTTAAATCAGTTTTCGCCAAAACAGCACCTACTTTTTGGTCAATATATAGCTGAGACAATAAATCTCGTTTGGCTTTTCGCATAAAAGATTTATATTCTTCTGAATCTTCCAGACCTTCGGAAATCGCAATATCCACAATCGCTTGTTTTTGAATTAAAGTATCCAATAATGGGGCAAATAAAGCATCTTCGCCTTGTTGTTGGGTTTGTTCTGGCAGGGCAGAAAATTCCGCATTCCAGTCCATTACCAAAATATCTGTATCTGCAACGGTTGCTAATTTTTCCTCGGGTTTTAAGAAGACTTTATCTTCATCTGTTAATTGTTGTTGGACTTCTGGCTTTTGTACTTCTGAGGTCTCTGGTTTTTGCACTTCTGAAATCTCTGGTTTTGGCACTTCTGAGTCTTTTGGACTTTGCTCTTTTGGATGTGTACATCCCGTTAGTACAGTTGCAAGACCAAGGGCTAAAAATATATGTTTTGTTTTATACATGTATTGTATCCTTTATTTTTTTTATACAGAATCTTTCATTTGCCAAATAGTATCATAAATGCTTTCATAAAGCAATATGTTACTTATATGTTTTTTTGCGTTTTTACTTTTATGCGGATTATGTCCCGTCCATATATTTATATTTTGCCATTTCCTCTGTCCTGTTGGATCTTAGCTATCAAATCTTTGTCTGCAATAACCACATCCAGGGTATGAATGTTGGCAATATCCATCCATTTCAGCTGTTGCCTTTCTTTTGGGGTGGGGGTACCTGTCCAGTCACGGCACCAAAAAACCGGCATTTCCAACATAAATGTATCGTATGGATATATAACAGTATCATACAATATTGCGGTGCTTTTGTCTATGGTGATGGCAATTTCTTCTTGTAATTCACGGTATAATGCGTCAATAGGGGTTTCATCGGGTTTGATTTTACCCCCAGAAAATTCCCACTGTCCCGCACAAGATTTACCTTCTGGACGGGTTGCCATCAGAATGTGTCCCCGTGTGTTTTGCAAGATACCAGCGGATACTTTTATGATTGGCAACATATATCATTACACATCATAAGGTTAACTGCGATAATCGGCATTAATACTAATATATCCGTGGGTTAAATCGCATGTCCAAACAGTTGCCGATTTGTCCCCTAAGTTTAAATCGACACAAATGTCAATATTTGTGCCTTGTAAATGGGTGGTAACATTGGCTTCGTCGTACGTTGCAACACCTTCGCCTCGTTCGGCAATCACCACACCGCCCACAGATATGGTTAAGGTGTCACGGTCTGCATAAACACCGGATTTGCCAACCGCCATAACAATACGCCCCCAATTGGCATCTTCGCCTGCAATCGCCGTCTTTACCAAAGGGGAATTGGCAATCGACAAAGCAATGATTTTGGCATCAGAGACGGTTTTTGATCCGCATACCTGTACAGTAATAAACTTACTTGCCCCTTCACCATCCTTGACCACTTGACAGGCAAGGTCGATAAATACCGATTTTAATGCCCGTTTAAAATCGCTTAAATCCGCATTTATATGGTTATTTGCTGTACCTGTTGCTGTTAAAATAACGCTGTCCGAAGTGGAAGTATCACCATCGACTGTAATGGCATTAAAGGATATGGCGGTCATATCTTTGACCAATGTATCAAGCGTATGTTGGGCGATGGTGGCATCGGTAAAAATGTAAGCAAGCAGGGTTGCCATATTTGGGGCAATCATGCCCGATCCTTTGGCAATTCCATTGATGGTAACCGGGATACCCCCAATCGTTGCGGTGGCGGTTGCCCCTTTGGCAAAGGTATCTGTGGTGCAAATCGCCTGTGCGGCATCAAACCAAGATGCATCAAATGTCAATTCTGATAGGGCGATCAGCGGTGCCGTATTTAACACTTCCCCAATGACCCCCGTTGAACAGCATACAACCGGTAATATATCCGAATCACCGATAGGGGGAAATCCGCATAATCGCAAGGCTTGTGTGGCAAATATATCGTTGGCAATTTTGCCTTTTATCCCCGTGAAAGCATTGGCATTACCCGCATTTACCGCAATGGCACGCACCCCCCCATTTGCCAATGCAGTACGGGAATAATCGACGGCTCGTGAACGGGTTAGGGATGTGGTGAATACCCCCGCCACTGTTGTCGATTCCATCAGGCGAAACAGGGCATAATCCGATCGATTTTCATATTTAAATCCCACAGATGCCACCCCAATTTCCATGCCATCAATAGGGGGTAAGTTGGGAAAGGCATTCGGTGCTAATGGGGATACAGGTAATAACATATTTATTTTTTATCCACCTGTTCAGGTGGATAAGTTTTTACATCTGTTTTTGCCAAAACCTCAGATAATACTGAATTTAGGGCATTGTTAATGACGCTTTCACGAATTTGGGGTTCCAATACTTCGAATGTAGGAATTTTTCTATCACGGGATTTTTCCCGTTGAATCACATGCCATCCGAATTGGGTTTTTACAGGCTTTTCACTAATGTTTCCGTCTTTGAGTGCAAATAATGCCCGTTCGAATTCTGGTACTGTTTGACCTTTGGATATCCAGCCAATATTACCGCCCACTGGACCACTTGGACCCGTGGACTTGGATTTTGCCAATGCTTTAAAATCTGCACCATTTTCCAAGGCAAAAATAATTTCTTCTGCATCTTTACGGGATTTCACTAAAATATGATTAGTGTCAATTTCTTGTTGATTTTTCCATTCGGATTTTAATTTTTCATATTCTGCTTTTAAATCAGTTTTTGCCAAAATAGCATCCACTTTTTGGTCAATATATAACTGAGACAATACATCTCGTTTGGCTTTTCGCAACAAAAATTTATATTGTTCTGAATTTTCCAAACCTTCGGAAATCGCAATATTCATAACCGCTTGTTTTTGAATTAAAGTATCCAATAATGGATTAAATAAAGCATTTTCACCTTGTTGTTGGGCCTGTTCTGGCAGGGCAGAAAATTCTGTATTCCAGTCCAATACCAAAATATCTGTATCGCCAACAGTTGCCAGCTTTTCTTGGGCGTTTAAGATGATTTTATCCTCTGGTTTATCCTCAGCCACTGCCAAAGGGGCAAATACCAAAAATGATATTAAGCCAAAAGAAGTGATTGTTTTTGTAATTATAAAATGTACTTTGTTCATGTTTTTTCCCTTATGTTGAAAACTATATTTTACCGCAACAATGCTTAAACTTTTTCCCCGACCCACACGGACAAGGTCTATTACGGGTGGGCAATGAAGTGACATTACTTTTTGTTTGTTTTGCCTGTTGTGCAGTTCGCTGGCGTTCTGTGTCTGTTTCTTCTACGGGGCGAATTTGCATATGGCTAAGATATTGCACAGCAAACATTCTTGCCTGATTTAAAAATCCTGTGTATAAATCGTATGCGTCCGATTTATATTCGTTCAGAGGATCTTTTTGCCCATATGCCCTAAGTCCAATACCTTGTCGCAAGTGGTCCATTTGTAACAGATGTTCCTTCCAAGTTTGGTCGAGAATTTGTACAACAACCGACCGTATCAATTCGCCAACGCTTTGTCGGTCAATATCATACAGTGCATTGATTTTTTTGTCAGATAAAGTCTGTATACGGGTAAAAATTTCTTGGGCATCGACCCCATCTTCGTCTAGCCAATTGTCCAATGGTATGTCCAAGCCAAAATAGGTTAAGCAATCCACTTTTAATTTTTCTGTGTTCCATTGGCTGGGCAAAGTGTTTTCTGGAATCGCTGTATCCACCGTATTTTCCAGCACTTGATACCGCAAATCATCAATGGTTGCCAAAATATTCGTATCGGTCATATAAGATTTTCGCAATTTAAACATAGCATGGCGTTGGTCATTGGTCACATCATCATATTTAATCAGTTGTTTACGGATTTCAAAATTATGTCCTTCGACTTTTTTCTGGGCTTTTTCCAATGCTTTGCTGACCCAACTGTGGGTGATGGCTTCGCCCTCTTCTAGTCCCATTTTTTGCAAAAACCCATCCAGTCGGTCGGAGCCAAAAATGCGCATTAAGTCGTCTTCAAGACTCAGGTAAAATTTGGTTTCCCCTACATCCCCTTGACGCCCGGAACGCCCCCGTAATTGATTGTCGATACGGCGGGATTCGTGGCGTTCTGTGCCAAGAACATATAATCCCCCTGCACTCAAAACTTGTTGGCGATCTTGTTCTGATGCGTCCACACCACCCAATTTAATATCCGTTCCCCGTCCCGCCATGTTGGTGGCAATGGTGACCATCCCTGATACACCCGCATTGGCGATAATGTCCGCTTCTCGTTCATGGTTGCGGGCATTTAATGTATTATGGGGTACCTTTTGTTTTTTTAGCAATGCAGAAAAATGTTCAGATTTTTCAATACTGGCCGTGCCCAATAAAATCGGTTGCCCCTTATTGTGACATTGTTTGACTTGTGCCACCACCGCATTATCCCGCTCCGCAGAAGTACGGTATACTTCGTCTTCGTTATCTTTGCGGTTTATGGTAACATTGGTGGGAATTTCCACCGTTTGCAAGCCGTAAATTTCTTCAAATTCCCCCGCTTCGGTCATTGCTGTGCCTGTCATACCGGACAAACGATCATACATACGAAAATAATTTTGGAAAGTGATGGATGCCAATGTTTGGTTTTCCGCTGCAATGGTAACATTTTCTTTGGCTTCAATGGCTTGGTGTAAGCCTTCGCCATAGCGTCTGCCCTGCATTTTCCGTCCTGAAAATTCATCGATAATTATGACTTGTCCATCCTCGACAATATAATCTTTATCTTTTACATATATAAAATGTGCCCGTATCGCTTGGTTGAGGTGGTGCAATAAACTGATGTTTTCGTTGTCGTACAGCCCACCATTTTGCAACGCCCCCATATCGTCCAATTGCCGTTCCATGTGTTGTAATCCCGCTTCGTTTAAATTGGCGTTGCGGGATTTTTCGTCCTTTTCAACAAATTGTGTATCCAGTTTTTCCACCAACCGGTTCACCCCTTGATACAAGGCGGATGAATCTTCGGATGGTCCAGAAATAATCAAAGGTGTACGGGCTTCATCAATCAGAATCGAATCCACTTCGTCAACGATGGCGAAATTGTGTCCCCGTTGGACAATATCATCCAAATTCAATCGTAAATTATCCCGCAAGAAATCAAAGCCCAACTCATTATTGGTAACATAGGTTACATCACATGCATACGCAGAACGGCGGTCTTCGTCCGATATATTGGGTACAATAACGCCTGTACTAAGCCCCAAAAACCCATACACTGCCCCCATCCATTCCGCATCCCGTTTTGCCAAATAATCGTTCACAGTAACCACATGAACCCCTTTGCCCGACAACGCATTTAGGTATACAGGTGCGGTCGCCACCAAGGTTTTTCCTTCCCCTGTACGCATTTCGGCAATGTTACCATTGTGCAAGATTATACCACCGACCAATTGTACATCATAATGGCGTAAGCCAATCGTGCGTACGGACGCTTCACGGACACAAGCATATGCTTCGATTAAGATGCTATCCAAGGTTGCCCCATCCTGCAAGCGGGTTTTGAATGCGTTGGTTTTTGCCCGCAACGCATCATCGCTGAGTGCGGATATTTCCGATTCTAATGCGTTAATTTTTTGTACTGTTTTTAATGTTGTCTTGACAATCCGATCATTGGATGATCCCATAACCGCCTTTACAAGGGAATGTAGCATTCTGTACCCCAATTTAATCCGCTTTGTTATAATCCGGGGCATTATACACGCATAGTCACCCAATCGTCAACGATTTAAATAAAAAATATGTGAAATGTATAAATTCCCGATTATGAACAATGACTATTAGGAATTGGAAACAAGATCTGAACCCATTTGCTATTATGTTTAACACCAGAATCAAATTTTAAAACGAGACCTCCGCATAGGTAATTTTCTGCAATATTTTTAAATTATGTTATGGTATATTTTTTAATAACTAAAATTCGAAAAAATCAATGATTATAGATAGGTCTTTTTCTATTATCTTGCTATTATTTCCAGCAAGTACAAAGTATGCAAAAATATCATTTTTATTATCAAGTCTATATCTCTTATCACCATATTTGGGTGTAATACAATTTACAATTTTGCTAGTCACTAGTTTTTGAATATTTTCTCCATTATAGTACTTTCCTATGTATTTAGGATTATTAGAATAGCAAATTTGAATGGCTCCAGAGTAGGAGAATTTAGGTTTTATACATATTAGGTCTTGAATGGGTAAAGATAATATAGAACGAATATGAGCAAGATGTAAATCAACATTTGTTCTAGCTTTTACCATTTGATCAAGGCAAAAGCCTGCAGGTCTTGCTGCAATTTCTAAGAAAAATTTCTTACCATTTTTTTTAAAAATAGTCTCCAGATGAAATACACCTGAAAATTTTGGCATCCGATACAAAATGTCATTAACAAAATCAAGCCAAATTTTATTCCCTATATAATCGTTGACACTAATGGCAGCTAATGGATAGCCTGTAGAAAAATAATCTAAGCAATTAACTATATATTTTCCATAAGAAATAAATTCTATTTTTCCATTTTTAACTATACCATCAATATGATATACTGTACCGTCTACATATTCTTCTATTATGGTTTTTTCATTAATACTAGTAGATTCTAATTCGTTCTTAGAATAAACAATCTGAACTCCCTTAGAAGCAGCTTCATCAGATGGTTTAACAATAACAGGAAAAATAATATTATCATTTTTTTTATAACGTTTAATACAGTTGATTATATCTGAATCCAATAATGGTTTAATCATCATTTTTTTGTCTCTATACGCTAATGCTGACGAAATATCCATCCCTTCAATATTGTAATCTCTGGCAAATTTAGCAGCAGGTAAAACACTATATTCATCTGAATGAATAACTATGCATGGTTTTCGGTTATACTGAACAATTGTATCATATACTTTCTCCAAAAAATCTTGATCATCAAAATTCTTTAATTCTAGATGATATTGTTTTTTTTTCGGTAGAGGATAGTCAAAAAACTCTACAACATGTAAATAGCGAATATTTTTTAAATATTTATCTTTTTTGAAAAGTTCTTTGTAATGTTCTGACCTGCCCCCTATAAATTGGTCCAAAAATAAGTTAGTATTGCTTTATCTAAATTATGAAAGGATTTTAAGATGTCAAAGAATAGGAAAGCCCGGAGTATAGAACAAATTATCCGTATATTACGGGATGCAGAGATTAAGTTATCATCAGGTATGACAGTCAGTGTTATGTGCCGTGATTTAGGCATATCAGATGCGACTTATTACAAGTGGCGCAAACAATATGGTGGTATGGATGTTAATCATGCCAAAGATTTAAAAGCATTATTGGATGAGAATGCCCGTTTAAAGAAGCTTGTTGCTGATTTGAGTTTAGACAATCAAATCTTAAAGGAATTTAACTCGGGAAAGTGGTAGGTGCTGGCGGGGTAAAAAGCTTTATTGGCAAAGCCAAGTTTTTTTACAATGTATCAGAACGGCGTTTATGTAGTTTATTCAAGACACATCGCTCTATGGTTCGTTATGTGAAACGAGATGTTGATGAGGAAAGCCGTTTAATATCAGATATGCACCGTCTAGCACAAAAATACCCTAGATATGGTTATCGGCGGATATGTGCCTTATTAAAAAATTATGGTTGGTGTGTAAACCATAAACGGATTGAACGGCTTTGGAAGAAGGAGGGACTACAAGTGCCACAGAAAATACCCAAACCCCGTAGTTCAAATGCTGGTGATGGGAGCTGTATTAAACTTCGTCCTGAGTATCAAAATCATATATGGAGTTATGATTTTGTGCATGACAAACTCAGAAGTGGTAAAAGCATTAAAATATTAACAGTTATAGATGAGCATAGCCGAGAATGCTTAACCATTGATGTTCGGCATAAACTGAACAGTACGGATGTATTGGATATTATGGGCAGGTTGTTTATCACAAAAGGTATGCCTAAGCATATCCGTTCTGACAATGGATCCGAATTTATAGCCCATAGGCTACAAGATTGGTTGAAGCGTATGCAGGTGGATACAGCATATATTGATAAGGGCAGTCCATGGCAGAATGGTTATAATGAAAGTTTTAATGGTAAACTTCGGGATGAGTGCTTAAACAGGGAGATATTTGATACTTTAACTGAGGCACAAGCTGTCATAGAAAACTGGCGGTATGAATACAATCATATCCGTCCGCATAGTGCGTTGGGGTACAATCCACCAGTGCCAAAAACGCAGCCCATTGTCAATGACATCCGTCATTCCGCTACGCTACATGACAAATATCATTGACAATAGAGAAAAAAAGTGCTAACCTAAAAATGGACCAAATCAGTGGGGCTAGTCAGTTCTGCTACTCTTAATGATGTTGAGAATACAATAATATCTTGATATTTACATTTCATACTATCCACCGTGCCCTTCAAAACATCTTTGCAATCTGTGAAATATCACCCAAGAAATTAATAATACCACTCCACCAGATATTAGATATATTATATGAATAATTTGAAATCCAGATTGAAAATATGCTAAAATAAGCGAAGATGATAATAAAATGGGTAGTAACATAAGCATATAAATAACGCTATTTCCAAATAGTGTTAATGGTAATTGGCATAAGCGAGATATTTCATTATATATAAAATCAACCGGCACATTACGCTTGGTTAAAAATGTTATACTTTCTAATAAAACAAAAGTCGCAACATTGATTATGACCCCAAATAAAAACAACCCTATATAAACACCTATACGCCATGTTACTTCAATCGTGTAAAAAAAATAAAGTGCACATATAAAAGTAAGTAGTAATATAATAAATACACCGAAAATATTCACCCCAAACCAGCGGAATAACAATAAGTATATTTCTGGTATAGGTTGGGTTTTAAATGCTTCTATTTGTCCCCTTTGTACAAATTTAAAATATTGACCAATGGATCCACTAAAAGCCCAAACAACTAAACCCATTAAAATAGATATGCTAAATAATATTAAAATTTCTAATTTTGTAGCACCGCCCAATGTATCATTGATTGTAAAGAAATTATTAAAAAATATGCCCCTAAAACCGTATGTAAATAACGATACGAATAAAAATCCCCAAAATTCAAATCTCAGAACAAATTGTTCTTTAAAGCAATAATACAAATAAGAAAACAAACGCATATTATTTACCCTCCTATACTTTTTGTAGACATAATCATTTTTTTCCATAATACTGCACATATCTTAGAAAAGATAAATATATATATCATAGAAAACATTATAAATTCTAATAACAGAGTATAAGAAAAATGCGTCATTAACTCTGCTGGTGCCGCAATGGTAAAACGAAAGGGATTATACCGCATAATATTAATTAACCAATCGGGCCAAAAGTTATATGGTAACAATACCCCACCCATAATAATCTGAAAACTTGATAATAATGATAATAAAAAATTTGGTCTATATAAGATGAGTGTAAACATAGCAAACATCATAGATATATAAAAACTTAAAACTTGAGATAAGATTATTATACTTGTTCCCGCAACAATATAAAAAACGCATTCGTATATACCATATTTAAAAGTAAAATATTGGTATAGTATGATACTATATACAGGAATATAATACAGGATACTTCCCCCTAGAAAGTCAAATTTTCTTTGTTTTATAAATGATATAGGCTTGCAGTGCAAAGCAGTAATAAACCCCGTATGAACAACAAATGAAAAATATTCTACAATACCATACCCATTATTCAAACGATTAAATGCGATAACAAAAGCATAATAAAACATCAAATCTGTAAAAAGATATCCTTTAATTGTATTGGTATCCACATTTATGTACATCCATTGCCACAATAAAAATTGAATAATAAAGGGTACCATAGTTGCCAAAATAAAATCAGAAATAAAAAGTCCTCTATCTAAGTAAACTTCTCTGTAGGCGTTTAAACCATAAGACTGAAACATATTAAACATTTATATTCTCCCCAACCATTCCCATCAATGCTCCTTGTGTAATATTTATAGGTCCAAAATCTTCTTTTCCTAAACGGAACATTGCTCCAGCATACTTTCGTTGCATTTGAAAAACTCCCAAAACAATTTCACCCATTTTACTATATATATGATCCTGAAAATCTATTATTTTTAAAGATTTACGGATAGGTTGAATATACTCCTGAATTATAAAAGCATGAGGACTATCAATTGCTTGACATAAACAATCATTCCATTTTTCTTGCGAAACATCTTTTCCTATGACTATGCCTTCCCCCCCCAATCCAGAAATTGGTTTTAATATAAATGTATTCTTATTTTTTTGATTTTCTACTAAATTATCTATATTGAGTAATATTGTGTATGGTATCATTTTTACTAATAATTCCTTCTGTGAATTTGTATATATGCCATCGGTAATCCCCTTGTATATTAGAGCAAATAGTCCTTTGCAAGACCACACAGCATCAAATGGAGAAGTGAATATCAAATTTTGTGATCTTTTAATATATTCTTTATATGCATCTGCACCTGAATGCTCTACTAAATCAAACAAAGTAAATACTTCTATTAATGTTTCATTGTTCATATCCATTGAAGAAAGTTCAGATAAAGGTAATGATCTTACTTGAAAATCCAAAGATCTTATAATATCACATAAGTTTTTTATAAAATTTTGATATTTATAGAAGAAATAATCAGAATCACAAATAAGCCATTTTCTTTTTCCAAATTTATTTTCCCATGTATTTAATCGTTCTACTAGATAATACATTGGATCAATATTACTATTAAATTCTTCTATATGTTCATTATATAATGTTTGTATAGAATATCGATTGATTCCACCTAATGCCCAACCATAATTCATTTCAATAACTTTGAACCCCTTTGATGTTGGTATTAAATCCCATCGCAGTGGACAACTATGAGATAGTAATAAATCTAAATTTGTTAACATATATTCAGGTAAGTCAAAAGACAAACCAAAATAATCTAAAACTTCTTTTAAGGAATTGAAATAATATTTAGTAGTTTCAATAAGAATATCGTATAAAGAACTAAGATGACCATTAATATCTAATATTTGATGATAATCAACAAATAAGGGATCCAAAACAAATTCATTAGTATTAATATAATTTATTTTCTTACCAATATCTTTAATGGTTGTAGATAGTTTGATACCTTGCGGTGTTGACCAATATTTTTGTGTACAGTGAGTTTTATCATAAATCATTTTAAAACCTTTACATTATCTATTGGCGAGAGCTTTTTCTAAAGTTGTAGTTTCTTGAGAAAATATAAAATTATAACTCTTAGATAGGCTTGTATATAATATATTAAATAGGGATGAATTATCACTATGTTGTTTTGAAAAACAGATTTTAATAGTACCTGCTAATGCATCGATATCATATTGTTGAATATGCTTTAATTGTTTTAATTTATTTTGAATACATAAAACATCACTATCTTCTATTTTTCCTTGTGTTGATTGAAATACAAATATATCAGTTATATTTATAAATTTCTTGAATGTATGTATAGTACCGTCAAATTGAAGATTTTTATTTTCTAATAAACAAACACGGGAACAGCATGTTTCTACATCATTCATATCGTGACTAGTCAGCACAATAGAAATTTTATCTTCCTCTACCAATTCTAATAAAAATTGTCGTAAATTAAATTTGGATTTGATGTCTAATCCAATGGTGGGTTCATCGAGTAAAATTAATTTTGGCCGGTGTAATAAGTTAAAGGCTAGTTCAGATTTAACACGCTCACCTAAACTTAAAGAACGAACTGGATGATGTAGAATTTCTCCTAAATCTAATTTTTCTATGAGAAATTTTTTCCTTTTTATAAAACCATCATATTCAATTTTATAAATTTTAGATGCAGCGTTTAAAGAATCTTTCACAGGTAAATCCCACCATAGTGAACTCTTATGCCCAAAAATAACAGACAACTCATAAAAAATTTCATTAGTTATATTATTTACATTTTTTCCCAAAACAAAAGCCTCTCCGTAGGTTGCTTTTTGTAAACCACAAAGTATTTTAATCAGGGTTGATTTACCAGCCCCATTACTGCCGAGTAATCCAATAAATTCACCATGAGTTGCATGAAAATTCAAATTTTCAAGAATAGTTATAATTTCAAATTCTGGATAAAAATAATTTTTAAATATATTATTCTTGATCTTATTTTTATATTTTTTCCCTAAGTTAGAAACATTTATAATATCCATTAAATTACCCCTTATATAGTATCTATAGTAACTGATTTATATATAAAATCTGCAATTGCTTTAGGAAATTCAAATCGTTCCAATGTAATGTCAGGCTCTGGATTAACCTCTAAAACAAAAAGGTCTCCGTTATTATTTTCAATGATATCAACCCCTCCAATAGAGGTGGTCCCCTTTGTTAGGACAGTACTAAGCCTATTTTAAGCTTCACTTATGTGGTTAAATATGTATATTCTCATGTAAAAGTAAGTGTAGCCGTAGGCGGAACTTCTTTTGCATGAGAATGCATTGTATATGTTTCTGCGGGTGTTGTCAAACCGAAATGTGAATGGGGTCTATCTTGGTTGTAAAATTTAAGCCATTTTCTTATGCTTTCCTTAGCCATTACACCGCTGGTAAATGCTTGCAAATAAACACATTCATACTTCAATGATTTCCAAAATCTTTCAATTATGACATTATCCTTCCAACACCCTTTACCATCCATAGATATACGAATACCATTATCTTTTAAGGTATCCGTAAAATCAAGGGAAGTAAACTGACTGCCTTGGTCTGTATTAAATATCTCTGGGGTGGGGTATTTTGCCAAAGCATCATTTAACGCTTCAACACAAAACCTACTATCCAGCGTATTAGATAAACGCCATGAGAGTACCTTCCTACTATACCAATCCATAACAGCAACCAAATATAAAAACCCTCGTTTGATCGGGATATAAGTAATATCTGTACACCAAACCTGATTAGGACGGTTAATATCCAAGTTTCTCAACAAATACGGATACACCTTATGTTGCGGGTTTATAGTAGATGTTTTTGGCTCTTGGTAAATTGCTTTTAGCCTCAGTACCTTCATCAGCCTGCGGATGCGTTTTCTGCCGACCTTATAGCCTTGGCGGATTAAATGACGCATCATTTGCCTCGCACCATAAAAAGGCGTTTGTAAATGTTGCTGGGCTATCTGTTCCATCAACTCCACATTAAAATCACTCTCTTCTTTACATTGATAGTAATAACTTGAACGGTTCATTCCAAGCAACTCGCATTGACGCACAATACTTAAATCGGGGGAATTAGAATTTACCATTTTTTTTTAACCTGTAATCCTAAACGATCCGAAATGTCCGACAAAAAATCCCGTTCAATCGTCAATTGACCTATCTTGGCATGAAGCTCTTTAACATGGGCTTCGCTATCATGCTTTTGTTTGTCAAGATTGCCTGAAAATCCTGCCTCAATAGAGCAAACAGCCTCTCGCTTCCACCTTTGAATAACCGTAGCATGCACTCCAAAACGAGACGATAATTCCGATATCGGCGTGTCATCACGCAATACTGCCAAAACAACCTCTTTTTTGAATTTAGCAGGGTAATTCTTCCGTATTTTACTCATTTAATAAATCTCCTTATTTCTATATATAAATGAAATATAAATGAAACTTAAATCATTGTCCAGTTTTTGGGAGCCACTTCTGTACAATATCTGGTTCCCTTTGCTCATTTATTATAGATAAAGCACAGTTGGTGGTTCCTAAGTTAATTCCTATGTAATATGTCATTTAAATCCTTCCTTTTTATAAATTATATCTTTAAAAATCAGCACAAGAACTTATTATTTATTTCATTATACCCCCCCCCCGCAGGTTGTCAATAGTTTTATTTCGAATATGCCAATTTATTTTCCTTTGGGATGGCGATGTCATTTTATAAGGGGTAAAAATCCCTATGTATCGTATGTTACTTTTGTCAGGTACAGCCCATGTGGGGGGGCAAGGGGGCCGCCTTTGTTACGGTCTTTGATGGCAAGGCAGTATTCGATATTTTTAATTGTCCATTTGCCATATCCCACACGGAATAAAGCACCGGTTATATAACGGACTTGGTTATGTAAAAACGACCTTGCCCCACATCGCAAATGGATTTCATCCCCCACTTCGGTAATACTCAGATAATCCAATGTACGAACGGGATTTTGATTGGTGGCAATGGCGGAACGGAAAGTGGTAAAATCATGGGTACCAACCAATACTTGCCCTGCATCGTGCATTTTTATGGCGTCCAAATTGTATCCCCCCGCATGCCAAACAATATCCCGTTGAAAAGTAAGCGGGGCACGGCGATTGGATATACGATATAAATAATGCCGTGAAGTAGCGGAAAAACGGGCGTGAAAATCATCCGATACCGGTTCACATTGTAATATCGATACATCTTCGTGATATAAAAAATAGTTTAAAGCTTCACGGATTTTATGGGCGGTCATTTTTGTATCCACATCAAAATGGGCAACCTGACCTGTGGCGTGCACTCCACTGTCAGTGCGTCCCGCCCCTTGGACTATTATATCCATTTTAAACACTTTTTGTAACGCTTGCATAATCGCCCCTTGGGCGGTGGGACAATGGTCTTGAATCTGCCATCCACAATAATTTTTGCCAAAATATTCAATAGTGATTTTAAAACGAGGCATTTTTAAAACGGGACATTTTTAAAACTAGGCATGGGGTTCATACCCTTTATGTGTTTTGTCCGATACGACAAACACCGCCGATGCCCCCAACAAACTGGCTTTGTATGAAGTGGGGCGGGCGGAAAGTGGGTTGCCCTTATTGGTAATGATAACAAAATCATCGATGTGTAAATTTAATTCCGCACACAAATTGACAAAATCCCGAATGGTGCAAAAATGAATATTAGGGGTTTTATACCATGCTAGTGGTAACCGCTTGGTGGTTGGCATGCGGCGGTTGTAAAACAAATCCCATACCACCTGATAATGTCCAAAATTGGGAAAGCTAACCACCGCTTGTTCGCCAATACGGGTAATGTCCAACAATGTTTTATCCGCCCGTTGCATAGCTTGTAAGGTATGGGATAACACCACCGTATCAAACGACTTAGTGGGGTACTGATATAAATCTGTATTCGCATCCCCATGCAGGACACAATGCCCCGCATTGATACATTTATTGACCAATTTTGCATTGAGTTCAATGCCCCGTGATGATACCTGACGGTGCTGTTTTAAATATGTCAGTAATTGCCCATCCCCACACCCCACATCAAGGATATGGCTGTTTGTATGGATAAAACGGGCGATAATTTCAAATTTTAGGAGTGACTTATCCATTGATAAACCCCCGTATCATATCATGCAATTCCGGTTCATCCAGCAAAAACGCATCATGTCCCGCATCTGATTGCAATTCGGCAAAGGTAACTTCCAACCCCAAGGCATTTAACGCATGTACCAATTTTTTGGAATTTGCGGTGCGGTGTAACCAATCAGATGCTATACTAATAATACAAAAACGGTTGATACTGTTTTTAAATGCCCCCGCCAATTCCCCTGTGGGGCTGTATGTATGCATATCAAAATAATCCATAGCACGGGAAATATACAAATATGAATTGGCATCAAAACGGTTGACAAAAGAAGTCCCCTGATGCAACAAATAACTTTCCACTTGAAAATCCGCATGGGCAATGGTGTATGAAAAATTTTCACAATCGTTTAATGTACGCCCAAATTTTAAATCCATTGCCTGTTCCGATAAATATGTCATATGGGCATTCATACGGGCAATGCTAAGCCCTGTTTTAGGCGAAGTGTTAAAATCCGCATAATTGCCATTATGCCATTCGGGGTCGGACATTACCGCATGCCGTGCGGTACGATTAAATCCAACATTACGGCTATTTAACCATGGGGATGCCCCAATAATAACAATGTTTTTTGTCCGCTCTGTATATTGGGATGCAAAAATCATCGCCTGCATCCCCCCCATCGACCCCCCAATAAGGGTATGCAGCGAATCAATTTTTAAAATATCCAACACGGCAATATGTGCCTTGACCATATCCCCCAAAGTGATACAGGGAAAGTCCATCCGCCATTGTTTGCCGGTTTTTGGATTGATGGATTTGGGACCTTCTGTACCCATACATCCCCCCAAAATATTGGCACAAATCACAAAATATGTATTGGTGTCGATTGGGCGGTTTTCACCGACCACTTGATGCCACCATCCCGGTTTGCCTGTAATGGGGTTGATATCGGTTACATACTGATCGCCTGTTAAGGCGTGTAACACCATCACAGCATTTGATTTATCCGCATTCAAAGTACCATAGGTCGTATACGATATGGTATACGATTCCAATATATACCCACTATCCAAGTGTAATGGCTGTGTAATGTGTACATGCGTTCCTGGCAAGTCGTGGGGATATGTGTTGCGTGTATCTGTCATACTTTGCACCCTATAATTTTTTTATGTTTTTATCAAGGTTTTTATATGTTTTTGTGGTATTATGCCCTGTATAAGATGAAAGGACAACACTAATGCCATTGGAATTTGTGGAAAATATTCCCAATGATGTACAAAGTTTGGTATTTTTATTACATGGATATGGGGCGGATAAAAACGATTTAATGGGGTTTGCCCCCCATTTGCAACATGCCTTGCCAAACACAGCGTTTATTTCCCCCGATGCCATATTTCCATGCCAGATGGGATTTGGGCGTCAATGGTTCGATATCGATGCAAAATTAGACAAAGATTCGCTGATGAATGGTTTAAATATCGCCCGTCCTTATTTAGAAAACTTTATCGACACACATATGCACCGTTTGGGCGTCCCTGCGGATAAAATAGCCTTGTTGGGCTTTTCACAAGGTACGATGATGGCATTACATTTGGGGTTAAGACGCCCGGATAGTTTTGCGGGTATCATCGGGTTTAGCGGTATGTTGGCGGGCACAGACACTTTGGCAAACGATATACAATCCCGCCCCCCTGTGATGCTTATTCATGGCGACCAAGACCAAATTATTGGCATAGAATTTTTAAACTTGGCAAGTGAAGCGTTAATACAAAACCAAGTACCAACCGATACGCTTATATGCCCAGGGCTTGCCCACGGTATTGATGAACAGGGATTGTTACAAGCAACCCAGTTTTTACAACGACACTTATACTTTAATGGGACAAAGGGGTAGTTATGACCAACAAACCTGTCCCTAAACCATATGTAATGAATGTGCCTGCGTATGTACCCGGAAAACATAAAATAGGTGGAAAAAACGATGCCATTGTGCTGTCATCGAATGAAAATCCGCTGGGCTGTTCCGATAGGGTTGCCCACAGTATACAGCATGTTGATTTTCACCGTTATCCCGATGCGGGGGCACATATATTATGTGAAAACATAGCACACATACATGGCTTAGACCCCAGCCGTATCGTCTGTGGTGCGGGGTCGGATGAAATATTACAACTATTGGTGTTATCGTACGCTGGCGAAGGGGATGAAGTCATATATACCCAATATGGATTTTTAATGTATCCCATACAAACACAAATTGCCGGTGCCACGCCGGTGCAAGTACCAGAAACCAATTATACGGTGAATGTGGACGCCATTTTATTGGCAATTACCAATAACACAACCATGATTATGATTGCCAATCCGGCAAATCCAACGGGGACGGCGATTGCACAGACAGAATTAATACGGCTGATTCAAAATACCCCTTCCCATATTATGATTGTTTTGGATGGGGCGTATGTGGAATATTGTACATGGGATGCATATACAGATGGGGCGAATTTGGTGGATATATACCCCAATGTGGTTATGACCCGTACTTTTTCAAAAGCCTATGGACTGGCATCCATCCGTTTGGGATGGGCATATGCCCAATCGGATGTGATTCAAGTCTTGCATCGCACAAGGTCGCCCTTTAATATTACCAGCTTGACCCAAGCCATTGGAACAATTGCGGTACAAGACCAAGATTTTATCCAAAAATCCGTTGTGCATAATACAAAATGGCGACAAGTATTAAGCGATATATTTGTACAAAAAGGCTGTCGAGTGCCCCTATCTTATACAAACTTTATTTTGGTGTTGTTTGATACAGATATTAAGGCACAACATGCTTTAAAAGTATTTCAAAAAAATGGTATTTTAGTGCGCTCTGTGACGGGATATGGCATTGATAATGGGCTGCGAATTACCATTGGTACAGAAAGTGAAAACAACCGCATTATTAACGCATTACAGGGGATACATTTTTGATGAAACGGGTGGCAATTATTGGGTTGGGAAATATCGGTTCGTCCGTATGTCGGGCATTACATCGCACCGGCATGTATACGGTGTATGGATACGACATAAATGAATCGTTTCGTACCCTATCGCAACAATTAGGGTTTTGTCATAAGGTATTCGATGATATGTGTCCTATGGTAACACAGGCGGATATTGTCATTTTAGCAACGCCCGTATCGACCTATGGACAAATTGTTAAAACCCTTGCCCCCCACTTACAACAAGGGACAATTTTATCAGATGTAGGCAGTGTCAAACAAGCAGTTATCACCGCCATATCCCCCCATGTACCAAAATCCATACATTTTGTGCCAGCACACCCCATTGCAGGCACAGAAAAATCCGGACCAACAGCTGGATTTGACACATTATTTGAAAACAGATATGCCATTTTATGCCCCCTATCAGACGACAGCCCCGCATATACCCAAGCGGTGCAAACCATACGGAACATGTGGGAACATATGGGGGCAATGGTGGATGTTATGGATGCACTGCACCATGATAAAGCCTTGGCAATAACTTCACATATTCCCCATTTACTGGGCTTTACTTTGGTGGGCTCCGCCCGTCACTTAGAAGATATTAGCAAAGCAGAAATTATTAAATACTCCGCTGGGGGATTCAGGGATGCTACCCGGGTGGCAGGGTCGGATCCCACCATGTGGCGTGATATTTTCTTAACCAATAAGGACAGCATAAAACAGGTACTACACATTTTTAAAAATGATTTAAACCGCATAGAAAAATACATAGACACAGACGATGGACAAGCCCTGTATGATTGGTTCCAAAAAACCCGTGAAATCCGCCAAGGGGTCATCGATGCGGGACAAGCCACCCAATTTGACCCCACCGAAGAAGATTTTCTGCCGACAATTGGGGCATATGGGATGGATGTGTAATGCCCATTACCCCAGTACCCGATGATATGATACACCCCGAATTACGGCACATCGCCCATAGCCCTATGGTGCGGATATATGGGGTATTATTTCGATATCGTATGGGGTTTAAAATCGCATCTGTGTTACGGGGGCGGGCAAAAGGCATGGACATAGATGGGCTAATATGCCAACACATATACATCCCCAGCACCGACCCACACCAAACCCGATCTGTAAAATCCATTCGCACCCGTATATACAGACCGCAAGGATTCGACAAACCGATGCCGATTTTTTTATATGTGCATGGGGGCGGATATGCATTTGGATGTCCAGAAATGGCAGGTCCCTTTATCAAAGCATACATAAAAAAACGCCCCTGTATTATCGTTGCCCCCGATTATCGCAAATCTTTAAAACATCCATTTCCTGCGGGTTTTAACGATGGATATGATGTATTATTGTGGATACGGGACAACATGAACATATTGGGGGGTAATGGACATATTATCGTGGGTGGGCACAGTGCCGGTGGGGGGATGACCGCCGCACTTACCCTAAGAGCTCGCAACACGGGGAGTGTAAAAATCGCCTTTCAAATGCCCCATTACCCCATGTTGGATTACCGCCAAAATACCCCCTCTTCCACACTAAATTCTCCGTTTTGGGGGGTGCATGCCAATGCCTTGGCGTGGAAATTATATTTGGCAACCCTGTGCAAAAAAGGGGAACACATATCCCCTTATGCATCCCCATCGATCAATACAGATTATACGGATTTTCCCCCCACCATTACTTTTGTTGGCGACATAGAACCCTTTTACCACGAAACTGTGCATTATATACATGCCTTACAAAATCACAAAATTCCCGTTTTATACAAAATATACTCAGGGGCATACCACGCCTTCGACATGCCCCTATTGTTCGGAGATTTAAAAATTTCGCAACACGCCCTACAATTCCAATTAAACGCATTTGCAGAATTTTATGATACATATGCAGCATCGTAACTATCGGGGGTAATCATTTTATAACAATTGGTTCACCGCTTGTGGTAATGCGTCAAATGAATCTATGATAATATCCGCACCGGCATTTTGTAATTGGGGGACAGTGTGGTTGCCATAACTTACCCCAATGGTTTTTGTGCCAGCATTTTTACCCATTAAAATATCAAAACTGGTGTCCCCTACCATAACCGTTTCCCATGGGTGTACCCCCAATTGTTCCATGGTATCGAATAATATTTGTGGGTGGGGTTTGCCCATGCCATCATCAGCGGTTTTTATAACGACAAAATATGTGCCAAGATTATGGGTTTGTAAGCTCAGATTTAATCCCGCCCGTCCTTTACCTGTTATAATCGCCAAAAATGTGTCGTCATCGTTTAATATGTCCAATGTGGGTATAACATTGTCAAATAATACTTCTGGGGGCATATTTTTATCCTTGTGTACATCCATATAATACACAAATTTTTCCATCCACGCCTGTTTGACCGCCATTGTTACATTCGGCTGAAAATGGGCAACAGCATCTTCCAATTTTAATCCGGTTAATTGCATAACTTCACTTAATTTGGGGGGCACAATACCCATATCTTGACACGCCAACTTTACCGCATACATGATACTGTGTTTACTGTCGGCAAGGGTACCATCAAAATCAAGGGCTATTAAACGCATGGTTTACCATCCATAAAAACCGTATCGTAATGGGGCAATATGTCCACACTAAACATTTTAACAGTATCCTTAAAATGTGGGGATATATCGGCGGTAACCCTAATCCCGTCGATGTATATACTGCGGGCATGTAAGTGCATTTTTTTCATATGGGATTCCCCCGATACAAATGCGGACTTCCCCCCATATTTGCCATCGCCTAATATGGGGGTCTGCATATATGCCATATGTACCCGCAATTGATGTGTCCGTCCTGTGCGGGGATACAGTGCCACCAACGACAACACCCCGCCGATTCGTTGTAATACTTCATATTCGGTAATTGCCCGTTTGCCATTTTTATCGACCGCAATTTTTTCTGTGGTACCGATGCGTTTTTTTAACATTGGAGCATTAATGATGCCTGCGGATGGTGCCGGTGTACCCACCACAATTGCCCAATATATTTTTTGAAGAGTATTATATTTAAATGCCCGTCCCAAATGCGTAGCAGATTGCCGATTACGGGCCAACAACAACACCCCAGAAGTATCTTTGTCCAAGCGATGCACCAAACGGGGCTTGGCTTGGGTATCACGATGTAAATATCGGGTCAAACCGTCAATATGCCGGGGGGTGTTTACCCCCCCCTGTACAGCAATACCCACAGGTTTGTTAAGGGCGATAATATCATCGTCTTTATAAATAACCAAATCCTTAATATACACAGCATCCTGTGGATTATACGCTTGGGAATGGGGTTTAAAAACAGGAACATCGTACAACGGCGGAATTCTTACATACATGCCTGTTGTCAAGATTTCTTTACCCTTAACCCGTTTGCCATCGATACGAATTTCCCCCTTGCGACAGCGTTTTTGTACTTGCACAAAGGGTAAATCATAATGGGTTTTAAGCCATCTGTCCAATCGCATACCATTATCCGTCGACAATACCATATGGGTTGTAACAGGCATATTATATCCCCTTTACCAACTGTATACCCAAATACAATGCCCCTAAGGACATACACACAGACAATCCTACATAGACAAATGCGGATATGATATGCCCGCTGCGTAATAAATCGATAGTCTGCACAGAAAATGCGGAAAATGTGGTAAACGACCCCAAAAATCCCGTGGCAATTAACAATCGCATAACGGGCGATATATCAAACAGTTGTCCCCCCGATTCGATAAATACACCCATGGCAAAAGACCCCATAATATTACATGCCAAAACCCCCCAAGAAAATCCCCACAAAGTGCCATTAAACACCGCACTCGTTACGACTATGTGTCGCAACACCGCACCGCCCACCGCACCAATAGATATAGGGATAATCGTATTTAACATACCCTGTATAATAAGATAAAACACACAAAATGTAAACCGCTGTAACACCATACCTTGAAATTAAATGGGATCGGGTATATAATAAAAGGAAGTAACAGAGGATATAAAAACATACAGTACTACAAGGGGTACATACATGGTAAAGATTGCAGGCATACAATTTACAGGGACACAAGATATTAAAACCAATATATCGATTTTATCAAACATGATAAAAACGGCGATTGACACAGGGGCAAAATTGATTGTTACGCCTGAGAATTCTAATGTTGTCAGTTTGGATAGAAATATCTTATGGCAACAATTACATGGTATCGATACGGCAACTTTTATCGCACCCTTTCAAAAACTTGCCCGGGAGTATCGTGTATGGATTCATTTGGGGTCTGTGGTCGTCCCACTCGACAACAAAAAATGTGCCAATCGGGCATTTATGATAAACGATATGGGGGATATTGTTACGACCTATGACAAAATTCATATGTTTGATGTGGTATTATCGAATACCGAACAGTACAAAGAATCTGATACGGTGCAAGCGGGCAGTACCATAAAAGTTATCGACACCCCCTTTGGCACATATGGATTTAGCATTTGTTACGATATACGCTTTCCCCACTTATTTACCGCCATGGCACAAAAAGGCGTCGATATTATTGCAATTCCTGCGGCATTTACAGATACCACAGGCAAAGCCCATTGGGATATATTAACCCGTGCAAGGGCAATTGAAACAGGGGCGTTTATCATTGCCGTTGGGCACACAGGCACCCACCAAGATGGCAGAAAAACATATGGACACAGCAAAATTATCCACCCATGGGGCAATATCTTAGATGCCTTGGAATATGAAACAGGCGTTATATGTGCGGATATCGATATAAGCGAAGTACAAAAAACCCGCACCCGTATCCCAAATCTGCAAAACATGGTGAAATTTAATGTAAAATAGGGTTTTTATATGGATAAACTGTGACGATTTTGCTCAGTGTTATAATACACATCGTTATAATACACATCAAATGCACATGCAAACACCCGTAACAACGCTCTGTATGCGGTATTTAAGGTCAATATATTACCTGTAACAGTTATAATATCGTCGTAAATCAACGGTTGTAAACGATTAATTTCTGCTTGAAAAACAGACACACCGCCAAATGGGGTTAAATCGACCCACATGCTACACATAATAATATTGATAATCCGTCGCCGCATGATGTCATCATCGGATAATCTGTATCCTCGTTTAATGGGCAATTTCCCCGCCGCAATGGCTTTTTTATAAACATTCGGATCGCCTGTATTTTGTAAATATCCTTCGGGTGTATAGCCAATGGAAGTATGCCCCAAACCAATCAAAGTTTCCGCCTTATCGGTAGTATAGCCTTGAAAATTACGGTGTAAGGTGCCATTGTGTAAGGCGTGCGACATGCTATCACCAGATTTGGCAAAATGGTCAAGCCCAATTGCCGTATATCCCCCCTGTTCCAAAGTATCACGGATGGTTTCAAACATCTGTAATCGTTCCCCTAAGCCCGCCAAGGCTTCTTCGGGAATCAAGCGTTGATGCGGTTTCATCCATGGTACATGGGCGTATCCGAACACACTTAATCGATCGGGGGATAGGTGTAAAACTTGTTCGGTGGTTTGTTTAATCGTATCCAAAGTTTGAAAGGGTAACCCATACATAATATCCATATTTATCGATGGCACACCTTGATCTGTGAAATTTTGAATAACCCCTTGTACCATCGATAACGGCTGCACCCGGTTAACCGCTTTTTGCACAGTGGGATTAAAGTCCTGTACACCAATAGATACACGGGTTATGCCTGATTGGGTATAAGCGTTTATTTTGTCCATATCGACGGTACGGGGGTCTATTTCTATGGCAATGTCCGCATCTTTATCAATGGGAAATGCCTGTCGCAAAACCCCCATAAAACTTTTAAAATCTTCCGCATCAATAGCGGTGGGACTGCCCCCCCCAAAATGTACATGGGTTATGGGGGGACATCGATGGGGATGTTTATGTATAATTTGGCTGACCAATTCGACTTCTTGTTGCAACACTTGTAAATATTGTTGTACAGGACTATATGTGTTCACCACTTTCATATGACAGCCACAAAACAAACACAACTTTTCACAAAAAGGAATATGAATATATAAGGAAGCCTTGGTTGTGTTTCCCCCTATGTTACCCAACCACATATGTGCCGTATCCGATGTAATGTGTTCAGAAAAATGCGGTGCAGTGGGATAGCTCGTATACCGAGGCGACCGAACAGCACACTGTAAATGCTTGTGAATAATTTCCATAATAAAATTATATATCATCTTATAATATAAATATCACTACATTATAAATGACCCCTTAATCAAAATCAAGGAATAATTAAAATCAAGGAATACAGTTTGTTAAAAAATAAACACTCCTATCATCATCCATACCCCCCGTTTGATTTCATATACCACAACTTATGGTATTGTTTGTTTGATGTTTTTTATAATTAGGTAAAATATCCTTTATAATCAAATACTTACATAACTTAAAAAAAAAAAAAAATTGGATGAGATTTTGAGTTGATTTTTGTATAAAATTTCTGTATCATGATTCTTGGTTTTTGCATGTTTTGTAAAATATATAAAATGTGTCTAGGATGTAATAATTTATAAAGGAAAAATAAAGATGAAAAAAATATTATTGGCAGGGGCTAGTGTGCTTGTGTTGTCGTATATGACACCAGCCTTTTCGGATGATACGGACAAAGTGGTAAACGCCACGGGTAATATGTTTATAGATACCATTAACAAAAGGGGTATCTTCCAATGGGTCGAAGGGCAATTTAGCTATAAAAACAGCCAATTACAATATGGTGTAATGGGTTTTACCGTGTTAAGCGAAAATAAAAATCGGCTTAATTATCTGCAAACCAGCCTACACCGCAAAGGCAGTGCCAATGCCTTAAACTTGGGGATCGGGATGCGCAACTTGACGCAATTTGCCGGCAATACTGCACTTGTGGGGGTAAACCTATTTATCGATACCAAGGATGGTGAAAATAAATTTTGGCGTCTTAGCAATAATCAGGTATTCAGACGCTTATCGCTGGGGTTGGAATTAAAAACCGGGATATTTGATTTTTCCGCCAACTATTACGACCCAGTGGGCAATGCAACTATACGCAATCAAAAAACTCTTAAAGGATACGATATAACCGCCAAAGGACATATTCCCAATCTCGAATCCCTAAGTGTTGGTTTAAGTACATATCGGTTTAGTGGCACCACCGATACGATCGATCAGGGGAATAAATTGATTGCGGAATTTAAACCCAATAGCATTTTAACCCTGCGGGCGGAATACGATAAACCCAAATCAGAAAAGGCAAAAACAGAGTTTTACACAGGATTAAAATGGGCATTTAACACATCCCCAGAGGATCAATTAAAACCGTTAAATATCGGGGGGGATGCGTGGGCAAAACGCTATGACAAGGTCGAACGGCAATATGAAATCCGCACAGAAGATGTAGACAACAAAATACTTTCCTTTGATGAGGTTGTTGTTGGATTTGCATCGGGGGCGGCAAACCAAACTGTAACAGCGGCAACCGTATTAACAAAATTAAAGGTTACAGGGGGAACAACCAAAGCCTCTGAGTGGGCGATAAAAAGCTTTGCCAAAAAGGATGCCCTTATTGGTGACGATACACTAGAGGTAAGTGGAGACAAAAAAAGCCTGATTGTCAAGAAAACAATCACCTCGGGTACAATCGTCATTGCCACGCTCGAACACCCCAATTTGGGCGATATGACCGCAGAATTTACCCTTAAAACAAGTACGGGATCCAGTTCATCAATCAATGCCCCCACTGGCTTAAAAGAAACATGGGGTAAGGGTACAGGGAATACTCTGGATTATAAATTGATTAAATCCGTTACAATTGGCGATGTTACCAACACCTTTGACGACAGCGATTTTACATTCGAAGTATTGGCACCCACTGTTACACAAGCGGGCTTTACCTCGACAACCCAAAACATTGGTATCGACTCAGGCGATTATTCCAAAATTTTGGATACCGCCACTGGACAGATTTATGCCACTGGTGCTTCTGGTACCAATGCCAAAAGAGGTACCAGCAAAAAGGGAACACTACTTATAAAAGTTACCCGTAAATCGGTTACCAAAGATGGTATAATATTCCCAGCGATCGAAGGATTTGTCAATGTTGCGATTGAGGCTCGCGGCACATCTGATTCAGCGATTTCCAACTTTACCCCCGCCAATCCAACCGGTACATACCGATGGCAGAGTGGGGCAATTACCGTAACATATCCGACTGCTAAACCCGCCAACACGGGGGCGGTAACATATGCGTTGGCGGATGATACCGCATCGGCCGCAACAACCGCTGGCACACTTGCCGGCGGCAAAGGATCGATTACCGTTGCCCAAGCGGATGGTAAAATATCTGGTACTGTCCGATCAGGTACGGTACGGGTTAAAATGATATATGCGGCAAGCGATCATTATGAACAGTTTGAAAAAATTGTTGAAGTACCAATTGCCCGACAATCTGCCCTCTCTGCGGCAACAATCACCAGCAAATATACAGGGACATGGACAGGTAGTAGGGTTACAGCCCCCAATTTATACACCATTACCATTCCCAATGTCGGTGGTGCAAGTGCATACGCAGGCCCCACATTTACGCTGGATACTTCGAAGGGAACAAATGGACGCACCCGTCTGACTGCTGGTACGATCACAAGTACTGGGGATATTTCCGCTACCAACCGGGAAGGGGTGTTGCATGTGAAGGCAACATTTGCACAAAACATCCGTTATGAGAAAAAAGATATTTCCTTTGATGTAACATTTGCACGCCAGCCCGCACAAGATATGTCCACACATACTGTTGCGTACACAGCCGCCGCTTGGGGCACCACATTCACCCCAACCGTTGCGACTATGCCACAGGTGGGGGGGACAGATGCATACACCCCCACATATACACGCACAGCTTCGACAAATGGCGGTTCGACAAGTGTGGGCGGTACGGTTGCATCGGCAACGGGTGTTGTAACAGGCACCGCATCCTCTGGTACAATAAGGGTAACAGTCGCATACCCCCAAAATGACCGATATTTGGCGGGTACTTCAAAAACTGTAACCCTGACAGTGAATCGTAAACCGCAGACAGCGGAAGCGGCCCAGACTGCTTATAAAACATGGAGCAAAACCGCTACCCCACAATTACCAGCAAGAAATGCCAATGCAGTCAGCGTAAGATCATCCTTAAAAAATGTGGGGGGTAATTTCGCAAATGTAACAGTGAGGATTGAAGATAATGGTAATGGCATAACAGATGGTGCGGTATATAGTAGTGACTATCTGTTTTATACAAGTGCTAGTAAGACTGCTGCACTAACAACCAAAGCCCAAGCAAAAACATTAATTGACAGAGGTGACGATGTGTTTATCGGCACCCCTGCTAGTAGTGGGGCAAATTTTGCTGTAAAATTTACATTTACATTTAACAGTACAGCGGATGGACGATATAGTGCGGGGACATCCCCTGTTGTAATATATTATCGTACACGATAATATGGAACACATCCTAATAAAAAAGGGGGGCATATGCCCCCCTTTTTTTAACAGTATAAAATCTATGTTCGACAATTTATAGTTAATTTCATATAAAATGAGTTTATTTGATGTCTTTTGAGATTTTTGGTTGCTCTGTGTTGTATGGGTTATACACCTTGATTTTGTTGGGTTTTTGTAGTATAATTGCTTTCACTTAGGTGGTACTTAACTTCGTTCAACGAATTGATTTTGGTACCAAATTGTTACCAATTTTTATATTTTATGGAAGTGAGAGTGTTATGGGGTTGCTTAATGCATAAAGTGTATTTTTAACTTGATATTTGATAGTGTTTATGCTATCTTTATGTATAAACTGTAAGGATTGACTAATGGAATTTTTGTTCGATGATTCTCTTCCAAAGGCAGAATGGGAATTTGACACATATATGACCAAAAGGCATTTGGCAAAATTGGTTTATATTGATAAAGTAATTGAAAGTATGGGTTTTGAGAATGTACCAGAAAACCTCATTAAACATTTATGGGGAAGTGTGTATGAGTTACGCCCCCATGATGGGCGGGTGATATTTATTGTTACACATAAGGACAAAGCGTATATACTGGGTGCTTATATTAAGAAGTCCAACAAAATGCCATTAAAAATCAAAAAAACACTAGAACAGCGGGAAAAAATATTATTAGAATCTATTCAAAAGGAATTTTAACATGGTAAAAACACTAAAAAGCAAATTAGCACAATACGAAAACGATGCAGAATTTCAAGCGGAACTTGCTAAATTGGAACCAGAAATCAAAATTATGGAATTGATGGTGCAAGCCCGTAAAAAAGCGGGATTGTCACAGCGGGAACTTGCCAAACGCATGGGCAAGCCCCAATCCACTATCGCCCGTATTGAAAGCGGAGCCCAAATCCCAACCATTAAAACACTATTAAGCGTTGCCAAAGCCACCGGTACAGAATTGGATATGCGGTTGATATAACAGGGATGTCCTACATGCATATATTGAAAGGAAAGTAACATGCAAAACCATAATAAACGGATGGATACATTACAATATGTAAAAGATTACAAAAAAGTGATATGCCCGCTAAAAGAGCCTAAAATGCGTCACTTGGAAAGATAAAAGGCTAATGATTTAAAAGCCATTTATAACGCTTCATCCGAGGAATGGCATTGCAACAGTTAAAGGCATTTCGGCAAAAATGGGACACCCAACCATCGCCAGCAGTTGGCAGAAAAAGTGGGCGAAACCGTGTCTAGCCTATCCCGGGCATATTAAAAAGGTCCTTTACACCCCACTTATATCCCAATGATGGGTTTTTTATAAATCGTTCTGATACCCATAATAAAATAATCCCCGGGACTGTTACCAACAAGGTGATCCCAGCCGTCGATGCGGTAATATGTCCCCCTTCTATTTTTGAATATAACAGCGTGGGCAAGGTATAAATATCCCCCAACCCCATAAAAAAAGTTAATAAAAATATATTTGTCGACACCAAAAATGCCATCAATGCCCCCGCTAATATCCCCGG
Organism: Alphaproteobacteria bacterium; assembly: GCA_965232465.1. Taxonomy (GTDB): domain Bacteria; phylum Pseudomonadota; class Alphaproteobacteria; order JAQWUY01; family JAQWUY01. The sequence goes on along the minus strand of OZ246977.1, from coordinate 839,706 downwards.
CATCAGCATCGGCATTGTTACACGGGTCAATATCTGCCACTTGGTCGCCCCCAAAATCATCGCTTGTTCTTCGGTATCCATCCCCACCCCTTGGTATACGGCGGTCAGCATCCGTATCATATACGGCAAAGTTGGTATCAAATGCACGATTATAATCGCCGTATATGTCCCCGCCAACCCCAGGTGAATAAACACCATTAACAACCCCAATGCAATGGCGGTTTCCGGTACAATTAAGGGCATCGACAGGAAAAATTCAAAAGCACTCTTACCACGAAAACTTTCCCGTGCCAAAATCCGTGCCACTGGCAAGGCAACAATCAAACATATACCCGTTACACACACCCCAATAAACACCGTATTTAAGGTGGCTTCCCCAATCCGGCTGGCGGGGGAAAATACATAATCCCATGCCAAGGGGAATGGGGTATTATCACGCTGATCAAACCACCAACGGGATGGTACTATATCAGGCCATGCCCAGCGAAAGGCAACACTTTGAATAATAAGCGGTAAAAATGGTCGTGATATTCAAAGTGCGTTGTAATTTTTTAATAAAGGTACGCATCTCCCCCCGTAATTTTGTGTCCAAATTGGCAAGGGGTTCATCCATCATCAGCACCGCAGGCTTGGTAATCAGTGTCCGGGCAATGGCCACCCGCTGCATTTGCCCCCCCGATAATTGTGATGGAAACCTATCCTTAAATTCCCGCAACTGTACAATATCCAAAATTTCCTCCAACCGTTCGACAATTTCCCGTTTGTTTACATGTTTAACATCCAATCCAAAGGTAATATTCTTGGCAACCGACATATGCGGAAACAGGGCATATCGTTGAAAAACCATTCCCACATTACGGGATTGTACCGCATATTCTGATACATTGTGTCCATCGAATAAGATCGCCCCTGTACTGGGCGATTCCAACCCCGCAATCAAGCGTAAAGTTGTTGTTTTTCCACACCCAGATGGTCCCAACAACGCCGCCAATTCCCCCGATGGTATGGTGCAATCCAACGATTTTAAAGCGGTAAAATTACCGAAATGTTTGCTAATCCCTATTATATCGACCTGTGTCATTTTGTATGTCCCATATTATACTATCCCATAATATGCGTTATACTTTTTTAATTCAAGACTAAAATATAAAACTACGGGGCGGTGTCGTGTGCCCTTTGTTGTGCATAGGGGGTATAGAAATATATTTTTGTTTTATATTTTTTGCATACCTATTTTGATTTTGTTACATATATTCATCTTATATATACACCTTATTACTGATTTTAATCGTAACAATCCCTTTTTTAGCAGTCTTTTTTTATTCTGTTATGCAAATTTGTTATATCAATAATGCAGTTTTTATGTTTTTCTTTTTTCGATACAGGGTATATATATTACACATACACCAAATGTATATAATTTTATTTTTTAAAGGAGCAAACACATGTTAGGACGAATTATTAAACCAATTATTAGAAAAATGCACAATCAATCTACTATTAATGAGTTGAATCGTATGACCGATCACCAATTACAAGACATTGGTATCACACGGTCACAAATTAAACAATTTGTAAAATAAATTGTGCGGTGATTTTAATTAAAAAAGCCTTCCTTATCGGAGGGCTTTTTTATGCTGTTAAACATCATAAAATTTAATGGTTATGGCGGGGTTTTTTGCGTCCTACATTCTGATACTTCGGGGCAAAATCCATGATTCCGCCTTCTGATAGGGGGCGGACAGTTTTTCGGTACATCTCTTGCCATGGGGTTTGGCTTGCGGGGTAATGGGCTTGTTTATTTTGGCGGTCCCACCAGTGTTGTAATCGACTGTTATATTCTGCGTCTGATATACACAACATCAATGTGCGGGTGTTTAAATCGAGGCGGATTATATCATTATTACGCACAATCGATAATCCGGTACCCTGTGCGGCCTCAGGCGAAGCATTTAAAATTGAGGGGGTTGCACATGTTCCAGATTGCCGACCATCGCCCATAGTTGGCAAAGAATCAATACCTTTTTCCAATAAATATGCGGGGGGACGCATATTGACAACTTCCGCAGAGCCGGGCCATCCAATGGGTCCCGCATAGCGCATAATTAACATACAATCCGTATCGATGTTTAATGCCGGATCATCAATGGTAGCATTGTAATGTTCCGCCCCATCGAAAACGATTGCCCGTCCTTCGAATATGCCGTTTTGTAAGTAATTTTTACGAAAATCATCGGAAATTACACAGGTTTTCATAATCGCATGATCAAACATATTGCCCGTTAGCACCGCAAAGCCCGCCTGCTCCATCATCGGCTGATTGTATGCGTATACCACTTTGCGATCTTGGGTTTCATATACATTGTCCGCCAAAGTACACCCGTTTACGGTCATCACATCCCCATGTAATTTACCATTTTGCAACAATTCATATTGTACGGATGGCACCCCACCCGCCCGATAAAATTCTTCGCCCAAGTATTGCCCCGCCGGCTGCATATTTACCAACAAGGGTACATCCCAACCAAAATCTTGCCAATCGGACATGGATACATGGACCCCTGCATGTTGTGCCATGGCATTGATATGAATTTGGGCATTTGTTGACCCCCCTAGTGCCGTATTTAACACAATCGCATTTTCAAATGCCTTACGGGTCATAACATCCAAAGGTTTTAAATCTTCCCGTACCATTTCAACGATTCGCTTACCGGTCAGATAACAAAACATCGCCCGATCCCGATACGCCGCTGGGCATGCGGATTGGGCGGGCAAGGACATGCCCAAGCCTTCTGTCAACGCATTCATAGTCAATGCGGTGCCCATAGTGTTACAATGTCCTGTGGAGGGAACTTGGGAAATTGCCAAATCAAAATATTCCATTTCGCTCAGATACCCTTTGGCGTATTCTTTTCTTGCCCACCACTGTGCCACACCGGATCCCGCCCGTTGTCCCTTCCACATGCTGTTTAACATGGGACCTGAATTGACACAAATAGCGGGAATATTCACCGTTGCCGCCGCCATAACCTGTGAGGGGGTGGTTTTATCGCACCCAGTGGTAAGCACCACCCCATCAATGGGGTTTCCGTGCAATATTTCCACCAACGCCATATACGCCAAGTTACGGTCCAATGCCGCCGTAGGACAGCGGGAAGTTTCCTGTATGGGATGGACCGGGAATATCAAGGGCAATCCCCCCGCATCGCGCACCCCATCGGCGATTCGCTGGGCAAGTTGCGTATGAATGTAATTACAAGGGGATAAATCGGATCCGCTGTTAGCAATACCAATAACAGGACGACCAGAACGCAGTTCCGTAACCGTCAACCCATAATTATAAAGCCGTTCACTCATCAGTACGGTCATGCCCACATTTTGTTTGTCGTCGAGCCACCACTTGCTGCGTAAATCCAAATCGGTTACATTGCATTCATCCACATGGCTGGCACCGCTTAGCAATTTACCCCGCAATTGCATTTCATTATCTTCTGAAATGTGATTGTTACCATTATCATTTTTATCTGTCATAGGGCATGGCACTTTCTGTGTAAAAATATAGTGTCTTCGTATGTATTTTGTATAAAAAAATTTTTAGCCGACCCCCATTATATCATTAAAAACCACACATGGTCAAACAAATTTAGTATACATTTTGTTATGTTTTTGTGCAATTTTCACATGCATTATATAAAACATCTGTACCCAATGGATAATATTATAACACCATTATATGGTATGATTTGTTATATATTACATTGTATTATATATACTTTTTTAAGGTGTTATAATACCGCTTTACACATTGATATCTGATGGGAAAAAGTAAATTATTTACCTTATTTTACAATGACTTTGTTTACTTATTTACATTTATATTTTTACCTATTTTTTACTTGACAGCCCAAAGCCATATATGTATTATACGAATGTTAGCCGTGCAAAAAATGTATGGTAAACTTTACTTTGATTTTTTATAACACATTACAATAAGGAAATGAAAATGACTAAAATCACACATATGTTAATGTCCGGTGCCATTGGCATCGGGGTGGCATTGGGGGCGAGCGTTGCCACGGCGGCACCAACTGTGGAAGTTCTGCATTGGTGGACTTCTGGCGGTGAAGCGGCGGCGATTGCCGACCTAAAAACCCGTTTGGAAGCAAAAGGCGTTATGTGGCAAGATATGCCTGTTGCCGGCGGTGCGGGTACCAATGCGGAACAAGCACTAATTGCACGGGTAACGGCGGGAAATCCCCCCGATGCGGTGCTTATGAAAGGGGCAAAAATCCAAGAATGGCATGAGGAATATGGTGCATTCGGGGATGCGATTGATGTAACAGCGATGCAAGAAGGCTGGAACGATGTATTGCCCGGTTCGATTGCAAAAGGTCTGAAATGTGATGGGGCGTATTGTGCGGCGGCGGTAAATATCCACCGGGTGGATTGGGTTTGGTCGAACCCAGAAGTACTTGCAAAAGTAGGTGTCATGACACCCCCGACAAACTGGGATGAATTTAACGCAACCGCAGACAAATTAAAAGCAGCCGGCATCACCGCATTGGCACATGGGGGACAAGCATGGCAAGATGCAACTGTATTTGAAGTTATTGCCATCACGCTGGGGGGACCCCAATTTTATCACAACGCCTTTGTAGAATTGGACAACAGGGCAATTCAGTCCGAAACCATGGTAAAGGTATTCGAACAATTCCGTAAATTACGGGGATATGTGGACCGTTCTTTCCAAGGTCGTGACTGGAACTTGGCAACAAGTATGGTTATGAATGGCAACGCAGGATTCCAAATCATGGGGGACTGGGCAAAAGGCGAATTTACCATTGCCGGCAAGAAACCCGGTGTAGATTACAACTGTTCTGCATTTGGTAAGGGATACATTTCAAATGCAGATGGCTTTGTATTCTTTGAAGCGTCTGATATGGAATCGGAAAAAGCACAACAAGCCATGGCATCCGTTATCATGAGTGTAGAATTCCAAGAATCCTTTAACTTGAAAAAAGGATCGATTCCCGCACGGACAGATATGGACTTGTCGAATTTTGATTCTTGTGCGAAAAAATCCCACGCTGACATCGTCAAGGCATCGGAAAATGGGGGATTACAGCCTTCGCTTACCCATGGTATGGCACAACCGGGGACTATTTCTGGGGCGGTAACTGATGTTGTAACCAACTTCTTCAATTCTGACCAAAGTGCAGAAGATGGTGTACGGGCATTAGTAGCTGCAATCGACGCAGAGCGTTAATAAACACAAAAAAACAGCAAGGGTATGCCCCTTGCTGTTTTTATCACACATCTATCAATGTACACTTTTAAAAAATATAATATGTAGCTATCGATAAAAGCATAAAATAAGCGAGACAAAAAATGAATGGTATATCTGATTGGTTGCAACGCAATATCTCCAAAATCGTGATTGCCCCCAGTGTAGCGGCGACTTTAATGTTTATATATGGATTTATTGGCTGGACTGTTTATATATCCTTTACAAAAACAAGATTTAAACCCAAGTATGAATTTGAAGGGCTGATTCAATACAAAAAGTTACTGGCATCCCCCCGTTGGGATGTGGCGTTTGAAAATATGTTTATATTTTCCTTATCGTTTATCTTTATTGCCATGTTGGTGGGGATTATCCTTGCCATATTATTGGATCAAAAAATCCGCAACGAAGGGTTTATCCGTACCATTTACCTGTACCCCATGGCATTGTCTCTGATTGTAACAGGTACCGTGTGGAAATGGGTGATGAATCCAGACCTTGGATTGGAAAAGGCCGTGCGGGGGCTGGGTTGGGACAGTTTTAGATTTGATTGGATTATTGACAATAACATGGCAATATACGCCATTGTTTCTGCGGCCGTATGGCAGGCATCTGGTTTTGTCATGGCATTATTTCTTGGGGCATTACGGGGCATAAATCCTGAAATTATCAATGCGGCCCGTATCGAAGGGGCGAGCCTGCCCCGTATTTATGCCCGTATTATCATTCCCAGCTTGGGTCCCACCTTTGTAAGTACAGTTGTCGTACTTGCCCACTTGGCTATTAAAAGCTTCGATATTGTCGTGGCAATGACCGCTGGGGGACCCGGATATGCAACAATTTTACCGGCAAACTATGTACAAGACACGGCATTTGGGCGTGGCAACTTTGGACAAGCAACCGCTGCCGCTGTGGTCATGTTAACGGTGATTATGTCAATTATGGTACCATACCTGTATTCTGAGTTACGCACCAAAAAACGATAAGGGGAAAACAATGCAGCAAGATGTAAAAATTCAAAAGTTTTCAACCCGTGATACGGTATTTAGATATGGGTTATATGCGGTGCTGTTTGCATTTGTAATGTATTACTTATTCCCATTATATGTTATGGTTAGCACCTCATTTAAAGATATCGAAGAAATTCGCCAAGGCGGTATCTTAAACCTGCCCGACAACCCGACCGGCTGGGCATGGAAAAACGCATGGGCGGAGGCATGCTCTGGCGTCGATTGTCGGGGCTTAAAACCCTATTTTTATGCATCCCTTCGATTGACCATTCCTGCGGTTATTATATCCACATTATTGGGTATGATTAATGGATATGTATTGGCAAAATGGCAATTCCGTGGATCAAATTTATTATTTGGGTTAATGATGATGGGACCGTTTATTCCACTACAAGTGGTTATCCTGCCGCTGGCAAAAGTATTGGGGGAATTGGGGCTGGCGGGATCGACGGGGGGATTGATCCTTGCCCATGTGGTATATGGTATTGGCTTTACTACGCTGTTTTTCCGTAATTATTTCGTCGGGGTGCCCACGGAAATTGTGTCCGCCGCCCGTATCGAGGGGGCGGGATTTTGGACAATCTTATTTAAAATTATGTTACCCCTTGCCAAACCGATTATTGTTGTTACCATCATTTGGCAATTTACCAACATTTGGAACGACTTTATATTGGGTGTATCATTTGCGTCTGGGGGAAATGATACCCCGATTACAGTTGCCTTAAACAACATGGTAAATTCAACAACGGGCGTAAAATATTACAATGTGGATATGGCGGCAACGATGATTGCCGCATTCCCCACATTGCTGGTATATATCGTGGCGGGAAAATACTTTGTACGGGGCTTAACCGCAGGTGCAGTAAAAGGGTAATTAAAATATTTAAGGATACGGAAAATGACAATTTTAAATATCAAAAATGTAAAGAAACATTACGGGGATGTGGAAGTTTTACACAGCATTAATGCATCGATTGAACAGGGGGAATTGTTGGTATTGCTGGGTCCATCGGGGTGTGGAAAATCGACCCTGTTAAATGCTATCGCAGGATTAGAAGACATTACCAGCGGTGAAATTATTATCGACGGGCGGGATGTAAGCAATGTTGCCCCCAAAGACCGTAATATCGCCATGGTATTCCAATCATACGCCTTATACCCCAACATGAATGTACGGCAAAACATCACATTTGGAATGCAGGTGCGGGGGGTGCCAAAAGCCGAACAACAGCAACGATTAATGAATGCGGCAAAAACCCTAAAAATCGAAGAATTGTTGCACCGTAAACCGGGGCAGTTATCCGGTGGGCAACGGCAACGGGTTGCCATGGGACGGGCGTTGGTAAGCAAGCCGACTTTATTCCTGTTTGACGAACCGCTGTCGAATTTGGATGCAAAATTACGGGTGGAAATGCGTGCAGAAATTAAAAAACTGCACAAAGCCATGAATGCGTCGATTGTATATGTAACCCACGACCAAGTGGAAGCCATGTCGCTGGGTACCAAAGTTGCCCTGATGTGGGATGGACACATTCAACAACTTGGTAGCCCGGCGGATCTGTATGACAAACCCAAAAATCTGTTTGTGGCGAAATTTATTGGTGCACCGACTTCTAATATACTACAAGGAAACCTGAAAACCAGTGGGGACAAGGTAACCTTTAATTATCAACATGATGGCACGCCCATATCCCTAAACATCAGCCATTATGATTTTAAAAACGCCCCCAGCGACGGACAACAAGCAATTTTAACCATTCGCCCTGAATATATCAAAGAACGCCAAGTCGAGGATTCCGTCGAGGTCGAATTCGAAGTCGAAGCCTTTGAAACCAATGGTTTTGACCGCTTTGCCACGGGGACCCATGCGGGCAATGTATTTACCGCCCGTTTTACCCCCCGCCAAGAAGTGGATTATGGCAAACGGGTAACCGCTTATATGCGTTTGGAAAAAATATCCTTATTTGACCCCACAACAGAATATCGTTTATAAAATTTATAAGAAAGGCATACAAATGATTGATTTAACCCATAAAACTTATTTGGTGACTGGTTCCACACAAGGGATTGGGCTCGCCATTGCTGAAACAATTATTACCGCAGGCGGTAATGTAGTAATACATGGTCGTGACCCACAGGATGTGGACAAGATCGTAAGCAAACTGGGGGCAAAAACCGCAGGCATAGCATGTGACCTAAACGATTCCGTGAACACCCATATTTTAATTGATTTTGCTATGGAAAAATTCGGGGCATTACATGGAATTGTCAATAATGCAGGGGTATATCCCCGTGACACCGTCGAAAATGTGACCGAAGAAAATTTTGATTTTATCTTTGCGGTAAATATCAAAACCCCTGTGTTCTTATGTAAATACGCCCTTGATGCGTTCCGTAAAAACGACAACGATATATTTAAGGGCACGGTAATTAATATCGGTTCGATTAACGCACTTGGCGGATTGCCTAAGATTTCCACATATTCTTCATCGAAGGGGGCATTGTTAGCCTTTACCCGTAATTTGGCAAAACAGTGGGCATCTGAAAAAATCCGTGTCAACCAATTAAATGTGGGCTGGACCCGCACAGAAAATGAACACCTAACACAAATGTCAGAGGGGAACCCAGAAGATTGGGAAGACAATATCAACCCCGTTGTTGCCCCTTGGGGACGGATTTGGCGGCCACAAGAAGTGGCAAACCATGCGGTATTTTTACTGAGTGATGCCAGCGGTCCCATGTCCGGTTCCGCATACGAACTGGAACAATATCCTTTAATGGGGTGTCGCACTGTTATATAAAACCAGCACAAAACAAGATAATGCCCCCATCCCATCAAGGAAATACACATGACACGCACGCCTTATAAGATACAAAAAATCAATGCCCCCTTGTGCCAGTTGGGCGAAGGGTTATGTTGGGATACCGCCCGCAATCTGATTTGGTGGTTAGACATCGAAGGCATGAAAATATACAACATGAACCCAGATACGCACCATGTAAATACTTTTGATACGGATGCTATTATTGGCTGTTTGATACTGGATGCAAACAACCGCCTTATCGCCTATAACGATTTGGAAGTGCAAATATATGACGATACCCATAATACATTTACCAAGTTAAGCGATGGATTTAACGATGGTTTTGACGATGTACTTGCCAATGATGGTAAAACCGACCGACAAGGGCGGTTGTTACTGGGAACAAAACACACCACATGTACTTTGCCCACCGCAGGCGTACAATCGATTGACAGCCTGCACAGCATACATCATAAACGCCCCTTAATTACACACATTACCGTTGCCAATGGTCCCGCATTTAGTCCAGATGGCACCACCATGTACTTTGCCGACAGTCCAACGGGCATAGTATCCGCATACGATTATAACACAGATAACGGCACCCTATCCAACAAACGGGTATTTGCCACAACCCCCACGGATACATATCCGGATGGCATGACCGTTGATAAAGATGGGGGAATATGGCAAGCCTTGTGGAATGGCAAACGCATATTGCGATACGCCCCCAATGGGGATGTGATCGATACGATACAGATACCCAATGTATTACATGTAACGAATGTATGTTTTGGGGGGGCGGATATGCAAACCCTGTTTATCACCACCGCATACAGCGGTATGAGCCATACAGACCGTGATATATACCCGGACAGTGGGGCGGTGTTTAGGGTGCATATCCCCCATACCCATGGCATACCAGAAACACCCTGTAATATTAAGGATATGTGATGAAAATTTTATGCTTTGGTGAGGTTATGGTGGAAATGGCACAGGACTACGCCAACACTTATACATTACAATTTGCGGGGGATTCGTTTAATGTGGCATATTATATGCACCACTTAAAGCCTGCGGAGTGGACAATTTCATATTTTACCAAACTGGGCACAGACCACATCAGTGCGGAAGTGGTGAAATTTATTGCCGATTCGGGGGTATGTACAGATGCCATTCAGTATATGGATAGCCGCACGGTGGGGCTGTTTATGTTACGCACCCAAGCGGATGGGGAAAAATCATATAGCTATTGGCGGGGACAAGCGGCGGCAAAGACCTTGTTTAACACACCCCAAGACTTAACCGCATATGACCTTATCAGTTTTTCGGGAATATCGGCGGCGATACAAGAAAATCGTGACGGACTTATCACAGCCATACAACACGCCCATGCACAGAATATTCCCATCGTATACGATTTTAACCACCGTACACAGCTGTGGTCCGCAAACGCAGCAAAAACTTTTGGCGATACCATTGCCCCATATTGCAGTATCTTAAAAATATCGGACGAAGAACACCGCTTGTTGGGGTATGGGGATTTACAGGCGTTGTCCGCCACTGTACCAAATGCCATATGGGTATATACCAAAGGGGCGGAGGGTGCCCAATGTTGGCAAAATGGCACTTGTATCGCCGATGTAGCATCGGTAAAACCGCAAAAATTGGTCGATACTTCCGCCGCTGGGGACAGCTTTCAGGCGGCATTTTGTATTAATTATTTAAAGGGGGTAGCGATTGAAGACGCCCTGCACAAAGCGGCAAAATTGGCATCAAAAGTATTGCAATTCAAAGGGTCGATTATATGTATGGACGGTATACATATATAAATTTTATCACATAAGGAATATGACAACATGGTACATTTTTTTGACACTATAAAATCCTGTCCCATCGTCCCTGTATTACGGGGTATCACCCCGGAGGAAGGTGCATGGGTTGCCGATATTTTGATCGACACCGGCTACACCATTATGGAAACCACCCTAAACAGCCCGAACGCATATGAAACCATCCGTATTATGGCACATAAATATGGCGACAGTGCATCGATTGGGGCGGGAACGGTAACCCATCCGGATCAAGTGCAAAAAGTTAAAGATACGGGAGCAACTTTTATCATATCCCCCAATATGAACACAGATGTTATCAAGGCCACCAAAGATGCGGGATTGGTATCGATTCCCGGGTGTTTTACCCCGTCCGAGTGTTTTGATGCACTGGAAGCGGGGGCGGATGTATTAAAATTATTCCCCGGCGATGTGTTGGGCATTGCCTTTGCCAAGGGGGTAAAAGCGGTCCTGCCCGAAGGTACCCGATTATGTGTAACTGGGGGGGTACATGTGGGCAATATTAAGGATTTTTTTGCCATCGGTATCGACGGGGTTGGCATAGGGTCGGCTTTGTACAAAACGGGCAAATCGCCCGAAGATTTCCGCAATTGTGCGGAAAGTTTTATAAATACTTTAAAATAATACAAAAAACGCTTTTTTTATCCCCTTAATACGGTTGGCAACCACAATGATATGGCGGGAAATGCCAATAAAATCACCACCCGCCCCAATTCGGATAAAAAAAATGGTAATACGCCCTTAAATATATCTTGTAAGGGAATGGTTTTATCGATCAGGGAGATAATAAACACATTTAACCCCACGGGGGGGGTAATAAGTCCCAATTCAACCACAATCAGGGCAAGAATACCAAACCAGATTTTTAAATCTTCGGTATTCATGCCAAACCCTGCCCCATCTGCCCCTTGATATATGCCCCCATTGATTTCCACCAACACAGGCCAGAAAAATGGAATTACCAATAATATCATCGATAAACTGTCCATTAAACAGCCCAGCACAATTAAGGCGATTAATACCACAACCATAATCGCCATTGGCGATAAGTGCGATTGTACCGCAAGTGCCGCCAAGTGTTGGGGCAATGCAATACGGGACATATATATGGATAATATTTCCGCCCCCAGCAAAATTAAATATATCATCCCAGAAGTGGCAACGGTTTGTTTTAGGGCATGTATACATCCTTGCCAATTCAAACGACCGGTTATAATGCCATATATCCCCACCAAAAATACGCCCATCGATGCGGCGGGGGTGGGGTTAAATATCCCTAAGTACATCCCCCCTATGACCAGTATAAAAATCCCCAATGCGGGCAATATGCCCAGTGTTGCCACTATCAGCTGTTGCCGATTGGGCACAGCCCCCCGGGGACCTGCATCGGGGTTTATGCGTACGAAAATGGCAATCGTCGCCATAAACAACACCACCGCCAACATCCCGGGGATAAAAGCCGCAACAAACATATCGACAATGCTGGCTTCGACCAACACGGCATAAATCACCAATACCACCGAAGGGGGAATTAAAATCCCCAATACCCCCCCCGCCGCCAATGTCCCGGCGGCAAGTTGGGGGCTATATCCATATCGTTTTAATTCGGGCAAGGCAATCTTTCCCATGCTCGATACGGTGGCAAGGGACGACCCACACACCGCCCCAAACCCCGCACAGGATAAAATCGCCGACATTGCCATCCCGCCCCGCATCCACCCGACCCACGCCGCCGCCGCTTCGAACACCGCCCGACTGATACCGACCTTGGTCGACAATACCCCCATCAGAATAAACAGGGGAACAACGCTCAGGTCATAAATGGAAAATTGCCCATATGCCAAGGTTTTTAATTGGTTAAATACCCCCCCTGTGCCATCGACCCAGATAATGCCCCCCATACCAACAGCTATCATGGCATAGGCGATGGGAATACGCAGGACAATCAAACCCACCAAAGCAAACAGGCTAACGCTTCCCAAGATCACTGAATCGAGCATATGATATATTCCTTACTATAATATTTTTTGTATATGCTGTATCAACGATGCGACACACGATATACACAGCAACCCCAATGATATTAAAATCGGTATAAACGCCCACCCATGCGGTATTTGTAAAATGGCGGTGGTATATCCAAATGCCCACATATCCCACATACCATACCACATGCGCCACCCTAACAGCATGGCAAACACCAAGGCAATCGCCGCCGCAACACATTGTAATAGGGCAATTTTTATGGGGGATACGGTGCGGGTAAAAATATCAACAGTTACATTTTTACCATAATATTGACAATATGGCAAAAACGCAAACACAGACACAGCAATTAATACTTCGGTTATTTCAAAATCCCCCGCCAACGGCGACGCAAATATCCCACCAAGTATCGATATGACATTCACCAAAACCACGGCAATTAAACCAAAACCGCCACATAATGCCCAAAGGGTAATAATGCGTCCTAATACCGTCATATGTTATGCCTATTGCTGATACTTATTCTGTACCGCTGTTTTGGCGTTTTGCAATAATTTTGCCCCATCGATGCCTTTTTTACGCATATGGGCAATCCAACGCTGTTGTACAGTCTGCATCGTGTCTTCGAATACTTTACTTTGTGCAGGTGTTAAAACAATATGCGTATTGCCCGCTTGTTGTGTCACCTGTTTTCCAAAATTATCCGCATCCGACCATACCCGCCCCAGCTGTTTTAACCATTCCCGATCGGACGCATCGCGAAACGCTTGTTGAATATCCGGGGTAAACTGTCCCAGCGTTTTTTATTCATCGACACTTGAAACGTAGTATTGCCAAACCGTTTGCCGTTGTGCATTTCGATATGATATGTTGTCTGTTGTTGGATTTTTAAGGCGGGGACAATATCCCAAGGAATAAACGCCCCATCCACAACCCCTTTTTGTAACGATTGGGGCAATGCCGGCACCGGCATGGCAACAGGGGACGCCCCCAACGATTCAATTATCCATGCCCCTGTACGGTTGGGAATGCGTAATTTTTTGCCCTTTACATCGGCGGGGCTACGGACGGGTTGGGTACGCATATGTAATCCATTGCCCTGATGCACATGCAAAAACATCACCTCGACCCCTTGGTAATCTTGTTTTAAATCGCTGTCAAATACATCCGCCATTGCCAAATTAGTAACAGATGGGTTATTTTTATGTACCCCCGGCAATTCAAATACTTCCGTACGGGGGAACACCCCCGGGGTATATCCATTGACGGTCCATATCAAATCGACCACACCATCCCGTACTTGACCAACCAACTCTGGGGGGCGACCGCCCAATGTCATCGATGGATAAATGGTGATTTTTACCCTGCCACCGGCATTTTTTTCCACCGCTTTTGCCCATGGTACCAACATCTGCGTATGCGATATGGCTTGGGCATTTAAAAAGTGATGTAATTTAAATTCATACTCCGCAGAAACCGCCGCCACAGCCCCCCCTAAGCATAACATCGTAACACTTTTTAAAAATGTAAAAAATTGCATCATTATCCCAACCTATATAAAAAACTAATGTATAAAAAATCTTACATCTTGTCAAGGATATAAAAAATATACCAACATAAACTTACATGATAAAATATATTATATGTACGAGGTATACACCACACGGATTAAGCCGATGATGACAACCATACTCAGTACTATTTTAAGTATCCATATCATCCGATCTTTGTTGGTGATTTTGTTGCGGATTTTGGTACCGACAAAAGTCCCGCCAATGGTTGTTATCACCATACCGACAATAATTTCCCATACGGCACCATAGGCGTATCCCCACAATAAAAACGCCCCAGCACGGGCAATATGGCTAACTAAATTCATACCAGAATTGGTGATAACAATGCGGTTATAATCCCCCATCCCCCCATAGCGATGAATCAAAGTGGGCATACCTATGGGACCCGTTGCCCCGACAAGACCGCTGATAAATCCTTGTAAACCGCCCAATGCCACCAATCCCCCCCGAAAATTAAACGATAACATTTTTATCCAAGTGCTGGTTAAAATAAAGCTGTATGCAATAATAACCATCAACGGACGGGATATGGCAACCACAATCGAGGTTCCCACCAAATTGCCAATGACAGTCCCCACACTAAACCGTGCCAAAACGGGTTTGTCCAAATCCGACCATGCCATAAGCACCCGTGCCCCATTTGCCGCCAATTGCACACAAGCATGAATCGGCAAAAACACATCGAACGGCACAAAAAAAGTCCCGACAACCACCAATATAACCCCCCCTATCATACCGAATATGCCACTGATAATAGCTGTAAAAAAACTAAGTGTACACAGGGTGATAATCGTTGCAAGGGATAAAATTTCTGTTTCCATAGACAATATTATAGCATATTATTAACGCATAGGTTAATATATTACTCCTCTTATAACTACACTTTGTTAATTTTTACATATGCATACACATTGGGGTGGGTTGCCTCGCCATTTAGTTTAGTGATTTTGCTTTCGATGATGCGATCTTGATCAATCCATTTACGGAAAGACTGGGTCAGACCCGTTTGTATGTATCCCACCCCTTCACCATCAACTAATACTTTTACGGCCATTGGGTCTTGGGGGTGGTTTTCTGGTTTAAAGTATATTTTTTTATCCAAAAGGTGTTGTTTAATTTCTGTTGCACAGTATATATGGTTAGAGTAATATACTTCATTTATACGAGAAATTTGTATTATAAAATCAAAACATCCATATTCATCTGCATAATCGTTTAGCAACATAAAAGGGTTGCTATGTAAAAATGCCCCTGTATATGATAATAGGGTAAAGTCTGACATGTTTTGCACTTTATCAGAGTCTGGATTTAAACCGAAAGATTGTAAATATACCTTATAATCCCGCCGATTCTTTGGGGGGCAACGGCTCATAAAGGTTGCTATGGCATTTGTATGTTGTTTTTTACTAAGACTAAATGCGGGATATCCCATAAAACCAGATTCTTTTGCGGATTTTAATTCTTCTTCAGAAACATATTCAAACATATCTTGTTTCAACACACCCACCTTATGTCGTATGCGATTAGGTGTGTTATCCTGCCACATTAACCATAATTGCTTAGGTTCTGTAATATTATTGATATATATCATGTATCAACTCTTTTAATTTCTCTGTTCTGTATGTAATGCTTTCAATCATCAATTTTAATCTGTTGTTCGATAAAATATATGGGTTTAATCTAAGATCAATTTGTGCCTGTTTTATCACTTGTTCTCGAATAAGCATAGCACTGTTTCGAATATATTGCAATGTATTAGCTCTGATGGACCCTATGGGTAGCAAAAGAGTATTTTTTTCTATGTCTGTATGATTTGTTAATACCAACAAAATATCCCTCGCCATTCTATGACTAGTGTCTGATGCTTTGTACTTATAGCGATATTTACGCCATAAATTCTGTATAACCTTTTTTCGTTTTTCTGATGTATTTATACTTTCTTCGGTTTGTCTAAAACCTAATGAAACCCCATTGTCATATACGGGTGCAAATTTAACCTGTTCTTTGTTTCTTAAAAGACCCCAATTTTCATGATGACGATCTGTATTTCCGATGATAATATCAAAAATAGCCATTATAGCCCACTGTTTGAATATAGAGGTTTCTTTAAAATGTATTTTGTCGAAAGTACAATCTTTTTCTGTATACCTTTCATTCTTATTACTGGCTATACTTTGTAAAAATTCACTGCCCCGAAAAAAGTTATCTTCTTTACCTACAAACCATTTCGATAATACACCAATAAAAAATGAAATGTCTTCAAAATTTTTGCCACATGGCACATAACCAACATGCGTTTCTGTGACATGTAATCCCATAATGGAAGCTAACAAGTTGGCAATAATTTCAGACCAGAATTGATGATGCAATTGTTCTTCATATCCGTGTCGTTCTTTAATACGGTGCCAAGTTTCCTTAAACATCCATTGTTCGCCCAAAGTATCTTTTAACAAAAACTTAGATAAAGCCCCTTCACCATACATGGCACCAGTCTGTCCCTGTTCGGACAACTGCCAGTCTGATATATCAATAAATTTTGGTTTACTGTATGTTACCATTTAAGTTTTCCCATGTTAAATGTTATTTCTTTGTAAAATATTTGCCATTTTTGAATATATTATGGTATTATGTGGCATATCGCAAAGAAAATTATAAATAAAGGAAGAATTATGCACAAACCGATTGTATACAGTACCCGTATGTTTTTACAAGCCACGATGGAGCGGGCAAAACAAGCGTTTGCCTTAACCATTAACCCAGACGATAAAAACCTAGACCGCACCCAAATATTATCCATTGCCCATCAGGGTGTACAGGGGTTTTTAACCTGTGGTGGCGATGATTTTGGTGCGGATACCATTTATGCCTTGCCGGATACAGTCACATGTTTATCAACTGTATCGGTGGGATATGACCACATCGATATTGCCGCCTGTAAAAAACGGGGGATTCGGGTCGGGCATACCCCCGGCGTGTTGGACAATGCCACCGCTGACACAGCGTGGTTGTGTGTATTGGGGGCGGGGCGTAAGGCACAATTTTGTGACCAATTTTTACGCAATGGACATTGGACACAATTTGAGCCAGCGGATACTTTCATCGGTGTAGAATTGACGGGTAAACGGCTGGGCATTTTGGGTATGGGGCGGATTGGCCGCAAGGTTGCCAAACGGGCATACGGATGGGACATGGATATACATTACCATAACCGCACCCGATTATCGGCGGATTTGGAAAAAGGGGCGGTGTATCACGACACCCCACAAAGCCTGTTCGAAGTATGCGATTTTCTGAGCATAAATTGCCCGTTAACCGCAGATACACAGAATATTATAAATAAAGATACATTGCCCTTATTCCCCAAGGGGGCGGTGATTGTCAATACGGCACGGGGACCCATAATCAATGATGATGCATTGATTGAATCGTTACAATCAGGACATATTTTTGCCGCCGGACTGGATGTGTTTAACAATGAACCCCATCTGGACAAACGGTATCTGAACTTAAAAAATGTATTCATCCTACCCCATATTGGCAGTGCCACCATCGAAGCCCGTACCGCCATGGGACATATTGCCATCGACAACATGATACACGCCCTAAACAACACAACCATGCCCCATGAAGTTTTATAAAAATACTTAAAAACATTTATGTTAGTTGTCTATCTTTTTCTATAATAACAGGCTTAGAAGAATTTCTTGGCGATGTCTTGACTTTTAATGTATGTTGGGGGCGAGCATTTAGAATACGCTCGTATTCTTCTATCCCTGAATCGTCTTCTTTGTATGTAAATTCATATCTTTCATTCCCATTTGCTCGAAATATATCCAAACCTGCGTCTAATATTAAGTTATAGCAATGCCCATTATCAAAAGATATTTTCAGTATCCGTTGATGTTCAGCACCTTCAAATATAATATTTATATTATCGCCTAAAATCTTTCGAATATGGTGTTGTCGTAATTGTGAATTTGCCCATTCATGAAATACTTTATACCCCTGACCAGCCCTATAAAAATCTTTTTCGGCGGTTATAATATTCATTGTATCAGGTTTTAACACATCACATATACATCTTAAAAGAATAGCATGAAAAGGTGTTTGTATGTACCGGTCATTATATCGCACATTTTTTACCTTGTATTTTTCTATATCTGATGCGAATATGGGTAGGCTTTCACCTACAAGTTCTAGGAATGTTACTGCAAAATCTTTTATGTAAACAGAATCTTGAAACTTATCTTTTAGAGCATCATTAGTAATTATAGAATGTTTTTGTACTTTACTTGTGATAAGAGATTCAAAGTTAAAGGCATTTTTTGCAGGCAAAGGTTTGCATTTGCCCTTAACTATTTTTGCGGTCTGTAAGAAAGCATTGTCCAAATGGGACATATTTTCATCTGTATCAAAACCTGCAAACCCTATACTATCTTTACCATTATATAGTACAACAAAAAATTTATCTGCATGCGTAGATGGACAAGGGGTTACTGTCGTTGGAATACACAAATAATCTAGACTTGTTTTTAAAAAGAATAAATCCGTTGTAGTTAAACGGTCTATATCTATTTGAGTTAAGCAAATCTCAATACCAGCTAACAAATGGTCAAAAGATTTAATTTTCAATATAAAATCCCAACCATGTTGTTTATCATTCCATTGCACATTTTGCCAATTTTGTGGTAAAACGATCTGCATTTTTGGTTTTACCCTTAACTTTTCAATAATATTTTTAACTTCTGTATAAAACTGTTGTCTGTTACCCACATATTCGGTTTTATCGCCGAAAATTTTATATTTTTTATCTAGGGGTTGCTCTTGTGGTAATTGTTTAAGAAAATCTTGAATATACTGTACTGATATTTGATGTTCATGATTACGATTATCACGATCAATCAAACACAAAGTACATGATTCCTGTGTGCAAGGGCAGGTTTTATTATTAATAAATTCCTGTAGCATATTCACAATTTTTTGATCCGCTAATTTAATTGCAAAGCCTTTTGTTCCGCCACTATCCCCATCATACAAGTATATGACATGTTGTATATCACCTTTACAGCTTTCCTGTTGTACCAAAACATTCATTTCTGATACATCTATTTGTTGTTCATTACATAATTTTCGGCGTAAAGCATAACCAATTGATAATGCTGTGTTGTAGTCTATTAGTTGCTTAAATATAATTCTTGTTGCCCCTGTGTAAAGGGATACACCCAGGGCATCCATCGAAAAATAAGTCCCATTACAATCGTAAGATTTTTGATATATGCTCTTGTGGGATTTATTCATATCTTTTTTCTGCGTAAATATATGTGTATGACCACAGCCCGAACATATGGCAAATTTTTCTTCGGTATTTTCCATATCATTTGGGGCGACTAATACAGATAATTTAGAATGATTAGAAGTTTGCAAGGTAAAACGATTCTGTATATCATATATGGTTTCAATGGGTTCTGTTGTATCAGATTCTAAGGAAATACGAACACTAGGTTTATAGTTTCGATTTTTATGGGCAAATTCACGGTTGCCTGAATTTGCAAGTATAAAGCCTTTTGGTTCCAAAAATTTCTGTGATTTTACACTTCCATCGCAACATGATTCATCGGAATGATGAGTGATACTTGTTTTACCACATTTTTTGCAAATATTACGATATCGTACTTCTTGTTCTGCTTTTTTAATCCATATTTCCCCTAAGCTAATACCTAATATTTCACGCACTTTGTGTTTGATAACAACCTTATTCCCAGGAATGTATTCTTTTATAGCTTGTATTTTAGAACGGGTTATATCTGTTTCTAATTTTCTTTTATTTCTGTTTGTATCTTGTAATGAGATAATATTTGTTGGCAAACCAGATGTCGGCAAAAAGCCTTGTTCTGCTAAGTGGCTTATTAAGTTTTTATTTTCATACGCCTTTTTTTGATGTTTACAAAATGCTTTATAGGTTTCATCTGCTGTATCTTTACACCAAAAACTAGCCTTGATATTCGCCCAATCTGTACAAATGGCTTGAAACATTTTTGACGATTGCAAACAAATTTTATCATATATATCCCAAGATTCTATGGCAGTCCCTATAATTATTTGCTTTATTTTGTTTGATTTATCAAAGGAATCTAAATATTTTGTAAAAGATTCCGCAGGCGAAAGACTATCTTTTTCAGATTCGAAAAAATCTTTTACTTTCGTGGTATTCACATTTATGGAAATAGTATCATTTCTGTAATCACGCATAAATTCTGATAAAATTAATGCATTTACATGTCGCAAGGCTATGTCGGCACTGACCAAGGTTACAAAGGGAACAACAGCCACTGTATCATATGCCCATGTTGGTTTTTTTAACACGGTTTTACCTAACATAGAATTGTTACAGACAATGGTTGCAAAAGATTTAACTTCCCCCCGTCGTCCCGCACGACCAACCCGCTGTTTATAGTTAGCGGGGCTAGGTGGAATATTGGATAAAACAACGGAATTTAACCCCCCAATATTAATACCCATTTCCATAGTCGTGGTACAGTTTAATACATTGACCAAGCCCTGCTTAAATGCTTTTTCATATGATTTTAGCTTATCCCGTGCAATTTGTGCTGTATGCTCTTCGAGTCGGAAATATTCAAAGTTTGATATGCCGGTAACCGCATCATGGGTATCTGTCCATAAACGATATTCTTTTAATATATAGATTTTATCCTTCTCTTCTTGCCAGCCGTCATCAGAAAAATTTGGTAATTCAAAAGTTTTATAAAAATCGGAATTGTTAATATTTTCAAAAATATATTTGGTGCCATCCGTAGGTTTTACCTTTGATATAGGGCATAAACCATTTACTGAGGTAAGGAATGTTTGGTTTGTTTTTTGGTAAAAGTGAATTTTATCGTTTAAAGTAAATTCTATTTTATTGTAATCAATGCCACCAAGTTTATCACCATTATCTTTTTTACATAACTGCACAAAAATAGATGTAATTTGTTCAATAAAATCATTTTTATGCACCACATTACTTCCCATTGATTTATATATTTTTTGGCACAAGGCTTTAAATTCTGAATTTCCCTTTTTACTTAGCCCACCTAGCTCAGATGTAGGCTTTACAATATTATTAATTCTAAAACTTTTTAATGCATTATAGTAACTATCCTTCGATCCAAACGCCATTTTGGTTACAGCGTATTTTTCAAAATATCTATATAAAAGTTGTTTCCATGTATCCACAGAGATTTCAGGGAGGCTATCAGAAAGTTTGTGTAAATAGTGTTTTAAAGTTTAACTCTATCGTCAAACATAATAGCGAATTGGTTTAAAGCTTGTTTCCAATTCCTAATGGGCATTGTCCATCTTTTTTCTGCATTTTGCAAGGCTAAAAATAAAGATTTTTTAACAGCCGTATCATTTGGGAATACCCCTTTGTTTTTAATGATTTTTCTAATCTGCCGATTGATGGATTCTATGGTGTTTGTGGTATAAATGACCTTTTTAATATGCTCGGGATAGGCTAGACACGGTGCTATACTCGCCCACTTTTTCTGCCAACTGCTGGCGATGGTTGGATATGTACTGTCCCATTTTTGCCGAAATGCCTTTAACTGTTGCAATGCCATGTCCTCGGATGAAGCGTTATAAATGGCTTTTAAATCATCAGCCACTTGCTTTTTATCTTTCCAAGGGACGAATTTTAGGCTGTTGCGTACCATATGCACAATACACAGCTGCACGGTGGTTTGTGGAAATACGGAACAGATGGCGTCTTCAAATCCAGTTAGTCCATCGATACAGGCTATGAATATATCAGTAACGCCACGATTTTTAAGTTCTGTTATCACTTGTAACCAAAACTTAGCCCCTTCGGTTTTAGCAATCCACATGCCAAGTACTTCTTTTTTGCCTTCCATATTGATGCCCACAGCTAGGTAAACCGCCTTGTTGATAATAACATGGGTATCACGGGTTTTAATGTGTATACAGTCCAGATAAACAATGGGATAAATACTATTAAGCGGTCTGTTTTGCCATGCGTTAATGTCGTCTATGACTTTGTCCGTAACAGTTGAAATCAATTCATGGGACACTTCTGTTCCATAAATCTCATAAATATATTGCTGTATTTCCCGCATAGTCATGCCACGGGCGTACATGGATATAACTTTATCATCAAAGCCATCAAATCGCCGAGCATTTTTTGGAATAAACTGGGGTTCATAATCGTTATCTCTGTCCCGTGGTATGCGTAAATTTAGAGTATCATCATCGCTGATAACAGTTTTCGCATAATGCCCATTACGGCGATTTGTAGTACTTTTGGGGGATTTATCGTGCTTTTGATAGCCAAGGTGATGTTCCATTTCCCCGTCAAGGATACCGTTGGCAAGGCTTTGTTTCAAAGATTGAAAAAAGCCATCAGCACCAAACAATTCCTGCCCTTCGGCTTGTTGCAATAGTTGCTTGATCAAATCAGGGTTAATCTCTGGTCTAGTATTTAATTTCTTGGTTCTTTTCGTCATAAGTAAGTCTCCTTAATTTTGTATGTGTTATATTGGGAATATTCCCAATATAACACATGGGTTAATAAAGTCTACTTACACAAACTTTCTGATATACCCATTTCAGGATATGGGGATTTAGCATTTTCTATAATAGGAATGTTATATTTAATTAATCCCAATTTATATAATCCGCTGAGATTGCTGTAATTACCAAATATAGCGTTAGCCAGTAAAGTATTCCACACAGTTAATGGTAAGTCGTCTGCATTAATTTTTTCTTTGAGATATTTGGTTAAGTTTTCAGAAACTTTTTCTTGTAATTGTTCCCGTATTTTTTCCCAAGTCATCAGCCTGTTGTCATGTGTATGATTTTGGCATTGCTGATCTGCTTCCTTTTTTGCTCTTTCCTCCGTAGTCTCTTTGTCAACTCCTACACTTATAAGCAAGTCATACCTATGTTTGTAAATAGCTGACCATTCATTACTAACATTATCTTTTTGCAGTGATTCTAATAAAATTTCAAACACCAATTTTGATATATAAGTATTTTCAATTGCTAACTGCCCCGCACCTGATTGACGAGCAGTACCTTGACGGCTGTCAGTAAAAGTGATTGTGCGTTGTCCTGCATGTGGCACTGTTGTGTAAATTTGAGTTTTAGGGGCGTATTTTAAAATATGTTGTGTGACTGCTTCTTGGGTTACCGATTGGTATCCCATCACATGGGTGGCAAATGCCCCTTTTTTCTCACATTTTGGACATTTGCAGGCATCACTTCCTGTATTTTCAAAATTAGCATAAACGGTTTTTAAGTGTTCATTTACAGAAAACTTTACTTTTATATAATCTGCATCTTCATCATGTTTTATATCATAAATATATAATGTATTTCCATCTGGTGATTCTACTTCTGTATCCGTATTTTCAGGATCTTGTTCCAATACATCTTCTTGAATTTCAATATTTTTTTGCTGTTCACATATACGCTCTTTTTTATTTTTGTACGATGCACCTAAATATGGTGTATGACATTGTTTACACTCCATAATGTGTAATAATGGATATTGACAATCAGAGCATGTTTCCTGATGTCTGAAATAAATTTTCCCAAAATTCCAATTATTCGCATCTGGATCTTTTCCTGAACAAGTAGGATTGGCACAAGCATACAAAGTTTCAAAAGGGGCAACAAAATTATGCATACGGGTGGGTAAAAAACCACATTCTGCCAAGATATCCATAACAATGGGAACATCGCCTTCGGCTTGCAAGTTTAAAAATGTTTTGATATCATTTTGTCTGATGACCTCTTGGTTTTCCGAAATATATTTATTTCTTAGTCTATTTAACTGTATACTCTTTTCACAATATACCTTTGTTTCTTGTAAAATATCTGTTTCATCTTGTTCATAAATACGCTGTAATGTATTTAAGTCAAAATTCTTATCCCCTTGACAAGATTTTGGGTATTGTCTTTGTCCAAGAATAACACTTATTTTGTCGGCATCTGCTCCGCTTAAATCAGCAATAAATTGTTGTAAATCTGAAATATAATTTTTCGATTTTTTATCGCCAATAGTCGCCGAAGTTGCTATGAATTGGACATCTTCTGCTTTGACACCAAAACCGATAAATACTCGGCGAAGTAATAATGCTAATTCCCCAGCAGATGTTCCCTGATAACAATGGGCTTCGTCAAGTATAATATATTTTAAAGTCCCTTGCGATCTATCTAAAATAGGCTTTTCTTCCGCTCGAATAAGCATGTATTCTAACATGGTTTTATTGGTAATCAATATGTCCGCAGGAGTATCAATCATATCTTGACGATATTTATGTCGCCAAGGTACCACTGGTTCTGTTACTGAGCGGTATCCATCTTTTATGCCTTTTGGCGTATTACCATTATACATACAATATGAGACATTATTATCAGAATCCCCATTATTATTGTTAGGCAAATTTCCTAACCAAGCATCTAGGCGATCTTGTTGGTCTTCGATAAGGGCGTTTAAGGGATACAACATTAACGCCTTAACCCCTTCTTGTCTTACATTATCTTGCGTATTTTGCTGATAAATCTCATTGATAATAGGCACCATAAAACACTCGGTTTTTCCCGAAGAAGTCCCTGAACTAACCAATACATTTTGCTTATTCTCAATAATCGACTGCCATGCTTCGTACTGATGTTTATAAGGCGGATAGTCAAAGGTGTATTCACTTTTTTCTGCCTCATCCAATGTCCATGGGTTTTGTAACGAGGTGACCACATCTTTATTCAAAAATGGAATTTTTGATAATGTACCGGCATAAGATTCCCATGGAAATACCCCTTCAAATATAACATCGCCCATAATATCATTGCTGTTACATAAATACTCAACTAGTTTTTTCCGTAAGTATGGATTCTGTACCCTTGTAGCGGATAAACTGCTATCAATAATTTTGGGCTTTAAATCGTTTAAGAAATGTGCGTATTTAATATTTTTATATTGTTGTTTTATGTTATTCATTTTCTGTTTTCTCTTTTTCCAATTCATTCATCTTTAAAATATCTGCCATTCGGTCAACAAAGTCCAATTTTTTCTTTTCATATTCGAAAGTATAATTGTACAGCCTGTTGCATTGAATAAAATCCTGTTCAGTATAGCTATTAATGTGTCCTACTTTTTCTCTTACAAAACAGTCTATAACCCTTTTTAATTCATCAGCATAGATTTTATTATGTTGCAATCTGCAGATCCAAGTTTCTTTTTTACTATGAATATGGTTAAGTGATAAATCATCTTTTAAGTAGTTTTTTCCACTATTATTATGTAACAAACGATATATAATTTTATCGCCATCAAACATGTGTAACATTAATTTTTCTGCCTCGTTTACACAATCTTTTTCTAAGCCAGAGTCATTATTTATTTTATATAATTCATAAATTTTCTTATCTTTTTCAATAAGATTATATTCACTCATGATATGTGATACCTTTTTGTCTTTTAAATTACAATATGTTTTTTGATATAACGATTTGTATGCCACATATGATATAAGATTTAAGAATCCATTCCCTTTCATTACCTTTTTAATACGATTTTGCATCTTTGTATCATCTAAGTAGCGTCCGTATAATGCGGGTACAATATCAGGGCATTTATACCATGCTTTAAAAGCATCCATATCCCATACAGGTATTCCTTCGTCTACTGCCGTTAGCAAAGTCTCCAGATACTTCCAATCTATACCATAATCATTAGGATTTTGAATCATTTTGCTATAGTGCTTAGCTATATTAAGCACCCGATTATTTTTATTTTTAATGATTATTGATTTTAAATCATTATCACATATATCTGTGTTGTCATCATTTGCATAAAATGCAGATTTTATATGATTCGTATTCTGCACATATAATATACCAGCACCCTTTCCTTGAATACTTTTTAAATCATAATATCCGATTTCATAACAAGATACATCAATAACCTTATTATCCTGAAAGCATATAAATTGTAAATTATCATTTTCTGATATAGGTATATCTTGATTGGCACTATTACAGATTATAGTGGCACATTTATCATCACTATTTACGGAAATACGATAATGATATGAATCAATCTTTATCTCAGAAGAGCTGTGCTCTTCGCCTATTGCTATTTTGATAGGGGCTTGATTTTTATCATCCGTATATCCCAATAATAATTCATCCCGAATTGTATGTATGATACTACATAAGTCAAACCGCCGTTTGTGAGGGATTTTCTTAGTGGTATAACAGTTATCATTTATAATAATCTCTTGCTCGTCATCACAAGGTTTGACATATGCCCCCTCATGGATATCCCATAAGCTTATTGTATCCCCATTATCTAATTTTATATCATCACCATTTTCGGATCTTTTGTAAAAAGCATTTTCATACTTTACCCAATCAATCAGAACAGGTACTGTTTTGCCATTCAATTTCATTTTTATCTTGCTAGATGATTTTTCACTACCATCAACTGTGTATATAGGTTTTTCATTTTCATCTGTCCATATTAATCCCATACATTCAGGTAACTTGGGTATTATATCTTTACAGATAGGAATTTCAAAATCTGTTGGCAAGACGATACAAACAAGTGATGCCTTCCGTTTATTATCACTTACATAAAACAATTCCACCCTGCCTAATATAACAGAATCGGGTTTTATGGGTGTAATATCAGATTTTTTATCGTATCTGTAATGGGTAAAGTCTTTAACAGAATTACCCAAGTGTACCCTAGGCAATCCTTTGTAAACAGCATATCCTTGGGTGCCAATTTGTATATTGGGGTGGTAAAATATGTCCCCCTTATATCCATTATTTAATGTAATATCCTTATATTCATCAGATACACCACCAACTTGTGTTTCACCATCAAAAAAATCTATATCGCCTTGTATGTGTATAATTTTATATCCATCAAAAATGTCATAAGGTACACACTCTATACTAGGTTTAAGAATATAATCTTCTGGGTATAAAGCATACATATCTTGTGCATCTTTTTTATTTGAATACCCAGTTTTATGAAAAGTAAAAACATCTGGCTGTTTAGTAGCTATAAAATATACAATATTTCGTGTTAAATCTGCCCCTGCCATAGCGTTAAATGGGGATTCAGTAGCAGGGATTTTGTCATCACCAATATGAACATAAACAGGCTCCACACATTCATTGGTATTGCCAATCTGTATAGGCTTGATGGTTTCGTCATAATCTGATTTATCCCACCACGCCGAACGAGTATATTTTGCCACTTTGATTTCTATAAATTGAGATGTATTCCCATTTATTTTCTGTGGTGCTTTTATTTTTTTATGTATTTCAAAACTCATACTATCATCAGATTTACCTACTCTTTCCAAAGTAAAGTTAATTTTGACTTTATTTTCCTGTGTTGCTCTCTGGGTTTTTGACAACCAGTTACGAATCCCCTGATCAATATCATAATATCTAAAATTCAAGCCCTCTAATACTTCCGAATTTTGACTATACTCTAAATCCATTAGCCCCCTTGCAATTTCAGCCCATAAACTTTGGGTGGAATCATCGGCATACATATCAGGAATATTACTAGATGGTTTATCATCGAGTAAGTTTTTGAAGACACGGCGATATTTATCTTGTTTCAATAAATTAATGGGAAATCCGCTCTCCCGTGCCAAAGTATACAAGTACTTTTCAGGGATAATATCACGACCCAAAAAACAAAAAGAATCTCGGACTGCCCGAGTTGTATCAAAATCATCTAATCCATCTACATCATCAATAATATTATCCCATCTAATCTGCCCACCATCATGCTTGTATTTAATCCACTCGGCAACATAAATGCAAAATAAAACCTTATACATTTTGTGATCGGTGTTATTTGCATTTTCTAGTATATCTTTGATATCCTTATTTTGCTGGCTACGAATCTTCCATTCATAAAATGGACGATTATAGTTATCAACAATCTTTTTCCCAATCGGATCAAATTTGCCTTGCAATTCAGGCGATAATATATTTTTAAATCCTTTCACTCTCATCAAAATCGCTACTTCTTTCATATACTTCCCTCATAAATTTTGAGTACCCTTGACCATATAATAGACATCCTTAAACACAAGGCAGTATATACAAACAAACCCACTTTGTCAAATCAATTTACCATACGCCCAGTGTGCCATTTTTTGGATTATGTCCTCATCATGATTTGGTCTCTTTTTTAAAAATCTTATTTTTTAGTTTAGGAAAAAATGTAAGTATCTTTTTTAGCTCTGTTTTATTAAGGAAACGAATAATAAGAAATAAGGCAATAAAAACAAAAACATAGATGAAAAAAGGTACAAACACCCACCAATTGCAATAAGGCACAGTAAACATCCATACCAAAAATTGCCATATATTGTCAATTTCTGTAATATTAGGTAAGTTTGTACAAATATTCATATATTTTGTTCTATATTTAAAGAATTTTTAACCGCAATAAACGAATGTGCATTGCTTGCTGAGAAACATAAAACCTTTCGGCCATTTTTCCGATTATATCTACAATGGTCAGTTCATCATTTGGATCCTGATCTAATATTTTTCTTAATTCTTCAATAATTACTGATTGTGGCATCAAAAAACGCGCTGCAAACTCATTTGCTCTGTATTCACAATAATTATTTTTACCATCACGATTAAATGATAATGTGGCTCCATCATCAGGAAATTCATCTACATCCTCACCATTTTTCAGTGCGGGTAATATATCTCGTAAGACATGTCCGATTTCATGAGCAAGGGTAAATCTCTTGCGGTTTTCAGGTAAAAATTTATCTATCCAAATTGTAGGTTGACCATTTTCTACAAATGCTTTTCCTTCTATACCTTCAATCATGTATTCTGTTTTAAAAGTATCATCAATTTTAATTCCTATACCACGAGCAAATTCAACTAAGTCTTGTGGCGGTTTGTCTAGCCCTACTCGATTTAAAAAATCTTCTGGCAATAAATCAGAATATGTAAATAATTTTTCATCCATCTTATTATCCCTTTTTTTTATTTTCCATTTTATTTGCGACATCTTGTTTTCCATCTCTACCTATTTCAATTTCTTTTACTTCCTTCATTAACATTTCTTTAAATTCTTTCTCTTCTAAAAATGCTTTAACTAGGTGGTAGACTCATAAAATTTACACCATAATCTGATAGCGGCGATTTTAATCATTGCCATGAATGTTGAAGCGTGTTTGTCATATCGGGTTGCGATTGCTCTGCATGATTGTTTTAATTTACCAAACAATCGTTCTATGATATTACGCTTTTTATAAAGGATTTTATCATATTCTCTTGGGGTTATTCTGTTACTCTTAGATGGTATGCAAGCCTGTGCACCTTTGGATTGTATCATATTTATTATGGCATTAGCGTCATAAGCTCTGTCTGCTAACACATTTTGAAAGGGTTGTAAATTTTCCAAAAACAAAGGGGCATAAGGAACATCATGGCACTGTCCCGGCGTTAAATGAAATTGTAATGGCAACTCATATTCATTACAGGACATATGGATCTTGGTCGTTAATCCCCCTTTGGATCTACCCATACATCGTTCTTTACTGTTTTTTTTACACTAGCACCAGCATGATGCACATTAGCAACTGTGCTATCAATCATTAACAAATCATGGTTATGATTATCACGAAGAGTATCAAATATATGATCCCATACACCCGCCTTCTTCCAACGGATAAAACGATTATACACAGTCGTACGAGGTCCATAACAAGCAGGCATACTTCGCCATGATGTACCTGTTCTTAAACGGTATAATATCCCATTGATAACCCATCAACCCTTGCAACACCACGGCTTTTATTCGGTAGTAGGGGTTTAATCAAACGCCATTCATAATCACTCATATCGCTATCGTACATTATATATTCTCCTCTATAAATAAATGCTAATAATACACAGTGAATCACATCTTAAATCATAATGCAATACTTTTTATGAGTTTACCACCTAAATCTTCTGTTTCTGATTTCGTTTTTTTACGAATAACACTTTGTAAAATAAAACCACCAATAACAATTGCAACTCCAAAAACCGTAATGGCAGTTTCTACGCCATCGATAGTATTATTTGTTGATACTAATGTATTATTAACGAGTGTTTGAATATTATCATTAAATTTTTCAATACTTCCAACTGATTTTTCTAGGTCAGATAGTTTAGCGTTCATATCTTGAATGTTACCCTCGACAATATCTCTTGACTGTTCAAGATTGGATATTCTTTGACCTAATTTATCAGATAATTTTTGTAATAAAATATCAGCCATAATGGTATTGAACTAAACCTAAAACTTGAATTGATATATTCAAATTTTTTCTCTCTCTTACATATTTGATTAGCCTACATGCACTCAACTACACCTTAACAGTAAGTTTTTATATTGTCAAGTGTTTTTTAATATTCTATCTAAAAAATACTACAACCCGATAGAGTGGTGGTATTATTGGGTCATTTTCCCCATCTCTAATACATCCGCACATACAGCGAGAAGTGGATCCGGTGTTTTACACCTGTACCAATTTACCATACGCCCAGTGGGCCATTTTTTGGATTATGTCCTTGTCATGGTTTAAAAACCGTTGTACTTGTGGTACATATTTGGGATTGCCACTGTTGCCTGTGGCAATCAGGACATTGCGCATAAATTGGGCATATCCAATGCGTTTAATGGGGCTTTGGCGGAACAATTTTCGAAATGTAGCATCGGTTAAATCCAATAATTCACATAAGGGTGGGGCGTTTAATTCGGGGCGGGCAACCAATTTTTGTTCCCCCGTTGGCTGTTCAAATTTATTCCAAGGACACACACTTAAACAATCATCACACCCATAAATACGATTGCCAATCAATTCCAAATATACATCGGGAATATGCCCCTTGTGTTCAATGGTTAAGTACGATATACATTTGCGGGCATCCAGTTTGTAATCTTCGTATATGGCACCGGTGGGACACGCCACCACACATTTATTGCACGACCCACACGAATGGGGGGCGGGGGTATCGTATTCCATATCGATGGTGGTTAAAATTTCCCCCAAAAAAAGCCAGCTGCCAAAATCACGGCTGACTATATTTGTGTGTTTGCCCTGCCAGCCTAATTTTGTTTGTAACGCCAGGGCTTTTTCCATCAGGGGGGCGGTGTCGACAAATACCTTGACCTGTGGCACATCGGGGGCATGGCGTTTGCGAAAATATGCCCCCATCCAATCCGCTAATAGCTTTAATTTTCCCTTCATAATATCATGATAATCCCGCCCACGGGCATATACGGAAATATTGCCCGTATCCGTCCTTTTTATATTGTCCATAGGGTCATGATCAGGGGCATAATTCATCCCCAACACCACCGCCGATTTTACATCCGCCCACATATTTTGCGGGGTCGACCTACGCACATACGAATCGGCAAGCCACTGCATCTCCCCATATTCTTGATTGGCAATAAATTGGTGTAACCGCTGCCGATTGCGTATGGGCACTTCCGCTTTGCAAAAACCCACAACATCAAAGCCCAGTTGTTTTGCCTTGATGTTTAAGTCCGCTTGAAATTTTTGTATTGCCATTGGTTTCATAGGACAAGCATATCATATTTATGTCCAAGGGGGAATATTTTATACCAGAGGGAATATTTTATATAAGGGGGGGAATATCCCCACCGTTATAAATTTCATAAAATTGTGCCTGAAAATCGGCAAATGTATGATTTTGTATGGCGTTTCGCATGTCCGCCATTATATCTTGGTAATACTGTACATTGTGCCAAGTCAGCAACATCGCCCCCAAAATCTCATCACATTTAATCAAATGATGGATATACGCCCGGCTGAATTTTGTACACGCAGGACACCCACATACATCATCCATGGGGCGGATGTCGTTTTTATGGCGGGCATTACGCATGTTTACTTGTCCCCGTCTGGTATACGCAGACCCCGTGCGTCCCAACCGTGTGGGCAACACACAATCAAACATATCGACCCCACGGGCAACCGCCCCCACCAAATCATCGGGTTTGCCGACCCCCATTAAATATCGGGGTTTATGTTGGGGCATGGCGGGGGTGGTAAAGTGTAACACTTCGAACATTGCCTGTTGCCCTTCGCCCACCGCCAACCCCCCAATCGCATATCCGGGAAAATCCATATCGGTTAATTCCCGCACACTTTGCAGGCGTAACGCATGTTCGACTCCCCCTTGGACAATCCCAAATAAACCGTATCCCTGCCGTTCGATAAAAGCTTTTTTGCACCGCCCCGCCCAGCGTAACGACAATTCCATTGCCCGTTTGGTTTCCGAAAAAGGGGCGGGCAAAGCGATACATTCATCGAACTGCATGGTAATATCCGCCCCCAACAAATGCTGAATTTGAACCGATCGCTCGGGGGTAATTTCATGATACGACCCATCCGTATGTGCCCGAAAGGTAACACCTTTTTCCGTTAGCTTGCGAATCGACGACAAGCTCATCACCTGAAACCCGCCACTATCGGTTAAAATCGGCTTGTCCCACCCGATAAAAGTGTGTAATCCACCCAGCTCCGCCACCCGCTCCGCCGTTGGTCGTAACATTAAATGATAGGTATTGCCCAAAATAATATCCGCCCCTGTGGCTTGTACATCCCATGGGGTCATGGCTTTTACCGTACCCGCCGTCCCCACCGGCATAAACGCAGGGGTTTGAATATCCCCATGGGCGGTGTGCACGGTCCCCCGTCTTGCCCCAGCATCGGTGGTGTGTAAGGTAAATGTGATTGTCATAATATGTTTCCTCTTATCAAAAAACTGCTGTCCCCATATGAATAAAAGCGATAATTATTGTCAATGGCATAAGTGTATATGGCTTTCATTGTATTTAACCCCAAAAATGCACTGACCAACATAAACAAGGTCGATTTGGGCAAGTGGTAATTGGTCATTAACCCATCGACAATTTTAAAGGCATATCCCGGTGTGATAAACAGCCGTGTTGCACCGTGAAAAGGATGCACTACACCATCGGCAGTGCTGGCACTTTCCAATAACCGCAGGGCGGTTGTGCCAACGGCAATAATCCGCCCCCCATGTGTACGGGATTGGTTGATAATATCCGCCTCCGCTTGGGTAATGATGCCTATTTCTGCGTGCATTTTGTGGTGTTTTGTATTGTCGACGGTAACGGGTAAAAAAGTCCCTGCCCCCACATGCAGGGTGATTTTTACAATCCGTACGCCCATATCTTGAATCTGGGTCAATAAAGTATCGGTCAAATGTAGCCCGGCGGTTGGGGCCGCCACCGCCCCCAGCTCCTTGGCAAATACGGTTTGGTATCGGGCTGTATCACAGGCGATAATATCCGCATCCGTATCCTTACCCCGTTTGATATAAGGGGGCAAGGGCATCTGTCCATACTCATGTAATGCGGTGATTAAATCCGCCCCTTGTTTATTAAACTGTACCCCTACTTCCGCATCAACACGGTGTATTACTGTGGCGGTAAAATCATCCGATATATACAACACATCCCCGACCCGACATTTTTTGGCGGGCTTGGCAAAACATACCCAAGTATCAAGGGAGTGTTGCAAATGTAACATACACTCGATGGTCGCCCCAGTGGTTTTTTGGGCATACAAACGGGCGGGCAATACTTTGGTATCATTTAACACCAAACAATCGCCCCCCCGTAACAATTGGGGCAAATCACGAACGATATAATCGCCTTGTACCCCCTGCGGATTGGCATATAACATTTTGGCACTGTCACGTGGCTCGACCGCCGATTGGGCAATACAATGTTCGGGCAAATCAAAGTCGAAATCTGTTACACGCATCGCTGTATAATATTGTGAGTATATATCATTGCACTTATGCGGATTTTGATTCTGCGGGCTTGGGTGTAACAATCCATACCAGTAAAATACGATATGCGGGGATTAACGCCACCACCATAATATATTTTGCGAATAAATCCCCCAATGCCCAAGTCATCCATGGATCCCCAGACCCTGCAAATGCAATGGTAAAAAACAACGCTGTATCCACAACAGACGACAGGGCGGAAGAAAACACCGGAGCTTTCCACCATGTGGCTTGACGCAGTTTATCAAACACAAATACATCCAGCATTTGCCCCATTATAAATGCCATACCCGATGCCAGGGCAATGCGTTTATCGGCAAAATACAACGACAACACAACGCCCACAACAAAACCGAACACTACCACCTTGCGGGCGGATTGTACCCCATACAAACGGTTTACTGTATCGGTAATCAAAAAACAAATGGGAAAAGTCAATGCCCCATAGGTAAACCAATCATTAACAGGTATTGCCACCAATATATTTGCCGACAAAATAACCACACCCATTAACACACAAGCTATTATAAACTGAGAATTTTTCATAATCATATCCTTATAAAAGAGTTTTCTTAAATAACACCTGCCACCAATTTGTATCAGGGCAGTGGGCATCGTTGTAGCATATTTTTATATTTTAAACAAGGGATAGTGTGTACTATACTACACCCTGTTATTTTTTTGGACGATTGTCTGTTTAAGGTATATTGTAATATAATCCATTATGTCTTCATACAGGGGCAGAGATTTTATATAAATGTCTTTATCGATTGCCATAATTTTTACATATTTTTTTTGTATCGTATAATCATCTATGGGGGTTACTTTTCTGAGTGTAATTCCTTTGTATTTTATATATAGCCTTAACAGTTCCTGTTTTAAAGGTAAATCAAAATCATCCGACCATTGTATACGATCGATATATGGTTTTGTGGTCAGGTGTTGCACCAATACCCCCTTCACTTTTAATCCTGCCTTACCATCATTAATATTTCTGTGATTTGATTTTTTTACCGACACCTTCACAAACAAGTACTTATCAGTTGTAAATACCTGTTCGAAGGGCAACATATTTTTTATTTGATTGTATGTATGCCGCATAGTATCATTTGCATAAACACCATAAGGCATACATAAAAAGCATACCCAAACTTTAAAAATCAGCTTCTTCACTTTCAATATATGTATCCTTTTGTATAGTGATTGTATTATTTTGATTCATAGGAATACTTTGATTTTGCATATCCTGTGACTGTTTATTTGTACTATTTTGGCTTTTGGGAATATTTTGCATGTCCTGTAGCTGTTTACTTGCTGTATTAGCACTGTTTAAATCCCAATATGCAATGGCATATACACCTTTGTGGGGGCTGGCTGGATGTTGTACAGTACCAGTGTCCTCTATGATAATACCCCTTATGAATGCCTCACTGAATTGTTCCAATTTCTGGTTAAATATATCTTCAATTTTGTTATTGAAATTTTCATCTTCTGTTGTTTCTCCCTTTATTTCTTTTATTGTTTCTTGTGTTATTGTTTCCTGTATTGTATCGTTTGATTCACTTGCTGCAAAAGTATTTTTTACAAAAGTACCTATTGCTGATTTTGCTTGAAGTGCAGCCTTTCTTTCCGCAATACGAACGGAAGTTTGTGAACTGGTTTTTGGGGATACTATGTATATAGAATATAATCTATATCTGTTGTTTTTTAATTTTTGCATTCGCACCCCTACATTTGCTAATATATACTTTGTAGAAAAGGATTTTGGAGGTTCTGTTGCTTGTATGGTATTTGATTGCATTGATGCATCTGCTGTACCAGAAATAATACGGGATAATATTTTGGAGTGTGTGGATCGTGCCAATGCCACGGCAATTTCACATTTTTTTTGTCCTTTTTTACATGAATCAAATACTTCCAAAACATAAAACCCTTCAAATTGGCGAGGGGCT
Source organism: Alphaproteobacteria bacterium (assembly GCA_965232465.1). Classification (GTDB taxonomy): domain Bacteria; phylum Pseudomonadota; class Alphaproteobacteria; order JAQWUY01; family JAQWUY01. The sequence continues at coordinate 803,323 of OZ246977.1, read as the reverse complement.
ATAATGCTTTTTACAGTAGATTTAAATGTTTCTGATGTTGTAATTTTCTCGATTATTTTCGATTTTTGCTGTGGTGTGTCAGATTTTTGTAACATCGATAATGCAACTGGTGCAGCATGAAACCCAAGATTCATAAGGTTATTAAGATCCCAAAGATCCCCACTAATCGCTGATAAGGCACCGCTTATAGCTAAATTCGTAGCTAATGACTTGGTAATATCCTGAGCATTATTTTCATCATAGTTTGCATTAGCAATACCATTTTCTGGCGGTGTTTCAGACTGTTCTTGAAGGACATTTGACACTTCTGATATAATTTTCTCTCCTAAATAAGAACTGTATCTTATTTTAGAGTCCATGATTGCTTTTTCCAAAGCAATGCTACGGGAGTGCATAAAATCCTTATGCGAAGGTCGGGCACCGACCGATGCTACACCACATACCAATAACGCTTCGGTACCATCTTGCAGGGTTTTCTTTATGCCTTCCTTAAAATTTTTGGCTTTAACAAACTTTCGACATTGTTTCAAGGGGTCTAGGGTTGATTCTATGCCTGCGGATACTTGATCAAAATAACCCGTATCATTTGCAAAAACTTGTGTACTGAACAGTAGTAAAAATAAGAATTTTTTAATCATGTTACCAATCTTTTTCTGATTGTTGTTGTAGTTGTTGGATTGTAGGCGACTGCTTTCCCTGTTTTAGGGATTTTACCGATATTTTACGGGTACCTTTGCTTTTTCTTATCACCAATTTTTTAAAATTTTGGGCACCGATGACCATATCACTATGTAATATCTGTGCATAAGATACTTTCGGTTGAATGTCGGTAATTTTAATTTGTCCAATTTGCGTTTCTTGTCTGCCCAACTTTTCGCCTGTATTCGGATCGATCAGCATATCCCCATATACAAACAGATCAAAAACCTGTCCCCGTTGCATCGTATCCGCCCCACGGTTTAATGTCAATATATTTGGATTACCATATGCAACCACCCGTATGGGATAAATCGATTCGATAATATCTGTGCCGATATTTTGGGAAATGGCGATAATGGCATCATTTAGTGATTTGGATTCGGCAAAATTTATGGTTTTTGCATATTTTATTTGTGTGGTTGCTACATCAATAATTTTAATATTGATATTGGCAATGGTTTCAAACGATTTTATAATCCTGTTTGATACACTGCTTTTACGGGTTTTTGTGCTATGTTGTAAGGTGTGTATGGTGCCTATGACCATTAAATCTGTGCCCAATCGATTGCCTATTCTGGCAGCATCGAATGGGTTAACCCCATTTTTTTCTGTATTTTTTAAAAAATTTAATTCCGTATCTTGTTGTGTCAAATTTTGACGATCGAGCACAGCAAATTTACGGGTTTGCACCAAAAAGTCACTAATATTTTCGTATAATCTGCGATTTATATCTGAGGCATTTTGCACATTGGTATCAATAATTGTAAATGGGGTAACAATAATCCGTTTCCTATTGGTTTGTTTTGATTTTTTATAGGTGATGACAATTGCTTCTAAGGTGATTGTATATATGTTACCGGTTCTGTTTTCTTGTGTAATACGATACTGCTGAATATCGCCCGCTGTTTTTAATTCTGTTTTACTTTGATACGATTCATTTGTTGTTGTTTTATCATCTTTTGAAATTTCCGATAAATTCATTTTTTGATCAGCACTAAGGGAAGCACCTACTTGACTTACCGCTTCGGTTAGTGCATCGTTAACAGCTTGTTGTCGGGTGGCACCTTCCCCCTGTGCCTGTATCTTAATGGGCACAAGGGTGCCTGCATACACAGCAGGCACCCCAAGAAACCAACAAAATCCCATTAACAACAATAAAGTTTTGTTTATTTTCATATTAATCCCCCATTTTATCGGTCAAATCATCAATTTCACTTGTGTCGATTTTATTAGCTGTCATAAATTTAAGCATAGTCGAAGTGCTTTCCGTAAACGACGCCAATAATTTGGGTGTCTTTGATAAAATATAAATGAAGGTTACACCGCCAAGCATTTTTTCAAATGGGTTGCTGTCATCATTTTCAAATTTCTCTTTGGCTTCTTCTGCCAATTTAATGGTGGCAACCAAAGTAACACCCCCCACAACATAATGGGGGATACCTTCTTGGAACTTCTGTTTCGATTGTTCCGTCATTACCACCCCAGATGTCATTTTTTGGTCAATTTTATCTTGAATATTCCTAGAATTAGATATCACTTCATCCAAATTTGATTTACCGGTCAATTCGCCATTCTCCAATTTTTCCGCCGTCTGTTTTGCCAACAATGCTTCTTCTTTTAATCCTAGTGCATCGGCAAAAGCAGCTTGTGCCTTAGAATATTCGGTTAAGGTTAAATTAAAAGATATCACTTCCTTGGTGTCTGACATCAATTTATCCATTCCCTCCACCATATCTGACATCAATGTATCCATTCCCCCCCCACATCCCGTAAGAACAAGTGTAGCAGTAATTATTGCTGTGATTTTTTTTAAGATATTTTTCATTAGATACTTCCTTATCTTAATATTTATCTCACATTTTTGGCATTAAGTTTGTCTACTAATGCCTTTGAAGCCTGTTGTGCCACCTGACGCAGGGCATTTCTGATGGCGGATTGTTCCGTATCACCCAATCCGGTGGCCTGTATGGGACCTATGGTTGCGACTTTTTTGGGTAACCTACGGGAAATATTGTCGATACCTGCCCTTAGGGCAACGGTTATACGATTGCTACCTGTTACTGGATCAATATCGCCCACACCCACATCTAAGGTACCAGTGGAAAAATATTTTACTTCGCATTCTCTGGCACCATTGATGGCACTTTTTCGGCTGGCACGGGATACAGCATTATTGTTAATAATTTCTTGCTCTATATCCGCCCGTTCCACACCACCACATTCGGACACCACATCATCATAACCTGTAACCTCATAGCCATAATCCGCCAATACTTCGCTCATTGCCGTATCTATGTCATCGGCACTGATGCTATCATTAACCAATTTATATTCCACTTTATCCGCTTTTTTTACCGTCGATCCGCCACTGGTTGTCATGCTGAAACTTTGTTGGTTCAAAGAATCCGAATTTTGCGTATTAGATTCGCTGGATTCCTTGGCAATCTGTGATTGTGCTATATCGGTTTTTTTAACATTAAATTGTTGTTGCGATTGCACTTGTCGCACGGCAAACAAGAACACAATATAACTGCCGTCACCCATGCCCGCATTGGCTATGGCGGCAAATGAGTTAAATTTCAAATCAAGTACCGATTCATTAAAATCTACTTTAACAGTTACAGTTAATTTTCTGTTGCGTTTATCCACATCTTTGTTGACCAAAATAACAGAATTTATATAAGTCTTTAAATTGCTATCGATATCCGCTTTGTGTTGCAAATATACTCTCATACGGGCGGTGGAAAATGTACTCGTATAATTTTTCCATGCGGATAAAATCGCCGTCTGTCGTGCCTGTTGCACCACTTCTTCAGGGGGCATGCTGGATAAAAATGGGGGGGTAAAATTCACTGTGTGCATACCATTAACCGATATGGCATACACAGGGGCATACCATACACATAAAATACAAACCATATACATTTTTCTTAATAACGACATTTTTCTAAGATCTCCTGAAATTTCGTAAGTTGTTGTGCAATATTGCGGGTGTTGGTTATTTGTTTTAACACGCTTTTATCCCGTTCGGATATTTGTTTTGTCAGTGTGGCAAACAAATTAGATTGTGTTTTTAAATATATATCCCAGGGATCTGCAATAATAATTTTGTCCCTTTTGGGAAAAACTATTTTGTTTTTCATGTTAAACTTCGAATGTAAAAATACTGCCCCTGAGTACGATTCTTTAACGGTTAGGGTTATAAACGATCCGAAAACATATCCATCATACGCATGGGTTTCGATTTTTGCCTGTTTAAATTTACGAATTAAAATATCCATATGAAAATCCGCCTTTGGCAAGGTTAAATCATACGAAACACCATCAGAAAACCGTGCCACAACCCCAGTTGATTTATTGCCCAACCGTCCAATGGTAAAGGGTAATATGGGCACATTCTGATTACTGGATAGTAAAGTTTCAAACATTTGTGCGGTTTGCACTTTGAATATATCGTTGTATTTTAGGCGATCGGGTAATTGTGTTACCACCGCATCGTCCAATGTCAAAGACGCTATTTTTATGTGCAATGGGCTGGCAGCATTTATGGGTATGGTTGCAAACTTTTTCACCCATGTGTTTACCAAAGCCCCTTCATAAATTTTACGAAACATGTGCCTGTCCACATCAGCGGATGGGGTATCAGCTGTTAATTCTTGGTGCTTTATGGCAATGGGATAATTGCTTATAATTTTTTTGTTAACCACATCAAAAATCATAACGGATGCCAGCACCCGATAAAACGAATATATACCATCTTTTTCTTGTAAGCGTTCAATCGATTCGGACAATATGGACAAAGTTAATACCTTCGCATCCCCCGATTGAATCAAGCCCAAGCCACTTTCAATATGTACATCCGTACGGTTTATATTTTGCAATGCCTGAAATACATTTTTGTTCATTACCACTGCATTTTTTTGAAAAAATTCCTGTGCATGATAGTAGCGATGGTCTTGATTGGCATTCCCCATAAACGACACACCCCCAAAATACAAAGTATTAATATTGGCATAGGAAAGTACAGGGAATACCATCCATAGTACAATACACAATCTAATGTTAGATAAATACGACAAAACACATCCCCTTCTGATTCAATCTGATGCAATTAAACCATTTTACAACACATTACAAGTCTATCTTTTTTAAGGGATTTTCGCCATATTGATTGTCTTGCCCGTCCTGAAAATACGAAATATTTTGTAAAACATGTATGTATTGCTTGTGTAAAAATCACTATATATTTTTCCTTAGATCCTAAAAAATTATACTGTAAGCATCTGCATTTAACATAATCATAATTGAAAAAGAAAAAAAATCAAGAAAAATTTAAGTTTTTATGGATAATTTTTTTTTATAAAACGGATTATACAGTCGTTTTCCACCGTTTTATATGGGGGACTTCTGTTTTTAATTTTAACATTTCGAGTGCCCGGGCGGTGGTTTGATATATGATGTCTGCGATGGTTTTTGGGGCGGTGTATAAGGCGGGAACAGGCGGGGCGATAATACCGCCCATTAAGGTTATGGTTTCCATGTTGCGAATATGTGATACATTCAGGGGTGTTTCCCGGGTCATTAACACCAATGGTCGCCGTTCCTTTAACATCACATCGGCACTCCGTGATATCAAGTTGCCACACATACCATTGGCAATTTCCCCAAGGGTTTTCATGGAACAGGGGGCGATAATCATACCATCCGCCCGAAAAGTCCCCGATGCACACACCGCCCCCACATCCCGATTGGCATGTACCACATCCGCCATCTTTTTAATATCACCGCTGTTATAATCCGTTTCGTACGATATGGTCAATTCCGCCGCTTGTGATAAAATCAAATGGGATTCGATACCCATTGTTTTTAATATTTGTAGTGCATTTATACCATATAACGCCCCACTGGCACCGGATATGGCAACAATAACTTTTTGATTCATAATATAATATATTCCTTATAGTGTTGGTACAACCATACCATAAAAATCCCCCGATGAAAAAATTTTATTGCTTAATGTCGATAAATTTTGATAACACTATAACCGGCAAAATGCCCACAACAACAATTAGCACCGCTGGTAAAGATGCCTGTTCCACCAATTGGTCAGATGCGTATTGAAACGACTGGGTGGCAAGGGTGCCAAAATTAAATGGGCTTAACAACAAAGTTGCCGGCAATTCTTTCATAGTATCCACAAACACCAATACCGCCCCCACACATAGCCCACTGCGGATAAGGGGAATATACACTTTGCACAACACATACCATCGCCCATGCCATCCATGCCCTGCGTATACCATACACGCCCTGTCCATATCCGTATCGATGCGATCAAACGCCGATTCGGTGGCATTTAACCCCAATGTCAAAAACCGCACCACATACGCATATATCAAAATAAACATACTGCCCGATAACAATAACCCGGTGTTTATGCCAAATGTCGTTTCCATAATGGCGTCGATCCAATTGTCAAAACGGGCAAAGGGTATAAACACCCCCAATGCCAAAATCGCCCCCGGAATCGCATACCCCAATCGACTGATATGAACGCACCCATTTATCCATCGATTTTTCGCATATATACGATTGGCATATACCAATATCACCGCAACCCCCATCACCGCCACCGCCGATGCCCCGGACAAATACAAAGAATGCACCGCAAACGATATAAACCGTTCCGAATAAGACGATTCAAAATACACCACCGCATTATACAATAATATACCCAGCGGTACGACAAACCCCAATCCAATAATACCGCCACAAAACATCACCGCACATATATGCTTGCCCCCCGATAATTTTAAGGGGGTTATCCCATGCACCAACGCATCGGAATCCAATGCCCAATCGTTTTTATTGTCCCAATATTTTTTCACCAACACCAATACAAACACCCCGGACACCATCACCACCGCCAACTGTGATGCGGTGGCAAAATCATTTAGCACAAACCACACATCATACACCCCCGAAGTCAGCGTATGCACCCCAAACAACGACACCAACCCAAAATCACTTATGGTTTCCATAAGTACGATAATCACCCCGCCCATAGTCGCCGGAAAAGACAATGGCACCGCCAATTTTACAAAACATTGAAATGGGGTGCATCCCTGTACCTGTCCCATGTGTAAAATGGGTTTTGCCTGTACCAAAAATGCCGAACGGGCAAACAAGTACACATAGGGATAAAATACCAAAGATGCCAACAGTATCGCCCCACCCATGGACCGGATGGCGGGGAAACTGTAATCTTGATATGTAACAAATCCGAATATATATCGATATAGGGTCTGCACGGGGCCAGAAAATTCCAAAAACTCCGCATACACAAACGCCACCACATATGTGGGCATTGCCATCGGTAACAACAACGCCCACGCAAATATGCGCCGTCCATATATATCATATACGGTAACAAGCCACGCACTAACCGTTCCCCACACAAATGCCAATATTGCCGTCCCCCCCATAAACACCACTGTATTTTTTGTATATGTGGGTAAAATCGTTTGTATTAAATGATGCCACACATCAAACGATGGCACTAATCCCATATATACCAACGCCACCACTGGCAACGCCACCCCCATCGCCCATAATAAAACTATACTGCGGAAAAATAAATGAAGAATGTTCATATGCAAAATATACCCTTATTTGTATATTTTGTCGACAGTATTTCCCCCCAAAAAAAGGGGGGATAGGTTTTTGAAACGGATTTGCTATATGATTCAATTGTCCAAATTTGACAATGATTTTTGCCGATGGATATTAATGCCCATTTGTAAACTTTGGGCGATACGGTTTGATGTGGTGATAAATGCGTTGGCAATCGATACATCAAAGGTTTCAAGGGCGGTGCGGTGGAACAATTGCAACCACATATCAAAATGTTCTGGTTGTAAGTCGTCCATATGCAAATGTTTTTGCATGGGATTGCCGGTAAACCGCTGGGTTTTTAAAAAAATTGCATTCCAAAAAGTGGCAATATGGGCAATGTGTTCCGCCCATACGCTATCGTCATCCCCGATGTGGTTTTTAAACATATCCCCCAACACGGGGTGGATACGAATCCGCCCATAAAAAAGGGTTAAAAATTCCAATAAAGTATCTTCGTTTAAGGTAGTATATACAGGTTTTGTCATGGTGTGTTCTTCAAAAAATAAAATTCATACACCCATTTTAACACATCATATACCCAATGGTGTTGTTTTCAATCAAGATATAAAATTCACTATATATTGTTATATTTACAAATAATCTTGAATTTTTATAACCTGCATCACATTGGCTTTATTTGGTGTGCCAAACGGCAAGCCAGCGGTTACAATAATGGTATTTTCCGGCTTTAAGATTCCATTTACCGCCCGTGCCGCCGTGGGAATAATGCTTGCTTTGGGCATGGTTTTAATGTCTGTAACGACCGCATAACACCCCCACACTAAGTTTAACCAACGGGCGGTTTCGATGGAGGGAGTCAAAGTTAAAATAGGGCGTCTTGGACGCAACCGGGATATACGAATCGCCGTCGTTCCAGTGGTGGTAAATACGGTAATTGCATCGTATGACACAAATTTTGACATTTCCAATACGGCATTTGCCATACCATCGGTTTCCCGTTGTTCAATGGGGACTTCGTGGGCATTAATGCCATGATAATAAACACGGTCAGCCTCAACCCGTTTGGCAATTTGCGTCATCACCTGTACCGCTTCAACAGGGTATGCCCCGGTGGCGGTTTCGGCGGATAACATAACCGCATCCGCCCCATCCAAAATAGCATTTGCCACATCGTTCACTTCCGCCCGTGTGGGTATGGGGGATTTGTTCATCGATTCGAGCATTTGTGTTGCCACGATAACGGGCTTTCCTTGGCTGCGGCATTCCTGAATAATTTTCTTTTGGGCAAGGGGCACATCCTGCAGCGGACATTCGACCCCTAAATCCCCACGGGCAACCATAATACCATCGGAGACTTCGATAATATGTGCAATATGGGACACAGCGGAAGGCTTTTCAATTTTTGCCAACACTTTGGCTTTTCCATCGATAATTTTACGCACATCGATTATATCTTGGGCGGTTTGGACAAAAGATAACGCCACCCAATCGACCCCCAACGACAGGGCAAATTGCAAATCCGTGCGGTCCTTATCTGTCAATGCAGAAATGGGGAGTACAGCGTTTGGAACATTAACCCCTTTACGATCGGAAATACGCCCCGCTACGGTAACTTTACATTTTAGCTCTGTAGGGGAAACTTGGGTAATCACCAATACAATTTTACCATCATTTACCAACAAAGTATCACCGACTTTTGCCGTATCAAAGATTTCTGGGTGGGGCAATTGTACCCCCGTGACATCCCCAGAATACGCCTGTAAATAAAACGAAAATGCTTGCCCCAATATCAAATCCACAGGTCCATCGGCAAAGGTTGCCACACGAATTTTCGGTCCTTGTAAATCCGCCAATATCCCCACCGGTCGTCCCATATCTTGTTCCACTTCACGGATGGTATCATATAGGTGTTGATGGGTATGGCGTTCCCCATGGGAAAAATTGATACGAAACACATTACACCCCGCCCTGATCAGACCAGATATTGTATCTTTGCTGTTGCTTGCTGGTCCCAGTGTGGCAACAATTTTTGTATTCTTTTGAATTGACATTGCAATATTTCCTTTTAAATTTCATATGGGGACAAAAACATATGTCCCCTACTTATTACAGCTTGGCAAATATATCCGTTGTATCGTTCATACGATTAGCGAACCCGGTTTCATTATCGTACCACGCCCCAATACGCAGTAAATTTTCCCCCATAACACGGGTTTGGCTGGCATCAAATACGGAACTGTATGGCGACCCATTAAAATCAGAGGACACAAGTGGGGTATCACAATATCCCAAAATCCCTTTTAATACACCTTGCGATGCTTGCTGCATGGCCGTATGGATGTTGTCAACAGATACGGATTTTTCCACAACCGCAACAAAATCGACAAATGACACATTTGGTGTGGGTACACGCATGGCGGACCCTTGTAATTTGCCCGTCAGCTCTGGAATTACCAAACCAATGGCTTTTGCCGCCCCGGTCGAAGTGGGAATCATATTGCCTGCGGCGGCACGGGCACGGCGAAAATCGGCATGTGCCGTGTCAAGAATGCGTTGGTCGCCTGTATAAGAATGAATGGTTGTCATATTGCCACTTTTGATACCGGCAATATCGTGTAAAATTTTTGCCACAGGTGCCAAACAATTGGTGGTGCAAGAAGCGTTGGAAATAATCGTCATATCCGGGGTTAATATGGATGTATTAACACCATATACAACGGTGGCGTCTACATCTGTGCCGGGGGCGGAAATAACCACTTTTTTTGCCCCCGCATCCAGATGGGCGGAGGCACTGCGTTTACTGGTAAAAATACCTGTACATTCTTGTACCACATCGATCCCCAAAGCCCCATGTTGTAAATCAATGGGGGTGCGTTCGGCGGTAAATTTAACCTTGCCAAACCCAAAATCAATCCAATCGTCCCCATATGTAACATCGGTTGCCAAACCCCCATGTGTGGAATCGTATTGTAATAAGTGTGCCGCCAATTTTGCCCCGCCTAAGTCATTTATGGATACCACATTAAAATCTGTTTTTTCCCGCCGGGATTTTGCCGATATTAACGCCCGCACCGCCAACCTGCCGATTCGTCCAAAGCCATTTATTGCCACATTTACCATTGTTATATTATCCTTTCATTGATACATTTGCACTAATATATTTATATAATTGGGTGTACAATCAAGTTTATAAGTCCGTGCAGTGCACATACCACACGGTTACAATTATTTTTAACTGTATTTACAAAAACCTTTTTCGTAAAAATATTACAGCATTATACCATAAAATCGGGGGCAGTGCAATATTTTTTACCTTTATATTATTACAACTTAATAAATTACAAATAAATTGTAAAAAATTTACACAATATAATAAAAGTGTGTTATATTGATGAAAATGCACTATACTTATTATTGTGTATGTTGGCATATTATTTTGATATATTTTTACACAATTACCAACAATCAAGAAAGTATAACATGATGAAATTGGACATTATCTCAGAAATACAAAGCACCATGCACATGTTGACAAAATCGCAAGTCTTGGTGGCACAGGCATTGTTGGAAAACCCCAATTTTTTTATCACCCATTCAATAACGGAAATCGCCGAAAAAATCCAAGTAACCCCGCCAACGATTACCCGATTTTGTTATGCCATTGGTTTAAAAGGAGTGCAAGACTTAAAAATCGCCCTTGCCAATAATGATAATGTGGGACAGCGGTATTTACAAAAAGAAAACAGTGCCAATACAGATGCAGAAGTTATATATAATGTTATATCAAAAGCACAAAACGCCTTGTATATATTACATGAAAATATCGATGTACAGATATTACATAAAATTGTAACCACTTTACATAATGCGAATATGGTATATATATTTAGCAGTGGGGGCGGGTCGTCATTTTTGGGACATGAAATTGAAAAAAATCTAACTCGTTTGGGGGTATACGCCTCCGCCCGTATTGATGCCAATATTCAGGCGGCAACTGCATGTACAGCAACAACAAACGATGTGATTTTTGCGACTTCTATATCCGGCAATAACAAAGGGGTGGTACAGGCGGCAAAAATTGCCTGCCAACGGGGGGCAAAAGTCATTGCCCTAACCCGTAAAAACAGCCCCGTTGCCAATACGGCACATATTGTATTGGATATTACTTTACTCGAATCACGCAGTATTATGCGCCCGTCTTCGTCACGGATTGTATTTTTGGCGGTAATTGACATTATCATAAATTGTCTTGCCATAAACATGGGCGATAAAGCCAAAAAAAACCTAGAAACCATTAAACAACATATACAATAATACTATGGAAAACAAAATGAAGTGTATAACAATTGGGGGGGCGACGGTGGACATTATCGTACAAATTGCCGCCGCCGATGTGGAACGGTTGACTATGCACAACACAGATATTTCTTTTATGATGGTCGAATTGGGGCGAAAAATCGAAACAGATTCCATTGCAATCAGCATTGGTGGCGGGGCGGTAAACGCATCCGTGGCAATGGCACGCATGGGGCATACGGTATCGCCGATTATTAAAATAAAAAAAGATATGAATGGGCATAAAATTTTACAGTTGTTACAATCAGAACATATTGATACGCACCATGTATGTACCACCGCCACCCAGCCCACCGCCACATCCGTGTTGTTGTCGAGTATCGAACGGGATCCCACGGTTTTTACATATCGGGGGGCAAATACCCAATTAACCGCCCAAGAGGTTACGAGCACCCACCTACAAAATAGGGATTTGGTTTATATTACCGCTTTGTCTGGGGACAGTGCCAAGGCATTTACACATATTGTCAAAACCGCCCATATGGCGGGGGCATTTGTGGCCACAAACCCGGGGATTTTACAGATTCAGCGCTATGATACACAGATTATAAAAAGTTTTCCCCATATGGATTGTATCACTATGAATGTGCGTGAAGCGTCCGCATTGATGGGGGGGATTATCGATGCAGGGTGTATATCCGCCCACATATCCATACCAACCGATTATCCCCATCACCGCAAAATGCGGGTGGCAAAATCCGGGTTGTCCGCCCCACAAAATCATATCAGTTTGGCATCGTTTATGAAATCGGTTACCACATTGGGATTACAATATATGGTGATAACTGACGGCAAAAATGGGGCATATATGGGCACCCAAGAGGGGATATATTTTGCCCCATCCATCCCGACACAAGTGGCGGGAACCATTGGGGCGGGCGATGCGTTTGCATCCACCTTAGCATCGTTTTTGGCGGACCCGAAAAAACCCCATACACATGCCCTTATCGCAAGTGCCATTAACAGTGCATCGGTGGTGTCATACACGGACACACAAACGGGTTTATTATCACGCCAAGACATATATAACCGCATGTCCCAAGACATCTTAGACACGGTCCTATACATGCCATTTGTATAATCACATCATTTTATATGAAATGACCTATATTACCCCCACCTGTTGTGGGTAAAGGAAAAGTATTGATCGGGGTGGCTTGTTACCCATTTTTCAAATAGCTGGTTCATTTGTATAGTGTCGACTTCTGTGTTGCCCGTTAGGGGCATGGGGGGTTCGATGACCATTTTAAACCTGTTACCGACTTTTGCTGTGTATATGGGAATCACAGGGACTTGCAATTTTGCCCCCAGCACCACCGCCCCCGATGCGGTTAATGCGGGCACACGGAAATAAGGAACCTCGATCCCCCCCCACATTTTTTGATCGGACATCATGGGGACAATACCCCCCGCACGGATGGCTTTTAAAATATCTTTACCCGCATGGGGACCCTTAACAATTAAGGATTTATATACTTTTAAACGGTATTTTTTAAACCAGCGATTTAAAAATATATTGTCTATGGGACGGTATATGGTGTCTGTGGGGTGTAATCGGTGTTTTATCACCGCACAAATCACATCCCACACGCCCACATGGGCGGACAGCACAAATACGCCTTTACCTTGGTCAAATGCCCGTTGCAAATGGTGCCAGCCCTCCACATCCGTCCGTTGTACCAACTTTGGATTGTCCAGTTGAATCGCATGGGCAAGATTTATGCCATAATGTCGCCAATTCGCACGGGCAAGTATCTGATTTTGTGCCTCAGAATTATATGGAAATGCCACTTGTAATCCGTGCAGCACCCGGGTATTTTTGCGGGTTTTTGGACCCATAAAACCCACAACACCCCGCCCCACGGCTTCCGCCCATGACAATGGCAATACCCGCATTATACATAAAAATGGATATATCAAAATAAATACGACAAACTGTCCCAATGTGTTCATGCTTTGGTGCCCATATTCGGCACCACATCCCCCAATACGGATGCCCAATTTTTTCTGTCCATTTTTAAGGTTACATATAAAGGTGTTATATCTTGGCGTTGATCAGCAGATAAGCGCATATAATCTTTTTCTGTGGTAATCAGTTTTGCCAATGCGGTTGCCGCCACACTGTGTAAATCTTGTAAATCCCCCTCTGAATACAGATGGTGATCAGGATACGATAGTTTTGCCCGTATGGGATACCCACATTGACGGACGGTTTCAAAAAATTTATCTGGATTGCCCACCCCGGCAAACGGCACCACCGATTGTCGTTCCTGAAATGGCAAGGCGATGGGCACATAATCCGCATATAAAACTTTATCCCCATATATATTTTTAATGTCTGTGTATACACCGCTTTTACATCCGGTCACCAAAATCATATGGGCATTTTGTAACGGCTTTGCTGCATATTGGCGCAACGGCCCGGACGGCAATATCCGCCCATTACCAAAGCCCCGGTACCCGTCGATAACCACCACCACCACATCTTTGTATACGGTGGGGTTTTGTAATCCATCATCGAGCACAATAATATCCGCCCCCAATTTTTCGGCGGTTTGCACCCCCTTTTTTTTATTTTTGCTAATCACCACAGTAGCATCTTGGGCGAGCATTAAGGGTTCATCCCCCACTTGCTGTGCCGTATGGGTGTCTGAATTTACAACCGTTGGGGTGGTTATGTTCCCCCCATATCCACGGGATACGATAATTGGATTTTTGTATGTATACTGTAATTGGTTCAGTATCACCCGACAAGTGGGGGTTTTTCCCGTCCCCCCAACCGTCACATTGCCAATACAAATAACCGGCACAGATGCTTTGTATGGGCGGCTGCATATACGCCGTATTGCACACAGCCCCCCATATATAACAGACAAGGGTAACAAGGCGGTTGAAAGTGTATTTTTATATTGAAAATGCTGCATTATACCCCCATACTATACAACAATTTTTGTACAATATTTTCATGTGTATGCACCCATTTTTTGGCATTTTGTGCCATCGTTTGGCGGCGTTGTGGATGGGTGCATATATCACATATAACCTGTGCCAAATGGTGTGAATCCGACACCTGTATATGTCCTTGTACCGCCTGCAAAGCATCGGTTATATCGCTAAAGTTACTGGTATCATATCCTTGCACAATGGCGGTGTCATAACGGGCGGGTTCCAAGGGATTATGTCCGCCATATCCCCCCCCAAAACTGCCCCCCACCAAGCATATGGGACTCAGCTGATAAAATAAAGGCAATTCGCCCATGGTATCGGCAATATATATTTGTGTTGTATCCGTAATCGTATCATTGTTGCTACGCACCGCTTGGGTAAAATTGGCAAATATGTGTTGTACTTCCGATAGCCGTTCTGGGTGGCGGGGCACAACAATTGTCAAAATATCCGCACAGTGTTTTTGTATATCTGGTAAGGCATCCCCCACAATATGCTCATCTTCTGGATGGGTCGATGCCACCAACCATACGGGACGATTGGCGATTTGCGATTGTATCTGTGCGGATGCCTGTGGACATATGGGGGGGGATAAAAATGCGTATTTTAAATTTCCTAAATATTCTATTTTAGAACAATTTTTTCCTAAAATATCGCCCATAATTTGCAAAGTTAACCTATTTTGAGGGTATATTTTAGTAAAATATTTTAATATGGTGCGGGCAATATGAGGATATTTTTTACATTTTCGTATGGTCTTTTGGCTAAGGCGGGCATTGACCAAATACAGGGGTATGTGTCGTTTATGGACTTCGCATAAAGTATTATACCACAATTCTGATTCCAAAAACATCACAGCACAGGGATTCCAATAGTGTAAAAACGCCCGTATCCACACCCGACAATCCAAGGGGGCATACTGATGCAATGCCCCCCCTGTTTGATGTAATTCCCCTTGGGGCAACCGTTCCCCCATGATTTTGGCGGCGGTTTGGGTGCCGGTGGTAACAAGCACAAAATACCCTTTTTCCACCAAGGCGTATATCAAGGGCAAAGCCGATACACTTTCGCCCACGCTGATGGCATGTACCCAGATAACTTGTGCATTTTTTGGCGGGGATGCGGATGGAATTGCCATTTTTTCTGTGTATCGCACGGGGTCTTCTTTGCCGTGTGCCACCCGCCGTCTGAGGTATACCCCAATCAGCGGTCGACACATCCATGTACCCCATGTATATAAAGTAAAAAATAGGATACTACGCATGTTCAAAGTACATATCCGCCCGCTGTGTTACATCGCATAATGCCTGTTCCAATAGCACATTTAAAGCGGGCTTGTCCAACTGCTTCATGGTGGGCACATCGATAACTTTGATAATAATAATACCACGACTGAACAGTTTTGGCACCACCATTTTGTCCCAGCTGTTTAACACCCGTCTGCGTGAAGTATTAAACGCATATAACACCACAGGAACCTGTTGTTTTACCGCCAAAAATCCTAATCCGTCTTTCATTCTGTACACGGGTCCCCGGCTACCGTCGGGGGCAATGCCAAAGGGTGTACCTTGTTTTAAAATTTTTATCGCCTTCTTAAATGGTAAAAATCCCGTACCAGAACCGCTGGATCCCACCAGTGGACAAAACCCAAAATTTTGTAAAAACTTCCTTAAAATTATACCATCGGAACTGGGCGATACAATAAAGTGTAAGGGGGTTTTTCCATGCCCTGTATGGTGCCATGCCAAATGGGACATCAAAATCCGCCCATGCCAACAGGCAAAAATAAATCGGCTATCGTCGGGCATATCACCTTCGACAATCACCTGCCAACGACTGGTAATACGCACGCATTTTAAGTACAACGATACGCCCCACGCCAATAAGCTAGCGATACAATCATTTTTTATTATGCGTTTTATCCACAGTTTCATAATTTACTGCATATTTAATTTTTTTTGTAGGCTGCTGGACGATGTGGTATACTGAAATCGCAATTTATCATTAGGGCGACAATACCGAAATGCCTGCTGTGCCATAAGGGCGGATTCGTGAAATCCTGATAAAATCAATTTTAATTTGCCGGGGTAATAATTTATATCCCCAATGGAAAACACCTGTGGCACAGAAGTTTCAAATTTTTCTGTGTCCACGGTTATTAGGCGGTTATTATGTAAATCACAGCCAAAATCTTTTACGGGTCCCAAAGTCATCGTCAATCCGTAAAAAGGCAACAATATATCGCATGGAATGTCATATGTGCCTTCGGCTTTGCCAACGACAGTAATATGGGATAATTGCCCCTCTTGCCCCCGCAGTGCTTTGATTTGGGCAATGTGTAAATCCATTTTGCCATCGCATACCTTAGTCCGCATTTCATTGACCGATGCAGGGGCACCCCGAAAATCATCCCGGCGATGGACAAGGTGTACCCTGTTTGCCAAAGGACACAACATATTTGCCCAATCGAGGGCGGAATCCCCCCCGCCGGCGACAACAATATTTTTGCCTGCCACCTTTTTTATATCCTTAATGCTATAAAATATGGACTTGCCTTCATAGGTCTCAATGTCTTTGATCGGCGGTTTTTTGGGGACAAACGATCCGCCCCCTGCGGCGATAACAACACATGTACATTCCACAATTGTATGTGCATCTGTATGTACGTGCCAAATGTGGGAACCGTTATCGTCTGTGCCGACTTTTTCAATGTGGGTTGCCATTTGTCCAAGGCTAAATTGTGGGGCAAACGGCTTTATTTGCTGCATCAGTCCATCGGTTAAAGCCTGCCCTGTTACGGAGGGTATTCCAGGAATATCATAAATCGGTTTTTCCGGATATAATTCGGCACATTGCCCCCCCACCATAGGCAAAATATCAATTACATGGCTTGTTAAATCCAATAACCCCAATTCAAAAACCGCAAACAGCCCACACGGCCCCGCCCCAATAATAGCCACATCTGTTTTATACAGCGTCATAATGGTATACTCCTTACCCTTTCCATATCACATTAGGCACATGGTCACACTTAGGGGCATTATACCCACTTCGTTATAAAAATGCGATAAAAAAGCACACCCCATATGGATAAAAAATATGTTATATTTTGATAATTTTTATGTATAATATGGGGTATGGAACATTATCAAGATTTTTTTGAATCCGAACTAAACACCCTTAAAGATAATGGGCAATATCGTATTTTTACCGAAATATACCGCAAACGGGGACACTTTCCCCATTGTACATACGCAGGGGATGACCCGACAATTCCCAAAGATATTATTACTTGGTGTTCGAATGATTACATGGCAATGGGGCAAAATGAATCTGTGCTCAGTGTTATGCACGACACCTTACGCCATGTGGGATCTGGGGCGGGGGGCACCCGTAATATTGGGGGGACAAGTGCCTATCACACCGCATTGGAACGGCAACTGACCACATGGCATAAAAAACCCGCTGCGTTGGTATTTACTTCGGGTTGGATTGCCAATGTAACCATTTTATCCACCTTGGGTGCACGGTTACCAAAATGTATTATATATTCAGATTCGATGAATCACAATTCGATGATTGAAGGGATTCGTCGGGCGGGATGTGAAAAACGGGTGTTTAAACATAACGATGCGTCGGATTTGGAACGCTTAATTGCCCAAGACGACCCCCAAAACGACTCCAGTATATCCAAAATCATAGCCTTCGAATCTGTGTATTCCATGGATGGGGATATGGCACCGATTACGGATATTATTGCTATTGCCCAAAAATATCACGCCTTGACCTATGTTGACGAAGTGCATGCGGTGGGCATGTATGGGGACACGGGGGCGGGGGTGTGTGAACAATTGGGCGTTGCCCATCATATCGACATTATCCAAGGAACCCTTGGCAAAGCGGTTGGGCAAGTGGGCGGTTATATGGTGGCATCTGCGGAAATTGTCGATTTTGTCCGTTGTTTTGGCAATGGATTTATCTTTACCACCTCCCTACCCCCTGCGGTCATGGCGGGGGCAACCGCCAGCATTCACATCCTTATGGATGCCCAGCAACAACGCACACAGCTACACGCCAATGCCAAAGCATTAAAACAAGCGTTTTACAACCGCAATATTCCCGTCATGCCATCAAAATCGCATATTGTACCGGTCATGATCGGTAATGCCAATCGTTGTAAACACATATCCCACACATTATTACAGGAATATGGATACCACGCCCAACCGATAAATTATCCCACCGTTGCCCGGGGTACAGAACGCTTGCGTTTTTCGCCCAGCCCTATGCACACTTCCCCCATGATAAAGGGCGTCGCCGATGCCTTGCAACGGATTTTAAAACAATATTAAACCTATGGTTTTAACGGTATTGTTTTGGAAATATTACAAGGCAAATATGGTACTTTTTAAGTTACAATATTTATCAATGGCGTGTAACGATTTGTCGACGCCATTGCCCGATTGTTTGACACCCCCAAAGGGCAATGTTATATCCGCCCCGCCAAAGTGGTTTACAAATACGGTACCGGATTCTAATCTGGACGATACATAATGTGCTGTGCGGATATTTGCCGTCCACACGCCCGCTGTTAAACCGTATTCACAAGCATTGGCAATGGCAATCGCCTCGTCCGTGTCGTTAAACTTAATAACAGACAACACCGGACCAAAAATTTCTTGTTGGGCAATGATCATATCCGGGGTTACATCTGTAAAAATAGTCGGATGGATATAATACCCCTCCATTTCTGTGGGTGGGGTTCCACCGATAACGCAGGTTGCCCCCTGTTGCTTTCCCATATGGATATAAGACAAGATTTTTTCGTACTGTTGCCGGTTGGCAACCGGACCTAGGAATATGCCTTGGTCAAATGGATTGCCCACTTGCAGCTGTTTTGCCTTGGCAATACATTTTTCCACAAACACATCGTATATATCCGCATGTACCAACAGCCGTGATGGCGATGCACAAATTTGACCGGAATTGGCAAATGCCCCCATAACCGAAGTCCCCACCGCCACATCCATATCCGGCACATCGGGCAACACGATATTGGCATTTTTTCCGCCCAATTCCAAATACACCCGTTTTAGGTTACTGGTACCCGCATCCTGCATTAACTGGGCACCCACACCCCCAGACCCGGTAAACGACAACACCCGCACCAACGGATGTTGGGCAATGGCTTTGCCCGTGATATGCCCCGATCCTGTTACCACATTAAACACCCCATCGGGCACCCCCGCCTGCGTGGCAAGTTGTGCCAAATACACGGTGGCAAGGGAGGCAGTTTCCGCAGGCTTTAACACAATGCTATTGCCCATAATTAACGCCGGGGCAATTTTCCATGCAACAATCATAACCGGAAAATTCCAAGGGGTAATCACCCCCACCACCCCGACCGGTTCCCGGGTTACCAATGCCATTTTCCCGTTATCATGTGTGGTTTCGTCATATATTTTATCAATCGCTTCTGCGTACCAACGGATACATTGTGCCGCATGTGCCACATTTTGATTTTGACACATTCCAAACGGCATGCCCATATCCCAACTTTCCAAAGTGGCAATGTGTGATGCCTGTTGGTCTATCAGGTCGGCAAAAGTATACAGGATTTTTTGCTTTTCCCGTTTGCTCAGCTTACGCCAAGTGCCCTTATCAAATGCGGTTTTTGCAACATTTACGGCATAATCCACATCCTCCGATCGCAAATCGGGCAAGGTCGTTAAATGGCGTTTATCAATGGGGGAGGTTATCTGTAAAGTATCCGTATACGGTGGCGTATATGCCCCACCATTGATAAAAGCCGTATTTGGAAATTTTATATCTGTTAAGGTCATAGTGTATCCTTTATAAATTTTTATTACATGCGAAATATAATATTTTATATCATAAACATGTATTTTGTACAAATTTTTATACTAATGCCATACTTTTAAACAGGAAGGCTACTTGTTATAAAACATATTCGGTATGTATCGCAAACAAACATATATGGCAAACATAATCAATCCGCCCACTATATAGGGGGTTTTTGCGGTCCATAAAGTCATAAAAATTGTTGCCACGGCGGGTCCCAAAATACGGGCAAAATTGGCAATCGATTGTAGCAACGCCCCCATCCGTCCCCGATATTCGGGGGGGGCAATTTTTGAGGCATAACTTTGTAAAGAAGGCGTATACAATCCATAGGCAATCGACATCAAAATCATCGGTAAATATACGCCAAATGTTTCGATACGAATAAGCGATACAAAACAGGCAAACAACACCACAACCCCCAAACGAATGGTATGCAGTTCGCCAATTTTGCCAACAATATATCCCACAAATTTACCTTGTATCAAAATGTTAAATGTGCCCGCAAAAATCAAAATAATCGCCACATCCCGTGCGGAAGATCCAAATTGCTTGTACAAATAAATGGCAAACGACCCCTCCACCATAGTAAACACTACGCCCATAACCAACGCCAACCCTATGATAGGGCGAAATTCTGGCTTTTTGAAAAATTTTTTCAAAGGCGTCTTATCGCTCAGCACCAATTTTTCCGGTTCCCACACGGCAATAATAACCGTTAAAGTCGACAACAATGCCAAAATCGATGAGGCAAAAAATGCCAATACAAACACATCTTCACGATATGCCAACACCGCCCCCAGCATGGGCCCAACCACGAATCCCACCGCAAAAGATGCCCCGATCATTCCCATACCTTTTGCCCGTTCTTGTTTATCGGTTACATCGGCAATATAACTAAACGCAGCAATGGTAAATCCCGCCATTATCCCCGCCAGTGCCCGGGCAACATATATTTGCCACAAAGAATCCGCCACCGTCAACCACGCATAGGAAAAAGTTGTGCCAATGGCACTGATACTCAGGACAAACTTTCGTCCCTTAGCATCGCAAATTTTACCCCAAAAAAAACTGGACACAAACGCAAAAAAAGAATATGTGGAAAATATCAACGGGGCAACCGCTTCTGATGCCCCCAAGGACAATGCAAAATGCGTCATAAGGGGGATAATTGTCCCCACCGATAATCCTTGAAACAAAGTGGCTAAGCTTAACGCCCCAAGGCGTTGTTGTAGAGTCATATGCATAATATACACAATATAATATGTTTATCTGTAGTTGTCATTATTTTTTATCCGTATATTATACCATCACAACAACAATAAATCCTGATCGTCAGATATAAGCAGTTTTCCCTTAAAATGCACATTATCCTGTAAATAATGTTTGGCTTGTTTGCCATCCGTGCTTGTAACCGTCAAATCCGCCCCCTGTTGTATGAAATACTTAATAATTTCCAAGTTGTGCATCCGCTCACACGCCCGCATCAAAGGGGTACGATTGCGGCTATCCGTTGCGTTTATATCCGCCCCATGCTGTAACAAAGTATCGATAACATCCCTATGGGGATTTGACATGGCCGCATACATAAGTGGGGTTGTCCCCAATGCGTTGACTTGGTTTACCTCCGCCCCCAATTCGATTAATTTTTGCAATACTTTTGGATTCGATGTATTGCGGGCGGCGTACATGATAACGGTTTCTGCGTCATAATCTGGGGCGTTTATATCCCCATGTACCAACAGGGGGATAAAATCTGGATTGTCGTTAAATGTTACCATCCACACCAAAGGCGTCCAATCATAGGTATCCCGCACCCGAACATCCGCCCCTGCGTCAATAAGGGCTTGAATAATACGGGGATCTGGGCTGTATGCGGCGGCAAAAAATAAGGGGGTGCACCCTTGTGCGTTGGTTTGGGTAACATCAAGCCCCGCATCCATAGCATCTTTTACCTGTGTTAAGTCATGGTTTTCCCAGAATTTTTTGCCTAAATATTCCATGTGTTCTCCTGCTAGGGTGGTATGTTACATTTAAATAGAATATATGTAAGGTGTAACAAAAAAATACATATAACGCAACATATTTTTACATCACACACAAATCACCGATATTTGCCGCCCATAATCAGATTCATTTTTGTGGGTGGTACGACGGTAGCTAAAAAACACATCCGGCTGCGTATATGTATCCATGTTATCAATCGCATATGTCCGCACCCCATATGCACACAGACGGTCCCTAATAAAACCGGTTAAATCAAAGCCGTATGAATCGGAAACACAGCTGGGTACAGGAGTATTTAAATCCCGCCAACGGGTAAAATATGTGTGATAATCGGGGTGGTTGGCACAAAAATTTTGTTTAAATTGTGTATCGACTTCATACGATGTCCTGACAATGCTAGGGCCGATAACCGCCACAATCTTGGGTATATCCGCCCCTGCGTGTATCATGGCATCAACGGTGCGTAACATCACCCCTTGTTGTGCCCCACCCCACCCCGCATGGCATGCCCCCGCCACTTTATTATGGCTGTCGATAAATAAAACGGGGGCACAATCGGCGGTTAAAATGCCAATGCCCACATGCGGCACAGCACACACCAACCCATCGCCTGTAACCGTTGTATTTTGAAAGTGCTGCATAGTATCGGCGGTTACGGTATGTACCACATTCCCATGGACTTGGGTTAGGGTAATCAAATGTGCAAGGTTTAAGGCATGTTTTACCCGATTGCGATTTTCGTGGACATTATCCCCACAATCGCCACTTGTAAACGCCATATTTGCCGTCGCATATATGCCCCCCGACACACCGCCATTACGGGTAAAAAATCCATGTTTATGGGGGGATAATTTGGCATGCGTACCATACTGCATATTATATGCGACCCCGTACCGCCCGATGCACCAAAGCGGACCCAATAATCACCATCGGCACACTTAGCCATTGCCCCATGGTCGTATTGTGTGTTAAATACCCCACATAAATATCCGGTTCTCGAAACCCTTCAACGATAATACGGCTGATACCATACCCCATCAGAAACACCCCAAATATCAATCCTCTGTACGCATATGCCCGTAACTTGCTAACCATAAATAGCAACATGCAAAACAACACCAGCCCCTCCAAGCCCGCTTCATACAATTGGCTGGGGTGGCGGGGGATACCATCGGCAAATATCACCCCCCACGATCCATCCGTGGGCCGCCCCCACAATTCCCCATTGACAAAATTGGCAACCCGTCCAAAAAATAAGCCTATGGGAATGGTGGTGCAAAACGCATCGGCAACTGCCACAGGGGAAACTTTACGATAGCGGGCATATATATACCCAAAAATACAAATCGATAACAACGCCCCGTGGAACGACATACCCCCTTCGGTGATTTTAAGTATATCCAGGGGATGTGCCAAATAATATGCGGGTTGATATATCAACACAAACCCCAATCGTCCCCCCACAATCATCGATACCACCCCAACAAAGAAGTAATCATCGATAACTTTTGGGGGCACATCACTTTCATATTTTGCCACCAATTTCGGGGTGATGTAAAACACCAACAAAATACTGATGGCATATGACAGCCCATACCAATATACATTGAGACCAAACAGATTAAAGGCGACGGGGTCCAACCCTTGTACATTCCACATTGTAGTATCCTAAGTTAAAAAAAAATCATGTAAACTATATCATACTTTATTGTATTTTCAAGGTATAAAAATACATGCAGGTCATTTTGCTATCCCAAATAATCCCATAATTTTTTTTAAAAGATTGTGTTGATTTTTGTTCAGAGATTGTATATTATGGGTTATGTAGGAATGTGTTTATGTTTTTTTTATGACATAGTATTTTGATTTAGATGAATATTTTAAATTAGATTTAGTATTTTTGAAAATTGTTGAGAAAAATGTTTTTAGCCGGTGCTAGGTGGTAAACTCATAAAAAGTATTGCATTATGATTTAAGATGTGATTCACTCTGTATTATTAGCATTTATTTAGAGGAGAATATATAATGCACGCTGGATACCCCCACCAAAAAAAACCGCCTTATATGGCGGTTTTTTTGGGGTTACATTGCGGAAGTTTACATGGGGGGGAGCTTATTTTGCATGGTAAAATATACCCCAACGATAACCACAATTATTAAGACAATCCCTGCCCAAAAGTACTTATTCATCTTTTTACTCCTTTATTATTACGGTGAATACGACTTATACTGTAACAGATTGATTCTGTTTTGACAACAATTTTATATATAGTCAATTCGGTATAAAATGATTCATACTGCACGGTTTATTTTGTGGGTTATACTATGAGTCTAAGGGGCTAACGCCCCAGCTTCTCTGTACATTCTTGCGTTTAATGTGGATTTTCCCATGCTTCGCATGACAAAAACCCACACTTGTTCACCCCTTATTGCACCCCTACTCTGCACCACAATGCCACTGCGTGGCAAGCGGTTGCAACCATATTATATAATCAATTCCGTATAAAATGATACAGTGTACTATACTGTACATTTTATTTTTTTGGTTATATCGTAAGTCTAAGGGGCTAACGCCCCAGCTTCTCTGTACATTCTTGCGTTTAATGTGGATTTTCCCATGCTTCGCATGACAAAATACCACACGCACTCACCCCTGCTCTGCACCACAATGCCACTACGAGGCAAGCGGTTGCAACCGCATTATTTTATAAAAATCCGATAATTTTACGGGTTTTATCGACGATGGGTTGGCTGATGTGTCTTGCCCTATGGGCACCGTTTTGCAAAATACGGTCGATTTCACCTTTGTCCTGCATCAAGCGGTTCATTTCGACGCCAATGGGGGCTATTGTTGCCACCGCCACATCCGCTAGCATATTTTTGAATGTGCCCCAGCCTTTGCCCGCCACATCGGGCATAACCTGTTGTATAGTTTTGTCTTGTAACACTGCATATAGGGTAATCAGGTTTTTTGCCTCCGGTCGGTGGTGTAAACCGTCTGTATGACACGGCAAAAGATGGCTGTCGGAAGTAGCCTTTTTGATTTTTTTGGCAATCACATCGGCACCGTCGGTTAAGTTAATACGGGCATTATCGGACGGGTCGGATTTGGACATTTTCTTGTTGCCGTTTTTTAATGACATAACCCGTGCCCCCTCCGCCCGAATAAGCGGTTCGATAAGGGGGAAAAAATCCGTGTTGTAATCGTGGTTAAATTTTTGGGCAATATCACGGCACAATTCAAGGTGCTGTTTTTGGTCTTCGCCAACGGGCACATGGGTTGCCTTATACGCCAACACATCCGCCGCTTGTAACACCGGATAGGCAAACAACCCCACGGAAGAATTTTGGGCATTTTCCCCGCTTTTTTCTTTGAACTGCGTCATACGGTTTACCCAGCCCATACGGGCGATACAGTTAAAATACCACGCCAATTCCGTATGGTTTGGGTTGGCGGATTGATAAAATAAAATCGTTTTATCCACATGCACCCCGGATGCAATAATGCCCGCCGCCACTTCACGGGTGGCGTTTTTTAGCTGCACCGGGTCTTGAAAAACGGTAATGGCATGTTGATCGACCACACAGTATATACAGTCATGGTGCCGCTGCATATGTGCCCAATTTTTTAACGCCCCCAAATAATTGCCCAAAGTCAGCTGCCCCGTGGGTTGAATACCGGAAAATACCAATGATTCCATCATGTTTTTTTATTCCCATTGTTATATGATAAAGTATAGGTGAACACTATACACAAAAACCCCATATGTGAAAAGGATTTTTATGGTATTGATTCAATTCGGTATAAAATGATTCACCATATTATATTGCACGGTTTATACAGAAAATATATTAGCTTGCTAATTTAGAGGTTGAATCCAAGAAATAATATATTGAAAGTAGGATTGCTAGTACAGACCCTATTGTTATATACCTTGAAATAACGATTTCTTTTCTTATAATTTTAAAATCTTTCTTGGTGTCCGATCGTAATTGTTCGATATCTTTTTGTACAATCTTTATATCGTACTGAGTTACCAAATTATTATTTAGCAAATTGGCTTGTTCGTGGGCAATAGCTTCTGCATGTTTTTTCGGCAAGCCGGATGCTTGTAATCTTTTGGTAACTGCTAGTGTGTCAAAGGCAATGTGTTGTTCTGCCATTCTATTAAAATCCCCTTCACAAAATAATAATATCACATTGCTAATAATGTTGTCAATATAAAGTTAATTGGGTATAAAATGATACGCCATATTATACTGCACGATTTATTTTGTTGGTTATATGGTGAGTCTAAGGGGCTAACGCCCCAGCTTCTCTGTACATTCTTGCGTTTAAGGTGGATTTTCCCATGCTTCGCATGACAAAATACCACACATGTTCACCCCTCGTTGCACCCCTGCTCTGCACCACAATGCCACTATGTGGCAAGCGGTTGCAACCATATTTATAGTGCATTCGGTATAAAATGATACGCCATATTATACTGCACGATTTATTTTGTGGGCTATATCGTGAGTCTAAGGGGCTAACGCCCCAGCTTCTCTGTACATTCTTGCGTTTAAGGTGGATTTACCCATGCTTCGCATGACAAAATACCACACGCACTCACCCCTGCTCTGCACCACAATGCCACTATGTGGCAAGCGGTTGCAACCGCATATCGATTCGTAGTTTACTTTAAAAAACAATATATATAATTCACATTATTTTTTGCGTATTTTTATTAAATTACATTTTATCATTAAATATAGGGGGGGGGGGTAATATGTGTATATATATTTGAAATAAAGTTTATTTTTTGCTTGCATAACATTATGTTTTTGTTTTAAGTTTATTAAAGTTAAGGGTATATACTGTTTATCACAGTCCCCTTATTTGAGTATTTTCGTTATATTAACAGAACTGGTTTGCCCAATGGGATCCACTTCTTGGGCAAGTGGGTTTACTTTTAAAAAAGGAAGAAGAAACATGAAAAAATTATTAATGGCTTTGGTGCTTGTGGCAATTGGAACATACGCACAGGCGGGGACTTTGGATGATGTCAAAAAGCGGGGGTACCTAAAATGTGGGGTGTCGACGGGGGCATTTGGACTTTCTTATACGGATGATGATGGTCGTTGGCAAGGTATCGATGTGGAATATTGCCGGGGCTTAGCAGCGGCGATTTTTGGCGATGGCGACAGGGTAAAGTTCACCGGCTTAACCACCAAAAACCGCTTTACTTCATTGCAATCCGGTGAAGTGGATGTGCTTTCCCGTAACACCACTTGGACGCTTTCCCGGGATACGGACTTGGGTCTGGATTTCGTCGGCGTAACTTGGTATGATGGTCAAGGATTTTTGGTAAATAACAGCTTGGGGGTATCGTCCGCCACCGAACTCGACGGGGCGGCGGTGTGTATTCAGCCGGGCACAACAACCGAATTAAACTTGGCGGATTACTTTAAGGCACAAGGTATGTCGTATGAGCCGGTTACCACAGAGACACAAGACGATGCGTTAAAAGCCCTGAAAGCGGGGCGGTGTGATGTATTTACAACCGATGCAACGGGGCTTGCGGGTGTCAAAGCGTCCATGCCCAACCCAGATAACTGGATGGTATTACCTGAAATGGTTTCCAAAGAGCCGTTGGGACCAGTGGTACGCCATGGGGACAACCAATGGGGGGATATTGCCCGTTGGACATTAAACGCTATTATTGTGGCGGAAGAATTGG
Source organism: Alphaproteobacteria bacterium (assembly GCA_965232465.1). Taxonomy (GTDB): domain Bacteria; phylum Pseudomonadota; class Alphaproteobacteria; order JAQWUY01; family JAQWUY01. The sequence goes on along the minus strand of OZ246977.1, from coordinate 775,097 downwards.
GTATTACTTCGAAAAATGTCGGTTCGTTCAAAATGTCGAAAAATGGCGAAATCCTTCGTTTATTGGGGCATGAAGGCGAATTGGGGGCATTCCTAGGGTTGCGGCCAGACTTCGGATACCAAATTATTGCTTCCGTGGGCAACTTCGCAGAGATCTATGACCGTACGATGAAATTGACGGGCTTACCCCGTGGTGTGAATACACTATGGACAGAAGGGGGCTTGTTGTATGTACCCCCCTTCCGTTAAGGTGGGTTTAAGAAAGCAGGGACAGTGTCCCTGCTTTTTTTGTATATAACACATTACATATAAGCAAAAACATAATCTGTACATGGGAATAGGCAATCAAAGTGATACAACTCAGCAATAAAAAAACCCGTGCGGCACTTACGCAAATAAGTTTGGTGGGGTTGGTGCTTTTGGGGTTTGCCTATTTTATTCGCAATGCCAGTATGAATTTGGAAAAACTGGGGATTGCATCAGGGTTCGACTTTTTGTGGACACGGGCGGGATATGATTTATATTCGCCGATTTTAAAATACACTTCTGATTCGTTGCATATAAATGCGTATTTTGTCGGCTTGATAAACACCATATTGGTATCCCTATTGGGTATATTTTTGGCAACGGTACTGGGCTTTGTGATGGGAATTATCCGCTTGTCAAACAACTGGCTGGCATCGAAAACCGTGTACTGCATTGTGGAATTTACCCGTAATGTGCCGGTGTTGGTGTGGATTGTCATTTGGTATTTTGGCGTTTTTTTACAATTACCCTCCGCCAAACAAGCCCTTAACATTGGCGATACGGTATTTATTTCAAACCGGGGGATGTATGTGCCCTCCCCGGAATTTCAGCCGTTGGCATGGGGCATTTTAATTGCCCTTGTGGGGGGTATTATGGGCAAAATCATCTATACCCGTCGTGCCAAAAAAATCCAAGATGCAACGGGAAAACAAAGCCCCGTATTTGCCATCAGCCTGATATGTATTATCGCCTTGCCACTGGCGGTATATTACCTATTGGGACAACCGGTGGAGTGGTCGGTGCCCGCACTAAAAGGCTTTAATTTCAAAGGGGGGGTTGCCTTAAAACCAGAATTTATTGCCTTGCTTATGGGATTATCCGTATATACGGCGGCAAATATTGCGGAAATTGTGCGGGCGGGTATCGAATCCGTAAACAAAGGACAATATGAGGCGTCGATGTCGTTAAATTTAACCAATCAGCACCGCATCCGGATGATTATTATTCCCCAAGCGTTACGGGTGATTATTCCCCCGTTAAACAGCCAATATATGAACCTGATGAAAAATTCATCGTTGGCGATTGCCATTGGCTATGTGGATGTGGTGGCGACCATTGGCGGTATTACCCTGAACCAAACAGGGCAGGCATTGGAATGTATTGCCATGGTTATGGCAACCTATTTAATATTAAGTTTGTGTATTTCGGTGATTATGAATATTGTCAATCGCCGGGTCCAAATTGTCGAAAGGTAAGGGGATATGTCCGAAAAATACGAAGTGGGACAACACCCCGATTTAAAACCGCCCATAAAACAAGGCAATATAATCCTGTGGATTCGTAAAAATATGTTTGCCACATGGTATGATACGCTGTTGACGGTTTTATTTGCCTATCTGTTGTACCAATATGTGCCAATAGTTTTAAATTGGATGCTGTTCGATGCGGATTTCTTTACCAAAAGCCGTGAGGATTGTATGTCTGGGGGGGCATGTTGGGGGGTGATTACCCAACGGATGCACCAATACTTATATGGGTTTTATCCCCCCGAACAATATTGGCGCCCCAACCTGACCGCCGTTTTGTTGATATTGGCGTTACTGCCCGTATTGTGGGATAAAGTCCCCTATCGGCAGCACCTGTTAAAATTCAGTGTGGTATTTCCACTGGTGGCGTTTTGGTTATTGTTGGGCAGTTTCGGGTTGCCCAAGGTGGATTCGCAAAGTATTGGCGGCTTAACCTTAACCCTGACATTGGGGGTTATGGGCATCGGATTGTCATTGCCGGTGGGCATTGTGCTTGCCCTTGGGCGCCGTAGCACTATGCCGGCGGTACGGATTTTATGTGTGATGTTTATTGAACTTATTCGGGGGGTACCGATGATAACCCTGTTGTTTATGGCAACCGTATTATTGCCCTTGTTCTTGCCGGGGGATGTGGTGGTCGACCATCTGTATCGTATTGTTTTTATTGTGGTGATATTTTCCAGCGCCTATATTGCCGAAGTGGTACGGGGGGGATTACAAGCCATTCCCAAAGGACAATTCGAGGCCGCCAGTGCCTTGGGGTTGGGATATTGGCAATCGATGCGGTTGATTATTTTGCCACAAGCGTTAAAAATTTCCATACCCGGTATTGTAAACACCTTTATTGGCTTGTTCAAAGACACCACATTGGTGATTATTGTCGGTATGTTTGATTTATTGGGGGTGGGACGGGCCGCCCTTGCCAACAAACAATGGATTGGGTTGTCGAATGAGGTATACACCTTTATCGCCATATCGTTTTTTGTATTTTGTTATGGTATGGCACGGTATTCGTTATATTTGGAAAATAAATTAAAGACCAGCCACGATTAAATCGACAATATTATATAAATGAAAGAAAATATTATGACACACACCCCTTCGCACCCCACAGAGGATATTATTTTAAAAATTGAATCTCTGCACAAATGGTATGGGGATTTTCATGTCCTCAAAGACATTAACCTGACGGTAAAAAAAGGCGATCGTATCGTGATATGTGGACCGTCGGGATCGGGGAAATCAACGATGATTCGCTGTGTCAATGCGTTGGAGGAATTCCAACAAGGATCCTTAACCGTCGGGGGTGTCGCCTTAACCGACAGTCAAAAATCCATCAATGCGGTGCGGGAACAGGTGGGTATGTGTTTCCAACACTTTAACCTGTTTCCCCATTTAACCGTGCTGGACAATTGTACCCTTGCCCCGATTTGGGTAAAAAAATACCCGAAGGCAAAAGCGGAAAAAATCGCCATGAAATTTTTGGAACGGGTAAAAATTCCCCAGCAAGCGGACAAGTACCCCGGACAATTATCCGGGGGGCAACAACAACGGGTTGCCATTGCCCGATCGTTATGTATGAACCCGGATATTATGTTATTTGACGAACCCACCTCCGCCCTTGACCCGGAAATGATTTCCGAAGTGCTCGATGTGATGGTCGACTTGGCACAACAGGGTATGACCATGTTATGTGTAACCCACGAAATGGGGTTTGCCCGCAAGGTGGCGGATGAAGTTATCTTTATGGATGGGGGCGAAATTATCGAACGCAACACCCCAGAACAATTTTTCACCAACCCGCAAAATGAGCGCACCCAATTATTCCTCAGCCAAATTTTAAATCATTAAGGGGTTTTATAAGGGGGACAAAACTTAATTAAAATCAAAAATTGTGTATATTTTGTCATATTGTTACCAAATACCTTGACTTTTTATATTTATATTATAATATAAAAGAACAGTGCGTTATACAGAAGTGGACCCCATTGGCATTCGGTATAAAATATACTGTGCAAAAAATGAAGTTTTAAATCAATCTTTTTTAAGAAATGGAGACATATTATTATGAAACGACGTAATTTTATTAAGGCTGGTGCCATTGGTACCGCTGGTGTGGCGGTTGCCACTTTGTCGACCCCGGCAATTGCATCGGGTAAACGGGAATTAACCCTGGCATCTTTTTTGCCAAAGATGTTCCCCGGGCTCGGCGAACATGCCATGAATTTTGTAAAAGCCGTAGACAGTGCAACCGAGGGGCGTTTGACCATTAAATTATTTGGTGCGGGGGAAATATTTACCAATCTTACATCCTTGTTCGATGGGGCATCTGATGGGACGGTGGATATTGCCAACACCGCCGCATATTATTACCAAGGGAAATCCAAAGCCCTAAGTTTCTTTACATCTGTACCGTTTGGTATGACGGCAATGGAACAAAGTGCATATTTGTTGTCCCCAGAAGGCAAAAAACGGTCGTGGGATGTGTTGGATCAATTTAATTTGGTGCCCATGTTATCAACCAATACGGGGGTACAAGCGGCGGGGTGGTTCCGCAAAGAAATCAATTCGACGGAAGACCTAAAAGGTCTCAAAATGCGTATTCCCGGGCTGGGCGGTGCGGTTATGGGGAAACTAGGCGTTGCCACCGTAACTTTACCCGGCGGGGAAATTTTCCAAGCCTTACAATCCGGTACCATTGATGCGGCTGAGTGGGTGGGACCATGGAATGATATTCTTACCGGATTTTATAAAGTTGCCCCCTATTATTACAACCCCGGCATTCATGAACCCGGTTCTGCGTTGCATCACTTCTTTAACAAAGATACTTGGAATTCCCTAAGTAAAACAGACCAAGCATTAATTGAAAATATTAGCGACGCAGAATACCTTAAAGGTATGACCGAATACTATGCGAAAAATGGACAATTCTTGCAACAATTACAAAAAACCAAAAAGGTAAAATTCCGTCGTTTTAATGATACTATTTACCAAGCACTGGCGAAAGCCGCCAAAGAAGTATACGCCGAATTGGCGTCTGATGGGGATGCACTCACCAAAGCGACTATGGAAGAATACTTTAAATTCCAAAAAGTTGTTGGGGGATGGTCACAAATATCCGATTCCTATTATGTGGATATGCGGACCAGATTGTTTGATTCCTAATAAAATCTAATACGGGGGGGCGTGTCCCCCCTGTGTGTATGCTTGGGGATTATGGATATAATACAATTTGTATGTCTGTTGTTTTTGTCTGTGTATATACGACGATTTTCCCAATTTTACAAGTTTTTTATACATCCTATGTATTTTTTATTTTAAGGGGATAGCCTATGCTGTTACATGCTATTAAAAAAATCAACCGTACAATTGGGGTGGCGATGCAGTACCTTATTATGGCAATGGTGTTTGCCCAATTTTTAATTGTCATTGTGCGGTATGTATTTAGTACCAATTCATTAATGGCACAAGAATCCATCGTATATATGTTTGCCACATCGTTTATGTTGGCGATGGCACATACTTTTATGAAAGGCGAACATGTATATTTGGACATAGTGTTTAATCATATGACCGACAGACAAAAGGCATGGGTGTATTTTCTGGGGTCGATAGTGTTTTTTATCCCCACCATAGGCATTATTACATATTACACTTGGGATTATGTATTAAGGTCTTGGGCCATACTCGAGGGCGGGTTAGAGACAAATAGCCTACCTTTTGTATATTTATTAAAAACTGTTTTGTTAATATTTTGTATTCAAATGTTGTTACATGCGGTGGTGTTAATTGTCGAATCGGTGCAATTTTTAATCGGTAAAACCGATACATATTCGATCACACAAGAACAAGACGATGTACATTTTATGACCGATGCACAAAATACGCCCCACCCCCCAAAGGAGACAGGCTTATGATAACCCCAGAAATTATTTGTATATTCATGTTTATCAGCACCATTGTGTTGCTGATGGCGGGGTTTCCGGTGGCATTAACCTTGGCGGGGTCCTCGTTAATTTGGGCGTTTATCGGTTTCGAACTCGACTTAATTAACCCCAACTTATTACAAGCCATTCCGAAACGCATTTTTGGCAATGCCATGAACAATGCGTTGTTAATTGCCGTGCCTTTGTTTGTATTTATGGGCTTGGTTCTGGAAAAATCGAAAATTGCCGAACAACTGCTGGAAGGTATGGGGATTGTGTTATCCCGTGTACCGGGGGGACTCGGCATTTCCGTAAGTATCGTGGGGGCGTTGCTTGCGGCTTCGACGGGAATTGTGGGGGCAACCGTTGTTACCATGGGATTAATGAGCTACCCCACCATGTTTAAACAAGGATATAAACCCTCCTTAGCCGCCGGATCGATTTGTGCGGCGGGGACACTGGGACAAATTATTCCCCCGTCGATTGTCCTTATCTTATTAACCGATCAAATTTCAAATTCTTATGTGGAAGCCCAACGCACCATCGGTAACTGGTCACCGGAACCCGTGTCGACGGGGGATTTATTCGCCGGGGCACTTATCCCGGGGGTTGTATTGGTCGGATTATACATATTGTATCAATTGGTGGTGGCAATTATCGACCCCAAAAGTTCCCCAAAGGTAAAAATGGATAAAGATATGTCCCTTAAAACATTGCTTATCGATGTGATGTTACCGCCCATTTTACTTATTTTTGCCGTACTTGGATCGATCTTAGGCGGGGTTGCCACCCCAACGGAAGCCGCCGCCGTCGGTGCCATTGGGGCGTTGTTATTAGCCGGGACCAAAAACGCCGTCAGCAAATGGGACAAAATCATTGTAGCCCTTGGGTTTGCGGGTTTTATTGTCGCCCTTGGATTGGGACAGTTTATCGACCTGCGGTTAAATCAAGATGTGATTACCACCGGCGAACGCATTGGCATTATCATTGCCGGTGTATCGATTGGGGCGGTTATTTTATCCGCCGCTAACAGTGCCAGAATCTTGGCAATGGAAGGAACGCTAAAATACGCCATGAGCAACGCCACCTGGATTACGGCAAAAGTGATGTTTATTCTGATTGGTGCCACCATATTTTCCCTTATTTTCCGTGCGTTTAATGGGGATGAAATTGTCCACAAAGCCTTGACGGGTATCCATGGGGATGTTGCCGTACAAATTATCGTTGTCATGGTGGTGATGTTTATCTTGGGCATGTTCCTTGATTTTATTGAAATTACCCTTGTTGTCGTCCCCTTAGTCGCCCCCGTGTTGTTACAACACGACATCAGCCCCGTATGGCTGGCAATTATGATGGCGATAAACTTACAAACTAGCTTCTTGACCCCCCCCTTTGGATTTACCCTGTTTTACTTGCGGGGGGTGGTGCCGCAAAATCAGCTCAAAACCACACAAATTTACAAGGGGGTTATTCCCTTCTTGATAATACAAATGGGGATGTTGGTTATCCTGTGGTATTTCCCCGAATTGGTAAATTGGTTGCCAAGGGTTATATTCGGATCCGATTATAGTGGCGGTTTGTAATTTTTGTTATGCTATATAATCCATTCGGTATAAAATGATTCGCCATATTATACTGCACGGTTTGTTTTGTCGGTTATATGGTGAGTCTTAGGGGCTAACGCCCCTCGTGCGTTTCATGTGGATTTTTCGCATGACAAAAACCCACACTTGTTCACCCCTCATTGCACCCCCACTTTGCACCCCTGCTCTGCACCACAATGCCACTGCGTGGCAAGCGGCTGCAACCGCATTATTATAAAAATGCGTCTTATACGCAGGTTGTCGCCCCTTTCGTCAATTATATGTTTTTTCTATACTTTACGAAATACCAAGTATTTTGCCTAAATTTAACAGTAAAACTACGATTCCAGAAAATGCCCCAAATGTTATGCCTACGCTTGCATACATGGATATTTTAATATCTTTATGGACTAGTTCAATATCTTTACGGATGATTTCAATATCTGTTTTGCTTGCCAAATTAGAATTTGCAAAATTTACTTGTTCCTGAGCAACAGCTTCAGCCTGCTTTTTGGGCATACCAGAAGCCTCTAGTCTTTTGGTGATCGCTAATGTATCAATGGCAACATTTCCCGCCATGATGATTTTTCCTTTGTTAAGTAGGTTCTTTTCTATAATCGTGGATACATCATACCACACCCATATGGCAAATGTCAACAATAAATGTAACGCAACATATAGTCCATTTGGTATAAAATGATTCGCCATATTATACTGCACTTTTTATTGTGTGGGTTATATGGTGAGTCTTAGGGGCTAACGCCCCTCGTGCGTTTCATGTGGATTTACCCATGCTTCGCATGACAAAAACCCACACATGTTCACCCCTCGTTGCACCCCGATCGGACACCACAATGCCACTGCGTGGCAAGCGGCTGCAACCGCATTATTATAAAAATGCGTCTTATATGCAGGTTGTCGACCCTTTCGTCAAATTAATTTATATGTTTTTTCTATACTTTACGAAGTACCAAGTATTTTGCCTAAATTTAACAGTAAAAGTACGATTCCAGCAAGTGCCCCAAATGTTGTACCTACGCTTGTATACATTGATATTTTAATATCTTTACGGATGAGTTCAATATCCATTTTACTTGCCAAATTAGAATTTGCAAAATTTACTTGTTCCTGGGCAACAGCCTCAGCCTGTCTTTTGGGCATACCAGAAGCCTCTAGTCTTTTGGTGATCGCTAATGTATCAATGGCAACATTTCCCGCCATGATGGTTTTCCCTTTGTTAAGTAGGTTCTTTTCTATAATCGTGGATACATCATACCACACCCATATAGCAAATGTCAACAATAAATGCAACGCAACATAATGCAGCAAAAACAGTATGGTCCCTATGCTGAAATCCTTAGGCGGAAAATAACCCCTATACCCATTTTATCGTTTTTTATTTTATTGTTTTTTATTTTATCTTCGGCGGCGATTTTTACGGGCGGCGGTTTTTTGTTCGATGTGTTCCGCAGATGGTGCCGTGTGTAAGGGTTTGCCCAGTGTGGCAATAATCCGCTTGGCATCCACAGGTTGAGGGGTATATCCTTGAATGGCATCGGACATTGCCTTAATAACTTCGGGGGTTGACCCACAACATCCGCCGATAATTTTTACCCCCATATCGACGGCGATACGGGCATACTCCGCCATTAACTGGGGCGTGCCGGTAAAAGTAAACTTGCCATCCTTATATTTGGGCAATCCACAGTTTGCCTTGCATACAATCACTGCATGCGGGTTTGCCCGACGCATAGCACGGATGGACAACAGGGTATCAGAGGGTCCCACCCCACAATTTGCCCCAATGGCAACAGGGGGATGTGCCAAGCTCGGTAATACTTGGGCGGCGGATTCGGGGCTAACCCCCATCATGGTTTTACCCGCCGTGTCAAAGGTCATGGTACATACAACCGGCAGGCCCACCGTGGATGCCCCAGCAATAGCCGCACGGGCTTCTTCGTGTGATGACATGGTTTCCACCCACAACACATCCGCCCCCCCGTCTTTTAAGCCCTGTGCTTGGTGGGCAAATGCGGCAATGGCGTCTTGTTCCGTTAACGCCCCCAATGGATATAACAATTCCCCACTGGGGCCCATGGACCCCGCCACCGCTACCGTACGATCGGATGTATCCGCCACTTCCCGTGCCAACGCCGCCGCCGCTTGGTTTAAGGAATGGACTCTGTTTTCCGCCCGATGCAGTTTTAGGCGAAAATGGGTCCCGCCAAAGGAGTTGGTTAAAATAATATCCGACCCTGCATCGACAAATTTTTGATATACAATTTTGATTTTATCGGGGGCATCCGTGTTCCACAATTCCGGTGCCTCACCGGTTTCCAAGCCCATGGCAAATAAATTCGTCCCCATTGCCCCATCGGCAATAAGCGTAGGTTTCGTGTGCATAAGATATAAAAAACGATTATATTCTGTCATATAGTTAATTTCATATAAAACGATACTGTGTACTATACTGCATCATGTTACTTGTTTGCACGATTGTCTGTTTAAGGGGCTAGCGCCCCTCGCTCGGTATCATGTTGATTTTCCTGCACTTCGTGCAACAAAATACAACACTTATTTACCCCACTTTGCACCCCGATCGGACACCACAATGCGACTGTGTCGCAAGCGGTTGCAACCGCAATTTTTATTTTAACCGCAACCGAATAACACCTTTAAAATCATTCGGATCAACGGGCTGTCCCCGTCGGGTTAATTCTATGACCTGTTGCCGGGCAAGAAATATGGCTTGTTGCTTGGTGGCATGTAGGTATTTTCGCCACGCATCTTCCCCGTCTTGTTGCCGCCGTCGGGTCATCCAAAACGCTTTTGCCACCCGTTCAATAGATATGGGTTTATTATTGTCCATGGAGTGTATATGCGTTACAATAAATTGTGCCACAGGATCCCATTTTTCAAAAACCTCCGGGGATATATTAGGGGATATATTGGGGGATATATTCATACCGTATGCTCTTATTTTATACCCATATTTACCACATTAAAAAATTGCTGTTGCAAGTGTATGTCGGTTTCGTATGCACCCAAAAAATGATTGGTAATTGTGCTGCTGCTGTGTTTTTTAACACCACGGGTACACATACAATGATGTACCGCATCGATTGCCACGGCGACACCACGGGCTTGCAGGTTGTAATACAGGCTTTCAGCAATCTGTAAAGTCAGCATTTCTTGATTTTGCAGGCGTTTTGCATAAATATCCACCACCCGTGCCAATTTCGATAACCCACACACTTTTTCCCCCGGTAAATATGCTACCCATACCTTACCAATAAACGGGGCGATATGATGTTCACAATGGGATTCAAAGGGAATATCCCGAATAATAATCGGGGCATTGTAACCGGTAATATCTTCAAAAGTACGACTCAGTTCCGCTTTGTCATCTTGGGTATATCCGGCAAAATATTCGCTAAACGCATCGACCACCCGTTTAGGGGTGTCCCGTAAGCCAATGCGATTGGGATCATCCCCCGCCCACTGTAATAGGGTTTTAACCGCTTTTTCAGCCTCCTGCCGGGTGGGTTTTTGGGTATCTGTCATTATTCTTTAATCCTATGTCGTTTTAAGGCGTTTTACACACACCATATATATACTGAAATAAAATAGAGTATAGTGTATATAAAACTTTATCGGTATTTTGTCAACACAATTTGCTGTTATGTATCACAACCCACCTGAGACACCGCTTGTCGAACGGTATCACACGCCCGCACCGCAAACAGCCCATCGGTCAAGCCAACAATGGGCTTGGTGGCGTTGGTAACCGCCGTAACCCACGCCCCGATTTGGCTGGTAATCTGATCACAAGGCTGCACGGGAATGGGGGCGGTGTCGCCCATATGGGATGTCCATAATATGGTGCAATTGCGTAAATCCGCAGACAACCGCCCTTTGCCCCCTTGCACTGTAAAAGTACGACAGGGGGCGGTATTGATACGACAGGCTGTTGCGGTTATTTTAATTTTGTTTAATACGGCTTGTATGGTAACAGAATCCAATACGCCCTTGTCGTTTTTCACATGGTGTGATATATGCACCCTTTCCAACACGGTTCCCCCACATATGGCACGCATTAAATCCAAATCATGTACCATTAAATCGGACACCACATCCGCATCGGCAATACGCCCAGAAGAGGGATTCGTCCGCACCGCCCGTATGGATTCGAGCGTGCCCACTTTGCGGATATTTTCCAACAGGACTTGAAATGCGGCATTAAACCTTTCGATATGCCCCACCCCCGCACGAAACGACAACCCGGATTGTTTGTGCATATGAACCAGATTACGACAATCATCCGCATTTAGGGCAAGGGGTTTTTCAATAAATGTATGCACTTTTGCCCGAAACGATTGCTCCGCCACTGCTACATGTGTTGAGGATGGGGAACAAATGGAAATAATATCACAATCCCGTAGCACCACATCCATATTATCGGTTACCGCATAGGTACAATCCTTCGACACAGCGTTTGCATCCAACACCCATTTCACAGTCGCCCCCACCCGTTCATAGGCATCCGCATGCAGCTTGCCCATTTTACCAAAACCGATAATACCAACTTGAAAATGTGCCGGTGTTGTCATCCGTGTTGTCATTTGTGTTGTCCTTAATGGATAACCGGTTTATTTTTTTGTGTATGTAAAATATAATCCGCCGCTTCGCCCAATAATCGCCCTTGTAACGACAGTTCCAAAAATTTTATATAATCGTCGGGGTTGGTGATCTTGGTTTTGGCATTTTCAATAATTTCAAGGGGCGATTCCACCTGTAAATCATAGGTGTCAATCAAGTACACCAATTCGTCACTGACCTTGTCCAAATCTTGTTTGATACGATTAAACGCCTTGTCTGTATTATCCATATGCCCCCCTATTGTGCATTGTAATAAGGAATACCAATATCCCGTGTGATAAAATCCTTGGAAAATATGGAAAATGCCGGGTGTAGGGTTTGCAACGATTGTAAATTATCATACATTGCCGATTGTACCGCCATTACCTTTTCATTACTGAGCCCAGCGGTGGTTACCAACACCGTATGAAACCCCACCGTGTGCACGGGTTGGGATTGCCCCGATACACCTGAGGGAAGTGTTATTACAGATGTGCCTTTAAAGGATTTTTGTATTTTGTCTGTTATCGATGTATCCAACGATAAAAACATCACATCACCATCACACTGGGCGGTCAAAGTATCCATCATACCATTGGGATTCGATAGCAAAAATATGGACGCATCCGCCGTGCCGGCACACAACGCCTCCATCGATTCGTCGACGCCAGTCTGTACCAAGTTTACCGATTTTTGGGAAATACCTGCGGATTTTAATAAGGCTTTACCAAATAGACTGCGATATGTTGTATCCACCCCAATGGCAAACGAGCGGTCTTGTAAATCGGCTATACGGGTGATATTTGCCGACTTTCGCACCACCACCAACACCGTTTCCACCCCCAATACAGCCAACACCCGCAAATCTGAATTCGCCCCAAATTGCTTAAATCGACTGCTTCCATCCACCGCATGGTGTAACAAATCACTTTGCACAACCGCCATATCCACCCGCCCCATTGCAAGGGCATCAAGGGATTTTAACGAATCTGCCACCGGCAAGACCCCACAAGACATATCTTCCACAAACATACATACGGCACCAGCGGTCAAAAATCGCACCCCCATGGGATGCCCGCCACTGATATAAATACCATTATAATTGTATTGGGGATCATCCCCCACATCATCGCCACCCTCCGCATATGTAAAAGACCATATACCCATAAAACCTACGAATAAAATATATTTAAATATGTTCATAACACAGCAATTATACCACAACCTGAAAATATTGCATGTGTAAATTTAAAAAATATTTTACTTTTACCCATTTTTACGATACCTTATCATTAAGGAGTGCGTTTTTATGTTTGGTAACATCACATGAATAATACTGTTTACACCATTGGGCATTCCACACATAGCCAAGACTATTTTCTGCGTTTGTTACAACACCATAGTATATCCGTTGTGGCAGATGTCAGAAGTGTCCCATACAGTCCATTTCATCCGCAGTACAACAGAGACCCCTTACACTCTTTTTTAAAATATAATAATATCAAATATGTTTTTTTGGGTAAAGAGTTTGGGGCAAGAACAGAAAATTCCGAATGCTATGTACAAGGACAAGTACAATATGATAAAATTGCAAATACACAAGATTTTCAAGAGGGATTGCAACGCATTAAAAAAGGTGTTGCCCGTTATACTATTGCCCTTATGTGTTCAGAAAAAGATCCACTGGAATGCCATCGTACCATTTTGGTAGCTAGGTATATTATTGAAAAATTAGGTTTTGATATACAGCACATAATGGCAAATGGAGATTTAAAAAGTCAAAAGGACATATTAGAACCCCTTACGCATGATTTATTCCATACTATTGAATACGCATATAAAAAACAAGAATCTAAAATTGCCTATAAACAATCATCCCCCATTGTAGATAAAAAATAATGCAGATTTTTACCATAGGTTTTACAAAAACAACATCGACTATATTATACCCGTTTTGCCCCTTCGGCTAGGGATTGGAGTTTTGCATATGCGATGTCTGGGTCGACGGCACCAAAGCCGGCAAAAGTTCCAAAACCACAATCTGTACCGGCAATGACCCTCTCATATCCGACAATGTCAACAAACTTTTGAATGCGTTGCCGGATGACTTCTGGGTGTTCGATAAAGTTTGTTGTGGTATCGATAACCCCCGGTATTAACACTTTGGTATCAGGGATACGGTGTTTATTTTCGGCAAACACCATCGATTCGTGGGCGTGTCGGGGGTTGGCGGTTTCAAACAACAACGCCCCCGTACGGCACGACATCAGGGTATCAAAAATTTTATCCATGCCAATATCGCAACAATGCGGACCTTCATAATTGCCCCAACATACATGTAGGCGGATATTTTGTTCATCAATATTTCTGAGGGCATGATTTAAAGCCTCCATATGGGTCGTGATAATTTTGATAAATTCGGCATCCGACATATGGGCAAACAACATATGCCGTGATAAAGCAAGATCGGGACAATCCAATTGTACTTTAAAGCCCGCTTGTACAATATTTTCATATTCTTGCTGCATCACATCCGCCAACGCCCACAAATATTCTTCACGATCTTGGTAATAGGCATTTTGCATAAACAACGATACAACCCCTGGGGAGGCGGTAGACATAAACCCTTGTTCGATACCGTGTTCGGCACAGGCGGATTTAAAATTTTGAATGTCCTTTTGTAAATCCTCATTATCGGATTTTAGGCATAATTTTCCCGTACACATGGGGCGGGCATATTGGGGCGTCCCCCCCGATTTGGCAATGCGATCAAGAAAGCTAGGGAATTGTAATAAATCCGCAGGGGCATTACGGGGGGAATCACCGGAAAATCCATGATAGCGGTCTTTTACATAGGTGGCATAAGAAATTTTTGACATTTCCCCATCGGATACAATATGGATACCGGCTTGTTTTTGTTTTGCCACACAATCGGATACGGCCCGCCGCATACATGTATCAAAATCCTGTTGGTCATAAGGTGTGTTGTTTTCCCGGGCAAAAATAAAGTCCACCACTTGCTGTGGACGGGGCAAAGACCCTACGAGTGTTGTTTTTACCATTAAAAATTCTCCTATATATGCAATTTTATGCGTGTTGTGTAATATTTTATAAGCATATAATATACAACGCAAGGATAAAAATATAAAAAATGCAAAGGTAAGAGTATGTAAAAATGGTAGGGGATGAGGGATTTGAACCCCCGACCAAGGCATTATGAGTGCCCTGCTCTAACCACTGAGCTAATCCCCCATAAGATATAACGATGTATGTACCACAAACTATGGGGACAATACAAGTGTTAATTGTCCAAAAAACTACGCATTTTTCTGGAACGAATGGGATGTTTTAATTTTCGTAAGGCTTTTGCCTCTATTTGACGGATGCGTTCACGGGTAACTTCGAACCTTTGTCCGACTTCTTCCAGAGTGTGGTCTTGGTTCATGCCAATACCGAATCGCATGCGTAATACCCGCTCTTCCCGGGGGGTTAAAGTTGATAGTACCCGTGTTACCGTTCCACGCAACGCATTATACACGGCATGTTCGAAGGGGGATACGGCGTTTTGGTCTTCGATAAAATCACCTAAGGTCGAATCGTTTTCATCCCCAACGGGGGATTCCAAGGATACGGGTTCTTTGGAAATTTTCATAACCTTGCGGACTTTTTCCAAGGGCATATCCATTTCGCTTGCCAATTCTTCGGCGGTCGGTTCCCGCCCCAAATCCGCCATCATTTTACGAGATTCACGGTTTAAACGATTGATTGTTTCAATCATATGTACAGGAATTCGAATAGTGCGGGCTTGATCGGCAATGGCACGGGTGATGGCTTGCCTGATCCACCAAGTGGCATATGTGGAAAACTTGTATCCACGACGGTATTCAAATTTATCCACCGCTTTCATAAGTCCGATATTGCCTTCTTGGATAAGGTCAAGAAATTGTAAGCCACGATTTAAGTATTTTTTTGCAATGGAAATTACCAATCGCAAATTGGCTTCGACCATTTCTTTTTTCGCCCGATTTACCGCCCTTTCCCCCTGTTGCACGGTTAATATCATCCGTCGCAGTTCAAAAATAGGCATGCCAACCGTTTCACAAATAAAATTCGACTGTTCGATAAAAGCATCAATTTTCGGGGCACATTCCACGGTACATTGTTGCCATCTGTCGTCAATTTTCGATACGGTTTGCACCCATTGTTCCGACAATTCCACACCGCTATATTGTTGTAAAAATTCTTCTCGTTTGATTTTAAAGGGCAATACCAAGCGTAACAATTGCCCATCAATAGATGTCAGTTTTTTATTGATATCATAAAGCCTTTGAATCAAAGAATCAATACTGCTGGCATTAAATTGCAAGGTCGACAATAAGGCAATTAACGCCTTTTTATGCTTATCATAATTTTTTAAAGTTACCTTTGTGGGGTGTTTACCTTGGCTTATAGCTTCGATGCGTTTATCCTGATATTTTTTTAAATCTTTGTAAATGTGACCAATGCGGACGAAAGTTTTTATAATCTGGGGTTTTAATTCTTCTTCCACCGCCTGCAAGCCTGAGCCTGTATCCGTATTATCCTCTTGTTCTGAGGTATCATTTTCTGAAGTACCATTTTCTGTACTGGATTCATCCCCTGTATGCGTGTCTGAATCATTTTTTGTGGATTCGGGGGCGTTGTCATCTTTGCTGTCGTCGGTATCATCGTCATCATCGTCCAACACATCATCGGCGTCTGCATCATCGGAATACTCTTCGGTAGGCTTGACAACCATGGAATCCAAGTCTATTACATCCCGCAAAGCAATGGTACCCCTTTCCAATTCATCATGCCATTCGGCAATGGCTTCGATAGTAAGTGGACTTTCGCACAAGGCACTCATCATCGCCGCTTTGCCAACTTCAATACGTTTGGCAATGGCGATCTCCCCTTCGCGCATCAACAATTCCACCGTACCCATTTCCCGTAAATACATCCGCACAGGATCATCGGAGTGTCCCGTTTCCACAGTCGCCATATTGCCCCCATTTTCCGAATCTTCATCGGTTGTGGATTCAGCTTCGATTTCTACAACGCTATTTTGCACAGGGGGGGTATCTTGTTCCGCAGAATCTTGAACCTTAATGCCCATTTCCGCCAACGCAGACATAATGTCTTCGATATATTCCGTGGACACAGCACCACTACCAAGGGCGGTGTCCACTTCTTCGGCGGTTACATATCCTGATTTTTTACCTTTATCTATTAACGATTTAACCTTGGGGGCTTTTTTTTCTAATATCATTTCCAAATCGTTTTGTTTTTCATCCGCCACACAGCCCCTCCATAAAAATAGATAAAACACACAGAAGCGACATTATAACAAAAAAATACATTTTGTCAATATAAAAAATTGTCGTAATCTGTAACATCATAAAATAAAATTTTATCTGTGTTTTTTAAATTGCGGTTGTATTTCCCCTTATATTTTGTATATAATGGTACATATTACCCTGTAACATATCAAAGAAAGACCCTACCCATATGTCCATGCCTTTTATTGATTTAAAAACGCAACAATCTTTTATCCGCCCTGCGGTGGAAAAACGCTTTCAGGATATTTTAAACCATGGGGCATATATTATGGGACCAGAAGTGCAACACATGGAATCTGTGCTGGCGGATTTTTGTAACAGCACATATTGTATCAGTTGCGGTTCAGGTACGGACGCATTACTCATGAGCCTTATGGCATGGAACATTGGGCGGGGGGATGCGGTATTTGTGCCCGCTTTTACTTTTGCCGCCAGCTGCGAAGTCATCGTCCTGTTGGGGGCAACACCGATATTTGTCGATGTAAAAAGGGACTCGTTTAATATGTGTGCCATCAGCCTGCAACAAGGGATACAAGACGCCAAAAATGCGGGCTTAAACTTAAAATGTGTGATGGCGGTGGATTTATTTGGACGCAGTGCGGATTGGGACAATATCACACACATAGCCCGTAAAAATAACATGCGGGTGTTGGACGATGCGGCACAAGGATTTGGCGGGACATATAAGGGACGCAGGATTGGGTCGATTGGCGATGCCACCGCCACCAGTTTTTTCCCCGCAAAACCATTGGGCTGTTATGGGGATGGGGGGGCCATTTTCACGAACGATGCGAATATGTATGAAAAATTGCTGTCGATCCGTATACATGGACAAGACACAGGCGATAAATACAAAAATGCCCGCATTGGCATAAACGGGCGCATGGATACACTACAATCGGCGGTTATATTGGAAAAAATGCCTATTTTTGAACAAGAAATAAGCACCAGAAACCAAGTCGCCAAACAATATAACCACATGTTACACAGCACAGTTACCGTGCCAAAATTTGCGGATGGTATCATATCCACATGGGCACAATACACGATTATATTACCGGATAACAGCAACCGACACGCCATACAATGTCATCTGCAACAAAATGGTATTCCCACCGCCATATATTATCCCATTCCCATGCACAAACAACAGGCATACCAAAATGGTATCATTGCAAATGGCACTTTACCCATAAGCGACCACCTGAGCCAAACCGTCTTAAGCCTGCCGATGCACCCATATTTAACAGCAAGCGACCAACAAAAGGTATGCGATACTTTAAAATCAGCTTTACAATAAAATTTAAAATTTAAAGTTATCGCCTAAGTATACTTTTCTTACCCTTTCATCTTGGACAATTTCTTCGGGTGTCCCTTGTTTTAATAACACACCATCGTGCAGAATATATGCCCTATCGACCAATCCAAGGGTTTCTTGTACATTGTGATCGGTTATTAACACACCAATACCTTGTTTCTTAACTTGGGATACCAATTCGGCAATTTCCGATACAGATACGGGATCAACGCCAGCTAATGGTTCGTCCAACAATATATACTTGGGGCGGACGGATAATGCCCGTGCCATTTCCAACCGCCGTCTTTCCCCCCCAGACAAAGTAACAGAGGGCGACATACGCAAATGCGAAATAGAAAATTCCCCCAGCAAACTTTCCAGAATATCCTCCCTAACAGTAGGGCTGGGTTCAGTGGTTTCCAATACGGCCATAATATTTTGTTCGACGGTCAAGCCCCTAAATATGGAACTTTCCTGTGGTAAATATCCCACCCCATATCGTGCCCGCATATACATGGGTAAATCGGTCACATTTAATCCATCCAAATATATGGATCCATAATCTGGTGCCACCAAGCCGACCATAATATAAAATGATGTGGTTTTCCCCGCCCCATTTGGACCCAACAATCCCACCACTTCGTTGGGGGTAACCGCCAAGCTGACATCCCGAATAACCGGGCGTCCATCATACGATTTACCCAAATTTTTGACCTGTAACCCTTGGGGTAATGTATCGGGAATATGGGATTTTTCTGCGTTCATAATATATACCGGTTATTGATCAATTTGAATGGTGACCCCACCACTCATGGTCAATATGCCCTCTTTTTCCGCATAGGTTGCCGTATCTGATTTGGCAACAACCCCATCGCTGCTGATAACCACACCCCCCGATGCTTTTATGTGTTCATCTTGTTTGATGCGAATCGATTCAGACATAATTTCCACACCCTCTTTGTCCCGATAATACACATTCCCCTGTGCGTCCACTTGTTTGGTGGTGTTATCAATAGTAGCCGTGTCCGCTTGTAACAAAGAGGTATTTTGTTTCGATGCTATTTGTGCCGATTGCAATCGGGTATGATTGACATTTTGTTCCGCTCTTTCGGCGGTAATGGTTGTTTGTTGTTGTTTATCTTCGAAGGATAATTTTTTTACCACCGCCGTGGGTTCAACCTGTTGTATGTGTTCTGAGGCGGGGGGGGCAGTTTGCATGTTCGTATCGGACACGGGGCGTTGTTCCGCTTCAGCTGTACTTGATGCTTGTACTGTATTTACAATTGTCGTATCAGATTCAGGTGGTTTTTCTGTTTCAACAATCAGCATTTCCACATCCGTGGCATAAAACAATGGCCACAAAACCATAGCGGTTAAGCCCATACCACCGATAATAAAAAATACAGATAGGATTTTTTTAAATCTAAGCTTGCGGTTTATGTGTATATGTTGCTGTTCGGTCATTATTTAAATCTTTCTTGGTCTGTATATCCCTTGTATAAAATCCGTTTTTGGTCTTAGACCACCCCATATTTCAAACAATCTTGAAAATGCACCACCCCCAGTGGCACACGGGTGTCATCCACAACAAATACGGCCCCAATTTTTTTATCTTGTAATATACCCAGCACTTCCGATGCAAAAGTATGGGGATGTACACAAATGGGTGTATCGGTCATACACTCCTTAATCGGTAATGACAAATCCCCACTGGCATTGATATATCGTAATAAATCCCCATCTGTAAACACCCCTTGCAGGATACCTTGATCCAAAATTCCCACACACCCCAGCCGTCCATTTTGCATACAGATTGCCGTGTCGGTTACCGATATATGCGGGGACACAAATGGCAACGCATCCCCCGTTTGCATAATATCCCCGGCACTCAGAAGCCGTGCCCCCAATTGTCCAGAGGGATGATAGGTCTTAAAATCTTCGACGGTAAATTTGCGCGATTCCAGTAACGCCATGGCAATGGCATCCCCAATTGCCATGCTCACCGTAGTGGAGGTGGTTGGGGCAAGCCCCAATGTACATGCTTCTTCGGCTTGGGGCAACGGCAACACCACATGCACCGCCCGTGCCAAGGTCGATTCCACCCCCTTGGTAAGGGCAACAGAAAAAATATTATGCCGATTTATATACGATAAAACCCCAAATAATTCGGCGGTTTCCCCACTGTTTGACAAAAATAAAATGGCGTCATCGGGGGTAATCATGCCCAAATCCCCATGTACGGCTTCGGCGGGATGTATAAAATACGAGGGCGTACCAGTGCTTGCCAAAGTAGCGGAAATTTTACGACCGACCCAACCGGATTTGCCCATACCACAAACACCCAACCGACCTTTGTTCGTGGTAACTTTTAATAACGCATCAATCGCCTCATCAAACGCAGCCACATGGGTATGACACAACAAATGCTGTGCCTGTTGCAGACCGCTTATTTCCGTTTTTAAGACCTGTGATGCAATGGTGCTGTGTGTCATATAAATACCTTCATGCAAATACCCTTATGAATGGGAAAATATATCCATATCCTGAAAACCCCGAATATCCATAATTGCACGGGGCATAATAAAACCAAATGCAGATTTTGCCAAATCCCACCGCCCTGTTGCGTCCAAGCGTTTGTCCAATTCTATTTTTAAGGTATGTAAATGTATCACATCGGATGCGGCGTATTGTTGCTGGGCTTCACTTAATTCCGATGCCCCCCAATTCGAAGATTGCTGTTGCTTTGACAAATTAACATTTAAAATTTCTGTGACCAACGCCATTAAACTATGCTTATCTGTATATGTACGGGTCAGTTTCGACGCTATTTTGGTACAATACACAGGATGCGTTTGTACGCCCAAATAATGGAACAGCACCGCCACATCAAAACGGGCAAAGTGAAAAATCTTCATAATCTGTTCATCGATTAAAATTTTACGTAGCCTAGGGGCGGTGTAATCCGTGCCATCAAATTGTACCAAGTGCACCACCCCATCCCCAAAAGTTAATTGCACTACGCACAAACGATCCCGTAATGGATTTAAGCCCATGGTTTCCGTATCCATTGCCACACTGTCCGATACCTTTATATGGGCGGGCAGGTCATTGTTATGTAATAAAATCTGCATACTATACAAAGTACGCACTTTATGGCAAAAATGCAAACTTTTTTTATAAAAAAACATTTTGTTGTGCATATTATAGTCAATCCGGTATAAAATGATTCACCATAATTATACTGCACATTTTATTTTGTTGGTTATATGGTGAGTCTAAGGGGCTAACGCCCCAGCTTCTCTGTACATTCTTGCGTTTAATGTGGATTTACCCATGCTTCGCATGACAAAATACCACACGCACTCACCCCTGCTCTGCACCACAATGCCACTGCGTGGCAAGCGGTTGCAACCGCATGTAGTCAATCAAATTAAATTTAATTGACTATAATAATTTTACTATTAAAAAATCAATTTGCGTTTTTCATATTTATAGTGTATGGTACAGAATACTGTTTCACATGTTGGGCAAGCTGGGTTTGCCTTTTTTTATGATAAGGAATACGATATTATGTCTGAATTATTGATGCCAAAGGCGGTTACCATATGGTTAATTGACAACACTGTTTTAAGTTTTGCCCAAATTGCCGATTTTACAGGTCTGCATGTGTTGGAAGTACAGGCCATTGCCGATGGCGAAGTTGCCAACAACATTCACCCCATTAACCCCGTGCAAGACGGTATCTTAACCCAACAAGAATTGGATCGATGCCAAGCGGACAGCACGGCAACATTACAAGCCATAAAACTGGATCTTCCCAAACGCAAACGCACGCCCCGATATACCCCCATCAGCAAACGGGCGGCAAAACCACATGCGATTGCATGGGTCTTAAAACACCACAAAGAGATCACCGATGCGGACATCATGCGTTTAATTGGTACAACCAAATCGACCATTTTAAAAGTAAAAAATAATATGGAATACAAAAACCAAAAAGCCAACAATCCCGAAAGTCCGGTGGAATTGGGGCTGTGTACCAAAAATGAATTGGATGCGTTGGTATCAAAATATCAAAATGTCAAAGACAGTATGGATACACAAAATTCATAACATAACACTTGTACCCAATTGTATAAATATTTTGTCCCATAACACATATATGGGGAATTATGGCACCATGCACATTTTTAAACATACATGGCACACATAAACATGACATACCTCCTTATTTTTATTGTAACTATTACCTTATTGATTATCGGCAAGATCATACAGCGGTTTTTAAAAGCCACAAAAAAACCAAGATTACACCCCCTGCCCCCTGAACATGCCTATGCCATACCAATGGGGGCGGTGGATGTACACGACCCCCCCCCTTATACCCTATGCATAGACCATACAGATTCGTATAATATGTTGTATATACCGGGGAATGCAGCCCTTGGGGCATACAGTGCGGGCATCGCATGTGCCTTGCAACAAAAACAAGATTTTCATACCATTGTCGGCATATCATCGGGGGCGTTGGCAACCTTGTTTTTGTATGCCAAGGATATGGACACCCTGCAACGGGCATTAACCCATATGGATACGCAAAAAATCCTAAGTTTAAAACCGCCCTTGTTTTCCCTGATATTTGGGTACAGTTTTGCCGATAACAGTTTATTGCAATCGTTTTTAAAGGATTTTATCAGTGATGATTTTATCGATAGACTAAAACAACAACACGCCTTAGGATACCGGGCTTATGTTATTTCACACAATATCGACAGTGCCGATTCCATATTTTGGGATATTGGCAAAATTGCCAGCACGCACATATCATACGCAGACAGGCGTACCCAATTGATACAAGCGGTGGTGGCTTCCACCGCCCTTCCCATGGTATTTAACCCCATACGCATTCCTGTAACCGTTAAAGGCACCACATATACCCAAACCCATGTGGATGGTGCCGTATCCGCCCACACGGTATTTGCCGATTGGATGATACCGGAAAATATCGGGAATTTTACAAAAAAAACCCTTACTATTACCCAGAGCATTTCTTGTCATGACATCATGCCGATTAAGCCCGCCCCGTGGAAAACCATTGTTATTGGGTTAAAATCCTTATCGAATGCCTATCGTGGGGCATATTACGCATCGTTAAAATCAACGGCCGTATTTGCCGATACACATAATATATCGGTTCGTATAAACCGCATTGACGATACCACGATATTAACCGAAAACAACATGGATTTTTCCAACGCCACCATAAACCTATATTTTAACGCAGGACTGAAGGAACAACAACACAACAAAATCGTATGGCACGATTTAAGGGATATACACAACCGCACTTAGTCAATCAGATTATATTTAATTGACCATATATCGACAAAAAAAGGGGGCTTTTGCCCCCTTTGAATTTTTCTTATGCAGTGTTATGAAGCAGAGGTAAGTAACCAGATGGAAGTGGTTTTTGCGTTATACTTTAAATTCACACCATCAGCGGGCATGGTGATATCAATCTGTAACGCTTTGTTGTTTTGACCTGAGCGTTTGGCAAAAGTTACCGGTTGTCCCGCCCGCAAGGCGTTTTGAATGGCGGTGGTTAAAGTCGCATTCGTTACTGTGCTAGCTTGTGCCGCACCATTTACAGTTACAACAAAATCGGCGGTAATATTGGCACTTTGGGCAACACCGGTAACACTGGATCGTGATGAGGGGTCAAGCAAGGTAACAGTAATACCATTTCTGATAATATTGCCGGCACCCAAGTTCATGGATTCCGCCACAAGTCCAGAACTTGTATCAATGTCAAGGGAACGGGCGGTGCTCCCCACTCTGGGTCCGGTTGCTTCGGCGGCGGTTAAGCTTGCCCAACCGGTTGCCACCGCAAATTTGTTATCTTTTCTGTTAACCGTCAATGCCACATCTTTACTTTGTGCCGCCAACAACCCTTTGGCGGCACGGGTTACGGTTACAACAATAACCCCCTGTTTGGTGGTACGATTGGCTTTAATCGCCCCGGTTGCACTGTCAAAATTCACAGCATCGTTATTTTCACCGGAGGCAAACAAGGTATCAGAGGCTTCTTTGATGGTAAATGTGTAATCGCTGGCTGTGAATGATTCCCTTATATCCCCCTGCACCACTTCAGTCGGCAGGTTATAATTCGGTGTAATGGCCGCCCCCCAAACCGCACTGGTGCTGGAGGCGGTGCCGGCGATAGCGGCGGATTGTATCACATTTTCCGTCAGAACCTCATACCGCCGATCCACTTTATCGTACCGTTTTGCCCATACATCCGGTGCGTTGGGATTCTTCGATGTGCTATTTGCCCCCATAAATACAAAGTCCGCCGCTATTTTGGTTTTGGCTTTTTCGCCCTTGGGCTTGTCGTATTCAACTTTAATGGTCAATGCCTGCATGGGCTTAAATTTAACAATCGCCTTGTTACCTTCGTCCGTATTGCCATTGGTACCTGTGAATTTATAGGTGCTTATCCCCACGGCAACACCATTTATACCGGGCACTTTACCCTTTACAGTAGCATCCCACCCTTTTAAAACTTTTTGGTCTTTAATAATGCCTTTGCTTACCGGTCGATACCAGTTGGCGGAGGTATCGAATATGGCGGTTTTTAATTCCAAACCCAATGATACCCGTTGAAAAGATTCCTTTTTACTTAGTGACCAGAATCTCTTGTTGCCATCCTTGGCATCAAAAAATACATTGCCCCCTAAGATCGTGGGCATACCGCCAAATGTGGTCAAAGCCCGTAATCCCAACCCTAAGTTCAAGGTATTTTTGCTTTTTTTGTTCGATACGCCCAGTTGCGTATATGTCAAACTTGTACTTGATTCAGACAGCGTCCTAAAAGCGGTAATACCAAAACTTGTTTTACTTTCGGTGGCTTTTACGCTGCCGTCAACCCATTGAAATAATCGTCCTCCATTCAGCTCCGCAAATGCAGGAACAGACCATGCTAGCACAATGGCACTTACACCAGTTAATAGAATTTTTTTCATTATAAAATTACCCCTTTAATTTATACATTTCAATATTTAAATCTAATCAGATTATACTTATGACAACAGTGGACATCCATGCGAAGATAAAACTTCGCTGGAGAAAAGAATGCCCACCGCCGCATTTGGGACAGGTAGTAAAAGAAATAAACCACCCATCAGTTAATGGTTAACTAACCAACCGAAACCCTGTTCCTAATATCACGCATTTAAAAATCGTAATATCATTCATTTACATAAAGTTATGTACGATAACACAAATTATAAATGTACACGGATACATATGCAAAGATAAACAGTATGCTCCAGACACAAGCCAATATACAGGACGACAAACATGTAATTCAATATTTTTTATTATTCTTATGGTACCTAAATAAAAAGTGTTGCAAAAATATCACACATGGGGATTTTGCCGTATTCTTACACCCACAAAAACCACCTGCAAAAAAACCACCTGTATATAACAGATGGTTTTTTTATTTGGCTGGGATGGTAGGATTCGAACCTACGATACACGATACCAAAAACCGATGCCTTACCACTTGGCCACATCCCAACTACAAACAAAGTTATAAAAGGTTTTAAATACTTTTTCAAGTGTTTTTTTACAAGTTTTTTTATATGTTTTATATTTTTTGCGTATACAATTTGTTTTGCACAATTGCAGTAAAACCGACGGTTACTTCGCCATCTGTATGGATTATAATCGGGCGTTTCATCAGTGATATATTTTGCTGTATATAAGGAATCGGATTTTGCTTGGCACTTTGTTTATCCACATCGGATAGCTGTCGCCAAGTGGTACCCCGTGTATTGATAAGCGAATCGACCCCAACCGATGCACACCAATGGTACAACATATGCGTATCAGGAATATGGTGTTTAAGATCGATAAATTCATATTTTATATGATGGGAATTAAGGCTGCTTAGGGCTTTTTTAACCGTATCACAATTTTTAATACCATATACCTGTATCATTGTCATTTCCTTATGTGTATAAAAATATTGAAAAGTGCATTATATAATGATAAAATCCACCATATTTGCCAACACACTTGCTTTTTAATAACAGTACCACAATAAGGAATTTCAAACAATGTTGATTATCATATCCCCGGCTAAAAAATTACACATGGACAACGATTGCCCCTATGCTGAGTATGCCCAACCAGATTTTTTACCACAAGCGGAAAAATTGGTGGCATTAGCACAAAATTTAACAGCAAACGACTTAAAACGCTTGATGAAAATATCTGATTCGCTGGCGGATTTAAATGTACAACGATTTAAAGATTTTCACACCCCCTTTGATCTGGGCAACGCCAAACAAGCTGTATTATCCTTTGCGGGGGATACCTATGTGGGGCTCGCCGCCGCCGATATGGATGCGGACACTTTACAATATGCCCAACGCCATTTGCGAATCTTATCGGGGCTATATGGGGCATTAAAACCGTTGGATCTTATCCAAGCATATCGGTTGGAAATGGGGATTACATTCCAAAATCCCAGCGGCAAAAATTTATATGCCTATTGGACAGACACAGTAACCCAAGCCCTAAATGCAGATGCCCAGAAAACCCACATGCCTGCCATTATAAATTGTGCCAGTAACGAATATAACAAGGTCATAAATCGCACCCAACTTAGCGTACCCTATATCGACACTGTGTTTAAAGAAGTCAAAAATGGGACTGCCAAAATTGTATCGTTTTCCGCTAAAAAAGCCCGTGGCATGATGGCACGGTATATTTTAACAAACCGTATCGATACATTCGATGGATTAAAGGACTTTAATACCAATGGATATACTTTTGTACCCTCCGAGTCCACGGATACCCGTTTCGTATTTCATCGTACACACACATAATATCATCAGAAAGGAAAACATTATGACAGTACAACAAAACCTTGACAATTTGGGAATCGTTTTACCACAAGCCGCTGCACCGGCGGCAAATTATGTGCCATATGTCATTTCAGGTAATCACATTTTTATATCAGGGCAAATATCGTTTTTAGGCGATGATAAATTTATCGGCAAGGTCGGTAAAGATGTGGACACAGAATATGCCATATCCGCCGCCCATGCCTGTGGTATAAACATTCTGGCACAAATTCAATCGGCTATTGGGGACTTAGACCGTGTAACCCGGGTGGTGCGATTGGGCGGTTTTGTAAATGCCATCGACACTTTCGGTGACCACCCCAAGGTTATCAATGGTGCATCCGACTTAATGGTTGGCGTATTTGGAAAAAACATCGGTGCCCACGCCCGTGCCGCAACTGGTGCCAGTTCATTACCATTTCAAGTTACCGTGGAAATAGATGCGATTATTGAATTTAAATAATACACTGCATTAACATGAAAAATTTAAGATGAAAATAGCAAAAAACAGCAAATCTTATGGGAATAAACATGGCATCACAGTCAATACAATTATCCGCAACACCATTATGTGCAAAAACATTATTTGATAAAATTTGGGAATATCATTGTGTCAAAACTTTGCCCGATGGTACAGCAATTTTATATATTGACCGCCACATGGTGCATGAAGTAACATCCCCCCAAGCATTTGAGGGTTTACGCATGGCGGGACGGGGGGTGCGACGGGTGGATAAAACACTGGCAACCCCTGATCACAATGTGCCAACATTATACCGTAACCAAGGTATCAGTGAAGAAAATTCCCGTATTCAAGTGGATACTTTACGCAAAAATACCCAACAATTTGGCGTGCGATTATTTGATATGAACGACCCTCGACAAGGTATTGTTCATGTGGTCGGACCTGAGCAAGGATTTTCATTACCGGGAATGACTTTGGTATGTGGGGACAGCCACACTTCCACCCATGGGGCGTTTGGGGCATTGGCATTTGGCATTGGCACATCTGAGGTGGAGCATGTCATGGCAACGCAAACGATTTTACAAAAACCGGCAAAAAATATGCGTATCACTGTTGATGGACCGCTTCGTAAAGGTATTACAGCCAAAGATATTATTTTAACAATTATTGGGAAAATTGGCACCGGGGGCGGTACAGGATGTGTTATTGAATATGCTGGTACCGCCATTCAATCCTTATCCATGGAAGCCCGTATGACCGTGTGTAACATGTCGATTGAGGCGGGGGCAAAAGCAGGCTTAATTGCCCCCGACCAAACCACTTTTGATTATATTAAAGGCAGACCCATGGCACCAAAAGGGGATATGTTTGACCAAGCGGTTACCCACTGGAAAACCCTGTATACGGATGATGGGGCGGTATTTGACAAACAAGTATATATTCACACAGATGACATAGACCTTATGACCACTTGGGGGACTTCGCCCGAAGATACAATTCCCATAAGTGGCACCGTGCCCCACCCAGACGATGCCCCCAACGAAGACAAAAAAATCCATATGATACGGGCGTTAAAATATATGGGGTTACAATCGGGCATGCCCATATCGGACATTGCCCTTGACAAAATATTTATCGGGTCATGTACCAATGCACGAATCGAAGATTTACGCAATGTGGCAAAAGTCGTTATCGGACGAAAAGTTGCCGACACTGTACATGCGATTGTTGTTCCCGGATCGGGGCTGGTCAAAAGGCAGGCTGAGGCTGAGGGCATTGATAAAGTTTTAATTAATGCTGGATTTGATTGGCGTGATGCTGGATGTTCCATGTGTCTTGCCATGAATGCGGATCGATTACAACCCGGCGAACGATGCGCATCCACTTCGAACCGTAACTTCGAAGGACGACAAGGACGGGGCGGTCGCACACACCTTGTATCCCCCGCTGTGGCGGCCGCATCGGCAATTACCGGGCGTATAACCGATTATCGTAAGCTGGTGGATGGGGAATTATAATGAAAAAATTTACCACCTTACAGGGTATTTGTGCACCTATGGATTTAATCAATATCGATACGGATATGATTTTACCCAAACAGTACTTAAAAGTCATCACCCGTACAGGGCTGGGTATACATGCGTTTGAAGATATACGATATTCTGAGGACGGAAACGAAATACCTGATTTTATTTTAAACGACCCCCATTATCGTAACGCCCAAATTTTAATTGCGGGGGATAATTTTGGTTGTGGATCCTCCAGAGAACACGCCCCATGGGCATTAGCAGATTTTGGTATTAAATGCGTTATTTCCACTTCGATTGCCGATATTTTTTATAACAACTGTTTTAATAATGGTATTTGCCCGATTATTTTACCCCCCGAAGACCATCGAGAAATCATGAATTTGGTCAAAACCCCAGATGCCTCAGAAATCACCATAAACTTGGAACGCAAAACCATTGTCGCCGGTAACAAAATATATCCTTTTGACATGGACGATGCCCTAAGAAACAGGCTGTTAAATGGATTAGACCACATCGGCATCACCCTGGAACACGAAGACGCCATTACCGAATGGGAATTCAAGGATGCCATCATTCGCCCATGGGCGTAATCTATGGATTATTTTAACAAGGGGGGGATATGGGTACCAAGGGTTCCCATGGCATGTTTCATAAATATTTTTTTGGCAAAGGGAACTTTATCTAATGCCCCCAATCCCAGTACACGGGCGGTTTTTAAGATACTGTTGTTATTTGAAAACAAACGGGTTAAGCCATCACATATCATCACCAACGCCGTATTATCCGCATACCGATATTGTTCGTATTGTTTTAAGACACTCTGTGCCCCCCAATCTTCGCACCCTTTGTAAGCATTTGTTACAACTTCGGTTAAGGCGGCAATGTCCCGTACGCCCATGTTAAAACCTTGTCCTGCTATGGGGTGCATGGCGTGGGCGGAATCCGCAATCAAGCAAAAGCGGTTACTGATATAAGTATGGGCATGCATCAGGCTAAGCGGGTATGACCAACGGTTATTACCACACACACTGACCTTACCCAGCCAATCGCCCATACGATGTTGTAATTGCATATTAAAGTCCCCTTCTGACAATGCCAGTAGGTCGTTTACCAAGGCGGTTTTTTCCGACCATACAATACTCATGCGGTTATCAGATAAAGGAAGCGATGCAAATGGTCCACTGGGTAAAAACAGTTCCAGTGCTGTATTATTATGGGGTTTTTCACAATTAAGGGTACATACGATTGCCGTTTGGTCATATTGCCACTGGGTAACTTTAATGCCGACCATATGGCGCATTTTGGAAAATTTACCATCCGCCCCAATAACCAATTTTGTCGTTATGTATGTGCCATTATCCAAAGTTATTGTTGCCATATTATCGCTGGTGACAAAATCTGTTACGGTCCTATTTTCCAAGTATGTGACCGTGGGTAACGATTGCAACCGTGCATATTGGCATCGCCGTAAGGTATTATTTTCCACAATATACCCCAAATCTTCCCCATCCACCAATTGCCGGTCATACTGCATACTAAAATACGATAGCCCCTTAATCAAGTCCCCATCTTCGATGCGAATGTGGTGCATAGGACATGCCTCATCCCCCACCAAATCCCAAACCCCTGTATGTTTAAACAAATTTACAGAGGCATAAGCAATGGCACATGTCCTGCCATCATCAGGGGAATTTATAACTGTACTGACAGGCGTCTTATCAACGACACATACCCGTATATGGTGCATGCCCAAACAGACCGCCATCTGTAATCCAGACAACCCCCCCCCTACTATAATCACATCGTATTCTGTATGCATACCACTAGTATACTATGTTATATAAAACGATACTATACCTAAAATCAAAAAATATGATATACTTTTGCCGTATATCTGTATATAATGAATATGGTTGCGACCGCCAAAAACACAAAATGTCCGCTATGGTGCAACATGGGGCAGTCAGTGTGATGTTGTCATACAAAGTATAGTAAAATCCACATCATACTGGGCAAAAGGCGGTCACTATTAAATAAGTGGTATATGAAAGTGTGTATCACTTTATTTTAAGGTAACAACATATTGGAAAATACATACATGTTACAAACGATTCGTACCATTTTATGGCGTTTATTTGGGGGCGTATGCACTTTTTTTGGCGTATTGTCCATACTGGCATTTATCACTTATGACAAAAACAATGCATCCCTTAATACGACAGGTACAGTGAATAACACCCTTACTTATGTGATACAAACATGGGGGGATATATTGGTACAATTTTTGGGGATTTCAGGCTTATTTGTCGCCTTGGTATGTGCCGTATGGGGGGGCAAGATTGCATGGGGCAAAAAAATCTATAACATAGCTTGGCGTCGTAACATGCTGATTGTAAATGTTTTATTTATATGTGTCGGCATTCGATATTTTAATATCCCTTTATTTTCAATTACCCAAAATGTAGATGTATACGCCCATAGTGGCGGGGAGATTAGGTTTATCGAACAACTTACCCAAGATATAAATGTATACGCCCATGGTCTTATAGGGCATATATTATATAGCTACACCTTAGCATATGCCGATACATATGCACTTTGGGGGGCATATATACTGTTGGGACTAAGTATGCTTATGGGCATATATATCCTGTCCATTGCGGGGCGTGATTTCAAAAACATACTGTGGAAATGTACCCATGCTATGGGCTGGGTATATAAAAAAATCGCCCACATAATACAAAAAATCAGTTCAAGACAAAACAAAGACTCCCAAGCACAAATGGATAAAACCTTAAACACCATACACAAATCCCTAGGATCTAAAACAAACGACATCCCCCCATTTAACATGGCGAAAGAAAGTATAAAATCCGCCCCCAAAGCCCACTTCAAAAAACCTAGGACCGCCAACAAAATCATGCCTATCCCCATGAGTGATGCGTTTGAATTGCCGCCACTGGATTTATTGAAAGATTTACAATCAAATCATAATAAAATATCCAAATCAGAACTGGACGATACCCGTCAACAATTGGAACAAACTTTACTTGACTTTAAGGTCAATGGGGAAATTGTTGGTATCCGCATGGGACCAGTAGTAACCACATATGAATTACAACTTGCCGCAGGGGTACGGGAAAACCGGGTTATTGGCTTGGCGGATGATATTGCCCGCACAATGGGGGCGGAATCGATTCGCATATCCCGTATTCCAGGACGAACAGTAATTGGTATTGAATTACCAAATACTATCCGTGAAACCGTATCATTTAAAAACATCATAGCCTCCGACACTTTCCAAGATGCAAATATGGTCCTGCCCTTGGTATTAGGGCGGGATGTGGAAGGGGCGGTGGCGGTGGCCGACCTTGCCAGTATGCCCCATTTGCTGATTGCAGGGACAACAGGATCGGGTAAATCAGTGGGCATTAACGCCATGATACTATCCTTGTTATATAAATATACCCCAGACCAATTAAAAATGATTATGGTTGACCCGAAAATGCTGGAATTTTCCATGTATGAAGACATCCCCCATTTGTTATCCCCCGTCGTAACCGAACCCAGCAAGGCGGTGGTGGCATTAAAATGGGCAGTTATGGAAATGAACCGCCGATACAATCATATGTCCAAATTGGGGGTGCGTAATGTCAGCGGATATAACACCAAAGTGGCAAAATTAAAAAAATCTGGCGAAATTTTTATGGAAAGCGTTACAACTGGATTTAACGAAAATGGCGAACCCATAATCGAACAACATCCTCAGGAATTGCAACATTATCCCTATATTGTGGTAATAGTCGACGAAATGGCGGATTTGATGCTGACCGCTGGCAAAGACATTAACAATTCCATTCAATCGCTTGCCCAAAAAGCACGGGCAGCGGGGATTCATATAATTCTTGCCACCCAACGCCCCAGTACAGATGTCATAACGGGAACAATTCGGGCAAACTTTCCCGCCCGTATATCATATCGGGTTACATCCAAAATTGATAGTCGAGTTATCTTAAACGAAGGTGGGGCGGAACAGTTACTAGGGCGGGGGGATATGTTGTTTTATAACACTAAAATCACCCGTAACCATGCCCCATTTGTACAGGATATCGAAGTGGAAAAAGTCTGTGATTGGTTACGAGCACAAGAATCCCCCGAATATGTGGATGCGGTCACCGATACTAATATTTTGGATGGCGACATCAGGGCAACCCTTGATATGGATACAAGCAATAGCAAAGGAAATAGCGACTTCGACCCCTTATATGACGAAGCGGTTGCCCTTGTTACCCGTACCCGTAAAGCCAGCACTAGTTTTGTCCAGCGTAGTTTAAAAATCGGATACAATCGGGCGGCAAATATCATCGAACAGCTGGAACAAGATGGGGTTATATCCGAAGCCACTGCCACCGGCAAACGCACTGTCCTTGCCCCAGAAGGTAATTATGAATAAGGGGGAATTCACATAATGCGTATTATTGGTGGTTCAAAACGGGGCATGCGGTTGCACACCCCCACGGGTACCACCACCCGTCCCACCATGGATAGAGCACGGGAAACTATATTAAATATAGCATTAAACACCACAGATTTTCGCCCCCATATTGTGGGCGGACATGTTGCCGATGTATTTGCCGGGTCTGGGGCGATGGGATTGGAAATGATATCCCGAGGGGCATCACATTGTGTATTTTATGAAAACAACCACAGTGCATTAAAAATATTACAAAAAAATATTAACCGCTTTGGAACGCAAGCATGTACTGTGCAACACAACGCCTTAACCCCCTGCCCTACGGAAACCCCTTTTGATTGTGTGTTTATGGATGCCCCTTATACAGATAATACCCGCACAAAAAATACCCTTGGCAAACGGGCGATTGAAGCATTTATAAAACAGGGATTGATACACCTAAAAACCCTTATTATCATACAACTAAATACCCGCCCGCCAACCCTAAATGGTTTTATTATCGAGAAAGACCGTAAAATCGGTGGGGGACATGTATATTTTTACAAAGCAAGCGTATAATAGGCATTCGAATTTATAAAGCTGTTTCATACTGTAAAGCACACATAAAAAAAGCGAACAAAAGCCCGCTTTTTTTATCATTATAATGCAACATATATTACAGGGCGTTTTCCAATCGCTCGGTTACATATTCCCAATTTACCATTTCATTGATAAACGCATCCAAATATGCAGGACGGGCATTTCGGTAATCAATGTAATACGCATGTTCCCATACATCACATCCCAACAATGCTGTGCCACCATGTACCAAGGGGTTTTCCCCATTGGCGGTTTTGGTGACTTCTAATTTCCCACTATCATTCAATATCAACCATGCCCAACCCGACCCGAACTGGGTTGCCCCAGCGGTGGTAAAAGCAGATTTAAATTCTTCGACAGACCCAAAATCTTCAATTAATTTTGTTTCTAAGTTTCCCGGTATTTTAACGCCCAATTTCATCATTTTCCAAAATTCAATATGGTTCCAATGTTGGGACGCATTGTTAAACAGACCCGTTAAACCTTGTTCCCAAGACGCTTTGACGATGTCTTCCAAAGATTTAACTTCAAGCCCTGTACCCGCAAGCAAATTATTGCCGTTTACAACATATGCGTTGTGGTGTTTGTCATGGTGAAATTCCAAAGTTTCCGCCGACATATAAGATCCCAAAGCATCATATGCGTATGGCAAATCTGGTAGAGTGAAAGTCATAATATTATTCTCCTTTATGTTATAATAATGTACTACTACTGCATTTTTACCATTATATACACAAATTGACAAGTAAAAAACCTTGAAAATATCATACATTTTTGATATAACCACAATCATCGTAAAAATACAGAAAGTTACAATTTATGATACCACGATACGCTCGCCCAGAAATGGTAAAAATTTGGGCACCGGAAAACAAGTTTCGCATTTGGTTTGAAATCGAGGCCCATGCCTGCGATGCACAGGCGGAATTGGGCGTTATCCCCAAGGACGCCGCCCAAGCTATATGGGAAAAAGGCAATTTCGAAAGTACCCGTATCGATGCAATTGAAAGGGAAACAAAACACGATGTCATTGCGTTTTTAACCAACTTAGCGGAATATGTGGGTGAACCCGCCCGCTTTATACACCAAGGCATGACATCCTCCGATGTGCTGGATACATGTTTGAATATACAATTAACACAAGCCACCGATTTGTTATTGGTGGCAATAGACAGAGTGTTAAATGCCTTAAAAAAGCGAGCGGAAGAACATAAATACACCCTGCGTATGGGACGGTCACATGGCATTCACGCAGAACCAACCACCTTTGGGCTCACACTGGCACGATTTTATGCGGAAATGCAGCGCAACAAACAAAGGCTGATACATGTACGGGCGGATATTGCCACCTGTGCCATTTCTGGGGCGATGGGCACATTTGCCAATATTGACCCATTTGTGGAACACCATGTTGCCAATAAAATGGGATTGATTGCCGAACCCATATCGACACAGATAATTCCCCGTGATCGCCATGCCATGTTTTTTGCCACCCTAGGCGTCATTGCCTCCAGTATTGAAAACATCGCCACAGAAATCCGCCATTGCCAACGCACAGAATTATGCGAAGCAGAGGAATTTTTTTTCAAAGGACAAAAAGGGTCATCCGCCATGCCCCACAAACGCAATCCCGTATTAACGGAAAATCTGACGGGCTTAGCACGATTGGTACGGATGGCAGTTATTCCCGCCATGGAAAATGTGGCGTTGTGGCATGAACGGGATATTTCCCATTCGTCTGTGGAACGGGGGATCGGACCTGATACAACGGTAACCCTTGATTTTGCTTTACACCGTTTGGCAGGGGTAATTGAAAACTTGGTAATATATCCCAAAGAAATGCAACGCACCCTTAACAAATTGGGCGGATTACACAATTCACAACGGGTATTGCTTGCCTTAACACAAGCGGGACTATCCCGTGAAGACGCATACAAACTGGTACAACGCAATGCCATGAACAGCTGGCAAAATGGAGTATCGTTTCGGGATGTATTAAAACAAGATTTTGATGTGACCAACACGCTCAGCGCCCATCAGATTGACGAAATGTTCGATTTGGAATATCATACTAAGCATGTGGATACTATTTTTAAACGGGTTTTTGGATAAGAAAGGATACAACTATGCCCATGACAGCGGATGAAATTATTGCTTGTATACAAGCGGTTCTGCCCGATGCCATTGTGGAAATGCAAGATTTGGCGGGGGATAATGACCATTGGGCGGCGATGGTGCAATCGTCGGCATTTGCCGGCAAAACACGGGTGGCACAACACAAAATGGTTATGGATGCCATTAACGCCAACCCAAAAAATACCCTACACGCCTTGCAATTAAAAACAAAACCCCTATAATAGTACATATTTAAACCCATATAAATAAGGACTCTTTACAATGGAAAATGTGTTAAAAAACATTAAACAAGACATCAGCAATAATGCGGTTGTTTTATATATGAAAGGTACGCCAGACTTTCCGCAGTGTGGTTTTTCTTCCATGGCGGTACAGATTCTGAGGTTGTGTCAGGTGGAACAATATCATGCAGTAAATGTGCTTGCCGATGAACAGATTCGTGAAGGCATAAAACATTTTTCTGATTGGCCAACCATTCCACAACTATATGTAAATGGGGAATTTATTGGGGGATGTGATATTATGCGTGAAATGTATGAAGAAGGCGAATTGCAGGAATTGTTTAGCTAAACAATATACATTGCACGCATTCAAAAATTCAATTCAATTTAGGAAGATAAAACAAAAAAATTAAAGTAGGTCAAAATAAGATGTTAAGAAAAATATATACTTTTTTCTGTGTTTGTGCACTGTCTCTGTACACACCTGTGCATGCGGAAGATACGGAAAATCCCATGTTTAGCATAGCGGTACTGCTTATGGAACAATCCATTCGTACCCAGCAACAATATATCCGTACCCAACAACAATATATCCGTACCCTGTACCAGAATATACGCACACAAAGACAATGGGCTAACAAAGCCCGTATGTGGATTGAAACGACCGATGAAGACACAACCCACATTAAACAACAGCTGATACAGCACATGGATAAATTGAATAACTTACAACAATGGGAATATGTGCAAAATGAAGACATCCAAAAAGTGCAAGGGATGATTACAGAAAATAAAAACAGCCTAAAAGATATTAAATTGGGGTTGGTCAATGTAACCCAAGATATGATAAATGTATTAATAACAGAAATTGCCACCTTTGAAAAACGGATTCAAACGCAAGAAATTAATATCCACAATCTGGAACAAGGTATATTACAAGTGGATGAAAACATTGAAGTATTGACGCAGAAAATAATGCACTAACCCCCCATATTTGTAGTATATTTTGTACAAGGAAAATAATCATGGTAAAAAAGGTCGTATTAGCATATTCCGGGGGGCTTGACACCTCTGTTATCTTAAAATGGTTACAACAAACCTATGATTGTGAGGTGGTAACTTTCACCGCTGATTTGGGGCAAGGCGAAGAATTGGCACCCGCCCGCAAAAAAGCCGAACAACTGGGCATCAAAGAAATCTATATCGATGATTTACGCGAAGAATTTGTGCGGGATTTTGTATTCCCCATGTTCCGTGCCAATGCCCTATATGAAGGCACATATTTATTGGGGACTTCCATTGCCCGTCCACTTATTTCCAAACGGTTGGTGGAAATTGCCCATGAAACAGGTGCGGATGCCATTTCCCATGGGGCAACAGGCAAGGGCAATGACCAAGTGCGGTTTGAATTGTCTGCATATGCGTTGGATCCCCATATTAAAGTGATTGCCCCCTGGCGGGAATGGAACTTACACAGCCGTACCAAGCTGATTGAATACGCCCAACACCACCAAATCCCTGTCCCCCAAGATAAATTGGGCGAAGCCCCATTTTCTGTGGATGCAAATATGTTACATATTTCTGCGGAAGGTAAAATATTGGAAGACCCGAACGAAAAAGCCCCCGAATATGTGTATAGCCGTACGGTTCACCCCATCGATGCCCCCAATACCCCAGAGACTGTGGAAATTGCATTTGTCCAAGGGGATGCCGTTGCCATAAATGGTAAAAAAATGTCCCCTGCCACCATTTTGGAAACCTTAAATATCATGGGCGGACGCAATGGTATTGGCCGTGCAGACATTATCGAAAACCGTTTTGTTGGCATGAAATCCCGTGGCATTTACGAAACCCCAGGGGGGACAATTTTATTGCACGCCCATCGGACCATGGAAACCTTGACTTTGGATCGGGAGGCTGGGCACCTGAAAGACGAATTGATGCCCCGATATGCCAAATTAATTTATAATGGCTTTTGGTTTAGCCCCGAACGGGAGATGTTACAAGCCCTTATCGATACATCACAGGAAAATGTAACCGGCACAGTGGTTCTGGAACTGATGAAAGGGGCTATTCAGACTGTGGGCAGACACTCCCCATACAGCCTGTACAGCGAAGAACATGTAACCTTCGAAGAAGACGCAGTATACAATCAGGCAGATGCCGAAGGTTTCATAAAATTAAATGCACTCCGTTTACGCCTGCGACATCAGGGCAAAAAATAACTTTATTTTTTAATTTTTTGTATATATTTTAAATACTGACTTATCTTATTATAGGCTTGGCAGTATATTTCTCGGTATAAAATCGTTTAGTACTTGGGTTTGAATAAGCGTTTTTGCGGTGGCAATATCGGGGGCAAAATATCGGTCTTTATCATAAAAAGGGACTTGTTGCCGTAATATATGCTTGATGGTTTCGAGTATGTCCGTAGTCTTATAAGGATGGCGAAAATCCAAGCCTTGACAGGATGCCAAGTATTCAATCGCCAAAATCCCCGCCGTATTATCCGCCATGTCGCATAACCGCCGTCCCGCAAAAGTTGCCATCGACACATGGTCTTCTTGGTTGGCGGATGTGGGCAGGCTATCCACCGATGCGGGATGTGCCAAGGATTTATTTTCCGATGCCAAAGCCGCCGATGTAACCTGTGCAATCATAAAGCCCGAATTGACCCCACCATTATTCACCAAGAATGGGGGTAAACCGCTTAATCCCGAATCGATCAACAATGCCATACGGCGTTCGGATAATGCCCCAATTTCTGCAAATGCCAATGCCAAATTA
Organism: Alphaproteobacteria bacterium; assembly: GCA_965232465.1. Taxonomy (GTDB): domain Bacteria; phylum Pseudomonadota; class Alphaproteobacteria; order JAQWUY01; family JAQWUY01. The sequence goes on along the minus strand of OZ246977.1, from coordinate 735,637 downwards.
TCACATGCCATGGCGATGGGTTCTGCATGAAAATTACCAGCGGAAATAAAATCATGAGGGGTATCATTATCGCCCACAAAAATAAGAGGATTGTCCGATACCGCATTACTTTCAGTTACTATAACATCCGCCGCATGGCGGATTTGTTGCAAACATGCCCCCATAACTTGCGGTTGACAGCGTAAGGAATATGGGTCTTGTACCTTGTTACAATTATCATGGGAATGGGCAATTTCCGAGGTATCCTGTAACAGGTGGCGGTATGCGGATGCACAATCTATTTGGGCTTGGTGTCCCCGTACTTGATGGACCCGTGCATCAAATGGACGGCGGCTCCCCAGTGCAGATTCGACACACAACGCCCCGATGGCGGTACCCGCCACAAACATATCTTCGCAGGCAAAAAGCCCTTGTAATGCAAATGCCGTCGATGCTTGTGTACCATTTAACAATGCCAAGCCTTCTTTTGGGGCAAGGGTAATGGGCGATAAACCGGCAATGTTTAACGCTGTATGGGCATCGACAATATGATCCTTATGGCGGGCTTGTCCTTCGCCAATTAACACGGCACTCATATGGGCAAGCGGTGCCAAATCGCCCGATGCCCCAACCGATCCTTTGCATGGGACACATGGATATACGCCATGATTAACCAATTGTATCAGCGATTCAATCACTTGTAACCGTATTCCCGAATATCCCCGTGCCAGTGCATTAATTTTTAATACCATCATTAAACGCACGGTGGCATCGTCCATAAAATCCCCAACGCCTGCGGCGTGGGACACAACGATGCTGTGCTGTAACAATTCAAGGTCGTCTGGGGCAATACTGGTATTTGCCAACAGCCCAAAACCAGTGTTAATCCCATATACAGTTTTGCCCGTATCCATAACATGTTGCACTGCTTGGGTGCTTTGCTGAATGGCACCATAACATTTGGGGTTTAAAGAGAGGTGTACGGGACCCTTTGCCACTTGGCGTAAGTGTTGTAGAGTTATATTGCCGGCGTTTATATCCAATGTATACATAGTAATTTTCTCCTGATTATTTATCGACTGACAATTTTATAGTCGGGTTTTGTGTATAATTTTACTGTTGTTATGGGGGTATCGTGTACCCATGTGGTACGGCGTATCCCCAAAATTGCTTGTCCTTTGTCTATGTGTAATATATGGGCTGTGGCAGAATCCGCATTTACCGCCGATATTTCCATACTGATATGCGTATATGGACGGTTTTTTATTAACCATGCATTGGCACTCTGCAAATGTAAATCCACCCGTAAAATATCGGCTGTTATGTGTGTATTTATCCACCGATCTTCGTAAATATAAGGCATATCATCGCCCATATGCACACATTGAACATGCAGCATATCATCGACCTTGTGCATGCCCCAATGGTGTATTAATGGTTTTGGCATTTTGGCGATTTCCCTGTGGATACAATGATATGTATATGTGTATCCCATGGATTCAATTTCTTGTTGAATAATGGGAATATCAATATTGGCGTGGGTTCTTTGAAAGGGGCTTACAAAAGTCCCGCCTTTACGGGTACGTTTTACAATCCCCATATCCGCCAATTCCTGCATTGCCCGTTGCACAGTGGTTCTGGCACATTGTAAGCGTTCGGCGAATTCCGAATCTTTGGGCAATTTATCCCCAGGTATAAATGTTTTATTTAATATCTGATTATGGATATATTGCTTAACATCAGACCATTTATTTGCCGTTTGCATTATCAAATTCCCCCAAGTGTGGCACATGTATTACAGAATAAAATGGTATTTTAAACCACATTTTATATGTGCAAGTATAATTTTAGTTGACAAGCTTGTCAATAAAAATTATAATAAAGTTGTTCTTTTTTTTATTTTTATGTATGAACATAATATTTTTAATATAGGTATTGTTATGAAAAAAATATACAAGAATTGTCGCATAGCATCATTTTCACACGCCCACCGGCACATATCATATGGGTTGCCATATGGGTTGATTGAAAATGGGGCTATTGTGGTGGATAATGGTATTATTACATGGGTCGGTGTTGCCGATGATATACCCGATACATATGCAAATTATACAGATATTGATTTGGGGGGACGATTACTGAGCCCAGCACTCATAGATTGCCATACGCACCTTGTGTATGGGGGCAATCGTGTCCATGAATTTGAGATGTACTTAAATGGAGCTTCGTATACACAAGTCGCCCGTGCAGGGGGGGGCATTATATCGACGGTAAAAAATACCCGTTCTGCTGATTTTGATACTTTAGTAGCGGATGCTTTGCCCCGAATCGATGCATTAATTGCCGAAGGGGTCGGGACAGTGGAAATAAAATCAGGATATGGTTTAACCATACAAGACGAATTAAAGATGTTACAAGTGGCAAAGCACTTGGAAACCATACGCCCTGTGCGGATTAAAAAAACTTTTCTTGCCCCCCATGCAGTCCCCCCCGAATATACAGACAATGCGGATGCATATATCGAACGGGTCTGTATCCCCGCCTTGCACCAAGCACACAAAAAAGGCTTGGTCGATGCGGTGGATGCGTTTTGTGAAAATATTACATTTAGCCCTGAGCAAGTGGCAAAAGTATTTGTCATTGCCAAAAAATTGGAGCTGCCCATTAAAATTCATGCGGAACAGTTGTCCAATTTAGGCGGTGCAAAAATGGCAACCAAATTTGGGGCGATGTCTGCTGATCACTTAGAATATATCGACACGGATGGCATACAAGCCATGGCACGATCAAATACTGTTGCCGTATTACTACCAGGGGCATTTTATAACCTCCGTGAAGCACAACTTCCCCCCATTGCGGATTTTCGCACACATGGGGTGGACATGGCAATCGCCACCGATTGTAACCCGGGGTCTTCCCCCTTAAATTCAGTGTTGCTTGCCATGAATATGGCATGTACTTTGTTCCGTATGACCCCCGAAGAAACCCTTATGGGCGTAACCAAAAATGCCAGCAAAGCATTGGGCATTGCCGATACTGTGGGCACCATTGATGTGGGAAAAAAAGCGGAATTTGCCGTATGGGATGTACAATACCCAGCGGAATTATCATATCACATAGGGTTTAACCCTTTGTATAATCGTATTTTAGATAAAGAGGTATAAAATGACTAATAAAAACCGTACTATTACCGTCCCAACGGGGACAACATTACACACAAAATCCTGGCTGACCGAAGCCCCCTATCGTATGATGTGCAATAATCTGCACCCGGATGTTGCCGAAGCCCCTGAAAATTTGGTGGTATATGGGGGCATTGGTAAATGTGCAAGAGATTGGGAATCATTTGATAAAATTCAACATGTGTTAACCGAATTGGAAGACAATCAAACCTTATTGGTGCAATCAGGAAAACCCGTTGGCGTGTTTACCACCCATGTAGATGCCCCACGGGTACTAATTGCCAATTCCAACTTAGTTCCCCATTGGGCAAACTGGGAACATTTTAATAAGCTCGACCGTGAGGGGCTGATGATGTATGGGCAAATGACCGCTGGGTCTTGGATATATATCGGATCCCAAGGGATTGTCCAAGGGACTTATGAAACCTTTGTCGAAGCAAGCCGGCAACATTTTAATGGCGATATGTCCGGTAAATGGATATTAACCGGCGGTCTTGGTGGTATGGGGGGGGCACAACCGCTGGCGGCAGTAATGGCAGGGGCATGCTGTTTGGCGGTGGAATGTAACGAACAGAGTATCGATTTTCGCCTGCGTACCCGATATGTAGACGAAAAAGCAAAAACCCTTGATGAAGCTTTGGCAATGATAACCCATTGGACAAGTAAACATATTGTTAAATCTGTGGGATTATTGGGCAATGCGTCGGATATATTTACTGAAATCCATGCACGGGGCATAAAACCGGACCTAGTCACAGACCAAACCTCCGCCCACGACCCATTACATGGATATTTGCCGCAAGGCTGGACAATGCAACGGTGGCACCAACAACAACACCAAAATCCTGAATTAGTGATGACAGAAGCCAAAAAATCCATGAAAAACCATGTGCAGGCTATGGTCAATTTTGCCAAAGATGGTATCCCCACCATAGATTATGGCAACAATATCCGCCAGGTGGCACATGAACAAGGTTTAAAAGATGCGTTTAGTTTCCCCGGGTTTGTGCCTGCGTATATCCGTCCGCTGTTTTGCCAAGGCATTGGACCGTTTCGTTGGGTGGCATTATCGGGCGATCCAGAAGATATTTATAAAACCGATGCCAAGGTTAAGGAATTGTTACCTGATAATACACACTTACACAATTGGCTCGACATGGCACGGGATCGTATTGCGTTTCAGGGTTTACCCGCCCGTATTTGCTGGGTGGGATTGGGCGACAGACACCGATTGGGGTTGGCATTTAATGAAATGGTCAAAAATGGTACATTAAAAGCCCCTATTGTCATTGGACGGGACCATTTGGATTCTGGGTCGGTGGCATCCCCCAACCGTGAAACCGAATCTATGCTGGATGGCACGGATGCTGTATCCGATTGGCCGTTATTAAATGCGTTATTAAACACCGCATCGGGGGCAACTTGGGTATCCTTACATCACGGCGGGGGCGTGGGCATGGGCTTTTCCCAACACGCAGGGGTGGTCATTTGTGCGGATGGCACAGACGCAGCAGCCGAACGGTTAAAACGGGTGCTATGGAACGACCCGGCAACAGGGGTAATGCGTCATGCGGATGCAGGATATGACATCGCCAAAAAATGTGCCAAACAACAAGGATTACACTTACCTAGTATAAAGGATTAACCCCCATGACAGATTTTGTATGGCAGGGACGGTATGATGGGGACGATACAAACGATGCCCGTCTGTGGCAAATAATAAAAAAAGGCATGTGCCCAAAAACCGCCCCCCATCCTGCGTATGCGTTGGTGGGGTTTCAATCGGACGAAGGTGTACGACGCAACCACGGTCGCACAGGGGCATATGATGCCCCTGATACCCTTCGTAACGCCCTTGCCAACCTGCCATACAATGGGGCATATGACATATACGACACAGGAAATATATCCTGTATGGACAAGGATTTGCAACAAGCACAAACCGCCCTTGCCAAGCATGTGCATACCCTTATCCACAACACCCACACCCCGATTATATTAGGGGGGGGACATGAAACATCTTTTGGCGGACTTATGGGGGTGCACCAAGCATACCCCAACGATATAAAAATCGGGATTGTCAATTTCGATGCCCATTTTGATTTAAGAACCACCGCCGATAACATCCCCACTTCTGGTACCCCATTTTCTGATACACACAGGGTATTTACCGAAGATAACAGGGATTTTACATACTTTTGTATGGGTATTGCCAAATCCAGTAATACCAACACCTTGTTTAAACGGGCGGATGCGTTGGGGGTGCAATATTGTTATGACACAGAATGCCATATGCACCCAAACAAATGTGTACAAAAATTAACAGACTTTATAAAATCCGTTGACAATGTGTATATTACCATCGATATGGATACTTTTCATGGGGGCATCGCCCCAGGGGTCAGTGCTGTAAACCCCATGGGTATTCCCCCTGTGTTTGTGGAAACATGCCTGTACCATATTACCCAAACAAACCGCATTATTGCCCTGGATGTGGTGGAAATAAATCCCAAATACGACAAAAATACCTTGACCGCACGGCTGGGGGCACGGCTGATACATAGCATCTTGCCATATACAGAAATGGTCCCCAAAAACTAGGTGGTGAACTCATAAAAAGTATTGCATTGTGATTTAAGATGTGATTCACTCTGTATTATTAGCATTTATTTAGAGGAGAATGTATAATGTACGATAGCGATATGAGTGATTATGAATGGTGTTTGATTAAACCCCTACTTCCCAACAAAAGCCGTAGTGTTGCAAGGGTTGATGGGTTATCAATGGGATATTATACCGTTTAAGAACAGGTACATCATGGCGAAGTATGCCTACTTGTTATGAACCTCGTACGACTGTGTATAATCGTTTTATCCGTTGGAAAAAGGCGGGTGTTTGGGATTATATATTTGATACTCTTCGTGATAATCATAATCATGATTTGTTAATGATTGATAGCACAGTTGCTAGTGTAAAAAAACAGTAGGGAACGATGTATGGGCAGATCCAAAGGGGGATTAACGACCAAGATCCATATGTTCTGTAACCATGGCCCAAAATGGCAACATATTCCCTTTGGGGATTAACGACCAAGATCCATATGTTCTGTAACGAACATGAGTTGCCATTACAATTTCATTTAACGCCGGGACAGTGTCATGATGTCCCTTATGCTCCTTTGTTTTTGGAAAATTTACAACCCTTTCAAAGTGTATTAGCAGACAGAGCTTATGACGCAACTTAAAGTATGAATGTGTGTATCTAAGGGATTTTGTCAATGGCAGACAGGCACAGCAGGACATAAGGGATTGGATACAGTTTTACAATGCCCACAGACCCCAAATGAAACCTATACAATGTATTTTGATGCAAAAGTGGTTCCGCTTACAGCTACACCGCTTCCATATCAAAATAAACAGCAAATTAACCAAAAAAGTCTATCTTAACTTTAACAGTTAATGGTCCAAACAATGGGATCCACTTCTACCAACATAGAAACATAACAATGGCAAACAACACCAAGTGCCATTATCACATGCATATTTAAGTATCTTTACTATGTTTATAAGGGGGTATCACATAGGGATTTTCGCAGTTTGTCGCCTATTTCATTAAGATGCGATTCGGTACAAACAAGCGGGGGGGAAATGGTGAGGGAAGTCCCACTAACACGGGTCATAATGCCGTGTTTTCTGAACCCCTTGTCAAATACATTCATGGCACGGGCGTTAGGGGTGCCGTCTATGGGGGCTAGTTCCACCGCCCCGATAAATCCTTCGTTGCGAATGTCCACCACATGGGGGCAATCCCGTAAACTGTGTATCATGTCTTCGAAATATGCTGTTAAGGACTTCACATTTTCCACAACGCCTTCGTTTTCCATAATATCCAGTGTGGCAAATGCCGCCGCTGTTGCCACTGGGTGTCCAGAATAAGTATAGCCATGGAACAAGTCGATACCATTTGCTGTGTCGACTGTGCCATGGTAAATATCATCACTGACAAACACCGCCCCCATGGGAATAACACCGTTGGTAATGCCTTTGGCAGTGGTCATAATATCAGGGGTAACACTGTATTTTTGTGTGGCAAAATTATGCCCCAATCGTCCAAACCCTGTAATCACTTCATCAAAAATCAGTAAAATATCATGCTTGGTACAAATATTACGGATTTTTTGTAAATACCCCTTGGGGGCGGGCAGTCCGCCCGTCGACCCTGCCACTGGCTCTAATATAACACAGGCGATGTTACTGGCATCGTGGACGGTGATAATGCTTTCCAATTCCTCTGCCAGATGTTCACCGTATTCTGGCTGTCCACGGCTAAACGCATTTTCGGGCAGTTGCGTATGGGCTAAGTGGTCACTGGGTAACAAAGTACCAAATGATTTACGGTTGAGCGGTATCCCCCCCACAGAAATACCACCAAACCCTGTACCGTGGTATCCCCGCTGTCGTCCAATAAGCATACGGCGATGCCCTTGCCCCTTGGCACGCCAGTAGTTTAGGGCTATTTTTAGTGCCGTATCCACCGATTCGGATCCGCTGTTGGTAAAAAACACATGGTTTAGGCTATCGGGGCTAAGCGATGTTAAACGGGATGCCAGTACAAAGGCTTGCTCATGCCCCAAATGAAACGCAGGGGCATAATCTAGGTTTTGTAATTGTTCCATAACGGCTGTGGTAATCTCATCCCTGCCATGTCCTACATTACAGCACCATAAGCCTGCCGAACCATCAATCACTTGCTGTCCGTCCTGAGTGGTGTAATATACGCCCTTGGCAGACTTTAACAGTCTGGGGTTAGATTTAAAATCTTTGTTATCCGTAAATGGCATCCACCAGCGTTGTAAATCATTTCGCATTGTAATATCCCTTAGATATAACTATTTTATATTTTTTGGAATTTGATCTGGGGTGAAATTTTCCCGTGCGTATACAAGGGTAATCTTGCCATTCCACAGATCATTTTCAATCAAATCTTTACACCGTTCATGCGGGTCACCATGTCCACCCGCACCAGATTGATCATGACGGACAATATCCCCCTTTTTAATGGTGGCGGTGATTTTACCGGCAACCTGTTGCCATTGCCCATCACGGTAAATCCAATTTTTACTTAGCGATCCCGGTTTTCCCCCATCTAGCCCATATGGGTGAAACTTCACACGGTCAGCCCGTAGTTGCAACACGGCTTCGTCTGCTAACAGTTTATAGGAACGGGTTACACCTAATCCTCCCCGCCATTTACCAGCACCACAGCTGTCGGGGATAAGGGCATATTGTTCCACACGAATAGGTTGACGGGATTCCAACGATTCAATCGGCGTATTTGACAAGTTCTGTGATGGGTTGGTAATTGCCTCCATACCGTCCTTATCTGGGCGTCCCCCCCATGCCCCACATATCATATCGACAATAACAAACGGGCTTCTGTCCGCACGGTATCCGCCAATAGATACCACCGTATTGCCCCCCTCACCCGCAGCAGGGACTTTGTGGGGAACGATTTTATGTAACGCCCCAAGCATAACATCAAACACACGGTATCCTGTTAATGCTCGTGCGGCACAGGGTCCCGGCAATACAGGGTTTAAAATACTAGCCTCTGGGGCGGTTACTGTGATACAGCGAAACACCCCAGAATTATTAGGAATATCTTGTCCTAAAACAGACCGTACGCTCAAATAACTACATGAATTTGTATAAGACATGGTCATATTTAACGCCGCCTCCACCTGTGGCGAAGATCCTGTGTAATCGACCCATAAATGGTCGCCCTTGACGGTAATTTTTACACTGATGGGTAAAGGTTCATCATTAAAGCCATCGTTATCAATATAATCAATAAAATCATACTGCCCATCTGCCCACTGGCTGATTTCTGCACGGGTTAAGCGTTCAGCGTAATCCAATAATTCCCTAAAATATAGCGTACTGGTGGATAACCCATATTGATTAAACACCTTTTGTAATTCTCTATTTCCCATTTGACAGGCGGTATACTGGGCTTTTAAGTCCCCTAATACCAATTCTGGCACCCGTACATTGGCACCGATAAGAGTTGCTAATGTGACATCCATTTTCCCCTGATGGTACAGTTTTAGCGGGGGAATGCGTAACCCTTCTTGGTAAATTTCTGTGGAATCACTGGCATTTGATCCCGGCACCCTTCCGCCCACATCCGTGTGGTGACAAATCACCACGCAATAGCACTGAATTTCCCCTTCATAAAACACAGGAAACATCATAAATATATCGGGAAGGTGCATCCCCCCACGGTATGGGTCATTTAGTACCACCGCATCGCCCGGCTTTAAATCATCTGCATAGTGTTCAATCACTTCGGCAATGGCTTCGGGGACAGCACCTAAATGTAAGGCAATGGTTTTTGCCTGTGCAATCATTTCCCCATTGGCATCACAGATGGCGGCGGAATAATCCATCACATCCTTAACAATTTCTGATCGGGCCGTACGAAGTACCGTATACGCTACTTCGTCAACAATAGAATCCAAAGCGTTTTTTAGCACCGCCAATGTAATAGGATCAATTTTTTCTTTTTGTGTCATAAAGATTCCTTTCTTAACATAGGGTAATTATAATGGTACCATCGGTTTTTGCAGTTGCAACCGCACCATCGGGTACGACAATCGTTGTATCGTATGCCCGAATAATAGCAGGTCCTTGTAAGGGCGACATACCACAATGGTCACGGTCATAAATTTTTACAGAAGTAAAGCCCTTTTCCACCGACAGACATACGGGGCGTTCACCAATAACTTTCCAATTTTCTTGTATAAGATGTTTGATTTGGCTGACATTGAAATTATCTTCTTTTTGCAACCGTGCCACTAAACGGATATTGACAATTTCCAACGCATCATCTGTGGAATACCCATACAGGTCTTCGTATGCGGTAATAAATGCCCGTTCAATATTATCCACCGATAAATCCTGTGGCAGAGGCAACATAATTTCCGAAGACTGTCCCACATACCGCACATCCAAGATGTGTTTTAACATCACATTGTTGGCATCAAAGTTTTCTTTTTTGATTTGCATATATGCTTCTTTGGAGATGTTATTTTTTGCCTGTTGCAAAGATTTCATAGCACCTGCGGTTAAGGGGGTCATAAGCGTTTTTACAAAACTGTATTCCACCTGCGACCCTAACATACCAAGGGAACAAAACACGCCTGCGAATGGGGTAATACATACGGTTTTCATACCTAATATAGACGCTAGTTCCACCGCATGTACAGGCCCTCCGCCCCCCGATGCCATCAGTTGCATATTACGGGGATCTTTACCCCGTTCCACACTGACAGAACGGATCGCCCGTGCCATTTCCAGATTGGCAATATGGCGGATACCGTGGGCAGCTTTGATAATATCCATATCCAAAGGATCGGCAATTTTGGTGCGAATTGCCTTTTCCGATAACGCTATGTCAATCGACAAAGTTCCGCCTGCGGGACCTGCGGGGTCCAATAACCCTAAAAACACATTAGCATCGGTTACAGTCGGTCTATTATTACCCCGATTATAACAGGCGGGACCGGGGTCTGCCCCAACGGATACAGGTCCCACCCTTAGCATCCCCCCATCATCAATCCATGCGATGGATCCCCCGCCTGCCCCCACTTCGGCAATGTCAATAGCAGGTACTTTTAACATATATCCCCCGCCTTTTACAAAACGACTAGGCGAGCTGATACCATCCCGAAACTCATATTCTGTTGTTACACTGGGTTCACCTGATTCAATCAATGATGCTTTGGCGGTGGTACCGCCCAAGTCAAACATAATCGCATCCCCTTCTGGGTTTAAATTAGCCCCGCCAACCACACCGCCCGCAGGACCCGAACCAACAACAAATACGGGTAATTTTGCCGCCAATTCAGATGTAATCATACCCCCACTAGAAGTCACCACCCGAATGGGGGCGGTTAAACCCTGTTGCTGTAATTTTTCGGTTAAATCCTGTAAATATACGCCCATTTCTTTTAACAAATAAGCATTGACCACTGTTGTACTGGTGCGTTCGTATTCCTTAATTTCAGGTAATACTTGAAACGATGCACTTACATGTAATTCAGGAAATTCTGTGGTTAAAATTTCATATGCCCGCTTTTCATGTTCAGCATTTTTAAAACTGTTTAGGAAACATAAGGCAACCGCTTCTACCCTTTCGGATACAAAAAACTGTCCTGCTTTGCGTACATCCTCTTCGTTAATAGGGGTAACGACATCCCCGTCTGCTCCGATGCGTTCGGTTATTTCCAAGCGATACCGCCTAGGTGATAAAGGAATGGGCTTTTCCCACGATAAATCAAACATTACAGGGGTGCGAATACGACCAATTTCCAACACATCACGAAACCCCTTGGTTGTTAAAACCCCTGTTACTGCCCCTTTTTTTTGCAGTATAGCATTTGACCCAACGGTTGTGCCATGTACAATTTCTTGTACATCCCCCATAGATGCACCGGTTAATTGTAACAGGTGTACCATACCATCCACCACCGCATCACTTGGGTTTTCTGGGGTTGAAGGGACTTTTAATACTTGCATATCGCCCCGTGTGTTGACAGCAACTAAATCGGTAAAAGTACCGCCAATATCAACGCCTATGCGTAAAGATTTTTCTAACATAATATAATTTTCCTAAATATTTATAAAAAGTATAAGTTTTCTCACTAGGTCATACGATAATATATGGAATCTTCAATTTAATATGTTTTATATGCTATGAAGTCTACATACTGGTTTTTTGACTTTGTTGGGGCGATCGCTGTGATACATGCCATGGCATTATCCATTTTTCAATCAAATCTACTGTGTAAAATAACAATGTACCCATTATGCCCAACATGATAATGGCGGCAAATACTGCGGGGGTTTCAAACATCCCTTGGGCTGTCAGTATCACATGACCCAAACCTGTATCACCAGCGACAAATTCACCAACAATCGCCCCCACCAAGGCAAACGATATGGCGACCTTAGTACCAGCAAAAATGTGTGCTAATGCATTGGGAAAACGGATTTTAAACAAAATTTGTAATGAGGTTGCCCGCATAGATCGGGCAAGATCAATTTGATCTGGATCGACCGACCGCAAGCCTAATACTGCATCAATGACAATCGGGAACAAAGCAATCATCATAGCAATCGCCACCTTTGGTGCCATATCTGTTCCAAGCCAAATGACAAATAACGGTGCCAAGGCAACCTTGGGAATAGAATTCATTGCCACCAATAAAGTATACAAAGTGCGTTCTAAAAATCGTGAATAGACAATCGATATAGCAAGCAGTATCCCCACGACAAGGGCAAGGAAAAACCCAAATAAAGTAGTGACAAGGGTATATCCGGCTTCGGTCAAGTAATATATTTTTCTTGCCCACATTTCTTCTACCACCACCGATGGGGCAGGCAAAATAAACGACTTTATACCAAACGCCCATACACATATTTCCCATATAACGATGGACACCAGCAACACAAGCAAGATAGTAGTGGAATTTTCAAATCTTTTATATAATGATACCATCGATTTAATCCTCTTGTAAAATACCCAACATGGCAAATTCGTGGCGAATTTTTGCTACATAATCAGTAAATTTATTGCTTTGCCGTACAGACAGACTGCGGGGGTGGGGAATGTCTATGGCGATTTCCTTAACAATCTGCCCTGGATTACGGGACATAATGAACACCATATCTGATAAAAATACTGCCTCTGGTATCGAGTGGGTGATAAACAATACGGTTTTTTGGTCTTGTTGCCACAACCGAGCCAGTTCAAGATTCAAATCGTCACGGGTCATAGCATCCAATGCCCCAAACGGTTCGTCCATAAACAACAATTCCGGATCGTCCAGTAAAGTACGGCATATAGCAACCCGTTGACGCATGCCCCCCGATAATTCCCAAGGATGTTTGTTTTCAAAACCTTTTAAGCCGAATCGTTCCAGTATCTTCAAGGCGTTGGGCAAGTATTCCGCCCTGTTGTATCCCCGAATTTCTGCGGGAAACATGACATTGTCCAAAATGTTCCGCCAATCCAATAACACATCCCGTTGAAACACCATGCTCATATTATCTGGGGGACCGTTAACCGGTTTCCCCATAACTTTAATGGTTCCACTCGTCAATAATTGTAATCCCGCAATACACTTTAACAGCGTACTTTTTCCACAGCCACTGGGACCTACGATACTAATAAAATTATTTTTGGGTATATGGAGGTTTACATCCCGCAACGCCTCAATATCGCCCGCATCGGACGCATAAATTTTGGTGCCATTGTTTACCTGTATCATAGATTTCTCCTTTGTATTATCGTGACTATATTAGTCAAGCAATGCGTTGGTGAAGTAATCGCTTGGCTTGGTGGAATTGGATATTAAAACAGCCCCAACCATTGCATCAATAGCCTCTTGCCAATCGGCAGTCGCTTGCCAACCAAACGGTTTACCCACCGTGTGCTTGGTATCAAAATATGCACGATAAGATTCAATTTGACCTTTTAACACAGATTCGCTGAATTTTGCATTCGGGCGTTGGGCTTTGATGGCTTTTACCGCTTCGTCAATGTTACCATCAAAGATATAAGTCCATGCCTTTTGTTGTATTTTTGCCAGTTTGCTTAGGGCATCAGATTTTTCTTTTAAGGTAGCTTCGGTTGCCACCAAGCCATAACTTGGGAATGCCACACCATAATCAGCCGATCCAATCGCCTTTGCAGGTCGGCTATTTGCCACCAATGGCAAGCCAAATGGTCCAACAGTTAGCACCGCATCCGCATCGCCCGCCGCATATGTTCCCATCATAGACGCAGGGGCAACCATGGAAATATCAAAATCCTTACGACTGATACCACCATTTGCCAAAAATTGATTGATATAAGGTACCCATGGGCTGGCAGAAAAGCTAACACCTTTTTTGCCTTTGAGGTCGGCAACTGTGTTAATACCCGAATCTTTGGCAACCAGAACGGCTAGGTCAGATTTTCTTACCCATCCAGCGAATGATTTTAATTCCATACCTTTTTCACGGGCAACCGCCATCGGACCAAGTTGTACCTGTCCCACATCGCCTTTGCCAGCGGCGATAAGTTGAATAGTATTATTGGTGCCTTTGCCATCAATAACTTCCACTTCTAGTCCAGCATCTTTGAACCATCCTTTTTCGTTCGCCAAGTGCATCGCCGCATGAATGCCCCATGGGGAAAAATCCAACCGCACAGTCAACTTGTCCATCGCCCATACTGCTGTAGGTAGCATGGTGATTGACATTGCCAACACACCTGCTAATACTTTTTTTGTAATTATTTTGTGAAACATAATATTCACCCTTTCTGTAAAATATGCTTAAAATATATAAAAACACTCTCAAATTACCAAACAGACCTTATAAGAAGGCTTCAAATTATAAAAAAGTGCGTAATTATTAAAGTTCAGAATAACAAAAACCTTATTTTTTGTCCATTTTTTAACTTTACTTTACTTATTCGGAAAAACCGAATATAATAAGCCTAAGTAATATATTAGAAAGAGTTTGAAATATGGATTATAATAATATTAATCATTTACCGTTTACCCTAAAACAAATAAAGTATTTTGTTGCGGTTGTTGAATATAAAAAAGTTACAACCGCCGCCAAGTATGTTTTTATTTCCCCGTCTGTTATCACCAATGCTATTCAAGACCTAGAACATTATTTACAAGTTGATTTGTTTAAACGCACGAATGGGGGGTTAAAACTAACCCGTGAAGGCGGTATATTTTTAAATCAATGCTATGAAATTTTATCAGTGGTAAATTCTGTGCATAATACGGTACAAAATCTGTCAGAATATCGAAAAAATATACTTGATGGACATATAAAATTGGGGTGTACAGAAACTCTGTCAGGATATTTGCTACCAAAATTAACAATGCAATTTGCACAGCAGTTTCCGCACATTAAAATATCCATGCAAGAATACACTCGTACCACATTAGAAGAAAATATTATCAATAATACCATTGACATTGCCTTTGCACAAACAGATAATTTACAAAATATAGATTCCTTATATTATAAGATTATCATTAAATCCCCACGCCAGTTATGGGTATCTGAAAACCATCCTTTGTTAAAAAAAGATATTATCACCCTAAAAGATATAGTCGATGAACCATTTGTACAATTGACCCGTGACGAGGCAAAATCTGCCAATATCACATATTGGAAAAAATTTGGATTACATCCAAATATTATTTTTGAATCTAATTGCCTAGAGGCTATTCGGGGCATGGTGTCAATGAACAAGGGGATTACGATTTTATCGGACATGGTATACCGCCCATGGTCACTGGACGGCAAACGCATAGAACGCATCAAGATAATGAACCCAACACAAGACATGAATATTGGACTTGTCTGGTCGAAAAATTATACAAAAAGCAAGGAAATGGATGCCTTAATAAATTTCTGTCAAAATCAAAAATTACTTATGTAAAATGAGTGCATATGATGTCTTTTGAGATTTTTGGTTGCTCTGTGTTGTATGGGTTATAAGCCTTAATTTTGTAGGGTTTTGGTGCCAAATTATTACCAAATTTTATGAAAATGAGAGTATTATAATTATTGATAATTTTGCCGATGTGTTTGTAAAAGTTTAGTGGCTGATGGGGATATGAGTGAATATGGGGAAAACATTTTTCGGGGTCTTGTGTGCGGGTAAGCAAAGCAGGGCGTAAGACTTTTTGTTTTATCTATCGCACCAATGGGCGACAGAAACGGGTTGCTATTGGCCCGATGGGTCCTTAAAACATGCTAAGGCTGTGTGTCAACAGTATAAGGCTGATGTTACTTTGGGTATTGATCCACAGGTACAGAAAGGTGGACATTACATGATTTATACAGGACACTGGCGACCAACCTATCCAACCATAGGATATATTTGATAGCCAAGGTGATGTTCCATTTACCCTTCTAGGATACCATTGGCAAGGCTCTGTTTCAAAGATTGGAAAAAGCCATCAGTCCCAAAAAACTTTTGCCCCTCGGCGTGTTGTAATAATTGCTTAATTAAATCAGGATTGATTTCTGATTGTATAGTATGTGATTTTTTGGTTCTTTTCGTCATAAGTAAGTCTCCTTATTGTTGCATGTGGTATAGTAAGTATATCCCCAATATAACACATAGTTAATAAATCCTACTTACACAAATTTTATGATAGACCTCCTTACAAAGTACCTTGTTTAATATGCGTAGGCAGTGATAGTATCGTATTGTGTATTTCGTATATGTTTGAAACGGTTTTAAGGTGCATGTTGCTGGAATGGGCGGTGACTGTGTCGCCGACTGATAGGCGTTTTAGGTGACGGTGTAGGCTTTTTTGGTAATTGCCCTGCATAATCTGTTGTTGCTTGGTAATTTCGTCCGTTTGGTTATCACCCCCACGATTACCCATCAACACATCAAACATCAACAGCGTACCCTGTCGCAACTGTTCATACATGACCTTAATTTCTTGCCAGCCTTTTTCTGAAAATAATATCTTGTTGGTGTACTTTTCCTTTGCCAAATCCATAAATACCCCTGATATCAACTCAGATGCCTTGCTTAATTCCACCGCATACGATATGTATTCCCGTATCTTCCTTGCCTCATCCTTGGTGAGTGTCCCTTCGGGAATATCCGTATAAAACTGTTTTAAATCCTCAACCCGTTGCTGAATATTGGTATGGGATTTTTGCATACATTCCGTAATATTATTGTTGTAATTACGATACGACTCTTCCACCAAACTGACACTGTTTGCCAAGGTGTCCAGCATAAATAAAATTTCCTTGCTCACATACCCATGTATGGTTACACTGTCCACACCCTCCCGTTGGGCTATGGATAAAATACCATTCGTATCCATCTGTGTATCAATGGGGTCGTCGTATTGTTGTGCTATATTGATAATCTTGGGAATAAATGGTATCCATACCATTAAGGCAAAGTTAAATACCATATGCGTATAAATAAGCGACTGTTCTTGCAACCCAAACAAATACCCCTGTACCATATCGGGGGCATATCGTACTATGCCGATTAACACAAGTACACACATAATCGCCATAACACCCCGAAGTATCATGATAAGTTTCGGGACTGTGCTTTCATCTTTTTCCCCGCCTCTGGTCATCCAGTACGCTATAAACGCACTGCCCAAGTTTGCCCCTAGTATAAACGCTATTCCTGAAACAGCGGATAAACTGCCCGTATGTACAAGGGTTACCAAGGTTAAAATAGATGCCACACTAGAATGCATGGCAAAAGTAAGCACCGCTCCCACGATAAATGCCAACAATAAATCAGATTCAAAATAATAGGCAATATCCATAAAAAACGGCATACTTGCCACTGGGGCAATAGCGGATTTTAACAGTTGCAGGGACAGAATAATCAACCCCATACCAAACAAGATATGTCCGATGTGTTTACGATGGGCACTGTCAGACTTCAAATGCATCCACCCGCCAATGGCTAGTAACACAGGAATGAACCCAGATATATCAAAGGTAAGCACCCGAAGCACAATAGCCGAGCCCACATCCGCCCCTATGGCAACCGCCAAGGCAACGGCAAGGGGAATAATCCCTGTTGCCACCAAACCAGAGGTCAACACAATCACCGCCGTAGCCCCCTGCATGGCGATGGCAAGCACAGCCCCCAACGCAACCGCCCGTATATTACCATACTTGGTCATAAGGACATTGGCAATCAAACCCCCATACGCTTTCTTAACAGACGACCGCACCATGTTAATCGATACCAACATCAACATCACACCCGCCATCAACGAAAATATAAATTCTAATAATATCATTGAAATTATAAAATTTTTCGCCATTCAGTGATTTCTTGCAAGTGGTCGGTCATAAGGACATTTACACCCGCACGATACAATTCACCCCATACTTTATCGGGATTTTTTTTCACATCCGTATCGTAATAACCAATAACAGAATAAGAAAATTTTAAGGTATTACATTCTAATTTAATACCATATTGTTGTAACACAGGTACAACCTTGTACAAAGTGGCAATATCGTCAAACTTTGCGGATAAAATTGGTGTGTCTAGGTGTTGTAGCAAAGGTAATAATTTGGGCAAGTATTTTTCCTTAAAGCTTATATGTGGTACAATTATACAATTGTAATATTGTTCTGCTTGCTTTAAGGCGTCAATGCTTTGCATATTTTTAACAGATTTATTGATTTTCACATAATCAGTCATACCTGTTTTACGCATAAGAGCGGGAAGTTGGTCAATAATAGTACGATCTTTTATATCCAAGTGCAGATACAGTTTGCCTTTGGCAAATTCAAAAGCTTGTTCCAAAGTAGGAACCGTTTCTGTGGTGATTGGTTGATATTTGCTTCCCCCTTTATCCCGTAAAGGTAATTTTTGTAATTCTGACAGGGTTATGTCATTCAGGTATGTGTCCCGCCCTATCATACGATATAAATCGCTATCATGAAATAATACGGGTATGCCGTCTGTGGTTGCCCGTACATCTATTTCGGTTACTTCCACCCCCAAGTCAATGCACGATTGTAACGATGCTAATGAATTTTCTGGGGCGAACTGAAATGCACCCCGATGTCCCGCCACTGCCAGATGTTTTAAATTGCGGTAAAAATCTGATAGCGGTGGTAACATACGATCAAAGGATTCTGACATGGTGATATTTGGCATCGCCATGCTACCCAAAACCACCCCACATCCTTTTATAAAATGCCGCCTGCTACATATATTTTTCATTATATCTCCCCTTATTGGTTTATATTTAAAATATCTTTTTATAAAAATATATACCTAAAACCTGTAAAGTCAATGAAATTTATTAAAACTGTGTATAAAAAATGTGCTATAATTATATATAGCATATTGAAATATAAATGTATTTTAAAAGGTAAGGAAAACACATAAAATTTGCCTATTGCCATTTTGGGAAAAATTTGATACAATAATTTTGCATACGCATTCAAAAAAATCGAATCGATACCCTATAAATGCTGTGTAACATTATATACAAAAGAAGGATCTTATAAAAGTATGATAACCCGTTTTAAACATGAAAAATTACCCAGATTTGTAACCCACCGTGGGGCAGTAACACACCGATCGGAAAATACCAAAGAGGCGTTTGATGTGGCGTACGCCTATAAACAACAGTTCGAAGATATTGGCAGTTCGGTTTCATTTGAATTTGATGTCCGTTTGACCAAGGACAATGTGGCTGTACTTATTCACGACCCAAACACCATCCGTACAACGGGGGTGGATTGCGTGGTAATGGACACTACATATGCGGATATGCAAAAAATTGATTTTTCCCTGCAACACCCGAATCACCCCGCCACTTTGATACCCCTAGAACAGATGTTTCAAATATATCCAGATGTGGTATTTGATTTGGAAATCAAGGAAACAAACGCAAGAGGCATACAATTAGCAGACATTATCAACACACTGATTTGCCAATATAATTCTGCCTATCGGGTGATACTACACATTCCCTGTTTTCGGGTGTCGCAATACGCCAAACAAACTTTTCCCAAGGAGTGTTTATTTGAATTGCCATCAAAACTTATCGACCAATTTATGCATGCAGTATACCACAACAAACCCGCCCCTTATTACACAGGATACCAACAAATGAGCATGTGTTTTATGAAAAAAGATTCGCAAAATCCCGATTTGTTACATACATATACAGACAAAAAATATGCGGATGCCAGCCGTCAAGCAGGGTATGAAATATTAACCTATTGGCAATATAACGACCAAGGCGATCATACGGAACAAACCATACGAGATGCCATTGAAGCGGGGGCGGACAGCCTTATTTTAGATGACATTGACATGGCACTTAGAGTATTTAAAGAATATACATAATTATGGAAATTCGAATGTATTTTGCATTCGCATTCAAAAATATGTTGTAATCCCTAAAAAAATGCTATACACTACGATTGTTACATACAGCAGTAACATTGTTTTAAACATTACAGACAAGCTACTTTTTAGACTCTCTCTCAATTGTACATATTGCTTGTAATGTTTAACAATTTAATTTTATTAGTTATTAAGAGGAGAGACATATGAAAAAAATCTTAACAATATTAGCCACGGTTATTCCAGCGGTGGCATTGTCTGCGGATTTGGTTGTATATACACCACAAGCGGACGCCAAACGGAGACCTTTCATCAAAGAACAAGCCAGAAAAGCCTTGGGCATAGACATAGAATTTGTATCTGCTGGCGGAGGAGTCTTGCACGATCGTGTGGTTGCCGAAGGCAAAAACCCACAAGCGGATGTGATTATGGGCTTAACCCAATCAGGCATGTACAGTCTGCAAATGAAAGGCTTGTTACAACCATACAGTCCCACATGGAAACAAGGCTTGCCAAAAGCATACCAAACCGCTGATGACAGCTTTACCATGTTTTGGCAGACACCGATTGTAATTGCATACAGCCCAAAGTGTCTGCCCGCAAATAAAGTACCACCCACCACATGGACAGATTTAATCAAACCAGAATATAAAGATATGTATGCCATTGGCGGTTTGGGATCACAAACCACCCGTTCATATTTGGCAGGCATCTTATCCCAATATCGTGATGGTAATAATGTAACCGATGCCGGTTGGGACACCATGAAGAAATTTTATGCCAACAGCATAACTGATAAAGAATTTGTAGATATTGTCAAAGGGTGGGGCGATTGTAGCATTCCCATTATGCTAAACTGGTTCGGCGGTGTATTCCGTGTGGCG
Source organism: Alphaproteobacteria bacterium (assembly GCA_965232465.1). Classification (GTDB taxonomy): domain Bacteria; phylum Pseudomonadota; class Alphaproteobacteria; order JAQWUY01; family JAQWUY01. Next base: position 714,636 of record OZ246977.1, on the reverse strand, counting down.
GACAGCTCTGGTATGGAGTTTAAGATTGTCAATACCAAAGGCGGTACACCTGTAATTGCCGAAGGTATTGGTATTATCAAAGGCACAGATAACCTGTCCTTGGCACAAAAATTTGTTGATTGGTGGGGATCCCCAACATTTATGGCAAAATATGCCAACACATTTGGACAAACCCCTGCACACCCAGAGGCGATTGCAAATTCCAATGACAAAATAAAAGCCTATGCCAAAATGGTAACCGCACAGCCTGTGGATTGGTTGTGGGTAACAGAAAATCAATCTGATTGGTTGGAAACCATTGAATTGGATATTATGGAATAATCTTTCTTGCGATAACAACATCGGTGGTGGGGGAATATCCCCCACCGATGTTTTATGATATAATAAGTAAAAAAAGCATTCTTTGAGAATAGAGTTATGATAAGATTAGAAAATATCACCCTGCAATATGGTGACATCACCATCATTGAAAATCTGAATTTACATATTGGTGAAAAGGATTTTTACACCTTACTTGGGGAATCGGGTAGTGGCAAAAGTACCTTACTGATGGCAATTGCAGGATTTTTAAAGCCGACAAAAGGACGGATTTATATTAATGATAAGGATGTAACAGATCACCCCCCCGAACAGCGGGATATTGGTATTGTATTTCAGAACTATGCCCTGTTTCCAAACATGAGCGTATTTAAAAATGTAGCCTTTGGGTTAAAGGTACGAAAATACAGCAAACAAGATATTCAACACCGTACAGAAAAAGTCTTAAAAACCGTCGGTATTTGGGAACAGAGCCATAAAAAACCCGTAGCATTATCAGGGGGACAACAACAACGGGTTGCCATTGCCCGTGCCATGGTATTAAATCCAAAAATTTTATTGATGGATGAACCATTATCCAATCTGGATGCGAAACTGCGGGTGGAAATGCGTTCAGAATTGATGCGATTGCAACAACAATTTGGCTTTACCATCGTATTCGTCACCCACGACCAAAACGAAGCGTTATCCATGTCGTCTTGTATTGCCTTGTTAAACCAAGGTACCATCAATCAATTTGGTAAACCACAAGATTTATATTACAATCCTGCCACCGCTTATACCTGTAATTTTTTGGGTGAAGCATGTGTATTTTCAAGCGGTTTAAAACAGGTGTTAAACCTGCCTGAAAATGCATTTATTGCTGTCCGTCCCGAACGCTTGCCCCTGTGTGGGGTGCATGATACGATGGATTATAAAATCAATGCTAAGATTACGGATATTGTATTTCGCGGCATAAATGCGTTCATTTATGCCACCCTTGAAACAGGTGAAACCATACACAACACCATTTTCGGACACCACGCCATATCATTAAGCATAGGCGATACGATTACAGTTGGTTGTAATGAAAGCGACCTAATTATTATATCAGATATGGCGTAAAGGGGAACATTATGGAAAAAACACTGCCCCGCCGTAATCCACTTGTAGAACAAGCTATAAAGTACGGTTTAATTGCATTTATTATATGGGTCGCATTTGCTTTAATGCTTATTCCTGCGTTTGAAATTATTGTCGAAGCCTTTTCCCATAATGGACAACTGGACACCCGAAATTTTGAACGCTTATATGAATCTAGGCGTGTGCGAAAATTACTGAGTAACACAGTCAGAATGGCATTTATGAGCTTGGTTACGGTCAGTATATTGGGGCTGTTTCAAGTAGCGGTGGTTGAATACTTTAAAATCCGTGGTGTATTTTGGTTAAAAATCGCTTTTTTAACACCGTTAATATATGAAAGTATCGCCATTGTTACAGGATACAAATTTATTTATGGGAACAACGGTATTATTACCAACATGCTAATTATGGTATTCCCCAACCTAAACCCAAATTGGTTTAAGGGGCAATGGGCAGTTCTTATCCTGCACAGTTTTGCTATGACAGGGGGATATATTTTATTCGTTCGCTCCGCCTTGCAAAACCTAGATTTTTCCATTGTGCGGGCGGCACACAGCTTAGGCATGGGACCTGTTGCCACTTTTCTGAAAGTAGTTATCCCATCATTATTACCCACCTGTTTTGCCATTAGTATATTGTTATTATTAGGGGTATTAGCGTCCTACGCCGCACCCGCCCTATTGGGGGGTAAAGAATTTCAAATGATAAGTGTGATGATTGTGTCCCTTGCCGGGATAGGACGACTTGGCATGGCATCTATGCTGGCATTAGTATTAACGATTGTGTCGATGGCGTTGTTGATACTGTTAAAATATATTCAAAAAGGTGGTGTGTATTATTCGCTTGCCAAAACCAAAAACAGCAACGAAAAAGTCAAAATCGCCAATCCTGCTTTAAATATCATAATCCATATCCTTTCTTATGTATTATTTATCATTTATATGTTGCCTGTGGTGTTTGTGGTGGTATTTTCATTTGCCCCTGTACAAAATATCATCATGGGAACACTACCTGATACATTTACATTGGTAAACTATATAACAGTATTCACATCGGGCGAAACCCTAACCCCTGTGTTTAACAGTTTTATTGTCGGTGGCAGTGCCACCCTTATGGCACTAGGGTTCAGTTTATTGTGTACGCAAATGATACATAATGCCAAGCCCTTGTATGCTATTCCCTTGGAAATTATCGCTTATATTCCATGGTTTGTGCCAAGTTTAGCACTGGCATTAGGCTTTATTGTAGTATATGGCGATACTCATTGGATAATGTTAAACCAACCATTGGTGGGTGAATTTATCCTGTTGCCATTGGTGATGGCGGTTGGGGCTGTTCCGTTTATGGTGCATATGTTAAAGTCCGCTTTTACATCCCTTGACCCCAACTTAGAAATGGCGGGTAAATCGTTGGGGGCAACACCATTTACTATATTTAGGCAGGTCACTTTCCCCATTATCGCCCCCTTCGTCATTATTATCGGTGCATTATCCTTTCAAAGCACCTTGACCGAATTTGTGGTAACACCATTATTATATAATATTAACAACCGTACATTAGGCGTCGCATTGGCAGATGCCACCAGAGTCGAAGAACCAGAAGTTATCGCCATCAGCCTTGTATATACGGTGTTGATTATGGTGTTATCAATCGTAATTATTGGGTTGGCAAATTATTTTGGGCTGGAACGCCATAAGTCTAAGTAATATAAACAAAGGGATTAAAATTTTATGGACATATCCAAACATATTAACAATCGTTTGCAATTCACCAAGTCTTTTATTCGTAAGACCAGTAAAATGGCAATCACCTTACGCCAAGAAACGCCCCCCTTTGCATTTATATCAGAAAAATCACAGCAGGATTTTTTGACACTGGCGGATACGACTGTGCAGCAATGTTGGCATGATGCCATCACCGCCCATTACCCAAACGATATGATTTTAGCGGAAGAAAACAACACAGAATGCTGTGCTATGGCAACCTTTGACATACAACAAACAGACCAAGGCTTATGGGTTTTGGATCCCATAGACGGCACCGCTAATTTCATGCGGGGGCTGTCCGAATGGGCAATTTCCATTGCCTATATATATGATGGGGACATACAATTTTCTGCTATCTATTTACCGGAAATAAACCGTTTGTTATGGGCGGTTAAGGGGCATGGGGCATTTTGTCAATCCCAAAACCAAGCCCCCCACCGTATTTATGTGTCAAACGAAGCTCAGAAAAATCGATCAACTCTTATCCTAAGCCGTTCAGAACGATGGGCTATAGATAACCATTTGGCAAGTATAGCCAATTTAGAAAAAGAATCCATAGCCTATCGCTTGTTTGGGTCCGCATCATATTCATTGGCATGTGTGGCTCAGGGGCAGGCGGAAGGTTTCTTTGAACCTTATATGTATCCTTGGGATATTACCGCTGGGTTATTGTTGGTACAAGAAGCTGGTGGCAAAACCCAAACATATTCCCTCGCCCATATCTTGGAATATGGGGGGGATTTATTAGCATGTAATGGAAAAATAGATTTTTCTAATATGGTCATGTGATGTTGACTTTACATGGTAAACCTTATATAGTCCATTTGATATATTTTAGACATACCATGACAAAGAAAACTGTAACCTCTTATGATGTGGCAAAGTTGGCAGGCGTATCACAGTCCTCTGTGTCCCGTGCGTTTGCCCGTGACAAAAGCATCAGCAAAAAGAATCAAGAAAAAATCCTCAAAGCGGCAAAAGAATTAAATTATCGGGTAAATTACACAGCACAAAGCCTGTCCAGCCCGAAAAGCCGATTGGTAGGCGTGGTGGTATCACACCTTGACAACCCCCTAAGGGCATTACAAACCCGCTTAATTACCGAACGGTTGGTCAAAAAACACTATCACCCGATTTTATTATCCATTGATGACCCAGAGACTTTGGAGGAATTACTTGAAGACTTGTTAGGATATAACCTGTCTGGTATTATTATTACTTCGGGGCGGGTGCCCACAAAAATTATCGACGAATGCCATGGTTTAAATATACCCATGGTAACCATGTATCATGATACAGCCTTAACAGGCGTAGACCATATTGGGCTTGACATTGCCCATGCGGGGCAATTGGCATTTGACATGTTGCATTCCTGCAAAGCCCACAGTATGGCAGTGGTTAAAATAGACGACTTTTCCTATACCATAGGGGCAAGGGCGGAACAATTTATCCAAGTCTGCAAAGATAATCATACCCCATGCCACATATTTAACAGCGATGGTAACACCTATCAAGACGGCAAAAAACTGTCATACACTGTATATCAACAATTAAACACCATAGATGGCATATTTTGTTCCAACGATGCCATCGCCATGGGAATTATGGACGGCTTAAAACAGTTTGGCGTGTCCATACCAAACGATATACAAATACTGGGCTTTGACGATATCCCCATGGCAGAATGGGGCGGATACAACCTGTCCACCATACACCTGCAAACCCAACAACCGGCAATCCAAGCGGTCGACATGCTGATCCATCGCATAGAAAACCCCAAAACAGAATACAAAACATACTTCGCAACCCTAACCCCCATATTCAGAAAGACTACGGGGACACCATAAAAGAATATATCAAGCAACTATACACATAATGTATCATATCCTAGCATAAATTAATCAATTGTGTAAGTGTGTATTATTGGGTAAAAGTATTTTTTACAATATGAACAATACGCACATATATAGCCACTTTGGCGGCTGTGGGTATTACCAGTGCTGGTGCTAGAGCCTTTTCTTTTCCACAAACAACACATGTTTGGTTGCCATGACGCAATTGTTGTGTTGGTTAAAGACTTCTATTTTTTCGGTTACGAAACCGTATGCGGGTTTTCTGGGGTGGTCTTTTTTGTCGACTATGGTGACGGTTACTGTGATGGTGTCCCCAATGTATACGGGGCGGGGGAATCGCAGTTTTTCGTATCCATATGTCATTGCCCTGTTATTTATCAGCCCTGCGGTCATGCCGATTGCCACCGCAAAAGTCAATGTTCCATGGGCAATACGGGCTTTGAAGGGTTGGGTTTTGCACCATTCTGCGTCCATGTGGTGGGGATAAAAATCCCCCGTTTGCCCAGCATGAATAACGATGTCTGTTTCCGTAATCGTTCTGCCGATGGTGGTATAGGTATCGCCCAGTTCAAATTCTTCGTAAAATTTTTCTATAAACATGCGTGTTCTCCTGTGGCTTGGTCTGTGACTAGGATGTGATTGTGTTCGCCAATGGCGGGAATGCCTTGGGGGTTTGTCATGTATGCCCCATCGATTCGCAACGGGCAACGGGTGGTATACACAGGGGGGTAATGGGGACTGGTAACTGTTTGTTCAAATTGTAACTGTTGATAGGGGGGGAATTTGCGTAATTGGTGCCAATCCAGTACCGCCGCTGCATGCAGCGTATCCGTATTTAGGGTTTTTACCCAGTGGGTGGTGGATTGGGTTTTTAAAGTTTGTTTTATGTCATCTGCTTGTATCAAGGTGTGCATATGCAGGGGCGATGGGGCAATGATGGCGATATATCCGTCTTGTGTTTGATAAACCATTTGTATGCTTTCACGGGGTTTTTGTATAAAGGCATTTAAGAATGCCGTACATTGTATGGCTTGATAACTTATAAGTGTTTCCAACAGGCTGACTTGCACCAATCCGCCTAAGCCTGTTTTGCCCCGTCGTATTAAAAGTGCCAGTATTCCTTGTGTTAAGTCATAGGCGGTGGTTAAATCCGCAATGCTTAACCCCATCGGATGTGGTGTTGAGCGGTCGTTTATATATGTGATGCCTGATAGGGCTTGTGCCAATAAATCTTGCCCTGGTTTGTGGTGCCATAAGCTGTTATCCGCCCCATACCCGGATACAGACCCATAGACAATGCGGGGGTTTATCCGTTGTAAACTGGTGTAATCAATGCCCAACCGTTCCGCCACCCCAGGGCGAAAATTTTGTATCACCACATCGGCGGTCTTTATCAGTTGTAATATATGGTGTTTGTCTATGGGGTCTTTTAAGTTCCCCGCCACCGATTTTTTGTTGCGATTAATAGCGTGAAAAATAGTACTTTCCTCACCAATTTTTTGCTTTGCCACATACAAATGGCGACAAATATCGCCTGTATCGGGGCGTTCAATTTTAATCACCTCTGCCCCCAAGTCCGCCAACCGTAGGCTACATGCGGGACCTGCTAAGAATTGGCTGAAATCAAGAACACGGATACCTGCTAAGGGCTTCATGGTTTATCCTTTTTTCCCAAAAACGAGGTATCGATGTGTGCCGTGTCTTGCCCCAGTTTAGGGGCAGGGGTGGTGTGAAATAACCGCTGTCCGTCTATGCGTATGGGGCATCGGGTCATTTTTACAGGGGGTGTATCCGTATCAGTGGGGGATATGTGTTGTATCATATCCAACGATGTGAATCCCTTGCTTTGTATCAACCGTTGCCAATTCAGTACATCCGCACACCAATAATCTGCGGGTTCCAACCGTGCCAGCCAATATGCGGTGGATTGGGTCAATAAGTGCTGTTGCAATATATGTTTTATCTCATCCCGTTTGTCAAACCAATCGTCTGGATTGGTATAGGTGATTAGGGGGGGGCAATCCAGCAATTCCCCCAGTGTTATCACCGACCCCATTGCCAACGCTATATGTCCATCGGCGGTGGCATATATGCCATAGGGGGCTCCTAAGTACGCATTGGCGTTGTTGATGGTACTGCGGTTGGGCAATTGCCCCCCATCATTCAGGTGGGTGGTCAGCACTTCAAACTGAAAATCAAGCATGGATTCCATCAGACTTGCCTCCACCAGTCCACCTTGGTTGGTGATACCCCTTCGTACCAATAACGCCAGTATCCCTTGTACCAAATGGGCCCCCGTTATCATATCGGCAACCGCCAGCCCAAATGGTTGTGGCGGTTGGTCTGCATTGCCATTCAGGTAACAGGCACCGCTTAGGGCTTGTACCAGTAAATCTTGCCCCGGTTTATCCGCCCATTCCCCATCACGCCCATATCCAGACACGGATGCATACACAAGGCGGGGATTTATGATCTTTACCGTGTCATAGTCCAATCCCAATTTTTGCATCACACGGGGGCGAAAGTTTTGTACCAGTACATCCGCTTGTCTGATAAGGGCGATGACCTTTTGTGTGTCTTCGGGGTTTTTTAAATCCGCTGTATAGCTCATTTTATTGCGGTTAATGGTATGAAACAGCAGGCTGTCCCCATCGATTTTTAGGTTTTTAAGCTGTAATCCACGGCAGGCATCCCCCCCTTGTGGGCGTTCGATTTTAATCACCGTTGCCCCTAAATCCGCCAAACGAAGTGTGGCGGATGGACCGGCTAAGAACTGGCTAAAATCAACAATAATAATATCTTTTAAAGGGTATTGCATGGGGATCTCTGCTGTATCTTTATGGGGCAAGGCTGGTCTGGTATAGGTATTGCAGGTTGTGTATGGTGGTGTCTTTATCGGCTTTTTGTTGTAAAAAATCACAGATAATATCACTACCGTTTGCTTGAAAGGACAAGTATCCATTGTACCGTGGGCGAAGCCACGCATTTTCTAAGGTTTTTAAGGTATGTGTCATAAAATTATTGCTCAGACGGTTACAGGTGGCGTCTGTCCATGCCATTTTATGTCCCGGTTGTCCGCCGTTTTGTACCCAATGTTGTGTTTGACAAGGGGTGGATGCAATCTGTATAGCGTAATCGATGGCGATGTCCTGATGTTTTGATAATGCGGATATGGCGATACCGGTTCCCCCCAAAACAGACCCGCCCACCTTGTTGTTCAGGGGGACAATGTCATCAAACAATATCACATTATCCCGAAACCCTTGATGGGCATAATTGATGTACCCATAAATATGTGGGCAATAGGCAATACAGGATTCATCTTGTGCCATCGTATTTAATATGGCAATTGGGTCACTGATGTAGCAGGAGTCGTCTAAGTATGTGCTGATGTCTTTACAGGTGTCTAAGACCTGTGCCATATGCGATTTTGCCATAAAAATGTCCGTGTTGGGGGCGATGGGCAACTGGTATGCATTGGCAATCCAGAAAAACAACATCAGTGCATGGGGGGATCGCAAGGGAATTGCCACTTTGCCTGTTTGTGCCACATCCAACACCTGTTGCCAATCGGTGGGGACACAGTCCAACATATCGGGACGGTAACAGGCAACCGGGCAAGCGGTGTCAATGGCAAGGGCGTATTGTCCCCCGTCAATACAATATGATTCGTGTGATTTCCCCACGGCATTTTGGGCGATGTGTTGCAACTGTTGTATATATGGGGTTTTGTTAAAGTCCGCTAATAATCCTTGTGCCACCGCTTCGCCCACATGCGGGTGGTCAATGACAATAAGATCGTATGTTTCGGCAAGTTCCCGCAATGGTTGGCTTTCGAAATCTTGTAACGACCGTTCATCCCAAGTGAATGTTACATCTGGGTGTTGGGTGCTGTATATATTCGAAGTCGCATACATAGGTGCTGTCCCTCGTGTGTGTGACCATGACATGCCTTTTATCATAATTTTTGACATTTATTCCCCTTAAATATGCATTTTGTAGTGTGTTACAAGTTTTATTTTATCCCAAAAAATATTTTTTTCAAGAAAAATTATTTTTTACTTGTAAAAAAATAGAGGAAATTAGATGTCTATTTGTGTGGAAATATGCGTGCAAGTGCCAATTAACGCCCATTTTACATATTCTATATCGATGTCATCGTTGATAAAATCCAAGAACGGTACGGTTAATGCGGCAATTGCCACCCCCTGTGTGTTTAAAATGGGACAGCTGATATCTTGCAAGCCTTGGATACGGTCGCCACCGGATATTTCATAGCCATTTTTTCGAATCGTATCTAAGCGGTGTTGTAAATTTTGTACATTATATGCTTTGCCGTCCTGCATGCTGTTGTTCAGCCATTTGGTGTGTGTTTGTATGTCCTGAAATGCCAATAATACCCGTCCAGAGGCGGTGCGGTGCAGGGAAAATTCTGCCCCTATTTTTATATCTAAGGATATGGGAAGGGGGCTTTTGGCTTGATGGATAATATATATTTTTCCCCCATTAGGCACGGACAAATGACAGGATAAATTTGTCCGTTCACACAGGGCGTGCATGGGGGCGGTCGCCTTATTTATCAAAATGTTGGTAATCGGGAAATTATCCACCAAACGGTGCAGCTGCATGGTTAAGTGGTATCCAGATCCGCCTTCTTCATGGGCAATATACCCCCGGCTTTTTAAGCATTCTAAGGTGCGAAATACCCCACTGGGCGATTGCCCCAAGTGTTTGGCAATTTGCGTTTGGGTCAACATAGTGGATTGTGTGGATAATAATTCCAGTATATCCAATGCTTTTTCCACGGCGGGGACAGAATATTTGGGCACAGAATATTTTTTGTGTGCATCTTGTGTGGTGTCGTCTTGTGTCATGGGTAAAAGGTTTCCTTAACTTTGCATATGCGTTTATGGTTCCAAAATACTTTGAATTGTTTATGTTTGCATAAGTTATATAATACCACATATGAATCGTTTTGTTTATTATTAAACTGCCATGCACACCCTTTCAAGTGAAAAATGAATGTATCATCAGTTCATCCCTTAAATTTTGACCCTCACCTTTTGGCGGAACCCCAAAAACTCTTAGGGGCTGACCTAGATATAATCAATCTGATATAAAATGATGGCTCTAAGACCATGTAATATTATAATTTGCTTGACTAAATATTTTATGATATTGTATGTTACAATAAAAAGGAAACTAGATATGACAGAAAAAAATATACCTTTACATGATACACTAGATGAATATACCTTATAAGAAAAAGATTAGAGAAGACCCCTAATTGAAAGCCAAGAAAAGGAATAAATAACATGCTTACAATCATAGCAATATTGTTATTATTAATTTTATTAGTCTTACCAGGAGGAGCTGAACTTATAGGAGCACTTCTACTTCTTGTATTGTATGGAGCTATTATTGGAGCTATTATTATAATAATTTTAATATTTATAGCTCTCCTTGTAGGAGACGTATAAAAGGAAATATGCGATTCGCAAAAAAAAACCGATATGAATAAAGATACAGATTCATTTGTTAAAGATTTAATTCACAACAATATTGAGGTGTATAAACGATTGCGGTATCGTTGATGGTTTTTCGGAAGTAGGGGTTTAATCAAGGACCACTCAAAATCACTCATATCGCTATCGTACATTATTATACATCCTCCTATAAATAAATGATAATAATACGGAGTGAATCACATTTTAAATCATTTTGTATTTTACCCATAAAAAACTTTTTTATTTTATACTTGCAAAATTATTTTCCTGTGATATCATTTTATGTGCAAGAATATTTTTACTATTTTTACAATATGAACAATATGCACATATATATTTGAGAGGAAAGTGTATTATGAATCTTAATTTTTTAAAGCATGTGGCATTTGCCACTTTGGCGACTATGGGTGTTACCAGTGCTGGTGCCAGTGCGGTTGGGCATTTGCCCGCAAACTTACAAGCGGAATATGAAAATTCCACCACCCCTGTGGGACCCGCATTACTTCAAAACTTTACTGTCCCAGTGGGGGCGTACAAGTGGTGCCATTCGGAGAGCTATCAAGGAAATGGGTGGCGGGTGGCACTGACCAACGAAGTAAAACGCTTGGTACAAGGCTTAATTGACCAAGGGGTTGTATCCAGTTTTGAAATGGCGGATTCGAATGGGGATGTCAGCTTAGAAATTTCCCAAATTCGTAATTTTACTGAAAAAGGCTGTGATATTATCACCTCTGTCCCTGGGTCACCCACCGGCTTAAACGCAGCGATTGAAGCGGCGGCAGAAGCTGGTATTCCCTTTGTTACATCCGCCGCATCGGTAACCAGCCCATATGCGTTTAATGTGGATTCGAACTACTATAAATGGGGATATGATATGGCGAAAAACCTAGCCGAACGGTTAGGAGGCAAAGGTAATGTGGTGATGGTTGAGGGCATTGCCGGTGTTTCCATCGTGCAACAACAACGCCAAGGGGCAAAATCTGCCTTTGCCAAGTATCCAAGTATTAAGGTTGTACGGACGGTTAATGGTAACTGGACACCATCGGTAACAAAATCGGTTATTTTACAAACACTGGCAACCCACCCGGCACCGATTCAAGGGGTGTGGACAACGGGATCTGAAACACGGGTTGTGGCGGAAGCCTTCCGCCAAGCGGGCCGTCCGTTACCTGTGGTAACTGGATCTTTATCTGGGGATTCATTGGGATTCTGGTATGAAAACCAAGATGAATTTCAATTTACCGGTGTGGCATTATTGCCCACATGGATTGGTCAAGCCATGTTCCGTACGGCAAGCCGTATTATGGATGGGCAGAAGCCATCTGTAAATACCTTAATGATTCCGATTCCAGCGGTTAGCCAAGAGCAACAGGCAAATTGGTATGGGTCTTGTATGAAACCAGATTCTTCGGGTATATTCCCAGTGGCGTCTTCCGACCCCGTGCCACAATCGGTGATGAATGCGTACTTTGATGGCAATGATGCACCTGCCCGTGGATGGGATTATTCTCAGGTACCGCCTGCGTGTAAATAAAACTTAAAACACTATAATAACAGTGACCTCTTATATAATCCCCGTGGGGGGGGTGCTGTCCTTATGGTGCATTTAGTATAATGTGATTTGTGGTTTTAAATGGTTATCGGTCTCACTTGGAAATAGCGGTGCTATTGCCTGTTTCCTAAAAGTCGACTCCCTAAAAGCAAAAATCACCTATAACATATCATTTTATACCCATTTGCTATAATATAACAAGAGGTGTCGTATGACAACGCTTTTATCCACACAGGTCATCAGTAAAAGTTTTGGGCAAACCAAGGCATTACAGCGGGTATCTGTTACCATTGAAGCGGGTAAAGTCCACACGGTTTTGGGGGAAAATGGATCTGGTAAAAGTACACTGGTAAAAGTTTTATCGGGCATACTACAAGCGGATTCTGGGGATATATATTGTGGCGATAGGGTTATAAAACCCCTGCACCCAACGGATATGATTGCCCATGGCGTGTCCGTGGTGTTACAAGAGGTGATGATTGCACCGAATATGAGTGGTTATGACAATGTGTGTATTGGGCAAAACCCTATTTTTTCCCATAAAAGATCCCGTGCACATTATAAACAATTGGTATCCGAATGGGTGCAGAAGTTATCAGATAAACCCATTGATTTACAAAAGCCTGCCGGGGAATTATCATTGAACGAACAACAAATATTAGTGGTTGCACGGGGGTTTATGAACACCCCCCAAATTTTGATCTTAGATGAAATTACCGCTGCCCTTGATTTATCAGACAGGGAAAAGGTATTTGCGGAAATCCGCACTTTTTGTCAAAATGGGGGGGCGGTCATATTTGTATCCCACCGTATGCCGGAAATTATGGCATTGTCGCACACGGTGTTTGTGATGTGTAATGGGGTACATACGGCAACCGTACAAGGTAAAGATATACACCCCAAAAATTTATTAAACCTGTTGACCCAAGGGGATGGACAATGACAAGCGTACTACACATATCAGAGCTGCGGTTAAAAGCGGATACACCCCCCATCAATCAGCACATTCATAAACAAGAAATATTAGGGTTGGCGGGGCTAGAAGGGCATGGACAATCGGCATTTATCGAAGCGTTGGCGGGGATATATACCCCCGTAACTGGCACGGTAAAAACCCCTACAGGAAAACCGATTAACAGCTTGTTTGATGGGGCAGAACAACGGATAATTTATATGCCATCAGACCGTAAAAAAACAGGTATTTTTCCCCATTTAAGTGTGCAAGACAATTTTGTGTTTGGCAATTTAAAACGGTTTTCATCCTTGGGCTGGTTAAAAAAACGGCACTCACATATGGTGCTTGATGGGTATCGGGATGAGCTTGCCATGTCGTATGCCCATCGGCACATCCCCATCAGCAGTTTATCGGGGGGCAATCAACAAAAAGTATTATTGGCACGGGCAATGGCACAGAATCCTAAAATTATGCTGTTAAACGATCCTACCCGTGGCGTCGATATTCAAACCCGCCACACTTTGTATGACTATTTTCGGGGGGCGGTTGCCGAAAAAGGCATGACCTTGGTCATTTTATCAACCGAATTGGACGAGATTTTGGAATTGTGCGACAGGGTGTTCGTGTTTCGGGATTACAGCATCTTTGCCGAACTGGATAAACAAAATATGCATATGGAATCCTTAATGTCGGCAATGTTTGGCGAAGACAAAGGATATGGCGGAAAAAAGATATGAAAATGGTACGACGGTACATAAATGAAGCCCGCTTTGCTGTGTGGCTGTTTGTGATTTTAATGGTGTTGACACTTATTATCACCCCCAGCCGTTTTGCGTGGGATAATTTGGGAACAACCCTTGGATTGGTAGCACCGCTTATTTTAACCGCTTGTGCTTTAACCCCAGTGTTTTTGGCGGGACGGGAAGGTATCGACTTATCCGTGGGACCCGCCATGGGCTTTATCAGTGTGGTGATGGTAAAAATCTTTATGATGGATTTGGGCATTACCAATCCGTTGCTTATTGTCCCACTTGCATTGGGCTTAGGGGCGATGATAGGGGTGATAAATGGATATATTGCGTTGTATATACGGGTACAACCCATTGTAACCACATTGGGGTCGTATTTGGTGTTATCGGGGTTGGCATCGTGGATTTTGCCCGCCCCCATGGGACCCGTACCAGAGTGGTTACGGGCGTTGTCTGAGGGGTATTCGATTTTGCCTTTATTGGCGGCGGGGCTGTTTTGGTTATGGATAAAACGCCTGCCATTATATATGTATATTTTAACCCTTGGGGGTGAAGACCGTGCCGTATATGCCAGTGGTATCAATGTGAATTTTATCCGTTTGCTTACCTATGTCATAGCCGGGGTGTTTGTGGGGCTTTCGGCAATTGCCTTAACAGGGTTATTGGGGTCTGCGGATGCACAGGTGGCACCGAATTATACTTTGCTTGCCATTGCTGCGGCTGCTTTGGGCGGTGTCAGCTTAGCGGGGGGCAAAGGCACCATGGTTGGGGCATCGTTGGGGGCGGTCGACATATTTTTGCTGCAAAACCTGATTACCCACTTCAATGTGTCATCGTTTGTATTGCAAATTGTTTATGGCTTGATTTTAGTATTAGCGGTAGCGTTAAATTCTGATGTACTGATGGATAAGTTTTTAAGGCTAAGAAAGGGTAATAATTATGGTAAAAAAGATTTTTAACAGTATTCCCCCTGCTTATATTATGGTATGTATGATTTTTATCATGGGTGCCATCAGTATCGATGGGTACACCAGTGCATTTTCCATCCGTGCCATACTGGTATTAAGTGCGTTTTTGATCATTGCCTCCGCTGGACAGAATATGACCATGCTGATTGGCGGTATTGATTTGTCGATACCATTTATGGTCGGGTTTGCCAATGTGGCGGTGGCACAATTAGGACACATAGGATTACCATTTGGCGTATCGTTTTTCATAGTCATGGCAATTGCCATAGTATTTGGTATGATAAATGGGGGCATTTCAGCGGTACTTCGGATTCATCCATTAATTGTTACCTTGGGTACTGGTACAGCATTATTGGGGGGTGTATTATTGTGGACAAAAGGATACCCCACAGGATCCGCCCCTGCGTATATCAGTGAATTTGTGTCGATTGGTGCGTCCATAGGCGTTATTCCCGTGCCATGGTTGGTGCCTTTTGTTATTATACTGGTTATTGGATTGGTATTGTTTGAACGCTTTACCACCCTAGGGCGACAGATTTATGCATTGGGGTCAAACCCCACTGCCGCCCCTTATGTACGGATTCGTCCGCTTAGAATTTGGCTGTTTTGTTTTGCATTTTCGTCCATTTTATCCGCTTTAACTGGTATATTATTATTAGGGTTTTCTGGGGCGGCGTTTGCGGATGTGGGGCGGCCATATTTGTTCCAAACGGTGGCAGCGGCGGTTATCGGTGGCATGGCTCTGGCGGGGGGCAAGGGCAGTATAGTTGGCACCGTTGCCGGGGCGTTGGCATTGATTCAGTTGAACACGGTCTTAATGGGTTTTGGACTTGACCAATCTGTGGTACAATCTGCACTAGGGGCGGTAATAGTACTGGTTGTTGCCCTATATGGCAGACAACCGCATATACGCAATTTTATATGAATAAGGGAAAATATGACACAAAAGATTATCGATGCCCATTTGCACTGGTGGGACTTAGAGAATAATTACTACCCATGGCTGATGGATGCGAAACCTGATGAAGGGGGACTGTCGGGGGTGGAAAGTATTGCCCATACCTATTTATATGATTCTTATATACAGGATATGGATGGATATGCCGTACAAGGATTTGTGCATGTACAAGCGGAATGGGATCCCTCCGATCCCGTGGGCGAAACCAAGTGGTTACAAGGCCTGGTTGACAACGATAAAATCGGTGGAAAACCCCTTGCTATTGTCGGTTTTGCTGATTTTTCCAGTACAGATGTGGAGTGCATTTTAGCAGGGCATTGTCAATACAATACTATGCGTGGTATACGGCAAATGATAAATTACTTGGCGGATACCCCTGCGTTATGTTGGGCACATCAAGATTATATGGAAAATCCCACTTGGCGGAAAAATATTGGGCTGTTAAAAAAGTATGGACTGTCGTTTGATCCTATGTGTTTTTCCAATCACTTTGTTGGTTTGGCACAAATCGCCCATGACAATCCGGATGTACCGATTATATTGGAGCACACAGGCATGCCCTATGACCATACGGATGAGGGGAGAAGGTTCTGGACGGATGGTTTGCGAAAATTAGCCGAATGTGACAATACTGCAATTAAAATTTCAGGGTTGGGCAACACTATCAGCAACTGGACAGAAGACAGTATCCGCCCCTATGTGTTGCAAGCCATTGATATATTCGGCACAAGCAGGGTATGTTTCGCCTCCAACGCCCCCACTGATAAGCAGTTCAGCACAGTTGGGGATATTTGGCGGGCATTCATATCCATAACCGCCGATTTCAGTACATCGGAAAAAGACAATATGTTTATGCATAACGCCTTGCGGTTATATAGGTTGCACATATAGTATAAATTGTCCCTTATGTGCGGTGTTGTTTAAAGAAATTGCCCCCCCACTGACAGGCAAGTTCTGTGTGGTGGGGGGTTTAGGTTCTCGACTTGTTATTCGCCGCAGTGTTTATAATCCCTATTTAGGCATTCGGTTGCCAGGGATTGGGCTTTTTTAATTTCAGACCATGACAGGTCATCGGCAATACCATCCCGGTATTTGCCTGCGTCTTTATCCCCATTAGAAGCGGCAAGGTTATACCACATATGGGCGAGTATTTTATCTTGTGGCACGCCATAGCCATATCTATACATCACCCCTAAATTATATTGTGCATTTGCATACCCTTGTTCAGCGGATTTTTTGTACCAATACACAGCTTGGCTATAATCTTGTGGCACGCCATAGCCATATCTATACATCACCCCTAAATTATTTTGTGCATATGCATACCCTTGTTCAGCGGATTTTTTGTACCAATACACAGCTTGGCTATAATCTTGTGGCACGCCATAGCCATTTTTATACATCAACCCTAAATTATTTTGTGCATATGCATCCCCTTGTTCAGCGGATTTTTTGTACCAATACACAGCTTGGCTATAATCTTGTGGCACGCCATAGCCATTGTCATACATGAACCCTAAATTATTTTGTGCATCTGCATCCCCTTGTTCAGCCAAGGGTTTGAAATTATCGTACGCCGTTTTATAATCACCATTTTGATATGCTGTGACCCCTTTATTAAAATCCGCACCTAAAACAGGGGAAATATATAATACACTCATTATAATGCAAAGATACTTTTTAATCATGATGTTTTCCTTAAATATATGGTATCATTTTGTTACATAAAAAAGGTACTGATCGCATAATATACATCAAGATACCATTCTTACATACAGAGTACACAAAACCAATCGTACCCACCACATTGTCGATTATTCCCGCTATTTTGTCAATAAAAATATGGGCTTAATATTGATTTTTGCTTGCCTGCTTGAAAAAATTGCCCACCCACTGACAGGATAGTTCTGTGTGGTGGGGGGTTGACAACGAATCTTTGGCGATTTTAAATTGTTCGGGGGGCAATCTGTCTTCACGGCTGTTTATCATGGCTTCACTGACTATCATATTATAATCTGGGTGTTGTTGCATGGTTAGGGCATGGGTACCAAACACATATCCCGCATTGGGGCAAAAATCACTGCTTAGGAACAATTCCCCCTCCTTGGGATGGCTGGTAACTTGGCAGGTGTGCATGGAATATAACCGCACGGAATCTGGGGCTTTTTGCATCCAATCATATTTTTTAATAACATGTGTTTCACGGATTCCCATACCGTATTTTTCCAATTTGCTGACCACACCGCCCAAGGCTTTACACACCGCTTGATGCCCCCAACATATACCGACCATAGGTACTTTGGCATCATATACAGTGCGGATAAATTCCAATAAATTTACCGTTGTTTCCGGTAACTCAGATATATCCGGCACCAACGGGGCGGATCCACCGGTAATTAAATATCCATCATAATCGTGCACTTTGGGCAATGCCCCATCGAGTAAACGCACAACATCCCAGTCCACATCAAAATCCAAATATGGCGTTAAATGCCGCATAAATCGATAGGGCGGTTCTTCGATGGTGGGTAATGGGGGGGGGCTTTGATTAATATGTATAATACAAATTTTCATTATAATATATCCTTATGCTATTTTTTTACTTGATTTTTTATAAAATATGTGTAATTGTAACACATAATAAAGAGGTTAGCAATATATATATTTTATGATATTTCAAAAAATATAGAGATTATAACCAAAATATATAACATTTTGTTATACAGAAAAATAGGGAAAAAGATTTTGAGTGTTCTTATCAAAAATGGTCATACATACAGTGCGGTATCTACATTTTGTACAGATAATCTTGCTACGCCATTGGTATTATCTGTGCCACACAGTGGGGAGGTATATCCTGATGATTTTAACCCCCATCCCGATTTACCATATGAAGAGTATGATCGCCCGGCTGATCGATTCGTCGATGAGCTGTTTGATAATTTTCGGGATTTACATATCCCCATGGTCAAAGCGGAATTTGCACGGGTATATGTGGATGTAAACCGCCGTCAATATGATTTACCCGAAGAAATTATAAGGGGAAAATGGGACAGTAAAATTGCACGCACAACCGGCACCACTATGATTTGGGCGGATATTTATGGTACACCCACCTATAACCGAAAATTAAGTGTGCAAGAGGTCCGTAACCGTATTGGAAAGTGTTATATTCCATATCATCAAATATTGACAACAGTCATACAACAAACACGACAAAAGTATGGGGTGGTATACCTGTTGGATTGCCATTCGATGGCTGAATTTGATGCGGACACAGGCAAACAACGCCCGGAAATTGACATTGGCACCCGTGGGGGCGTGTCGTGTGATACGGACATTGCCCAATTTTTAAAACAAGCATTCGAAGACAAAGGGTATGTTGTGGGTATGAACGCACGGTTTGCCGGCGGGGAAATTACCCAGCGGTATGGATACCCAGAATACAACCAACATGCGTTGCAAATTGAATTTCGCCGTGATTTATACATGAATGAGGACAGCCGTAAACCCACGGAAAAATTTGCAACATTGCAACACCATTGTCGTGCGGTATTAAGCGCATACAATACTTTTTTAAACAATCGTTAATGATGATGTAATCTATGTATATAAAGGAGATTAAAATATGAAGAAAACATTATTTACAACCGCTGTGGGTACATCCATGGCACTAATGATAGGGGTGGGGACTGCGTTGGCGGATAAGTTACGCATTGCATATGATGCCCCGCCTGTGACTGCGGATCCATATCGCAATGGGAACACCCCCACGGGGTCCTTAAATTCCCACATGTACGAAGGTTTAATTGCCCGTCATGGGGATTTTTTACTTGGCACAAAATTTGAATGGGTTACCCCCACCCGTATGATGGTTGACTTACGCAAAGGGGTAAAATTCCACAATGGGGCGGACTTTACCTCCCACGATGTGGTATACAGTGTATGTCGTATGATGTTAAAGGTAAATGGCAAAAACAATGTGGTTACCAATTCTTTATCCCCCGTGGTCGATGTAAAGGCGATGGGTCCTTATCAGGTTGCTTTCGACACGGTAAAACCCTATCCATTGTTGATACAAAAATTAAAGTATCTGTATGTATTTAGTGCCGGACTTGGCACAGATGTACCAGAAACAATTAAGTTTGACAAAAGTGGCAAATGTGGTATCGGTGGGTATCCAAGTACTGCACAGGTTGAATCGGGCGAAGCAAGTGTGGGCACAGGTCCTTATAAATTGGTGTCTTATACCAAAAATGGTACCACCAAAATGATTCGCAATGAAAATTACTGGGGCAAAAAACCAGATTGGAAAGAAGTGGAAATCACCCCTATAACCAACACAGGTGCCCGGGTTGCTGGGCTATTGTCCGGTGATTATGATTTGGTGGTAAGCCCGTCCTTGGAAGACCTAGATTCCATCAGGAAGAAAAAAGGCTTTAATGTATATACGGCACCCGCTTGGGATTCTAGGTTTATTCTGCTTAACTTGGCGGATGACGCCCCGGGTGTGACCGCACCTGATGGCAAAAACCCCCTGCAAGATATACGGGTACGCAAGGCATTATCCCTTGCCATTAACCGCCAAGCCATAACCGATCGTTTATTGGCAGGTAATGGAACACCCGCGGCACATTTTGCACCTAGCTACATGCCCGGTGCTGATGCGGGAATGCCTGAATTGGAATACAACCCAGAAAAAGCCAAAAAATTGTTGGCAGAAGCGGGATATGCAGAGGGCGTTGAAATTGAATTGTTCCTAGCATCCGATAGGTATCCGAATATCACCCGTATAGGTCAAGTGGTTGCCCAATTCTGGGAAAAAGTTGGCATTAAGGTTAAATTGACACCGCAACCTTGGTCTGTGTTCTCTAAGACCCGTAGTGGCAAGAAACTGGGCGTATGGTTATATGGGTGGACGCTGCCACAAGGATTTACGCAAATGATTATCTTTAACTTCCCTTCTTTTAACAAAGATTTAAGTCTGGGTGGACACAACAAGTACACCAATTATCAGAATCCAGTTATTGATGATTTAATGACCAAGTGGGCGATGGAAACCAACACAGAAATTGCCGATGGCTATGGGCGGGAAGTCATGAAAACTCTCGTCGAAGATATGGCGGGTATTCCATTGTATTATCCCCATGCCACTTGGGGATACCGGGATGGCCTAAACTTTAATCCGACTCCTGCTGGATTTACCAAGGCTGAACATGTAACGAAAAAATAAATAAAACCAACATACGCAAGATAAGGGACACACCATCCCTTATTTTGTGGGTGTTGTATATATTAAAAAATTTTTTTACTGTACTCTTTAACCAATCTGTGATAGCGTATTGTCATAGGTAAAAAGATAAAAAGAGCCAAAAATAATTTGGTATTAAAAATATATGAAGAATTTTAAGGGGTTTTTATTATGCTAATGTTTTTTTTAAATCGTTTAAAACAGAGCCTTATATTGATGTTTTTAATGTCACTGATTGCTTTTGGTGGCATGTATGTGGCGTCCGATCCAGTGGCGGTACTTACGCCTGATGATGCCACGGAACAAGACAGGCTTGATTTAATACAGGAATTGGGACTCGATAAACCCCTATACATACAATATGTAAAATTTATTGGCAATTTTATCCAAGGGGATTTTGGTACCTCATTCGTATATAACGAACCGGTGTCGAAATTGATTATGGAACGCTTGCCTGCCACCATAGAAGTGGCGGTTATGGCATTAATTATTTCCTTAATCGTCGGTATATCAACGGGGATTTATTCGGGATTGCACCGTAAAAGTATACTCACAAAAGGCATCAGTTTTTTGACTACCGTTGGATATTCGACCCCCAACTTTTGGCAGGCATTGTTGCTGATTATGTTGTTTGCTGTGTGGTTACATTGGTTGCCCGCATCGGGGCGGGAACACACGGTGGAATGGCTGGGGGGGCAGTGGTCATTTATATCCGCCGATGGATTCAAATATATGTTGTTGCCCGCTTTAAACTTGGCAATTTATAAAATTTGTATGCAGTATCGCCTTGCCCGATCGGGAACACAAGAGGTTATGTTCCAAGAATATATGACCTTTGCCCGTGCCAAAGGTATCAGCCAAAGACGGGTGATAGGACGCCATTTGTTACGCAACATTTTAATTCCCATTGTAACAATTACAGGGTTGGAATTGGGCGGATTGATTGCATTTGCCACGGTAACAGAAACCATTTTTTCTTGGCCTGGGGTGGGTAAGTTATTATTGTCATCGATTCATTTATCGGATCGCCCTGTGGTGGTAGCGTACTTAGTCTTAATTGCGTTTATGTTTGTAACCATTAACTTTATCGTTGATATGTTATATGCCATACTTGACCCACGCATTCGGTATTCTTAAAAGGGGGATTAAAGGGATGAAAACATTAAAAAATATCTTGGATGTGTATCATAAAATTTTTGATGGCCATTGGGAAGCAAAATTGGCATTACTGGGATTGATAACCTTTATTTTAATTGCCATATTTGCCCCTGTGCTTGCAACACAAAATCCATATGATTTAAAAACTTTGGATGTACTGGATGGGTTGTTACGCCCGGGGGAAAGATTGATAAATGGTAATATCGCTTGGTTGGGTACGGATTCTGTGGGGCGGGATATTTTATCCAGCGTCATGTACGGTCTTAGAATAAGTTTGTTTGTGGCATTATTGGTGGTAATTTTTGGTACCATTATTGGTGTCATTGCGGGACTTTTTGCCGGGTTATATGGGGGATGGGTCGACACTGTGATAATGCGTGCGGTGGATTTAAAAATCAGTTTTCCCGGGGTGTTGTTGGCCTTAATGATATTATCCATATTCGGCACAGGTGTGGACAAAGTGATTATTGCCCTTATTATTGGGGCATGGGCGGGCAAAGCCCGTTTGGTACGCTCAGTCGCCCTTAGTGAAATTAAAAAAGAATATATATCCGCCGCCCAGCTGGCGGGCATGTCCCGGTTTCATATCATGACACGGTTTTTATTGGCAAACAGTATTTCACCTGTACTGGTATTATTCCCCATGTCGATCTCTGGGGCAATTAGTGCGGAGGCAACCTTGTCTTTTCTGGGTGTTGGTGTACCCATCACGGAACCATCATTGGGGTTATTAATCGCCAATGGCAACGATTATATTATATCAGGTAAATGGTGGATAAGTATTTTCCCCGGTGTGGTGTTGGTATCCTTGGTATTGTGTATAAATGTGATTTCCGACCGGGTACGGGATTGGGCAAATCCTTATTTAAAAGATGAAGGATAATGATATGCATACATTAGTACAAGTGGAAAACTTAACCATTCAATATCAAATGAAAACCCGTGTGTTTACCGCACTCGAAGATATGCACATGACCATTGACAGGGGACAAATTATTGGTGTTGTGGGGGAAAGTGGGGCGGGAAAATCCACCATTGGCAAGGCGATGTTGGGATTGTTGGATGAAAATGCCCACATTGCATCCGGACACATTACCCTTGATGGGACGGTTGTATCCGATCAACCAGAAGCGTTTTATCAAAATATTCGGGGCAAACGGGTGGGATACATTTATCAAAACCCTATGACCGCCTTAAATCCCGTGTTAACCATTGGTGAACAGTTAATTGAAATTATCGAACGCCATACGGATAAACACGGACACAATGCCCATGCGTACGCTATTGAATTATTGGAAGGGGCGGAAATTCAAGATGCGGCAAGCCGTTTAAGTAAATACCCCCATCAATTATCGGGCGGGTTGTGTCAACGGGTGGTATTTGCCATTGCCATTGCATCACAACCGGATATTATTATTGCCGATGAACCGACCACAGCATTGGATGTAACCGTACAAAAAGCCGTCTTAACCACCCTTAAAAATATGGTACAACGCCATAACATTGCCATTATGCTTATTACCCACGATATGGGCGTAGTAGCGGAAATGTGCGATTTTGTATATGTCCTTCGATATGGAAAATTACTGGAAAGGGGGACAACCAAGGATATTTTAACCAATCCACAAGTGGAATATACCAAAATCTTAATGGAATCGATTCCACGGGCGGATATTAAAATTGACCGTTTTAAAGTTCCCACCCCTATTGAAAGTGGAAACCGTGACCACGCCATTACCTACTTAAAAATGAAAAAAAACGATTCGCATATGAGTGATATTATGCTATCGGTAAAAAATGTGTCGAAAACTTTTGTCAAAGAAGGCGGATTTTTCAAAGGTAAAGAATCGTTTAAGGCGGTTGACAATGTAAATTTTGAAGTAAAGCATGGGGAAACATTGGGGATTATTGGCGAATCGGGATCGGGCAAATCCACCGTTGGGCGGATGATATTGGGGCTGTACGATACGGATGCAGGGGCGGAAATTTTATATAATGGCAAAGACATCAGCAAAATCACCGACACGCAACAACGGATTGCCCATTGTTTGTCCTTACAATGTATTTTCCAAGATCCATATTCATCATTAAACCCCCGTATGTCAGCGGAAGATAACATTACCCACGCCTTAAAAGCCCACGGTATTTTATCACGCACAGATGCCAAGCAACTGGCACGGGATTTAATGGAATTGGTGGGGTTAAAATCCGCTGATTCGGATAAAAAACCACATCACTTTTCCGGGGGCGAACGGCAGCGCATTGGTATCGCACGGGCATTAAGTTTCCGCCCAGATTTTTTGTTTTGTGATGAACCCACCTCTGCCTTAGATGTGACTGTACAGGCGGAATTATTAAACCTGATGAAAGATTTACAACAAGAATTGGGGTTAACTATGTTGTTTGTAAGCCACGATCTGGCGGTTATTCGTCAAATGTGTAACCGCATCTTGGTGATGAAAACCGGCAAAGTGGTCGAAATGGGATCAGAAACCGATATATTTACCAATGCACAACATCCATATACCCAAGAATTATTGGAATCAATGCCAAAATTTAGTTTTTAAAAAATTTTACAAACATACAGCGGAGAATGTATTTCCCATAAATTGTCTAATAAGGCATAATATATGAATATTAAAGAATTACGGGCGTTGACATTGCTGATTAAATATGGCACGGTTAGCCATGTTGCCGATATTTTAAACATGACACAACCAGGGGTTAGCCGTATTTTAAAGTCGCTGGAACACAAAATACAGCGACAGCTGTTTTATCACCATAACAATAAATTGATTCCCACAAAATACGCCCTGCAATTATCCGAAAGTGCGTTGCCAGTATTGGAAGACTTCGATGCATTGTCGGACACTTTTATGAATACCCCCTTTCCCGATATCAGCCATATAAAAATTATTGCCCCGAATATTTTTGGTATGTTGCTCACCGCTGTATTAAAAAAAATGCACAAATCATCGAACCCAGCCAGTATCAATTTATCCGCCGCCTCATCGACGCAAGTCATTACAAAAATGACGCAACACTTACACCACTTAGGTGGTATCGCCCACAATACCCCAATTGCCGGTGATTTACAGGTTACCACCTTGGCACATTCGCCCATAAGATGTATCGTACATAAGGATTCCCCCTTGGCACAACATACAATCATTACCCCCGATGTATTACAAGACCAACGCATCATTCACGGACTACATAACAATGCGGAAGAAACTAAAAACATCAACCGTATGTTACGCAAAGTGCGTACAACAAACATGGCATTTTATCATGTGGATACATATATGGCATGCGAGCTGGTGGCGAACAATATGGGGGTTGCATTTATGTCTGATATTATTGCCAAAATGTTACAAGCGACAACCGATCAGGTACATATCATTCCATTATCAGAAACCTTTTATCAAACTTTACAATGGGTAACCCTGCCCCATTCCACCCCACATCCCAATGTCCAAACAATAATGGAAACCACAAGCGAAATAATCAGCCAATACAGCCCCGAAAGCAGTATATCCTTATAAATCCCTACTGTTATATATGATGCAACGCTTGTGTTATATCGCATATTAAATCATCTGGATTTTCAATACCCACTGATACCCGTAGGTAATTTTCTGTAATCCCCATTTTTGCCATCATATCCGTGCTTAATTGTGCATGCGTAGTCGATGCAGGGTGAATAATAAGCGATTTGTTATCCCCCAAGTTTGCCGCATGGTAAAACAATTTAAGATTTTCAACAAAGTGTGCTGTTTGTTGTAAATCGCCTTTTATATATACCCCCATCATGGCGGATTTTCCATGTAAATACTTTTCAGCCCACTGTTTGTGTCGCCCTTGGGCGGTGCTGGTGTGTACGACTTGTTTTATTTTCCGGTGCTGTGATAAGAAATTGGCAATTTTATCCGCATTCCTACAATGCTTTTCCATGCGTAAGGTTAAGGTTTCCATATTTTGTAATGATAAAAATGCGTCGTTTGGACTCGGCGTTGCCCCCAAATCCCGCAACAAGGTTGCCCTTGCCCGTAACAAATACTGTGATGGCATACTGTTTATATCCGCCCATACCAATCCATGGTATGTGGGATCGGCTTCGTTCATCATTGGGGTATTGCCTTTCCATACAAACGAAGCATTATCAACAATACATCCGCCAATCACTGTACCTTGTCCCGCAATATATTTAGTGGTGGAATGAACGATAATATTTGCCCCATATTCAAATGGACGGCAAATCACAGGGGCACAAGTATTATCGACTATTAATGGTACTTTATTTTTTTGTGCCACTTGGGCAATTTCCGCAATCGGCAAAGTTTTAAAACGGGGATTAGGATATGTTTCGCCATAATATAAACGGGTATTTTCATCGGTTTTTGTGTGCCAATCTGCTGCATTATCCGGGTCAGCAAATCGGACTTCGATACCAAATTGGCTAAGCACATTGGCAAATAAACTATATATTCCCCCATATATAGCGGGGGATGCCACAATGTTATCCCCTTGACGGGCAATATTGCATATGGCAATCGTTACCGCCGATTGTCCAGACGATACAGCAAGTGCATCCACCCCGCCTTCTAAGGATGCCAATCGTTTTTCAAAAACATCCACCGTCGGATTCCCCAAACGGCTGTATACAAATCCCACATCCCGCAAAGCAAATAAATTACCCGCATGTTCCGTATCCTTGAACTGATACGCTGCCGTTTGATAAATCGGGACTGCCATTGCCCCCGTTGTTGGATCACAGCGAAAACCATCATGCAGCAGGGCGGTATCTAAGTTTTTTACTGTCATTCTATATTTTCCTTTATTATAGTGTTTAATCTATACTATTCAGTAAAACATAAAAAATATAAAGTTTAAATAATTATTGTAAAATTCTTATAAAAATGATAATTTTAATAAAATATAGGAAATTTTATTTTATTTTATAAAATAAATAACCTATTAACTTTTTATAATATAAATTGGGATATAATGATAGAACTAGACAAATTTGATTTACAGATTTTACATATATTACAAAAAAATAATAAAATCACCTTACAAACCTTATCAAAAATGGTGAACTTGTCTGTGCCACCTTGTCAAAAACGCATACAAAATTTACGGGATTATGGTATTATTACACGAGACACTATTTTAATAGACTTTGCCAAAATCCAATCCCACATGGTGGTGTTTTCCCACCTAAGATTAAACAAACACACCAAGCAAATATTATCAGACATTATCGACACCATAACAAAAATCGACAACATTATCGAAGTGCATAATATATCAGGGGATTATGATTTTATCATAAAAATGATAGTACAGGATATGGAACATTACAGCCAAACCATATTTTCCATATCAAAAAAACACCCAGAAATCATGAATATCAAAAGCGAATTTGTATTAAAACGACACAAGGAAATACCACAAATATCTGTGGCACACATGGATATGTCTTAACAGATAATAAAATATCTTTTAAATCTGCAAAGCCTCTTTTGGACTTTACCCCCATATATTACAACTTATTGTATTATTTAATTATAGTTTTTAATACTTGAAAAAAAAAAAAAATCCTCTGTATAATTATACTGTGGTGCCCATTTGGGCGGGTGCCAACCTAAGGTTACAGCCCTTTATGGGACCGTATATCCATAGGTATAAATGTAATTCTAAGATACAGAGGATGAAACACATGAAACTGAAAAAATCTTTATGGGCAACGGCTAGTGTTATTGTGCTGGCATATACAACACCTGTATTCACCGATGATACGGACAAAGTGGTCAATGCCACGGGGAATATGTTTATGGATAGCATAAACAGAACAGGGTTTTTTGAATGGATAAGCGGCGGGGTCGGCTATACGGATAAAACCCTAAATTGGGATATTACCGCTTTTAGTAACCTGCGGGAAACAAAAGATACCGTCACATATTTACAAACTTCTTATAATCGGCAGAAATCGGTGAATCGATTAAACTTGGGACTGGGCTATCGCAAACTTATCGATACAACGGCTACCCCGTTAATTGTTGGGGTCAATGCGTTTTTTGATACGAAGGACGGGACAAAGAATATACTTGCTTTTAAGGCATCGAACACCTTCCAACGGTTTAGTGTGGGGGCGGAACTGAAAACCACACAGTTTGACATGGCGGCAAACCTATATCGTCGTATTGGCAATAATATTATCAATGATAAAAAGGTATTACACGGTTGGGATATAACCGCCAAGGGCAGTATTCCCAATTATGAACAGGTGTCTGTGGGGGTGGGTACCTATAGATTCGACGGGGTGGGCGATACGGTTGTTAAGGGCAATAAACTGATTGCTGCATTTAGCCCCAATGCGATGGTAACAGTGCGGGGCGAATATGACAAGCCCAATGGCGAATCGGCAAAAACCGATATATCCGTCGATTTTAAACTGGCATTCGACAAACCTATACAAGACCAATTAAAATCCGCCCCTGTATCCGGTACAGATGCCGTATGGCACAAACGCTATGACAAGGTCGAAAGACAATATGATATTAAGACAGCGGAGGTCGATAGCACCCCTGCCCTTGGCAGTACGCTGAGTGATGCGGACAAAACAGCCAATAAAATCAGTGAGGGGGATGGGATAACGGAAGGATCCGCATACGCCTTACAAAACGGCGAACAATACGATGTTGCAGACTTTATTCGCAACATTCCCGATAGCTTGAAAACAACAGCAGGGGCGATTGATCCCAATAAAGTTACGGTAAAAGCGGAACAAATCGCTGGCGATGGTAAGAAGGGCACAGACTTTGAAGTATACGCCAGCGATGGTACCAGTGTCATTAGGTTGGCGGACATTACCGCAGACAGCCAGTTTAAAGACCTAGCCGGTGGCAAAACCGCCACCTTAAAGTTGACATACAGTGCCGATGGTTTTGAGGACAGGGTTGTATTCGTAAAGGCAATCGCCAGCAGCCAAATTGGCAGCGTACTATCCGATTCGGATAAAGCCAGTAACGATATTAAGGGTGGGGATGGTACCACCCAATCCAATGCGTATACTTTAACCAATACCAAAACATATAATGTAAGTACATTTGTTGGTACTGTACCGAATGGGGTAACGCCGACTGTCAAAGCAGAAAGGGTTTCAGGCATAAATGGCACAGATTTTCAATTTAAGAATGGGGGGACGAATATCGGTGTGGGTGCCGCTAGCTATACCAGTACGCTGGAAGATAAAGCAGGTGCAGGTGCAGCGGTCATCAAATTGACATACAGTGCGACGGATTTTGACGACCGTATTGTATATGTAAAAACCGATATTGCTTTTGTGGCAAACGATTTGAAAATGGCAAATCTTGTTGTCCCCTATGGGTCTGGAAGTGTGACGGTTAGCACTGCCGATATACTGGGTAAATTAACTGTAACAGGCAGCCAAACGCAAAAATCCGATTGGACAATTAAGAGCCTAACAGATACAGATAATAATGCGAATCTTACAGTTGATGGCAAGACCCTGACCCTATCAGGGGCAATAACGACCAGTACAACTGTAACTGTTGTATTTGAACATGATGAGGATGAATATGTGGATCAAACCAGAACCTTTGAACTGTCGACTGGTGCGGGCACATTGGGCGGAACACCTACCGGGTTGTCTGGTAAATGGGGCAAAACCTTTACTGTCGATTATAAGGTAAACACTTCTGATACGGTTGGCGATACCACTGTATCGTTTGATACCAGTGCCGATTTCACCTTTTCTATTTTGCCCACCAGCGATGGTAATAAAGGGGGCAAAGACGCCACCACTGCGGGCATTGTTACCGGTGCATTAAGCGGGGCGATAAACAACAAAACAGGGAAAATTGACGGTAGCAAACTGAATAAATCAGGGAAATTGTTGGTAAAAATCGTCCGTAAGGCAAAAGGGGGATTGCCCGAACTGACAAATTATCAAAATATTACTGTTACGAAGCAAGAGATAGGGGCAGGAAAAGATATAACAACTGTTCCGACCATATCATTAAACAGTGGCGACAATAAGTGGAAAACGGGCAGTACTATTAGGTTTGACCTAAAATATTCCAACCTACCCGGTGGGTTAAATGCCAACGCATTTGCTTGGGGTATTAAAAGCTGGACAGGCAGTGGTACACCAAGCATCGACACAGATGGTAAAATCTTTGGGGCACCATCGGCGGGTACAGTGGGTATTACCATGAGTGCAAAAACTGCGGATGAAAAATACAGCGGCAGTTTTGACCTGGCACCCTTTACCATTGCCAAGCAAACAGTAGCGGCAAATACCCTAAGCGTAGCCAATCTTGATGTATCGTTCGTATCTGGTAATAAGGTGGTAAGTGCAGCAGATGTATTGGGACAATTAACAGCAAGTAGCAGTAACAGAAGCGATTGGACTGTAAAAAGCCTAAGGGATACAGATGGTAATGGGAACCTTACAGTTGCTGGTAATCGCAAGAGTATGACCATATCCGGGGCTATCAGTGCTGGTACAACCATTGAAGTTGTCTTCGAGAGTGCCAAATATACAGATGTAACCAAAACCTTTGAACTGTCCACAAAAGCATCGCAAATAAGTTCGGCTAACCGTGAGGGATCAGGCAAGTGGGGTAAAACCTATACCACAAATTATAAGTTAAAAACCCGTGATGGGGGGCAAGACTTTGCAACAGGTGCCAGCGGTGATTTCACATTTTCTATTGTGGCGAGCCAAAGTGGTTTTACATCGACCACCACAGGGATTGTTGCCGATGGACAAACAGCGATTAACAGCAAAACCGGGGCTATTGATGCCGGCAAACTGACCAAGAGTGGGACCTTGTTAATAAAAATAGTCCGTGCCAAAAAAGGCAGTGTAGACGCCGTTACCGAATATCAAAACTTTACGGTAAGCAAACAAGATTTAGCCCATGATATTACTAAACCAACGGTTGGTAGCAGCGACAACACATGGAAAAATAATGGGGGTAAAATCCCCCTAACATTTGCCGGATTGCCCACCGGCACAACCTTTGGCAATTACGATTGGACTGTGGCAGCTAAGACAGTTGGTGCCCCCACAGGCAGATTAGCGGTCGTATCGGATGGTAGCGGTATCACTGGGGCTACATCGTCTGGTACAGTGGTTATCACAATGAACGCAAAATCTACGGATACCAAATACACAGGACAAGCGATACTAGCGGACTTTGCCATTGCCAAGCAAACAGGGACAGGGGCATTAACTATGGGACCTGTTGTAATACCGTTTGGGGCAAGCGACACCAGCAAAACGGTAAGCACCGCCACCATAACAGGGAAATTGGGTGTACCCAGTGCCGGTGGTTTAGGGACAACATCGGATTGGACCTTAAAAAGTCTAGCGGATACGGATAGTAATTCGAATCTTGCTGTAACGGATAGTGGCAAGACCCTAACCATATCCGGGGCAATCACCACCAGTACCACGGTTACCGCCACCTTCGAAAGCGATAAATACACGGATAAGTCCGCCACCTTTGAACTATCGACGGGTGCCGGGGCAATGAGTACTGGTAATACCCGTACAGGATTAAGCGGTAAATGGGGCAAAACCTTTACCACAGCGGCGGATTATAAATTAAAACTGACGGATTCGGTGGGCGATACGAGTGTAACCTTTACCAAAGGCGATACAACGAATGCGGGCGATTATACCTTTACTATTTTACCGAACAGTGATGGAGGTAAGGGGGGCAAAGACGCCACCACTGCGGGCATTGTAACGGGTGCCTTAACTGGGGCGATTAACGCTAACACCGGGGCGATTGATGGCAGCAAGCTGAATAAATCAGGGAAACTGTTGGTAAAAATCGTCCGTAAAGCCAAAGGCGGATTGCCCGAACTGACAGACTATGAAAATATTACCGTAACCAAACAAGATAGCAACGACCACCCTAACTTTAGGGTTAGTGCCACAGGGATTACATGGGCAACGGCAAGTACAGCGGTAACATATACACCGGCAAACCTACCAACGGG
This sequence comes from Alphaproteobacteria bacterium, assembly GCA_965232465.1. Lineage (GTDB taxonomy): Bacteria > Pseudomonadota > Alphaproteobacteria > JAQWUY01 > JAQWUY01. The sequence continues at coordinate 682,438 of OZ246977.1, read as the reverse complement.
TATTGGTACCGCCACATACGCCTTGACAGCATCTGGTACGACTGCGGGTTCGACCACCGGGGGGAATGCTATCACCGTAGCGGCGAGCGATGGTAAAATTGCAAAAACTGTCCGTAGTGGGGTGGTAAAAGTGCGGGTTACCTATGTGGCAAACGATAAATACGCCCAAATAACCCGGGATGTAGATGTACCCATCAATAAGCAAACGGCAACAGGGACGCTTAGTATGGCAAATCTTGTGGTACCCTATACATCTGGCGATAAAGTGGTAAGCACCGCCGATATACTGGGACAAATGACACCCCCAACGGGAACACAAAAAGCCGATTGGACCCTAAAAAGCCTACAAGATACAGATAGCCATGTAAACCTTGCCATTGATTCGGGTGGCAAGAGTATGACCATATCGGGGACAATCACCACCAGTACAACAGTTACCGCTGTATTTGAAAGTGTCAAATATCAAGATAAGACCGGTATAACCTTTGAAGTATCCACAGGCACAGGGACAATGAGTTCTGGCACCCGAACAGGATTATCGGGTAAATGGGGTAAAGGGTTTACCACTACGGCGGATTATAAGTTAAAAACTTCTGACTTAGGCGTAACATTTAACGATGATGGTAGCACCGATGATTACACCTTCACCATTTTACCCAACAGTGATGGCAATCAAGGGGGTAAGACCGCCACCACTGCGGGCATTGTTGATAGTAATGATTATGCGGGGGCAATTAATAGCAAAACCGGGGCTATTGTAGCCAATAAACTAACCCAATCAGGGGTGTTGTTGGTAAAAATAGTCCGCAAAGCCAAAGGCGGATTGCCCACATTGACAGACTATGAAAATATTACTGTAACTAAGCAAGATTTATCCAGTGATATATCCAAACCGACGGTTACCAGCACAGACAGTAAGTGGAAAACCAGCGGGGCAAAAATCCCATTGGCATTCGCAGGGTTGCCCACCGGCACAACCTTTGGCAATTATACTTGGACGGTGGCAGGTAAAACAGGCAATGACAAACCCGATGAAATTAGTGCCGGGCTAAGTATCGCATCGAATGGCTTAACGGGGGCAGAATCAGGGGGGAAAGTCATTATTACCATGAAGGCAAAAACCGCTGATAGCAAATACACGGGACAGGTCAACTTGACGGACTTTACCATTGCTAAGCAAAATTATCCATTGGTGGTGGACAGTAAATACGCCTCAGGTACGCAGGCATTGGCAAACCGAATCCCTAGTGCTGGTATAAGATTTGAAACTGACAGTACACCATTTGCAAATGCATTTAGTACAGCGAACTTAACCTCCGCCATGAGAAGTGACATAGTGATAACACAAATCACCGATATATCGGATATTACAGGTGCAAATAGGGTAACACTTGATACCACTGGTAACGCAAACACTATTTCAATATTTAGTGGAGTGCCAGCAAACACCCAAATTACAGGGAATGCAAATACTATCATATCAGGCATACAAACTACAATGCGTGCAGGTACTCGTGTAACTGTGTTTAGAAATAGATCAACAAAGCATGCACTTAAGCTACGGATTCAAATTCCAGCGGATAAATCGGGGAATAGCAATGGTAAATATAATGCTTTTGACGATATAGTATATATGGTTACACCCAATTAAGACCCCACAAATAAACTTAACATCTAGGGGGCTTATGCCCCCTTTTTATGGGGGCTACTTATTTTGTAGCAGGTAATATAAATGCGATTCGGCAACGATTGTATAAGGCAGATTTTGCATATATTGCATATGGGTATATTTATTTAAAATCAGATATTTTTTATCATCCCCCAACCAACGACGGGTAAATTCTTGACGGTTATAATACCTATTGGACACATCTTCGTACCCAAGAAAATATTGGGATTCCCCACCATAATCAACCACCGACACCAACCCTTTCACAAAAATTGGAACATCTTCGTAAAATTGCCACAGGATAATTTCTTCCCCTTGGTGCTGGCGTTGTAAAAAAGTTGTAATGTCTTGGGTGGATTTTATGTTGGTTACCCCCACAATCGGATTTATCAATAAAACAACAGGTATATACAAAAACCCAGATATAATTATAGCCATAAGTACTTGTCGTTTTCTGAATAAAATAAAATGTACCAACCCATGCAATATGAGTGCCACCCCCACCGCCCATATAAGAAACGCCACATCACGAATTATCATATGTACATTTTTCACATCTTTTCCATCGATAATTGTCGGGTCAATCACAATATATATCACATACACCCCCAAGGAAAAAGTAAACACCATATAAACAAATGCAGATATCGACACACAGCGGTGGTGATATCCCCGTATCGCATCCACCATAAATTGTGCGGATAATATACACATGGGGGGAATAATGGGTAAAACATACAGGGGTAATTTTGAAGATGATACAGAAAAGAACAATAAAATAGTCCATACCCAAATCAATAAAAATATGCTTAACCCCTTATCTTGAATACGATTTTTCCATGCAAAACGCCATCTTAATAAGGGCTGCACCACATATGCCCCGTATGGCATAAGACCCATTGCCAAAAATGGGATAAAATACCACCAGGGTCCAGACCGATTATGCACTGTGGTCAAAAAACGGCTAAAATGTTCGCGCACCACATAAAAATCAAACCATTCTGGATTGGCATTATACATCAAAATATGCCATGGCAACACCAACACAACCGCCAGCAAAATACCCCTTATTAACCGCATTTGTACCAACCGTCGCCAGTTATTTGTTATCAGAATATGCAAAAAAAACACCCCGCCTGTAAGAATTATACCCATAAAACCCTTGGTTAAAACAGACAACGCCACAAATATATACATAGCGTAAGCAAACCGCCCCTGCCGTCGATAATCGGTTTCGTACAAAGCGGAAAAGTACATATAAAATCCCATCACCATAAACCCCGCTACCGCCAGATCCAGATTCACCGACCGACCGCCAATGTACCAAATAAATGACAACGACAAAAATACCGCTGACATATTCCCCACCGCCCGGTCAAAAAATCGCCGACCAAACCATAAAGTCATTAAAATCGTACACCACGATATAAACATCGGCACAAATCGGGATGCCCACACCACATTGTCAAACACCGCAATCGATAGGGCATTTAACCAATAAAATAAAGGGGGTTTATACAGATATTGCACCCCATTTAATCTTGGCACAACCCAATCATTGGTGCGTAACATTTCCACCGCAATACCCACATATCGCCCTTCGTCAGGAAGCGACAATGCCCGTGTGTCCCCCAAAAACAACACCATAAACAAAAATGATAAACCGCCAATCCACACATAATCCGCAGGTGGAGTATACATATTTTTTATTTTTGATATTTTTAAATGCCACATGTTAATACCTTTTATTCTGGTTTGGTAACCATACCTTGTTCACAGGAAAATATACCCTCTTCAAATTCCAATCCCATAAATGTGAATGGGGTTATCTCCCCCTGTAATTGTAAGTTTTTTGTACATGCCATTTGAAATCCATATAAGGCATAATACTCTTCCACACCCACAATCAAGATACCGTCTTCCCGCCCCGATACTTGATGCAGTCCATGTTTCACCAATGCCCGTCCCAACCCTTGGTTACGGTGATCGGCATCCACCACCACCGGTCCCAACAATGGCACCAACGCCCCACTGGGCAAGGCAACAGTGTAAAAATCAATGCTGCCGACCACAATGCCCTCTTGCTCCGCCACCAACGCATATTCCGGTATGGGCAATCGATGGTCCCGAATTATTGTTACCGCCCGATTGTTGCGATTGGGGGGAAAGTGTACCTTAACCAATTGTTCTATGCGGGGGCGATCAAAAATATGAGTTTTTCGAAAAATCATTCTGTTATCCCTCTTTTTATCCCTGGGTATCATATGTATATCCATCCACATATGTGGTCAAAATGTGTTGTAAGTTCTGCACATCACCCTTAACAATACAGGTCTGTAAATCGTCCAGTACTTGTTGCAATATATCATATGCCATATGGGTTTCATATGCGTGGCTGATACGGGGGTGAGCGGTGGGTTCAATTGCATTGCCCAATACCAGTTCTTCGTGCATTTTTTCCCCTGATCGAAGCCCTATAAAAATAATCGGAATATCTTCATAGGGGCGAAAACCTGCTAATGTTATCATTTTTTCCGCCAAATCAATAATTTTAATACTGTCGCCCATGTCGAGCACAAATACATCACCCGTATCCCCCATTGCCCCCGCCTGAATAACCAGATTGGCGGCCTCAGATATAGTCATAAAAAATCGGGTAACTTCTGGATCGGTTACTGTTACCGGACCGCCATTTTGGATTTGTTCCCGAAACAAGGGAATAACCGAACCACTGGACCCCAGTACATTGCCAAATCGCACCATAGAACACCGCATAATGCCCGCATGGTGTTCCGCATATGCTTGCACCACCATTTCCGCCATGCGTTTGCTCGCCCCCATAATGTTAGTAGGGCGTACCGCTTTATCGGTGGATACCAACACAAAACTTTGTATACCATATTGCACAGCGGATTTTATAACCGTATGGGTTCCCATTACATTGTTATATATCCCGACAAAAGGATTATTTTGTACCATAGGTACATGCTTATATGCAGCCGCATGGTAAACTGTATTGACCTTATGTGTGATAAATACCCTATCGATAATTTGCGTTTGGCAAACACTTGTCAATATGGCAACCACCGATATATGGGGATACATACGATTTAAAGTCTGTTCGATTCGGTATAACGCATATTCGGAGCTGTCAAGAATAATGATTTTTTTGGGTTTTGACAGGGCAATTTTTTCACAAAGTACGCTACCGATGCTGCCCCCTGCACCTGTGACCAAAACGGTTTTATCGGTAATATCACGGCACAATAAATCCCCCACAGGGGGGATTTCTTCCCGCCCTAATAAATCAATGATATCAACCTCTCGCACCACAGATACAGTGGCTTTTCCACCGATAATGTCCGCCACACTGGGCAATACCTTAACCACCACATTATATTTTTCTAACGATTGTAACAAGGTTTTTTTATCGCTTACGGACATAGAGGGAATGGCAAGTAAAATATATTGTATGCGTTGAAAATCAATAAGCGTTTTTAAGGCGGTCGGGGCATATACTTTCACCCCCGATATATGCACCCCTTGTACATCCATATTATCATCGACAAATGCCACCGGTTCATAGGCGTTGCCTTTTTGCAAGTCATCCAATAACTGCCGCCCTGCAACGCCCGCCCCATAAATCAATACCCGTATGGCATTTTTTGATTTTGCTATGCTACCATGTATGGGGTCATATCGCTGTACCATGGATGCCACCAAAAACCGCACCCCCAAAATCCCACACAACCCCACAAAGCCATATATCAAAATCACCGAACGGGGTACAGATAATTGTAATAATAATACCACCGTACCCCATGCAAACACCGACACGCCCACCGCTTGGATAATTACCCAAATTTCCCGTTGTCCCAATCCCCGAATCGAAAAAGTATACACCCCCCGCACCCACAATGATATAACCATAAATATGGGGGCAATCATAAACGCCGACACCAACACATCGAATCTGGTTTCAATTAAACCCTGCATATACCGCAACGCAAACGACACATAACACCCCATCGATGCCACCAAAATATCCGCCCCTATAAATATTATTTTTTTGCGGGTACGGGAACTTTTTGCAATGTGGGAAAAAAATGTTTTCATATGTATCCTATTGCAAAATATGTTTTATGGTATCGCAAATATATACCACTTGGGCATCGGTTAAACCATCAAATAACGGCAACGACACACACCCTTGCCAATATTTTTCTGTGTTTGGATAATCGTTTACATCAAAACCATATGTATCTTTATAATAGCGTAACGCATGAATTGGTCGCCAGTGTACGGCTGTACCAATACCCTGTTGTTGCAAAGCATCAATAAACGCATTTCTTGTGATTGTGGGGTGATTGACCACCACCGCATAAATATGCCACGCATGGTGGGCATATGGTATGGTTATTTTGGGAAGATCCAAAGTAGGCACACCTGCCAAATGCTGCATATACAATGTCGCCACCCGTTGCCGTTCGTTACGCATTTTTTGTAACCGTTGTAATTGCCCAACCCCCACCGCCGCATTTAAATCGGGCATGTTGTATTTATATCCGGGGGCAATCACATCCCATTGCCATTTGGGTTTATCGGATGCGTACCGATCCCACACATCCCGATCCATACCATGCATACGCATTATCTGTATTCGTTTGGCATAATCTTCATTGTCGGTTGTAATCAATCCGCCTTCACCGGTAGTCATAGTTTTATTGGCATAAAAACTAAAACAGGTCAGGTCGCCTATGGTACCGATTGTTTTATCGCCACATTGGGTGGGCAACGCATGGGCGGCGTCTTCTATGATTGTGATATTATTGTCTTGGCATAGGGGTTTTATAACATCCATATCCAGACTGTGTCCCGCATAGTGTACCAACATTGCCACACGGCAATCAGCATGTTTTTGAATGGCATCAGATAATATCCGGGGGGTCACCAAACGGGTGGCATAATCACAATCGAGCAATATGGGAATTGCCCCAAAATAGGTTATCACCTCAGCGGTGGCGGCAAAGGTTAAACTGGGCAAAAACACCTTATCGCCCGCCTTAACACCGACCGCATCGAGTGCCAAATGCAATGCGGAAGTACAGGAATTCACCGCCAATGCATATTTTACCCCGGTAAATTCCGCCACCATATGTTCCAATTTTTGGGCATATTTTCCTGTAGTCAACCAACCGCTATCAAGTACAGATTTTACATTTTTATATTCTGCATCCCCCATAGATATTTTAAAATAAGGTATATTTTGCATTATAACAGGTCTTCTTTCGTATATGTCTTGCCCAGTATTGCCCGCATGGTTTTATATATAATACCCATATCATACCACACATTATGTCGCTCTGCATACTGTATATATATGGATAATTTTTCGGGTAACAACACCGTGTTATAATACTGTTGCGGGTTGGGGTGTTCAGACAGTACTTGTTCTTCGTCCCGATACACAATTGATGCAGGTCCTGTAATGCCGGGGCGAACAGCATATGCCTTGTGCCAAATTTCCATATCAGTAAAAAATTGCATCCGTAGGCGTAATTCGGGACGGGGACCCACCAAGGACATATCCCCCACAAATACATTCCATAATTGGGGCAATTCATCGACCTTAGTTTTACGAAGAATTTTACCAACAGCAGTTACCCGTTTATCCGATCCCAGATCCGGCACACCATCATGGTCCTTAATCACCGTCATAGTGCGAAACTTTAACATAACAAATTCCCGACACCCCTTGCCAATACGGGTTTGACGAAACAAAACAGCCCCCCCATCAGTTACAAAAATGGCAACAGCACAAACCACCATAACAGGGGCAAACCCCACCAACACCACCCCCGCAATCAAAATATCAAACCACCGCTTTAACATACAACACCTTGCATAAAAAAATCTTTGTTTATGCACATTGTATACACCATAATATGCGGTTTTAAAAGATTTTTTTATGTGGTTATAATGTTATAAGGTGTATAACAAAATTTAAGAAATCTATTGAAAAAAAAAAAAAACTATGGTAGTGTTTAAATAGTGTAGTCATGAGGTAAGAACTATGTTATAGTATTTTTGATATTAACACTATTATAAAGGACATTGAGATGACATTAGCACACAGACGCCATGATATTTGTGATAAAACATGGGAATTATTAGAGCCACACTTACCGGGTCGTAAAGGCACATGGGGTGGTATAGCGAAAGACAACCGTTTATTTATCAATGCGGTATTTTGGATTATACGCACAGGTGCCCCTTGGCGTGACTTACCGCCTGATTTAGGGGATTGGAGTAACACGCACCGTCGTTTTATCCGCTGGCGTGATAAGGGGATATGGGAAAAGTTGTTGGAAATTTTAGTTACAGATCCGGATTATGAATGGTTAATAATAGACGCTAGTCATTGTAAGGTGCATCCTCATGCATCTGGTGCACTAGGCGGTAATCAAGATATGAGCCGCACAAAAGGGGGCTCAACACGAAGATACATTTGGCCGTGGATGCGCATGGTATGCCGGTCAGAATACTTATTACGAACGGTACCACGGCTGATTGCACACAAGCAGGCAGATTGATTGAAGGCATCAGTGCAGAGTATTTGTTGGCAGATAAGGGATATGATAGTGAGCATATCATACACCTAGCAAAACAACAAGGTATAGAGCCTGTTATTCCCCCAAGAAAGAATCGCAAAGAACAAAGGGAGTATGATGAACACCTGTATCATTGGCGGTGCTTAGTGGAAAATGCGTTTCTACACCTAAAACGATGGCGTGGTATTGCAACAAGATACGCTAAAAACACCACTTCATTTCTCACCGCTGTACAAATCAGATGCATCGCATTATGGACAAAAATCTCGTGACTACACTATCTAGGATATATGAATTATTTTACATACATTTTAATTTTTTCATGTTTTTAAAAGAAAGGAAATAATTATGGAAGAAAAACAAAGATGCTGTGTATGTGGATGCCATCGGTACGAACTCAGTCTAAGGGGAATGAGTCCTGGTGAACATGGAAAAACCAATTACAACCCTTTTGTAACGCATCGCATCTGTAGGAGTAGTTGTCCGTATTGTGGGCGGGATTGTGTTGATGAATATAGAGATGATGGATGTCCCAAAGAATTAGAATTTTGTCATGCAAATTCATTATGTGATGTTGGAGACTGAAGGATCTAATAATCTGGTTAAAAAATAAAACCCCACTCTATGTGTTATAGAGTGGGGTTTTTGTGTTTATAATGTAAATAGGTTTATACAGGGTATATAAGGGTTGGCGACGACCTACTCTCCTGTATCTTATGACACAATACCATTTGTGAAGGAAAGTTTCACTTACAAATCATATGCACATTAATCACATACGCTTTATAGCATTTTTATAAACGATGGATTTATCCCTTTTGCCTATGGCTACGACAACTACAGTGATTTTATTGTCGCATACTTTATACACCAATCGATAGGCAGGTTTCATTATTTTGATTTTATATACAGGCATATTTTCAAAGCCCGATAATTTATTGGCAAGAATATGAGGATTTTGTAATATTTTTTGTAACTTGTTTTTAAACTGTATTTTTACACTATTATCCAGTTTATCCCATTCTTTTTTAGCACTGGTTTTAAAGCCCAAGTCATAAGTCATCTAAATCAATCTTAATTGTAGGTTCGTCTTTTCTGCTTTGTACAATTTCCATCAATTGTACATCTTCCAACCGTTCCATAAGATATTCATAATATGCCACAGGCAACGCATAAAATACTGGCTTATTACGGCTCAAAACCGCCACAGGCTGACCATCAGTATCGGCAATAACTTTATGCGGATTGGCTTTTAATTCCGATATACTAACAATCCCATCTGTCAAAATATTCTGTACCATAACACAATCCTTTCCATATGTTTATCTGCTATAATAACATATTTAAAAGATTTTTAAAAGTTTTATTTTTATATTATGATTATACCACAGATTTTTCAAAAAGACAAACCCCACTCTATGTGTTATGGAGTGGGGTTTTTGTGTTTATAATGTAAATAGGTTTATACAGGGTATATAAGGGTTGGCGACGACCTACTCTCCCGTGTCTTATGACACAGTACCATTGGCGATGAAAGGTTTCACTTACGAGTTCGGGATGGGGTCGGGTGCTTGGACTTTCTCTATGGTCACCAACCCATATATGCCCTGTATGTTAGCACATGATTTTGTTGTTGCATGCTGTTTTTTTGGTTATTATTTGTGGTGTTCTTTGCTGTTGTGTGTGTTTTTGCGTGTTGCAGTGTTACACGACCCAGAGTTTTAAAGTATTATCTTATTTTTATGAGATAATTATCACTGTATATGAAGTGAAGTTCTGTTAAACATTAGTACTGGTAAGCTAAATACATTGCTGTATGTACACATCCAGCCTATCAACGATGTGGTCTACATCGGTTTTAATGGCGAAAACTTGTTTTGAGGGGGGCTTCCCGCTTAGATGCGTTCAGCGGTTATCCTTTCCATACTTAGCTACCCTGCTATGCTACTGGCGTAACAACAGGTCCACCAGAGGTATGTCCATCCCGGTCCTCTCGTACTAGGGACAGCTCCTCTCAGTTTTCGAACACCTACGGCAGATAGGGACCGAACTGTCTCACGACGTTCTAAACCCAGCTCACGTACCTCTTTAAATGGCGAACAGCCATACCCTTGGGACCTGCTCCAGCCCCAGGATGAGATGAGCCGACATCGAGGTGCCAAACACTTCCGTCGATGTGGACTCTTGGGAAGTATCAGCCTGTTATCCCCGGCGTACCTTTTATCCGTTGAGCGATGGCCCTTCCATGCGGAACCACCGGATCACTATGACCGACTTTCGTCTCTGTTCCACCCGTCGGTGTCACAGTCAGGCAGGCTTTTGCCATTGCACTCATCAGTTGATTTCTGACCAACCTGAGCCTACCATCGTGCGCCTCCGTTACTATTTAGGAGGCGACCGCCCCAGTCAAACTACCCGCCACGCAGGATCCCAGAACCGGCTAACGGTTCGTGGTTAGATATCAAGAAATTCAAGGGTCGTATTTCAAGGATGGCTCCGCTTATACTGGCGTACAAGTTTCAAAGCCTCCGACCTATCCTACACATGAAGTTCCTAATACCACTGCGAAGTTGTAGTAAAGGTGCACGGGGTCTTTCCGTCTAACCGCAGGTACCCCGCATCTTCACGGGGAATTCAATTTCGCTGAGCCTGCGTTGGAGACAGTGGGGCAGTCGTTACGCCATTCGTGCAGGTCGGAACTTACCCGACAAGGAATTTCGCTACCTTAGGACCGTTATAGTTACGGCCGCCGTTTACCGGGGCTTCAATTGGGTGCTTGCACACCTCCTTTTAACCTTCCGGCACCGGGCAGGCGTCAGTCCCTATACATCGTCTTACGACTTCGCAGAGACCTATGTTTTTAGTAAACAGTCGCCACCCCCTGGTCTGTGCCCCCCAATGAAAGTTGCCTTAAACTGGGGCCTCCTTCTCCCGAAGTTACGGAGGTATTTTGCCGAGTTCCTTCAACGCAGTTCTCTCAAGCGCCTTGGTATGCTCTACCATCCCACCTGTGTCGGTTTCGGGTACGGTCTAGTGCCAGAGCTGTTTCCTGGAACAAATGCACTGCATTTTCAATCCAATAAGAAAATACAATTTACTTTATTCGTCACTTCTGGCAGGCCTAGGAATATTAACCTAGTTCCCATCGCCTACGACTTTCGTCCTCGGCTTAGGGACCGGCTCACCCTACGCGGATTAGCCTTGCGTAGGAACCCTTGGGATTTCGGCGAGAGTGTTTCCCACACTCTTTATCGCTACTCATGTCAGCATTCTCACTTCTGATACCTCCAGCACCCCTCACGGGTGTGCCTTCATTGGCTTACAGAACGCTCCGCTACCGCTCCGATACTATCGGAACCCACAGCTTCGGTGTATCACTTTAGCCCCGGTACATCTTCGGTGCAGGACGGCTTATTTAGACCAGTGAGCTATTACGCTTTCTTTGAAGGGTAGCTGCTTCTAAGCTAACCTCCTGGTTGTCTTGGCCTTCCCACTTCCTTTCCCACTTAGTGATAACTTGGGGACCTTAGCTGGTGATTAGGGCTGTTTCCCTTTCCACTATGGACCTTAGCATCCACAGTGTGTCTGCCGTGTAATACTCTTGGGTATTCGGAGTTTAGTAAGGTTTGGTAAGGATCGCTCCCCCCTAGCCTATCTAGTGCTCTACCCCCCGAGGTATACACACGACGCACTACCTAAATAGTTTTCGCGGAGAACCAGATATCTCCGAGCTTGATTGGCCTTTCACCCCTAAGCACAGGTCATCCAGTACCTTTTCAACGGTATCTGGTTCGGTCCTCCAATGCGTGTTACCGCATCTTCAACCTGCCCATGCATAGATCGCTCGGTTTCGGGTATAATCCCACTAACTATCGCCCTATTAAGACTCGCTTTCGCTACGCATACACCTATCGGTTTAAGCTGGCTAGTAAGACTAAGTCACTGACCCATTATACAAAAGGTACGCAGTCACCCACATGGGGCTCCCACTGAATTGTAGGCATTCGGTTTCAGGGTCTGTTTCACTCCCCTCAGCGGGGTGCTTTTCACCTTTCCCTCACGGTACTGGTTCACTATCGGTCGCATAGGAGTACTTAGGCTTGGAGCATGGTCGCCCCATATTCAGACAAAATTTCTCGTGTTCCGCCCTACTCATGCATGTATACTGTGCTGTATCAATACGGGGCTATCACCCTCTGCGGCTGTGCTTCCCAACACATTCTCATTACACACTATACATTACTGGCCTGATCCCAGTTCGCTCGCCACTACTACGGGAGTCTCGTTGATTTCCTTTCCTCTGGGTACTTAGATGTTTCAGTTCCCCAGGTTCGCCTCCGCACCCTATATATTCAGATACGGATAAGACAAAAGTCTTAGGTTGTCCCATTCAGAGATTTCGGGGTCGCAGGGTATTGGCACCTCACCCGAACTTATCGCAGCCTATCACGTCTTTCATCGCCTCTATGCGCCAAGGCATCCACCAAATGCCCTTATCTTACTTCATTCATATACAGAGATAATTATCTTAAATGACACCAGAAAACTAACAGCACAGACAAAATTATGCCTATGCTAAAAATTTTATGGATCAGACGATGTATTATCGTATAATAAAACTCGTAAAACTTTGGATCATACTTGATAAAACTTGGTTCTATGTTTACTTACAATTCGACAAAATCACACATTCTCAGCAAAGAACCTACAAATCTTTTCGTTAGTATGTTTTATCCTTAGTAACATATCTTATACAAGACGAATAAAACACGAAAAAACCTAGTTTATGTTCATTTGCTAATTACCTATTTACAATATTAAACAACACTCTTTTAGTAAGAGATATCGGTTTAAAAACACTATACAACGGCATTGTCGTATATATCCTGTGTTATTAAATCCTGTGCAACTTAATTCATATTACACCATAAATCAAGTTATATTTGGTGGAGGTAGACGGAGTCGAACCGACGGCCTCTTGCGTGCAAAGCAAGCGCTCTCCCAACTGAGCTATACCCCCATACATACATTAGAGGATCGCATTAGAGGCTTGGGACTTACGATACATATCTTATTATTAGGGATAAAATGTGTACCTATTACCGAAAACCTACTGAAAAGAGATACTAAGACGGTGGAAAGAGTATAATGTGGCATACCCAGATGTATATTTTATGACCAAGTCACAAAAGCATACTATGTCATAAAAACATACTATACCGGGCATATCCTTAGAAAGGAGGTGATCCAGCCGCAGGTTCCCCTACGGCTACCTTGTTACGACTTCACCCCAGTCATCAATCTTACCGTGGACGGTTGCCCCCCGAAGGTTAGCGCACCGGCTTAAGGTAAAACCAACTCCCATGGTGTGACGGGCGGTGTGTACAAGACCCGGGAACGTATTCACCGTGGCATGCTGATCCACGATTACTAGCGATTCCGACTTCATGCTCTCGAGTTGCAGAGAGCAATCCGAACTGAGACATCTTTTGGGGATTAGCGTCTGTTTGCACAGTAGCAACCCTCTGTAAATGCCATTGTAGCACGTGTGTAGCCCCACCTATAAGGGCCATGATGACTTGACGTCGTCCCCGCCTTCCTCCGGTTTATCACCGGCAGTCTTTCCAAAGTACCCAACTTAATGATGGTAACTGAAAACAAGGGTTGCGCTCGTTGCGGGACTTAACCCAACATCTCACGACACGAGCTGACGACAGCCATGCAGCACCTGTGTGTAGCCCAGCCAAACTGAAAGATACCATCTCTGATATCCCCAACTACCATGTCAAAGGTGGGTAAGGTTCTTCGCGTTGCTTCGAATTAAACCACATGCTCCACCGCTTGTGCGGGTCCCCGTCAATTTCTTTGAGTTTTAATCTTGCGACCGTACTCCCCAGGCGGTATGCTTAATGCGTTAGCTGCGTCACCGAACCCGTGCCCGACAACTAGCATACATCGTTTACGGCGTGGACTACCAGGGTATCTAATCCTGTTTGCTCCCCACGCTTTCGCGCCTCAGCGTCAGTAATGTGCCAGATAATCGCCTTCGCCACTGGTGTTCCACCTAATATCTACGAATTTCACCTCTACACTAGGTATTCCATTATCCCCTCACATACTCTAGATTATCAGTCTTAAAGGCAGTGCCGAGGTTGAGCCCCGGGATTTCACCCCTAACTTGATAATCCGCCTACACGCCCTTTACGCCCAGTAATTCCGAACAACGCTAGCTCCCTTCGTATTACCGCGGCTGCTGGCACGAAGTTAGCCGGAGCTTCTTCTGATGCTATCGTCATCATCCTCACATCTGAAAGAGATTTACAACCCTAAGGCCTTCTTCACTCACGCGGCATGGCTGTGTCAGGGTTGCCCCCATTGCACAATATTCCCGACTGCTGCCTCCCGTAGGAGTCTGGACCGTGTCTCAGTTCCAGTGTTGCTGATCATCCTCTCAAACCAGCTATAAATCGTCGCCTTGGTAGGCCTTTACCCCACCAACTAACTAATCTAACGCGGGCCAATCCAACACCGATAAATCAATAACTTATCTTTCCCCCATAGGGCGTATGCGGTATTAGCCATCGTTTCCAATGGTTATCCCCCTGTACTGTGTATGTTCCCACGCGTTACTAACCCGTTCGCCACTCTAATAAACCCCGAAGGATCGTTCCCGTACGACTTGCATGTCTTAGGCCTGCCGCCAGCGTTCGTTCTGAGCCAGAATCAAACTCTCAAGTTAAATTAACACTTAAATATCATCATAAACCATAAAATGTAATAAACAAAAAATGGCTATCACGACATAATCTAACCCACTGTCTGCGTGTGTTAATACTATAAACAGTGGCTCCCCACCGTCCAAGTATCTCTTCTCATATATACTATATTAAACAAACAATCCCCCATAGACAATCGCAAAAAAACAATCAAAAACTATCAAGAAAACAAACAGCACACAACTCAACACCACATTAAATCAGTACTGCACGAACGCTTTATAAGCCATAAAATATATAAATGCAACACATAATTTCAAAAAAAGTAAAAAAACATTTATTACAACATAAAAACATATACATAAATCTTGTATAGCAACACGATACAGTAAAATACTATACTTGCTATTTATGGTGTTTTTCCCGTAATTTTTTATAATAATCGTAGCGTTTTTTAATTTCCCTTTCAAACCCCCGCTCTATGGGCGTATACAGTTGCAACCGTTGCATCCGTTCGGGAAAAAAATTTTGTCCGCTAAACCCATCCGCATAGTCATGATCATATTGGTATCCCTTGTGGTATCCCATATCTTGCATCATTTTTGTCGGGGCATTTAAAATATTTTTTGGGGGGGCAAGGTGGGCATATTTTTTCCCCGCCTCGACTGCTTTATTTTTGGCAATTTCCACCGCATTCGACTTGGGGGCGGTTGCCAAATATATACAGCATTGTACCAATGCCCGTTCGCCCTCTGGGCTGCCTAATCGTTTAAAGGTATCCCATGCCAGAATCGCCTGATGTGCCGCCATGGGATCCGCCAACCCCACATCTTCGTAGGCAATACATAACATACGGCGGGCAATGTGCAATGGGTCTTCGCCCCCTGCCAACATCCGCCCCAAATAAAACAAGGATGCCTGTACATCCGACCCGCGCACAGATTTATGAAAAGCAGACAACATGTTATAATGGCTGTCCCCTGATTTATCATATATGGGCATGCGTCGTTGTACCATGGCAAGCACCTGTTCGGTGGTCATATTTTCCGCCACAGATATGCCCATTAACATTTCCACCATGTTTAAAAAATATCGCCCGTCCCCATCCGCCATATGGCACAACGAATCACGGGCGGAATCGTCCAATGGTACAACGATTCCCATAACTTGTTCGGCTTTTTGTAACAACAATGCCATATGATTCGCCCCCAAAGGATTCAAGGTAAACACTTGACATCGGCTCAGCAATGCCGGGTTTAATTCGAACGATGGGTTTTCGGTGGTTGCCCCAATTAACACCACTGTACCCTTTTCCACAAAAGGTAAAAAACTGTCTTGTTGTGTTTTATTAAAGCGGTGAATCTCATCGACAAACAGCACTGTTTTTTCCCCCATTTCACAGTGTTGCATCGCCTTGTCAAACACTTTGCGTAAATCCGCCACCCCGGAAAATACCGCCGATATAGATTGCAAATGATACCCGCTGTGCTGGGCAATCAACTGTGCCAATGTGGTTTTACCACAGCCGGGACCGCCCCATAATATCATGCTGGGCAACAACGCCGATTGCAACGCATGATACAACCCACCACCCTTCTGTAACAGGTGGTCTTGTCCGATAACTTCGCTTATATCCATAGGACGCAGGCGTTCGGCTAGCGGTTGATTGGTGGTATCTGTAAATAATCGATTCATATATTGCAATCCTTTGGTATATCCTATACATTCAGTATATACATTGGGGTACGAATTGCAATTTTTTAAATACACGGGAAATTATCATGCAAAAAAATGCTACCTATTGGATAAAAAACCTTAATTTACTGCCCCATCCAGAAGGGGGATATTTTAAAGAAACCTATAAATCCGCCCATACAATCGATGTATCGCATATTGATGCAACTATCACAACCCCCCGCTACTTGGCAACAGGAATTTATTTTTTAATTGAACAGGGAAATTTTTCCGCTTTTCACACTATTAAAGCGGACGAACAATGGCATTTTTATGCAGGCGATCCCTTGATTGTACATATGATTGACACAGATGGCACATACACACAGCAAGTCATCGGGCTGGACCTCAAAAATGGACAAGTCCCGCAATTTACTGTGCCTGCGGGCATGTGGTTTGCGTCAGAAGTATACGCCAATGGGGATTTTTCTCTGGTGGGGTGTACCGTATCATTCGGCTTTGAATTCGACGATTTTACCTTAGCGGATACATCATTCGCCAATACTTTTCCACAACATACAGATATTATTCACAGGTTGACCCGATGATACATCGCCTTATTTTATGTACACATATATTATGTCTGCCCTTGATCTACCCTTGGTGGGTACAGGCAAACTCTGTTTCGCCCCCTTGTTCAGAAAAAGATTTTCCAAAGGTATACAGGGTTTTTAAGTCTGTATATATCTGTGCGGGCAAAGGGGTAAGCGAGGATAAAATCGCCCATGCTGTTCATGTAACCGCCGAATGGCTGGACAATGACGATGACGGCACAGCGGACGCCCCCGAAGTCATAAACGCCCTGTTAAAATATCAGGCGATTGTTGCCTTAACCCAAAATGGACTGGGCTTTTTTGCCAGCCGTCGTTTACGCACATATTGGTATCAAGATTTATATGCCCACGAAACCAACCCGACAAATGGCATGCGGGATGCCAGCCAAGAAGAAATCCACCACCTGATTATAAATGCGGGCTGGGCGATTGCCTATCCACAGATTTTCGCAGATAACAAAAACAGTATCATGTACCAAATATACGACCAAGCAGAACGCAAAGGATATTACACATACGATGACCCCACCTGTGGCAAAGCCTGTAAAAGTACAGAATTTCATTATCTGGGCATGGCAAGTTATCTGGGGGCAACCGCCGATCTGTTCAGCGACGAAATGCGTATAAAAACCCGTACAGAATTACAACAAAAAATACCCGAGTTTATCAAAGTTATTGAAAATCCAGAGTACAATTACCCCAAACACAAATGGCCCACAGGCACATACACCCACGAACAAAATATTATACAGTTGCGGTAATATATTAACGCTTATAATGCCCGTGGTTAGTTTGTTTTTTATGGCAATTGACACATAGGATTTGTAAATTTTCAGGGCGATTATCCCCTTTTACACCATTTATATGGTGGCAATCTAGCTTCGATTTATTTTGTGCATAATTTTTACTACAGTGTTGGCATGTGTACTTACACTGTTTTTTTAATTTCTTGGCAATCTCTTCATATTCTTTTGTGTATTCAGATCCTGGATAAGTTGTTGGTGTATGCCTTGTTTTTTTCGGCGGTATAACATTGTGCTTGTCGCAATATTCAAACCATTCCCGAATATGAAAATTTTTTAAAAAATGAGAAGAAAAACTTTCTCGACCTTTAAATTTAACTTGTTTTAAACAGTTTTTACAGGGACGTAAATAATTTTCTATCTCTTCTGTGCTTCCAGATCCTGTAGCCACTTCAATTGTATATTTATTGGTTTTAGATTGCGTCCCAACATATCTGTCATATCTTCCTTTTTTCTCCATGGATTGTAAAGTCCGACACCATGTTAAATGCACTTTTTTCAAGTCTACTGAATCCAAAGGATAATTGATAAATTTAAAAGTGTTATCTTTAATATACACTACTATGGTACGCCCATAATCATTTATCAATGCCCCAGTTTTCTCGTCAACTCTTATACTTTTCCAATCTTCCGCATTGTCCAAATTAATATCAGCGGTGGCGAATTGTATATTTTTTGGATTTTCGCCAAAAGAATGTTCATGTGGGCGAATCCCCAATATTTGTAATTGATCGTCGAGTTTTTTTTGCCACTCACGCATCGTCATTTACCCCCGCCCTCTGGCAAGATGTTGCAATGGCTTTGAATTCGACCCGTCTGGAACGGTCGGCATCTTCGGTGCCATCATCTGTGTACATTAATTTATTGGACGATAACCCATTGGCGGTGGTAAGTTGCGTTGCCCATGCACGATCGTCTTTATTGATAGATGTATCAGTTAAAACAAATTTTAAAATTTCCCTTGCCCGGTCTTGTGATAATTTCATATTTTTAAAATATGCCTGTTGTTTTGTATATCCCTCCCCCCATACACTAGAAGTATGCCCTTCGATGCGTAACGATTGAATATCCTTTTCATTTTGTCTTAATACCTGAATATATATAGGGTAAAATTGCAATAACATCTTTTTAAAATCTGGTGTTAAGTTGGATTCTGCTTTGTTAAATAATACAATGGGAATACCTAGTCTATTTTTGTTCGTATTAAAGCGAATGGTTAAATCACGCAATACATCCACATTACCCTCATCGATATATTGTTCAAACGCATCGTACAGGGCATTATATATTTTATCACACTGTTCCGCATAATTTTCTTTTTGTTTGGCTTTTTCGTATGACAATAAAATGACGATTAACATAAATATCATCATTAAACCCGACATTAAATCGGATATGGGGAGCCAATCGGTTTCGCCTTGGTTTTGCATATACTATTCCTCAAACATCCGATCGGTATCTTGTGCCCTTCGATATTGGTTGATAAACTCTTCGACGACAGCGGTTAAACGGCTGCCCATAATGTCAATTTGCTGTTTTACCAATGTTTGTGTATTTTTATCGAGAGTCGACAAACTTTCGATAGTGGTTTTTTCCAACCCTTGTACGCAACGGTTGAGCGCATCGTTAATTTGACCCTCTGTATCTTTTATCACTTTTTCCGATTGACTGATTAATTCATCTGTATGGGTTTTCACAGAATCGACCGTCTGTTGTGCATGTTTCGATATAGTCCGTGTCATATTATCCGCATTTGTATTGATGGAATCGGCAGTGGTATTTAAATTGGCGATGACTATATCTGCTTTTTTATGCAACGATTGGGTAAACTGTTCATTAGTTTCTGTAAATTTATCTTGTGTTTCGGCAAAGCCAGCAGATACATTTTTTACCGTTTGTTGTAAATCATCTGATATATTTTCGATAGTTGTTTTTAAGCCTGTGGTCATGGTGTCCAAAGTATTTTGAATTATGGGAAAGGCGTCCGTTGCCTGTTGTTTCATATGGGCAAATGCGGATAATCGCTGTTCCAATTCATCGATTTTTTGGTTTGCCCCCTGTATTAAAGTCGATAAACTGTCCATGGTTGGGGGAATTTTTTCCGCCTCATTTGCTATGTGGGTCAGCTGTTCTGTGGTGGTGGTTATCCCCTGTTGTGCGGTTTCAAATTTTTCTGTTAAGGTTTCCACATGTTCACGGTATTGTTGTTGCCAATCGACCAGTTTTTCCACCGCCATATTTAACTGTTTAAAATTTTCCCCAAATTGTTCCGTTAAATTATCATTAAAATCACGAATAACTTGTTCGAGGGCTTGGATTATGGCTTTGGTGCCCAATTCGGATACTTTTTCTGCGAATTCTGTAAATGATGTGTTTAAATCTTTAAACCCATCTTGATTTGTCACGCGGAGTTTAGCCATTTGCGTATGAATACTGCCATCCCCATCGCCACTAATGGCATCTTTAACCGCATCCATGGATTGTTTCATTTGTGATAAATGGTTATCAAGGGATTGCTGCATATCCTTTAAGGTGGTATTGAGTGTATGTAAAGTAGTATCTTCAGGTTTTAATGTGCGCTTAAACACCCCGCCATAAAATGCTTTATTCAAAACACCATATACAACCCCAGCAAATATCCCCACCAAGCTGGAAATAAATGCAGTTTGCATATCTTCAATCATGTGTTTAACACTCTCTTGTGCCTTGTCCACAGAAGGGTCAAAATCCATTAAAGCCAAGCTAATACCGACAAAAGTGCCCAATATTCCAATACTGGTTAAAGTCCCCGCATTAATAAGCTTACGAAAATATGGCACGAACCCCACAACAAACACAACACCTATAACCATCATAAAAAGAAAAGTTATAGGATTTTCCCAGCCTTTATTTAAAATATCAATAACCATTATACAATCTCTTCATTCTTAAACTACACGATGTACGATAACATATAAAAATCATATGAAAAAATCAACCATAAAATGCGTATCACTTTTAATATCAAAATAGACGACTTTTACCAACAAATATGTAACAGCCTCATCGACTGTTTATTATCATGAGGGGCTATGTCGTGGGATTTCTAAAACAAAATCTGTGGTATCGACAGTTTCATAATCGATATATACCTTGCCATTCATATGGGTGATGGTTTCGTATACAAATGCCAACCCGATTCCCACAGATTCGGATTTTTTATGGGGTTTTTGATGGGGGGGACCATCATATGTCCATATATCATTTTGTCCCATATCTCGGTCCCACATGTCTTGGTGCCACATATCTTGGTCCCACATGGGCATAAACACATTGTCGTTCAAATATGGGGGGCGGGGGGTGTTATTGCTGATGCGGATGTGCATATGTGTGTCGGTGTTTGTTAAGGTCACCGTAACCGTACCATGGGGGCGGGCTTGTAAGCCATTTCTGACTACATTGGCAATTGCCCCTTGTAATAACACCTGATCCGCACAGACTGTGTCTGAATCGGTGTTATCCACAATACGCACTTTACCATGGGTGTCTTCCGCCACCCGTAACCATAAATCCGATGTACCCTGCAAGGCTTTTTTTATGGAAAATGGCAATTTTTTTATTTTTCCCTTGCCCAAATAATCTATGTTTTGAATAATATGTGTCATTTTTTCCAACGCTTTTTGAATCGGCGTATCATTATTCATTTGGGCATATCCATAAGCCGTTGCCAATGGGGTTTTTAATTCATGTGCCAGCACCTGTGCAGTAGCATTTGCCATAAACGCATTTTTTATCCTGGATAAAATTGTATTTTTTTCCGTTGCCCGTTCATATACTTTGGGCTTCAAGTGAAAATGATAAAATTGATACCGGCTGTGCCGTCGAATCCATATGGCAAGGGCAACAATGGCAATTGTGCTCATACCATATACGGCCCATGATGTTTTATGGACAATAAAGCCGTCTGGTTCGTACACGATTGTGTGCACAATCAATGCAATTGCGGTTAAACTGACAATAACATATTGTGCCATAATCGGTAAAATAATCATACTGGCACATAAAATATATAATAATATTAAAGCCGATATTTGAAATTCAAAATCAAAGCCTTGGTGTTGCATATGATACAAAATATCATATCGATACAAGGCAATCACCGCCATTAAAATGGCAACCACAAATATAACCCGACAATACAAACGGCTAAATCCCCCTTTTAGCAACAACCGCATCACACCGCCCAATACAACATATGCAAGTCCACGCAAGGCAAACAATCCCCACCCTTGTACCAGTGAAATATTACGCATATCAACCACAAACATTAAGGTGTTTAACACCGCCAATATAACAAAGCACCACACCAAATATTTACGGTGATATGATGCCAAATATCGTTTATATAGCTGTTCCATTTCACGATTTTTAAAAAACCCTGTAATCGGGTGCAAATCGCCATAATATTGGGTCGAAATATACATATTGTCTTCCTTGATTGTTTCCCTTGTGTATTATCGCCCCAAATAATGGGTTATGCGTACCAAATCGGCAATGCTGTGTGCCCCCAATTTTTCCATAACTTTTGCCCGATGGACCTCCACCGTACGATAGGATATATCCAGGGACAAGCCAATTTCCTTGTTGCTCATCCCAACCGATAACAGGGTTAAAATTTGTCGTTCCCGAAAGGTTAATAATTCAAAATTGATACGCATTTTTGAATCTTGCTGGCGTTGCTTCCGTACAGCTTCGGTCACCGACAAGCACGCCATAATTTTTTCATATAACACATTGATGTTAAATGGCTTTTCAATATATTCAATGGCACCGCTTTTAATTGTTGCCACCGCATCGGCCACATTACCATATCCTGTTACGGCAATGATGGGAACCAATGGGTCCAATGCTTTTAATTTTTTGGTAACCTGAATGCCGTTCATACGCGCCATTTTAATGTCCACCAACACACATCCAATTTGCGTTGGAACATAACTTTCAATGGCTTGCACAGGACATGGAAAATCCCGACAGGTGATATTCTTTGTCTGTAAAAATGTGGCTACCATGTGCCGAAAATCTGCATCGTCATCAATAATAAATACATCCATTAAAGCACGGTTTGACATATCATTTCCCCCATTACATTTAAGTTATATTATGACTAGGTTATATATGATACCCAGTATATCATAAAAATACAAGGGATAGTAGGATACTTTTATTTGTATGCTGTAATAACCAAGCCTTGCACATCGTTGCCATGTTCTGTACGCAGTACTTTATGTTGGGTATGTACGGTTTTAAAACCATTGGCGTACAAAATATTTTCTGTTTGCTGTTGGTCGTGGCTATACCGCCCGGATGGGGTAAGAAAAAAGGCGTGCTTGGGGTCGTATTCAACCGTAAAAATTAAAACACCGGAGGGGGTTAAAGCTTTATAAAAGTGTGCAACAACAGTTTGTAAATCGCCAAAATAGCACAACACATCCCCCGCTACTATCACATCGTATATGACCGATTGATTAGCCAAGAACACCATTACATCAGAAGGATGCAAATGGTCATAAATTGCACGATCATGGGCAATTTTTAACATTTCTTCGGATAAGTCTATGCCCGTAAGGATCCTTGTTAAGGGGCGGATTTTGTCACCCACTAACCCCGTGCCACACCCCACATCTAAGGTGTGATGTACAGGGGGATTTAACACCGCATCCGCCATACATTGATACATGTATGTCGGGGCTTGGTAATTTAAATCTTGTAATTTTTGTTCAAAATCTTCGGCAAAATCATCAAACACCCCTTGCACATAATCGGGATTTTGTAAGGCAACATTTTCACCCAGCACAGCCGCCCCCATAACCTGTGCCTGTGGATTATCGGGAAAGCGTTGTCGCCACCATTGGGCATATTGGATGGCAAGCGGTTTATTTAAGCGGTGCAATTCATACAATGCAATCCCCAAATTTCGATGGGCAACCCCCAATTCTGGGGCATGGTGTAAGGCATGTTTATAATACATCACGGCCTGTGCATACTGTTCATTTTCATAATAACACAAGGCAAAATCGTTCAACATCTCCGCATCTGTATCACGCACTTTATATGCGGTTTCAAACATCTGAATTGCCAATTGCCAATCAGATTTTTCCAAGTATATATCCGCCCCCCACCGCAACGCATCATAATGATTAGGATCTGATTTTAATATTTGCTGATAATACGACAAAGCCATATCCAAATCCCCATCACAATGGAAAATATCGGCAGTTGCGTACAAAGAATCGACGGGCTGGGAATCGACGGACTGGGAATCGACGGACTGGGTCATGAGTTTTGTGCCAAAATTAAAGGGTGCTTAACAGTATCAATCCGCCCTATTGTAAGGTTTTTTATATTTTGTGCAATAAAATACTTGTGTTTTCTTGTAAAATTGTATACATACAGGGAACAGTTTACAAAATTGGGTATATATACACAATTATATACCATTTACATATACCACACGAAAGGACAACATTATGAAAAAAGATATTCACCCAGATTACCACACCATCACGATTGTTATGACCGATGGAACCGAATACCAAACTCGATCCACTTGGGGCAAAGAAGGCGATGTAATGAAATTAGATGTAGATTCCGTTTCCCATCCCGCTTGGACAGGGGGACCACAACGCCTTGTGGAAGGCGGGCAGCTCGACCGTTTTAACAAAAGGTTTGGTGGACTAAGCATGTAAAAGAAGTTTAAATCTTATAAAAACATTAGGAAATCTCTATGTCTTTGCAACTATACTCCCAATTAGTTAAAGAATCGGAAGCCCCAGAATTATTCCATCTCTGGTCATTCTTGACTGTGATAGGCTCTGCAATGGGGCGACGGAACTATTTACAGATAGGAAATCTCCAACCATATTTCCCCAATCTCTATGTAATATTAACGGGCGGTCCCAGTACTAAAAAATCTACATGTTTATCAATGGCGAATCGTTATGTCAAAGAAGCAGGATTAGATATACACTTCGCCCCGAAGGATACAGCAGGACAGAGACAGGGTGTGATATCGGGTATGAATCTATTGGACGATGTGGGCAGAGCAGTGGCACAAGACGAATTAAAAGATTCTGATTTATATGATGAAGAAATTTTTGATACATTAGCAAAAACTCCTATGGATTTAATAGAATCCCCTAAAAAAACTGACTACTCCATAAAAGACCACCCAAAATATGATGATTTAGTTACTCTTTTTAAAAAAACACACCCAGATGATAGGAACTGTTTGTTAGTCTCTGCATCAGAATTGCCTTCTTTTCTTGGGCAGAATTCTACATCTCTAACTGTATTCTTAACAGAGATGTGGGACGGTTCAAATAATTATGAATATAGACTCAAAAACGAAGTGGCATTTATAAACAAACCTTTATTATCTATACTTGGAGCCACACAACCTGCTATGATTCCGTCTATGTTACCTGCATCAGTAGAAGGACAAGGATTCTTATCCAGAATAATTTTCGTCTATGGTGCAAAAACAGGCATAAAGATTCCGATACCGAAATTGCCCGATGAAAAATTAAAGCAAGAGTTTCTTGACTCAATTAAGCATATACCAAAATTGCAGGGCGATTTCAGTTTTTCAAAAGACGGGGAAGAGTATTATAAAGAATACTACATAAAATCCGATATGGAATTTGTAAAAAACGACGCTAGATTTTCTAGTTACAATGACAGACGGATTACACATAGTTTAAAAGTCGCTTTGATACTTGCAGGCATAGAGGCGAATAAATATAATAAAAAAATTCTCCCACACCATATACAACAAGCAGATGCTTTATTAACTTTAACAGAAGAAGGTATGCCCAACGCCCTAGCAGATTTTGGTATAACCCCAGATTCTAGGGCAAGAGAAGAAATAAGACTCTTTATGTCATCTACTTTACGCCCCTATACCATAAAAGAACTCTTTGCGATATTTAGAAAAACAGGTTTAACACAAGGTAGATTATCTATGGTAATACAGAATCTAATAGATGATGGTATAATTGTACAGTTAAATGACCATCCTATTGTTAATCCTATAACGGGCAAGGTAACAAGAGAGACGGTGTTATATACAAAACAGACGAAAGAAGAACAAAAGAAACGGGAGAAGAATACTAAAAAGACCATAAGTAAAAGGATAGCAGAGATGCTTGATGATATTTAATTTTAATATAATTTTAATATAAGGAGAATTTAAATGAGAGGTTCATTTGCAATGTCACAAATTTTTAAAACATTTACCACCGAAGAGATTATAACAATAATCATTGTGGGTGTTATGATTTTATTTTTATTTTATATATTTGAAGAGTATTAAATAAATTAAATAAATAAAATAAAACAAAATAAGAATATAGCAAAATAAAAATGAAACAAAATAAATACTCTTACTCTAAATCCAAGGCGTATTGTATACACCCAAAAAACAAAAGTAAAAATCCTGCCCTTTGAAATCCTGCCCTTCGGTGGGATTTTTTATTTATACAAACTGTACAAACTGTTCGGGATGGGGGCGATCTTTTTTCGGTTTCGAAGCAATTCCCCCAATCATAAATATACCGGTAATAAATGCGTTTTCCGCAAAGTTTAAATCCTTGGCTAGGTGCTGCCTATCTTCATCAGCGGGGGTAATCCACACTGCCCCAAAATTAAGGGCATTTAATGCCAAATAAAAATGCGAAGATGCACAAATAGTGGCACATAATTGATCATGTTCCGATTGTTGGGCTTTGTCATTATGGGTATGGGTTACGCATACAAAAGCCCCAATATTTTTTTGCATAATCCCCATTTTCATTTCGATTTGTTCCGCATAATCGGGGTATGTATACATGCGTTTTTCCTTTAATTGGACAATATGTGCATTCATTCTTTCCCCTTGTAACACATAAAACTTGTATGGCAACAGACTGCCATAATCAGGGGCGGATGCCACCGCTTTGAATATTTCTTGCCACTGGGCGGGGGTCGGGGTTTGTTTTATAAGCGTCCGCATGGGATTGGAGACACGATTTTGCAAAGCACTTAAGACTGCGTTCATATTTGTACCTTTCACATTATTTTTTAATAATTTTTCTGATTATACAGAAAATATAGGACAAGTAAAGTACTACTATACAAATGTCATTTATGTAAATGTCATTACAAGTGGGGTGTGGTCGGATGCTTTTTCCGCTTGTCTGGGGGTTTTATCGACGGTGCAATCGGTAACTTTGTCCATGATGCTACCACTGACCAAGAAAAAGTCGATACGAATGCCATTATCTTTTTGCCATGCCCCATGTTGATAATCCCAAAAAGTAAACGCATAGGGGGTATCGGGGTACAGGGTGGAAAAAACTTCGTAAAAACCAAGATTTTGATACGACTGAAACATTTTTCGTACGGCGGGCATAACCGCCGCATCCCCCGTCCAATCGGATGGGTTTTGACAATCCGTATCTGTGGGGATAACATTCCAATCCCCCCCCAATATAACGGGAATATCCAAATGACATAGATTTTGTATCATGTGCTGTTGTAACCGGTACATCCATGCCAATTTATATGCATATTTTTCTGTACCTGTGGGGTTACCATTAGGCACATATAGCCCACAAAATCGTATGTTATTAATAGTCGCTTCGATATATCGGGCTTGGGGGTCTGGGTCGGGGCTACCATATAACGGTAATCCCATAACCACATCGGATATGGGGTACTTGGATAATATGGCAACGCCATTGTATGCCTTTTGCCCATGTACCACACAAGTATATCCCAATGCCTGCACATCCATATAAGGAAATTGATCATCTTGGCATTTTAATTCTTGTAACATCACCACATCGGGGGTTGTCTGTTGCAACCATGTTATTAAATTGGGCAACCGTACCCTTATGGAATTGATATTAAATGTGGCTATTTTCATAAATGATATACCTTATACAGAAAACGAAGTGCCACACCCACAATTTGCCGTTGCATTAGGGTTGTTAATGGTAAAATACTGTCCCGCCAGAGAATTGACAAAATCCACCACCCCACCATCAATATAAGACAGACTGTCCAAATCACAGGCAACAGTAAACCCATCCTTAACAAGAATAAAATCATTATTATCCGTACTGGTATCCATATCAAAAGTATACTGAAATCCCGAACACCCCCCACCAACCACACGGATACGAAATATACAATTTTCAGTTTCCTTGGCAAATAAAACCTGTAACCGCTTCACAGCGGATTCAGAAATCGTCAAGCCCTGTGACGACTGTTTGGACTGAATAGTGTCTAAGAATGGGTTTTTCATAGGCACATAATAGGATTTTTTTGCCTGTATGACAAGCAAAAAATGATAGGTTAAAATTACCGCATATTAAAATTGCTCTTGCATAATCGCCCTCCTTGCGGTAAAAAAATGTATGAATGATACACTTGTACCATATGCCATGTTTGAAAACACCAGTCGGGGACGGTTTTTTGACCAACCTGTGGGAACGGATGTACGGGAAATTTTTGCCCGTGACCGTGACCGTATTTTGCACTGTTCCGCATTTCGCCGCCTAAAAGGCAAAACTCAAGTATTTATGTCGACCCAAAACGACCATAACCGCACCCGTTTAACCCATACGCTGGAAACATCCCAAATCGCCCGTACCCTTGCCCGTACCTTGTATGTTAACGAAGACTTGACCGAAACAATTGCCCTTGCCCACGATTTAGGACATCCCCCATATGGACATGTGGGCGAAGATGCGTTACGGGAATTTACCGCCGATTACGAAAGATTTGACCACAACGCCCAATCGTTACGCATCGTCTGTGATTTGGAACAACGGTATTTAACATTTGATGGATTAAATCTCAACTGGGAAAGCATCGAAGGTATTATAAAACACAAGGGACCGTTTACAGATTCTGATAAAATTCCCGCATACATTACGCATATCAGCCATAAATACAATATTCCCCTGCATACCTATGCCACACTCGAAGCACAAATTGCGGCGATTTCCGATGATGTGGCGTATAATAATCATGACATAGACGATGGCTTACGATCAGGGCTTATCCATTTATATGATTTACATGATATTCCCCATGTGGCAAAAATTATGGATAATATTCGCCACGAACACACGGGTATTGCCAACCACCGTTTGGTGGCGGAAATTATTCGCCGTCTTATGACCGAAATGGTGTCTGATATTGTCCATACAACACAACAAAACATTGCCCGTATCAAACCACAAACAGTCGATGACATAAGGGAATGCAACGAATCATTGGTGTGCATGTCGGCGGAAATGATTGACAAAACCAAACAGATTCAAACCTTTTTAATAACCAATGTATACCGCCCCGCCCCGATGAAGATTTTACGGGATAAATATTATAAGAAAACCCTGTTTTTAATGCAGGCATATATGGATAATATGCACTTGCTTCCCACACCCCCACAGGATATAATGGGAACCAAAGAAAAAGTCCGCATAGTAACCGATTTTGTATCAGGTATGACCGATACATACGCAGATTCTTGTGAACAAGCCCTTAAAACCTTGATATACCAAAACCGTACCATATAAATTATTTATGTAAGGAATATACATGAACATTTTTCACATATACAAAGACAAAATATTTTCTGCGGTGCAAACATTGGGCATAGCACAAGGGTGGGATATGCATATGGTGCAATCGGGCTTTGCCAATGTAAGTATCGAACCGCCCCGGGATACCAAACATGGGGATATATCCACGAATGTGGCAATGGTGCTGTGTAAAAAAGTAGCAATGAATCCCAAAAATTTGGCACACCTGATTGTGGAAGTGTTACAAAACGATAGGGATATTGCCCAAATTGATATTGCTGGTCCTGGGTTTATCAATATTTTCTGTGTGGATAAAGTCTGGACAGATTTATTGGCAAACATTGTCGAACAAGGCGATTCGTATGGTAATTCCACTTTGGGGGCATTACACCCTGTAAACATTGAATATGTATCAACAAATCCCACTGGTCCATTACATATTGGACATACCCGTGGGGCGGTGTATGGGGATGTACTGGCAAGCATTATGGACAAAGTCGGCTTTGCGGTGACCCGTGAATATTATATCAATGATGCGGGGGCACAGGTGGATGTGTTGGCACGATCAGCATTTTTGCGATACAAACAAGCCTGTGGACAACACATCCATATTCCAGAAGGATTGTACCCTGGGGAATACTTAATACCCATTGGCGAACGGATTAAACAGCAGTATGGGGATTCTTTATTAAACAAAGACGAATCCCTGTGGCTGGACGATATTCGGTTGCTAGCGGTGGATGCGATGATGGACCTGATTCGATCAGATTTGGCATTGTTACATATTCGCCATGATGTGTTTACTTCGGAAAAAGAATTGGTGGAAAAGAATCTGGTGGAACAAGCCATTGATGTTTTAACCGACAAAGGACTTATGTATGAAGGGGTGTTATCCCCCCCAAAAGGCAAAGTCCCAGACGATTGGGAATCCCGTCCGCAATTATTGTTTCGATCCACAGATTTTGGCGATGATGTGGATCGGGCATTAAAAAAATCGGATGGATCGTATACATATTTTGCATCTGATATTGCCAACCATTATGACAAATATAACCGTGGATTTACCACCCAAATCGATGTCATGGGGGCGGATCATGGGGGGTATGTCAAGCGCATGTGCGGGGCGGTAAATGCCATAAGTAGGGGCAAAGCAACACTGGAAATACAATTATGCCAATTGGTAAAATTATTGGAAAATAAACAAGTGGTCAAAATGTCGAAACGGGCGGGTAATTTTGTAACCTTACGCGATTTAGTGGATGCGGTGGGGTCCGATGTGGTACGATTCTTTATGATGATGCGTAAATCAGACGCTCCCCTCGATTTTGATATACAAATGGTACAAGAAAAATCCAAAGACAATCCGGTTTTTTATGTTCAATACGCCCATGCCCGATGTCATTCCGTATTAAAATCCGCACGGGAAATGGGATTTAATGTTAAAAAGGGCGACTTGGCATATTTAACTGATTCGGCATTTTTGTCGATAATTAAACACCTTGCGGTATATCCAAGAATATTGGAACAATCCGCCCTGTGTCGTGAACCGCACCGCTTGGCATTTTATGTATTGGATTTGGCATCCGCATTCCACGAATTATGGGC
Source organism: Alphaproteobacteria bacterium (assembly GCA_965232465.1). Taxonomy (GTDB): domain Bacteria; phylum Pseudomonadota; class Alphaproteobacteria; order JAQWUY01; family JAQWUY01. The sequence goes on along the minus strand of OZ246977.1, from coordinate 651,137 downwards.
AAAAGGCAGTGGAATCGAAACCTTACGATTTATTCAACCCGACAATGAAGAGGGCACTCAGGCAAATCTTGTGGTAGTATCCGCCATAAAAATAGTACTTAAAAATGCGTTGCATATATTTTCCATTAAAGCCAAAGATGTGTTATAAATGAAGTATATGGTATATAAAACAATATAAGAGGATATAAAATGTCTGATACACAAGACATCGAAGATAAAAACAACGCCCCCCAAGGTAAGGGACAACAAAAAAGTCCAAACCAAGACACTAAACCCCTTGTGGACAGAAGGGATTTCGGCGACACACCACCTATGGATTCTGGGCAAGTATCCACGCAACACAGCCATCCCAGTACAGTACAAGGGGGGGGGCAATCCGAACAATCCAAAACAGAGGAATCTGATACCTCATCTTACGAAAATTACACATCTACCCCCCCTATACCAAATGCACCCCCCCCAATGACAGATACAACCACAAAAGTGGGGGGGAAAACGTTACATGACATTGAACAAGATATTGCCAAAGGGGATTTTGATTTATCTGATATACACGCATTTGGCGACCACAATACCCCTGAAGTCGACGACATACATATCAACCAAGATGCCCAATCCGTCTTGAATAAAATTCAAAATCAAAATACCCGCCCCCCATTTACAAAGGATAATGCAGACCCATTTCAACAAGGGGGGCAAAATCAGAATCGACAACATGGTATGGACAATGCCTATTTAAATTTTGACTTTAATATTGAAAAATTGCAGGCGGAACAATCAAAGGTAAAATGGTCTGTACTGAAAATAGTATTTAATTTCACCATATTTGTTGGGGTAGTGATGGCAATATTGGGGGTTGTATATTATGTGTACACACAAAAAGTACAAATACACACCAATGCTCCGGTTATATTAAAAGCACACACAAATATTAAAACCAGACCCTGTACCCGAACGGGCATAGAAATCCCAAATCTTGATAACAATTTAGGAGTATATAAGCTTATCGACCCAAATGAAACATCGGAAGAGAAAGAACAGCACCCCTGCCCTATACCAGAATCCCCCTTATCAGAACCCTCCTTACCTTTACCCACCCTTGCCAATACGGCACAAATGAACGATCATATCAGTATAAATGACACTGTAAAATCTGATTCTGTTGCACCCTTTGTGAAAGGGGAAAAAACTGTTCCTCGTCAAAGTGCACAAGTGGAGAAAATAATACTTCATCCCCCCACAAAATCAAATATTACCACAAAAAATATTGTACAAAATGTGAACAAACAAAAACAGGCTATGCAAGTGAAAAAAAACACCGCCCCCCAGAAAAAATCCCCATCCACAGCAAAAAGTGTGAAAAAACCCCTTACACCACCACCGCAAGGGGTATCTGATTTCACATTAACCATATCTGATGCAAAGGACAAACAAGACTTAGGATGGCGGGTACAAGTCGCATCCTTAATAAATATATCCGATGCGAAAAAAACCTATATCAATATACAAAAAAAACATAGTTTTTTACAAAACATGCCCTTTCATGTGGAAAAAGCCAAGGTTAAGGGTACAATATATTACCGTTTACAAGTGATGCATATCAAAAATAAAGCCAATGCAACCGCCCTTTGTAAACAAATCAAAGATGCACGGGGCGACTGTATCGTAAAAAAATAAAATATCGCTTGCGTTATTGCTTTTTTTTATGTATAAAGATTTTCATTGCCCAATATGCGTACAAGGCGATATGTCTTGTTGTGCGTATGGCGGTGTTATGCGGGTGTGGCGGAATTGGCAGACGCGCTGGGTTTAGGTTCCAGTGAGGTAACTCGTGGAGGTTCAAGTCCTCTCACCCGTACCATATTTTATAGTATGTAACCCAAAAGTATATTGTGGTATTTTTCCAACATAAATACCAATATAAATTATTGAATAATAGGTAGATTAAAAATGCAAGTTTCCCAAATTAAAACTGATGATACAACAACCGCCCAGTATTCTGTTACTGTGCCTGCACAGGATGTGGCAACAGCGGTTGCAAGCAAATTAACCGAATATGGCAAAGATGCGACCATTGCGGGGTTCCGTAAAGGTAAAACCCCATTAAAAGTATTGCAAAAACGCTATGGCGATGCGGCACTCAAGGATTATATTAACGCCACTGTACAACAATCTGTGGAAAATATTGCCAAAGAAAACAATTTAAAAGTGGCACTACAACCCGATGTCAGTATCGAATCTGTGGGTATGGGCGAACCTTTGGAATTTCAAGTTATTTATACCCTTTTACCCAACATTGAATTGATGGATATATCGAAGTTAAAATTAACTTCCATTAAGGCAAAGGTCGATGATTCTCAGGTGGATGATTATATCAATAAATTGGCAAAACAATCCCGTGAAAGTAAAACCGTAAAACGGGCAGCAAAAAATGGCGATATGGTCATATTTGATTTTGTCGGTTCCATTGATGGTATGGCATTTGAAGGGGGTAGTGCATCCGATCATGATTTGGAATTAGGGTCAGGGGCATTTATCCCCGGTTTTGAAGATCAATTGGTCGGCGTCAAAGCCGGTGACTCAAAAGATGTGACCGTAACATTCCCCGAACAATACGAAGCCACAAACTTGGCGGGCAAGAAGGCTGTTTTTGCCTGCGAGATCAAAGAGGTAAAGGCATTTGAAGATGCGGTTGTCGATGACGAAATGGCGAAAAAATTTGGTTTGGAAAGTCTGGATGCATTAAAACAAAGCATATCAGAACGATTTGCCAATCAATTTGTCCATCATACACGCCCATTGGTGAAAAAAGAAATTATGGATGCCTTTGACGATGCCCATAAATTTGATGTACCAAAAATCATGCTTGACCAGGAATTTGAAGACATGTGGTTACAAATTGCCAAGGCAAAAGAAGAAGGGCAACTGGATGCAGAGGACATCGATAAAAGCGAAAAACAATTAAAACAAGAATATTTGGAACTTGCCAACCGCCGTGTACGATTGGGGCTGATTTTAAAGCATATTGCATCTGAATGGAACATTGAAGTAACCGATGATGATATCAACCAAGCGATTATGCACGAAGCCCAAAAATACCCCGATAAACAAGCACAAGTATTTGAATATTATCAAAAAAATCCACAAATTATTGACCGGTTACGTGCCCCTATTTTGGAGGAAAAAGTGATCGATGCCATTTTGGAGAAGGCGGATATAACCGAAAAAGAAATGACATCTGATGAAATTCTAGCATTGATCGAAGCGGACAATGAAAGTGCTGTCCCCACAAAAAAAACCACAGCTAAAAAATCCAAAACTAAGAAATCTGCAACAAAAAAAGCAACATCAAAGAAAACCTCAATTAAAAAAGCGACAGCCAAAAAAGCGACAACTAAGAAAGCAACAGCTAAAAAATCCAAAACAAAAAAGGCATCAGCCAAAAAAGCATAACTTAAGCATATATAATTTTGCCCCTTACTTTTATGTAAAAAATATAAACAATAAGGGGGTTTTTATAATCTTTTTTTACCTAATTTATGTTTTTTTTGTGCTACACCTTGAATTTTATCGCAAAATGTACTATGTTAAAACAAATACCAATATAATTATACCTACACTTAAACAGGAACATGATCATGTATATACCTGAAACCGATAATACCCTTGTACCAATGGTCGTGGAACAAACCCCACGAGGCGAACGATCCTATGATATTTATTCACGACTATTAAAAGAACGGGTCATATTTTTAACCGGTCAAGTACATGATATATCCGCCAGCCTAATATGTGCCCAATTATTGTTTTTGGAAGCCGAAGACCCCGACAAAGATATATCGTTTTATATCAATTCCCCCGGGGGGGTGGTGACCAGTGCGTTATCCATGTATGACACGATGCAGTATATTAAACCAGATGTGGCAACCATTTGTCTGGGACAAGCGGCATCTGCAGGGTCATTGTTATTAATGGCGGGGGCAAAAGGCAAGCGATACAGCCTACCCCATTCCCGTATAATGGTACATCAGCCCAGCGGTGGGGTACAAGGACAAGCAACGGATATTGAAATCCAAGTCCAAGAAATTTTATGCCAAAAACAGATATTAAATAACATATATCATCAGCATACGGGCACGCCTTTGGAAGTGATAGAACAAGCCCTGGAACGAGACAATTTTATGTCACCTGATAAAGCAAAAGAGTTTGGTCTGATTGACCATATCATTACCAATCGGGCGGACATACCAACCCATAAGGATGCGAAAAATGACAAATAAACCAAAAAAACCAGAAGTAAGTTGCAATTTTTGCCAAAAATCAAAATCACAAGCCCGCAAGCTGATTGCTGGTCCCAAAGTACATATTTGTGATGAATGTGTAGGGCTGTGTGTGGAAATTATTGGTGATAAGAAGACAGATTCCAAAATTTTGGAGGGCGACGCCACACATATCCCCACCCCCAGTAAAATTAAAACCATTTTGGACGATTATGTGATTTCCCAATCCAAAGCAAAACGCACTTTGGCCGTATCGGTACACAACCATTACAAACGCTTAACCGCCCCAGAAACACCGGATATGGTGGAACTGAGTAAATCTAATATCTTAATGGTGGGATCAACTGGTTGTGGTAAAACATTACTTGCCCAAACCTTAGCACGGATTTTAGATGTACCATTTTGTATTGCCGATGCCACCACTTTAACCGAGGCGGGATATGTGGGCGAAGATGTGGAAAATATTATTTTAAAATTATTGCAAAATTGTGATTACGATGTGGAAAAAGCTAAAAAAGGTATCGTATACATCGACGAAATTGATAAAATTTCCCGTAAATCAGAAAACCCATCCATTACCCGTGATGTATCCGGCGAAGGCGTACAACAAGCGTTGTTAAAATTGATGGAAGGCACGATTGCCTCTGTCCCCCCACAGGGCGGACGGAAACACCCACAACAAGACTTTGTACAAGTGGATACGACGGATATTTTATTTATCTGTGGCGGTGCATTTGCCGGTCTGGAAGAAATTATATCGAAACGAGGAAAAAATAGTGGAATCGGTTTTGGTGCGGAGGTATACAGCAAAGACGCCCGTCAAAAGGGTGAAATTATCCAAGGCGTTGAACCAGAAGATTTGGTAAAATATGGTCTTATACCCGAATTTATCGGTCGTATGCCGATGATTGCCACTTTGCAAGATTTAGATGTGGATGGCTTAATGGAAATTTTATCCAAACCAAAAAATGCTTTGGTAAAACAATATCAAGCATTGTTTGCGATGAATGATGTAAATCTGCGGTTTACGAATGGGGCATTACGGGAAATTGCCACCAGAGCTCTTGCCCGTAAAACAGGGGCACGGGGATTGCGATCTATACTAGAAAATCTATTGTTGGATGTGATGTACGAACTGCCCGATATGCAAGGCGTGTCAGGCGTCGTAATTAACAAGGATGTAGTATTGGGCAAACGCCGCCCCCTAATGGTACATACGGGTACAAATAGCAACCGCAAAACCCCAACAACAACCGTTGCATAAAAATATAAAAAAGGATTAATATGAAAAACACATCAGATATGTCATATGGTGAAGGTAACATTGCCTCATACCCTGTCATTCCATTGCGCGATATAGTCGTATTTCCCAAAATGATAGCATCGCTATTTGTAGGACGGGAACGCTCCATTAAAGCACTGGAAGTGGTGATGCGTAAGGAACAAAAAGTCCTGCTATTAACGCAAAAAGACCCCAAGATTGAAACGCCAGAAGCCGATGATTTATATCCCATCGGGGTGGTTGCAGTGGTAAAACAGATGCTAAAATTACCAGATGGCACTGTCAAAGTATTGGTTGAAGGCGAAAGACGGGTTGTTATAAAGATTATGTCCGATGTGGAAGATACCTATTATGCCACTGTTTCGAATGTGGAGGATATGGACGACGATGCCACCCTGCAAGATGCAAAATTGATGGTACCCCCACTCATTGAAAAATTCGAAGAATATGTCAATGGGGGGGCAAAAATATCCCAAGATGTGTTACATTCCATCAAAGCAATTGAAGACCCCACACAATTGATGTACACCATAATTCCCCATGTGACGATGTCCGTTGCACAAAAACAAGAAATTCTCGAAAATACTAACATTTTTGAACGATTAAAGACTCTGTTTGTATACTTTGTGGAAAAAATTGATATTCAAAAATTGGAAAAAGATGTCAATGAACGGGTCAAAGAACAAATGGAACAAAACCAACGGGAATATTACCTAAATGAAAAAATTAAGGCAATTGGCAAAGAGCTGGGCGATGATGTGGTATCTGAAATCGAACAGTACAAACAAAAAATTGACGCCAGCCGTATGCCCGCCCCCATAAAAGAAAAAGTCCGTGAGGAATTGAAAAAATTAAAAAACATGCCCCCTATATCGGCGGAAAGCTCGGTTATTCGCATATATATTGATTGGCTGTTGGATGTACCATGGAAAACCCGTACAAGAATGAATACCAATCTGACCAAAGCAGAAAAAATATTAGACGAAGACCACTTTGGGTTGGAAAAAGTCAAAGAACGCATACTGGAAACATTAGCGGTAGGGATTCGTACCAAAAAGGTCAAAGGACCTATTTTATGTTTGGTGGGTCCCCCAGGTGTGGGAAAAACATCACTGGCAAAATCCATTGCCCGGGCATGTGGACGGCAATATGTCCGTATGAGTCTGGGTGGCGTACGTGATGAATCAGAAATTCGGGGACACCGCCGTACCTATGTGGGGGCGTTACCAGGGCGTATTATCCAAGGTATGAAAAAAGTTGGGAAATCGAATCCATTATTTTTATTAGATGAAATCGACAAAATGGGTATGGATCATCGGGGCGATCCCGCATCTGCGTTATTAGAAGTATTGGACCCCGCACAAAACAGCACATTTTCCGACCACTATATGGAAGTCGATTATGATTTGTCTGATGTCATGTTTATTACCACTGCAAATTCGTATGATATGCCGATTGCCTTGCGTGACCGTATGGAAATAATTTCCATTGCGGGATACACAGAAGATGAAAAAGTCCAAATTGCAAAGCAACATTTGTTGGGACGGGCATTAAAAGATATTGGCTTAAAAGATAACGAAGTATCGTTTAAAGACGATGCATTATTATATGTTATCCGCCGTTACACCCGTGAATCGGGGGTGCGAAATTTGGAACGGGCATTACAACGCTTATGCCGAAAAGCCTTAAAATCTATTTTATTGGAAAAAGATACTAAAAAAAGCACAAAAAGCACAAAAAGCACAAAAAGTAAAAAAAGTAAAAAATCTGTGCATATAACCGTTAACACAGTACGTAAATACTTGGGGGTTGAAAAATTTTCTTATGGGCAAATTATCGACGAAAATATGGTTGGTGTGGTTACAGGGTTGGCATGGACATCTGTTGGCGGTGATATATTACATATTGAATCGGTGCTTGTCCATGGCAAGGGCAAAATCCAAAAAACTGGTAAATTGGGCACAGTTATGCAGGAATCTATTTCAGCCGCAGAAACTTATGTACGGTCCAAAGCATCGGAACTTGGTATCTTAAAGGGTGTATATGAAAAACGTGATATTCATATCCATGTACCCGAAGGGGCAACGCCCAAGGACGGTCCATCGGCGGGAATTGCCATGGTAACGGCAATGGTGTCCGCATTAACACAAAATCCTGTTAATCGCTATGTTGCCATGACCGGCGAAGTAACCTTACATGGCAAAATTTTACCGATTGGGGGGTTAAAAGAAAAATTGTTGGCGGCTTTACGGGCGGGTATTAAAATCGTACTTATTCCCAAGGAAAACGAAAAAGACTTACAAGAAATTCCAAAAACTATAAAAGACCAATTGGACATCATAGCGGTTAAAGATGTGGCACAAGTATTGGATATCGCCTTGACCGAACCATTGACCGCTGTGGATTGGGCAAAAGACGATTTGGTAATGTTACCACCACCACATCGCTGGTCGGTACTCCGCCGTTGAAATTGACAAAAGACGATTTGGTAATGTTACCATCGCTTTTGAATATGGGTGTTTATCCCAATATCAATAAAAAACTACTAAAATATAAAGAATCCTTAATTTTCTTGTTGACAAGCCATTAATTTTCCTATTTAATGGCAAAAGGATGTACCTTAGTGTATTAAGGGTACATATAAGGCGAATATCCGCCTATGTTAATTAAATCTTTTTGAAGGGAAAGTGAAATGAATAAAAATGAATTGGTTGAAGCTGTTGCATCTGCTACAGGACAAACAAAAGTGGATGCTACAAAAGCCATAGATGCTGTGTTTGCAACGATTACATCCGCATTAGCAAAAAATGACGAAGTGCGCCTGATTGGTTTTGGTACTTTTTATGTATCTGAGCGTGCTGCAACAACTGGTCGCAACCCCCGTACAGGTGAAGCCATTCAAATTAAAGCCTCTAAGCAACCTAAGTTTAAAGCAGGTAAAGGTTTAAAGGACGCTGTAAACTAAAATTGTGGTATCTTTTAAACATTTACAAAACCTCTCTTGTTTCCCATAAGAGAGGTTTTTTTATAAATGATATATTTTAAAAGATTTGTGTAAAAAAATTAAAAAAAGACTTGAAACTGATAAAAACCTCCTTATATTTACAGTACACAACAACACGAGGTTTATTTTTAACAAAAAGGAGATTAAAATGAAATTCAGACCTTTACATGATCGTATCTTAGTTGAGCGGGTTGCCAAAGAAACAGTTACCGCAGGCGGTATTATCTTGCCCGATTCATCACAGGAAAAACCCACACAAGCCAAAGTATTATCCGTTGGTAATGGATATATTAAAGACGATGGTTCTGTACGGTCCTTGGATGTAAAAGAAGGGGATGTGGTGATGTTTGCGGAATGGGCAGGCACAGATGTTAAAATTGATGGCAACGAATACACGATTTTAAAAGAATCAGATGTAATCGGTGTCCTTGAAGGATAAATAAATCATATTCGCAATACTTTAAAGAAAGGAATATAAAGTTATGGCAAAAGATGTAAAATTTGGTGTTGATGCCCGTACGCAAATGGCGGAAGGCGTAAACATTTTAGCAAACGCAGTAAAAGTAACATTGGGTCCAAAAGGCCGTAATGTGATTCTTGAAAAGGCATTCGGTGCCCCCCGTATTACCAAAGACGGTGTAACCGTTGCCAAGGAAATTGAGCTGTCTGATAAATTTGAAAATATGGGTGCACAAATGGTGCGCGAAGTGGCATCAAAGCAAAACGATTTGGCGGGTGATGGCACAACAACCGCCACTGTACTTGCCCAAGCAATCGTACAAGAAGGTTTAAAATCCGTTGCCGCAGGCTTAAATCCTATGGATTTAAAACGGGGTATCGATTTAGCCGTATCAGAAGTGGTACACCATATTGAAAATGCGTCCAGCCCCATTTCCACCAGCGAAGAAGTATCGCAAGTGGGGACGATTTCTGCAAATGGGGAAAAAGAAGTGGGCAACATGATTGCCGAAGCCATGGAAAAAGTGGGCAACAATGGCGTTATTACCGTCGAAGAAGCGTCTGGTTTGGAAACAGAGCTGAGCGTTGTCGAAGGTATGGAATTTGACCGTGGGTATTTGTCCCCATACTTTGCGACGAACACAGAAAAAATGCTGTGCGATATGGAAAACCCATTAATTTTGGTACACGATGCAAAAATTTCCACATTGCAACCACTGGTACCTGTATTGGAACAAGTGGCACAATCTGGTAAACCGTTGCTTATTATTGCCGAAGACATCGAAGGCGAAGCATTGGCCGCATTGGTTGTAAATAAATTACGAGGTGGATTAAAAGTATGTGCGGTGAAAGCCCCTGGGTTTGGTGACCGTCGTAAAGCAATGATTGAAGATATTGCGGTTCTGACCGGCGGTACAGTGATCAGCGAAGAAGTGGGTATCAAATTGGAAAATGTAACCTCTGATATGTTGGGGTCTGCGAAACGGGTGACTGTGAACAAAGACAATACGACAATTGTTGATGGTATCGGGGCAAAAGATGCGATTCAAGGGCGAATTGCACAAATTAACGCCAATATTGAAACCACCACTTCTGAATATGACAAAGAAAAATTGCAAGAGCGGTTGGCAAAATTAGCCGGCGGTGTTGCCGTTATCAAAGTGGGTGGTAGCACAGAAGTTGAAGTAAAAGAACGCAAAGACCGTGTTGATGATGCCATGCACGCAACCCGTGCCGCTGTGCAAGAAGGCGTTGTGCCGGGCGGTGGATCGGCGTTTCTGTATGCATCGAAAGCCTTGGATAGTGTATCTGTTGCCAACCACGACCAACAGGTGGGTGTGGACATTGTGAAAAAAGCTTTGGCTGCCCCAACCCGTCAAATTTGTGATAATGCGGGCGTTGATGGGGTGATTATTGTCGGTAAAATGTTGGAATCCGATGATACCAACTGGGGATATGATGCCCAAAATGGGAATTATACAAATCTTGTATCCGCTGGTATTATTGACCCCACAAAGATCGTACGCTGTGCCATCCAAGACGCGGCATCTGTTGCCGGTTTGTTGATTACGACCGAGGCTATGGTTGCCGATGAGCCCGCTGATTCAACAGCACCGGCTATGCCCGCAGGTGGGGGTATGGGCGGTATGCCAGGTATGATGTAAATCCGCATAACAATTCAATTCTGAACAGAAAAAAGCCCCCATTATGGGGGCTTTTTTGATGTTATTATTAGGCAATTTACAATTACTCTAAACAGTCAAAATTATACCTTTTTATGTGTTGTATTTGGGGTTTGTTGTACGAATATTTGTTTTATGCTTTCATACATATCTGGGGTCCATTGCCACAAGGGAATAACCTGCTGTGCCTTGATATTGTTTGCCAACAAGGTTAAGTCGTATTTTGCCCATATTTTTGTATTATATGGTACCATCGGTTTTGTGTTTTGTGTAAATATAGTTGCAGTTTTTGGGTGTGCATGGGTAATTGCCCGCATGTCGATACCTTTTATATGGGCATAAAACACCTGGTTAAAAATACTGTCGACACTGCCAAGGGGTTTGCTTAATCCCCCACTGGCACCGCCTGCAGCACCTGTACCAACAGCACCTGCACCCGCTGCGGCTGTCGCACCGCCGCCCATTACCACAGCGGCTACGCCAACACCGACAAGCACAATGGCACCGCCACCGCCCCCACCCCCACCACTATCACCACTGCTACCGCCATCACCATCACTAGAGGAAAGCATAATGGTACCCTTTAAACCTTTTACATCCATATGATCGGTTAAGGTAATCTCATAATTGCCTGCATCCGCACCGCTTAATGTAAATTTGGTTTTATCCCCAATCTTGATTTGTTTATTTTTGCCAACTTTCTCATTGTTAAACACAAACCCACCAGTACCTATATTAAACGACACATCACCATCCGATTTATCCGCCATAAATACAGCATCATCTTTTAATCCATCTTTACCACGCAAATTAAAGGTCACATCTACCTTCCCATTATATACCTTGGGGGCGATATTTAATTCACTTGCATCGAGGGTTAATTTCCGCTTTGTTATATCCCCTGTCAGACCCAAATCATCACCATTGTTGGCGGCGATAACCACTTTATAATTATCCCCTTTAAGTCCCCCTAGCGATATTTTACTCTTGTCATTTAAATATGCAATTTTGTCGTCACCGACTTTATTATCGGCATAGGCAAACGCCCCTGATGCAATGATCATGGTAACATCTTCTGCTTTATCGCCGCTAGCCAACTGCGGTTGATAACCTAAGCTGTTTGCTTTTAAACCCACTGGGGCGTTAGTGGTGCGGTCATAGACACGGGTTTTTACTTGTAAATCAGATACCCGTAAAATTAGACTTGCTTTATCAATCGTTTTTGTTAAACCTTTTACTGCTCCGCTATCGGCAAGTACTTTGGAGGTGTCGTCTGCCGCATCGATAAAGTGCAGTACATAGTTATCTTTGCTGGCACCAGATAAGGTGATTTTGCTTTTTTGATCAATCGATACCTGTTTGTTGGCACCCGCATTGGCATTGGCAAATTTAAACGCCCCAACCGCACCGCTATTGTCAACAGTTAAGGTAACTGTATCCCCATTAATTTTGCCTGTATCTTTACTTGTATCAAGGGCAACAAAACCATCTTTGTTAGTGGCTATTTTGACTGTGGCTTTTGCTGTACCATCATAAACACGGGGATCAAGCGACAATTCACTTGCATCGAGAATCAATGCCCGTTTGTTAATTGTCTGCTTCAAATCTTTTACTTTGATATTTTGGGCGATAGTTTTTACCGCACCAGTTTCATCCTTAACTTTTAAATCATAGTTATCTTTGCTGGACCCATGCAATACAATATTGCCTGCTGTAGCAATTTGCAGTTGCTTATCCGCCCCAGCGTTTTTATTCGCATGCACAAACGCCCCATTGGTAAGTACCAATTTTAACTTAGCATCGTCCTTGGCACCATTTGCCCCTTGATCGATTGCTAATACACCTGTATTACCACTAAGGGCGGACAAGCCGTCTTTTTTCGAATCTGTGGACACGGTAACAACCGCACCTTTCGTACCATCATATTTCCGTGCGGATACAACCAATTCATTGGTATCGATATATACTGTGCGTTGGGTAATTTTGCCTACTGATACGGCCTCACCTTTGCCATTCGCATCTGTATTCAAGCTGACCGCCCCATAAACAGGTTTGGTGTTTTTATCGATAAGATTGCTGGTTTCGATACCTTTTGCGACAATATATGACGCAGTGCGGACACCACTTTTCTCTTGCTTATTCGTAGCAGTATATTTTGCGGTCATCTTCGAATCGTCGATGGTCATTTTAATGTTGCGATGGTTGGGGATCTGGGTATTACCATTATAAGAGGTGCCGAAATATACGCCTGTATTATCATAATCGATCAATTCCACAGAAACTTTTCTTTTATCCATATCTAATACATTTGCGGTGCCATCATACACCTTATTCTTATTACCACTTAGCACCAAATTATATCGGACTTCTTGTTCATATACAAAACCATTGCCGGTAAATATGGTGCCAGATGTGGCAGAGGTGTTTTTGTTTTTAAAGGCGTCCTTGCTTGGATCGTACTTTTTGTCAAATTGTGAAAAATCATAATTTGTAATGCCATTTAAATCATTAAAACGGGCATATTTTGCCCATACCAAATACCTGCCGTTGCCTTCGACCTTTAACGCATTGGCATCGGATTCATTTTTTAAGCCCCCTTGTGCCCGTAATTCCAATGTAACTTGTCCGGCAATCGCATCGGATTTTGTCGCATGCAGTTGTCCGCCATTACGGATAATAATACGCCCTTCTTGACCGCTTTTGGATTTTTTACCTTTGTTGACAATACTGATACGATTTGCATCCGCATCGCCAAGGGTAATATTACCCGCATAATGTTTAGCTTCTTTGGAATGTCCCTTGCCCATAATAAGGAGGAGATCTGCATCGCCGCCAGAGATTGTTTTGCCATCGGCAACAGTAATTTCCGCATCTGTATCGTCTTTACGAACCCATTCGCTGACGCTGGGGCTAAGGGCGTAAAAACTGTCTTCCATATTAGCGACTAGTGTCAATCCGCCTTTAATTTTTACATCTTGATTTATGATAATCGACCGTCCAGCAAATAATTGTAATTTCCCCGAAGTACCTGTATCCGTTGAGGTATCGAGCACCGCATTAATGGTAATATCGTTTGATGCTAGCAAAGTTATATTGGTTCCCGCATTTAACATATTTTTATAATTGATGGCTTGGTTAAGCGTGTTAAACACATATACAGATCCCTGTTGTTTATCAAAGGCGGAATTAACCTGTATGCCTGATTGACCGACAAATACTTTTGTTGCATCAGCACTCATTGCTACTGCATGTCCAAAAGCCCCCCCTTCGCTGAAATCAAGGGTACGCCCCCCATATGTGGTACCGTGTGTAATTTTTTGTTTGTTGCTGGCGGTTACAGTGGCTGGATTGCCTGTCCATGTTAAGTCATATGTGTATATGGCACCAAAATTAAGGAAACCATCATCATCGTTTTTGGTTTCGACACCCGGAGCACCCACCACTAATTTTGTACCATCCCCATTTAACGCCACTGAGGAACCAAAGTAATCTTTTTGTTTTTCCCCTTGTAATTCAAGTTTTTGGGTGGCACTGAATGTGCCTGTTGTCCAATTTTTTAAATCCATAATAAATACAGATCCTACATCATCATCACTGCCCCTCTTAGTGCCAATCGCCCCCACCGCCAATCGAGTGCCATCCGCATTCATCGACAGCCCAAATCCAAAATTATCTGAATTTTGCAAATCCAATCCACCAACTTTATCTCGAATTTTTGTCCGCTGCGTCACAGTTTTATTGGTGGTATTAATATTAAACAAATATACCGCCCCTTTAAAGTTTGTACCCCCACCACCATGATCATTCGGTGCCCCTACTGCTAGCTTAGTGCCATCATCAGATATGGCAAGGGAAGTCCCAAATGCAACATCCGAATCAATGTTTAATCCTGTTTCGCCTTTTGCTAATAACACATGTTCTTCTTTAAATGTGGTTGCTTTCCCACTTGACCAATTTTCTGTTTCAAGCACCCATACTTTTTCTGTTGTATCGTCACCAATGGCAAGGTATTTTCCATCTGAACTTAGGGCAACAGATTCCCCAAAACTTTGTCTAGTGACAATATTAAATTTAAATGTATCGCCATCTGCATCATCATCGGTGGATTCAGTGCCATTTGTAATACGCAATTTTTGCGTTACTGCACCCGTGGTATAATCCATAAGGAATAAATACACAGACCCACCCGCCTTGGTATCAGGGGAAGACACCAAATCCCCGGGTGCCCCAATGGCAATTTTTGTGCCATCGTTACTGACCGCAATCGCCTTGCCAAAATTCCGCCGTACTACACCGCCATCTTTATCACCCCCGAAAATACGCTTGACTAAGCCAACACCATTTACATTATTAAGGATTATATTTTTGGGATCGAGCAACAATTCACCATTGCCAATGGATACTTTGTGTAAACCATATGTATATAAATTTTGTTTACCAGATATTTCCACCGCCCCACCTTTGCCATTACCAGTGGCGATGATGCTACCCAGCTGATCAGTGGTATGATCAGACCAGATAATCGCCGTCCCCCCTGTCCCATGTGTCGATGATATATCAATGTGTACACCATTACCCAACTTAGTGGTTTTGGAAGCGTATAAATGGCCATTGTCCGCCCAGCGATTGACAAATAAATCCTTGATATTTTGATGTAATCCACTTTTATCTGTATCAAATCCCCCACCTTGGAACGCACCACCAATACGAACCCTTCCGCCTTGTGTTTTGCCAGATGCAGACACTTTTCCAGATAACAACCCAATATGCCCGCTTTTGCTGGTAATATCAATATATCCACCCTTACCCTGTGTGCTGTTGGCGATAAAGTCCACAGACCCCAATAAGGAAGATGCTTGTTTGGTGCCCGTCACAAATGATATATCGCCCCCGCCTTGCGTAGCGGATACATCAAATGTTGCCCCATCATTAAAGTTTGCCCCCTGTTGTAAGGAAACGGCGATTGTACCGCCTTTGCCCTGCGTTGCGGTGGCACTTACCTTGCCTGTGCTATCGACACTATGGGCGGTTATATCAATTGTACCCGCATCACCTGTACCCGCATCAGCGGTAATTGTTGCTTTGCCGCCAATATTTAGGGCACCGCCACCGATGGCAATGATGCCATTTTGTTCGGAAACAGTGTTGGCGGCTATAACACCATTTATGGATATGGTTTGTCGTAAAATATCCGATGCGTCCGCAACTGTTATATCAATAAAACCGCCATGCGCTTGTGTATCCCCATTTAGGTCGATCGTTGCCGATAGTTTGTTACCATTCGCATCTTGCAGGGTGTTCCACATATCCGTTGGCACCTCGACCCGTAAAAAATCGTTGTCGCCAAATGCCATAATAATCTTTTCACCACCGGCAAATCCCACCTTGCCCACATGGGCATGGACAATACCGTCGTTTTTCACCGCACCACCCAGCAATGCCACAAATCCCCCATCCTGCACCTGTATGGACCCCCGATTATCGACAACACCATTTTTACCATTTTTGGTAAAGGTAAAATCACCGTTTAAGAAATCGTTGTTATCAATATCCAGAGTCGATGCAACAAAATTACCGGTGTCAATCACCCCGTCCTTGGTAATCATAATACCATTGGGGTTAATCAAAAATACACTGCCCTTCGCATTGATTTGCCCAGCAATCTGTGTCGTAACATCGCCCGTTACCCGGTTTAAAGTTGCGGAATCGGTGCTGGGTTGGTGAAAGTTTACCGTGTTATCCTTACCCACAGAAAAACTGTGCCAATCGATAACAGCTTTATCTGAGGCTTGATCGATGTGTAACACATCGCCCTTATACTGAATGTGTGCGGTGCCACTGGACACAGATCCCCCTTGTGGTAAATCAGCACTCGCATAAGACACCCCTGCAATCAATAGCCCAGTCGTACACAAAGAGGAGGCGGTTTTTAGGGCGAATTTTACCGACTTCTTAACAGATTTTTTATGTAACATTTCTTTCTTCCTTTATAAAAATGTAATGGCACCATTAACCATTATAGGATATTTAAGCACTCTTTTTGGATTGAGAGTGTTGCAAAATTTTATTTTCCAGCACCTTCCGATGCCATTCAAAACCTGTTAAATATTTTGCGTTCTGCACCCCACCTATGGCATCAAAACCTTTTTTAACAGCTTCTAAGCACACGGCGTATGTTATGTTGTTATATTCCTTATTTGGTATCATTTTTGACAATTCCTTCTTTGTTTATTTTGTTCGTTTAACCAAAGCAGTCCATCTGCCTTGATATTGTACTGTACGATCAATTTTTTCATAGTCTGCAATAACAGATAAAATGCTATGCCATTGTTTCATATCCGATGCTCTTGGGGTGTATACTTTAATATTATCACATTTTTTATTAACAGAGTGCTCATAAATAAAAAATACCGCTGATGCATACATACGCACCAACTGATCATCATCCACAGAATCAAATTCAAACTTTGGGGCAAATGCTGATTTTGTTGATCGTAAAGTATCACCATTCATACCCGGTAACTGTGCAATTACAAGGTTGGTCACCATTACTGGATAATTATCCTCATCTTTTACCAATAATATTTCGCCATGATCAGCATGAATAGAAGGTAAATATGTTAAATCATCACCAAAAGAAATCGCATCAGCTTCCCATTGCTTTTTAATTTTTCCCCATACATCCTGTGCAATAATTTGCGTTTTCATGTTTATACTCTTAAAAAATAGATTAAAGAACTTAACACATATCACACTTAATACTTATATGTCAATACTAGATAGTCAAGAAAGCTAATTTTTAGAGGCTGCCCTAAATAATGTAGTCATAAGATAAGCAATACATTACAATAAGATATTATGATGTATCGCTATCTTTTGCATGCATTAACGCCTGTTCTTGGGCAATGGCGGTGTTGATAATTTCCGTCCATATGGTACGCACCAAATCCACATCGACCCCTTGGGAATGTGCGTTTTTCATACGGGTGTCGATAACATGCTGAATACGGTCGGGCAGACATGCGGGTATATTGTGGACACTTTTAATTTTGCCCACCGCATGTACCACTTCGGACCGTTGTGCCAACAGGTCAATAATGGCATTGTCGATACGGTCTATTTCCTGTCGATGGTGTTTTAATACATCGTTTTGTTTTTCAGTCATATGGTATTTGTATATTTTTTTACTTTAAAATACAAGCATTTTGTTGTACCATAAAAGTTCTTTTGTTTCAGCAGAAACATGGATTAACAAATGTGGAGAGAAATGGTCCCCAAAAACTAGACCATATGTTAAGATAGATTTTACACAACACAAGGAGTAAAATCAAAATGATTAGAAATCGTAAAAATTACACAGCAAAATTCAAGGCGAAAGTAGTTCGTCATGCGTTACGTGAAGATATTTCCATATCTGAGTTATCGTCCATTTATGGTGTCCATAGTTCAGTTATTACCCGCTGGAAGAAGGAGGCTTTGCAATCCATAGAGGATGGATTTTCGGGTAATCTAGTACGCCAACAGGTGGATACTCAAGCACAGATAAATATGCTTCATACTAAGATTGGTAAACTTACAGTGGAACGGGATTTTTTAGCAGATGCCTCAGACGCCTTGGGTCTGGGGAGCGAAAATCTTTTATCTCAGCTGTACAAGAACCGCAAATAAGCATGAGGCGGACATGTGCATTACTAGGTATAAACCGCAGTAGTGTATATTATAAAGCAAAGGAGGCAAGCATGGAAAACAAAGATATGATGGATTTGATACGCAAAGCATTTGTCAAGTGGCCATTTTATGGGTGCCGTAGGATGACTAAATACTTGCAAAAGTCAGGCTATAAAGTAAACAGGAAACGGATTTCTAGGCTTATGAAACTTATGGGTTTAAAAGCCATATATCCAAAGCCTAATACCAGCATTCCAGACCGTGCCCACAAGGTATATCCTTATTTGCTGAGGAATGTAACAGTAAATAGGGTTAATCAAGTTTGGTGTACAGACATTACCTATATTCCCATCCACAAGGGGTACATGTATTTGGTCGCCATTATGGACTGGTACAGCCGTAAAGTACTATCGTGGCGATTATCCAATACATTGGATACTGGGTTCTGTATTGAAGCCCTAGAAGACGCATTATACACTTACCCTAAGCCCGATATATTGAATACGGATCAGGGAAGCCAGTTTACAGCAACAGCGTTTACGGATATATTAAAAGCCAATGGCATTAAAATATCCATGGACGGCAAGGGGGCATGGAAAGACAATGTGTTTATAGAACGGTTATGGCGGAGCTTGAAGTATGAATGTGTGTATCTAAGGGACTTTGTCAATGGCACACAGGCACAGCAGGACATAAGGGATTGGATACAGTTTTACAATGCCCACAGACCCCACACAAAATTTGGCTTGCAAACCCCAAATGAAACCTATACAATGCATTTCGATATAAAAGCGGTTCCGCTTACAGCTACACCGCTTCCATATCAAAATAAACAGCAAATTAACCAAAAAAGTCTATCTTAACTTTAATGGTTAATGGTCCAAACAATGGGGTCCACTTCTGCGTACAACAAATAAACCAGCAACTAAGATTGATATGGTTAAACTACTACAAGATGTTAAGGCGTATCCTGATGCATATTTAAAAGAGCGTGCATAACACTTTGGAGCTAGTGCTAAATCTATGGCGGAAATTGTCATTATTAAGGTCGGGTGTAGAACGCACTTTTGTGGTATAAGGGTGGTTATATATGTATTAAAATATGGATCTCGTTATTACCACAACCATATGGGATTCGGAATACTTACACAGCGGTGAAACCGCCATCAATGGGCAATGAGACACCTGAAATCATAGAAGCACCTTCACTCAAAAGAAATATAATTGGTGTTGCAATTTCGTCTTCGGTTGCCCAGCGTCCCAGTGGCATGGTATTTAGAAATGGACCTTCAATTTCGGGTCGTCCCCAATACCAAGCAGACATAGGGGTCATTACCACCGTAGGATTTACACTATTGACACGGATACCATAAGGACCCAATTCCAAAGCAGACACCCGTGTAATGTTATCTAATGCGGCCTTAGATGACCCATAAGAAATATGACCTTTGAGTGCTATAAGAGAGGCTTGGCTAGATACATTGACAATTGCCCCGCCATTACCTAAACGAATCATGGATTGGGACGCATATTTGGTGACCAATAAGGCACCACGGGCGTTAATGCTGATGACTTTGTCAAAAATGTCAATATCGGTATCCATCGGTGTTGCAATCTCACCACCGAAACCACCACAATTAACCACACCCCAAAGATTAAGTCCTTCAAGAGCTTCACGAACGCTGTCTTCAGATGTAAGTTCAAATGGTAATATCTTGCAACCCGTTTCTTTTGTCAGTTTTTTCAATGCTTCAAGATTGCGGCCATTTGCAATCACATCTGCCCCTGCGTCACAAAGCTGGCGTACCGTAGCCCCACCAATGCCACCACTTGCTCCTGTGACCAAAATAGACCCCTTGGTAAATTTGAACATTACGCCCCTCCAATCATCAATCTGACAACTTCATCACTGTGGGTATTAGATATTTTTCTTTCCCCTGCCACTTTGCCTTGGTGCATGACGATAATTCTGTCAGATACTTCAAAAATATCATGTAAATTATGTGAAATAAACAAGATGGCATGTCCTTGTTTCTTTAATCTTTTAATGAGTTGCAAAACTTTTTTTTGTTCTGGTACCCCCAAAGCCGCAGTAGGTTCATCCATAATCAGGATTTTTGCATTCCAGTATACAGCCCGACCAATGGCAACAGCCTGCCTTTGCCCACCGGAAAAACCAGATACGGCATCATTAAATCTTTCCGTATGGAAATCCAAGCTTTCCATGACTTTTTTTGCCTCATAAGCCATGGTTTCACGATTGAGTACAGGGATAAAACCAAAGATTTTTTTCATGGGCTCTCTGCCTAAGAAAATATTTTCACCAATGGTTAAATTATTGGCTAAGGCTAGGTCTTGGTAAATGGTTTCAATACCTTTATATCTAGCCTCTTCTGGGGATTGAAAATTCATGGTTTGATCATTAAAAATCATTTCACCCGATGTTGCCTTATATACACCTGATATTAGTTTTACCATAGTGGTTTTGCCTGCACCATTATCACCAGCTAGAGCAACGCATTCCCCCTTTGTTAGTGTAAAAGAAACACCATCAACAGCCTTTACAGATCCAAAGTGTTTTTTAATATTTTTTGCTTGGAAAATTACTTTTGTCATCTTGTGGATCCCGCTCTATTTTGAAATTGATCCAATAATACAGATAGAATAATCACAACACCCACGGCAATAAACTGCCAAAACGGTTCCACATTGATATAAACCAAACCATATTGAATAACCGCAATCACTAATGCCCCTGCAACTGTTCCTGTGATGGTTCCGCTCCCCCCGAACAGGCTCGCCCCACCAATGACAACAATGGCTACTGAAATCAGTAACAGGGGTTCACCCGCTTGGGCAGCCCCTGCATAAAAACGTGCCGTATAAAGTGCCCCTGCAACCCCTGCAAAGAAACCCGCAAGGATATAGATTTTTAGGGTTAAATTTTGAATATTCACACCAGATCGACTAGCTGCCGCTTCATTATCCCCCAGTGCATAAACATGCTGTCCAAATTTGGTATATTTCAGTAAATAATGGGATAGAAAACAGAATCCAATAACGATTAACACCAAAACAGGCATAAACAAAATATCTTCATTGCCCATGAAACTTAGGAATGAATTTGAAACGGGGACGGTTATGCCCGCCGCCGTTAGGAATGCCACCCCCCTTGCAACACCATACATACCCAGTGTACCAATAAAGGGTGGCACCCCTAAGCGTGCAATCAATAATCCATTAAAAAGACCAGGAACAACAGTGATGATACAGGCAAAAACAATACCAATCAGGGCAGACATCACATCCCCCATGCCCGCTTCCATTAGATAATTTGTCGTATGTGCTGTAACGACCGCCGCCAGTCCCATGACAAAGCCAATGGATAAATCAATCCCAGCAGAAATAATTACAAAGGTTTGCCCCAATGCTAACAATAAAGGAATGGCTGCAAATACAGCTAATGACCGTAAATTATAGCCACTCACAATAAAAGATCGTTCATACAGGAAATGTGAACATATTTCAAAGACCGCAATTAGAACAGCAAGAAATAGCCATGCTCTAAATTTCATTATACTTGCAAGAGAAAGCATTATATATCAATTCCTTAAATCAGGGCAGAGCCTTATATTTCGATAACAGACACAAGGTCAATAACAAAATCCAAAACAGCCCTTCAAAGGGAATTAGGATGCTCACCTTTGAAAGACCGTTACATGAATGTTTTTTTAGTTACTGTACAATGCTTTTTTTGCTTTGGCGGTATCAACATTTTGTTTGTCAATAACCGTAAATCCTGTACCGATTGCTGTGGGAACAGGATTTCCTGTTACAGCAGCATAGGCAGAAATTACACCAAAATACCCAATTTCAGCAGGGTGTTGTGCAACAGTCATTTCCAAAATGCCCGATTTTATATCATTGACTATGGATTCAGGGGCATCAAATCCTGCGATTTTCACTTTGCCTGTTACACCCGCTTGTTTGGCACCATTAGCGGCACCCATTGCGGAAAATAGGTTTGCCCCAAAAACACCAGCCAAATCAGGTGTACGCCCTAATACAGCTTGGAATTGTGCCGCAGCTTTGGCGGGATCATTGTTGTTGTATTGTGTTTCTAAGACGGTAATGTTTGGGTAATTAGCCATTTCCTCTTTGAACCCCTGTTCCCGTTGATCCATAGTTGAAACACCAGGTTTCAGGTGGGCAACATAAACTTTGCCTTTTTCACCGATGGATTTGGCTAAGGCACGACCCGCCATTTTACCCCCTAACACATTATCAGAAGCAACATAAGAAACGGGGAAATCAGCCCGACCCGAACCTGTTTGATAAACACCATTGCCGATAAATGTGTCAACGGTAACTACTTTTATGCCTGCTTTTTCAGCCCTACGCAAGGGCTCTATCAACTGTTTAGAATCGTTGGGGGCAATTAAAATCGCATCCGGTTTTCTGGCAATTATAGCTTCTAGTACAGGGACTTGCAAGCTGACATTCCATTCGGCTGCCCCTTGGTAAATCAATTCAGCACCAACAGCTTCTGCTGCTGCTTTTGCCCCTTTGTGCATGGTCACATAAAAGGCATCAGCCGTTAGCCCTGGAATCAAAGCAATTTTGACCTTATCAGCAAACGCTGTCGCAGTCATAAGAACTATGCCAGTTGCCACAGCTAACATTTTAGGTAATATTTTAAAAGTTTTCATATTCTTTGGTCCTTTCTTCTCAAAAAATTTTTTAATTTTAAGGTATTATTCACATTAAAGTGCAAAATAAATGTATCTTCTGTACATTACAAATTTACTTACATAAACAATCGAAACAACAAACTTACTGTTACGATGAAGTCGTCGCACCCTTAAGAGTGTTGAAACAAAAGTTTAATTGATGGACTTATAGTGTTTATGACAAAAAGTACGAACATTTGCCCATCAACTGAATAATTTTTAGCATATAATATTTTCAATGTCAATACTTATAAAGTCATAAATTTGTTATTTTTTATTTTAAGAATGCTTAAAAATGTATTTTTTAACTCATGATTTTAATAAAAGTAAAGTTAAAGTATTGAACTTTTTTATTTATATGTATAGTATTGAGATATTTTTAATTTTAGGATACAATATGGAAAATAACCCATTGTTATATAATAAACGCTTGAATGACGCCGCCCGTGCAGGGTGGTTATATTTTATTGCCCAAAATTCCCAAGACGAAGTGGCAAAGCAAATGCGTATTTCACGGGCGGCTGCACAACGGCTTATTGCCTTGGCTGTACAACAAAATCTTATTAGTTTTAGGCTGAACCACCCCACAGAAAATTGTTTACGATTGGGAGAAAACATACAATCCCAATATGGACTGTCGTATTGTGAGGTCACCTTGACAGACCCGACTTCTGACGATCCGGCACAAGGTATTGCCGAAATAGCCGCCGATGAAATCGAAAAGTATTTACGCTCCAAAAAACCCAAGGTCATCGCCCTTGGTACGGGTAAAGAAATAAAACGGGCGGTGGATATTTTGCCCCCTATATCTTGCCCCCATCATCGCATTGTCGCCTTGGTTGGCAATATGACACCTGATGGCAGTGCCAATGTCAATGATCCTATTATGCGTATTGGGGATTTAACCCAAGCCCCCCGCCACCCCCTTTCCATACCTTTATTTGCATCAAATAAACAAGAACGAGATGTTTTGATATCGCAAGCTCCGATTCAACGCAATTATGAATTGGCATTGTCTGCTGATGTGGCGTTTATTGGTATAGGCGAACTAAATAATAATCCACCTTTATTGGAAGATGGTTTTTTAACATCTTCTGAGTTGCACGCCCTACAATCCGCAGGTGCCTTGGGGGAAATTTTGGGACGGGCGTATGATGTCAATGGAAAATTTATTAGCGGATTAACCAATGACCGTGTGTCTAGTGTACAATTTCCCCCCCACATATCTATGCCCATTATTGGGGTTGCAAAGGGTATCAACAAATTACCAGCAATTCAAGCATGTCTGAAAGGGAGATGGATTTCTGGATTGATAACCGATGAATTCACCGCTACTCAATTATTATTATAGATTTTTTACTTCTTGAATACAGATTTTTATTTTATTACATGGGAAAATCTTTGTCTTATATACGATTTTTACAATAGATATATGTGCTTATGTAAATTTTTTGTTGACATTTAAAAAATTTTATGCGAATAATAATTTAATTAGTGAGTAAATATTCATTTTTAGAGATTATCATGAATCATATACACATTAATTGATTATGACTACACTATTTAGAGAAAAGGAGAGAGATCTATGAAGATTAATTCTAAAACATTATTAGCCCTAATGATGGGGGCAAGTATCAGTTACGCCTCAGCAGAAACGGTTACCATTGCGACCGTGAACAATGGGGACATGATTCGTATGCAAAAATTGACTAGTGAATTTAACAAGCAACATCCTGATATTAATGTAAAATGGGTAACCTTGGAAGAAAATGTTTTAAGGCAACGAATTACAACAGATATTGCCACCAAAGGGGGGCAGTATGACATTATCACAATCGGTATGTACGAAGTACCAATCTGGGGTCAAAAAGGTTGGTTAAAATCATTGAATGATATGCCAGCGTCTTATGATATGGATGATTTATTGCCTGCTGTACGAGGGGGGCTGACTGTAAATGGTAATCTGTATGCGTCGCCTTTCAATGCGGAAAGTTCTTTTGTAATGTACCGTAAAGACTTGATGGCAAAAGCGGATTTAACAATGCCCAAAGCCCCCACTTGGGACTTTATTGCCAAAGCAGCACGGGCAATGACTGATCGTTCCCAAGGTATTAATGGTATTTGCCTGCGGGGTAAAGCAGGTTGGGGCGAGAATATGGCATTTATTACCGCCATGGCAAACTCTTTCGGTGCGCGTTGGTTTGACGAAAACTGGCGTGCTCAGTTTGATACAAAAGAATGGAAAGATACATTAACTTTCTATTTAGACCTGATGAAAGAGGCGGGTCCCAAGGGGGCTTCATCTAATGGATTCAGTGCAAACCTAGCCCTATTCCAAACGGGTAAATGTGGTATGTGGATTGATGCGACAACAGCTGCATCGTTTATCATCGACCCCCGTGAGAGTACAGTTGCAGATCATGTTGGTTTTGCACAAGCACCCGATAAAGGCTTGGGTCGTCGTGCGGCGTGGTTGTGGTCTTGGAGCTTGGCAATTCCAGAAAGTTCTCAGAAAACAGATACTGCTAAGAAGTTCATTAACTGGGCGACAAATAAGGCATACTTAGAATTGGTTGCATCTAAGGAAGGTTGGGCAAATGTTCCCCCCGGTACCCGCAAATCGTTGTATGCGAACCCAGAATACCAAAAGGTGCCTTTTGTCAAGTTGACACTGGATAGCATAAATTCCGTCGATCCGACAAACCCCGCAGTGAAACCTGTTCCATATGTGGGTGTACAGTTTGTGGCAATTCCAGAATTTCAAGGCATTGCAACGGCGGTTGGTCAACAATTCTCTGCAGCATTAGCGGGTAAAATTTCTGTTGATGAAGCATTGAATAACTCTCAAAATGTAACAACACGGACAATGAAAAAAGCAGGCTATAAGTAGTATTTTCTGCAAACTACATTAAATCCAAATAAAGTATTATTTGGATTTAATGTCTGTTTTTGTATACAAGTATTTTGTTCTAACTTTTTTGAAAGAAGATGATAATGATTACAAAACATTCAAAAATGCTAGGCCGTGTCATGATTGCCCCGTCGGTCATTGTGCTGTTGGTTTGGATGATTGTTCCCTTGTCTATGACCCTTTGGTTTTCGTTTCAAAGTTATACTTTATTATCCCCCGGCACGGAACAATTTATTGGTTGGATGAATTATGAGTTTTTCTTAACTGACCCTGCGTTTTTCGAAGCGTTTTATAATACGCTGTTGTTGGTTGGTGGGGTGTTATGCATTACTATCATTGGCGGGGTGGCATTATCTATTTTGTTGGATCAACCTATGTTTGGGCAAGGGATTGTACGCATCATGATGATTGCTCCTTTTTTGGTGATGCCAACCGTTTCCGCATTGGTTTGGAAATATATGTTTATGAATCCTATACATGGGTTGTTTGCCCATTTGGCGAATTTTCTAGGGTTTGAATCTTATGATTTTTTTGCCCATTCACCGATGATGTCAATTATTATTATTGTGGCGTGGCAGTGGTTACCTTTTGCTACCCTGATTTTCTTAACAGCATTACAATCCTTAAACAAGGATCAAATGGAAGCGGCAAAAATGGATGGTGCAAGCAAATTTAAACGATTTTATTATATTGTTTTACCACATTTGGCATCAGCGATTACGGTTGTTATTTTAATACAAACAATATTTTTGTTGTCAATTTTTGCGGAAATATTGGTGACGACAAATGGTGGACCGGGGTATGCATCAACGAATATTACTTATCTTGTATATGCCCAATCTCTACTGGCATTTGATGTGGGTGGTGGTTCAGCAGGCGGTATTATTGCGGTTATTTTGGCAAATATTGTGGCTATTTTTCTAATGCGGATGATTGGTAAAAACTTGCAGGTGTAACATGGGTAAAAATACTAAAAAAAACAAAAAAATTATCGTTACGATTGTTGCTTGGACTGTGGCGAGTATAATATTTTTTCCCGTTCTGTGGACAATTTTGACAGGTTTTAAAACAGAAGCAGATGCCATTGCAGCCACCCCCAAGTTTTTATTTTTTGAATGGACATTGGAAAATTATGTGGAAGTCAATAGCCGTTCAGATTATGTACATTATTTATGGAATTCGGTGATATTGTCTTTGGGGTCAACATTATTAGGCTTATGTATTGCTATTCCTGCGGCTTGGGCGTGTGCTTTTGTCCCAAATAAGAATACGAAACATGTTTTAATGTGGATGCTATCGACCAAAATGCTACCGCCTGTTGGGGTGCTTGTTCCCATTTATTTGATTTTTCGTGAACTGGGTATTTTGGATACTCGAATTGGGTTGGTGATCGTTCTGACCTTGATAAACTTACCAATTATTATTTGGATGCTGTTTACTTATTTCAAGGAAATTCCAAGTGAAATTTTAGAGGCGTCTCGGATGGATGGTGCCACATTGTGGAAAGAAATATATTATGTATTAACGCCCATTGCATTACCAGGCATTGCTTCTACGGTTTTATTAAATATTATTTTGGCTTGGAATGAAGCGTTTTGGACATTAAATTTGACAGCCGCAGATGCAGCAACATTAACAGCATTTATCGCTAGTTTTTCCAGTCCTGAGGGGCTATTTTACGCCAAGCTTTCGGCGGCATCTACTATGGCGATTGCCCCCATTCTTATTATGGGGTGGTTCAGCCAAAAGCAACTGGTGCGTGGATTGACATTCGGTGCAGTAAAATAGGGGGAAAGTATGGGAAGTATTACACTTAAAAATATTACCAAGTCTTTTTATAATACAGAAGTCATTAAATCTTTGAATCTGGATATAAAAGATGGCGAATTTACAGTCTTTGTGGGACCGTCAGGATGTGGCAAATCCACCTTGTTACGCCTTATTGCGGGATTGGAAGATGTAACATCAGGTACGATCCACATTGATGGACATGAGGCAACATACATACGACCCGCACTGCGACAATTAGCAATGGTGTTTCAGTCTTATGCGTTATATCCGCACATGTCTGTTCGCAAAAATATTGCTTTTCCCTTAAAGATGTCTGGTTTACATAAGATTGATATAAACAAAAAAGTAGAAGATGTTGCCAAAATTTTAAACTTGTCAAAATATTTGGACAGCCGACCCGCTCAGCTATCAGGGGGGCAAAGGCAACGGGTGGCGATTGGTCGGGCGATTGTAAGGGAACCCAAGGTGTTTTTATTTGACGAACCGCTTTCCAATCTCGATGCGTCCTTACGGGTAAATATGCGGTTGGAAATATTGGAACTTCATAAAAAATTGGCAACCACTATGATTTATGTGACGCACGACCAAGTGGAAGCGATGACAATGGCAGACAGAATTGTGGTGTTACAAGATGGGTATATTGAACAAATTGGTACACCCTTAGAATTATACAAAAATCCAAAAAATATTTTTGTGGCAGGTTTTATTGGATCCCCAAAAATGAATTTTATTCAGGGAAATTTGGCAAAAAAATATAACGCTGATACCATTGGTATTCGCCCAGAACATATGTGTATTTCTAAAGTACCAGCAGATTTGGCTGGCGTTGTAATTGTTGCAGAACATTTGGGTTCAGATACATATTTGCATATTGATGTGGAAAGTATTGGAAAAATCAATGTACGGGCGTCAGAAGATAGCGATGTGAACATAGGGGATATGATATATATTGCCTTCGAAAAAAACAAAATATACAGATTTAATAACAATGGAGAGGCTCTGTAAAGTGAAAAGATTAGAAAATAAAATTGCGATTATAACGGGAAGTGCCCGTGGTATTGGCACAGCATTTGCGGAACGCTATATATCTGAGGGGGCGACGGTTATCATTGCCGATATTAATTTCGATGTCGCCAAAGTAACCGCCCAAAAACTGGGTGATAATGCAGTACCAATATACTTGGATGTAACGCAACAAACCAGTATCGATGCGTGTGTAAAATTTGTTCTCGAGAATTTTGGAAAGATAGACATTCTTATTAACAATGCTGCTATATTTACTGCGGCACCGACAATAGAAGTACAAAGAGAGGATTTTCATTCAATTTTTGACATCAATGTATCCGGGTCATTATTTATGTTGCAAGCGGTGGCAAAGATTATGATTGAACAAGGTACGGGCGGGAAAATCATTAACATGGCATCCCAAGCGGGCAGAAAGGGCGAACCTTTGGTTTCGCTGTATTGTGCATCAAAGTCTGCCATCATCAGCATCACCCAATCCACAGGGCTTGACTTGATTAAATATGGTATCAATGTCAACGCTATTTCTCCTGGGGTTGTGGATGGTGAACATTGGGATGGTGTGGATGCCTTTTTTGCAAAATATGAAAACAAGCCGTTGGGGCAAAAGAAGCAAGAAGTGGGTAAATCTGTACCTTATGGACGCATGGGCGTGGCGGATGATTTAACGGGTATGGCGGTTTTTTTGGCATCTGATGATGCGGATTATGTGGTGGCACAAACCTATAATGTGGATGGCGGGGCTTGTATGAGCTAATCAAAATTTCAATAATAATATAGCAGGTACCATATGAGAAAACTATCCTATAAAAACTTACCCTATTTCAACGATGATGTGGCTGTTCCCAAATATACTCAGGGGGATATAAAACCGGCTATTGTGCATTTTGGCGTTGGTAATTTTCACCGTTCGCATATGCAGTGGTACTTGAACCAGTTGTTTAATCAGGGCAAAGCACATAATTGGGGGATTATTGGTACGGGCGTTACAGAACACGATATAAAAACCCATCACATTTTAAAGCAACAAGATTATTTAACAACATTGGTATGTCAAAGCCCTGATAGTTTGGATGTGTCGATTTTGGGGGGGATGGTAGATTTTATTTCCCCCAATGATGGCACCGCCATAATCCGCAGATTAACCAATCCAGATATTTGTATTGTGTCTTTAACGGTAACAGAAGGGGGGTATTTTTTAGATGCTAATGACAATTTTGATACCACCCACCCGCATATTCAACATGACATCGAAAACCCCGATACCCCTAAGACCGTGTTTGGTTTTATTGTAAAGGCATTGGAAAAACGGTGGCAAAACAGTATTCCTCCATTTACAGTGATGTCCTGTGATAATTTGCCTCACAATGGTAATATTATCCGTAATGTGGTGATGCAACTTGCTGGTTTTCTGGATCAGAGGCTAGAAAATTGGATTGCTGAAAATGTGGCTTTTCCCAACAGTATGGTTGATTGTATCACCTGTGCCACTGGGGCAAGAGAAAAAGATTTTGTTAAAAACCAATACGGTATTATGGATGAAAAACCTGTATTTTGTGAACACTTTCACCAATGGGTATTAGAAGATTCGTTTAGTATGGGACGCCCGCCACTGGAAACCGTTGGTGTAAAATTAGTCGATGATGTGAGCGATTATGAAAAAATGAAGATTCGTATTTTGAATGGGGGGCATGCCGTTTTGGCGTACCCGTCTGCTTTATTAGATATTAATTTTGTTCATGATGCCATAAACCATACATGTATCCGTGATTTTATTAGAAAAGTAGAAAAAGAAGAAATTTGCCCCCTTGTGCCGTCTATTGTGGATATGTCTCCGGATAAATATTATACCATTGTGGAAAACCGTTTGTTAAACGATAAGATTGCCGATACTAGTCGGCGGTTATGTTTTGATGGATCGAACCGACAACCAAAATTTATTGTGCCGTCTATTGCGGAAAGATTGGAACAAAATCAAAGTATTGCAGGTCTTGCCTTATCTTCTGCCATGTGGTGTCGGTACTGTTATGGCATAACCGAAACAGAGCAAGTGATTGAGCCCAATGATCCCAATTGGGCGTATTTGCAACATCAATCACAACTAGCAAAAAACAATCCTGCCGTGTGGCTACGAATGCATCATATTTATGGAAAATGGGGGCAATCACAAACACTTAAAGATACTTTTTCTATGTGGCTAGACATGATTTGGCAACAAGGTGTTGAAAAAACACTACAACAGTATATTTTGGAACATTATTAAGGCTTAAACGCGAAACAATGCAAAAGGACGAAAGGGCAAAAAGATAAAATGATAATAACAGCTGGCGAATTATTGGTGGAGTTTGTATCCTTCAAAAAAAATTGCGGGTTACGGCAAAAAACCACTTTTTCGGGACCATTTCCTAGTGGAGCAGCGGCTATTTTTGCTAATCAGGTGGCACAGATGGGGGCGGAGTCTTGCATGATTGGCACCATTGGCAAGGATCCTTTTGGTATGGTCATCACCGATCGTCTAGAAAAAGATGGGGTTGATGTATCGTTTATTCGCACTCATGCGATACATACAACAGGAACAGCGTTTGTATCTTATTATGACAATGGGGATCGTATTTTTGTATTTCACCTAGATGGCACCGCTGCTGATGATATTCACTACCAAGAGGGGTGCTTCAACAAAGGTGATAAAGTACATGTGTCTGGGGCATCATTAGGGAATGCAAAAATCCGCTCTGTGATTTTACAGTTAGTGGAAGAAGCAAGTATCCATGGTAAAGTCAGTTTTGACCCCAATATTCGCAAAGAGCTTATCAATGATGATAATACCCGCAATGCTTTGTTTTATATCTTGGAAAAAACGGATATTTTTGTTCCCAGTGCAGATGATGTGGACTTTTTGTTTCCCAACACCTCCTATGATGTAGTTATAGATAAAATGTTTCAATCGGGCAAGGAAATTGTTGCCATTAAACGGGGATCATTAGGGGTGATAGGGGGTACAGTGGATACCATTTTTGATTTATCGGGGCATATTGTTGCCGAGGTTGACCCAACAGGGGCGGGCGATTGTTTTTGTGGTGCATTTTTGGGGGCTATTGAATGCGGTGTGTCCATAGAAGATGCCCTAAAATATGCCAATGGGGCGGGGGCGTTACATGTGACAAAAGTGGGACCTATGGAATATAATCCGACTTTGGAAACTATCAAAAAATTTATTCAGCATGGACAAGGCATATGATTCAAAATATAGGTATACGAAACCGCAACCATGAAAAAATCGGTATTCCAAGTTTTTGTACATCAAACACTTTTGTTATGGATGCTTTGTTTGCCTATGCCAAAGACTATCAAGTCCCACTTTTGATTGAGGCAACTTGTAATCAAGTGAATCAATTTAACGGATATAGTGGTATGAAACCTAAGGATTTTGCCGATAAAATTAGGCAAAAAGCCAAGCGTTATGGGGTGGATATAGGCAATATCATTTTGGGTGGCGACCATCTAGGTCCCAATCCATGGAAATCTGAAAATGCTGATATTGCCATGCAACACGCAAAGGATTTGATTCAAAATTTTGTCGAGGCGGGTTTTACCAAAATACACTTAGACGCCAGTATGGCATGTGGCGGTGAAGCCCCACTCAGTTTTGATATGGTAGCAGACCGATCGGCTCAATTGTGTGAGGTGGCAGA
Organism: Alphaproteobacteria bacterium; assembly: GCA_965232465.1. Taxonomy (GTDB): domain Bacteria; phylum Pseudomonadota; class Alphaproteobacteria; order JAQWUY01; family JAQWUY01. Next base: position 618,615 of record OZ246977.1, on the reverse strand, counting down.
AAAATACGCCCCTGATGCAGACAAATTATGCTATGTCATCGGCACCGAGGTGCCCGTTCCAGGGGGTGAAACTGACGATATGTCGAGTATTGCAATTACCACACCAAAGCGACTTGACGAGACTATTAAAACGCATCAGTATGCGTTTGCAAACAGGGGACTGGATCATGGATTAAAACGGGCGGTTGCTGTGGTGGTTCAGCCGGGGGTTGATTTTTCTAATAATGATATTATTCATTATGACACTGCAAAGTCCAAGAAGTTGACACAAGCCTTGACAAAGCACAAGCAATTTTCTTTTGAAGCACATTCCACCGATTATCAGAACACAGAAAACTTGCGAGCTTTAGTTGCTGATTATTCGGCTATTTTAAAAGTTGGACCCGAATTAACCTTTAAATTGAGGGAAGCCATCATTATCCTCAGTAATATAGAAAAGACATTGGGGATAAAATCTCCTAGTCATATTATGGACACCATTGCTAAGGTCATGCAGGATAATCCCAAAGATTGGCAATCTTATTATCAAGGAACACAAGAAGAAATTGAATTTTTTAAAATATATAGTTTTAGTGACAGAATACGATATTATTGGGATTATCCCTCTGTACAGCAAGCATTGCAAAAATTGTTTACAAACTTAGAAAATACGCAAATACCTATTTCTTTAATAAATCAATACTGTAATGATATGGATTTAGAGAGAGAGTATTCTGCACATAAAATTGTGGAAAAGAAGATTCAGCAATCTATACACCGCTATTATCAAGCTACCGGATGGGTGCAATAATACGCAGTATTCCCAAGAGCTACTTCTTTTCACCTAGCCTCCCCCAAAGGGATAACTGTGCCTAACATCCAGATTTCCATGAAAAATCAGCGGGGTTATTTGCTAAGGACCAGTGTATAATCCGCAGGGGCAGAGTCTTTTATAATAGTTTTGACATTTTTTAAATCATTGCTTTCCGCCCGTTTTACTGCATCGGTGTGGGACAATCCATAATACAGCCATCTTCCTATTAGACGACTGTATAGGATGTGTTCAGGAACTTGTAAGTATACGCTTATATCCCATAAATCGATAACATCCGCCCAGCCATTCGTATTTAACAGTAAATAGTTGCCTTCGGCGATAATGTATTTTGCTGTTGAGGATATGCACGCTGAATCAGGTATCACACGATCCTTACTGCGATCAAAAGTGGGGTGAAAAATATCCCCTGTTGTTTGTTTTATGTTCTTGACCAATTGTGTAAACCCTGTCACATCAAAAGTATATGGGGCCCCTTTACGGTGGAATATTCCCCTGTTCTTTAAAATAGTATTATCCAAGTGAAAACCATCCATAGGCAACACACAACTGTTTTCCCCTAATGCATGTTGCAAAGATTCCGCCAAAGTAGATTTCCCCGATGCTGGTGCCCCAACAATCGCCACCAATATACGGGATTTACCGTAGGCGTGCTGTTTAATGGTGTCAATCAATATGTGTTTGTCTATGTGTACCATATATTTTTCCTCCTTAAATATAATACCATGTTTAAGATGAATATCATTTTTTTTAAGCTTTGAATGGCGTTTACATAGTAAAATATTTGGGGCTAACATTGACGCTACGAAAACGGGTCGTTTACTTGGAATAAATCGTAATACTATCAATAGATATTATAATAAGTCAAAATAGTCTAGAGCCTTATAAATTACCAATGCGTGTAAGAATATTTATGGTAATGGTGTCAAATGGTGTATATGTGTACAACAGATAAAAAATTGTAAATATTGTAATTAAAGCTATTTCAAAATATAGGCATCGCCTTGTAAGTGAACGGCATGTATTTAAGGCGTTCCATATGTATTTGCCCATGGTAGCAGTTATGACAAGTGGGATTATATATGTTATTAAATGCCATATTTTTACAAAAGATTGCCACCATTCGGGACCATCTGTGCTTCGCACATGCATTTCGATAAAAATAGCATATAGAATTATGGCGTTAGACCAATACATTAAAACATAGACAATTTTGTGTGTATCTTGTAATACAGATTGTGTGGAGGCTATCAGAAAGTTTGTGTAAATAGTATTTTAAAGTTTAACTCTATCGTCAAACATAATAGCGAATTGGTTTAAAGCTTGTTTCCAATTCCTAATGGGCATTGTCCATCTTTTTTCTGCATTTTGCAAGGCTAAAAATAAAGATTTTTTGACAGCCGTATCATTTGGGAATACCCCTTTGTTTTTAATGATTTTTCTAATCTGCCGATTGATGGATTCTATGGTGTTTGTGGTATAAATGACCTTTTTAATATGCTCGGGATAGGCTAGACACGGTGCTATACTCGCCCACTTTTTCTGCCAACTGCTGGCGATGGTTGGATATGTACTGTCCCATTTTTGCCGAAATGCCTTTAACTGTTGCAATGCCATGTCCTCAGATGAAGCGTTATAAATGGCTTTTAAATCATCAGCCACTTGCTTTTTATCTTTCCAAGGGACGAATTTTAGGCTGTTGCGTACCATATGCACAATACACAGCTGCACGGTGGTTTGTGGAAATACGGAACAGATGGCGTCTTCAAATCCAGTTAGTCCATCGATACAGGCTATGAATATATCAGTAACGCCACGGTTTTTAAGTTCTGTTATCACTTGTAACCAAAACTTAGCCCCTTCGGTTTTGGCAATCCACATGCCAAGTACTTCTTTTTTGCCTTCCATATTGATGCCCACAGCTAGGTAAACCGCCTTGTTGATAATAACATGGGTGTCACGGGTTTTAATGTGTATACAGTCCAGATAAACAATGGGATAAATACTATTAAGCGGTCTGTTTTGCCATGCGTTGATGTCGTCTATGACTTTGTCCGTAACAGTTGAAATCAATTCATGGGACACTTCTGTTCCATAAATCTCATAAATATACTGCTGAATTTCCCGCATAGTCATGCCACGGGCGTACATGGATATAACTTTATCATCAAAGCCATCAAATCGCCGAGCATTTTTTGGAATAAACTGGGGTTCATAATTGTTATCTCTGTCCCGTGGTATGCGTAAATTTAAACTATCATTGTCACTGATAATGGTTTTGGAGTAATGTCCATTACGGCGATTTGTAGTACTTTTGGGGGATTTATCATGCTTTTGATAGCCAAGGTGATGTTCCATTTCCCCGTCAAGGATACCGTTGGCAAGGCTTTGTTTCAAAGATTGAAAAAAGCCATCAGCACCAAACAATTCCTGCCCTTCGGCTTGTTGCAATAGTTGCTTGATCAAATCAGGGTTAATCTCTGGTCTAGTATTTAACTTCTTGGTTCTTTTAGTCATAAGTAAGTCTCCTTAATTTTGTATGTGTTATATTGGGAATATTCCCAATATAACACATGGTTAATAAAGTCTACTTACACAAACTTTCTGATATACCCATTGTGTGGGCGATGATTGATTTTCTGTATTTTTATTGCCATCATCCTTTGCGGTCTTGCCTATACCTGATGCCACAGTACCAGCTGTATCGGTTACACTTGATGCGATCTTACTAGCGGTTTTGCCTACGCTGGTTGCTACATTGCCTGCTGTATCTGCCACACTTGATGCGGTTTTACTGGCGGTTTTGCCTACGCTGGATGCCACAGTACCGGCTGTATCGGCTACGCTTGATGCGGTCTTACTGGCGGTTTTACCTACGCTGGATGCCACAGTGCCGGCTGTATCGGCTACACTTGATGCGGTCTTACTGGCGGTTTTACCTATACCTGATGCCACAGTGCCGGCTGTATCGGCTACACTTGATGCGGTCTTATTGGCGGTTTTACCTATACCTGATGCCACAGTACCGGCTGTATCGGCTACGCTTGATGCGGTCTTACTGGCGGTTTTACCTATACCTGATGCCACAGTACCGGCTGTATCGGCTACGCTTGATGCTGTCTTACTGGCGGTTTTACCTACGCTGGATGCCACAGTGCCGGCTGTATCGGCTACACTTGATGCGGTCTTACTGGCGGTTTTACCTATACCTGATGCCACAGTGCCGGCTGTATCGGCTACACTTGATACGGTCTTACTGGCGGTTTTACCTATACCTGATGCCACAGTGCCGGCTGTATCGGCTACGCTTGATGCGGTTTTACCAACAGTTTTGCCCACACCTGACACCATTTTTTTCATTCTCTTAAACATAATTCTCTTTCTTGTACAAATTTAAATACAACTTTTTTACCTGCGGCTAAACCTTTTGATCAAGGGAATTACCAACAAAATTATAATACTCAGCCATTTAAAAATAGGGGATATGACAAACAGTATGTGAAATCCAATAAATGGTAAAATTGCCAATATATAAAATATAACACCTTTAATGATAAAAGCATATTGCAGATTAAATGCAGAGTGTAACACTTCCACGATATTCGGGACAAAGGTAACCACATAACGGGATACAAACATCGGTAAAATAAACGCTATCAGAGTTACCACATTATGAAAAATAATATCCCGTTTTTCTTTGCTAAAAAATCGACACAAACAGGCTTGATTTAAACCAGTCTCGCACACCGGTTTTAGATTCGGGTGGCTTTTTAAATACCCCTGAAAAGGTAACCCACAACACATAAATGACAAACGCATTTACCCATAATAGCACAACATTGGGATCCATACAACTCTCTTAATACTTCTGAGTTAACATATGTAAAATTGCATGTAATCGCAAGCAAAATACACACAACCAGTGCACTGTACCATCTTCTCTATAGTTTGTCAATTAGGAAAATAGGAAAATCCTTAAACAAACCGATGATATGTTCATTTTTCACTTAAAAAAGTGGCGGTGGCGGTTTAATAATAGACAAAACGATTTAAATGTGGTATTACATAGTTTATGGAAAAAATAAATAAGCCAAAATAGTAGAGCCTACATTTTATAAACATATGCCATACACAGAACGCTTTGAAATACAAGATAACCGATTGTTACCATTGGTAATGGGGTGTTGTAACAGCCACATATCCCAATTGGAAAAATATTTTAATATTCGTATTCACAGCCGTGGCGGTGTGTTAACCTTTTCGGGTATTGATGTACAGGTCAGGCATGCTATAAATGCCATAAAATTTCTACATGACAAAGCAAAATCCACAGGTGAAATTGACCCATCTGATGTGGACACCGCCCTTCGTTTTGCCCACACAGAATCGGATGTATTGGGTGATATTGCAAATGCCCAAATCATCACCCCACAAAAAACGATTAAAGGCTGTTCCCCACGGCAGGTATCGTATATCCAAGCCATGCAATCCAATACATTATGTTTTGGTATTGGACCGGCGGGTACCGGAAAAACATATTTAGCGGTGGCACACGCTGTGTCGTTGTTAAATCGTAATCATGTGGATAAAATCATTATCACCCGACCGGTGGTTGAGGCGGGGGAAAATCTTGGGTTTTTGCCGGGGGACCTAAAAGAAAAAGTCGATCCGTATTTACGCCCCATATACGATGCGTTATATGATTGTATGTCGGTGGATTTGGTACATCGTAAAATGGAAAGTACTGATATTGAAATTGCCCCCCTTGCATATATGCGTGGGCGTACCTTAAAAAATGCCTGTGTTATTTTGGACGAAGCCCAAAATACCACTAGCATGCAAATGAAAATGTTTTTAACTCGATTGGGACGGGGGACAAAAATGGTTATAACCGGTGATATATCGCAAGTGGATTTACCCCCCAGAGTCATATCTGGGTTGCGACAAGCCACCGATTTATTATCCGACATCAACGATATACATATCACATATTTTCAAGCATCGGATGTGGTACGGCATCCATTGGTCGGCAAAATCGTATCCGCATACGAAACCGCAGATACACAGTAAGCCATGACCATAACTGTCGATATCACCATACAACACCCCGCATGGAATACGCACGACTGGGGGATAAAAGATTCGCTACACGCCCATATCGTGCACGCCATTAAAACCACCATCGCCTTATTTGATATGGGGATGTGCGAAGTGTCCGTGGTGTTGGCAAACGATTCATTTGTCCAAGACCTGAACAACACATACCGCCACACAGACAAACCGACAAATGTATTATCTTTTCCCGCCCGTGACAAGTATATGATGGCGGATATGGTGGAAAATTTGGGGGATATTATAATATCATACGATACCTTGATTCAACAATCAGAAACCCAATGCAAAACCCCGCTAAGCCACTGTATTCATTTGGTGGTGCATGGTATGTTGCATTTGCTTGGATTTGACCATCAAACAGACGATAAAGCGGAACAAATGGAAGATCTGGAACGGTTTATATTGGCAAAAATGCAGATTGGGGATCCCTATTTTAACGCTTTGGTGGATGCTTTGTAAATACTCCCCTTTACAATTTGATAAAAATATCATAAAATACCCATATGATACATTAGGAGCATTACAAAATATATGAACACAGAATCACATATGCAGCCCCCCACCGCCCCTTCGCAAAAAAACAGCGGTGTATTTGCATTGCTTAGGTCCCTTATCGGACGGGATAATAACGATGGGGTTCGTCGTGAAAGTTTGGAAAATTTACTTATCGAACAAGATGAACGGGATGAACCGCTCAGCCATGATGAACAAGCCTTAATTAAAAATATTTTAAATATTGGGGATTGTACGGTCAAAGATATTATGATTCCAAGGGCACAGATACGCCAAGTGGATTCGAAATGGTCGGTGGAAAAGTCCGCCCGTTTTGTTGCCCAACACCCCCACAGCCGATATCCTGTGTATGATGGTGATTTGGATAATGTGATTGGCATGGTGCATATTAAAGATATGCTGTTATCCGCCATATCCAAAAAACATACACCTATTACCGCTTTGCTTAGACCGGTTATATTTGTTGTGCCTAGTATGCGGGCATTGGATTTAATGCTGAAGATGCAGATAAATCGCCAACATGTGGCGATTGTTATCGATGAATTTGGAGGGGTCGATGGGCTTGTAACCATTGAAGATGTGGTGGAAGAAATTGTTGGCGATATTATTGATGAACACGATGTCCAAGAAGTGATGTATATTGAAAATCCTGATGGTACCGTCAGCATGGATACCCGTATGGAATTGGTGGATTTAGAAAATACTTTCGGATTGGTGCTGTCCGATGATGAAAAAGACGAAGATTTTGACACGCTAGGGGGATTGTTAGTATTTATCAGTGCACGGGTACCCAATTTGGGCGAAGTGATTACCCACGAACATTCTGGGTTACAATTCGTCATTGAAAAAAGCGACCCCAGACGGATTTGCCATGTACAATTGGTAAATCCAAAACATATCCCAACCGCAAAATAAGTATTTGAAATATGTTTTATGGATATTAAAATTGCCCCTTCTATTTTAGCCTGTGATTTTGCCAATTTGCAACAGGAAATACAATCCATTGATATGGGGGGGTGTGATTGGATTCATATCGATGTTATGGATGGACACTTTGTGCCGAATATTTCATTTGGTGCATGTGTGTTACAGGCAATAAAACCGCACAGCAAAAAACGCATGGATGTACATTTGATGATTGACCCTGTGATGCCATACTTAAATGCGTTTATCGACGCAGGTGCCGACAGTATTTCCGCCCACATTGAAACGGATGACATTGAAAAATGTTTGGCAAAAATCAAACATGCGGGTTTATGGGGGGGGGTTGCCATTTCCCCTGATACACCCGCCACAGCCTTATTGCCCATAATCGATGTGGTGGATTATATTGTGGTTATGACTGTGTACCCCGGGTTTGGTGGACAAAAATTTATGTATAATCAATGTGATAAAATCCGCACCATTCGCCATATGGCAGATACGCAAAACCGCCCCATTGATATTCAAGTGGATGGGGGCATTACCATTGATACCTCGCCATTTGTCAAAGCCGCTGGGGCAAATGTATTGGTTGCTGGTACGGCCATATTTAATACCCCATGTTACCAAAGTGCCATATATAATATGCGTACCGCATAAGATGCCCCAAACAAATGTCCATATTTCACCACTTTTTATATAAAATTAACCTGTGGCGGGCGTTTAAGTCTCATAAGAATCTTGTGCAAAAAGTTCAGGAGTTACCCAAGTGTTGGTCGTCAGATGCCAATAAAGGAGATTTGTATCAACAAGGTACTTTTACATGGCAAGGGCACACGGTTATCACCCATGATACCCCCTTTGCATACCCCCCACAAACCCCCGACGCATGGATACAACATGCCCACAGTTTTGAATGGATGTTACATATTCGATCGTCGGTCGAGTTTAAAAAATGTATGTCATGGATTATGCAGTGGCATACAACTTACAAAATGGATTTTTCCGCATGGCACACAGATATTACCGCAAAACGCCTATGTACATGGCTGAGCCATTATGAATCGTTAGTCATGGGCATATCACATACGGATCGCCAACACTTTCATCATATCATCGCCATACATTATCAGTATTTGCAATATGTATCCAATGCGTCTATGTTTCACCCCCCCCAAACGCATATACAACAATTACAAAATTTACGGGCGATTATTTGTACGGGATTAAGTATTGGTGATGAAGACTTGCCCATTTCCCAGTTATTAAAAAAATTTACAACGATTTTAGAGACTATTATCGACGAAGATGGATTTGTTCGAGGACATTTGCCTACGCACCTAGAAGTATTAAAAATCTGTGTATATGTGCGTGCTAGCCTGCATAAAATGCAAGCTGATGTTCCAGAAATACTGGATTCATATGTGGATAAAATGTGGCAAGTGGTGCGATTTTTTTATAATGTAAATAAGGATTTTTCCCATATGGCGGGGACCAGTGCCTTAAATTATGCATATCATATGATAGAAAACTCATTTAAAAAAGAACGCCATATTGTACCTGCGTTATATCACAGTGGATATTTTATGTACAAAACGCCTGCACTTAATGTATACCTTGACGCCCAAACTCGTATGGGGCATTCCACCGATAATGGGGGCATACTGGGTATCACCCTGTATTATAAAGGACACCCCATATGTGTTGCCTGTGGATATACACAAAGTATGGGGATTAAGTGCCAGTATTCTGCCGCCCACAATGTATTGGTTATCAACAACACCAATACAATACCCATTCATAAATTACAACACAAAAATTTCAGAAAAAAGGACTATACCCCCCATGTGATCAACACAAAATCGCAAGATATAGGCGATTGGAAAGTACTTAAAACCGCCCACACAGCATACGAAAAAGTGTTTGGGGTCAAAGTCGAACGCCACATCGGGATGCACACAAATGGACATATCATGTGCGGACGGGATTCAGTGGTATTTAAGAACGATTTTTCCTTGGTCCAGCCGATGGATATTGCCGTGCGATTTCACCTACACCCCAATATACGAGTGACAATATTAGAATCCAGACAGGTGGTTTTGATTTTAAACAAGGCGAAACATTTTCTTATATTTAAAGCGAAAAATTGCCAAATTTATATTGAAAAAAGTTATTATATCGATGAAAATCATATGTATAAACCTACGCAACAGATTGTTTTAAAACAACATTTTACCCCAGAAATACTGGGGGAAAAACAAATACACATCGACTGGTCTTTTCATTTAGATAAAGGGTGATTTTTCTGTGAAATGTGGTATATATGGATATTAAAATCAAACAGTATACTACAAGGACACAGGCTATATACAATAATAAGGAATATATTACATGGTTGAAAACAAAGATGTTAAAGTTGAAGGCACAAATGTTAAAATTGTACGGGCACTTATATCTGTATCCGATAAAATGGGACTTATTGATTTTGTCGAAGGGTTGATAAAACACGATGTGCATATCTTGTCGACTGGGGGGACAGCACGGGCGTTAAAAGAAGCTAATATTCCGATTACCGATGTGTCATCCTATACGGGATTTCCGGAAATTATGGATGGACGGGTTAAAACTTTACACCCTTTGGTGCACGGGGGGATATTAGCGGACAGGGACAATCAAAAACACATGCTATCAATGGAGGCACATTACATATCACCGATCGATATGGTGGTGGTTAATTTATATCCATTTGTGCATATGGTGGAATCTGGTGCCAGTTTCGAAGACTGTATTGAAAGTATTGATATTGGCGGACCCTCTATGGTACGTTCGTGTGCAAAAAACCATAAACATACAACCATTATTACCGATAATAGCCAATATCAAACCATATTAAACGAAATGCACAACAACGATGGGGCGACCACTTTAAAAACACGCCGTAAATTGGCGTTATCTGCGTTCAGCCACACGGCAATGTACGACAGCCATATCGCCAATTGGATGTGTAAAAGTATGGGGGAGGACACGCCTCAAACTATTTTTGCGGTGGGAACATTAAAACAACAATTACGATATGGGGAAAATCCCCATCAAAAATCGGCTTTGTATGAAACCCATGAAAACCGCCATGGAGTAACAAAATCAAAACAATTACAAGGCAAGAAATTGTCATATAATAACTTAAACGATGCGGATGCGGCGTTTGAAATGGTGTGTGAATACAAAAAGACCCCTGCATGTGCAATTATAAAGCATGCCAATCCCTGTGGCATTGCCATTGGGGAATCGGTTGCCGATGCGTGGCAAAAGGCATTAGCCTGTGACCCTGAGTCGGCCTTTGGGGGAATTGTGGCGTTTAACAAGACTGTTGATATGGATTTTACCAATAATTTGGGGCAAATTTTCTTGGAAGTCATTATTGCCCCATCGTTCACCGACGAAGCGATTGAGGTTTTATCCTCATGGGAAAATTTGCGCTTGTTAGCAACAGGTGCCATCTGTAATACCCACGATGGGGGGAATGTGATAAAACACCTTGCTGGTGGTCTGTTGGTGCAATCACGGGATTGTGGCATGGTAAAACAGGGCGATTGTAAAGTGGTAACCGACCGTGTCCCGACGGATAGGGAGTGGGCGGATTTGATATTTGCGTGGAAGGCGTGTAAGCATGTAAAATCAAATGCGATTGTATATGCAAAAAATGGGCAAACTGTCGGCATTGGGGCGGGGCAAATGTCCCGTATAGATTCGGCAAGACTGGGGGCAGAAAAAGGTAATAAGTTCTTAGGCTGTATGGGCTCTGTGGTCGCATCCGATGCGTTCTTTCCATTTAAAGATGCATTGGAATTATGTGTGCAATCGGGGGCAACCGCCATTATCCAACCAGGGGGCAGCCGCAACGACCAAGAAGTCATAGACACGGCCAACAAAGCTGGTATCACCATGGTGTTTACAAATATGCGACACTTTAAACATTAAAGGAATACCCACGGGGAATACAAATATGACATATGTAGTGGGCGAAAATTGTATCATGTGCGTATACACGGATTGTGTCGATGTATGCCCCGTCGATTGCTTTTATGTGGGGGAAAATACGCTGGTTATCCATCCTGATGAATGCATAGACTGTGGCGTCTGTGAACCAGAATGCCCCGCCGAAGCCATATTTTCCGACACAGACGAACAAGCGGAACAATGGTTGGAAATGAACCGAGAATTTTCAGAAATCTGGCCTAATATCAGCGAAAAAAGAGATCCCTTCCCCAACGCAGACGAAATGAATGGTGTCGAAGGCAAATTCGAAAAATATTTTAGTAAACAACCGGGCGAAGGGAATTAAAGGACATCTCTTATTTCACTTTATAAAGTAAAATTGTATTATTCTGTAACATCTTAACATTTTTTATGAGTGTTTTTTTGCCTTCCGTGTCTCAAATTTATAATTTACATCACAATCTGACATTTTTTTGGTTTTTATACATATCATATTTATATCCAAAAGATTTAAGTATAAAATAAAAATGAATGTAGCTACAACTGCTACTACTACAATGAATATACACGCTATTTCTTTTATTTTTGACCTGCCCCCTATAAATTGGTCCAAAAATAAGTTAGTATTGCTTTATCTAAATTATGAAAGGATTTTAAGATGTCAAAGAATAGGAAAGCCCGGAGTATAGAACAAATTATCCGTATATTACGGGATGCAGAGATTAAGTTATCATCAGGTATGACAGTCAGTGTTATGTGCCGTGATTTAGGCATATCAGATGCGACTTATTACAAGTGGCGCAAACAATATGGTGGTATGGATGTTAATCATGCCAAAGATTTAAAAGCATTATTGGATGAGAATGCCCGTTTAAAGAAGCTTGTTGCTGATTTGAGTTTAGACAATCAAATCTTAAAGGAATTTAACTCGGGAAAGTGGTAGGTGCTGGCGGGGTAAAAAGCTTTATTGGCAAAGCCAAGTTTTTTTACAATGTATCAGAACGGCGTTTATGTAGTTTATTCAAGACACATCGCTCTACGGTTCGTTATGTGAAACGAGATGTTGATGAGGAAAGCCGTTTAATATCAGATATGCACCGTCTAGCACAAAAATACCCTAGATATGGTTATCGGCGGATATGTGCCTTATTAAAAAATTATGGTTGGTGTGTAAACCATAAACGGATTGAACGGCTTTGGAAGAAGGAGGGACTACAAGTGCCACAGAAAATACCCAAACCCCGCAGTTCAAATGCTGGTGATGGGAGCTGTATTAAACTTCGTCCTGAGTATCAAAATCATATATGGAGTTATGATTTTGTGCATGACAAACTCAGAAGTGGTAAAAGCATTAAAATATTAACGGTTATAGATGAACATAGCCGAGAATGCTTAACCATTGATGTTCGGCATAAACTGAACAGTACGGATGTATTGGATATTATGGGCAGGTTGTTTATCACAAAAGGTATGCCTAAGCATATCCGTTCTGACAATGGATCCGAATTTATAGCCCATATGCTACAAGGTTGGTTGAAGCGTATGCAGGTGGATACAGCATATATTGATAAGGGCAGTCCATGGCAGAATGGTTATAATGAAAGTTTTAATGGTAAACTTCGGGATGAGTGCTTGAACAGGGAGATATTTGATACTTTAACTGAGGCACAAGCTGTCATAGAAAACTGGCGGTATGAATACAATCATATCCGTCCGCATAGTGCGTTGGGGTACAATCCACCAGTGCCAAAAACGCAGCCCATTGTCAATGACATCCGTCATTCCGCTACGCTACATGACAAATATCATTGACAATAGAGCAAAAAAGTGCTAACCTAAAAATGGACCAAATCAGTGGGGCTGGTCACGGAATACCTTAAAAGATAATGGTATTCGTATATCTATGGATGGTAAAGGGTGTTGGAAGGATAATGTCATAATTGAAAGATTTTGGAAATCATTGAAGTATGAATGTGTTTATTTGCAAGCATTTACCAGCGGTGTAATGGCTAAGGCAAGCATAAGAAAATGGCTTAAATTTTACAACCAAGATAGACCCCATTCACATTTCGGTTTGACAACACCCGCAGAAACATATACAATGCATTCTCATGCAAAAGAAGTTCCGCCTACGGCTACACTTATACATGAGAATATACATATTTAACCACATAAGTGAAGCTTAAAGTAGGCTTAGTACTGTCCTAACAAGGGGAACCACCTCTGTATTATTCTGTAAAATCTTAACATTTTTTATGAATGTTATTTTTTGCCTTCCGTGTCTCAAATTTATAATTTACATTACAATCTGACATTTTTTTAGTTCTCATACACATTGTATTCAAAAGATTTAAGTATAAAATAAAAATAAATATCGCTACAACTGCTACTGCTACAATAAATATACACTCTATTTCTTCTATTTTTACATTGCAGATATGTGAAAAAATTAAAAAGAAAGTATAAATACTAAAAAATATAAATAATACGGGTATGTCAGAAAGTTTGTGTAAGTAGACTTTATTAACCCATGTGTTATATTGGGAATATTCCCAATATAACACATACAGAATTAAGGAGACTTACTTATGACGAAAAGAACCAAGAAGTTAAATACTAGACCAGAGATTAACCCTGATTTGATCAAGCAACTATTGCAACAAGCCGAAGGGCAGGAATTGTTTGGTGCTGATGGCTTTTTTCAATCTTTGAAACAAAGCCTTGCCAACGGTATCCTTGACGGGGAAATGGAACATCACCTTGGCTATCAAAAGCATGATAAATCCCCCAAAAGTACTACAAATCGCCGTAATGGACATTACTCCAAAACCGTTATCAGTGACAATGATAGTTTAAATTTACGCATACCACGGGACAGAGATAACGATTATGAACCCCAGTTTATTCCAAAAAATGCTCGGCGATTTGATGGCTTTGATGATAAAGTTATATCCATGTACGCCCGTGGCATGACTATGCGGGAAATACAGCAATATATTTATGAGATTTATGGAACAGAAGTGTCCCATGAATTGATTTCAACTGTTACGGACAAAGTCATAGATGACATTAACGCATGGCAAAACAGACCGCTTAATAGTATTTATCCCATTGTTTATCTGGACTGTATACACATTAAAACCCGTGATACCCATGTTATTATCAACAAGGCGGTTTACCTAGCTGTGAGAGGTGGTCCCCTTTGTTAGGACAGTACTAAGCCTATTTTAAGCTTCACTTATGTGGTTAAATATGTATATTCTCATGTAAAAGTAAGTGTAGCCGTAGGCGGAACTTCTTTTGCATGAGAATGCATTGTATATGTTTCTGCGGGTGTTGTCAAACCGAAATGTGAATGGGGTCTATCTTGGTTGTAAAATTTAAGCCATTTTCTTATGCTTTCCTTAGCCATTACACCGCTGGTAAATGCTTGCAAATAAACACATTCATACTTCAATGATTTCCAAAATCTTTCAATTATGACATTATCCTTCCAACACCCTTTACCATCCATAGATATACGAATACCATTATCTTTTAAGGTATCCGTAAAATCAAGGGAAGTAAACTGACTGCCTTGGTCTGTATTAAATATCTCTGGGGTGGGGTATTTTGCCAAAGCATCATTTAACGCTTCAACACAAAACCTACTATCCAGCGTATTAGATAAACGCCATGAGAGTACCTTCCTACTATACCAATCCATAACAGCAACCAAATATAAAAACCCTCGTTTGATCGGGATATAAGTAATATCTGTACACCAAACCTGATTAGGACGGTTAATATCCAAGTTTCTCAACAAATACGGATACACCTTATGTTGCGGGTTTATAGTAGATGTTTTTGGCTCTTGGTAAATTGCTTTTAGCCTCAGTACCTTCATCAGCCTGCGGATGCGTTTTCTGCCGACCTTATAGCCTTGGCGGATTAAATGACGCATCATTTGCCTCGCACCATAAAAAGGCGTTTGTAAATGTTGCTGGGCTATCTGTTCCATCAACTCCACATTAAAATCACTCTCTTCTTTACATTGATAGTAATAACTTGAACGGTTCATTCCAAGCAACTCGCATTGACGCACAATACTTAAATCGGGGGAATTAGAATTTACCATTTTTTTTTAACCTGTAATCCTAAACGATCCGAAATGTCCGACAAAAAATCCCGTTCAATCGTCAATTGACCTATCTTGGCATGAAGCTCTTTAACATGGGCTTCGCTATCATGCTTTTGTTTGTCAAGATTGCCTGAAAATCCTGCCTCAATAGAGCAAACAGCCTCTCGCTTCCACCTTTGAATAACCGTAGCATGCACTCCAAAACGAGACGATAATTCCGATATCGGCGTGTCATCACGCAATACTGCCAAAACAACCTCTTTTTTGAATTTAGCAGGGTAATTCTTCCGTATTTTACTCATTTAATAAATCTCCTTATTTCTATATATAAATGAAATATAAATGAAACTTAAATCATTGTCCAGTTTTTGGGGGCCACTTCTCTTCATGTCCATCACCATCTAAACTAGTAATATTGGGTGGACCTAAGTTTTCGATAACATCTGTTTTAGTGGTTTGTCCTACTTTAACAGTCATTTGTACAGCACCTTGTGTTAAGGTATTTTTAACGCCAGAATCAACTTTCTTAGGTACATTTTGTTGCGTACATGCACTTATCAAAATAGCGACTATTAGAATACATGGTATTTTTTGCATAAACTAAATTCCTTTCTATAATTAAAGTCATTATTATATCACATAAAAAACTAATATCAATATAAAAATACTAAAATAGGTTTTTTAAAGAGGGTTTTTGCTGTTATGTATCTATATAGTATTATTTTCATATATTTTCAAACACATATAAAGAGTGGTATAATGAATACATATGAAAAGCGGATGAAACTTGCCAAGGAATTAAAGATTGCAAGGATAAGGCAGGATTTAACGCAAACAGAATTAAGCAGAATTTTAAAAAAAGCATCATCTTTCGTTAACAAATACGAAACAGGCGAACGAAAACTAGAAGTTGTTGAATTTTTTATTATTTGTGATGTGTTGAAGACCAATCCTTATCAGATTATGAATCTTATTAAGGATACAAACGATGAAAAATAGTTTTACCTTTGATTAATGGCGGTTATAAATTGTTGCGTATATTCTTCCATTTGTATGGCGTTTTTGTCATGTATGTTGGTGCATAGTACGCCATCGACGACAATTCTATAATTACTGACAGATACACCCAAAATCACATTTGTTTCCATTTGTAATATGGACATGGAAAATGCCCCGCAAATTTTTGTTTTTGCCGTATTTGTTATCATTGCATAATGGGCAATACCCGCATCGTCGCTAAGAATATTAGGATTCAAATAGTTAATAATACTGCTTTGTCTATGGCGTTTAATAGTACCTAATGTGCGGTTTTCCCCCATAAAATTCACCACATATGGGCTGTTCATAATTTTTTGCAGAAGGGTTTTGTCTGTACGATAGCTGGTGCCAATGTAACGGGAATCAAAAATAGCCGTTACCCGCCCCCCTTTAAAAGCATGTTGTTCCACCCTAACCTTGCCCCCTTCGCCTGTTTGGGATTTAATAACCTGCGTTTGTGTTTGCGATTCTGTCAAAGGTAATACAAGTGCGGAAAATTGTGGTTGTACCTGTTGTACAGTGCTATCCACCATCGAAGATCCCATACAGCCTGATAAAATAATGGATACAGTAAATACATAAAATTTTCGCATTATTTTATATCCTGCATAGATTTTTGCGGATTTACAAATGTAATCCTATCATGCCTAACGAATAAAAAATCGATTTTATCCAAATCTGTTGTATTGCTGGATGTTATGATCTGTTGTTTGCTGACAATCTGTATATCCGCAAAAATGGTACTGGGGTATATACTGGACAATAATATCAATATATATATTTTACGCATCGGCTTCATTTCCTTATATTTTAAATTGTGGGGCGTTTAAGTCATCGAGTATTTTTTTAACAAAGGGTATGGTGGCATTGTTTTTTTCTGATAATGATTTTGTATTTAAGATATTTATAAATTCCTGCACCGACGCATAGGAACGGTGTAGTCTGGGAATAATATACGACACAACATCGGTATGTAAAAACAAACCATAATCCCGTAAAGTTTTTAACAAAATATTTTGTAACACCATATCAGAAGGCTTTTTTAAGGGTAACAACATCGCCTGTTGCAATCGGGATATAACATCAGGGGTGGTAAATGGCATGCCTTGTATCGCACAGGTGCTGGTCAACATACATTTTATGTACACTTGTTTTATATGGTTAAGCATATGAAACAAGGTTTCTTCGCACATATTATCCACATTATCAATAACACAGTATACCATGTGCGATAAATCGTTCATGGTCATCGTTGCTCCGTCCCATATGGGGATTTTATAATAGGTGGCATAAATATGGGCAAGGTGGGTTTTTCCCGATGCAGTTTTACCACATACCAACAACAGATTATCCCCCCATAATTGCGGATTTAAAATCATATGCAGTGGGTTTGGCACCATATTTTTATCGACAAAATATGAATCGAGGCTATAATCTGTGTCAAAGGCAAAATCTAAGGGAATTTGTGCCATTTTATTCCCCCTTGTATAATGCCGATTGCACATAATGTTTATATATCACCTGTGTCGAAGTGCCAATAATCGCCGCCAAAGGTACCGCCAACAACACGCCCAAGAATCCCATCAAAACCCCAAACACCATAAGGGCAAAAATCAGCCAAACAGGATTTAACCCCACCTTATCGCCAACAATCTTGGGCGTCAAAACCATACCTTCAAGGGTCTGAGCAGCCCCATGCACCAGCCATACCAATAATACTGTGGTTAAATCCGTAAATTGCACCACCGCCAACAAAGTTGCCAAAAATAACCCCACAAACGACCCCACATAAGGAATAAAGCTCAGCAATCCCACCAATATCCCAACGGCAACCGCATATTGTAAACCCAACAGTGATAATCCCAACATATACAAACCGCCCAAGACAACCATAACAATAAGCTGTCCACGGAAAAACGCCGATACAGTGGCATCCAACGCCCCAATCCATTCCACAGCAAACGCCCGATATTTTACCGGTATGCAAGTTAATAAAATTGAACTAACCCGATAAATATCTTTGAGCATATAAAACATTAATACTGGTACCAACACCAACAAAAATGCCATGTTGACAATATTGCCGAACTGTTTTGCCACCAGCTGTAAGCCTTGCCCTAAGTATTGATTTAACAACCCTTGAATTTGCGTGGCGATATGGCTAATATCAGGGATTTCCACCCCATATCCCGCCAAAATCTGTTGCGTTTGTGCAAAAGCGGTCGGCAATAAGGCAATAATTTGTTGCGTTTGTTCCAATACCAAAGGCAATATCAATGCCACAAAACCCGCAATTAAACCCAAGAAACACAATACCAATATCAATGCCCCCACCCCCCGTGGTAGACCATATTTTTCCAAAATATTGACAACAGGGGTCAGGACATAGGCAATAATCGCCGATATAATAAATGGCCATAATACAGATTGCACCGCCCCCAATACATAAAACAGAGCAGACCCCATTACCACCAATAATAACAATCGTATCGCTATAATGCCTTGCATGTTTTTTCCTTAAAATACATGTATTATGCTTTGAATCTGTCCCATGGGGGTACAACCTGCATGTTTAAGATTCCGATTTTGTATGATCCACGATCCATACTGTATCATATTTTTTTATACTATACTGTTTTTCTTCTAAAAATAAAAAAAAGTTTTTTAATACACCTGTATATTGTATGGCAGCGGTTACAATATTACCCTGTACACTGTACAATTCCACGCCCCGTACCATTTGATATGACTGTAATTTGGTTTTTAATGCCCGCCAATCGTCTAAATTATTCAGGGAAAATGCCGTGTATATAATCTTAGTACCTTGTTTTTCGGCAAGGGCATGTTGTTTTTTCCATTGTAATTCCGCATCTTGGAAAAACCGCACAGCCAAATCACCCAAAGCATTTAAAACCATATCATCCGCATCCGATTGCCCCATAATTAACGGATGGGGAAATTTTTCCACCATGGTATGCTGAATTCCATCCAAGATACCACCGATAGCCTCATATTGCAACACCACCGCATCGGGGATTACCTGTGCACGGGCAATCAGCACTGTATCCGCATCATACGACAAGCCCACGCTCAACATCTTATCCCGGTTGATCAGCACATGACGATCCACTTTCAAAGAATCCTGCATCCCCCCGTCCGAAACATACAATGGTAACAACCCCCCAGAATACTCTATGTTTTGCAGAGCGGTTTGCCACATGTTGGTATATTCATATATCTGCATAATCCCTTTGTACATAAACACAGGTACAATCAATGCGGGAAATCCCCTATCTTCAACAAATGCAATCCCTTTGGTTCGCAAGGATTCTTGAATCCGCAATGGATCAAAATATATAATAATTTCCGCATTATAGCGATTCGAATGGGTTTTTTCTGATAAAAAATCTGTCTTTTTGATAAACGAATCTCTTTCCAATTTAGTCACTTTATTGGCTTCGAGTGGATCGATCAGGATTTTTCTAATAACCTGTTGCCAAAAAATGTCTTTTGCCTGTTCAAGTCCCTTGATTTTGGCTATATCAGCCGATGCCCCTTGTTCATCGATGGTAATTACCCCCGATGTGTATAGGGGGTTTGCAACCGCCCCGCCGACAAACAATAAAAACAAATATAATGCCATAAATCGATTCATAATATGTATTTTACCTTATTCTAAGCATAAAAAAAAGCCCTAAAAACAGAGGGCTTTTTTATTTTTATCGAAAATAATATTTAAAAAATTTATCCCACTAATTCAATACCTGCAAAGAAATATGCTATTTCTTCTGTGGCGGTTTCGGGGGAATCAGAACCATGTACAGAATTACAACTTAGGGATTCTGCGTGTTTTTCACGAATGGTACCCACTTCGGCTTCTTTAAAATTGGTCGCCCCCATAAGTTTACGGTATTTGGCAATGGCGTCTTCCCCCTCCAAAACTTGCACAACCACCGGGGCGGAAATCATAAAGTCCACCAATTCTTCAAAAAAACTGCGTTCTGAATGTACGCCATAAAAAGTTTCCGCTTGGGTACGGGTCATATGAATGCGTTTTTGTGCAATAATGCGTAATCCCGCATCTTCAATCATTGTATTAATCGCACCAGTTATGTTGCGTTGCGTTGCATCTGGCTTAATAATAGAAAAAGTGCGTTGTACAGTCATATTTTTTCCCCATTTGAAATATATAAATCTTTTTTAAAATGTGTAAAACTGCATATTAGATACAACATTTTTATCGAAAACAAAGCAAGCCATTTTTCATTCGTTAAATGACTCACTTTATCTTCGGTATATAGTGTGTTTACCCATCTTTTGCAATTAAAACCTTTTTGCCACGGTACATACCCGTGGACAAATCAATATGGTGTGAGCGGCGCAATTCACCAGAATTTTGGTCTTCCACATATCCGGTGACACCCAAACTGTCGTGGCTACGACGGTTGCCACGGCGATGGGAGCTTACTTTTCTTTTTGGAACAGCCATAATTATTCTCCTAATGTAATAAATAATACTGCTTGATACAGTATTTATGGGGGGATGTCAACTATTTTTTTACCCATTTGCCATTTTCATGCTGTTGATAATATGACAGGGTATATTCTGATTGCTGTTGCAATGTCCGCCACACACTACGGGCATTTTCAACAATGGTGGGAGTATCGCTGTCAAATACAAAGTATATGGCATTTGCCCCTTGTATCCAATCCATTTGTAAATGATTAACATAAAAGCGTATATCACGGTCAAAATCAGGGGTATCCGTAACCTTAATCGGCGTTTTTTCATCGGCCTTGTCGCCAATGTCGTGTGCCAAAAAAGATTCCACCCCGCCCCCTTGCCATAAAATCGTGCTGTATGTGGCGGTTTGTCCCTGTGGCACCAACACAGACGGGGTCATATTTGCATCGAGGGCTTTTTGTAACAACACAGGTAATGCCCTGTCAATAGGGGTGGATTTTACATTATAAAAAGATATCTGCATATATGTATTTTCGACCTCTTATACAAATTATGTGCCCTTGCACAGATTATTGGGCGGTTTCAAAATCATATATGACCTGATCCAATGTGGCAACACCAAATCCTGTGCCCCCGGTTGGGGCAAAGGCATTGCCCTTATTGGTGGATGCGGTACCGGCAATATCCAAGTGTACCCAAGGGGTACAATCATCGACAAATCGTGCCAAGAATGCGGCCGCAACAGACGCACCGCCCCATCGCCCATTGGAAATATTCTTCATATCGGCAAACGGGGAATCAATCATTTTATCAAACACATCCCCCACCGGCATATGCCACAAGCGTTCCCCCACTTGTGCAGAAGCCCTGAGCACTTGATTGGCAAAATTATCGTTATTCGAAAACAAACCCGCATAATCCGTACCCAATGCCACCATCACTGCCCCCGTCAAAGTTGCCAAGTTAATAATAGACCTAGGTTTATATGTCCGTTGCACATATGTCAAACAATCCGCCAAAACCAACCGACCTTCCGCATCGGTATTTAATACTTCAATGGTTTGTCCACTCATAGAAGTCACAATATCCCCGGGGCGTTGGGCGTTGCCATCAACCATATTTTCCACCAATCCAATAACACCGACCACATTCGCCTTGGCTTTGCGAATCGCCACCGTGTGCATGGCACCATATACAGCAGCCGACCCGCCCATATCGAATTTCATATCCTCCATACCCACCGATGGCTTTATGGAAATTCCGCCTGTGTCAAAAGTTACCCCCTTGCCCACAAACGCAAATGGGGCATCACCTACATACCCCCCAGCATATTCCATAACCACCACACGGGCGGGATTCACAGACCCCTGTGCCACGCCCAACAATGCCCCCATACCCATTTCATGCAAAACATCTGGTTCCAACACCTTTACTGTTACACCCAGTTTTTCCAAACCCTTGGCACGATTTGCATATGCAATCGGGGTCAACACATTTGCCGGCTCATTCGCCACATCACGGGCGGCAAAAATGCCGTCGACAATTGCCGCATGTCGGACATATATATCCTGTGTAACATCCACTTGGTTTGTAACAAAAATAACTTGTTTTAAAGAATCACTTTCTTTGGTAATGGTTTTATGGCGATCAAACGCATACGACTTTAACTGTATCCCCACCGCCACATCAACGACCGCCTCAGATTTAAGAAGGGTGGTATCGATATGCACAGATTCAAGTGTTTTTACCATTTGATAAATGATACTGCCCAATTCCCGGTAAGAAATGCCCTCTTTATGCACCACAACTGTTACAGATTGTGCCCCACACACATTGACAAACACAGCTGATGATTGCACATCAAGTGCATCACACAAAGGATTTAATTCTGTATACATATGGGTAAATCCGCCTGTGCTTGGCTTTATCAGCACAAGGTGTTTGTATGTGGGGGGGGCGGTACTAAATGAAATTTTTAACATAAATTTTTGCCTTTTTAATAATATTCTTGCATGTAATAGTTCTGTGTATAATAATACAGCAAAAAAGATTATATAAGATTTAGGGGTGATTTAAAAGTACTTTTCTGGTATTACATATATTATGATAATACGAACATACATATTCAAGGGAATTTTACAACGCACAGCTTTTTTAACAGCTATCGTCTGTATGATCGTTGCCATGATAAATTCCATCAAGTTATTGGAATTTTTGGTCAACAGATCCCTTAAAGGCACAGAATTTTTAATTATGATTGTATATTTAATACCCCAATATATGATAATGTCATTACCCTTTACAGTATTTATCGGCACCTTAAATACATATAATAGTTTATCACAATCACGGGAATTAACCATATTACTAAGCATTGGCAGGTCACCATTACAAATCTTACGCCCAAGCCTATATGCAGGCTTGGTATGCAGTATCATCAGCCTTATAGGATATGGATACTTAATGCCTGAGGGATGGCATAGGTTTCAATCGCAAAAACACCAGATCACCAATCAATCGTTATTATCAAAACAGGTTATCGCCGGTAAATTTCAAAATATTGGTAATGACAGCACGATGTTTGTGGAAACAGCAAATGGCAACCGTATCGGTAATATCTTTATTTACAATGGCACAGATAAAATTATATTAACCGCCACACAAGGGGAAATTATCGACGCCCCCAATACCACCAAAATAATATTAAAAAATGGGACACAACAAAGCAGTCTGGAAGGCAACGCCCAACCCCCCATTATTTCTTTTGAAGAATATGAAATATCGTTTAACACTATTGCCCAAGAATACTCAGGTAAACAAAAAGTAGACGAATTGACCAATACAGAATTATGGTTTATCAGCCGGAAACAGCCTGAAAATGGTAAATACATAAGCGAATTTGCCCGCCGCATTATCGATTCTGTGTTGCCCTTGTTGTTAACTGTATTAGGGGCAATAACAGTTATTATTAAACCGATAAGTCGTATGACAAACCCCAAATATACAATTGTTGGGTCAATTGTCATGGTGTTTTGTATATCGGTTGCCATGACTTTGTCGACAAAATCCATCGAAAATTCCACCTATCTGTATTATAATGCTTTCTTTATCATAAGCTTTTTGACCATGTTGTTGGGGGGATTGATTATAAAATCAAACGCATATAAACGCACAGGACGGATACAATGAAGTCTTTAAAAATGGGCAAAACCATGTTTTTTTATATCTTGCGAAGAAATATACATGGATTATGGGTTATCGCCCTTGCCATGTCGATCTTAATTGCCTTTTTGGACATTATGGGTATCGCATCCCGATTGCCCCATTTAACCTTTATGCAATTATTGGAAATGGAGATTTTGAATTTTTCCACCTTGTTTACCACCGCCTTACCCTATGTCGTGATGTTTGCATTTATGTATACATTCTTTCATATGAATCGGGAAAAACAAACGACCATTCAACTTAGCATTGGGCTGAGCAGTCTGCAAATTCTTATTCCGTCTATGGTCATTGCATTTGTACTGGGTGTGCTACACACATCCATATTAAATCCCATTGCCAGCATCACATATGACCAATATAAAAAACGCTGGAATTTTTATGGGGATACCACAAATACAGCGGAAATTACACTGAGTCGTAATAATTTATGGTTACGTGAAAAAATTCCCGACGGATACCGTATTATCAACAGCTCCCTCGCCATCAACATTCCCATTACTTTGTACCAAGTACAAATTTTGGAATTGGATTCGCAACAAAAAATACAACGGACATATCGTGTGGATAAAATGACCCTGCAACCAGAAGGATTTTTATTACATAAGGGTAATATGCGTACCTTGGATAATGTCAGTACGCCCATACAAAATATGATGATGTCGACCACAGTCAATAATAGCTTAATCGAAAATATGATTACTAAACCGACCGAGATGTCATTTTGGCAATTACCCCCGCACATTCAATCTTTACGCAAGGGGGGCTTAAATGCGGACGAGTATACCTTTACATACCATAAATTATTGTCGATGCCATTTATGTTTATAGCATTAGTGCTGTTTGCTGCGTACTTTACCATGCGTCCGTATGCACGGGTGATACCGTCGAAGTTAATTGGTATTGGCATGATAACCGCTTTTGTATTATTCTTTTTCTTAAACTTGACACAAGCAATGGTATTCTTGACCCCCCTGCCCCCATATGTATTGGGGTGGTTACCCACCATTATTATACTGTTATTAGGCGGTTTTTTAACTTTATCATCGGAAAAAGTGGGATAATCGTGGCACACACAACAAAACTTATACTCAGTATATACATCGCCACCGCCGCCGCATATGCCGATGACATACAATTACAAGGCGACAGTGCGGTTTACAACAGGCAATCAAAAACAATAACACTGGATACCAACGCAATTGCCAAAAATACCCAAGGGATATTGCGATCTGATTCCATTAAATACGACCAAACCACCCAAATCACAACCGCCACAGGTAATGCATATTTTACCACCACAAACACAAATCGCCCCATAATATTACAATCACAAAATTTAATATATAACCCAAAAAATAATGTTTTAATGTTAAACAAAAATGCCCGTGCAGAAAATAATGCAGCGGTTATACAATCAGACAACATGCAATATAATCAGAATATGGATATTATCCAAACACAAGGGCATACTGTGTTTACATCAAAAATTTCACCCTTGGTGGCACAAGGCAAAAATGCCTTATATAATGGCATGCAACAAACCTTAGTTTTGGATAAAAACGCCCAAGCAGAAAACGACCAAGCCATATTAAAATCGGACAGATTACAATACGATCAAAAACAGGAGGTAATAACAACAGAAAATACCATATTTGTATCAAAATCTGACAATATCACTTTAACAGGGAATCATGCCATATATGACAGGAAAAAACAG
Source organism: Alphaproteobacteria bacterium (assembly GCA_965232465.1). Taxonomy (GTDB): domain Bacteria; phylum Pseudomonadota; class Alphaproteobacteria; order JAQWUY01; family JAQWUY01. Next base: position 592,694 of record OZ246977.1, on the reverse strand, counting down.
TCCTTGGTTTTGGATAAAAACGCCCAAGCGGAAAACGATCAAGCCATATTAAAATCGGACCGCTTACAATACGATCAAAAACAGGAGGTAATAGAAACAACAGAAAATACCATATTTGTATCAAAATCTGACAATATCACTTTAACAGGGAATCATGCCATATATGACAGGAAAAAACAGTTTATAACCCTCAGCAAAGGGGCAAGTGCCAAAAATGGAAATGGCATATTGACTTCTGATACCATTGTATATACACAATCTGAAAATATTATGAACGCCAGCGGGGGGGTACAATATACCACAACCCTGCAAGATAATATGATATTAACGGGGGATATGGCAACATATGACGATAATATTCGCCAATTAACAATCCGTAACAATACCGTCGCCAAGGGGATACATGGGGAAATACAATCAAATCAAATCATATATAACGAATCCTTGGACTTGGTACAAGCAGAAGGGAATGTATCGTACACGGACCCTACTGGTGATGTGAGCACCATGGATACTTTGCGGTCAAATATCGCCTTCGATACCATAAGCGGTACCAACCTGCAACGCAATTTACAAAATAATGTACAAATATCGGCCCAAACTTTCCAAACTTATGCCAATGGCAATATACAAGCGGAAAAAGCTACTTATACATCCTGTAGGGTACCAGAAGGCGAAAATTCCCCCACATGGCTAATGCGGGCAGACAAAGTTACACTAGATGTAGAAAACCAAAATATTGCTTTTACCAATTCCCGTATGGAACTGTTGGGTATTCCGCTACCGTATTTCGGGTCAAATTTGGAACAACCCACACCAGATGCGGTCAAAAAAGATGGTTGGTTGGTACCGGATACAGGTACCACTAATGTATTGGGGCTGTTTGTACAGGGACATTATTATAAATCCCTGACAGATAACAGCGACATTCTTATCAGCCCCATTTACACTACCCGCAAGGGACAAGGGATGGAATTTTTATACCGTAACAACAATGATACCCGCAAAACCATCCTGCGACATAATGTGTCTTTTATCAGAGAGGACGATACTGGGGGCGAAATACAGGGACATTGGTTTGCATCTTATGTAAAAAATACGCACACAGGGTGGCAATACAGATTAAACCATCAAAATGTCACCGAAAAATCCTATTTAAAGACCTACACGCTGTTGAACAAAGCCACAAAAGACACCTTGCGAACGGGGGCAACAGCCACGAAAATTACCCCAAGTTCCACACTGGAAATAGATTCCGCATCCTATCGTGACATCCGCCAAAACGATCGTCCTGTAACCACTTTATTCCCCAGTATACAATACGAACGAACTTTTCAAAGCCCAGCAGGCACCAGCAATGTAAACATTACTTCGATTGCCCGTTCGATACAAAAAAAAGGCACTTTGAAATCCCATACAATATCCACAACGGTTACATATTCCCGTCCTTTTGTTACCCAGCAAGGCATGTTGGTAAAAACCGACATTATCGGACGGGCGGATGCATACAAATTCGGATATTTTAAAGAATTTACTGTCAATGGCAAAGACCATACCAATGGCCGTTTAAATCGTTTTACCCCGATGGCAAGTATGGTCGTATCATATCCCTTGTCGATTCGCCCACAAAACTCAAGGCCTGCACTTAACCGTCACATTATCCTGGAACCTATAGCGGGCATTTTTATATCAAAATTCTATGAAAATCCCGATGGGTTACCCAATAATGACAGTGTGGATTTTGAATTAGACGAATCCACACTATTTGCCAACAACCGATACGCAGGCGTGGATAAAATAGACACAGGTAGTCGCATATCCTATGGAAGCCGTTTAAAAATATGGCAAGACGATACCTATGTCCAAGCATTCTTGGGGCAAAATATCACACAAGGGGATAATAACATTGCATCGGATTTTATTGGCAATCTATATGCCAATTGGGACAATGTCAATATATATGCTAACTTTGAACTGGACAGCCATAGTTTTCGCACCCGAAAATTGGAATCAAATGTTGCATATACGCGTGATACATATAAAATTGACATGGGATACACAAAAATTGAACCTCGGAAAAATTCACAACTAGACCCCCTGGCACAAACAAAATTTGGGATAGCATACAAAATCAATAACCGTTGGCACATACGCACAGAACACAGTTATGAATTTGAAGAAAGCAAAAAAGGACTTGTTCGTCAATCCGTAGGCTTTGAATACAACACCAGTTGTGGCTGTTTTGGTGCCGATATTGAATATAAGCAGGATTATTCCAAATCCCGCAGTGCCCCAGAAAAATCCCTGTTTGTACAATTCAAATTTCGTGAAATCGGCAATATTCAAAGACAGTTTTAACACCACTGGTTTTTATATGACAGATATTATAAAAAATATACACACCTTGCCCAGTCTGCAACAAACCGCATACGATTATGACCTGAGTCCACAAAAAAAATTAGGGCAGAACTTTTTATACGATATGAATATCACCCATAAGATTGTCCACCATGCAGGGGATGTAACAAAGGGTACAATCATCGAAATAGGACCTGGTCCGGGGGGGCTGACCCGTGCTATTTTAATGGCGGGAGCAACGGATGTAATTGCCATTGATATGGATACACGGGCAATACATGCCCTGTCGCCTTTGGTCGATGCCAGCCAAAATGCTTTGCAGATACTACAAGGCGATGCAACCACAACAGACATTTGGCATATGGGCACACCCCCGCGTCAAATTATTGCAAATCTGCCATATAATGTGGGGACACAGCTGTTGCTATCATGGATATATCACCGCCAGCATTTTTCCAAAATGACCCTGATGTTTCAAAAACAAGTTGCCGAACGCATAACCGCTGTACAAGGACATAAACACTATGGCAGATTGGCTGTTTTATGTAATTGGGCGTGTCGTACGCAACTGAAAATGACCCTGCCCCCAACAGTGTTTACCCCCCCCCCTAAGGTGGACAGTGCCGTGGTAACCCTTATCCCCCGGAAACACCCCTTATATGATTGTAATGTACACTGTTTGGAAAATATCACAAAGTCCGCCTTTGGACAACGCAGAAAGATGTTGCGATCATCCTTAAAATCATTGGGGGTGGATACACGGGCATTGCTAAATATATGCCACATTGCCCCCACAAAACGGGCGGAAGAATTACACATCGAACAATTTTGCAGACTGGCAAAAGTATATGAAACAATGCAATAAAAACCTTATAGCCAGCACACAATATCACATTTTTACCCATGGATATACTTTTTTGAATTTTTCAGGATAGCTACTTGGGTGTAATATGGCGTTTTATAATCGGCGTCCATACCTTAAATAACATGTCTGTTATAATCGGCATAACCCCGTTTACGATAATACCGATGCGTTCCATACGCCCAAAATACAAACGGCGTTTATCCGATTTTATGGCTTTTATAATCCGTTTGGCAATATATTCTGGGGTATCCGCCCCTGCCATCATGGCGTTAAGAATATGTTTAATGTTTACATCCATGGTATCACTTTTAATGGTACGGGGGGCAACCAACAATATGGACACAGCGGTTTTATCATATTCCCGTGTCAACCCTTGGCACAGCCCCTTTACGCCAAATTTCGTCGCCCCATATGACCCAAAAAATGGCATCGCCATATCCGCCCCCACCGATGCAATGGGTACAATTTTCACCTTGCGATTACGAACAAGGGCGGTTTTTATTGCCTGTTGGCTGATTTGCACCGCCGCAGTCAAGTTTATATCAATGGTCTGTTGTATGGCATCAAAATCGGTATTTTCAAAGGGTTCTATGGTCAAAATACCGGCACAATGAATCACCATATCAACGGGATTTTTGGCAATATGGGTACATACGATTTTACGATCTTGTACCAATGATAAATCCGCAATGAGTGAGGTTATATCATATTGGGACTGCATCTCGGTCAATACCTGTTGATTACGCCCCACAATAGTTATATGGGGGGTATGGGCGGATAACGCCCGCACCAAAGCACTACCAAGTACCCCTGTACCCCCTGTTATTAAAATACGACTGTTGGTAATATCCATTGTTGCACCTTATAAAATATCCACAACAACTTTTTTACCATTATGCACACCGGATTCTAAGCACGCATGGGCATCCCCAAGGGTGGCAAGGGTAAATCGCTGATTGTGAATGGCGGGTTTTACTTTGCCCTGCTCCACCCACTCGGTAAGTTTGGTTAGCATATCCCCCACCTTGTGGCGGTATTCAGGCGTAGCAATATACGCCCGTAAGAATACAAAGGACAAAGTCAGGTTTTTCATATGTAATATTCCCAAATTATGATCGCTCCGCCCGGCAATACCGACAATTGTACCATATGTACTTGCCATTTCAAACGCATCGTCCAAAGATTGCATGCCAACTGTATTAAATATCTTATCAAATCCGCCTTGTTGTTGGGCATAAACATATTGATCCTGACTGTTACGATTAAGGGCAATGGCACCGGTATCTGTAATCATTTTGCATTTTGCATCATCACTGGTAATACCGATCACTTTTGCCCCTTTGGCAATCCCGATTTGGGTTGCCATATATCCGACCCCCCCGGTTGCCGATTGTACACACACCACATCATGGGGTTTTACATGCAGCCGTTGCAACCCATGTATCGCCGTCAAAGCTACCAATGGCAGCGCAGCACAATCCTGTACAGATATATTTTTGGGGGCATGGGCAATCAAACGATAATCGACCAACGCATATTCCGCAGCCGACCCGGTGCCACCGCCCCATGCACCGGCAAATCCGTATATGTTATCCCCCACCGCAAACGAATCCACACCATCGCCTAGGGCAACAATTTCACCTGATACATCGCTGTGCAGTAACAGGGGCAAATCCCCCCCCAATAAACCCGCCCGAATCTTGGTATCAATCGGGTTTACAGAAGTGGCATACACCTTTACCAACAGCTGATTTTGTTGGGGGGTGGGCATATGCATATCCTCGAAACAAAATACAGATGCATCGCCAAATTTTTTAACTAATTGTACTTTCATAAAAACATCTCCTTTTATGATAAAAATTTTCATATACTTTTACAGTACTATAATACGAATCGCCCGCTCTGTAAAGCACAGGTTTTTAAATATGATATCCCATCAAAAATAAAAAAACAATTTGCATAATACTCCAAGGTATGTTATACATGGCAAAGGTGCATAAAATTTAAGAAGTTAAGGAAAGGAATTGAAGTTATGCAAAAAATATTATTAACAACGCTTATTGCTGTGTATATTTCCGCTTGTGGCGGCGGGGGCGGTGGAAGTGCTGAAAAGACTACGGCTGCCCCAACATCCCCAACATTACAACGCAGTGATTTGCAGCTCTCTGACGAGTCATTGGGGGCGATACAAAATGGCAATAAGTCCACTTTATCTAAGCCGCAAAAATCAATATCGCCTAGTTATAATCCAAATTATAAAGTAGATGTTGCAAATGCAAAAATACAGGGTAACAGCACCATGCAATTTCATAGCGATGGCAGGATTACCTTAAACTATGAATCGTGTGTTACAAGTGCCAATGATTGCCAAGAAATACGAGAAGCTGTTTTAAAAGGCGGTACCTTGCTTATTAAAGGAATGAAGGATTCTGATTATAAAAAAGCTGATACCAGCGATGTATATACAAGGGGGGCTCTGACTGTATCAGATAATCAAAAAATACCAACACTTACTGTAAAAAATGCGTTTGGGGCTTTAGCAAATACCTTTGATATGCACCTTTTAAACACCGCAGGTTTAAGTACAGGTAATCGTTCTAGTTTAAAAGGGGCAAGTTGGATAGATGTGGTAAATGGCAAAAAAGATGTATTCCACGATTCGTCTGCTAAGTATTATTTCCATAAGGATGGTGTACATTTAAAAGATGGGGATAAGGTACATACGATCATAATGGTTATCAGTAGCAAGAAAAATGTTTTTGCCAAACATGCCAGATTAGGTATTTTTGCGATGCTTGATACAAAGTTAAGAAGTGCTATGTTTACCAATATCACAGGCGATTATACAACGACTGCGAACCTAAGCAAAGTGGGGGCAAATTATAAAAAAACAGGGGGGTATCACGCCATGGGGAGCATTAACACTCAGGAAGTTTATATGCGTGGGGATGTGGACATAAAAATTGATGTTTCAAATCAAGAAATTACACAATTTGATGTAAATAATATGAAATATAACACAATGGCGATCAGCGGTACGGGAAACGATACACCCTTTATCAGCAACAGTGCAAAATTGCAATTACAGGGGGGCAATGCCATTAAGTATGATAATACTGGTGTTTATACAGGCACCCTGACTGAAGGCGGCGGGAGTGCTGGGCAATCTGGAAAATGGGATGCACAATTTGAAGGAAATTTCTTTGGTCCCAACGCCGAAGAAACCGCAGGTGCCGTCACAATGTCAAAAAATGGTGATCCATTCAGTATGATGATAGGTGGATACGCCGCTGAAAAACAATAATTCTTTTTATAAAATCTTACTAAAAAAAGCCCTGCTTGTTAGCAGGGCTTTTTGTTTGTATTAAGGTTTTAAGTATTTATATACCATTTACCATGGTGTGTACCCATATACTCAGACCATATCCCAATGCAATCGCCCATGACCATTTTAGGTGGGCAAAAAAAGTGTAAATACCACGGGCTTGCCCCATCATGGCAACGCCTGCGGCAGAACCAATCGATAATAAACTTCCGCCCACACCAGCGGTCAAAGTCACCAACAACCATTCGTTTACATTCATCGATGGGTTCATGGTTAATACGGCAAACATCACGGGAATGTTATCGACAATCGCCGACAATATACCCACCAAAATATTGGTTGGAAAAACACCCAGTTGCGTATACATGGCATCAGACAGCACCGCCATATACCCCAATGTACCCAAACCCCCAACGCACATTACAACACCATAAAAGAACAACAGAGTATCCCATTCCGCCCGTTCCACTTCGTGAAACACATCAAACTTCCGTTTTGCCCGTTCCAAGTGGCGTTGTTCGTCACCATCTGTTTCCACATGGGACAAACGGGTAAAGCGTAAATCCCGGTCATATGCCCAAGAATACAGCTGTAACAATCCCAATCCCGTTATCATACCCAGTACAGGGGGCAAATGAAACATATTGTGGGCGGATACAGCCATAAAAATGGAAAATATAAACAATCCAATCACCGTAAAACCACCGGGGGCAACGGTCGCATCCCCAACAAACCCTTCGGGTTTTTCATTTTTAATGGCAAAGCTCATAAGCAATGCAGGCACCAACCAATTTACAACACTGGGGATAATCAAGGCGAAAAATTCAATAAACTGTACTTTACCCGCCTGCCATACCATCAAAGTGGTAATATCCCCAAATGGGGAAAACGCCCCCCCTGCATTCGCCGCAACCACAATGTTAATACAGGCAATGGCAATAAATGCCTTGTTGTGTTTGGCAACCGCCATGACAATCGTACCCATCACCAATGCGGTGGTCAAGTTATCGGCAACGGGGGATAACAAGAATGCCAACATCCCTGTTGTCCAAAAAATACCCCGCAACGATAATCCCATACGGATAATTTTTGCCCGAATGGCCTCAAACACGCCAAACACTTGCATCGAATTAATAAATGTCATCGCCGCCAACAAGAATAAGAATAATTCGGTAAATTCAATAATCGCATGACGCAAGTTTTTCGCCGCCGAATCCGTATCCCCCTGTTGTGCCAAAGCGGCGGCAATAATAAACCAAATTAACCCCGCCGCAATAATGACTGGCACAGATTTTTTCAGGTGTAATCGTTCCTCCATAATGACAAAAGTATATGCAACAATAAAAATTGCCACCGCAATAAATCCATAAATAGTTGTGGTAAAATCGCCAACGACCTCGCCAGCTAATGCCACAGAGGGGATTAATACAGAGGGTATTGCCAATAAAAACGCAAAATACTTAAACCCTAAATACTTGGTGATGGTATGCATATGATATTCTCCTTCATCCAACCAGTGTTATTATAAGTGTTATTAAATATGTATTATAATATTAAGATGTATATTCACAAGGCGATTTATACGCCCTATTTCAAAAAAACACAAGCGGAAATACTACATACCACATTTATATTGCATATGAGCTGTCAAGGTATAATATACCACATTTTTATCTGTGTTCTTTATTGACTTGATTTAAGGTTGGGCTTAACAAAATGGGAATATCCATTTTATGTACCCACGCATTTTGTACAAACCCAAAGGCGATCATAGTCGTTAACATCACCGTTCCCCCATATGACAACAATGGAAATGGCACACCCACCACAGGAAACAACCCCATAACCATACCCGTATTAATAATCACATACAAAAAGAAAGTTACCCCGATGCCAATACATAAAATTTTGCTATAATATGCACGGACAGAAAAACCTATTAAAAATATGCGTAATAAAATAAACATTACCAATAATAAAATAACCGCAGACCCAATAAAACCAAATTCTTCGGCAATTGCCGAAAAAATAAAATCTGTATGGGGTTCGGGCAAAAATCCATATTGGGTTTGTGTCCCATCCGTATATCCCCGCCCCTTAAATCCGCCGGATCCAATGGCTATTTTACTTTGTTTAATCTGCCATTCATCTTCATTTTGCCAAAAATCACTAATGCGTTTTTGCTGATATGGGCGTAACACATAAAACCACGCCACGGGAATCGTCGCCGATACTAGCACCAATCCGCTAAGCATCCATTTATACGATACGCCCGCAACCACAATCATACTGACACCCCCCCCAAAAATTAAAATTGCTGTGCCCAAATCAGGCTGTCGCAGCACCAATATAGTAGGTAAAAAAATAATAAAAATTGCCAAGCCCAAAAAAAATGGGTAGGATACTTGGTGTTCCGATAATCGGCTGTAAAATCGGGCAAGCACCAATATAAGAACAATTTTCATAACTTCGGAGGGTTGCAGATTAAATACTTTTAAATCAATCCACCGCTGTGCACCCTTACCCATCTCCCCTGCGATTCCCACATATACCAATAACAATAATGCCACCACATATGCCAACCATACCATTTTATACCAAAAACGAAGTGGTATCACCGCCACAATTATCATCAACACCGATGCCACAATAAATCGAATAATATGCGGTTTCGCCCATGGGTTCATCGACCCATCAGCAACAGAGTATAATGCCACAGTGCCGATACTTGCCAACAATAATATGGCAAAATATAATAGCCAATCGATGGCTTTTAATTTATCCAATAGGGTCAAAAACCACATCAGGATGCCCCCTTTGCCACAAATTTCGGCGTGTCTTTACCCAAAAAATCCAACAACGCCATATAATCAAATATCTGCCGGGCAATGGGGGCGGCAATGCGGGCTCCGGATCCCCCATGTTCCACCACCACAGATACCACAAATTGCGGATTTTCCGCAGGAGCATATCCCACAAACAACGCATTATCCCGATATTTCCATTCCATATCTTCATTTTCGGTAACCCCCTGTTCACGTTCTTCGGCGGTGATGTCACGCACTTGCCCTGTGCCGGTTTTTCCGCCCATTTTCCACCACCCCCCTTTTAATTTATGTGCTGTACCAAGGGAACTGTTTACCGTTTCATAAAGCCCTTTTTGCACGATTTTGATATGATTTTTGTTTAAATTTAAAGATGGAAATGTGGTTGGGTAGGGTTCGCCATATACGCTGATATGGGTTAATCTAGGCACCACCGCATATCCCCCATTCATAATACGGGCGGTCATCACCGCTAGTTGTAATGGCGATACCTTCACCTCCCCTTGTCCAATCGAAGTGTTAACGGTATCCCCCTTGTACCAAGGTTCCCTAAGCTTTTCCTTTTTCCATTTTTTATCAGGAATCACTCCACCTTTTCCAAATGGCAAGCCAAAATCATATTTTTGCCCCAATCCCAACTTTCGTGCCATATGGGCAATATTATCGACACCAACTTTTTGCGACACCTCATAATACCAAATATCACAACTTTCACTAAGCGATTTGACAATCCCCACCCTGCCATGTCCCCTTTTTTTCCAACAATACCACTGTTTGTCAAACATTTCTATGGACCCGGTACAATGCACACGAAATGCCGGGTCAACCCCCGCTTTAAGGGCCGCCATAGCCACCGGCACCTTAAAAATCGATGCGGGGGCATACAACCCGGCAATGGTTCTGTTTACCTGCGAACCATATGGATCACCTTGCATTATTTGATTCTCTTTGGGACTCATACCCCTTACATATAAATTGGGATCAAAACTGGGATGACTGACCATAGCCTTAATTTCACCTGTGTGTATATTCATCACAACAGCTGATGCGGCTTTGTGTATTTTTAATATTTGGGCGATATACCCTTGTAATTTTGTGTTAATAGTTAACGCTACTGAATCCCCCCTGGTGGGCAATTTAGTATTTTCTTCCACCACTCGGACTGTACGACCATGGACATCGACTTCCTCTATTTTCCAACCCTGTTGACCCTTTAATAAATATTCATACCCTTTTTCCAACCCAGATTCACCAATTTCAGATCCCAAATATGGATATTCACTTTCATTTTTGTTATCTTTGATGGGTACTTTCTTCACATATCCAATAATATGAGCATACAATTCATTATAGAAGTACTCACGCCGTTCCCCTGGGGCAATATGAATGCCTTGTATATGCGTTTTATTCACATATATGCGTGATACTTCTTCCCAGCTAAGATTTTTACGAACAGAAATATAGCTTTTTTTGTTGTCATCGTCCTTCTTTAAATTTACAATCTCTTCTATCTGATCGTCGGTTAAAGTAATAAGTGCCTGTAATTTGCGTAAACTTACCAACATGTTATTAGGTTTTTCCTTCATAATATACAAGTGGAATACCCGTCGTCCACTGGCCAATACTTTATTATTATCATCACGAATAATACCCCTTAGCGGGGGGAAAACCCACTGACGCAAACGGTTATCTTCCGACCGGGTACGGTATCTTTGCGATTGGGATAATTGTAACATATACAAACGCCAAAGTACGACTATAAACGCCATAGTAATCCCGCCCATATACAAAAAAACCCGACGATTAAAGCCTTTTAATGACCGCATATTATACCGCCTCCCTTTGCCTTACTTGCTGTGGGGTCAAGCGGGGTATCCAGATGTCGATAAACACCAGCAAAGATGCGGTATATATTCCCTTAATAACATATTCAAAAAGCACCCCAAATGTCCACAAAGATATATATCGTTCAACGCCAAATACCAATTGTGTCGCAACCATAAAGCCCACTAAAATAAGATAATATCCCATTTCATGTGTGGCATACCGCTTGTAAAATTGGTTCATCCATAACACAGATGCCGCCAAATATACGGCTGAATGAATCCCAAACACTGTATTAAATATCACATCACTCAGTATCCCCAATACAAACACAGCGGATAACACCAAACTATGTGGTTTATAAATGCCACATAATACTAGGGCGATCACTATCGCATCCACATACTGTAAAAACAATACTCCGGTAATATTAAAAAACCAAATACAGATAACAATAATATATGGAAGTACGCCCATTTATTGTGCCTGTAAAATCAATTCTGGTTTATGGTGAAAAATATATACAAATGTCATATGCCTGTTATACACGAATGGCAATACCCGTACATTGCTGTGGTTATAAATCGCTTGTATAGATCCAATGGGCAAACCACGGGGAAATGTTCCCCCAATGCCCGAAGTATATAAAATATCCTGTTTTTGAAAATCTGTAATCGCATCCGCATATATAAATTTAGGCAACTTTGGTCCATCCCCTAAAATCAATCCATGCTTATCCCCATCCATATCCATTACCGGTACCGATGCGTTAATATTGGTCAATGGTATGGCACGGCTGATGGTATTAAATACATCAATAACATATCCCACCATATACCCATCAAATACCATCACCTGCCCAATGCTCACACCGTCAACCGCCCCCTTGTCCAAGATAAAAGAATGGTCATACACCCCCCCGAACCGCCCAACAATTTTTGCCATAAATCCATCAGGGGAACCAAATTGGCTATTGTAATCCAAAACACTGTGCAGTTGCTTTACTTGTTGTTGTAACAATGCCAATTGTACAGATTTTTCATCATAATCCACCTGCTTTGCCAATAGCTGTTGATTCATATCATATACATAAAAAATATTATGGACTTTACTTTGCAGGGTATATACAGACGCCATCAAAGTATCAAACACCACCACCGCAGGGGCAGTGATGTCCCATAAAAAAAAACGCACTTTATCAAATAATCTGGGGTTTAGGTAACTCAGCACAAATAAAACTACGCTCGCCATAATCAGCGAATATAACGACAGTGTTCTTAAAAACCGTATTACCCACATATGACCACATTAACCCATTTTATATATTATTATGCCACATATTATGATGAATATAACAATACTTTTTCCAATTTCTTAGTTTCTTCCAAACACTGTCCCGTACCATATGCCACACACAACAATGGATCATCGGCAATGGATATAGGTAACAAAGTTTTACGGCGTAAAAATTCGTCGAGTCCCTTTAACAATGCCCCGCCACCACTCAACATAATACCACTTTGCACAATATCCGACGCCAACTGAGCCGGAATCTTTTCCAAAATATTACACACACCATTGGAAATACCACTAACAGATTCTTGTAAAGCTTCGGCAATATGGCGTTCGCTTATTTCGATTTCTTTGGGCAATCCATCTGATATATTCCGCCCCCGTACCAACATAGTATTTGGTTCACGATCACCATCCCAATATGCCACACCGACACGTTTCTTGATGTCTTCGGCGGATGTGTCACCAATAAGCAAATTTTGTGTACGACGAATATAACTGATAATATCAGAATCCATTCGGTCACCGGCAATTTTCAGGGATTCCCCATACACAACGCCACTTAACGATATAACCGCAATTTCTGTGGTCCCCCCGCCCACATCCACAATCATTGATCCAACCGCATCTGTCACAGGCAATTTTGCCCCAATCGCTGCCGCCATTGGTTCTTCGACAAGAAATACCTTCCTTGCCCCTGCTTTTTCTGCGGACTCACGAATGGCACGGCGTTCCACCTCCGTTGCCTCATGCGGTACACAGATAACAATTTGTGGTGCAGACCCCAAAGATCCAGCATGGACTTTGCGAATAAAATGTTTTATCATGTCCTCAGATATGTCAAAATCAGCAATCACACCATCTTTTAAGGGACGCACAACTGTCACATTCCCCGGTGTACGCCCCCACATTTTTTTGGCTTCTTCGCCAACGGCAATGACTTGTTTTTTCCCCTTGTATTCGGTGATGGCAACCATCGAAGGTTCATCTAAGACAATCCCCTTGCCCGCCACATGCACAATTGTGTTTGCTGTTCCCAAATCAATCGCCATATCAGACGATAATAAACCCAAGATTTTTTGTAACATTACTTTACGTTCCCTTCATATATTTTTAAATCCCATACATCATACACTACAAAAAAAAATCTTGCAACAAAAACCATAACTAAATATACTATATTATATATGGCATGATTTTTGACCAATAAAAAATCATGCCATATATAATACTGTACATTAAGGAATTAAAATTATGAGACTTTCACCCACTATCAGCCTGTCTTTACAACAAAAAACCGCCCCGAAAAACCTGATGCGACAGCTGGTAAAATTGTTGCCTATGAACGAGGCACAATTGATCGATGCGATTAAATCAGAGGTCGAAGAAAACCCATTTTTATCTTTCGATTCCACCCCCATAAGCACCGGTAATGTGGCATTATCCGATGTACAAATTGCAGATAACAATACCAGTATATATCATATTTTAACGCCTCAAATAGACGCCCATTTCACCGACCACACCGACCACACAATAGCAATGGAAATCATGGCATACTTGGACGATGATGGTTTTTTACGCGAATCCCTAAGCCCCATACAAAACGCATACCCGCAAACAGATATTTTTCAAATTTTAAATACCTTGCAACAGCTCAGCCCTACGGGCGTATTTTCCCGTAATATGCAAGAATTTTACACAGCATACCTACAAAGTGAGGGGAAATTTTCCGGGTTGTGGAAAATTGTTGTGGAAAACTTAGACAACATATCCCAAGGAAACACAACCGCAGTAATCAAAGCATTGGGATATGATGGGGAAAAAACTTTACAACACCTGTTACAAGGTTTACGGGATTTTCCCCGCAGTCCCGACATCGAAACCGCCGTAAGCCAAATTATTATCCCCGATTTACAAGCCAAAAAAATAGACGGCAAATGGCATGTAAAGATTATATCGCAACTGCATCGCATGTTAGATATTGATTTTCAGTATGTCCATGATATTCGAAAACAAGCCTCTCGGCAACAAGATAAATCATTTATATCGCAAAAATTCACCTCCGCCAAATGGTTAAAAACCGCCCTTAAAATGCGTGCGGAAACCCTGTGCAATGTGGGGATTGTATTGGTACAACATCAACATAATTTTCTGGATGGTGGGGATTTATTGCCCCTCACATTACAACAAGTAGCGAACAAAACAGGGGTACATATTTCCACCATTTCAAGGATAATATCCAACAAATATATCGTTTGCCCCTTGGGAACAATACCCTTAAAATCCTTTTTTTCCAACAAGGTCGGTGATGTATCACAACAGGCTATTTTAAAAATCCTACAAGCCCTAGTCGATTCGGAAATACACACCAAAACTGTATACAGCGACGATAGCTTGGCCATCGCTTTGGCAGAAAAAAACATAAAAGTCGCCCGCCGTACCATTGCAAAATACCGTGATATATTAAATATCCCCCCATCCCACATCCGCAAAAGGGGATTACAAAATCGGGGATTATTGGAAAATAAATCTGGTGCAAAATCTTATAAAGTGTGATATATGTACCCCACATATATACATTTTACAAAAAAAGGAAAACCAAAGGAGAAAAACATGTTACAACGCAGTATTATTATTATCGGATTTTTATTATTGACACTGAAAGGATCTATGGCTATGGATTTGGAAAACACATTATACTTGGATCTAAAAGATGGGCGGGTGGTTATTGAAATGTACCCCGACAAGGCCCCGAATCATGTAAATCGTATTAAAAAATTGGTACGACAAGGCTTTTATGATGGGATTGTATTTCACCGTGTGATTGAAGGTTTTATGGCACAAACGGGCGATCCAACCGGCACAGGTACAGGGGGCAGTGGACAAAACCTAAATGCAGAATTTAATGATGTGGCACACACCCGTGGGGTGGTTTCGATGGCACGGGCAATGGATCCTAATTCCGCCGACAGCCAATTTTTTATCATGTTTGCCGATGCCCCACATTTGGATGGGCAATACACCCCATGGGGCAAAGTCACAGACGGCATGAAATATGTGGATATGATTAAAAAAGGCAATCGATACCAAAATGGTACAGTGGACGCCCCAGACAAAATTATCAAATTTTCCGTGGCAGCAGACGCACAATAAATATATGTCCCTTAAATATTCGATCATGTAAGCCCATGACCGATACCATTTTGCATACATATATGACATTGGCACTTAAACAAGCCCACAAGGCATATGATTGTAACGAAACGCCCGTGGGGGCGGTGCTTGTACATGCGAATACAGTGGTTGCAAGCACCCATAATACAACGGAAAAACAAGGGAATGCCTTGTGCCATGCGGAAATGATGGCATTACATATGGGGATGCAAAAATTGGGTAAAAAACGCCTTATCGATTGCGATTTATATGTTACCATGGAACCTTGCACCATGTGTGCGGGGGCCATTGCCCATGCCCGTATACGATCATTAATATTTGGCTGTTACGACCCAAAAGGCGGTGCCATTGAACATGGGGGGCGGGTATTTTATCACCCCACGATTCATCACAAGCCGACCATTATTGGTGGGGTTATGGAACAAGCCTGTGGGGATATATTACGGGACTTTTTTAAGAAAAAACGATAATGGATATCAAACAAATTTTTGCACATGCCAACACCGCCCCCATGCGAATCGCCAAACGCATTGCACGCAGTGGCGTATGTTCCCGTCGGGATGCGGAAAAATTAATTCTGAGCGGTGGGGTTACAATCAATGGCACCCCCCTTACCAGCCCCGCCATTACCGTTACCCAAACCGATACCATAACCGTACATGGGACACCCCTTCCCGACCTAGACCCTGTGCAATTATGGCTGTATCATAAACCTGTGGGCGTGGTTACCACCGCCCGTGATGAATTGGGCAGAAAAACCATTTTTGATACTTTGCCAGATGACATGCCACGGGTTATCAGTATCGGACGGCTGGATTTAAATTCCGAAGGGCTGTTATTATTAACCAACGATGGGGATTTTGCCCGTGCCTTAGAATTACCCAAAAATGGTTGGAATCGAACCTATCGGGTGCGGGTACATGGCAATGTTGACAACAAAAAGTTACAATCCCTAAAAAATGGCATCGCCATTGATGGTGTGCAATATGGCAAAATTGAAGCCCAATTGGAATCACACTTGAAATCCCCCCAAACCGCCAGCAATGTGTGGGTACGCATCACCTTAACAGAAGGTAAAAACCGTGAAATCCGCCGTGTAATGAACCATCTGGGATATAAGGTCAGCCGTCTTGTGCGTATCGAATATGGTCCCTTCAGGCTGCACCCTATACCCCGTGGGGAAATACGAAAAGTCACCACTGGTCAGATACAACAAAAAATCTTGCAAGAAAAACCGAAAAAATCTTGGGCAAAAGCAAAAGCAAAACCCAAGAAAAACAAAAAAACATCACATATATAAAATATAGCAATATATGTAACTGCTTGTTTTTTATAATTAATTGTCAATATGTTAGGCAACTGATACATTTTTATGCAGAATTTGCATATCAAAGTTGCAATTTTTATGCTTTTTTATTATAACGACACCTTGTATATATACACCTATGGAAATTGGTATGATACATCGATTACCAAATTTAAAGACTTCATAAATAAGTTTTTCATTTTTTCATATTAGGTCTTTTTGACCTACTCTATTCTCTCAAAATTGCTTATATACTGCCCCCTAACGGGGGCTTTTTTTTGCACATTCACACAATAGTGTATGTTTATACTGATAATATTAAACCGGACTGACATGATACAACATATTTAGGGTGACCCTAAAAAAACTATGGGGTTAATGCGTTTATGATTTTTGTGTGCTGTAAATCTGGGTTTTCCAACGCATATTCATGGGCAGTACGGCCGTGTTTATCCTGTGTTGTAATATCCGCCCCCAGACGCAACAAAGTTTCAATCATATCTGGTGTAGTGGCGGTAATGACCGCTTGTATTAAAGGGGTGGAGCTATCCTTGGCACGCACATTAACATCCGCCCCTGCCCTAACAAGAGCGGTTACAATCTCTGTATCCCCTGTTTGAATGGCAAACATAACAGGTGTCCAACCATATTCAGAATATCCATTTACATCTTGACCATTCGTAATACTTTGTTGTACCATTTTAAGGGTGGGATTTTGTTTCCAATATGTATAAGTACTGATTTCACTACGAATATAGGGTTTAAAATCAATGACTTGTACCAACAATACGCCCGCCCCGACAATGATTAAAAATACCAATATGACAAAGTGGCGAAACTTCATAAAATGTGCCTATTTATGTTTATATTTACGAATCAAATCAATAAAACGGACAAATAAATAATGGGAATCCTGTGGTCCTGGGGATGCCTCTGGGTGGTATTGGACGCTAAATGCTGGTTTATGTTTTAATTGAATTCCCGCCAAAGTGTTATCGAACAGGCTAAAATGTGTTTCCATAACCGTATCGGGCAAGCTGGTGCGATCCACAACAAATCCATGGTTTTGCGAAGTAATTTCCACTTTGCCTGTGGTTACATCCCTAATAGGATGATTTGCCCCCCGATGTCCAAAGTGCATTTTTTCTGTCTTTGCCCCCATGGCAAGGGCAAGCATTTGATGCCCCAGACAAATACCAAAAACGGGAATATCCGCTTCGATAATTTTTTGAATAACAGGGACTGCATATACCCCCGTTGCCTGTGGATCACCGGGACCATTTGACAAAAATACCCCATCTGGGTTTAAGGCAAAAATCTGTTCTATGGGGGTGTTTGCTGGGACGACTGTTACTTTGCACCCTTGGTGTGCCAAATTACACAAAATATTCTTTTTTATCCCATAATCAATGGCAACCACATGATATGCAAAATCAACCTGTTGTCCATATGCACCATCCAATCGCCAAATACTGTCCGTCCATTCATAGGGGGCTTTGCAGGTTACATCCAACGATAAATCCATCCCTTTTAATCCCGCCCAATCGATGGTCATTTTGTGTAATACAGGTATATCAAAATTGCCCGAATGGTCATGACAAATCACCCCCTTAGGTGCCCCATAATCACGGATACGAGCGGTTAATTGTCGGGTGTCAATGCCACATATAGCGGGTAAATCATGGGATTGTAACCATGTATTAAAATGCTGTGCCGACCGCCAATTCGATGGGGTGGTAATATCTTCGCGCATAATTGCCCCACGGGCATATGGCACAGGGGTTTCAAAATCTTCATCATTGGCACCCACATTACCCACATGGGGAAATGTAAAAATAATTGATTGCCCCGCATAGGATGGATCAGTCATAATTTCTTGGTATCCCGTCATCGCAGTATTAAAGCAAATCTCAGCAACAGTGGTATTTTCAGCCCCTACGCCTTTGCCAAATATGACTGTGCCGTCTTCTAATACCAAAACAGCGGTGGCATTTTGTGGAATGATAGTCTCTGACACATCAATTTGATACATATTCGTATACATTATTATCCCCATTCAAATACTCTGTTTATATGTACAGTGTTTTATGATATAATCCCCCAATCGTCAAGCAATGATTTTAAGAAGTGTCCACAAAATGGTTACTATACCTTGTGTGAACACTATGGTTATATGAAAAGGAAACCAAGATTTATGCGTACACAAATTACCGATGCGATGAAGCATGCCATGAAAAACAAACAAATGGATACATTACAAGTTATCCGCATGATACAAGCCCGAATAAAAGATGCGGATATTGCCGCCAGAAGCAAAGGCAATACACAGGGCATAAATGATAATGAAATTTTGATAATTTTAAAAAATATGGGCAAACAACGCACCGAATCAGCCAAAATGTACACAGATGGCAACCGCCCCGATTTGGCAAAAAAAGAAACAGCAGAAATTGCAATTATTGAAACATTCCTGCCTGATATGATGGATGAAAATGCGGTTATTGAAGCGGTGGATACGGCAATCGGTGTGGTCGGGGCATCATCTATGGCGGATATGGGAAAGGTTATGGGATATTTAAAATCCAATTATGACGCCACTTTAGACATGGGTATGGCATCGAAAATTTTAAAAACAAAATTATCATAAATTTTGATACCATTAGGGTTTAAATGAAAACATAATAAATATATAAATCCCCTTGACTATATATGGTTTCAAGTGTATAAAGTGCACTTGTTGTTGTATGACACAACAATTTATGAAAAAAGTAATGCTGTATCATGGTATTTTAAAAGCGTTCTGAACAAGAACCACCAGAAGACGCAATAATATTAAAGGATTATTATAATGTACGCTATTTTTAAAACAGGCGGCAAACAATACAAAGCCCAACAAGGCGATGTATTACGCATTGAAAAACTAAACACAGAAGCGGGCAAAAAGGTCAAAATTTCCGATGTTTTATTTATTGGCGGCGAATCCCCTGTTGTGGGTAATCCCCTTATTAAAGGGGCAACTGTAACCTTAAAAGTGGTGGAGCAAACCCGCAACAAGAAAATTATTATTTTCAAAAAGAAACGCCGTAATGCCTATCGCCGTAAAAATGGCCATCGCCAACCGGTATCTATTGTCGAAGTTATTGATATTAAGGCATAATTTTATATTTTATAAGAAGGGAATAAAACAATGGCACATAAAAAAGCAGGGGGAAGCTCCCGCAATGGTCGTGATTCAGAAGGTCGGCGCTTAGGCGTCAAAAAATTCGGGGGGGAAAAAGTTGTTGCGGGTAATATTATTGTCCGCCAACGGGGAACAAAATTCCATCCCGGTCAAAATGTGGGGATGGGCAAAGACCACACCTTGTTTGCATTGGTTGCAGGAAATGTGCAATTCAAAAAGACTCGGCAACGCACCACCATCCATATAACACCAGTTACATAATTTTTGCTGTGTACATGTGTGTACATACTGAAATTAGAACATGAAATTCTTAGACCAAGCAAAAATTTATATTAAAAGTGGCGATGGCGGGGCGGGGGCAGTCAGCTTTCGCCGTGAAAAATATATTGAATTCGGCGGTCCCAATGGGGGCAATGGCGGAAGGGGCGGTCATGTATTTGTGGAAACTATCGACGGGTTAAATACCCTGATTGATTACCGATATACCCAACACTTTAAAGCAAATCGAGGGGATGGGGGGATGGGACGGGACAGACATGGTAAAAATGGTGCCGATGTAGTGTTAAAAGTCCCTGTTGGTACGCAAATTTTATCCGAAGACAAACAAACCCTAATTGCCGACATGACCAATGTGGGTAACAAAGTGATGCTGTTAAAAGGTGGAGACGGCGGGCGGGGCAACACAGCATTTAAAACATCCACCAACCGAGCCCCCAGAAAATCGGAACCCGGATGGCCAGGGGAAGAAATGTGGATATGGTTGCGGCTTAAATTGATTGCCGATGTGGGACTGTTGGGATTGCCGAATGCGGGTAAATCCACTTTTTTATCAAAAGTCTCACGGGCAAAACCAAAAGTTGCCGATTATCCTTTTACCACTTTACACCCCAATTTGGGCATGGTGTATCACAATAACCATGAATTTATTATTGCTGATATTCCCGGACTTATCAAGGGGGCATCGGAGGGTCAAGGACTAGGGACACGATTTTTGGGACATGTGGAACGGTGTGGGGTATTGTTACACTTGATTGATGGTGCCAACGAAAATGTAGTCGAAGAGTATCAAACCATTCGCACAGAAATTGCCAAATACAGTCCAGAATTGGCACAAAAACCGGAAATTGTGGTGATTAACAAAATCGACGCTCTGATTCCTGCAATCACAAACACAATGATACAGGATCTGTCTGCGGTAACTGATGCCAAAATACTAACCATGTCCGGTATCAGCGGTAAAAATGTCAAAACCGTATTACAAACTTTATATAACATCGTCAAACCCTATATCGACACGCAAAATCCCCCCTTGGATACCCCCCAAGCCGCCCCTCTTATGGACGAATACACGGAAAAAAAACCATGGTCGCCCCTATGACCGTCAAAAGAATCGGTATACTGGGCGGATCTTTTAACCCCGCCCATAATGGGCATGTGGGTATATCCCTGAGTGCATTACAACACTTGGGAATCGACACAGTATGGTGGGTGGTGACCCCACAAAATCCACTCAAACATGCCAATACATATATGCCCTTACCCGAACGCATAAAACAAGCACACCATATTACAGCGGGACATAATATTAAGGTAAAAGACATTGAATCGGATTTAAAATCCACCTATACAGTCGATGTGATACGCCATCTTACCACCCCCCATACAAACAGACAATTTATATGGCTTATGGGGGCGGATAACATGGCAACATTTCATTTATGGCACCATTGGCAACAGATTACCGCCATAGTGCCTGTTGCAGTTTTTGCCCGTCCAAATACAGATTTTGAAACCTTGCAAAACAGCCCCTGTTATGATATATTACAACAAGTAGCTCCCCCAGATATTTGGCAACAAACGCCGCATATTTGGACATATATCCATGACACACATTATATGGAATGTGCCACAGATATGCGGAGCAACACATACACAGAAACACCAGACACAGAAGACACAAAATTATGACCTTATTACCCGTCGATGAAATATTACCACTAATAACAAAAACCCTTGATTTTAACAAAGCCGAAGATATTGTAACAATCCCCCTTGCGGGCAAAGCGGATTATGCGGATTATTTGGTCATCGCATCGGGTACCACAAGCAGGCACTGTATTTCCTTATCCCGATATGTGGAACAAAAAATCCGCAAAACAGGATTCAAAGAGACCCTTATTTCTGGGAAAAATAGTGGTGATTGGGTGGTTATGGATGTGGGCGATGTGATTGTACACCTGTTCCGCCCAGAAGTGCGGGCATTTTACAATTTGGAAAAACTATGGCAAGACCCTCCCACACCCGCATAATGGTATCCCGCTGATGGCGTGGACGATAATAGCAGTTGGCAAATTAAAAAAAGGGGCGGCATACGACTTGTGCCAAACCTATGTAAAACGCTGTGCAACGCCCATTCGTATCATCGAAATAGATGGTAAAAATATCGCTAATTCCACCCTACAAAAACAATCTGAGGCAGATTCTATTTTAAAACATATCCCTAAAGATGCGATCGTTATTGTCCTTGATGAACGGGGAAAAACCATGTCTAGTCCCGATTTTGCCACCCACATACAACACTTGCATACACAAGGGGCAAATGATATATACTTTATTATTGGTGGGGCGTTTGGGGTATCCCCCCAAATACACAAATGTGCACATATGGTCCTTAGCTTTGGCAAAATGACCTTACCCCACATGCTGGTACGGGTAATTTTATGTGAACAATTATATCGTATTCGCACAATTCTGGATGGACATCCATATCATAAAGTATAATATTATAAGGGAGCCAACACACCATGCCAAAAAAACCAACTGTATTATGTATACTCGACGGATGGGGCGATGAAAAAAGCCGGCAATACAATGCCCCAAAACTGGCACACACACCCATATTTGATACATTATTGAAATCATATCCTTCCTGCCACCTGCAAGCCTGTGGCTTAGCGGTCGGTTTACCCGATGGTCAAATGGGCAACAGCGAAGTGGGACACACCAATATCGGTGCAGGACGGATTGTCATGCAAACCCTACCCCGTATCAACGAATCTTGTAAAAATCGTACATTTATCGATACCCCCCTATTTACCGATTATGTAAGGGCTTTAAAATCCAGCGGCGGCACCGCTCATATTGTCGGTATTGTGTCCGACGGGGGGGTACATGGACATCAGTTTCATGTTATCACCTATGCCAATGCCCTACTGAACGCAGGTATTCCCGTCAATATACACGCATTTACCGATGGACGGGACACGGCACCGACTTCTGCCCCAAGATTTATCGAATATGTGCAATCCCATACCTCCGCCCCAATTGTAACGGTTACGGGGCGGTATTGGGCTATGGACCGGGATACGAATTGGGATCGAGTACAAAACGCCCACGATGTTATTGCATGGGGACAAGGGAAAAAATATGCCACCGCCCATGATGCCATTGCCGATGCCCATGCACATACTATTACAGACGAATTTATCCCCGCCTGTGTCATCGGCGATTACAATGGATTTCAAGATGGGGATGCAGTATTATGTACCAACTTCCGAGCGGACAGGGCAAGACAGATTTTAAGTGCCTTATGTGCCCCCAATTTTGATATATTCCCCCAACACACGGCAAAGATGATCCCCCCCATTGGCATGGTACAATATTCCCATATACACAGCACATATATGGGTGTGTTATATCCACCGAAACCATTAAAAAATACTTTGGGCGAAGTGGTGGCAAATGCAGGAAAAACCCAAATTCGCACCGCAGAAACAGAAAAATATCCCCATGTGACCTTCTTTTTTAATGGGGGAAAAGAATCAAAATTTGCCGGGGAATACCGATTGCTTACCCCCAGTCCAAAGGTGGCAACATACGACCTGCAACCAGAAATGAGTGCCTATGCCCTGACCGACACCCTTATCGCACGGATGCAAAAAGGCGACATAGATATGGTAATTTTAAATTATGCAAACCCAGACATGGTGGGACATACAGGCAATTTAAAATCGGCTATTAAGGCCTGTGAAGCGGTCGATACCTGCCTTGGCAAAGTGTGGAATATGGTACAACACCTGGGGGGGGTATTGGTGCTGAGTGCCGATCATGGGAATTGTGATATTATGTATGACATCGCAAAAAACGAACCACATACAGCACATACTTTAAACCCGGTACATTTTATTGTTTGTGGGGCGGGGAATATATCCTTAAAAAATGGCGTATTAGGCGATATTGCACCCACTATTTTGAACCTTATGGATATACCACAACCCCTCGAAATGACTGGCACCAGCTTAATACAACATGCGTAAGATTATAATATTTATTACAGTATTATCAGCCCCCATTGTATCGGCGAATACAGGCGATACATTGCCCCAGAAGCAACAACAATTATCGCATATAAAACAGCAACAAAACGCCAAACAATCCAACAAAACTATGTTGCAAAACAAAGTATCGATTCTACGACAAACATTGCAACAAAATGCAAAAATAATACAACAACAAGAGGCGGCCATTTTACAAATTACACAAGACATGACCACCATTAAAACCCAACAAAAATCCTTGCAAAAAATATTACAACTGGCAAATAAAGACTTAGGTACGCTTATCACCATTGCCCAAAAAATTGAAAAACATAAAAATATTGCCCTGTTTTTATCACCTGATATCCCAAAACGCAGTATGATAGCAATCCGTTTAATACAGCACATCATGCCCCAAATACAACAAAAACGCCAAGGTATCCTAGCCACTTATACCCAATTAAATACTTTACAAGCACAACTGACCCAAAAACAAGCCGATTTGCAACAAAAACACGACCGTATACAACACTCCCGGGCGGATTTGAGGGAAAAAATAACCACCTATGATGCCCTTATAACCCGTGACACCCATATTATTGCCCATTTGCAACGGCAACAACACACTTTGCAACAACAAGTGGCACAATTAGAAAAATCTTTACAACAGGCAAAACAACAACAAAACTATAACAATAATCGATACATCCGCCCCCAAAATATTCGTCCATTCCCTATGGAAAACAGCCCTATTACCACACCTGTGGTGGGGACAATTACCACCAAGTTTAACCGCCCCATGAAAAACGGCAACATATCGGATGGCGTATATATAAAGACCCTACCCAATGCCCAAGTGGTTGCCCCCTTCGACGGATATGTGGCATTCGTCGGGGCGTTTTCAAACTTAGGAAAAATTGTGTTGCTTGCACACGAACGGGGATATAACAGTGTACTGATTGGATTTGAAGATGTATTTGTTCAAAATAATGACTGGGTATTGGAAAAAGACCCCATCGGCACAACCAATACAGACAATAAAGATTTTAAAATTGAAATTAGATATGGCACAAAAACCGAAAATCCGCTATTATGGATACGAGACTCTACAAATTAACATATTCCATCATATGATCGATAAAAGGACTTTTTAACATGAGTAATATATTCAAAATCGCTGTTATCAGCATTACCCTTAGCATTTTCAGCCTGAACCTTCAGGCATATGCCAACACCAAACAAGAATTAAGCGAAGAAGATTATCGCATGATGAATGTATTTAGCTTGGTGCTAAACAACCTTAGTAAACATTATGTAGAAGAAAAATCAAACGCTGATTTAATTACCGCCGCCATCAAAGGAATGTTAAAAAGCCTTGACCCACATTCTGCATTTTTGGTGAAAAAGGAGGTGGAAAAGCTTATCGAATCAACCACAGGTAAATTTGGGGGACTGGGCATTCATATTATCCCAGATACCACAACCAATACCATTAAAATTATCGCCCCCATTGATGGCACACCTGCACAAAAAGCGGGCTTACAATCAGGGGACTTAATTATTGAAATCGACGGTACTTATGTGGAAGACATCGAACATAACGAGGCGGTAAAACGCATGCGGGGGGAACCAGATACAGATGTAACTTTGACAATTTTGCGCGAAGGGGAACCGCCATTTGATGTGAAAATCACCCGTGCCATTATCAAAGTACCCAGTGTTAAAAGCGAAATGAAACCGAATAATATTGCCTATATTAAACTGGTACAATTCCAACAAAATATGACCGAAGATTTACACGCCCAAGTCAAAAAATTACAACAACAAGCAAAATCCCCTATTCAGGGATATATTGTTGATTTACGCAACAACCCGGGCGGATTGCTAAGCGAAGCCATCAGCGTATCCGACAGCTTTTTGACCGCAGGCGAAATTGTATCCACACGGGGACGGAACAAATCCCAAGACCAACGGGTCCATGCAACCCCGAATGATATTACCAATGGGGCACCGATTGTCGTATTGGTCAACCGGGGATCCGCATCCGCATCGGAAATTGTTGCCGGTGCCTTAAAAGACCACAATCGGGCGATTATTGTCGGGGAACGCACTTTTGGAAAAGGATCTGTGCAATCCGCATTGGAGCTGACACCGGAAATGACGATAAAATTTACCACCGCCTTATATTACACTCCAAATGGCACCAGCATCCAAAAAATTGGTATTGTGCCCGATATTAAAGCATCCCCTGTAAAAATAGAAAAAGAATTTGATCGGGGGGATTATGGCGAAGAAAACCTGTCTAACGCCTTGGATAACACACAAGAAAAAACCAAGAAAAACGAAGACAAATCAAACAGAAAACCCTCTGAAAAATCGATTGACCACAAAAATGGGGATAAGAAAGATACCACAGAAACAAAATCCTTAAATCAAACCGATTACATGCTGGCACGGGCAATAGATGTATTGGAAACGCTGATTTGGACGGAAAAGCAAAACAAAAAAGTAAAATAATGACATCTGATCCCTCCTTATACCGCCCCAATGTGGGCATTATGCTGATAAACCCAGAGGGCAAAATCTGGGTCGGTAGTCGCATTGACAACACCACCCCATATTGGCAAATGCCCCAAGGTGGTATCGACAAAAACGAAGACACAGAAACCGCCATGTGGCGGGAATTATACGAAGAAATTAGCGTACAAAAATCCGATTGTAAAATCTTGGACAAAACGCACGATTGGATATATTATGACCTGCCCGATGATTTGATAAACACACTGTGGGGGGGCAAATACAAAGGACAAAAACAACACTGGTACGCCCTAAGACTAACCGCCCCTGACACAACCATAAATATCCAAACCGACCACCCCGAATTCAAAGCATGGAAATGGATCGATGCGGATAAATTGGTGGAAGCAATCGTCCCTTTCAAACGGCAAGTATATACTCAGGTGTTAAACGCTTTTCAACAGTTCGTAACATATAGTTAATTTCATATAAACTGATACTGTGTACTATACTGCATCTTGTTATTTTTTTGCACGATTGTCTGTTTAAGGGGCCAACACCCCTCGTTCGGTATCATGTTGATTTTCCTGCACTTTGTGCAACAAAATACAACACTCACTCACCCCGATCGGACACCACAATGCGACTGCGTCGCAAGCGGTTGCAACCGCACTTCGTCACATCAATTTATATTGATTTGACTATAAAAAAGTATATTTTTACGCAAGGAGTCGCCCCCCATCGACTGTCAGCACACGACCGGTGGTAAAGGATAAATATTCCACGCCTGCAAAGACGGTCTGTGCCACCTCTTCCACCGTACCAAGCCTTTGCATAGGGGTTGCCGCCGCTTGGCTAACAAAGAAATCATCCGCCCCTACACCCTTGACAAATTTAGTGTTTAATAATCCAGGTGCCACGCCGATAACACGGATTTTTGGGGCAAGGGAACGGGCCAACGATTTGGTAATCGTATTTATTGCCGACTTTGATGCACAGTAGGCAATGTTACTGCCCAGTCCAGATTCGGCGGCAATCGACGAAATATTAACAATCACCCCCCCCGCATTGATAATCGGTACTGCACTGCGAATGGTTGCCAATGCCCCCCGTACATGCATGGCAAAAATATCGTCTATGATATCATCGGTTAACGCATCCAAGTTCGCATGGGGGATAAATTTTGTCGATCCCCCATTGTTCACCAGCACATCCAAAGCCCCAAATCTCTGCTTAATCTGAGCAATTGCCTGTTCTACGGTGGGGGTTTTATTTACTGTGCACTGTACCGCCATATGTCCATCACCTGATAAATCTTGTACCATTGCCTGTGCCTTGTCCACATTCGAATGGTATCCAACGGCCACATAGTATCCGTGCGATGCAAATAATTTTGCCACTGCACCGCCAACACCCCCCGTTGCCCCTGTAATAAATATAGATTTTGTCATAATTTTCCTTATACTGTTATATTTTAATATAAAATGTTATAGTATACTTATACTGCATACATACCATCTGGGGTATATTTAAGCGTTGTTATACCGTTTTACCCGTATATCCGCCTGTTTTTTATGCCCATCAAACCCTTCCAACGCACACAAACGGGAACAATATTCGCCGACTATTTTTGATGCCTCTGGCGTTATCCGTTGATATGTACAAGTCTTAATAAATTTACCGACCCATAATCCACCGGTGTAACGGGCGGCTTTGTTGGTGGGTAAAGTATGGTTTGTACCAATAACTTTGTCCCCATATGCAACATTGGTTTCCGCCCCCACGAACAATGCCCCATAATTTTGCATATTATCGACAAAATAAGTATCGTCATTTGTCATAATCTGTACATGTTCCGATGCAATTTCGTCCGCCACCTGTAACATTTCTGGGTTGTCTTTACACAAAATAATGCCGCCACAAGTATCCCAGGACACACGGGCAATATCAGCGGTCGCCAAGGTTTGTAATTGCCGTTCGATTTCAGCTGGTAATAAGGTAGCAATATTTTTTGAAGTTGTCAAACAAATCGAAGGGGATGTAAGCCCATGTTCCGCCTGTCCCAACAAATCAGTTGCCACCAATTCCACATCAACCGTATCATCACAAATAACCAAAGTTTCCGTGGGTCCGGCAAATAAATCTATGCCCACTCGTCCGAACAATTGGCGTTTTGCTTCGGCAACAAACGCATTTCCGGGACCAACCAACATGTGGACTGGGGTAAGGGTTTCTGTGCCAATTGCCATGGCACCAATGGCTTGGATACCGCCCAAGCAATATATTTCATCCGCCCCCGCCATATGCATGGTGGCAACGATCGCTGGGTGGGGTCTACCGTTAAATGGGGGGGCACAGGCAATAACCCGTTTACATCCCGCCACTTTGGCGGTCAAAACGCTCATATTTGCCGATGCAAGCATGGGATACTTTCCCCCTGGAATATAACACCCAACCGCTTCAATGGGAATATGCTTATGCCCAAGTGTTACGCCCGGTAAAGTTTCCACTTCCAGATTCTTCATGCTGTTACGCTGATGTTCGGCAAAAGTACGAATTTGCGTTTGGGCAAATGTGATGTCTGTAATATCTTGGTCGCTCAATTCATTATACGCAGATTCGATTTCCCGTTTGCTAAGGCGGAAAGATTCGGGGGACCATTTGTCAAAATTTTCCGACATTTCCCGCACAGCCGAATCGCCAAATTGTTCAATTTTTAACAAGGCATCTTCGACAATCTGTTGTACCTTTTTATTTTGTTCCCGCTTTGCTGTATCGGTTAATCCTTGCTTAATGATTTGCATATGTTTTTATCCTTTATTTATAACTTTAATAATATTCCACACATAACATACCATATTTTATAAAAACATCAAGTATTTATTGCAATAAAAATGAAATATTATTCATTTTAAATGAATATTTTAATATTAAATGTTATAAATCAAATACTTAAAAAAAGGGATTTTTATGAAGAATTCCGCTCGATAATAATACATGGACACATCCTTTGTAATCCATCCACGCCCCGCATCATCATTTCCATAACGCTGAGGGCATCTTGTGACATAAGTTTTGTGCGTTGTCGCACGGTCGACAAACGGTATGATGGCCAACTGCTCATGGGAATATCGTCAAATCCAAATATAGCATACTCCTTGGGAATATGTTTGTTATGGGCAAACCGTAACGCATCCATTGCCCCGAATGCCATAATATCATTGCCACATACCACCGCATTAATATGGTGTTTTCGTATGGAATCATAAGCATCACATACTGTGTTATATGCCCCCTGATAAGACCGCTGGGTGCGTAACACCACAACCTCAGGTAAATTGTAATCTTGTGCGTATTGTTGCACCCCTTGCAGGCGTTCATCCATGGTAATAATACCGTCATTATCCCCGATAAATACAATATTTTTGCGTCCTTTTTGGTGCAAGGTACGGGCAACATCATATCCCGCCCGTATGTTATCAGACACCACAGACGATATATTTTCGGATACGATTTTGCGATTAATTAATACCAATGGTATATCCGCATCATGACACAAATTGGGTAATATGCTATCGACCATAACAGAAGATGCAAACACCCCCTGTACACTGTCTTTTTGTAGGGTCGACACCAACAATTTTATGCCTGTTTCCGATACATCAAGGGGGGCATATATGGACAGCAAATAATTGCGTTTTTCGGCGATTTGGTCGGTAAAATCCATCAGCAAGTTGGTAAAAAATGGGTTGTGCAAATCCCCAACAATAAAGGCAAGTTTTTTCGATTTACGGGCAACAAGGATACTTTCCGCATCTTTGTCACGGTATCCCATAACAATACATTTTTGCAATATTTCTATGCGTTTTTTTTCCCCGATCGGGCTGTCGACCTGTAATGCCCGTGAAACGGCGGATTGGGATACACCCAAAGCCTTTGCCACATCCGTAGAAGTAATTTTTTTTGCCATCGTAGACACCTTGGATACGCTATGTTTTATTTTCATAAACTAATCTCTTTACATAATGCCCATTATACCTTATCATGTACAAAATACAACTATTATGCACAAAAAATGCATATATATGTAAAAAATATGATAAGGAATGTGTTATGAACCCAAATACTCCCCATACAGTGGACACATTAAACCAGCTGTTACACGCCGACACCCCCGTATTTAGCATCTTTATGAATACGGGCAATCCATTTGCCTGTGAAATATTTGCCAATGCGGGATTACATATTATTGCCGTTGATTGTCAACATGGTATATTTACAGAAGATTCGGCTTTACACGCATTTCAAGCCATTCAAACCACCCATGCTGTGCCCCTTGCCCGTAGCCGTTGGAACGACCCAGCACATATTATGCGGTTATTAGATTTTGGGGCAATGGGCATTATTTGCCCCATGATAAACACACCCCAAGATGCACAAAAATTCGTCGAAGCCTGTCGATACAGTCCCCGGGGCAACCGCAGTTTTGGTCCCATTCGCAGTTCTGTGACCTATGGGGCAAAGTATCATACCGTCGCCGATGACACAGTGGTAACCCTTGCCATGATAGAAACCGCTAAATCCTTAACACATTTAGACGATATTTTATCCATAAACGCATTAAATGGCATATTTGTCGGTCCCAATGATTTAAGTATTGATTTGGGACACCCCCCCTTATTGGACAATGACCACCCAGAATTTGATTCGATTATCGCCGATATTGCCGCCAAAGCCCATGCACAAGGGAAAATTACCGGCATCTTTGTGGGTTCCATCGATGGTGCCAAAAAACGCATCAAACAAGGATATACATTTATCATAATTGGCAATGATGCAATGATTTTAAAACAACAAGCGACAAAAATGGTGCGGGATATAAACACCATATAACCACATACCCCTCAGCAACCTAAATTTATGATGTTTTGGATTCTAGCTGTAATATATGATCGGTTTTTGTACTTTCCCAGTGTTCTGTTTTCGAACATATTTATATAAATCTCAAAATTTTATACAGATTCAATAACTGTAATAATGTGGTCGACCACTTGGGTTACTGTGTCGGGGTCTTTGCCTTCTGCCATCACACGGATTAAAGGTTCTGTACCGCTTTTGCGGATGAGGGTTCGACCTGTTTTGCCCAATTTTGTGTCCGCATCTTTAATGGCATCGACAACCTTTGGGTGATGTAACACACCAAAATCTTGTACCTGTACATTTTTTAATACCTGTGGGTATGGGGTAAATTGCCGTAACAATTCCGATGCGGGTTTGCCACTGATTATCATAGCCGACAACACATACAGCCCCGCCACTATGCCATCACCGGTGGTGGAAAAATCGGTCATTACCAAATGTCCCGATTTTTCCCCACCAAAATTATATCCATGCTGTCGAATAGCCTGCACCACATACCGATCGCCAACCTGTGTCTGCATAATGTCTATGCCATGGGCGGATAAACACTCCTTCAGCCCCATATTCGACATAATCGTGGTTACAACCGCCCCTTTGAGCTGATTGGTATCATGTAAGTGCTTGGCAATTACCGCCATAACTTGATCCCCATCAATAATAGTGCCATTTTCATCGACAACACACAACCGATCCGCATCCCCATCCAAGGCAAGCCCTATGTGGGCATGCGTATTAACCACACATTCAGTCAATTTTTGTGGGGCGGTTGCCCCCACCCCATCGTTAATGTTTATACCATTTGGCGTATTGCCAATTTGTACAACCTCCGCCCCCAATGTGGTATATACGGCATGGGCAATTTTATACCCCGCCCCATTAGCACAATCCAATGCAACCTTGACACCATGCAACGACATACCTGTTGGCAACGCCATTTTCGCATGTTCTGTATAGCGATGTACCACATCGTTAATCCGCATCGCCCGTCCCACTTTTTTAGACCGGGCATACATGCTGTGCATATCCCCATCCATTAAATTTTCGATGGCTTTTTCCACAGAATCAGATAATTTAAAACCATCAGGTCCAAAAATTTTAATGCCATTATCTTGATACAGATTATGCGATGCGGAAATCATAATCCCTGCGTCCGCCCGCACAGATTTTATCAATATGGGAATCGCTGGGGTTGGCACCGGACCAACCATAACTGCATCCATACCCGCCGATGTTAGACCCGCCACAAGAGCGGTTTCCATCATATATCCGCTAAGCCGGGTATCCTTGCCAATCACCACCAAGTGCCGCCCTACGGTGGATTTAAAATAATACCCCACCGCAACACCCAAGCGTAAAATAACATCACTTGTCATATGTCCTTGATTGACACAACCGCGCATGCCATCGGTACCAAAATATTTTCGTGACATAACACATTCCTTTACATATGCAAAATCGCAATACATACCGTATTGCCAATAGGTTCGTAACACACTGTTTTTTTATATCGTATTTAACATATATATGCAATGTATGATATACAGGATACGCCTTTATTTTTACAAACCCTTAATTTAAGTATTGGATTTCTTATCGGTTTTTTTGACAGATGCCTTTTTTGTGGAAGATTTTTTTGCCGAAGTCTTTTTAGCAATCGTTTTTTTCGCTTTATTCTTTTTCGAAGAGGCTTTTTTTGCCGCCGCTTTTTTGGTTACAGGTACGGAACTTTTGGGGGTCTTATGCACCTGTTCATCGTATTGTTCGGGGGTGGTACGGTGTAATTTTTCACCGCTTAAAATCGTTTTAATTTCATCCCCCGACAAGGTTTCATATTCCATTAACGCATTTGCCAAAGTGTGCAATTCGTCCAATTTTTCCATTAAGATTTTCCGGCACACTTTGGTCGATTCGTCAATAATACGGCGGATTTCCGCATCAATAGTACGGGACATTTCTTCGCTGACGGCGGATCGGGATGCGCTGCCCCCCCCCCGTAAAAAGTTTTGTTCCTCTGATTCGATGACCTTGACTGTGCCGACTTTATCAGAATATCCCCATTCCATAACCATACGACTGGCGAGGTCAGTCATCATTTGAATATCACTGGATGCACCCGTGGTAATACGATCCGGACCAAAGATAATTTCTTCTGCCAACCGTCCCCCAATACCCACAACCAAATTGGCTTTTAATTGGGCAAAAGACATGGATACACTGTCCCGTTCGGGCAACCGCATCACCATACCCAATGCCCGTCCACGGGGAATAATCGTCGCCTTATGAATGGGATCGGATGCGGGGGAATAAATCGTTGCCAAAGCATGCCCCGCTTCATGATAGGCGGTAAGTTTCTTTTCGTCTTCTGACAACGCCAGGGAACGGCGTTCCGCCCCCATCATCACCTTGTCCTTGGCATCCTCAAAATCTTGATGATGCACAAACCGATGGCTTCTGCGCACGGCAAGCAAAGCGGCTTCGTTCACCAAATTTGCCAAATCTGCACCGGAAAAGCCCGGTGTGCCACGGGCAATAACTTCCACATTGACATCGGGGGCAATGGGTGTCTTTTTCATATGTACCTTCAAAATCGCCGTACGACCATTAATATCGGGATTGGGCACCACCACCTGACGATCAAATCGCCCCGGGCGTAATAATGCGGGGTCAAGCACATCTGGGCGGTTGGTTGCGGCCATAACAATCACACTTTCATTGTCTTCGAACCCATCCATTTCCACCAGCATTTGGTTTAAAGTCTGTTCCCGCTCATCATTGCCACCGCCCATACCGGCACCCCGACGGCGGCCAACAGCATCCAATTCGTCAACAAATATAATACAAGGGGCTTTTTGTTTTGCCTGTTCAAACATATCCCGTACACGGGCCGCACCCACCCCTACAAACATTTCCACAAAATCCGAACCTGATATGGAAAAGAAGGGTACACCCGCTTCCCCAGCAACCGCACGGGCGGTTAAGGTTTTACCCGTACCTGGGGGACCCACCAATAATACCCCCCGGGGTAATTTACCCCCCAAGCGTTGATATTTTGCCGGATCCCGTAAAAAATCGACGGTTTCTTGCAAATCGACTTTGGCTTCTTCGATGCCCGCCACATCTTCAAAAGTAACTTTCTTGGTACTTTCATTAAGCAACTTGGCACGGGATTTTCCCATCCCCATGGCTTTGCCAGCCCCCCCGCCAGCCCCCATACCCCGCATAAAAAATATCCACACTGCAATCAGTAACAACATGGGGAACCAATTTAACAATATGGCAAGTAAGGTTGGCATTCCATCATCAGGATTTTGCACATCTAATACCACAGATTTTTCCAACAAAGTGGGCACCATTTGGGAATCAAAGGGGGCAATGGTGCTAAATTTATTTCCATTTCGCAATGTACCCGTCACATTGTTTCCAGAAATAACAACTTCGACCACATTACCCGCTTCGACATCTTGGATAAATGTGCTATATGGTATCATTTGCGAATCTTGTTGTCGATTACCGCCTATATACTGATTTACCAAAAAAAATACGCCAATGGCAACAAGTAGCCAAACGAAAATATTACGATTAAATTTCACTGCGGATGCTCCTTAAAAGATAGGTTTCTTATAATATAAGGTATTTTTTACAAAATAAAAAGGGGGGGCATAAATAAAAGTGCATTTTTATCATATTTTTGCGTTTTTTTTGTATCGAAGGGTAAAATTTTGTTTTCATATACCCGTACAGGCAAAGTTTTTTGTACCAGTTTGGGAATATGTACAAACGCATCGCCTGTGGTATCGTCCATATGTGCAGCACAATCCCCATATAATGCCACAGTTCCCTCGATACAAATAAAACGATTCTGTGTCTGTATTTCATACGGTTCACGCCATATCCACAGATTTTTTTGCAACATACGGATATAACAGCCATGTAAAGTCGCAGGGTGATTTTTTTGTACCATATGGATAATATTATATAATTTTTGTGTCCGTGGGGGCATATAATTGCCCGATACCCACATCAACACATGCCGTATAATATACACCGCATGTGTTATATCCCGTGATACCAAAGTATCGCCATCAATTCGCACTGTACCATATATAGGGGTGGCGTGGGCATGTAAAAAATCCCTGATAACCGTGTCCATATGTTTTCTGAATACCACAGATTCATCATACACAGTTTGTAAATACCGATAAAACCGCATATCCTGTGCCATACGCTGTCGTATGCGTACACGGGTAAAATCCCTATTATCATTACTGGGGTCATGCACATAGGCAATTTTATGGGAATCGGCATATGCGTTAATATCCGATTTATGTATTTTTAATAAGGGGCGACATACCACACCATCAGGGGTTGGGTGTACCATATTCATGGCGGACAATCCATATGCGGTTGACCCTTGTTGCAAACGGATGGCGACCGTTTCCAAACAATCCTGATAATGGTGTGCTACGCACACAGCATTTGCCCCCACAGATTTACCCATTTTGTGTAACAATCGGTACCTGATGTTACGGGCATATGCTTGAATACCTGTAACCGGGGGAGGCAAGTGATTCGTTGCAATTTTTGTGGGGATACCCATATGAATCAGGTGGTTTTTTGTCCGCTGGGCTTCGCAGGTGCTGTTACATCGCAGGCGATGATCGACCACAACCGCCCATATGGATATATCTTGTATTTTTGTCCAATGATACATCAAATGTGCCATAACCATACTGTCCATACCCCCGCTGACTCCTATCAGCAAACACTTTACGGGGTATGGTGCATATGATGATGTATGCAAGGTATCCACACACGCCCGCATCGCTTGTTCAAATTGACACTGTATATTAAACATTGGGTGCATAAATTTTTTATCACACGATAACAAAACAGGGGGGAAATTCCCCCTAATTATATGTATTCCCAGATTAACCATTATAACAGGTGCATTTCCCCCCACAAGTGGGGGCATGAAACACAAGCATAATTATTGGTATTGAACAATTTTCGTCGTAGCACGGCGGTTTTTCGCCCATGCTTCTGCGTTTCTTCCCAATACTGCGGGGCGTTCCTCACCATAAGAAATAATCTTATACTGAGTATTGTCCCCTTCATCCCCATTTTTCAAGTATTCACGCACAGCATTTGCCCGTTTTTGTGCCAATGCAAAGTTATAGTCACGGGTACCCTGTTCATCTGTATGTCCTTCAATCACAACAATCAGCCCTTCGTGTTCAGAAATAAATGCCACTTGTGTGTCAAGGATACGTTTTGTTTCATCCGACAGGTCGAATGCGTTGTAAGCAAAATATACTTTGTCGTCCACAGATGCAAATTTTTGTACCACATCTTCGACTGTAAGCGTATCTTCAACCGATTTTGTTACAACTTCTTCTGTTACGATTTCTTCTGTTACGATTTCTTCTGTTGCAACTTCTTCTGTTACAACTTCTTCTGTTACGACTTCCTCTGTTACGATTTCCTCTGTTACGACTTCTTCTGTTACAGTAGGCGTACTGGATGGTATTATTTGTGAATCTTGTTGTCGATTATCGCTTGTACACTGATGTACCAAAAACAATATACCAATGGCGACAAGTAGCAAAACAAAAATAGTACGATTACGTTTCATTGCAGATACTCCTTTATTTTAGTGTATATTATTAAGTGTTGGGTGCATAAATTTTTATTACACAAAAACAAAACAGGGGGGCAAATCCCCCCCCTGATTATACATGTTCTCGGGTTTGCTGTAATTTCACAACACCATTATAGGATGCAAATTTACCCCCACAAGTGGGACCCAAGCATAATTATTGCACAATTGTTACAGCACGGCGATTTTTCGCCCATGCTTCTTCGTTGCTTCCCAATACTGCTGGGCGTTCCTTACCATAAGAAATAACCTTGTACTGATTATTGCCTTCATCTCTTTCTTGCAGGTATTCACGCACAGCATTTGCCCGTTTTTGTGCCAATGCAAAGTTGTATTCACGGGTACCGCGTTCATCCGCATGTCCTTCAATCACAATAATCAGCCCTTCGTATTCGGAAACAAAATCCGCTTGTGTATCAAGGACACGTTTTGTCTCATCCGACAGGTTAAATTTGTTGTAAGCAAAATATACTTTGTCATCCACAGAAGATGCAAATTTTTGCACCACATCTTCGACTGTAGGTGTTTCTTCCACCACTTCTGTTTCGGTTGCTTCAACTTCAGCCACCTCAGCCACTTCTGTTTCCGTTGATTCCACCTCAGCCACTTCCGTTTCAATGGATTCAACTTGCAATGAATCGGTATTTGATTCAGGTACCGTTGATGTAGCGGACGTTTCTGTGGTGTCCTCTGTTGCTGGTGTGTCTTGTGTTGTGTGACCGCAACCCACCAAAACAGCCCCTAAAGCAAGCATTGCCAAGATATGTTTAATATTCATAATTTTTCCTTTCTGAATTTTCAATACTCTATACCACCATAGTATACTCACCCCCACATACTAAAACATAAATGCCATAATGTAAACCCTTTTTTTAATGGCAATGGGGGTACTATGTTTATAACAGTGTCGAGTATACCATATAAAATTTAAAAATCAATTAAAATGATAATTTAATTTAAAAACGGGATTTTATGACCGACCAATTGGGATCTGATGCATTGTGGGGGGTATTTATGCGTTGTAAATTATTACCCGTCAGGTCAATCGACATCAGGTATACTTTTTCTGGTTCATCTTCTTTTTCTTGTTTGTCTTGGCGGAAAAACATAATGACCCGACCATTGGGGGAAAATGTGGGACCTTCTGACAAATAGGAACATGTCAATAAGCGTTCATTTGTCCCATCCGTGTCCATAACACCAATACAAAATTCTTGCCCCTGTTGCTTGGTAAAGGCAATAACATCGCCCCGTGGTGACCATACGGGCGTAGTATACGCCCCATCCCCACCAGAAATGCGTTTTTGATTGGATCCATCCGATTTCATAGTATATAACTGGGGGCTACCCACACGATCGGATACAAATACTATGTTTTCGCCATCTGGGGAATAAAATGGGGTGGTATCAATGGATTTCGTATCGGTTAATTTTGATATGGTAAACTGTGCTTGTGTCAGGGATAATACAAATATATCTGATTTCCCCTTTGTCAAATAGCTAAATACCATTTTTTTACCATCTGGGGCAAACTGCGGGGCGTATGAGGTATCGATTTTTGTCGATAAAAAAGTCTGATTGCCGGTCTTGCGATCACGAAAATAAATGCCTGCGGTGGGACCCTTGGTATCACCCAGATATGATAAATACGCCAAATGCTTACCCGATGGGGAAAATCTAGGGGTTACGACAATTTTATCACCATCTGTTAAATACCGCAAATTATACCCATCTTGATCCATAACCGCCAAGCGTTTAATTGTTTTACCATCCCTATCTTTGGTTTCATCAACAAATATGATTTCTGAATCAAAATAGGGGGATTCGCCTGTAACACGGCTATAAATATTATCACTGATAATGTGTGCAGTACGGCGGGAAGTTTTTAAATTGCGGATACTGTATTGTTTCTTAAATAAGGAAATCTCTCTGTTTACATCCCACAAAAACACTTTAAATATATACACATCGTCCTGTTTGTTCAATTGTGCTGTCATCAATACATCGGTATTAATCGCCGTCCATTTTCTAAATGCGGGGCTTAAAACAGCGTCTTTCACTGTTTCCAAGAATGCATCTTCATTGACATTTTCAAATAATCCACTACTCAGTAAATTATTGATAATAACATCACGCATTTCCACAATGGCAAATTGCGAATCTTCATCACCAATACGGTCATCAAACGGCATTATTGCAATGGGCGTAGGTTTGAAATTACCACTGGTTACTTTTACTTTTAAGGGTGCGGACACAACAACATGTGTGTGGATTAAAAATATAGCACCCAGAATAATATTAAAAATTTTCATTTTATATTCCCTTTTCTCCATAACAAAACGATACAAAATATTACACATTTTGCATAGTACCCTAAAACCCTGTATGGGGTCAAATATTTTTTATCTGTTTTTTTATATTTTTATGTATATAATTATTGGGATAATATATGCCATTTACATAAATTTGAATCCTTCAAAATATACAAAAAGATACAGATTATGGCGTTAATTTGGCAACACAATTAATAATCAATGGGTTATAAATTACAAAGGACATACCCTATGGACATGAGCATATTAGGATTTTACAGCAAAACGACATCGACCTTTTTTGCCATTATTGGTCCCATAGACTTGGCGGTTTTATTTGCCATTTTAACCGCCCAAAATACCCATACAGAACAACGACACATCGCCGTAAAAAGTGGATTCGTAGCATTTTGTATTTTGGTATTTTTTGCCTGTTTTGGCAGCTGGCTTATCCAAAGCATCGGTATCAGCATCAGTGCCATCAAAATCAGTGGCGGATTATTGCTGATAAAATTGGCGTATGACATGTTATTCGGGTCTGTATCCTCTTCAAATACCCCAGAAAACAATAAACAAGATATATCTGTATTTCCCTTGGGCACACCCATGTTAGCGGGGGCGGGAGCTATTTCCGTAACCGTTGTATACACCGCTGAGAGCCCCACTTTTTCACATCAAACTTTGATTACCATTTTGGCGTTTACTTCGGTTATTTTGCTGAGTGTTTTCCTATTTATTATTGCAGGGCGATTACGCAAGATTATAAACCCTAATTTTATGGATGCCTTAACACGCATTATGGGGATTTTATTGATGGCACTTGCGGTCCAATTCATACTGGACGGCTTACAACAGGCAGGCGTATTTTAAAACCACATAAAATACAGTTGAAAACACAAGCGGTTTTTGATATTTTGCTGTGAACATATTTTTTAAGTAGGAGCCCCCTGATGAAAGTCAATGATATTCGTAACACATTCTTAAACTTTTTTGCCGATGACACCCACCAAGTGGTCGATAGTTCGTCGCTGGTGCCACAAAACGACCCCACCTTAATGTTTACCAATGCGGGTATGGTACAATTCAAGGATATTTTTACGGGGTTCGAACACCGGGATTACCAACGGGCGGTGAGTGCACAAAAATGTATGCGGGCGGGGGGCAAACACAACGATTTGGAAAATGTGGGATATACGGCACGGCATCATACTTTCTTTGAAATGTTGGGCAATTTTTCATTTGGGGATTATTTTAAAGAACACGCCATTGAATGTGCATGGACTTTAATTACCCGTGAATATGGATTACCAGCGGAAAAATTATGGGTGACTGTATACTACGATGATGAAGAAGCCATATGCCATTGGAAAAAAATCACTGGTTTTTCAGATGATCGAATTATTCGTATTGCCACCTCCGATAACTTTTGGCAAATGGGTGACACCGGGCCTTGTGGGCCGTGTTCGGAAATTTTTTATGACCATGGCGACCACATATGGGGGGGACTTCCTGGGTCACCAGAAGAAGATGGGGACAGGTTCATTGAAATTTGGAATCTGGTCTTTATGCAATACGAACAGATGGCGGGGGGCAAGCGGATAAAATTGCCAAAACCCAGTATCGATACGGGGATGGGACTGGAACGCTTGGCGGCGATTTTACAGGGCAAACACAACAATTATGATATTGATGTATTTCAAAATATTATTAACCACACGGCGGGCATCACCGGGGCACGACCGGATAATGTCAGCCTGAAAGTGATTACCGACCATTTACGGTCCGCCGCCTTTTTAATTGCCGATGGGGTTATGCCATCCAATGAAGGGCGGGGATATGTGTTACGCCGTATTATGCGACGTGCCATGCGACACGCCCATATTTTGGGGGCACAAGACCCATTGATGTACCAATTGGTACCGACACTTGTCACAGAAATGGGGGACCATTACACCCAATTGCCACAGGCACAGGCATTGATAACAGAAACCTTAAAATTGGAAGAAACACGGTTCAAAGAAACCCTTGATAAGGGGCTGGCGTTATTAAACGCCGCCACCGATAGATTGGGCGAAGGCGAAGGATTAAGCGGTGCTGTGGCATTTACCTTATATGATACATATGGATTTCCATTGGACTTGACCGCCGATATTTTACGCAGTCAAAACAGAACCGTCGACACCGCAGGATTTGAAACCGCCATGCAGGCACAAAGGGAAAAATCCCGCCTAGCATGGGTGGGTTCAGGGGCATCAAAAACCGACACCATATGGTTTCATGTCAAACATACGGTTGGGGCAACGGAATTTTTGGGATATGAAACCCCCACCGCCCAAGGGATAATAACCGCCCTTGTACAAGAATCCCAAACCGTCGAAAAACTAAGCAAAGGACAAAGCGGTGTGGTGATGACCAACCAAACCCCATTTTATGGCGAAAGTGGGGGGCAAGTGGGCGATACGGGTATTATCAAATCGGAAACCGCCACATTAAAGGTAACAGACACGCAAAAAACCTTGGGCGATATGTGGTTGCATTATGTGGATGTTACAAGTGGCACTGTAACAATCAACGATGCGGTGACATTGATCGTAGATGCAAATCGCAGGCAAAGAATTATGGCAAACCATTCGGCGACACACCTTTTGCACGAAGTGTTACGGGAAAAATTGGGTACCCATATTGCCCAAAAAGGGTCGTTACAAAATGCGGTTATCACCCGATTTGATGTATCACACCCCACCGCTATTACCAAGGCACAACTGAGTGCCATTGAAACAGCAGTTAATGCCCATATTCGGCAAAATACCCCCATTCGTACGCTTATCAGCACCCCCGATGGCGGGCGAAAAATGGGGGCACGGGCATTATTTGGGGAAAAATATGGCGACGAAGTGCGTGTTGTCCTTATGGGACACAGCACCGATCCCAATAAACAGGCGTATTCTGTCGAATTATGTGGGGGGACACACCTAAGCAATACAGGGGAAATTGGGGGGTTTAAAATTATATCTGAATCCGCTGTATCCGCAGGCGTACGGCGCATTGAAGCAATTACAGGCATTGCATTGGAACGCTATATTTGTGACCAAGATAAAATCCTTGGCACTTTATCAGACACTTTAAAAACCCCAAAAAATGACATTATCCCCAAGGTAAAAAGTTTACAGGCAACTGTCAAACAACAGGAAAAAGAAATCCATAACCTACGCACCCAATTGGCATCTGGGGGCGGAAGTAAAGACACCCCACCTGTGGAAACCATCAATGGTGTGCAGTTTATTGGCAAAGTTGTAAACATGCCCGCCAAAGACTTAAAAAGTCTGGCGGATACTTTAAAAACCAAAGATGCCCCCTGTGTGGTGGCATTGGTATCGGTCAATGACAACAAAGTATCAATTGTCGTTGCCAGCACTTCCGAAACCCACAATGCACTCGATTTGGTACGGGTGGCATCACAAGCCGTCGGCGGAAAAGGGGGGGGCGGCCGCCCAGATATGGCACAAGCGGGCGGAAACGACCCCAGCCAAGCCAACAAAGCCATTGCCGATGTCAAAGCAAAACTGTAAAGGGCAAAACTGTAAAGGGCAAAACTGTAAAGGGACATATATATAAAAAAACTTTTGGTTGCGGAGGCGGATTTGAACCTGCACCCTTCAGGTTATGAGCCTGACGAGCTACTGGACTGCTCTACTCTGCGGTGGTGTGTGTACTATATACTTGTACCCCTAAAACTGTGTCCCCTTGTGCCGAATACTCTAATAATAATTTCTTAACCAACTGGGGGATAAATGTTGCAGGATACTTATGAATTTTATGTGTATACAAATTGGTATTTTCATTTTGAAAATCCCATGCATCAAGCCAATGCGTTACACCACATTTATTATCCTTACCCACAGTTTTGATAACCGCTATTAAAACATCTAAGTGCCATAGCCTGTGCATCATCTATCTGTTCTGAATACATAAAGTTAGCAAGAGCATCTCGACTTTTACCTGCTTGCCTATAACCATTATAACTAGCGAGATGATACCACATATAAGAGTTTACTTTATCCTTTGGCACACCATATCCTTTTTCATACATATATCCTAAGTTATTTTGTGCATATATATCGCCTTGCTCTGCGGACTTCTTATACCAATATACTGATTGACTATAATCTTTAAATACACCGTCCCCATTAAAATACATAAGACCTAAATTATATTGTGCTATTGCTTTACCTTGTTCTGCTGATTTTTTGCACCAATAAAACGCTTGATTAAAATCCTGTGCGACACCTTTTCCTAGCCGATACATATTCCCTAAATTATACTGTGCAGATGGATTCCCCTGTGCGGCAGATCTTTGATACCAAAAGAATGCCATAGAGTAATCGCCTTTTTTATATGCTTTATACCCCTTGTTTAAATCATTACTTAAAACAGGGGTGATAAAAGACATTAAAATAATTGTAAAAATAAATAACAATTTTTTCATAATTCGTCTCCTTATATTATACATTTAATTTCTCTTTCAAGTTTATCACGAAGCTTTACAAACTCATCTTGTGCAACGAAATACAACACTCGGACACCGCAAGCGGTTGTAACCGCATTTAGTCAAATCAGTTTATATGGATGTGATTATATATTTGGTTGCGGAGGCAGGATTTGAAC
Source organism: Alphaproteobacteria bacterium (assembly GCA_965232465.1). Taxonomy (GTDB): domain Bacteria; phylum Pseudomonadota; class Alphaproteobacteria; order JAQWUY01; family JAQWUY01. The sequence goes on along the minus strand of OZ246977.1, from coordinate 548,154 downwards.
CTGCGACCTTCAGGTTATGAGCCTGACGAGCTACCGGACTGCTCTACTCCGCGGTGGTGTGTGTACTATATAGCTGTTGTGTGCCTGTGTCAAGGGGATTTTATTTCCTTACTGTTCTTAGCAGTAACAAGGGTATCATCATACGCCCAGACCAATACCAATATACCCCATATAGCGGATATAAACGATGCCCCGATCACGCTGATACGAATCTGATCCATATATTCTGATCCGATAAATGGAATACTGCCGATAAACAACGACATGGTAAACCCAACCCCACACAACACCGACACCCCATATAACTGCATCATATTGACACCATCGGGCAATTTGGCAATGCCTTTTTTAATTGCCCAATAACAAATACCGAATACGCCCACTTGCTTACCGACAATTAACCCCAAACCAATACCCAACATAAACGGTGATACAGTCATATTGCTGAGCGATATAACCACACCCGCATTCAAAAACGCAAACAACGGAATAATCACAAATGTTACCCACCCATGCAACGCATGTTCAAAAAATTCCAATGGCTTTTTGATGTCCCCATCGCTGCGCATGGGAATAAACAATGCGGTAATAACCCCCGCTAATGTGGCGTGCACCCCGCTTTTTAATAACATTGTCCACAATAACATACCCAATGCCACAATAACGCTAACGGGGGATTTGTGCACCCAGGACATGACCAACATAATAAACACGATTATAAACGCAAATAATACATAACTGGCCTGTAAGTCGCTGGAATAAAACAGTGCCAAAATAACAATTGCCCCCAAATCATCGACAACCGCCAAAGTGGTTAAGAATATTTTTAAACTTATCGGTGCCCGCTTGCCTAGTAACGCCAATATCCCCAAGGCGAACGCTATGTCCGTCGCCGCAGGAATCGCCCACCCGGCAACAGTTTGTGCATTGTTAAAGTTAAACACAAAAAATATGGCAATGGGAACCCCCATACCGCCCACCGCCCCCAACACCGGCAACATGGCTTTTTGCCGACTGGACAATTCCCCTTCGATAACTTCCCGTTTGATTTCCAAACTGATAAGAAAGAAAAAGAACGCCATCCACCCGTCATTGACCCAGTGTAAAAACGATTGTTTAAATTTTAAATCGCCCACATATACGCCCACATACATATGCTGAATATCCGCATATATGGGTTGTAAAATTGGTACATTGGCAAACATCAACGCCAACACCATAACGGCAATTAACAACACCCCTGCTAAGGTTTCAAGGCTGATGTAGCGTTCGATAAAAGGTTTTATCATTGTGTGGTATTTTCCTTATATGAAGTGTATGTTGCATTCTTATAATATAGCATATTTTTTATAAATCAACATATTTGTACTTTCAGAATATACCACTTTATATTATATATGTCATTCACGATAATACCTTGCATTTCACACTTGAAAAAAAAAAAAAAACTTTTTTGGTGCTGTTTTTTTTAATTTTCACGAAAAAAGACTTATATATTGTATCCATAAAATGCACAATCAGAATCATGTGTGTTCACACATTCTATATTTGTATATATCTTATAAGAGGTTCAAAAATGCAATTTTTAAAAATATTTTTCGCAAGCACAGCAATATTGATATTATCTGCTTGTGGTGGTGGTGGCGGTACATCACCGAGTACCAACACAAATACCGTAACGCCCGGTGATTCGGGTGGCGGTTCTGGCGGTGGATCCGGTGGCGGATCAACGCCCGCACCCGATGACGATGACGATGACGATGACGATTCCGGTGATGATTCTGGTGGTGGTTCCGGTGGCGGTTCCGGTGGTGGTTCTGGCGGCGGTTCCGGTGGTGGTTCCGGTGGCGGTTCCGGTGGTGGTTCTGGCGGCGGTTCCGGTGGTGGTTCCGGTGGCGGTTCCGGTGGCGGTTCCGGTGGCGGTTCCGGTGGCGGTTCCGGTGGCGGTTCCGGTGGTGGTTCTACAACGCCCCCTGCTACCCCTAACCCGCCTGACACAAGCCGTGCATATCAACCGCATCAAATTTCATCCGGTGCCAATCGCATATCGGCAACCGGCAAAGGTCAAAAGATTGCCATTTTTGAAGGCGGGGCATTGCAAAATACCCAGTCCGAATATCTTAATCGTATTACACTGGGGCTGAAAGTCAATGGCGGACCGACTACAACTACAGAAAACTTACCCACCGCAACGGAACGGGATAACCACGCAGATATGGTTGCCAGCATTTCAATCGGTAAAACTTATGGCATTGCCCGTGAAGCCGAAGCTGTATCGTACGCATGGAAATATCCCGCTAGTGGTGATGATAACAGCAAAAGGTACCATGTTGAACTAGGCGATGTATACACAGACATAAAAAATAAAAATGTGGTGGCAATCAATAACAGTTGGGCTACTGATATAAGTTTTACACGCCTTAAAGACAAGGGCTATACGGATGCACAGGTTAAGAAATTGCGATCAATTTCTGTACTACTAGGTCCAGATGCCGATGGAAATGGCACTCCTGATAATATGTATCCAGTCGCACTTTTTGTTAAATGTGAGCAGTATACAAAATATTTAAACCACATCCGTAATGGCACAGATGTGTACACTGCCACTTTTCCTGATGGAAAAACCAAAAATATCTTAGTAACCGAATCAGAATTACAAAAAGTATACGACATGTGGTGTAAAGGGGGATACACATCGGAAATAGACCGTGCCACATACGCAGATTATATCGGCACAGATTTTATCCGCAAAATAGAAGCGGACAAAGATAACAACCGGGATGCCCCCATATGGGTATGGTCCGCAGGTAATGACCAAGAACAAAATGGAACATTCCTTGCCAGCTTACCCGCCGTTATTGGCAAAGCGGAAGATTATTGGTTGTCGACAGTGGCGATAAATTACAGCAGCAGCAACAGCCAATACCGCATTGCTGGCTATTCGTCCCGATGCGGACAAACCAAGCGGTATTGCTTAGGGGCAACCGTAGGCGGATCAAAATGGATCGCAGATGGCGATACAGAAAGCAATAACAGCGGTACTTCCGCCGCATCACCGGTAATCACCGGCGGGTTGGCGGTTATTAAGGAAAAATTCCCCTCAAAAGACCGCCGCTGGGCAAGAACCCGTATGCTTGCCACCGCATCGCACGATACCGCCGATGGGAAAAAATTACGGGATGAGGCGGGCAATGTTGTAACCCCCGATGCACAAGGATATTCGGATATGTTCGGACGGGGCATTATGCGTCTGGACTTGGCATTACTACCGGTGGGACGCAGTACCCTATCCACCTCCGGACCCAGTTTGGGCACAGCACAACAATACGATGTGAAAAACAGTTTTATACGATCCTCCGCTGTATTTGGGGATGGGTTTAAAAATGGATTTTCCGCTATCGACACCTTAAAATTTGATACTATGGGGGCGGAGTTTGCCTATAACATGGGCGATAAGGTATATACAAAATCCTTCACAGACACTTCGAACTTTTTGCATTTCAAAGGACAAAATATATCCCATACCCCCACTGCATACCATATTGGCAGCAGTAATCTGTCGTTTGTCGACACAAAACCCCATACCTTTAAGGATTTGGACTACACAGAAAATGCCATGCCGTTTACCCCTGAGCCCGCAAAAAATACCCCACAACCGGTACGCATGTCCTATCAATATACGGATAATATGGCGGTACAATGGAATATACCCACGGATAAAACCACAAAATCCACCACCTTGCAATTCGTATATGGGAACCCCAACCCCACAGCACCAACCTCGACCACATACAGTGTGGGATGGCACACGGAACAAGGTACCGTATTGGGGGCAACATTTGCCGGGGCATATGGGGGCATCGGGCGGACTAACACCGCTTATGTAACCCGGTCGCAACACCAGCAACTAGGCAAGTGGCAATTACGGTATAATGCCGTATTGGGTGCCAGCACCAATAATGGGGCAAGTGGACGCAGTGTACACGACATATCAGGGGTATTGTCCAGCAGTTTTAGTATGCTGGCAAAACGCCCGACAAAAACCGGCACACTCGGCTTTGCCATACACCAACCGTTACGGGTGGAACGGGGGGATATGACCGTGGGATTTGTATCAGAGGTTACAGCCAATACGCAGCTGACATACGATACAAAAACCGTGGGCATTACCCCCAGTGGACGGCAGGTATCGGTGGAGGCATATTATGATTTTAAAAACAGCCCCTTCGCCGTAAAAACCCATATCAGCAAAGACAAACACCACATCAAAGGCAACGATGATACAACTGTGATGGTACGGTACTTTAAACCGTTTTAATACCATATTTATCGATATGTTGTAATATATGGGTAAAACCACCTAAGGAATACACACCCTATAAGGTTTTACCCATTGCTGATAAAAACCCATTTTTCATTTGGACATCTAGAATGGTGTGGTGATCAGCCCCCCCTGATTTAATCCATTATCGTGGATTAAATAAAAACACCCACCAGATTAAAACACTTTGTGCAAAGGAACAAGTGCGTCTAACATTCCGATTTTCATAGAAAATCACATAAAAAAACAATAAAAAGCAGCAAGAATAACAAAATATACAAATTATTCAGATATTCCGTTAATTATTCATATAAAAAAATGTTGACAATCTTTCAAATTATTGCATATAATGCTGTCATACATATTGAACTTGCAAGTTTTGTTGCAAGTAGCCTATAGTGGCTGATATGTATATCCATTGCCCCCCTAAATTTCTCTAGGTTTAGGGGGGATTTTTAAAATATTAAGGTTTTTAAAATATGGGAAGTAATAATAATTTTTTCAAAAATATAGCAAGCACTATATCTTGTACTTAGATGAGTCAGGATCTTCTGACAAGCATGATATTCCGTTAAAGTCAGGACAAACATGTTGTTTTACCATAGCAGGATTTCTGATTCCGTCTGATTCATGGAAAAAATTTAATAGAGATTATCTGAAATTAAAAAAACAATTTTTTACAAAAGAGATTGAAAACTCTTCCCGTAATGAGAATACTTGGGAAGTAAAAGGAAATGATTTATTCTCCCCAAGAAATACAAAAAGCACAAGAAATCAAGTTTTTGTAGAACAAGTTTTTAAGATAATTAAACGCTATAATGGTACTATTTTCGGAAAAACATTTACAAAAAATCATAACGATCCTATGTCTGCTAAACAGATGTATGGTATAGCAATGCAAAACATTGCCCGTAAGTATAACACATACCTAAATAATAATAACAGCAAAGGATTAATAATTATTGATAGCCGTTCTGCTCATAAACAAACAGGCAAAGGACTTGATTATATAGTTGCAACCGAATACATGCAATATATATTCGGCAATCAAGATGGCAGAACTTTAAAAAATATCATTGAAGCCCCTTTATTTGCGGACTCTAGTGTTGTTGCAGGTATACAAGTGGCAGATATTATAGCAGGTTGCTTAAACAGTTATTATACAGAAAAATATATCGGTTTTTCAGAAGTAAATAATTTGCTAAATTATTCTCATATGACAAGATACCAAGAATACTTAGAAAAAACATCTTGCATAATTGAAAAACATAGCCATTATACTGAATATTCATATGATGTTTATAAATGCCATCACCCCATCAATTCTTAATCTTTAAGCCAAGCAGATAAAGACCGAAATGCGGAAATTGCTGTTACAAGCACAGGTGTAAAATGTATTTTTTGCAGTGTACAAGAGCCATTACAAATTATTAAGGACTCGTTTTACGGGCTTAGAAAAACAAGACCTTTGATGGCATAGTAGCCATAGCCCACAATATCCAACGAAGGGCAAGATTTATAAGTAAATACAGTGTCCCAAACCCACAGGATAAATCTGTGTAATATATGGGTAAAACCACATAAGGAATACACACCCTATAAGGTTTTACCCGTTATGGTATATATATTATATATCATATCCCAATTGTTTTTTATGGTTTTTGCGTAGTATTGGTCCGCCCGATTGATGCGGGGTGTGGTCTTCGGATATGCCCCGTGGGGTCAAAGGACGGCGACGCCATTTGTGTAACGATTGGATCCTGTCATAAATAATAATCGCACAGGCAACGGATACATTCAAACAAAACTTAGTGGGAATTTTAACCATATATGCACATCGTGCCTGCATATCCTCACTTAAATTGCCCCGTTCCGGTCCAAATACATATGCACAGCGATTGGGGTGGCAAAATTCGGGCAACGCACAGGCATCATCGGTTAATTCCACCCCTACGATAGCACAATTTTTCGGTACCGATATGGCGGAGGGGCTGTTGTATTCATAATATGGCACCTGATTAAAAGTTTTCGAAGTATCCGTATCATAAAACGATTTGCCCTGCACATGCCCATCAGGAAATATGCTTCTGAGGGTATCAATTTTTGGATGCACTGTAAACACAAAATCCGCATAAAAGGCGTGGGCGGTGCGAAAAATTGCCCCCACATTGTGGGGTTTTGATATGCCTTCGACCCCCACCGCAAAAAACCCTGTTTTGTTATATATAGTCATATTCTGCCCTTTGTATATTTTGTGTATATGGTTTATGTACATATTTCGTCGATCAATTGTTCCAACCCCTGAATTTCAAACGCATAATCTTGTAATACCTTATCCTGCTCGATATATGCCATGCCCGCCCTCAGCTGTGTAACCACTTCGCCTGCCATTTTCATAATTGCATCGGCAATGGGGCGGGTTACACCGTCCAGTGCAACCTGTGTTTGCATCATCATCTCAGCATAATGTTGCATATTGGTTTCGGCGGTTTTGGTTAAAGTGGTATCGATGTCTTGCCAAATGTCTTTATAGGTATCGAGCAAGATTTTACCATGCGGATTTTTTTCCGCCTCAACCATAATACGGACAAATTGCCAAATATCGACTTGTATATTTCTGAATGCCATCGGTACTTCATTTTTGGGTTATGTGCAAGAATAAGTCTTCAAGATTCGCCTGTTGCGTGGTCATGTCCTTAATTTCATATCCACATGTCGCCATATGTGATAAGATTTCCCCCACAGTTGTGGCATCAATTTCATAACATATTTCCACCGTATTATCCACCGTATCAGACGGGGTAATCGTGGTATTTTTTGGGGTATGTATGGGGTCAAAAGGTGTGTTTAACGCCACCATAATATGTTTCTTTGTTTGGCTTTGTAACAATTTATCCTTGCGGTCATTTGCCACCAATTCCCCATTGTTAATAATGGCAATATATTCACACAGTTCTTCGGCTTCTTCCAAATAATGGGTGGTTAAAATAATCGTTACCCCTTGTTTATTTAAGTGTCGCACATTGTCCCATAATTGTCGGCGCAGTTCGATGTCGACCCCAGCGGTCGGTTCGTCCAACACCAATATGGGGGGGCTGTGTGCCATGGCTTTGGCAATCATCAGACGGCGTTTCATACCCCCGGATAAAGTGCGTTGATACGCATCCCGTTTGTCCCACAACCCCACGGATTTTAAAATCTGTTCTGTTTTACGGTGCGATTTTTTAATACCATATAACCCCGCCATATCTTCGACCACTTCGAAGGGGGTAAAAGAGGGATCCATAATAATTTCCTGGGGGACAATCCCAATCGCCGATTTTGCTTGGCGGTGGTCTTGGTCAATATCGATACCCCATATTTCTATGGAACCGTGGGTTTTTGTAACAATACCCGCCATAATGTTAATTAAGGTCGATTTACCCGCCCCATTCGGCCCCAATAGTGCAAACATCGACCCACGGGGAATATCCAAATCGAAGCCTTTTAACGCCGGTTTTGCCGGATATTTTTTTGATGCCTTATACACCTTTTGTATGTTGCGGATGCGAATAGCGTTTTCCATAAATATTCCTTATGCGTTACGAATGTATACAGGGGCATTGTAAACCATATATAATACTTAGTAAAGTATAGTTTTGGGAATACTGGGTTTTGCTAAGCATAGCCGATTAAAATGTAAAAAAAGCCCCTCGGCAAAGCCCAAATGCGACTAAGCAAAGTAAAAAAAAGCCCCTCGGCAAAGCCCAAATGCGACTAAGCAAAGTAAAAAAAAGCCCCTCGGCAAAGCCGAGGGGTTAAGTTTGGAAGTATCTAAGTAGTCATATATCATACTAACAATAGTATTACATATAAAAGAAATGAAGTTCTGGAATCTCTGAAGAATTATTATGTTTTGTTATGCATTGTTTTATGTTAAAATACTGTTATGATTTATTCATTATTTGTTGCTTTAATTTATTATAGAAATGGATTTTTAATTATGTCACAGTTATCGTTTATCCAGTTGGGCATTGGGAATAAAAAGTTACGGAGTGAGGTTTTTTTATCTGAGATGGACAGTGTAATCCCTTGGGATAGACTATGTTCATTGATAAAGCCCTATTATAGTAATAATAGACTGGGTCGTCGTCGGATGCCAGAAATGGTCCCCAAAAACTAGACCATATGTTAAGATAGATTTTACACAACACCAGGAGTAAAATCAAAATGATTAGAAATCGTAAAAATTACACAGCAAAATTCAAGGCGAAAGTAGTTCGTCATGCGTTACGTGAAGATGTTTCCATATCTGAGTTATCGTCCATTTATGGTGTCCATAGTTCAGTTATTACCCGCTGGAAGAAGGAGGCTTTGCAATCCATAGAGGATGGATTTTCGGGTAATCTAGTACGCCAACAGGTGGATACTCAAGCACAGATAAATATGCTTCATACTAAGATTGGTAAACTTACAGTGGAACGGGATTTTTTAGCAGATGCCTCAGACGCCTTGGGTCTGGGGAGCGAAAATCTTTTATCTCAGCTGTACAAGAACCGCAAATAAGCATGAGGCGGACATGTGCATTACTAGGTATAAACCGCAGTAGTGTATATTATAAAGCAAAGGAGGCAAGCATGGAAAACAAAGATATGATGGATTTGATACGCAAAGCATTTGTCAAGTGGCCATTTTATGGGTGCCGTAGGATGACTAAATACTTGCAAAAGTCAGGCTATAAAGTAAACAGGAAACGGATTTCTAGGCTTATGAAACTTATGGGTTTAAAAGCCATATATCCAAAGCCTAATACCAGCATTCCAGACCGTGCCCACAAGGTATATCCTTATTTGCTGAGGAATGTAACAGTAAACAGGGTTAATCAAGTTTGGTGTACAGACATTACCTATATTCCCATCCACAAGGGGTACATGTATTTGGTCGCCATTATGGACTGGTACAGCCGTAAAGTACTATCGTGGCGATTATCCAATACATTGGATACTGGGTTCTGCATTGAAGCCCTAGAAGACGCATTATACACTTACCCTAAGCCCGATATATTGAATACGGATCAGGGAAGCCAGTTTACAGCAACAGCGTTTACAGATATATTAAAAGCCAATGGCATTAAAATATCCATGGACGGCAAGGGGGCATGGAAAGACAATGTGTTTATAGAACGGTTATGGCGGAGCTTGAAGTATGAATGTGTGTATCTAAGGGACTTTGTCAATGGCACACAGGCACAGCAGGACATAAGGGATTGGATACAGTTTTACAATGCCCACAGACCCCACACAAAATTTGGCTTGCAAACCCCAAATGAAACCTATACAATGCATTTCGATATAAAAGCGGTTCCGCTTACAGCTACACCGCTTCCATATCAAAATAAACAGCAAATTAACCAAAAAAGTCTATCTTAACTTTAATGGTTAATGGTCCAAACAATGGGGTCCACTTCTGCCTTTGTGTTTGATGTTACGGATATATTTTTTACAACAGTGGTATAATTTATCTGATCCTCAGGCGGAGGATTGGATATACGACCGTATATCGTTTCAAAGATTTTTAAAGTTAGATTTAATTTCAGATAGTGTTCCGGATGAAACGACGATTTTGAACTTTCGTCATTTACTTGAAAGGCATGATTTGACACAAGCGATATTTGACAGTATCAATCAGTTGCTTATTGAGAAAGGTCTTTTGTTACAAGAAGGGACGATAGTAGACGCCAGCATAATCCACGCTCCGACCTCGACGAAGAACGCAAAAAAAAAGCGTGATACAGATATGAGTTCGACAAAGAAAGGTAATAAATGGTATTTTGGTATGAAGATGCACATAGGTACACAGGTAAGGGGTAGACCGATTATTCACAGTGTGCAGACCAGCACAGCCAAAGAGCATGACCGACAGTATAAACAAGGCTTGTTACATGGTAAGGAAAAGATAATCTGTGGTGATAAAGGCTATAGCAGTGATAAGGATAAAAGCCAATTTCGTGAAGCGGGCATATTTTGTGCTGTACTTGATAAAGCAAAACGAGGTAAGGCAGGTAGTGTCAGTAGGAAGTTATCGCAGAAACAACAAAAACGCAATGAACGGCTGTCGTCAATACGGGCAAAAGTGGAACACCCATTTAGGATTATAAAATGCCAATGGAAGTACACGAAAGTCCGTTATCGTGGATTAGATAAAAACACGCATCAAATTAAAACACTTTGTGCATTAGCAAATATCTATATGGTGAGGAAAATACTTCTCACCTAGAAAACCAAGGGGATACCTGCGTCCAAAATCCAGATTTTGATACAAAACACATAAAAAAACCGCAAAAATCAGCAAAAATTACAAAAATTAAACCTAAAATTCAAACTATAAACATAAAAACAACAAAATAAATCAGTTATTCAGATGTTCCTTCTGAAAAAATATCTCAGTGCTTGCATGTTTAATATACCAATATGGGTATGATAAAGAAACAGCATATTCGTGAATTTTTAAAAAAATGCGTTATAATGTATAAAAAGTTGTTAAAATTGGGGTGTATATCGTGAAATGTTAATAAAAATGTCATTGGCGATGTTGCTATATCGTGAAACGACATAACAAAAATCATAGATTATAGGATTTTTAATATAATATATCGTATATTTTATATAAGATTGGGGATTCGATTCTTTTAAAATGTACTTTTACATATGCTTGTTCGATATTATATAGTCAATTCGGTATAAAATGATTCGCCATATTATACTGCACATTTTATTTTGTTGGCTATATCGTGAATCTAAGGGGCTAACGCCCCAGATTCTCCATAAATTCTTGCGTTTAGTGTGGCTTTACCCATGCTTCGCATGACAAAAACCCACACTTATTCACCCCCCGTTGCACCCCGATTGGACACCACAATGCCACTGCGTGGCAAGCGGTTGCAATCAAATTAAATTTAATTGACTATATATCCTCTATTTTACGGGCTTGGTCGACCAACAATATGGGAATACCATTTCGTACAGGAAAGGCAAGCTTTGCGGATTTTGAAATAAGTTCATTATTATCCGCATCATATTTTAAGGGTGTTTTTGTCAAGGGACACACCAAAATACATAATAAATCATCACATAATTTTGTCATCATATCCTCACTTTATTCCAGTATATCACATTTTTTGCTGTCGACAAAATATGTTTTTAAGGGGGGAAATCCATTAAACCATGCACAGGCATAGCTGTTGGTATATGCCCCTGCGGACAACACCCATAACGAATCACCCGATTTTATATTGGTCGGTAATGGGTATTGATTATATAAAATATCCACCGTATCACAAGAAGGTCCCGCCAACACACAGTTGGTTTTTGCCACCGTTTTACTATCAATTTTACTATCAATTTTACTATCAATTTCTTGGGGGCTGATAATCGTATATTTTATGGCTTCGTCCAAGGCTTCGAATACCCCATTCATAATACCCGCATCAATGTATACCCATGGGGGGGTATGTTGTCCTGTTTTATCGGCAACGGTAATAACCTCTGTTTTTAATATACCCGCATCGCCCACCAATGACCGCCCCGGTTCCAAGTACAAGGTGGGCATATCATCGCCAAACATATCTTGTATATATGTCATAATCGCCGCCGCATATTGTACATGGGGGATAAGCGGTTTATCATAATGGCAACACATACCGCCCCCCAAATTGATAATCCGTATATCAATGCCCCTGTGTTTTGCCGAATCACAAATGGTTTTTACCTGTGTCAAAGCGTGTTGCCAAGCGGTGGTCGTCATTTGCTGTGACCCCACATGGATCGACAATCCGACTGGGTACACCCCCAAATCCTGTGCCACATGTAACAATGTGGTGGCGTATTGTGCATCACACCCAAATTTACGGCTGAGCGGCCATTGTGCCCCATCACAATCGACCATCACCCGACAAAAAACCTGTGATTCGGGGGCATGTTCGGCAATTTTATACAATTCATCGATACAATCATAGGCAAATTTACGGATACCCTGTGCATAGGCATAGGCAATTTCACTGGCTTTTTTTACCGTATTGCCATAGGATAGTTTGTGGGGGGGCACACCCAATCGCAATACCCGATCAATTTCACCACAACTTGCCACATCAAACGATGCCCCCAAATCCTGTAAGGTTTGTAAAATCGGGATTTCCGCATTGGCTTTTACAGCATAATAAATTTCTGTGTTTGGATACAACCGCTGCATGTGTCGATACTTTTTACGAATAATATCCTTGTCGATAACCACATATGGGGTCGGGGTGTCCGTACACAAAAAATCCCTTAGCACAGGGGGCATATCAGACTGTAAAGGGTGTATCACACGCTTATGTATGTTACTAGGCATGTTGCAAAATATTTAAAATAAATTGTGGTAAAGAAAACGATGCCCGATGTTCCTCAGGCGTGTAATATTGTAACCCACACAGATTCGCCTTGTGAAAACGCCCCCGGATTGTGTCCGTATCGATGGCATGTAAATTGACATTGTCCGTTGCCCACCCCAACATCATATATCCGCCAAAATAGGTGGGTACAGCGGTTTTATAAAACCGTACATCGTTAAAATATGGGCGTTGCCGACGGGTGGTTTGGACAATTTCATCCGCCTGTAACACAGGCACCCCCTGTTGCGTCACCAGTATACCCCCCTGCGTTAAGGCGGATTTACACTCCCGATAAAAATCTTCGGTAAATAACGCCTCCCCCGGACCAATCGGATCGGTGGAATCAACAATTATCACATCATACGCATGCGTCGCTTGTTTGACAAACACACATCCATCTTGAAAATGCAGGTTTAAACGGGGATTGTCAAACGCCCCATCCGATAAGGTGGGTAAATACCGTTTGGAAAGCTCCGTAACCGATGCGTCCAGTTCCACCATAGTAACCTGAATATGGGGGTGTTTTAACACTTCACGGGCAATCCCCCCATCGCCGCCACCAACAATTAATACGGATTTTACATGCCCATGTGCCAATATGGGCGTATGGGCCAACATTTCATGATATGCGGGTTCATCCAGTTGCGTGGTTTGCAGGATTCCATCCAAAGTTAACATGCGTCCAAAAACCGAATTTTCAATCAAGCTCATACCTTGAAAATCCGTATTATCACCATATAAAAATGTACCGATACGATATTGTACCCGTACATCTTTATGCAAAACTTCTGTGTACCATTGATCGGTATTTTTATCCATATCACACATCGTTCTGCATGCCCCGTTTTAAATCATTTAACAACATGCGTTCTGGGTGAAATGCCTGTTTTAAAATGGGAATAGATTTTTTGGGCTGGGTATCCCCACACATAAAAATATCAAGGGCGGCAAAACTGCGTTCTGGCCAAGTGTGAATCGAAATGTGTGATTCTGATAATACCACCACACCACTGACCCCGCCATTGGGGGTAAAATGGTGTAAGTGCGAATGCACTATGGTCGCCCCACTTGCATATGCACACTTATGCAAAGTTGCACGGATAAGGTTTAAATCGTCCAATCCAGATGCCCCCCATAAATCAAGGGTTAAGTGCGTACCAGCATAGCCAAAGCCCGCTTCATCAAAAATAAAGAAGTCTACATTTTCATTGGACGCCGAATCCGCTTGTACTACAACGCCCCCATTGTCCCTTAAAATAGTATCTTTTGTAATATTGTCTTCTGTAATACCCATCAAAAACCCCACTTTCCATAAGGTGTTTTGTTATGTATCATTCTTGTGGAATGTACGAAAAATGCCATTTTACATATATGTTTATATGCTTTGCTTATATGCAATTTTTACACATATTAAATGCACTGCCAAACGCACTGTAAAGTGTACAGAATATAGTGTAAATTTGCCCTGCCTGCAAGACATTTTTTTATATATGCTTTTTTATACAATTTATGGTACATATATACCCATGGATATACGGATTTATATACTAAATTTAAAACGATCTGCCCACCGCCGTAGTTTTATGGAAAATCAGCTGGCGGGGTTGGAATATACGCATACTTTTATCGATGCGATTGATGGCAAAGACATGCCCATATCCACATTCCCCACCTATAACAGCCGGTTACGGATTCAAAAATATGGACGGGATTTAAAAAATACGGAAATTGCCACCACCATATCCCACCTCAAAGCGTTGGAATACGCCCAACAGGATATGAAAAAATATGGCAATACTTGGGCGGTGATTGTCGAAGACGATATAACCATGTTACCCTCATTTGTATCCGCATTACAAGCCTTACACACATATCCCCCTGATGTACACTGTGTGCGGTTGTACGAACGGATTAAGGACACAACCAAAAAACCGGATTTTATGGGCACCCACCCCCGGTTTGCAATCCATCGCCATACCTATAAAAACTGGGGGGGGGCGTTGGCATATGCGGTGCGCATGCCCGCCCCCCATGCGTATATACACCATAATCCCGTTGTGTTACACAAGGCGGACAAAATGTTGTTTGGCGTGCCCTATGCGGACATCCATGTATATCAACAAACCCCCCGTAGCGTACGGGTAACCGATACAATACCCAGCGATATTGAATACGACAAAAAACATCGATATGTGGGCATTCGTAATACCCTAATACGGGTGTATGTGCCATGGATCGAACGGCTAAGGCGTATAAAATACATATGTAAACATTGGCGACAATACAGGCGATGAGGCATATTTTTGTACTCAATTTAAAACGACTGCAAACACCAATTGTAAGCCACCTCTCAGAATATTTGTCAAGGTATTGACATTTTTATGGCAATCCGTATATAATACCCTATGGATACAAAAAATATACATATACAACGCATCCAAGATATGAAACGGGTATTGATTGCCTTGGGACGGACGAATGGCATTATTAACAAGCATTCCCGCATATTGTCCAGTAATGAAATTTCCCCCGCACGGTTGCAAATGTTATCGGCAATTGCCCATTTTTCCACCCCCACCATATCCTTTATTGCCCGATCGATAAAATCCAGCCGACAAAATGTGTCTGTATTGGTCGACGGAATGGTACGGGATAATTTGGTGGTTATGGTCCCCAATCCCCACCACAAAAAATCCCGTATTTTACGATTAACCGAAGAAGGTAAAAAGTTACTGGATTCCATTTCCAACCGTCGGGATATGTTGTGTAACACCATCAGCGATGGCATCAGTAATGAGGATTTACAAACCACCGCACGGGTATTAAACCATATTTGTAAAGTCATGGAAAAATGACCATTACCGCCCCTTTTTTAATGCGTATGGCGGATAAAATATCCCCCTTTATTGCCGACTTAGGGGCGGATGTTATGCGGATTTACCACGGGAATTTTACGGTACAAAAAAAATCTGATAATTCCCCATTTACCATTGCCGATACGCTGACAGAACACAAGATTTTGGCATTTTTACGCCGCCACACCCCCCATATTCCCATATATGCAGAAGAATCCTTTACCCATTTCCCCGCCCACATTCCCGATTGTTTTTGGTTGGTCGACCCCATTGATGGCACAAAAGGATTTATTCGTCGCAACAATACTTTTACCATTAACATTGGACTTATTTACAAGCAACATCCTGTATTTGGTGTGGTGTATAATCCGCAAAAAAACGATACTTTCGTGGGATTTGCCTTACACAATAATACCATAAAATCGCCCGATAAAACCACCACATATAACATACCTGAAACCATAAAAAGCCACTTCGAAAAGGATATATCCACAAATTTATCCACAGACTTATCCACAAGCTTATCCCCATCTTTGTGGGCATCATATAAAAATAATGTCCGTATCCGCTGTACCCCCATAAGGTCCCCCCTTACGGTTGCTTCGAATGCCAATATGCAAATGCACCCGATTAAAGGATTTTTACAACCGCATCATATTCACCGTGTTATTGCCCATACTTCCAGCATTAAAATATGTATGGTGGCAACCGGCGAAGCCGACATGTACCCCCGTTGGGGACGGTGTTATGAATGGGATACGGCGGCGGGGGATGCCATACTCAGGGGGGCGGGGGGGACGCTGTGCGATATGCAGGGGACACCGTTATTATATGGCAAGTCCCATTTGTTAAACACCGCATTTTTATGTTTGGGTAAAACATAAATATTATTCCATCTGTTGTACCACTGGTGGTGGTGTATGTACATCGACCTTATCCCCAACTTTAATTTCGACTGGGGTTTTGATATGTAAGATACTGTGGGTGGAAAACCAATTGATTTGTGAATGACGCATTTTTTTTAGGGACGCCCGCAAATTATGATTGGTTTTTGTACCTGTGTCTGGGTTGAGGTCGGGAATGGGACATCTGGTGCAAGGTTCACAAAAAGTCCCCTGTATCCCCTCCCCTTGGGTGGGGGTAATGGTAAACGATGCATAGTGATTGCCCACATCTGCACGACAGCCTGATAAAATGATATTCGCCCGAAAGCGTTGCATTTGCACCGGCTGTTGCCCATTTTGTTGTAAAAAAGCATTTAAGTTTTGTAAATCCGCCACATCCGCCACCGTATAGGGGTAACGGTCGGCAAATTGTACAACACCTGTGTCGCTGCCTGTTACAGGACGAATGGCATCGGCGGCAAATTTTAACACCTGGGCATCTGTTTGTAAAAAGTCTGTTAACGCATCGGACAAGGTTATAAAATGGGTGTCATCCGTGGGATTTTGCACCACCGCAGGCACTGTATCACGCCACACAGTCGCCATGCACACATCCCCACCTAAATCGTGGGCAAGGGTAAAACGGTATTGTCCAAATTGCAAATACAATGCCATATTATCAATGATACACTGTATCTGTGCCATTTTTGGCACAGTGCGTTGGGTGTGCATTTTGCCCGTTGTTGGGTTTATACACATCCATTGTCGGTCGTATTGTAGCCCCTGTACCAAACACAGGCTTTTTGTTAGCTTAATACCCTGAAACGATTTTACCGGATATATATATAATGCGTGAATTTTTGCCATATTTCATACTTTTTAAAACTGTTACTCATGATACACATATTATCCCCTTCTGTAAAGCAGATGCTACTGTGTATTTTTGTTAAAAAAAATAATATTTTCGTTGAAAATTTTATTTTTATCATAAAATACAATGGGTTACAAAGAAAATACCCATATTGACAACATGTTTTATATTCCATACAATACATATATAAAATATGGGATTTATATACTTGACTCCACAGGATTTGAATTAAGGCTATTTTTTGTTTTTATACATAAATGACATTGCTTTTTGTTGTGAAATCCCACCAAATTACATGCAAATATCGATTTATGGAGTCAAGTATATAAATCCCTTAATTTTTTATTTATACAACCCCTTTTTTAGTAGCCACGGCCGCATTGTGGCTTTGGGATAATCATTGCAAAAAAAAGACGGTGTCACCCGTCTAGTAATGATTATAAAAATATATTGTATCATATAGTTAGAATATGTTAAACTAGAATTGCGAATGTATTAGAGGGAGGCAAAATGGTAATGGATATACTAGAATTGCGAACGCAATCCGCCGAGAAATCCGAGCGCAATCCGAGCGAAGGTAATATTTTTTATTGAAAATATTAAAATAATATGTATACTAATAATGTATTTCATTTTTTTAAATGAATATGTTGTTTTTCGGGGGGGGTGGTTCCCCCCCTTTTATTTTCGACCCCCCGCTTTTTGGCGGGGCGTTATGCCCTATTATGGGGGGTGGTGCCCCCCCTTTTATTTTCGACCCCCCGCACGGGTAACCGGTGCGTTTGGATACTCTGATACCCGTATTGTTTTTGCCATGAGTATCCCAATCGCACCGGGTAACCGGTGCGATTGGGATACTCTGATACTATTAGGGATTTATATTGACAAAGTGGGTTTGTTTGTGTATATTGCCCTGAATAAAGTATCAATAAACATAAGGAGAGTCATATGTTTTCAAAAATAATTTTAAGAATATTTATTATATCGTGGGTATGTATCCCCCCCATAGTACAAGCAAGTGATTTTTTGTCATACTCGTATTGGCAAAATGTCACAGTAAAAGATGTAAAAAACGCTATTACCAATGGGGCGGATGTCAATGTACGGGCTAAAAATGGGTGGACACCTTTAATGTATGCATCTGTGTTCAATCAAAACCCTGATGTTATTACTACGCTGATTAACGCAGGGGCGGATGTCAATGCACGGAATAAATATGGGTCGACACCTTTAATGTATGCATCTGGGGCCAATCAAAACCCTGATGTTATTACTACGCTGATTAACGCAGGGGCGGATGTCAATGCACGGGATAAAGATGGGTGGACACCTTTAATGTATGTATCTGAGTCCAATCAAAACCCTGAAGTTATTACTACACTGATTAACGCAGGGGCGGATGTCAATGCACGGGATAAATATGGGTGGACACCTTTAATGTGGGCGTCTGGGGACAGTCAAAACCCTGATGTTATTACTACGCTGATTAACGCAGGGGCGGATGTCAATGCACGGAATAAAGATGGGTGGACACCTTTACTGTATGCATCTCGGTTCAATCGAAACCCTGAAGTTATTACTACACTGATTAACGCAGGGGCGGATGTCAATGCACGGAATAAAGATGGGTGGACACCTTTACTGTATGCATCTGGGAAAAATCAAAACCCTGAAGTTATTACTACGCTGATTAACGCAGGGGCGGATGTCAATGCACGGAATAAAGATGGGTGGACACCTTTAATGTATGGATCTTGGGTCAATCAAAACCCTGATGTTATTACTACACTGATTAACGCAGGGGCGGACGCAACAATCAAAAACGATAAGGGTAAAACTGCCTATGATTATATTTTAAAAAACGACGCTTTAAAAGATTCAAAAGTCCCCTGGAAGTTAAACGACTTGCGGTTTAAATAATATCGGATGCACGGCCAGAATACGGGCTTACAACGGATTGACCCCTGTACGGTTGACCCGTCTATTTGTATACTCTGATACCCGTATTGTTTTTGCCATGAGTATCCCAATCGCACCGGGTAACCGGTGCGTTTGGATACTCTGATACTATTAGGGATTTATATTGACAAAGTGGGTTTGTTTGTGTATATTGCCCTGAATAAAGTATCAATAAACATAAGGAAAGTTATATGTTTTCAAAAATAATTTTAAGAATATTTACTATATCGTGGGTATGTATCCCCCCCATAGTACAAGCAAGTGATTTTTTGTCAGACTCGTATTGGCAAAATGTCACAGTAAAAGATGTAAAAAACGCTATTGCCAATGGGGCGGATGTCAATGCACGGAATAAAGATGGGTTGACACCTTTAATGTATGCATCTCGGAACAATGAAAACCCTGATGTTATTACTACGCTGATTAACGCAGGGGCGGATGTCAATGCACGGGATGGAGATGGATGGACACCTTTAATGTATGCATCTCGGAACAATGAAAACCCTGATGTTATTACTACGCTGATTAACGCAGGGGCGGATGTCAATGCACGGACTAAAGATGGGTTCGCACCTTTAATGTCGGCGTTTGGGTTCAATCAAAACCCTGATGTTATTACTACGCTGATTAACGCAGGGGCGGATGTCAATGCACGGGATGGAGATGGATGGACACCTTTAATGTATGCATCTCGGAACAATGAAAACCCTGATGTTATTACTACGCTGATTAACGCAGGGGCGGATGTCAATGCACGGGATGGAGATGGGTTGACACCTTTAATGTATGCATATCGGAACAATGAAAACCCTGATGTTATTACTACGCTGATTAACGCAGGGGCGGATGTCAATGCACGGAATAAAAATGGGTCGACACTTTTAATGTGGGCGTCTGGGGACAATGAAAACCCTGATGTTATTACTACGCTGATTAACGCAGGGGCGGATGTCAATGCACGGAATAAAGATGGGTTGACACCTTCTTCTGTTAGTATCTTTTGTAATGTATTGGATGTCAATGCACGGAATAAAGATGGGTTGACACCTTTAATGTATGCATCTCGGAACAATGAAAACCCTGATGTTATTACTACGCTGATTAACGCAGGGGCGGATGTCAATGCATGGACTAAATATGGGTCGACACCTTTAATGTATGCATCTTGGAAAAATCAACACCCTGATGTTATTACTACGCTGATTAACGCAGGGGCGGATGTCAATGCACGGAATAAAGATGGGCGGACACCTTTAATGTGGGCTGGGAACAATCAAAACCCAGATGTTATTACTACACTGATTAACGCAGGGGCGGATGTCAATGCACGGAATAAAGATGGGTGGACACCTTTAATGTATGCATCTGGGTTCAATCAAAACCCTGATGTTATTACTACGCTGATTA
Source organism: Alphaproteobacteria bacterium (assembly GCA_965232465.1). Taxonomy (GTDB): domain Bacteria; phylum Pseudomonadota; class Alphaproteobacteria; order JAQWUY01; family JAQWUY01. The sequence goes on along the minus strand of OZ246977.1, from coordinate 527,450 downwards.
ACGCAGGGGCGGATGTCAATGCACGGACTAAAGATGGGTTGACACCTTTAATGTGGGCGTCTGAGTTCAATCAAAACCCTGATGTTATTACTACGCTGATTAACGCAGGGGCGGACGCAACAATCAAAAACGATGAGGGTAAAACTGCCTATGATTATATTTTAAAAAACGACGCTTTAAAAGATTCAAAAGTCCGCTGGAAGTTAAACGACTTGCGGTTTAAATAATATCGGATACTCTGATACCCGTATTTGTTTTGCCATGAGTATCCCAAACGCAACGGGTAACCGGTGCGTTTGGATACTCTGATACCCGTATTTTTATGCAATGAGGGATTTATATTGACAAAGTGGGTTTGTTTGTGTATATTGCCCTGAATAAAGTATCAATAAACATAAGGAAAGTCATATGTTTTCAAAAATAATTTTAAGAATATTTATTATATCGTGGGTATGTATCCCCCCCATAGTACAAGCAAGTGATTTTTTGTCATACTCGTATTGGCAAAATGTCACAGTAAAAGATGTAAAAAACGCTATTGCCAATGGGGCGGATGTCAATGCACGGAATAAAGATGGGTCGACACCTTTACTGTGGGCGTCTGGGTTCAATCAAAACCCTGAAGTTATTACTACACTGATTAACGCAGGGGCGGATGTCAATGCACGGACTAAAGGTGGGTTGACACCTTTACTGTGGGCGTCTGTGTTAAATCAAAACCCTGAAGTTATTACTACACTGATTAACGCAGGGGCGGATGTCAATGCACGGGATAAAGATGGGCGGACACCTTTAATTGATGCATCTGTGGTCAATCAAAACCCTGATGTTATTACTACGCTGATTAACGCAGGGGCGGATGTCAATGCACGGACTAAAGATGGGCGGACACCTTTAATGTATGCATCTAAGGACAATCAAAACCCTGATGTTATTACTACGCTGATTAACGCAGGGGCGGATGTCAATGCACGGACTAAAGATGGGTGGACACCTTTAATGTATGCATCTTGGTTAAATCAAAACCCTGATGTTATTACTACACTGATTAACGCAGGGGCGGATGTCAATGTACGGACTGAAACTGGGCGGACACCTTTAATGTGGGCGTCTGTGTTCAATCAAAACCCTGAAGTTATTACTACACTGATTAACGCAGGGGCGGATGTCAATGCACGGACTAAAGATGGGTCGACACCTTTACTGTATGCATCTCGGTTCAATCAACACCCTGATGTTATTACTACACTGATTAACGCAGGGGCGGACGCAACAATCAAAGACGATGGGGGTAAAACTGCCTATGATTATATTTTAAAAAACGACGCTTTAAAAGATTCAAAAGTCACCTGGAAGTTAAACGACTTGCGGTTTAAATAATAAATGCCATGAGTATCCCAATCGCACCGGGTAAACGGTGCGTTTGGATACTCTGATACATTTATATTGACAAAGTGGGTTTGTTTGTGTATATTGCCCTGAATAAAGTATCAATAAACATAAGGAAAGTCATATGTTTTCAAAAATAATTTTAAGAATATTTATTATATCGTGGGTATGTATCCCCCGCATAGTACAAGCAAGTTATTTTTTGTCACGCTCGTATTGGAAACATGTCACAGTAAAAGATGTAAAAAACGCTATTGCCAATGGGGCGGATGTCAATGCACGGAGTAAATATGGGTCGACACCTTTAATGTATGCATTTTGGTTCACTGATGTTATTACTACACTGATTAACGCAGAAGCGCATTTCAATGTACGGACTAAATATGGGTTGACACCTTTAATGTATGCATCTTGGTCCAATCAAAACCCTGATGTTATTACTACACTGATTAACGCAGGGGCGGACGCAACAATCAAAAACGATGAGGGTAAAACTGCCTATGATTATATTTTAAAAAACGACGCTTTAAAAGATTCAAAAGTCCTTTGGAAGTTAAACGACTTGCGGTTTAAATAATATTGGATGCACGGCCAGAATACGGGCTTACAACGGATTGACCCCTGTACGGTTGACCCGTCCAATTGGATACTCTGATACTATTATATTGTATGGGTGCAAAGCGGGCGGATTGACCCCTGTACGGTTGACCCGGCTAATTGGATACTCTGATACTATTATATTGTATGGGTGCAAAGCGGGCGGATTGACCCCTGTACGGTTGACCCGGCTAATTGGATACTCTGATACTATTATATTGTATGGGTGCAAAGCGGGCGGATTGACCCCTGTACGGTTGACCCGTCCAATTGGATACTCTGATACTATTATATTGTATGGGTGCAAAGCGGGCGGATTGACCCCTGTACGGTTGACCCGTCCAATTGGATACTCTGATACTAATAATGCAATCGAATCGACTCCGCCATATTTTTAATTTTTCAAAAAAATTTTAAAATTTTCAAAAAAAACGGGGAAAAAAAGCAAAAAAGCGGGATTCACTTGACAAAAAAAAATAATATGCTTACCATTTTAAAGCATTGTTTAATGTAGGAACGAACCAAACCTTTATTAAGTTAAACGATGAAAAACAACATTTTACATTATAAGGATAAAAAAATGAAATATAAATATATTAATATTAACAGTACCATACTATCGAATAAAGAGCTTAACAGTAGCGAAAAGTTACTATATGGCTTATTGGTATCTCTGTGTGAAATAAAAGATATAGAAACCTAAAATATACATTATAAATATATTACGGAGAGCAAAATGCACGATACTATTTCAAAAGCCCCTTATGATACACACGAATCCCATGTGCCAAAACATTTTCCATATTCGGATATTTTATTTGATTATGCCCAATATATGCGCGATATTGAAAATCACCAAAGCATTGGCACCTGTACAGACGCAGCGGTTACGGTGGCAATTCTTGGCACCGGTGCCGCAGGGATTATAAGTGCCTATGAACTGTTGCGATCAGGGGTGAAAAATGTACACCTGTACACCCCTGATGATATAACATATCGCCCCTATGGGCGGTGTCATTCGGTGGCATTTGAAAAACAAACCGATCCCAAACACCCTGTGTTAGCAGAAATGGGGGCAATGCGGTTTCCCGTATCGTCGGTTATTTTATTCCATTATCTGCATACCTTTGACATCGCATATACAGAACGGTTTCCCAACCCCGGCAAGGTAAATACTTTGTTACGCACCAATGGCAAAAGCCATGTATGGAAAGCCAACACCCCCCCACCCCCCATATTTACAAAAGTGGCAAAGGGATGGGAATCACTTATAAACGCAGGGTTTACCACCCATGATGGCATCCACTTAACCGCCCCGGCAAAAATTGCCGAATTGTTAAAACAACAACAAACACAGGCGGTTATTCCCCTGTGGCAACAGTGGATTGACCGTTTCGAAGGGCTATCGTTCAGGGCATCGTTGGGGATTATTTTCCAACAATCCGCCACCCCCCCAGGGGGTGAAAAATGGTCTGAGGAAGACATGCAGTTATTTGGGACTTTGGGCGTTGGGTCGGGGGGATTTAATCCATTTTATGGGGTGTCATTTATCCATAAATTAAACTTGTTTAACAACGCACTGGAAACGAATCAACAATTTATCCCAATGGGTATTCAATCGGTGATTGATACCATCGCATCGCACCGTGTGGGACCGTACAATCAATGTGTTAAGGACACCATACACCACATGCAGTCGTTGCGGATAAATACGCACATTATCACCGATACCAATGGTAAAAAACGATATGTATTACAAGCGGGCAATCACCGTATCGAATGCGATTATATCATTTGTGCGTTACCCACTTGGGCATTACAAGTCCACTATCAAGGGGGGATTGCCCGTCTTGAATCAACACATTTAAAACCGCAAACCCCGGTTTTTGGCACCCATCAGCTACGGGCAATTTCACAACAACACTTGGTCGCCGCATCAAAAATATTTGTACAAACAAAAACAAAATTTTGGCTAAGGGATCCAGAATGTTTCCCAAATATACAATCAGATACTATCAGTCGTGGGTTTTATTGTCTGGATTACAACCCAAACGACCCAGACGGATATGGGGTGGTGCTTATCAGTTATACTTGGGAAGACGATGCCCATAAAATATCCGCATTGCAAGGGTTACGGGATATGGACAAAGCCCATTATATCTTGGACACGCTGTCCAGCATCGACGGGGCGGAAAAAACCATTGCCCAAGTCCGCAATCACATGATAGACGCCAAGAGTATATTTTGGGCACAAGACCCCGTGTATCATGGGGCGTTTAAAGTCAATACCCCGGGGCAACATACGGATACACACCATATATATTGGGATTATATCAAATCAAACACCCCTGAACACGATTCACAAGTATATTTTGCCGGCGATTCTGTATCGTTTTATGGGGGGTGGATCGAGGGGGCGTTACAAACGGGATTAAACGCCGCAAGTGCGGTTTTGATCAGCCTTGCCCACCAAGGTAAAGCTAAAAATATTATCAAAAATAACCCTGTAATACATGCACACGCAACCGCATATAAGTATTCAACAGCGGATAAAATGTAAACACCCATAAAAAAACAAGGGCTATATAGCCCTTATATTTAAGTGTAATAGTAGTAGGATTAAGTATCATTTTTCAAGCAAGATCTACAATAGATCATGAAAAGAATGCAGAATCACCATATCATAAAAAATATTTTTGTGCAAGGGGTAAAATTAAAAAATTTTTATAATTACAAATTTTTAAAATCATATTTGTAAAACAAAGGGGGTAGATTCAAATAAAAAACCACCTTACAGGGCGATTTTCTGGGGGAATTAATCCCCACATTACCGATGAAAACCAAGAGGTTAAAAATCTTTTTTGTTTATTTTGCTATTGTTAAATGTATCCGAATTGTTGAACGATTGTACATAAGATATACGCAGGATAATCGGGTCTTGGCTGTCTTTTTTTACATCGACAAAAACTTTTTTATCCCCTTGTTGCACAGATACATTGCTGAGTGAGATTTCCAATGCCTGGGGATATTGTTCTGATTTTGGTAACAGACCAAATAAAATAACCGCATTTTTTTGTTGCAACGCCACATTATTTATCATTCGATATGCGGATAAGTCATTATCTTCAAAGAATGGTACCAATTTTTCCACAGCTGTTCTTAGAAAAATTTGTTGTATGGCATTGTCTTTTGAATCTTCTGTGATTTTGACTGTTACAGCCATCAATTTTTTACTTTTGTGTCCAAAGACATAAGAAATGGTGGTGGGATTGGCAAATACGCTTAGGCTGGATTGTTTGACAATCAGCACATCCGTGCCCTTATCCAAATTTATATCCCGTAAAATTTTTGCATCGGGCACCTTAAAGTCGGTTTTGATGGAGGCAATAACTTGGTTTTTGTTCATTCCAAATTTGGCGGACCTAAATCCTTCGACCACATAGGGGGATGCCAGAAGTGGACCCCATTGGGATGTTGCCATAAACACAAATAGTGTTAAAAACCCCATTTTTATAAAATGTACAAAACGCATTAGCCATGTCCCTCTTGCACAGATTCGGAGGCACTTCTTTCCTTAAATCGTAATCTTAATTCAATTTCACGCCAATTGCGTTGGGATTGAAGCAACCAATTTAACACAGTCAAATAATTGTCTTGTTTCCACTTAATGGTCGTTTCTTCGTCAATGGCACTCAGTTTTTCCACATTGATACGATAAAATGTTACATTACCATAATCGCTGTTTTCGGTACATTCTTCCAAAATATCTTGTTCGACAATATCCGCAATAAAACGCCGTGTTTCCGCCATGGATAATTCGTATTCTTCGTTCATCCGCAAGGCGTTTTGTGTAATTTCGGTTGCTTCGCCTTTTTTATCAAACAACGCTTTACCCCCTTTGCCTATGAAATGGGGGGCATCTTGATCGATACATAATACACTTTTTTCCGGGTCCTCAGTGGTGGGCAAAGAAATAAAAGGATACCTGCGAATATGTGCGGGTACATATTGTGCCAACCATTCCCCTTCTGCGGATACATAGGCGTTGCTTTGTTCCGCAAACCCGAGGGCGACCAACAATGTATGCGAATCATCCGCATCCTTGGCAATCACCACGGGATATTCTTTTGCCAGCAGAGGGACTTCGACCACTACTGCGGGAATAGCGTGGGCTTTTGTGCTAAATGCATAATTGACACCACTTGCGATTTTCAAATTCTTGTGTGCGTCGCTGTTTAATGCCACTACATTTGAAAAAAATCCTAAATTTAAAACCATTTGTTATACCTTTCTTTTATTAAATCAAAATTATGCCTTACTGTATATCATACTATTATAAATATTTGTATATTAAAATAACCTTAATACATTCAAACTGATATGTGCGTCATTATCGGATGTTAGGGTGTATTTACGGGAAAGAGAATATCCAACTTCCCACTTATTTCTGCCAATATTTGTGCTGATTCCAAATTTAATCGAGTTCGCCCTTAGGTTGGGGCTTTCGACGCCGGTGGGATTATATAGTTTACCGGATGCAAATGCCACATCGACGGTCGGGGAATATCCACGATTATCAACTTTAATGGTTTTGAATGTAACCCCTGTGTTAAGTGCCCATCCAGAATCAGCGGACAAACCATTGCCCACAAAGCCGGCAACCTTATCCCCCCCCATAAGCGAAAATTTTTGCCCCGATAAGATCGCACGCTTGGACGCATATTGCCCATTAATCGTTATATGGTGCAGGAAATTGGGGTATGATTTGTGGTACTTATAATACACATCATACAAATCATTAGTGTTTATCGCCCCTTGTTTGGACGATTTTATCCCATTTTGCGTATTTGATTTTGCGTCAAATATATCAAGCCCCATGCTGTATGTTATTCTTACATCATGTTTGACATTACCCGATTCGATATCGTACAAGTATGTGGCACTGAATCGGCTGGTACGGTCTTCGTGGATGAATTGTTTTGTGTTGCTGTTAAATGCACTGTCGCGCACCACATCAAGGGCAAATTGCAATTTGGTATTTTTATGAAATTGGGTCGATAAAGGTAGGGTATAAGACACCCCATAACCATTGTTTACCCCTTGGTTTACCGCTGGGTTTTTGGCGGCACCCCTTAACACAGATACGGTGCGATTTACGGATGCGTAAATGCCCAATTGTTTGCCTGTAACGGATTTTCTGTTATATTCCAATTTTGCCATGCGATAATATGCATCGGATTGTTGTTGCACAGAAAATATGGAAATAAGCCGTATTTGTCGGGAATGGGTGGGGAAAATATCGTTAAACATACCCACATATTGCACCGCATAATGGTTAAACGCCGCCCCCAAATTATTTTTTAAGGATACAAAATTCACCTTTGGGGTATATGTAACCGATACATTTAAATTAAAACCCCCCAATCCTTGTCCGGCACTGACAAATAATTTAGGTTCGATACCATAATGGGATTTTAATACCAATAGGGTACGATTCAAATTATCCCGATGTAAGAATTTTTTGGATTTCAGTTCCGCCCAAGCATGTACTATGAACATAGAAATATCCCTTTTTACGAAATCTTTCATAGTATCGGTATCGCCCACATCAACAACAATATCTTCAATAAACCCGGAAACAATGTTTAATTTTACCTGTGCGTTTTTGGTACTAAATTGTTGGGCGGGCAACACAACCCGTACCAAAGGATAGCCCAATTTTACAATTTCTTGTTCCACCTCCCGGGTGATTTCCACCACTTTTTGCAAGGTTACATTTTGCCCATTATATTTGGATACCCACTTTGCAATGTTTTGTTGCAACACAACAGGGGGCGGGGCGGAATATATCAAGTCGAAATTTTTAATCTGTAACTGAGTCTGATTTTTTTCCAATTCCCCATATTCTGTGCCCCCCAATGAGGGGATTTTTATGTCCGCAGGTTTTGGTAAAACAGATTGTAGGTCGTTTTGTAAATCTTTGGTAATTTGGTCAACGCTTACAGCAAACGCAGATACAGGTAACATCCCCATAACAACAGAGACCCTTATAATTTTTTTTACAAACATTTCCTTTTATCACCTACACTGATTATTTCCATTGTCTACATATTACTTACAAAAATCTTAATTCTACTTATTATAATATGAAAAATTATTTTTGACCCCCATTTTTTTATCTTGTCTGTATACGGTGGCATCGCATCCTGTATACTTTATTTGCTATATATTATTTATCATAGTTTTCATCCTTGCAAAGATTTAAATATATCCCCCCAATAATTCCCCAAATTATAATTATTAACTTACAATATCCTCATAAAATACCTGTGTCGAATCACAATATAAATATCCCAGTACACAACAATTACCAAAGGCATCATTGATTGTATATTGTTGTAACAATACGGGGGTAAACGCCCCTATGTTGAGATATTTTTGACATTCTTCATCAGGCATAACCGCTTTTAAGTGATTGGTGGATGCATACAAATTATTTCTGAACACCGAATCAAAATGGTTGTCGAGAAATTTACCCATTGAATCTGGGTTTTCCCCGATTGTATCAAAATCTTGTAATTGCTCCAGTTGGATATACAAAACCTTATATAACAAAACGCCTTCGCCCATGTGATGTATGCGTTTTGCCATAATACATTCCGTATTTTCATCCCCAAAAATATTTTTAACAAAATCTGGCATGGGTATTTTTTCAAGGGTAATATACTGGGTATATTCCACTTGATCCGCACCATGTACAGTCTTATGTTTCCAAAATCTTTGAAAATCGACCTTGGCAACAAAAGTCCCCTTGCCCTGACGGCGTTCGAGCACCTTTTCTTCGGTCAATATACTTAATGCCTTGCGTATTGTACCTTGGCTAACACCCAATTCATCCGCCAATTCAAACTCATTTGGTAAGGAATCACCGGGATTCCAATACTGATTGTTAATGCGTTTTAAAATTTCTTGCTTTACTTGTTCATATAATGGCATCATTAACATGCAAAATATTTATCCTCTGCGTATACTATATTATTTATCCGATACATTCCAATGCAAATGCTTTCACAACATAATCGTATACAAGATATACAGTAAACTTATAAATATTACAAGTATTTTTTTATAAAAATAAGGAATATATGTATCTGTACGCATGTACCAACCACATATCAGCGATACTGTAATTGTTCCACCACTTTTTTATGAACCACTTTGTGTACGGCAAACAGGGATGCAAGTGCCGCCAAACTGCACATAATTGCCATTACAAAACCCACCGCCCATATATCGGGTAACAACAATAACTGATATGGCAATGACCGTCCGGGCGGGGGGGGCAGCATAATATGGGACATATTGACTGCGTATACAATTGCCATTGCCATCCCCACCCCCAACACCGCCCCGATACTACCAATGATAAAGCCTTCGTTCATAAAATTAGCAATGATACGGACATGGGAAATTCCAAACGCCCGCAAGGTGCCAATTTCCGCCACCCGTTCCAACACAGTTGTGCTAAGCACATTATACACACACAACAGCACCACAATTACCAATATACCACCCATAATGGAAAAAATGGTTATATAAATCTGTTGTGCTTTTTTAAAGAAGGGTACCAATTGATACCATGTTTGCGTGCCATTTTCATCGCCAATTAATGACTCAATTAAGGGGCGGTGTACATCGGTTTTATTATGGTCCTGTAATTCAACCACCAAACGGGTAACCTTTGCCACATCGATAAGTTCCTGGGCAAATTTTATGGGTACACGCATAAACAAACGGTCTTGTTCCGGCACACCCGTGCTGTAAATCCCCACAACGGTCGCATCAATGGCATTCATACCGCCATATGCGGTGGTGCCAAGCACTGTTACCCTGTCGCCAATGCGGACTTCCAATCGCCGTGCCAAATCAATGGCAAGTTCAATTTGATATGGGTCCCCACCCTGTATCCAAGTGCCTTCGACATATGCCCCATATATACTGTTACCCCGCAGGGCATTTTCCCGCTCAGTAACCACCCCTTGCCCGGAAAAAATGGTCGTTCCCTCGCCCACGGACAACAGCCCAGTAAAAGTAATACGGGGGGTTACCAATTTGATTTCTGGTTGGGATTCCAATATGTGTATAAGCCGTTGTGCTTCATCCGCAGCCATACCATATTCGAGGGCATTTTCTTCGAAACCTTCAATATATCGGGTGTCCATAATGTGTATGTTACCCGTCCCCCCTTGGATAATAGAATTTTGCAACGACCAAAAACTAAAGACCACATATCCCTGGGCACATATCATTGCCGCCGACGCAATGGCAATGGTTAGCACCGCAGTGATCGAACGGCGACGGTTACGCACAACCGATCGCCACGCAATTTTAAACCATTTATTATACATCGACATCTTCCTTTTTTATTTTTGCCTTAATTTATTGTTGGTTTTTGTATGTGAGCGTTTATCGTCAAAATAATATGTAACAAGGGGCGGTATTCCCAACCCAATAGAACCGCTATAAAATAAGCGGCTTCGACTTATAACGCTTAGGCTATTTAATATCTCTTGTTCTGCTGCCCCCATAATAAAAGTTTTTTTATTATATATTTATGGGGTCTGCTTTGTAAACAGGCATGCACATGCCTTTTATTTTACATATACAACATTGCAGTCTGTGGTATTGTATATTATATTTTTAAAATTTTAAAAATCACGGCGGAAGAAAATGGTAAAACGATTATCGCTCACTTGATATGAGGCAAATTCCGTATCTGGACTGCCTGTGTTTATATTCAGCTGTGTCCCCATGGTCACAGCATCAAATCCTTCATAATCGACCCCAAATGACCAAGCGGCGGATGTATCCACCCCCACACGCACAGATGCGGACACATCATATACGCCGAATTCTTTGTTCATATTCACCCACACATATTGTTGTCGCAACCCCCTTTCATGCAGCAACGATGAATCCGTTGATAAATTGGGGGTGCGTAATGGGGCTTGTGCCCCACTTAATCCCTTGTGTGTGTTTACCAAATCTTTAAAAGTTTTCCATTGGCCGTTGTCCATGCCCCGTTGGTCATATCCATATTCGAGCCAATATTGAAAATTGTTTTCTGTTGTATATTGCAATCCAATCATGGCGTTTATATATATTTTGTTATCATTAATACGGTGATCGCTGACCGCATTTGTCGGGTCAACTAAGTTGGGGTTGTTCTCCCATACCCCTTTGTGGATTGCCCGTACTGTTCCCTTTCTGATAAAAGCCGACCCATATAACGCCAACGCATCGGTGGCAATGTTACGAAAACCTGCCCCCACACCCAATCGACTGTTTTTATATTTTTGTGCCACCAATGTAACATCCGTATTTTCACTTATAAAAGTACTCGCCCGCAGGGCGACGAATTGATACCCTTTGTGGGTAACCGCATCTTCTTCGCGTTGGTCCGCATTGACATACAAAGTATATGTGGTATCCCCAGACGGGGCATAATACCGCACCGCCACACCCAAGGTGCTGTTATCAATACTCAGCGGATTGGATAATTGTATTGTACGGCTGTCGGGGGAGGCAAAAGAAAATGGGGACAATACATTGGCAATTTGCCAATTTTCCGTGAATTTACCAATTTTAATGCTGATCGAATCAGATATATCAAAATCCCGATATAAAGACCGCATTTGTAAGGTCGATTCCTTTATTTTTACCGTATCCTCCGCATTTGCATCGTCTTCTGTGGTTTGGGCACGCAGATGATATACAAAACCTTGTGCTTCACCATTAAACCCCACACCATACATGCGTTCCAATTGTGATATACGGGTGTTATTGCCCAGTTCTTGTTGCCAAATGCCACTGCGATTTTGCGTTTCATTTTGGGCAAAAATATATGTTTCAACCGCCATTGTCTGGCTGGCAAGCCATACACCCACACCCATGGCACCGATTTTTATATATGGAAAATACATGTGTTTTATGTCCTTGCTTACTCTATCTTTATTATTAAACACACTCCCCACAGGCAATGGCAATCACCTGTGGGGTTTAAGTGTACCTATCTGATTTTATCGCGCATACCTTCTGGACGGAAGTATCGTGCGGACAATTTCTTTTCCTCAAGGCTGTTAATATTCATAATGGTTTTCTTGTTGTCGACCCCGGGGTCTGTGTAAATGATTTGGGAAACCAAGTTGCCATCAAACACATACTTAATCTTTTTAATCATTTTACCACTGGCAAGAAAAGCCTCAGACCGAATCAAACGGGCAGTATCTTTTTCCAACCACAAATTCAATTTGCGATAGGTCGCCTTTTTGGTTTTTGCCTTCAATTCCAACAACACTTCGCCATTTTGTTCGGAAATAAAGGTGGGGGTATAATCCGCATTCAACCGCAGCGATGCTATGTCCCCATAAGAAGCCTGTCCCAATAAGCGTTGCAATGGCGTAATCCGCACGGGACGGGATGCCCGCTTGGTTGCCACATACATACCTTTTTCAATCAGCAGAACTTTTTGTCCTTCGCTGCGTCCACTTAATACATCCACAAGGCTGTCTGCATCGTTTGTATGTACCAAGAAATCGGTCGAATCGTCTATTGCATCATCCACATAAGACTGCATTGTTATATTAAGACGGCTGGCGATAAAAGGTGCCCGCCCCGCATCCGCACGCTCTAACAACTCTTGCGCATCCACAGCGGCCACCACAGTGGGCAACATAAGCGTTGCCCACAATACAGATATAATTTTAAGAAATTTTTTAAACATGATGTAATTGCTCCACTACTTTCTTTTTTACCACTTTGCGGACTGCGAACAGGGACGCAAAGCCACCTAATAGTACCATGATGCCACTTACAGCTAGCACACCTTCGGGTTCGAAGAATATCAACAATGGATAGGGTTGCGACCGTCCCGGTGGGGGGGGTAACATAATGTCCGTTTGGTTGATACCGATAAACATCCCTGCGAACACGATAACACCCAACAACGACCCAAACACGCCAATAATAAACCCTTCGGTCATAAAGGTACGGGTAATACGGGAACGGGAAATTCCAAATGCCCGTAATGTGCCAATTTCCGCCACCCGTTCCAACACAGTTGTGCTAAGTACATTGTATACGGATAATAACACAACTGAGATTAAAATGATACCCATAAATGTAAAAATACCATAATAAATCTGTTGCACGGACAAGAAATATGGTTCCAATTCATACCATGTTTGCGTGTCATTCTTATCGCCAATCATACCATTTAGTGTGGCACGATATGTATCGGTTGCATCCATATCCCGTAACTGTACCACCAAACGGGTTATTCTGTCCGCCTCCATAAGTTCTTGGGCAAAGTCTAGGGGGGCCTTTAATTCAATGGCATCCCGTTCGGGAATACCCGTGGTATAAATGCCGGCAACTTTGGCATCGATGGCGTTAATACCGCCAAATTGGGTTGTCCCCAGCAATGTTACCACATCGCCCACTTTGGCATTCAGCCGTTCCGCTACTTTTAACGCCAATTCGACTTGGTAAATATCATCGCCACGGACTTCGCGCCCTTGCAGATATTGCCCGGCGGCGTTGCCCGCCCGCAAACGATTTTCTTTTTTCGGATTTACCCCTTGCCCTTGGAAAATAGCGGTAATTTCACCCAATGACACCAAACCCGCAAAGCTAATACGGGGGGTCACCAAACGAATTTCCCGTTGGGATTCCAATTTTTCAATCAAGTCATCGGATTCTGTATTGGGAATCCCAAATTCCATGGGGGTTTCTTCGAAGCCAGTAATAAAGCGTTTATCCATGATGTGGTAATTTCCCGCACCCCCTTGGATAATCGAAGTCTTTAACCCCCAAAATGTAAAGGTCAAGAACCCATATGCCGCCATCATTGCCGCCGCTGCTATACCGATTGTTAATACGGCCGTCATTGACCGTCTTTTGTTACGCACAACTGATCGCCATGCTATTTTAAACCATTTATTATTCATCGACAACCTCCCCGTCAATTAATTTGATAATATTTCTTACATTTTTTAACAGCGTAATGTCATGGGTGGAAAATAAGAAGGTGGTTTTTAACCGTTCATTCAAATCCAACATAATGTCAATCAACTGCATAGTGTTTTTTGTATCCAAACTGGCGGTCGGTTCATCCGCCAATACCAATTTTGGTTTCCCCATTAATGAGCGGGCAACACTAACCCGTTGTTGTTGCCCCCCTGATAAACCAGAGGGCATATTGTGCATGCGATCCGCCAGCCCCACTTGTTCGAGCAAGTACTCCGCTTGTTCCCGTCTTTCTTTGGCGGGCATTGAACTTTGCATAACCGACATCTCCACATTTTCCACCGCCGATAATACGGGCAGCAGGTTATAGTTTTGGAAAATAAAGCCGATGTCGTTGCTACGAATACGGTTAATTTGTTCTTGGTTTTCGTATTCTATGTGTTCATCGTCAAAATAATATTCCCCATTTGTTGCTGTGTCCAGCGTACCAATAATATTTAACAAGGTGGTTTTGCCCGATCCACTGGGACCGCTAACCGCGGTAAAAGAAGCCTCTTGGACCTGTAAGTCTACGCTATTTAATGCCCGTACTTCTACTTCACCCATGGTAAATATTTTATCGATACCTTTTAAATCAATAAGTGCCATGATATTTAAGCCTCCTAAGTTATTTAAGTGTGAATGTTATGTAGCGGTGGATAATATCCCCCGCCACATACATAATATGTTATTTTGCCACATCCATTTCGATTTCCGTGTCCCCATCCACTTCGAATGACGCATCGGCAAAGCTGGGGGCACCAAATGCACCACGGGCATCATTGGAAAATCCATAAGGTTCAAGGGGTAATCCGACAAATGGCACACGATCCATTTTGCCATTGTCGTTTACATCATGGTATACGGCAACCGCATATGTACCCGCCGGCAAATCCACATCAAATGACATCGACGGTGTGGTAGCATTCTCCTGCAACCCCGGTGCCATAGACCCATCCACCTGTGGTAACATTAACCGTCCCTCATCTGGGAAGTTTGCCTCATACCCAGATTCGATAATAGCCAACTGAATGGTTCCTTTGGATTCCAATATATTGTTAATGGTAATTTTAACTTTATCAGCAAATGCATTACTTGTCAATGCCAATATAGTCGTTGCTATTAGTACTTTTTTCATAATCTTTAATCCTTTCATCATTAATTTAAAAATACATATTTATACAAAGTACATGTTGTTTTTTGATAATACATACCATACATGTGCTGTATGTTTATATAATACAGTACAAAAAATATAATAAAATTGTATTTTCGTTAAATAAGGTATTTATTCGTAAAAAAACATCAGCAAATTTATAAACAGTATGTTACATCTCGTAAAATATACAATTTAAGGCATTAACAAATAAGATATGGGATTTACGATACACCAATAACACATTACATTTGTGTGTGTTTTCATTACAAATGGGCAAATCTGTTCCATAAATATGATTTTATGCTTGAAATGATTCGTTTTTTATCTTATAGTTTAATATGGTATATCAATTATGGTAATATATTCTCTGTAACAAAATGCGTATGGTATAAAATAGTTTGGGAAAGAAAATTATATTATGAAATTTTGGAAATTTTTAGTACATGAAATAAAAGGATCAAAAGCATACATTATAATGGGATTGATTGTTTTGATCTCAATGAGTTTTATGATATTATTCGGTCCCAAATTATCCCTATCGCCCATTATAAATATTATATTGTGGGCGTTATATATGCTCGTGCCGACACTTTCGAATGCCATTGGGGGGGTGTATTTACAATATAAAAAACAAGAAAATAATCTTATTGCCATATTGGCATTATTACTTATATCGTATGTGGGGTTGATAATACTTATATCCATATTTAACTCTCTTACCATATCAGCTATACGAAATTCCGCCATTATATATGGGATTATTTCTATATTTTCCACCATAGTCTTGCGACAAATTTTAAATATTGAAAATCTGATTCATATTGAAAAAAAATACTGTCCCGATATTTTAAAAACCATTCCCTTGCCCAAACGGGGCGATTTATGGGGATTACAAGCCAATGACCATTATGTTAATATTATCACATCGAAGGGCAACCACATGGTGTATTCATCCCTTGCCAATGCCATTGGCAACAGCACCCCCATTAATGGGGTACAGATTCACCGTAGCTACTGGATTGCCCAAGATGGTTTAAAAGACATCGTTCGCAGGAACAATCGATATGTGTGCATCTTAAAAAATGGTATGGAAATCAATGCGTCCCGTAAAGGAGTGGAAGAAATGAGAAAACTCGAATGGATTAAGGGTGGAAGAAATGAAAAAACTCAAATAGATAAATACACCCTATAATAGATGTCGAGGGACACAGTGTTTGGCACCCATATTTTATGTTGTACGATTCAGAGCATAATATCGTATTGACTTAAAATTTTTTATGTGTGTATAATTATGTTTTATAACACACTAAAATTATGAAAGGCTTTCAAATGGGCTATGCTGTTGCGGTCGTAGGGGCCACTGGGAATGTGGGGCGTGAATTGTTAAATATATTAGCGGAACGGGAATTTCCTGTGGATACTTTGATTCCACTTGCTTCGAATCGGTCTATGGGGGTGGAAGTGGCATTTGGGGACAAAAATATGCCCTGTCAAAACCTTGCCTTATTTGATTTTACCGATATAGATATTGTATTATCCTCACCGGGGGCGAAAATATCCGCCGAATATTCGCCTAAGGCGGCGGCGGCGGGGGCGGTTGTTATCGACAATACTTCCTATTGGCGTATGGATGGCGATGTACCATTGGTCATCCCAGAAGTCAATCCCCAAGATTTACAAAACATCAAAAAAGGGATTGTTGCCAATCCGAATTGTTCAACAATTCAAATGTTGGTGACATTAAAACCATTGCACGATATTGCCCCCATTAAACGGGTCATCGTATCCACTTACCAAGCCACCAGCGGCGGGGGCAAACAAGCCATGGATGAATTATTTACCCAAACCCGTGGGATTTATGTCAATGACCCCATACAAAATGAAGTATTTACTAAACAAATTGCCTTTAATTGTATTCCACATATCGACATATTTCAAGACGATGGATACACCAAAGAAGAATGGAAAATGCGGGTGGAAACCCAAAAAATACTGGACGAAAATATCGAAGTATCCGCCACTTGTGTACGGGTACCGGCGTTTATTGGACATGCGGAATCCCTAACCGTGGAATTTGATGGCAACATGGACGAAAATACCGCCCGTAAGGTGTTACGCAACGCCCCTGGGGTGGTGGTGGTCGACCATCGGCAAGACGGCGGATATGTAACACAAGTCGAATGTGCAGGCGAAGATGCCGTATATGTATCCAGAATCCGCAACGACAGCAGCCAAAAAAACGCCATCAGTTTTTGGTGTGTATCCGACAATGTACGCAAAGGGGCGGCACTAAACACCATACAAATTGCCGAAAGTCTGGTAAAACAAAAACTCATATAAAATGGATTTAAGAACAGAATATCTGTTTAGTACAGTACACTAGCCCTTAAAATTAGGGATTTATATATTTAACTGCACCATTTATCATAGGTTACTACTATAAGGTAATGATTTAATATAATTTTCCATAAAATCCCAGTCAGGATCACTATTCATATTTACAGGTAACTTAATTTTAGTATTTTTTAACCTTTTTTGTGAAAATTTCCTTCCATATCCATATCTATATTTCTCTTGTTTCATTATAGTTATTAAAAACATGGCTATATATATGTTAATATTAAAATTTGGTACAAGTTTCTCCACATGGTCAGATGCCGAAAAATTTAGTTCTTGATAAAAGCAACTTCCTATGGTAGCACTATCAACAGTCAAAACTTTGCCTTGTTCTGTAAAATATTCATAAAACCCCTGTATTCCATTATTTTGTGCAGAAGTTGTTACATAAGGAAATGAACCTTTTTGATGGGACATATCTATGTCTGTTTGTGTTATACTTTTACTTCCTTTAATTTCAAAAAATTGTTCTAATGAAAACCATTTAAATCTTTTTTTATCCATATCAATAAAATTACCTAATTTTGGAGCGTTTGAAATATCAGATTTAGAAAATAAATTAAATAAATCTATATCTCTCATATTTTTGTTTAATAAATCTAAGGATACTTTTGTTTTAAATATGACATATTCTTTAATAGTATTTTCAAAATTCTGATTATCCATATCTGAATAATCTGTTTCGCTGTGGGCTTGTATCACCCACTCATCATTATTGGAAATTTTTTTCTTTAAAATTTTTATATTATCTTGATTAGTATCAGTATCTTTTATATCGTTTAATAGTTTTTTTCTAATCTCTTGCCATTTATTTAACTTATCTGTTCTACCTTTATTTTTGGACAACATAAAACCATCATCTTTTAAATCATAAAAAATAACCCTATTGTTATTATGTGGCTGATGCGTTTCAAAAACAGCAATAGCTGTATGTGTCATAGCGTTGGGTTGAAATAAATCACTAGGCATGTTTATAACATACTTCAACATGTGTTTTGATAGTATCCTATTACGAATAATAGTATCTTTAAAAAATGTAGATAATGGTGCGATAATAATACCAAATCTATTTACTGTATCCAGCATTCTTTCCAAAAATTGAATCTCTTTTTTTGTTGGATTTTTTGCGTTATCTAAACCACTATATGGTGGATTTATAAAACCAATTGTGGGATTTAACTGTTTCACTTCTTCTAACATTATATCATCAAAAAAATCTCCATTCAGTATTCTTGACTTACCATCACCCCTAAACAACATATTGGATATAGCCAAAGAAAACATAGTAGCATTTTTTTCAATTCCAATTATTTGATATTCTTTTACCATATTTACTCGATCGAATTTATTGGATATATTAGAAGTTTCAATTTTATTTATAATTTTATTCATACCAGAAATAAGAAATGCCCCTGTCCCACAACATGGGTCTAAGAACACATCATTATTCTTAATTTCTTCATCCAATAAATCAGTAAAAAGTGTTGTGATATGATATGGTGTTAAAACAATACCTTTTTTAACATTTGCTATACCTGCATATTTAAGAAATTCCTCATAAAATTTACCAATAATATCATAACTACTTTTCTTTTCAAAAAGAGGGATTACATTATCTTTAAGTTCAGTTAAAATGTTATATAATATTTTTAATTTATCATTTTTCAAATCTATACTATCTTGCAAGAAAACCAATTTTCTTATAAAAAGATTGACCTTTTTGCTATCTATCCCTTCTTTATCTAGTATATACTCAACAACTTCTGGTATTCTTTTTACTAGAGTTTCAGCTTTATAGTTTTTAAAGTTTTCTCTAAAATCATTATCATGTCTATCTAATAATGAAATCATTGAAGCACTTAATAATATTGGTCTATTTTCTGCATCTATCTCACGAAGTTTTATATTAATCTCTCGGGAAGATGAGGAAATATTGGTAGTTATATGTTCTAGGTCAATATTTTCAAAAATTCGTAAATAATCATTTTCATCTAAAAATTCTCTAACATTTATATTTTCTATTACCCCATTTTTGATAATAAACGAATCTATTAATTTGTTATATTCATCTCTTATATCACCAGAAAAGGCGATACCTATAATTTTCCAATCGGAAAGGTGCTTATTATTTTCATTTAACTCTGTTCCTACAAAAAAAGACAAATAATGACGAATCCCGTCAACAGCAAAGTCAACAGGTTTAGAACGACCATCAATAGACTTATGGGATGTAATACTCGATTTATTTTCTAATAATATAAGAAGTTTTTTGTTTCTATTTACATATATTAAATCAGGCTCTCCCCTATTACCAGAGCCTTTTTTGCTTGCACTATTTAGAATGCCCTGAATATCAGGGTGATTGGCTACTCTTTTGGTATCCCAGTCATTAGAAAAAATTTTTTGTTGTATAAGGTATGCGTATAAATGTATTTCTGATTCGGGTATTATTGTCATTTTATCAACTCCTTATAGGTCAATTCATTACCAAAAAGCACCATTAAACAAACTATCCATAAAGTCAAATATATGATGCTTAACATTACCATTATTTAGACAAAATGTAAACTCATCAATATCATCTGTGCATAAAAACAAAAAGTAACCTTAATTCAACTCTTGTGGAGTCAAGTATATAAATCCCTAAAATTATTTCATAATTTCAAGCATTGTTTCGCCCAAGCGGCTTGGGCTGCGGCTTACGACTACGCCCGCTTGTTCCATGGCTTGGAACTTGGATTCTGCGGTGCCTTTACCACCGGAAATAATTGCCCCAGCATGTCCCATGCGTTTGCCCTCTGGGGCGGTTGTGCCGGCAATAAAGCCAACAATCGGTTTCTTAATGGGGTGCGATTGGATAAATTCGCATGCTTCTTCTTCCGCCGTACCGCCGATTTCGCCAATCATGATAATGCTATCTGTATCTGGGTCGTTTAAGAATATATCCATACAATCCATAAAATTCGTACCATTCACCGGATCCCCCCCAATACCAATACAAGTGGATTGCCCCAATCCCGCCAGCGTGGTTTGATGTACCGCCTCATAAGTTAATGTACCCGAACGGCTGATAATGCCCACTTTACCGGGCGTGTGAATGTGTCCGGGCATGATGCCAATTTTACACGCATCAGGGGTAATAACCCCCGGGCAATTTGGACCAATCAGACGGGTTTTGGATCCTTGCAAAGCCTGTTTGACCCGTACCATATCCATAATGGGAATACCTTCGGTAATGGCAACCACCAAGGGCATTTCCGCCTCAATCGCTTCGATAATACCCACCGCCGCAAAAGGCGGGGGAACATAAACAACCGATGCAGTTGCTTCGGTTGCCGCTTTTGCCTCCGCTACTGTGTTAAATACAGGCAATCCCAAGTGGTGTTGTCCGCCTTTTTTGGGGGTTACCCCCCCGACCATTTGCGTCCCATACGCAATGGCTTGTTGACTGTGGAAAGTTCCTTGTTTACCAGTAAAACCTTGACAAATTACTTTTGTGTTTTTGTTAATTAAAACAGCCATCTTATATATTCCTTATTTTAATGTTATACCAATGCAACGATTTTTTCTGCGGCGTCTTCCAAAGTATCGGCGGATACCACATTTACATCACTTTCCGCCAAAATTTGTTTGCCTTTTTCCACATTTGTCCCCTCCAACCGTACCACCAATGGCACGGGAACACCCACTTGTTTTGCAGCTTCGATAATACCTTCGGCAATCATATCACAACGGACGATACCGCCAAAAATATTGATCAAGATACCTTGTACATTGTCATCGGACAGAATAATTTTAAAGGCGGCGGCAACCCGTTCTGCGGTGGCCGTCCCCCCCACATCCAAGAAATTTGCGGGCATTGCCCCCTTCATTTGAATAATATCCATAGTCGCCATTGCCAAACCGGCACCATTTACCATACAGCCAATATTCCCCTCCAGATTGACATAGTTTAATTGCCACTTTTCCGCTTCATTTTCCATGGGGTCTTCTTCGGTCTCATCCCGCATTTCTTGAATATCAGGGTGGCGGTATAAGGCATTTGAATCAAAGGAAATTTTTGCATCCAAGGCAATAATATCCCCATCAGGTGTGGTAACCAACGGGTTGACTTCCAACATATCCATGTCTTTTTCCATGTATGTTTTTACCAATTTGATAAAGACATCCGCCGCTTGATCGGCTGTGTTACCCGTCATACCCAATTGTGCCGCCAAATCGTTGGCTGTGGTAACGGACAATCCATCTGGGTCGGCGTATACTTGGATAATTTTTTCTGGGGTTTGTTCCGCAACTGTTTCAATATCCATCCCGCCCTCAGTTGATGCCATAATCATAACTTTGCTAAGTGCACGATCCAATAACACAGATACATAATATTCATGTGCAATATCACAGCCATTTTCCACATATAAACGGTTTACTTGTTTGCCTTCTGGTCCCGTTTGCTTGGTTACCAAGACTTCGCCCAACATTTCTTTGGCGTTGGCTTCGATTTTTTCCGTGTCGAAAAATACCCGTACACCGCCCTTATCTGGATTACCATTAATAAAGCGACCCGCCCCCCGTCCCCCCGCATGGATTTGGGATTTAAGGACAATACACGCCCCTTCGCCAAACGCCTTTGCCGCCGCAACGGCTTCTTCGACCGTAAACGCAGCAATACCCTCATTTACGGGTATACCAGCCCGTTTCAAGATTTGCTTACCTTGATATTCATGTATATTCATTTTCATGTCTTTCCATAAAGTTGTTACCAAAATATATTTTTTATTTTATAAGTCCGCTACGGCTTTATTTAGGTGTTTTACAGCAGATATGGAACTGTCTAGCATCGCCTTTTCCCCATCATTTAGGGCAATTTCCAACACATCTTCCACACCATTTTTACCAATAATCGCTGGCACCCCCACATATAAACCCTCCAGACCATATTTGCCTTCGACGAATGCAGCACAAGGAAGGACCTTGCGTTTGTCTTTTAAGTAACTTTCCGCCATTTCAATTGCCGATGCAGCGGGGGCATAAAATGCAGATCCCGTTTTCAAATGGGCAACAATTTCCGCCCCACCATCACGGGTGCGTTGTACGATAGAATCGATTTTTTCCGCCGTACTGTACCCCATTGCCACCATATCTGGCACGGGGATACCCGCAATTGTCGAATACCGTGTCAAGGGTACCATAGTATCCCCGTGTCCGCCCAACACAAACGCATTGACATTTTCCACGGATACATTAAATTCTTCCGCCAAGAAATGGCGAAACCGTGCGGAATCTAGGACACCCGCCATGCCGACAACTTTATTTGTGGGCAATTCAGAATACTGTTGTAACAAACCAACCATCACATCAAGGGGATTGGTAATACAAATCACAAAAGCATTTGGGGCATATGTTTTAATCCCTTCGCCCACGGACCGCATGACTTTTGCGTTAATACCCAATAAATCATCCCTACTCATACCCGGTTTGCGCGGTACACCGGCGGTTACGATGACAACATCACTATTGACGATGTCCGCATAGTCGTTGGTGCCTTTTAAAACGCTATCAAATCCTTGCACAGGGGCGGATTGGGCAATGTCCAAGGCTTTCCCTTGAGGGATACCTTCTATGATATCAAAAATAACCACATCGCCCAGTTCTTTTTGACCTGCTAATAATGCCAATGTACCCCCTATTTGTCCCGCACCAATAAGGGATATTTTTTTACGAACCATTTAAAATCTCCTTACACTCATAAAGTTTTTAATACAATCAATGGGTTGTGATGCCCAAAAACGATTACTGTAACCATTTATATACCATGAATAATCGCACTATATCACAACGGGAATAAAATGTCATATAAAAAACTTGCACAATTTGTGTTTGCCCCTTATATTGGCGGTAATTTTAAACATTGTAATAAGGCTTAGCAACATGAAGTTACGCAATTTGGCGATTATTGCCCATGTGGATCATGGTAAAACCACCCTAGTCGATGCACTGTTAAAACAATCTGGAGTGTTTCGGGATAACCAGCATATCGATGAACGGGTTATGGATTCCAATGATTTGGAAAAGGAAAGGGGCATTACCATCCTTGCCAAAAATACAGCGGTAACATGGAGGGGGTATCGTTTGAATATTGTCGATACCCCCGGTCATGCGGATTTTGGGGGCGAAGTGGAACGGATTTTGTCGATGGTCGATGGGGTTGTATTGTTGGTGGATGCCGCCGAAGGTCCCATGCCCCAAACAAAATTTGTAACATCCAAAGCCTTATCACTGGGCTTAAATCCCATTGTGGTGATTAACAAATCGGATAAACCGGATGCCCGCCCCGATTGGGTGGTGGACCAAGTATTTGATTTATTTGTGGCACTGGAAGCAAGCGATACACAACTGGATTTTCCAATTTTGTATGCATCGGCAAAACAAGGCTGGGCGGTTATGGATTTAAGTGAATCCCATGAAAGTATGACCCCCATATACGAAAACATTATTGACCATATTCCCGCCCCGAATTTGGATCAAAACGCCCTGTTCAGTATGCTGGTAACGACCTTAGAATCCGATCCGTATATGGGGCGGATTTTAACAGGACGGATTGAATCTGGTGTGGTAAAAATGGGCGAAACGCACCAAGCGTTAAATATGACAACAGGCAAAATTGAATCCGCACGGATTACCAAAATTTTATCCTGTACAGGGCTTGAACGATTGCCCGTAAACAGTGCCAGTGCCGGTGATATTGTGTCGATTGCAGGATTCCAACAAGCCACCGTTGCCGACACTTTGTGTCACCCGGATGTGACCGCAGCAATTCAAGCCCGCCCGATTACCCCCCCAACCCTGTCGATGACTGTGTCGGTAAACGACAGCCCTCTGGTGGGGCAAGATGGGGATAAATTAACGGGGAATATGTTAGCGGAACGCCTGTACAAAGAAGCGGAAACCAACATTGCCATTCGCATTACCCCATGCCCAGAACAAGATGCCCTCGAAGTCGCAGGACGGGGCGAATTACAACTGGGGGTATTGTTGGAAAATATGCGACGGGAAGGATACGAAATGACCGTTGCCCCCCCAAGGGTGATTTACCAAACAGGCAACAATGGGGAACGGTTGGAACCTATGGAAGAAGTACACATTGATGTGGACGAAGAATTTTCCGGCGTGGTTGTGGAAAAACTGGGCAAGCGCAAGGCAGAAATGCAAGGGATGGTACCCAGTGGGGGCGGTAAAATTCGCTTAACCTTTGAAATGCCCGCCCGGGGATTAATTGGGTATCAATCAGAATTTTTATCCGATACCCGAGGTACGGGAATTTTATCCCGTTCTTTCATTGGGTATGGGGTGTATAAGGGGGATATTGCTGGGCGGCGGGAGGGGGTGCTGATTTCCCAAGAAACCGGTAAATCCGTTGCCTATGCCCTTGCCAACTTAGAAGCCCGTGGGGTGTTGTTTATCGATGCGGGCGTCGATATTTATGAAGGTATGATTATTGGGGAAAACAGCAAAGATAACGACTTGGAAGTTAACCCCTTAAAAGGTAAACAACTGACCAATATACGGGCATCGGGCAAAGATGATGCGGTAAAATTAACCCCACCCAGACGATTCACATTGGAAAGTGCCATTGCATACTTACAAGCGGATGAACGGCTGGAAATAACCCCCAATCATATCCGTTTACGCAAAGCATACTTGGACGCCAACACCCGTAAACGGGCGTCGAAAGGAAAATTATAATACAAAGGAATATAACACGCTGCATAATCATGTCATACAGATGTATCACATTGAAAGAAATTGTGTGTGTTACTATGTGCGTTTATTGTCAAATACCTTGACAAAGTTATAAAAAAGCATAAAAAAATAATAGGGAAAACATCAAGAATGACACTATATTTTTTGGGCATTGATGGCGGTGGGACTTCGTGTCGCATGCGTCTTGTGGACACCATGGGATCGATTTTGGGGGAAGCACAATCGGGGTCTGCCAATTTATATTTGGGGGAACAGGTGGTGGTGCCACAGTTGCAACACTGTTTAAATGATATTTTGTCCCAAGCACATTTAACCCCTGACATATACCAAAATACCTATGCGGTGGGGGGCATAGCGGGAACAGAATCCCCTGAAAATCGGACGTGGCTGGAGGCGTATTTTTTTGACTTTGCAAAATTTCAGTGTGTGTCTGATTGTCAAATATCTTGTGTTGGGGCATTTGATGGGGCGGATGGGGCGTTGCTAATTTCCGGCACCGGCTGTATCGGGTGGGCGGTATCCCAAGGCAAAAATTACCGTGTAGGCGGTTGGGGATTTTATGTATCCGACAAATACAGCGGTGCATGGGTGGGACATCAGGCGATACAGTATGCCCTTGATGCATATGATGGATTGTGTAACAGCCCCCTGTGTATGGATATATTAACCCAGTTTAAAAATTCCCCCAATACCATAGTACAATGGGCGTTTTCCGCAACGCCCGCCGATTATGGGAAATTTGCCCCAAAGGTCATACAGTATGCCCAACAAAATGATCATATCGCCACCCATATATTACAACAGGCGGGACAGGGTATAGGGGATATGGCGGTCCATCTGCTTAAAAAATCGGGCTGTGATAAATGGTGTTTTAAGGGGGGCTTAGCATCCGCCTTAACCGCATACTTGCCCACAGACATAAAACAAAAATTATGGGTTTCAAGGGGCGATGCGTTGCAAGGGGCGATACTCCTTGCCCAAAAGTTATACAAGGGGACAGCATAACATGGAAGTAATTATTTTACCTGATGAAGACCAAGTTGCCCATTATGGGGCGGAAAAAATTATACAACACATCCGCAAAAAACCGCACAGTGTGTTGGGGCTTGCAACCGGCGGCACCCCGATTGCCATATACAATCGCTTAATTACCGCATACCAACACCAGCAGGTATCATTTGCCCATGCCACCAGTTTTAATCTGGATGAATATGTGGGGCTTGGGGCAAGCCATCCGCAAAGTTATCGATATTTTATGGATACCACCTTATTTCAGCATATCGATATAAACAAAAAAAATACCCATGTACCAGATGGTACCGCCATAAATGGATTTGCCGAAGCCAAACGATACGATCTTGCCATTGCCCAAGCAGGTGGGATTGATTTGCAACTGTTGGGATTGGGGGGCAATGGACATATTGGTTTTAACGAACCCTCGTCCAGCCTTGTATCCCGCACCCGTGTAAAATCCCTTGCCCAGCAAACTATTAAAGATAATAGTCGATTTTTTAAAAAGGGCGAAACGCAACCCCATTTATGTATCACCATGGGCATTGGTACGATTATGGAATCCCGGGAAATCTTAATGATTGTTACCGGTGAAAACAAAGCCGATGCGGTGGTAAATATGATTGAAGGGGGTGTAAGTGCATGGTGCCCCGCCAGCATTTTACAAATGCATCACAATGTAACCATAGTTTTGGACGAAGGGGCATCGCATACATTACAAATGCAACACTATTATAAGATCGCCCATAAAAACAGCATTGCTTATCAACAACAGATACAGGGCAAATAACATGTCCATATCAGGGTGCATATTTACAAACAAGGGCTGGGTATCAGGAACAGTCGATTTTGACCACAAAATTACCGCTGTGCGGGGACATGTGATAGACTTCGATGGGTATGGGGGCGATACTTTGATTATCCCAGGCTTTATTGATTTACATGTGCATGGGGGCAATGGGGCGGATGTGATGCAGGGTACGGATGCGGTGCTAACCATGGCTAAGTACCATGCCACCCAAGGCACGGTCGCCATGACACCCACCACCATGACCGCCCCCACAGAAGACATTACACACACTGTGCAGGGTGTGGCACAAGCCATACAACGACAATCACAAAGCCGATTACCCCCCAGTGCGGATATTTTGGGTGTGCACTTAGAAGGTCCCTTTATCAGTCCAGACAAGTTGGGTGCCCAACCCGATTATGCGATTGATGCCAATATTACCCTGTTTCAAACATGGCATAATATATGCCCGATTAAGATAATGACCATGGCACCGGAAATTCCCCACGCAAAATACTTGGCACAATATGCTTATAAAACCGCAGGTACACGGGTACAAATTGGACATACGATAGCGGAATATGAATGTTGTAAACACGCCTTGTCTGGGGGCGGATTTAGCGGTGCAACACATTTATATAATGCTATGAGCGGTCTGTTGCATCGGCAATCGGGGGCGGTAGCAGGGATTTTATCGCACAGCAATTATGCGGAAATTATTCCCGATATGCACCATGTGGATGCGGGGGCGATTCGGAGTGCCTGTCGTGCCATTCCATATGTGTATGCGGTAACCGATGCCACAGCGGCGGCGGGACAAGCGGATGGCGAATATATACTTGGCAATCATAAGGTATATAAACAAAATGGTACCATCCGATTATGTCAAGATAATACCACATTAGCAGGCAGCTCCTTAACCATGATACAAGCATTTAAAAACTGGATAAAACTGGGCGAAACTGTAACACAAGCCATACGGCGAACCTCCACATATCCCGCGCAATATTTGGGTATGCGTGACGCTTATGGATCGGTGGATACAGGCTTACATGCTTCATTTTTAATATTAAATAAAAAGTATGACTTGCAACACATATATATACATGGACAGATGGTGTTATAATAACAGTGCATTCGCCCTGTCCACAGGGGTGTTATTGTGTTCCGCATGGTTCTTGTATCCTTGATAATAAGGGATGGATTCCAATGCCATATAAAACGGTAAAGTACCCGCCCCTTTGATAATCATATGGTCCTCTTGCTTGACATTTATAACCCGTGGAATTTGTCGTTTATGCATTTGGGCGACCGATGGAATAAGGGGACGGAGCATACGGGTGCATTGGTGCATAAATGTATCAGGTCCCACCCCGCCCAAAATAATTGTTTCCGCATTAAACAAGGTTTCCAGTGCATGAATGCCCAATCGCATGTGTTCGCTCATTTCCTGTAACCAAAAATCGATGTATTTTTTATAGGGTTCTGGGGCGTATAAAACATCTTGCACAGAAGTAAATTTCACATGCTGTTGTTTTAAATAGGCTTCAAAAGATTCCAACGATACATATTTATTTAAACAGCCTTTGTTGCCACAACTGCACAGGATTCCATCTGGTTCCACAATCAGATGTCCGAACTGTCCCCCCATACCTTCAAATCCCGACAGCACCCTTTTTTGATGGACGAATCCTGCATGTATGCTGTACCCAATATATACATAAATAAAACTTTGCAAATACTTTGCCGCCCCAAAAAAAAGTTCTTTGCTGGCAAGGGCAGTGGCAATATTTTCCATAATCACCGGCACCCCTGTTGTTTCAAAGACACCTTGTTGAATACGGTTTTGCAAAACCAATACATCCGTATATTGAAATGCGTATTTATCATCGACTAAGCGTTTATAAGGGGGTAATACCACCCCGATGCCCATAATCCTTTCGGGGGGGATGTGAGTATAGTTTAATATCTGGGTGTATATATCGTATATATTGCTGATAATATGTTCGGGCGATGTGGATTGTAAACTGACTTTATGTAAATACACACAATCGCCCTTGATGTTATACAGAGCGGATTCGACGCTGTGCTTGCGTACCCATACCCCGACTGTATATATGCTGTTATTCGACAATTGTAACAAGGTTGTGGGTTTGCCTACTTTACGATTGGTTTGGTGTTCAGGTACTTTTTCAACATCCATTGTTTCAATAAAACCTTTCTGCTTTAAAGTATACACCAAATTAGAAATTGCCTGTTTGGTTAGGTGTGTGTGTTTGGTAATATCTGTTTGTGCAACCGCCCCATGCTTGGCAATAATACCTATTATGCGCCGTAAATTTATCAATTTATTATGGTGGGGGTTGACCCCTTGATCCATCATGCTGATTTGTTTTCCCCTTGGTTGCTTCGCATATACTGTACCACTTTTTCCCGTTTTGTGTACAGATATTTTTGATATTAGTCAAAATACTTGACAAATTATTTATATGCGTGTTACACTAATTTTTATGGGGGAAAAGCCCCTATGTATACTATTTTCAAAGCATATTATTAATATTTTATAAAAGGAGAGAACAGTTATGAAAAATACTTTCACCAAAACCATTATGGGGGGCATAACTGCCCTTACTTTAATGGGATTCAGTGCGATTGCCGGTCCCAAAGAAACCGTCGATTTAAGCCAAGCGGTAAGGGGTCCATTGGGGTACCCTGCGGCACCTGCCAGCAATATTACCTTGTCCGATTCCGAAGCACGCAGTGTTATGTCCAAAGGTTTAAAAGCCGCCTTGGTATGGCATGGGGCGGGTAATTGGGTACAAGCCCTGACCCGTGGTGCCAAAGATGAATTGGCAAATCTTGGTATTAAAGTGGTTGCACAAACCGATGCCCAATTCGACCCCGCCCGTCAAGCCAGCGATGTGGAAAATGTGTTGGCACTTAATCCTGATATTATCTTAACCCTTGTACTAGATGGCGTAAGTGCCGAAGCCGCATATAAACCCGTCGTTGACAAAGGGGTAAAACTGGTATTGCTAAGTAACCCAATTGCCAATTATAAACCCAACAAACACTACATGGGGATTGTTACCGATGATATGTATGGTATGGGGATTGCGGCCGCTGAACTTGCCCGTGATGCGGTGAATGGCAAGGGTAAAGTGGGCATAATTTATCACGATGCCAATTACTTTATTACCAATAATCGGGACAACGCTTTTCGCACTTCCATTATGGCAATGAATGACATGGATATTATCAGCGAAAGAGGATTCACCAAACAAGATGAAACCGGTACCATTGCGGCAACTATGTTGTTGCAAAACCCGGATATAAATGTGATTTATGTGGCATGGGATGGGGCCGCAGAAGCGGTTGTCGAGGCCCTAAGGGCAAACAATCGCACAGATGTAAAAGTGGTTACACATGACTTGGGGGCCAACAATTTATTGGATATGGCACAAGGGGGCAGTATGTATGGTACCGTTGCCGACCGTCCATACGATATCGGTGTGGCAATGGCACGGCTTGGTGCATATGGGATTTTGGGTAAAAAAGCCCCAGAATTTTCCATTGTATCATTTGACAAAACCACCCAATCAAACATTGCCGAAATATGGGCAAAATCATTTAAATCTGAATTACCCACAACTTTAAAAAAAGTATTAGGCAAATGATAATGTGATATAATAGGGTTAGAAAGTGTCCAAAAATACGCTTTCTGACCTCTATTTTTATCCATCATAAAATACAAGGGCATTATCATGAATACAGCATTTTTATCAAAAGCATTATTACGGCGGGAATATTTCGTATATTATGGGTTTTTCTGTATTTTATTGTTTTTTTCCATAACCTTATCAGACACCAGTTTTCTGAGTGTTGCCAACCTGATGAATATTGTACGACAAACCACACCGATTACGATTATGGCGATTGGCTTAACTTTTGCCCTTGCCTGTGGACATATTGATTTATCCATCGGGGCGGTGGTTGCCCTAAGTGCGTTGGTGTGTGCTGTGTTATTGGAAAATTACCCAATGGGTGTTGCCGTTGCTGGTGCGTTGGGTGTGGGGGGGATAATTGGCATTATCAATGGCATTTTAATCGAACGCCTAAGAGTATCATCGTTACTGATCACCCTTGGTACCATGGGTATTATAACAGGCATAGCCAGGATTTTAACCAACTTAGAAGCTGTACCAATTATCAATAAACCGTTTACTTTTATATTTGGATCGGGCAATGTGGGGGTCGTACCAGTGTTATTTATCTGGACAGTTGGCATTTTTATCATTGCCTATATTGCCATGAATAAAATCAAATATGGACGGCATTTATTGGCGGTTGGTGGAAACCCCAAGGCGGCCCATGCTATGGGTATTAATGTTATCAAGGTACGAATCACTGCACTTATTATTACTTCGGTGGCGGCGGCACTGGCGGGATTATTATATGCGGGGCGTCTACATGGTGCCCGATACACTTTGGGGGAAGCGGACTTGTTAACGGTTATTGCCGCTGTGGCCATTGGGGGGACAAGCCTGTTCGGTGGTAAAGCATCGGTACTGGGGGCAGTTATTGGGGCATGGATGATGGGGGTTATCAACAATGGTCTGATTATATCGGGATTTTCCACAAACGAACAATTGATAGCCCGGGGTTTAATACTGGTTATCGCTGTTGCCATCGGTTCCAAAGAATATACAAAATAAGTGGGGAAAATCATTATGACAGACGCATACTCAGATTTACAATCCCCCGCACTGGAAGTTAAAAATATTTCAAAACGCTTTGGGGGGGTACAGGCATTACAGAATGTCAGTTTTAAAATCAATAAGGGTGAAGTGGTCGCTTTGCTTGGGGACAATGGGGCGGGTAAATCCACCTTGGTCAATTGTGTGGCGGGACGGCATGCCCAAGACACAGGTAATATTTTGGTTAATGGACAAACAGTTAACATCCAATCGCCACAAGATAGCCGTAACAACGGCATTGAAACCGTATTTCAAGATTTGGCGATTATTCCCAATTTTGACTCCCCTGCTAATGTATATTTAAACCGTGAAATTATCCATAAAAACCGATTGCTTCGGTGGATGGGATGGCTCGATACCAAAGCCATGGAAAAAAACGCCAAAAATGCCTTACAACGGCTTAATTCACGGATTCCCTCTTTTGATGAGTGCATCAAAAACCTGTCAGGGGGACAACGCCAAGCTGTATCCATTGCCCGGGCGGTGAATTGGGGGGCGGACATTATCATCATGGACGAACCGACCGCTGCCTTAGGGGTGGAACAAAGCCAACAGGTGAACGATCTTATCCGCCTTATTGCATCACAAGGGGTGGCGGTGTTGCTTATCAGCCACAATATGCAGCATGTGATGGAAACTTGCGACAGGGCGGTGGTCTTGTATCAAGGAAAATCAGTTGCCAATGTGCAAGTAAGTAAAATCACTCCGCAAACTTTGGTTGGTTTAATAACCGGTGCCATACAACAGCAAGATTTATAACAAAAGAGAGTTTTGTCATGAAAAACATGGAAAATACAGCTTTAAACCAACGCATTGAAAATCTAATTGCCCAAATGTCCATCAGTGAAAAAGTGGGACAACTGTTTTTAATGGCATACACTGGCACGGATACAGAATACGCCAAACACCTTATATCAGAACACCATGTGGGGGGATTTTACATCTCCAACGAAAATGCCAACACCCACAAAAGTGCATTTCAATTGGTGCAAATGTTAAATTACGAAGCCCAAAAACGGGTCTGTGATGCCCCATTGATATTGGGCGTTGACCAAGAAGGAAGTTGGTCCGTGTTATCAAAAACCAGTATCCCGGGGGCGGGAAATCTAGCATTGGGGTCTGCGGACGATACCGCATTAACCGAAGCCACTTATCGAATGTTTGCAACCGAAATGAGGGCGGTGGGATATAACACTATCCTTGCCCCATGTTCCGATGTAAACGCCAACCCAAAAAATCCCATTATCGGTGTGCGGGCGTTTGGGGAAACAGCAGAATTGGTATCCCGTCATGTATATGCGGCGGTAACGGGATTGAAAACAGGGGGGGTATTGTCCACCGCTAAGCACTTTCCCGGACATGGGGACACAGCACAGGACACCCATCGTTTACTACCCACAGTTAACAAGAGCCTTAACGATTTATTAAAACAAGACCTTATACCCTTCCAATCGGCGATTGATGCGGGGGTGGATATTATTATGACCAGCCATATTATATATCCACAAATAGACCCCCATACCCCCGCCACCCTGTCAAAAATCATTTTGCAAGATATTTTGCGTACAAAAATGGGGTTCAAAGGTATCATTGTTACCGACAGCATGAATATGTGGGCAATGCGAAAAAATTATGATCCTGTGGAGTGTGCGGTGCGGGCGTTAAACGCCGGTGCTTCATTGGTAATGTTGTCCGAAGAAGTATATGAAAATAGCCTCGGGGACTACAAGAAAAAACAATTGCACACCATAAACGGGGTAATACAAGCGGTAAAAAACGGGGATATCGCCCTGCACATTATTGACAATGCGTTGCGGTTGGTGTTAAAGTATCGATACTACCACCCTGCGTTTCAGGTACCTCTGGCGTTGGATAAAGATGCCTATGGCACGGACACCCACCAACAGCTTGCATATCAAGGGGCAAAACAAGCGGTAAAAGTATTGCGAAACGATTGCAACGCCTTTCCATTGGCAAAAGAAAACTTTATTTTGGTTGGCACATCAAACCCCGCCATGCAAGATAACATTCTGAAATGTCGAGGTATCGGTCCCAACGATGAAAAACGGGTTATCGAAGTGTTACAACACCGCTTGGATTCGAACAACACCCAATATACACCCATTGCATATGCGGATATAACAGCGTTTTTAAACAGCAATAATACAGACAGCACCCCAATTGTGCTAATTACGGAAAATTACCCCATCGCTGGATACGACCATGATGTGGACGCACAAGCGGAAATCGTAAATAAATTTGTAAATAAATATGGCGACAGGGTGATGGTCGTTGCCCTAAGATCTCCGTATGAAATCGACCAATATCCCGATTTAAAAACCTATGTATGCTCGTATTCGTCCCGCCCTATATCCGCAGAGGTTGTGGGGGATATGTTGGGGTGCTGAACTATATATGGGATTGGCTCTAGACAAAGGGTTTATATGGGAATATTTGCCCTCCACACCTTACCCCCATTGAACAAACTTGGGCATGTTTAAAAAATCCCAGAAAAAAAATATAAATGCTCTGTAAATAAGCTGTTCATAGTGAATCCTTTTATTTTTACTTGACGATATTACCTGTGTTATTCACGATAATATCTTGTATTTCACACTTGAAAAAAAAAAAAAAACTTTTTTGGTACTGTTTTTTTTACCTTTTACGAAAAAAGACTTATATATATTATCGACAAAGTGCACAATCAGAATCATATGTGTTCACACATTCTATACTTATAATTATCTTAATTTGACGAGGTTTTAAATATTATGCAATTTTTAAAAATATTTTTCGCAAGCATTTCCATATTGATATTATCTGCTTGTGGTGGTGGGGGGAGCAGTATATTACCGAAAACTGCTGATTCTGTAACACCCCCATCTGGTGGCGGATCCGGTGGTGGATCCAGTGGCGGTTCTGGCGGTGGGTCAACACCCGTACCCGATGATGATGACGATGACGGTGGTGGTTCCGGTGGTGGTTCCGGCGGTGGATCAACGCCCGCACCCGATGATGATGACGATGACGATTCCAGCGGTGGATCCGGCGGTGGTTCTGGCGGTGGTTCCGGTGGTGGTTCCGGTGGCGGTTCTGGTGGCGGTTCCGGTGGTGGTTCCGGTGGTGGTTCCGGTGGTGGATCTGGCGGTGGTTCCGGTGGCGGTTCCGGTGGTGGTTCCGGTGGCGGTTCTGGCGGCGGTTCCGGTGGTGGTTCCGGTGGTGGGGGGACAACACCCACACCTACGCCCCCAACGCCCGCACCCGATGATGATGACGATGACGATTCCAGCGGTGGATCCGGCGGTGGTTCTGGCGGTGGTTCCGGTGGTGGTTCCGGTGGTGGATCTGGCGGTGGTTCCGGTGGCGGTTCCGGTGGTGGTTCCGGTGGCGGTTCTGGCGGCGGTTCCGGTGGTGGTTCCGGTGGTGGGGGGACAACACCCACACCTACGCCCCCAACGCCCGCACCCGATGATGATGACGATGACGATTCCAGCGGTGGATCCGGTGGCGGTTCCGGTGGCGGTTCCGGTGGCGGTTCTGGCGGCGGTTCTGGCGGCGGTTCCGGTGGTGGTTCCGGTGGCGGTTCCGGTGGTGGTTCTGGCGGCGGTTCCGGTGGTGGTTCCGGTGGTGGTTCTGGCGGCGGTTCCGGTGGTGGTTCCGGTGGCGGTTCCGGTGGCGGTTCCGGTGGCGGTTCCGGCGGTGGATCAACGCCCGCACCCGATGATGATGACGATGACGATTCCAGCGGTGGATCCGGTGGCGGTTCCGGTGGCGGTTCTGGCGGCGGTTCTGGCGGCGGTTCTGGCGGCGGTTCCGGTGGTGGTTCCGGTGGCGGTTCCGGTGGTGGTTCTGGCGGCGGTTCCGGTGGTGGTTCCGGTGGTGGTTCTGGCGGCGGTTCCGGTGGTGGTTCCGGTGGCGGTTCCGGTGGCGGTTCCGGCGGTGGATCAACGCCCGCACCCGATGATGATGACGATGACGATTCCAGCGGTGGATCCGGTGGCGGTTCTGGCGGCGGTTCTGGCGGCGGTTCCGGTGGTGGTTCCGGTGGCGGTTCCGGTGGTGGATCTGGCAGCGGTTCCGGTGGTGGATCCGGTGGTGGGTCGACACCCGCACCCGATGATGATGACGATGACGATTCCGGCGGTGGTTCCGGTGGTGGTTCCGGTGGTGGTTCCGGTGGTGGTTCCGGTGGTGGTTCTACAACGCCCCCTGCTACCCCTAACCCACCGGACACAAGCCGTGCATATCAACCGCATCAAATTTCATCCGGTGCCAATCGCATATCGGCAACCGGCAAAGGTCAAAAGATTGCCATTTTTGAAGGGGGGGCATTGCAAAATACCCAGTCCGAATATCTTAATCGTATTACACTGGGGTTGAAAGTCAATGGCGGACCCACTACAACTACTGAAAATTTACCCGCCGCAACTGAGCGGGATAACCACGCAGATATGGTTGCCAGCATTTCAATCGGTAAAACTTATGGCATTGCCCGTGAAGCCGATGCCGTATCGTACGCATGGAAATTTCCCGCAGCTGGAACTAACAATCGCTATCATGTGGAACTGGGCGATGTATACACAGATATAAAAAATAAAAATGTGGTGGCAATCAATAACAGTTGGGCTACTGATATATCTTTTGACCGACTTAAAGACAAGGGCTATACGGATGCACAGGTCGAAAAATTATGGTCAGCTTCCCGGTTGCTCGGTCCAGATGCGGATGGGGATGGCAAACCTGATAATATGTATCCAGTCGTATTGTTCGTTCAATGTGAACAGTATGAAAAATATTTAAACCAAATCCGTAATGGCACAGATGTGTACACTGTCAGTTTCGATGATGATAGCAATCAAATAAATCACTTGCTAACCGAATCAGAATTACAAACAGTATACAACATGATATGTAAGGGGGGATACACATCGGAAATAGACCGTGCCACATACGCAGATTATATCGGCACAGATTTTATCCGCAAAATAGAAGCGGACAAAGATAACAACCGGGATGCCCCCATATGGGTATGGTCCGCAGGTAATGACCAAGAACAAAATGGAACATTCCTTGCCAGCTTACCCGCCGTTATTGGCAAAGCAGAAGACTATTGGTTGTCGACAGTTGCCATAAATTACACCAGCAGCAACAGCCAATACCGCATTGCTGGCTATTCGTCCCGATGCGGACAAACCAAGCGGTATTGTTTGGGGGCAACCGTAGGCGGATCAAAATGGATCGCAGATGGCGATACAGAAAGCGATAACAGCGGTACTTCCGCCGCATCACCGGTAATCACCGGCGGTTTGGCGGTTATTAAGGAAAAATTCCCCTCAAAAGACCGCCGTTGGGCAAGAACCCGTATGCTTGCCACCGCATCGCACAATACCGCCGATGGGAAAAAGTTACGGGATGAGGCGGGCAATGTTGTAACCCCCGATGCACAAGGATATTCGGATATGTTCGGACGGGGCATTATGCGACTGGACTTGGCATTACTACCGGTGGGACGCAGTACCCTATCCACCTCCGGACCCAGTTTGGGCACAGCACAACAATACGATGTGAAAAACAGTTTTATACGATCCTCCGCTGTATTTGGGGATGGGTTTAAAAAGGGATTTTCCGCTATCGACACCTTAAAATTTGATACTATGGGGGCGGAATTTGCCTATAACATGGGCGATAAGGTATATACAAAATCCTTCACAGATAGTTCGAACTTTTTGCATTTCAAAGGACAAAATATATCCCATACCCCCACTGCATACCATATTGGCAGCAGCAATCTGTCGTTTGTCGACACAAAACCCCATACCTTTAAGGATTTGGACTACACAGAAAATGCCATGCCGTTTACCCCTGAGCCCGCAAAAAATACCCCACAACCGGTACGCATGTCGTATCAATATACGGATAATATGGCGGTACAGTGGAATATGCCCACGGATAAAACCACAAAATCCACCACCTTGCAATTCGTATATGGGAACCCCAACCCCACAGCACCAACCTCCACCACATACAGTGTGGGATGGCACACGGAACAAGGTACCGTATTGGGGGCAACATTTGCCGGGGCATATGGGGGAATCGGGCGGACTAACACCGCTTATGTAACCCGGTCGCAACACCAGCAACTGGGCAAGTGGCAATTACGGTATAATGCCGTATTGGGGGCAAGCACCAATAATGGGGCAAGTGGACGCAGTGTACACGACATATCAGGGGTATTGTCCAGCAGTTTCAGCATGATAGCAAAACGCCCGACAAAAACCGGCACACTCGGCTTTGCCATACACCAACCGTTACGGGTGGAACGGGGGGATATGACCGTGGGATTTGTATCAGAGGTTACAGCCAATACGCAACTGACATACGATACAAAAACCGTGGGCATTACCCCCAGTGGACGGCAGGTATCGGTGGAGGCATATTATGATTTTAAAAACAGCCCCTTCGCCGTAAAAACCCATATCAGCAAAGACAAACACCATATCAAAGGCAACGATGATGCAACCGTGATGGTACGGTACTTTAAACCGTTTTAATCCCATTTAACAAAATGTATCTTAAGGGACGGGTAAGACCACATAAGGAATATACATCTTATAAGGTTTTACCCATTGTGGTATATATACTATATATCATATCCCAATTGTTTTTTTTATGGTTTTTGTTTATAAAATAACTTGTCAATATATTGACAATAAATAAGATTCTGCACTTGTATTTTACATAAATATTTGTTTTATTGAATCAGACTTCACATTTTGTAACAAAATACAGAAAGCGTAAAATAATATGAATAAACCTTCTGCTGAGATGCATGCGACTTCTTATCTTTATGGTATGAACAGTACTTATATTGCCGATTTATATGAAAAATATGTACAACATCCCAATGCGGTGGATACTGAATGGGGTAATTTATTCCAAATGTTGGATGGGCAATCCCCTGACGCATTGGATGATTTAAAGGGGGCAACCGTCAGCCGTGTGGTTGCGGGGGGGGAATTGTCCCCGCAACAACAACTGATTTTGGATTTATTACGGGGGGCAACGGATGCCAGCAATGGCAATGGCATTGCCCCAGCCATTACCACATCCCCTGTGGTTACCCAAAATATCACCGCCCATGACAACCAAGCGGTATTGGATACAGCACGGGCGATGTTGTTTATTCGTGGATACCGTTTGTTTGGACATTTCAAAGCCAACCTTGACCCATTGGGCATTTGCGAAGCCCACACGGGGTATGAAGATGAATTAAACCCAGAAACATATGGGTTTAACCTGCAAACAGATATGAATCGCCCCATATTTTTAAACCATGCGTTGGGTATGGAATATGGGACTTTACAAGATATTATTGAGACTTGTGAAAAAGTGTATTGTAGGTCGATTGGGGTCGAATATTTGCATATTTTGTGCAAAAATGAAAAAGATTGGTTTAAAGCACAAATGGAAGAATATGGCACTTTGGGCACTTTGGACACCCCAAAACGCCATCGTACCCTAAAACGGCTTGCCCGGGCGGATATGTTCGAACAATTTTTGGACAAAAAATACCGGGGAACAAAACGCTTTGGTTTGGACGGGGGCGAATCGATGGTGCCGTTGTTGGACGAAGTTATTGGATACAGCGGGGAACGGGGATTGGAAAGTGCGATTATTGGCATGGCACATCGGGGACGGTTGAATGTGTTGTGTAATGTATTACAAAAACCCTATACAGCATTGTTTAACGAATTTATGGGCGGAAAAGGATCACAATCGGAACCGGACGATGCGGCGTGGTCGGGGGATGTAAAATATCATCTGGGGGCATCGGCGGATCGGGCATTTAGCAAATCGACGGTACACCTGAGCTTAGTTCCCAATCCTTCGCATTTGGAAGCGGTCAATACAGTTGTATTGGGGCGGGTTGCGGCAAAACAATATATGACAAATGATACGGATTATGGCAAAACCATGGGTATTTTAATCCACGGGGATGCGTCGTTTATTGGACAGGGGGTTGTGGCGGAAACATTTTTACTGAGCCAATTGGATGGATACAGCACAGGCGGTACGATTCATGTGATTATCAATAACCAAATTGGCTTTACCACAAAACCTTCGAAATCACGGTCTTCCCCCTATTCTTCTGATATGGCAAAAATGATCGAAGCCCCAGTTATCCATGTTAATGGCGATGATGTAGAAGCCTGCATCTTTGCCGCCCGCTTAGCATCCGAATACCGTGTGCGATTTAAAAAAGATGTGGTTATCGACATGTGGTGCTATCGCCGCCATGGACATAACGAAAGCGATGAACCGATGTTTACCCAACCGATTATGTACCGTAAAATTAAGCAACAACGCCGGGTGGTGGATCAATACGCTGATCAGCTGTTACAAAAAGGTATTCTGACCCAAACAGAATGGGATGATATGCAGGCGGAATTGTTAAAAACTTTTGAAGATTCATATGAACAAGCGGGCAATTATAAAACCAATGGCATCGATTGGCTGGGCGGAAATTGGAGCGGGTTAAAAGTGGCCCCATCAAAAGACGAAATCCGCCGTGGGGAAACATGTATTAGCAAGGATGTGTTCGAAGAAATCGCCACGGGTTTAACCACCATTCCCACCCGTTTTAATGTACATTCAAAAATCAAACGGCGGGTCAAACAATTGCAACAGATGTATGAGGATGCGGTGGGCATCGATTGGGCGGCGGCGGAGGCAATGGCATTCGGGGCTTTAACCCTTGAATCGAATGCGGTACGGTTGTCTGGGGAAGATTGTGAACGGGGTACTTTTTCACAACGGCACAGCGTATGGAATGACCAAGACAACGAAGACAAATATATTCCATTGAACAATTTACGATCAGGACAAGCCCAATTTCATGTATTGGATAGCCCTCTGTCTGAATTTGGGGTATTGGGATTCGAGTATGGATACGCCATGGAAAATCCCCATACCCTTGTATTGTGGGAGGCACAGTTTGGGGATTTTGCCAATGGTGCACAGGTGATTATCGATCAATTTATTGCATCTGGTGAAACAAAATGGTTGCGAATGAATGGGTTGGTTATGTTGTTACCGCATGGGTTCGAAGGACAAGGACCGGAACATTCATCCGCCCGTCTGGAACGGTATTTGCAATTGTCCGCACAGGACAATTGGCAAGTATGTAATGTGACCACACCGGCGAACTATTTCCATATTTTACGCCGTCAAATGAAACGCAACTTTCGTAAGCCATTGGTGTTAATGACGCCAAAATCATTGTTACGCCATAAAAGTTGTGTATCGAACAAACAAGATTTCTTAGAGGGTAGCTTCTTCCATCGGTTTTATTTGGACAACAAGACTTTAACCAACAAGGTGGTTGCCAAAGACAAAATCAAGCGGTTAATTTTCTGTTCTGGTAAGGTGTATTATGATTTATTGGAGTATCAAACGCAAAACAAAATCGACCACATACATATCGTACGCATTGAACAATTATATCCCTTCCCAAGGGGTAGCCTGAGTAAAGCCCTAAGGGGATATACCCATGCGGATGTTGTCTGGTGTCAAGAAGAACCGCAAAACAATGGGGCATGGTCGTATGTGGACCGCCTGTTGGAAGAAAGATGTGCCGCCGCCGGCATTAAAAATAACCGTCCCAAGTATGTGGGCAGAAGTGCGGCCGCATCACCCGCAACGGGACATTTTGCCACCCATATGACAGAACAACAAAAACTTATCAAAGACGCATTTACACTATAAAAATACAAAGGAGACATTTTTATGGAAATAGTAGTACCCTCATTAGGCGAATCGGTTTCAGAAGCAACCATATTAACATGGATGAAAGCGGTTGGTGACTCCGTTACCGTTGACGAAACCATATGTGAACTGGAAACGGACAAGGTCAGTCTAGAAGTCCCTAGCCCTGTATCAGGGGTAATTGTGGAAATTATCGCATCCGAAGGTACGGATGTGGCCGTAGGCGAAGTGCTGTGTGTCATTGCCGAAGGGGAAGTGGGCGATGATGCCCGTACATCCGTAACAGCCGATATTGCAAAAGAAAATACAGCCCCCCCCCCAAATACCCCCACCGCATCGGCGGGCAAAAGTCCCAAGGTGGCCCCTTCTGCATCTGTTTTAGCGGCGGATAACAGT
The DNA here is from genome assembly GCA_965232465.1 of Alphaproteobacteria bacterium. GTDB lineage: Bacteria > Pseudomonadota > Alphaproteobacteria > JAQWUY01 > JAQWUY01. Next base: position 485,365 of record OZ246977.1, on the reverse strand, counting down.
ATGGATGTAACGACTATCACACCGACGGGGGGATTAGGGAATGTGACCAAACAGGATGTGCAAAATGCTATTCAAACCCAAAAAAAATTAACAACACCAACAGATACCCAAACTTCTGTCAAAGGCAATATACAGGAGGATACGCAAGAAAACATACGGAGCGATAAACGGGTGCCGATGTCTAAGTTACGGCGGGTCATTGCCACCCGTTTAAAAGATGCCCAAAACACCGCCGCATTATTAACCACTTTTAACGAAGTGGATATGAGCAAAGTGATGCAACTACGATCCCAATACAAGGATGCGTTCGAAAGAAAGCATGGTACAAAATTGGGCTTTATGGGATTTTTTGTACGGGCAGCGGTGCATGCCTTGGAAGATTTCCCAGCTGTTAACGCAGCAATCGATGGCAATGATATTGTATTCAAACCCTACAAAGATGTGGGTATTGCGGTTGGCACAGAACAAGGATTGGTTGTACCGATTTTACGCAATGCGGAAAATATGAACTTAGCAGATATCGAATCAACTATTGTGGATTTTGGCAAACGGGCACGCACAGGGGCATTATCGATGGCGGAAATGATGGGGGGTACATTCACCATTACCAATGGTGGGGTGTTCGGTTCGATGTTGTCGACCCCGATTGTGAACCCCCCCCAATCAGCTATCTTGGGTTTGCACAAGATTGAAAAACGGGCCGTCGTTGTCGACAATGAAATTGTGATTCGTCCCATTATGTATGTGGCATTAACATATGATCACCGCATCATAGATGGCCGTGAGGCCGTAAGTTTCTTGGTCCGCATTAAACAGTTAATAGAAAATCCAGAAATGTTTATTTTTGATATTTAAAGGGGATATATATCTTATATATAAAGAGGATAAAATATAGAAACTGTTATACTGAATATGAAAATATTGTATAATACACTTGCAAAATCCCCAAGCATGTTTTATATTTTAAAGAAGCATATTTTCAAATAAAGAAATGTGCATATATTATGTGTATGTATATATGAAAGGATATTATAATGAATACTTTATCTTCCCACATCACGATGCCTGTTGGTAATACAGGTATTAAAAATGTATTGCTTGCATTGTTGGGGTCTGTTTTGATAGCAGTTTGTGCACAAATTACTGTGCCCATGTTCCCCGTGCCGATGACATTGCAAACATTTGCGGTACTGAGCGTTGGCATGGCACTGGGTGCCCGTTATGGGGTATTGTCGGTGCTGTTTTATCTGTCTGAGGGGGCATTGGGATTGCCCGTATTTGCCGGTGGGACAGGTGGAATTGCGGTGTTTATGGCGGGATCTGCGGGATACTTATATGGATATGTGGGGGCTGCGTTTGTTGTGGGATATTTAGCGGAAAAAGGCTGGGATCGGTCTTTTATAAAGGCATCTGTGGCAATGATTTTGGGTAATATAGTGTTATATATTCCCGGGCTGTTGTGGTTAGGCATGGTGTTTGGTTGGAACGCACCGATTTTAAAATGGGGTTTAACACCCTTTATCTTGGGGGATGTGGTCAAGGTGATTGTGGCATCTGGGATGTTTACCGCAATTTGGAAACAATTGCATTAAATTTTATATAGGCATTATTATATGGGCGAATCCGATTGCTTGGGTTCGTCCTTTTTTGTGAAAGATATTGGGATGTGTATGGGGACATATATTTTTAATCGCACCATCGATGACCGATATGCAAATACACGGCATGTGGCGTCTGGGACATTACATATTACCCCGACCACTTGGCAAGAAAATGGGGTTTTACACAGCTTAAACGACTCCCCGTTTTATCAAAATTATGATTTGGAATTTATCGATAATGGACTGTGCGTATCGTATGCCAATGGGGGTGTATTTTACCATTTGCCCCAAATTGATGGCATCCACCATATCACCCATAATTGTGGCGATGATATGTACCGAGGTATATGGACATATATAAACAAAACGCTAGATTTAACATGGGAAGTCAAAGGTCCCAGAAAAGAGTATACTATGTGCAGTACATATATATTAAAGGCATAACCCATAAAAAAAAGCCCATCGCAATGATGGGCTTGTTTGCATACATATCATATGTATTCATGTTATGCGGTGACAATCGATATGTTTGCGTTTTTTACGACGCAATATCTTTGCGGCTTTTTCAAGTGCCATCTGAAACGCTGTATAAGCATCAGGAGAATCCCCACTGGCATCAATGGTGATATGCTTGTTGACATGCACATGGACTTCCGCTACGAACCCTTGTCCATTTTTCTTTAATACCACACGGGCATCGGTTGCTTTTTGGAAATATTTTTTAATCATGCGTTCCAGTCCCCCATCAATGTGTTGGGGCAAGGCTTGACCTAAGTCGACATTTTGACCGCTAATTTGTATTTTCATATTGAATTCCTTTCGTATTCGTAATAATATATGGACATACTTTCATATGATAAAATTGTTGTACTTTTAACTCAACAAGCACATTATATTTATATAAGATTTATTTTATATTGTATATACGCATTGATACGCATTGACTTTTTATAAAAATATAGTATAATATGCGTAAATTTACAATAAAGAACCTAAAAAATGCCAAAAAAAGATTCTAAATTTTATGATGTATACTATACATACTATTCCTGCATTTCATATTGAAATGAATTATATTTATGCTATTACCGATGATACCAGCGGTAAAACAATGGTCGTTGATGTTCCCGATGCACAGCCTGTCTTGGATTTTTTGGGGGATGATAAAACACTGGATACTATTTTGTTGACCCATCATCATTGGGACCATACGGATGGGGTGGCGGCATTAGTGGCAAAAACCGGGGCAAAGGTACTGGGCAATCACCAAGATGCCCACCGTTTACCGCCCCTTGATATTGCCGTTAAACCCCATCAAATCATTACTTTAAATGAGGATTTACCCATACATATTTTTCCTGCCGATGGGCATACCATTGGGCACATTGTATTTTATATGCCGACCTTAAAAGCCGTATTTGTGGGGGATTTATTATTTGTACTGGCGTGTGGTCGTATGTTTGAAGGTACGCCCGAAGTATTTTTTGAGAGCATTCAACGGATCAAAAACCTGCCCCCAGAAACCCTGATGTATGTGGGGCATGAATATACCAAGTTATCGATTCGCTTTACAAAATCCATATGTGAAGACATTGGTAAAACTGACCTAGACATGGATTATATGAACAGCTTAAAACAAAAAATATGCAGCAAACAATTTACATCCCCCACACCTGTGGGATTGGAATGTAAAAACAACCCATTTATGTGGGCAAAAACCCCGGAAGAATTTGGGCAATATCGGCATAAAAGAGACACATATTAATTAAGGGATTTATATACTTGACTCTATAAATCAATATCTGCATATAATTTGGTGGGATTTCACAACAAAAGCAATGTCATCTATGCATAAAAACAAAAAATAGCCTTAATTCAACTCCTGTGGAGTCAGGTATATAAATCCCATTTTTTATAATAATACTATAAAACAACATGTTATTTTTTAATTTTTTGGAAAAAAAGTCCCCAAAGTTAGTACTATGGAGACTTAGTTTTGAGATTTTAAAAGAATTATCTGCCACCAAGTTTTCTAATAGCATCTGGCACGCCTGTTTTGGAATTGTTATACAATGCCAAGAACAAAGGAGATTGGCGTTTTTTGTTGATTTTTGTTTCAAGGTTGATTTTTGTTTCAAGTTTGTATATTATACTTGCTTAGTAATGTATTTATATGTTTTATTGTTATAAAGCATGATTTGTTTATTGTAACTTAAAGTATGTCAAAAGTATGAGAAAGAAACTTGCAAGCAAAAATGATATTCGAACGCTGTTTAGCCGTGCCATGTCGCACATGTATCAAAATGAAGTACCCGCTTATGGCACTTTGATACAGTTGGTGCAACAAACCAATGCAGATTTTTTGCGACAACATCCTGATATTACATATCACCTGAGCCAAACAGACAATTTGGATCGCATAAACGAAGAACGCCATGGTGCCATTCGTTTGGGTACGGCATATGAATTGCAGACCATCGGACGGTTGTTTGCGGTTATGGGAATGGAACCGGTGGGGTATTACGATTTATCGATTGCCAATATCCCCGTACATTCAACAGCATTTCGCCCTATTCACCGCCACGATTTATCGATAAATCCCTTTCGGGTGTTTACTTCATTACTACGCTTGGATTTAATCCCCGATTCAAATTTACGCACCCAAGCCATAGATATTTTAAACAACCGTACTATTTTTACCAAGAGGTGTTTGGATCTGATACAAAAATCAGAAACCGATGGCTATTTGTGCATGGACGATGCGGAAACATTTGTCAATGAGGCCATAAAAACTTTTCAATGGCATCAGGATTCATTGGTTAGCCAAGATATATACCAAGCGTTAAAAAAAGTCCACAGCCTAGTGGCAGATGTGGTGTGTTTCAAGGGTCCCCACATTAATCACCTGACCCCCCGGACACTGGATATTGACATCTGTCAAAATGCCATGCCCGATTGGGGTATCCACCCAAAGGCGGTTGTTGAGGGACCACCACAACGCACCCACGATATATTATTACGGCAAACTGCGTTTAAGGCCTTAACCGAACCTGTAACATTTACCAACAGCACGAAGAACAGCACCGGGGCAGGGACGCACACCGCCCGTTTTGGGGAAATCGAACAACGGGGCGTTGCTTTAACCCCCAAAGGACGGGCATTATATGATACATTGTTAAACAGGGTACGGGAAAAAATTACCCCCCATCCCGATGGTAGCAATGCGGACGCATATTATGCCACATTACAACAGGTATTTTCTGAATTTCCTGACGATATACAAACCTTACATCAACAAAAATTAGCGTATTATGAATACCATTTAAAGTCCGATGTAAAAAACCACACCTGTACAACCCCTGAGGAACTGATTGCACAGGACTTGATTACGCTCACGCCGATTGTGTATGAAGATTTTTTGCCCATATCAGCCGCAGGAATATTTCAATCAAACTTAGGCGATGAAGTCCCAGAAACGCACATGACTACCCCCCAACAACAGCAATTTGAAACAGCTCTTGGGCGGTGCGTAATTGATACATTTTGTCTGTATGAAGCGATACAACAAAATTCTATCGATAGGTGTTTAAACACCACAATTTAACACTATAAAAACAACATATATGTATTATTATAAAGGAGAAAATTATGATAAAAACCAAATCATTTAAAATACTTAGTTTGGTATCATTCGGGTTGGCACTGGGTGCAGAAACGGTTATGGCATCAGAAAATTGGGATGTGTCCCTTTGGGGAAGCCGACGGGGTTTTACGGAGCATGTGGAAAAACTTGCAGAAGTGGTCAAAGAAAAATCCAACGGGGCGTTTCATATTAAACTACATTATGGGGGGGTGCTATCGAAATCCCGTGAAAATCTTGATGGTATTTCCTTTGGGGCATTCGAAATGGCACAAACTTGTGCGTTTTACCATCCTGACAAAACCCCCGGTTTATCTGTAACATCTTTGCCTGCTTTGATTGATACAGGGGATTTACGCAAAGTGGGTGCCATGAGCCAACGTGTATATCAACATTCGGACATTAAAAAAGAATTTGCGAATTGGAATGCCAAGATTTTAATGCCTACGCCCTTACCGTTTTATAACCTTGTTGGTAAGGGTAAAGCTCCTGTAAATCTGGGGGATTATAAAGGTATGCGTGTTCGTATTGGCGGACCGATGGCAAATGTCGTGCGGGGACTAGGGGGGGATGTGGTTCTGTTTCCCGCATCTGAAACTTATACCGCCTTGGATACAGGGGCGGCACAGGCAGTTGCGTTTGCCCCCCATGCACACCTGGCATTTAAAACAGTCGAATTAGGCAGTTGGCGTACGAAGAACCTCAATCTAGGGACAGTGGATTGCCCTGTTGTGGTGAACCAAGACGCATACAATGGTTTGTCCGATAAAAACAAACAAATCTTAGAATCCGCTGTGCATGATGCACTGGAACATTATTATAACACTTATGCGTCTTATACAAATAGATTCTTGGATGCGAGCAAAAATATGCAGGTTGTCATGTATTCGGATACCCAAAAAGCACACATCAACAAGCTGATTCCGCCCATTTGGGATAAATGGTTATCTGATATGAAGAAAAAAGGCATTGATGGTGCAGGTTTGTTAAAAGCTGCACAGAATAAATAAATATGAAAATAAACCCTACGGGGATTTTTCATACACACACCACGGAAAGGTAGTATCATGCACACTGACCCCCGTTTGTTGCACACACATCGATTGTACAAAATCCATAATACATATGGTAAAGCAGAAAATACATTAAATCTTATGGGCGGTTTTGTTATTCTTGCCATGGTATTAATGGGCGGAATGCAAGTTTTAACCCGTTTATTTTTTAATATATCCATAGCTGGGTATATCGACATTGTGGAACAAATGATGATCGGGTTTACTTTTTTGGGCTTGGCGTATTGTCAACGCACCGATGGACATATTCGTATGGACTTGGTTGTTAATAAAACCGAGGGGCGATTGAAATACGGTATGGAAATGATAACTATGGGCTTTGCGGGTGTATGTATGGTATTTATTGCTATTGGGGCGTATAAACATTTTTACCGTTCCTTTACCAATGGGGACAGCTCCACAGACATCAGTATCCCCCTGTGGTATGCCAAAGGGTTTGTGGTTATTATGTTAATAACTTTGGTCATAAGATTATGTATTCAAACCACCGCCTATGGGCGTTTATTACATAACCCACAAGCACAGCCCATTGCATTGCCGGTTCCAGAAACCGATGAAATTGCTGAGCATGTGGATGATAGTGTGGTGCCTGCAACAGGTGGAGAAAATACATGAGCGTATTAACAATAGGTATACTCTTAACAGTACTGTTGTTGGTATTGGTGGTTATGGGCATGCGTGTGGCGTATGCCACCGCATCGATTGGCTTTTTGGGATTGGTAGCCATATTTTCCATGAAAGTTGGATTTCCTAAGGGAATATGGATTGCCATTCAAATGGCGGGGACTATTCCCCATTCTAAGTCATCGACTTATGCGTTAAGTGTTATTCCCACTTTTATTTTGATTGGATATTTGGCATTTCATTCTGGGCTTACGACAAAATTATTCGAAGCCTCAAAACGCTGGGTCGGGTGGTTACCGGGGGGCATGGGAATTGCCACCATTTTTTCCACCGCAGGATTTTCCGCCGTATCCGGGGCAAGTGTGGCAACAACAGCAGTTTTTTCCCGCATCGCCATTCCCGAATTATTGAAAATTGGGTATACCAAATCCCTCAGTGCGGGGGTGGTTGCGGCGGGGGGTACTTTGGCAACCCTTATTCCACCCAGTACTATGTTGGTAATTTATGCGGTTATTGTGGAACAATCCGTGGGTAAATTGTTGTTGGCAGGGATATTGCCGGGACTATTTTCCGCCCTTATTTATGCGGGATTATTGTTTGTCATTGGGGTAAAATCCCCCATACAAGCCCCCCGTATTACAGGATATACATGGGGACAACGATTTCAAAGTATCCCATATGTATTTCCGATTATGTTTGTTATATTTTCTATTTTTGGGGGTATATATTTTGGACTTGCCACCCCCACAGAAGCCGGTGCAGTGGGGGCAATGGTCATTATGGTATATGCATATCACAATAATATTACATGGGCGGATTTAAAAAAAATCCTTATGGAAACCAGCCGTATTACGGTTATGGTTATGACCATGATTTGGGGGATTTTAATTTATGTGCGATTTTTGGGCTTTTCTGGGGTACCAGATGCGGTAAAAATATTTATTACCAACTTAGACTATCCACCGATGGTGATTTTATTGTGTATCTTGTTGCTGTATGCGGTTTTGGGAATGTTTATGGATGCAATTGGTATGTTATTGCTGACCTTGCCCATTGTATATCCGACGGTTATTGCGTTGGGATTTGATCCCATTTGGTTTGGTATTATTGTGGTAAAAATGGTGGAATTGTGCCTAATTACCCCACCGATTGGGTTAAATTGTTTTGTCGTATCGACCGTTAGGCGGGATATTCCCGTACAAACAGTATTTAAGGGATGCTTCCCATTCTTTTTGATGGATGTATGCACAATCGCCTTATTGATTGCTTTTCCAAGCATTATTACTTTCCTGCCCAATACTATGGGATAGGTATAAAAAACATACATAAGATATTCAAAGACAAATGATTTTTCCATATTTGTTATTGTTGGTGGTTGCCCCATTGTCGTTTAGTCTTACACAAATTTCAGGTGTCTTTTCCATTGGGATTATGAATCCTTTAACTATGGTATTTTTCCGTTGGTTTGGGGTAGTATTACTTATGGCACCCTTTATGGCAATACCATTATGGCATGTGCGTCATGTTATCTTACAACATTGGCGATTGTTTGTAATTGCCAGTTTTTTGGCAATGATTGTATGCCCTGCGGCGGTGTATGTGGGGGCACAATATACCAGTGCCACGAATCTAAGCTTATTATACAGTCTTGCCCCTATTTTTACATTATCCATAGAATGGCTGTTTTTCAATAAACGGTTATCGGGTGTAAATATAGTGGGTATTGCTATGGCATTTTTGGGGGTAATGGGGATTTTGACCCAAGGGGATATATCCGTGCTGTTATCGTTACAATTTTCCATTGGGGATTTGTGGGGATTAACAGGGGCATTCAGCTGGGGACTGTATGCCATATTGGTACGGAAACAACAAACCCTCCTTTCAGAACGGCAATTATTCACCATAAACGCCATATTCGGTGTGATACTGGCAACCCCTTTACTGATATATGAAATAAGCATTTTACACAAACCGATTGTATGGACGGTGGAATTCTTTATGGTATGGGCGGTGTTGTCGATTGTGTCGTCGATTATTGCCTATTTAAGTATGGTATATATTATCACCCATTTAAGCGTTATAGCATCCATGTATCCCTTATATCTGAGCCCTTTGTATGTGGTTGTCATTGCCGTATTATTTCTGGGTGAAACGGTACAAGCATACCATATATTGTCGGGCATAATCATTTTATTAGGGGTATTTCTTGCCTTAAAAAAATAGGGGGCAGGTCACTAAAACTAAAAGTATAAAAAATCAAGTAATAATATGTGTCATATATAATTTTATGGTTATAATCGTTTAAAAATTCGAAAAAATAAAACCCCGCTTACTTTTTGTAGGTGGGGTTATGTTGTGTTTATAATGTAAATAGGTTTATACAGGGTATATAAGGGTTGGCGACGACCTACTCTCCCGTGTCTTATGACACAGTACCATTGGCGATGAAAGGTTTCACTTACGAGTTCGGGATGGGGTCGGGTGCTTGGACTTTCTCTATGGTCACCAACCCATATATGCCCTGTATGTTAGCACATGATTTTGTTGTTGCATGCTGTTTTTTTGGTTATTATTTGTGGTGTTCTTTGCTGTTGTGTGTGTTTTTGCGTGTTGCAGTGTTACACGACCCAGAGTTTTAAAGTATTATCTTATTTTTATGAGATAATTATCACTGTATATGAAGTGAAGTACTGTTAAACATTAGTACTGGTAAGCTAAATACATTGCTGTATGTACACATCCAGCCTATCAACGATGTGGTCTACATCGGTTTTAATGGCGAAAACTTGTTTTGAGGGGGGCTTCCCGCTTAGATGCGTTCAGCGGTTATCCTTTCCATACTTAGCTACCCTGCTATGCTACTGGCGTAACAACAGGTCCACCAGAGGTATGTCCATCCCGGTCCTCTCGTACTAGGGACAGCTCCTCTCAGTTTTCGAACACCTACGGCAGATAGGGACCGAACTGTCTCACGACGTTCTAAACCCAGCTCACGTACCTCTTTAAATGGCGAACAGCCATACCCTTGGGACCTGCTCCAGCCCCAGGATGAGATGAGCCGACATCGAGGTGCCAAACACTTCCGTCGATGTGGACTCTTGGGAAGTATCAGCCTGTTATCCCCGGCGTACCTTTTATCCGTTGAGCGATGGCCCTTCCATGCGGAACCACCGGATCACTATGACCGACTTTCGTCTCTGTTCCACCCGTCGGTGTCACAGTCAGGCAGGCTTTTGCCATTGCACTCATCAGTTGATTTCTGACCAACCTGAGCCTACCATCGTGCGCCTCCGTTACTATTTAGGAGGCGACCGCCCCAGTCAAACTACCCGCCACGCAGGATCCCAGAACCGGCTAACGGTTCGTGGTTAGATATCAAGAAATTCAAGGGTCGTATTTCAAGGATGGCTCCGCTTATACTGGCGTACAAGTTTCAAAGCCTCCGACCTATCCTACACATGAAGTTCCTAATACCACTGCGAAGTTGTAGTAAAGGTGCACGGGGTCTTTCCGTCTAACCGCAGGTACCCCGCATCTTCACGGGGAATTCAATTTCGCTGAGCCTGCGTTGGAGACAGTGGGGCAGTCGTTACGCCATTCGTGCAGGTCGGAACTTACCCGACAAGGAATTTCGCTACCTTAGGACCGTTATAGTTACGGCCGCCGTTTACCGGGGCTTCAATTGGGTGCTTGCACACCTCCTTTTAACCTTCCGGCACCGGGCAGGCGTCAGTCCCTATACATCGTCTTACGACTTCGCAGAGACCTATGTTTTTAGTAAACAGTCGCCACCCCCTGGTCTGTGCCCCCCAATGAAAGTTGCCTTAAACTGGGGCCTCCTTCTCCCGAAGTTACGGAGGTATTTTGCCGAGTTCCTTCAACGCAGTTCTCTCAAGCGCCTTGGTATGCTCTACCATCCCACCTGTGTCGGTTTCGGGTACGGTCTAGTGCCAGAGCTGTTTCCTGGAACAAATGCACTGCATTTTCAATCCAATAAGAAAATACAATTTACTTTATTCGTCACTTCTGGCAGGCCTAGGAATATTAACCTAGTTCCCATCGCCTACGACTTTCGTCCTCGGCTTAGGGACCGGCTCACCCTACGCGGATTAGCCTTGCGTAGGAACCCTTGGGATTTCGGCGAGAGTGTTTCCCACACTCTTTATCGCTACTCATGTCAGCATTCTCACTTCTGATACCTCCAGCACCCCTCACGGGTGTGCCTTCATTGGCTTACAGAACGCTCCGCTACCGCTCCGATACTATCGGAACCCACAGCTTCGGTGTATCACTTTAGCCCCGGTACATCTTCGGTGCAGGACGGCTTATTTAGACCAGTGAGCTATTACGCTTTCTTTGAAGGGTAGCTGCTTCTAAGCTAACCTCCTGGTTGTCTTGGCCTTCCCACTTCCTTTCCCACTTAGTGATAACTTGGGGACCTTAGCTGGTGATTAGGGCTGTTTCCCTTTCCACTATGGACCTTAGCATCCACAGTGTGTCTGCCGTGTAATACTCTTGGGTATTCGGAGTTTAGTAAGGTTTGGTAAGGATCGCTCCCCCCTAGCCTATCTAGTGCTCTACCCCCCGAGGTATACACACGACGCACTACCTAAATAGTTTTCGCGGAGAACCAGATATCTCCGAGCTTGATTGGCCTTTCACCCCTAAGCACAGGTCATCCAGTACCTTTTCAACGGTATCTGGTTCGGTCCTCCAATGCGTGTTACCGCATCTTCAACCTGCCCATGCATAGATCGCTCGGTTTCGGGTATAATCCCACTAACTATCGCCCTATTAAGACTCGCTTTCGCTACGCATACACCTATCGGTTTAAGCTGGCTAGTAAGACTAAGTCACTGACCCATTATACAAAAGGTACGCAGTCACCCACATGGGGCTCCCACTGAATTGTAGGCATTCGGTTTCAGGGTCTGTTTCACTCCCCTCAGCGGGGTGCTTTTCACCTTTCCCTCACGGTACTGGTTCACTATCGGTCGCATAGGAGTACTTAGGCTTGGAGCATGGTCGCCCCATATTCAGACAAAATTTCTCGTGTTCCGCCCTACTCATGCATGTATACTGTGCTGTATCAATACGGGGCTATCACCCTCTGCGGCTGTGCTTCCCAACACATTCTCATTACACACTATACATTACTGGCCTGATCCCAGTTCGCTCGCCACTACTACGGGAGTCTCGTTGATTTCCTTTCCTCTGGGTACTTAGATGTTTCAGTTCCCCAGGTTCGCCTCCGCACCCTATATATTCAGATACGGATAAGACAAAAGTCTTAGGTTGTCCCATTCAGAGATTTCGGGGTCACAGGGTATTGGCACCTCACCCGAACTTATCGCAGCCTATCACGTCTTTCATCGCCTCTATGCGCCAAGGCATCCACCAAATGCCCTTATCTTACTTCATTCATATACAGAGATAACTATCTTACCTGACACCGGAAAACTAACAGCATGGGCAAAAATTATGCTTACGCTAAAAACTTTATGGATCAGACGATATATTATCGCATAATAAAACTCGTAAAACTTTGGATCATACTTGATAAAACTTGGTTCTATGTTTACTTACAATTCGACAAAATCACACATTCTCAGCAAAGAACCTGCAAATCTTTTCGTTAGTCTGTTTTATCCTTAGTAACATATCTTATGTAAGATGAATAAAACACGAAAAAACCTACTTTGTGTTCATTTGCTAATTACCTATTTACAATATTAAACAACACTCTTGTGTTAAGAGCTATCGGTTTAACAACACTATACAACTGCATTGTTATATATCTGTGATATTAAACTTACATACCTTAAATTTATAGTACACCATAAATTTAGGTATATCTGGTGGAGGTAGACGGAGTCGAACCGACGGCCTCTTGCGTGCAAAGCAAGCGCTCTCCCAACTGAGCTATACCCCCATACATACATTAGAGGATCGCATTAGAGGCTTGGGACTTACGATACATATCTTACTTATTGGGCATACAATCTGCATCTGTTACCGAAAACCTACTGAAAAGAGATACTAAGACGGTGGAAAGAGTATAATGTGGCATACCCAGATGTATATTTTATGACCAAGTCACAAAAGCATACTATGTCATAAAAACATACTATACCGGGCATATCCTTAGAAAGGAGGTGATCCAGCCGCAGGTTCCCCTACGGCTACCTTGTTACGACTTCACCCCAGTCATCAATCTTACCGTGGACGGTTGCCCCCCGAAGGTTAGCGCACCGGCTTAAGGTAAAACCAACTCCCATGGTGTGACGGGCGGTGTGTACAAGACCCGGGAACGTATTCACCGTGGCATGCTGATCCACGATTACTAGCGATTCCGACTTCATGCTCTCGAGTTGCAGAGAGCAATCCGAACTGAGACATCTTTTGGGGATTAGCGTCTGTTTGCACAGTAGCAACCCTCTGTAAATGCCATTGTAGCACGTGTGTAGCCCCACCTATAAGGGCCATGATGACTTGACGTCGTCCCCGCCTTCCTCCGGTTTATCACCGGCAGTCTTTCCAAAGTACCCAACTTAATGATGGTAACTGAAAACAAGGGTTGCGCTCGTTGCGGGACTTAACCCAACATCTCACGACACGAGCTGACGACAGCCATGCAGCACCTGTGCGTAGCCCAGCCAAACTGAAAGATACCATCTCTGATATCCCTAACTACCATGTCAAAGGTGGGTAAGGTTCTTCGCGTTGCTTCGAATTAAACCACATGCTCCACCGCTTGTGCGGGTCCCCGTCAATTTCTTTGAGTTTTAATCTTGCGACCGTACTCCCCAGGCGGTATGCTTAATGCGTTAGCTGCGTCACCGAACCCGTGCCCGACAACTAGCATACATCGTTTACGGCGTGGACTACCAGGGTATCTAATCCTGTTTGCTCCCCACGCTTTCGCGCCTCAGCGTCAGTAATGTGCCAGATAATCGCCTTCGCCACTGGTGTTCCACCTAATATCTACGAATTTCACCTCTACACTAGGTATTCCATTATCCCCTCACATACTCTAGATTATCAGTCTTAAAGGCAGTGCCGAGGTTGAGCCCCGGGATTTCACCCCTAACTTGATAATCCGCCTACACGCCCTTTACGCCCAGTAATTCCGAACAACGCTAGCTCCCTTCGTATTACCGCGGCTGCTGGCACGAAGTTAGCCGGAGCTTCTTCTGATGCTATCGTCATCATCCTCACATCTGAAAGAGATTTACAACCCTAAGGCCTTCTTCACTCACGCGGCATGGCTGTGTCAGGGTTGCCCCCATTGCACAATATTCCCGACTGCTGCCTCCCGTAGGAGTCTGGACCGTGTCTCAGTTCCAGTGTTGCTGATCATCCTCTCAAACCAGCTATAAATCGTCGCCTTGGTAGGCCTTTACCCCACCAACTAACTAATCTAACGCGGGCCAATCCAACACCGATAAGTCAATAAATTATCTTTCCCCCATAGGGCGTATGCGGTATTAGCCATCGTTTCCAATGGTTATCCCCCTGTACTGTGTATGTTCCCACGCGTTACTAACCCGTTCGCCACTCTAATAAACCCCGAAGGATCGTTCCCGTACGACTTGCATGTCTTAGGCCTGCCGCCAGCGTTCGTTCTGAGCCAGAATCAAACTCTCAAGTTAAATTAACACTTAATATCATCATAAACCATAAAATGTAATAAACAAAAAATGGCTATCACGACATAATCTAACCCACTGTCTGCGTGTGTTAATACTATAAACAGTGGCTCCCCACCGTCCAAGTATCTCTTCTCATATATACCATATTAAACAACCAGTAAAATCATATAAACTACAACTAAATAAACTGCATAAAATACAACTTTAAAATAAACCAGTACTGCACAGAGATGCTTTATAAAACATTGCAAACATAAATGCAACACATAATTTCAAAAAATATAAAAAATATTTATCACAACATAAAAATATATACATAAAACTTGTATAGCAATATGTTAAACTATCGGTTCACAAGCATTTATCAGCCATTCGTAAATATCCCGATCCGCATCATTATCAAAGAATGGGGACAACTTTTTCCAAACCGTATTATGATATGCGTTGAGCCAGTCTTTTTCTATTTCTGTCAATAAATACCCATCGATAAGGCGGTTGTCAATGGGGCACCAAGTGATATTTTCCCATTCCAACCATTCCGTATCCCCAACCGGTTGGGCAATTGCCAAGTTTTCAATGCGAATGCCATATGCATCCCGTTTGTAATATCCCGGTTCGATACTTAAAATCGCCCCTGCTTGTATCCCCTCAATTCCCTTTGGTCCCATACTATATGGACCTTCGTGTACATTCATGGCACACCCAACACCATGTCCGGTGCCATGGTCAAAATTTTTGCATTCTGCCAATAAAAACTGACGGGCAATACCATCCAGTGTTTGCATGGAAATCTTCGGTGAAAACTTGGTACGATGTACAGCAATTAAGCCTTTTAATACAAGTGTAAAATCGTGCTTTTGTTCCTGTGTGGGCGTGCCAATACAAAGGGTACGGGTAATATCGGTGGTACCATCCGTATACTGCGACCCGCTGTCCAATACATAAAGCCCGTTCAATGGGTTACCGCCTTGATGAAACGGTAGGGCAGTGTCTTGTTCCACACAGTAATGACAAATACTGCCATTGCCGGCAAAGCCAGAAATCGTATCAAAGCTTAAATCCCGAAATTCGTCCACCGCAGACCTGAATGCATATAATTTTTGGGCGTTTGTCCATTCATCTTGTTCTGTGTATGGGGTGGTGTCGATCCAATGTAACATCCGCACCATGGCAATCCCATCCCGTACATGACATTGACGCATGGAATCTTGTTCCCACAGGTTTTTAAAGGCTTTTTGTTCGTACGCAAAATCTTTCCACCAAACGATATTCGCATTGATATTATCAATCAATCCACAGGGGGTAAATCGTTTGTCAATGGCAATGGTACCCGATAAGGATCCGATATCACCGATAAAATCGCCCATAGATTTTACAGTTACCCTATCGCCCAAATGATTCGCCAAAGTATTATTGATTTTTTGAGGTTCCATATACAAAGTGGCATGTGCATTCTTATCCACCACCGCATATGACAATACAACAGGATTGAATGGAATATCTGTACCACGAATATTAAACGCCCACGATATGGCACAAGACATGGTCATAATCGTATAATCCGCCGAACACTCTTTTATCGCTGTGGCAATATTTTGCAATTTTTCCGTGTGTGATACGCCTGCAACCACCATGGGATGAATACGAATATTCCCAATCGGCGGGGCGGGCTGATCATGCCACAATATATCAATGGGATTTTCAGATACAGGTACCCATGTAATATCACGCACATTACAGACTTTTTCATATGCGGATAATTGCAAGGGCGTAAACAACCATGGGTCATAGGCAATCACATCACCCGCCCCATACTGTTGCCCAATCCAATCATAAGGCGTGGTGTCGGTAATGGACACAATCGTGTATATATCTTGGTTAATTTGATCCTCCGCTTGAATGGTATACCTGCCATCCACAAACACCGCTGATGGGTGGGCGGGTTGGGATACAATAACCTGCCCTGCCGATCCGCTAAACCCCGTCAACCATTGCAACCGTTCCGCACATGGGGGCAAATATTCACCCTGAAATTGATCCGTACGATTCATCACAAATGCTGTATAGTTATTGTCCTGTAACCACTGTTGCAAATCTTGTGTCCGTTGTGCTGGGGCGTTTCCCATTGTCAAGCCATACTGCATACTTTTTCTCCCTTAATATATAAATGCCATTATATTTTTTGCAAAACCACCGCCACCCAGTCATTATCTTCATAAGCGTCTGTGACCGCACATCCCAATTGTGTATATGCGTTGCGTACCATATCATGCTGGGCACTGGTAAAACCTGATAATACCATATATCCCCCCGGTTTAACAACAGCAACTATATTTGTTGCCATATCCACCAAAGGTAGCGATAATATATTTGCAAGTACCATATCATAAGGAGCGGTGTCTTGTATAGTAAAATTTTCCACGCCACAAGATTGCATCACGGGAATATGCACATGATTTTTAGCAACCACATCTTGGGCAATGTCGACAGATATGGGGTCTATGTCACAGGCAAATACAGATACGCTTTGATATATATTATCGTAATATTTTTTTGCCCCCACCGCCAAAATACCCGTACCTGTACCCACATCGACAATTTTGATATTTTGTTTTTTAAACCGCACCTTTTGCAATGCCTGTAAACACATAGCGGTGGTATAATGTGCCCCTGTGCCAAATGCCTGATCCGCCCGCACCAATACGCCCACCTTGTCCGCCGGTATATCGCCCGTATATAAGGATTGATATACAAAAAAATCGCCTATGTCAAGGGGGGCAGAATGCTGTTGATTTTTACTGATCCAATCCGTATCAGAAATACATTCGACACAAATTTTAAACACATCACCCCAAACACTGTTTATGGTTTGACGCCGGGCGGTTATATCGGTTGGATCGGGTAAAGTATGGGTAAATATATCCGCATAAAATATATCGATATTTTCCAGACTATCATCGAACCGACGAAATCCTGACCCATATCCCAAATCGGCAAAAAAATCCGCCACCACTTCGGCAATGGCAAAATCGGGACATAGTATACTTATTCGGTATACAGGTTTTTCTGTCATACACTTTCCACAAAAGTTGCCATTACCTTTTTGATTCCTGCGTGATCAAAAGCAATGGTCACATAATCGCCATCCACTGCTTGTATTGTCCCCATACCAAATTTTTGATGAAAACACCGTTCGTTTACGACAAAACCGGCGGTATCATGTACATCCATTTCTATCATGCTAACCTGAGGGGTGGGGTCCATATCCAAATATCCATTATCATATCCATTAAAGCGGGGCATATGTTCCGTATCCAAATTACCCCTAGGTAAACATTGCAAAAATCGACTGGGGGGATTATTTGTCCAAGAACGATGTATCAAACGTGACCCTGCAAACGATATTTGGCAATATTTTTTTGCCCGTGTAATCCCCACATAGGCAAGCCGTCGTTCTTCTTCAAGCCCCTTATCGCCCAATTCGTCCAGACTGCGTTCAGATGGAAACAAGCCCTCTTCCCACCCCACCAAAAAAACACGATCAAATTCCAAGCCTTTTGCCGCATGCAGGGTCATAATCGATACGCTGTCATCTGTGTTTATATCGTCCGAATCCATATGTAGGGCAATATGTTCCAAATATCCCCCCAAGTTTTGAAAAGATTTCATTGCCGAATACAATTCGTGAATATTATCGACCCGTGATGGGGCTTTGGGGTGTTTGGAATTTTTCCAATATTCCAAATATCCCGAATCCTCCAACATAGTATTTAACAGATGCAAATGGGTATTTTCTGTGTCTGTATCATGGGCAATTTTTCGCCATTTTTCAAATAAATCGAGGACAGATTGTAATGCACTTTTTGCCCGCTTGGGTAAATCATCCCCCTCGAGTATTTGCACTGCAGATGCGTACAAACTTATTTGTTTTGCACGGGATAAAGTATGCAGCAGCTGTACAGTGGATGTACCAATTCCACGGGCGGGCTTATTAATGATACGGTCAAAAGCCAAGTCATCTTGGAATTGATATACCACCCGTAAATACGCCACCACATCCCGTATTTCTTCATGTTCATAAAATTTCGCACCGCCAATAACTTTATATGGAATATTGACTTCAAAAAAGCGTTTTTCAAAGGTTAAGGTTTGATACCCCGCCCGTACCAATATAGCCATATCCGCATATTTTTCCCCATGGGCTTGGGCATTTTCGATCATTTGCGATACTTGTATCGCTTCTGCATTCCCATCATACACCGCACTGATTCGTACTTTTTGCCCATCGCCTGCATCGGTAAACAAGTTTTTACCAAGACGGTTTTTATTATGGGATATAAGGGCATTTGCCGTATTTAAAATATGCGAAGTCGAACGATAATTTTGTTCCAACCGTATGACCTGTGCCTGTGGAAAATCCGCCTCAAAACGCAAGATATTTTCCACATCCGCCCCCCGCCACCCATAAATCGATTGGTCATCATCCCCCACACAACAGATATTTGCGTACATCTGCCCTTGGACATCATAGCGTTGCGATAACAAACATAACCATTTATATTGTGCCGTGTTGGTGTCTTGGTATTCATCGACCAAAATATACTGAAATCGGTGTTGATATGCCATAAGTACATCAGGATGGTGTTGGAATATGTGCACCACAAACAAAATTAAATCGCCAAAATCCACCGCATTTAATTGCTGCAATCGCTGTTGATATGCCACATACGCCTGTTGTAAACGTCCATTTGCCAAATTACCCACCATATCGGCGGTTATCATATCAGGGGTCAATGCTTTATCTTTCCACCGTTGGATATGCGAAATCATAGTCTTTGCGGGATATTTATCTTTGTCGATATCTAAGTCCAATAAAATATCTTTTAAAATACGCACCTGATCCGAATCGTCCAAAATAATAAAATTACTGTCAAGCCCGACCAATCCCGCATGCTTGCGTAAGATCCGTAAACACAAATTATGAAAAGTCCCCAACCAAATACCCGACAATTCCCCCGTTAGTTTTTGCACCCGTTGCCGCATTTCTGCGGCCGCTTTATTGGTAAAAATTACACACAATATTTGATAGGGCATCGCCCGCCGTAAATACAAAATTTGGGCAATACGCGTGGTTAAAACTCGTGTTTTACCTGTGCCTGCCCCCGCCAACACCAAACACGCCCCATCAATGGACAGCACCGCTTGTTTTTGGGCATCGTTTAAACCCTGTATCCAATCGGGGGCATGGGGGTCTGGCGGTGGGGCGGATATATCCGCAGACATGGGAATATGGACATCCATTGGTATATCATCAAAAGGTATATCAGAATCCATGTCCGCATCCCTATCTTTACATATCATTTGGATTATATCCTTTCTTGTTCCCGGCTGTCCCCTACCACAGTTTGATATGCAATTAACACATCATTTTCATGTAAAATACCCAGCATTTTTTTGCTGTCATCGACAACTACAAATACCGTATCTTTGTGTGATTGATACAGGGGTAAAATAGAATCTAAATTGGTATCAGCGGTAACAAATTGGGGAACAGTATCCATAATATCCACCAAGGTAATATGTGTGTCCTGTTGCCGATCGAATGCGTGTTTTCCCATGGTATACAGGTTTATTTCCCCCACCAATACATTGTCTTTATCCACCACAAACACCCGCCCCAAAGGGGATGTAATTAAGGTACTGCGCACAGTTTCGATATCATCCGTATTACGGATTTGACAAAAATCAAATGACATCAAATCCCGTGCCATAACTTCACGGGCATAAATATGATCCGTTGACCCGGATAAATCCATACCCATTTTTTCCAATTGGTGCACAAATACCGATTTAACTTTTAATAATTGTAATACACGGGCGGCAACAAGGGTACTTATCATCGCCGATAAGGTTAATGAATAATTATGCGACAGTTCGAATATTACAAATATCGCCGTTACCGGTGCCCCCACAACAGTGGCAAACAACGCCCCCATACCCGCCATAGAATACGCCGTATACGCATGCCCTACATCGACACCAAAATATCCCATAATAACGATAACCACACTGCCAAAAAATCCGCCAAATAATGCCCCTATGAACAAGGCGGGAAAAGTCATACCCCCACCCCCACCAAAACCCAATGTCAACATTGCCGATAAAAACTTCGCACACAATAACGCCCCCAACATCAACACAGTCAATGATCCCGCCAAGGTTACATCGGTGGCAAAATATCCCGTACCCAACACTTGTGGAAATATCAGGGCAATTAAACCCACCCCAAATCCGCCCACAGCCGGTGCTACGACCTTGGGAATATGGCATCGTATCCGCACAGTTTCGACGGTGTCCAAACCATAAATAAACGCCCGTGCCACAAATGCCGATAAGACACCCAAAACCACAAAAAAAGGAACTTCTGCAAAACCTACACCACTCATATCGTTCAGCGAAAATCCTGAATATTCCCCATATATAAAATTGGTTACCAAAGTCCCAGAAACAGAAGCCACCACAATCGGCAATACATACGATATGGCATACGATCCAACAATAAGTTCTGTGGCAAAAAACATCCCTGCCATGGGGGCATTTAAACTTGACCCCACCGCAGCAGCTACTACACACCCCAACATTGTGCGGGCGGATTTTTGCGGAATTTTAAATACATTCAATACATAAGCCATCACCCCCCCAACAAAATGCACAATGGGGCCCAAACTACCGGCACTCCCCCCTGTGCCCAAAGTTACCACATTAATCACAAACGACCAAAAGGTCTTGGCGGGGGTCATTGGGTGTTTTCTGCGTACTGTAAGGGCAATCACATCACCCATACCTTGTAATACAGTGGGGGCAAAAATATATTTTATCACCCCGACAATCAATCCCCCAATTGTGGGAATTAACACAATATACCACCACGAAAAATTGGCTATGTTGGCAACAAAATTCAGGCTATTTCCATCGAAAGTAAAATGGGTAATCATATCCAGCGAAAATCGAAACAACACCCCAAACATCCCCGCCATACATCCCAAAAAAATCGCCAGTATAATAATGTTTGTATCTTGTGATGCGGTCAATACTTTGTATATTTTATTATAAATTTTTATCATAATCTTTTGCACATTTTATATATTTGGGGTATAGTACCATAAATTGTTTGAATTGTAACCTGTTTAACATTACAAAACTTGGCAAAATACATGAACGCATCGATTATCAAAAAACTGTTACAGGCAAGCATGGGCGTATATACCCTGTTGCTTTTATCGCCTGTATTTGCCAATGACGATACGATTCGTGATCCTTTTGAAAATTTTAACCGTCCTATTTTTGAATTTAATATGTTTTTGGATCGGGCGGCTTTAAAACCTTTTGCCAAAACATATAAATATATTACGCCAAAATCCATACAACAGCCATTGGAAACTTTTGTATCGCAGTTTTCATATCCCGTATCCGCCTTAAATTACGCATTGCAAGGGGATTTTGAAAGTGCGGGGTACAGTTTATTGAAAATGTCTGTAAATTTTATCCTGACACTGGGGATGGGGGATATTGATTTACACAATATCCCATACGAACACCAAACAGCGGAAAAAACTATGGCAAAATCAGACATCGGATCGGGCCCATATGTGGTCATCCCCCTATCGGGACACAATATGGCACGGGGACATGCTGGGCGATTGGTGGATGTACAAACGCAAAATGTTTTCGCCAACCAATATTTAAATACCCCGATTTTATTTGCCTTGCAAACCGTCATCAACCGTTCAAAAATTATGGATGCGGCGGATAACTTCGAAGAAACCTCCCTTGATTATTATGCAACTGTCCGTTCAATCACCATGCAGCGGTCGGATTCATATGAAACAAATAATCGTTTTGACGATTTATCCGATTTCGATTTTTCGGAATAAATACACATAATGGGACATCTGTGTCCCCCCATATTATGCCCCCAAAATTTATAAGACACCCCAAAAAAACAAAAAGGACGATGCAAGCACCGCCCTTTAAGATTTTTGCGAATCAACTCATATAAATGAATCTCACTTATTAACGAATTGACCATCTTTTCTAATATGTTAGGTGCGATTATAACAGTATATTTTTTCTTTGTCAACTGTTATTTTTTATTAAATCAAATATATTAATACATACAAAAATTAGGAAAAGCAAAAAAGACGATGCACAGCATCGCCTTTTAAGATTTTTGCGAATCAATTCATATAAATGAATCTCACTTATTAACGAACTGACCATCTTTTCTAATATGTTGAACCCGATTGTAACAGTATATTTTTCCCTTGTCAACTTTTATTTTTTATTATACTATCAAAAGTATATTAATTAAAACTCAAAACAAAAAAAGGAATGAGGATAAAAAAATGACAAAATATACTCGACTGGCACTTGACATGGGTACAACTTCCATTGGCTGGGCATTATTACAAACAAACGAACAAGGCGAACCACAAAGCATTATAAAAACTGGCGTTCGTATATTTTCTAGCGGACGGGATGATAAAACCGAAGCCCCCTTAAACCAGAAACGCCAATCCGCCCGTTCCGCCCGTCGGCGACAAGACCGCACTGTACAACGCAGAACAGCATTGATAAAATACTTAGTACACTATGGACTCATGCCAGCGGATAAAAGTGAACGCAAAAAACTCGAACTGTTAAATCCGTATGAAATCCGTTGTAATGCGTTATCTGATCATTTACCTGTACATCACATCGGACGGGCATTATTTCATATTAACCAAGGCAGGGGCTTTAAATCAAATCGAAAACAACAAGGGGATAACACCGAAGGCGGTGCCATTAAAACCGCCATCGAAAATACAGAAAAATTGCTACTGGAAAACAAAAGTAAAACTATTGGCGAATATTTACATAAACGCCAACAACAAGGGGACCCTGTAAAAATTCGTAATATTAGCACTAAAAATAGCGGATTCGAATTTGAATTTTATCGCCATCGTCAAATGCTGGAAGAAGAATTTAAGCAGATTTGGAACAAACAAAAATCCTATCACCCCGATGTATATACACAGGACGCATACGATACCATACAAAACATCATATTCCACCAACGCCCTTTAAAGACCAAACAAGAATATATTGGCAAATGTACCCTATTTCCCGATGTAGTAAGGGCAAGCAAGGCGTTACCCATATACCAAAACTTCCGCATTGTGCAAGATATGGTAAACCTTGCCTACATTGACCCAGACGGATACGACCATAAAGTTATCAAAGAATCCCCAGAAGTGTTTCGCCAAGTATATGAAACCTTGGCATCAGGTAAAAATCAAAGTTTTAAACAAATAAAAACATTGTTGGTAAAAGACGACATTATCCAAACAGAGTGGCTATTAAACTTTGAAAGTGATACCCGCAAAGGATTTGATGGTAATGAAACCGCCCATGTATTATCCGCAAAGAAAGGGGCACCATTAGTGGACAAATGGGACACATGGGATATACAAAAGCAAACCGACCTTGTTAAAATATTACTGGATACGGACACTCTCGACGACGATCAAGCCTTGGAAAAATTACAACACGACTTTGATTTAGACCCTGACACTGCGGAAAGGGTTTTAAACACCGCCCTACCCAATGGCTATGGCAATTTGTGTGAAAAAGCCTTAAACGATTTACAACCGGTTATGCTAAACCAAGGGTTGCGGTATGATATGGCGGTACGGGAAGTATATCCCGATAAACACCACAGCGATTTAAATAAAGGCGACGGCACACAGAATAAATTGCCCTATTATGCAAAGGAATTACAGGAACACTGTACCGGTGGACACGGTGATCCGAACGACAAACACACCAAACAACTGCCCCAACATTTACAAGATATTAAAACTTGGGGGCGAATCGCCAACCCCACGGTACATATTGGTTTGGTACAATTACAAGCAGTGGTAAACGATATTATCCGTGTGCATGGCAAACCTGATTTTGCCACCGTCGAATTTGCACGGGATTTAAAAAATAATAAAAAACAAAAAGATGCCCTTAAAAAACGACAAAAAGAAAACAAAGAAAACAATGATACATGGGCAAAAGAATTGGAGGGACTGGGTTTAGATAATAATTATGAAAATCGCATGCGGATGCGATTGTGGCATGAATTAGACTGGAAATGTATAAATAACAGACGATGTCCATATACAGGTACACAAATCAGCAAAGAAATGTTATTTAATGGCAGTGTGGAAATCGAACATATTTTGCCTTACGCAAAAACTCTTGACGATAGCCTCGCCAATAAAACCGTTGCCATGCGAGAAGCAAACCGCTTTAAGGGCAATCGTTCCCCTTATGAAGCATTTAAAGATGCGGATGGATATGACTGGGGCGATATTTACACCCGTGCCCAACACCTACCCAAAAATAAAGCATGGCGATTCCGCCCTAACGCCATGGAAAAATACGCCGATGGATCATTTGTACAAGACCGCCAATTAAACGACACACGGTATTTATCAAAAGTGGCAAAAAAGTATTTGGGATTGATCGTGCACCCCAATAACATTCATGTCATACCGGGACAATTAACCGCTATGGTACGGGGAAAATGGGGACTCGACGAAGTTCTGCACAAAAAAGCCGATGGCAATGTATTCGAAAAAAACCGCAACGACCACCGCCACCACGCCATTGATGCGGTGGTGATCGGCTGTACCACCCGTGGCATGTTACAAAAAATCGCCACCCTGTCAGGCAAAAATCATGACGATGGCAAATCGCAAAAATTGCTATCGGGCTTCGATACCCCATGGGAAAGTTTTAGGGATGATGTACAACACTCCATCGAAAACATAATCGTATCCCACAAACCCGATCCCTATCCACAAGGACAATTACATGAAGAAACTTTTTATGGGCGAACGAAAGAAGTTTTAACCGACAAAAAAGGCAACCGCACCGATAAGCAACAATTTGTTATTCGTAAACCTGTAACAAGCGATAATTTCGGCAGTGAAAAGAAAATAAACGAAATTCGAGACCCACTTATTCGACAAGATTTACTTGCCCGTTTTACCTTTGCCGACCGTCAAGACAATTGGTTACAACAATTTATCGATGACACAGGCACCCATAAAATAAGGGTAGTACAAGAAAAACCCAACCTTATTAAAATTGGCACAAAATATGTCAAAGGGGGCAGTAACTGGGCAATCGATATTTTTATTGACCCAGCCAACCCCAATAAATGGATGGGCGAAATGATACAGACTTTTGACGCCAATAAAAAAGATTTTATACCACAATGGCAACAACACCATCCAGAATTTAAACACATCATGCGGTTACAAAAAAATGACCTTGTGGCAATGAATATGGGGGATAATAGGTGTGTCATGCGGTTATGTAAAATTGATGGAACAAGTGCTATTCACTTTGCATTACACTCAGAAAGTAATGTACCAAGTCGCACACAAGAATTAAAAGCACAGAACAAATATAAACAAGCATCGGTTTCCACTTTACAAACATTAAATACTCATAAAGTCCACATCAGCCCCAGTGGCTTATGGCGGGAACAAGATATAAAATAACACCTAAGCACAAGGGGGAAATATACCATGATTGGACGAATAATTGAAATTGCCACCCCTAATAAGCACCTATCGAAATATCGGGGATTTTTACAGATTTCCGAAAATAAACAGGTAATTACCCAAATTCCATTCGATACGATACAGGGCATTGTGGTAACAGGGTTTGGCTGTACCCATTCGTCGAACCTGTTACAAGCCTGTATGGAAAAGGGTATATCCTTTATTATTTGTGGTACGAATTATACCCCTGTGGCGGTGGTATGGGCGGTCAGCGGACACCACGCCCAATCGGAACGATTCCGTGTGCAAATTGCCACCAAAGACACCACAAAAAATAATATTTGGAAACAAATTGTACAACATAAAATCTTAAACCAAGCATGGGCATTAACCCTGTGTGATTGTGAAGGTATACAAATCGTCAAGGGATATGCAAAGCAAGTAAAATCAGGCGATAAAACCAATGCAGAAGGTACCTGTGCGTCCGCATACTGGAAATTCCTCTTGGGTAATAATTTCCGTCGGGATACGACTATGGATGGGGTTAATAGTTTATTAAATTACGGCTATACAATTTTGCGATCATTAGTCGCCCGTTCCGTATGTGGGGCGGGATTACATCCAACCATTGGATTGCACCATAAAAATAAAAAAAATCCTATGTGTTTGGTGGACGATATTATGGAACCCTTCCGCCCCTTGGTCGATGTGATTGTATACATGTTACACCAAAAAAATCAAAATGACATTACCCCCGAAACAAAACAAGTTCTGAGCAATCTTACTGCCCTTGACATGCCAACCGCTAAGGGGATAGCACCGCTTTTTAAAGTGGTGGCTGATTATACAAAACAAATTTATGACAGCATGGACGCCGTCGTACACACAGGCGGACAACCCCCCAAAATCACCGCCATAACCATGCCCGATATACTCAGCATACGCAGTGTGATAAATAACACAGACACCCCAAAATGTTAAGTGGATATAAAATTATGTGGGTGTATGTAATGTTTGATTTACCTGTAGGCACCAAAAAACAACGATTCGAAGCCAGCAAGTTTCGTCATGAATTATTAAATCTTGGCTTTTCCATGGTACAATTTTCAATATACGCCAAGTGTTGTGCGGGAAAAGAGGTATTCGAACGCCTATGTCGTAACATCAAACCCTTCGTCCCCAATAGTGGATCCGTAGATATTTTATGCTTTACCGACAAACAATACGAAAACATTATCCGTTATGAACAAAAAATCGAATCGAATCACCCCAAAAAAAGATCACAATTAAGCCTGTTTTAGGGGATATTTTATGGTATAATGGGGTATTATAATACATATAAAAGCCCATATTAAGACAGAATTTTTTACAAAACCACCGCATCCATCATGCAAAAAACAGAAAATAAACCCCATAAAAACCCGCAAATTATCCATATAAATCAATGGAATAATTTGGAGGGAATTATAACATATTAGAAAAAATGGTCAACCCGCAACAAAAAAATTAAAAAAACCGGTTGATTTATCATTATAACATATTAGAAAAAATGGTCAACCCGCAACTTGACTTATAACAACGAAAATTTGCCTTATATTATAACATATTAGAAAAAATGGTCAACCCGCAACTTTCAATGCAATAAGCTATCTCATCATTATATTATAACATATTAGAAAAAATGGTCAACCCGCAACATAATTCAAAGGGATGAAGATTCTGTAAAGATTATAACATATTAGAAAAAATGGTCAACCCGCAACAGGGAGCAGATTGATAGGGTGGCAGAATATATTATAACATATTAGAAAAAATGGTCAACCCGCAACTTACAAAAACAAACATAGTTACGCCCACGAGAATTATAACATATTAGAAAAAATGGTCAACCCGCAACCGCCACCTGCGGAACTCCCAAACAAATAAATTATAACATATTAGAAAAAATGGTCAACCCGCAACTGTGGGCTGTTTTGTGAAACCTGAATCGGAATTATAACATATTAGAAAAAATGGTCAACCCGCAACTACAGACGAACCAAGGCGTATTAAAATCAAATTATAACATATTAGAAAAAATGGTCAACCCGCAACTAAAGGCGGAAGAAAAAGCGGCGGCCAAAGATTATAACATATTAGAAAAAATGGTCAACCCGCAACTAAAGCGATCTTTTTTATCTGTTTATAATCATTATAACATATTAGAAAAAATGGTCAACCCGCAACAAAAAACCCAATCAATGATTATACATTTTTAATTATAACATATTAGAAAAAATGGTCAACCCGCAACTGGGTGCGTATTTATTTAATAAGTACTTGAATTATAACATATTAGAAAAAATGGTCAACCCGCAACGACCATTCTGGTTTACCCAAACGCCGTCGCATTATAACATATTAGAAAAAATGGTCAACCCGCAACAACATGGCGCTTTAACCGCTGGGATAAAGCATTATAACATATTAGAAAAAATGGTCAACCCGCAACAACAAGCAAGTGGAGGGCATGGTTAAAGATATTATAACATATTAGAAAAAATGGTCAACCCGCAACTGACTTGCGTACCGTAACAAGTATTCACAAATTATAACATATTAGAAAAAATGGTCAACCCGCAACATGGGCGTGTTTTACGATCAAAACATAAAAATTATAACATATTAGAAAAAATGGTCAACCCGCAACAATACGAAGTACCTTACGCATGGCTTTTAAATTATAACATATTAGAAAAAATGGTCAACCCGCAACTTAATATAATGTATATAGGTAATTAAGTCAATTATAACATATTAGAAAAAATGGTCAACCCGCAACCTGTTTTGTGAAACCTGAATCGGAAATTATATTATAACATATTAGAAAAAATGGTCAACCCGCAACCCGTAGTTTAGGCATCAACAACGCACAGAAATTATAACATATTAGAAAAAATGGTCAACCCGCAACGGATGCTATTACTGGTAGACCGATTTTTAAATTATAACATATTAGAAAAAATGGTCAACCCGCAACACTAATGGTAAAGGTAGCCTTGACGCTTGGATTATAACATATTAGAAAAAATGGTCAACCCGCAACTTTTAACTCCAGGCGACCCTCCATCGTACCATTATAACATATTAGAAAAAATGGTCAACCCGCAACTCCTCATGCTCAATAAAACCACCAAGATCAATTATAACATATTAGAAAAAATGGTCAACCCGCAACTACTTTGAAATCATCTTTATTAGTACATAAATTATAACATATTAGAAAAAATGGTCAACCCGCAACCACGGGTGAGACATTGAACGCAACAATCCAAATTATAACATATTAGAAAAAATGG
Source organism: Alphaproteobacteria bacterium (assembly GCA_965232465.1). Taxonomy (GTDB): domain Bacteria; phylum Pseudomonadota; class Alphaproteobacteria; order JAQWUY01; family JAQWUY01. The sequence continues at coordinate 455,834 of OZ246977.1, read as the reverse complement.
TCAACCCGCAACTGCCCAATGCAATCGTCCGCCGATGGTTGCATTATAACATATTAGAAAAAATGGTCAACCCGCAACTCTTAAAACAGAGTACTCGAAATCAGACTCATTATAACATATTAGAAAAAATGGTCAACCCGCAACAGTAAGGTAGGTATTACAGTACAACCCCCAATTATAACATATTAGAAAAAATGGTCAACCCGCAACTGGCGGTCTTTGGATTTATCGCCCTTGCAAATTATAACATATTAGAAAAAATGGTCAACCCGCAACGTAGATTGTCTTCGATGATATTTTTCTTAAATTATAACATATTAGAAAAAATGGTCAACCCGCAACAAAAAATACAATCGTATGACAATCGCAGTTATTATAACATATTAGAAAAAATGGTCAACCCGCAACAGAGTCGTGTTTTACAGACGCTATGGCGTCATTATAACATATTAGAAAAAATGGTCAACCCGCAACAATTGCCATCGTTTTTACCTATTATGCTTTAATTATAACATATTAGAAAAAATGGTCAACCCGCAACGATACCTATACATACCATATTTTTTTAAGTATTATAACATATTAGAAAAAATGGTCAACCCGCAACGTAACTTTGCCCACAGGCGTCCCCAATAGCATTATAACATATTAGAAAAAATGGTCAACCCGCAACAGAAACAACGCATACTCGCCGTAGGGCGTGATTATAACATATTAGAAAAAATGGTCAACCCGCAACCTTTATCCACAACATTGGGTGTTGCCATCTATTATAACATATTAGAAAAAATGGTCAACCCGCAACTACAGAATCTGTTTAATAAGGGCGTATGGATTATAACATATTAGAAAAAATGGTCAACCCGCAACGTTATACACAATATAGAATATTATATTGATATTATAACATATTAGAAAAAATGGTCAACCCGCAACTGCAAGTGTGTTTTTTGTATATAATACTCTATTATAACATATTAGAAAAAATGGTCAACCCGCAACCATATCATTTCTAAATATTTCAAATCTGTAATTATAACATATTAGAAAAAATGGTCAACCCGCAACCACACATGGCAACGGTTGCCATATTATTTTATTATAACATATTAGAAAAAATGGTCAACCCGCAACTATAGATTCCTTATGTCTGTATTGTTTAAAATTATAACATATTAGAAAAAATGGTCAACCCGCAACCTATTATATTTCTTGTCTCTTTGAGTAGGTATTATAACATATTAGAAAAAATGGTCAACCCGCAACCATTTAATGCCTTGTATTCCGCCGTCTCTGATTATAACATATTAGAAAAAATGGTCAACCCGCAACTTATTAACACTTAACAGCAAAGGAAAATGCATTATAACATATTAGAAAAAATGGTCAACCCGCAACTTGAAAAAACAATACACAGATTAAATGTATATTATAACATATTAGAAAAAATGGTCAACCCGCAACCTCCCATAACAGATACTCATGATCCTGACAATTATAACATATTAGAAAAAATGGTCAACCCGCAACTCGCGGTGGAATAGAGCTTTGAAATGGTGTATTATAACATATTAGAAAAAATGGTCAACCCGCAACTGTATTAGATTATCGTATAATTTATAATTTATTATAACATATTAGAAAAAATGGTCAACCCGCAACTTGGGATGGCACAACGCCCCGCCACCGTTAAATTATAACATATTAGAAAAAATGGTCAACCCGCAACGGGCGTGGGCCAATAAGCAATACGAAATCCATTATAACATATTAGAAAAAATGGTCAACCCGCAACTTCGAGGGTAAGATTACGACGCTCTCTGAAATTATAACATATTAGAAAAAATGGTCAACCCGCAACTAAAAGCTTTTAATGCGTATGAAGCAAAAAATTATAACATATTAGAAAAAATGGTCAACCCGCAACTCGAAAGGCAACCTTATCAATTTATGAGCCATTATAACATATTAGAAAAAATGGTCAACCCGCAACCAGTGCGAGGGCAAAAAGAAGTCGATTTTAATTATAACATATTAGAAAAAATGGTCAACCCGCAACCAAAATTATAATCAGAATTTTCTGTACCCAATTATAACATATTAGAAAAAATGGTCAACCCGCAACTTTTTCTAATTCATAAAGGGCGTTAATAGGATTATAACATATTAGAAAAAATGGTCAACCCGCAACTAATCTATTCAATTCGTCTCTTGTGAAGTAATTATAACATATTAGAAAAAATGGTCAACCCGCAACTGCTTGTATCTGCACGCACCGTACAAACATATTATAACATATTAGAAAAAATGGTCAACCCGCAACGTATTGGCACGGTGGATGATGCGTAAAAACATTATAACATATTAGAAAAAATGGTCAACCCGCAACACCTCCCGTATCCTCCCGTTCTTAACCATAATTATAACATATTAGAAAAAATGGTCAACCCGCAACATGAACAACCTGATCGCCAGCGACCGCAAGATTATAACATATTAGAAAAAATGGTCAACCCGCAACGCATCGACCCGCTTTAATGGTGGGGTAACAATTATAACATATTAGAAAAAATGGTCAACCCGCAACATCTTCGTCGAGAATCCGGATATACTGACAAATTATAACATATTAGAAAAAATGGTCAACCCGCAACCTGACACCGTTTTACCCACAGGTAAACCGAATTATAACATATTAGAAAAAATGGTCAACCCGCAACGTTAGACTCCTGGCACCTTGCACAGGATTTTTATAACATATTAGAAAAAATGGTCAACCCGCAACCTATGGCACCAAGCGTGCCAATAGCAGACGATTATAACATATTAGAAAAAATGGTCAACCCGCAACAATAATTGGCACCGTACTCCCGGAAATAATATTATAACATATTAGAAAAAATGGTCAACCCGCAACAAAAGATACCTCTGTTACTGTGGCTTCTTAAATTATAACATATTAGAAAAAATGGTCAACCCGCAACACAACGCCACGAATGCAACGGCGGCGTATTATTATAACATATTAGAAAAAATGGTCAACCCGCAACTGTAAACCATCGAAACATCTTCTGTGCACTATTATAACATATTAGAAAAAATGGTCAACCCGCAACAAATTCAACTGCCTTAAAAACTCACGAGGAATTATAACATATTAGAAAAAATGGTCAACCCGCAACAATCTATTTCTATTCCTGCACTTGGTTGCGATTATAACATATTAGAAAAAATGGTCAACCCGCAACCTAAAGTACCAGTACACCCTTCTGATGGAAATTATAACATATTAGAAAAAATGGTCAACCCGCAACTTTAGCAAGTCTGTAACCTTGTATGCCGTAATTATAACATATTAGAAAAAATGGTCAACCCGCAACAAATCTGGAAAGGAACCATTTCCTTCCATAATTATAACATATTAGAAAAAATGGTCAACCCGCAACTGATGAGGCTAAATAGGCGTATTGTGAATAATTATAACATATTAGAAAAAATGGTCAACCCGCAACTATTCACTTACATACACATGATAATCTTGTATTATAACATATTAGAAAAAATGGTCAACCCGCAACTTATTATCTGCAAACATTTCGAAGTTATGGATTATAACATATTAGAAAAAATGGTCAACCCGCAACAAGTCAGTACGGTGTTGTATCCGATGACGCATTATAACATATTAGAAAAAATGGTCAACCCGCAACGGATGGGTTGCGGGCTAAATACGCCAACGAATTATAACATATTAGAAAAAATGGTCAACCCGCAACAGGATATGACACTATGAGCAACGACGTTCTATTATAACATATTAGAAAAAATGGTCAACCCGCAACTGAATACAACTGTTCCTCTAAGGATTTCAAATTATAACATATTAGAAAAAATGGTCAACCCGCAACAAAATTGCCATTCATTGAAGGGGGAAATGGATTATAACATATTAGAAAAAATGGTCAACCCGCAACTATCACCTACTGTATCAACAGTATTATTAAATTATAACATATTAGAAAAAATGGTCAACCCGCAACTATAAGGGAACCTTCTCACTAAATCTTGGCATTATAACATATAATGTAAAAAATATCATTTAAATATTTGTTTTTTAATCATTTTAATACTGCAAAAAAAGTTTTAAATTCTTTTATCTATATTTAATTTATACACAATAGCTTTTTACATATTCTGAGAACTTTAAAATGTTGATGATTGCCAACATTACAAATTCAGATTTTATTGTATTTCTTGTATGGATCTGTGTGTATGATTTTTGTGGGGTTCTTTTGAATTAACTGTTTGATACCATCGGTATTTTTTGCTTTTGGATGTATTTGATTAGACATTTTGGTTTTCCCTGTACTGCTTTAAATTTAAATCATTGCTGTCAGTATCAATTTTACCATGTTGTAAGTCATGTAACCAATTCGCATATTTATTTAACAATACTAACGCAGGTATTATATAGCGGTCTTTATCATATGGGTTGTTATGGTCGTATGCGTCCGTTTGTGATTTGCTTTGCTTATGATTTGTTATCCTTCCTACAAGATTGTATTCTGATACTGTTTTGCTGTGGTTTCTATTATTAGTAATAAATGTATCCCTAAAATCGTGTATTATCCAGCTCTGTATATTTTTGTCAGGGTTACCATGTATCAAGTCTTTGATATACAGGGTTGCGTTTGGTTCATTTTTCCAATACTTTATTTTTTGTAACATAGTATCGAATTTCTTTTTTACATAATCGTTATTAGCAATCGGTTTTATGCCTTGTTTTGTACTAAATACATATTCACCCTGTTGCTTTATTCCTTTTAGTATATTTAAAATAATATCTGGCAAGGGTACAATATGATTTATTTGTGTTTTGCCCCCTGTTTTTTGTCTGTCTGGGGTTAGGGTCAAAATGCCATTTTCAAGGTCTAGTTCTTGCCATTTGATTTTTGTTACTTCGTTTTTGCGTTGTCCTAAGCAAATAAGCATAAAAATACAATTCCCATATGGATAGCCCAAATCAGTACACACATTTAAAATCGCCCGTAGTTCTCTGTTTGATAAAGGGCGTTGCCGCTTAGGCTTGGGTTTGGTAATATTTTTAAAATCAGATAGCACATTTTGTTTTATGTAATCATTACTGTGTAACCATTTAAAACAAGTACGCAATATAATAGCGATTTGGTTTGCTTTGCTAGGTGCATTAGATATAGAGTGTACATATTGGGATATATCTTTACATGTTATTTGGTTTACATACATTTTTCGGATTTCACTAGGTATTTTTTTAAAAGCATAATCATTATTTTTAATGGTAACTTGTTTTAGATTTTGGCTCTGGTAATATTCTGTGTAAATGTCCCATGCCTTATCGAGGGATAAATCGTTGTCTGTTGTGCTTGGTAACTGTAATTTATTCTGTAACCATTCCAATAATTCGTCTAATTGTTCCGGCGATAATTGTTGTACCAGTTTAATACAGAATCTTGATTTAGTATTTTCGTTTTTTGGATTCTTACCAAGCATTAAATCGGATTGGCATTTGATAATTTTCTCCCTAGCCTGTTTTAAAGTTGTGACTGGAAATTGTCCTAAATAATAAAAATGGCTTTGCCTATTTATCTTATATTGATAGTAAAATGATTTTTTGCCTTTGGTTGTAACCCGCAGGATTAAGCCGTTGTCTGTGTAAGTTTCATAAGGTTTATAACTAGGGGGTTCAATCCCTTTGATAAACTGAGTTGTTAAGTTTACTTTAACCATTATAATATCCTTTCAAACTTTTCATTGTAATCCTAGAAAAATAGCCAATCCGCAACGCAACTGCAACGCCCTTTTAAAAATGATCTGCTAAACCCATTACAACACAGTACGGGCATAGGTTATGGCGTATACTTTGGTTGCCCCCGCTTTTAATAAAACTTTGCTCACGGCGTGTACTGTTGCACCGGATGTGTATACATCATCGACTATTAAAACGGTTTTCCCCTTAATTTTTGTCGTGTCTTTTACTTTAAAAGCAAATTTCACATTATGGTGACGGGCGGATACAGACTTGCCCCCTTGTGGGGATTTAAAATGATGTCGTATGACCGATTGTGTACATAATGGTATGTGCAAATGCTTTTTTATATAATATCCTAACAATGCGGATTGGTTATATTGTCGCCGCCATAAACGGCGGGGGTGTAAGGGGACAGGTACAATTATATCTATGTCCATCTTTATGTCAGACGATAAAGCAGATACCATTTTTGATGCCATATATGGTACAACCTGCGTATTATCGCCATACTTTAACGCCAAAATAATATCACGAGTCGCAGTGCCATATACAACCGCACTACGACTGATACAGGGTGGGGGTGATTTTATACACACGCCACAATATCGCCCTTGCATACGATTTTGAAATGGTAACCCACACTTTGCACAACAAGGGGAAGTAATCGGTATAATTTGGGAAAAACAATCCGCACATAAACCATAATCTTGTACCGCTTGTCCACACCGCACACACACAGGCGGTAAGATGTATCCCATACATTTTTTATACAAATATACCCCCCAACGGTGGATACATGTTTTTTTATGAATAAATAATTTAACAAGTATGGGCAACAATATATTTTACCAAAGATTGCGCATGGGTATATTTAGGTTCCTGTCCCAAGTCGGTGACCATATCTTTGTCAATCAGATACGCATGCGATGTATCACCGCCAAAAGTATTGGAATTAACCACATTGGCAAAAATCACATCACACCCTTTTTTGTGTAATTTATCAGTCGCATGGGCAACCACATCCTCCGTTTCCGCCGCAAACCCTACCACGAATTTAGGGCGATTTTTACAGGTGCAGAGTGTGTGTAAAATATCTGGATTTTCCACCAACTGTAACACCAAATCCCCATCTGATTTTTTATGTTTTTTATCAAGGGGGGTATGTATGCGATAATCGCTGACGGCGGCAACCATAACCGCCCCATCAAAACAATATGTGTCCAACAAATCATGCACTTTATCATACATTTGCAGAGCTGTTTTTACATTATGCACGATGACACCCAAAGGCATGTCAACCATAACTTCACCACACACCATATGCACAATCGCCCCTTGTTCAATAAGGTGCTGGGCAACAAGTGCCCCTTGTATGCCCGAAGATTTATTGGTCAAGATGCGTACTGTATCAATAGGTTCCGATGTACCCCCAACGGTCATAATAAACTTTTTTCCCGCCAATGCAAATGGTGTATTATCGGTTTTGTTAGGCATTCCTTTGCCAAAAATTTCTTGCACAGTATCAACAATCTGTTCCGGCTCCGCCATACGCCCCACACCCGTTTCCCCACATGCCATATCCCCATGGGTGGGGTCTACGAAGATAATACCCCGTTGTTTTAAAGTGGTCACATTATACTGATTGGCAGGATTTTGCCACATATAAGGGTTCATAGATGGGGCAACTACAATCGGTTTATCCGATGCACTAATAAGGGTGGAAGCCAAATCATCGCACAAACCCCATGCCATTTTTGCTAACAAATTTGCCGTGGCTGGGGCAACCAATATAATATCACCGGTACGACTCAGCTGAATATGGTCCATACTGGCCTCAGCCTGCATGTCGAATAAATCAGACCTTACAACTTGTCCTGCAAGGGCGGTAATTGTCAAAGGGGTAATAAACTGTGTAGCGGACGCAGTCATAATCGGTTGCACTGTATGCCCCGCCTTTTTTAACAAACGAATTACCGATGCGGATTTATAACAGGCAATACCGCCACTTAAAATATATACTATATGTGCCATAAAGATAGCATACAATACGATACAAAAAATCACAACCGCAAAAAATCACAGATGTATAATACGATTACATACCTGTTCAAGGGTGGTTTTGCTGTGCGATACAAACACCATTGCCACCCTATATTGCCATTGCAGCTGTTGTACCAATTGTAAAATTTCGATTTTTGTGGTACTGTCAAGGGCAGACATCATTTCATCCGCTAAGATTAGATCAGGCTGTGCTACAAATGCCCGGGCAATGCATAACCGTTGACATTCCCCCCCCGAAAAAGTGAAAGGCTTATCCTGTAATCGGCTGGGGCAGATACCAACTTTTTTGATTATTTCGGTAATTTTTTGGTGTACATGCGTTTTATCCCGCATGGCTTCCGCAATGGATTTATATACAGACCAACGAGGATTTAAAGCATTACGGGCATCTTGAAATATCATTTGCATATTCGGGGCACGGGTAACAGTGCCTGATATTACCGCAATTTGCCCCAAAAGGGTACGTAAAATCGTGGTTTTCCCCCGTCCGCTTGCCCCATACAGCCCGATAATTTCCCCCTGATGGATGCACACAGAAAAATCTTGTAATACAGGGGACTGACCATATGTAACAGTAACTTTATCAAGGGATGCCATTACGGGGAGGTTTTTGGGGCATGGTAATGGATGCAAAGACACAGATGGGGGCAGATTTTGTAAAAAAGCATCGACAGCACCCTTATATATGATGCGTCCTTGGTGCAGGTGTATGACCTTAGTGGCAATTTGGGATACCACCTGCATATTATGGGTAACCCACAATACCACCGCCCCTGTGTCTTGGGCATATTGTCGCACCCAATCAATCACCATGCGGGTATTGGTATCATCTAAATTGGCGGTGGCTTCATCCAATAATAACAGATTGGGTGAAAGGGCAATATTCAGGGCAATAATTGCCCGCATTTGTTGTCCGCCACTCATAAGTGCCCCATATGTGTGGGCATATGATTCAATGTCCAAATCGTTTAATATTTTCATAGCGGTATGGTTATCAGTGCTTTCCAACATTTGTGATAAAATTGTACGGCTGGGCGACAACGCATCGTACGCATTTTGATACACAAATCCCATTTGCACACCATTATCCACATGCACTTTCCCCGTATCAGGGGTATACATGCCACTAATAAGCTGTAATAATGATGTTTTGCCCACCCCACTTGCCCCAACAATAGCCGTTATATCCCCTGCGGTGGCGGTGTATGAAATATTTTTTAAAATATTTTTATAGGACACATTGTCAATATGAATCATAAAGATGTGTCTTTCCGATGTACCAGCCTATGGGGGGTGTTCATGGCAAACGCCAATATGACAAAGATAGTTATTACCGCCCCCACAGGCAAGGCAAGGGTGGGCTTAATCAATAACACCTTTTGAGCGTCGATAATCATGCTGCCCCAAGTAGGTTCGGGGGGCGTGGTTGACAACCCTAAATACCCCAATCCCGATTCCGCTAATATGGCAATGCCACACTGCACACTAATATTTACCCCCACAATCGGCACAGCATTTGGTAAAATATGGGCATAGCCAATATAAAATGTGTGTCGCTTATTTACATATGATGCGGTAACAAAATCCGCCTTCCACAGGGGGGATACGGCCCCAACCATAATACGATAAAATACAGGAATAAAAAATAACCCAAGGGCAATAATTGCAACCTTTTCACCCCCCCCATATCGTCCCATAAGAACCAACGCAAATAATACTATGGGAAATGCAAAAACCATATCCATAACACCTTGAACCATTGCCAAGATACTTTTGGGAAATCTGGGGGCATATAAACCGATACCACCGCCAATAATACAGCCTATTGCCACCGATCCCAAAACGATTTTTGCCACATTGTATGCCCCCCGCACAATATTATAAAAAATATCCCGCCCCAAAATATCTGTACCCAAAATATGGGTGGGGCTGATACCCTGCATACGGTTTTGAATGTTCCCATCCGCATACCAAGATTCGGGCATAAATGCCCCCCATATGACCATCAATATAAACAAGGCAATGCCGATTTTTTTAACCATATGTATGTTAAACATTTTTATATCCTTTTTTTATATTCTTTTTTTATATCCTTGGCGAAGTATGGGATTTGTCATATATGCCCCCATATCAGCAATAGCATTTATAACAATCACACACACACACATCAGCGATACCAACATGGCAATTAACGGTGTATCACGCATCAATACAGCTTGAAACAATAAATCACCCATACCCGCAATAGAAAATACTTTTTCCACCACCACCACACCTGTGATAAGAAACCCCATTTGCAAACCAAACAACGCCCACAACGCCCCTGATACAGCAGGCACACCATGTTTTAATAGGACAGATATTTTTCCCAACCCCCGCAAACGGGCAAAGTGTATATACTCTGTATGGATAATAGCAGACAATGCAACACGGGTATAATGGGCGGTTATCATGCCTTGTGATATACCAATAACCCCTATGGGCAATATATACGCCTGCATACTGTCTGTACCACCAAAGGGAAACCAGCCCAGCACCACCGCCCCAAAATAAATGGCACTTATACTCAGCCATACCACAGGAATAGCCAGTAATATGGCAATACATATGGATATGATGACCGACCGATACGCCACCGCACAAATACCCATAGACACCCCCAATACCGTCGACACAACAAAACCGAATATGGCAATGGGCAACGATACCCCCAACCGTTGCCAGATAATATCAAACACAGGTACTTTATATACAAACGACACCCCCCCACCTGATAAGATGTCGACAATCATAGCAAAAAACCGTTGGTACCATGGAACATCCAAGCCCAATGCGGTAACATAGGCATTCACATCGCCTGTTGTTCCCGCCATAATAGTTGCCGAAGTGCCCGGTAAAATTTCTATGCAAGTAAAAATAAGAATCCATGCCATACAAATGGCGGTAATGTATTTCCCTATTGTATAAGATACCCATGCATAAGAAATTTTATTGCCAGTATACATCTTTTAATACAATACCTTCGACTGGGGCATCCGTCCACATGCCTTGTAAATCCTTGTTCCAAACCCCTACTTTGGGGCGTTGATACAACCATACATTAACCGCATCGATACTCAGTAATTGCTGGGCTTTTATCAGCAAAGTTTTGCGTTCAGATTCAGTGATTGTATTTTTCAAAGAATCCATAATACCTTGATATGTGGCACTGTCATATGCATAATAATACTCAGGATTTGCATATATATCGTAATCCATAGGCTCCACATGGGTAATAACCGTTATATCATAATCTTTATCGTTAAATACTTGCGTTAGCCAAGTCCCCCAATCGACATTTTGCATGTTTAAGGTGAATCCTGCTTTGCGCAAATAATCGGCAACACCATTAGCAATAAGGTCATATCCAGGGGGTATCAAAAATTGCAACACAGTATCCATGACATTGGCATCGGATAACAGCTTTTTTGCCATATCCACATCGTATGGATATGCGTTGGTTAAATCCACATAATATGGGCTATGGGGGGGCATGTGTGTCCCGATTGCTGTTGCACCTGGGGCGGTCAAATCAATCATACCTTGTTTGTCAATGGCGTGGTGCATCGCCCGTCGCACCCGTACATCATCGATGTTTTTGTTGTTAATGGCGACCATAGTTTCACCCTCTGTATTGCCATATACCACGGATAATTTGGGGTTTTTAACAAATAGTGCCACATTGATGGGATCAACAAAATAGGGAAACGCATCAATTTCACCACTTAAAATACCCACCGTTGCCGAAGTAGAATCGGCAATAAAACGGAATTTTATCGCCTGTAATTTGGCGGCAGTACTGTGATATTTGGGGTTTTTCGACAACAGCACAGAATCCCCCTTGTTAAACGCAGTAAATACAAAAGGACCAGTACCAATAGGGGCAATAATATTGGTTTTTGCCGATGCAGGCGATACCATGATCGCATCTGGTAATGCCATTTTGTACAAGAAATTAGAATCCGCTGTTTTTAAAATGATTTGTACCATATGCGTATCGGTTTTTGTAACCGATTTTATGTTACTGAATACAGATTTACGAGGGTTGACCGTGTCGGGTGCAATCATGCGATTGATGGCAAATACCACCGTATCCGCATTAAAGTCCGTATTATCGTGAAATTTAACCCCTTGTTTTAAGGTAAAAGTATATTGTAAACCATCGACAGATACAGTTGAATTGGTTGCCAATAATGGCTTTACCACTCCATTTTTATCAATGGTGGTTAAACCTTCAAACACATTGTTATATACAATAAAGTCTATGGACGCAGACGCAGACGCCGTGGGATCAAGGTGGGGGGGTTCTAAGCGCATACCAACGGTTATATCCGTTTTTGATGCCATTGCCATACCCATAAATATACCCCCCACAAACAAGGTTATAGTATACATCTTAAACAATATCCGTATCATTGTTTTGTTCCCTTTTTATGACATAAATATACACAGGTTTATATCACATTTACCCCTTATATTCAATATGTAAATCATGGTGTAAATCGTCCATAAATACCCTTACAAGTTTTGTTATATCCGTTGCTGTATGGCTGTTATTATATAATATATCCGGTTTGATATGGGGGCGGGATAGCATATATACAGGGATATGTGCATTTTTGGCAAGGACAACCTTATGGTATCCATTTTTTGTCCCCGAATCCTTACAAATAACAGCGGTAAAATTGTATCTATCAAATACCCGTTTTTCGTCATTTATGTCCCGTGGGGGCGTTCCAACAATACAGGTACCATGTGGTATATGTATAAAGTTCATAGACCGTACAACTATGTGGGCAGTGTGATCAAAAAACAACGGGGCATCTTTCCCCCCCAATGCCAAAAATAATGTGCCTTGTATCGCACGAGTGGCAATAACGATGTCTTGTATCGTATCCATATATCGCACATGACTATCCATACCCCATACAGAACGATTGGCAGGGCGATTGTATATATATAATCGTGTGTTATATCCCTTCATAGACAGAATATGTAAAGCTTGGTGTATGTGGGTGGATATTTGTATGGCATATGGATGGGTACAATCAAACACATATTGTATATTACGGTGTATTATATAATCTATAATCCCTTGTACCCCACATCCCCCATTGGAAAATCCACCTGTACGCACTGTTACATTATCGGGGATATTAGGGTTTTTGGTAAGTCCTGCCAAACTGTATATACAGGACATATGGATAGTATTTTGATGTAAAAAAGCGGTTAGCTGTTGGGTTGTCCGCACTGCATCATTTGTCCCCCCAAATATTAAAATGCCCATTGTATTTTTCTAAGATATACGCATGTAATAAAAAATTATTTAGATATGATTTTATTCAAAAACTCTTGTATTTCCGTTGTAATGGAATGTATATCCGCCCTAACCCATTCATGTTTATTTTCAAATGTATTATGAATGTGTTTTTCTAATTCTTTATAATGGGGTGTTAATATACTAAATTTTAATTTATATCCCCGGTTTGGGTCACTGGTTTGATAAGAATTTAAACGACTTTTAACACATTTGGCAATACCGATTTTATATTCATTAGAATATGCTTTATTTGAAATAACATATATGTATTTTTGCGGTTGATATTGTCCCCCATCATCAGTGCGGTGGGGGCTGTCGGTGCGAAAATGTACTTGATTTTGATATTTTAACATATCATTTTTATCGGATACTTGTTTTTCCAATCTTTCCCGTACCAAGTCGTATGCCTTAACCGATATATCGATACCCATCCATTGTCGTTCCAATTGTTCCGCCGCAATACAAGTAGTAGCACATCCACAAAAGGGATCGAGGACAATATCCCCTGTATTGGTGGACGCTTTGATAATGCGGTGCAATAATGCCAATGGTTTTTGAGTGGGGTACCCTGTGCGTTCTTTTGATTGGGAATTGAGTATAGATATATCCCAAACATCACGCATATTTACCCAATTATATACCCCTGTTTCGTCTTCAAAAAATGTGGCATCCCCCGCCCCATAATTTATAGTACCTGTTTTTCTGCTTGTTGATTTTGTATAGGCTTTTTCTTGTATAGGGGTAAAATGAGAGCGGTTTGTTTTACCATAAAATAAGATAATATCATGTTTTCGTGCAAAGTAATTTTTGCTTGTACCACCACTTCTGTATGACCATACAATTTCATTTTTAAAAGTATCTGCACCAAAAATACAGTCCAAGGTAATTTTTAAATAATGGCTCATAGTCGGGTCACAATGTAAATATAAACTACCTGTATATTTTAAAATCCTATGGCATTCGATAAGGCGGATTGCCATATATACCACATAACAAAAATTATAAGAGTGTCTGCCATCAATATTTTTTATACCCAATAAAAAATTATATAATTTTTCATTGTCTTCTTTTATTGATTCGACCCATTCTTGTTTTACATCTTCTAAGCGGAACCAATCTTTAAAACTTGCACCCTCTGCACTACTTCCGATAGGTGCAGTAAATTCTTTTTTCTTATTAAATGGTGGATCCAGATATATGAGGTCGATGGTATCTGAATCGATACCTTGTAATATATCCAAGTTATCTTTACAAAAAATTGTTCTGTTTTTTATATTATGCTGCATTACATATCTTACCCTGAAAAAATTATCATACCTTATAGTGTATAACATTTATATAAAAAAGTAAAGAATACGCTTTTTTATAGCATAGGGTACAGTATATTTCCATCCCTTGACACAATACATATATCACAGGTTATATGTGTGTTTTGGAGCATATCTTGCACCACTCGTAATGCCCGTTTGGCAACAATTTCAACAATATTTACACTGTGCATATTTTGTAACACAAATAAAGCCGTCGGAGCTGATTGTATGGCTTGTATATCCGATTCATTTGCCCCTGCTTGTGCCACCCAATCCGCCAGTATATGAAAATCGATCTGTGAACGGGCGGAGTGTACATCCACATGTCCCTGTGCCAACTTTGTCATTTTAGCAAATCCACCAGCAATGGTAATCCGTTGAATTTTTTTCGTTTTACCATATGTTATTTTGGCATATGTAACCATCGCCCCAATAAAATCGCCCATGTCTATCATCGCTTGGGGGGGGGCATTATATAAGTGTTGCGAAGCGGTTTCAGAGGTCTTGCCTGTGGCCCCAATAATATGGGTAATATCATCACATACAGCAACATCTATGCCCCTGCGAATGGAATCAATCCACGCACTGCATGAAAATGGAATAACGATACCTGTTGTGCCTAATATGGATATACCACCGTGAATCCCTAATCGAGGATTCCAAGTTTTTTGTGCTAATTTTTCCCCATCTTTTACACATATGGTAATATGCCAATTCCCATGCCCTGATTCAAGTATAATATTTTCAATTATCATTTGTCGAGGCTTTGGATTTATGGCGGGTTCCCCCACCGATAAGGGCAACCCAGCTTTGGTAACTGTGCCGACCCCATCGCCTGCCACAAACTTGGTACCATGTGCGTTGGGTTTTATATGTACAGTAACATGACATCCATCTGTTACATCTGGGTCATCGCCCGCATCTTTAATGGTGGTTGCACTTGCACCCTCCGCATCAAACATACAAGCAGTAATATCAAAAATATGCGTAGTTTTGGGCAACGACACAACCACAGAATCCACTGTTTGTTGGGTCAAAAACGCCCGTACTGCTGCAACCGCACAGGCGGTGGCACACGCCCCTGTTGTCCACCCCCGCCGTAATTTTTGTTGCGGTTTGTTGGCAATCTGGGATTTATATGCAGTTAAAGATGTATCAATCATATATAAATTATAAATCTTGTGTTTCGCTACTTTTATATATATAATATCATATCTCTGGGCAATATGGTACTTGTGAATAATGGGAAAATCCACACACTTTACATTTTCGGCACAATTAAACTTTCCTAAGTTTAATAAGGGCTGGGTATGGCTTGTGGGGGCGGGACCTGGGGATGTGGGGTTATTGACTTTACATGCGATATATGCGTTACAAAATGCGGATGTAATCGTGTATGATGCATTGGTCAATGATACGATTTTAACATTAGCACATCCCGATGCACACCTGATATATGCGGGCAAGCGGGGCGGAAAACCCAGTCCCCTGCAACAGGATATTACCGCCCAAGTTATCGCCCATGCTAGGGATAGCAAACGGGTATTACGCCTCAAAGGGGGGGATCCCTTTATTTTTGGACGGGGCGGTGAAGAAGCGTTGGCATTAAAATCAGCGGCCATTCCCTTTCGAGTGGTACCGGGGATTACAGCTGGTATCGGGGGATTAGCATATGCGGGGATTCCCGCTACGCATCGGGAAACAAATTATACCCTAACTTTCGTCACAGGACACGCCAGCAATGGCAAAGTTCCGGATACTTTACATTGGCAGGGTCTGGTTGCGGGATCACAGGTATTAATATTTTATATGGGCTTACGCCACATCACACACATTCAATACAATTTATTACAACATGGAAAACCATCGCACACCCCCTGTGCCATAGTCTGCAACGCCACCACCGCAAAAATGCAAACCTTAACCTGCACCCTAAGCACCGTAGTGGAAACGGCAAAATATGCCCAATCGCCGTCGGTTATTGTGGTCGGGGATGTGGTACATTTGCGACAACACTTAAATTGGTTGGGTATATAAATGGGCGGTGTGATTATCGCCGGTACACAATCAGATATCGGTAAAACCACGATAACTATGGGAATATTAAGGGCATTCATCAAACAAGGCATCATCGTTAGTTCTGCAAAAGTAGGTCCGGATTACATAGACCCTGTATTTCATCGCACTGCCACAGGTACCGATTGTTATAACCTTGATTTATGGGCAATGCGTTCCCAAACCATACATGGTATTTTACACCATTTGCAATCTATATCTCATATGGTGGTCATCGAAGGAGTCATGGGATTATTTGATGGGGCAAGCGGCGGCGTTGGGTCAACCGCTGATGTGGCAAGGCTTACGGGGTACCCGATTATATTAGTGATCGATTGTGCCAAACAAAGTACATCCATATCCGCCCTTATCCATGGATTTGATAGTCTGATACCTGATATTCATATTGCTGGTGTAATTTTAAACAAGGTGGGGTCACAAAAACACCGCCATATTTTATGTGAATCGATAAAATACCACCTGCCTCATATCCCTATTATGGGGATTATACAGATGGATTCAAATATACAATTACCCAGCCGTCATCTGGGACTGATACAAGGGGCGGAACATACAGATTTGAAGGGTTTTATCGATACTTTGGCGGATATATGTACGCAACATGTGGACTTAACCGCCCTTCAAGCCTGTGCGGATACAACACAATCGTGTATACCCCCCACCGCCTTTCCCACATATCCACCGCTTGGCACACACATTGCCATAAGCCGTGACATAGCATTTCAATTTTTATATCCACATATACAATACGCATGGGAACAAGCGGGGGCAACTCTGTCGTATTTTTCCCCCTTAAATGACGAAATCCCACATCCCGATGCGGATGCGGT
This sequence comes from Alphaproteobacteria bacterium, assembly GCA_965232465.1. Taxonomy (GTDB): domain Bacteria; phylum Pseudomonadota; class Alphaproteobacteria; order JAQWUY01; family JAQWUY01. The sequence goes on along the minus strand of OZ246977.1, from coordinate 438,410 downwards.
GTATTTGTGTGGGGGATACCCCGAATTGCACTTGCCTGTTTTAGCAAATGCCCACAATTTTCAATCGGCGATTCGTAATGCGGTAAAACACAATATACCTGTATATGGGGAATGTGGGGGATATATGATTATGGGCAAATCGATTATTGGGGCGGATAAACAAAGATATAATATGATTGGCGTATTAAACCATATCACTGATTTTTATAACACCCGCCGTACCTTGTCCTATCAAACCGCATCGGCTATACATCCGACTCACAGAGCATTTCAACAGCCTATGAAAGGACATACATACCATTATGCCACAACGCACACACCGGCAAAGACGCCATTTATACGATTGCAAAACACACATGATTCCATCCCCTACATGGAAGGGGGGATACAAAATTCTGCGTTTGGTTCATTTTTTCATATCATAGATTATGTGCCGCAACAAGATACAAAATGATACCTATACGCTTATTCATTGATGCGGTTATTCGCACAGCAACTGAAGATGGAGTGGCGGTGTATGTGGTGCATTCGGGCGATATGGAACGGGGCAATATATTTGTAAAAACCACTGGGGATAACGGTCTTTTTTACATCCACCAGCGGGTATACGATTTTATCAACGATACATACACTTGGGAAACCACACCATATACGGACGAAAAATTTGCGGATACTACATTGCGTACACATTATCAACAAGACACAGATTGCTGGTGCATAGACATCGACAGCCCCAAAAACTATTTTGCAGATATTTTATAAAGAAATGGTCCAAACAATGGGGTCCACTTCTCAAAAAGCAAAACGGTGTCCCGTTGTTTACGACGGCATCCGCATACGAACTGTTCCAAGCAGGTAAAACTGTATACCCCGAAGGCGATAATTGGGTTATCGTAAAATTATTGGAATATTTGGCACAATCGGAAGAAGTAAGGTGGTAGTGAGCGACCGGACAATGCCCCAGTGGGGCATTGCCAGCGAACGGCTTGCGTAGCACATTTTAAATATAAAAGATAGTTGGCACATTGCCACATAAACCTTACACCTTGGTTACACTAGCAGGGGGGTATGTTGTTCCCTCATGTTGTACAGGTACGCTGTTGTAATTGAATATAAAGGTATAGGGTTGTGTGTGTCGTACCCGTAATCCATCGGGTAAGTCCATTATCGTAATGCCTGCCTTTTCCAATATAGGGACATATATACTGTGTAGGGTATTTGCCCCAAACCAACCGCCCAAGTATGTGGTGGTGGTGCCTTGAATGACCGCAGGTCTGCCATCGATAAAAGTATGGGTAATCATATCCATATTATCCGTTGCGATATCTTCGCTCCAATGGTGGGCATATCCGCCGTCTATAAGGGGGCGGTGGTAATTTGGTCGCATACTTTCCACCCTTTCGATAGTCACGGATATATCGCCCACTGTCAACATTTGTGGGGTCTGAATATGCAGATTTTCCGTCTTACACCCGGTGCGGGGTCCCAGTATCACTTGTCCTTCATAGGTGTTTAATCGATGTTGTAATATGGGCGGAATATACCCCAGTGCAGGGATACATACAACCTTATAGGCGGATATATCGGTGGTTGGGGGGATAATATCTATGTTTAATCCCATACGGCGGAAAGATCTGTATACATCAAATACGATGCTTTCATATCGAAAACTGTGCCCTTGGGGTTGGGCTTGCCACATAAAACCCGCATCGTAATCAAATACTATGGCAATGGGGGCGGTTCGTTGCTGTAATGGTTCAGTGGTTGCCAATTCTTGTGCCACTTGTTGTGCCTCAGAGTACGCGGGGGCTTTTTTGCCATCTGCTCGTAATAATCCCGCATGCATTTGTTCTTGGGCGAATGGGGCTTGTCGCCAACGGAAATACGATACAACCTCTGCCCCATGTGCCAATGCCTCCCATGTCCATAACCGCACCATACCATCAAGGGGCGTAGGGTTATACGGTGCCCAATTCACTGGTCCTGGCTGTTGTTCCATAATCCACAATCTGCCGTTGCCCACACTGCGGTATAAATCGTGATGAAAGGCTTGGAAGTCCGGGTCACCTTGCTTAATAAACGGCTGTTTTTCCGCATCGGTCATATCAGGGCTTTGTTCCAAGAATCCCAAAGGGTAGCTGTCCCAACTGGCGATATCCAGATCCTTTGCCACCGCAAAGTGATCAAACGACATTTCCCGCCCCATATAATTATGGATTAAATCCGCATGCGTATATTTCCTTAAAATATCCACCTGTTGTTTATTAAATCGGACGATTTGATCAGAACTAAACCGCTTAAAATCCAACACATGCGTAGGATTCGGTTTGGTGGTGGTTAAATTGGGCAAGCGAATATTGGTAAAATCCGTATACTCCATAGACCAAAATACATTGCCCCATGCGGTATTTAAGGTATCTATATCCCCATATTTTTGTTGTAACCACTGCTGAAATGCCTGTTGTGCGTGGTCACTGTATGATAATGCGGTATTGTGACAACCGTATTCATTGTCCGTTTGCCACGCTTTAATATAAGGGTTTTTGCCATACCGCTTTGCCAGTATTTCCGTAATCCGCTGACTTTCTTGTTGGTACCCTTGATGGGAAAAACAGTAATGCCGTCTTGACCCAAACCCCCGCACATTACCATGTGCATCCAAAGCAAACATATCAGGGTGTTTTTGACATATCCACATAGGCGGTGTGGCGGTCGGGGTGCCAAGCACGATGCTCAGCCCTGTTTTGCCCAATATATCAATGGCGGTATCAAGCCAATCCCAGTCGAACTGATTTTCTTGTGGTTGCAGACGGCTCCACGCAAATTCGCCTATACGCACCCATGAAATGCCTGCTTGTACCATATTGTCCGCATCGTTTTGCCAATTTTCTGAATCCCAATGTTCGGGATAATAACATACGCCTAACATTTTTTCGTCCTTTACAATACTATACCCGCACGCCTTGTATGACCATCATAGTCCCCGGATCCGCCACAGGCAACGCCATGCCCACCTGCATCAACACCGCCCCCGATAAGGTAACCGATTCCTGATGTAAAGCGGTGCTGTTCCCCCGTGCCGCCGCCCAAGGCAGGTGATGTTTGTTAATAAGGTGTATTTCATAGGTGGCATTCGCATCAAGACCCACAAACTTTAACGGCTGTGGGGCAACGGATTCAAGCATTTTAAACTGTCCCACAAAGACTACAAATTGTGTGCCGTCTGTACTTACGGTCATTTCCGGATATATGGCATCTTGTTGCACAGGCAGGCGGTATGTGGTACCATTACACAGCCATGTACGGTTGTCCTTATACCACTGTACCACAGATGTTAAAATTTCCGCCTCATCCACGGTTAATTCGTTGGGGTTCATTTCGAATCCCATATGGCGGGATGCGGATACCCACGCCCGAAAGTGCATGGGAATATGACGGGCGGTGGTGTGGCTGATCCGTGGTCCCACATGTGACCCGACAATGTCCCGTGGTAACCACAAACTGGCGTTATATTGCATAATCAGCCGTTCGTACGCATCATTACAATCGGACAACCATACCCGCTTGGTATACGGTAAAATCCCATAATCCATGCGACCACCGCCAGAACAGCAACTTTCAATTTCCACATGGGGAAAATCTTGATTTAGCCGTCGCAACAGGGCATAGGTACCTTCGGTTTGTGCGGTGTGTACCTGTGGCACAATACGGTTGTGGTCCCACTTAATATATGTAATGTTGTTATGGGTTAATAGATGGGCGATTTTTTCGTACAAGTACTGCTGTACTTCGGGCAAACCCATATTTAATACCCACTGTTGACGAATAGTCACTTGGTCTTGGGTGCCAAGCACCCATTCGGGGTGGGTACGGTTTAGGTCACTGTCAGGATTTACCATTTCTGGCTCGAGCCAAATGCCGAACTGCATACCCAGATTATTTACATGGTCTATGAGCGGTGTTAAGCCATCGGGAAATTTATCCGTGTTTACATCCCAATCGCCCAGACTGGAAAAATCGTTGTTGCGGGTACCAAACCACCCATCGTCCAATACAAACCGTTCTGCCCCAATGGCATGGGCTTTGGTGGCAATTTGTTGTAATTGTGGCACATTGTGGTCAAAATACACCGCTTCCCAACAATTATAATTTACCGGACGGGGGGTGTTTATAAAAGTATCGCCCATAAAGTAGTGCCGTACCAGTTTATGGAACGCTTGTGACATACCGTTGGTGCCTTTGTCCGTGTATGTTATATACAATGGGGCGGTTTTAAAATCCGTGTCGACACGGCTATAAGACCCTGTGGCATGCCCGAATTGCACTTGACGATATCCATTTTGTAAGTGTTCGGCAATCATACGATGCCCCCCAGACCACCCGTAATGTAGCCCATATACACCGCCCGTGTGTTCCGTTGCCCCATGCGTAAGCAGGATAACCGCAGGGTAATGCTCATGACTAGACCGCCCCAAACGGCTTTCACGGGTGCGCATGCCTGTTGTCCAAGGCACAGATTGCGGTTGCATTTCCGCACACCACCGCCCCGAAAAGTCTATGATTTCATCCGCATTGGCAGGGGCGGGTAATACGGGGGCTGAAAACCAATCGACCGCCACTTTGTTGGTACTGTGTAAATGGGCAGAAACCGCCATTACATTGGTGTCAGTGTATGTGGTTATATCCATAGTATACGACAACCCAAGGGCAGAATCCACATATATAATATGGTTGGTATTACCTTGTTGGTGTACCTTAGAAAACGCAAATTTTGGATACAGAATTTCCCCATTGTCATTGCGAATGGACAACCCCGCCATACCTGTAAATGACTCCCCATCCACGGGCAACACGCTGATGGGGGTGGGCGTATCCACACTACATTCGGGTATATCGGGGGTAATGGCGGTAAAAATCTGATTTAAATCCATATCCGCAGGCAGGCATGCCCCCCAATATATCACCTGTGCCATGCAGTTTTTATGTAGGGCAAGTACCAACGATTGTTCGGTCGTATCACATCGTAAAAATTGCATTTATTTCACCGCACCCACAGTCAAACCGGCAATAAATTGTTTTTGCATGATAAAAAATATCAATACAGGAGGTATAGCAGCCACTATCGACCCCGCAGACACCAAATGCCATGCGGATACCCATTGACCATTCAAGGTTTTTAGCCCTGCTGTAATAGGTTGTACATCCGCCCCTTGTGTAAGCACCAATGCCCAAAAATAATCATTCCAAATAAAAGTAAATATCAATACGGTTAATGCCCCCAAAGATGGTTTTAATAATGGCAGTATCACATACCAGAATATGCAAAATTCGGATACACCTTCAATACGGGCGGATTCAATCAATTCATAGGGAATGGTACGAATAAAATTTCGCATAAACAAAGTACAGAAACCTGTTTGAAAGGCAATGTGAAATAATACCAAACCCCACACCGTATTGTACATTCCCAATTGCAAGGTTAAATCCCGCACTGGTACCATCAAAATCTGAAATGGCACAAAATTTCCCGCCACAAACATAAAGAATAACACCATATGAAAGCGAAACTTGTATACAGCAAATGCAAATCCTGTCATGCACGATAAAGCTATGGTGAATATAACAGTGGGTATGGTCACTTTAAAGCTGTTTAATACATATTTTAACAAAGGCGTTTTAGTAAATACTTCTTTATAGTTTTCGAAATTCACGGAGCTAGGCACACCCCAATAATTACCCGCCAATAAATCCCCAAGTGGTCTAAGTGAAGTTAGCCCCACCGCCAACAATGGCAACAGCCATATAAACAAAAACACAGGTACCGCCAAGCGATATGATATGCCCCAAATATGAGATTTATGTTCAATAGGTGTTGGAAACATGGTTTATCCTTTCTGTTCGTCACGGTACATTTTGATTACCACAAAGCTGATATAAACCATCATAATACAGAACAACACCACAGCAATTGCCGATCCATATCCCATGCGATATCCATATTCGGACAAGGCACTTTCATACATATAAAATGCTAGCACTCGACTGCTTCCCCATGGTCCGCCATCCGTCATAATCGATACAAGGTCAAATGATCGCAATGCCCCAATAATCGTCACAACCACCGCAATAAAAGTAGCGGGACGAAGTTGCGGTAATATGATATGCCACAACATGTTAAAACCTTTGGCGTTGTCCAATCTGCCTGCCTCAACAATTTCTGAATTGATACTATTTAAACCAGTAAGATATAAAATCATACAATATGCGGTTTGGGGCCATAAGCCCGCCACAATAATACCATAGGTCACCAATTTTTCATCGCCTAATATAAACAAGGGGTCTAAGCCAATAGAGGCAAGTATTTCATTTAACAATCCATTTGTCGGATCGTAAAACCATGTAAATACCATGCCCACCACCACTTGTGAAATGACAAAAGGGAAAAAGAACAGCGATTTATATAACCGCATGCCTGCAATGGTTTGATTTAAAAATAAGGCTATCCCCAGCCCCATGGGTACCGCAAGCATAAATGCAAACAACCATATCACATTGTTTTTTAAAGAAGTATAAAACGCCTCATCTTCGAAAAGTTCGATATAATTATTAAAACCAATATAGACTTTTTCCCCCAATCCATCCCATTCGTACAGGCTGATACTAAATGATTGAAAGATGGGAAAGATAACATACACCAAAAACATAAACACCCCAGGGGCTAAAAATGCCCATGGTGCCAATCGTTGTTGGTTTTGTTTCCAATACATACAGGGGCTAAGCATACTACAACTTCCTAGTACAAAAAATAAAAAACCACATATCCCCCTGTTGCACACAGGGGGATATACAGAAGGTTACGCAATTATTTAATCTTGTAATGTTTTTTGCGGAATTTTTCTAATCGTGCCAAGATGGAATCTACTTTATCAGGATTTACCATAAATTCTTGGAAACCTTGCATAGAGAACTTTGCCACTGCTGCAGGGGCATCACGATCAAAGAACTGTGCTATGCCGCCCGTGGTTTCACCCAACATCTTTGCGTGTGCAGGCAACATAGGATCGTTTGTCGAATCCACTTCCGCATACTTATTTGGTGGCAATTGTCCAACCGCTTTGTTAAACTTGGTTTGCACTTCTCTGTTTGCCAAGTATGCTAAGAATACCTTTGCATCCTTTTTATTTTTGGCTCTTGCAGGGATATGATAACTATCAATCGGTGCTTCTTCGGCAACTGGTACATTTGGGTCAATAATGGGGAATTGAAAGAACCCAATTTGGTCTTCATTCAACCCACCATGTTTCGCCTGTGCCACCATAAAGTGACCCATCACATACATTGCCGCATCACCCTTAATAAAGGCACTTAACGCCTCTTGCCAACTGTACACAGTGTGATTTTCAATAAAGAACCCTTTATCCAGTAATGTTCGCCAATTAGCAAAAGTCTTTTTCACCCGATCGTCTTCCCAAGACACTTGACCACTGGTCAATGCCATATGGAAGTCATATCCATTCGTCCGCAAGTTAATGTAATCAAACACACCACCGGCTGTCCACAAGTACTTGGTACCAATGGTAATCGGGGTAACACCATTTGCTTTTAACTTTTCTCCAACTGCCAAAAACTCGTCCCAAGTTTTCGGGGGGACAATACCATATTTTTCAAAAATATCTTTACGATAATACACGCCCCAGTTATAATAAGTCATGGGCAAGGCATATTTTTTACCATTGATTTCAGTCGCCCCAATGGTTGCAGACATGGAATCGTTTAATCCATTTTGTTCCCATACATCATCCAATGGCTCCAACAAATCCGCATCCACAAATGGTTTCATACGGTTACCGGGGAACCAATCTATAACATCTGGTGCATCCGCAGACAAGAAGTTACGGATGGCGGTTTTGTACCCTTCATGGTCAAATTCGTTGATTTTAACCTTAATATCAGGATGGGCTTTTTCAAAGTCCTTGATAATTTCATGAATAGCATCCCGTGGGGCAGGATCCGCCTTGTTGGAATTGTACACGATGGTACCTGCCACGGCTTGGGTTGCAAATAACAACCCCAGTGCAACACTGGAAAAGATTTTTAATTTCATAATGTTCTCTCCTTAAGATTTAATATGTATATTCTATTGTATTAAAACATAAATGCATCAATATCTTTAATGAAAATATGATTCAACACGCAGATGGTAACACATATTCTGCAAGTTATCAACAAAAAATGGTATCGATACCATTTTATACTATACTTTTGATATAAAAATGTGTATGGTAACAAAAAATAACAGATAAAATGAGGGAAAAGTTATGTCCACAGTACAGTTAAAAAATCTTATTAAAAAATATGGTGATACACAAGTTATCCATGATATTGACTTGTTCATTGAAGAAGGGGATTTTTGTGTTTTGGTGGGACCTTCTGGATGTGGTAAGTCCACTTTGCTTCGCATGATTGCAGGCTTGGAACAAGTAACCGAAGGCAATATTTTTGTTGGTGATTCGGAAATCACCCATACCCCCGCCGCCGAACGGGGCATTGCTATGGTGTTTCAAAGTTACGCCCTGTATCCCCATATGACCGTTGCCCAAAACATAGGATTCGGTCTGAAAATGACCGGCGTTAAAAAAGATGTTATTGCCCAGAAAGTTAAACAAGTGGCGGACATTGTCCAATTAACCGATTATATGGACCGATACCCCAAGGCATTATCGGGGGGACAACGGCAACGGGTGGCAATTGGACGAGCCATTGTCCGCAACCCGAATGTATTTTTATTTGACGAACCGTTGTCGAATCTGGATGCGGAACTGCGGGTGGAAATGCGGGTCGAACTGGCAAAATTACATAAAAAATTGCAAAATACAATGATTTATGTAACCCACGACCAAGTGGAAGCCATGACCTTAGCCGATAAAATCGTTGTCCTAAATGGGGGCAATATTGAACAGGTGGGGGCACCGATGGATTTGTACGAAAATCCGCAAAATAAATTTGTTGCCCGCTTTATTGGGTCGCCCACAATGAACTTCTTTGATGCGGTGGTACACGCAGATGGCATTCACATCAGTGACATTGGCACGACCCCAATATCCCAAGATATTTTGCAAAATTGCCCCGAATCAGGTACCACCATGCTCGTGGGCATCCGCCCCCAAGCCCTGTCAGTTGAAAAAGATTCTGATGGATTTAGCGTCGAATTGGTTGAAAAATTAGGCGATGTGGCGTATATTCATGTAACCATAGATGATAATAAGAAAATTATGATTGCAGATGACAACAATACGGATGTGACAATTACGGACAAAATTAAGGTATACTTTGATACACAAGATTTGTATTTCTTTGACACGGTAACGGAAAAACGCATCCTGTAAAAAATATAAGGCACCACATTGAAAAAAAAGAATTGGGTAACCATACAACAAGTGGCACAACATGCGGGCGTAAGCCCCATGACCGTGTCCCGATATTTAAAGAATAAGGACTTAATTAAGGCAAAAAGTGCCACCGCCATAGACCTTGCCATCAAACAAACGGGATACTTACCCAACAAAATGGCGGGGATTTTGGCAGGGGGCGAATCACATGTTATTGGCATTGTGATTCCCACTTTGTCCATTTCCATGTTTCGCAATGTACTGGATAATATCAGCGGTGTTTTAAGCAGTGCTAAGTTGGAACTTATCGTTGCCGTAACCGATTATGACCCCAAAAAAGAATTAGACGCCATTCATAATTTCTTGGGGTGGCGGGTTAAGGGACTTATCTTAACGGGGGTACACCAATCCCCAGATATTTTGAATATTATCGCCCAAAGCAATACCCCCTGCATTCATGTAACCGATACGGATGTGCCAGAAGGCTTTAATGGTATTGCCATTGGGTGTTCCCATTATCAAGGGGGATACGATTTGGGACAGTATATGGTCAACAATGGATACAAACGGTGTGCGTATATGTCCACGGATATGGCATTTTTGGATTATCGCAACAATAACCGTTATCAAGGGTTTGTAGACGGCGTTACCCAAGCAGGTGGCACCGTATCCGATAAAATCAATATTGGCGAAAAAATTGATGTCAGCGTTGGCTATAACAGTGTTGATTATATTGATATTCATAATTGGGACGGTATTTTATTCCCCTCCGATGAATTGGCAACTGGTGCCGTGTTGGGTCTGCTGAAAAAAGGGGTTAAAATCCCTGATAACATCGCCGTTTGTGGGTACCATGGATCGGTTACCGCCCAATATTTGCCCGTGTCCATAACCTCGTATGCCATATCGTGGGACACCATTGGACGACTGGTACTGGATACATTCACCTTGCTGTGGCACACGAATCCTCCTGTGCAACGCACCATAATTTCCGTCCCCGCTGGTATTGTTAAGGGCAAAAGTTGTTGACACCCATAATAAGGGCAGTTCTGGGCAGAATGACTATAATGAAAGTTTCAATGGCAAACTTCGGGACGCATGTTTAAATATGAAAATCTTTGACACTTTAACAGAAGCACAAGCAATCATAGGACAGTGGCAATACGAATACAACCACATCCGCCCCCACAGTGCATTAGGATACACCCCACCAGTGCCAACAACACAAAATATTGTCAATGATATTTATCATTGACAATATGACAAAAAACCACTAACCTATGACCAGCCCCACTGATTTGGTCCATTTTTAGGTTAGTACTTTTTTTCTCTATTGTCAATGATATTTGTCATGTAGCGTAGCGGAATGACGGATATCATTGACAATGGGTTGCATTTTTGGCACTGGTGGATTGTACCCTAACGCACTATGTGGACGGATATGATTGTATTCATACCGCCAGTTTTCTATAATGGCTTGTGCCTCAGTTAAAGTATCAAATATCTCCCTGTTCAAGCACTCGTCCCGAAGTTTACCATTAAAACTTTCATTATAACCGTTCTGCCATGGACTGCCCTTATCAATGTATGCTGTACCCACCTGCATACGCTTCAACCAACCTTGTAGCCTATGGGCTATAAATTCAGATCCATTGTCAGAACGGATATGCTTAGGCATACCTTTTGTGATAAACAACCTGCCCATAATATCCAATACATCCGTACTGTTCAGTTTATGCCGCACATCAATGGTTAAGCATTCTCGGCTATGTTCATCTATAACCGTTAATATTTTAATGCCTTTACCATTTCTCAGCTTGTCATGCACAAAGTCATAACTCCATACATGATTTTGATACTCAGGACGAAGTTTAATACAGCTCCCATCACCAGCATTTGAACTACGGGGTTTGGGTATTTTCTGTGGCACTTGTAATCCCTCCTGTTTCCAAAGCCGTTCAATCCGCTTATGGTTTACACACCAACCATAACCTTTTAATAAGGCACATATCCGCCGATAACCATATCTAGGGTATTTTTGTGCTAGACGGTGCATATCTGATATTAAACGGCTTTCCTCATCAACATCTCGTTTCACATAACGAACCGTAGAGCGATGTGTCCTGAATAAACTACATAATCGCCGTTCTGATACATTGTAAAAAGACTTGGCTTTGCCAATAAAGCTTTTTACCCCCCCATCACCTACCACTTTCCCGAGTTAAATTCCTTTAAGATTTGATTGTCTAAACTCAAATCAGCAACAAGCTTCTTTAAACGGGTATTCTCATCCAATAATGCTTTTAAATCTTTGGCATGATTAACATCCATACCACCATATTGTTTGCGCCACTTGTAATAAGTCGCATCCGATATACCTAAATCACGGCACATAACACTGACTGTCATACCTGACGATAACTTAATCTCTGCATCCCGTAATATACGGATAATTTGTTCTATACTGCGGGCTTTCCTATTCTTTGACATCTTAAAATCCTTTCATAATTTAGATAAATCAATACTAACTTAATTTTGGACCTATTTATAGGGGGCAGGTCAATTTAGACTTTTGCTTATCTATTGCCAATCGGGCATATGTTATGGAAAAGGGAACAATTCGTCTAGAAACAGATAAAGATAATCTGCTTGCGAATAAAGACTTGCAACAAGAATTATTGGGGGTATAAAATGACAACACAATACAAATTAACATCTGATCAACAACAGTATATAGGAAATACATTATCTCGTATCCGTGAGGGGTTAAATACATACTCTACTGACATAAATGAGCCATCTCATATTTTTACACCTGAAAGGTTTAAAAATGAAAAAATATAATACATTGACAGAACAGGTAAAAGCACTTAATAATAGGGAAATAACAGAAGTGGACCCCATTGTTTGGACCATTAACCATTAAAGTTAAGATAGACTTTTTTGGTTAATTTGCTGTTTATTTTGATATGGAAGCGGTGTAGCTGTAAGCGGAACCGCTTTTATATCGAAATGCATTGTATAGGTTTCATTTGGGGTTTGCAAGCCAAATTTTGTGTGGGGTCTGTGGGCATTGTAAAACTGTATCCAATCCCTTATGTCCTGCTGTGCCTGTGTGCCATTGACAAAGTCCCTTAGATACACACATTCATACTTCAAGCTCCGCCATAACCGTTCTATAAACACATTGTCTTTCCATGCCCCCTTGCCGTCCATGGATATTTTAATGCCATTGGCTTTTAATATATCTGTAAACGCTGTTGCTGTAAACTGGCTTCCCTGATCCGTATTCAATATATCGGGCTTAGGGTAAGTGTATAATGCGTCTTCTAGGGCTTCAATGCAGAACCCAGTATCCAATGTATTGGATAATCGCCACGATAGTACTTTACGGCTGTACCAGTCCATAATGGCGACCAAATACATGTACCCCTTGTGGATGGGAATATAGGTAATGTCTGTACACCAAACTTGATTAACCCTGTTTACTGTTACATTCCTCAGCAAATAAGGATATACCTTGTGGGCACGGTCTGGAATGCTGGTATTAGGCTTTGGATATATGGCTTTTAAACCCATAAGTTTCATAAGCCTAGAAATCCGTTTCCTGTTTACTTTATAGCCTGACTTTTGCAAGTATTTAGTCATCCTACGGCACCCATAAAATGGCCACTTGACAAATGCTTTGCGTATCAAATCCATCATATCTTTGTTTTCCATGCTTGCCTCCTTTGCTTTATAATATACACTACTGCGGTTTATACCTAGTAATGCACATGTCCGCCTCATGCTTATTTGCGGTTCTTGTACAGCTGAGATAAAAGATTTTCGCTCCCCAGACCCAAGGCGTCTGAGGCATCTGCTAAAAAATCCCGTTCCACTGTAAGTTTACCAATCTTAGTATGAAGCATATTTATCTGTGCTTGAGTATCCACCTGTTGGCGTACTAGATTACCCGAAAATCCATCCTCTATGGATTGCAAAGCCTCCTTCTTCCAGCGGGTAATAACTGAACTATGGACACCATAAATGGACGATAACTCAGATATGGAAACATCTTCACGTAACGCATGACGAACTACTTTCGCCTTGAATTTTGCTGTGTAATTTTTACGATTTCTAATCATTTTGATTTTACTCCTGGTGTTGTGTAAAATCTATCTTAACATATGGTCTAGTTTTTGGGGACCATTTCTAACATCTGTTGCATTGGTTGAAAATGCCTTATACCTTGCAGAGAAATATGGCGAATTAAACGCTTTTGTTGCCCTTGATAAAGATATTGCTTTAGCACAATCTCAACAATCCGATAACCGCCGTAAAAAAGGTACTTTACTTGGAAAATTAGATGGTGTTCCCATTGCCATTAAAGATAATTATCTAACCAAGGATTATCCCACAACTGCATGTTCTGATGCCCGCCCACTTGAGCCGTCAGGAATGGATGCTACTGTTGTAGCGAACTTACGACAGCAAGGTGTAGTTATTTTTGGTAAAACCAATATGCACGAATGGGCATATGGGGCAACAAATAACACATCTTGTTTCGGCGTAACTCGTAACCCTCACAATAAAGATTATATCACAGGTGGGAGCAGCGGAGGGTCTGGTGCGGCTGTGGCATCGGTATTGTACGGGGTGCATTAGGCAGTGACACAGGCGGATCTGTAAGGATTCCATCAGGAGCATGTGGAATTTATGGTTTAAAACCTACTTATGGCAGAGCATCAAAGTATGGAGTACTCCCCCTTAGTTGGTCACTTGATGCACCCGGTCCAATGGCCTCTTGCTTAGATGATATTGAACTCCTGTTACCGTGTTTGTTGGGGATGGATGATAAAGACAAATCCACACATACAGCAAAATCGTACCATCCTCAAAATTGTCTAGATTCTATACGCATCTTAAATCTTGTAGGTAAAAGATTGGAGCGTTCAGATGAAGTCGACAGGGCTTTATCAGAAGCTTTTCACCGCATAAATGTGCATCATGAGGATGTGATTTTAACACAGATGCAAAGCTATTTTTCTGCGTGGGAAACAATTTTACACTGTGAAGCATCAGCGTATCATCAGTCTTTGTTAAAGCAGCAATCTAATAAGTTTTCAGAGACCACTTTGGCACATTTAATTGCCGGCATGGAATTAACAGGCGTAGAATTACTAAATGCCCAGTCCATACGAGAAAGATTTGTAAACTATCTGTTAAATGAAATTGGTGAATGGGATATATTAGTTCTGCCTACTCTGCCTGTAACAGCACCAAAACATGGGGACGACTACCAAGAATTTGCAGGCATGCGTGTAACGACCCAAGACAGTATGACATGGTTCTGTTGGCCTGGAAACTTAGCAGGATTACCATGTCTAAGCATCCCCATAACAAAATCTAAAAATGGACTACCCATCAGTATAATGTTAATGGGACATCCCAATCAAGACGAAAAACTAATCGCCATGGCTAAAACATTAGAAAAAAAAGGGTTAAGTGTGTATAAATAATTCAAGGTCTAGATAAAGATTATCCAAACCACCAGAAACATCCAATTGACTGATACATAAAGCACGCTGGGTAGTAAATGGTTTTTGCGTTATAATCTGTCCTGTTTATCAAAAAATTCACTATTACAATATTGCAACAAATTACTTATGCAGAGGTCTCATATATATCAACCGATACTGTTTAATCCCAATACATCACGCATGGTGTATAAAGCAGGGTTTTTGGTGTTATGTAACCAGATACCTGCATAAATGGCACCATCGGCAAATACATCCCGATTATGGGCATTATGGGTCAAGTGTAACGATTCAAGCCCGCCATTAAACGATACAGTATGATCGCCAATAACTTCCCCTTGGCGATTATCGGTAAATACAATATCCGCATCGGTTTTTCGGGGGGATTCGTATGTGTATACACTGTTAAACGCATCGCCCCGTCCCGATGCCACATACTTACCAAGGCTAATGGCGGTACCACTGGGGGCATCCAATTTATGCACATGATGGGTTTCATCAATGTGCACTTGGAATTTATCAGCGGATAAAATCGGTGATATTTTTTCACACACAGCAAACAAAGTATTCATCCCAATGGAAAAATTAGACGCATAAACAATGGGAATAAACCGCCCCACATCAGCAATCAGCAACTCTTCGGCATTTGATAATCCCGTACTGCCAATAACGATTTTTGTATTATGTTTTTTGGCGATGTTTAGGTGGTGTTCTGTATTGCCCCTAGGGGTAAAATCAATCACCACATCTGTGTTTGCAAATACCATATCTAAGTCATCGGTGAAAGCAACATCCAATGGGGCGATACCTGCATGGGTACCCGCATCTGTACCAAGGGCTGAACTGTCGGAACGGGCGGTTGCCCCCACAAGCCGAATATGGGGGGTATGGGCAATCAAACGAATCAATGCCTGCCCCATACGCCCAGAAGCCCCAACAATAGTAAAATTAATTGTCATAATCGTATTATCCTTTTATGTGTTTTTCCAAATTTTCGATACGTTGTTTCATCTGGGCATTTTCGGCTATGACTTTTTCCACCAGTTTTTTTAACACAAGGTGTTCTTCATGGGGGGTAACATCACAATCTTGTAAAGCCTTTTCGATATGGGATTTTATTAAATCGTCTGCACCAGTTTTAAGGGTACCTACCCCGTCCACTGCCCCCCCCATTGCACCAGTAATTGTTTTTGCTAAATCGTCTAATAATGAATTTTTAATTTGCATTTTATCCCACTTATGGTTAATATTCTTTATATGCTGTGATATACAGTATAACAAACTTTATCTTTAAAAACCACGAAAAAATTAGGAAATTTATACAATATGACAGATACCTTAAACAAAAAATATGGCACCGATGCCCAGCGGTTACAATTAGCATTTGGTACAAGTGATGCCCAAATTCTGGACGATTTAAGCAAGGATATGGCTATTGGCGTACGGGTGGAAGTAGCAGGCAATGAAAATGCCTGGGCAACCACCTTAGAACGGCTGGCAACCGATACAGAAGTTTCTGTACGGGTGCAGGTGGCAGGCAATTTTAACACCAATGCAGACACTATTAAAATGTTATTACAAGACGATAACGCTGTTGTCAGGGAAGAAGCATCTTATTCCGACCATGCAGAGTAAATATGCAGGGTAATGAATACAGGATAATACATGATTGAACACAGCCGGCATTATCATGGTATCTTGCGCTGTTTACCTAGTCCAGTTATTATTGTCGAAGACAATGCTGTTGCATTTATCAATACCACCGGTAAAGATTTGCTGATGGAATTTGGGCTTGACCCGGATATTCGTAGCATTCTGGATTTTTTTTCTTTAAACAGCAGTTATAAACAGGTTATTTCCAATCAAAAAGCATCGTTAAAAAAACAAACCAAAATCAGCCTGCCCAGCGGAACAGAGCAATATTTTGAAGTATCTGTGGTGCAACGGATAATTGACAATTTCCCTGTGGTCATATTGCAATTCCAAAACACTACCCAATTGGTACAAGCGGAAAAAATGCGTTCAGACTTTGTGGCAAATGTAAGCCACGAACTACGCACCCCACTGACTAGTATTTTGGGGGTATCAGAAA
The DNA here is from genome assembly GCA_965232465.1 of Alphaproteobacteria bacterium. Lineage (GTDB taxonomy): Bacteria > Pseudomonadota > Alphaproteobacteria > JAQWUY01 > JAQWUY01. Next base: position 421,410 of record OZ246977.1, on the reverse strand, counting down.
TTTTGTTGGATGGAACATTACAAGACACAGAAGTCGCCAAAAATTTTATGCAAACAATGTATAAAGAATCGTTACGCATGAAACGCGTATTGGACGATTTGTTGGCACTTTCCCGCATTGAACAAGTGGAGCATATTGCCCCCACAGAAACCGTAAAAATATCCGAAATTATATCCATAGTCCTTGATAGTTTGCCCGTCGAAAGCGACATATATGATATACATATCGATGACCAATTTCAAGGTACAGCAACTGTACTGGGATTGTCGGACGGATTGATACAGTTGTTTCAAAATCTGATTGTTAATGCTGTGAAATACAGTCCTGAGGGCAGTCGCATTACCATTCGCATATATGCGGATACTGTGCACAGCAAAAATGCCGTTGCCATACAAGTTATCGACCAAGGCGAAGGTATTGCCCCCGAACATATAAACCGTTTAACCGAAAGGTTTTATAGGGTTGACAAAGCCCGTTCACATGCGGTCGGCGGTACGGGATTGGGGCTGGCAATCGTTAAGCATATCATCGGGCAACATCGGGGTGATTTACATATTGCCAGCACCCTTAATAAGGGGTCTACTTTTACAGTAATATTGCCACTGAACAGGGAATAACACCATGCAAAATGTTAATATCCAAAATACCAATATCTTAGTAATTGAAGACGATCAGGCAATTTTGGAAATTTTAAAATATAATTTACAACAAAACAACGGTTGGAACATATACACAGCAACCGATGGACAAATGGGATTGGATATGGCATTACAGATTGACCCGGATTTAATGGTGGTAGATTGGATGTTACCCGAAAAAAGCGGTATCGACATTATAAAGCAGATCCGCAAAATCAGCAATCGACATATTCCCATTATCATGTTGACCGCCCGGGGCGAGGAATCGGACAAAATTCAATCGTTAACCATTGGGGCGGATGATTATATGATTAAACCGTTTTCTCCACGGGAATTGGTTGCCCGTATTAAAGCATCTTTACGACGAGAGAGAAAAACAAATTCTATGCTATGTTGTGGTAATATATCTGTTAATTTAAATGAAAAAACTGTATATGAAGATGGCATACCCCTGAAAATCGTTCGTAAAGAATATGATATACTGGTATATTTGCTAAAAAATACTAACCGTATTTTATCCCGTGAAAAAATTCTTAATAAGGTGTGGGGGATGTATGCGGATGTGGACGAACGCACAATCGATGTGCATGTAACACGGTTACGCAAAAAATTCAACACCCCCCAAATCATAGAATCTGTATGGGGTGAAGGATACCGCATCAGCGATAAAAAGGATTAAAATATCAGAAATTACGCCACTTATGTGCTTCCGCCCCTGCCCAGCCACCACCGGGTGGTTGTTCTTGTGCATGTTGCAAAAATGCAACACTTTTTATTTTTTTATAATTTTTTGATTTTTGTATTTTACTTATTGCACTATTCCATATTATATTATTCCTGTTGTCGTGTCGGCTTACTTTTTTATATCTTAGGTGTCCACCTATGTAAGTTGATATATAAGCGATGGCTCTTTTATGTTCAATCATAAAATTTGTACAGTTAATGCTATAAATGTGGTGGTGTTACGCCCATTTTTAATGTTGATTGTATATTCTTAAACATACCCTGAACTCTCCGGGGTGTTTTAATATAGCGGGCTTTGCCCACCCCCCTTGGTTGTGGTGGTTTTTTCATTTCCTACCCACCTTAATCAAGGGGGAATTTAAATCTTAAATATATCTGAAAGGATTAATATAATGAAAAAAATATTATTGGCAACAACAGTTCTTGCATTCACAGGATCCGCATTTGCGGCAACTGTATCTGGTAAAATTACCGCACAGTACCAAAAAGAAGATGATGAAAAGACCCTAAAAACAGAAGGAGAAGTTTTATTTTCTGGTTCAAAAACTTCTTCCAATGGTTTGACTTTCGGTGGTACATACAAGATAAAGGTTGAAAATGCACAAAGTACAGACGATACCTTAGATGTAAGTCTTACTCCATCTGTAACTTCAGTGAGTGCTGCTAATACTGCAAAAACTAAGCAGGTATTAGCCGCTGATACCTCATTAGCATCTAATTTCGAAGAAGGTCAACAAACCATATCACAAATTAACACTTGGATTTCTGGTTCCTTCGGTCGAGTGGATATGGGACGGCATGCCACTGCGGCACGGGAATTGGGTGGTAAAGCGTTTGGCGTAGAAACAGCTGATTCACGCACCACAAGGGGCATAACATACACCACGCCTACGCTAAGCGGTTTCCGTGCAGCATACACTTGGACGGCAAACACAAAAGAAGAAAAATCCATTGGTGTAGGATATTCTGGTACTTTTTCTGGCGTACAAGTAAAAGTGGGATGGGGTAATATCAAAGAAGACGATAAAACCGAAACCGCATGGGGTTTAAGTGCTGGTATGGCTGGATTTACTTTGGAATATGGCCGTGGCACAGATGGCGATAAGAAAAAATTCGAATCCATTGGCGGTAAGTATGAAACAGGATTATTCCTGGTATCTTACCACTCCAAGAAATCCCCGATCGATACGGACGACAGCAACAAAAATACTTTCCTATTGGCGGAATATAAAGTTGCCGAAGGTTTAAAAGTATTTGCTGAAAACAACAAAGAAGAGGGTCAGAAACAGACTTATGTTGGTACAGTTATTAACTTTTAATTTTTAATTTCTTATAATTTTGTTATATCAAAATTGGGGATACACACTGTGTGTCCCCCTTTTTTTATATTTATGCAGGTATATATTGAAAATAAATGCGGGTTTTGTTATAGTTCGTCATAAAATTTTTTTTACAACAGTCAAATTTTATTTTTTTACTATTTTTTTAAGGATCGAATTATGAAATATACAGGTTTTAAGTACTTTATCATGGCATCTGTGGCAATAGTGCTGAGTGCGTGTGAAATAACCCCCCCAGACAACCGAACACAAGCGGAAATTCAACGGGATGAAGAAGGATCCTTTTTAGGGTTTGGCAACCAATTAGGTGGGCTGGATGAATCCTTAAAAGGAAATACAATCGCCATCAATGCCTATTTGTGGCAAGGGGCTTTGGACACGCTGAGCGTCATGCCCATTGACACGGCCGAACCCCAAGCGGGCTTTATTCAAACCGAATGGGTCAATACAAAAAATCAAGATGAACAAATGCGCATATCTGCACTGGTATTATCTGGGGATTTAATGGCATCTGGTGTACGGATAAATGTATACAAGCGGATATTTAAAGACAACCGTTGGAATAATGTAAGCGTATCACGGGCGGAGACACAAACAGTCACAAATGCAATTTTACAGCGGGCACGGGAATTGCGATTGCAGGATAAAAGTAACCAATAACTTTCAGGATATACCAAAAGCATGCGTTATAATTTTTTAGAAGTCGAAGCCAAACACCAACAGGATTGGTATGCCCGCAATATATATGCGACCCGCAATGACGATTCGCCCCCGTATTATGTATTGGAAATGTTTCCTTACCCATCGGGCAATATCCATATGGGGCATGTGCGTAATTATACCATGGGGGATGTGGTTGCCCGTTTTAAACGCCTGCAAGGATTTGATGTATTGCACCCCATGGGCTGGGACAGCTTCGGGTTACCAGCAGAAAATGCAGCAATTGAAAACAACACCCATCCGCAAACATGGACACGCACAAACATCAACCATATGAAACGACAATTAAAGCGGCTTGGCTTATCCATTGATTGGCAACGGGAATTTTCAACCTGTGAACCGGAATATTACCAATTTGAACAAAAAATATTTCTCGATTTTATGAAACAAGGCTTAGCATATCGTAAACAAGCGGTGGTCAACTGGGATCCCGTCGATAATACAGTACTTGCCAATGAACAAGTGGTGGATGGTAAAGGATGGCGCACAGGGGCACCCGTCGAACGCAAAAAATTATCCCAATGGTTTTTAAAAATCACCGCATATTCTGATGTCTTGTTAGATGCACTGGACAATTTAAATCGTTGGCCTGAAAAAGTCCGTACCATGCAGGAAAACTGGATTGGCAAATCCACGGGGGCAACAATATGCTTTCGGGTACCCGATTCCGACGAATCTATATCCGTTTTTACCACCCGTCCAGACACTTTATTTGGGGCATCATTTATTGGGGTGTCTGTGGGGCATCCTTTTTCAGAAAAATTGGCAAAAAAAAATTCAGATTTACAAGCATTTATCAAACAATGCGAATCACTAGGTACATCAGAAGCGGATATTGAGCAAGCAGAAAAAAAAGGTTTTAACACAGGCATCACTGTTACGCATCCATTTACGGGGAAACCCTTGCCTGTATTTGTTGCCAATTTTGTGTTAATGGAATATGGCACAGGGGCGGTGTTTGCCTGTCCTGCACACGATCAGCGGGATTTTGATTTTGCCACCAAGTATAATTTGCCGATTATCCCTGTGGTCGATTCGGATAATAATTATACACAATCCGCATACACAGGCGATGGGGTATTAATCAATTCAGAATTTTTAAATGGTTTAAGCGTTGCCGATGCAAAAAAATCTGCCATTGCCAAGTTACAGAAATTAGGGGCGGGCACCCCCAAAACCATATACAGATTAAGGGATTGGGGCATATCACGACAACGGTATTGGGGATGTCCGATTCCTGTGGTACATTGCACCGATTGCGGTGTCGTCCCAGTGAACGAAGCGGATTTACCAATTACTTTACCAACCGATGTATCCTTTGATAAACCCGGTAATCCGCTATGCCATCATCCCACATGGAAAAATACAACCTGTCCCAAGTGTCAAAAAAATGCCACCCGTGAAACAGATACTTTTGATACTTTCTTTGAGAGCAGTTGGTATTTTGCCCGCTTTACAGATTCCCTAAACACCAGCAACGCATTTGATATGGATATGGCAAATAAATGGTTACCCGTAAATCAATACATTGGCGGGATTGAACATGCGGTACTACATTTATTATATTCTCGATTCTTTAATCGGGCGTTGAAAAAATGTGGATACCACAATGTAGAAGAACCTTTTGATGGGCTATTTACCCAAGGTATGGTATGCCATGAAACATATCAAACTGCGGATGGATGGGTGCACACAGCGGATGTGGTGCAAACAGATGATGGCAGTGTTAATGACCACCTAAGAACAAAGGGGGGAACAAAAGGGAAAACAACAAGGGGAAGGGTGATACATGCGGATACAAACACCCCGATTACCGTGGGACGGAGCATTAAGATGTCAAAATCCAAGAAAAATGTTATCGATCCCGAAGATATTATCCAAACCTATGGGGCGGATACAGCACGGCTGTTTATGATTTCTGATAGCCCACCTGAACGGGACTTAGAATGGACAGAATCAGGTATCGAAGGCTGTTATCGATATATCGGGCGGCTATGGCGATTGTTGCATGCCCATAAGGATACATTACCAACCTTGGGTACGCCCATTGGCGATAATACATCCCATTCTGCCAAGGTTTTGGTAAAATCCATCCATAAAACCATAAAATCTGTACAAGATGCATATGAAAGTTTGGGCTTTAATCGGGCGGTGGCACATATTCGGGCATTATCCAACCATATCGAAGCGTTCAAACCATCGACGGATATGGATGGGGCGGTATTGCGATACGCCCTTGAGACTTTAACTGTGCTTATCAGTCCAATTACCCCCCACCTTGCCGCAGAAATGTGGGGCATATTAGGGCACACAGGTGATATTGCCACATACCCCACATATAACGCAGCATACTTGGTCGACGACACTGTGTCCATTGGGGTACAAGTCAATGGCAAATTGCGTGGGCAAATCCACATGTCCCCCACCGCATCCGCCGATGAAATGACCGCATCTGCCTTAAACATCGATACAGTTATAAAGGCTATGCAGGGAAAAGATGCAAAAAAAATCATTGCTATTCCAGGAAAGATCGTCAACATTGTGGTATAAACGCATTTTATATATCCTTGTATTACCTGTTATCGTCGTGGGGTGTGTGGGCGAAAACAATGAAATAAGACCATTGTATCAACAGAATATATCCCCAGAATTACAAGATATTTACATCCAAACTATCGACAGCAAACAAGGGGTATTTATACGGAATTTATTACAAACCCGCATGCGATATGCCCACAATCCAAGATATCGTTTACAGGTTACATTTAATATCAGCAAAACTGACTTAGCGATTGCACGAGATAATTCTGTGGCACGGCAACAATTACGGGCAAATATACAATTTATATTGTATCAATTAAAAACCGCAAATACAGATTTTAAACAAATATACCAATTTACTGTGTTTGGAACAGCAAACTTTTCCACTTCATCAGGTCCCTATATCAGTAGCGTATCAGAACGGGATGCGGAACGCCGTGCGTTAACCATTGCAGTGGAAAATGGCATTTTACGACTGGCATCATACTTTTACCAACCATGAAAATACAAGCATACAAAATACCCCAATTTATTAAAAATGACCTGTCCAATGTACAAGGGGCATTAGTATATGGCGAAGATGTGGGCTTAACCCGTGAATATCAATACGATATTTTACAAACCCTAGGGGTCGACGATTTTGATTGTATCCGCCTATCCCCCCAAGATGTGGAAATCGATATGGACAGCATTATCAACGCATCCGCATCACAATCGCTGTTTGGGGGAACAACATTGGGACAAAATTCCATACAGGTGGTACAGATTGACCATATTACCAACAAATGTGCCAAGGCTATTCAAACCTTTTTTGATAAGGGTGATGAGGGGTTTTTATTGATAACAAGTGGCAATTTACCCACCAGCAACCCCATTCGCAAAATTTTTGAAAAACAAAACAATGCGGTGGCGTTGCCCTGCTATTTGGATGATGCCCGTAATATTCGGGCATTGGTATCGGATACCTTACAGACCCATAATATTCGCATTACTTCTGATGCCCTAAGTTGGGTACAATCACATATGGGGGCGGATCGAATAATGACCCGTATGGAATTGGAAAAATTGGTATTATATGCAGGGGACGAAAAATCTTTGTCCTTGCAAGATGTCAAAAACGCCATGGTTGATAGTGCGGAACATCGGGTTGACGATGTGGTATATGCCGTGGCAAATGGCAATGTGTGGGCGTTGGAAAATGGCTTGTCCATATTGCTTAATGAAGGTATCAATGCGATTCAAATATTACGCACCTGTCAAAATCATTTTATCAACCTACATCGGGCAAAAATAGATGTAACAAATGGTATGTCCATTGATTCAGCCACTAAAGCGGTATTTTGGAAAAACAAAAAGACCTTTACCGCCCAATTACAATCATGGCACGCCCACAATCTGACACGGGCATTATTCATTTTGGCACAAGCCGAAAAAAAATGTAAACAAACGGGCAGTATAGATTTTATGGTATTAAGCAAAGCATTTTATCAGATTATTGGGTTAAAAAATAAAACTGGCTGATCGATACCTAACACAAATATGTATTGACAACATGCGTTGTATATATCACATTAGGGGTGTATCCATAAAAACAGCCCCAAATTAAAATAACCCATATGCCATACGCAAACTTAACAATATACCCACCACACAGGAAAGGGTATTCAAGTGTAAGGGTTTAAACATATATGTTACACGGGCGGCAATATTTGCGGTTACCATGCTTATGGGGACAATCACCGCCACCATTAATATATTCACATATCCCAAACTATATGGGGGCAAGGTATCCCTGTATTGCCACCCTTCGATAATATATACAACGGTTGCAGGTACGGCAATTAACAATCCCATAACCGATGCAGTGGCAACGGCATTTTTAATTGGCACGCCAAATACCGCCAGCATTTGCACATTATTCCCCCCCCCAAGACCAATTGTCGCCGACAACCACCCGGACAAAAATGGCATAGGCAATGCCCAGCTAAACAAGGCTTTATATGGGAATAACGCTTTATTTGGCTGAAACAATCGGTACACAACTAATATAAGGGTGGCAACCACATATACAATTCTGACGGCGGTTTCACTAATACCCACGGCAATAAATGCCCCCACAACCGCCCCGATAAAATGTAATCCCCCCCAAGATGGCAACACAGGAAAGTGAATTCCCTTTTTTTTATGATGTGAATATATGGACGATACAGAAGTAAAAATAATACACATCAGCGATGTGCCAATAGCAATATTTTTTAAATGGTCTGTATAATCAAACAATGGAAATAAAAAGAAAAATAACGGCACCAACACCGCACCCCCACCCAGTCCCAAAAGCCCAGCAATTATCCCAGACAACATAGCCCCCACAATACATATAATAACCGCTATAAGCATAAAAAATTGTTCCTTCTGTGATATTATTAATTATATTTACGCATGCACTTAAATCATAACACAAATACACACAGATAACCATTATATTATCCTGTCCCCCTTTTTTGTCCCATACATTACAACTTATAGTATTATTTTATTATGGTTTTTAATACTTGAAAAAAAAAAAAAATCCTCTGTATACTTATAGTGTGGTGCCTGTTTGGGCGGGTGCCGACTAAAATTGTAACATATATAACATATGGGGATAAAACACATGAAAAAATCTTTATGGGCAACGGCTAGTGTTATTGTGCTGGCATATACAACACCTGTATTCACCGATGACACAGACAAAGTGGTCAATGCCACGGGGAATATGTTTATGGATAGCATAAACAGAACAGGGTTTTTTGAATGGATAAGCGGCGGGGTCGGCTATACGGATAAAACCCTAAATTGGGATATTACCGCTTTTAGCAACCTGCGGGAAACAAAAGACACGGTTACATATGTGCAAACTTCTTATAATCGTCAAAAATCAGTGAATCGATTAAACTTGGGGTTGGGCTATCGGAAGCGTATTGATACAACAGCTACCCCATTAATTGTTGGGGTCAATGCGTTTTTTGATAGCAAGGACGGGACAAAGAATATACTTGCTTTTAAAGCATCGGACAATTTCCAACGGTTTAGTGTGGGGGCGGAACTGAAAACCGCACGGTTTGACATGGCGGCAAACCTATATCGTCGCATTGGCAATACCATTATTGACGATAAGAAAGTGTTACAAGGCTGGGATATAACGGCTAAGGGCAATATCCCCAATTATGAACAGGTGTCTGTGGGGGTGGGAACCTATAGATTCGATGGGGTGGGCGATACAGTCGTTAGGGGCAATAAACTGATTGCTGCATTTTCCCCCAATGCCATGATAACAGTGCGGGGGGAATATGACAAACCCAATGGCGAATCGGCACAGACCGATATATCGATCGACTTTAAACTGGCATTCGATAAAAGTATACAAGATCAGCTAAAATCTGCCTCTGTATCCGCTACAGATACCGTATGGCACAAACGCTATGACAAGGTCGAGCGGCACTATGATATTAAAACAGCGGAGGTGGATACGACAAAACCTGTGGGTGATACTGTACAGTCCGCTGATATACAAGACAGCACGGGCGATAAAACAGTCCGCAGTGGCGATGGTACGACGCAAAACTCTGCATATGCTTTAACCAGTGGCAAAACATATGCTATCAATGCCTTTATTGGCAATGTACCAAGTGGGGTAACGCCCACTGTCAAAGCAGAAATTGTGGGCAGTGGTACCAGTGGCACAGATTTTCAATTTAAGAATGGGGCGACAAATATCGATGTTACCAATGTAACATATACCAGTACACTGGAAGATAAAGCAGGTGCGGGGGAAGTTACCCTAAAACTCACCTATACAGCAGATGGCTTTAACCCTTATGAAGTGTTTATCAAAACACAAGCCACCCCAACAATTGGCAGCCTGTTGTCCGATTCGGATAAAGCGAGTAACAATATTAAAGGTGGGAATGGTACCAGCCAAGCCACTGCGTATACCTTAACAAATGCCAAGACATATAATGTAAGTACATTTGTTGGTACTGTACCGAATGGGGTAACGCCCACTGTTAAAGCAGAGGTTGTTAGTGGTACAAGTGGCACAGATTTTCAATTTAAGAATGGATCAACGAATATCGGTGTTAGTGCTGCCACCTATACCAGTACACTGGAAGACAAAGCGGGTGCGGGTGCAGCTACCCTAAAATTGACATACAGTGCAACAGACTTTAACGACCGCATTGTATATGTAAAAACTGATAGTGCTTTCACTGGTACGCTAACAATGGCAGATCTTGTTGTGCCTTATGGGTCTGGGGATAGTGATAGAACGGTTACCACCAGTGAGATATTGGGGCAATTATCTGTATCAGGGGGACAAACGCAAAAATCCCAATGGACATTGGTAAGCGTTGCCAATACGGATAATAATGACGACCTTGCTGTTGGTAGTGGGGGCAAAACCCTGATCATATCCGATGAGATCACCACCAAGACGACTGTAACCGCCGTATTTTCCCATCCTGCGTATGCGAATAAGACTGTGACATTTGAATTGTCGACAGAACCGTCGAAGATAAGTACAGGGGGGCGTACGGGTTCAGGAAAATGGGGTAAAACATACACCACAGATTATAAGTTAAGAACTTCGGTGGGTAGCGTAAACTTTGTAGCCTCAGATTATACCTTCTCGATTGTGGCATCTGGGGGCAATGATGGCAGTGGTAAGACACCCACCACCGCAGGTATTATCGATGGTAATGATTATACAGGGGCAATTAACATCAGAACCGGGGCGATTACTGCCAGCAAACTGACCAAATCGGGGTCGTTATTGATAAAAATTGTCCGTGCGGCAAAAAGGACAGGAGCATCGAGAGTAGATGCGGTAACTGAATACCAGAACTTTACAGTGAGCAAACAACAGGCTAGCGACCACACCGGGTTTGCGGTATCTGCGGGGGCTATTACATGGAACGCAAATAGCCAAACGGTATCCTATACAGAAGCAAACAAACCTGCGGGTATTGGCAATGCCACATACGCCTTGACCACGACGGGTACGACCGCTGGTCCGACCTCAGGGGGCAATGCTATCACAGTGGCGTCGAGCGATGGTAAGATTGCCAAAACCAGCCGAGGTGGGGTGGTAAAAGTGAATATTACCTATGCGGCGAATGATAAATATGAAACGATTACCCGAAATGTGGATGTAACCGTCAATAAACAAACGGTAGCGGCAAATACCCTAAGCGTAGCCCCTCTTGTGGTAACCTTTGTATCGGGTACGAAAAAGGTAACCGCCACCGATGTACTGGGGCAATTAACAGCAACTGGCAGTGCAAGAAGCGATTGGAGCGTTCAGAGCCTAGCGGATACAGATAATCATACAAATGTTGCTGTAACGGATAGTGGCAAGAGCTTGACCATATCGGGGGCGGGCATCACCTCAGGGACGACCACCATTACCGTTGTATTCGAAAGCACCAAATACGCAGATGTAACCAAAACCTTTGAACTGTCCACAACTCAGGGACAAATAACTTCCACCACCCCCACAGGGTCAGGAAAGTGGGGTAAGAACTTTGCCATCAATTATAACTTAAAGGGGTCTGATTTAAATCAAACATTTTCAACAGCGATGGGCGATTATACATTCTCTATCATTACAGGTGGGGACGATGGCAGTGGCTTAACACCAACCACCACAGGGATTATTACAGGGGCAAACGCTATTAACAGCACAACAGGGGTTATTAATGCCAATAAATTGACCAGAGGCGGTACCCTATTGGTAAAAATTATCCGTAGAGCAAAAAACACAGCACCAAAACTCACAGAATATTACAACTTTACTGTTGCCAAGCAAGTACTGGGAACGGATGTAACCACCCGCCCAGCGGTGGCAAAAGCAACGGGCGAAAATGGGGCATGGAAGGACAGTACTGTTACCAAGATTGACTTAAATTATACCCTACCGGGCGGCACAAGGGCAACCCAATATACTTGGGCGGTGGCTAAGAAATCAAGCGACGCCCCCGATGGGACATTAAATATCGTTAATGGGGATATTCGGGGGGCAAAATCCGGCGGTACAGTGGAAATCACCATGACCGCAACCCCCAGTAACCCCAAATACTCAGGGTCCATACAAACAGCGGACTTTACCATTGCTAAGCAAAACCTTGCGGATCTTACCACCAAACCCAGCGTAACCGCATCACAAGCGGACCGTGTATGGAAAGCCAGTGGGGCAAAATTAAGTGGTATGGCATATAACAATGTGCCAGGGGGCAGTGTGGCGGCGTTTGATTGGTCTGTGGTGGGCAAAACGGGCGATACCCCCTCAGGCACCCTTAGTCTGGACACTACAGATAAGAAACTAAAAGGGGCAGAATCAGGTGGGACTGTTATCATTACCATGAAAGCAAAAACCAACGATAAAAAATATACGGGACAAGTGAATCTGGCGGACTTTACCATTGCTAAGCAAAACCTTGCGGATCTTACCACCAAACCCAGCGTAACCGCATCACAAGCGAACCGTGTATGGAAAGCCAGTGGGGCAAAATTAAGCGGTATGGCATATAACAATGTGCCAGGGGGCAGTGTGGCGGCGTTTGATTGGTCTGTGGTGGGCAAAACAGGCGATGTCCCCTCAGGTACCCTTAGTCTGGACACCACAGATAAGAAACTAAAAGGGGCAGAATCAGGTGGGACTGTTATCATTACCATGAAAGCAAAAGCCAGCGACAAAAAATATACGGGACAGGTGAATCTGGCGGACTTTACCATCGGTAAACAGGACTATTCATTGGTGATTGATACAAAATATGCGTCTGCTACTGGTGCTTTAAATAATCGTATGAATACTAGATTCCAAGGAGGATTGAGATTTGATTCTGATCAGATACCAAGCAGATCTGTGTTAAGTGGTGCATTAACAGCGGCACAAATAGCTGTTATAAAAGCTAATACTTTGGTGACTGTAACCAAATTGGTAAACGATATTACAGGTACACGGGCGGCTGTTATTGACACAACTGCAACCCAAGATATAAACATTTTTGTGGAAGATACAGGTGTAATAACTGGTAACGAAAATGCTTTATTAACGGCAATTGCCACCGCAATAGAAAATGGAAAAGTTATCCAATTTGAAACAGTGCATGATACTACTGATATAGGCAAAGTAGCGGCTAGTGCAGCGAAAAAAGGTCTGAAACTACGGATTCAAATAGGGGCGGATAGCGGTAAAAAATACAATGCGTTTGACGATATTTTATATTTGGTAACAGCAGATTAAAACCTAATCAAGCAAAAACCTAAAACTAGGGGGCGGAGCCCCCTTATTTTTTAATGGGGGGTGCTGTTATATGTACCCATATTTTTGATGTAACGCCTGAATGGTGCGTTCAAATACATCGGTTCTGGTGTGCATAATAATCGGGTCTGTGATATGGTCTTGTGCCACCAAGGGGGGATTTTCTGTAGTTTCGACCACGGGTCCAATTACCATTAAATTATCGCTCATATCCGTATTTAAACAGCGCATTTTGGTGGTGGTGTCGCGCAATATATTATCGTCTGTATCGGTATAATATTCGAATACAGCACATTGCCGATCGATAAAGGGGGTGGGGTGGTTTGAATATGCATATATGATTTTACCCTGTGCACGCATGTATCCCATTTCATACGCCGTCCCCACATCCATGCTAATACCCTGAAACGGTGTCATATTGGCAACGATAATATCACAGGTATCCATCATGGCAATATCGGCAAAATAAATCTTCATCCCCCTGTCGAACAAGGGCATATCATCGGGCAGGTTTATATTATTATCCAGGGGGGCATGCCCGATAAATCCATATTTTTTACAAATGCGTTTTTTTTTGGCAAAAACTTCAGCAGCATTTTTTAAAAACACATCGGGACCCGCCAAATATATATTTTTCATATTATGCCCCCTGCTGTTGCATCAAGCGGTCGATATCCACACGATGGGGCATTGCCGGTGCCGTACCCACCCGTGAAACGGCAATGCTGGCGGTGGCACAGCCAAACATAGATGCGGATATAATATCTTTACCTTCCGCCAAAGCGGTGGCAAATCCACCGATAAACGCATCCCCCGCCCCTGTTGTATCAATGGCTTGGGTGGGGATACAAGGAATATGGGTGCTTATGGAATCATTATGCACATATACCCCCTTGTCCCCCAAAGTCATAATAACATTTTGCACCCCCCGATCATATAAGACTTCCGCCCCTTGCTTGGCATCAACAACAGTTTCAATGGGAAATCCAACTAACGCTTGGGCTTCGGTTTCATTGGGAATGATATAATCACACACCCCATATATTGCCGTGTCAAAATCACACATGGGGGCGGGATTAAAAATGGTTTTTACCCCGGCGGATTTGGCAATTTGCAACGCATACAATGCCACGGATGCGGGCTGTTCCAATTGTGTTACAAATATTTTAGAATGTTCAATAGCGGTTTTTTTGTCGGCAATAAAAGCCGTGTCGAGTGTATTGGCAACCTCTGGACAGACAATAATGGCATTGTCGCCGGTGTTTTCATCAACGAAAATAAATGCGGAACCGGTTGGCTGATCCGGCGATATGTCAAGCAAGGGGTGTACCCCGGTTTTCTTATAAATATCCAATGCCATTTTTCCAAATGGGTCGTCCCCGATTTTGCTGATAAATGCGGTTTTTGCCCCCGCCATAGCCGCCGCTACCGCCTGATTCGATCCCTTGCCCCCCGGACCCAATGAAAACTTCGACCCCATAAAAGTTTCGCCAATTTTTGGCAGACGACGGGCTTGGTAAGCGGTATCCGCCACATAAATACCCAATACAATAATATCATGTGTATATTTCATAAATGTATCTCCTTTATTCCCCATATGGTACCCAGATATTTTTAATTTCTGTGCTGTGTCGTAAAAAATATGCCCCTTGGCAAGCGGTGTGAAACCAATCAAACTGTGTGCCATGATCGACAAAAGTGCGTTTTAAACTGTTGGCGGATAAGCGTTCGGCGGTGGTGCATATGTCCGCATCGCCAAACACCCACAACGCATCCATATCATGGTGTTGTGCCATGGTCTGTACCAATGTATGCGGATCGCCGCTCACAATATTTACCACGCCACCGGGTACATCGGATGTTTCCAGTATAGAATAAAAATCCAACGCCGACAATGGATATGGTACACTTGGCACCGCAACCACTGTATTGCCCATACTAATAAGGGGGGCAATGGTGCTAACAAAGCCCAACAATGGACATTCGGGCGGACAAATAACCCCTGTTACGCCGATGGCCTCTGGAATCGCCAATGCCAAGCCACGCATGGGGGGATTATGGACGGTACCTTCGTATGTATCCGCATATGCCCCATAGGCAAACAGGCGGGCAATCGATAGGTCGACCTCGGCGGTGGCATGCGTGTCATTTGCCCCCGTCATCGCCCGTATACGGTCGACAAATTCGGATTTTCTGCCCATCAGATTTTCGCCCATATAATATAAAATCTGTGTCCGATTGTGGGCAGTTGCGTTTGCCCAAGCGGTTGCGGAACGTGCCGATTGTACCGCATTCCTAATGTCTTTGCGATTACCCACTGGAATTTGTGCCAATACTTTACCATCATGGGCAACCACAGGCAGGGCATATTGTCCATCGGGACGGGTTTGTTTTCCGCCAATAAACAATTTTAAAGTTCTGTCTATATCCGTTTGTATAACCGCCATATTTGGGGTGTGTATGGGCGGTGCAGGACGGGTTTTACCCCTGTATAAAGTCTTATGTTGCAAGTACGCATAACATCCTTCGATGCCACCTTCACGCCCATATCCACTTTGTTTACGGCCGCCAAAGCCCACACCGGCATCCAGCATATTTGCCCCATTTACCCATACAACCCCCGTGTGTAATGCGGATGCCACTTCGAGGGTAAGATTGATGGATTCGGACCAAATGCTGGCGGACAGACCATATTTTGAATGATTGGCAAGTGTAATCGCCTCATCAACTGTACGAAAAGTGGTGGATACGGCAACTGGACCAAAAATTTCTTCCATCGCCGCTGCTGAGGTTACAGGTACATCCCGTAAAATTGTCGGGGGATAATAAAATCCTGTATCCGGCACGGAAAAATCCGGTTGTATCAATATACCGCCATCTTTTACACCTGCGGCCACCATGTGGGTAATACGGTGTAATTGGGTTTTACTGATAATTGCCCCCATATCGATGGTTTTATCAAGGGCATGCCCCAAGCGGATATTTTGCATCCGTTGGTGTAGTTTTTGGTGAAAAATATCGGCAATGCTTGCCTGAACAATCAATCGGGATCCAGCACAGCATACTTGCCCTTGGTTAAACCAAATGGAGTTGACCACGCCTTCGACGGCGGCGTCAATATCCCCATCTTCGAATACAATAAAAGGGGATTTTCCACCCAATTCAAGGGTTAATTTTTTGCCTGTACCAGCGGTAATTTGCCGTAAATGTTTCCCCACCGCCGTCGATCCCGTAAAGGCAATTTTGTCCACATCTGGATGGGTGGCAATGGCTTCGCCGGTTTTTCCATCCCCTGTTACAATGTTTATAACCCCGTCGGGAATACCCACAGATTGGACAAATTGTGCAAATAATAAGGCACTTAACGGCGTTAAATCCGCCGGCTTTAACACCACCGTATTCCCCATTGCCAAGGCGGGGGCGATTTTCCATGCCAACATCAAAAGGGGAAAATTCCAAGGAATAATTTGCCCAATAACCCCCATCGATTCATACTCAGCAAAGTGCGTATCGACGACCTGTGCCCAGCCCGCATGGTGGTAAAAATGACGGGCGGACAAGGGCACATCAATATCACGGGATTCACGAATCGACTTACCGTTATCCAGACTCTCGACCACCGCCAATAAACGGGCGTTGCGTTGGATAATA
The DNA here is from genome assembly GCA_965232465.1 of Alphaproteobacteria bacterium. Lineage (GTDB taxonomy): Bacteria > Pseudomonadota > Alphaproteobacteria > JAQWUY01 > JAQWUY01. The sequence goes on along the minus strand of OZ246977.1, from coordinate 404,476 downwards.
CGGGCAAGAGCGTACAATTTAACCGCCCGTTGATGGGGCGACATCTTCGACCATATTTTATGGGCGTTACGGGCGGATTGTACCGCCATATCCACATCTTCGGGGGTACCTTGGGACAAGGTGGCAAGCACGGTTTTATCGGCGGGGCATACGGTTGTAAATGCTTTATTAGGGGTATGGGGGGTAAATGCTCCGTTGATAAAGTGTCCAAACCCCTCCGCATGGTTCCGTAACCACTTTTGGGCAACAGTGGCGTCTTCGAAATTGGGGGCGTATTCCATAGTATTTAAGTATGACATAACTGACATTTTTTATCCTTATTTAATATTTATCCAATGGCATGGCGGTATAAAGTGCTATATGCCCCGGTGGCACGGTGTTCCAATTGCCGTTCGATATCCGCCAACAACGACGATGCCCCAAATCGAAATAAGTCGGGGGACACCCACTCCCTGCCCAGTTCTTCTTTCATTAAAATCTGATATTGTAAGGCATCTTTTGCCGTTGATACACCCCCCGCAGGTTTGTATCCCACTTTAAATCCGGTCATACTTTCATAGGTGCGAATCGCCCGTACCATGGTCAAGGATACGGGTAAAGTGGCATTTACCGATTCTTTGCCGGTGGAAGTTTTGATAAAATCCGCCCCTGCCATCATGCATACAAAACTGGCACGGCTGACATTGCGTAAGGTTTTTAAATCACCGGTCGCCAAAATAACCTTCATATGGGCATCGCCACAGGCACTACGAAAATCTTGGACTTCGTTATATAATGCCTGCCAATTCCCGGTGAACACATGTGCACGGCTGATAACAATATCAATTTCTGTGGCACCATCGGCAACAGAGTGTTCAATTTCCATAAGTTTTAAATGGTGCGGTGTCAAGCCGGTGGGAAACCCCGTCGACACAGCCGCCACGGGAATATTGGTGCCTTGTAAAGCCTGTACCGCCGTGGCAACAAAACGATGGTACACACATACCGCCCCAGTGGTAATAGGAATCGATACCCCCAAATCGGACAAAATATCCGCCCGTATGGGATTTTTAGCTTTGGCACATAAACGATGTACCCGTTGGGCGGTATCATCGCCACTCAGAGTGGTTAAATCCATACACTGCACCGCATTTATCAGCCAAGCAGTTTGGGCATCCCCCTTGACCGTCCGACGGTTCATAAGGGTATGTACCCGCAATTCTGATGCGGATTTGTTAACCCGTACCGCATGGACAAACGCCATATCCAACGGCATTCCCGCATTACGGGGCGTATGTGAATCCTTCATGATATATTTTCCATAATATATTTCTTGGTATGTAATACTAATGGTATTAGTATAGCAACTTTTATGGGCAGAGTCTATAAAATTTCAGAAGCACACATTAAAAAAGTGCCATGCAACAGGCACAACAAAACCCCCCATTTTTAACACGACTATACGCCATACATACATTTTGCCGTGTCCAGCATACGACAAGAAAAACCCCATTCGTTGTCATACCATGCCACCACACGCAGGCTGGTACCCTGCAAAACCATAGTTTGGGTGGCATCAAAAATCGATGAGTGCGGGTTGTGGTTAAAATCGATGGATACCAATTCTTCCGTTTCATATCCCAACACCCCAGATAATGCCCCATTCGCAGATTTTTGCATGGCCGTATTGACTTGATCCGTGGTAACCGATTGGTACACATCCACTTTTAAATCGATACACGATACATTTGGGGTGGGTACACGCATGGCAACACCATCCAATTTACCTTCCATATGGGGCATAACCTGTTGCATTGCCCGTGCCGCCCCGGACGAAGTCGGCACAATACTTAACCCAGCAGCTCTGGCACGGCGGTTGTATTTGTGGGAGCTGTCCAAAATTTGCTGATCCCCTGTATACGCATGAATGGTTGTCATATACCCCCGATCGATACCAAACGCATCATCCAACACTTTGACCACAGGGGCAAGGCAATTTGTGGTACAAGACGCATTGGAAACAATCGTATGGACGGGGGTGATAACATCTTGGTTAACGCCATATACCACCGTACAATCGGCGGGTTTAAACGGGGCGGAAACAAGAATTTTTTTTGCCCCCCGATCCAAAAATACCTGCATATCCGCACGGGTTTTATATACCCCCGTACATTCCATGACCACATCCACATCGGATAAATCAAGCACAGATGGGTCACGGCTACACACCAATGGAATTTTACCAAACCCCACATCAAGACCATCGTTTGTATATGTAACCGGCGTATGGGCGATACCATGTACAGAATCATATTTATATAAATAATACGCACTTTCCGCCCCACGGGGATGATTAATCCCCACCACTTCAAATTCATTATGGCGACTATATTCACTTATCGCCCGTAAAACCAATCGTCCAATACGCCCAAATCCATTGATAAAAATCTTTACTGTCATGTGGTATAATCCTGTTCCCTTTATTGTTATGATAACATTCCATACAAAACATGGAATATATGCCCAGAAAATTTGTACATTTATCGTTTTTGTATGGCCTGTACCACCGCATCGATGGTAATGCCAAAATCTGCGTACAAATCTTTGGCGGGGGCAGATGCCCCAAAACCTTTCATACCAATAAAAGTATCATCGGGGCGTAAAATCCCTTCCCACCCTTGGCGGATACCGGCTTCGATAACCACCCGTGGGGCGGTGCCTAATACGGTATTTTGATACACATCCGATTGGGCGATAAACAATTCCAAGCACGGGGCGGATACCACGGATACGACAACGCCTTGTTCCGCTAATACAGATTGGGCATTGATGGCGATTTCCACTTCCGAACCACTGGCAATAAGGGTTGCATCCCCTGTACCTTTTGCCGGGGACAAAACATACGCCCCTTTGGCGGTTAAATTGCCGTCTGTATGGGTTGTACGCACCGTGGACACCCCTTGTCGGGATAATGCCAAAATACTGGGGGTCGATTCAGATTGTACCGCCAAAGCCCAAGATTCAGCGGTTTCCACCGCATCCGCAGGACGGAATACCCATACATTCGGTATTGCCCGCAATGCGGATAAGTGTTCCACCGGTTGGTGGGTGGGACCATCTTCGCCCAAACCGATGGAATCATGGGTCATTACATAAATCGACCGGACACCCATTAACGCAGACAAACGAATCGATGGACGGCAATAATCAGTAAATACCAAAAATGACCCCCCATATGGAATACACCCCCCATGTAGGGCAAGTCCATTCATAACCGCCCCCATGCCGTGTTCACGAATACCATAATGAATATAACGCCCGCCATAATTATCCGCAGACAATATATGCAAATCAGAAGTCTTGGTTAAATTCGACCCGGTTAAATCCGCCGACCCCCCAATCAATTGGGGCAGCACGGGATTTAACACTTCCAATGCCATTTGCGATGCTTGGCGGGTTGCCACTTTGGGACATTCGGCACTTAATTGTTGTTTATACGCATTGATAACCGCATCTATAGTATGGGTATCAATTGCCAATGTGTCCAAAAATGCTTGTTTTTTATGGGAACTGTTTAATCGTTGTTGCCAGTGTTGTACCGCAGATTCACCCCGCCGTCCCACCGTACGCCAATCCGCTAACACTGTATCAGGAATGGTAAACGCATCGCCCCAATCACAGCCTAATTGCTGTTTGGCAAGTTTTATTTCATCCGCCCCAAGCGGTGCCCCGTGCGACGATGCAGACCCGGATTTATTCGGTGCCCCCTTGCCAATAATGGTTTTGCAGGCAATCAGCACGGGTTTATCGCTGGTTTGTGCATCGGATAATGCGGAATCGATGGAATCAAAATCATGCCCATCACAGGATAACACCCGCCATCCGCTTGCTTCAAACCGCATTTTTTGATTGTCCGATGTGCACATGGACACGGCCCCGTCGATACAAATGTCATTATCATCCCACAACACGATCAAATTGTGTAATTTCCAATGTCCTGCCATGGAAATAGCTTCTTGCGAAATGCCTTCCATTAAACAGCCATCCCCCACAACGACATAGGTTTTGTGATGCACCAAATCATCGCCAAATTGGGCATTTAAATGCCGTTCCGCCAAGGCAAACCCCACCGCATTGGTGATTCCCGCCCCAAGCGGACCCGTGGTGGTTTCCACGCCTGCTGTGTGTCCATATTCGGGATGCCCCGGGGTTTTTGACCCCAATTGCCGAAAATTTTTAATATCGGTTAGCGATATATCCGGGTATCCGGTTAAATATAACAAGGCGTATTGCAACATCGACCCGTGTCCTGCGGACAGGATAAAACGATCCCTGTCCGCCCAATCCGGGGTGTGTGCATCGTACTTTAAGTATTTACTAAACAACACCGTCGCCACATCCGCAAATCCCATAGGCATACCGGGATGTCCAGAATTTGCCTGTTGCACCGCATCCATAGCCAACACCCGAATAGCATTGGACATATCCTTATATTTTATCACTTCAAACACCTTACAAATAAGTTACACTGTTCATTTTTCCCATAAACATACAGGCTAAATCGTAAAAATACAAGCATATTATTGACAAAATCGCTTGCACAGTTTACACTGTATCCCATATAATCATACTGTGTGTAAACAAAAGGAATAAACCTATGACAAACGATATTTTACAGGACTTAATCGGAAGATTAAACATCGCCGTTACTACGCTGAGCGACAAAATAACCACCTTGCACAACCAGAATAAAGAATTACAACAAAAAATTACCGAATTCGAAAACGATATACACCAATTACAATTACACAACCATACCCTGCAAACACAATTGGAAGATGCCCAAAAACAAATCCCACTCCATATGCAACAGGAATTAGACACTATTATCCGTGATGTGGAAAAATTGCATCATACATTATCCCACTATACATCAAATACTGAAAAAGCAGATAACACCACACCATGAGCAAAATCAGCGTCACAGTTTTAAATCGCAGCATTAACCTGAATTGTAAAGATGGCGATGAGGGTAAAATCATCGCCATTGCCGAAAAGTTGCAACACCGCATGCAGGCACTAAAACAAAGCCTAAACGCATCGGATATGGAAACTTTGATTATTGGGAGTATTATCATATTGGACGAAATGGAAACAGCAAATGTGCAATCTGGTACCTTACACACAAAAGCCTCACCACCAGAAGAGACAAACCTGCCCATTGGCACCGCACAACACTTGGAAAAAACGGTTATCGCCCTGGAAAAATTAGCAGAAAAAATTAATGGAAAATAATACAAAATAAAAGAGTTGATTCAAGATCCTTTTTTTGATATAATGCCCCTATGTGCGACCCCACATGTCAGGGTGCGTTTTTGTCCCGGGGGCTATACATTTCCTTAGGGGGGTATCCCTGTGCAGCCTGTGGGCTGTATATTATGCTCACCCACCTGTCTTTTCAGGCTCCGAGGAAAAACCAACAACCCAACGGTGGGGTGGCACTGTTTATATAACACCCATATGGGGGGTATATCGTGATTTAATATATATACTTTTGCTCTCTCTTGGGGCAACTTTTAAAGTGTTTGGGGTGGATATTCGGTTAGCTATTCAAAAACTTTTCTAATCCGCCATTTTTGAGAATATGTAAGTTCATAAGGTTATTGTTGGTATCAAAAAATTCTCTTAATGGTTTCTCGGCTGTATACCATCCATATCCATCGGTTACCCAGCCATATTTAACATTGGGGTCTTTTGAAAACCTGTTGGATATTTCTATATATTCTGTTGCTGTTGACTTTAATTTTGAACCACCCCCACCATAAAAATTTGCTTCTAGCAAATATACAATACCATCTTTGAAAATGGCAAAATCAATGCGTCTGTTTGATTTATCCATTTGAATATCAATTCCCCATTCTTCTTTTATGCTCTTTTGGGTAGCCTGTTCTATATATTCAAAATTGAATTGGTGTTGCTTGCTTTGCAAAAAATCGGAAATAATGTGTTCCATTTTTTGTCCGCCACGATTTTTTCGTCCATTCGAATCCAATCCGATCTCAACACCGATTATATAATCTGGAATACTTTTTATTTTTCTGTCCCGAAATAAATTTGCTAGTCCTGATATTTGTAAAAAATTAACATATTTATCGACTTGTTTCAGATCAAAGGTTTTGGAATCAAAAGTAAGGGTATCCACTTTCATTGTTTCTATGGAAATACATGTTTTTAACTTTGTATCCCGAACTGCGATTAGCACAGGTAGGACTTCAATTACTTCGGGGTATTTTATAAATATATCCTTAGCATCTTGTTCTATCTTTTGTGAACCTATAAGGCTGTTAAGAATGTTTAAAGGAACTTTGATTTTTTCATAATTGCCCAAAACTTTTGCCCAATTTACATAATAATCCCACCCAACAATAGTTTCCTGTAAGGTGTCCATAATATTTTTAAACTCTTTATCGTTTATATTCATTATTATGTATTTTTTATTCTGTTTTTGGTTATATCCAAAAACTCCGGGACACTATCTATGCCAACAAATCGACGGTTTAAGTGCTTTGCAACTACACCAGTGGTGCCACTGCCACAAAACGGGTCTAATATTAGGTCGTTTTCATTGGTGCTGGCGGTGATAATGCGGTGTAATAGTTTTATCGGCTTTTGGGTCGGGTGCTTGCCATGGATTTTTTCCGATGGGGGCGTATGCGGTATAGACCACACAGACCGCATTTGTTTATTGGGTTTTTTTAATATATCACCCGCAAAAATCCCATTTCGCATACTGTCATAATGAAAAGTATGTTTACCTTGTTTGCTTGACCTTGCCCATATCAATGTTTCATGTGAAGCGGTAAAAAACCGTCTGGACAAATTGGGCGATGCGTTCGGCTTAAACCATGAAATATCATTTAATATATGAAAATCATTCTTTTGCAGAGCATATCCACAGGCATATATACTGTGATAGGTGCCACTTATCCATATAGTCCCATCGGATTTTAACACCCTACGACACTGTTTTATCCAATTTTCATGAAATATAAAATCACTCAAGATACCTTGTGATTTATCCCAATCGCCTTTGTTGACACTGACCCTTTTACCCGCATGGCAACTAAACCCATCATTCGACAGCATATACGGGGGATCGGCAAATATCATGTCGATTCGTTCAGGGGGTAAGGTAGGTAAGATTTCCAAACAATCCCCTAAGTATAATCGAATGCCTGCACAAGAATAATAAATATCAGTCATATATGACCAGTATCTCTTTTACTTTACCACGGCTGGTGGCATTGGCACTGATAACACGGCTTGTTTCAAACGATACAATGCGGCCGTGTTTGTATATGGTCTGTGTTAAGGGTGTGTCGTTATTTGAAATATATACTTTTGCTCCCTTTTGCTGGGCACGAATGGCACAATGCACCAAATCCCATTGGTCTTGCACACTAAAGCCTTGTGTATCATAAGCGGTAAAATTGGCGGTTGCGGATAACGGGGCGTATGGTGGATCACAGTACACAATATCGCCCGCTTGCACTTGTTCAAATGTTTTACGAAAATCTTGGGCAATAAATACAGCATGTTGTAACTTGTCCGCAAAATGTGTAATCTCTTTAATGGGAATATACGGTTTTTTATACTTGCCAAAGGGGACATTAAAACCCCCTGAGCGGTTATACCGACATAATCCATTAAATCCATGCCGATTTAAATATACAAACAATACGGCTTTTAAAAATCTGTCGTTGGTGGTGTTAAAAGCATGTCGTAGATGGTAAAATCGTTCGGGGGTATTGTTTTCAGCAGTGCATATTTCTTTTATGGCCTGTGAAAATAGGTCTGTTTGGGCAATAACAGTTTTGTATAAGTTTATTAAATCCGAATTGCTGTCTGATACCACGAAATCTGTGGTATCTGTATTCAAAGCCACCGCACCCGATCCAGCAAAGGGCTCGACATATCTGTTGCCCTGTGATAAGTGGGGCAAAATATAGGGTAATACCCGATATTTTCCCCCTGCCCACTTTAAAAATGGTTTCATACCACCAATCCTTTGGGCAATCGCCAGATGCCCGCACCTATGCTGCTGACATTGCCCCTATAAATTGCTCGTATAATTACAACTTCTTAATGGCTATAATGAAAGTTTTAATGACAGGATGAATATCTGAACATGGAGATATTTGATACTTTAACAGAAGCCCGTGCAATCACAAATAATTGGCGGTACAAATACAACAGAAATGGTCCCCAAAAACTAGACCATATGTTAAGATAGATTTTACACAACACAAGGAGTAAAATCAAAATGATTAGAAATCGTAAAAATTACACAGCAAAATTCAAGGCGAAAGTAGTTCGTCATGCGTTACGTGAAGATATTTCCATATCTGAGTTATCGTCCATTTATGGTGTCCATAGTTCAGTTATTACCCGCTGGAAGAAGGAGGCTTTGCAATCCATAGAGGATGGATTTTCGGGTAATCTAGTACGCCAACAGGTGGATACTCAAGCACAGATAAATATGCTTCATACTAAGATTGGTAAACTTACAGTGGAACGGGATTTTTTAGCAGATGCCTCAGACGCCTTGGGTCTGGGGAGCGAAAATCTTTTATCTCAGCTGTACAAGAACCGCAAATAAGCATGAGGCGGACATGTGCATTACTAGGTATAAACCGCAGTAGTGTATATTATAAAGCAAAGGAGGCAAGCATGGAAAACAAAGATATGATGGATTTGATACGCAAAGCATTTGTCAAGTGGCCATTTTATGGGTGCCGTAGGATGACTAAATACTTGCAAAAGTCAGGCTATAAAGTAAACAGGAAACGGATTTCTAGGCTTATGAAACTTATGGGTTTAAAAGCCATATATCCAAAGCCTAATACCAGCATTCCAGACCGTGCCCACAAGGTATATCCTTATTTGCTGAGGAATGTAACAGTAAACAGGGTTAATCAAGTTTGGTGTACAGACATTACCTATATTCCCATCCACAAGGGGTACATGTATTTGGTCGCCATTATGGACTGGTACAGCCGTAAAGTACTATCGTGGCGATTATCCAATACATTGGATACTGGGTTCTGTATTGAAGCCCTAGAAGACGCATTATACACTTACCCTAAGCCCGATATATTGAATACGGATCAGGGAAGCCAGTTTACAGCAACAGCGTTTACGGATATATTAAAAGCCAATGGCATTAAAATATCCATGGACGGCAAGGGGGCATGGAAAGACAATGTGTTTATAGAACGGTTATGGCGGAGCTTGAAGTATGAATGTGTGTATCTAAGGGACTTTGTCAATGGCACACAGGCACAGCAGGACATAAGGGATTGGATACAGTTTTACAATGCCCACAGACCCCACACAAAATTTGGCTTGCAAACCCCAAATGAAACCTATACAATGCATTTCGATATAAAAGCGGTTCCGCTTACAGCTACACCGCTTCCATATCAAAATAAACAGCAAATTAACCAAAAAAGTCTATCTTAACTTTAATGGTTAATGGTCCAAACAATGGGGTCCACTTCTAACTACATCCGCCCACACAGTGCATGGAATGCAAATCCCCAGTGCACCCCCCCCACCATTGCCAATGATATTCATCATTCCGCTACACTACATGAAAAATATCATTGACAGTATACCAATAAACTGCTACTCTTCAAAAGAAGCCGAATAATGGGGGGCAGTCAATTATTGATATCTTAAAATGCAAAAAAATTTTATTAAATTGTAAGGACGCAATCGAACAGCAAAAAATGGATGCAATTATACGAGCGATTTTTATAAGCCAAAAATCTGTTGGGAGGATTCAATTATAAATCTAATTGGGGCTGCTGACTTAGATAACTTTCCAAAAATGAATTATAATGTTATCTATGGATTTAAGAAATGAGTGAATCACATCTTAAATCATAAGGCAATACTTTTTATGAGTTCACTACCTAATTAAAAAATCAATCTCCTTTGTAAAATCTCTATCATTTGAAATAACATCATACAAAACAGAATTATCATAAAATAATCACGAAGTAAAGTATATAATTCCCATATTTATTGCACAAAGTCCAGGAAAATCAGCATCATACCGAAAGAGAGGCGTAGGTATCTATGTCAGCCCAAAAAAATTTAAAAAAACACTTGATAAATGATATATTTTTAAGTACATATATAAAATTAAGCTGTTATTGATTTTTTAAGGAGAGATGTCTGAGCGGTTTAAGGTACCGGTCTTGAAAACCGGCGAGGGTCACACCTCCGTGGGTTCGAATCCCACTCTCTCCGCCATATACCAAAGCCACCTTATAACAAGGTGGCTTTATTATTTTACAAAAAATTATCTGTCGTCTGGGTGTGTCCAGGCGTATTGTTCCACCACTTCATTCAGGCGGGTGTTGGCAAGGGCATTGGTGAAATTCGAAATGGTCTTAGCAGCAATCCCCACCAATACTTCCAATGCTTGGCGTTTGGTGTATCCAGCATCTAAGAACGCTTGTAAACCCTCTTCGCCAATCCGTCCACGGGTTTGGATAATCGCTTTGGTATATGTGCGTAATGCTTCTAATTTTGTATCAGCTAATGGGGTGCCTTCCCGTAATGCTTCGATAATATCATCGGATATTTTTTGCATTTTCATCAATATAGTATGCCCCGGTATACAGTAATGGCACTTGTTTTCAAAATTCATGGTCATAAACACGACTTGTTGCTCCGTGGCATCAAAAGTACTTTTTTTGCCAAATAATTCCATAGTCGTTAAGTACGCCTCATATGCGGCGGGGGCTTCGGCTAAGATTTTATGCATATCCGGGACTCTGCCAAAACTTGCCGCAGATTTTTCCATTAAGGCTTTTGATTGTTCTGGTGCCGTATCGATTTCATGGTATGTAAACATAGGATTTTCCTTTCTTTATCTCTATGAGGATTATTATTTGTAATATATGTACATATTATGTGTATCAATATATGATAAAATATTTCCATAACAATGATTATGATATATAATACCATATAAATGTATGTGTGTCAATATTTGATATATGGACTAAATATAGTGTATATCAATATCAGAAACATATAAAATGTATAAAACAATGCGGTATGCAACAAAAAACATAGCCATTATTGGTGCCAATGGGGCGTTGGGACATGCGTTTATATACGCATATGCCCAGCAGAACCATACCATATATGCGTTTAGCCGTACCCCCGTTCAAAATCCCGTCGATGGTGTCATATATCACATGATGGATTATTTGGACGAAACATCCATTGCCCATGCTGTACAACACAGTACCAAAGCAGGAATGCTGGATATGGTTATTGTAGCGACAGGGCTTTTACATATGGATACGATATTACCAGAAAAATCCATCAAGCATATATCCGCCCACAATATGCAATCGTTGTTTATGGCAAATACAGTGGTTCCATCGTTGTTGGCAAAACACTTTTTACCATATTTAAGACGACACAGCAGGGCGATATTTACCGCCTTATCCGCACGAGTCGGCAGTATATCCGACAACCGCTTGGGCGGGTGGTATGCGTATCGCACTTCTAAGGCGGGGCTAAATATGATGATAAAAGGGCTTAGCATTGAAATGAGCCGTACCCACCCCCAGGCTATTGTTGTGGGATTGCACCCCGGTACAGTGGACAGCAATTTGTCAAAACCATTTCAAGCCAATGTGCCCATGGGAAAATTATTCACCCCATCCCAATCCGCACAGTATTTAATATCCGTTCTGGATGGTTTAAACCCCATCGATACAGGGCGATGTTTTGCTTGGGATGGTACAGAAGTATATCCATAATGTAAGATGTATTATAAGGAATATCACATATGGCACATATCGTTTGGTTTCGTCAAGATTTACGGTTGCAGGATAATCCTGCCTTGTATCATGCGTGTAAAATGGGCGACATATTGCCAATTTATATACACGATACATATAATCCAAACGATACTGAATCCATGGGGGGTGCAAGTAAGGTTTGGCTACACCATGCCCTACAAGCATTAAATAAAAGTTTACATGGCAGCCTGTCTGTATTTGCAGGCAATCCACAACAGATATTATCCGATTTAACAAACAAATATTCTGTGCAATCGATACATTGGAATCGATGTTATGAACCCTGGCAAATCCAACGCGACACATATTTAAAAAGCATTTTACCTGTTCAGGTAGCCAGTTACAATGGCACATTGTTATGGGAACCTTGGCAAATTACCAAAGCGGATGGTACGCCCTATTTAGTGTTTACACCATTTTATAAACGGGGGTGCTTAAACGCATCGCCCCCAACGATGCCCTTACCTGTGCCAAAAAATATATCCATATTCCCACATAAAGAACATACGCATATTGAAGATTTACGGTTATTACCGACCCATCCTGCGTGGCATACAAATACCATTATGCAGTATTGGAAAATGGGGGAAACGCAAGCACACAAAGCATTTAAAATATTTTTACAATCTGCTTTACCTGTATATAAACAAGGGCGGGATATACCATCTGTAACGCAAACTTCCCGTTTGGCACCGCATATTCATTTTGGGGAAATATCAGTGCGATATTTATGGCACATGGTATCGCAACAGCCCGAAAGTGAACACAAAGATACATTTTTATCTGAGCTGGGATGGCGGGAATTTGCATATAACCAATTGTATTATCATCCTGATTTACCCATAAAAAATATTAAGCCAAAGTTTGACCATTTTCCATGGGGGGCAAATACAGAATATATTCAGGCATGGCAACAGGGGAGGACCGGTATTCCCATGGTGGATGCGGGTATGCGCCAATTGTGGCAAACAGGATATATGCACAACCGTGTGCGTATGATAGCGGGGTCATTTTTGGTTAAAAATTTGATGACACATTGGCATCATGGGGAACGATGGTTTTGGGATTGCTTGTGCGATGCGGATATGGCAAGCAATTCTGCCAGCTGGCAATGGGTGGCGGGCTGTGGTTTGGATGCTAGCCCGTTTTTCCGCATTTTTAACCCTATAACACAAGGGCAGAAATTCGATCCCGATGGCACATATATTCGTACTTTTATTCCCGAACTTTCCGCATTAAGTAACGATTATGTCCACGCCCCATATACGACACCACCGATGGTATTACATTCAGCGGGGATTACACTGGGCAAAACATACCCTTATCCAATCGTCGATATAAAACAATCCAGATTGCAAGCATTAAATGGATTAAATCGTATAAAAAACATATAATATACATTTAGAATAACAATATATACCGCATGTAAAAACTGTTTTTTACCTTGCTATGGTCGGTAAATTATGGTACCATGTCTCGGAATCGAATCATCTTAAAGTATGCGTCATTTATATGAGATTTTACACATTTATATTTTTATGTATTTTACTTCTCGGGACAAAAACCTCATTGGCTTTGGCGTCGTTTACCCAGTCTTTTACCCAGTGGCAACAAGATTTTGCCATACAGGCGAAAAAACAAGGTATTACAGAACAAACCTTACAAACAGCCTTTTATCCTTTTTTGCCGCAACCCGCTATTATTAAATTAGACCGCAATCAAGCGGAATTTAAAAAAACTTTTGGTATGTATGTCAAGGGGGCGGTGACATATCGGCGCATACAACGGGCAAAAGTAAAATATCAAGAATACCTTCCTATTTTACATGAAATTTATGATATATATGGCGTACAACCCCAATATTTGGTGGCATTGTGGGGATTGGAAACCAATTTTGGTGGATATTTAGGCAAACAACCCGTGTTGCAATCATTGGTTACCCTGGCATATGATACCCGTCGCAGAAAGTTTTTTGAACAAGAATTATTATATGCGTTACAGATTGTCCAAGAGGGACATATCGATGTCACTATAAAAGGATCATGGGCGGGGGCATTTGGCAATATGCAGTTTATGCCATCCACTTTTGTAAATTATGCGGTGGATGGGGATGGGGATGGCAAAATTGATTTGTTTAATAATCCTAAGGATTTTTTCCATAGTGCGGGCAATTTCTTATCAAAAATCGGCTGGGAAAAAACAGAAATATGGGGTGAAGAAGTACAATTACCCCAAGACATTAAAAACTTTGATTGGCAATTGGTCGGGCATGATACCCAAAAATCTTTGGCGGATTGGCAACAATTGGGCATTATGTATGTGGATGGCACCCCCTTAAATACATATTATGAACATCAGGCAAGTTTGCTAATACCCCAGGGATATACGGGACCGAAATTCTTGGTATACAATAATTTCCGCCGTATTTTAAATTGGAACAGATCCGATTCATATGCATTTGCAATTGGTTTATTGGCAAATGCAATTATGAATTATCCGCCCATGACATGGACACCCAGTGCCCATGACAAGGGTATCGATATGGCACACATTGAAATAGTACAAAAATATTTACAACAACAGGGATTATATACAGGGGAAATAGACCGTATCATTGGCGACAACACCATTAAGGGGATTCGCATATGGCAGGCACAAAATAATATGATTGCCGATGGTTATATTACGCAAAAAATGGTACAAATCATGCAACAGGAATTGGATAAATGACGATAAAGTATCTGTTAATTATAACTGTGGCAATGGTATTTTCCGCATGCGGTATCATTACAGATATAGATCAAAATGGTCATTACAAAGTGGGCAATCCCTATTCTATATATGGTGTGCGGTATTACCCCAAAGAAGATTATACATATTCAGAAGTCGGCATGGCATCTTGGTATGGACCGAATTTTCATGGTAAAAAAACCGCAAATGGGGCGATTTTCAACCAACACGGTTATACCGCCGCCCACCGTACTTTGCCTATGCCCAGTTTAGTGCGGGTTCGCAATTTACAAAATGGGAGAACCATTGTAGTAAAAATCAATGACAGAGGTCCTTATACCAAACAGCGCATTATCGATTTAAGCTATGCCAGTGCCAAATACTTGGATGTTATCCGAAACGGTGTTGCACGAGTACAGGTGGAAATATTACCAGAACAATCAAAAATGTTAAAACAGGCTATGCTTGACAACCGCCCAATGCCAAAATTTGATAAAAATGGCAATCTTGTAAATGGGGATTCGGTTACCCGTACAAACAGTATAAAAACCGTTAAAAATGCAAAAATAATCGCCATACCCAGCGGATATTATGTGCAAGTCGGGGTGTATTCGGATTTAAATACCGCTTTACAAAGTAAGAAAATGGTGCAATCTTTTGGACACACCGAAGTGTATCAAACGACTTTAAATAATATGTTGGCATATGCTGTCCGCTTAGGACCTTATAATATGAAATTAAAGGCAGAAACATTATCATTGATATTGCAACAAAGGGAAATACCTACTATTATAAAGAAATTTTAAAATACATATTTAAGGAATAAAAAATGATGTTGAAAACCTTGTTTAACAAAATGATGTTTAACAAAATAGTCTGGGGAATATTATGGGGTGGCATAGTGTTCATGGGGCATGCGTACGCCTTTAAAACAACCGCAAAACAGGCATTTGTATATGATTTACAGAGCAAGCAAATATTGTTTAATAAATCTGGTAAAAGCCGAATGTACCCCGCATCTATGAGCAAAATTATGACAGCTTATGTGGTGTTTGATGCCATTAAGCAAGGAAAAATATCCATCGACGAAAAAATGTATGTGTCAAAAAAAGCACGAAAAATGGGCGGGTCACGAATGTTCTTAGAGGTGGATACCAGTGTTACCGTCGATGAATTGATAAAAGGCTTAATTATTCAATCAGGGAACGATGCGGCGGTGGTGCTTGCCGAAGGGCTGAGCGGTACAGAAGAAAGTTTTGCCAAACTTATGAACCAAACCGCCCAAAAATTGGGTATGAACAGTACAAATTTTACCAATAGCACCGGTTGGCCCGATGAACAACATTACACAACCGCATGGGACTTGGTGATTTTATCCGATGCAATTATACGGGATTTCCCAGAATATTATTATTTGTGGGCGGTAAAAAATTATACCTATAACAATATTAAACAGGGTAATCGTAATCCTTTATTATATGTAGACATTGGCGTAGACGGTTTAAAAACCGGTCATACGCAAGCCTCTGGGTATGGATTAATCGCCAGCGCAATTAAGGATAGTCGTCGTATTATGTTTGTATTAAATGGTATGCGTTCCAAAAACGAACGCAAAGAACAAGGGGTGGCTTTGGTTCGGGAATTCTTACACAATTATCGTAATATTTTAATGGTTAAGGGGAATGAAGTATTGGAAAACGCCCCCCTTTCCATGCACTATGGCAAAACACTCCCGCTGATACCTATGCAAGACATATATGTATCGCAAAAAGTAACCAACAATAATACCAATAAAATCTTAATCGAATATAAATCTCCTATAATCACCCCTGTAAAAATGGGGGATGTGATTGGCAGGATTATTGTGCAACAGGTTGATCGCAATGAAAAACCTGTATCAAACATATATTATCCATTATATGCAGGGGAAAATATCCCCAAAAACAATCTGTTTGGACGCATTGCCAGTTTTTTTATGATAACCTTATTTGGCACACCATAAGTGTAAAAAATAATGTATAATGGCGTTTTTATTACATTCGAAGGCGGTGAAGGGGCGGGTAAGACTACCCAAATCCCATTGTTACAAGAGTATTTACAATCGCTTGGGCACAAGGTCATATGCACCCGTGAACCGGGGGGCACCCCATTTGCGGAAAATATCCGTACATTACTTGTAACAGATAAAGGACACACAATATCTGCGGAATGTGAACTGGCTCTGCTTATTGCCAGTCGCCTACACCATGTGCAAATGCACATTATACCCGCCTTGCAACAAGGGGCGGTGGTATTGTGCGACCGATTTATCGATTCATCCCTTGTATATCAAGGCATCGCTGGGAATTTAGGCATCGACAGAGTATGGCAAGCCCACAAATTATTAATGGGGAAAGATTTTATTGTACCAGACATGACCATATATTTGGACATCGCCCCCCACATTGGGCTTGGGCGTGCACAGGGGGGGAACAAAAACCAAGATAGGTTTGAAAACAAATCCCTTGATTTTCATACCCATGTTCGTCAAGGGTATTTACAAATTGCCGAACAATTTTCCCATCATAAAATCATAAACGCCGACCAAGACATACAAGATATTTTTAATAATATCAAACAATTATGGGATAATATGCACATATGAATACTGCACCTATAAGTATGCCCCCCGACCTAGTGGGACAACACCAAGCGGAACAGATTTTTTTAAATTTGTACAATCATGGGCGTACACCACATGCGTTTTTGCTGATCGGTCCACAGGGCGTGGGAAAATGTGCTTTGGCATTTCGTATGGCACGGGCATTGCTGGACGACACCCCCCCCCCCTTAAACACCCTAAACTTTGACATCGACACAAAGCTAAGCAAACAATTGTACGACTTGTCCCATCCAGATTTACGATTTTTATACCAAGGATATACCGCAGATGGCACGGAAAATGTCAGTGGTATGATAAAAACCAACGATATTCGTAATGCCATTGCATTTACCACGATGACGCCATCGTCTTCCCATCACCGTATATTGATTTTAAACGATTGCCACATGATTGCCCCCAATGGGCAAAATGCGTTATTAAAAACTTTGGAAGAACCCGGTAAGCGTACAACCCTTATTTTAACCACTCATAGACCCCAATCGTTGTTAACAACGATTAAATCACGGTGTATCAAAGTATCGCTTAATGTATTATCAGAAACGGATATTACCCATATTTTACAACAAAAATTTCCCGGTACAAATGCAGATAAAATTCAATTTTATGCCCATATTGCCAATGGATCGGCGGGGGATGCAGTATTATATATGGAAAATGATGCTCTGTCCATATATCATACACTCATGGAAGCATTATATAAAAATGCTGATGCGGTGTATACTTTAGCAGCAAAAGTCAGCGATAAAAAACAGCCCTATTTATTTGATATATTGTGTAAATTATGGCAATCTTTTGCGGCAAAAATTGTCCGCACCCATGCCCAAAATATCCCCTTGTCAATGGTTATGCGATCCGAATACGAGGCACTTTCGCATATTACCCAAAAATACCAAC
Organism: Alphaproteobacteria bacterium; assembly: GCA_965232465.1. Lineage (GTDB taxonomy): Bacteria > Pseudomonadota > Alphaproteobacteria > JAQWUY01 > JAQWUY01. The sequence continues at coordinate 386,320 of OZ246977.1, read as the reverse complement.
ATTACAATTTACTGGATTGGGTCACCAGAATTTCTGAGACATTACAAGACACCAATCCCCCTGTATACTTGGATAAAAAGGTGGTTATATTAATCGCTTTTTTACCATTACATGCTTGATATATGGGGTAATATAGTTTAAAAATATATCGTTATGATATAAACAATAGACAGGAAATAAAATGAAGTCTTATTATGTGACAACACCTATTTATTATGTAAACGACAAACCCCATATTGGACATGCGTATACATCGTTGGCATGTGATGTATTGGCACGGTTTAAACGACTGGATGGATACAAAACATACTTTTTGACGGGGACCGACGAACATGGGCAAAAGGTCGAAAAATCCGCCCATAGCAAAGGGGTATCACCCCAAGATTTTACCGATAGCGTATCGCAAAACTTCCGTGATTTATTGACGATTATGAATTTTTCCAATGATGATTTTATCCGCACCACCGAATCCCGCCACCGCACCGCCTGTCAAGCCTTATGGCAACGGTTACTGAACAAAGGACATATTTATCTGGATTCGTATGCGGGTTGGTATGCGGTACGGGATGAAGCGTATTATACAGAAGACGAATTGATTGAAAAAGAGGGCGTTAAATACGCCCCCACAGGTGCGGAAGTGGAATGGGTCGAAGAGGCAAGTTACTTTTTTAATTTATCAAAATGGCAAGATAAGTTATTGGCATTATATGAAAATACCCCAGATTTTATCGCCCCCCAAACCCGCCGTAACGAAGTTATAAACTTTGTTAAAAATGGATTACACGACTTGTCTATTTCCCGTACTACTTTTAAGTGGGGCGTGCCTGTACCCAATGACCATACCCACATTATGTATGTATGGTTGGATGCGTTAACGAATTATATAACTGCTTTGGGGTATCCCAACGAATCGACGCAAAAATACCAAGACTTTTGGGGTAATGCGGTTCATGTGGTGGGCAAAGATATTATCCGTTTTCACGCTGTATATTGGCCAGCGTTCCTTATGGCGGCGGAATTGCCCTTACCAAAACGCATCTTTGCCCATGGCTGGTGGACAAATGAAGGGCAGAAAATTTCAAAATCTATTGGTAATGTGATTGACCCTGTGGCATTGATCGACACATATGGGTTGGACCAAACCCGATATTTCATGATGCGCGAAGTTCCCTTTGGCAACGATGGGGATTTTCGAAAAAGTGCTATGTTAAAACGGATAAATGCGGATCTTGCCAACGATATAGGGAATTTTTGCCAACGATCGCTATCCATGATTTACAAAAACTGTGATGGTATTTTGCCTATACCTGATTTAAATGCGGATGACATAGCCTTGATTGAATCGGCAAAATCCATTATCGATCAAGTCCGTACACATATCGATGCACAACAATTCCACAAAGCACTAGAAACCATTTGGGGAGTATTGGCGGATGCCAATCGTTATATTGATGCCCAAGCCCCATGGACATTAAATAAAACAGATACCAATCGCATGGGCACTGTGTTGTATACTTGTGCAGAAGTTGCCCGTATTGTGGGGATTTTAATTCAGCCATTTATGCCTGATTCCGCAGATAAAATTTTACATTTGGTACAGGTTGGGAAAAACCGTACCTTTGCACATATTGACATATCTTTGGTTGGGGGTGTATCGTTGCCAAAACCCCAAGGCATATTCCCCCGTATAACCCATATGGAACACGCATAATGTGTACAATCCCCACTATTGTTGATTCTCATTGTCATCTGGATTATATCGAACGGGACACAGGGAATTTGGATGTGTGTGTTGCCAACGCCCATAAAAATGGCGTACGGTATATGCAGACCATATCCACTTTAATGTCAACTTTTCCAATAGTGTTGGCGATTGCCAATCGTTATGATGGGGTGTTTTGTTCGGTGGGGGTACATCCATGCCATGCTCACGAAGAATCGGTGGTAGATCTGGATACCTTAATACAAGCCACAAAATACGACAAGGTCATCGGCATTGGCGAAAGTGGTTTGGACTTTTTTTATACCGCTGAACATGCAACTGTGCAAGAAGAGTCGTTTCGTATTCACATCGAAGCTGCACGACAAACGGGATTGCCTTTGATTGTGCATACCCGTGGGGCGGATACGGATACGATTCGTATTTTACAACAAGAATATATTCACAATGGGGTATTTACTGGGTTAATTCACTGTTTTTCTGTGGGTGAAGCGGTGGCAAAATCTGCATTGGAAATGGGATTTTATATTTCTGTATCAGGTATTTTAACTTTTCCCAAAGGCAATATTTTACGGGATATAGTTAAAAATCATATACCGATTGATAAAATATTGGTCGAAACCGACAGCCCATATTTATCACCTGTGCCCCATCGGGGGAAAAAATGTGAACCTGCATTTACCATGCACACGGCCGAACGGCTGGGACAAGTTATGGGCGTGTCGTATGCGGACATTGCCCGGCATACTACAAATAATTTCTTTACCTTGTTTAAAAAAGCGGTAAAATAAACATTGCCCTAGCTAAGGGTTTTAATACGGAAATTGATGCAGACCCGTCAAATTTACCCACTAAATTTATGATGTAACCAGTCAAATGAAAATAAAGCCATATATTATTATAATATCAGTTTATATGGAATCACCTATATGACAACTTTATATGTAACTGTACTTGGTTGTGGTACTTCCAGTGGCGTTCCCTGTATCCATGCAGGGTGGGGGGATGTTGATGCCAATAATCCAAAAAATCATCGTTTACGGGCATCCATTGCCATGCAAACCGCCGATTGTCATGTGTTGGTCGATATGGGACCCGATTTACGCCAACAATTATTACGATATAAGCGTACAGATTTTGATGCCCTATTTTGCACCCACGCCCATGCGGATCACACCCATGGCATAGACGACCTAAGGTGGGTATGTATGAAAAACCACAGGGATTTAGACCTGTATGCCAGCCAACAAACCATATGTGCCTTATATAAAAAATTTGCCTATGCAATGGGGGCGTTGCCTACGGATAAAACCTTCTATTATCGCCCTGCTTTGGTGCCACACCCCATCACAAACAATATTACCATAAATACATCACGCTTTACTGTTATTCAACAAAAACACAGCACACATATTAACAGCATTGGGTTTCGGTATGGGGATTTTGCCTATTGTACGGATGTGGTCGATTTTGATCCTGAAGAATTTGATAAATTATGGGGAATAAAAATCTGGATTATCGATGCCCTCAGATACAGACCCCACCCCACCCATGCCCATATCGACAAAGTTTTACAGTGGGTCGATATTTTAAAACCCGAAAAAACCTACTTAACCCATATGAATCATGAGATGGATTATGATATGTTAATGCGTACACTGCCCGATGGGGTTGCACCCGCATACGATGGGTTAAAAATTCACATATAATATAAAATACCTGTTCGATAAAAAATAGGGGAATATTCGGCAAAGACCAAAATGAAATAATATGTCAGTATTATTGACATTTATATAGTAAAAAACAGCAAAGTATATTATAACATATATAATAATTAACTTTGATGTATAACAAATGGACATATACAAATGACATCTTTACACACGAAAACCCACGTGGAAACCCATATGGACAACAATATGTTAAACCCTTCACCCCCCCATATATTGCCCCCTCATATATTAATTGTGGATGACGATGCACAAATTCGTCAGTTGTTGCAAAAATTTTTGGAACGCCATGATTGGTTGGTGTCCGTTGCCGAAGATACAGCAACAGCACAGAAAATTTTACAGACTATCAATCCTGATTTGATTATTTTGGATATAATGATGCCCAATGAAACAGGGATTGAATTTTTACAAAAATATCGCCAAAACCATAATACTGCGGTGTTAATGTTAACAGCAAAAACGAACTTAGACGACAAGATCAATGGATTGCTGGCGGGGGCGGATGATTATTTGACAAAACCATTTGAACCCAATGAATTATCCGCCCGTATTAAGGCTATTTTACGGTGCGTGCGTAATGACCAAGACGGACAAAATGTGATTATGATTGGGGCGACGAGATACGATTGTGAACGGGGGATATTATACCGCAATGATATTGTCGAAAAATTAACAGATATGGAAACCCGTATTTTAAATATATTATGTGCCAAACCAAGGCATATTTTCAGCCGTCAAGACATCAGCGAACATGCCCAAATTTATGGGGATGAGCGGGCGGTGGATGTACAAATTACCCATTTACGCAAAAAATTAGAAACCGACAGTGAAAACCCAGAATTTTTACAAACTGTTCGGGACATTGGATATACTTTGTATATTTAGCCTTGCATATACACATAGTTTAAGGAAAATACATGCCCCAGATCTCAAATTTAAATCGCAAAGGCATATTGAGTCGATATTTATTTCCAAAAACCATTTATGGTCGCTTGTTTTTGATAATTGTTTTGCCTGTACTTATGGTGCAAATATTTTCCTTGTATGTGTTTTATAACCGCCATTGGAAACAGTCCACACAATCGTTGTCATATGCCATCATATCTAATATCGATGTGATTGTACAGTCATATAAAATTGATCCAAAGTATGCCCATGACTTGGCAAATACATTGGGTATGGATGTATTGTATGAAATGACACCAATGCGGGATGTACGCCCTTATGTAGACAAAACTGGTGAAGTGTTTTACAATCAATACAAAAATAAAACACTCCCATATAAAAAAATGTCTGTGCGGTTTATCCCGCCCAATATAGCACAGGTGCAAGTGGGCGATGCGGTGGAAAAGTTTACTTTTACCTTCCATGAATATCGATTATATACCACTGTTACGGCAAAATTGGTGTGGTTGTGGACGATTTTTATCGGTGTTATATTTGTAATTATGGCATTGTTTTTTGCCCGCAACCAAGCCCGCCCCATTAAGAAGCTTAGCCAAGGGGTAATCGCTTTTTCCAAAGGGGATAAAAATGCTTTAAATGTGGTTGCTATTCGGGGATCAGATGAAGTGCGTAAAGCTATTTTTAACCTGCGTACTATGGCGGATCGTATTAACCGTCACCAACAACAACGCACTGATATGTTGTCGGGCATATCTCATGATTTACGCACCCCACTTACCCGCATGAAATTACAGCTGGCGTTAATGGAACAATCGGACGATACAAGGGTGATTATTGACAACATTAACGATTTGGAACAAATGATCGAATCATATTTAGCTTTTACAAATGAACAACAAACCCATGTATGGAAACCGATTGATATAAATATATTGGTAACCGATATATATAAAAAGTGGCAAGCGGTGGGCAATGATATTACTTTAACCCTGTCGGATTCTGCGATTATACAAGGGGATATGGGACATATTACCCGCATGGTGGAAAATATTATCAGCAATGGATTCAGATATGGCACCAAGGTGGATATTGTCGTACGCAAATTATCAAAAACCGTGTGTATTGATATATGCGATAATGGATGTGGCATCCCCCAAGATAAACTGGACAAAGTATTCCGCCCATTTGTAAGGCTTGAAGAATCACGCAATATTAGCACTGGGGGCGTGGGATTGGGGCTAAGCATTGCCCTGGATATTGCCACCAAACATGGGGGCAACATCACCCTGACCAACCATCCAGACACAAGCGGTCTAATCGCAACAATTATCCTACCCCTATGGCAAAAATAAAAAGTACAAAGATAAAATACTTGCTTGATTAAATCAGGATAGTTATCTAGGTCAGCCCCAACATTTATTAAATTAGGAGCTGGCAGTTGTGCCAGCTGACTGCCCCCACTATTTCATACAAAAGCCATGCACTAATTGCACAAGTGATATGCAATATTAGTGCGTTACAACATTATTTTTATGTATTATTATACCATCATTGATTGCTTAGGGGGTTCCCCCTAGATCTCTCTTTAATAACTCTCTCTACTATACGACCCTGTTTACAGGGTCTTTTTTTGCCCATATTTCATATACCTTATGTATAAATATAATTTGTATTGACAACACAAAAAAATTATATTATATTTTATTGTACACATCAAAATCTTTTTTTGAAGGTACCACACTAATCTGTGGGTAAAAAATTATCTTAATAATCTTATTTTTTTGGCGGAAAATTCATGAAATTTAAAAACATATTGGTTGCCCTTATTATTTTACTAGCTATTGGGGGCTGGATGTTCAGCAAAAACATCGTTAACATACCCTTTGTAAAAAATATTTTTACTCAGTCTTCAAAATCCCCTGCTTCAAAATCCCCTGCTTCAAAATCCCCTGCTTCAAAATCCCCTGCTTCAAAATCCCCTGTATCGGAAAATTCTATTGACCCTGTGGTTATACAAGAAGTATATGCAGAAGTTGATCAACGCATAAAAACCCTGCCCTCAGATGCAGAAATTCGTGAAGAAAATGGCGTACAATTAACCAAACAACAATTACAACAAAAAATGGTGGTCGAAGAATTGAAAAAACGCGGGTACGATGACCAAGCCATTGATGCACACCAACAAGCACCCCCCCAAGACACAGATATAACAAATGCGGATACACCAGAAAATACAGGGCAACCGAATAATTTTACACCCAAGAAAAAAGCCATCGCTATGGAAACCACCATCAGCATAGCCGAGGAGTATAACCAAAAAATTACTTTGCCCGCAACCATAAATTCCAAAGGATATTTGTCAATAAATTCCCGTATCACCAGTGCTACGGTCAAAAAAATCTTGGTTAAAAATGGACAACGGGTACAAAAAGGACAATTACTTATTGAATTGTCCAGTGATTTTGTCCCCGAACAATTACAAGACCACGAAGAAAAATATCAAATCACCATCAGCAAATTCAATGCGGACAAACAATTATATGATAAAAACCTTATATCTGAATATAATTTCAAACAATCACAAAATGCCATGACATCGGCAAAAGTACGCATGCTTGCCACCCAAAAAATATATGACCATCATTTTATTCGTGCCCCTTTTAGTGGGGTGGTCGATATGATTTTTGTCAATACCTTTGACCAAGTGGGGGCAAATAGCAAATTATTGGATTTAAACGACCAAAAATCATATACAATCACTACATCGTTGCCCATTAACACCTTACAATACATTACATTAGGCACACAATTTATTGCCACCGATTCCTCCGATACTCGTATCCAAGGCAACATCAGCGGTATCAGTAGCAACGCCAATTCGAAGACTAGCACCTATGCGGCCGAAGGGACGATTACCACGCAAGGGACTTTTAATATTGGCGAACCCATTTTTATTGAAGTACTGACACAAACTGTGCCTGCACATGAAATTCCATTGTCCCAAGTCTTATTAGACGACGATGGCGATATGGCAATTAAGGTGGTGGAAAATAATATTATTGTATTAAAACCTATCACTATTTTATGGGAAGATCTAAGCATTGCCAAGGTAACAGGATTGGGCGAAAAGGCGGAAATTTTCACACTTGGGGCGGGTTTTGCAGAAGTCGATACCCCATATCCCCCTGTGTCTGAAAATGCGGATAATACCAACGCCCCTACCGAACCCGTTGCATCCAAAAATTAAATTGCTTTGTTAGGGACCTTTTATTATGTTGAATTTTTTATTTAAAAATGCCAAGACTGTATTATCATTGTTGACAATCATTGTACTTGCCAGCATATACGCAACCATTCAAATCCCCAAGGAACGGGATCCAAATATCCAAATTCCAATATTTTATGCCACAACAGGATTGTCTGTATCAGCAACAGATGGAGTCGATTTATTGTATAAGCCGATGGAAAATGCGGTCAAAAATATTGACAGCATTACCAAAACCCGTGGGGCAACTTTCCAAGGGGGATCGTTTATTGTTATGGAACTGAGCATCAATGCGGATGTCAAACAGGCCTATGACGATATTGCCCGTGCTTTAAACGAAGTTACCCTGCCGGAAGATGCTAAAAAAATTCGTTTATTTGAAATTACTACCAACGATAATCCCGTCGTAACACTTGATTTAGAAAGTTCTGGATCCGAAGAAGAACTGTATGAATGGACAGACAACATTGTCGAAGACATCGAAGCTATATCCGGTGTATTAGAAGTTATTATATCAGGCAAACGCACCAAACAAGCAGACTTGGTGGTAAAGCCAGAAGTCTTAAACGCTTATAACATTTCCCCAACGGATATTTCCGCCTTGTTTCGGGGGCTAGACAGCATTATCACCACAGGGCGACAAACGGATCGACAACATGGGGAATTTACCTTAAAAATCCCATCCGAAGTACGGGATATAAACCAGATTTTAAATATTACTTTACTGAGAAACGATGGGCAACAGTTACAGCTTGGCGATATTGTTACATACCAAGAAACATGGCAAGAAGCCGACAGCCTAAGCCGTCTTAACATGCAGCAAACCGTCAGCATTCAGGTGCGTAAAAGCCCCGATGCCAATTTAAAAGAAACCGTCGATAAAGTGAAACAAGTATTCGAACAAAAACGCTTGGAAATGCCCGACAATATCCGCATGCAAATTGGGGAAGACCAAACAAAATCTGTGGACAGCATGTTATCATATATGCAAAACAGTGTATTTTTAACCATTGTATGTATTATGGTGGTAGTAATTGCTTTACTGGGTATCCGTGATGGGGTGTTGGTGGGGCTGAGCATACCCTTGTCGTTTTTGATGGGTATCAGTTTGTTGTACTTGCTGGGCTTTACTTTAAATTCGGTGGTTATTTTTGGGTTGACATTATCATTGGGTATCTTAATTGATAACGCAATTATCATCGTCGAATATGCCCGTTTAAAAATTCGCCAAGGACACAGCACTGCCGATGCGTACAAAGAAGCTGTGCGTACCATGACATCGCCTTTAATCACATCCACATTAACCACTTTAATGGTGTTTTTACCATTGATATTTTGGCCCGGTATTATGGGGTCTTTTATGAAAAATATCCCCATTGCCATGATACTGGTATTGTCGTCATCATTGTTGGTGGCTTTGGTATTTACGCCATTACTTGCCAGCTATTTTGCCGGTTTAATGAAACTTATTACCGCTCTGGCGGTGGGGGCGATTGCCTATATTTGGATACCAGACTTGGTAGCAAATATATTCTCAGACGACACCCCAACCGAAATACAGCAACGCATAGCATCTGGGCGGTTGATAATTTTTGGTTTGGTGACACTGATGACCTTATTTATCTTAAAATTTATAAAATCAAAACCAGAGACAACAGATTCGGACCACTACGAATTAGACATTGAAAAGGTAACCATTGCGGAATTTTGTAAACAGGCAAATGTCATTATTCGCATATACCACCGATTGCTTAAAGTATTTTTATTTGCCCCCAAAATTATGATGCTGGTACTGATTGGGGGAATGGTCGGTATTTGGGTATATTTTGCCCAAAACAACAAAGGTATGTCGTTCTTCCCTGAAAACAGTATCGATTCATACCGTATTACCGTTGATGTTCCCGGCAGTTTATCATTGTCGGAAAAAGATGGATATGTACGGATGATTGAATCCCAAATCATGGAATATGCCATTGGCAACGATAATATCGAAAACATCTCCACCCGTGTGGGGGGCGGCAGTCGTCTGTCCAACACCAAAAGCATCGGTTCCATAAATGTGGAATTAGTGGATTGGAAAGAACGCACGCAAACCGCCGAAGAAATCAAACAAGAATTGGATGCCATTCTTGGCACAATCAAAGGCATTGATGCCTACATTGGGCGGGGCAGGTCTGGACCGTCCTTGGACGAAGATTTAGTCATCAATTTGGAAGGTACTGACCTTGACAGCATCCAAAAAAGCACCCGTAATGTGACCGAATATTTACAAGTAAACAAACGATTTAAAAAAGTGGAAAACAGCTTAAAACGGGCGGGCATAGAATTTTTGTACACCCCCGATCGAACACAAGCGGAAAAATATGGGGTGGCAATTACGGATATTTCCAATACCATAAACCTGTTGACAAGTGGCTTGGAAATGGGCGAATATAAACCGTTTGGGTCGAGCGATAAACTAAAAATATATTTGCGATACCCCCGTAAATATCGCACCATTACCGCCATCGATGATTTATGGATTAAGGGCAGAAATGGCACCATTCCCATATCCTATGTGGTAAATAAAACCGTGTCTTATCCAACCCCCGAAGTGAATCTGGAAAATGGCAAAATGGGGGCAACCGTCGATGCGTATTTTGTCGACAGAAAAGACAATGTATCAAAGGTGCACCAAGAATTTATCAATGAAATTAAAAACCATCCCTCATTATTGATCGGCGATACGGTGATTAAATTGGCGGGTAACGCCACCGAAGAACAAGAAACCCGCCAATTCTTGATGGTATCATTTGCCTTGGCGTTATCGGCAATGGCAATTATCTTGTTATTACAGTTTAACAGTTTTTATATGCTGTTTGTGATTATGTCAGCGATTGTATTTTCCACCTCTGGCGTATTCTTGGCGGTTATTATTGCCAACGAACCATTTTCGGCGGTGATGTCGGGGCTGGCCATTATGACTTTGGCGGGGATTGTGGTAAATGACAATATTGTCCTTATCGATACCTTTAAAAACTTGTGTCGAACAGAAAAAGATATGAAAGTCGCCATCATGAAAACCGCCTTATTGCGAATGGGACCGGTGATTTTAACATCGATTACCACCGCCTTGGGGATGTTGCCGGCATCATTGGCCATCAGCATGGACATATTCAACCGTCAAATAGAATTCAATTCCCCCAACGCTATGTTTTGGCAACAAATCGCCCAAAATATCTTGGTGGGTGTGTTATTCGCATTGATATTAACCCTAATATTCACCCCATGTGCCTTATATGCAAAATTCCGTAAAAAACCCTATGTTCCAAAATAATAAAACAAAAAAAGCCCGCTATCACAGCGGGCTTTTTTATATGGCTAACGCACCATGGCTTTTTGTAATCGTGCGTCTAATTCATCCAAAAACTGATTGGTGGTCAAATATTCTTGATTATCACCAACCAACAATGCCAAGTCTTTGGTCATCTTGCCCTCTTCGACCGCTTCGATACAGATGCGTTCCAAAGTATCGGCAAATTTTACGACTTCTGGTGTGGCATCAAATTCCCCACGATATTTCAAACCCCGTGTCCATGCAAAAATGGATGCAATCGGATTTGTGGAGGTTTGTTTGCCCTGCTGATGTTGGCGATAATGGCGGGTAACCGTACCATGTGCCGCCTCAGATTCAATGGTTTTGCCATCTGGGGTCATCAACACAGAAGTCATAAGCCCCAGTGAACCGAAACCTTGTGCCACAATATCAGATTGCACATCCCCATCATAATTTTTACACGCCCACAAAAAATCCCCTTCGGATTTAATGGCAAATGCCACTAAGTCATCAATCAAGCGATGTTCGTACCAAATACCTAATTCTTCAAATTTTTCCTTGTAATTCGCATCAAAAATTTCTTGGAACAGGTCTTTAAACCGTCCGTCATAGGCTTTCATAATGGTGTTTTTCGTGGATAACAAACAGGGTACTTTGCGTGAAATTGCATAATTAAAACACGCATGGGCAAATCCACGGATACTTTCATCTGTGTTGTACATGGACATGGAAACACCCCCACCTTCGAATTGATATACCTCCCGTTCGATGGCTTCACCGCCATTTTCTGGTTCAAATTTTACGGTCAATTTACCCGCACCCGGCACCACAAAATCCGTTGCCCGGTATTGGTCACCGAATGCATGACGGGCAACAATAATTGGGTTTTTCCATCCTGGTACATAACGGGGAATATTTGAACACACAATCGGCTCACGAAATACAGTCCCCCCCAAAATATTACGGATTGTACCATTTGGTGATTTCCACATGGTTTTTAAACCAAATTCTTCCACCCGGTCTTCGTCTGGGGTAATGGTGGCACATTTCACACCAACCCCATATTGTTTAACCGCATTGGCACAATCAACGGTAATTTGGTCGTCTGTTTCATCCCGTTTCTGAATACTTAAATCATAATATTTTAAATCCACATTTAAGTATGGTAAGATAAGCTTATTTTTAATAAAATCCCAAATAATACGGGTCATTTCATCGCCATCTATTTCAACAATTGGATTTTTGACTTGAATTTTTGACATATGTTTCTCCAAATAATAAAAAATTACAGAAAATTCCACCTGCATAGTACCATATTATTTTACATTGGTAAATGTAGAATTTATACTTATAACCATTTGGTTTATACCATACATATAGTCCATTCGGTATAAAATGATTCGCCATATTATACTGCACATTTTATTTTGTTGGTTATATCGTGAATCTAAGGGGCTAACGCCCCAGATTCTCTGTACATTCTTGCGTTTAATGTGGATTTACCCATACTTTGCATGACAAAAACCCACACTTATTCACCCCACTTTGCACCCCGATCGGACACCACAATGCGACTGCGTTGCAAGCGGTTGCAACCGCATATAGTCCATCAAATTATATTTGATTGACTATATAAAAATATATAAAATTTTAAAATATTCATATATGACCTGCCAACGAAAAAGTATCCCCTAAAATCACAGACAAGAAAACATACCCGCCCATAATACATACCAACAATAACACAAAGTTTTTCATAAAATTCCTTATGTCTAGCTTTTAATTTACTATAAATGATAGTATTTTTCTGTTTTATTGTCAATACTGCTTATTGCACGGTATAGCTCAAATCAAATGTGCATGTATGTGTTTTGTAATGCGATTTGATTAGCAATGTGTTGGGCATCGTACCATACGCCCCAAATAAAATTTGACCCTATGCACGATAAAAAAGGTAAGCCCACAAAGCATACACCGGCACATTTTGACACCCCACGGAAATGATCGGGGGTGCCGTCATCTGTAAACGCATCCACTTGTAACCACCTGAAATCATATGTAAAGCCCGTTGCCCAAACAATACTTTGAATATCCTGTGTGCTTATCTGTAAAATCGGCTGTTGTAAACATGTGGGGTCATACAGAATATGACGGGCTTCTGGGTGTTCGGGGAAGTCCAAATTATAGGTGTCGATATGGGTATCAATAGCATCCAACATTGCCAAGTAATGGGCATCACCAGTGGCGATGTCCTGTTGTAAATTATCTTTAAAATAAAGAATCTTGCCATCAAACCTGTCAGTGGCACCAACCAGAGTAATGCATTGATGGGCAAGTTTACGAAAATCCACCGTACCGTCCTTGCCATAATCACCAGTGGCGGGGCTAGCAAGATGGGCGGTGTCGACGGGTGGATGCGGTTGATGCCAAATGCCCAATACCCCCAACCACCAACATAAATCCCGCCCCCGATAATATCGCACGGGACGGTTATGAGCCCCCAACGACAAATACACTGTTTTACCCGCCCGATTTAAATCATCGGCAATCTGAGTCCCAGACGATCCGGCACCAACCACCAAAACCCCTCCATCGGGTAATTGTTTAGGGTTTTTATAGTCCGCAGAGTGCAATTGATACAATCCCGAATCCTCAGAAACTATGGGGGGAATAGACGGCTTTTGAAAGGGGCCTGTGGCACTTACAATATGATGACAAGTATATATCCCCCCATCGGCGGTCGTTACGATAAATCCGCTATTTTCTGGGTTGCGAACCACCTGTTGTACGCTGATACCTTCTTTAATCGGCAAATCAAATTTTTGTACATATTCGACAAAATAATCAGCAATCCGCTCCTTAGGGACAAAATCATCATCCGCATAGTCATCAAACTTTAAATTGGGGAATCTGTCATGCCATGCGGGACCATTGGCAACCAACGAATCCCACCGCACAGACCGCCATCGTTCGGCAATATGATTTTTTTCCAAAACAATATGGGAAATACCATGCTGTTTTAGGTGGTAACTGGTGGCAATTCCCGCTTGTCCACCGCCAATAATAACCGTATCAAAATAATGTTCTGTCATGTGGTATTATCCCACTTGTGTTTGTAAGCATGCGTATAGGTCTTCGAATATAGAATCCCTGTCCACATCAAACGCTTCACGCATGGGGTGGGCGGTTGTTGGGTGATGATACTTTAAATCGTCCCCCAATATGGGCGAAGTTGTTATAAAATCGGATACATATGTGGGATTAAGCATCCATGCCACATTGATAATATCCCATATGACCCAAGTTTTTGTTTCCGCATTGGTAATGACAAACAAAGTATGCAAAGGATTGTTGGTGTACAGATGGTGCAAGTAATCGCCTATATCCCCTTTGCCCTTGACAAACCGCTCCATTTCAGGCAGGGATATTTTAAGTTGGGCACCCACATGATACCCCGGTAAATACACATGTGGCACACCACAAGCAAACAATAATTGTGATGCTTTTAAATCTTGAATTAAATTTAACGAAGCAGAGTTTTCAAATGGGGCATAAGATGGAAAAGAAGAAGTCCACACCACCACTATGTTATTGATAATATCCGGTGCCATTAACAACGCAGAAGCAATATTTGTTACCGCCCCCATCGCCAAAATATACAACGGTTCATCCGCACCGCACGCCCGTGCCTGATCTATGATAAACCGTGCCGATGGGCTATCGATAGGGCTGTTCCAATCGGGTAAATACGATTCAGACCCCCGAAATACCTTGTTTGTGGGGTCTTGGTGGCATTTTTCAAATACCCTGATAATTTCATGATATGACAGCTCCGCCCCTTGTTTTACGGTACTAAACACTAAATCAGTGGCGGGGTCAATGCCTTGTGCCACCACCCGTTTTGCCCACTCACTGGCAATATAGGGGGTGGTGCCGTCTGCCTCACCCATATTATGTTTTAAATTGATACATTCCTCTATTAAATCCTGACGATGATGGACAAAGGAAAATGGCTCCGCCGTAACCCCAACAACATGTAATCGGTCGGGACTTAACAACGCCCATGCCAAGGCGTATTGATCGTCAATTTCATTTGCCGTATCCGTATCGATAATCACTTTTGCCCCCTTTAGCGGACGGGCAAGCCGTTGTGCGTATATGGATTCGGACAGTTTAGGAAATTTTTGTAATATGTGTGTTGGTACTGCCATGCTCTCTCTCTTTTATATAATATTTTTTTTAATGGGTGCTTACCCCGAATGCTTCTTCTTTGATAAACCGTTCGGACAACAGCAACAAGATAAGCCCCGGCAAGGTCACAAGCAAGGTAATCCCCGCCCCAGAAGAGTTTATCTGTCCCCCTTCGATTTTGGAAAATAACAAAGTAGGCAAGGTATAAATTTCCCCCAACCCCATAAAGAAAGTCAGCAAAAATATGTTGGTCGACACCAAAAATGTCAACAACATCCCCGCCAATATCCCCGGCATCAGCATAGGGATTGTCACACGGGTAAGTATTTGCCACTTGGTCGCCCCTAAGATTTGGGCTTGTTCTTCATAATCTAGCCCTAACCCTTGGTATACAGATGTTAGCATCCTAATCATATACGGAATGGTTGGTATCAGATGCACAATAATAATTGCCGTATAAGTCCCCGCCAAGCCCACTTGAATAAACAACATTAACAGCCCCAAGGCAATCGCTGTTTCGGGAACTATTAACGGCATCGACAGGAAAAATTCAAACGCACTTTTGCCCCGAAAACTTTCCCGTGCCAAAACCCGTGCGGCGGGCAGTGCCACAATCAAACATATAACCGTCACACACACGCCAATAAACACCGTGTTTAAGGTGGCTTCCCATATGCGACTGGCGGGGGAAAACACATAATCCCACGCAAGCGGAAACATCGCATTTTCCCGTTGTTGCAACCACCATCTGGATGGCAACAAATCGGGCCATGCCCAACGGAAAGAAAAACTTTGAATAATCAGCGGTAAAAACGGGCCTAAAATAAAGCCTGCCAGTAACAACAGATATATTTTCTGTCCATTACTTAACCGTGTTTGTGATACGAATTTTTGCTTTTTTGCTATCATTTTATTGCCGTCCGATTTTGTGTTCATACGCCCGATAGGATTTTAAGTACAGGTACAATATAACCGATACTATCAGCGTTAGGGTCACCACTGTTGCCATACCAAGCAATCGCATTTCCATATTTGCATCGTTAAAATACCGCCATGCCATGACGGGTAGGGTTTCTGGAAATCCCGCCCCTAAAATAAATGGTGCCTCAAACGCCCCAATATTAAACGCAAAACAAATTAAGGTTGCCGCCACAACCCCCGGTAAAATTTGTGGCAAGATAACACTATAAAATATTTTCATCCGCCCTGCCCCTAATATCATAGCACTTTCAATGGTGTCCCTGCCCATACCCAACAACACCGAATACACGGTTAACGCCACAAATGGGGTTTGCTTCCATACATATACGGCAATAATTCCCCACCCGTAATAGGTCTTTAACATAGGGACAAATTCGTTCGGATGTTCAATAAAACCAAAATACCACATTAGGCGGGATATAATACCACTGTTGCCCATCATAATCACCGCTAGTGCAATCCCCACCGAATACGGTATCATCATGGGGAATTTATAAATATACTTGTACACCCCCTTAAAACGAAAATGTTTCATCATACTTAACGCCAGTGCCGTACCGAAAACAAACGATAAAAAGGTGGCAACCACCGCATAATAAAAAGTCAATCCAGCGGAAAACCAAAAACTATCATCGCTCAGCAAAGTATTATAATACGAAAAAGTAGGGAAAGTATTGATACCATACCACGGGGCATATCCAAACGATTGCACCAACGCAAACACAAACGCCCCGACAAACAGCCCCCCCATTACCAACATAACAGGGGCAAGTTGTACCCAAAGTGGCACAGAAAATCCATGTTGTTTTTTAACAGCCATCGCCTTTTCCCACTATAAAAAAATTATAAAAATACAGCCCACCCATTGCAAGCAGGCTGTATATATAGCCAATTCGATATAAAATGATATATATTTTTTAATTTTAAAGGGGCAATTTTGTCGTCACTCTCACTTGGCAATAGCGGTGCTATTGCCTGCGTTCGGTTCCTAAAACTCACCCCTTTAAAATCAAAAAACATTTTCATTATAGTATAATCATTTTACACCAAATTGGCTATAATTAAAGGTTAATACCCCATATCCGCATACACTTTTGCAGTGATTTCTTCTATGGATTTATCCGATTTGCGTTCGATATATTCCAACCATACGGCTTCGATAATATCCACCAACGATGCATTGGTATCAGATACTGCATTGTCCGCTAATTGTTGATCGGTCACACCGATTAACGCTGGGGCATTATCTTGCAGGGTTTTGACATCGGCACTGCTCAGCTTCCAGACATCGGTTGCCGATGGCATGCCCGCTCCTTTTAGTTTGCTGGCTTGGGCTTCGACAGACATCATATAGTTAATAAATACCAACGCAGACGCAGGGTTTGGTGCGTTCACAGGAATCGCCAAGAAGTTTTTGTTGGCAATCATCATTTTCTTAGGGAAAATAAACTGCTTGCCTGATTCAGGATAGGTTCCCTGTGCCATACCGACAGATGCGGCATAATAGCCAAATTTACACGCAAAGTCGACTTGCTTGTTCATAAACAAGCCATCTTGTTCGGTGGGGCTGTTCGGATATTGGGCTTTGCCAGAAGCACCGCCCAACAAGTAAGGCTCAATATCCCGTAAATACTGCATTCCCGGCTTAATGCGTCTTGCCAGTTCCGTTGCGGATATTTCTTTTGCCCCCTGTTGGAAGCTTTCCGCCCCATCGCCATTAGGCGTATGGGCATATAGTACGGTTTGTACAAAGGTGTTACCCAAATAATGTGGAGGCTTGATATATGCAAATCGCCCGGGATTTTCTTGTAAATAAGTCTTTAAATCATTGAAATCAGACGGCACCTTACCATCGGCAACAGTGGCAGAATTATAATGACAAATGTATTGTTCCCCAGACCAAGGGGCCTCTGCCCCATCGTTCATGATACCAAAGTCCCGCAAGTTTTGCAAAGATCGGGGGTCACTGGCATTCAGTTCAAAGTTTTTGGCATTCGGTAACAAATGTACAAAACTGCCAAACAAAGCATTATTGCGTTTTAATGTGGCAAAGTTTTCACCATTTACCCACATTAAATCGACACTGCCTTCGCCCAAGCCTTTACCTGCGGATTTTTCCGCTAGTATCACATCCACGGAATCTTTGGGGTTACTGCGAACAGCGTTCAATTTGATACCTTTTTTCTTGACCGCAGGACCGGCAACACCGTCCACCCAGCCATTGATAGTATCCGCACCGCCCCAATGGTGGAAGTTGACTTTCCCTTCTTTGCGGGCAGCAGCCTCCACTTGTTCCCAAGTGAGTTTACCCGCCAAAAAGTCTTGACGGAATGTATGTACATCACTTGCCATTACCGCTGATAATGGCAAAGTGCAAGCTAGTACAGATGTTAATAGGATTTTTTTCATTTCATAGTCCTTCTCTCTATTTTAGTTAAAAATACGATAGCACATCCTTTTTCATTTATGCTAACTGTGTGTATTATATCACAAAATAAAATTTGTGTATACAATTTTATGTAAACAAATTAAACTTTTATTTTATCGCCCAAATATGGTCCGTTTGTATGCTAAGCCATACGGATATGCCCATATCTAATAATCGTGTGCCTTGTTGGTTTACAATCAGTGTATCATCACCACATTGTACCGTATATTGTATGGTCGCCCCAAAAAAATCACGGGACAGTATAGTGCCTTGAATATGATGTGTATTCTCAGATACAGACGGTTGTGATTCATATATCTGAATAGATTCAGAACGAATCATCACATGCATATCATCCCCTGTGGTACATGGTATTTCTGATAATGTATCAACCGATAATGCCCCCAGTGTCGTTTGCACGGTATTTTTCCCTGTTACCGTTGCGAGGATAATATTATCCGCCCCCATAAAATCAGCAACCGCCAATGAAGCAGGACGGTTATAAATGTTTTCTGGCACATCGTACTGGGCAAGTTCCCCGTCAAAAATGACTGCGATACGATCGGCAAGTTCCATTGCCTCAGTTTGATCGTGGGTCACAAAAATAGTGGTAATACCAAAGGAGCGTTGCAATTTCTTAATAAACGCCCGCATTTCGCCCCGTAGTTTTGTATCCAAATTGGCAAGCGGTTCATCCATCATCAATACGG
The DNA here is from genome assembly GCA_965232465.1 of Alphaproteobacteria bacterium. Taxonomy (GTDB): domain Bacteria; phylum Pseudomonadota; class Alphaproteobacteria; order JAQWUY01; family JAQWUY01. The sequence continues at coordinate 367,070 of OZ246977.1, read as the reverse complement.
ACGGCTTGGTAATAAGTGTACGGGCAATTGCCACCCGTTGCATCTGTCCCCCCGACAATTGTGATGGGAATCTATCCTTAAATTCCCGCAATTGCACAATATCTAAAATCTCATCAAGCCGTTCGGCAATTTCGGATTTACCAACATGATGTACATCTAAGCCAAAGGTAATATTTTTAGCAACAGACATATGGGGGAACAGGGCATATCGCTGAAATACCATACCCACATTACGGGATTGTACCGCATATCCTGATATATCTTTACCATCAAATAAAATTTCACCAGTGGTGGGAGATTCTAGCCCTGAAATCATCCGTAAAGTCGTGGTCTTACCACACCCCGAAGGACCAAGCAACGCCACTAATTCCCCCGATTCTATGGTACAGTCCAATGCTTTTAAAGCGGTAAAGTCGCCAAACTTTTTGCTTATACCTGTTAATTCCACCTTTGTCATGTTTTAAGTCCCTGTTATATGTTATTTCTGTGTATTATCAATATGATACATATGCATCTGACACCATATGGCAACAGACTGTAAAATATTCAGCACCCTATTTGGTGCCAAAATAAAGTGATGTTCAATGCCATGCTGCATAATCGAAGACACAATGTCTTGGGTATTATGGGTACCGTTTACACTGCGATAATGCCGTATCCACCCCCTGCACCCTGTATACCCCGTGGCACCTGTTTCAAGTGGCACAATATCCGCCTCAATCGCCCACAGCCCCTGACTGTCATCGGATATTCTGAATATGCTATATTCCCCTGTGGCAAACTGAAAATCAGCAATGGCACCAAAAGTATTTTGTGCGTCTGTCCCCCGTCCTATCATCGGATGTGGCACACAAGGGACTTTGACGCCGTCTGAAAATCCGTCCGCATAGGACAACGCCCCCCCACCCCCATGCCATAACAGAATACGGTTTTTGTCAAATTGGGGCAGAGTCATATCCAAAATACAGCCCACCCGTCGTGTTACCTGTAACGCCACAAATTGGCTTACCGCCCCCAACACATCGCCTTCGCTGGCAATGGGGTAAACATCATGTTGTTCCAACCAACTAAATGCCATACCGGGGTGCATGGTATAGGGGGGCTGTTGCAACACGGGCCAATCGGACACCGCCAATGCCCCATATCCGCCATCTGTGGCAATTTTTCTTAACGCCAACACACAACGGACGGTTTTATCAATTTGTGTACAGTTCATAGGCGAAAAATCTATGTGCTGTTGCATGATGGCATATTCGGCTTGCATATCCGCATCACTGCACGAATCCATGCCCTGTAACAGTACTTGCATATCGATATTTTCCACCGTTACCCCAAGCCGTTGTTTAAGGGTGGTGTTGGATACTTCCATATTATAAAAGGTCGGTGCCACATTGCCAATCAGCCCAATTTTTAAGGACTGTAAAGCATGTTTTACCTTTAAGCCCATAATATGCGTTGTTAATTTTTGGTGTATTTGGGTATCGTCTGGGTTGCCATACATCCATACCACAGGGTGGGTTTTACAATCACGAAATTTACGGAATATGGACATGCTCATATTTAACGACACAAAATTATTTAACTGCACATCTCCTTCAAGCGTCGGCTCCACCGTTGCCCAAATGGCACTGGGCAAGGTACTGATGGCAACTTCCCGTGCCACATCCCCCATGGTAAACCCCCCATGTACCAAGATCACAAACGACACCCCTTGGCACTGAAAATCGTCCAATACGGCACGGGTGTCTTCGCCATCCATGGGGACTGTGTCCGCCACTACGCAGGGGACTTGTTGTTCTGTACACACAGAATCGATGGTTTTTACCACATCCGCAAATACCCCATATTTTTCTGGAAAATATGTGGGCAGAGACGATAAGATAACACCTATTTTTAATGCCATGTTTTAACTTTCCTTATTTATGTTTCCTTTAAAACCCGTTCCATGCCGACCAAGTCGTATGTGATCGGTTTTGCCCGCAAAGTGTAATCACAAAATACCGGTTGGTTATTTTCATCATACGCCACACACCGTTGTGCCAACAATGAAGTATTAGGAACAACATCCAACCATTTGGCAACCTGCGTACTGGCAATTTGTGGTTGGATGGTTTCACAGGCTTTTACCCATGACAACGAAAAGCGATTACGAAGGATATTTAAAATCGATTGATTTCGCCCTGTTTCATTAAAATCCGCATGGGACACCCCCTGTACCAATGCCATTGGCACATAGGTTTCCGCCAAAAACCACGGCACCTCATCAATGGTGCGAAGCCGTCTGATAAAACATACAGGTTCATCAAAAATGTTTGCGTATGCGATGCTGTCGCCTGTGTAGGGGACTTCCACATCCAATAATTTTGCCCCTGGGGTATGCCCTTGTTTTAAGACAATGTCCGTAAACGAATGCAGGCAATTTACTTCGGGGGGTGATATGGTATTGACGATATAGCCACTGCCTTGTCGTACGGACAAATATCCATTTTGACACAATATATCCAACGCCCTGCGTAAAGTTAAGCGATTCACATTAAATTCTTGTACCAAAGCGGATTCTGGGGGTAGGCGAATGCCTACAGGGTACTGTCCCTGTTGCAAGCGGTTGTACAGTGCGTCATATATCACTTGATATTTGCGTTTTTGCATAGTTTTTATCTCCTGTATGTTTCTAAGATTAAGCACTGTCATATTACTTTACTCTGTCACGGTTTGCCACACTGATTTTGTTTGTGTGTATAAATCAAACGCCTCAGACCCCATTTCCCGTCCATATCCACTTTGTCCCATACCACCAAATGGGGATCCTGCATCTGTATCCCCCCAACAATTCGTCCAGATGGTGCCTGCCCGTAATTTTTGTGCCATGCGGATACAACGACCGGCATCCGTTGTCCAAAACCCCGATGCCAAACCGTACACCGTATTATTTGCCCGCTGTATGACCTCGTCCTCATCGGTGAATGGCGTTACACACAACACCGGTCCGAACACCTCTTCACACATAATTTGCATACTGTCCGCCACATCAGTTATAACAGTTGGGGCAATAAAATACCCTGATACACCCAAACGATATCCGCCTGCGACCACTTTTGCCCCTTGGTCTTTGGCCATATTGATATAGTTTAATATTTTTTCCATTTGCACCTGTGATATAACCGGTCCTAAGGCATAATTCGTATTGGAAAACCCCGGTCCAACCTTAATATCATTTGCCATCTGTGCCAATTTTTCCAACACTTGGGGGTATATATCCTTGTGGACAAACAGCCTTGCCCCTGCTGTACAGGATTGCCCATTGTTGCCAAATCCCGCCCAAAACGCCCCCGATACCGCCATGTTCAAATCCGCATCAGCAAAGATAATGTTTGAGGCTTTGCCCCCCAATTCAAGGGATACTTTTTTTATATTGCCAGCGGAACTAACAACAATCTGTTGCCCCGTTTGTGTCGATCCCGTAAATGCTACTTTGTCGACCCCATGATGGGCGGACAACATGGCACCGGTATCTTTACCATATCCCGTAAGCACATTTAACACCCCCGCAGGAAACCCAACTTTTAACGCCAAATCCGCCAAATACAACGCACTTAATGAGGTCTGTTCCGCAGGCTTTAAGAGTATAGTATTCCCCGCCGACAATGCCGGGGCAAGTTTCCAACTTGCCATTAACAACGGATAATTCCAAGGGGTAATTAACGCACATACCCCCACCGGTTGTTTGATTGTGTAATTAAAACGATGGGGACTGGATACGGGAATGGTTTTGCCTTCAATCTTATTTGTCCAACCGGCAAAATATCGAAAATGCTTTGCCGAATACACCACATCCACATCCCGCACCACCGATACGGACTTGCCATTGTCCAATGCATCCAGTTCGGCAAATATGTGTTTATGGTCTTCGATAGCATCCGCCAATCGCCACATCAGTATTCCCCTTTGTTCAGCAGACATTACCCCCCAATCGCCCGATAAGGCTTGACGGGCGGTATCAACAGCGATATCGATATGGGAGGTGCCGGCAATACTGATATGTCCGATAATATCACCGCTAGACGGGTTTTCAACGGCAATTTTATCATTGGTAACGATGGTTTTGTCACCAATCCGTAATCCCTGTTGCTGTGCCAAAAAATCCCGCACTTTGGGGTGCATCTCATGGGGGGTATAACCGGTAAAAGTTTGCATATCAATCATGTAATTATATCCTTTAAGGTTTTTAAACGGTTTACCCCTTCGGTTTGTACCCAGTGTTCTGCCCCTTGTATACCCTGCGTACCAAACACAGAAATCAACTCTGACCAAATCGCCCGCCCACAGACAAAGCCTTTAAACAGTATTTGTGCGGATTTTACAAAATCTAGCCCCTGAGCAAAAATATCAAATGATACGCCCGCACTTAAAAATACAAGCGGTATATCGCCTGCCATATCAGATGCCTTCATAAACGCATCTTTGCTGTGTTGCACATCGCCTAAGTGGGCAAAATGTACGGGGGGTTCGATCTTTAAAATATCGATATGATATTCAGGAGCAGAAAAATGTTGAATAGCGGTGACCACCAGTTCAGGGCGGGCTTGAAAATATGCTTTTGAATTTTCATCAGTGATTTTTGGGTCATATACAATGGGTTCAAATAAAAACTGTATGTTATGCTGTACGCATTGTTCACCAATGTTTCGTACAATACCTTGTTTTTTGCGGACCAATTCTGCCGTGTCATAGGGGGCATAATACATAAAGAATTTTAAGGTCTTTACGCCCAATTCTGGATAATCGGCAATCTTTAAATTATCTGGTAAAACCGTGATACGATCACTGTCAGATATACGATACACATCCGCCTCAAACGCTAGCATAGCCTGACAATCCGCATGCATATGGGGCAGTAAATCCCGTCCATACTGGGCATCCACTAATACACTGGATGCATAAGGGCTTAAATATGTGGTCAATAACCGCTTAAAGGTAAATAAATCATTGGGCTGTGCATGTGTTCCACGGGCGGTTTTTAAGGCGGATTCCAAGCCACTGCCCTGATCAACTGCTACGCCGTATAATAATCCTGTTTTTGTGCTATAAACCATAAAAAACTCTCTTAAACCTGATATATATTGGGAAAATATGGGGTATTTGATTGTGCTGTCCACAACCGTATCATTTCGTCTGTGGGCTCTAACAACGATATGGAAAATCCACCCATCTCTTGCGTGGTGACAAAACTGCCAACCATAGGGCATAAGGCGGTAATGTAGCGGTTTTTCAAATACCGTTCAACCTCTCGCCAAATGGTCAGTAATTCCATTTGTGTGGTCCCCCCCATACCATTGACAATTACCAATGCCCGCCCCCCATGAGCAATAAGGCGATCGTCCAGTAATCGTTCCATCATTTCCGCCACCATTTTTTCCGCCGAACACATCTGTAACCGTCCAATACCCGGTTCCCCATGTACCCCCATGCCCAAAAATACTTCATCTGCGGGCAAGGTAAACATAGGATTGCCAGTCAAAGGCGAAATCCCCGATTGTAATGCACAGCTTAGGGTAACCGTTCTGTCCCGAATATCCGTCCCTAGTTTTAACAGACTTTGCATGTCTTGTCCTTCCTCAGACGCTTGTCCAAGCATTTTATAAATAAACATTGTCCCAGGGGCCCCACGGCGATTATGAGCTTTATTTTTGGGGGCGGATGAAATATCATCGTACATTAACAAATATGCCACAGGGATATTTTCTTCATGGGCAAGCATCACCCCCGCCCGCCCGTTAATCACATCACCACTGTGTTGGGAAATCAGTAAAATTGTGCCTGCCTGTCCATTTACCGCCCTGATACCGTCAAGGATTAAGTCCGCTGATGGGGCGGCAAAAACATCCCCAACCACATTCGCATCCAACACCCCTTGCCCCACAAAACCCATGGCGATAGGTTCATGTCCAGACCCATTACCAATACATAAGGTAACCTTTTCATCCGCATTTTTCACATGGGTGTTACGCACAATAATCCGTTTGTCATAATGTGACCGTTTCACATGGGGAAAGGCGGATACATATCCATCAAGCATATCATCAACCATGGTATCAACGGTATTATATACCTTTGTCATTATACTTCCCCCTTATTGTTATATTGCAACAGGTGTACCAGTAAAATACACACTGATACGGCCCCCGGGTCAATATGCCCCACCCCTTGATTTTCCACATACTGTGCCCGTCCACGACGGGCATGCAAGGTTTTTGTTGTATCCCTGCCCTGTTGTGCGTGTGCAACCGCAACCGATAGGCTTTTACCCCCCTGTAATGCTTGTACAGCGGGGGCAAGGGCATCGACCATACTTTTATCCCCCTGTTGCACATCACCCAAATCACAAATGCGGTCTAATGCCCGTGCCAAGCCTGCAATTATGTTATCGCCACAGTCAAGATGTTTTTCAATTTCATATAAAATCAGCCCAAACAAAGTACCAGACGCCCCACCCGATGCCCGCATAAATGCCTTTGCCCGCATACCATTTTGGGCTTGGGTGGCGTGCTTTAACCCCCGTACCATAGTGGTACCATGATCCCCATCACCTAGGCATGTATCAAGGGCATTTAAGGTATCACACTGGGCGATTATGTCTGTGTATAAAGCGGTAAAATATGTCTGTGCTGTCATTATCCATATACCTGTTGCATAAAGTTAAGTGCCTGCTGAGCCGACACATCCACATCTGTTTCATCGGTTTCAATGGGTCGCCAAATGTTTAAATCTCTGCTGGTGGAGTATCCCGATTGTACAAACATTTCCACCACCACCCAACCATCGTAGCCAATTTCCTGCAAAGCGTGGGCGTCCGCATTAAAATCATATCTGCCCTGTTGTGGCACGCCCCTGTCATGGGCGGATATATGATAATGAAACAATTTTTTACCCGCCCGTTGTATGGCGTGTGCGGGGGATTTTTCTTCGATATTCATATGAAAAGTGTCCAACAATACCCCAACTAAATCCGCCCCACTTTTTTCCGCAATCTGTACGGCGTATTCTGCTGTACAAGTTAAATCGGATTCAAAACGGTTTAATGCTTCGATACCCAATCGTACATTATATTGTTGTAAATGTGGTTGCAAATCGCCCAAAGTTTCCGCCGAATACTGTATCCGTTCAGGAATGCGTAAGGGGTCAAACACACCCCATGGGCTGGCAACCACCCCTGCCAATGATGTCGACCCAAGAGTGGCGGTGATTTCAACAGCATGCTGTAAAGTATCCGTTGCCCGTTGCCGTTCACTAGCATGTGCTGATGACGGGTCTTGCCCCACCCCAAGCCCGGTCGAACATGTAATTTCCAATCCATAATTTTCCACATTTTTACGGATTTTTTCCGCCGTATCCAAACCAATACCCAACAGCGATACTTCGATACCGTCAAAACCCATATGGGCAACTTTGTCGAATACAAAACTGGGATCGTCTGTCCAGTTTTCCATCCATAATCCTGCGTGTATGCCAAATTTCATCGCTTAGCCCCCTTTCTGCAAACGGAGTTTTTTACGGTCTATTTTACCAGTCGTGGTCATGACAAATGAGTCTACAAATACTATTTCCCGTGGGGCTTTATATGATGCCAAATGCGTACGCACATGGTCTTGTAAGACTGTTACCATTGTATCATCGCCTGTGTGTGCGGTTTTTAATCGAACAAATGCTTTGACAATTTGCCCCCTATCTGGATCGGGTTTGCCGATAACAGCCGCCTCTGTTACCGCCCCATGCGATAATAAACATTGTTCGATTTCCGTAGGACCCATCCGTATGCCCGATGATTTTATCAAATCATCCGCACGCCCTTTGTACCAAAAATATCCATCCGTATCCCGCACCGCCAAATCAAAAGTCCGCATCCATTTGTCTAATCGAATTTCCTGTTCCTTTTGTGGGTTGTTTAAATACCCCAAATAGCGTGTGGGCGAATCCGCTGTGGTGACAATTTCCCCCACAGTCCCATCCGCCACTTCATCACCATTGTCATCGACCAAAAACACCGCATGCCCCGGATAAGCCGTCCCCATAGACCCCGCTTTTCTGGGATATAATTTGGCACAGTTGCCAATCAGGTGATTGACCTCTGTCATACCATAAAATTCATTACACACTACCCCCAATTTTTGTTCCGCCCATTGCAAAGTATCACTGGCAAGGGCTTCGCCACCAGTACAAATAACCCTGAGCGATATATCATACACTTCACGGGGATTTTCACACCGTGCCAAGCGTTTAATGGCGGTCGGTGCCAAAAATGTATGGGTTACCCTGTGACGACTCATAAATGTATATGCTTGGTGTTCACTAAAACGAGCATCACTGGTAACCACGGGACGACCCGCCAACCATGCAGGGAACAACATATCCAATAATCCCCCAACCCAAGCCCAATCAGATGGGGAATAAAACACCGCATCCGTACCCTCAGATGATAAGTTATAGAACAACGCAATAGACGGACGATAAGACGCAAGCACCCGATGCCCATGTAAAATCCCCTTGGGCATACCAGTTGACCCAGAAGTATACATCAACAATGCCGGGTCATTCGCCCCCCCATAACATGGGGTAAAAGGTATTTTTTCGACAATAATATCATATAAATCGCGGGTATCATCGTCACTGTTGGTCATAAGTACATGTTGTAAATGGGGAAACAATATATCCGCACCCGCCCGTAATTCCATCCACGATTGTTGGGTGGTTAATAAACATTTCGCCTGACAATCATTTAAAGCATGTGCCAAGGTCTGGGGACCATAAAACTGTGATAAAGTTACCGCCACCGCATTTAATTTACACACCGCCATATGGGCAATGGCAGTCATCGGTCGCATACGGGTATGGATACCGATATAATCGCCCTTGCCATAGCCTTTGTCCGCCAAATAGCCTGCTAGGTTATCCGATGCCATGTCAATATCCGCAAACGACCATGTTTCAAAGGTGCCACTGTCTTTTTCGTATATCATAGCCGGGACATTACCATTACCCAATCGCATTTGATTGCCCACAGTCATATGATATATATTTGCATCTGTGGGTATATCAATTCGCACACCGTCTGCTGTGCGTTTTAAGCCTATTTTATCTAAGTCTATATCTGTCCAATTTTCAAACATTATCTTTTATTCTTCTTCTATTTGTACACGCACACCGAATGTACCTTGTTTCGGGGGGACTAATACACATTTTTCCCCTTGTATTGCAGGGTTGGCAATTTCCGCAATCACTCGATTTTCACAGCCTATGAACTGTACCAATGCCACCGCTTTTTCACCGCCATCAGTACGGTATAAAACCGTTGCTGTGTTATCAGTCAAGCAAAAATTATATGCCCTGTCACAGCACAATCGGGGGGGAAAGGTTTTACTGTCACACACACCGCATACATGGGACAACGGCTGTCCTTGTCGCAAGGCATCCACATAGGGGGTATATGTACCTTGGTATAAGGTGTATGTTAGATCAATTTTCATCCATGCCTCCGTAACACTGAAACCGCACAGTTGGTGGCAATGCCCCCATGCGTATCCACCACCGCATAAGGCGAATCCCAATACGAACATACACCATCATAAGTGCCTGTTAACAATTTATACAAGGTTAAAAACTGGGCAACGCCCACCGCCCCCACAGGGACCCCTTGTCCAAGCAATCCGCCCGATATATTTACCGCAAAACCATTATCGATATCAAAACCGCCCCTGCGTTCCATGTGTACCGCATCATCCGTAACCCCCAACGCTTCCAAACCTTGTAACTGTGCCCCCGAATAGCTGTCATACATTTCAATAGCCGTTATGTGATTGGGGGATATCCCTGCCATCGCATAGGCTTTTTTTGCCGAATGTTGTTTGGTTTGGAACTGGGCAGGATTGGGGCGATCGCCCAATCGTACAAAATCATTGGCAATCGCCATGCCTGTAATCTGTACATGTGGGACTTTGGGTGTATCATCGGTCAGAATAATACACGCGGACCCATCACTTAGGGGCGAACAATCTAACCGATGATACGGGGTAGAGATTATAGGAGAGTTTAATACATCTTCAACGGTTATATCAAGGGATAAATGGGCATTTTTATTGTGCATAGCATACCTTCGATTACGCACGACAACAGTGGCAAAATCTTGCTCATTTGCCCCCCTTTGATGCATATATGCCAATGCAGACAACGCATAAATAGCCGTGGAACTTATATCTTGTTGCCCTTCGAACCACCCATCATATGATTGATTATACAAATATAATATATCAGATGCAGGTAAATGGGACGCACACCCATCAAAGCCCAATACGGCAACCCGCTTGGCGTGTCCGCTTGCCACCAGTGATGCCCCCAGTTGTACCGCCACATGCCCCGTGGCACCGCCCCCTTCCGCACGATAGGTTTGAATATTGTGTAATCCCAATCCATCTGCTAATACAGGGGCTGGGTTTAACTGTGCGGAAAAAAAATCACTTTCGCTGGCAACCACCAACGCATCGATATTACATTTGTCGACACCGCTGTCCAATAACGCCCCATAAAACGCATCATAAACCCAATCCCGATAGGAACTGTTATCTTTACGACGATTAAACGGTGTCATAGCACCGCCCGATATGGTCACACGCATACACCACCATTCCTGCATGTAAATTTGTACCATATAACATATCGCTGTATGGAGTATAGGCTTGTATATATTCCTGTGTCTATAAGATACATCGCTTTTATTTTCTCTCTTGTATTTGTTATATATAAATTTGTATATACAATTTATCTTACCGCACTCCGCAGAGCAAGTCAATACTTTTCTTACATAAAAATAACAATCTTAAAATTTTGCTGAATACTTTTACAAAAAGTAAAATAAAATCTGGGTATAAAATTTTTAGGAAAAAATTAAAAATAATAAAAGACAGTACCTGTGTGGGCACCGCCTTTGTACAGTGATTTTAGTATAAAATGATATGTTATAGTGCAAACGATTTTTGGTTTTAGTGAGTCAATTTTTAGAAACCGAACGCAGGGAATAGCAAGGCTATTTCCAAAGGAAGGTGACGACAAAATTGACCACTCAAAATCAAAAAATATATATCATTTTATACTAGGTAGTAAACTCATAAAAAGTATTGCATTATGATTTAAGATGCGATTCACTCTGTATTATTATATTATTATCATTTATTTATAGGAGAATATATAATGTACGATAGCGATATGAGTGATTATGAATGGTGTTTGATTAAACCCCTACTTCCCAACAAAAGCCGTGGTGTTGCAAGGGTTGACGGGTTATCAATGGGATATTATACCGTTTAAGAACAAGGTACATCATGGCGAAGTATGCCTACTTGTTATGGACCTCGTACGACTGTGTATAATCGTTTTATCCGTGGAAAAAGGCGGGTGTTTGGGACCATATATTTGATACTCTTCGTGATAATCATAATCATGATTTGTTAATGATTGATAGCCTCATATTTCCGCAGACACAATAGCCACCAGTTCAAAATCTGAATTTGGCGATTGTGTATACACATAATCAAAAACCTTTTTCGGATTTTTTATTTCCCACATTCCCCGTATTCTGAGTCTGTCATGAAATTTGTGTAAGTAGATTTATTTAACCTATGTGTTATATTCAGAATATTCTGAATATAACACATGTAACAATGAGGAGACTTACTTATGACGAAAAGAAGCAAGAAATCACATACTACACAATCAGCAATCGATCCTGATTTGATCAAGCAATTATTACAACACGCCGAGGGGCAAGAGTTGTTTGGGGCTGATGGCTTTTTCCAATCTTTGAAACAGAGCCTTGCCAACGGCATTTTAGAAGGGGAAATGGAACATCACCTTGGCTATGGTAAACATGACAAATCGCCTAAAAGTACTAGCAATCGCCGTAATGGACACTATGCGAAGACTGTTATCAGTGACGATGATAGTTTGGATTTACGCATTCCACGGGATAGGGACAACGATTATGAACCCCAATTTATTCCAAAGAATGCTCGGCGGTTTCATGGCTTTGATGATAAAGTTATATCTATGTATGCCCGTGGTATGACTATGCGGGAAATTCAACAACATATTTATGAAATATATGGCACAGAAGTATCCCCCGAACTCATCTCGACCGTCACAGATAGGGTGATAGACGACATCAACGCTTGGCAAAACAGAACGCTTGATAGCATCTATCCCATTGCCTATTTAGACTGTATCCATATTAAAATCCGTGATAACCATATGATTGTAAACAAGGCTGTGTACCTAGCCCTAGGTATCAATATGGACGGCAAGAAAGAAATACTAGGCATGTGGATAGGCAAGAATGAGGGAGCTAAGTTCTGGTTACAAGTCATAACAGAAATCAAAAATCGGGGCGTTACTGATATTTTCATTACTTGTGTAGATGGACTAACGGGCTTTGAACAAGCCATCAATTCTGTATTCCCACAAACCACCGTACAGCTATGTATTGTACATATGGTACGAAATAGCCTAAAATTCGTCCCTTGGAAAGATAAAAAGAAAGTGGCGGACGACCTTAAAGCCATATACAATGCCCCAAACGAGGACATGGCATTGCAACAGCTGGATACCTTCTGTAAAAAATGGGACAGTAAATACCCAACCATTGCCAAATCGTGGCAGAATAAATGGAGCAGTATTGCCCCATGTTTAGCCTATCCGGAACATATTAAGAAGGTGATTTACACCACAAACACCATAGAATCCATCAACCGACAGATCCGAAAAATCATTAAAAGCAAAGGAGGCTATCAGAAAGTTTGTGTAAATAGTGTTTTAAAGTTTAACTCTATCGTCAAACATAATAGCGAATTGGTTTAAAGCTTGTTTCCAATTCCTAATGGGCATTGTCCATCTTTTTTCTGCATTTTGCAAGGCTAAAAATAAAGATTTTTTAACAGCCGTATCATTTGGGAATACCCCTTTGTTTTTAATGATTTTTCTAATCTGCCGATTGATGGATTCTATGGTGTTTGTGGTATAAATGACCTTTTTAATATGCTCGGGATAGGCTAGACACGGTGCTATACTCGCCCACTTTTTCTGCCAACTGCTGGCGATGGTTGGATATGTACTGTCCCATTTTTGCCGAAATGCCTTTAACTGTTGCAATGCCATGTCCTCGGATGAAGCGTTATAAATGGCTTTTAAATCATCAGCCACTTGCTTTTTATCTTTCCAAGGGACGAATTTTAGGCTGTTGCGTACCATATGCACAATACACAGCTGCACGGTGGTTTGTGGAAATACGGAACAGATGGCGTCTTCAAATCCAGTTAGTCCATCGATACAGGCTATGAATATATCAGTAACGCCACGATTTTTAAGTTCTGTTATCACTTGTAACCAAAACTTAGCCCCTTCGGTTTTGGCAATCCACATGCCAAGTACTTCTTTTTTGCCTTCCATATTGATGCCCACAGCTAGGTAAACCGCCTTGTTGATAATAACATGGGTATCACGGGTTTTAATGTGTATACAGTCCAGATAAACAATGGGATAAATACTATTAAGCGGTCTGTTCTGCCATGCGTTAATGTCGTCTATGACTTTGTCCGTAACAGTTGAAATCAATTCATGGGACACTTCTGTTCCATAAATCTCATAAATATACTGCTGTATTTCCCGCATAGTCATGCCACGGGCGTACATGGATATAACTTTATCATCAAAGCCATCAAATCGCCGAGCATTTTTTGGAATAAACTGGGGTTCATAATCGTTATCTCTGTCCCGTGGTATGCGTAAATTTAGAGTATCATCATCGCTGATAACAGTTTTCGCATAATGCCCATTACGGCGATTTGTGGTACTTTTGGGGGATTTATCATGCTTTTGATAGCCAAGGTGATGTTCCATTTCCCCGTCGAGAATACCGTTGGCAAGGCTTTGTTTTAAAGATTGAAAAAAGCCATCAGCACCAAACAATTCCTGCCCTTCGGCTTGTTGCAATAGTTGCTTGATCAAATCAGGGTTAATCTCTGGTCTAGTATTTAATTTCTTGGTTCTTTTAGTCATAAGTAAGTCTCCTTAATTTTGTATGTGTTATATTGGGAATATTCCCAATATAACACATGGTTTAATAAAGTCTACTTACACAAACTTTCTGACATACCCAAGCAAAAGGGGTATTCCCCAATGACACCGCCATCAAAAAATCTTTATTTTTAGCCTTGCAAAATGCAGAAAAAAAGTGGACAATGCCTATTAGGAATTGGAACCAAGCATTAAACCAATTCGCTATTATGTTTAACGATAGAGTTAAACTTTAAAATGCTATTTACACAAACTTTATGATAGCCTCCAAAATGATATTATGCCTTTTGATACCTTAACTTCTGCATCCCGCAATATGCCAATAATCTATTTTACACTTCGTGGGTTTCTTTTCTTGCCCATTTTAAAATCCTTTCTCAATTTAGATATAAGTTATACTAACCTAAAAATGGACCTATTTAAAGGGGGCAGGTCATAGGACATATTTTACCATATTTTATGCAAATATTGTGCGGTACATGTCTTGTTGTATTTTGTTATTGGTTGCCAATATCCATTGGGGTTGGTGGGTGCTGTCGACAAATTTATAGGGTTGGTTTTTTTCGTTTACCACCAATGCCCCGGCTTCGATGGCAATGATTAAACCGGCGGCGATGTCCCAGATATTTCCGCCATATTCGAAAAAAGCATCTTGTCTGCCCGATGCCACATATGCCAAATCCAGTGCCATTGCCCCCAATCTGCGTACCCCGGCAGTATGTTGCATAACTTGGATTAAGGATTGTGTATATGCGGGGATTTTGTCTTGGCTAATACCCTTAAAAGGGGTGCCTGTGCCCACCAAGCATTCGGATAAATCTTGTCTGCCCGATGCCCGTATACGGCGGTCATTTACATACGCCCCCCCCCCTTTTTCCGCTGTAAACATTTCGTCTTTAATCGGATCGTAAATTACCCCCGCCCATATTTCCCCCCGATAGGCATAAGCAATCGATACGGCAAAATGGGGAATGGCATGTAAAAAATTAATGGTGCCATCCAACGGATCAACAATAAACATGTGTTCCATATCTTGCCCCATGGTCAATCCGGTTTCTTCCCCGACAAATGCGTATTCTGGGCGGGCATAGTTTAAGGCATCTTTGATAAGATTTTCTGCCCTTTTATCGGCAATTGACACAAAATCCGCCGGACCCTTTTTCGATACCTGCAAATGTTCCAATTCGCCAAAATCCCGAATTAAAGACCGCCCCGCCTTACGGGCGGTACGGATCATAATTTCCAAAGTAGCATTTGCCATAAGTATACCCTTTTATTATATCTTAATATTTAAATTTGTTATAATAGACTTAAAATCCTCAATAATTCTTGAATTATTCCTTAATTCAATAAAGTAAATATCATTAGATTTTAGTTGTTCTTTGTTTTGATTGCTTAAAGTATCTGCTATGAAAATATTTGTATCTCTTGCATATATAACATCAGCACTTTCAGGATTACCTTTACCCATTAATTTAACTTCAATTCTATACTCCTCACCATTATCACCAATTAATTTGAAATCAACCTCTCTGTCAAAATTTTTCTTATTATTTTGCTTGAAAATACTAGAATCAATATTTTTATCGGGTACATTACATAACTGACATAACTTTATTAAAAGTGGTTTTTCAATTTTTTTACCGATAGAACTCCAAGTGCTGCCTCGCAATGCTACTTTTTTCGTTGCTAATGCGTTAATAACTATCAAACTCTCTTCTAAATTCAAATTAACACCAATATTTTTATATTCTATTTTAATAGTTACAGCAATATCATCTTTTAAATCACCTTTAAGGGAAGTTATTAAACCTGAAATGTATTCAAAGTTTTTTATTGATGCATCTATAACTGTTTGCTTTTTAGCATCTCCATATATGTTATAAATTGTTTTTTTATTAGTACCTGCAAAAATTGCAATATCTTGAGAATCAATGTCAGTTGATTGTATAAAATTATTTTTATACCAATCTAAATTAATATAATCATCACTCATTTTCCTGAGTACAATTTTTTTAAAAAAATCAATTGAAAAATCTAAAAATTCGGCATTTATAGAATTTATAATGTATTCTCTATGGTTCTCTCCTCGTATCAATTTTTGGACGGTTATATCTATAACTTTATCTGAAAACATCATATCCATCTCTTTCTATCAAATTAGCATATTTTTCATTTTTTTCACACAGTAGTGGAATTCGATTCATATATTTTGCAACACGCCCGAGAGTACCACTTCCTGCAAAAGGGTCCAGTACAACATCACCAGAAAAAGAATAGTATTTTATAACTTTTTCACACAATTTTTCAGGAAAAACAGCAGGGTGATTTTTATCACATTTGGGATTAATATACCAACAATTTGTAGTATCAATTTCCTCATTATTTTTTTTCAAAAATGTAGGATATTGTTTTATATTTTTATCTAATAGAAAAGGAGCATTTTTTCTATATATCATTATACTTTCTGTTATACAATTGGGTTTATAAGCAAGAGGATTTTGCGTTTGTAAATATCCGCCCACTCTATTAGGGACTGAATACTCTGGTTTAATCCATATAATCTCATCAATAAAATAAAAACCACTTTTTACAAGTATATTATGAAAATCAAAATGGATGGGATACCGTATACTTTCAAACTCCCTGCCAGCCCTTTTAGTAATGACAGGCGAAACATTTACAACAATAAAGCGTCCATATTCTAATACCCGATTGCATTCATTTAATACAGTTTGCATAGTCATAAGGTACTCATTATACGATTTATAAACAGAATAAGCCCTTGCATTATAGTATGGTGGAGATGTGAAAATTAAATCAACAGAATTTTTATTTATATTTTTTAGCGTATTTTTGCTGTCTCCTATTAGTAATGTAGGTTTTATAATTTTTATTGAATCATTCTGTATATTTTTCCCTTTATTTTCATAAAAATATCTCATTCTTTCTATAACTTCATTATCATAAAAATCCTCTATTTGGCTTTTAAGGTCGTCAAATTCACTAATATTAGACCTGTAAAGAGTAGTCCTATACATTTGATACACAAAATCCATAGGAATATTATTAAAAACATTAGATTCTATAAATGATTTAATTTTATAATGATCTGCGTGACGACCAATAGAAGAAATTATTTCTCTTTTTACAATAAACGGCAAATTTAAATTAAAAAAAGAAATTAGTTTATCCAAATTATCACTTGTTTTTTCTTTACCAAGATTCTTAATCACTTCAACTGTAATATTATTCACCTTATTATTTTCCTGTATAAATATTTTAATCTTTGGCACGTTCCAAATATTCGCCTGTGACCGTATTTACCACAACTTTTGTTCCCGCTTCGATATATGGGGGTACCAAAATCGCTTGCCCATTATCCAATTTTGCCGGCTTATACGAAGACGAGGCGGTTTGCCCCTTGACAACGGCATCGGCCTCGACAAGGGTCATCACGACTTTTTCTGGAATGGATACGCCGATAATTTGGTGTTGGTAAAATTCGATTTCCACCTGCATGCCATCTTGTAAATATGCGGTTTTTTGATCACCCACTAATGCCCTTTGTAAGGTGATTTGATCAAAAGTTTCATTATGCATAAAGGTATATTCGTCCCCATCGGCAAATAAAAACGCATATGTTACTTGTTCTAAACGGACTTTTTCAACCTTTTGATCCGATCTGAATCGTTCATTTAATTTTTGCCCAGTGCGAATTTCTTTTAATTCCACTTGGGCAAATGCCCCCCCTTTGCCGGGTTTTACATGCTGGGTCTTTACCGCACGATATAAACCATTGTTATATTCGATGACATTTCCCACTGTTATTTCATTACCATTTATTTTCATAAGTTTTTTCCTTCGTATATATATTTAAAAAAACAATATATAAAATATCGATGTATCCTCTGATATCATTTTTATTTTCCTGTCTGTTTTTTATATTATGCCTGTGGTGCGTATGGTCTTAATATAAAATCTGCCCCTGTTGATAGGGGTTGCATATCTTGTGTCATGTCTTGTACAACGGCAACTTCCATTAAGGGTGCCCACCATGACACACACTGCATATCGTCAAAAACGATAAAATCTGCCCCACCTTCCCCCATGACCATAGCATCATGTCGGTTGTTGCCACAAAATACACCCAATTGTATATCTGGGAATTTTTTACGCATTTCCTTAAAGGCGTTGGGGGTAGTATCTGTATAATATACCCCATCCAATTTATGAAAAGTGCATATATCCATATCATTATATGCCAATACAGCAATGCCCTTATGTTGCAATTTTGAGGCAATTGTTCCCACCATTTGTGCATCGACACCAATCACCGCTGGTACCGTATCCGCACAAATGGTGGTATCATCACCAATACCACCATCATATGCCATATATACAATCGGTGTTGTTGTCATCCTTGTATGCATTATTCAAATGTTTTTAAATATTTAAAGAATGGGCTGTCTGGGTCTAAAACAATCGTACTGGACCCTGTACCTTGCAGGGCGGTACGGTAATTTTGCATCGCCTTGTAAAATTCAAAGAAATCCACATCCCTGCCATAGGCTTCGGCAAGTACACGGTTCTTTTCCGCTTCGCCCTCCCCCCGCAAAATTTCGGCTGATCGTTCGGCTTCTGCCAATATCACAGTGCGGTCTAAGTCGGCTTTTGCCCGAATTTTTTGGGCAATTTCCGCCCCTTCTGCACGGGCTTCCCGAGCTTCCCTTTCCCGTTCTGTACGCATACGGTTATATACAGCTTGGGCGGTGGTGGAGGGTAAATTGGTTCTGCCAATACGGACATCGACCACTTCGATACCCAAAGACACGGCTTGGGCATTGACTTCTTGGGCAATTTTTACCATAGCATCATCCCGGCGTTCCGATAACAATTCCGCCAACGATACGGTGGCAATAACCCGTCGTACACCCGCATTCAAAGATTTTCCAAACACATCCCGTAAATTTTGTTCCCGTTTTACCCGTTGATAAAACAGCAATGGATCGACAATTTTATACCGTGCGTACGCATCCACATTGATGCGTTTTTTATCGGTCAACAAGACCTCAAATTCAGGGGGATCAAGGTCAAGAATACGGTTGTCATATCGCACCACATTTTGAATAAATGGTAATTTTACATTTAAACCCGGTTCTTTTACCACCCGTTTTGGATCCCCGAATTGCAATACAATCGCCTGATCGGTTTGATTGACAATAAATAAGCTTTGTGTACCAAGGAACAACAGTCCCAAAATAACAAATGGTAATATTGTAAGTCTCATGTGTTTGTTCCCCTTATTTGGCTTTGCCATTAATATCAGGTAATTTTACATATGGTAAAACACCAGATGCATCATTATCCAGAATAATCTTATCTGTATCCCCATATACTTCCGCCAGCGTATCCAGATAAATACGCTTTTTCACGATTTTTGGGGCTTTTTCGTATTCCGCATATACTTTGAGGAATCGTTCTGCTTCACCAATAGATTCTTGAATGGCTTTTTCCTTAAACCCTTCCGCATCCCGTACGATTTGTTCCGCTTGTCCCCGTGCTTCTGGAACAATGGTATTTGCATATGCCTCCGCCTCATTGCGCAGACGATCCCGGTCTTGTCGTGCCCGTTGTACATCGTTAAACGCATCGATAACTTCGGATGGGGGATCGGATTTTTGCAATTCGACCTGTTCGATTTCGATACCAGATTCATAATCGTCTAGAATCTGTTGCAACATAAGGCGAGTGCGGGTTTCGATGTCTTCCCGTCCAATGGTCACCGCATTGTCAAAAGTCGTTTGTCCCACCACTTCACGCATGGCAGATTCCGATGCAATCTTAATCGTTTGTTCGGGGTAACGGATATTAAACAAATATTTACCCGCATCCCGAATACGCCAAAATACCGTAAAATCCATATCGACAATGTTTTCATCACTGGTCAAAATAAGGCTTTCGGCGGTCACATCGACAATGTCGGTTGCCGAAGACCCTGATTGTGTCGTCCAGCTACCAGTGGCACGGGGGCGATAGCCAATATCCACCCGTCGCACCTGATCCACATTGGGAATAATCGTCTTACCAATGGGATAAGGGTAATTATATTGCAATCCAGCCTCAGTGGTATCCGACAATTTACCAAATACCAATTCCACCCCTTGTTGTCCGGGGTTTACACGGTAAAAACCTGTTGCCAACCACACAGCAACAATGATTGCCAAAATAATAAATATGCCACGACCTTGCAATTTCGACAAAATATTGCCTATATCAAAGTCTTCATCAAACCCAGGAAAACCATTTGGTTTCTTGGGCTTTTTTGGGGGTTTTTGTCCGCCCCAACCTGTATTAAATTGATTCATTACAGCAAAGTACTCCATAATATTGAAAAATAAAAATGGGCGTATATACCCATAACATAGTTTCGATTCCCGAACAGTATAATAACCTCAGGTCAATAAGTAAACCATTATTTTAAAATAATGATAACCAGAAGCCTTATCATAAGGTCTGTTATGGCAAAAATCCACCTACACCCATGTGGCAAATACTGGAATATCATATCCATAATTTCTTTGATGTATGCCTGCGATTAAAATTTTTTTGAATAAAAAAACACTGATTTATAAATATGTCATTATCCTGTAATCATATATGAATGCACAAAGATTTCATATATATATACTATTTAAACCGCAAGTCATGCAACTTCCAGCGGGCTTCGGAATCTTTTAAAGCATCATTTTCTAAAATATAATCATAGGCAGTCTTGCCCTCACGGTCTTCGACTGTTTCGTTCGCACCTGCATCAATCAGTATATTAATAATATCAGATTTATTATTATACTTGGATGCCACGATTAACGGTGTCTCCCCATCTTCATCCCGTGCACGGACAAACGCATCTGCATCTATCAAGGCACGAATAATATCAGGATTGTTGTACCAAGACGCCAATATCAAAGGCGTCCGGTGATGCACATCTCTGGCATCAACATCCGCCCCTGCTTTAATCAGTATACGAATAATATCAGGGTTTTTATTATACTTAGAAGCATAAATTAAAGGTGTCCATCCCCAATTATTTCGGGCATCGACACCTGCCCCTGCGTTAATCAGTGTAGTGATAACCTCAGGGTTTTTATTATATTCAGACGCATACATTAAAGGTGTATACCCATCTTCATTCCGTGCGTTAACATCCGCACCATTGGCAATAGCGTCTGTTACAGTTTGTACTGTGGCATCTTGCCACTGTATATTTAATAAGTTGTTCTTCATAGTTTTATCCTTTGTTTGATAGTATTTTTGACAAAATTTTTAAACCGCAAGTAGTTTAATATCCAGCAGGCTTCGGAATCTTTTAAAACATCATTTTCTAAAATATAATCATAGGCAATTTCACCTTTACTGTCTTTGACTGTTGCGTCCGCATCTGCTTTAATCAGCGTAATAATAATATCAGGATTTTCATTATACATAGACGCCCCCATTAAAAGTGTCCGCCCACCTTCATCCTGTGCTTCGGTCTCCGCCCCATTGTTAATGGCATTTTTTACAGTTGGTACTGTGGCATTTTGCCAATATGAATATGACAGAAAATCATTTGCCTGCACTTTTGAAAACATATGATACTCCTTTGTTTATTTATACTTTATTCGAGAAAAGACAATATACACAAACAAACCCACTTTTGCCAATATGTATCTTAACAAAATCTTCCCTTTTGCATATGCTTGCCATAATATTTTGCTGTTCCCTCTGAAAAAAACCTTCCCATAATATTATCCATTGACGAAAAAATATCCGATCCGCTGATACATAAAGCACGCTGGGGTGTAAATGGTTGCGGAGGTCTCCTGCAATATAACAATTAAACATATTTTGCATATACATTTTTACTTATAATGCTTGTGTTTTGACATCCGCCCCACGCCCGCATTAAAGCTATTACAAGGATCAAGGTGTTTATAAAAATCCTGTACATCCTTAGGGGCATGGTATTTATTACCAAAGTTATGTTCAGCAGGATACATAGCATTTTGTTGTTTAAAAAAGTCTACGAAGGCTTTGTCAACAGTTTCATAATCCAAAATACTGGTATCCACCAAATATCCTTGGTGGGTTACATGACAGAAAAAGTGGCTGATGTGATTTTTAACATATAACGCATGTTCCACTTCCTTGGGAACAATATCCCCAATTACATCATCGGCGTTGCGGGGATATGCCACATCGTAATTTAAAACTTTGAGGTTTTTATTTTTCGACATCTGTTCATACCGCATCATCCCATTACCCGCCGCAAATCGCAGGTCGACCGCCACTTGGTGTTCCCGTTTGTTACAGATAATATATTCCATATCCGCATGCGTTTTACAAAACTGTTTGATATATGATTCGAATTCCTCAATCCCTGCATCAGACATTTCAATAAACAAATGGTGGGTGTACTTTTTGCCTAATTTTAATATGCGTTTGGGAATAACAAATTTAAATGGCTTAAATATGAATTGTAACATCTTATCAATCGGGGCAGATCCGAATATTTTTAATGCCCGTAAATACGCATCGAATTTTCGCTTAATACGGAAGAAAAATGGCATATACTTGGAACCCAAAAAAGTTAAAATCGTGATCACATCACGGGCATAATCACGGGATTGGTCAAACGCCGTGTCATTTAAATATTCCGCAATTACCGGTAAATTTTCAAACGACCCCAGTACATGTCGCCGTATAACATTAAAATGTTGGGGGGCGTTGGTTGCCAAATAAAATAACTTTTTGCATTGTGGGGCTTTAAAAGTATCAAGTCGTACGGCAAATACGGATAATTTTCCCGCACAACCACTGGTTTCATATAAATAATTGGGGTTGGCGTTAAACCGTGCGGGTGTGGGCTGGTCGATTTGTCGTACTTCGTATTGATATCCAGTGCCGGAGGCTTTGCGATTGGTCGGGGGCAGGTTATTTTTTTGAAAATTACCACTTTCAACAGCATTTAAAATATCCTCGGGGGTATCCCCCAAATCGATACCTGTATTATTTACCAAATGCAGTGTGCCATTATCATCCAATTGGGCATATAATGCCAGTTCCGTATACGCAGGTCCCCGTTGTAACAATGCCCCACCTGAATTATTACACACCCCCCCAATTACCGATGCCCCAATACAAGACGCCCCAATCACAGAATGCGGTTCACGGTCAATATCCGCCAGTATATCTTCGATTTCATATAAGGCTGTCCCGGGAAAAGCAATCACTTGTGTGCCATTTTCTAATATATAAGGTTTGTGAATTTTGTTTGTTTTAACCAATACCACAGGTCGGTCATAATCGGCACCCATGGGCGTTGATCCACCGGTTAAGCCGGTATTTGATGCCTGCATCAGGACAATAATATCATGGTTAACGCATTGTTGTAAAACCTGCCATTGTTGGTACAAAGATTGGGGAAAAATAACCGCTAATGCAGGTCCACCGCCAAACCGCCATCCTGTGCTGTGCGGTGCCACATCAACGGGCTTAGTTAACACATGCGACCGCCCGACAATTTTTTGAACTGAACTTATAAACTCTTTATTTTGCTGCATTCTTTTTATCCTTAAATATATTTTGTTATACAGGCACAACACTCTTCTGGATCGGATAATACCATATGTGTAAAATAATACAATCGATTTTCATATATCATCCCTTAAAATGCTAAGCCAGTCCCAAGATTTTTTATTAACTGCGGTTAAATAAATTTTCAATATCTTTTAACGATAATTGTAAATATGTGGGGCGTCCATGGTTGCATTGTCCGCTGTTTGGGGTTTTTTCCATGTCCCGAAGCAAACTGTTCATTTCGTGGGTGTTTAATATCCTGCCGGTGCGGACGGAATTGTGACACGCCATAGTGGCACACACCATATCCAGGCGTTTTTGTAAATGCGTTGCCATCTTGGTGTCCATTAAATCCCCGACTATATCGTGTATTAAGGTATTCACATTGATATTGCCCAATACTGCCGGTGTTTGGCGTACGGCGATGGTATCTTCGCCAAACCGGTCTATGCCTAGCCCCATGCGGTTTAGGTCTTCGGCGATTGCCATTATGACATCCACTTCCGATTCGCCTATGATTACCAATTCAGGGGTAAGCAGGTATTGCCCCGCCACTTTTTCCGTATGGGCGGATTTTAATTTTTCATATACGATGCGTTCGTGGGCTGCGTGGGCATCGACAATAATCATCCCCTTTTGGGTTTGGCTGATAATATAGTTTTTATGGATTTGGGTTTTTGCCACCCCCAATGGATATGTACTATCATCTGTGGGTTCTGTGGCGGTGGATAGGCGTGGGGGAATGTTTGCTATTGGCGTGTGGGTGTGCCCTTGTGGGGCATATGATTCCATGACTGCTTGTACCATGTGTTGGTTGGGACGGTCCGTATAGGCATGATACGGTTGTCGGAGCCTGTTGCCTGCGGGGTCGGATTGTGGGGCGGTGGGGGAAGATTGTATATTTTTTTGTAGCATTCCCAAGGCTGTATCTGCCAAAGTATGTGTGGTTTGGTGTCCATGGTGTCCCAACGCATCTTTTAAAGCAGATACGATTAACGACCGTATCAAGCCCGCATCTTGGAATCGTACTTCGGCTTTGCTGGGGTGAACATTGACATCTGTAAATCGTGGGGGTGTATATATAAATAAACAGGCGTAACTGTAACGTCCGTGGGGTACCACATCGATCATGCCCGCCCGTATTGCCCCAAGGATTTGTTTATCACGAATACTGCGCCCATTGACAAACATAAACTGTTTGACCGTTGTATTGTGATGTAAAGTGGGCAAGGATACAAATCCTTTGACCTGTACAGTGGTGGTGTTATTGCTTTTTTGATACTCAATGGGCATACAGTTTTGTGCAAAATTGTTCCCCATAATGTGGTCTGTGCGTTGTAATTGGGCATCTGTATCTGTGCTTGCCAATACATCCAGTTTTTGCCGTCCATCATCGGTTAAAGTAAACCGTACTCCGCTGTGTGCCAAACACAGCCTGCGTATCATATCCAAAATAGCTGTAGATTCTGTACGAGTTGCCCGTAAAAATTTTAATCGGGCAGGGATGGCAAAAAATATATCACGAACTTCCACCGTTGTGCCCACCCCCCCCGCACAGGGCTTTACGGCACCACTTACCCCACCTTCAACGGTAATTTGATGGGCCGTATCACACGCTTGGGTGCGGGATATAAGACTTAAACGGGCAACGGATCCAATACTGGGCAAGGCTTCCCCCCGAAACCCCATTGTCGATATAAAGTGCAAATCATTATCGGGCAATTTTGAAGTGGCATGTCGTCGTATGCATAACCCCACATCGGAGGCGGTCATACCACACCCATTATCATGGACACGAATCAAATTTTTACCCCCATCACGGATGACAATATCGATATGGGTTGCCCCCGCATCAATGGCGTTTTCCACCAATTCTTTTACCGCCCCCGCTGGGCGGTCAATAACTTCGCCAGCTTTTATCTGATTGACAAGATTTGGGGGTAATTCACGAATTGTCATGCCATATTTGCCAAATATTTTTTGGTTAAAATTTTGCCATGTTCCACCGCCGGCTGATCAAAGGGATTGACCCCTAAAATATGGGCAGAAAATATTGTTTCCAAAATATAGTGCATCATTACCGCCCCCATTGCGGTTACATCAACGGTTTTTAAGATTATCATGCGGGTGGGGCATCCATGGTTAATTAAAGTATCATGTGTGGCCAAACAACAGCTGTGCATTAAATCTGCTAACGACCGTCCCTGCAAGTATTTTAAACCCATTTCTGATAAAAACGGGTCTTCTATGGGCGGGGTTTGAATATCTTGTTCTGTATTTAATATGGTAAAGAATTTATCCCGTGGACCGTCCAACCATAATTGTAATTGGCTGTGTTGGTCGACCGGTCCCATACCATAAATAGGCGAAGTGCCCATTCCATTTTTGCCCAGACTTTCCGCCCATAATTGACGCCACCACCGTGCCAGCGACCCCAACCTGTCCGAATATGCCAATAACACGCTTGATGTGACAGATTTATGTTGGTACAATCCCATTTGCAAACATGCCCCAATCGCAGGATAAGATTGGTCAATGGGGTTGTGTAAAGTGTTTTGTAACACCACATCCGCCCCATGGCGAAATTCTGATGCAGATAATCCCACAAGTAAGGCAGGCAAGACCCCCACCAAAGAAAATACACTATACCGTCCCCCTAAGTTTGGGTTATGATCCAGCACAGGAATATTGTGTTTATCCGCTAAGGTGCGCAAGGGGCTGCTGCCCGGTTGACAAATAAAAGTTACACAGTCTTTAAAATCCGCCTCATTAATGTGTTGGCGTAAGGTCGGTACGATTGTTAAAAACTGCATTACTGTTTCCAAAGTTTCGCCCGATTTTGAAATGACGATAAACCCTGTTTTCGCAAAGTCCATTTTTTTAAAACGGGTGTTGTATGTATATGGGTCGATATTGGTAATAATATGCAATTTGGGCGTACTGGCCGTGCTGTTGGTAATTTTGGCAATTTGTTGCAGACTTTCCGCCCCCAAAGACGATCCCCCTGTGCCGAATATCACTACATCTTTAAAATGGCTGTATCTGTCGACCACTGCATACAGATCTTGTAAATCTTCTGACTGTGCGGTTAAGGTCACATATGGCATCAGATTTTCCACATCTGATTTTAACACACCTTGGGCGATATTGACAGTCTGCATATATTGTTCGAAGACATCTTTTTCCAAACCATATTCCACGGCGTCACTAAAGCCATTGGTATGGTGTTGTGTATAAAATGTATCGTTCATGAACGCCCCTAAATTTTATTTATTCCCCGAATAAGGTGTCGATGCCAGCCCGGGTTCTTTTTGCCAGAATTCTTGGAACTTCCCCCTGTGTTAATGGAACATTTTCTGCCAGATTTCTTGCCAGTCGTTGTTGTTCTTCATCAATAACCACAATCACCCGTTCCCCAAAAGGTTGTTGTAATAGGGTCGATATATTCATATCGACAGAGGATAATTTTAACAATTTTAATATATCTTCTGATGCACCATCGGTGTTTAAGGGGGGTTGGGGTGTGCGTTTTAAATCTTGTTGTACAATGTTGGTTACTTGCGTACGGGCGGATGTATATCCCAAATTTTTTGCATTTGGATCGGGTTCTGGCAAGGTTAAAGTTGTGGGTATTTCCAAGGGGTTATATTTTATCAGTACCAATTCATCGGGAACAATCCTTTCCCCACATCCACTCAGTACAATTGCAATGGCAATGTACCATGTGTATATAAATTTTGCTCGTAAAGTCATTTGTTAAGTGTGTCCTTATATTAAAGAATATATTAAAAATAATTTCTTACATACTAGCGTTTTTTTGTAGATTTTGCAAATATATCCTGCCATAAAATACAAATAACCCCGATTGTAATAAAAATATCAGCCACATTAAAAGTGGGAAATGCATAAATTGCATCATGTGATTTATAATAAAACCGCAAAAAATCGATGACGCCACCATATAAAAAACGGTCAATTACATTCCCAATTGCCCCCCCCAGCATTAGCGACAGCCCCACCGCCGTGCCCATATCTTGACAGCGTTTAAGCCAAATAAACAATATTAAAATTAATAACAGGGACAATAAAATCAATGGGGTTTGTTGATTGCTGCTAAGTAACGAAAAGCCAATACCTTTATTAAATGCCAAGTCTAAATCAAAATGTATGCCAAATATGTGTCCCACAGACACTATATCATTTTTTAGTGTCATACGCATATAATATTTAATCCATTGGTCTGCTGTAATACAAAAGGCAATGATGCCTAAATATCCAAAATTTCGCATGATAATATCCCGTGTTATATTTCCATTTGTGTTCTTGCCATTTACATTTTACTTAAACGCAAATTATGAATCCGTTTTGCCATGTTGCAATCTTGGATAATTTGCGATTTTAAATCGTCAATATTATCAAATCGTTGTTCATAACGAATGTGTTCGATAAAAGCGATTCTGACCATTGTATCATAAATATCATCAGAAAAATCAAAAATATGTACTTCCAACACTTCTTGTATGCCATCAACAGTGGGGCGTACCCCAATATTACAAATGGCATCGTGCCATATCAATGGGGAATCGTCTGTATCGTCCTGGGGCTTTTTATCAATGGCAATCCGCACAGCGTATACGCCATATCGGGGACGGATAAGGTGTTTGGCAAATGTAATATTTGCAGTGGGAAATCCAATGGTACGCCCCAATGCTTTGCCCGCAACCACCGTTCCATAAATTTCAAAAAGATGTCCCATAATCGCCCCCGCCATGGCAACCATACCATTGCGTAAGTGTTGGCGGATTAAAGTGGACGAAAAAATGTCGCCTGATGCGTCTTGTTGGGGGGGGGCTTGTAAGACTTCGAACCTGCCATCTTGTATCAAGGTTTGCACAGTCCCCATGCGTTTTACCCCAAAGCGAAAATCGTACCCTATGCTGATGGCGGATGCAGATAACCCATCCACCAACACAGTGTCAATAAATTGCTGGGCGGTTAAGTCTTTGGTATCGGCAAAATTTAGGGCAAGGATACCATGTACACCTAAGGCGGAAAAGTGCGGAACTTTATGTAATAAAGGCGTAATAATAAATGGGGGGGCATCCGGATTAAAAAACAGTCTCGGATGTGGGGAAAAAGTTAAAACAATCAGATTTACCCCCAAACTTTCGGCCTTGAGATACGCATCGCCAATCACTGCTTGATGTCCCCTATGCACACCATCAAAATTACCCATGGCAACCACAGCATTTTTAAACGATTCTGGCAAGTGTGATAAATCAGGCTGTATTATCATGTATCCCACCATACAGCAATATACCGCCCCCTGTTAAGACAATACATTCACCGCCACTTTAATCCGTTGCATAGCCTGTTGTAGGTTATCTTCACTGGTGGCATAGGAAATACGGAAGTAAGGGCTTAACCCGAACGCTTCCCCATGCACAACAGCAACCCCTTGCGTTTCCAATAGGTATTCGACAAAGTCTGCGTCTGTTTGTAGGATTTTGCCATCTGGGGTGGCTTTGCCCATAAGGTCGGCAATACATGGATACACATAAAACGCCCCATTTGGCATCGGACATTGTATACCATGAATGGCGTTTAAGGCATCTACAACCTTATTTCGACGGCGGGCAAATATCACATTATTTTCGGCAATAAAATTGTGGTCGCCGTTTAAGGCTTCGACTGCTGCCCATTGGCTGACGGTGCTGGCAGAACTGGTCGATTGGGAATTTAGCATATTCATAGCCTTGATAATCTCAATCGGACCCGCCGCATATCCCACACGCCAACCGGTCATACAGTATGCTTTGGACACCCCGTTTAAGGTTAAAGTGCGCCCATACAATTCGGGTACCACTTGGGCAATGGTGGTAAATTTAAAATCATCGTATACCAAAAATTCATACATATCATCGGTCATGATATACACATGGGAATATTTTTTTAGTACTTCCCCCAAAGCAATTAAGTCGTCTTGGGTGTATCCCGCCCCAGTAGGGTTCGAAGGGCTGTTTAGTACCAACCATTTGGTTTTGTCTGTAATGGCATTTTCCAATTGTGCGGGGGTGATTTTAAAATGGGTGCTAATGTCACATGTAACAAACACAGGCACACCGCCAAACAACAACGCTATGTCTGGGTATGATACCCAATATGGGGCGGGGATAATGACCTCATCCCCCGTGTTTAAGGTGGCGGTAAACGCATTATAAATGGTTTGTTTTCCCCCGACGCCCACATTAATTTGATCGGGGGTATAGGTCAATCCATTATCCCGTTGTAATTTATCGACAATTGCTTGTTTTAATTCGGGAATGCCTGCGGGGGGGGCATATCGTGTTTTACCCGTTTCAATGGCATTTTTACCCGCCGCCGCAATGTGGGGGGGAGTATCAAAATCAGGTTCCCCCGCCCCCAGTCCAATGACATTTTCCCCACGGGATTTCATGGCATTGGCTTTTGTGGTAACCGCCACCGTAGGGGAGGGCTTAATATTTGATAAACGATTGGCTAATATAGACATGGTATCTCCTTAATGAACAGAGTTTATAACAGCATATTTATAATAAAATATAATACAATATGGGGTATTGTGCAACTGTTATAAAAAAATTGTACCATTTGGTTGGTATGTGTGCGGGGGATATTAGCCAATTAAAATATAAAAAAAGCCCCTCGGCAAAGCCGAGGGGTTAAGTTTGGAAGTATCTAAGTAGTCATATATCATACTAACAATAGTATTACATATAAAAGAAATGAAGTTCTGAAAAAATATCTCAGTGCTTGCATGTTTAATATACCAATATGGGTATGATAAAGAAATAGCATATTCGTAAAATGTTTTTAAAATGCGTTATAATATATAAAAAGGTGTTAAAATTGGGGGGTATATCGTGAAATGTGGATAAAAATGTCATTGGCGATGAGGTCATATCGTGAAACGACATAATTAAAATCATAAATTAAATGATATTTTGATATAATAATAGGATTTTTAATATAATATATCGTATATTTTATATAAGATTGGGGTTTCGATTCGAATAGTCGAATCGGTTTTTATGTATATTTTATGGTATTGCTTTTGCGGAGCAAGTGTGATAGGATGTGCAACACAATTTATATTTAAGGAGGAAACAACAATGTATAAGATTTTTATCACAGGTATTTTTACATTTATGGCACATTTTGCCTTTGCAAACCCCAATCCCCCATCAGTAAAGTTACAACAAGATGTGTTGTATTACACAGGGGATATAGAACAAGATACGATTATAAAATTAAAAAAACTATATGAAAAGGCAACAAAAAAACCGATTATACTGGAAATTGATAGCCCCGGTGGTATCACCGAATATGGTATGGAATTGGGAGCATTTGTTAAAGATAATGGGTTGGATGTACGGGTTGTGGGTATGTGCTTTTCGTCTTGTGCCAATTTTGTGTTACCTGCGGGAAAAACCACTTATATTGGCAAAGATGCGTTTATCGGCTGGCATGGGGATGGCACCAGCAGTACAGCATATGAACGTATAAAATATGGTGTAACCATTGAACAATCCTTGCGAAAGGCTTTGATAGAATCGTATACACAATCGGGGCAAAAATATACGCAACAACAATTGGAACAAGATATTGCATATAATGTGCAATTTGCGGCACAGCAAAATGCCCAAGAAGATATTTTTTATGAAAAATATAATATAAATCCACTACTTGCCCGATACCCCCATATGACGGAAGCAGGCAGGCAAGATTTGGAAAACAGCCCTGAAAACAGTGCCGGTTGGACATACACCCCAGAAATGTTACAACAACTGGGGATAAATTTGGTACTTATGGATAATACATGGGTGTTTAGTGCGGATAAATACGACCAACAAAAACCCGACTTTATGGGGGCAACTTTACATCTTATTCGGCAGGTGACACCGTAATAATGAACAATAAAAAAGCATCTTTTTTTGGTGCTTTTTTATTTTGTCTATTAACAGGGTTTATACAGCACTTTCACCAGACAAAAATTTTTGTGCGGGTTTATTTAAAATAAAAAAATATAGCCCCCTGTAAAAATCTTTATAAATCATATGCAGTGTACATTTCGCCGGGGGCTTCGTGTTGTTTTAAAATGCGTTTGATGTGTTGTTTTAGGCTATCGACAATATCTTGGCGATCAGTGATGGGATTTTGTTGTTTTGGGTCTTGTTGTACATTATATAACACAGATCCCAAGGTATTATTTTCGACAAATTCTGCGTCCATACGCCCCAAACCACCTTTGTAGGTTTTAATTTTTAATAGGGGAATACCCTTGGTAAACTTAAAACCCTTATGCAAGGTTGCGGTTTTTAATTCTTCTGCACTAAAATAGCTGTCCAAATGGGTGGGCATTAGGGTGTATTCATATAAATATTGTTCATAAAAATCCCGTTCGTCGAATTGTTCGGGAAAATGAAAATATACATATTCCCCATCTGTAACCCCTATGGGTCCCCCAAACATACCGAATAAAACGGTTTCGTGCAAGGGGGTATCTGCTTGTAACATGGGAATAAGGGATTTGCCCTGCACTTGATTCGTTGGAATAGGGGCATGAAACATATCCAGTATGGTGGGCATTAAATCACAAGTTTGCGTCAAGTTATAGCGTTGTTCACCCCCACAGTGTTTATATTGCGGGTGGTACATAAACAGAGGAATGTGGGCAATTTCTTCATAATATGGCTGACGGTTTTTACCCCACCATTCGTGTTCGCTAAGTAAAAAGCCATGGTCAGATGTCAATATTAACGCCGTATCGTCCCACATATTGTGTGTGTCAAAATACTCCAACATTTTACCCAAGTATGCATCACACATGGCCAGTAGGGCAGAATAATTTGCCCGAATCTCGGCAATTTCTTCTGGATTTTCTTGTACCCCACCATACAAGGGCCAATTTAAAATTTTAGCATTTAAATCGCATCCATATTGTTGACGAAAACGATCGGGGGCATCAAACGGTTCATGCGGATCAAAACATTCCAGCCACAACACCCAATCGTCATGTATGCGGTTTGTATCCAAAAACTGAATCGCTGTTTCAAAACAGCGGGGGGTGCAGTATTCTTCTTCTTTTTTCATCCATTGTCGATTAATCATATGTTGGGTGCGTACCTCAGTGATATGGTCTGAGTGTTCGGGATGGGGGTTGTCTTTATCGCATGGATAATGACGGGAATCGTACATTTCATTAAACCGATTTAAGGGGGGAACCACCATGGCTTTCCATGTGTCTTTTTCTTGTCCACGGATAAATTCCCATGTATTAAAAGTATTATGGTATCCCATACCGCCTTCTTGAAAGTAATGGTTATGATCCGTAACCATGTGGCAAAATATCCCTTGGTTACGCAAGATTTTTACCCATGAGGTGTCAAATGGTTCCAATGGTCCCCATGCCCGGTGCATAAAATTCAATCGTCCCGTATGAAAATCACGGCGGGCGGGCATACAAGGCAAGCTCCCCACATAGTGGGTATTAAACTGAACAGATTTTTTTGCCAAGCGATTAAAATTTGGCGTTTTCACCTCATTGCCCCCATAAGATTCCAACGCCTTCATAATTAACGAATCAAATAATACAAATACACATTTCATAAGGGGGACTTTCTAGGCTGTTTTCCAAAATTGTAGTTTTTGTTTGATAGATATAGGCAACAATATCCAAATGAGTACAGCAATGTTTATCGTTAGCAACACAGCGGATATGGGGCGTTGCCAAAAAATGCTATACGAATCCCCGGATATAACCAAGGAGGTTCGCAAGTTTTTTTCACAAATGGGACCTAATACAAACCCAATTACTATGGGTGATAAGGGAAAACCATACCTACGCAGGATATACCCCACCAACCCAAAAAACAACATGACATAAATATCAAAAAAGGAGGCTTGTAAGGCAAAAGTACTTAAAACAGAGATCATTAAAACAATCGGAATCAAATACGATTTACGGACCTTAATAACCGATACAAAAATCGGAACGCTGAGTATACCCAATACCAACAATGCCACATTCGACATTAAATATGCCCAAAATACACCGCCCACAATATCCAAGTGGTTTTCAAACAAATCTGGACCCGGATAAAAACCCAACAACACCATTGCCCCAAGCAATACAGAAGTGCTGGCATCGCCGGGAATACCAAAAGCAAGCGATGGGACCAATGCCCCCCCGCAACAGGCATTATTAGCGGATTCACACGCCAGAACACCGTCTTCGTCCCCCTTGCCAAAATTTTCAGGAGTCTTCGATCGCATGCGGGCAATAGCATATGCGGCAAATGCGGAAATAATCCCCCCTGCACCCGGTAAAATACCAAAAAATGTTCCAATCACACTGGATCGTATCAGGGTGCCATAGCGTTTTATGATACTTTTAAAACCATAAAATGTAATATGTATTTTACCAATATTTGAGGATGACACAGAATAGCTTTTCTGACCAATTTGAATAAACATCTCAGAAATGGCAAACAACCCCACAACCAATGCCACTAAGTTTAATCCAGATTGCAAGCCATCAATCCCCAAATCGAATCGATAAAACAGGCTATTCCTATCCATACCAACGGTCGATAACAACAGCCCAAATGCCCCCATTGTTAATCCTTTTAAAGTCGATTCATGGGATACAACCGCAATGCTAATTAGCCCAGTTAAAGTGAGCATAAAGTATTCAGGGGCGGCAAATTTTAACGCCACTTGTGCCAAGCCAACGGCACCGACAATCAAAAATATACCGCCAATCAAGCCCCCCAAAGCGGAACCTGTGGTGGCAATGCTAATGGCTTCGTTTACTTGTCCTTTTTTTGCCATTGGGTGGCCATCTAATAAAGTTGCCGCCGCCAACGGTGTACCGGGAATACGCAAAATAATTGCCGACAGGGCACCCCCACAAGATCCCCCTACGAACACAGCAATTAACAATGCCATTCCCGCAATGGGATCCAATACCAATGTAAATGGCATCAACAAAATAATGCCTAATAAGGGACCTAAGCCCGGCACAACCCCCAAAATCAAACCAATAAAACAGCCGACCAATGACATCAATAACGCAGTGGGCGTAAAGTATAATCCATACCCTTGTATCAATGGCTCAAATATCATTGTTTATCCCTTTATGATAATGTTATAATCCATATACCTAGGGGTAGCACAAACCCTAACACACCTTCAAATATCCAACCACAAAACCATACTACGGCAATACTTAACGCAAGGCTACTGAGTATTAAATGGGTAATGGATTGTTTTTGCCGCAGAATACACAAACAGACCGTCAAAAACACTGTACTGGAAATATAATATCCCAGTGTGTTTAAGCTAAGTACATACAGCAACAATATCACTAATATCATACAACAGTATTTATCAAATGGAATCACATCGCCATCGGTTGTATCCACAGGGGTTTTGATAATTATTTTGTCATATACGATAAAGCCCAGTCCTGTAAGGGCGAATACTATCATAAAAATTACCACCAAGCGGGGAAACATAGCGGCATTTTCCAACGCCCAACCCGTCGCCACACCGGCTTTCATAAATTCGGTGGCAATTTCATATAGGGCATATGCCCCCAAAACGATAAATAGGCACCATACTGCACTATGATTAAAACGACGACTGAACATGCCATTCTCTTAAAATATAATCATTTTATTAAGATAATTATATTATTTAAAGTGTGCATTTTCCCATTCAATAGCTGCCACAGCAGATTTAATCTGTTTTTGTGCGGAAGACATAATGGCGTCATATTGGTCATATTCATAGGGCAAGATTACAAAACCAGTGGCGGCAATTTTGTTTTGTACATCTGGTTTTGCCTTTGACTTAGACATGGCTTGGCGTAATGTTTTTACAATATGTGCCGGGGTGCCTTTTGGCACAACCCACCAATCCCATCCAACGGAACCCAAACCACTTAACCCCAGGTCAATCCCTTGTTCCCCAATTAACGGTGCCCCATCATACACTTGTTTTGCCTTTTTTAGGTCGGTCAGAACGCTGATTACCCGCATCTTGGATTTGTTGGCATTGTATACGCCGGGGTTTACCAATGAGAAATCCACCACACCTTGCCGTAACATGGTCAAACCCGCATTCATAGAATCCGCCGGAATATGACGGGCAATCGCATTCGATGTTTGTAATAATTTTGCCCCCACCATATGTGGCAAAGCAATTTGTGGACCCGCTGTATAGCGGACTTTCTTAGGATTGGCTTTGACATATTCAAGCAATTCGTTAATGTTTGTAAAACGGGTTTCATCTTGGCGAATGGCAATGGCAAAAGCATTATATACACCAGACTGTAACGGAATAAAATCATTGTGCGTATAGTCGGCATTTCCAAACAGCTGGGCAATGATTAAGGGGGCAATATACCCATCAAATGTGGTATACCCATCAGCGGGTTTGCCCATTGCTTGTTTTGCGGCTTTAACACCACCCGCCCCCGGTTTGGATACAACAGTCATTTTTTCACCCAATTCTTCCGCCATACCATTTGCAATGTATTGTGCAATTGCATAGGTCTTAGATTCAGCAGGCCATGGGAAATAATGTGTAATCGTTCGGTTTGGGTAATTATCGGCATTTACAATCATGGGCATGGCACCCACAAAACCCATGGACAATGCCACCGCACCAATCCGTAAATATTTTTTCAACATAGCATTTCTCCTTCGTATTTTATATTAAAATCATGATATTATGATGATTATAACAAAGATTGCCATATTGTATCTATTCTATTTTTGGTAAAATACATATCTTTTTGGAATGTGTTTATATAAAACTATACTGTTATAGCATTTGTTTTAAATATTTTAAAAAAATCTGGATATAGGGGATTTCATGCCTTCCTTTTACAAAAAATGCACCACTGGCCAGCCCCAAGAACTGCACATCCAATTTTAGCTCTATTATATCGTCCCCTGCCTCAAATAAAACGGGACGGGGAACATTCATTATATAATTCCCACGTTGCAAAAGGGCATGTGCCGTGCGTAAAAAATTGGACTGTAACACCACATTAGGCATGGGTTGGTTATTTTTGTGCATAAAGTCCTGAATTTCAATTGTCTGATCAGAGGAATACTGAAATTGTATCCAAGGGTATGATTTTAAATCTGCTAACAGGATCTTGCCATTGTTATCCATTAAATCCACCAAAGGATGCTGTTTTCGTACAATTAAGGCGTGGTCAATATGCATAATGTGTTCATATGCCACCCCATAATCGGCTGCGTCTATGCCGTGGGTACCGCCTAATAAAAAATCAATTCTGCCCGCCACCAAATCAGGTAAAAAATCTTGTACTGATCCGGATATTAAGCTGATTTTTAAATGGGGAAAATGGGCATACATGCGTTCCAAAACAGGGGGGATAATCAATGCATACGATATGCCAAGTCCCACCACTAAGTGGCCATCTTTATGATGCCGCAGGGTATCAATTTCCCGTACCGCATATTGATATTCCCGTTCGATATTAATACAGCGGTTATATAAAACTTTACCAAATTCCGTCAGATTAACCCCACGGCTATGCCGTTCGAATAAAGGAGCATTGTACTGAGATTCGAGTTTTTTTATATTCTTGGTCAAAGAAGATTGGGAAACATGCAAAATACGGCTCGCCGCCCCCAAGCTTTTTTGTTCCGCAACCACACGAAATTGTTTTAAAAATCTATCTATACCACCCTCCTATACACTATATAATATGTAATGCACAATACAGCATAAACACATATCATACAACATAAATAAACATGCCCCTTTGCTATTTTGACTTATTATGCTATAAGTGCAACCCTAATAAATGGGGCAATATTTTTAAAGGGTTCTAGAGACTAGTTTTTTTAACCCTTTGCTGTTATACTACATGTTATGTACGATTCAAAACAACAACATTGGAAGTTTTCTGTGTCTGATATTGCATCCATGCGGTTCGGATATGGCATTGATATTGTGCGTAAAAATCCCCAAAACAAACAGGATTTATTAAACCATATTGACACCCCCGATCGGTATCCCCCTGCGGTTGCCAATCGTCCGCCGTTGTCCGACCGTGTTGCCACCCTTAATGCCTTAAAAAAACATGCCTCGGCAATAAAAAAAGACAAAACCGCCACCCCTAAACAGATGGCACAAGTCCCCCAAAAATCCCGTAATTATGTGAAACAGCAACTTACCCTTGATGCCCACGCACGATTTATATCGGCGGTACAATCACAGACACCATTTTTTGAACGATTGGTATTTTTCTGGGCGGATCATTTTTCCATATCGGCAAAAAATATGGGTGTACAAATTGTTGCTTTTGATTATGAACAAACCGCCATTCGCCCGCATGTGGACGGGTATTTTTATGATATGTTACGGGCGGTGATTGGGCATCCGGCTATGTTACGATTTTTGGATAACCATATTTCTGTGGGACCCAATTCCAAATATATAACATACCGTAAACGCAAAAAATTACCCTTAAATCGGTTTAAAGGGCTAAACGAAAATTTGGGGCGGGAACTGTTGGAACTGCATACTTTGGGGGTGCGGGGCGGATATACACAAACGGATGTAACCAACACGGGGCAACTGTTATCAGGATGGACGGTTAATAACACTAGCCATACATTTCAATTCCGTGCGGATTTTGCCGAACCGTCCATAGTAACCATTTTAGGCAAATCGTATGGGGGTGCGGATGTGGGCATACAGCATATGGAGGCGTTGTTAAAAGACTTGGCAAAACACCCGAAAACCGCTGAATTTGTGTGTATGAAGCTTGCCCGCCACTTTATCAGCGACCATCCCCCACCGCATGTAGTTGCACACTTACAACAGGTATTTTTAAATACAAAAGGGTATTTACCATCTGTGTATGAAGCGTTATTAAATACCGATGAAGCGTGGCAATCCTTTGGGCAAAAAACCAAACGCCCATTTGATCATTTGGTGTCGGGTGCTAAGGCGGTGGGGCTGCCTATCGAGTTGTTATCTGCCCCCACCACAGGCAAACGAAAAGCGGTTGGTAATAATGGGTTGAGCATCCGTATGTTAGCTTCGCTCAATCAAATATTATACCATGTATCAGGACCGAATGGGTGGGCGGATATGGCACATAACTGGATAACACCACAGGGCATTACATATCGTCTGTTATGGGCGGCAAAAATTGCCCGCATTAGCATAAAACAAGGGGGATATTTATATCGGGACAATAACAATGAAAAATTGTACCGAGTCATTCGGGCATGTATGGGCGATGCCCCCCCTGATTATGCCAGTATATTGGTTGAAGGTGCCCCTAGTAAACGGGATGCCATAATGCTTGCCTTAATAAACCCCGCATTTATAAGGCGATAACATCCATGCGTACCACCCCGCATATTTTTTGTTGTGAAAGTCAGAGCCAAATTCCCAATGATTTTGGTGCCAGTCGGCGGGGCTTTGTCAAAGGTTTAATTGCCGCCTCGACCATCGCATTAAGCGACATCAGTTTTGCCGATGTGCCCAGCGATTCAAGGTTTATCTTGATTATATTACGGGGGGGAATGGATGCCTTAAATGTGGTCGTACCATATGCGGACACATATTATATGACCGCCCGTAAAGAATTGGCATATATGCGTCCCAACGATAATAATAACAGTACCTTTGATTTAAATGGATATTTTGGATTGCATCCCGCTTTACAGGATGTGTACCCTTTATATAAACAAGGGGATTTGGCGTTTGTACATGCCACATCCACCCCTTATCGCAAGCGATCGCATTTCGATGGACAGGATATGTTTGAAAATGGCGGTAATATGGCATTGGGCGGAACCGATGATGGCTGGTTAAATCGTACCTTGTCGTTGTTAAACAAAGGGGATACATATGGTGTATCTATGGGGCGTACAACCCCATATGTAATGCGGGGTAATATGCGGTTTGTATCGTTAAATCCGGGACTAGACTTGCATATTTTAAACCCAGACATGATTCAACGCTTGCAACAGCTATATACAGGTGATGATACCCCCGTATATGGTGGGGGGGATGTACACACCGCCTTTACTCAAGCCTTAAATTCCAGTGAGCTGTTACAACTGTTGGGGGCGGATAAAAAACAACGTACCGATCGTATGAAACAGCTGGCACGGATGGCGGGCGAAACCTTGACAATGTCAGATGGTCCAAGGATTGCCACCATGTCGATGGGCGGTTGGGACACCCATGCGGAACAACATATATTGTTATCGGAAAACCTGAAAAATTTGTGCGAGGTTATCCTGCAATTAAAATTTAGTTTGGGCGGTGCGTGGCAAAAAACCACCATTGCCTGTGTATCCGAATTTGGCAGAATGGTATACATGAATGGCACCGATGGCACAGACCACGGCACCGGTGGTTGTGCAGTGTTGGCAGGTGGGGCATTAAATGGTAACAAAGTATATGGAACATGGCCCACATTGCACCCCGATGCGTTATACGAAGGACGGGATATAATGCCCACCAGCGATGTAAGGTGCGTACTAGCGGAAATCCTACATACCCAATTCGGCATATCAAAATACGACTTAGAAACCCATATATTCCCCAGCATGAGCTATAATGCCATGGGCGTTGTGTCGTAATCTTATTTTTGACATAAAAAATGTTTTGTGTTATTTTTTATGCGTATAAAAATTGTGGAAAAGGATCGCTCAGTCATGGAAGATAAGGAACAAAAGAAAAAGATTATTGTATATATAGATGGTTTTAACTTATATTATGGTAAGTTAGAAGAAACGGGTTATGAATGGTTAAATTTACAAGATTTATTTGAAAAAAAATGTGAGGATTTAAAAAAGTATGAAATTTTCAAAATTAGGTATTTCACTTCCCCTGTCATAGAAAATGGAATAGGTTCTAAAAAACGACAATCAGATTATATAAATTTATTGGAAAAATCAGAATTAATAGAAATCCACAAGGGACATTTTGCCGAAAGGAAAAGGTTTAAAGGGGAACATATTAACAAACTTATAAAATTATTAGAAAAATTATCATTGGAAGAAATAAGAAATGGATCTAAAAAATACAATTATGAAAATCATATAAAACAACTCGAAAGAATCAAGTACAAAGAAAAACAAACAGATGTTAATATCGGTGCCTATTTGATGCATGACATACATACTTATACAGGAAAATATGATTGTATTTGGTTGATGTCTAATGATACAGATTTTGTCGGGGTTATTCAATTGTTAAAGCAACAATATCCGAATGTGCAAATATCGATTGTACCAACTACAAACAATAATAAAATAGCACAAAAATTAAAAAATGAGACAGATGGTTTGATAAAGTTAAATAAAAATCATTTAAAAAAATCTCAATTTAAAGAACATCCAAAACATATAAGATTTTACAAAAACAGAGCAAAACGAAAAAAATAAGATTGAACTATTTTAAGTTATTATGCTATAAGTACCGAACTTGCCCCTATACATTGGGCAGTATTTTTTAAACAGTCAATCATAGAAAGCAGTAACATGAAGAAAATAAATCTGTGGACAGCTCTAACCATATTTTTATTGTTTCCCATGACAATTCACTCCGCCAAAATAGACTATTGGGATGTGCAACGGCGGGGGGCTAATAATTTTAATCTGAAAACTACCACGGAACAGTGGTTTAAATCTGCATCCGAAGCAGGTATTGAATGGGTGCGGTATGGTTGGGGTAAAAAATGGGGACAATTGATGGGAAACCCTTCCAATTATACAGGGTTAATACAGTCAGACTTGGACGAAATCAAACAATCCGTTGCCTATGCAGAAAAATACAATATAAAAATGGTTTTGGTGCCTATATCGTTGCCGGGGGCGTTGTTTCGTCAGTTAAATGGGTATAAAAACGATATGCGGTTGTGGACAGACAAAAAGTATTGGCACATGACCGCCCAATTTTGGCAAGACCTAGCACGGGAATTTAAAGACAATCCCACGGTTGTTGCCTATAACATTTTTAACGAACCCTATCCGGAGGCGAAAACAGGGGTTATGGAACAATCCACCTTAGGCGATGCCAGTCGATTTATACAGTGGTCGGATACCTACAAAGGCACGGCACGGGATGTACAATTGTTCCATGAAGTGGTAATAAAAGCCATTCGTGAAGTGGATACGGAAACGCCTATTATGGTGGAAAGTGGATGGTACAGCCAACCCAATACATATATCCACTG
This sequence comes from Alphaproteobacteria bacterium, assembly GCA_965232465.1. Lineage (GTDB taxonomy): Bacteria > Pseudomonadota > Alphaproteobacteria > JAQWUY01 > JAQWUY01. Next base: position 325,045 of record OZ246977.1, on the reverse strand, counting down.
GACACCTTTAAAAGATGATAAAATCCTGTACCAATTCCATATGGGTGAGCCATATAAATTTACCGCTGGGGCGAATTTTCGCAACAAATGGAATCTGTCATACCCGGGGATGATACCCTTTGGCGATGATAATGGTGGACAAAAAATTCTGTGGAATAAGGATACTATGAAAACCTATTTTAAACCTTTTTTTACATGGGTGGAAAAATACAATATTCCCAGCAATCGCATCGTAGCCGGTGAAATTTCCTGTATGCGGAGAAATAAGGGATGTGAATATTATCTTACCGATGCAATAGATATTTTTAATACCAAAAAATACCACTGGGCGTTTTATTCCTTCCGTGAAGATTGGGATGGATACAATCATGAGCTGGGAAATAAGGGATTAGGCTGGCAATATTGGCAAGACAAAGAGGCGGGAAAAAACCCACCCCTTCCTTATGAGGGGCGAGAAAATAACCCCCAATGGCAGGCCATTCAAAATGGATTACATGCCCCAAAAATGTAGGGTGTACATATTACCATCAAAATGTATTTAATTGATTATACAATGGGCTAGAAATATTTAGGTTAGCTATCTAGGTCAGCCCCAACATTTTTAAAATACACGATTATAGTATCATTTTATAACGCATGGGCTATGTATTGATTTTTCTGTACATTTATACATTTAGGGATACTGGGGGGCAGTCTAAGCAAAATTTATCACAGGTATTTTGCTTAGGACAGAAATTAATCGCCGAATCTAAGTCACAAAAATTGCACAAAACATCTTCTTTTTTTATGTGTACTGTATTATTTTCAACGCAGATACCGATTGTTCCCATTTGCCTGATCACCCGGGAAAAAGTTTCAGGGGTAATGCCCAAGTAATTTGCCACATCTTGTTTTTGAAAAGGTAAGCGAAAAGATTTTTGATTCCCTGTCTTTAAATATTGTAACAACAAATAATATCCCACCCGTTGCAAGGGTGATTTAATACTTAGCACATCGATATGCTGAAGGGTATTGCGATAATTTTTTGCCATAGTCTTTAAAAATTTTAGGGCAAGAACTTCATTTTGTGCCAATTGTGATAATACAAACGATTTTGGCACAAACAATACAGTACTATTTTTTACCGCCGATACATTCGTGGTAATGGGGGTTTCCAAAAACAAGGTGTCTTCCAAACACATATCCCCGGAATTTAATAAGTCAATGGTGACTTGTTTACCATCTTCATTGACACGGGTAATTTTTACAGTTCCGGTCATCACCACAAAAAAGCCTTGTGCTATATCCCCCTGTTGGATAATGAACTGTCCCGATGTATAATCCTGAATTTCCATATGTTGCCATATATCTTCAAAATCATTGGCGGCTAAGTCTTTTAAAAGCACAGCCCCCCGGCTTTTATTATAATGACACAGATCTTTAATTGCTTTTTTACTTTTTTGCATTGTTACTCTCTTTTATACATAATGTATCGTATTTTCACTTGACGATGGTCAAGTACAACCAGATTATGATAATTATACAATAGGTTTCATTAAATATCAAGTTAATTTTTTATAGCTATTGAATATCTTGTATATTTAAGTAGCTATCATCGTACTTTATCATAAAGGGGGATATGGGTATGGTTACACAATCAGATCAAAACAGGGCATTGTTCCTGAGTACTTTTGCGTTTACTGTATGTTTTGCCATTTGGACAATTTTTTCCATACTGGGCGTAAAAATCAAACAAGAATTGGGATTAAATGACACCCAATTTGGTATGTTGGTGGCAACACCTGTATTAACGGGGGCATTAAGCCGATTGTTGCTGGGCATTTGGGCCGACCAATATGGGGGGCGGATTGTCATGGCACTAACCATGACCGCATCGGCGATTGCCACCTATTTATTGTCCTCTGTTACCACATATCAGATGTTTCTTGTTGCGGCACTGGGCGTAGGGCTTGCGGGCGGCGGATTTGCCGTCGGCATTACCTATGTATCCCAATGGTATGAAAAAGAAAAACAAGGCACCGCACTGGGCATTTTCGGTGTGGGCAATGTGGGGGCGGCGGTTACCAACTTTGGGGCACCATACCTGTTGCTTGCACTGGGATGGCAGGATACGGCAAAAGTGTATGCGGTCATTATGTTTGTGGTGGCGGTTTTATTTTACATATTCGCCAAAGACGATCCCAAATTAGCCGACCGTAAAGCCAAGAATGAAAAACCTGTGGGTATTATCGAACAAATGGCACCGTTAAAAAATTTACAAGTATGGCGGTTTTCTTTGTATTATTTCTTTGTATTCGGGGCGTTTGTGGCATTGGCATTGTGGTTGCCACGATATTATGTGGGCGTATACGGCTTGGACATTAAAACCGCTGGATTGTTAGCCGCCGCATATGCGTTACCGGGGTCTATTTTCCGTGCCCTCGGGGGGTATTGGTCGGATAAATGGGGGGCAAGGGCGGTTATGTATGCAACCTTTATTGCCTGTGCCTGTGCCACATTCATTATGTCGTACCCACACACCAACTATATTATTCAAGGGATTAAGGGCGATATAACTTTTACCTTTGGTATCGGCTTGCCTGTGTTTGTATTTTTGACCATTATACTCGGGTTCTTTATGTCACTTGGCAAGGCTGCTGTATACAAACATATCCCCGTATATTACCCCAATAATGTGGGGGCCGTAGGGGGTATTGTGGGCTTAATCGGTGGCTTGGGCGGATTTTTCCTTCCCATTTTATTTGGAATTATGAACGATGTTATAGGCGTGTGGACAAGTTGCTTTATGCTGTTATTCTTGATTACTTTTATTGCCTTAATATGGATGCATGTATCGATCGTATTACAAGAAAGATCTTTGAATAAGTCCAAATTCTTACCGGAATTAAACAACACCTAAAATCAAAAAAAGGAGTTTTTATTATGTCCATAGACTTAATAAAATGGGAACCAGAAAACACCAGTGCATGGAAATCGGGTGATTCGCATATAGCATGGCGGAATTTGATAATTTCCATCCCCTGTTTATTATGCGGATTTGCCGTATGGCTGTATTGGAGCATTATTACCGTACAAATGTTAAATATCGGTTTTGCGTTTAGCCCATCCGACCTGTTTACCTTAATGGCAATAGCGGGTATTTCTGGTGCCACCTTACGCATTCCCAGTGCATTCTTTATCCGTTTGGCGGGGGGGCGAAATACTATATTTTTCACCACTGCTCTGTTAATTATCCCCGCATGGGGAACAGGGGTAGCATTGCAAAATATCCATACGCCATTATGGGTGTTTCAAATGTTGGCATTGCTATCGGGCTTTGGCGGTGGTAATTTTGCATCGTCGATGTCAAATATCAGTTTCTTTTTCCCAAAAAAAATACAAGGCTTATCGCTTGGCTTAAATGCGGGGTTGGGTAATTTTGGCGTAACGACCATGCAAATATTGGTACCATTGGTAATGACTTTTGGTATTTTTGGGGGCGATTCTATGGTGTTACAAAACACTTCTGGTACTTTAATCGGCAAAATCCCGGCGGGTACGGAAACCTTTATCCACAATGCGGGATTCGTATGGGTTGCCATATTGATACCCCTAAGCATTATTGCCCTTGTGGGGATGAACAACATCAAAGCGGACCATGTATCCCCTGATGTACATGGCATATTACCCGCCATATTTAAAATTTCAATTATGTTGTTGATTGGCTTGGTAATTGCATCGGGGGGATTGTGGCTTATGTTGCCCGAATCCGCAAATGGTAGCGGTTTTGGTATCAGCAAATGGATAGTATTACCGATTATTATTGCCATTACCGTATTTGCTTTAAAAGCTATCCCCGTTAAAAGTATACAAGAAAACCTGAAACGCCAATATCAAATATTTAACAATTCCCATACTTGGGTTATGACGGTAATTTACACCATGACTTTTGGATCTTTTATTGGCTTTTCTGCGGCGTTTCCATTGGCAATTAAAGTTATATTCGGCTATCAACATGTGGCGGATGCCAGTGGTATTATGACCCATACCCTGATAAATCCCAATGCCCCCAGTGCTTTAATGTATGCCTGGATGGGGCCGTTTATCGGGGCGTTAATCCGCCCCATAGGCGGGTGGGTATCGGATCGCTTAGGGGGGGCGTTTGTAACCCAAATTTGTGCAGTTGTCATGGTTATCGGTGCCGTAGGCGTGGCACATTACATGAAATTAGCCTACGCTTCGGCAACGCCCGAACAATACTTTATGCCCTTCTTTGTTATATTCTTAGCATTATTTATGGCAAGCGGGATTGGCAATGGATCCACCTTTCGCACCATTGCCAAAGTGTTTGACAAGGAACAAGCGGGACCTGTGCTGGGCTGGACTTCGGCGGTTGCCGCATATGGTGCATTTATTATCCCAAAAATATTGGGGGAACAAATCAAGGCAACCACACCAGAATTGGCATTATATGGCATTGCCATATTTTACCTTGTATGTGTGGTATTAAATTGGTATGTGTATTTACGCCCAAAAGCCCCCTTCAAAAATCCTTAAATTTGTTTTATTAAAGACTTTTTTTGTACCATTTTATTCAATAAAATAAACACCTTAGCACTTGACGAGAATCAAGGATACATTTTTTTATGCGTCTTATAATACCATTTATTATATTTTAGGTGGATATACATATAAGGATCTTATTTTCATGAGTTATTTTATAGATCGGATAAGTTATTTTAAACAAAAGCGGGAAACTTTTGCCAATGGGCATGGGGTTACCACTGATGAAAATCGGGGGTGGGAAAAGGCGTATCGGGATCGTTGGGCCCATGATAAGGTTGTCCGCTCCACACATGGGGTGAATTGTACGGGGTCGTGTTCTTGGAAAATATATGTAAAAAATGGCTTAATTACTTGGGAAACGCAACAAACCGATTATCCCCGCACCCGTCCCGATTTGCCCAATCATGAACCCCGTGGCTGTGCCAGAGGGGCCAGTTACAGCTGGTATATATATGCAGCCAATCGTTTAAAATATCCCATGATTCGTAAAAAATTGATCGACATGTGGCGAAAAAGTAAACAACAACATTCTAATCCAGTCGAAGCATGGGCGGCAATTCAAAACGATCCGATTTTACGCTGTACATACCAAAAAGCCCGTGGACATGGGGGATTTGTCCGTGCGGATTGGGACGAAGTGAATGAAATAATTGTATCGGCAAATATCCATACTATTAAACAACATGGTCCCGACCGTATTGTTGGTTTTTCCCCAATCCCTGCCATGTCCATGGTGTCGTATGCGGCGGGGTCACGGTATTTATCCTTATTGGGCGGGGTGTGTATGAGTTTTTACGACTGGTATTGCGACCTGCCCCCTGCATCGCCGCAAAGTTGGGGGGAACAAACCGATGTTCCCGAAAGTGCCGATTGGTATAATGCAGGATTTATTATTATGTGGGGGTCGAATGTACCACAAACCCGTACGCCCGATGCCCACTTTATGACCGAAGCCCGATACAAAGGCACACAGGTGGTTACTGTTACCCCCGATTATTCTGAGGCCTCAAAATTTGGCGATATTTGGCTCAATCCAAAACAAGGCACAGATGCGGCAATGGGCATGGCAATGGGACATGTGATTTTAAAAGAATTTCATATAAATACCGTATCAGAATACTTCGACACATACACCCGTAAATATACGGATTTTCCTTTTTTGGTAAAACTAGAGGGGCAAGCGGACGGCACCTATGCCCCCGGCAGGATGGTGCGGGCATCGGACTTTGACGATAACTTAAACGAAGACAATAACCCAGAATGGAAAACCGTATGTTATGATGAAAACAGCGGAAACATAGTAGTACCAACTGGATCGATTGGATTTCGTTGGGGGGAACAGGGCAAATGGAACACGGTGCCAAAGGATTCTCAGTCGGGGGATGATATTCGCCCACAAAAAACTTTACTTGGCACCCATGAAGATATTGTAAAGGTCGGATTTCCTTATTTTGGTAATCACCAACACGAACATGGATACTTTGCCAGCAACCCCCAACAACAGGTATTAAAACGCAATATTCCCATAAGGTATTTGCATATCAATAATGCAAAAATTGCTGTTGCCTGTGTGTTTGATTTAATCTGTGCCAACTATGGTATTCATCGTGAGGGATTGGGCGGCGATCATGTGGCACACACTTATCAGGAAAATATCCCCTATACCCCAAAATGGCAGGAAAGCATAACCGGGGTGTCCGCCGAACAGGTCACACAAGTGGCACGGGAATTTGCCCGTAATGCAAATGTAACACAAGGAAAATCCATGATTATCATCGGGGCGGCAATGAACCATTGGTACCATATGGACATGAATTATCGGGCGTGTATTAACATGTTGGTATTTTGTGGCTGTATCGGACAATCTGGGGGCGGTTGGGCCCACTATGTGGGGCAAGAAAAACTCCGTCCACAAACGGGGTGGTTGCCGGTGGCATTTGCTTTGGATTGGGCAAGACCCCCCCGACAACAAAATTCCACTTCGTTTTTTTATGCCCATACGGATCAATGGCGATATGAAACCTTAAATGTGGGGGAAATCTTATCCCCCCTTGCCAACAAAGACAAGTGGAAAGGATCCATTATCGATTGTAATATACGGGCGGAACGCATGGGGTGGTTGCCATCTGCACCCCAATTACAAGAAAACCCTATCGAGTTGGTAAAACAAGCCAAAGCACAAAACCAAGACCCCATTGAGTATGTGGTTAATCGTCTGAGCCACGGGGATTTACGCATGTCTTGTGAAGACCCAGACCACCCCAATAATTGGCCCCGTAATTTGTTTGTGTGGCGGTCGAATTTGCTGGGGTCATCAGGAAAAGGTCATGAATATTTTTTAAAACATTTCCTTGGTACCACCCATGGGATACAAGGAAAGGACTTAGGGGCTGAGGGGGCGGAAGTGTCCGAACAAGTCACATGGCACGACCACGCCCCCGAAGGTAAATTGGATTTGGTAACAACCCTTGATTTTCGCATGTCGACCACCTGTTTATATTCGGATATCGTCTTGCCAACCGCCAGCTGGTATGAAAAAAATGATTTAAACACCTCTGACATGCACCCATTTATTCACCCATTGTCAAAAGCCATTGACCCCGTGTGGCAAAGTAAATCTGATTGGGACATTTACAAGGGATTAGCAAAAAAGTTTTCTGAAGTGTGCAAAGGGAACTTGAAAGCACAACAAGAAATTGTTCTCAATCCTATTCAACACGATACACCGGGGGAATTAACCCAGCCGGATGTAAAAGAATGGCGCAAAGGCGAATGTCCGCTTATTCCCGGCAAAACCGCCCCGATGATGAAGGTGATCGAACGCAATTATCCCGATACCTACAAAAGGTTTACTTCGCTGGGACCATTAATGGAAAATATAGGGAATGGGGGCAAAGGCATTGCGTGGAACACAGAACACGAAGTGGATTTTTTGAAAAAACTAAACGGCAAGAACAAAGATGGACGGGCAAATATTATCACCGATATCGATGCTTGTGAAGCGGTGATGAGCCTTGCCCCTGAAACCAATGGGGAAGTGGCGGTTAAGGCATGGGCGGCACTAAGCAAAATTACCGGACGGAACCACACCCACTTGGCATTACCCAAACAAGAAGAAAAAATTCGCTTTCACGACATTCAAGCCCAACCCCGCAAGATTATAAGTTCCCCCACTTGGAGCGGACTAGAATCGGAACATGTATGTTATAATGCAGGGTATACCAATGTACATGAATATATCCCATGGCGTACTTTAACAGGTCGGCAGCAGCTGTATCAAGATCACCCATGGATGATAGACTTTGGCGAAAGCTTAGTATCGTACCGTCCACCGATTAACACCCGCACAGTGCAATATACTCTGGAAAAGTACGGGGACGAATCCCCCACCCTCTTATTAAACTTTATCACCCCACACCAAAAATGGGGGATTCATTCCACATACAGTGATAACCTGCACATGTTGACTTTATCCCGTGGGGGACCGATTGTATGGTTAAGTGAAACCGATGCCCAAAAAATCCATATAAAAGATAACGATTGGCTGGAAGCATTTAACAACCATGGTGTTATTGTGGCACGGGCGGTGGTATCGCAACGGGTAAATGAGGGTATGTTAATGATGTACCACGCCCAAGAAAAACTGGTATACACCCCTGGCAGTAAAATCAGCAATGCCCGGGGGGGCATTCACAATTCCGTAACACGGGCAACCTTGAAACCCACCCATATGATTGGGGCGTATGCCCAGTTGTCTTATGGATTTAACTATTATGGCACATGTGGTACCAACCGTGATGAATTTGTCATAGTTCGCAAAATGGACAAGGTGGACTGGATGGACGAAGCGGCGGAAATGGAGGCATAACATTATGAAAATTCGTGCACAAATAGGAATGGTGTTAAACTTGGATAAGTGTATCGGCTGTCATACCTGTTCGGTAACCTGTAAAAATGTATGGACATCACGGGAAGGGGTGGAATATACTTGGTTTAATAATGTGGAAACCAAACCGGGTATTGGATACCCGAAAGATTGGGAAAATCAAGAGAAATGGAAAGGGGGATGGAAACGCCATAAAAATGGTAAAATCCACCCGAAACAGGGGGCAAGATGGCGGATATTAGCCAACATTTTTGGCAATCCTCATTTACCAGAAATAGACGACTATTACGAACCCTTTACTTTTGATTATGACCATCTGCAAAAAACGGGTGCCACCAAGGCATTGCCCACCGCCCGTCCCCGATCGTTGGTAACGGGTAATCGTATGGAAAAAATCGAATGGGGACCCAATTGGGAAGAAATTTTAGGCACAGAATTCGAACACCGCCGTAAAGATTATAATTTTAAGGATATCGAAGAACACATATATGGGGAATTTGAAAATACCTTTATGATGTATTTGCCCCGTTTATGTGAACATTGTTTAAACCCCACTTGCGTGGCATCTTGTCCGTCTGGGTCCATTTACAAGCGCGAAGAAGACGGTGTTGTTTTGGTTGACCAAGACAAATGTCGGGGATGGCGGATGTGTATGTCTGGGTGTCCTTATAAAAAGATTTATTATAACTGGAAATCGGGCAAAGCGGAAAAGTGTACTTTATGTTACCCTCGACTTGAAAATGGCGAACCCACCGTGTGCTCAGAAACCTGTGTGGGGCGCATTCGATACTTAGGGGTGTTCTTATATGATGCGGATCGCATCGAAAAAGCGGCAAGTGTGGAAGATGAACAAGATTTATACCAAGCCCAAATCGATATATTTTTAAATCCACACGACCCGGAAATTATCGCCGAATCCCGCAAACAAGGGATTCCTGAAAACTGGATTGAAGGGGCACAAAATTCCCCCGTTTACAAAATGGCGATTGATTGGAAAGTGGCATTTCCCTTGCACCCGGAATATCGTACCTTGCCTATGGTATGGTATATTCCCCCCTTATCGCCCATACAGTCGGCGGCAGGGGCGGGTAAAATCCCCACCGTCGATGGCATTATGCCCGACCTAGACCATATGCGTATTCCCGTAAAATATTTGGCAAATTTACTGACCGCAGGGCAAGAAGCCCCCATTCGCTTGGGTTTAAAACGGATGTTGGCCATGCGTCAATACATGCGGGGGCAATTGATTGAAAACAATAATACTGCCCACATATTGGACGCAGTGGGCTTAACGACGGATTTAGTGGAAGATATGTATAAAATTATGGCACTCGCCAACTATGAAGACCGCTATGTTATTCCTACGGGACACAAAGAAGAAACCCTTGATGCCTATGGTGTAAGTGGTGGGTGTGGGTTTAGCTTCGGCGATGGCTGTTCCCTAAGCAGTAACAGCCCTATGGAAATATTTGAATCACCTGACCAATCCCGTGGACAAAGCGGATCCACCCCCTCCAATCGAGTCAACACCCTGTTTGACAGGGATAAATATGCGGACTTTCCCAAAAGCCACTCTGGATGTGGGGAATCATCCTGCGGATGTAAAGGGGGATAAGCCATGAGAACACTGAAAATATTAGGATTTTTATTGACCTATCCCTCCATACACCACAAACACGCCATAAACGAATGTCGTACTTTCTTACGCCAAGAAGGACTATTAAAAAAAGGGCATTTAAAACGGATTATGGCAGTATTGGACACCATAGAAAATCAAGATTTATTGGATTTACAAGAAGCCTATGTGGATTTATTTGATCGTACACCATCGTTATCTTTACATTTATTCGAACATGTACATGGGGATTCTCGGGAACGGGGACAGGCTATGGTCGATTTGTCCGAACTGTATGCAGAAAAAGGCTTAAACATCGGGACACATGAAACCCCCGATTATTTGCCCATGTTTTTGGAATATGTATCCCTACTGGACGCACAACATGTCAAAGAAAACTTAGGCAGTATAGTAAACATCCTATCGGCACTTGCCCAACGGTTGCAAAATCGGGGATCACTATATGCAGGGGTGTTACAAGCATTAATAGACATTCCCACAAAAACCCCCAATGCAAAAATTGTAAAAGCCTCAATACAAAAAGATTCGGGCAGACCTTTGCATATGGGTGAAATTGATGAAGCGTGGAAAGAACAATTTGCCTTTGAAAATTCCTCGCAAACGGTGGGGAATGCTGGTGCATGCCCGCAAGCACAACAAATGCTGACCCGTATGCATTTAAACCCCCATGAAAGGACTGAAAGATGAGTCAATTTTTCAATACTTTTTTATTTCAAATATATCCCTATATTGCCCTAAGCGTGTTTATTATCGGCAGTATATTGCGATTCGATAGGGCACCTTATTCATGGCGGAGCAAATCATCACAATTGTTACGGCGAAAGCAATTGATTATGGGCAGTATCTGTTTTCATGTGGGGGTAATAAGCATCCTTGCCGGACATGCGGTGGGATTATTAACACCCATAGTCTTTTTTGACGCTATTGGTATATCACATGGGGCAAAACAAGTGCTGGCAATCAGTGCCGGTGGCGGGGCGGGGCTGTTATGCTTGTTGGGGCTGGTGATGTTATTACACCGCCGATTGTTTGATGCACGGATTCGCCGTACCAGTTCCTTTGCCGATATTATGGTATTGATATTATTGTTAATACAGTTATTACTGGGCTTATCTTCCATAGTTGTATCATTAAATCACTTAGATGGGGAAGAAATGGTAAAATTTATGGCATGGGCACAACGGATTGTAACCTTCCGCCCCATCGATATTGTCGCCCTGTCGCATGTGGCATTGATATATAAACTACATATCGCCGTGGGTATGACCTTGTTTGTAGTATTTCCATTTACTCGACTTGTGCATATGCTAAGTGCCCCTTTGGGATATATATTCCGTCCATACCAAATTGTAAGAAAACGGCCTCAGTAATGACTATACCCCCCCATATTACCGTAAATGGTGTTACCATTGCCCCACAAAATATTATGCAAGAAACCCAACACCACCCAGCAGAAAGCCTGTTCTCCGCCCAATATTATGCCACCCGGGCGTTAATTATTCGGGAATTATTGATACAACGGGCACAACACTTATATCTGTGCCAAGCGGATTTTGACAAAGCCGATGAAAACGATATTATTGAATCGTTAATAGACCAAGAAGTATCATTTCCCGAAGCAGACGACACAATTTGTCACCAATATTATCGGAACAATCCCAAAAGATTTATGACTTCCCCCTTGTTCGAAGTATCACATATTTTATACTTGGCACCGGCGGACAATAAACTTGCCCAAGATATGGCGTTAATGAAAGCAAAAATTGCCCTGAAAAAAATTAAACAAAAACCTGTGTTGTTCCCCAGCATAGCCAAACAAGAATCCGCCTGTTCTTCCGCCAAAGAAGGCGGACGGATTGGACAAATCAGCCAAGGGCAAACCCTGCCGGAATTTGAAAAAGCGTTGTTTAAAATGCGTGCAGGGGACATCAGTAAAACCCCTGTTTTAACATCAGTCGGATACCATATTATTAAGGTTGATGAATGGGCTGAAGGACACGCCCTTGCCTATGCACAGGTGGGGGAGTGGATAAAAGACTATTTAGAGAGAAAAAACCAACAAAAAGCCCTGCAACAATATATTCGTATTCTTGCTGGGCAGGCGGATATTCGGGGCTTTACCTTTGAAAGTGCCACCAGCCCATTAGTACAGTGATATTATATATTTTAACCACAGTTTGCTTTTTATGGTTTAAAATGTTACTATCACATAATATAAAATTGTGCTTACTTTAAAGCATCCAGTGGGGGGAAAGGAGTTTTTTTAAAATGATAGCAAAAACGGGGCAATGCCCCCGTATACGAGATAACTTTGGACGGCAATTTCCCTATGTGCGGTTATCGATAACCGATGTATGTAATTTTACCTGTTCCTATTGTCTGCCCGATGGGTATAAACCAAGCGGATGCAGTCCATTTATGTCACAAGACGAAATTGTCCGCTTAATACGCGCATTTGCCCACTTAGGCGTGTGGAAAATCCGTCTTACAGGGGGGGAGCCCAGCGTTCGTAAAGATTTTTTGACTATTGTACAACAGATACACCATATCCAAGGCATAAAACACCTTGCCATGACCACCAATGGATATAAACTGGACAAAAGAGCCCAAGATTTTTACAAAGCGGGTATTCGGGCAATCAATATCAGTATAGATTCCTTAAACCCCACCCAATTTAAGACTATTACAGGGCATGACAGGCTGGGGGAAATATTAAATGGTATCGACAGATGTTTTGAAGTGGGCTTTAAAACCGTCAAAGTCAATGCGGTACTGTTAAAAGACTTAAATCATACAGAATTGGGGGCGTTTATACGATTCACCAAAGACCGTCCGATAAGTATTCGCTTTATCGAACTGATGCGTACCAACGACAACGAAGCCTACTTTAACGCCCACCATATCCCGGCATTTACGGTAACCGACCGCCTTATGCAGCAGGGATGGCGGTTAAAACCTCGCCCAGATGGGGCAGGACCCGCCCAAGAATTCACCCACCCCGAATATGCGGGCAGTATGGGCGTTATCGCCCCGTATTCCCCCGATTTTTGCAAAAGTTGTAACCGCCTACGGGTATCAGCAACAGGGGATTTACATTTGTGTTTGTTTGGGGAAAAAGGCTATCCGCTTAGGGATTTATTACAATCGGACACTATGCAAGCGGAATTGCAATCGACGATTTTGGATGTAATGCAGTATAAAAAATCCACCCACTTTTTACATGATAACAACAGCGGTATACGTACCCATTTGGCAAGTATAGGGGGGTAATATTACCATGACGGATACTTTTTCCCTACAAAATGGGCATTTTAAAATGATTGATGTGGGCAGAAAACGCCCCACCCGCAGGCAAGCCGTTGCCTGTGGCACCATATATATGAACAAAACCGCCTTTACCGCCATTAAGAATAAAACCCTGCCCAAAGGGGATGTGGTGGCATTAGCGGAAATAGCCGGCATTACAGGGGCAAAATTAACACCCGATTTAATCCCCATGTGCCATACCTTGCCCCTGGATCAAGTAACCATTCATTGTCAATTAAACGATTCTGAACATAGCATTACCGTATACGCCCAAGCGGCAGCCTTCGCCAAAACAGGGGTCGAAATGGAGGCTTTGGTGGGGGCAAACACTGCATTACTGACCATTTGGGATATAACCAAAGGTACAGATGCACATTTACGGATTGGCGACGTAAAATTATTGGTAAAAATAGGGGGTAAATCGGGGGTATGGATAAACGATGATGGTATTCCCGATTGGTTACAACACCAGTTACCTACGGATACATTTTTACAGGGTAAAACCGCCGCCATACTGGTCATGAGCGACAGGGCATCGGACGGTACCTATGACGATATATCAGGAACATTGTTACAACAAAAATTAACCGATGCGGCGGCAGAAGTCATATATTACAAGGTGATACCAGACGACCAACACACCATTGCCGACACATTAAAAACCATATGTAATGCCCCTGCCCCTGATATTGTAATTGCCTGTGGCGGTACAGGACCGGGTCCCCGTGATGTAACCCCCGAAGCATTACACTCAATTAGCAACCGCATGCTGGATGGCTTGGGGGATGTAATACGTGCGGAAAGTTTACACTTTACGGATACAGCATGGTTATCACGGGCAACGGCGGGTATGGTCGGGGCGACACTGGTGGTGGCGTTTCCCGGATCACCAAAAGCGGTAAAAGAATGCTGGGATATACTCAGTCCATTTATAGGGGATACATTGAACAAGATTAAAAAACAAGGATTCGGGGCATGACTGACACCACATTTACCATTCAATGTTTTGGGGCGTTTCGAAATATTACGGATACTATACGCATCACCACCCCCGCCATGCCAACTGTTCAAACTATTAAGCAAGCGGTAATTGATGCTATCGGGGGGGAACATCAAGCATTGGTCAACAGTTCTGTATTGGCAACGGATACAACCATATTACGGGATACAGATACGATTGAAAAACCTATACAGCTATGGATTCTTCCCCCTGTTTGTGGCGGTTGACCCCATGACACACACGGTATACATCAGCACCACCCCCCTCCGCACAGATACGGCGATGCAGGCGGTCAGCACCCCCGCATATGGGGCGATCGATATGTTTATTGGCACCGTCAGAAATACCCACGCAGGCAATGGCGTTGTCGGTATCACATATGATGTACACATTCCCCTTGCGGAAAGGATTTTAATGGATATATGTAACGAAGCGGAGCAAAAATGGCAAAATACCACATATTATGTTGCCCATTATCAAGGGTATATCCCCGTCGGGGGTATAAGCATCATCATCGCCGTAGGATCCCCCCATCGGGCGGAAAGTTTTAAAGCGTGCCGATATGTCATAGAACACATTAAAACCCGTGCCCCCATTTGGAAAAATGAACATTATACCGACGGCAAAAGCGGATGGTTACCGGGACATTCTTTACAGGGTACATAAACATGGATAACAAGACAAAAGCCCATAAAAACATATTGGGTATTATCCTTGCCGGTGGCAAATCCAGTCGTATGGGGCAAAATAAAGCGTTTTTATCCTATGGCGGGGTACCATTGATTGCCCATATGTTGCGTATTGTACAATCAGCAAACATACACAACATTTGTATCAGTGGGCAAGTATTGGGATATGAACATCTGTGTATATCTGATACCATCCCTGATGCGGGACCAGCACATGCCATTAAAGACATTATGGAAACCCATGCGAATTATGACGGCTATATGGTGGTACCTGTGGACATGCCATTGTTACGGGCGGATATGATACACACCCTGTGCCAACACCCACAAGGGGCAATCTTTGCACAGTATACCTTGCCGGCGTATATACCACGACCGAAAAAAAATATCGGGATTGCCCCCCATACTTCTGTGCAACATTTACTGATACACCTAAAAATACCACAAATTACCTTGCCCCATATATTTAAACCGCATATGAAAAATACCAACACCCCCGAACAATGGCGACAAGTGTGTACACCATGCAAATAAAATATACCCCCACCTTTAAAATCACGGAAACAGATTTTATTATGGAAATTATGGTTACCGATACGCCCTATATACAAACAACATGGCACATCCATCCCCCCACACATAAAAATCACCCTATAATATAAACAAAAATCAGAGGTGGTCCCCTTTGTTAGGACAGTACTAAGCCTATTTTAAGCTTCACTTATGTGGTTAAATATGTATATTCTCATGTAAAAGTAAGTGTAGCCGTAGGCGGAACTTCTTTTGCATGAGAATGCATTGTATATGTTTCTGCGGGTGTTGTCAAACCGAAATGTGAATGGGGTCTATCTTGGTTGTAAAATTTAAGCCATTTTCTTATGCTTTCCTTAGCCATTACACCGCTGGTAAATGCTTGCAAATAAACACATTCATACTTCAATGATTTCCAAAATCTTTCAATTATGACATTATCCTTCCAACACCCTTTACCATCCATAGATATACGAATACCATTATCTTTTAAGGTATCCGTAAAATCAAGGGAAGTAAACTGACTGCCTTGGTCTGTATTAAATATCTCTGGGGTGGGGTATTTTGCCAAAGCATCATTTAACGCTTCAACACAAAACCTACTATCCAGCGTATTAGATAAACGCCATGAGAGTACCTTCCTACTATACCAATCCATAACAGCAACCAAATATAAAAACCCTCGTTTGATCGGGATATAAGTAATATCTGTACACCAAACCTGATTAGGACGGTTAATATCCAAGTTTCTCAACAAATACGGATACACCTTATGTTGCGGGTTTATAGTAGATGTTTTTGGCTCTTGGTAAATTGCTTTTAGCCTCAGTACCTTCATCAGCCTGCGGATGCGTTTTCTGCCGACCTTATAGCCTTGGCGGATTAAATGACGCATCATTTGCCTCGCACCATAAAAAGGCGTTTGTAAATGTTGCTGGGCTATCTGTTCCATCAACTCCACATTAAAATCACTCTCTTCTTTACATTGATAGTAATAACTTGAACGGTTCATTCCAAGCAACTCGCATTGACGCACAATACTTAAATCGGGGGAATTAGAATTTACCATTTTTTTTTAACCTGTAATCCTAAACGATCCGAAATGTCTGACAAAAAATCCCGTTCAATCGTCAATTGACCTATCTTGGCATGAAGCTCTTTAACATGGGCTTCGCTATCATGCTTTTGTTTGTCAAGCTTGCCTGAAAATCCTGCCTCAATAGAGCAAACAGCCTCTCGCTTCCACCTTTGAATAACCGTAGCATGCACTCCAAAACGAAACGATAATTCCGATATCGGCGTGTCATCACGCAATACTGCCAAAACAACCTCTTTTTTGAATTTAGCAGGGTAATTCTTCCGTATTTTACTCATTTAATAAATCTCCTTATTTCTATATATAAATGAAATATAAATGAAACTTAAATCATTGTCCAGTTTTTGGGGGCCACTTCTATCACATAAAAACCCCAATAAAAATGGGCAAAAAACCACATGGTATTCACCTAAAAACCGATACCCGCAAGTCATAATTGCAAGTCATTGACCACTATTCGGTTCATTTAGGTTAGCTATTTTTTTGTTATAGTCAATTAAGTATAATTTGATTGACTAAATGCGGTTGCAACCCCTTGCGACATAGTCACATTGTGGTGTCCAATCGGGGTGCAAAAGTGTGGGATTTTATTGCACAAAGTGCAGGAAAATCAACATATAAAGTATCATACATTATATCATAAAAAAATTTTCGTATATGTATGTTCATTCTTCTGCATTAACATCACTATAAATCCAAGTAGATTTTCCCAAAGGCTTTACCTCATTTGAACGATACAGTATGATTTCTAATTTATAAGAATCTAAATTATCGGGTATGTCATATAAATTTTTTAGATTTTCTAGTATGACCTGACTGTGTGTTTGCTTATTTTTTTGCTTGATGATATGTACTGCTTTTTCTAATATTACATTACAAATTTCAAAATCTATTTTAAAGTGTTTTTCATTACCATATATACCTCGTCCATATAATATGCCGACTTCACCACATAAGGAGTGAACACGGCGTTCATCAATCTTATTTTTTAACTGTAAGCATCGACTATGTACTTCTGTATAATGTAATGGGGTTTCTGCGTTTTTCAATACCATGCTTACAATGTCACGAGCAGATTTTTTATTGCCCATTATTATACCATCATCTTGGTTTATTAATATTTTTTTCTTGATATTATCTTTAATTAGATTACAAAAAGTTTCAATATTTGCTTGCCCACATTGTTTTTTAATATGATATTCCATTAACTCTACGCTCATAGATTGGTACTGAGAAAAGTCGCTAATAACACTAATATGACCGTCAAAATCTTTTTGTGCAATAGTCGATAAATATGTTTCATTCTGATATTTAATAGCATATAAATATGGGCAAAATATTTGTGTAATACAGTTTTTTAAAAAAATATCCATACCTTGGTAGGCACTAAAGAAATCGTCTAGGTATGGGATTAGTCCTATTTCTAGTGGGGCATGTTCATTATGCAATACTGTAATTTTTTCTATAATTTGGACCCTATATTTTATATTTTTTCTTAATTTATCAATAGATTTAGTGGATACTTGTCGTACCCTCTCCCTAGTTATTCCATGAATTTCACCGACAGCCTCTAATGTTTGTTCTTCCCCATAAAACCCAAACCTGCGTTTAATAATTTCGTAGTGTATATCACTGATAATTTTATTTTCATTTAGAAAATCTAGAGATAAATTTTCAATGATTTCTGTTTGGCTATTTTTTAAGTCCGCAATATATTTGAATATAGATTTTTCAATATCTTTAAGGGTTTTTTGTCCACAATTTGGTTTTCTTAATAGGTCTATTTTCGAAATTTTGATTAAATCATCAATTGTATATATATTGGCGTTTTTAAGTGTATTGATTGCACGTACTGGTAATGATGTTATATCAGATAATTTTACTTCTAAAATGGTATTGTCATCGATATTATGCTCAAAATCCCAGTTTAAAGTAGGAATCTTATTTTCAATGGCAGGAATGGTAAATTCATTATTTTTCTCCCATTTATTAAGCAAAATTGCAAGTCCTTGTTTAAGGTTATTTACTTTTGTTTTTCCCATATTTCTCATTCTTAATAAATCTGCTTCTTGATATGGGAATAAATCTTGTACTTGTGTAATCCTATTGGCAGTCAAAACATTATAGGCACCAATACCCATATCTATTACTGATATTGCTAACTTTATGTATTCTATGGGAAGTTTTTGTAAATATAATATTAATTCATCATAAGACATTCTAAAAAAATGTGGCAATGATTTTTTAGTTTTTATATCTATGGATTCTTCATCAGAATGCTCAGAAAATTTTAAGATAGCTGATATTTTTTCTGTTTCTGTGTTCATAGGCTCTTCGTAAGGTGTATTGTTCTTTTTTGCTGAGAATTTATAAAATTTAATAAACCATTTTTGATGTCTTCAAGCCTAGACTTTTGAATATCAGGTAGCATTAAAAATTGAAAAGCTTGGTATTGGCATATATCAGCTACCTTATGTATACCCTGTTTGGATAAAGCAGTTGTAGTCTTTTCAGAAAAGTTTAAATCTATCAATAAGACAGAAGATTGATTTTCAGGGAGTTCGGATATTTTTGCTACAAGAGTTTGACTAGCCCCACTGATTTGGTCCATTTTTAGGTTAGCACTTTTTTTCTCTATTGTCAATGATATTTGTCATGTAGCGTAGCGGAATGACGGATGTCATTGACAATGGGCTGCGTTTTTGGCACTGGTGGATTGTACCCCAACGCACTATGCGGACGGATATGATTGTATTCATACCGCCAGTTTTCTATGACAGCTTGTGCCTCAGTTAAAGTATCAAATATCTCCCTGTTCAAGCACTCATCCCGAAGTTTACCATTAAAACTTTCATTATAACCATTCTGCCATGGACTGCCCTTATCAATATATGCTGTATCCACCTGCATACGCTTCAACCAATCTTGTAGCCTATGGGCTATAAATTCGGATCCATTGTCAGAACGGATATGCTTAGGCATACCTTTTGTGATAAACAACCTGCCCATAATATCCAATACATCCGTACTGTTCAGTTTATGCCGAACATCAATGGTTAAGCATTCTCGGCTATGCTCATCTATAACTGTTAATATTTTAATGCTTTTACCACTTCTGAGTTTGTCATGCACAAAATCATAACTCCATATATGATTTTGATACTCAGGACGAAGTTTAATACAGCTCCCATCACCAGCATTTGAACTACGGGGTTTGGGTATTTTCTGTGGCACTTGTAGTCCCTCCTTCTTCCAAAGCCGTTCAATCCGTTTATGGTTTACACACCAACCATAATTTTTTAATAAGGCACATATCCGCCGATAACCATATCTAGGGTATTTTTGTGCTAGACGGTGCATATCTGATATTAAACGGCTTTCCTCATCAACATCTCGTTTCACATAACGAACCGTAGAGCGATGTGTCTTGAATAAACTACATAAACGCCGTTCTGATACATTGTAAAAAAACTTGGCTTTGCCAATAAAGCTTTTTACCCCGCCAGCACCTACCACTTTCCCGAGTTAAATTCCTTTAAGATTTGATTGTCTAAACTCAAATCAGCAACAAGCTTCTTTAAACGGGCATTCTCATCCAATAATGCTTTTAAATCTTTGGCATGATTAACATCCATACCACCATATTGTTTGCGCCACTTGTAATAAGTCGCATCTGATATGCCTAAATCACGGCACATAACACTGACTGTCATACCTGATGATAACTTAATCTCTGCATCCCGTAATATACGGATAATTTGTTCTATACTCCGGGCTTTCCTATTCTTTGACATCTTAAAATCCTTTCATAATTTAGATAAAGCAATACTAACTTATTTTTGGACCAATTTATAGGGGGCAGGTCAAGTTTTATATCTCATATTCTTTACTCTTCACTATATGATGTACCATAATCTGTTGCAAAATCTAATATACACTCTTCGCCCCATGAAATCCCTTCATAATCACATATATCCTGCATTACACTTTGTGCATGTTCTTCGTTTATGGATAAGTGGGCAAATTCATACACACGGGATAGTTCTTTGCGAATTAGAGTTGGGGTTATTTGTCCATTTTCTGCTTCTGTGGATTTACTTTCACCGGGATTATTAACAACAAAGTCATATATTTCCGCATATTCTTTGCCTTCATATTGGCGCAATATTCGTCCTCTGCGTTGTACAAATTCCCTTGGATCATTAGAGCTGGCTGTAATAAATGCTGTACGACATGCGGGAATGTCCACCCCTTCATCCAGACACCTAATGGCGACTAATGCATCATATTCCTCTAAGGCAAATTTTTTGAGTATTTCGTTCCGTTCTGGTAAACTTTCCTCAGCAGTAAATTTACATGTATGCCACCCTAAATCATATAATAGTTTTGTAATATGATTTATCTGTTTTAATCCTTCTGCTTCTGCTATATGTTGCCCAGCCCCACTATAAAACAAGCAATGTTTACTTTTACCCGTTTCTGATAGGATGTTTTTTAATTTTAGAAGTTTCTCACTGGCATTTGCAATAATACGACTCATTGCCCCCATGGCACTTGTAACAGCTGAATCTGGTTCAGCAAAGTTTCCACCCCTAGATATAAAAGAGGCAATAGTTGCTTTATAACCATTATATTCTATAAATTCTTCGTCTATTAAATTGACAATAATAGGATAATATTTATATGGGGTTAGAACCTTGTCATTTAGTGCGTCTGCCAACCCGTATTCAGCAATAGGGGCAGTATGTATGTTATTTGGATGACTATATGTAGCAAATAGTAATTGATTCTTTTGCGAATCTCTATAGTGTTCTGGCGTTGCAGATAATCCCATTTTGAACTGTGCCTTAGGCATCTTTTGAGCAAAAGGCAAAGTATTGTGTCCATGACATTCGTCACCAATGAACATCATTTTTTGTGTATCTAATTTTTGTAGTAGCCTTTGAAATCTATCACTTTCAAAAGTTTTTTTAACCGCAATAATAGATATAATTTTCTCACCCCCACTACGGATTTGATTTATTTTTTTTGTTAAAGTCTTATCCCAATCTTTAGCATCAGAATGGCACTGTATGGGGTTGAAACCAAACGGCATCATCTCCTCCGCCCACTGGCTTGCTAGATTTTTAAGCGGGACTACTACTATTACGCATTTTATTCCATTTTTTTTGTATAATTGTACTGCACTATATATGGCAGTGAGTGTTTTTCCCGATCCTGTGGCAAGTTTTAAAATACCACTATATTCGGCGTTTTCCCATGCAGTAATAGCATGTTGTTGATGTGGACGGAGCGTAAAAGGTTGTCCTTTATAACTGGCTATATGAGGTCCTTTTTCGGTGTCTGAATGTATAGGCTTCTCTTCTTGATTTTTTTCCCACGCTTTTTTTACTAACTGCTTTTTGTTAGGAATAAGTAAATCTGTGGGCAGTTCGGATGGTGCATTTTTAATCAATAAATCTCTTGATATATTTGGTATGTCAGAAATCAAAATATACGGATTTTTATTATGCCATAAATCATGAAAGCGATCTGAAAAGTCTTTAATTCGTTCCGCATCTCTATGGCTTGTGAATACAGCTATACTTTCCATATTTGCCCCTACATTAAGTCCTTGATATGTTTCATTTGCCGATCCCATAAACATAACTTGATTATTATCATTATCAGTCAAAATACCAAATTTCTCATGATACATAGCCATTGGATTAGTAGTATATGCCACTTTTATAGTCAAATTACCATTGGCAACAAGATAGGTTAACAAATCGAGAACTTTTTTATCTTGTGATTCTGAACTATCAATCAAGTTTTGAATATGTTTAGTAAATACATATTCCGCCTGTACTACATACCCTCGCATAATTGCATTATATTCGCTTTCGGTGATTTTACACCCAATCAATAAATTGATTTTACCACCTATTTTAATGAATTTAGGTGACACAGTAAATATTTGTAACAATATACTAGGTGAAAAAAATCCTGTTGCTCGGTCATACTTGATTGCATGGTCTAATACAGGAATATGAAATTTGTTGATAATGCCTGCTTCATCATTAGAATATGTAAAATCTAACTTTAAATCTTTCAAGCTCATAATGCTAGCCAAAAATTACGCTCTTGTAATTGATCAATAATTAATTCTAATAAATCATCTTGATTTAAGTTTGGATCGTTAAGCCAATTTCCGATTATATCTAATCCACCATTAGCATACTGTTCAACTATTGCAACCGCTTTATTTTGATTTTCTTCTTTAAGGATATTAGGGTCGTTCGTGTCCGCCAAGGCAATTAAAAAAATAAAGTCAGTAGCAGGAATAGGATAGTCAGTACCATTCTGTGCTGTTAATTGGTCATTTGCAATGGTTTCTTTTGCCCCATTTAAGGGAACCTTGCGTTTTTCTTGGTATCCTAACAAAGCGGCAAACATTAAAACATCTAATATGCGGGGAAATAAAGTTTTGCCCGTCAATCTATCTGGACGACCACCATTTTCACCATTCTGGGGACCGCCTAATGCTTGTACAATTCTATCTTTTGACTTTAAGCGTGAAAAGGATTGTAGTTTTACTTCTGCCATAATATTATCTTACTTCTTTAATTTCGCTATATGTTTTATCTTTAGCAGATTCTATCAAAGTACATTCGATGCCATTAATATTCATGATTTCAGGCTTTTCCACATTGTCTGCGTAGGCTGTTACAAAATATCTTTTATTTATCAAAGCATTGATGTCATCCATTTTGTTCATATGCACACCCTGTGAAGAACTTACTAGCAGAATGACTTGTTCACCTAACTCAAAAATAAACTTCGTTACTTTTTCTTGATATCCCTCTGTATCAGCAGATGTTCCGCCATCTAATTTACCATATATGGAATCCAAAACAAGGGGTACAGATACACTTTTTAGAACACGATTGCCCCCATTTTTTGCTAAATTCACCAATGATGTTGCGAATAATACCCCCAAGAATTGATTTTGTCCTCCTGATAGGTCCATTAAATCACCTTCTGCATCCTGTACAATAATTTCCCAGTTATCGGAAATATTAATAGACCAATTATGTCGAAAATATTCTTTTAACCCTCTATTCATGGTGTTTTTTACGAAGTTTCTAGATTTTTCTAATTCTCTTTCTTTTTCAGATTGCAACCACTTAATTGATTTTTCAAGTATATATATTTGGTGTTTTATTTTATCCGCATCTAATCCTTTTGCTCGATCTCTCATCCTCTTAATTTCTGCATCTAACTTTTTACGCAGTTGTTTTTTTTCTTTTAATTGTTGTTTTTTGTCATGCAGTTGAATTTGAATTTCAGATATTTCCTCGTTTATATCATCTTGGCGTTGTGTGAGATTTTGTACTTCACTATTATCAATTTTTCTAAGGTCTTGCTGTACTTGCTTCAATGCCTCTGCATTATTCTCAGAATCACTAAGCTTCATATCAAACTTTTGATTATTATCATTATGCTTGCTTAATATATCATCATATTTATTTTTAATATTATGTTGTAAGGCTTTAATAGCGTGTAATCTTTCTGTTTGTTTAACAGAAACTGCATTTTCTTTGTTTTTTTCTATGGCGTTATATTCTGGACTATTCAGTTTAACTTCTCGTCCACAAATACATTCTTTGTCGTTTTGAATTTTATTTAAAAGAATTTCTCCATAGGGGGCGGGTAAATAATAATCATCGTTCAAATCTTCTAATTTTTCTAATATCGGTTTTGCCAACATAAGATTTGTCTGTGCTGTAAAGTATTGAATTAAATTAGTACGCAACATTTTAGTATCTTTATCTAGAATTTTTTGTTGCTTTTCTAAATCATCTTTTCTTTTTTCAATCTCCTTGCTTATATCAATTTGTTTTAATTTTTCCTTAATTCCTTTGCATTCTTCTTTTAATTGATATATTTTGCGGTCTAAGGTTTCACAATCCTGAGATAAAATATTGATGTCATCATCAAGAGTATTTTTTTCATCAATAGTATTATTTTGCGTATTACTGGCTACTGAAAGTTTTTTGTCTAATTCACTCCTTGCCTTTTTTAATAATCTATCTGTCTTTTTATAAGTTTCTTCACCTAATATTTGATTGATGAAAATACCTAGATTTTTATTAGACATATAACTTTTAATCCTTTCTTCGCCTTCAAA
Source organism: Alphaproteobacteria bacterium (assembly GCA_965232465.1). Classification (GTDB taxonomy): domain Bacteria; phylum Pseudomonadota; class Alphaproteobacteria; order JAQWUY01; family JAQWUY01. Next base: position 300,186 of record OZ246977.1, on the reverse strand, counting down.
GAAAAAATATGGCATAAGCACTAAAGGTATAATACTATTAACAAATAAATCCGCAGGAACAGAATTGTATGGATGAGAACTGCCATGGTAATTTTCATATATTTCCAATTTACCTTCATCATCTCCTTTTTCGGCTTTACGAGTTAATTTATACCTACGATTATTGTATTCAATATCAATAGACACATTTACATCTAATCCCTCGTTCTCAGCAATTTTATTGATTAAGGGTTGATTTTTAGGCATATCAACTTTATCGGTACCACCTTTACCATACATAAGCCAATAAAGGGCGTATAAAATATTTGATTTTCCTGTACCATTTTGAGCATAAATGACATTTTTGTCACCAAAATTGATAACTTGTTCACCATAAAATGAGCGGAAATTGCAAAGGGTTAATTTTGTGATTTTCATATACCAGCCTTAATATTTTTTATGCTTTATCCAATGCAATCAAAATATTTCTGATAATATTTTTGTCTGAGTCAGAACCTACTCTTACATTATTCAAAGTCTCCTCGGCTATTTGAATCGCTGATTCCTCTATATTTTGTTCCATGACTAAATTATTCCTCAAAATCTTACTTATATACCATTTATAGCACACTATCACAAAATTTTTAACAATTCAAGATTTATTTGTTATCTAGTCTGAAATTTTTTATAAGGTGGTGCATCTGATATAATTTATTGTTTAATAACATTTTCTGTAATTATTTGAATAGCCTGTACAATATCTTGTTTTGCTGTAAACCTACCAATTGAAAAGCGTATGGAGGAGTCGCATTGTTGGGTTGTTAAGTCAATGGCTTTTAATACATGTGAGGGTTCTTGTATTCCGCTGGTGCAGGCTGAGCCTGTGGAGGCACATATTTTTTGTCCTATTTTAGTTAATAATGTGATAGCGTCTATGCTTATGAATTCGATATTTATATTTCCAGGATGACGATTTTTCGCTGTGCCATTTATGTTAAAAGGGATGTTTGTTTTTTGTAATTCTCTTATGAACAGATTCTGTAATTCCTGTAACTTTGCAGGTTCTGTTTTTCGTACTGCCACCATTTTTTTGGTGGCTGTGCCGAAACCTACTATTAAAGGGGTGGGGAGTGTGCCGGGGCGGATATTATTTTCTTGACCGCCTCCATACATTATGGGGGATGGTGTTATGGGGGCATCAAAACTGTTTATATATAGGCACCCTATGCCTTTTGGTCCATATATTTTATGGGACGATACGCTCATAGTTGTTATATTGCAATCTATGGGGTCTATGTGCATGTATGCGGACTGTGCCACATCCACATGAAAATTGACATCGTATTCTGCACATAACTGTCCTATTGTTTGTATGGGTTGGTTGGTACCAATTTCATTGTTGGTTCCCATGACACATACTTGTAACACTTGGTCATCCATATGCTGTTTGATAAAGTCCATGTCGACAGTACCACATTTAAGATTTGGAATGTATATGGCTTGTATACCGAAGTGATGTTCGGCAAAGCGGACGGCTCCTAGTACGCACTTATGTTCTGTACTGGATACTAATATCTTATGACGATTGACATTTTTTTCTTTTGCTTTTATGGCGGTACCAATAATGGCAATATTATTGGACTCTGTTGCACCCGAAGTGAATATAATTTCTGACGATAACACATTTAAATATTCTGCCACTTGCGTTCTGTGTTTTTCAACAGTTTTGGCAGATTGAATGCCAAGTATATGTGATGTCGAATGGGGATTGGCAAATAGTTCGCCTTCGCCATATGGACGCATGGCTTGTATAACATCGGGATCTAAGGGGGTTGTTGCCTGATTATCCAAATATATCATTTGGCTACCATTCTAGAGGTTTTCTAATATTTGTATTGGGTATGTTATGGGGTAATTGGCTATTTTTTAATACACCTTGTCGAATTTGTTTTATAAAATCCGTATGTTGCCTTAATATATGTGCAGTTCCCCTATTACCCGGGGTAATAATACCTATTTGCTTGTTGGGGTGGTATCGTTTGATTAAGTTTAAAGATTCGGACATGTCTGTGTCATTTGAAACCAAAACCGCACAATCGTATGTATTTAACCATGCATCATTCAACATATGCACCGCCAAGTTTACATCAGATCCTTTTTCTTCGGTTTTAATCACCTGTACCATATTGGGCGGTGGAAAAGCATTTGGCATACGAATGCTATGACGGGAAAAATACCCATAACAAATTTCAATATTAGGTATGTATGCCTGCAAAGCCCTTAAATAATAAGATTGTCGTAAGTGAACAGTGGTGTCACCAGCATGTGGCTTTACTTTGGCAGTAAAAAATTTAATTTTTACAACTTGATATGCATCACCTAACAAATGGCTAAGCATCATATTTAAGTCCAACCATTTGTATGGTGTGCCTCTTAGGCTTCCATAATACAGGTTAAAACCATCAATATAGGCAATGACTTTTTTCAATACTTTTCTTCCATAAAAGCAGAGGCTCCACAAGGAGCCTCGCACTCCATCCTAAACGAATGGATATAGTTACAATATCAGTATATACACTATCTGCACCTAGAATGCAAGAAAAAAATGCAAGAAAAAAATGATAGACAATATTTTAAATACATGTTAAAAGCGTATAGGTGCCTTTGGAAAGGTACTCCAAAAGGAAATATTACATATGATAAAAAAAGACAATGGATAGAGGACCTTTGTATAATAATGCGGATTATACGCCTTCTTTTTCTGGACATCAGACCTTTCCATTACGCTATGGCTGGTTAAAGAAAATATATGATGAAGTTATTGAAAAACAAGGGAAAAAGGGAAATAATCTAAAATCTATTTTTACAGAAGATTCGGCCATTGCCACTTTTGGGGTGGGTAAAAATATGGTACAATCGATGCGATTTTGGGCGGAGCGGACACAAATTTTACGGCCACAAGCAAATGATTTAACCCTGTCGGAACATGCAAAAATCATGTTCGACGAAGATAACGGTGACCCTTGGATGGAAAATCCTGCGAGTATGTGGATTGTACATTGGCATCTTATATCTGCCCCTCATACTACGACTTTTTATTATATTTTTAACAATTATATACGACCAGATTTCGACAAAGATATTTTGTGCAAGAAAATTATAGATTTAATAGAATATAGGGGCTGGAAACAGGCTAGCATATCGACTATTAAAAAAGATGTCGATTGCTTTTTACAGTTGTATTGTCCCCGCAATAATGCCTGTTCGCAAGAAGAACAGTTGTTGGCGTTATTTTCCGAACTGCATTTAATATCCGAAGGAACAGATGGCAGATATTATCTAAATCGGGGTAAAAAAAACAGTTTATCTTTGGAAGTATTCTGCTATGGATTGATACAATTTTGGCAACAGTATGATTCAAAAAGTAATACCATGAGCATAGAAGCCTTAACAAACGAACCGGGATCACCCGGTAGAGTATTTTTATTGTTCGAAGAAGATGTAGCACAGTATATGTATGATGTTCATACGGTTATTAAAGGCTTAGAATATAGCGAATCTGCAGGGCTACGGCAATTATCAAAACCGAACGATTTACAATTAAGTGATGCTGTGTCAATAGACATATTAAAGCAAATATATGGAATACCCCGTCCATGAAGTACGCTGAAAAAGTTACCATAAATAACCATTTTCAACGGTCTATACAAATCAACACTGATATTAAAGTGGTGGATATTCTAAGAGGTTTTGTCTGCCCTGAATCGTCAAAACAAGTCCTTTCGAGTATGGCAAAAAATATAAATTCAGGACAATGTGCATTTACTTGGACTGGGTCCTATGGCGTAGGTAAATCTAGTTTAGCTTTGCTGTTTAATGCCCTTATTTCTTTGGATAACGACCTTATAAAAGAGGCAAAACGACAGCTAGGCAATCAGGCATACAATGATATAAGACCTGTTTTGTTACCCAATGATAACGGACGCATATTTATTCCTGTGGTCGGTCGTCCAGAAAATCCTATAGCTGTCATAGTCAATGCTATCCGAAAATCTTGCAAAGGCACAAAAATTGCTACGCAAGATTCACAAGGTATCTGCGATGCCATAAATCGTATATCAAAGCGTAATGATGGTGTCGTGTTGGTCATTGATGAAATGGGTAAGTTTTTGGACTCTGCTATCCGTGGCGATGGGGATATTCATATTTTACAGCAACTGGCGGAACTTGCCAATCGCAGTAATGGTAAAATTATTATTGTGGGCATATTACACCAATCGTTTAACGCATATGGGCGGTCGCTAAATTCTAATACCCGCAACGAGTGGAATAAAATACAAGGACGATTTATTGACCTTGCCATCAATGTGGCTGGTGAAGAGCAGATTGCCCTTATTACCAAAGCCATAAACGCCCCCAAAACCCCCACATCGTATACACATACTTCTAAATATATATCGAAACTGATTGCTGACAATAAGCAGGGTGTACAATCGCATATTCACGCAAATTTATCGCAAACTTTCCCCTTGCATCCGATTACCACATGCTTATTAGGTCCTTTGTCTAAACGGCGTTTTGGGCAAAACCAACGCAGTATATTTGCATTTCTTACATCCGCAGAAACAGGGGGATTTAAAGAATTTATCCAAACCACCGAATATAATACAGAATTTTTATACACTCCCGATAAACTATACGACTATATCCGTTTTAACTTAGAGCCATCTATTATGACATCGGCGGATGCCAGCCGTTGGGCTATGGGATTAGAATCCCTTAATCGCTGTGAAAAACAAGGGGGCGATATCTATCATGTACAGGTATTAAAAACTATTATTTTACTGGATATGTTTATGGGACAATCAGGGCTAAAAGCCCATATGGATAGTTTAAAAACGGTTGTGCATATAGATATATTACAATCCGTATTACAAGATCTAACGCAGTGGTCTATACTCATATTTAAAAAGTATCAAAGCCTATATGCGTTATACGAAGGTAGCGATTTTGATATGGAAGTTGCATTAACCGATGCACAATTAAAAATACAAGATATTGACCCGACAAAAACTACCCAAGCAATGAATCTTCGCCCTATCATAGCCAAAAAGCATTATCATACCACAGGGGCGTTGCGATGGTTTGATATTAAAATCATGACACCTGATCAATGTGCAGATGCAACTGCTCATGCCCTATCGAAGGGGGCGGACGGATGTTTGATTATTTTACTGGGCAAAGCAACGCAAAAAAATATTTGTGCAAATTTGGAAAAAGCCAAAATATCCCATCCTATTTTGTTTACATTTGCCGATAATGCCCAAGATATTATTGATTGCACAAAAGACTTAAAATATTGCGAATGGATACTGGATAACAAAACCGATTTAGGCGGTGATGCGGTGGCAAGGCGGGAAATAAACGATCGTATCACCCATGCCAATACAGCATTAAACAATGCTATTCAGCAAAACTTGCATATCTCAACGAACTGGTATTATGTATGGCATAATGGTAGTGAGTGGACTAAAAAAACGCATAAAAAGAAAACGATATCCATATTAAACACGGTTATATCGGATATTATAGATACGGACATATATCCAGATGCATTATGCATAAAAAGCGAACTTATGAACCGTAACAAGCCCTCAGCCAATGCAAATACGGCTTCGAATAACTTAATTAAGGCTATGATACTACAAGAAGGTAAACAGCAATTAGGGTTTAAAGGTTTCCCGGCAGAAATGGGGTTATATAAAATTTTTCTGGAAAACACAGGAATATATAAAGACACAGGCGAAGACTTTTGGGAATTTTTGGAACCTGATAATACATATAAACTAAAAAACTTATGGCATAAAACAGATTTATACCTACAACAACAAATCGGACATGTGCATATTTCAGAAATTATACAGTTGTGGCAATCCCGCCCCCTAGGTGTTAAAAAAGGCATGGTAAATATCTTATTGACCTTGTATTTAAAAACCCGTGAGAGCATGGTAACCACATACATAGAAGGCATATACAGACCGTTTGTCGACGATTTATTTATTGAATATTTGATAAAAATGTCACCTAAAATTTCCATACGGTGGATTCATATTAACCAAGAAAACACAGATTTTATCGTAGATGTTAATGAAAAAATCAATGCCATGTATCCCAATATGCAATATACTTTTAAAAATCCCCTGGATACAGCAAGGGCTATTGTGCAAATTTTTGATAGCCTAAACAAATGGACACTTCGCACCAAGATGTTGTCTACAAGGGCAATAAAATTAAGAAATGCCATACACAGTGCCAATGATCCGAATAAGTTATTGTTCGAAGATATTCCTAATATATGTAACCACATAGATAACACAGCAGATGCGTTCGCATATACCTTCATGGAAATCAAACAATTCTATCCCGATCGTTTAACACAATTAGGACAGCTTTTATTAGACGCATTACAAGTGGGAATACTAACGCCAAAAAGTCTTAAAGCATTGCATGAACGGGCAGAAAAAGTAAGTCAATTACGGGTTGGTGTAGTGACTAAAACAGGTAAAAAAAGCAGTAATGAAAATGCAGATTTACTCGTGCCTGCATTTGCTAATCGTCTAAAAGAAATACAAATGGACGCACACGGAGGTGTCGAAAGACAATGCCTTGAAGGCATCGCCGGTTTAGTTGCAGTAGGGGCAACAAACGATTGGATAGATATGGATTTTGAACGGGTAAAATTAAACCTAGCAGAATTGTGCGATGCTTTTAAAAAATCCGAATTATATACCTATGTAGAAAAAAAACAACAGGCATCACGAGTAGCAATTTCAGTTATAGTGGGGTCTGGACAGGGTGGGTTTAAAACACATGATTTAACAGATTTAATCCATAACACCCAAAATGATAAGCTAAGAAAAGAAATTAGTGGCATATTAAAGGATATAGACAAGGACAGAGCCATTTCAATTTTAGCAGAAGTTTTAAAACAACAAGTGGAAGATAAACCAGATGGCAAAAGTTAAAGTAAAACATGTATTAGGATTATCGGGCGGAAAGGACTCTTCTGCCCTAGCCATATACATACGGGATACTTACCCAGATTTAGACATAGAATATTTCTTCACTGATACAGGTAAAGAATTACCCGAAGTATATGCGTACCTTGCTATGCTTGAGGGATATTTAGGCAAACCTATTTTACGCCTAAACCCCGATCGTGGATTTGACTTTTGGCTGGAACAACACAATAACTTTTTACCGTCAGCACAAGCCCGTTGGTGTACCATTCGCATGAAATTACAACCTTTTGAACAATGGGTCAGAGGTTTTTTAGATGATGGCTATACAGTTTATTCCTATGTGGCAATCCGCAGTGACGAAGAATACCGTGAAGGATACCAATCAAGAGATGAAAACTTAAAGATTAAATTACCCTTCAGGGATGACACCATCGACAAAAATGGTGTCATGGCAATTTTGGAACATTCGGGATTAGGCTTGCCAAAATACTATGAGTGGCGATCAAGAAGTGGCTGTACTTTCTGCTTCTTCCAACGCAAAATTGAATGGGTACACCTAATGGAAAAACACCCAGAAGCCTTTGAAGAAGCCAAATCCTACGAAAAAACTGCCATGGACGGAGGCACCCCCTTCACATGGTTACAAAGCGAATCCCTAGAAGAATTATCAAAACCCGAACGAATAACCCAAATAAAAGCCGATTATGAAAAACGCATGGAAAGAGCAAAGAAACGCCGTTTAAAAAATGCTCTAAGACCAAACAGCACCCCAATAGACATAGACGAAAGAAGTGGACCCCATTGTTTGGACCATTAACCATTAAAGTTAAGATAGACTTTTTTGGTTAATTTGCTGTTTATTTTGATATGGAAGCGGTGTAGCTGTAAGCGGAACCGCTTTTATATCGAAATGCATTGTATAGGTTTCATTTGGGGTTTGCAAGCCAAATTTTGTGTGGGGTCTGTGGGCATTGTAAAACTGTATCCAATCCCTTATGTCCTGCTGTGCCTGTGTGCCATTGACAAAGTCCCTTAGATACACACATTCATACTTCAAGCTCCGCCATAACCGTTCTATAAACACATTGTCTTTCCATGCCCCCTTGCCGTCCATGGATATTTTAATGCCATTGGCTTTTAATATATCCGTAAACGCTGTTGCTGTAAACTGGCTTCCCTGATCCGTATTCAATATATCGGGCTTAGGGTAAGTGTATAATGCGTCTTCTAGGGCTTCAATACAGAACCCAGTATCCAATGTATTGGATAATCGCCACGATAGTACTTTACGGCTGTACCAGTCCATAATGGCGACCAAATACATGTACCCCTTGTGGATGGGAATATAGGTAATGTCTGTACACCAAACTTGATTAGCCCTGTTTACTGTTACATTCCTCAGCAAATAAGGATATACCTTGTGGGCACGGTCTGGAATGCTGGTATTAGGCTTTGGATATATGGCTTTTAAACCCATAAGTTTCATAAGCCTAGAAATCCGTTTCCTGTTTACTTTATAGCCTGACTTTTGCAAGTATTTAGTCATCCTACGGCACCCATAAAATGGCCACTTGAAAAATGCCTTGCGTATCAAATCCATCATATCTTTGTTTTCCATGCTTGCCTCCTTTGCTTTATAATATACACTACTGCGGTTTATACCTAGTAATGCACATGTCCGCCTCATGCTTATTTGCGGTTCTTGTACAGCTGAGATAAAAGATTTTCGCTCCCCAGACCCAAGGCGTCTGAGGCATCTGCTAAAAAATCCCGTTCCACTGTAAGTTTACCAATCTTAGTATGAAGCATATTTATCTGTGCTTGAGTATCCACCTGTTGGCGTACTAGATTACCCGAAAATCCATCCTCTATGGATTGCAAAGCCTCCTTCTTCCAGCGGGTAATAACTGAACTATGGACACCATAAATGGACGATAACTCAGATATGGAAACATCTTCACATAACGCATGACGAACTACTTTCGCCTTGAATTTTGCTGTGTAATTTTTACGATTTCTAATCATTTTGATTTTACTCCTTGTGTTGTGTAAAATCTATCTTAACATATGGTCTAGTTTTTGGGGACCATTTCTGAACTATACGGCACATCAAAAGTATGTATCACTTGCCATAAGTAAAGGAATTGTAAAATGAAAATGAAAATCATAGAAATCGAAATTCAATATTTTAGATCTATTGAAAAGCTAATAATCACGCCTGATAAGATGAATATATTAATAGGTGATAATAATAGTGGCAAATCAAATATACTAAAAGCATTAAATTTATTTTTTAATGGAGAAACTGGATATGAAGAAAAATTTATTTTCCAGCATGATCATAATTATAAAGATTGTAGAAAAAAACAAAATGTATCTATCCGTATTAAATTTGAATTATTTGGATACAAATATGTAAAATATGTTGAAGAAAAAAAGACATGGTTAAGTAGTAATAATTTATCAGATTATAATCGCTCCACATATATAAAATATATGGATAAAAATGGTAATCAACAAGAATTATTAGGGCGTACAAATAAATTTTATAATAGCAAAAGATACTTTTATGTGCCTGCTATGAGAAGTAAAGAATATTTTGCAGACATATTAGGACAACTTTATCTTTCAATGTATTATTATAATGCCCAAGACATATTAGATTCGGCACATGAATTTGAAGGCAAGCTAACAGATCTTATCAAAGCCTTTTTTACTACTTTGCAAGAGAAATCACCAGTAGAGCAAAATGATAATCAAATAGAAACCGCAACATTACCTGATGATTTAACACATATTTTTGAAAATCTCGATATTAGAACGCAAGGTGGAATTTCATTAAATCGTCGTGGTGATGGAGTGCGTTCATGGCAAATTCCTATTATGCTAAAATATATTTATGATAGTATTAATAAAAAATCTGGTAGTTCCACTCCTATATTTTGGGGAATAGAAGAACCTGAAAATAATATAGAACTATCAGCCACTTTCAAATTAGCAAATTTATTACAAGAATATAGTAATAGTTGTCAAACTTTTATAACAACGCATTCTCCAGCTATATATAGTTTACAGGGTAATTCTAATGTATTAACATATCATGTTAATAGGGTGATGGGTTCTCATAGTCAATATCAAAAAGTAAATGAAATTGATGCAATACATGATGAAGGTCTTTTAAATTTAATAGCCCCTTACGTCGCAGAAAAAGAAAAAGAATTATTTGAGAGTAAAGAAGCATTAAAAACAGCAGAAAATAATTTAAGGTCCTATTATAACCAAAATATTCTTATGGTAGAAGGAGAATCAGATAAGATTATATTTGAAAAAATCTTACAGATTTTAGATAAAAACATACCTGTTATTTCCTGCGATTCTGCTCCTAATTCAATTCATAAAGCTAAAGCATGGATGCATCATCAAACAGCTCAAAGATCTTCATCTAACATAGCTATAGTAATATTAGATGATGATGAACCTGGCAATAAAGCAAAGGAGAAGATTAACACTTATAAAGATAAAGAAATTAATAATAATAACCAAAATTGTTTACATGCTATATGCATTCCAAAAAAACAAATTGTTATTGATATGCTGAAGAAATTTCAAATACCCATAGATTTAGAAAAATTTTACCCTTTATCAGCTTACCAAAAAGCAATAAAAGAAAATTGGATTGCTAAAATATCAAATGAAAAAATAGATTCACGAATAAAAATAAAAGATTTTTATAAAAGTTCTTATGATATAATTAAGGATTATTATGATATAATTAAGGATGATAAGAATGGGGCACCTGGATTAGAGAAATATTTTTTATGTTATGAAGTCCCAATGGATAAAAAAACAAAACTTGCAGAATATGTGTCAAATTTAGATAATTTTGCAACAGAAATGAAATGCTTAATTTACATTTGTGAAAGAAAAAATCTTACCTAGATATAAATAAAGTAAAAAATGTATAGATCAAAAAAATAATTTTGTAAAACACAGGGTATTACAATGTGTAACAATGGTGTATTACAATGTAAAACTTTGTATAACGCAATAACGGTTTTGAGATTTTGGTGTGTTACACATCCCATTAGATAATGACCTGCCCCCTATAAATTGGTCCAAAAATAAGTTAGTATTGCTTTATCTAAATTATGAAAGGATTTTAAGATGTCAAAGAATAGGAAAGCCCGGAGTATAGAACAAATTATCCGTATATTACGGGATGCAGAGATTAAGTTATCATCAGGTATGACAGTCAGTGTTATGTGCCGTGATTTAGGCATATCAGATGCGACTTATTACAAGTGGCGCAAACAATATGGTGGTATGGATGTTAATCATGCCAAAGATTTAAAAGCATTATTGGATGAGAATGCCCGTTTAAAGAAGCTTGTTGCTGATTTGAGTTTAGACAATCAAATCTTAAAGGAATTTAACTCGGGAAAGTGGTAGGTGCTGGCGGGGTAAAAAGCTTTATTGGCAAAGCCAAGTTTTTTTACAATGTATCAGAACGGCGTTTATGTAGTTTATTCAAGACACATCGCTCTACGGTTCGTTATGTGAAACGAGATGTTGATGAGGAAAGCCGTTTAATATCAGATATGCACCGTCTAGCACAAAAATACCCTAGATATGGTTATCGGCGGATATGTGCCTTATTAAAAAATTATGGTTGGTGTGTAAACCATAAACGGATTGAACGGCTTTGGAAGAAGGAGGGACTACAAGTGCCACAGAAAATACCCAAACCCCGTAGTTCAAATGCTGGTGATGGGAGCTGTATTAAACTTCGTCCTGAGTATCAAAATCATATATGGAGTTATGATTTTGTGCATGACAAACTCAGAAGTGGTAAAAGCATTAAAATATTAACAGTTATAGATGAGCATAGCCGAGAATGCTTAACCATTGATGTTCGGCATAAACTGAACAGTACGGATGTATTGGATATTATGGGCAGGTTGTTTATCACAAAAGGTATGCCTAAGCATATCCGTTCTGACAATGGATCCGAATTTATAGCCCATAGGCTACAAGATTGGTTGAAGCGTATGCAGGTGGATACAGCATATATTGATAAGGGCAGTCCATGGCAGAATGGTTATAATGAAAGTTTTAATGGTAAACTTCGGGATGAGTGCTTAAACAGGGAGATATTTGATACTTTAACTGAGGCACAAGCTGTCATAGAAAACTGGCGGTATGAATACAATCATATCCGTCCGCATAGTGCGTTGGGGTACAATCCACCAGTGCCAAAAACGCAGCCCATTGTCAATGACATCCGTCATTCCGCTACGCTACATGACAAATATCATTGACAATAGAGAAAAAAAGTGCTAACCTAAAAATGGACCAAATCAGTGGGGCTAGTCAATAACGCCCAAACCCCTTATTTGACAGTCTATTCAGCTGTATAACATTTTGTATAGAAAATTGCTATACATGTGTTACACATAAGTTGCAATTTTTAATATAATATATGTATCTTTAATATATCAATTCCATATCGCCCCAATAAAAATGCGTATTGGTTTATGGATAAAAATGTGATATATAGGGTATCAGCACAATTTTACAGATTTATAAACATACACATAAGGATGCATATGATATGGCGGGTCATTCTAAATGGGCAAATATTCAGCACCGCAAAGGGGCACAAGACAAAAAACGGGCGGCACAGTTTGCTAAGCTGGCAAAGGAAATTACTATTGCCGCTAAAATGGGCGGGGGCGATGGGGATTCCAATCCACGGCTCAGATTGGCGATTGCCACCGCCCGGGGACAGTCGATGCCTAAGGATAACATCGAACGGGCGGTTAAAAAAGGCACAGGCGAAGGGTCTGACTTGGCAAATTTTGAAGAAATCCGCTACGAAGGATATGGTATGGGTGGGGTGGCGGTTATTGTCGAAACTTTGACGGATAATCGCAACCGTACCGCATCGGAAGTCCGCAGTACTTTTTCCAAACAAGGCGGTAACTTGGGGGAAACCGGCTCCGTATCGTTTGGCTTTCGACAGTTGGGGGAAATCACCCTCGATATATCCGTTGCCGATGAAGAGGATATGTTAATGGCGGTTATGGATGCGGGGGGTATCGATATGCAATCCACCGAAGATTTGTATATTATCAGCTGTGAAATGACCGATTTACACATGGTGTCGGGCATATTAAGCGACCAGTTTGGCGATGTAAAATCGGCAAAAATTATTTGGCACCCCAACACCCCTATGGAACTTCAATTGGAACAAGCCCAAAAAGTTATAAAATTGATTGACGCACTGGAAGATTTGGACGATGTACAGAATGTTTACACCAATATGGATATTTCTGATGCGGTTGCCGAACAGTTGTAACATACATGTAAGGGTTTTGTTTTTATTACTTTGGGATATATAATGACACACCGTATTGATGGCAAACTTTTTTCTGAATCCATCCATACTTTGATTACAGAGGCAGTTACCCATATAAAAAAAACCCATACTATCACCCCCGGGCTGGCGGTCGTATGTGTGGGCGATGACCCCGCATCACAAATATATGTAAACGCCAAGGCACAACAAACGATGGCATGTGGTATGCAATCGTTTCAATTTCGGTTGCCCGCCGATGTATCACAGGCGGAGGTTTTACACCTTATTGATGTATTGAATGCTGATTCGCAAGTACATGGGATTTTGGTGCAACTGCCGTTGCCCGCCCATATAAGCGAAGAAAAAATTACCAATGCCATTTCTGTGCAAAAAGATGTGGATGGATTTCATATTTTAAACGCCGGGTTATTGGCAACGGGCACAGGAACACCCATTTTACCATGTACACCATATGGGTGTTTATTGCTGTTGCAACAGCAATTGGGCAAGGATTTATCCGGCAAACATGCGGTGGTTATCGGACGGTCTAATATTGTGGGAAAACCTATGGCACAGTTATTGTTACATGCCAATGCTACCGTTACCGTTGTCCATTCGCATACGCAAAATATTACCGCCTTTACGCAAACTGCGGATATTATTGTTGCCGCCGTTGGAAGCCCACATATGGTGCGTGCGGATTGGGTAAAATCGGGGGCGGTGGTTATCGATGTGGGGATTAACCGTATTCCCACCGCAGATGGCAATACAAAATTGGTGGGCGATGTGGATTATGAGGGTGTATATGACAAAGTATCCGCCATTACCCCCGTTCCCGGAGGGGTTGGACCTATGACGATTGCCATGTTATTATTGAACACAGTTATTGCCACTTGCACCCAAACCCATATCCCCATTCCCGAATCACTCGGTACACTTATATATTGATTTGGCTATATTTTTAACACAGATTATCGATAAAAATCCACTTGTATATGTACCTGTTTTGGTGTCAGGTGATCGGGGATTTGTATGTGGTGATATTTTTGCGTTGGAATAACCCCCGTTTCAGATGCGGTTAATAATGCCGTGCTGTCGGTGGCGTAATCATAATATACGATTGCCCCTTGTATGACGGCAATTGTACCCCATACCCCTTTGCCTGTGTTGTGTTTTTTAAATAATCCCTTGGGAATAGTATCGCCCCGCCAAGTCCCCACAGTACGGTACCATTGTACATGTGGGGGTAGGGATTCAAAAGTGTATTTATGTTCCATTATAATATCCTGTTTTAAAATTCTTTGGTCATTTTTATGGCTTGGTGGTCTAATAATAGCATTTGTCCCCCTTGGCTGATAAAATCATACATGGTGGTATTGTCGGTAACATGTGCGGCACATACCCATCGTACGCCATATTTTTTCCATATATGGCTCATGGGCATGGTCGGACCCAGTACCATAACATCCGCATTTTGTGCAAGAAACAATAATCTGGGCAACGACCCATTCATTAAGGTTTGGGCGGTAATTATAACAAAATCCATATGCGGTAAAATATCGCTTGCCTGTTCTGGGGTGTACTGCCCTGGTTGCGGTTCCCGTTCGATAACTTTTAAATCTGGTAAAATATTTAAGGATGCGGGAAAATATCCCACACATGCCTTGTCCCCATGGCATTCCCGAAGCGGTCTGAATCCCCACGATTCGGGACGGATATCCCCTTGTATGTGGCGATTATAATGGGCATTTATTGCCGATACACCCACCGCCCGATTTAAATCGTCATCGCTTAATGCCCGATTCGCCAATGTGCGTAAGGTAAAATCGTGTAATGCCCCCGCATCGGGGATTGTACGACCGCCTTCTGTACCCCTGTCGGGGGCACGGCACAGCCCCGCCCCTGTATGGGGGGATTTTTTGCACACAGTCATAACCCAATTATGCCCAATCGTTACCGATTGGACTTTTTCCTCTGTAATGGGGGCAATTAAATCTGCGTATAAATTATCCCACCCCCACCATTGTTGCAATGCATCAATGGTCTTATCTTGTTTGACAAAGCCAAATTTTTGTATCATATCTTTGGGCGGACGGCACACACATAAAATACGGGTAATAGTATCCGCATAATAATTGACAATTTGTTCGAATTGGGGGTGCGTATTGCGGATAATCACCACATCGGGGGGGCGGTCTGGGTATATAAAAGTATCCGTTGCATCCGTTACATGCTGGGGGATATAACAAACTTGCCAGCCTTTATGCACCATTGCCTGATAAAAACCGTCAATATGGTCGGTGGTACATCCACATACAAATCCATATTTGCCAAAATTAGGGGCATTTTTTTGGCGTATATTATGGTGTACTTGCTGTTGGTGTTTTAAAATCATGCTTTCACTCCTTTTGTCATAGGGATTTTGTATGGTATACACAGGGTGTAACTGTGCTGGCATCCCCCGCATTTCATAAATAATATCTGATATACGGACCGCTTCATCGGTGTTATGGGTAATACATATGGCGATCTTTTGGTGGGTTTTAATATACTTGGCAATACGAATCATAAGGTCTTTTTTTAATGCCATATCCAAGCCATTAAAAGATTCATCAATCAATAATATATCCGGTTTACATAACAATGCCCGGGCTGTACCCACCCGTTTTGCCATACCCCCGCTTAGCATTTTTGGGTACGCATGTTGGATATTGGGGGATAATCCCACAAAAACCAATGCATCACAAATATCGTTATCTATGACCGACATACCATACGCCCGTGCCCCAAGTGCAATATTATCGCCAATCGTTTTCCATGGCACCAGGCGGTCATCTTGAAATATGGTGGCAATGGTTTTGTCTTGTGTCTGTATGGTTCCCATATCGGGGGTCAAGATACCATTTATCAAATGTAATAAAGACGATTTGCCACAACCGCTTCGCCCCATTATGGTGATAATATCGCCCCATGCACAGGATAAGCAAAGCCCATCAAACAACGGCTGATCATAGGCAAATTTTATATTTTCCAGTATCTTCATATTACCGCCACTTTTGTGTATACAGATGTAATTTTGATAATAATATTTTATCAAATACCAAATATACCGTAACAATCACCACCACCCACGCAAACACATCGGCGGTTTCCAAGTTAATGCGGGCGTTGGTAATGCGTGACCCGATGCCATTGGGGCTACCCAGTACTTCGGCCATAATGGCAATTTTCCAACTTTGCCCCAATGATAAAGTAAGTGCTGGTAAGATAAAACTAATAATGTGCATACCGCCAATTTTTATAACCGCCTGTGTATATGACATACGAAAACTGCATGCCATTTCAAGGGTTTTTATGTCCAATGTGCGCATGGCTTGTTTTGCCGATACGAACAACAATGGCAGTTGTGATATAAACACGGTCAACGCAGGGGCAACAATACCAGCCCCACCAAACCATATCAGTAACAATATAATAAACACTATGGGGGGGACACTGATAATCAATCGTTCCCAAGTGTATAAAATATTATCCAATCCCTCATATTTACCCGCTAACATACCCAACATGGTCCCGACACCAATGGTTAATAAAAATCCAAGTGATGCCCGTGTTAAGGTTATACCGATGTGTTGCCATTCGTTTTCATATATCATCATCGCCCATAATCGATATGCGGTTTCAGCTATCGATGGCAATATAATTTCTGGATACAGCCCACTGGTATATTGCCATAACGCCAATATACCAATAAAGCCTAATATTTTATATGCTGTATCCATTTTTATCCTTTATTTTACGGATTTAAATAAAATGCGGATGTGGGTAATGTACCCCCGATAATAGCCGGGTTTAAATCGCCCATAATGGTATAAAACTTTTCGATATCCGGTTGTAACGATTGGGCATCTTCAACCCCTACATTCCAATAGGGGAACGACTTGGCGAACACCACCCCTTCGCCCTTCCACACGGTTTCAGTCACATCTTTGATGCGCTGTGAATCTTTTGCTAGGGCAATGGCGGATTTTTCCAAGGCGATTTGTAACGCCCCAATAAAGTCTTTGTTTTGTTGATAAAAACTGTTCCTTACGGCAACGCCAGCTTGGGGAATAAAGGGCTTTGTGTCAAAAATACGGCCGTATTCAGCGGTCATATCAATACTGCGATAAAAGGTAATACCCGCTTTTTTCTGGGCCCCCATTATCACCTTAGTTGCCGCCACTTCCGGTAGTAAAATCGTGTCCGCTTGTCCCGACATTGCCAATTTGACCGCCACCGGTGGGGCGGATACCCGTTTAATATGTACCCCATTTAATTGCAATTTTTGTATCATTGCTTGTAATACCAAGTCGGGCATATCATTGGGAAATGGCACCACCACGGTTTTACCGACCAAATGTTCGATGTTTTGCACTTTTTTATCGGTGCTGATAACATATAAAATGCCCCCTGTAATAATATTCATCAGGCGAAAATCGATACCTTTGTTAAACAGGTTTGCCCCCGCATAACTGGGGACAAAAGTAATGTCGATACTGCCGTCCAATACACCACTACGCATTTGGTCGGGGGTGTTCCAACGGACAATTTTAATGGTGTCATAATATTGTTTTAACGATGGGTCTTGTGCCGCATCCACCATTAACAGCCCCACCCCCACGGGCGGTACATATATGGTAACGGATTTTTGCGTATCCGCATACACGGACGAAACAGATAATACCAACCCCAATAGGACTGTACATATAAAACGATACAATTTCATTATTTTCTCCTTCAAAAATATATCGATAAAATAAAACTGTACTATATTAGGACGGATTAACAATTGATTTCAATCAATGTCAAAAAATTATGGCAAAATTATGTATATTGTTCGGTAATAGTATGTATGTTATGGACAATAAAGCCATTCGGGATAACGCTTATTATGCCCTGTTTTTTAAGGGTTTTTAAACATCTGGACAAACATTCGGGGGTTAATGATAATTGTTGGGCAAGCACCCGCTTGGTGGAATGCAAGGTGATATGTTTTTCCGTATCGATAATTGTGCCTTCGGTGGTCATTAAAAACGCTTTGATGCGTTCAATGGCACTATTATTTTTCAGGGTATCTATGTATGATACTTGTTTAAAAATCCGTTCGCTCATTTCCGCCATAAGTGCCAATGCAACCTGATGGTTGTTTTTGACCGCGCGTACAAACGCATCCGCTCTTAGGCGTAACAATTGCGTAGGCTTTATTGCACTTACGGTAACCGGGTATTGTCGGGGATGTAACATATTGGCAATATGGGCAATACATTCCCCTTGGGACAAAACATTCATTACATGTTCATCGCCATGTATGTCCAAGCGATATACTTTAACCGCTCCGGATATGATAAAATAATAATACTCGATAATATCCCCTTGAAAAAATACCTCTTGTTCGGTGGCAAAATCCATAACTTTTGCCCCAAACACCAACTGTTGCCGTTCGCTTTGGGTAAATAAGCGAAAAACAGGCTTTTCAAATATAGAAAACATCTTTCCCCCGCATATGTTGTTAATGAAAATAATATTTTTGAATAAAGATAGTACCATATTAGCACACTATACAACAGCATGCAATATACATTATTGTATTGTCATGGGGATACTTTTTTAGTATAATTCACACTGTTTTTAAAGGATATATTTATGAACGCATTTGAGACATACAAACATCACTGTTTGGACACTTGGTTGGATTATATTCATCATGATTTTGTGGAAAAATTATATACAGGCACATTGCCTTTGGAAAATTTTCAATTTTATTTAAAACAAGATTATGTGTTTTTAATGGAATATGCCCGGGCGTGGGGACATGCCCTTACCTTGGCAACCACCCCCGAACAGTTTGATTTTGCGTTTAAGGGAATTGCCAGCATTCTGGATGGGGAAATCGATGTCCATGTGCAATATTGCAAGGATTGGAATATATCCATCGAAGCCGTATTTGCCACCACCGCCCACCCCAGCAACACAGCATATACCCAGTATGTTATCGATTGTGGCAAACAAGGCGGATTTGTCGACCTGATAACCGCCCTTGCCCCATGTGCTATTGGATATGCAGAAATTGGCATGTGGATGAAATTACGGGGCGATACCCCCAACAATCCATACCAATCGTGGATTGATATGTACGCTAGCCCGGAATTTCAACATATGGCACAAGATTTTGTGGCGTTTATGGACACCTTGCATAAACATATACCCCCAGAAAATAGTGCCCACCAATCCGCCATATTTAAACATGCCACCGCATTGGAAATAGGTTTTTGGGATATGGCGATGGCGGGGGATGTATACCACAAATAAACAAATGCCATGCAATATACGGTTTATGCTATCACAGATTATCGGTGGGATATGTCAACTATGTTGCACAAGGTGCAACAGGCGGTACAGGGCGGAATTGATGTATTGCAATACCGCCCAAAAAATTTGCCAATGGTCCATATGATTGCCCAAGCCCGTGCATTACAACACATTTTGGTACCCGCAGGCGTGCCATTGATTATTAATGATTTTTGTGATGTTGCCAAGGTCGTAGATGCGGCTGGGGTACATTTAGGACAACAGGATATGCACCCCATATCTGCACGGCGATATTTGGGACAAGGTAAGGTTATTGGCTTATCGGTTGGTACGGATGACGAACTAAAAAAATTGGATGTGTCTGTGGTGGATTATGTGGGAATCGGTCCCATTTACCCGACCCCCAGCAAAACCGATGCGGGCAATGCCATAGGCATCAGTGGATTTAAAACCTTACGCCATAAAATCCCTATTCCTTGCGTGGCAATCGGCGGTATCACCCCCCATAATGCCCAACCCGTATTTGATGCGGGGGCGGATGGGGTGGCGGTTATATCAGGACTGTTTGACAGCTCCCATATCATGGATACAGCCACCGCATTCCGCCCTATGACAAATTGACTATATATACATGTGTATATCAGATTTTTTCATAATGTGGATTATGTATTCTTAAATGGGTCGAGCAACAATATGCTATCGTCCCGTTCGGGGGAAGTGCTTAAAATACTTATTGGCGTTTCAATCAGCTGTTCTAACCGTTTGACATAGGCGATGGCGTTGTTGGGTAATGCCGTATAATCCCGACATCCATAAGTGTTTTCCGCCCACCCAGCAATGGTTTCATAAATGGGGGTTGCACTGGCTTGTAATCTTGCGTTGGCGGGGTAATAATCGTATGTTTTCCCATTTATATCATATCCGACACAAATTTTTAAGGTATCCATACCATCCAGTACATCCAATTTTGTTAAGGCAATACCCGTAATGCCAAAGGTTTGACAAACTTGCCGTACCAACACGGCATCAAACCACCCACATCGGCGGTTACGCCCCGTTACTGTGCCAAATTCCCGCCCCCGTTCCCCCAAACCTTGCCCCATGGCATCACATAATTCGGTGGGAAATGGTCCTGACCCTACACGGGTGGTGTATGCTTTGGTGATACCCAATACAAAATCCAACGCATCCGCCCCAACGCCCGTACCGGTGGCGGCATGTGCCGCATGGGTATTGGATGAAGTTACAAATGGATATGTGCCATGGTCAACATCCAATAACGCCCCCTGTGCCCCTTCGAACATGACTTTTTTACCGTCCTTACGGGCATGGTGCAATACCCGCCATACGACACCAACAAATGGGGTAATGTGTTGGGCAATCTGTTGTATATCGGCAATTAAATCCTCCCGTATAATCGGGGTTTCCCGCATACCATTCAGCAAAGTATTGTGGTGCGATAACAACGAATCAACCCACGATTCAATGCTGGTATCCTCCATTAAATCACATACCCGTATGGCCCGTCGTGCCACCTTGTCTTCGTATGCGGGACCGATACCTCGACCGGTGGTGCCAATTTTATTATCGCCTTTTAACGATTCCCGTACCAAGTCCAATCGGGAATGTACCGATGGTAAAATCAGGGGGGCATTTTCGGCAATAATCAGGTTTTCTGGGGTAATTTTCACCCCTTGGCTACGCATACGATTCATTTCATCCACCAACGCCCATGGATCAATAACCACCCCATTGCCAATAATCGATACTTTATTGGGGCGGACAATACCGCTGGGCAACAGGCTGAGCTTATATACCTTGCCGTCGATGGTTAAGGTGTGTCCCGCATTATGCCCCCCTTGAAAGCGTACGACAATGTCCGCCCGATCCGATAGCCAATCGACGATTTTTCCTTTACCTTCATCCCCCCACTGGGTGCCGACCACTACCACATTGTTCATAACAGTTTTCCTTGTATTATAGGCGTTGTATAATAGTATTGCGTAAAATATGGGTGCAATTATTGTTGTGTGCATCGGTGTTTATGTCTGTGTCCCCATGCAATCCCATAACCACCACATGCCCTTGTGCCCGTTTGTTGGCAATGTGGGTGGGGTCGGTGCCATATGGGGCGTATATGCGATACGAATCTGATGCCATTTTTGCCACTGTTTGCAACGAATCAAAATACAATGAAAACCCTATGGCGGGTTCTGTGCTGTTTTGCAAAGTGTATTTTCCGCCCCGTCCAAGTGGGGCTTGGGTATCGCTACAAAAAATGGTAAACGCCACCCCATCATGGAAAGAAAATCCCCGATTTTCGCAAGGATCCAAGGTAATATGCACCCCTTGTGGTACTTGTAGTCCGTCGATAATCCATTGTAATCGGTGTAATAAGGGGGCTATCGAAGTACATGGGGGCAACGATTTTAAAGTATTTAAGGTATCTTGAATCTGTGCTTGTGGGGTGATAAGCTGTTTAAATATGTTTTGCACCGAAGCCTCATAATGTGCCAGATCTTGCATATTACGGCTGTTTAATATGGTGTGTATGTCTTGTGTATGTACGCCTAGTTGTGTAGCATATGCGTACGCTAATGTGGGGATACATAAATCGATACTGATATTTTGCACATGCACCGCTTGCAAAGCGGTAATGGCAAGGGTGATAATTTCAATATCTGCCTGTGCCGTATTAACGCCAATCAATTCCGCCCCAAATTGCGTGTATTCACGACTG
Organism: Alphaproteobacteria bacterium; assembly: GCA_965232465.1. Taxonomy (GTDB): domain Bacteria; phylum Pseudomonadota; class Alphaproteobacteria; order JAQWUY01; family JAQWUY01. The sequence goes on along the minus strand of OZ246977.1, from coordinate 277,736 downwards.
GGGCGGGTTTGGCTCCCCCGTACCCGTAACACATTACCCCCATATGACAATCGAAGGGGGCGATTTTTATGGCACAACCGCACATGGGCAATACGGTTAATTTGTGCGGTCATATCGGATCGAATCGCCATCATACGGTTCGATACAGGATCCAGCACATGAAATGCATTCGGGGTGGGCAAAGTATGGGTAAATTCCACCAACGGTGGGACAACTTGTTCATATCCAAAACTATATGCCGTGTGCAACAAACTATTTAAGGTGCGGGTATTATTGTCCGCTTGTGGATACAATACATCCGTAATGCCCGTTGGCAATAAAAACCCAGAATGTATGGAAAAATCGGAATCACACATGAATTAAAAATACAATTTTCAAAATTAAGGCATTATATACACCTTGCCCACAGGTTAAAAAACATGAACAACATATAGCATAAAAACCCTTTAATGAAAACTAAAAAAATCTTATATAAACAGTATAAGACACCCTATTACAATTTATGTTTATAAAAATGATGGTATATCAGAATGGGTACAACACTGCCAAAAACTGCCCCCATTACCACATCGCTCAGCCAGTGGGCGGTAATCATCATCCGACTAAAACCGATGATTATGGCAATACCGATATATATATATCGATATTTGGGAAATAAAATACTTAAAATCAGGGCACATGTAAATGACACTTGCGTATGTCCCGATGGCATTGATGCATAATCGTATATATCGCTAAGGGGAGGGAATGGATAAAATGTGGTGGTACCATCGTGTATCCATAATTTGGGACGGGACCGCCCAATTAAGAATTTGCCCAGATATACAAAAACCGATGCCCATATCATACTGTAAAATGCAAAGCGGGATTTTAATTTAAAATGGCTATCGGATACAAAAAAACCAGCAATAAAAAATATCAAAACCGCCCCATACGCATATGTGGTATCGCCTATTTTTGTAATGGTATGAACCACTGTTGCGACGGTTTCTGTGCGGTGCCATACGATATATTCCATTAAGGGTATATCCACATTGAAATAAAAATATAGGGATATAAATACGGATGTACTAATATATATAAGTAATTTGTGGTGTACGCTGTACATTGTGTGTTTCCTTAATTCAGGTGTATCAGATTTATGTATCAGGGTTTAGTTTTGCCATTTCTTCGTCGATGATATGTTGTGGGAATTGCCCCATAAAACAACAACAATTTTTGGTGCCTATCATTGTGCGGGGACCCAATGGATGGTCCATATGCACATAAGTGGTATGGGTATGGTGTGCATCATCTATAATATTGCCATCTGCATCGATATGATTGCCATGTGCATCATGTACATGTCCATATCCTTCGTCCGTTTCGTCTAAGCCATGTGCGTGTTTATGTGTGGGGTCTTGATATTCCGCATGGTGGTGGTGTACATCCACTTCCCCACGGGCAAGACGGGTTTGAAAATCCGCCATTAATCCTTGGTTTTTCGGGGTGTCGTCCATTAAATCGGTTATCCGTGATGCAAACATGTCGATAACTTTTGGGTGGTCTTTTAAGTATGGGGTTTGGATAAATTCGACATTGGGGTATTTTTCTGCTACTTCATTGACATAGTTTGTAACCCGTTTTATCAGCCGTCCTGTGAATAAGAAATATGGCATAATCACCATCCTTTTAAATCCCAATTTAACCAGCATTTCTAAGCCGATACCCGTCGATGGATATGTAACCCCACTGTATACGGTTGTTGCCCAGCCAAATCCCATCCGTTCGTTGACAATACGGGTAATTTTTGCCACATCCCCATTGGCGTACGCATCCGATGTGCCCCGTCCGACCATAACCAACATGGTATCGTGTAAGGGGGGGGCATTTTGGGGTAAAGACTGTTTGATTCGGGCAACAATAGCGTCCACCATACGGTCGTTTACGCCCAGCTGTTCGCCATACTTTATGGTTAATGCGGGATATTTTTTTATAAATGTGGTTAACACGGAGGGAATATCATTTTTTGCGTGGGTTGCCGCCAACAACATCCCCGGCACCGCATAAATATGGGTAACCCCTTGTGCCACCAATTTTTTTAGCCCCATATGAATGTTGGGGGCACTGTATTCCAAAAAACCATATTCGATGGGCATATGGGGAAAGCGGGGTTTTAATCCTTGTGCAATTAAACTAAATTCTGTGCTGGCATTTTTATCCCGGCTGCCATGTCCGCATACCATGATCCCATATTTTTTTGTCATATTTGTATATTCCTATTGATAATGTGTATATATACCTTTATTTTTGCTATGGTATCATAAATACTATAAAAAGTGCATGTTTTTTGTTGACTATCTGGGGGCTTTTATGGTTTATATATTCATAAATATTGAATAAAAAAATGGGAATATAAAAAAATGGCTACATTTACGGATAAAACCACTTTAAGTTTTGAGCTGTTTCCTGCCAAAACCGCCAAGGATAATCAACGGGTTGCCATGTTGGCACGCCGTTTAATGTCATTTACGCCCGCATATATTTCCATCACCTATGGTGCGGGTGGCAGCACACAGGACATGAACGATTATTTGTTACAACATATCATCGCCGATAACAAAGTCCCCATCGACACTTTATGTTGTCATATTACCTGTGTCAATGCCTCAAAATCCCAAGTTAATAAGGTGATTGACGGATGGCGACGGTTGGGGATTACCCGGTTTTTGGCACTCAGGGGCGATATGCCACAGGGGGGCAAACAGGGGGGGGCATATGTGCCCCATAAGGATGGATACAAAAACGCCGCCGCCATAACCGCATATTTACATGGGCTGGGCGGTCTTGATATTAGTGTGGCGGGATACCCGGAACACCATCCAGATTCTGCAAATCCCCAAGCGGATATCGATAATATAAAACGCAAGGTCGATGCGGGGGCATCCCGTATTATTACCCAGTACTTTTTTGATGTGGACCGATTTTTACGATATCGGGATATGATTGCCGATGCGGGCATACAAGTGCCCCTTGTGGCGGGCATATTGCCCGTTGCCAGTGTGCCCAAATTACAAAGTTTTTCCGCCCGCTGTGGGGCATCTGTCCCCGATTGGGTGGTGCACCATTTCGATGGATACACACAAGGCAGTGCCGATCATTATGAAAAATCCGTCGAATTATGTGCCAATGTGTGCCAACGGCTGATACAAAATCAAGTGGATGGATTGCACCTGTACAGCCTTAATAGCTCGTCCATAATCATTGATGCCCTGTTGGATTTAAAGGTAATAGGGGTTTTATAAACCGGTGCATATATATAATAAAAAAGGGAAAGCATACGCTTTCCCCCTTTTACAAACACTCTTTCGGTTTTCAAATTTCAGATTAGAAGCTGATTTTTGTACCGATGTAAGTTGTTTTGTTGTCCCCTTCTTTTTCGTCTTTAATCATTAATTTCAGACCTTCTGTCATGGTGTAGTTTGCAGAAATCGCAGTTGTTTTTACATCCGCTTCGTCTTTGTCATCAGAATACTTAACATCCCAATTCGATGCTGCGTATTTTACGCTCCAACCACTAGATTTTACATCATCTACTTTTTTGGTTTTGTAATCAACAGTGAAACCCATCGCACCAACATCAAGTTTCCAACCATCTGATTTCTTCACATCACCTGCTTTTTCAGAACCATATCCGAATCCTACATCAATCCCAGAAAATGTCCCAGAATATTTTATACCAAAACCACGTGGAGTCCCACTATCCGCCTCATCATATGCACTATAAGTATATCCAGCACTAAAGCCAGAGAAACTCGGGGAAGTATATGTTATAGCACTTTGAAGATTTTCGGTACCAGCACTAGCCATAGTTTCAGCTACACTGTCATGGTGACCTAGCTGTACTTTACCAAATGTACCAGATATAAACGCAGAAACTTCAGATTCTGTTTGTGTACCTTCTTCGAGATTACCATCTACAGCAACGGAGTTTACTACCGGCGTGGGACCTGCAACACCACTTACATTAGTTGTAGTTGCAGTGAAATTTACATCAAACTCATCAGCTGTTTCATTTGCATTATCAATCTTTACTTTGTATGTACCACCAAAAGTCAAGCCATTCGAAGATGTCTTCGAACCAGAGAATGCAACATCCCCAGAAGATTTAAACTTCACGCCTTTAGCATCACTACCACTAGCATATTCATCTTTAAGATAATATTTTGTTGTTACGGAACCAGATACAGTTGCCGCAAACGCAGAGCCAGCAAACGCCAACACTGCAGCCGTCAATAAGATTTTTTTCATTTTCATTTCCTTTGTAAAAAATTAAAAAACAGTTTAAAAATACTTCTTGTACCAAGACCTAGAATAACACATAAGCAAAATATATGTGGTGTCCATATATCCCGGTCCAAGCAATCCATGCCAATCACGAATTGCACCCACTATACACCCCAACCCCAACTATGTCAACCTAAAAATTCAAAAAAATAAAGACTGTTGCATTTTTGCAACACGCTAGTAGCTGGGAAATTATAATGTGCCACCACAGACCATAACAGTATAGCACCAAATGGTTAAGAAAAATATAAAAATCATATTTGCGTATCGTTTTAAATATGGGTATAATATGGGGTGCAACCGCTAAATCCAATCTGCTGCAAAGCGTAGGGAAATAAAACTGTATATTATACTAATAGACAACATTACATACTGAGATACACATGCCAACATTAACAGAAAAAACCAGTTTACGGTTTGCACATATGCGCACGGCACATTTATCGGAAAATACAGAAGACTATGTGGAACTGATATATGAATTACACCAACAAAAAGGTATTGCCCGCAGCGTGGACATCGCAAAATACTTGGGGGTTAGCAAACCCACGGTCAGCAAAACCCTAAGCCGTTTACACAAAGAAGGCTTTATCATATGTCAGGCATATCACCCCATTGCCTTAACAAACAAAGGTACAGAATTGGCAAAATATTGCCAAGCCCGCCACAAAATAGTACTAGATTTTTTATTGACAATCGGGGTACCGAAAAATATTGCTGAAATCGATGCGGAAGGTCTGGAACATCATGCCAGCCCAGAAACATTACAAGCCTTCGCAGATTTTGTCCAAAAACATAAGGACAATACATAAAATATATGCAGGGGCATAATGCGTTATATATCATAGGTCCAACCGCATCGGGAAAATCCGATTTAGCGGTACGATTGGCACACCGATATAATGGGGTGGTTATCAACGCCGACAGCATGCAAATATATCAAGGGGCAAATATAATAACCGCCATCCCTGACACCACCGCCCAACAAGGTATTGTACATATGTTATATGCATATGTTCCCGCCTTAGAATCGTTTAATGTAATCCAATGGCGGACACATGCCATAAACCGTATATATCAGGTGCTAAATATGGGCAAAATCCCCATATTATGTGGGGGTACAGGGCTATATGCATCGGCAATGACACGGGGTTTATCCCCCATTCCCCCCATTGCCCCAAATGTCCGCACAGGGGTACGGAATATGCACACACATGCCATATATGCCGCCTTACAAAAAGAAGACCCCATGATGGCAAAGCGTTTAAAATCAGGCGACACACAGCGGATGGCACGGGCATTGGAAATTATCCGTAGTACAGGCACTAGCCTTGCCCACTACCAAGACCTACCCCCCGTTGCTGTGCCGGATGATATACGCATAAAAATGATTGCCCTGATGCCGGACAGACAGATTATATATAACCGCATAAATAGCCGATACGCCCATATGTTCGACAATGGGGCGGTGCAGGAAGTGCAAAATTTATTGCATATGGGAATGGATAAAACGGCACAAATTTACCGTGCCATTGGGGTGGGTGAAATTGTCAAATATATTCAAGGGGCATACGATAAAAACACCGCTATTACCCATGGCAAAACCGCCACCCGTCGTTATGCAAAACGACAATACACATACATCCGCAATCAATTACACCCGCATATTATAATCGATGATATAAATACATTTGATAATTCCCATATATTTTGATATAATGTACGCATGTTTTTATCTTTATTTAAGGATTAAGTATGGAATCACAAAACCCATCTGATACTTTATCATTTGAACATTCTGATATTATCGACGACATTACCTTACACAAAGCAAAAAAAGGCGACATCGGGGCGTGCTTTGATGTGGGGGATGCGTGTTACGATTATTATTTGGATAACACTTCTATGGCTGTGTTACAACAAGCGGAAAAATGGTTTACACAGGGATTGAAACTGGGGTCAGATGCCGGATTTTATCCATTGGGATTGGTGTATATGGAATATGCGGACGCTTTGTCCGCAACACAGGCACATACCAAGAAAAAACTATCGTATCTGTTGCAAGCAGAATACTTTTTTTTAAAAGCTTTCAAATATGCACAAGACACAGATGCGTGTTATCAACTGGGGAAACTGTATTTTGAACATGCGGATATATTGGAATATACAATGGATACTGTACCATACCGGCAAATTGCCAATGAGGATACAGATTTTATGCAAAAACAACGACAAAAAAAATTGCAATCCGCAGAAAAATATTTTTTAATGGCACTCACTATGGGTACAGAACACGAAGAAATGGCCCATTATATGTTGGGCATACTATATTGGCAATATGCCCAGGATTCAAACGATTCAAACAAAGACGAAAAATCTGAATGGATATATATGGCACAAATACATTTTGACAAAATCTTACACCTGCAACCCAAAAGTACGATTTGGATAATATGCCGCTTATTTTTCATGAGCACAGAATTCAAAGTGGCATTTAAATATTTCAAAAGGATTTTATGGAAATAACAGTACAATCAAAAAGTTGGGCACAGAAACCTTAACATCCACAGGAAAATGAACAAAAAATGAGCGGAAAAACTGTGGCCCACTCGGCAGGATTCGAACCTGCGACCTCTTGCGTCGGAAGCAAACACTCTATCCAGCTGAGCTACGAGTGGGCAGTACCCTGTAATGTAGTGCAAAACAACATATAAGTAAACAGAAAAATATAAAAGTTGCAACCGCATTAAGAAATACCTTGACAGTATATTTTATAAGTTTTAATATGGTGCTTGCTTATAACACCTTATAAGATACATTGATAATATAATATGCAGCCTAATATTCCCCCCCCTATTGCTGAAAAACGCCCGATGCAATCGCCCAGTGGCAAAATCGATAATTACCATTGGCTAAAAGATGATAACTGGCAACAGGTTGTTCGTGATCCCTCCCTATTACAAGATGATATTCGGGCATACTTAGATGCGGAAAATGCCTATGCGGATATGGTAATGGCACCAACAAAAGACCTACAACACAAGATATTTAATGAAATTAAGGGACGGATTAAAGAAGACGATATATCGTTGCCCATACCCAATGGAAAATATGAATATTATTCCCGATTTGAAACTGGCGGACAATATCCCATATGTGCCCGCCGTTTAAAAAATACTCAGCAAAACCCCCAAAACGAAGAAATTTTATTGCATTTTGACAATATGGGAAAACAGTTTTCATACTTTGGTATCGGTGGGGTTACCCATTCACATAACCACCGATATGTGGCGTATGGAATCGATACGCAAGGGTCCGAATATTATACTATACGGTTTTTGGATACGCACACGGGCATAGATTTGAACGATGTGTTAACTAATACCAATGGGGGAATTGTGTGGTCCAGTGCGGACGATTATGTATTTTATGTAACCTTAAACGACACCCACCGCACCGACAAAGTATGGCGTCATAAAATCGGTACCCCCCAAGCGGATGATGTGTTGGTATACGAAGAACCTGATGCGGGATTTTTTATGGGTGTCACCATGACAGAATCAGAAAAATATATTATCATTAGCACCCACGACCACATCACCGCAGAACACCATATTTTACCCGCCCATACCCCCACCGCAGCGTTTCAAGTTTTTACCCCCCGTGTGGAAGGGATTGAATATGACATCAGCCATCGTGAAGATATGTTTTATATTCATACAAACGCCGATGGTGCCATTGATTTTAAAGTTTTGCAAGTATCGGACACCACATATGACGATCCCAACACATGGACAGAATTTATTCCCCATATGGCTGGTGTATTGCTGTCGTTCATAAGTGTCAGCCGTGATTACATGGTGCGTATGGAAAAGCAACATGCGCTACCCCGCATAGTCGTATATAATTTTACCACCCAAACCCATAATACTATTGCATTTGATGAACAAGCATACAGTTTGGGATTGACGGGTATATTGGAATACGACGATGTGATTATGCGATTTTCATACGCCTCCCCAACCACCCCCACCCATACATATGATTACAATATGCAAACAGGGCAACGGGTGTTGCGAAAAACACAGCCTATTCCCAGTGGGCATACACCCAAAAATTACCAATGTGACCGTATTTATGCCACCGCTCCTGATGGGGTAAAAATCCCCTTGACCATTGTATATAAAAAAGACACAGTGTTGGATAAAAATACCCCCGCCATATTATATGGATATGGCAGCTATGGTCACAGCACCCCCGCCAGTTTCTCAGTTCATATCCTTAGCCTTCTGGATCGGGGGTTTGTGTACGCATACGCCCATATTCGGGGCGGTATGGATTGTGGGTACGATTGGTACACCCAAGGAAAACTGATGCACAAAAAAAATTCGTTTACGGATTTTATCACCTGTGCAGAGGCATTGGTAAATAATGGATATGCGGGACATGGCAATATCACCATACGGGGGGGGAGTGCCGGCGGGTTGTTGGTTGGGGCATGTATGCACATGGCTCCAGATATGTTTAAATCGGTGATTGCGTTGGTGCCATTTGTGGATGTATTAAATACCATATGTGATGATTCCCTGCCCCTTACCCCACCCGAATGGAACGAATGGGGCAACCCCATTGAAAATAAAGACGCTTATGATTACATCGACAGCTACAGCCCATACGACAATGTAACCGAAACACAATACCCGCATATGTTTATACAGGCGGGTTTAACCGACCCACGGGTCACATACTGGGAACCAACAAAGTGGACGGCAAAATTACGGGCACATCAAACCAACAACAGTACAATCGTCCTGCGTACACAAATGGGGGCGGGACATGGCGGTGCCAGTGGCAGATACGATGCCATAAAAGAATTAGCCGAAGAATACGCCTTTATCATTACATACGCATCTTAAAAATATATTTATGGGTGCCCCCTAACTATATTATATTATGTAAAACTGTATGGATCTATGTCAATTTGAATGCGGATAGTCGAGGGTTTTTGGTATCCATATATCCAGTTTTTAAGTATCGGTTGGATTGTAATATGTTTCGGGGCATTTACCAAGATTTTTTTGCGATATTTTCCGCATAATAGGGGTATGGTGGGGTCAGCAGGTCCAAGTATCCTCATATCTGTGGTATGGGGTGCGATGTGCACCAAGTGTTTGGCGGTTTGTTCCACCAGCTGGGGATTTGCCCCTGATACCAGTATATTGGCCAGGCGATGAAATGGCGGTTGTTGGATGATTTTTCGAATCTGTAATTCTGTGTTTAAAAAAGTGTCCCGTCGATTGTCCATTAACGCTTGTAATACGGGGTGATTCGCATTTGCGGTTTGGATAAAAGCACACCCTTCTGTGTTGCCCCTGCCGACCCGTCCGCCCACTTGGTGTAACAATTGAAATGCGGTTTCCCCCGCCCGTAAATCCGCCCCATGCAATGCCATATCCCCATCGATAACCCCCACCAAATGCAGGTTTTCAAAATCGTATCCCTTGGCAATAATTTGGGTACCGATTACAATATCGATACATCCATTTTGCATATTTTCGATAAAATCCCGTGCCTGTTTACGGGTTGTCATAGTATCCGCAGTGGCAATAAAAATATGGGCGTCGGGAAAATGTTTTTGTACTTCGTCATAAATCCGTTCCACCCCAGGACCACAAGCATGAATGGTATCCGTCGCCCCACATTTGGGACATATATTTGTGGGGGATATGGTATATGCACAATGGTGACATTGCAAAGTGGCCCCAGAAGGGTTTTTACCCAAGGTGTTTTTGCCCAAGGTGTTTTTGCCCAAGGTGTTTTTGCCCAAGGTGTTTTTGCCCAAGGTGTTTTTGCCCAAGGTGTTTTTGCCCAAGGTGTTTTTGCCCAAGGTGTTTTTGCCCAAGAGTTTTTTACCAAGGTTTTTTTTATAGGTGTTGTATTTATGGTGTATCAGCCAACTGTCACAATTTTTACATTGAAAACGATACCCACACGCCCGACATAAGCTAAGCGGGGCATAGCCCCGTCGGTTTAAAAATAACAGGGTTTGCAAGCCTTTGTCGAAGGTTGCTTGCATATGGTGTAATAATGTGGGTGTAATAAAACAATCTTTGTCCATTTTTTCAGTGGTTATATCAATCGGGGTGTAGGTTGCAACCTGTGTGCCACTGTGCCGTTTTGATAATTTCAAATGCGTATATCGTCCGCCCACTATATTTGCCCATGATTCCATGGATGGGGTGGCACTGGCAAGGACAATCGGACACATGTTCTTTTTTGCCCGCACAATCGCCATATCACGGGCGTTGTATAATACAGTGTCCTGTTGTTTATATGCCCCATCATGTTCTTCGTCGACAACAATAAGTCCCAAATTATCAAATGGCATATGCAGGGCGGATCTTGCCCCGACTACTACCGATACAGTGCCATGTAATACGCCCGCCCAAATCAAGTTGCGATTTTTGGGGGATATTTCGCTGTGCCATACCAAGGGTTTAAAACCGAATCTGTCGTAAAATCGGTGTTCCCATTGACTGCTTAAGGCGATTTCCGGTAATAACACCAACACTTGTTTATTCTGTAATAAAGTGTGGGCAATGGCTTCAAAATAGGTTTCTGTTTTGCCCGATCCTGTAACCCCATCCAAGGCAAACACTTCGAATGTGCCATGGGCATGTTTTATGGTATCAGCCGCCACTTGCTGTTCCATATTTAAAGGGGTGGGATGGGTGGTATACAAGGGGGTTATATCTGTTTTTGCCATTTTGGGTATGGTGTGGGCATCTATGAGCCCCGCAGTTTGCATAGTACGAATAATGGCATCGCTTGCCCCTGTTTTATGCATCAATTCTGTGTGGGGTATGGGGGGGGATTGGTTTAAAGCATGCAACACCGCTTGTCGCTTGGGCGTTATTTTTACAACAGGGGGATTGGGACTTTTTGTATAACAGATGGTGGTTTTGGGATGGGATATGGCATCAGGGGTGGGCATTGCCATTTTTAACACCGCCCCCAATGGACAAATGTTATATGCACTGATATAGGTTATTAAGGCGATACTATCCTTGGGCAATGGGGGGCAATCATATACGCACAAAATATTTTTTATTCTTTTGCTGTCGATCACAGAATCATCTGTGCGATGCCATACCACCCCGATGATTTTTTTTTTGCTGAGGGGGACTTGGACAAATGTACCCACTTGTAAGCGTTTATTTTTGAACAATTCTGGGGGCATCCCATACACATATGCCCCATTTAAAAGGGGCAATGGTAACAGAATATATAAGGTTTCAATAGGTCTGTTTTCATATATCATAGGGGGTATTATATCAAAAAACACAGTTTTTTAAAAAAACACTTTTACTTTTTTTAGAATTATGGTAAAAAATGGGCAATTAAACCACTCTGTATGCTCAGATTTTAAAATCTGCGTATATGCCTGAATGAAATTTTAATGCGTTTATGGGAAGGTTCACAATGGCTCTTAATCGTGCATTGCAAACAATAGCAAATCGCTACGCACAAGCATTACTCGACACTGCTATCGAAGCAAAGACCGTCGATTCCGTTTTACAAGATATTTTAACCATACGGGGTGTACTGCATTCCAATACTGTGTTGTCCAAAACTATTAAAAGTCCCGCACTTAGCATTGCCGATGCAAAATCTGTGTTGGTGGCGATTTTGGACAAATTGAAAATTTCCGGTGCTGTAAAAGGCTTAATCATTGTGTTATGTGAAAATCGCCGCCATTTTGCGTTGGAATGGGTTTGTACTGCGTTCCAAGATTTATTGGATGTACACAATGGGGTTGTTGTGGCGGATGTAATTTCTGCGTCTGAGCTGTCTGGTGCTATAAAGCAACAGATTGAAAAGGCTGTGGGGAAAGTTGTGGGTTCTGGGGTTCGTATTTCGTACACAGTAAAACCTGCTATAATAGGGGGTTTAGTGATCAAGATCGGATCCAAATTATTGGATGCGTCTTTACAAACCAAATTAAATAAACTTAAACTAGAAGCAAAGGAGGTGTAAGATAATGACACTTAATGCTGGTGAAATTTCTGCGATTTTAAAAGAAAAGATTGCAAATTTTGATACAATAACGCATGTGACAGAGGTGGGAACTGTTTTGTCCATCGGTGATGGTGTGGCACGGGTATATGGCTTGGACAATGTCCAAGCGGGGGAAATGGTGGAATTTTCCAATGGTGTCAAAGGGATGGCACTAAACTTAGAAACCGACAATGTGGGTGTGGTTATCTTGGGGAATGATACGGCGATTGTCGAAGGCGATATTGTAAAACGCTCTGGCGATATTGTGGATGTCCCTGTTGGCAAAGAATTATTGGGGCGTGTGGTGGACGGCTTGGGGACCCCCATCGATGGCAAGGGACCACTTGGGGCATCGGATCGGCGTTTGGTGGAATTAAAAGCCCCTGGTATTATCCCCCGTAAATCTGTGCACGAACCCGTACAAACCGGGATTAAAGCTATTGACAGCTTGGTACCCATTGGTCGGGGACAACGGGAATTGATTATTGGCGACCGCCAAACGGGGAAATCCACCGTGGCATTGGATACTATCATTAACCAACAAGCGGTAAATGCAGGGTCTGACGAATCCAAAAAATTGTATTGTGTATATGTGGCGATTGGGCAAAAACGATCCACTGTGGCACAATTTGTGCGGATTTTGGAAGAAAAAGGGGCAATGGAGTATACTTGTGTGGTGGCGGCCACTGCATCTGATCCCGCTCCATTGCAATTCTTGGCACCATATACAGGTACGGCGATTGGCGAATATTTCCGTGATAATGGTATGCACGCCTTAATTGTCTATGATGATTTAACAAAACAAGCGATGTCGTATCGTCAAATGTCGTTGTTGCTTCGTCGTCCCCCTGGGCGTGAAGCGTATCCGGGGGATGTATTTTATTTACATTCCCGTTTATTGGAACGCTCGTCTAAATTAAACGCAGAAAATGGGGCGGGATCTTTGACGGCATTGCCGATTATTGAAACCCAAGATAACGATGTATCCGCATTTATCCCGACCAATGTAATTTCGATTACAGACGGTCAAATTTTCTTGGAAACTGATCTGTTTTATAAGGGGATTCGCCCTGCCATTAATGTGGGGTTGTCTGTATCCCGTGTGGGATCATCGGCCCAAACCAAAGCCATGAAAAAGGTGGCGGGTACAATTAAATTGGAATTGGCACAGTACCGGGAAATGGAAGCCTTTTCCCAATTCGCATCGGATTTGGATGCGGCGACGCAAAAATTGTTGGCCCGTGGGGCACGGTTGGTGGAATTATTGAAACAGCCACAATTTTCTCCACTCTCTGTGGGGGAACAGGTTTTGGCAATTTATGCGGGTACCAAAGGGTACTTGGATGATATTGCCGTTGCCGATGTACGCAGATATGAATCAGAACTGTTGAAAGCAGCCCAAGGGGAACAGGTTATCGATACCATTAACGCAACGGGTGATTACAACGACGATATTATAAATGATCTGACGGCTATTTTGGATGCGTTCAGTAAAAAATTTAAATAAGGCGGTACATTATGGCATCTGTCAAAGATTTAAAGACATCTATTCAGTCTGTGCAATCCACCAAGCGGATTACGGCGGCGATGAAGATGGTGGCAGCGGCAAAATTAAAACGGGCAACTGAAACTGTGGAAAAATCCCGTCCATATACAACAACAATGGGTGCCATGTTATCGAATTTGGCATCTGGATCCACATCGACAAATCCATTGATGGTGGGTACGGGGTCTGATTTTGTACACCTGTTTGTGGTGGTGGCATCCGACCGTGGATTGTGTGGGGGGTTTAATAGCAACCTTGCCCGTAAGGTCATTGCCGATGTACACGCACTGGAAGCGGATGGTAAAACCGTGAAACTGGTGTTGGTAGGGCGTAAGGCTGTGTCCTCTCTGCGTGTGGCAATGGGTGATCGAATAGTTAAAGCGTATGAAGACTTAAACAAGCCCAGCCCAGAATATATCCATGCGGATACGGTGGCACAAACCGTATTATCGTTGTTTAAAGAGGGGGCGTTTGATGTGTGTACGGTATACAGTAATGTATTTGTTAACGCATTAACACAAACCCCGACTGCATCGCAACTTATCCCTTTGTCAGTGTCCGAAGACACGGTTGGGGGCATACAAGCGTTATATGAATATGAGCCTTCGGAAGATGCGATTTTGGATGCATTATTACCCAAAAATATCGGGGTGCAAATTTTTTCTGCTATGTTGGAAAGTTTTGCCGGTGAACAGGCGGCTCGGATGACCGCCATGGACAACGCAACCAACAACGCATCGGATTTAATTAGCGATTTGCGGATTCAATATAATCGCACACGACAGGCACAAATTACAAATGAATTGATTGAAATTATCTCTGGTGCGGAAGCATTATAAACTACTGTATCAGGGACACACTATGGACTAAGGGGAAACATTATGGCTAAGCAAAATATTGGTAAAATTGTACAAGTAATGGGGGCGGTTGTCGATGTGGCATTTACCGATGCTCTCCCCCCGATTTTAAATGCACTGGAAACCGATAACAATGGTAAAAAGTTGGTATTGGAGGTGGCACAACACTTGGGTGAAAACACTGTTCGTACCATTGCTATGGACAGTACAGAGGGCTTGGTACGGGGGGCTGATGTGATCGACACAGGCGGTGCCATTCAAGTACCCGTTGGTCCAGAAGTACTGGGACGGATTATGAATGTTATTGGTGAACCGATTGATGAACGGGGCGATATTGGTAATAAGATGTTTTACCCGATTCATCGTTCGGCACCGGAATATGTGGAACAATCCACAGAAACCGAAGTTTTGGTAACGGGTATTAAGGTTGTCGATTTATTAACCCCCTATCCAAAAGGCGGTAAAATCGGTCTGTTTGGCGGTGCGGGTGTGGGTAAAACCGTAACCATCATGGAATTGATTAACAATATCGCCAAAGGACACGGTGGATATTCTGTGTTTGCGGGCGTGGGCGAACGCACCCGTGAAGGGAACGATTTATACCATGAAATGATTGAATCCAATGTAATTAATTTGCAAGGGGAATCAAAATGTGCGTTGGTATATGGACAAATGAACGAACCCCCCGGTGCACGGGCACGGGTGGCGTTAACTGGACTTACCCAAGCGGAATATTTCCGTGACGAAGAAGGACAAGATGTATTGTTCTTTGTGGATAATATTTTTCGCTTTACCCAAGCGGGGGCGGAGGTATCTGCATTATTGGGGCGGATTCCATCCGCCGTTGGCTATCAGCCGACCTTGTCCACAGAAATGGGAACTATGCAAGAACGTATTACCTCCACAGATAAGGGGTCGATTACATCTGTACAGGCCGTATATGTGCCCGCCGATGATTTGACCGACCCCGCCCCGGCAAACACTTTTGCCCATTTGGACGCAACCACTGTATTAAACCGTTCGATTGCGGAAAAAGGGATTTACCCAGCGGTCGATCCCTTGGATTCCACTTCACGGATTTTGGAACCCTCTGTTGTGGGGGATAAACATTACACCACTGCCCGTAAGGTACAAGAGATTTTACAGCAATATAAAGCATTGCAAGAAATTATTGCCATTTTGGGGATGGATGAATTGTCCGAAGAAGACAAACAAGTGGTGGCACGGGCACGCAAAATCGAAAGATTCTTATCCCAACCGTTCCATGTGGCGGAAGTCTTTACCGGTGCAGCGGGTAAATTTGTCGAATTAGAAGACACCATCAACAGTTTTGCCGATATTGTGGATGGTAAATATGACCATATTCCAGAAGCGGCCTTTTATATGGTGGGGGGTATTGAAGAAGTGGTTGAAAAAGCAAAGCAACTTGAAAAGGATGCCGCATAATATGGCAAAAATTGGATTTCATATTGCAACCCCATCAGCACAGCTATACGCCGCCGATGCGGATATGGTGGTGATACCATCGGCGGATGGGGATATGGGGGTGATGGCGGGACACAGTCCCATTATTGCTCTGTTACGCCCAGGGACGATTGTGGTGAAGGACAGTAACATGGAACAACGCATATTTATTGCCGGTGGTTTTATGGAAGTAAATTCGGAAAAAGCAACTGTACTTGCGGAACAGGGTATATTGGTATCAGAAATTGATATCGATAGGGCAAGATTGGAATTGCAAAATGCCAATACAGACACAACCAAAGCCATAGCACAGGCAAAAATAGATGCGGTGGAAAAACCTTATTATTAAAGTCAAGAACAACATGTGTATCTGAATTTAATTGCTGTCCACAGAAATACAACAAGATTATGTTATCACCATTTAAGGGAAAGCATGGAGTGAAATATATTAAAATTGTGTCATTTTTTGCGGGTGCAGGGGGGCTTGACTTGGGATTTGAACAAGCGGGCTTTAATGTGATTTGGGCAAATGAATATGACAAAGATATATGGGAAACATATATAAAAAATCACATTCATACAAAACTAGATAAACGCAGTATACTCCATATTGACGCAAGCGAAGTGCCCGATTGTGATGGTATCATAGGGGGACCCCCTTGTTAAAGTTGGAGCGAAGCCGGTGCCTTACGGGGTATAATTTATCGTTTAAATTGTTAAATGCCTGTGATTATCATGTACCACAGGACAGAAAACGGGTGTTTTTTATTGGTATTCGGCAAGATTTACATTTTTCATTTGAATTTCCAAATATAACCTTTCCAAAAACTTCCCTAAGCACAGCCATTGGGGATTTACAGCATATGGCGTTGCCTGCGGTGAACAACAATTATACGAATGGCAAAAAATGTTTGGTGTCCAATCATGAATATATGACGGGGGGATTTTCCACCATATATATGTCTAGAAACAGGGTGCGGTCTTGGGATGAACAGTCATTTACTATTCAAGCGGGCGGACGACACGCCCCTTTGCATCCGCAAGCCCCTAAAATGCAATTTTGCGAACCAAATAAACGGATTTTTGTACCCACAAAAGAACACTTATACAGACGATTAAGCATAAGGGAATGTGCCAGAATACAAACTTTTCCTGATGACTTTATTTTTTATTATAATAATGTGAACGCAGGGTACAAAATGGTAGGCAATGCGGTACCCATAAACTTGGCAAAGTTTTTAGCCGAAAGTATAAAACAACAATTTGAAAATGTTTCTTATATATACAAGGAACAGGGTACATGACAAATATATTGGAGGCCATTTTTAATATCGTTGCTGCCAACACTCTTGATGTACATAATTCTTATGCAGGGAAAAACAGAATAAACAATGTGGGTGAAGGGTTAGAAACATATATCAAAGATGCTTTTGCAAATACGATACTGGAAAAGAATGCACAAAACAAATTAAAAAAACATACACAAATTTTTTCATGGCTTGGCACACAAAACAATCCCCCTGATATTATGATTAAAAATGGGGATGCCATTGAAGTTAAAAAAATTAGTGGTAATGCCAATAGCATTCCACTAAATAGCAGTTACCCAAAGGATAAAATATATAGCAATAATCATATGGTAACAGAAGAATGTCGTAATTGTGAAGATTGGCATACAAAAGACTTGATATATTGTATAGGGCATGTACCTAATAAAACCCAAAAATTAAAATCTTTATGGATGGTGTATGGTGGCGTATATTCAGCAAATAAAAATATATATGAACGCATTAAAAATGCTATATCTGAAGGTGTAGTACATATTTCAGATATAAAATTTTCACACACAAAAGAATTGGGGCGGGTAAACGAAGTTGATCCCCTTGGTATAACTAACCTAAGAATACGGAGGCTATCATAAAGTTTGTGTAAATAGCATTTTAAAGTTTAACTCTATCGTTAAACATAATAGCGAATTGGTTTAATGCTTGGTTCCAATTCCTAATAGGCATTGTCCACTTTTTTTCTGCATTTTGCAAGGCTAAAAATAAAGATTTTTTGATGGCGGTGTCATTGGGGAATACCCCTTTGCTTTTAATGATTTTTCGGATCTGTCGGTTGATGGATTCTATGGTGTTTGTGGTGTAAATCACCTTCTTAATATGTTCCGGATAGGCTAAACATGGGGCAATACTGCTCCATTTATTCTGCCACGATTTGGCAATGGTTGGGTATTTACTGTCCCATTTTTTACAGAAGGTATCCAGCTGTTGCAATGCCATGTCCTCGTTTGGGGCATTGTATATGGCTTTAAGGTCGTCCGCCACTTTCTTTTTATCTTTCCAAGGGACGAATTTTAGGCTATTTCGTACCATATGTACAATACATAGCTGTACGGTGGTTTGTGGGAATACAGAATTGATGGCTTGTTCAAAGCCCGTTAGTCCATCTACACAAGTAATGAAAATATCAGTAACGCCCCGATTTTTGATTTCTGTTATGACTTGTAACCAGAACTTAGCTCCCTCATTCTTGCCTATCCACATGCCTAGTATTTCTTTCTTGCCGTCCATATTGATACCTAGGGCTAGGTACACAGCCTTGTTTACAATCATATGGTTATCACGGATTTTAATATGGATACAGTCTAAATAGGCAATGGGATAGATGCTATCAAGCGTTCTGTTTTGCCAAGCGTTGATGTCGTCTATCACCCTATCTGTGACGGTCGAGATGAGTTCGGGGGATACTTCTGTGCCATATATTTCATAAATATGTTGTTGAATTTCCCGCATAGTCATACCACGGGCATACATAGATATAACTTTATCATCAAAGCCATGAAACCGCCGAGCATTCTTTGGAATAAATTGGGGTTCATAATCGTTGTCCCTATCCCGTGGAATGCGTAAATCCAAACTATCATCGTCACTGATAACAGTCTTCGCATAGTGTCCATTACGGCGATTGCTAGTACTTTTAGGCGATTTGTCATGTTTACCATAGCCAAGGTGATGTTCCATTTCCCCTTCTAAAATGCCGTTGGCAAGGCTCTGTTTCAAAGATTGGAAAAAGCCATCAGCCCCAAACAACTCTTGCCCCTCGGCGTGTTGTAATAATTGCTTGATCAAATCAGGATCGATTGCTGATTGTGTAGTATGTGATTTCTTGCTTCTTTTCGTCATAAGTAAGTCTCCTCATTGTTACATGTGTTATATTCAGAATATTCTGAATATAACACATAGGTTAAATAAATCTACTTACACAAATTTCATGACAGACTCTCATTTTGCCCCAGCGTCTTTTAACATTTTGAGTATATCCGGATTAGGGGTATTATGTGTCATTGCCAATTTGTACGCAGTCCAACCATTTATGCTCCTTATATTCACATCCGCTCCGTTATTAATCAGTACCTTAACGATATCGGTGTTATATAAGGCCACTGCAACCATTAAGGCCGTAACACCATATTTGTTCTGCATATTCACATCCGCCCCCGCATCGACAAGTTCCTTGACCACATCGGGGGTATTTTTAAGTATTGCCCACATTAAGGGGGTAAAACCCTCTTTATCTTGTACATTTACATCCGCCCCCGCATATGCCTTAATAGCAAACAGCATAAACAATACAACAAAAATCTTTTTAAACATGGCAATTCCCTTTATTGCGTTTATATCATAGTTAATGTAAAATCCATTTTATTAAGCCTTGTTATAAAGGTTCGGTATCTTCATTTAGTATATGCAGGTATGCGGCGTACACAAAAACTTTATGGCGATTTTTGCCTGTTATTTCTTGTACTATGCCAACCTGCTGTAAGGTTTTCATTGCCCTTAATACGGTGGGTAAGGATATGTTTAAGGCTTGGATAAGTTCTGTGCTGTTGACCACAGGCTTTGTTTGCAAGTACCGATATATATTTAATATATTTTTCGAACAATTATGTTTTTCCAATATGTCACTGTCATTGGAAAATAGGGTTATAGTACGGTGGGTGGTGTGTGTTACCTGTTGTGCTGTTTCAATAACACCGTTTAAAAAAATATAATCCAACTTTCCCAATCCCCTGTTTCTCTTACAGATTGTAACAGGTTATAATATTGTGTACGGTTTGTTTTTAAATACAGACTTACATATAATAAGGGCTGTTTTAAAACCCCATCATGACACAGTATAATCGTTATGAGTATTCGCCCTAATCGCCCATTACCATCCAAAAAAGGATGAAGGGTTTCGAATTGTACATGGGCAATAGCGACTTTGATTAAAGTAGGCATATCTGTGGCATGTAAAAAACATTCAAGATTACCTAAGCATGCGTTCAAGTCTTTTGGGGGCGGGGGAACAAACCGAGCATTCCCCGGTCGTGTGCCACCAATCCAGTTTTGTGTTTTTCTGAATTCCCCCGGTTGTTTGTCAGCACCCCTGATATTTTGCATTAAAATATTATGAATTTCCCGCAACAACCGCAATGATAAGGGGAATGAAGATAAACGATTAAGTCCATAATTTAGTGCCTTTACATAGCATGATACTTCTTGTACATCATCCATAGGGACGCCCAACATGGACTCTTCTTCATATTGTAATAAATCAGAAAGGGAAGATTGTGTACCCTCAATTTGTGAAGAAAGTACAGCTTCTTTGCGAATGTACATATACAAAAACAACGATATATCAGGTAAAACTGATGCCATACCATCCAACCGCCCGATGGCTATATTGGCTTGTGCAATACTCCTTCGATTGCCCCCGTATCAAGGGCAGGTGAAAATGGTAAATCCACAGGCACATAAGAAAAATACTCTTCTGTTCCCACAGTATGCTTCATATATTTTCCAATACGATACTTTTTATCCATATCAATACACCATATAAATAACATTTTTAACGATTTTTGTTAGCAATCTCATATTACCTAACATAAATGAAAGTTGCAAGTATTTAAAAAATTTTGGATGTTATGGTACCTTGCCGTAGGCAAGGTGTTTAATCATGGCTATAAGGTGTTGTAAGGTTACTTACGGTTCAGTAATACAACCTCTTATTAAGATGAACTCCACATTAAAAAGGTAATGATAGATACCATTATAACTATACCTAAGATTTCGGGTATATAACTGGAATGGTCCATATCAGTACCATATCTTTTTACATTGTCTTCGTTGTTATGTTGCATAGTGTTAATTCCCTAATGTTTGTGGTAACCATAATGCAATTTGCGGATATATCAGCACCAGTGTTAAACCAATAACTTGCAATCCAATAAATGGCAGTACCGCCCTGAATATATGTTGTAATTCAATGCCCTTGGGTGCCACACTCTTCAAGAAGAAACAGGCGGGACCAAATGGAGGGGATAGGTAATAAATCTGAATATTCATAGCGAATAAAATACCAAACCAAATGGGGTCATACCCCAAGGATGCCACCACTGGTGTGAAAATAGGCACGGTGATAAAGATAATTGCAATCCATTCCATGAAGGTACCTAGTACCATAACGATTAACATCATGACGATAATAATACCAATTGGGGGCAGGTTTAGGCTTTTTAGTGAATCGCCCAAAAATTCTGATCCACCGATGATGTTATAAATACCAACCAGACTTACCGCACCAAGTACCAACCAAATGATTGAACCCACCGTAACGACCGTTTGATTCATGGCTTCACGGAGCATGGTGTATTTTAATGTGCCCAAGTACTTTGCAATACCAACGGCCCCTAAACAACCGATAGCTGCGGCCTCTGTAACGGTTGCTATACCGCTGTAAATGCTTCCTAAGACGGCACCAATCAATAAAATAGGCAAGATGGCACCATTTAAATACCTGACCCTTTTATACAGGGGCATAGATGTTTCTGGAATATCATATATGGGGGCCATACTGGGGTTAATTTTTGCACGGATGACAATATAAAGCATGTACAACGAAGCCAACAACAACCCCGGACCGATACCGGCGGTAAATAAGTCAGAAATCGATACCTGTGCGGTCATACCATAAATAATCAGTACGATAGATGGGGGAATCAATGTTGCCAATGCCCCTGCGGCACATATAATACCAATGGCTAAGTTCTTGTTGTATCCAAGTTTTAACATTTGTGGCAAGGCAATCAATCCCAACATCACAATTTCGCCCCCCATGATACCACTCATAGCTGCCAAAATTACGGATACAACGCATGTTTGTACCCCCACAGACCCATGAAATTTACCACCTAATATCGCCATAGATTTAAACAAAGATTCGGCGACACCTGATCGTTCTAAGACATTTGCCATAAATACAAAAAATGGCACCGCAATGAGGTCATATTTATATAAGACGGCCTCCACATTAGACGATACGAGGAATAATCCAGAACCTCCAAAATACGACAAAGCGGTTACCACAGATATGGTAAGGGTGGCAATACCCAATGGCACACCAATTGCCATAAGAGCTAACAGCCCCGCAACAATCAATAAAGTTACAATTTCAATACCCACACTTAGTCCCCTGTTGTATTATTTTTATCGGTTGTAAACCATTCAATTATATTTGCCAGTATTTGCAGTACATACAAGATGCTCCCAACAAACAGCATAATCTTCAGGAATGTAGGGGATGCAGGATTAAACGCACTGCCCGATCGTTCCATTATACTGATTGAATCCATTGTGGGGGTATACATGGCAATCGCCAAACTGCCCACGGCAAATATGGCAATAATCATTTGCAATAACAAACATATATTCCAAGTGCGTTTTGTGACAATAATTTCTAGGACGGTAATCGCAATATGTCGGCGTTGTTGGGTGACAAATCCAACGGATAACACCCATGCGGTACCACATAGTACCATCACCGTTTCAAATGCCCATTCAGATGGCATGTTCAGGGCATATCGCCTGAATACTTCTATGGCGGCAATGATAATACATGCGTAATACAGCATGATACACGACCGCCCCAAGGATACACTCAATATATCCATGGATTTTTTAAATGTATGGATAACTTTCATGCTTTCTTCTTTCTTATAATATAATGTTTCAAACCTGTTGGGGGGTATTTTTATATCAAGACTGCCCCTTTGGCTGATGTATATAATTTTGTACCAGTATATTTTTATACCAAGGTATTTACATTGAAATTGTTATATATGTAATATTATATTGGCAAAAAAGAAACCTATCACATATTATCACTATATAAAAGGTTCCTTTTTTACCATATTATCCTTGCTTTATTTTAACAGGTTGTTTGCTTTCATGTATGCAATGTGTGCATCCATGATTTCTTTTGCCAAGTCGTTTTTGCTAGCAAATTCAGCCCATGCTTCTTTGGCAACAGCCCGTAATTTATCCCGTTCTGCTTGTGGCCAATCAATAACTGTCATCGTTGGGTCTTTTTTGTCCCGCTCGACTAAGACTTGGTCGCGTTCATCAATTTTAATCGCTAGGTCGCTAATAGATTCATACGCCCAATCCCGCAAGATTTTCTTGTCCCCATCTGATAGGGCGTTCCACTTTTTAGTATTCATAGTAAATACCAGTGCAGGCATAGAGTGAATACCTGGGTACAGTGGGTAACGAGCAACTTTGTTAAACCCAAGGGTATCGTTGTTGGTGTATGCGGACGCATCAGAGGCATCAATAACACCTTTTTCTAAGGATGTGTATACCTCAGAATATGCAATGTTCACAGGGTTTGCTCCGATTTTCTTAAAGGTCAATGCCACCATACCTTCCGGGGCACGGATTTTTAAACCTTTCATATCATCAACACCATATAAGGGTTTTGCCGATACCAATGCTTCACGTTGGTATGGGGCACATGCAACAACGGTTACCTTGCCATTTGTAATTGTATCATAGGCTTTTTGTGCCAATTGTTGTCCGCCACCATTTTGGCAGAAATCACGCATTTGGGCAACGGTATCATATCCACCGATTAAATCCCCTAATAACGCAAATGCAGGGTTTTTACCGGAAAAGTATGACATCGCAGTCCATCCTTCGCCATCCAGAATCCCTGCGGCAACTGCCTTGGGCGTATCTTTGTGTGGCACAACAGATTTGTTTGGCAAATACACAAATTCCACACGACCATCTGTGCGTTGTTTTAACACATCATACCAGTTTTCCAACAGGTATGTACCCGCATAATCACCGGCTAAAAACGACCCCTGCATACGAAATTTTTCTGCTTGTGCAGTGCTGAATGCTATGATAACAGAAGATACAACTAACAAACTCTTTAAAATTTTCTTCATCTCATTTTATCCCTTTTCATGTTTAATTTTGGTTATAGAATTATCTCACTAAAAACAACATGAAAATTCATGTTATTTAGGGTAAGGTAGCACCCAAAAAACACTTTGTCAATGGGATAAATCGTAAAATCAAGAAAACACATAAATATTCATAAATATTGCATAAAAAACGGATTTTTTAAGTCTATTATGCGGATTTTATGCATAAAACATATTTATGTTGCTTTCTTTACAACTATTTTATAGTATGCTACAATATTGAATAAAAATTTAAAGAATATGTTAAAAGAGAGCATAAAAATGCATAAAAATACCGTATTTATAGACGCTGTGTCTGCTGTTGTGGGGGGTAAAAATGTCTTAACAAAATCCGTAGATATTTTACCACACAGTACAGGATGGCGGTTTGGCGGTGGTTCCGCTTTGGCGGTTATATTTCCGCAATCGTTATACCAACAATGGCAGGTTTTGGAACACTGTGTTGCCCATAATATTATCATATTGATGCAGGCATCTAATACGGGATTAACCGGCGGGTCTACGCCCATGGGGGATGATTATGATCGTCCAGTGGTTATTGTTAAAACCAACAAAGTACACACACCATATTTATTGGAAAATGGTACCCAAGTGATTGCCTTTCCGGGGACTGCATTATACGAATTAGAAGACACATTGGAAAAAATCAATCGTGAACCCCATTCGGTGATTGGATCTTCGTGTATTGGGGCATCGGTGATTGGTGGGGTGTGTAATAATTCTGGCGGGGCGTTGTTACAGCGGGGTCCGGCGTATACGGAATTGGCATTATATGCCCAATTGGACGCACAGGGTAAGTTACAGCTTGTCAATAATATCGGGATTGATTTAGGAACAACCCCCGAAGAAATCTTAACCAATATTGAAAACGGTAATTTTTCCAAAAATAATTTACCCAAAACTAACCGTAAAGCCTCTGGCACAGGATACCAACACGAAGTGCGTCAAATTGACCAACCCACCCCCGCACGGTTTAATGCAAATCCGAATTATTTATATGAAACCAGTGGGTCTGCGGGCAAATTATCCGTGTTTGCCATGCGATTGGATACTTTTGTTGCCCCAAAACAAAAAAAACTGTTTTATCTAAGCACCAATACCCCAGACCACCTGAATAAAATCCGCCGACATATGCTAGGAAAATTTGATAACTTGCCGATTATCGCCGAATATTTAAACGAAGCCGCCTATGAAAAATCCCTTGATTATGCACGGGATGTGTATGCTATTTTACAAATATTTGGTCCCAAATATATGCCCTATTTTTTCCGCATTAAACGCAAAATCGATGCGTATTTTAAAAAAATAAAAATATTTGGCAACGCCCCATTAGATAGATTTTTGCAATTTATATCGAAACCATGCAAAATATTTTATCCCAAGCGATTATTACAAATGGGCAAAAAATACAAACACCACTTATTTATCGAAATGTCTGATGCGGGTATAAGCGAAGCCCAAAAATACTTTGATGATTTTGTGCAACAACACACGGATATTAGCTATATCGCCTGCACAAAACAGGAGCATAAGGCGATTGTGTATTTCCGTTTTGCCACTGGCAACGGATTAATGCGTTTTGAAGCCATGCAACACAACAAAAATCTAAAAGTTTTGGCATTTGATGTGGCATATCCTCGTAACACTTTGGATACAATCGGTGATATTATTCCCCCTGAAATAGACCATGCCTTATGTGTAAAAAACCATGTAAGTCATTTTTTCTGTCATGTAACACATCAGGGATATTTGGTGGATACCAGTAAATGTGATTATGACACAGTACGGGATACCTTTGTCAAGTTTTTTGCTGAAAAGAATGCTATATATCCGGCGGAACATAATTTTGGCAATAAAAATAGGGCACCAGAAAATGTGCAAGAATTTTACAAGGATCTCGACCCCTGTAACAGTTTTAATGCGGGTGTCGGGTGTATGTCAAAACATAAACATTATCAATAAATCCAAGGTATCTCAATAGGCAACATATGGCTGTGCAGAATAATACTAATCTTATGGGTTTTACTTATCAATTGGGGGCGGTTGTATTTTCCCTGATAACGGATATTTTTATTAAAATTACGGTGGTCGATTACCCCCTTATCGAAATCATGTTTTATCGCAGTGTTGCCGGTATTCCCATGTTATTCGTGTATTTGATATGTACGGGTAACTTGCAACAATTACGCATATATCGCCCCGGATTACATTTATTACGGTCATCTTGTGGTATTGTGGGGATGTTTTTGATTATGACCAGTTACAAGCATTTACCGTTTGCGGAAGCATCGGCAATTTTATACATTGCCCCGATTTTAATTACGGTTTTAAGTGTTATAATTTTACATGAAACAATATATGCCCATCGTATATATGCCCTTATTTTTGCCTTTGCCGGAGCAATGATTATTGTTAGACCAGATATGGAGCTGAACTGGTATTACATATATCCGTTCTTGGGGGCATTTGCGTTTTCGGCGGTCACCCTAAGTGCCCATGTGTTGACCCGTACGGATCACCCCATTGGGGTGACGCTGATATTTTTTATCTTTACCTCGTTGATTACGGGGGGAATTACCGCATATCACGGTTTTTCACCATTATTCAACAGCAATCTTATATGGTACGCCATTGTTATGGGCAATGCGGGACTTATCGCCCAAATACTGAATATGCATGCGGTACATAAATGCCAACCTAGTTTTTATGCGATTACCAAATACATGTCATTGTTTGGTGCCGCCGCCGCTGGGTTGATATTATTTGACGAACTCATCAGCCTGCCGCTGACCATTGGCATGATTATGATTGTCAGTGCGGGTATTTACATATCATGGAAAGAACATAACACAGTATAGACCTCTAAGATAATAAAAATTGGGGCAGATCGGACACTTTGCCACATCCCATTTGCGTCATCGCCTGTGTCACCTGTGCGGTGAACATTTCGGCTGTATGATCGCCACCTTTGGCACCTAACGCACCCAATCCATACATCCAAGTACGACCGGCAAAGGTAAATGTGGCACCGGTTGCCAACGCCCCAACAATATCCAAACCAGATTCAATACCGCTGTCGAATAAGATTTCTATTTTATCGCCATATTTTTGTGTCATTTCCGCCAGTACAGTTGCGGCGGCGGGACCGCTGTCAAACTGTCTTGCCCCATGGTTTGATATAACCACCCCATCAACGCCCATTTGAATACAGGTTTCAATGTCTGTTGCATCCAAAACTCCCTTGATAATCAAAGGACCTTGCCAATAGTTACGGATAAATTTTAACTGTTCTAGGGTGACAACACGGGACATTTTGTTATTCATAAACTTGGTTAGCCCAACACTATTTTGCGTGTTGTTCATATAGGGTAAAAAGGTTTCAAACTTTGGAATCCCTGTCTTTAACATTTGCATCGCCCATGTGGGGTGGGTCATGATTTGCATGATATTACGAGAGTGCATTTTGGGGGGCAAGGACAGCCCACTGCGAATATCCCGATGGCGATAGCCAAATGATGCCATATCAGCGGTGACAAATAACGCCCGATACCCTGCATCCTTGGCACGGCGGATAAGGTCAAGGCGGATATCGTCTTCTTGGGCATTGTACAATTGAAATAATGCCTGTGATTCCGATGCCTCCGCCACCCGTTCAATGGATGCGGTGGATGCGGTGGATAATACATAAGGGATATTATATTTTTTTGCCATTTTTGCCAAAATAATGGGGGCATTGGGCCAAATAAGCCCTTGCAGACCAATCGGGGCAACCCCAAAAGGTAAATCAAAAGGAATGCCACATATCTGTGCGGATAAATCGGGCTCTATGACATCACGTAAAAATTTTTGTCTTAATTCAATGCGTTGTAAGGCTTGTTTATTTTTTTGCAACCCTAATTCTTCGTTATGTCCCCCATTCAGATAATCAAAAGCAAACTTAGGGATGCGTTTTTTGGCACGATTACGCAAATATGCTATTGTTGGGTATTGTCTGTTAAATGCCATTGTTAAACTCTCTTGTTAAGACCAGAAGTGGACCCCATTGTTTGGACCATTAACCATTAAAGTTAAGATAGACTTTTTTGGTTAATTTGCTGTTTATTTTGATATGGAAGCGATGTAGCTGTAAGCGGAACCGCTTTTATATCGAAATGCATTGTATAGGTTTCATTTGGGGTTTGCAAGCCAAATTTTGTGTGGGGTCTGTGGGCATTGTAAAACTGTATCCAATCCCTTATGTCCTGCTGTGCCTGTGTGCCATTGACAAAGTCCCTTAGATACACACATTCATACTTCAAGCTCCGCCATAACCGTTCTATAAACACATTGTCTTTCCATGCCCCCTTGCCGTCCATGGATATTTTAATGCCATTGGCTTTTAATATATCCGTAAACGCTGTTGCTGTAAACTGGCTTCCCTGATCCGTATTCAATATATCGGGCTTAGGGTAAGTGTATAATGCGTCTTCTAGGGCTTCAATACAGAACCCAGTATCCAATGTATTGGATAATCGCCACGATAGTACTTTACGGCTGTACCAGTCCATAATGGCGACCAAATACATGTACCCCTTGTGGATGGGAATATAGGTAATGTCTGTACACCAAACTTGATTAGCCCTGTTTACTGTTACATTCCTCAGCAAATAAGGATATACCTTGTGGGCACGGTCTGGAATGCTGGTATTAGGCTTTGGATATATGGCTTTTAAACCCATAAGTTTCATAAGCCTAGAAATCCGTTTCCTGTTTACTTTATAGCCTGACTTTTGCAAGTATTTAGTCATCCTACGGCACCCATAAAATGGCCACTTGAAAAATGCCTTGCGTATCAAATCCATCATATCTTTGTTTTCCATGCTTGCCTCCTTTGCTTTATAATATACACTACTGCGGTTTATACCTAGTAATGCACATGTCCGCCTCATGCTTATTTGCGGTTCTTGTACAGCTGAGATAAAAGATTTTCGCTCCCCAGACCCAAGGCGTCTGAGGCATCTGCTAAAAAATCCCGTTCCACTGTAAGTTTACCAATCTTAGTATGAAGCATATTTATCTGTGCTTGAGTATCCACCTGTTGGCGTACTAGATTACCCGAAAATCCATCCTCTATGGATTGCAAAGCCTCCTTCTTCCAGCGGGTAATAACTGAACTATGGACACCATAAATGGACGATAACTCAGATATGGAAACATCTTCACGTAACGCATGACGAACTACTTTCGCCTTGAATTTTGCTGTGTAATTTTTACGATTTCTAATCATTTTGATTTTACTCCTGGTGTTGTGTAAAATCTATCTTAACATATGGTCTAGTTTTTGGGGACCATTTCTACCCCATAAGGTCTGTTTCTTGTTTTGATTATATAAATTTTGATTTATGGTGTCAATATTTTTTGAATTTTGCCATATTTTGGGGATGTTCTCTTATTATGACTATAACACAAAGGTCAATAAATGATACTTACACAAAGTTCATGATAGATCCAATAATGACCCTATATTTAATATACAAAAAATGTATTTTACTATATAATTAAATATTAGTATCGCCATTAAGGAATAAATATAATGTACAATACTCTTGAAAATACCTTATTAAAAGCCGTTATATCCCCAACATTAGGTGGGCGTATTATATCGTTACATTCAAAACAATTCGACCGTTCTATATTGATACCTGTAACGGCAACTTATCCCGATGATATACAGGTCGATAAACCTATTATTGGTGGGGGCAGTTATGCCCTTGCACCATATTCAAACCGTATTAAAAACGCCCGTTTTATATGGGATGGTAAAACGCATACTTTGCCTGTATCACCCATTACGCCCCCAAATGCTATTCATGGTAGTGCATGTTATGCTCCATGGGAAATTGAATCCCAAACCGATACTTCTATTACATGTATACAACAACATACAGCGAATGCTTTATGGGGGTTTAATTTTACCTTACGCCAAATATTCACCTTGGATGGGGCAACGCTTATAAATACACTTTCATTTACAAATACGGATACTATTCATCAACCCATTGGTTTAGGTTTTCATCCCTTTTTTAGTGCAAAAGATTTACAAACCGTACAAATTTCCATGCGGGGTATGTGGCAGGCGGACGGTAATATTCCCATATGCAAACAAGACCTGCCCGCCATATATGACTTTAACAGTCCAAAATCCTTTACCCATACAGTAGATGACTTGTTTTACGGGGTTATCGGTCCTTGTATAGCCAATTATGGTGCCTATATGGTACATATTGATTCACCTAGTAAAAATGCTATTATTTATTCCAATGATGTTACAAAGTTTTTCTGCTTTGAACCTGTGGAAAATATTACCAATGCCCATAATATGCAACAAAATACCCGTATTATCCATACTGATACATACGATATGGATTATGGATTAATCGCCCTTGCCCCTAATCATACGCATGATTTTAGTATGCGTATTAGTGTTACAAGTACATAAAAGAAGCAGGTTGTAAGATTTGCCTCTTTTTGAGGGTGTTATAGGTATATCCATTGCTTTGATTTACTGGATTTAATACATGCATCAATAAATTGCATACCTGCAAGCCCATCCTCATAAGTTGGGATATTATCAGGTATTGATATGGTATCACCATCACGGGCGTTCTTTATAAGCGGTGCCATATCGTTGTACAAATTGGCAAATGCTTCTAAATACCCTTCTGGATGTCCAGATGGCGTACGAATAACCGCATTGCTTGCATCGTCCGCCCCTGCACCCGCACGGGTTAATATTTGTTTGGGTTTCCCCATGGGGCTGAACCACATAACATTGGGGTTTTCTTGTTCCCATTCCAATGCCCCTTTGGTACCTGCAATACGAATTTTTAGGGCATTTTCACCACTTTCAACCACTTGTGTTGCCCATAACATCCCTTTGGCACCATTGGAAAATTCCATTAACACTTGGGCATCGTCGTCCACTTGTCTACCATCCACAAATGAAGTCAGATTTGCATGTAAACCCGTTACATGTAACCCCGAAACATAACATAACAATTGATGCGTATGCGATCCAATATCACCAATCGCCCCCGCCCCTGCGCGTTTAGGGTCTGTACGCCATTGTGCCTGTTTGTTTTCTTTTTCAAATGCGGTGGATAACCATCCTTGTACATATTCGCCTTGTAATACACGAATATCGCCCAAATCCCCATTTTGCACCATCGCCCGTGCTTGACGCATTAAGGGATTCGCCGTATAGTTATGGGTTAAGACAAAATATGCAGACGATTTTTTCACGATGGATTGTAATTCTTGGGCTTGTACCAAAGACGCCGTAATCGGCTTATCACAAAATACATGAATGCCCGCTTCTAGAAATGTTTTAATCGGTTCAAAATGCATATGATTGGGGGTAACGATAACGACCGCTTCAATCCCATCCGCCCTTTCTTTTTCTGCAATAGCCATAGTTTTAAAGTCTGGATAACATCGACTTTTTTCAATGCCTATTTCCAAACCAGAAGCTAATGATTTTTCCGCCGTGGACGAAAACGACCCCGCCACCAATTCATATTGACCATCCATACGAAACGCAATGCGATGTACCCCCCCAATAAAGGCACCTTGCCCACCGCCGACCATACCCAAACGAATGGGCGGTTTTGTTGTTGTAGTATCAGACATAGTTTTCTCCTGTTCCTAATTAAAAATTATGAAATACCCAATAAGGATTTTATTTGTGATCCGCTTTCACCATCGGCGGCAAA
The DNA here is from genome assembly GCA_965232465.1 of Alphaproteobacteria bacterium. Lineage (GTDB taxonomy): Bacteria > Pseudomonadota > Alphaproteobacteria > JAQWUY01 > JAQWUY01. The sequence continues at coordinate 245,420 of OZ246977.1, read as the reverse complement.
ATCATCAAATGCATACTTTGGGGGTTCAATCATATAACTGTTAATATAATTTACGCTTTCCCTAGCCCCTTGTTCTGGGCTTTTTAAACAGCATTCCCATTCCAAAACCGCCCAATAATCATACCCATAATGGGTCAATTTGGAAAAGATGGCGTTAAAATCAACCTGTCCATCCCCAACAGAACGGAAGCGTCCCGCACGATCCACCCATGATTGGTATCCAGAATATACCCCTTGGCGACCCGTGGGGTTAAATTCTGCATCCTTTACATGGAACGATGTAATGCGTTCGTGGTAAATATCAATAAATTCCAAATAATCTAATTGTTGTAATACAAAATGGCTAGGGTCATAATTGATACAGCATCGCTTGTGTCCATCCAATTTATCCAAGAACATTTCAAAGGTTATACCGTCAAAAACATCTTCGCCAGGGTGAATTTCATATCCCACATAACATCCCGCATCTTCGTACGCATCTAAAATCGGTTTCCACCGTTTTGCCAATTCGCTAAATGCTTCTTCAATTAAGCCTGCGGGGCGTTGTGGCCAAGGGTATAAGTATGGGAATGCCAAAGATCCTGGAAACGATACACTGCGTTCCAACCCCATCCGTTCGGAAATTTTTGCCACCTTAATCATTTGGTTAACCGCCCATTCTTGGCGGGCTTTGGGGTTGCCCTTGACCGCATCGGGGGCAAACGCATCCATGGGAATGTCATATGCCGGGTGTACAGCAACCAATTGTCCCTGTAAGTGGGTGGATAATTCGGTAATTTTTACGCCGTTATCCGTACATATCCCTATGATTTCATCACAATAATCTTGGCTGTCATATGCTTTATCCGTATCGAATAAACGCCTGTCAAATGTGGGTATTTGCACCCCTTTATACCCCAAGTCGCTTGCCCATTGGGTAATGTTTTTTAATGAATTAAATGGGGCTTCGTCTTGGGCAAATTGTGCCAAAAATATCGCAGGTCCTTTAATTTGTGATTTCATAAATCTTCTCCTTTTGTTTAAGTTGCTTATTAAAATGGCTGTTCATCTGTATGTAAATCTAGCCAATTTAGTTCTGCTGTGGTTAATTCCAATGAAGTTGCATGTGCTGATGACGCCACCTGTTCCACCGTTTCGGCACCATTGATGGCAATAACCGGGAAATCTTGGTTAGTAGCGTACGCTAATGCGATTTCAATGGCGGTCATGGATTTGGATTCGCCCAATGCCCATGCCCGCTTTTTGCGTTCCAAGTTCTCAGGGTTGTGGAACACTCGTTGGTGTAATGCCGTGTCCATTGGCATACCATCCTTGATGTCTTGACGATCGGGACGGTCAAAAAATCCCCGTCCAATCGGCGACCACGCCGCCACCAAGAAATTATGTCTTTTGTACCATTTTTCATCTTCTGCAGATGTAATGGTTGTATCTTCCCAAAACGGTTCATTCGGCCGTGCTAATGAAAAATTGGGCGACGAAGACATCATTTCAAATTTACCATTTTCCTGTGCGTATTCAATGGCTGCGGCAATACGAGGAACGGACCAATTCGACCCACCATATCCCTTGATACGACCAGCTTTTATTTCCTCATCCAATGCATCAACCAATGGTCCCACGGGGTGGGATTCATCATCACGGTGGAACATCCATATATCTAGATAATCAGTTTTTAATCGTTTTAACGATCCGTCAATGGATTTATGTATACATTCAGGGGTGATTTTTGCCCCACCATCGGGGAAAAATTCTTCACAGGTTCCTGGAATAAGTCCCTTAGAACACAGAACTAATTTGTCCCGTATTCCAGGATTGGCATCCAACCATTCCCCAATTACGATTTCCGAATATCCATGTTCAATTTCCGCACCGTACAATTCTGCTGTATCCACATATGTACCGCCTTGTTCAACAAAAGCATTTAAAACCTCCGTATCCCGATTCGCCGATCGTGGATGAAAAACCAAAGTGCCTAATCCCATTGCTGACACGGGATTTTTAATGCCTTTTACATTATAATATTTCATACCTTTATCCTTTACTATTTTTATTAACCGAAATTATGTCCACCCAATGGGTATTGTTCTAATTCATATGAAGTTCCCGTCATTGGACCCGCCTCATCAGACAATAAATGTGCCACATGATTTGCTACCTCATCGGGACGCCAAATGCGACCCCATGGACAAGGTAAGGGTGGTAAATTATCGTGCCAGTCCTCTGGTTGCCCTTCGGCAAGTTGGGCTTGGTGTTCGCCTTCACTGTGTGTCCAACCCAAGTTCAATTGGTTTACACGAATACGATCACTTGCTAAGCTGATGGACGCATTTTTTGTAAATGTCAACAATGCCCCCTTAGATACAGAATAAGAACAAATTTTAGGCAATCCGCCCAACCCTGTAATAGATCCAATATTGATAACTGTTCCTGGGAATTCTGTATCGTTTTTACGAAATTCTTTAATGGCCTCTTGAACTAATAGCATAGGGGCTCGTACATTAATATTAAAAATAAAATCAAAGTTTTCCGCCGTCATATTGTCAATGGTTTCACGGGGGGAAACCCCTGCATTATTCACAATACCATCTAATCGCCCAAAGGCGTTTATTGCGGTATCAACCAATTTTTTTGGTAAGGTAATATCCTGTAAATCCCCTTGTACATATACGGCGTTATCGGCACCTAATGCGTCAGCAACCTGTTGTAATTTTTGTTCATCACGACCGTGCAATACGACTTGTCCTTGTTGTTTTACAATTTCCTTTGCAACTGCACAGCCAACTCCTTGACTAGACCCTGTTACAATAATAACTTTATTTTTTAAACGCATATTTTTTTCCTTTTCTAATTATATTTTATGCTTGTGCCATTTCTTCGGTGGCATCCAAAATTTTTTGCATTTCCGCCCCACGGTTAAAATCTGGTATATTATTTGGTTCGCCCCGTACAGAGGCAATAAATCCTTGATAATTTGTAGGAACCTCATTACAAGAAATTTCTTGCCAAGTGGCATTTGTCATATTTTCCATTCCTATACATGCCCGTAATTTCACATCGAACATCCGATCAGTAACTTCTAATGCCCCGTGTTCCCCATAAATACAAACCTTTAAATCGTTGTGATGTCCTGCGGCAAAACGGGTGGCTGTTACTGTACCTACCGCTCCGTCGCCATATGAGCTTTTTTTGTCTAAGGCAACAGTCATAATAAAGCTGTCATTTGCATCTAATGTATATACACCAATTTGATTATTTTCTGCCTTGTCATAGGTTTTTAACACACATGATAAAGGCGTAAGATTGCTATTGGCAATATAGGACACATAATCTAAAATATGTACACCAATATCGCCCAGTGTTCCCTTGGACCCATGTGCCGTAGACAAACGCCATAACCATTGGTCTTGTTCTCGCCATTCGCCCCATGCGGGTTGGGATAACCAACTTTGCAAATATGACGCTTCGAAATGACGGATTTTCCCAAGTATGCCTTGTTTAATCATTTCATGTGCTTGTTGCAAGGCACTGCCTTGGCGATAGGTTAGGTTTACGGCATTGCATACCCCTTGTGCATTTGCGATGTCCGCCATTTCTTTGGCATGGGCGTAATTTGTAGCCAACGGTTTTTCACAAAAAACATGCTTTTTTGCCTGTAATAAGGGCAGGGTTGTTTCGTAATGAAATTTATCAGGGGTTACATTTGATATGGCATCAAATTCCCCCCACGCAATCAAGTCTTCTACACTAGAAAATTGATTAGGGATATTAAAATCTACACAAAATCGTACTAAGTTATCGGAGTTTACATCTACTGCACCCACCAATTTCACACCTTCTATTTTGCTGAAAGCGTCTGCGTGCATGCGTGCCATACCCCCAGTGCCAACAATCGCCAATCGTACCATTTTTTTTATCATTATAACACCATCCTTATATATATATTATTCCCCATACAACCGTTCGCCCTTTAAGACAATCGGTTCTAATGCTGTGTCCACTGGAACTTCTGGTACTTGATGGGGGGCTGCCACACGGGGTAGGGGATTATATGCCCATCGTACCGCATTTTTTAGAACCATTTGTACATCAGCATTATGATATGTGGGATATGTTTCATGCCCAGGACGGAAATAAAAGATATTCCCCGCACCCCGTTTATATGTTACGCCCGACCGAAACGCCTCGCCCCCTTCGAACCAGCTAATAAAAACGGTTTCCAAAGGATCAGGAATACCAAAAGGTTCCCCATACATTTCTTCCATTTCCAATTCGAAATATCGCCCAAGCCCACGGGTAATCGGATGATTAGGCGAGGTTACCCACAATCGTTCCCGTTCGCCTGCTTCACGCCAAAATAAATTACATGCGGTACCCATCAACCTTTTGAATGGTTTAGACAAATGCCCTGAATGCAAGAATATGGACCCCATACCCGATAACACAGCATCTTGTACCAAACCTACTACTGCATCGGATACATCCCCATGTGCCATATGCCCCCACCATAAAAGGACATCTGTATTTTTTAGGCGTTCGGCTGTAATACCGTGATTGGGGTCCCCCAATGTTGCGGTTTCCACTTGTATATCTGTTTCACCATCTAAAAAATCGGCGATGGTGTTATGGATACCATTGGGGTATACGACCCGTGCCACCTTGTTATTTTGTTCGTGGATATTTTCATTCCACACTAAAACGCGTATTGTCATTTTTTCACCTGTTACATTATAGTCTTTAATCACAAATCGCAACGACGGTCATTTTTGTCAAATCGATGTACACTTCGTGTGTCAAATTGTAAATATACCGTATCGCCTTTTACCTTTTCTGTTTGTTGATGATACCTGACCGTTATTGTGTTTTCGTCATCAATTTTAACAAATAAATAATGATCTGACCCTAAATATTCTTGATGCATCACCATACCCGTATATATAGCATTTTGTTGTGTGGTTGTCATCAGATGTTCTGGGCGGATTCCGATTGTATGACATTTGTATGTTTGGGCATAATGCCCCGATAAAAAGTTCATTTTGGGGGTGCCAATGAAACCAGCAACAAATACTGATTCAGGCTTTTCATACACATCTCTTGGAGACCCCACTTGTTCAATAATACCATCTTTTAACACGCAAATACGATCTGCTAAGGTCATAGCTTCTACTTGGTCGTGGGTTACATAAATCATAGTAGCATCTTTAATGTCCACATGCAACTTAGCAATTTCCAGTCGTGTATCTGATCGCAGTGCCGCATCTAAATTAGACAAAGGTTCATCCAATAAAAATACCTTTGGCTTGCGGGTAATCGCCCGTCCAATAGCAACCCGTTGGCGTTGTCCCCCTGATAATTCTCTTGGTAAACGGTCAAGTAATTCTTCAATTTGTAAAATGCGGGCGGCTTCCAGTACCCTTCCTTCTATTGTTTTTTCATTGTGTCTTTTACTAATTTTCAAACCGAATGCCATATTTTCATATACATTCATATGCGGGTATAACGCATACGATTGAAATACCATAGCAACCTTACGATCAGACGGCAACATATCATTCATGCGTTCATCATCAAAAATTAAATCCCCATCTGTGATAGTTTCCAAACCTGAAATCATCCGTAAAAGTGTTGATTTTCCACATCCCGAAGGACCTACAAACACCATCAATTCACCTGATTTAATGGTTAAATCTATATCTTTTATGACCTCCAACGATCCAAAAGATTTACTAATTTTTTTTAATTCTATTTTAGCCATTTTTTATCCTTTTACGGCCCCCACAGTTAATCCTGATACAATTTTCTTTTGGAATACTAATACTAAGCCTACTAATGGCAATGTTACCACCACTGATGCTGCCATGATAATACCCCATGGTATTTCGTATTGTGCCCTACCAGAGAACATAGATATTGCCAATGGTACGGTACGATTTTCTGGGCTGACTACAAATGTCATAACAAATAGAAATTCATTCCAGACACCGATAAAGGCTAACAATCCTGTTGTTACAATTGCTGGTTTTAACAGGGGTAAAAACACTTTTAGAACAATTTGCATGGGGGTAGCCCCATCAATAATTGCCGCTTCTTCGATTTCAACAGGCACATTTTTCACAAATACGGTTAATACCCAAATAGTAAAAGGTAGGGTAAACACAGTATAACTGATAATCATTGCCCATGGGGTATCGTATACACCGAATGCACGCACTAATTCAAATAACCCCGGTAAAATTGCCATTGGCGGAAACATGGATACGGATAAAATTGTCATTAACAATAATCCACGCCCTTTGAAATGTACCCGTGCCAAGGCATACGCAGCAATAACCGCCAAAAACATAGCCCCGATAACTGTAGTCGCCGAAATCATAACAGAATTTAAAATACTTCTGCCAAAATTCCCTGATGAAAACACATCTACATAATTTTGCAGGCTAAACGAAGGGGGAATATAATTGACTCTGAATAAATCATCCCCAGTGGTAAAGCTGGTAATAATACCATAATAAAATGGAAACAGGCAAAAGAATGCTATTATTGCCAACATTGTATAAAAGAATATTTTGTTTGGTAAATAAGATAAATTCATAATTTTTTCCTTAACCTTTTGTAATGCGTTTGACATAATATAGATAAAACACGACAAACAGGGCTATAATTAAAAACAATAATGTCGATTGTGCGGAACCATATGCGAAATTATCGTATTCAATTAGATTTTCTCGTGTTACCACGGACATGGTTTTTGTTGCTTTGGAATTAGGCGTTAATAAATATACTAAGTCAAAAATCCGCAATGCATCCAAAGTACGGAAAATCATTGCTACTAAAATTGCGGGTACTAATAGGGGTAATGTTACCTTCCAAAACACGGTAACATAATGAATACCATCAAGTTTTGCGGCCTCGTACATATCACGGGGAATCATTTGTAAACCTGCAAGGCATATTAACGCCACAAAAGAAACATTTTTCCACACGGACGCCACAATAACAACCCACATTGCCGTATCTAAATTTACCATCCAAATAACAGGTTCAGAAATAATATGTAATTTTAGGAGTGCATCATTGATAATGCCATATTGATCGTGGAACATCCATGACCACATCTTAGCAGCCACCACCGTCGGAATAGCCCATGGCACCAAAATAATTGCCCGCATAATTCCCCGTCCAAGATATTGCACATGTAACATAAGGGCAATCATAATACCTAAAAATGTTTCAAGTGGCACAGATATAAGGGTAAAGCGAATTGTATTCCAAACCGCATTCCACCAAGACGGATCGACAAAGGTGCCATCCCATATTATTCTGCCTGATTTTAATTTCATGTATGACAGGTAATTATCAAGTCCGACAAATTCGTGATCATATAAATCCCCTAAGGATGCATTTGTAAAGGAAAAATATACGGACCTAAACAGCGGCCACCCAGCAACCAGCATCAGACCAAAACATGCAGGCGTCAAAAATAATATCGCCGAACGCACGCGTCTTTGGTGGAGGGAAAGCGTTTTTGGCATCCACAAATTCCAAATAAATAATTTAATATTAAGCAACATTTCATGCCTCTCATTTATTTATTATGACACAAAATGGAAAAATAAAGCCATTATTTATGCCAAATATATACATTTTTATTGGTATCTCACACCGACAATAATTTTTAATTTATTAAATATATTAGGTCAGTATAGCGTTATAACGAAAATGTGCTGTAAGATATAATAGGACGAGATTTTTATAATTGTAAAACCCGCCCTGTTATGATTTAAGTATCAGAAGGGTATATTATTCCCAACCTCTACCTTTCAGTTTAATAAGTTGAGATTCTAATATCTCAATATTTTCTTCTACACTACCATTACCAGAAATAGCACTGTGTACGGCTTCTGAAAACTTGCCTGCCACTTCGTTATATTTGGTTTTAGTAGGCGAACTTGGACGAGGTACGGCCTTTAAGAAGAACGCTTTCCAATCAACAACCCAAGGAATTTTCGCTTTTACATCAGCATCTTCGTACAAGGATAATACGGTCGGCAAATCACCCCGTAATAGTACATATTGCTTTTGCGTTTCTGGTTGTGCTAACCATACGGCAAATGATTTTGCGGCATCAACATTCTTGGAGTATTTGGATACAGCAATATTCCATCCACCCAGAGTATGTGCGGATTGTCCTTCGTTCTTACCTGGGATGTTCGCCACACCGAATTTGCCTTTAATAGGGCTACCATCCATGGCACCCAAGAAGTACGCATATGGCCATTGACGGTGGAATACGGCATTACCATTTTGCCAAACCGCACGGGATTCTTCTTCCGCATACGCCAATACACCCTTCGGTGCAATTGTGCCAACCCAAGATTTCACCATCTTTAAGGCATCAATTGTATTTTGGTTGTTAATCGAAATTGTACCATCCGGTTCAACGATGCTACCACCGCCATAAGAGTGTACCCATTCTAGACCGTTATAAGACAAGGAACCAACACGACCTTGGAAAGTGAACCCCCACATTTTGTCGTTGCCCGCTTCTCGTTCTTTGTCTTGGATGTATTTTGCTGTTTCGGTAAATTCTTTCCAAGTTGTAGGCATGCGTTTGTTATATTTCGCCAATAAATCTTTGCGATAAAACATTGCGGGGGCATCGGTGTAAATAGGCAACGCAATCAAACGACCATCAGATGTTTGTGAATCGATTACAGATTTAAAGTGTAATGGTGTTACATCCTTGGCATCTTCTTTTAAATCAACCAGATGCTTTGCTATGCTACCTGCCCAAGTTACATCAATTTGATATAAATCTACATTGGATGCTTGGCTAGATAACCACAAGCGAATTTGAGCAAAACGATCGTTGTAATCGTCAACTGCTGGGATCATTTTAATGGTATGTCCCGTTTTGTCCTCCCATTGTTTAAAAAGATTTTTTAACTCTTGCTCTTTATCACCAACATGAAGAACATATTTAAGTTCAGCCGCAACCGCAGACAAGGAAAACGCACCAACCATACCCAAAAATGTTAGGATTTTTGCAATTTTCATGAATTCTCTCCCTAATGTTGAACAATGTATTTTTTTAATTTTAACATTTTAAATTTGAGATGAAGTAATACTTTGTTCTAATTGCACAACATCAAACAATATTAAGTATAATATCAAAAAATAAAAAGTCAAGATGTTTTTTGTATTTTTTTATTTTTAGGGAAAATACATGATTTCAATGACTAAGATTATATTTTTTGGATATTTTTACGATAAGAGACCTTCGCATAAGGTTTATTTTTCGTTGTGAGTATATAAAATTTTCTTGCTTTTATGAGTATATTTATGGGTATATGTGGTTAAATATGCTTGAATTAGGGTATATTCTTAGATTTTAGGCGGATTTATCTTGTGGGTTTTGGGGTTGGGAAACCGTATTTGCTTATAAATCTTGCACCCTTTTGGATGTTGTGGGTTATGGTTACCATATTCAACAATAATGCACGAAATAGCGTTTGTAACGGATAGCTCGGACGACCTGTCTTAGACGCATATACATATATTAGGCGATAATATGCTTTTTAACTTTGACCAGTCTAATAGTTCTTCTATCTGTTTATAAAAATTGTCCATACCATCAGAAATTTCTACTTGAATAATAAATAATGACTGTTGCGTTGTAAAGGGTTTCTGCTATAATATATCCTGGGCTAATATTAAACAACAGTATAGCAAAATTTTATACAATTGAATGCATGTTTCTTATGCAGAGGTCTCGATAAAATATCCAAATAATTATGGTAGGTAAAAATTTACCTAACGACAAATCTTATTCTTATGATAGTATAAAATTCCAAAAAATATGAAAAAATTACTTTAAAAAAATTTAAGAGAGGAAATATATTATGTCTTTAAACGCCATAAACACTCGTTATCCAAACTTGATATTTTGTATCATTGCCTATACTTTTATTGGTATTTTCATGGGCAGTGTAGGTTTCTTTTCTATGTTGTGGATATTAGAAAAAGGGGTGCCATTATTCATCGCAACGACCTTAACCGCATTGAGTATGTTATCGACTGTTTTTATGGGAAATTGGATAAGCCATTATGCGGATACACATGCGGGCGGACGCAAAAAAGCCATCTTATTTTTGCTGGTCGTTCCCATGATTACCATCTTTTTGTGGTCGTTTATATCTAATGTATATGTATTGTATATATGTTTTATATTAGTATCCGCCGCTGCCATAGTTTTATTACCATTTTTGGATGGAATCGCCTTACAATCGTTACCGATTCGTGATGGTCAACGCATAAATTTTGTAGCATTAAGGGTGTGTGTAACTCTTGGATATGTCATAGGTGTTGTCGGTGTTGGGTACTTAATTGATATATATTCCCTATACATACTTCCCTTTTTTGGAGGGGTATTTTTATTGCTGATTATATTGGCAATGCCGTTATTAGATACTTCGTTTATTCCCCATGAAAAATCAAAAAAAGGTAATATGTCATTAGATGTATTGACTTTACCATGGTTAAAAATATTCTTAATTATCAATATATTTTATGGCATAGGAACCGCCTTATATTATGGCATAGCCAGTGTATACTTAGAAGATTTAGGGTTTAACAAAAAGCAAATGGGTATTATTATGTTCGCAGGCAGTGTAACTGAATTTATATTTTTTATATATGGTAAACGCATGGTCGAAAGATACCGTCCGCTTGCTATTATGGCATTTTGTGGATGTGTGGCATCTGTGCGATGGTATGCCATATCAGAATACACGGGTATCGTCGAAATCGCTCTGATTACATCATTGCATGGTATTACATTTGCATTATATCACGCCGCAGGAGCATATTTCATCCAACGCAATGTGCCATCGGTAATGTCATCATCCGCCCAAAGTTTATTTCAAGCATCCTTAATATTTATCCCTATGACTGTTACTTTGCCACTAGCAGGTTATTTATACCCTATGTTAGCGGAAAATCTATTTAAAATAGGATCTGGATTAGCGATGATTAGTATTGTATTATGCGTATGGGCGTTACAATACAAAGGTGAAAATTCTCCTATAAATCAATAAGATGCCCTCCCCATAAATACAGGGAGGTATGCGTGTTTATTCCGCCCCTCGTACAGGGGTTGTCAATGGATATTGTTCCAATTCGTAACTGGATCCAGACATGGGACCACTAATATCAGCCAATAAAAATACCGTGTGGGCGGCAACTTCTTGTGGACGCCAAATGCGCCCCCATGGGGCTACCAAGGGGTTAATATTGTCTTCCCAGTCTTCTGGTTTTCCTTCCGCCATTTGGGTAATATGCTCATTATCTGTACGAGTCCATCCTACATTTAATTGGTTGACACGAATTTTTTCACATCCCCATTGTTCTGCTAAATTTCGGGTAAAGTTCCACAATGCCCCCTTAGAAGCAGAGTATGTGGAAATTTTAGGTAGTCCACCCAAAGAGTTCAAAGACCCTATGTTAATCACAGTTCCTTTGTAAAATTCATCCATATTTTTGCGAAATACATTTAACGCATATTTACATAAAAACATGGGGGTTTTTACATTGACACCAAACATAAAATCAAAGTTATCAGTGGTCATATTTTCCACTGTATCACGGGGATAAACCCCTGCGTTATTCACCAAGCCATGCAATGCTCCAAATTTTTCAACAGCAAAATCAATCAGTGCTTTGGTACCTTCCGAATCTATTAAATCAAACGCCAAACCCGCCGATTGTGGTCCCAACTCCGCCACAACAGAATCGACAACCTGTTGCTTGCGTCCATGAATAATGACATTTCCCCCCACATCAACGATAGCCTGTGCCATAGCCCGTCCGATCCCATGTGTGGAACCTGTTACTAAATATGTTTTATTATCTAATCTAATCATTTCTCGTCTCCTTAATTATACATTTTTACAATTTTTAATATAATAATACTGCAAATCATTTTAATTTAATATCTCTATGATACGACTGATGCTCCATAAAGTAGACAGCCCCAAAAACATAATCCCTAGTTTTCAAGGCGTATTTTATCACCAACGCACAGGGGTATCTAAGAATATAGACCCAAGGCAAGAGCGGACAATCCCATACCCGAACAATCACCTTATGGCAACAATGATAAATTAAATGGTGCTAGCAATACAGACAATTCATATACCAATGTTAATATTAAGCCACCAATAACAAGGTATTTTCTTGATTGTACAATTTGATTAAACTTTTCTGTATTATCAAAATTAATACACAATAAAAATACTTCCCATACAGTTATGATAAATGCTGAACACGCTACTAACAACGGTATAAACAGGTGAAAATCATTTTTACTGTGGGATATAGCAACCGACACAACAACACCAATAAAAATAGCGACGGGGTCGATAGATTTAATCATTATCTTTTTGCAAATATTACAATCAATAACACAGCCGAAAAGGCAAGCAATACCGCCCCAATTGTGCCCCATAAAGCACCTAGCGAACCAGCGGTAACAACCGCCCCGACTGTATCATTGTTTTTTAACTTATCTATAATCATGGGTGAATTGTACCACACTTATACAGCAAGTGTCAACAACAAATGTAAAGCAACATAATGCAATATAAATAAAGATAAACCACAATAAGGTAAAAATTGAAAAAAATTTGTGTCGAACGGTTTAGCGATGGCATTGATTTTGAAAATGGGGGCATAGGTCGAGATTTTGTAAAGTTTTTCAAATTTTTTACAGAGAAAAGGATTTACACCCCCACAGGGCAATAAAGCATATTGGCAGGATTGGTGGACGGCAAACAATCACATAACCCTCCTAAAATCGCATTTATGGGGATTTATGGCAATAAATGAAACGATAATGAAAACGATAAAATAAGGCGATTACTGGAGTATTGTATCGAAACCCCCACCGCATGGGACTTCGCTTTATTATCACCCTTACAACAAAGACACATACATAATCCCAGCCCTGCAGTTATCAAATAAATATGCCACATGGCTATACGACTTACAACATGGCAACCTTGCCAACAATAGCGACAATTTAAACCTTAAAGATTACCGATAGGGGGATATTGTATTATGTTTATCAGATGTTACAAGGTAATAGGGCAAGCCCCAAACAGTGAAAATATTTTAAAATGCGTAAACCCAACACCCCCCACCGCAGGACAGCATATAATCGACAAGCGGCGGGGATACGATGTTATCGTTATCGACCCAAACGACCCCCAAAATATGGGTAAAGTGAAAACCTTAATCAGTATGGGATACACCAAGATTTACACAAACAGCAATACGATACTTTAAAATTAGTCGACAAATGGCAAACGCACACACACCTTCCCTTTAAACACATACACAAAACACCCCCACCGCCTTAAATCACAATATCACTTCGCCCCAGCGGATTTCAATATCTCGATTATATCCATATAGCCCCCAGCTTGTGCAATCGTTAAGGCAGTCCAACCGTCTTCATCCTGCACATTGACATCAGCCCCATTATTTATGGCATTTTGTACATCTTCGACCATTGCAGTGGTATAGTCCAACCTTAATAAATCATACGCCCCAGCATACGCCTTGACCGAAAACAGCATAAACAATACAACAAAAATCTTTTTAACATGGTAAGCCCCTTCTACTTCGTTTACTTGATGCTTGATTATTACATTATGCAACCCATAATACAAAATCAAAAAACATAACGCAACGATAAAAAACGCTTTAAAATATGGAGCGGGTGATGAGATTCGAACTCACGACTTCAACCTTGGCAAGGTTGCGCTCTACCCCTGAGCTACACCCGCATCTGTTATGCTTGCCCTAATGTATATACTTGATATAACAATATTGCAAGATGTTTTTTATAAAATTTGACTTTTTTTAAAGTTTGGCGTATGGTGGTGGCGATTATGTAATTATCAATCCATTAGGGGGGATTTGTCTTGACAACAGATATGCCACGGTTTTTGGTTACGGCGTTATATAAATTTGTAGCACTTGATGACTATGAAACTTTACAAAAACCACTGAAACAATTTTGTTTAAACCATAATATTTATGGGACTTTTTTGCTTGCCCGTGAAGGTATTAATGGCACAGTTGCGGGGTCGAAAGACAGCATCGACAAGTTGCATGCGTATTTAAAATCCGACCCACGGTTTGCGGACATAGACCATAAAGAATCATGGGCGACCTTTCAACCTTTTCAACGCATCAAAGTACGGTTAAAAAAAGAAATTGTAGCATTGGGGGACAAAAGAGTGAATCCGACTACGATGGTTGGCGAATATGTGACGGCGGATAATTGGAATGCGGTAATCAATGACCCCGAAGTCATTACCATCGATACCCGCAACGATTACGAAGTGGCGATTGGTTCGTTTAAGGGGGCGGTAAATCCAAACACAAAATCATTTAAAGAATTTAAAGACTTTGTACAACAAAATCTTGACCCCAAAAAACATAAAAAAGTTGCTATGTTCTGTACCGGCGGCATCCGTTGCGAAAAAGCATCGTCATTTATGTTAAACGAAGGTTTTGAAACCGTATATCATTTAAAAGGGGGAATTTTAAAGTACCTTGAAGAGATCGAAAAAAACGATAGCCTTTGGGAGGGAGATTGCTTTGTGTTTGACGATCGGGTAAGCGTAACCCACGGTTTGGAAATTGGCAAACACACGGAATGCCACGCCTGCCGTATACCAATAAAGCCAGAGGATATGAAAAAGGATTCGTTCGAATTAGGCGTATCCTGTTACCATTGCATAAACAATACAGACGAAATTTTTAAACATCGCATGCGTGAACGGCAAAAACAAATAAAACTAGCGGCTAAACGGGGTGAAAAACATTTTAGTATTGAGGCTTTCGAACAAGGAAAAATAAGAAAATCCAAGCAAAAACAACAGGCAAGGAAAAATTCTATAAAAAACCTATAATACGCTTGACATATAATAAAATATGAATTATTGCTATCTACGACTTGTTTTTGTTGGAAAATAAAGGGGGGGGCAAGGTCAATAGTGGGAAGCAGTCGACAGATTGGATATATGTATAATAAAATTATGGGTAGGTAAAAAGAAATGAATAGGGCAGACATAGAAGACATTAAAAGTATAAGAGACCTGTTTGCCATGGATAATTTATATATCCCAGAATATCAGCGCCCTTATAAGTGGACGAAAAAAAATGTACGACAGCTGATAGGGGACATTCAACAACATAAAAACAAAACAGCTTATAGATTGGGCACAATCGTTTTTCATAAAGAAAACAGTCGCCTAAACAGAAGTGGCCCCCAAAAACTGGACAATGATTTAAGTTTCATTTATATTTCATTTATATATAGAAATAAGGAGATTTATTAAATGAGTAAAATACGGAAGAATTACCCTGCTAAATTCAAAAAAGAGGTTGTTTTGGCAGTATTGCGTGATGACACGCCGATATCGGAATTATCGTCTCGTTTTGGAGTGCATGCTACGGTTATTCAAAGGTGGAAGCGAGAGGCTGTTTGCTCTATTGAGGCAGGATTTTCAGGCAAGCTTGACAAACAAAAGCATGATAGCGAAGCCCATGTTAAAGAGCTTCATGCCAAGATAGGTCAATTGACGATTGAACGGGATTTTTTGTCGGACATTTCGGATCGTTTAGGATTACAGGTTAAAAAAAAATGGTAAATTCTAATTCCCCCGATTTAAGTATTGTGCGTCAATGCGAGTTGCTTGGAATGAACCGTTCAAGTTATTACTATCAATGTAAAGAAGAGAGTGATTTTAATGTGGAGTTGATGGAACAGATAGCCCAGCAACATTTACAAACGCCTTTTTATGGTGCGAGGCAAATGATGCGTCATTTAATCCGCCAAGGCTATAAGGTCGGCAGAAAACGCATCCGCAGGCTGATGAAGGTACTGAGGCTAAAAGCAATTTACCAAGAGCCAAAAACATCTACTATAAACCCGCAACACAAGGTGTATCCGTATTTGTTGAGAAACTTGGATATTAACCGTCCTAATCAGGTTTGGTGTACAGATATTACTTATATCCCGATCAAACGAGGGTTTTTATATTTGGTTGCTGTTATGGATTGGTATAGTAGGAAGGTACTCTCATGGCGTTTATCTAATACGCTGGATAGTAGGTTTTGTGTTGAAGCGTTAAATGATGCTTTGGCAAAATACCCCACCCCAGAGATATTTAATACAGACCAAGGCAGTCAGTTTACTTCCCTTGATTTTACGGATACCTTAAAAGATAATGGTATTCGTATATCTATGGATGGTAAAGGGTGTTGGAAGGATAATGTCATAATTGAAAGATTTTGGAAATCATTGAAGTATGAATGTGTTTATTTGCAAGCATTTACCAGCGGTGTAATGGCTAAGGAAAGCATAAGAAAATGGCTTAAATTTTACAACCAAGATAGACCCCATTCACATTTCGGTTTGACAACACCCGCAGAAACATATACAATGCATTCTCATGCAAAAGAAGTTCCGCCTACGGCTACACTTACTTTTACATGAGAATATACATATTTAACCACATAAGTGAAGCTTAAAATAGGCTTAGTACTGTCCTAACAAAGGGGACCACCTCTCCAGATTGTATTGACCCGAATCCGTTTTACTAAAAATTGATTAAACGCCGAAATGCTGTCGAGTACGAATGCTACATTTGATAAATGCGTTTCTGGCTTTTTCTTATCTGTTGGGTATGTTGCCCCAAACCTTATAACAAGGCTTTTATCTAACTTTGCCAATGCTTTTGTTGTCGCATCCCCCGTTAACATATGCGGTTCATCAATAATAACCACAGGCGACATACGGGCAATATTTTCCCATGTACTACCCTGATACAGTAAAGGTCTCTCCCCCCTTCGATTCATATTGTTTGTGTTTTTGTTAATGGAACTATTGGTTAATAACAAAACCTGTATCGTATTGTCAGCATTTAAAAATTGATTTTCAATTTGACCAATATCTTTTTTTGCATCTTTTATTTCAATAACATTTAACGATTTTTTATAAGACTTAAAATATTCTGCCGTCTGTTCAATATTTTGTTTCACGCCCGCACGAATGGAAGTGCGGGGGACAATAATAATAAAACGAGATTTTTTAAAATTTTTGTTTAATTCAAATATGGTTTTCAGATAACAAAATGTTTTCCCCGTCCCCGTCTCCATTAAAACATCAATATTGTTATGGGTTTTAATGGGGAAATCAGTTATTTTGTAATTGTTTTTTGCATAGTGTTTTTTTAATGATATATCTAAATCTGATAAATCATCCTCCAAAAAATTATCCATCCTACCTAAAATAGATACTATATTGTCGATGCATTTTTCTTGATATTCTTGTTTTTCAAAAATCATGATATTTTATCTTTCCTTTTGATTTTTAATGTGTTGTATGTATCGTATCAGGTATGGATTCCTCGTATGCCATATCGTCCGCAGGCACTGTATAGCGTTCCGTCGTCCAATGATATAAGTCCATATCCGCACAGTGCTTGCCACAAAATGGGTGGTATTTTTCTGATACTTCTTGTTTTTTACATATAACACATTTTACCATTATTTTATCCAATCTGTATATGCGGTTGGGTGGTTTTGTAATACAATCGTCTTTTTAATACGGTTTTCGCATTTTTTTATAAGCGATGATTTTTGCAATGTATCAATCACCACATAGGGGGCAAAGATTGTTGGCGTACCAACCGATACGGTTCGTAACAGCTGTTGCACCAATTCCAATGCCACAGTTTCTGGGTTTTTATGCCTGTCTGTGGGTGGTACCAACATGGTATCCGCTATACTGGGACGGGTGCGTTTACGGGTCATTTCAACCAATCCCGATTTGGTAATATCCATCACATCCCATATACCAGCGGGATCAAAAGTACGCATACATGATTGTAACACCTTGGGAACTTGTTTCATCATACCCCGATTTTTCATGCGGACAAAATCAATCACGATTAAGCCCGAAATATGACGCAACACAATATGTTGGGCAATAATACGACAGGCAGTCTTATTAAAACGGAACAACGCATCATCCCCCTTATTCATATTTGCGACATTGCCCATGTTCACATCAATCGCCGTTAATGCTTCCGTATTTTCAAACACCACACTTCCGCCCTTTTCAAGCGGAACTTTGCGTTGTAACAGACTTTCCACCATATCATAAATACCCGCCTGTTCAAACGCATCCCCTTGCTTATAATGGCATATATCAATTTTGGGATTTTGTGCTTGTTTTATTAAGTGTAAAGTTTCCAAATCATCCACAACCACCACCGACCCAGCCTGTGCATTTTGTACAGTCCGTTGTATTAAATTGGGGGCGGGGCGTATCTGTTGTATTTTGTGGGTATTCATCCGTAAAATACCCTGCAATGCGGTTTTAATATCCGCATACGCCAATTGCAATGTTTTTATGTCCGCATACAGACATTGTTTTTTGATAAATACACCTGTATCATCGCCAATAATTTGACATATACAGTTTTTCAATTCCGCACGGGCTTTTCCTTGTCCTATGGTACGATCGAATGTAATATTTTTGCCAGTGCTATTTTTTACAAAATACACATTTTCAATGGATATACGACGGTGCACAGCGGGTAATTTATGTTGAAAACCATCTCTTAAAACTTGTACCAATATCAGGCACCCTTCCGTCAAACTTGTTGTATCGTTTAATATGGCCTTTTGCCCCCCCAAATCAACAATGCCTATGGATTGGGACGGATTGACTTCATGTACCCGTGCCACATATATACCGCCAACAAGACTAGGGTTGTGGTGGCGTTCGATTGTGTATGCGACCATTTCCCGTTGGGGATTTAAAACTGCAACTGCGGTTTCACCCAATCTGTGTTGTATATAATATTCCATTATTGTATCAATCCATACTGTCGCAACCATTTATACACCGTATGGGCATCCAGCCCCACCACCGCCGAATAACTACCGCTAATTTGGGAAATATACCGACTGGCATACCCCTGTATGGCATATCCCCCCGCCTTGCCATGCCAATCGCCATGGTGTATATAATCCTGAATTTCCCCTTGGTCAAGATTTTTCAACTGTACCATAGTTTTTATGACTTTGATATGCGTATGGCTGGGTGTCCGCAAACACATGGCCGTATATACTGTATGCCGTCGCCCCGCTAAATAGGTAATACACTCTTTGGCGGTATCGATGTCTTCGACCTTGGGTAATATCCTACGGCTGGTGCACACCACTGTATCAGCGGACAATACACAAGTATCATCAGCCATATGTACCACATACGCCTTTTCCTGTGCCATGCGTAAAGCATACGGTCGACCGCTTTCATCTTTATGTGGAGTCTCATCAATACCGGTGGGGTGCACCACATATGTATCAAATCCGATTTGTCGTAATATATCTTGGCGACGGAACGATGCGGAAGCTAATATAACATCCATATCATGACTCCACACAATCGGCAAACGCATCAATCCAGAACTGTATTTCCCTATTTCTGGTTTTATATGCCGTACGATTGACAATCAAACGACTGGTAATGTGCATAATCGTTTCCATTTCCAACAAATTATTTTGCTTTAAGGTACTGCCTGTGCTGACCAAATCGACAATACGATGACACAATCCCAGATTGGGGGCAAGTTCCATTGCCCCATTCAATTTGATAATTTCCGTTCCAATGCCCTGCGATTCGAAATATTTTTGTGTTAAATGGGGATATTTTGTGGCAATCCGCATATGTGACCAAGTGGCGGGGTTCATATCCTGCTGCGTATCATTCGGTTGGGCAATCGACAATCGACATGCCCCGATTTTTAAATCCACCGGAGCATAAATCCCCGTATAATCAAATTCCGCCAATACATCATTGCCACACACCCCCATATGGGCCGCACCGAAGGCAACAAAAGTCGCCACATCAAAACTACGCACCCGAATAATTGATATATGTGCGTGATTCGTGCCAAATTGTAACTGTCGGGCTTTATCGTCAAAAAACGCCTCCTCTGGCACAATGTTGACTTTGCCAAAAAATGGCGTTAGTTGTTTTAAGATTCTCCCTTTTGGAATGGCAATAACCAAATCTTTCATAATTGTTACCTTGCATATTAATAGTATCAGACCACAATATGACTTTTTTTTATATAAAAATCTAGTCAAACCTTGCGTTTTTTGTAAAAAAAAACTACATTACGCCCATGAACACAAAAAAAAACACACTAGGATTCGATAAAAAACCCTCAGAAACACGGGTGGTTGTTGCCATGTCCGGCGGGGTCGACAGCTCAGTCGTCGCCTGCATGTTAAAGGAACAAGGATTTAAAGTCATAGGGATAACCCTGCAATTATACGATCACCAAGGGAGTATTGATAAGAAAAACGCCTGCTGTGCCGGTCAAGACATTGACGATGCCCGTAGTGTGGCGGCAAAATTCGACTTCCCTCATTATGTATTGGATTATGAAAGCAAATTCAAACAAGATGTTATTGATAATTTTGCCGATGCATATATTCGGGGCGAAACACCCATTCCCTGTGTTACCTGCAATCAAACGGTTAAATTCAAGGATTTATTACAAACCGCCAAGGAATTGGGTGCCGACTGCCTTGCAACAGGGCATTATATTCAACGCAAAATCGGGACGATACAAAACGAACTGCATCGGGGTGCGGACACCACCAAAGATCAATCATATTTTTTATTTTCAACAACACAACGACAACTGGATTTTTTGCGATTTCCATTGGGACATATGTGCAAAGATGAAACCCGTAAACTTGCCCATAAATACAGATTAGTAGTGGCGGACAAACCCGACAGCCAAGATATATGCTTTGTCCCCAATGGGGGATATGCGGACTTGGTGGCAAAACTCCGCCCTGGCAGTATCGAATCAGGAAATATCGTTCATATTAATGGCGCTATACTGGGGACACACAATGGCATTATCAATTATACCATTGGACAACGCAAAGGTATCCGCATCGGTGGTCGCAAGGACAACACAGATCCCTTATATGTGGTGGCACTTCGCCCAAAAACCCACGAAGTGGTCGTTGGTCCCAAATCCGCATTGGCACAAACCCAAATTACCCTTAAAGATGTAAACTGGATTGGCGACACTCCCCTTAGCACAAACCCTACTCCTGTATATGTAAAAATTCGCTCCATCATGAAGCCTGTTGCAGCATCCGTATGGGTGGAAAACAACGCCCTAAAAGTATCCTTTACAACCCCTGAATTCGGCATATCGGCTGGGCAAGCATGCGTATTTTATAATAAAAATCGCATGTTAGGGGGGGGGTGGATTTTAAATAAAACATAATTATGTTTTTACCGCATCTTTTAAGGCTTCTTTCCCCTGCTTTAATTTGTTCTTAATTACCGGGACATCGGCGGCGGCTTGCCCGGCTTTTCTGAGTTTTTCTATGATAGTGGTGCGTACTTCTTCGGGGAAAGTGTCAACCAATTTATTTGATACCCAACTGATAACCGGTTCCGATTTTGCGTTTGTAATGATTTTAGGCATGCGATCTTGCACAACCCCAGCTATTCCCATGTAAAATATGGACAAAATCAACAATCCCTCACCTATGCCAAACACGAATCCTAAGGATTTGTTAATTGGCGTTAACACAGAAATCGACAGCATGCGATTGATTAGGGATGATATTAAATAAAACACTATGAAGTACACAATAAATGTCGTAACAACAGCTGTGCCAATAACAACATTTTCTGATTCTATGTAAGGGGTAAAGAAGGGAATAAAGTACCCATATGTATACATGGTGAGGTAAATGGTTACACCCCATGATGCTAAATACAAAATTTCCCGTATGATGCCCCCCATAAAACAACGGATTGCAAAAAACAATAAAACTAAGACAACGATAGCATCAACAATATATATTTCCATAAATTTTCTCCTACTTAAAATCGGTTTTTTGTAGTATACACTATATATCGTAAATTGTATTGTATAAATTTTGTATGTGGGCAATTTTATGTGTATGAAGCCCTGTTGTTTTATCAGATTGTTGTTGGTTTTTTGGGCAAAATGCTTGTTTGAAACCCAATTTTATCGATTCCCTCATACGGGTATCTGTTTGATTGACTGTACGGATATCGCCGGTCAGTCCAATTTCGCCAAAAAAGATACTATGTGCGGGTACAGGTTTTTGTAAATGGGCGGATATAACCGCCGCTGCACACGCCAAATCACATGCGGGTTCCGTAATCTTTAATCCCCCCGCCACATTTAGGTATACATCGTAATTCGACAAGGACAGCCCAGCACATTTTTCCAAAACAGCTAATATCATGGCAAGGCGGTTATTATCCCAGCCAACAACAGAGCGTTTTGGTGTGGAATAAGCAGAGGGGTTGACCAAGGCTTGTATTTCCACCAACATGGGACGGGTGCCTTCGACCCCGGCAAATACCGCAGACCCGGATACAGAATCATTTAAGGTAGATAAAAATATGGCGGAGGGGTCGGGAACTTCCATCAGCCCCGATGCGGTCATATCAAATACCCCAATTTCATCGGTGGCCCCAAAACGGTTTTTGACACTACGCAAAATACGGTATTGGTGGGTGCGTTCCCCTTCGAAGTATAATACTGTGTCGACCATGTGTTCCAATACACGGGGACCTGCAATCATCCCATCCTTGGTCACATGCCCCACGATGAATACACAAATGCCTTGTTGTTTTGCCACCCGTACCAGTTCGCCCGCACATGCCCGTACTTGTGCCACAGTGCCGGGGGCGGATTCGATGGCGTCTAAGTACATGGTTTGGATCGAATCGATAATAATAACCTTGGGGGGATTGGCGGATTCCATGGTTGCGAGTATATCGTTCATGTTTGTCGATGCGGCCATATATGCCGTTGTATGGCTAACCCCCAATCGTTTTGCCCGCAGACGAATTTGGTCAAGGCTTTCTTCCCCAGATACATATGCGGTGTTGACGGATTGGCTGAGTGATGCGGATATTTGTAATAACAAAGTCGACTTACCAATTCCTGGATCGCCCCCAATTAACGCCACCATACCATGCACCAGTCCCCCCCCACAAACACGATCAAATTCGTTAATATTGGTGCTAAATCGCTGTTGCTGAGGGTTTATATCGCTCAGCCGTTCAAACGATAATATGCGTCCGCCTCTGCGTTTTGCACCACTACTGTTTAAGGAAACGGGGGTATTTTGTTTTTCTTCGATTGTGTTCCACACATTACAGGCATCACATTTTCCCGCCCAACGGGCGGTTACATTGCCACAGGCGTTACAAACGAATTGGGATTTGGTTTTTGCCATTTTTCTGTTACATATATTCAATTCGGTATAAAATAATTCGTCATAATTATACTGCACATTTTATTTTGTTGGTTATATCGTAAGTCTAAGGGGCTAACGCCCCTCGCTCGGTATAATGTTGATTTTCCTGCACTTCGTGCAACAAAATACAACACTCGCTCACCCCACTCTGCACCACAATGCCACTGCGTGGCAAGCGGTTGCAACCGCATGTAGTCAATCAAATTATATTTAATTGACTATATTTCCCTTTGCCCATGCAATAGGTCCTTTGCTAAGCCCATGAATAAATTGGTGTACAAATGGATTATCCGTATTATCCATCTGGGTAACGGTACCCTGCCAGACGATTTTTCCATCGTATAAAAATGCGACTTTATCCGCCACCCGACGGGTGGATCCGATGTCGTGGGTAATGGTAATTGCCGTTGCCCCAATGGCTTTTACTGTGTGCTGTATCAATTCGTCAATGGTGGTGGTGGTTATGGGGTCTAATCCCGTGGTTGGTTCATCAAACAAGATAATATCAGGGGATGCGGCAATTGCCCGTGCCAATGCCACCCGTTTACGCATACCCCCTGATAAATCCGCAGGCGATTTTTCCGCCACAGATTGCGATAATCCAACTTTGCTTAGGCATGTGTATACTCTGTCCATGACTTGGTGCAGTTTTTTACCCTGTCCAGCGGTCAGGGCAAAGGCAATATTTTCCGCCACAGACATGGAATCAAATAACGCCCCATTTTGAAACAACATACCAATTTGGGCATTGATTTTTGCCCGTTGCGATTCCCCCATGTGGGTGGTGTCGATGCCGTCGATAAAAATGTGTCCGTTGTCGGGGATCAACAATCCCATCATACATTTTAATAACACAGATTTTCCCGTACCTGAACCGCCCAGAATAACCAGACTTTCCCCTTGGTATACATCCAAACACACATCGGATAACACAGTGTTATCGCCAAACGATTTACAAATATTTTTAAACGATACTTTTACAGGTGGTTTTGTCATATTAAATCCATTTTACAAACATTTCGGTAACACCATAATTGGCAATTAAAATAAGTACACTTGACCACACTACCGCATTTGTTGTTGCCCGCCCTACGCCTTCGGCACCGCCATTTGATGTGTACCCTTGGTAACAGCCGACTATGGTCGTAATAAATCCAAAAAGTGTTGCCTTTACCAACCCGGATACAATGCCCATGGTTTTTAAGGATGCGATTGTTGCCAACATGTATTCTGTGCTGGGCAAGCCCATTTTATGGACGCTGACCACATATCCGCCCAAAATCCCAATAATATCACCGATTAACACCAGTATAGGCAAGGTTAAAATCCCCGCCAGCACCCGTGGGATAATCAGGTATTTTTTGGGATTGGTTGACAATGTGGTTAAGGCGTCAATTTGTTCTGTTACCCGCATAGTTCCAATTTCTGCGGCGATCGATGCCCCAATCCGTCCCGCCACCATAAGTCCGGTTAACACAGGGGCAAGCTCTTGGGTAATGGCAAGGACGATTAAATTGGGAATGGTGGCAAGGGCAATTTCTTGACTGATACCCGTAAAACTTTGTAAGGCAAGTACCATACCCGCAAATAGCGTGGTCATTCCCACAACTGGTAACGAATAATAGCCGATGTTAATACATTGGGCAATAAATATTTTGCCATAAAAAGGCGGTGTACATATTTTAATCAGGCTGGATATGGTAAAGTGCATGATACTACCGATATTTTCCAGTATTCCCAGTATGGACGCCCCAATAATTTGAAAAAATCGCATAAATCGCATAATATGCCTCATGTAATAAAGTTATTCTATGGGGGTATTATATACTTTTTTTACCCTTTCGCCAAGAGTACAAAGTATCATATGTGGGGGAAGTCCCGTTTTTTTGTGAATATCTTGGACAGTTTTTGCATTTTTAAACAAGGTTACAGGATCGCCAAGGTGGGGATTTTTGATGTGTGATATATCAATACACAGTGAATCCATGGATACTCTGCCCACAATCGGACAGGGTATGTCCTTATAATATACAGTGGCACAATTGGAATAAGGGGTGGCAATGCCATCGTTATGTCCAATGCCCAATGTGGCGGTGGTCATTGGGGTGGGTGCGGTGTATGTGGCATTGTATCCAATGGTTTCACCTTGGGGAATGTGCATAATATTTATAATCGGTGCGGTGCAGTGTACCGCCGATTGTAAACCATGCATGTCTGTGTTGATACCATACAGCCCAATACCCACCCGTACCATATCCCCATGGTATTTTTTACCCAAAAACACCCCATCTGAGTTGCTGATGGATATGGATTTTTTCGGTAGGTTTTTAAGGGTGTTATAAAATTTATCGTATTGGGTGGAATTTTCCGGGCTGTCGGTACTTTCTGCGGAATGTAAATGGGTCATATATCCCATAATATTGTGATCTGTGGGGGGGGAAATATGGTCTAATATATCTCTTGCTGCGGTGCTGTGATGTAATCCCAAGCGGTTCATCCCCGTGTCAATATGCACCCAACAGGGGATGGATTTTGTATGCGTAAATTGCGAACAATGATTGATAACACCGATCAGGTTATGTGTTATATAGGCGGTGCTGTCAAAGATACCTTCCAATACTATGATTCGTATGGTTTTATCCTTTAATCCCATGCGTAAGGTAATGGCTTCGTCCAAGGTTGCCACCCAAAAAGTATCACATCCCACCGCCGATAAACATTTGGAAACAGGTATCATACCACAGGCATAGGCATCGGCTTTTACCACTGCTGATACGGTAACTGTGTCGCCACACAGGGATTTATATTGATGCCAATTGTGTTGAATTGCTGTGGTATTTATGGACAAAGTCGCCTGTATATCATGGGGCATGATGGGTATCCAAATCGCCAAATTTGGTAAATTCTGGATTAAAGAACAGTGCCACTGTGCCAATCGGTCCATGCCGTTGTTTGGCAATACTCACTTCGGCTTTATTCTGGGCATCGCTCACTTTTGTGTTGTGGCGTTGCACCCGTTCCATGTATTTATCCTCTGCTTCATTGTCCCGTCGTTCTGGGTGTCTGTCTTTTAGGTAATATTCTGCCCGGTAAAGAAACATTACCACATCCGCATCTTGCTCAATGGATCCCGATTCCCGTAAATCGGATAATTGTGGGCGTTTGTCTTCCCGTTGTTCCACTGCCCGTGATAATTGCGACAGGGCAATCACTGGGACATCCAAATCCTTGGCAATCAATTTTAAATGACGGGTGATTTCTGATACTTCATTTGTACGGTTATCAAATCGTTTACCAGCGGGACCTTGTAATAGCTGTAAATAATCGACAATTATTAAATCCAGCCCGTGTCTACGGTGTTGTCGGCGGGCTTTTTGACGCATGGCGGTTACGGACAATCCAGGCGTATCGTCAATATATAAGGGGACTTGGTTAATGTTTGTTACCGTTTGACACAGGGTGTTAAATTCCCCATCGATAATGTCCCCACGGCGGATTTTATCAGAGGGAATTTCCGCCTGTTCCGATAAAATGCGTGTTGCCAGTTGTGTTGCACTCATTTCCAACGAGAAAAACAATACTGTACCGCCATTTTGCCGCTGTTTGCCATTACTGTCCGTATATACTTCATAGATTTTTGCCACATTAAATGCCATATTCGTAACAAGGGCGGTTTTTCCCATGCCAGGACGCCCCGCTAAAATAAGCAAATCGGAGGGGTGTAACCCCCCAAGCCAATAATCTAAGTCCCTTAATCCGGTCGATATACCGACCACCGATCCATCGGATTTGAACGCCTTTTCGGCGGTTTCCAATGCGTTGGTCATGGCGGTTGTAAAGGGGATTGTTCCCTTATCCATATCACCTTTTTCCGCCAAGTTGTATAAGTGTTGTTCCGCTGTTTCAATTTGTTTTTGTGCGGTATTTTCAAAATCCAAATTGTGGGCGGACTGTTGCATATCTTCGCCAACGGTAATCAGCTGCCTGCGGGTGTACAGGTCAATCAAAGTGTCTTGGTATTCACGGGTATTTATCAGGCTGATAACATCGCTGGCAAGGGTGGTTAAGTATTGTTTTCCGCCCAATGCTTTGACATTTGGGGTATTGTCTGCCAAATGGGACAAGGTGGCGGGGGTTGCCTTGTGTCCAGCTTCAACCGTTTGGCGAATCCATTTAAAAATGGTTTGATGTTCGGGTGCAAAAAAATGTTCGGATGTCAACTTATCCAATTTTTGTTGTAAAATAGTATCGTTGCGCAGAATCGCCCCCAATAAACTGGCTTCGATATCCAAGTTATGGGGCGGTAAAACATCGTTGTCTTGCTGTGCTTGTATCAGCGGAATTGCCATTTCCAAAGGGGTATCTGTGCCATTTTCAGGGGTTGGGGGGTCAGGTGTATCATCCATAGGAACCACAGCATCCGCCATGTCCATAGGCACAGAATCATCCATACGCATATTTTCGTATTCAGAATAATCTTGGTTATCTTGTGTATCGTCCATGTATTTTCTTCCATTGTATCAGAATATTATACCACAAAATAGAAAAATATATATACCTTAATTAAAACGCATCTGATCCTTTAATGACAATTTCTTTTTTACCGATATTTACCGGTGATGGGTTTATGGAACGGGAGCTTCTAATGATACGAACGGCAATGGCACGGCTTTGATGGGCGTATTTTATATCGGTGTCACTATCCCCATAAAAGACTTGAACTTTGTGTTTTTGTAATGCTTCGGTTTTTCCATTGGGGGCAAATACTATGGGAAAGTCCTGTCCATAGGTATTTTTAAAACAAGTACTAAGCCGATGATTTTCCGATGGGGCACGGGCGGTTATGACAACGATTTTATGCCCTTGTCGTCGATGCCAATCGACAATGTGCTTCACTTTGGTTTTGGGGGCATCGTTTTCACAAGTGCTATTATTTAGTACTGCCCAAAATGCGGGGGTAAATATTTTTCCATTTACCGCCTCCGCCGATTGTATCCAGCTGGGCTGATTATCCAACAAGGTATCATCCAAATCAAAACCCACGGTTACAGGTGATACCAATTCTTGTTGTATATATTCCAAGTATTCAGGCACAGTCACATATGCCCCAGCAAACGCCACAGCGAATCCGCCAAAAACCCCTATCATGACACAGGCACACACAGCACACAGCAAACGCATTTTTTTCATATTCTTTTACCTCTTAATCTTTTATTGTCTTAATCTGTCATATTTATAACATAGTCAAATCAATATAAATTGACTTGACAAAATGCAATTGTTGCGGTGCAGAGCGGGGTAACATGTTGTATTTATTGCACAAAGTGCAGAAAAAACTAGCATCACACTGAGAGAAAGGCTAACCGATCCCCACTATTTTATCCATTCTATGTTAGCAGTTTTGTGTTATATTGTCAATAATATTTTTCATTTAGCGTAGCGGTGTAACGAATATCATTGACAATTTTCTTTCATATCTCATAAAATGGTAAATACATACACAGTATTTACGATAAATTAAACACTTGGACCTATGTGTATCATGTTACCAAATTTGTACTCTTCCTGTAAAATACCAAACTCTTTCAATTGCACCTCAGAGGGTGGTGTCATACCATAAAGTTTAGAATTATACCATCCAATTTTTGCTCTGATAGCAGCATTTTCTGCTGCTTTAAAGGCTGCAATAGATGGATCAATCACTGGTACATGCACACCGATATCTTTTTCTAATTGTTCCATTAAGTCTGTATAAAAACCAATTTCCAAAGTACAACCAAGAACAATCGCCTCAGCTCTGTATAAACCAATTGCTTCGAGACAAGCTTCATGCAATAATTCTTTTGTTTTTGCCGGGTCTTTTTGAAATTCTTCTACACTTAAACCAACGGCTTGAAATGATGCTAGTTGATCCTTATATCCATAATCATAAACAGTTTGTCGCATTTGATCTTCCCATTTATATTGTCCAATTATGATGGAAAATTTATTGGAAATTTCTGCTGCAATTTGACAAGAACTTTGACAAGGGGCAACCACTGTACATTTACCAGAAATTTCCCGAGATGCTTGAAGCGTTGGGTCATAGAAACACCCAATAACCATAGAGTCAAAATTATTGGTAGCACAATATCGTGCCGCTTTCAGTGTATCCAATTCTGTGAAAGTCTCGTATGTACGATATTCTAAATTCGTAATTTTTTCAGGCACTGTAGCAGGGTTCAAAGATGTTACATATGCATCCGTAAATGGATACTTATAAGCTTTAATCATATCTGCAAATACTTGATCATAATCGGATGTAGATACTGGGTTTACATACATCACTTTAATATTGGTGTCTAAATCTTGAAAATTTGTATTCGTCATAGTAACTTTCCCTTGTAAAGTTTTTAGGTAAAATAATTAATATTTTATTATTACCATAAAATACATACTGTTACAAGAAAAAAATGAATTTTTATTCATTTTAATAAAATAAAATATTTTCATGCAAACAAGAAGTGTAAGAAAATGGGGACTATTACCCCCTTGTATTTTATAAAACTGTGTCTGAATTCGTATAAGGCATGTCCAATATTTTTGCTATAGTTTTATCGGTTAATTTCCCATGCCCCACATTTAATCCATTTTTAATATGCACATTATCTGTACACGCCCTTTTCCAACCTTTATTAGCGATTTCTAAGACAAATGGTAAGGTAACATTACTTAGAGCTATGGTAGCCGTTTGTGGTACAATCCCTGGCATATTGGGTACGCAATAATGGGTTACACCATCCACCACAAATACAGGATTTTCATGGGTGGTGGTTTTAGATGTTTCAAAACATCCCCCTTGGTCAATACACACATCCACCAAAACCGACCCTTTTTGCATAGTTTTAAGCATCTCTTTTGTTACCAAATGTGGGGCTTTTGTCCCAGGTCCCGTAATGGCCGAACCAACAACAATATGTGAATCCTTGACCAATTTTGCAATATTATAGGCGTTTGAATAACAGGTTTTTAATACACCATTATATTTGGTATCCAAATAATATAATGTTTTTACATTGCGTCCTACAATGGTTACATCCGCCCCCAATCCAAGGGCTATGCGGGACGCATTTTCCCCCACAACCCCTGTACCAATAATCGTTACTTTTGTGGGGGGGACGCCTGGAGCACCCGATACCAATACACCCGGTCCACCTTGTTTTGTTTCCAAATATTGCATGCCCACTTGTATCGCCAGTCGTCCTGCAATCAGACTCATAGGGGCAAGTATGGGAAATTTTCCCATATTATCCGTTACCATTTCATAAGCAATTCCCACACATTTACTACTTTGCATGGCCTGTATTCTTGCCATGTCATATGCCAAGTGCAGAAAACTAAATATAATATGATTTTTGTGCAATAAATCATATTCGCGGGGTTGTAATTCTTTGACTTTAACAATCAGTTCTGATTGTGCATACACAGTTTCGATATCTTTACCGATGATTGCCCCTGCGGTTGTGTAATCCACATCAAAAAATCCACATTTTTCCCCTACACCTTGTTGTACCATAACGCTGTGTCCATTTTTAACACATTCTAAAACCCCTGCAGGTGTCATGCCCGCCCGAAATTCGTTATTTTTAATTTCTATTGGTATTCCAATTTTCATAATATTTCTCCTAAATCATATAAAACAACATTATGTTAGGTTAGTATTCAGTATAGCAAATTTTTAAAATATGAACACTATATGTAATACTTTATTCCTTCAAAAAAATAGGGAACACACAAAGCATTCCCTAATAATAAAGCATGTAGTTCATTTTTATTTTGCACTAGCCATAGGCACACATTCATAAATTTCCAGATTGTCCCCTGCACTTTTTTTGTATATGTACATATCCCCTTGTGATAAATCATCGCCTTCCCCCTTGACATGGGTGAAAGTTGTTACTACATAATCCATAAAAGTAGATCCAACCAATAAACCATTAATACCTTCTAATACATGGAAAGCAAGTACCCAAGTACCAGATCGATCACCTTCATCTACATAATAAGAATATTGTATTGGATTTAACCCAGCTATCAAAGATTGTCCTTTTTCACCACCACACATATCTCCGATATTTAAGGTAAATTCTGGCAGTATACCTTCATAATCTTGTGGTCCTTTACCATTCGCATATTGCAAACCAACAAATTTATCATCTTCTATAATTTTAATAAAAATAGGTTGACCTTCATATGTATATTTTAAAAATTCATTCAAAATAGGTGTGATTGATTCTGAGCGGGCTTTAAAACGAGAAGAGCCTGTATCTAAAAAGAACATTGAATCACTTATATTAGGAAAAGATGTTTCTCCCAATTTGGCTTCTATTAAATTTGTTCCCCATAAATATCCAAGGTCAGGTAAGGTAGATTTTTTAGCAGGTAACTGACCAGCCCCACTAATTTGGTCCATTTTTATGTTAGTACTTTTTTTCTCTATTGTCAATGATATTTGTCATGTAGCGTAGCGGAATGACGGATATCATTGACAATGGGCTGCGTTTTTGGTACTGGTGGATTGTACCCCAACGCACTATGCGGACGGATATGATTGTATTCATACCGCCAGTTTTCTATGACGGCTTGTGCCTCAGTTAAAGTATCAAATATCTCCCTGTTCAAGCACTCATCCCGAAGTTTACCATTAAAACTTTCATTATAACCATTCTGCCATGGACTGCCCTTATCAATATATGCTGTATCCACCTGCATACGCTTCAACCAATCTTGTAGCCTATGGGCTATAAATTCGGATCCATTGTCAGAACGGATATGCTTAGGCATACCTTTTGTGATAAACAACCTGCCCATAATATCCAATACATCCGTACTGTTCAGTTTATGCCGAACATCAATGGTTAAGCATTCTCGGCTAAGTTCATCTATAACCGTTAATATTTTAATGCCTTTACCATTTCTCAGCTTGTCATGCACAAAGTCATAACTCCATACATGATTTTGATACTCAGGACGAAGTTTAATACAGCTCCCATCACCAGCATTTGAACTACGGGGTTTGGGTATTTTCTGTGGCACTTGTAATCCCTCCTGTTTCCAAAGCCGTTCAATCCGCTTATGGTTTACACACCAACCATGACCTTTTAATAAGGCACATATCCGCCGATAACCATATCTAGGGTATTTTTGTGCTAGACGGTGCATATCTGATATTAAACGGCTTTCCTCATCAATATCTCGTTTCACATAACGAACCGTAGAACGATGTGTCCTGAATAAACTACATAAACGCCGTTCTGATACATTGTAAAAAAACTTGGCTTTGCCAATAAAGCTTTTTACCCCGCCAGCACCTACCACTTTCCCGAGTTAAATTCCTTTAAGATTTGGTTGTCTAAACTCAAATCAGCAACAAGCTTCTTTAAACGGGCATTCTCATCCGATAATGCTTTTAAATCTTTGGCATGATTAACATCCATACCACCATATTGTCTTCGCCATTTGTAATAAGTCGCATCTGATATACCTAAATCACGGCACATACCACTGACTGTCATACCTGACGATAACTTAATCTCTGCATCCCGTAATATACGGATAATTTGTTCTATACTCCGGGCTTTCCTATTCTTTGACATCTTAAAATCCTTTCATAATTTAGATAAAGCAATACTAACTTATTTTTGGACCTATTTATAGGGGGCAGGTCATAACTGTACTTTAGTTTCAGGATTCTTAGAGAGAGATTCTACACCAATCCAAAAATCACCAGTGGGTCCTACAAATGGAGTATGATCTGTATAAACAGAAAAAATAGGGTTAACACCTTGTTTTACCAAATCCCGCATAAACGAAGTTTGGTATTGATCTACCTGAGATGTTTCTGATGGAAAACCAATACCACCACCCCAATTTAAATATTGAAATTTAGAACCTGAATATTTATAAGATGCTGCAAAGTCAACTAAATTTAATTTGATACCCACATCATTTAACTGAATTTGTGCCAGTTTAACTTGCATGGAACCCCATGGACCAAAACTAACGGTCTTAGGATATCCTGGTGCTGACAAAGGTTTATATCCACTTTGTGTGGTGTCTACCCTCGGGTGTGCTTTGCAAGCAACATCTGTACATTCCGTCGTTGTTGCCCAAAATAATGTCGTCCCTGTATCAAGAGTAAAATTCATAGGACTATCGCCCATCTGTAATTCATTTGTATACCAAGGTGTTGCACCATAATCGGCAATGGATCCCAACTTCAAAGTAAAATGAAGATTAGATAGTGTAGTCACGAGATTTTTGTCCATAATGCGATGCATCTGATTTGTACAGCGGCGAGAAATGAAGTGGTGTTTTTAGCGTATCTTGTTGCAATACCACGCCATCGTTTTAGGTGTAGAAACGCATTTTCCACTAAGCACCGCCAATGATACAGGTGTTCATCATACTCCCTTTGTTCTTTGCGATTCTTTCTTGGGGGAATAACAGGCTCTATACCTTGTTGTTTTGCTAGGTGTATGATATGCTCACTATCATATCCCTTATCTGCCAACAAATACTCTGCACTGATGCCTTCAATCAATCTGCCTGCTTGTGTGCAATCAGCTGTGGTACCGTTCGTAATAAGTATTCTGACCGGCATACCATGCGCATCCACGGCCAAATGTATCTTCGTGTTGAGCCCCCTTTTGTGCGGCTCATATCTTGATTACCGCCTAGTGCACCAGATGCATGAGGATGCACCTTACAATGACTAGCGTCTATTATTAACCATTCATAATCCGGATCTGTAACTAAAATTTCCAACAACTTTTCCCATATCCCCTTATCACGCCAGCGGATAAAACGACGGTGCGTGTTACTCCAATCCCCTAAATCAGGCGGTAAGTCACGCCAAGGGGCACCTGTGCGTATAATCCAAAATACCGCATTGATAAATAAACGGTTGTCTTTCGCTATACCACCCCATGTGCCTTTACGACCCGGTAAGTGTGGCTCTAATAATTCCCATGTTTTATCACAAATATCATGGCGTCTGTGTGCTAATGTCATCTCAATGTCCTTTATAATAGTGTTAATATCAAAAATACTATAACATAGTTCTTACCTCATGACTACACTATTTAGTAGCATATCCCATTACAGGTAAATTAATTAATAATGCAAATATACTCATTAAACAATTATATTTTTTCATTTCTTTATTCTCCTTATAATTTTTAAAGTACTTTTTGAGACTATAATATTATCCTCAATATGTCTTATCATCTCACAAAATATTTTAAACTACAAGAAAAAATGAAAATTTATTCATCTTACAATATATAATTATAGATCTAGACTATTTTGAGTTATTTATTTTACAAAAACTTCTTTAATCTGAAAATAATGTATTTTTCATATCTTCCTCTGCTTTACTTAGGGTGGGAATTGCCGATAATAATAAACGGCTGTATGCGTGTTTAGGTCCTTTTTCAAACATGTTTACAACAGTATCTTGTTCAACAATATTTCCATTTTGGAACACGGCAACCCGATCGGCAAAATTTCGTACGACACCTAAGTCATGGGTGATAAATATATAGGTTAAATCTAATTTCTGTTGAACAGAATATAACAATTTCAAAACTTCTATTTGCACTAAAACATCTAATGCAGAAGTTGGCTCGTCCAAAACGATAATATCTGGTTCGCAGGCTAATGCACGGGCAATGGCAACTCGTTGGCGTTGCCCACCTGATAAACTAGGGGGATAGCGGTTCATAAAATCAGCGGAAATTTGCATCAATTCCAATAAATTCTGTACAATATCCCGCTGTTCGGCAATGGTCTTATTTGTATGCACTTGCAAAGGCAGTGCCACATTTTGAAAAATAGTGCGTTTTGGATTTAAAGAAGACAAGGGATTTTGCTGTACAACTTGAATGCGTTGCTTTAAGGCAAGGGATCTTTTTACAGGCAAGATATCCCCATTTAATTTAATTGTACCAGCTGTGGG
Source organism: Alphaproteobacteria bacterium (assembly GCA_965232465.1). Lineage (GTDB taxonomy): Bacteria > Pseudomonadota > Alphaproteobacteria > JAQWUY01 > JAQWUY01. The sequence continues at coordinate 210,001 of OZ246977.1, read as the reverse complement.
ATTTTGAATACCAAGTATAATATTTCCCATGGTGGTTTTACCCGATCCAGATTCCCCAACAATCGCCATACACTCCCCCTTGTAAACGGATAGGTTAATGTCATTTAAAGCTTGAAAGTCCCCAAAAAATTGATTGATATTTTTTATTTCTAAAATAGGGTTATTTTGCATATTTTTTCTCCCGTTCTAGCATACAAGGATGATGATATGCTGGGGTGTTATATATTTTTTGTTCATCATATGATATGGTGTTAAAATCAATCTTTTTAAGGGTTGGTATCGCCTGTAACAACGCCTTGGTATAGGGGTGTTTTGGGGATTCAAACAAGGCGGTTGTCGATCCGCTTTCGACAATTCTGCCTTCGTGAATGACATATACAAAATCCGCAAAATTCCTGACCACGCCTAGGCTATGGCTAATAAACAAACAAGAAGTGGATTTTTCTTCAATGAGCGTATTCATTAAATCCAAAGTTTGTTGTTGTACGGTCACATCTAATGCGGTACCCGGTTCATCGGCTAACAATAATTTTGGTCGATTTAACAACGCCATAATAATCGATATGCGTTGATTCAATCCCCCACTGAGTTGAAATGGGTATGATGCTAATATTCTGTCAGGTTCTGTAATAGATATTTTTAGCATTTCTTGTGTAATCGCATGTATACACTGCTGACCATTTGTGTATGCACCAGATGCAATCATAACATCCGTTACTTGTTTGCCAATCGTATAAGTGGGGTTTAAAGAATTTGTAGGATCTTGAAAAATCATAGTTATATCCTTACCCCGTACCCCTTTCCATTGCTTGTCTGTTAAGGATAGTGTATCCATGTTATCAAATAAAATATTGCCACTTATTTCTACATTTAGATAATTGGCAATGCCAATGACCGCCCGCACAGTAAGACTTTTCCCTGACCCTGATTCGCCGACTAAGGCGACTTTTTCTTTGGGGTATACCCGTAAATTTACATCGTGTAGAACCTGTTTGTATCCATCCAGTGTATGAAAGCCCATATTTAAATTTTGGATGTCTAGCAATGTCATTGTTTTTTAATCTCCATAATATCGTGCAATCCATCACCAAGCAGATTAAAACCAATTACCACATACAATATGGCCAATCCAGAAAAACAGGATTGCCACCATAAGTCAGGCAAATATTCAATCCCTTCTGATACCATGGATCCCAAATCTGGTGTAGGCGGTTGTACGCCCAGTCCCAAAAAACTTAGGGATGCCCCAATAATAATCACAAACCCTAGGTCTAAGGTCATTTTTGTTAAAATTGCCCCAGCACAATTCGGCAAGATGTCTTTTAATAAAATATGTCGTAAGGGGGCACCTATAATTTCCGATGCAATCACAAACCCTTCTTGCTTTACAGACCGCGTCATACTGTACACCAAACGGGTATACCACGGCCACCACATGGCGGATACAGCAATCATCGCATTGGTAAATGTAGGATCCAAAAAACCCATAATAGCCAGAGCCAATACTAAAGGGGGAATGGATAAAAATATATCCGTAATACGCATAATAATTGATTCAATCCATCCGCCCATATATCCTGCGGTAAGTCCTAATATAACGCCAATAGGTGTTACAATGGCAAGAACGATAACACCCATAACTAATGAAATACGGTATCCAAAAATAATACGACTAAAAACATCTCGTCCGACCACATCAGTGCCAAACCAATATTCACTACTTGGTGGACGAGATGCGTTCAGAAAATCAACCATTTCTTTGGAATGATCGGGATACGGGGTCAGCCATGGGGCAAAGATCGCCATAATAATAACACTGGCAACGATAAAAAAACCTATCATAGCAGGTGTGTTATTTAAGAATTTTTTTATGGTATCTGATTGTAAAAAAGATAATCTCATGTATTTGTTTTCTCTTATGCCTTTTCGCCAAAACGAATTCTTGGGTTAATGTAACCGACCAATATATCAATAATAATATTGATAAGCATAAAGAATGTTGCCATTACCAACACAACACCTACGATGGCATTTAAATCTTTGTGTAGGACTACATGAATACCATATTTGGCAATTCCTGGCCATGCAAAAATGGCTTCTACTAAGAATGCGTTACCTAACATAGATGCAATATCTAGTCCTAATATGGTCAACATAGGAATAAGAGCAGGGCGTAAAGCGTACTGTCCAAATATGCGCCATTTGGGTAAATGATAAGCCTGTACAGTTTCCATATAAGGTTGTGTCATTACCAATTTCATATTGGCAATGGTCAAACGAATGGCTTGTCCCATACCTGACAATGCGAGGGTAAATGCAGGTAATATAATATGTTGCAACGAATCCCAAAAAATTCCCCACTTACCTGTAAATAAAGCGTTTAATAATATAAACGATTTGTCATTGGTTACAGTTTCATTTGCTTCTGAAATTCGTCCAGCCAAAGGAAATAAATCCAGTTGATAGGCAAACACCAACATAAATATAGCCGCCCATAAAAAAGATGGTGCCGCCACACTGGCGATGGAAAAGAAGCGGATAATATAATCTATGATACCATTTTGATATCGTACGCTGATAACCCCCAAAGGCACACCAACAAGCAAAATAATAATGGCTGCAACCAATACCAATTCCAGGGTAGCTGGTAAATATCTCGCCAAATCATCAATAACAGGCATGTTGGTGTATAAAGATTGACCCAAATCCATATGGCTGACACCTTTGACAAAATATGCATATTGTGTCCACAATGGGTCATTTAAGTGCATGGATTCCCGTAAAGCATCCACTTGTTGTTGTGATGCTTCTGCCCCTAACGCTAATCGGGCGGGGTCGCCTGGGATAACTCGTGCCAATGAAAAGATAAGAACTGACACACCAATCAATACAAATAAAGACAGAGCCAACCTTTTGGCTATACGATGTAACATGTGCTATATCCTAAATAATATATAAAATTAAAATATTTTAGGCTATGTGGGGGATAAAATCCCCCACATAGTATTGTTGTTTATTCGTTTATTTCTGCATCAATAAAACGAATATTGTATGCCCCTGTGGTATAAGCTTTGCTACGGTCTTCCAGGGCAGGCCAAGTTACACGATTACTTAATGCCATCAAAGCAACCATATCATAGGCAAAGATTGCTGGTGCTGTATCGACAACTTTTTTGTTGATGTCTTTATATAATTGGGTGCGTTTTGCCACATTGCCTTCGCTTCGTGCTGCATCCAACATAGCATCCATGTCGTCTGAGTACAACCAACCTGTACCAGCCCAACCGCCTTTGGCACTAGAATGATATTGTTGATATAACAACGCATCAGGATCACCAGTATTGGATACCACAAAGATTTGTGTTACATGTGGTGTTGTTTCAGGCTTAGTGCTTAAATCTTGAAATAGTGTCCATGGCACTTTTTTCACATGCGACTTCACACCAATAGATTTTAGGTTGCTTTGTAACAATAGGGCAAACCGTTCTTCTAGTGGCACTTCTGCCATCCAGGACAATTCAATATCAAGGTCGCTTGCCTTATATTTACACTTTGCTAAGTGTGCTTTGGCACTTTCAATATTCTGAGAAAATGCAGACATATTTGAGTCATATCCCATTAAGCCCGCAGGAAGTGTACCATTTGCCTTCCCCCCCATGGATATGGCATCATTGATGGCAATCATTTTAATGGCGGTGGCATAATCAAATACAGTTACCATAGCACGGCGACAGTGTATATCATCAAATGGTGCCCGTTGTGCATTCATTTTAATGTACAATTGTCCCCCAGAATATTCTTTTGCCATTTTTACCTTACCGCTTTTATCCAAAGCTTTTAGAACCTCTGGTGGTAACCATTGGCTACTTAAATCATGGGTACCTTTTTGAATCGATGCCCGTACAGTTGCTGCTTCTAGACCATAACTAAACCGCACAGTATCGGGGGCTTTGGCATTTTTTTTACCCCAGTATCCATTACGTTTTTTCAGTATAGTTAAATTTTGTGGATTATGGGATGTAATAACATATGCCCCGGATCCCGCAGAATTTTGACTCAACCACCCTTTACCATTGACTTGTACAGTTTTGCTATCCACGACCCAAGCCCGTTTTAATGCCATTAAAAATGGTGCAAAAGGTTCTTTTAACTTAAATTGCACAGTATTTGCATCAATAGATGTTATGGAATCAATCTTGGAAAACAGGTAACTATACCCTTGCCCTAATTCCAACATACGATTCATAGAAAACACCACATCATCGGCGGTCATTTTATTACCACTGCTGAATGTAACATCATCCCGCAAAGTAAAGGTATATATGGTACCATCAATTTTCCAATCAGTTGCAAGTGAAGGTCCGAATCCACCACCGGGTTTGTCCGCCAACAACGCATCGTATACATTAAATACAGAAACACTGTCTGCATAATCTTTAGCTTTGGCAGGATCAATTTCCCCCACAGGTACCGCATCCAACCGTAAAGTCCCTGCGGCGGTTGCCACTGAGGCACTTATTGCTAATACTAACGAAATTAAACTTTTTTTCATACTTAATTCTCCTTGATAAAATTATAAAAAATTCTTAAAAGCCATAGCAATATTGTATTTATACTTAGCCCTTAGAACACTGTAATGCCCCCTCATAAAGTGAAGACAATTGACTGACAATATCAATCAAAATTTGCTCAGGAGCATTTTTATATGCCCCTTCTGTATCTAGTAAGTTTACGGTACCAATAACCTTGTTTTTTGACATAATAGGTACGCATAAAGCACTGCATAAACCCGCTTTTTCAATAAGTTTCCAATCGAAGAAATGTTCGGGATAATCCCTCACCCTATTGATTGAAAAACATTGTTTTTTCTTAAAAATAATCTTATCCCAATGGGAATTAGGATACATTTTTTTACGCCCGTGAATGGGGAAAAAATCGGACATAGTTGTAAATGTACGAAAAGATTCCTGTGTATCAAAATCAACAAATGTACATGTCATTAATTGTGCCGGCACTAGGTTTGTAATTTTTGATAGTACATTGTTATATGGATTAGTGATATCTTGCATTCTCTTAAATTTTCTATACATGTATTTTGGTTTCACTGTTAAACAGGATTAAAACACAAGTCCCAGTATATTATGTAATTCCCAATCTGTCAATGAAAAAAAATCAATAAAATGAATTTTTTTTCATTGACAAAAATTATAAAATCTGTTTTTAATATATATATTTACATTTTTTTATGAGGGAGAATATTGATGAGAGTAGCAACAGATGTTGGTGGAACTTTTACAGATTTGGTGGCCTTTAAGATTAAGAATAATAAGGTTACAGACATAATTACAGAAAAATCAGATACGACCCCACCCAATTTTGAACAGGGTGTTTTAAATGTTATTGAAAAATCGGGCTTATCTTTTAAAGATATGGATTTCTTCGTGCATGGGTGTACAGTTGTCATCAATACTTTAACCGAACACAAGGGTAGCAAAGTTGGCTTAATCACTACCGAAGGATTCCGAGATGTATTAGAAATCGGGCGGGGCAACCGTCCAGATTATTTTAACTTACGATTCCAAAAGCCAAAACCATTTGTTGATCGTCATTTACGCCATGAAGTGGCAGGTAGAATATCTTATCTGGGTGATGTTGTAAGTCCATTGGATTTATCTACACTGGATAATACGCTTACATATTTTAAATCCGAAGGAGTTGAAGCGATTGCCATATGTTTATTAAATTCTTATGTGAATCCAGAACATGAAATTGCACTAGGCGAGACCATTCAACAAAAATGGGTGGGTATAGATGTGATTTTATCCCATCATATTACTCGTGAATGGCGGGAATACGAACGCACTAACACGGCAGTATTATCCGCATACATTTATCCCGTTGCCAACAGGTATTTAGACAGTTTGTCTGAGGCGGGCAAACAAGCAGGATTTTATAAAAGTATGAATATCATGCAATCCAACGGCGGTGTGGATACAATCGCATCAGCGAAAAAATTACCTATCAATATGATTGAATCAGGTCCAAGCAGTGGGTTTTTAGGGGCCCAAGCCATGGGGCAATTGTTAAATGAACCTAATATACTTGCCCTTGACATTGGTGGAACGACAGCAAAATGTTCGCTGATTAAGGATGGATTCGTAACTGTCAATACGGATTATTATGTAGAACGCACAGATACAAAAATTGGGTATCCTATTGTGGTCCCAGTGGTAGATTTAGTAGAAATAGGCAATGGGGGTGGAAGTCTTGCATGGGTGGATGACTTTGGCAAGATGCATGTGGGACCGCAAAGTGCAGGGGCATTGCCTGGTCCCGTTTCTTATGGCAGGGGCGGAACACAAGCCACTACTACAGATGCCAATTTAAAACTGGGACGAATCAATCCAAATTACTTCTGCGGTGGTATATTTGATGCGGATATGCATGCCGTTGATAACAGTTTGGAAACATTAGGCAAAGAAATGAATATGTCCGCTAATCATGTGGCACAAGGTATTTTAAGAATTGCCAATAACAATATGGTAAATGCCTTAAAATTAGTATCGCAAAAACGAGGACACGATCCAAGGGATTTCACACTATTATGCTTTGGCGGTGGCGGTGCTATGCACGCAACCGATTTGGCAAAGGAATTGAATATAAAAAAGGTGATTATTCCCATTAACTCTTCTGTATTTTCTGCATGGGGAATGTTAATGTCCGATTTACGACGGGACTATGTACAAAATCGTTTAATAAACTTAAATGATACTAATAAACAGACTTTAAACACCTTGAAAATGGATATTACTGCTATTTGTGATAATGCAAAACAATCATATCTACAAGATGGTATTGCGGAACATGATTTGTATAACCAACTATTCTTTAAACTACGGTATCAAGGACAAGAACATTCTATTGAAGTCCGTATTGACAACGACATTACAGATGTAACATCATTAGAACAGGTTATATCTGCATTCCAAGATGCGTATGAACAAGAATATTCATATCGTTTGGATTCTGGCGTAGAATTGGTGGGATACCATTATGTGGCATTTGCCAATGTACAAAAATCTATGCCCGCCGAAAAACCTAAAACAGGCAAAACGGTTGCTGATATTACCAAAGGCACTCGACAAGTGGATTATATTCTCGATGGATGGCACGAAGCCCAAATTATTGATGGCAATGCTTTGGAGCCCGACATGGTCATCGAAGGTCCAGCTGTTTTAGAAGAAATAGGGGCAACAATTGTTGTTGGGCTAAACCAAATCGCTACCGTCGATATGTATGGAAATGTGATTATAGATATTCAATAATGGAAAAGACATATAAATGGTAACATACACCCAAAATTTTACAATTGAGCAAGATTCTTTTACATTGGATATTATCCAAAGTAATTTGCGGGCAATCAGCAAAGAAATGTTCGAAGTCATGAAACGCACATCCGTCAGCCCAATTATATATGAGGTCTTAGATATGGGATGTGCGTTGACTGATGCACATGGAAACTTAATTACCTCCGGAGCAGGTTTACCTTCGTTTATTGGTATGTTGAATCGTAATGTAAAGCATATTATAAAACAATATGGCGATAATATTTATGATGGGGATGTGTTTATTTGTAACAGTCCTTATCATGGTGGCATAACCCATTTAAATGATGTTTTAATCGCAAGACCATTATTTGTTGATAATATATGCGTGGCATGGGCGGTAAACATGGGGCATTGGCCCGATATAGGCGGTATGGTTGCGGGCAGTATGTCCACCGATGCCACGGAAATATTCCAAGAAGGACTGATTTTGCCAGCCATTAAATTGATGCAACAGGGACAATTATGTGATAGTGTTCTTGAAATTATTATGGCAAATTCTCGTTTGCCCCAATCGATACAAGGGGATTTATGGGCGGGGGTTTCAGCAGTAAACTTGGGGCAACGGCACCTACAAGATATGTGTGCTAAATATGGTGTGAAAACTGTACAGATTGCCATGCATCAAATTATCAAACAGAGCGAAACAGAAGCAAAAAATATATTAAAAACTTTGCCAAAAAAAACTTTCTCCACGAATGTTATGTTGGAAGATTTTCCCACATTTCCATTGTATTGTACAGTTAAAGAAAATGCCTTTATATTGGATTTAACCCATGCCCCCAAACAAACCGCAACCCCATATAATGTAGGACACGATGGGATTTATGCAGCGGCACAAATTGTATTTAAGGCATTAATATCCCCACACACACCAGCAAATGAGGGGAATTATAAGTCTATACAAATTAAAACCAAACAAGGCAGTATTTTCCACCCTGTTGCCCCTGCTGCACAAGGTTTAAATTTTGAAAATCGTATGGTATATTTTGATGCACTATTGAAAATTGCCATTCAAATCGCCCCTGAAAAGTTTGGGGCGGGGCATTTTTCATCCATTTGTGGTACCTTTATCAATGGTCGGCACAGCCAGACAGGACAAAACATATCACTGGCGGAACCACAAATCGGCGGATGGGGGGCATCTGTTAACCATGATGGTGCCAATGCGATGTTTTCCGCTAGCCATGGCGATACCTTTATATGCCCCGCAGAAATTTCAGAGGCTCGATATGGTTTAAGGGTACAAAAATATGCCCTAAGTTCCTGCCAATCAGGACAGGGACAATTTGTTGGTGGCAAAGGCATCGAAATTATATATCAAACCTTGTGCGATAATGTGCGATTAACCATTGCTTATTCCAAAGGTAAACAAACCACATGGGGATATAATGGTGGGCATAATGGGGGTAATAATTATGTTATCATCAAACGGTCGGATGGTAAAAAAACAAGGCACAACTATATATCAAACACAGTTTTAAACACCAACGACCAAGTTATAATTCACACGGCAAATGGCGGGGGTTTTGGTCCCGCTGAAAAACGATGCCAAAAACAGGTTTTAAGGGATGTAAAAAATGGATACATTACCGAAGAAACCGCCACCAATATATATAACCTATAAGGAGAATTAAAGAGATGACTCAGAAAATTGACCCATTTACTTTGGATATTATCCAAAGCTCGTTTCAGGCAATTAGCACAGAAATGTTCTATACGATGCAAAAAACATCCATCAGCCCAATTATTTATGAAATCCTTGATATGGGTGTTGCATTATCAAACCCAAAAGGGGAATTACTTAGTTCTGGTGCGGGTATCCCCGCCTTTATTGGTATGCTAGATGCGGCACTACAGACGACCATTAAAAAATTTGGTAATATGGTGAAACCGGGGGATATGTTCGTCACTAACGACCCTTATAATGGGGGGATTACCCACCTGAACGATGTGGTGTTGTGTCAACCCATTTTTTATGGAGGTGTGTTGGTGGCATGGTCGGCAAATATGGCACACTGGCCAGATTTAGGCGGTATGGTACCGGGGGGTATTTCAACCGAAGCCACAGAAATATTTCAAGAAGGTTTAATTTTACCGTGTGTGAAATTATTAGAAAATAATGAACCTATTACACCAGTATTTGACATTATGACAGCTAATTCTCGTATGCCACAAAATGTTAAAGGCGATTTATGGGCGGGGATTGCATGTTGTCGTACAGGGGAAAAAGGGATACAGGAATTGATTGATAAGTATGGTCTTGGTACCTTTAAACAAGCTTGTGATGCGTTATTAGAAAACGGGGAAAAAGTATCATTGGCTGGATTGAAAAAGTTACCTAATCAAAAACTTGAAATATCCGAAGAAATGGACGATGGTACACTTATCACAGTGAAATGTGAAATTACAGACAAAGAATTTATTGTCGATTTACGCAATGCCCCTGTACAACGGCAATCGCCTATCAATGTTAGCCGTGATGGGGTGGTAGTTGCGTGTCAAATGATATTCAAGTCTGTCACCAGTCCAGAAACACAAGCCAATGCAGGAACATACCGCCCCTTGAAAGTATTAACCACCGAAGGGACAATTTATGACCCTGTGATGCCCGCCCCCTGTGCTTTATATTATGAAACAGACATTCGGATTAACGATATTTTATGGCGATGCTTGTCTGAAATTGCCGAAGATAAGGTAACCGCAGGACATTTTTCCTCCATCTGTGGGACTTTCTTTGGCGGTATTAACCCTGACAATGGACAACAATTTACCATTGTCGAAGCCCAAGTGGGCGGTTGGGGTGCTGGTAAAGGTATGGACGGCACATCAGGTATGTTTTGTTGTTTCCATGGGGATACTTTTAATTGTCCTGCTGAGATTGCGGAATCTCGTTATGGCGGAGTTGTTGTAAAACAACTTGCCTTAAACGACGAAGCCGGCGGTGCGGGTGAATTTCGTGGGGGCAAAGGCATATGTCTAGAATATCAAATGCGGGAAGACAATTGCTGGTTAACTGTTGGATATTCACGAAGTATCGTTCCTCCTTGGGGCTTAAAAGGCGGACAAGAAGGCACTACAAACTATGTCAATGTCATTCGCACAGATGGCAGTATGGAAAAATATCACAGCAAAAGCGGTCTGATTTTAAAAAAAGGTGATATTATTCAAGTAAACACAGCAAACGGTGGCGGATATGGTGACCCAAAAAATCGTGCCAAACACGCCATTGAATACGATTTAAAGAATGGTTATATTCAACCCACAGAGGCTGAATCTGTGTATGGATATAAAAAATAATTTTCTTTCATATAATATATCTTTTCTCATCCTAATACCTTATCCCCTGATAAACATGTCGGGAGGTATTTCTTATAGAATAATTTCACTATCTTTTATAATGATTCTGTACACACAAAATAATGTAAAAAATTACATTGACACTTAAATTATATATGATTAAAATGACTCATATGAAAACATTAACAAATTCTATACCAAATATTGGCGAAAAAATAAAAAAACGCCGTAAGAAGCTACAAATAACTTTGCTGGAAATGTCCAAGATAACAAACTTATCGATTGGATTTTTATCACAAGTAGAACGGGGCATATCGATGCCTAACTTAACATCTTTGCATGCCATTGCCAACGCATTAAATGTATCCCCTGATTATTTGGTGCTCCTGCCAAAAGAAGGAAATGGTATTCACTTTTTACCCGCCAGCAAACGGATATTTCACCAATACACAAAAGATGAAGAAATTTGTATCGTCCACGCAAACCACGACAATCAAGAACTAGACAGTTTATTTGTTCGCATTGCCCCTAAGGGGATGTCAGAAGAAAACACACATGATATAGACGAAGTGGTATATTGTATATCTGGAACTTTGGTATATCATGTATCTGGTGTAAAATATATCTTACAAGAAGGAGATGTAATTTATGTTCCCGATAACACTGTACATAAGTGGTCAAACCCAAGCGACACAGAATACACAACCGCCCTGTGGGTGGGAAGCTTGGGCGGTTTTAAATAGGATCCAGATAACTATTCAAAATGGGTTATAAAGTACCGATTACACATTAAATTTAAAGTGAAATATATCGCCATCTTGGACCATATAGGTTTTCCCTTCTTGACGGATTTTACCCGCATCTTTGGCGGCGGTTTCCCCACCCAAAGCATAATAATAATCATATATAATTGTATCGGCACAAATAAATCCCAGTTCAAAATCGCCATGTATGACACCGGCTGCATTGGGGGCGGTGGCACCGGCGGTTACTGTCCATGCATGGGCTTCTTTTGGGACCAACCGTAAAGAATATAATTTGGTTTAGTGCTATTATTTAGTACTGCCCAAAATGCAGGGGTAAATATTTTTCCATTTACCGCCTCCGCCGATTGTATCCAGCTGGGCTGATTATCCAACAAGGTATCATCCAAATCAAAACCCACGGTTACAGGTGATACCAATTCTTGTTGTATATATTCCAAGTACTGAGGCACCGTCACATATGCCCCAGCAAACGCCACCGCAAATCCGCCAAAAACCCCTATCATGACACAGGCATACATGGCACCCATCAAACACATTTTTTTCATATTCTTTTACTTCTTAATCTGTCATATTTATAATATAGTCAAATCAATATAAATTGACTTGACTATATCAAATCGTACTGGCGGGGTATATGTTAATTTTGTATTTTATTTAAATCCCAATTGTATGGTATATAGGCAATATTATTGGGATATGTTGTATCCATAGTATTTTGTACATACGCATGGATGGCGTTTTTACCTTTTTGGGATGCGGTTTCAAAGTCTTCTGTAAACCATTTAAATATGCTGGAGACAAATAATTTTCCATCTTTCACATATGTGCCTTTAGTCGGGTTTTCCAAAAATGTACGCATGGCGGTATCCAGTTGTGCATCCAAAGTATCCGCCTGCATCGGTTGCATTGGTAAATCGGGACAAGACAATGACGCACACACAATCACCGCATGCACCCGTGCATCACCCATAGGGCGCAAAATATCATGTTCAATGTTATCCAAGGTAACCGCTTGTCCGTTTACCGTCCACTTATGTTTTTGCCATGGAGTGGTCAGAAAACTGCCCAAATTTTTGATGGTTTCTGTTTCTTGTTCACGCACAATTAAATCAATGGTCAAAATATTATACGCATCAATCCAAAATGCCATTTTTTCCGCATCACTCATAAACCCATTGGTATTTGTCTTTAAAATATCTTCGACAATCTGCTTATGCCTTGGATCGTTGCCCCAACTGGGATAATCTATGCCCTGAAAGGTAACACCTTGTGATTTTTGATTGGCTTGTGTATATTTTTGCAACATATCCGCATATGCATCCACATACGCATATGCGGATGTAAATGGCAAATATACACAAGATAATACCACAAAAAATAATCGCTTAGGCGACAAAAATCGCAAAAACTTTTGTATATTAATAGCTACGACTGTTTTATATATATTGTTTATCATATTCATTATAACCTCACTGAATATCTATGTTTTAATCAAATGTTATTATACTTTATTTTTATACTTAAATAAAGACTTTTATGTATACATGTGTTAATCCCCCTTTTCTTGTGTATTGTTTTAATATGTATCTTTTAAAAACCGTTTCGGATTTAATATCACGGTTTTATCATCGAGAATGTCTTCGAGGACTTCAAAGATACTGTGTTCCATATCCTTCGACCCGCACATCATAAAGACCGCCCCTTGGTGCATACGCCTATTTATATCCGCCTTATTTTGACGCATAACATCGGTAATCCGCACGCCATAATATGTGGCGGTGTTAAAATCCACATCCGCATAATCCCCAGCCTTCGCACGGGAATATGCCATATGGATATTATCCCCTCGTACATCGATAAAGGGATTGCCTTCGGGTGTAGTATAACCAAAAAACGCTTGTATGTTGTCCCTGTTGCGGGCGGACAAAATCCCGTACAATGGGGCAACACCACTGCCAATCCCCAACAAAATAAGGGGGACAGATTTTGGGGCATGAAAACTGGGGTTTTCACGGATAAACCCCTGCACACTATCGCCCACTTGCAGTCCCCCTAAATACCCAGAAACCAAGCCGATAACCCGCACAGATAAAACAATTTTGTGATTGTCGCACGCAATGGAATAATACCGCAGGGTTGTATTTTCAAACAATACCCCAAAAATATCACCTGATTGGAACTTAGTTTTTGCCGGCGGTTGTAATTTTATCAACGCCATAGTGCCATATCCATTGTCGTAATGTCGTATACTTTTAACCGTATAAATATCCGTTTTCGGTATCAACATCCCTGTATCCAATGGTATATCATATCCCAATACATCCCCCAATTTTTGCACCACATCGGTAAATTCCACCACCGACCCATTATCTATATACGCACTTTGCAGGGGCAATGATACCCCCTGTTGTTGCAACGCATGCGTAATATTTTTGGCAAAACCACAAAAATGAGGAAAAGTTTTATCCCCAAATCCAATAACCACAAATGGGCAATCTGTTTGCAAGGAGGCAATCTTTTTTAACACCCCTTTTGCCATATCTGGTGCATCCCCTTGCCCATAGGTCGATGCCATAATAATAACCATTTGGGTGGGGGTAGGAAGGGTATCCATATCCTGTATTCTCCGTACGCCAACAGTGTGTTTTTTAACGGTCCTTATCCCTGTATACAAGGCGTGTACGAACTGTTTTGTCCGCCCCCCTTGTGATGCATACAAAATAATAATATCGCCACTTTTGGGGTACTTTTGCCCATCCCATCGGCGGATAAGAATTATGCCCCCCGTAACGACCAATACGCAAATGGTAACGGATGCCAAAAACCACACAAACATCCATAACGGATTTTGATTGGTTTCATGTAATATTTTCAAAGTAACAAGCACCTTGCCTATACTGGGCAATCTGTCCGCCCCCACTTGTGTCCCTTGGTATCTGTCCAAGTAAGTGGTTTTGTACTTAGTGCGAATGGAAATAATGTCATATTCATCATCATATAAGGGAAAAGTAATTTCTTTGACATCTTGCAACCGTAATTGTTGCAAAATAGGCATATTGTCGTACCCGACAAAAGTATTTTCCGGATTGCTTTCCAAGTCGCCAACACTGATCAATTTCGGTTGATAATTTACCAGATGTACCACACCCAAAGTAAACCCTGTGCTCGACAAAATCATAATCGGTATACAAACAATAATACCACCGATGGTATGCAGTTGTCCCGTGACAGAATCCCGTCGATTAATGTTTAATAACCGACGCCATCCTCCTTGTTTTTCATATGCCCTTATAAAGCCTGTAACACTGATAATCAATAAAAATAAACTACTGATAACAGTAATATACTTACCTATCTTGCCCAAAAATACATTTGTATGAATAAATGATATGGTTTCAAAGATTGGATTTTTTACAAAATCATCAAGCAATACACCTGTAATGGGATGTATAGTTTTACGCTGTCCATTGTCCAAATCCACGACCCATACCCCACGGGCGGGGCTGAATATAGTGTTAATCGGGGTATCCTTAGCCTCTTCAGCAACCGCCTGCATAACATCGCCCACTTGTACAGAGGTATATTTCGTATAATCCCCATACTGCATTCGATAATACACAGACTCATACCCCAGCCCGATACCAGCAAGGCTCATCATAAAAATAAATATAAAGCTTAAAACGGCGAATGCCTTATGAATGCGTTGCATACCCCATTGTACAAGATAATATATGTCTAGTCTAGTATATTTTATAGTTTTTTATAAATATTATCATTTTGTACTTGTGTTTTTTGTAAATCATGGTACAAATAGGGCGTATTCAGTCTGTGCCCTCGTGGCGGAATAGGTAGACGCAACAGACTTAAAATCTGTCGCTCGTATGGGCGTGCCAGTTCAAGTCTGGCCGAGGGCACCATTAAAATCGTTGTTGTTTTATTTTAGGGATGGCAAAGACTAAAGGGGGTATTTTACAACCCCTTTTTAACCTCTGAAATTATTTCTTCACTAGCACAACTCTCTTTTTTAATTTTCAAACTAATCTCATTAAACAAATCATCCTCACTAACCCCTAAGTGCTTAGATTGTTTCTTTATATATGCGACAAATAACTTGGTATTTGATTCATGATCATCCATAGATTCAAGCGACGCAAATACCTTCTTTGTTTTTTCGTAAATATCCGAATCACTAAGTTCATCAGTACTAAACATATTAGACAATACCTGTCTTATATTATCTTTAATTTTAATAGCAGTATTACTATCAAGACTGCCATTACGCATTCTATACTTGTAACCATCCATTATAGGTAATTCTAATGGATTATCTTCTGATAACCATTTTTGGGTAACTTCAACCAGCAACTCATGACTTTTACCTGATAAATTTTCATTCTCATTCGTATATTCATAAATTAAATCCATTTGTGTTTGATGAAACCTACTTCCTCGATACGCAAATAATTCATAATTAAAAAAGAATAAGTGTATCAATTCATGTAACAGCGTAAAATCAACGGTAACATCTTTTTCATTACTGTGACTATCTCTTAATGCTTCATTTTCATAAATCGTTATTATATTATTAGTTTCAAACAATCCCAATAAATTATTATCACACTTACCACTATGGGCAGTATCATATTTAATACTTTTTCGTAATAAATTGTATATATCTCTGTAATCTTTTTTATATGCTATTTGAATTGCGTTCTCATAAAATATATTTTTATGATAAATATCCGCACCATTTTCTAATAAAACTGAAACTATACCTATTTTATTTTTTGAGACTGCTCTCATCAATGGGGTATACCCATCATTCGAGACATAGTTAACATCCGCACCTTGGCTTATTAAATAGCGAACAATCCCTAATGCGTTTTCATTATAATAATCAATAGCCCAAAATAATGGTGTGCGTCCAAATTCATCAACCGCATTAACATCAGCACCATTTTTTATTTTATTTTTAACCTCAGTTATATTTGTATCCCGATAATGAATATCAAACAAACCATCCCTGTCAGCATAAACAGTTATAGGCAAAATTAATAAAAATAATAATAATATAATCTTTTTCATTTCACCCCCTCCTCTAAAATCTACACTTCTTTTTTGCCCGCTGCAAAACATCTTTGGGAACTAAATGCTGACCATGTAATTCCTCACCAGTTGTAGATTTAAGCCCTATCCTTACATGTTTCTTCTTCATGTAGCACCATTTTGCTGTTATTTTTTTATTTTTTGAATCATCATATGAAACACCAGTTACAACTTTTTCGTACCCTATTTCCCCAAAGGGTACAAGCTCAAACATAGTATATGAAGTAATAACATTTTCGTTATCTTTATTATTTTTATTCGACTCCTTTTTTAATTCTTCAAATATTTCATTCTGTTCAACTGTTTTTTCAACAATAACATTTTCGTTATCTTTATTATTTTTATTCGACTCCTTTTTTAATTCTTCAAATATTTCATTCTGTTCAACTGTTTTTTCAACAATAACATTTTCGTTACCTTTATTATTTTTATTCGATTCCTTTTTTAATTCTTCAAATATTTCATTCTGTTCAACTGTTTTTTCAACAATAATATTTGATTCCATACCTTTTAAATTATCTATAATAAGATTTTGGTTATCATTTAAATGAGCAGAATACTCAACAATATGCTTCCCATTATTATTAATGGCATTTAAGATATTACCAATATCATTCCTTATATTATTCGACTCCTTTTTTAATTCTTCAAATATTTCATTCTGTTCAACTGTTTTTTCAACAATAATATTTGATTCCATACCTTTTAAATTATCTATAATAAGATTTTGGTTATCATTTAAATGAGCAGAATACTCAACAATATGCTTCCCATTATTATTAATGGCATTTAAAATATTACCAATATCATTTCTCATGCTATCAAGCCCCTTTGGTTCATAAAAAAGTACTTTCCAAATAATAACACAAATCAGCACGAATATACTTAATACAATCAATATAAAAAAGATATTTAAAAATGTGGATATGTTTCTAAAATGCCTATGTTGTTTGTATTGTTCACGAATATGTAAATCAACAGGGTCTTTAACCATCTTTTGTACTCTCTTTTTTTGTACTCTCCTGTATTTTATCTATGTGCTTTTTCTCATTATTTTTTAACGATTCCTTTATCTTTTGACTGGCATTAGCTGTATACATGGACAATTTACTAATGTCATTTGTATACAAAGGCACATGGATATACTCTTTTTTGACCACTTCCACAGGAACTTTCTTTTCTATTACTTTGGACACTTCTTTTTCGACATGCTCTATTTTTACCTTTTCTACTATTTTAGGCACTTCTTTTTCCACATATTGTATTTTTATCTTTTCGACAATTTTTGGGGTTTTGGCTTTTCTGTACTTTAATGCCAGAATCCGTCTTATTCTTTTTCGAATATATGATCGTAATGTTGGTGGTGGTACATCCTGAATGTTCCTGTTAATTCCAAATACACTTGCTATGAAAATCCCAATATATGTTATGGGTTTTACAATAGTATTGTTTAAAAATGCCAAAGGACGAAACCAATGATTGGGGGGATACCTTCTTACAAGATACGCAAGGTATATAGATGATCCTAAAACCGCCGCAAAAAATGATACTGAGCTAAACCAAAACATGGCTATTAAGTCCAAATACTTTCTGTCAATATAAGATGTTGCCAAAGGGTTTTCTTTAATGTGCTCATCTTCAAAAAGTTTGTCATAATAAGGTTTAATATTTAAAGCCATATTATAAATCATAATACCCTCCCCAATATTGGCAATAATATTTTTCAAATGTATGACTTCGCGCGAGGTTTCAATCTTTTTATTTTTTTCATTTAAAGATTTTTCGATTAATTTACTAACCTCCTTATTTAATATGTCAATTTTTTTATTATAATATTCCCGTCGTTGTTGTATTTTTCTATCCAAAGATTGTACCTTTGTGTCCGGTTTTGATAATTTTTCTAATCTCTGTTGGGTAGTGTCTCTTTCACCTTTTAGTTTTAGATACTCAGGGTTCTTTTGTTCAAAAGAATTTATTTGCTTGTCCAGTAACTCTATATCGGAATCAATTTTTGAAAAAATATTTTTTTGTTCTTTGATTTTCTCATTAGATAATTTCTCTTTTTCAGATCTAACTGAGGCTTTAATACGCTGTAATGCACTTTCTTTATCCGCCTTTTCTTGTTCCAATTGTTTTCTTTTTTCACTTTTTAAACCAAAAAGTACTGGTCCCGTCAGTCCATTATCTTCAAGTTTTTGCTGTACATAGTCTACTTCTTTTTGGGCTTCTATAATTTTATTATCTTCATTTTCAATTAAGTTTTTGTACTTCTTATCAATGCGATCGGATTTATCCTGTCTGTCTATTTTTAATTGTCGTTTCCGATTTTCCAAAGATGTAATATCTCCTTTTTTCTTTTCATCTAAAAGGTTATTTTGGTCTTGCAAAGTTGTGAAAAGTTTTTCGTATTCCTCATTATTTTGTTGATTTTGATTTCCTTTTTGATTTTCAAGCCCTTTTATCTCAGTATCTCTTTGTGATTCTAATGTTTTAATCTGGCTATTTAAATTCTTAATCTCTTCCTTAGCCGAATCATCTAAATCATCTATGGTTTTTGAAGTATTGTTAATTTTGGCTAATTCCATATATGCACCAGAAAGGGAATATTTTTTACCATTTTCATCCTCATAATTTTTAACTTGTAAAATCTTTGCATAATTCATTTGCAAAGCAACATTAAATGTTTCAAATGTAAGAAATACAGAAAACAGAAACAAAAACAAAAATAAACACCGCCAGAAAAAACTTCTCGCTTTGTATATGGTATCCAACAAAGGTATTTTTGTGAGTTCCAATAGGGCAATTATCACAAACACCACAGTTCCAGATTTTATAAAACCTAAAAAACCGCCTCTGTCATATTGTGTATACGCCACAGCAAACCCAGACAGGGATGCCAATATTTCAATAATCCATGCAAAAATTGCAATTTTTATATGTGATCTTTTATCTACTTTTTCCATAATACTTCTTTTCATAATAAATCTATGCTTGTCAAATGAATGATATTAAAACTAAAAGTATAAAAAATCAAGTAATAAACAGAAATTACTTCCTCATTTATAGCTTTAAGCAACCATAATCAGAATAGTAATACATGAAAAAAAAATCAAGAATTATTTTATTAAAAATTGTAAATGCCTATAAACAATATACGCTTTTTGACAAATAGTATAATAAGTGACTTTTTTTGTTGTGTTTATAAGTAAGTACAGAGAAATGGTCCCCAAAAACTAGACCATATGTTAAGATAGATTTTACACAACACAAGGAGTAAAATCAAAATAAACAGCAAATTAACCAAAAAAGTCTATCTTAACTTTAACATTTAGTGGTCCAAACAATGGGGTCCACTTCTACCTTCGCATAAGTAATATGTATTTAATTGCTTTAAATTAAGATTTACAAAGCAAAATTGGTAATCCAGTATATTGTTTTTTCAAAGGGGTTGTATTTTCCATCCTTATCTGCCGCTATTTGAAACTTAAATTTTACTACTTTAAGGGGAGCCGGTTGAAGTAGAAAAGCACCTATTTCCAGACCATCTTGCAGACTATTTTTTATATCTGTTGCTAATTCTTTTTCACTTCCCCCCCCTATGAAGGTTTTACTATTGACAAAACCTACTACATCTTCGTCGGGGGTGGGGTAGTTTAAAATAGCTCTGGTTGCTGCTGGTTCTATGGCGGTAACATCGCTTATATCATGATCAAAAGTAATGGTTATTAATCCTTGACTTTTTATAAGAGCCATTTGTTCTGATGTTAAAGGCGTAGTGACTCCATAACTTTTAGTAGTTATATCAATCGTTGCGTGTTCTGAACGCCATATCTCTTCTGCATCTAATGCAGCCTTAGGTGTAAGATATGTGCTACGGAACTCCAGCGGATAATCTTGTTTATTGGTGCCAGAGTTTGATACTGCTGTTGTTACTGTGTCTTGTTTGTGTGTGTGAAAGCAACCCGCTAAAATAGCTCCCAAAGCAAGCGTTGCAAAGATATTTTTAATATTCATAATTTTTTCCTTTCTGAATTTTGAATACTTTTATACTGCCATAGTACACTCAATTTTGTGTACTAAACCTGCACACTAAAACACAAATGCAATAATGTCAACCCCTTTTTTTTATTTTTTTGCTATAAAATCCTTTGTACAGCGTTTTGCCATCCTTTGTACAGGGTTTCTCTTTTTTGTGGGTTCATGGTGGGGGTAAAGGTGCGGTCTAATTGCCAAGTTTTGATAAATTGTTGTTGATTGGGGTACAGCCCTGTGTGCATACCCGCCAGCCATGCCACGCCCACCACCGTGGTTTCCAAAATTTTCGGGCGGTCGACTTCTGCCCCGATAATATCCGATAAAAACTGTAATGTCCAATCAGACATACACATCCCCCCGTCCACCCGTAAAGTACATTTTTGGGTAACATCGCCCCAATCCGCCTGCATACACTCCCATAAATCACGGGTTTGATACCCTACACTTTGCAGGGCAGCTTTGGCAATTTCCGCCCTTCCTGTGTTACGGGTTAGACCGAAAATCCCCCCACGGCACTGCATATTCCAATACGGTGCTGCCAACCCTGTAAAAGCAGGCACCAAAACCACATCTTGCTCAGGGTCGGCTTGTTCGGCAAGATCTTGAGTTTCGCCAGCAGTGGTAATAATTTTTAACCCATCCCGTAACCATTGGACAACCGATCCCGCCACCATAATACTACCCTCCAGAGCGTATGTAACCTTGCCTTTTAGTTGATAGGCAATGGTGGTCAATAAATTATTTTGCGACAAAATCATGGTATCGCCGCTGTTTAACAAGGCAAAACACCCGGTGCCATAGGTGGATTTCATCATCCCCGGTGTAAAGCACGCCTGTCCAATAGTCGCCGCTTGTTGGTCGCCGGCAACACCGTTGATCGGCAAAGGTTTACCCAAAATCGCCCCGTCGATAACACCAAAATCATCGCCACAGTTTTTTACCGTTGGCAACATACAAGGGGGAATGTCCATCAGCTGGCAAATATCAGTGTCCCACTGCCCCACACCAATATTATACAGCATAGTACGGGCGGCGTTTGTGGCATCGGTTACATGTGATTTCCCCCCTGTTAAGCGCCATATCAAATAGCTGTCAACGGTACCAAACAAAATCTTACCTTGTGCGGCATCCGTATGTGTATGCGTATGGTCGAGAATCCATTTTATTTTCGTTGCGGAAAAATACGAATCGATAAGAAGACCCGTTTTTTGCCGTATCATCCGGGTATGTCCCGTTTGTTGCAACTGGTCACAATAGGTGGCGGTGCGTCTGTCTTGCCACACAATGGCATTATATAGGGGTTTACCGGTGTTTTTATCCCACAAGATAGTTGTTTCCCGTTGGTTGGTGATGCCCACGGACACAATGTCATCAACGCTAATGTTTGCTTGTTTTATAACCTGTGTACAGGTGGCAATGGTGGTGGTATACAATTCTTCTGGGTCGTGTTCCACCCAACCCGATGCGGGAAAGTATTGGGTAAATTCCTGTTGCGATATGCCCATTATGTGCATGTTCGCATCAAACAGCACCGCCCGTGTGGAGGTCGTCCCTTGGTCAATAGCTAATATATATTTCATATATTCTTTCCTTATGCGTGATTTTTATTGTTAAACCATGTATGTACGGTCTGTATTTGTGATGTTGTTAAATGCAACCCCATACGGGTGCGACGCCACAGCACATCGTCAGCGGTGCGGACAAATTCAGTTTTTATCAACCAGTTTATTTCTGCCTCACTTAAACCCATACCAAAATCCATGCCGTTTTTGTCCGCATCGGCATGTAAGAATTGCCATATATCGGTACCGTAACAACGGACCAAACGGGTTGCCATCCAAGGGGTTAAAAACCCAAAATCTGTGATGGCTTTGGCGATTAAGCTGTCGACCTCATCGATGGCAAAATCCCCTCCTGCCAAGGGTTGCCCCGCCGTCCAATGCCCCCCGGCATGGGGGAAAAAGTCGGCTATGTGGGTAAATGCGGATTCGGCAAGTTTGCGGTATGTGGTGATTTTACCGCCAAAAATATGTAATATGGGTGCGGTTTTGTCTTGTGTATCAACGGTAAATGTATAATCCCGTGTGGTAGCGGACGCCGTATCCGCCCCATTGTCATGCAATGGTCGTACACCGGCAAAACTCCACACCACATCTTCAGGGGTAATTTGTGCCTTAAAATATTGATTGACAAAATCACACATATAGGACATTTCTTCTGTGCTACAGGCAACTGTATCCATGCTTGCATGGTGATCCACATCGGTGGTGCCAATAAGAGTATATTCTTGTTCATAGGGTATGGTAAACATAATCCGCCCATCTGTGCCTTGTAAAAAATAGGCTTTATCGTGGTCGTAAAACTTCTTAACCACAATGTGACTGCCCCGAACCAAGCGGATTTTTTGCAAAGGGGCATGGTGCGCATTGCTGTGTTGTGTTGTGTGATCGTGGATTTTGGTATGCAAAACATCATTTACCCATGGACCAGAGGCATTGATTATACATTTGGCATATTTTTTCAGTGTAGTATTTTTATCAAGGTCGCACAGGGTGATGTGCCAAATACCATCGCACCGTTGCACATGGGTAACCACGGTGCGTACCATAATATCCGCCCCCCGTTGTTTGGCATCACGGGCGTTTAAACACACCAAGCGGGTGTCCTGTATCCAGCAATCAGAATATTCAAAACCTCTGGTGAATCTGTGTTGTAAGGCTTCGCCGGCAATGTCCGTGGTTAAATCTATGCTGTTTGATACCGGCAGTATGTTTCGACCGCCCAAATGGTCGTATAAAAACAACCCTATACGAATAATCCACGCCGGGCGTTGCCCCCGCAACCATGGAAATAAGATGCCCAATAGCTTCGAAGTGGGGGTGGTGTTATCAAATCGCATGTCCTGATGATAAGGAATGACAAAACGCATCGGCCAGCTGATATGGGGCATAGCGGATAACAGGATTTCCCGTTCTTTCAGGGCTTTTTTGACCAGTGAAAATTCAAAGTATTCCAAATAACGCAATCCCCCATGAAACATTTTTGTCGAAGCGGACGAAGTGGCACCGCCTATATCGCCCATTTCCGCCAATATTACCGACAACCCCCGCCCAACAAAATCACGGGCAATGCCACAACCATTGATACCGCCACCAATGATAAATATATCTGATATATCCTGTGTCATATGTATATTTCTTGTACCCATACTTTGGGGGGCATATATCCCCCCAAAGCGTAAAGTGCTATTACTTTTTCCATGAGGATACTAGATCATCATAATTAACAGTAATCGGTTTTGGCTTTTCATTTGCCAATTTTGGTTTTGGTGCCCCCGGTTGGTTTAACCAGTAGCTATCATCCCGCTCTTTGTTTAATTTCGGACCAAGATCCCCTTGCACGCCGGCACGTTCCAAGCGTTGCAATACTTTTTCTTGATCTTTACACAGGGCGTTTAACGCCTGTTGTGCGGTTTTTGCCCCAGAGGACGCATCGCCAATATTTTGCCACCACAGCTGTGCCAATTTGGGATAATCCGGCACATTGGTGCCTGTTGGCGACCAACGCACACGGTCAGGGGAACGGTAAAATTCAATCAAGCCCCCCAATTCTGCTTGACGGTCGGTAAACGACTGATGTTGCAGGGAGGATTCACGAATAAAGGTCAAGCCCACATGTGATTTCTTCACATCAACAGTTTTCGAAGTTACAAATTGTGCGTATAACCATGCGGCTTTTGCCCGATTCACAGGTGTAGACTTCATAAGTGTCCACGATCCGGCATCTTGATAGCCGACTTTGGTGCCATCAATCCAATACGCCCCATGCGGTGAAGGTGCCATGCGCCACTTAGGCGTGCCGTCCGCATTTACCACAGGCAGATCCGGTTTTACCATATCAGCGGTAAATACAGTATACCAAAACATTTGCTGGGCAATAGATCCCTGTGCCGGTACAGGACCCGCCTCAGAAAATACCATACCTGCTGCTGCTGGGGGGGCATATTTTTTCAGCCAATCGATATATTTTTGTACCGCATATACCGCCGCTGGACCGTTGGTGGCACCGCCACGGGCAACACACGATCCGACGGGTTGCGATTTTTCGTTAACCCGAATCCCCCATTCATCCACGGGCAGACCATTGGGTTCGCCTATGTCACCCATGCCCGCCATAGACATCCACGCATCAGTGAAACGCCATCCTAAGGACGGGTCTTTTTTACCATAATCCATGTGTCCATATACTTTTTTACCGTCAATCTCACGCCCGGTAAAGAATTCGGCAATGTCTTGATACGCTGACCAGTTCACAGGAACACCCAATTCATATCCATACTTTGCCTTAAAGTCGGCTTTGTTCTTAGCGTCATTGAACCAATCGTAACGGAACCAGTACAGGTTGGCAAATTGCTGATCGGGTAATTGGTACAGCTTGCCATCCGGACCTGTGGTAAACGATTTACCGATAAAATCGGCCACATCCAAGTTGGGGTTGGTCACATCCTTGCCCTCACCCATCATCCAATCGGTCAGGTTGCGTACCTGTTGATAGCGCCAATGGGTGCCGATTAAATCGGAATCGTTGATAAAGGCATCATAAATGTTTTTGCCCGACTGCATTTGTGTTTGCAGTTTTTCAACCACATCCCCTTCGCCAATCAAATCATGCACCACTTTGATGCCGGTGATGTCGGTAAACGCCTTTGCCAAAGTTTTCGATTCGTATTCGTGGGTTGTGATGGTTTCTGATACAACTTTAATGGTCATACCTTGAAACGGTTTTGCTGCATTTTTGAACCATTCCAGTTCTTTTTGCTGTTCAGATTTGGATAAAACAGACGGTTGAAATTCGTCAATCCATTTCTTAATCATCATGTCATTTGCCGATACAGCAGATGCTGTAAAGCCGACAAGTAACACGCTATACAAGATGAGTTTATTTTTTAACATGTGTTTCTCCTCGTGTCATGTCCTAATTGTGTTGTTTAGTACCCAAAGGTACGCTTCTTTAATGATTTTTTTGTCGTGTTACACTGTGTTACACATAGCGAAACACCAAAAAACCATAAAAAACTTGTGCTATTAGCATCCCCCATACGGGAATAATATCGCCCCCTAACCATCCCAGTCCAATAAATGCCGACCCTAGTAAGCTGATAAATAACCTGTCGCCACGGGTGGTTTCCATCCCCAAGATGCCTCTGCGTGGTACTTCGGGATATTTAATCGCCAGTATAATCAGCGTTATCACCATAACCGCAATCACCATAAAAAATATTGCCGTTGGTAGTGTCCACGCCATCCATGATAAATCCATTACATTGTTCTCCTGTTTTCCTTTTTATGTTATATAGTTTATTCTGTATAAAATAGGTGTTTTGTTGTGTCCCCCACAGTAAACATTTAGCATTGTACTGACAATCTTTACAATCATTTTATACTTTAATTCCTTATATACATATTCAGCTTATACCCTGCCTAAGGCAAAACCTTTGGCAATATAATTTCTGACAAAATAAATTACCAATGCCCCCGGCACAATGGTCAACACCCCAGCCGCCGCCAATACCCCCCAATCTAAGCCGGATGCGGACACGGTACGGGTCATGGTAGCGGCAATAGATTTTGCATGTACTGTTGCCAATGTTCGGCTGAGCAACAATTCCACCCATGAAAACATAAAGCAGAAAAACGCCGCTACACCAATACCGGGGGCAATCATCGGCATAAAAATTTTACGGAAAAATGTAAAGAAACCGTATCCATCAATATAGGCGGTTTCGTCTATTTCCCGTGGTACCCCACGCATAAAGCCTTCCAGTATCCACACCGCCAATGGCACATTAAACAAGGTATGGGCAAGGGCAATGGCGATATGTGTATCAAACAATCCCACACTGGAATACAGCTGAAAAAATGGCAATACGAACACAGCGGGCGGTGCCATGCGGTTGGTCAACAGCCAAAAGAACAAATGTTTATCACCAATAAAGTAATAACGGCTGAACGCATACGCCGCCGGCAATGACACAACCAAGGACAATACGGTATTCATAACCACATAAATAATGGAATTTACATATCCCATATACCAGCTGGAATCGGTAAATATCACCTTGTAATTATCAAAGGTAAGATTTTGTGGCCACAATGAAAATACATTCAATATTTCATCGTTTGATTTCAAACTCATGTTTATCAACCAATAAATTGGCAACATCAACAGTAAAATATAAATACCTGCTATCCACCCTAGTCTTGTTTGGCTTTTTTTCATAATGTCCCCCTATGTATCCATGTGGGTGATAACCGTATGGAACACCCAACACACGGACAAAATCACCAAAAAATAAATGATGGAAAATGCCGCCGCAGGTCCCAAATCAAATTGTCCGATTGCCATTTTTACCAAATCAATGGACAGGAATGTGGTGGAATTGCCCGGTCCGCCACCAGTAACCACAAACGGTTCCGTATAAATCATAAAACTGTCCATAAAACGCAGTAAAATAGCAATCGATAACACCCCTGTCATTTTTGGCAATTCGATATAGCGAAATACACTGTAACGGGACGCTTGGTCAATTTCCGCCGCCTGATAATATGCCGATGGAATGGATTGCAGCCCGGCATAACACAACAACACAACCAGACTGGTCCAATGCCACACATCGACCAAAATAACCGTAATCCATGCGTGCAAAGGGTTATTGGTATAGTTAAATTCAATTCCCAATAATAACAACCCATGCCCCAATAAACCAATGTCGACTCTGCCAAAAATTTGCCATATGGTACCAACCACATTAAAGGGAATCAGTAATGGTAACGCCATTAACACCAACGAAAACGACATCCATTTGCCCCGTTTGGGAATATGCAGGGCAATAAAAACACCTAATGGAATTTCAATCAATAAAATAATACTGGTAAACAACAGCTGTCGTCCTAATGCCGTTTGTAAGCGTTCGGATTCCAGCACTTCACGGAACCAATCCAACCCAATCCAAAAGAATTGATTGTTGCCAAAGGTATCTTGTACAGAATAATTTACCACCGTCATTAAGGGAATAACGGCGGAAAACGCCACCAATACTAATACAGGCAGCACCAAAAACCACGCTTTTTGATGTACTGTTTTCATGTTGTATTCTCCTTTACCAAACGGTCATTGTTATATATGTGCGTATACTGTGGGTCAAAGTGCATATAATATTGTCTGTCTTGCATAGGTATATGGTATGGTACTGTGATACTTACTGGGGTATTGCCATACATCGCCCGCACCAGCTGATAATGCCCCAAATCTTCTATGCGGGTAATACTGATGGGTAATCCATCTGTATTGCCATCTGTATCGGTGGACAAGGTGATATGTTCAGGCCGTACCCCAATCTTAACCATATCCATAGTTTTATAGCGGGTATTTAACAACATTTTATGTCCCCGCAAAGTTGCAGTGTTGGTGTCGACCGATGCGGTAAAAAAATTCATGCCCGGTGATCCGATAAAATAGCCGACAAAAGTATGGGCGGGGCGTTCAAACAGGTCTTCTGGAGTGCCAATTTGTAACACTTCCCCCGCATCCATCACCACCACCTTATCGGCAAAGGTCAACGCTTCGGTTTGGTCATGGGTTACATAAATCATTGTATGTTGAAATTGACTGTGCAGTTTTTTTAGCTGGGTGCGCAATGTCCATTTCATATGTGGGTCAATGACAGTTAATGGTTCGTCAAACAATATGGCATTAACATCTTCGCGTACCATACCCCTGCCCAGACTAATTTTTTGTTTAAAATCCGCCCCTAATCTTTTCGCTTTCATATGTAACTTATCGGCAACACCAATCATTTGGGCAATGTCTTGTACCCGCTTATCGATATAGGTTTTATCCAAGCCCCGATTACGAATGGGAAATGCCAAGTTGTCATAAATCGACATGGTATCATAAACCACGGGAAATTGAAAAACTTGGGCAATGTTACGGTCTTTGGTTGAGGTGTGGGTAACATTAACCCCGTCAAATAAAATATTGCCATGGGAGGGTTGTAACAGACCAGAAATAATATTCAGTAAAGTGGTTTTTCCGCACCCTGATGGTCCCAACAGGGCGTATGCCTTGCCGTTTTCCCATATGTGGTCAATTGGTTTTAAGGCAAAATCGTCCGTATCTTGGGGATTGTCATGATAACAATGGGCTAAATTATCCAAATGAATTTCCGCCATATTGCTTCTTTCTGTTATATATTTTTATATCTGTACACATATTTCCTACTCTTGTTTTTATCCTTATCGATTACGCTTGTTTTTGCATATAGTCCGCAGATTGTACCAAATTGCCATTTTGGGCAAACACATATGCGTATTTTAAGTCCAAATACACCCACACCTTTGCCCCAAGGGGCAGGTGGTGAATACCGTCTAGTAACACCACCCAAGAAGTGTTATGGTCGGTGTTATGGTCGGTATTGTGATGGATATGCTGGTGCGACACATGTAAAAAGGTTGCCGATCCGGTGATTTCACACACACTTAATGTGGTCTCAAATGCCACATTGTCCACATGCTGACGGTTGTTATACAAATGATTGCCCCGAAATCCCAATTCATATGTACCGTCGTCCAGATACTGAAATTTTCTGGCATTTATCGGCGATAAGGCAACACCCGATATGGTAATAGTGTCCCCTTGTTTATGCAGCTGTGCCATATTCATTGGCGGATTGGAAAACACACTGGCGGTAATTTTGCACTGGGGGTAATGGTATACATTACGAGTGGTGTCAAATTGGGTTATATTGCCTTGATATAAAGTTGCGGTATTGCCGCCCAATAATAACGCTTCTTCGGGTTCGGTGGTGGCATAAATGAAAATCGCCTTTGAATTTGCAAAAATATTGTGCATTTCACTGCGTAATTCTTCGCGCAATTTATAGTCTAGGTTTGCCAAAGGCTCATCGAGTAATACCAACCCCGATTGTTTGACCAATGCCCGTGCCAAAGCACAGCGTTGTTGTTGCCCACCGGATAATTCCAATGGCATACGCTGTAAATATGGGGTTAAGTGTACCAAATCGGCAATCTGTTTAATACGGCTGTCCATAGTGGAAGAATCCAGATTTAACAACCGCAATGGCGAAGCAATATTTTCATACACCGTCATCGCCGGATAATTAATAAACGACTGATACACCATGGCAACATTGCGCTGTTGTACCGGTATGTTGGTCACATCCACATCCCATTCATATATGCGACCTTTGGTGGGTTTATCCAATCCCGCCATCAACCGCATCAGCGATGTTTTGCCCGACAAGGTTGCCCCCAACAAAGTGTTCATCGACCCTTGACGAAATATAATGTTGGCGTCATAAATATAATCAACCCCATTAACAGTTAAACCAACACTCTCTAAACGCACAGACATGGTGTCACTTTCTATTTTTCCTTTACCATTTTTTTCATGTATCTTACATACTCCATAATCTTATATACTCTGAGTCTAACAATACAAAAAAAATTATAAATGTCAACCTATTTTTTTGTTTTTTTAAAATTTTTTATTGTAAATGAAAATTGTATACTTTACTTTTGTATTATGTATAGGGTACGATGGCACCTGATACATAATGGGGTAACATTATGAAATATTGATAAAATGGGAGCTAAAAATGGGTAAAAATAACGGCTTAGATATGCGACAACGCACAATATTACAGATTTTGGAAAATGAAAATTTTTCTAAGATCAGTGAATTGGCGGATATGTTACAGGTAACGCCGCAAACCATCCGCACGGATATAAAACAGCTCCACGCACAAGGCATGGTGAAACGCTTGCATGGGGGGGTTACTTTGCTCGGTAATACCACAAACGCTTCGTACGCCCATCGCAGCATTTATAACAAACAAGGCAAACAGACAATAGGGGCATTGGTTGCCAAAATCATTCCCAACTATGCATCTGTGTTTTTGAACATAGGTACCACTACCGAAGCAGTGGGCAGGAACTTACACAATCACCAAGGCATTAAAATTATTACCAACAATATCAATATTGCCCATATGTGTTGTCAGTATAAGGACGCAAGTGTGTTTATTACCCCTGGTGAAGTACGGGAAGATTCGGCTATTTTGGGATATACGGTACAAGAGTATCTGAATCAATTTGTGTTGGATTATGCGGTGATTGGCACCAGTGGTATCGATGCAGACGGCTATTTTCTCGATTATGACGCCCAAGAAATCGCCATCGCCCGCCAAGTGATAAAAACCGCCACACATACCATACTGGCAACAGACATATCAAAATTCGGACGGCGTGCAATGGTAAAAATAGCATCCTTAAATACCATTGATACCATAGTATTAGACCACCCCCCCCCTAACGAATGGACGGACATCCTGCAACAAACCCATATAAAAATCATAACCCCAGACTGATGATACATTCATTTTTCACTTGCAAGAATATGGGGGGCGGTTTCATAATAGACAAAACGATTTATATATGGTATTATATAGTTTATGGAAAAATAAATAAGTCAAAATACTCAAGAGCCTACTGATTTCATGTTGGAAAACACACACATATCCATAAATCGAAAATCCCGCTTGCATCAGATAAAACAGAAACTGATAACTTTGTGTATCGGGGTCGGTGCGATATATCTGTTATATTTTGGCGTTGAACAAGCCGGCTATCGATGGCAATGGTATCGGGTATGGAAATATATTATTATCATTGAGGATGGCCGTGTATATATGGGCGATTTTATATATGGATTGATTGATACCATATATATTGTGGCGATTGCTATGTTATTATCGTTGCTGTTTGGTATTGTGTTGGCGGCGGGTCGTATGGCACAAGGGAAAATTGCCAACAGTATTTCCAAAGCATATACAATTGTATTTCGCAATACCCCAATTTTGGCACAAATATATATCTTTTATTTTTTGATTGCCCCCATATTTGACTTAAATCGTTTGGTAACGGGTATATTAGCTCTCAGCCTATATGAGGCATCTTTTGTTGGGGAAATTATACGGGGTGCAATTCGATCTGTCCCCCGTCGACAATGGGAGGCTGGACGGGCATTAAATTTATCTGCGGGGCATATTGTGGTGTACATTATTTTTCCACAAGCCCTGCGGTTGATGATTGCCCCACTGACCAATGTTGCCATTAACCTGTTAAAACATTCGTCGATTGTGTCCGTAATTGCCATATACGAATTAACAACCACCGCCCGTGATGCCATATCTGATACATATGTAACATTAGAAATTTGGATTTTAATAGCCTGTTTATATTGGATGTTAGCGGCGATTTTTGCCACCATATCCAGATATATTGAAAAATCCATTAAATGGACTGAGGTATAATACAGATGTTAAAGTATAAATTCAAAGTATCAGATTATATTGCTTTATCCATATGTGCCTTTATCGTCGGTGCTGTATATGTGGGACAGGCTGCGGATATTCCATACAATTGGAAATGGCATATTTTACCGGATTATTTTATATTTCAGGATGAAAATGGCAATTGGCATATGAATATATTGGCGAAAGGAATATTAAATACTTTACGGTTGTTTGTGTATACGGCAATTTTGGCATTGCCACTGTCGTTAGCCCTTGCTTTTGCCCGTTTGTCGAAGAATCGTGTTTTGTCCACATTGGCAATGTTGTATATAAACTTTGTCCGTAATGTCCCCGTATTGGTATTTTTATTTGTGTTTTATTTTTTTGTTTCAGAACAAATATTTCCCTTAATAGGTATTACACGCAATATATTCACCGACACGGGTATTCCATACATTTTATTTGGCGAACCGGTTGTTGCGGCAAATGTAGTAGCGGGGTTTGTGTGTTTAGGATTGTTTGAATCGGTATTCTTTGCGGAAATTATCCGGGGGGCAATTCAATCCATTCCAGCGGGACAATCAGAAGGGGCAAGGGCATTAAGATTGTCCAAGATAAAAACCATGCAATTGATTATTTTGCCACAGGCATTCAAAAAATGCTACCCTGCATTAACGGGACAGACGATTATAGTTTTAAAAAATACTTCGATTGTATCGATAATATCCATACAAGATTTAATGTTTTCAGCGGCGGAAATTGTCGTTGCCACCCAACGTATTTTTGAAGTGTGGATCGCAGTCGGTATTATATACTTTATCATGTGTTATGGCTTAACATTATTAATTGAACGAAAAGATAAACAAAATATGTAACATAATTTTTTTGACTTTATGTTTCAAAATATATACTATATGCGACGATAATATAATTAAAGGAGACACATTATGCGTTCAGAAAGTTTACAGTTTTTAAAAACATACCTAAATACCCCTGCCCCTGTTTCAAAGGAAATTGCGGGACAAAAGGTATGGATTGATTATATTTCTCCTTTTGTGGATCAAGTTTTTACGGATGCATATGGCAGTGCGGCGGCGGTTATTAACCCAGACAGCGATTACAAAGTGGTTATCGAAGCCCACGCCGATGAAATTTCATGGTATGTGAATTACATCGATGACAAAGGATATATTTTCGTAGTACGCAATGGCGGATCAGATCACCAAATCGCCCCCTCTATGCGGGTTAATATCCATGGTGAAAAAGGCATTGTCCAAGGAATTTTCGGCTGGCCCGCCATTCATATACGCATGGGCAAGGACAAACACCCCACACTGGAAAACATACATATTGATGTGGGTGCTGAAAACAAACAAGAGGTTCTTGATATGGGTATCGACATTGGCACCATTATCGTATATCAAGATGGGTTTATGACTTTGAACAATAATAAGTTTATTGTATCACGGGCACTGGATAATCGAGTGGGGGGCTTTGTGATTGCCGAAGTTGCACGCACCTTACAAGAAAAAAATATCGAATTGCCTTTTGGTTTATACATTGTCAACTCTGTACAAGAAGAAATTGGGTTGCGGGGGGCACAAATGATGGCACATAACATACGACCCGATTGTGCCATCATTATCGATGTGGGACACGACACCCAATCGCCCATGTACGACAAGAAAAAACACGGTGATTTTGCCGTGGGCAAAGGACCCATTATCGACTCAAGCCCCGCTGTACACCTAAAATTACGTGATAAGATATTGGCGATTGCAAAAGAAAAGGAAATCCCTTATCAACGCTCTGCTTCCTCTCGTCACAGTGGCACGGATATTGATTCATTTGCATATTCCAATAAGGGTGTCCCATCGGCTTTAATGTCTTTACCCCTAAAATACATGCATACGACGGTGGAAACTATCCAAACCAGCGATATACAAGCCTGCATAGACTTATTCATAGGCACCTTACAAGCATTAGAATATGGTGATGATTTTAATTATTTTAAATAATCCACAGATCCCCTACCCCATATAGTACAACTTATAGTATTATTTAATTATAGTTTTTAATACTTGAAAAAAAAAAAAAAATCTCTGTATAATTGTACTGTGGTGCCCATTTGGGCGGGTGCCGAATGAAACTGTAATTCTAAGAAATTGAGGATGAAACACATGAAACTAAAAAAATCTTTATGGGCAACAGCTAGTGTTATTGTACTGGCATATACAACACCAGCCTTTACAAATGATACAGACAAAGTGGTCAATGCCACCGGTAATATGTTTATGGATACCATGAACAGAACAGGTATCTTCGAATGGATAAGTGGCGGGGTCGGCTATACGGATAAAACCCTAAATTGGGATATTACCGCTTTTAGCAACCTGCGGGAAACAAAAGACACGGTTACATATGTGCAAACTTCTTATAATCGTCAAAAATCAGTGAATCGATTAAACTTGGGGTTGGGCTATCGGAAGCGTATTGATACAACAGCTACCCCATTAATTGTTGGGGTCAATGCGTTTTTTGATAGCAAGGACGGGACAAAGAATATACTTGCTTTTAAAGCATCGGACACCTTCCAACGGTTTAGTGTGGGGGCGGAACTGAAAACCGCCCGGTTTGACATGGCGGCAAACCTATATCGTCGTATTGGCAACACCATTATCGATGATAAAAAGGTATTACAAGGCTGGGATATAACCGCTAAGGGCAATATTCCCAATTATGAACAGGTGTCTGTGGGGGTGGGGACCTATAGATTCGACGGGGTTGAGGATACAGTTGTTAGGGGCAATAAATTGATTGCCGAATTTACCCCCAATGCTATGATAACAGTGCGGGGCACATATGACAAACCCAATGGCGAATCGGCACAGACCGATATATCCGTCGATTTTAAACTGGCATTCGGTAAAAGCATACAAGATCAGTTACAATCTGCCCCTGTACCCAGTGCAGGTGCTGTATGGCACAAACGCTATGACAAGGTCGAACGGCAATATGATATTAAAACGGCTGAGGTCGATACGCCGAAACCTGTGGGTGATACTGTACAGTCCGCTGATATACAAGACAGCACGGGCGATAAAACAGTCCGCAGTGGCGATGGTACGACGCAAAACTCTGCATATGCTTTAACCAGTGGCAAAACATATGCTATCGATGCCTTTATTGGCAATGTACCAAGTGGGGTAACGCCCACTGTCAACGCAGAAATTGTGGGTAGTGGTACCAGTGGCACAGATTTTCAATTTAAGAATGGATCGACAAATATCGATGTTACCAATGTAACATATACCAGTACACTGGAAGATAAAGCAGGTGCGGGGGAAGTTACCCTAAAACTGACCTATACAGCAGATGGCTTTAACCCTTATGAAGTGTTTATCAAAACACAAGCCAACCCAACAATTGGTAGCATACTGTCGGATTCGGATAAAGCGAGTAACGATATTAAGGGCGGGAATGGTACCAGCCAAGCCACTGCGTATACCTTAACAAATGCAACGACATATAACTTAAGTACATTTGTTGGTACTGTACCCTCAGGGGTAACGCCCACTGTCAACGCAGAAATTGTGGGTAGTGGTACAACTGGCACAGATTTCCAATTTAAGAATGGGTCGACACCTATCAATGCCAATGCTGCTACATATACCAGTACACTGGAAGACAAAGCGGGTGCGGGTGCAGCTACCCTAAAATTGACATACAGTGCAACAGACTTTAACGACCGCATTGTATATGTAAAAACTGATAGTGCTTTCACTGGTACGCTAACAATGGCAGATCTTGTTGTGCCTTATGGGTCTGGGGATAGTGATAGAACGGTTACCACCAGTGAGATATTGGGGCAATTATCTGTATCAGGGGGACAAACGCAAAAATCCCAATGGACATTGGTAAGCGTTGCCAATACGGATAATAATGACGACCTTGCTGTTGGTAGTGGGGGCAAAACCCTGATCATATCCGATGAGATCACCACCAAGACGACTGTAACCGCCGTATTTTCCCATCCTGCGTATGCGAATAAGACTGTGACATTTGAATTGTCGACAGAACCGTCGAAGATAAGTACAGGGGGGCGTACGGGTTCAGGAAAATGGGGTAAAACATACACCACAGATTATAAGTTAAGAACTTCGGTGGGTAGCGTAAACTTTGTAGCCTCAGATTATACCTTCTCGATTGTGGCATCTGGGGGCAATGATGGCAGTGGTAAGACACCCACCACCGCAGGTATTATCGATGGTAATGATTATACAGGGGCAATTAACATCAGAACAGGGGCGATTACTGCCAGCAAACTGACCAAATCGGGGTCGTTATTGATAAAAATTGTCCGTGCGGCAAAAGGGACAGGAGCATCGAGAGTAGATGCGGTAACTGAATACCAGAACTTTACAGTGAGCAAACAACAGGCTAGCGACCACACCGGGTTTGCGGTATCTGCGGGGGCTATTACATGGAACGCAAATAGCCAAACGGTATCCTATACAGAAGCAAACAAACCTGCGGGTATTGGCAATGCCACATACGCCTTGACCACGACGGGTACGACCGCTGGTCCGACCTCAGGGGGCAATGCTATCACAGTGGCGTCGAGCGATGGTAAGATTGCCAAAACCAGCCGAGGTGGGGTGGTAAAAGTGAATATTACCTATGCGGCGAATGATAAATATGAAACGATTACCCGAAATGTGGATGTAACCGTCAATAAACAAACGGTAGCGGCAAATACCCTAAGCGTAGCCCCTCTTGTGGTAACCTTTGTATCGGGTACGAAAAAGGTAACCGCCACCGATGTACTGGGGCAATTAACAGCAACTGGCAGTGCAAGAAGCGATTGGAGCGTTCAGAGCCTAGCGGATACAGATAATCATACAAATGTTGCTGTAACGGATAGTGGCAAGAGCTTGACCATATCGGGGGCGGGCATCACCTCAGGGACGACCACCATTACCGTTGTATTCGAAAGCACCAAATACGCAGATGTAACCAAAACCTTTGAACTGTCCACAACTCAGGGACAAATAACTTCCACCACCCCCACAGGGTCAGGAAAGTGGGGTAAGAACTTTGCCATCAATTATAACTTAAAGGGGTCTGATTTAAATCAAACATTTTCAACAGCGATGGGCGATTATACATTCTCTATCATTACAGGTGGGGACGATGGCAGTGGCTTAACACCAACCACCACAGGGATTATTACAGGGGCAAACGCTATTAACAGCACAACAGGGGTTATTAATGCCAAT
Source organism: Alphaproteobacteria bacterium (assembly GCA_965232465.1). Classification (GTDB taxonomy): domain Bacteria; phylum Pseudomonadota; class Alphaproteobacteria; order JAQWUY01; family JAQWUY01. Next base: position 172,755 of record OZ246977.1, on the reverse strand, counting down.
AAATTGACCAGAGGCGGTACCCTATTGGTAAAAATTATCCGTAGAGCAAAAAACACAGCACCAAAACTCACAGAATATTACAACTTTACTGTTGCCAAGCAAGTACTGGGAACGGATGTAACCACCCGCCCAGCGGTGGCAAAAGCAACGGGCGAAAATGGGGCATGGAAGGACAGTACTGTTACCAAGATTGACTTAAATTATACCCTACCGGGCGGCACAAAGGCAACCCAATATACTTGGGCGGTGGCTAAGAAATCAAGCGACGCCCCCGATGGGACATTAAATATCGTTAATGGGGATATTCGGGGGGCAAAATCCGGCGGTACAGTGGAAATCACCATGACCGCAACCCCCAGTAACCCCAAATACTCAGGGTCCATACAAACAGCGGACTTTACCATTGCTAAGCAAAACCTTGCGGATCTTACCACCAAACCCAGCGTAACCGCATCACAAGCGGACCGTGTATGGAAAGCCAGTGGGGCAAAATTAAGTGGTATGGCATATAACAATGTGCCAGGGGGCAGTGTGGCGGCGTTTGATTGGTCTGTGGTGGGCAAAACGGGCGATACCCCCTCAGGCACCCTTAGTCTGGACACTACAGATAAGAAACTAAAAGGGGCAGAATCAGGTGGGACTGTTATCATTACCATGAAAGCAAAAGCCAGCGATAAAAAATATACGGGACAAGTGAATCTGGCGGACTTTACCATTGCCAAGCAAAACCTTGCGGATCTTACCACCAAACCCAGCATAACCGCATCACAAGCGGACCGTGTATGGAAAGCCAGTGGGGCAAAATTAAGCGGTATGGCATACAACAATGTGCCAGGGGGCAGTGTGGCGGCGTTTGATTGGTCTGTGGTGGGCAAAACGGGCGATGCCCCCTCAGGTACCCTTAGTCTGGACACTACAGATAAGAAACTAAAAGGGGCAGAATCAAGTGGGACTGTTGTCATTACCATGAAAGCAAAAGCCAGCGACAAAAAATATACGGGACAAGTCAATCTGGCGGACTTTGCCATCGGTAAACAAGACTATCCGTTGGCGTTCCGCACTTCATATCTTACCCCTGCGGCGGCATTAAATGGAAAACATTTAAATAATGCAGGAACCGCAAGGATTGACCTAGACGCTACTAATAATTTTGGGGTGGTTACATCTTTAACATCAGCACAAATGACCCTTGTAAAAAATCAGGGGCTCATAACTGTTAATTTTGAAACTGATATAAGCGATGTTACCGCCATAGATTCAACAGCAACCAGAGCCTTTTTAAACACAGAAAGCACAAGCACCGCCGAAGATGTAAAAATCTCTAATGGTGCAAGGTTCTTAAAAGGAACTGAAAGTGAATTGGAAACAAAGCTAAAAAATGACCTACAAGATGGTCGTGAAATAACCTTTGTACAAAGTCAAGGCAACAAAAAAGTGATAAAGTTAAAGATTCAAATAGGGGCAGATAGCGGTAAAAAATACAACGCCTTTGAAGATATTATATACCTTGTAACCCCTTAAAACCCCATCAAAAACAAGCAAACCTAAAAAGGGGGTATGCATCCCCAGAGGGGATAAATATTATACAGTATTAAATAAAACAAGCAAACCTAAAAAGGGGGCATGCATCCCCCTTTTTTGTGCAGGTGCGTTATATACCGTACTAAGAATACATTAAAATGGAATGTCGTCGTCTAGGTCGGATATACCGCCTACGCCCCCATCTTGGGGGATACCGCCGGTTTGTCCCCCGCCTTGATGTTGTCCCTCTCGATTTTGATTATATCCCCCGCCTTCGTTGGCGTATCCGCCACCGCCTTCATTTTTTGATGACAACATGGTTAATGTGCCGCCAAAACCAGAAATAACCACCTCTGTTGTGTATCTATCCTGTCCCTGTTGGTCTTGCCATTTGCGGGTACGCAGTTGCCCTTCGATATATACTTTCATGCCTTTTTTGACATATTGTTCAATCACATTTACCAATCCATCACCAAACACAACCACCCGATGCCATTCAGTGCGTTCTTGGCGTTGTCCCGATTGATCTTTCCATGTTTCGCTGGTGGCAAGGCTAAGGGTTGCGACCTTGGCACCGCTTTGTGTGTTGCGAACTTCTGGTTCCGTCCCTAAGTTACCGACTAATATGACTTTGTTTACGCTACCTGCCATTTTATCTTCCTTGTTAAAATTGTTGCAAAAAATGTATATAACATATCACAGTTTTGGGGGCAATGTATAGCATCTTTTTTATAAATTTCGATAATTTATCGACTTATATACACACCCCCCCATCGTGTATGATGTGCCCACATTTTTGGTAACAAACGGGTATACAACAATGCTGGACAAAAATACGCATATTATTGTAAGGGGGGCATGTGAACACAACCTGCAAAATGTTGCCGTATCAATTCCCCGGGGCAGTTTAACCGTGATTACCGGTTTAAGTGGATCGGGAAAGTCTTCATTGGCGTTTGACACCATATATGCGGATGGACAACGGCGATATGTGGAAAGCTTATCCGCATACGCCCGACAATTTTTGGATGTAATGCACAAACCCAATGTGGAAAGCATCACCGGGCTAAGCCCCGCCATATCGATCGAACAAAAAACCACCAGTAAAAACCCCCGTTCGACTGTGGGCACAGTTACGGAAATTTACGATTATATGCGTCTGTTATACGCACGGGCGGGCATTCCATACAGCCCCAGCACAGGGAAACCCATACAATCCATGTCTGTTGCCAATATGGTGGACAGTATCCTTGCCTTACCAAAAGGCACCCGTATATTGTTGCTTGCCCCGATTGTACGGGGACGCAAGGGGGAATACAAAAAAGAAATCGCCACCTTACAACAAAAAGGCTTTGCCCGTCTGAAAGTGGATGGTACCCTATACGAAATTGCCCATATACCGCCGCTTGATAAAAACATCAAACACACTTTGGAAGTGGTGGTTGACCGTATTCGTGTCAAACCCCATATACAGCAACGATTGGCATCGTCGGTGGAAACCGCCTTGAAATTATCGGAGGGTATTTTAGTGGTCGAGGAATATAAGAATCCTTCGAATCGTCATTTATATTCATCGAAGTTTGCCTGTCCAGAAAGCGGATTTTATATGGAGGAAATCGAACCCCGCATTTTTTCATTCAATAGCCCATTTGGGGCATGTCCCCATTGTGATGGTATTGGGACGGCGTTGTCATTTGACGAAAGCCTTATTGTTGCAGGTGCCCATAAACCGTTGTTAAAATCGATTGCCCCTTGGAACGCCAATAAAAATATTTTGTACCAACAAACGCTGGAATCGATCGCCCATCATTACAACATATCGCCGACCACAAAATGGCAAGACATACCACAAAAAATACGCACCGCTATTTTACATGGCACCAAGGATACCATCGTATTTTCATACGACGATGGTATGCGTAGGTTTCAGGCTTCGAAGCCTTTTGAAGGGGTTATTCCCAATATGGTACGAAAATATCGAGAAGCCAGTAACACCGCCCAAAAACAAGTGTTGGAACAATACCAATCGTTGGGCATTTGTGACCATTGTAAGGGGTATCGCCTAAAACAAGAATCATTGTGTGTTAAAATCCATGATAAAAATATTGGGGAAGCGGCCAGCATGTCGATTAGCGATTCGTTAAAGTGGTTTAAAACCGTTTCCGATCACTTAAACAAACAGCAACAAAAAATCGCCGAAAAAGTACTCAAAGAAATTGTCGACCGTTTAACTTTCCTGAAAAATGTGGGGTTAAATTACCTGTCGCTCAGCCGTAAGTCGGGGACTTTGTCCGGGGGGGAAAGCCAACGCATCCGCCTTGCCAGCCAAATTGGATCCGGTTTAACCGGTGTATTATATGTGTTGGACGAACCCAGCATTGGGCTGCATCAACGGGATAATAGCCGCCTGTTAAACACATTAAAAAAATTACGGGACCAAGGGAATACTGTGGTGGTGGTCGAACATGACGAAGATGCCATTCGCAATGCGGATTACCTTATTGATATGGGACCCGGGGCGGGTATCCATGGCGGACTCGTAATGGTCGAAGGTCCCGTAGCAAAAGTTATGAAATGTAAAAAAAGCATCACCGCCCAATATTTAAGGGGGGAAAAGTATATCCCTGTTCCCAAAAAACGCCGTAAAGGACACAACCGTCATATCGAATTAATCGGGGCAAGCGGTAACAATTTGTGTGATGTAAATGTCAAAATTCCACTGGGGACTTTAACCTGTGTTACGGGTGTTTCTGGGTCGGGAAAATCGACTTTGATCTTGGAAACCCTGCGTAGTATTTTAAGTCGTGACCTGATGGGATCGCACGCATCCCCCGCCCCATACACCCACATTAAGGGCATGCAGTATTTGGATAAAGTGATCGACATTAACCAATCGCCGATTGGGCGGACACCCCGTTCGAATCCCGCCACCTACACGGGGGCATTTACACCGATTCGGGAATGGTTTGCCCATATCCCCGAATCAAAAGCCCGGGGATATTTAGCGGGGCGGTTTTCGTTCAATACCAAGGGCGGACGGTGTGAATCCTGCCAAGGGGATGGGGTATTAAAAATTGAAATGCACTTTTTACCCGATGTGTATGTGGAATGTGACCAATGTAAAGGACACCGGTATAATCGGGAAACTTTGGAAATTTTAAACAAAGGTAAAAATATTTCCGATGTTTTAAACATGACCGTTGATGAAGCGGTGGATTTCTTTAAATCCGTCCCTAGTATCCACGATAAAATGATAACCTTACAACAAGTGGGGCTGGGCTATATTCAGGTGGGGCAAAAAGCCACCACCCTGTCGGGGGGGGAGGCACAACGGGTTAAATTATCCAAAGAATTGTCCCGTCGGGCAACCGGGCGGACTTTGTATATATTGGACGAACCCACCACCGGATTACACTTCGAAGATGTAAAAAACCTGTTGGGGGTATTACATAAATTGGTGGAAAATGGCAATTCGGTGTTGGTTATCGAACACAATCTGGATGTGATAAAAACCGCCGATTGGGTGATTGATTTGGGCCCTGATGGCGGGGATAAGGGCGGTCATATTGTGGCGACGGGCACCCCGGAAAATATTTGTAAAACCGCCAACAGCATCACTGGGCACTATTTAAAAAAACATGTAGGGGCATAGGGGTATGGGGACATATGCCGTGCATGTTATCGGTGGGGGATTAGCGGGGGCGGAAGCGTCTTGGCAATTGGCCAACCGGGGGTTTACAGTGCTGTTATCAGAAATGCGCGGGACTAAGGAAACTTTTGCCCATCAAACGGATGATTTGGCGGAATTGGTGTGTTCGAATTCCTTGCGTAGCGATGACCATATGACCAGTGCAATTGGGGTATTACACCAAGAAATGCGGGAGCTAGGGAGTTTAATACTACACTGTGCCGACACCCACAAATTGCCCGCCGGTGGGGCATTAGCCGTCGACCGGGAACCCTTTGCCCAAATGGTTACAGAAAAAATCGAGACACACCCCAATATTACCCTTGAGCGGCGGGAAATTACCATCCTGCCCCCCACATCACATATACCTGTGTTAGTGGCAACGGGACCGCTAACCTCCGATGCGTTAAGCGACAGTTTATTACACATGACCGATTCAGACAGCCTGCATTTTTTTGATGCCATTGCCCCGATTGTCCATTTTGACAGTATCGACCTTAGCAAGGCATGGTTTCAATCCCGATATGACAAAGGCAATGGGGACGATTATATTAATTGTCCCCTGGATAAACCCCAATATGAAGCCTTTGTCGATGCCCTTACCACCGCCGAATATAACCCCTTTAAAGACTGGGAACGGGATACCCCGTATTTTGAAGGCTGTTTACCCATCGAAGTGATGGCATCCCGGGGGGTCGACACCTTGCGATACGGTCCCATGAAACCGGTCGGTTTGACTTCGCCCCATACAGGAAAACCCGCCCATGCGGTGGTACAACTGCGCCGGGATAACGCATCGGGAACATTGTGGAATATTGTGGGTTTTCAAACCAAAATGAAATACAGGGAACAACAGCGCATATTGCGTACCATAAGCGGACTGGAAAATGCCGAATTTGCCCGATTAGGCGGGATACACCGCAACACTTTTATCAACAGCCCCCAACTGCTCACCGGCACCATGGCATTAAAATCCGCCCCGCACATATATTGTGCCGGACAATTAACAGGGGTCGAAGGATATGTGGAATCTGCGGCGATGGGGCTATTGGCTGGACGATTTATTGCCGAACACCTTAACAATGCACCCCCCAACATACCCCCCAAGGAAACAGCAATCGGGGCATTACTGGCATACATAACAGGCGATGCGGTGGCGGATACCTTCCAACCGATGAACATAAACTTCGGACTTATGCCCGAAGTCCCAATGCACCTATCCCCAAACGGCAAAAAACGCAAACTACGGGGCAAAGAAAGAAAAATATACCAAGCGAAGCGGGCATTGCATGCTTTAAGGGAATGGCTTGGTTAAAATTAAAAAAATTTATCTTTTGCAAATAGGTTTTGGCATTGCTGAAAAATATTCGACAATAAAAGGCATCCCAATGGGATGCCTTTTCAAGTAGGACTTGACTATTAAGCCAATATAATGTTTGCAGATTAACGAACGATAATCACTGTTCCCAGCCACTGTACTAGTTTCACCTATCCTGTACATAGTCCATTCTACACTATATGAATACATTAGTCAAATACTTTTCTGTGCATATAATCCGAATATTTAAGTTTCAAGGATATTTCTTTAAAAAATAAAGGGGTGGGCATAGATAAAGCTAAAATATATACGGTGCCAATGCCAAGTATATGATTATTGTGCCGAATATGTAGTTTATTATCCGCATGTTGCGGTCGTTGTATAGGATGTTTTTTAAATAATATGGGGCTAGTATCCAGGGGATGGAACATAGGATATTGGTTACAAAAAATGCTATGGCAATAGTGGAGGCTTGGGTTATAATTGGGGTTTCTGGGTTGGTATATAAGGTGGTTGCCACAAATGCCATCGACCATGCTTTGCCATTTATCAGTTGCAACAATACACCGTGAAAAAACCCAAATCTTTTTGTGTCTTGTGATAAAGTCGGCTTGCTGGTGCATATTTTATATCCCAAGTATAATAACAATCCCACCCCCAAAATTTCCAATATTTGCATACTGTAAGGGTATGTTTGCATAACGGGGGCAAGTGCCACCACCACAAAAGCGGACAGAGCCGGAAATCCCACCAATACCCCCATGCGGAACTTAACCGCCTGCCACACGCCAAAGTGTAACACAAATAAAAACATCAATATATTATTTAAACCCGGCGTTATGGTGGTGGCAAATGCAAAGACCATCAATTCGGTAAAAATTGTGGGGTCGATAAATTGCATTTTACCACCATGTGGGATTTATGAATCTGATTTATTGGCAAAGCGTTTTTGCACCGGGTTTTCTTCTTCGTCCTGTTCAGAAAAGCGTTTTTTGATGGGGTCGTCATCGTCGTCTTGTTGGCCCCGATTGGGTTTTTGCCACAATAACAATGGCACCGCCACACAGTTCGATGAATATGTGCCTATGACCACCCCAAACACCATTGCCATGGCAAAGCCACGGATAACTTCACCGCCAAATACCACCAACGATATAAGGGCAATCAGGGTGGTAACGGAGGTTATTACCGTACGGCTTAGGGATTGGTTTATGGATATATTAAACACTTCTGCGTAGGATTTTTTCTGATGCACCCCAAAATTTTCCCGTACACGGTCAAACACCACCACCGTATCGTTGATCGAATATCCGGCAATGGTCAAAATGGCCGCCACGGTGGGCAAGCCAAATTCGATCCCCATAACAACAATAAATCCAATGGTAATCACCACATCGTGTATCAGGGCAATTAAGGCGGCAACCCCGTATTGCCATTCGAATCGCACCCAAATATACAGCATAATCGCCAACAGCGAATACAAGACGGCAAGTGCTGCATCCTTTTTTAGTTCTTCGCCAACCACAGGACCGACAAATTCCGTACGGCGAAATTCTGATACAAGGTCGGCAATGGCTTGTTTAATCAAATTTACCCCCGCCGTATTGTCCACATTGTCGATATTTGCCCGCAACAATATAATATCTTTTGCCCCAAATTCTTGTAATGAGGCATCCACATTGGGCACGGACGATACCGCTTTTCGCACATCAGCAATGCCTATGTTTTGGTTTAATTTTACCTCCAGCAACACACCGCCACTAAAATCAATACCGTAATTCACCCCACGCAGTCCAATGGTCGCCACCGTAATACCCCCCAATAACAGGGAAAATGCCAAGAACAATTTTACCCTCGACATAAAATCAAATTTTGTATTTTGTAATACTTGCATACTTAGAATCCTTTTGGTAAAGCCGATGGATTTTTAAACACCACCCACCGCAATAACAACCAACGGGTAATAATAATCGCCGAAAACATACTGGTTAAAATACCAATCGACAAGGTAACCGCAAATCCTTGAATCGGTCCCGTGCCAAAGGTAAATAAAATAAACCCTGCAATCAAGCCGGTAATGTTTGCATCGACAATGGTTAAAAATGCGGTTTTAAATCCCCGTTCCACAGACTGGGCAATTTTACCGCCCTTATTGACCTCTTCCCGAATGCGTTCGAATATTAACACATTGGCATCGACCGCCATCCCCATGGTAAGGACAATACCGGCAATGCCGGGCAAGGTCAGGGTCGCCTGTACTCCATCCAGCACCGCCACAATCAACACCATATTTATCCCCAGTGCCAGCGTGGCATACGCCCCAAAACGGCGGTACATAAAGTTCATAAATAATACGACAAATACCAACCCCAACACAGACGCCATTTTGCCCGAGGCGATGCTATCGGCACCCAGTCCGGGACCGACTGTGCGCTCTTCGGCAATAACTAAGGGTACAGGCAATGCCCCCGATCGTAACAACACCGCCAAATCGCCGGCGGTTTCCGCCGTAAAGCTGCCGGTAATTACCCCGGTGCCCCCCAAAATCGGCTCATTCACACTGGGGGCGGATATTAACACACCGTCCAGCACAATGGCAATTTGCTTGCCCACATTCCGGCTGGTTAAGCTGCCAAATTTTCTGGCACCGACCGTATCAAAGCGGAACGATACCACAGGTTGGTTTTGGTTGTATGTGGGTTGGGCGTCGACCAAATTTTCACCGCTTACATATACCCGTTTTTCCAACACATATTGCACCCCATCCGCATCTTCGGCAACAAACCGATTCGAGGGTAAATCTGCTGAGGGGGAACGGCTGGTATCCACCAAGTGAAATGTCATTTTTGCGGTTTTCCCCAACAGCCTTTTAATGGCATCAGGGTTTTCCACCCCCGGCAATTGCAATACGATACGGTTTTCCCCCTGGCGTTGAATAAGCGGTTCTTGGGTACCCGCCCCATCAATGCGGCGGCGGATAATTTCAATAGTTTGCCCAATAATCTGTGTCATGCGTTCGCGCATACCGGCTTCCGTCAATTGATAATCAAGTATCGAACTGGTTTTTGTTACATTTAGTTCATTTGCCAAAAACCGGGTATTTGCCAACGCAGAATCCACATTGCCCGCATCCCGAATCTGCACCTGTACGCTATCCGATTTGACATTAATATCTGTATATTTGATTTTTTGGGTGCGTAATTCGGCACGGATGCTATCCGATAGCCCTTCGTAAAACATGTCGAGCACCATTTGTCGTTCAATTTCCAACAACAAATGTGCCCCGCCTTGTAAGTCCAGACCTAATTTTAACGGCCGTAACCAATCGTGTTTTATGGGGGCTACATTCGGGGTGGCAAATACTGCCCCCAGTGCCACCACACATAAAACCAACACCCGTTTCCACAATGGGTATAATTGCATGTTATACTCCCTTATTCCTTGTTTTATGATTTATTTGGTACATCCAAAACAGTGGATCGCAACACGGTAATCACCACCCCATCGGCAATTTCCACATCGAGTTCGGTTTCATTGGCTTTTTTCACTTTGCCCTTGATACCGCCACCCGTAATAATAACATTGCCTTTACCGATGGCTTTTAACTTGTTCTGATGTTCTTTTTGGCGTTTTTGTTGGGGACGAATAAGCAAAAAATAAAAAATGGCAAAAATCAAAATTAAGGGCAAAAACTGTACCATAGCACTACTTGCCCCCCCTGTATCGGCAAATGCCCCTGTTGCCATACCCAATGTCCCTACGAATAATAGTATATTTTTAAACATGTTGTAAATTCCTTATTTCTAAATTACATACCAATGGGCGGATTATACCACCATACTATATTTTTTCAACCATTACCGAAAATATTTATTTGGATTTAAAGGTTTTTGATTTTTACGAATCTGAAAATGCAGTTGTGGGCGGGTTACATTGCCTGTACTGCCAACGGTACCAAGCGATTGTCCCTTTTGAACTGTTCTGCCTTGGGCGATGGCAATGGTGTCTAGGTGGGCATATAAGGTTACAAAGCCTTTGGCATGGGATATTAACACCATATTCCCATATCCACTGATGGCATCGCCGGCGTACACAACCCGCCCACTATCGGCGGATTTTACCTTATCGCCCCGTTTTGCTGCGATGTTAATACCATCAGCCCGTACCCCATTTTTAAAGCTACCAAACGCAACAATTTGTTTCCCTTGCACAGGCAAGGTGAATTTTCCTGTGCTAACAATTTTTCGGGGCGGTGTGGCAGGTGTCGATGGTTTTGTGGCGGTTTTTCCCCCAATACTCAACCGCTGATTGGGGTAAATAGTATCCGAAGATAAATTATTTTGTTGTATAATCGCCTGTACAGTGGTTCCACACCTCCTTGCAATACCAGATATGGTATCGCCTTGTTTCACAATATATATTTGCGGTTTTGGTACAGGCTTCGAAAGCTGGGTACCATTCTGGGTACTATTTGGTATACGCAGTTCTTGTCTCGCACGTATAAAGGGGCTATTTAATGTATTCAAACGCATAAGTGCATCTTGACTGATACCGAACCTTGTTGATATGTTGTATATGGTATCGCCTTTTTCTACTGTATATACCCATACACACATGGTATCGTCTTTTTGTACCATATCTCCCCCCCCGCACGCAGACAACAGCACCGCACACAACGCCCCCATACACAATCGCCATATATACGTATTATTTATCAAGGGTTTTTAATCCCCCCATATAGGGTCTTAATACTTCTGGTACGGTAATGGTACCATCGGCATTTTGATAATTTTCCATAATGGCAATCAATGTGCGCCCGGTTGCCAGCCCCGACCCATTTAAAGTATGGACAAATTCGGTACCTTGTTGTCCCTTGCGACGCAACCTGCCTTGCATACGCCGGGCTTGAAAATCGCCACAGGTGGAACAAGATGAAATTTCACGATAGGTATTTTGTCCCGGCAACCATGCCTCGATATCATAGGTACGGCGGGAGGCAAATCCCATATCGCCGCTGCATAATTTTACCACACGGTATGGAATTTGTAATGCTTTTAATACATTTTCCGCACACCCCAACATGCGTTCCAGTTCCGCATCGGACTGTTCCGGCGTGGTAATCGATACCATTTCCACCTTATAAAATTGATGTTGCCGTAACATCCCCCGGGTGTCTTTGCCCGCTGCCCCCGCCTCAGATCGAAAACACACCGACCAAGCGGTTAGGCGTTTTGGCAATTCGGCCGCATCCAAAATTTTATCGAACGCATAATTTGTCAGGGGAATTTCCGATGTGGAGATTAAATAATGATCGCCGGTTGTTTTAAACGCCTCTTCGGCAAACTTGGGCAGCTGTCCCGTACCATACATGGCCTTCGATCGGACCAGCACAGGTATTTGATATTCGGTATATCCGTGTTGTTGGGTATGCATATCGATCATAAAATTGCCCAATGCCCGTTCCATCCGTGCCAAAGCCCCATTTAAAGTCACAAACCGTGCCCCTGAAATCTTGGCAGAATATGCAAAATCCATGACCCCCAAATTTTCCCCCAACTCCCAGTGCTGTTTTGGGGGAAAATCAAAGCTGGGAATATCCCCTATGGTGTGCATCACTACATTGTCGTCTTCGTTTTGTCCATCGGGGACATCGTCGTATAACAGATTGGGCAATTCGGACAGCAGGGTTTGCAAATCATCGGCAATACGGCGTTGTGTATCTTGCATATCAGACAACGCTTGTTTCATTGCCGACACGGCATCGACCATCGATTGGGCGTCGTCCTGTTTGCCCTGTGATTTTAACATACCGATTTGTTTTGATGTACTGTTACGGCGGGCTTGTAATGTCTGCATTTGCGTTTGTACCGCCCGCCGTTTTTCATCCAGTGCCAATATGCGGGCGGATTGGGGGTGCAGCCCCCGCCGCACCATACCCTTGTCAAAAAGGGCGGGATTTTCACGGATAAATTTTAAATCGTGCATACATATTATTCCTTATCTTTTACTGTTATATCGGTTGTGTCCGCTGATGTATGTTTCTGCAAAAACAATGATAGTATAATAGACGCCTCATACAGAATAATCAAGGGAATTGCCAAACCAATTTGCGACAAAGGATCCGGGGGTGTCAAAATAGCCGCCAAAACAAACGCCAGCAATATGGCATATCGGCGTTTTGTACGCAGCCATGCTGTATCGATAATACCCGTTTTTACCAATAACAACAACAACACAGGCAATTCAAACGCCAACCCAAACGCAAAAATTAACTGCATCACCAACGATAAATATTCATCGACTTTCGATTCCAATTCCACCGCCAGTACAGTTGCCGTCCCAGATTGTTCAAAACCCAGGAAAAAATGCCACGCAACGGGCAACACAAAGTAATATACAAACGCCGCCCCAAGCCCAAATAATAGGGGGGTCATCCATAAAAAGGGTAAAAATACCCGGCGTTCATTTTTGTACAATCCAGGGGCAATAAACATCCATACCTGTATTAACAATATGGGAAACATCACCATAAATGAGGCAAAAAATGCCAACTTAATATTGGTAAAAAACTTTTCTGCTAAGCCGGTGTATATAAGGCGTCTGCTGTCTGTATCGCCAAATGCTTCTAACAACGGATGGGTTAGAAAATTAAAAATATCATTGGCAAAATAAAAGCTGACAAAAAATCCCATTAACAACGCCGCAAAACTGTATAAAAGACGACGGCGTAATTCATACAGATGTTCGAGTATGCTGTGTTCTGGGGGGTTTTCCTCCATAGCTTAGCTGTCTTTCTGTTGGGTATTTGTTGGACTTTTTTTCGCAACCGCTTTTTTTGCCGTAGGTTTTTGGTCTGTTTTATCGATGCCTAGTTCTGCGTCCCAATCCATTTCCCATTCTTGACGCATGGCGTCCATATCAATGGCGGCATCCCGCATGTTTTTATTGATTTCCTCCTGTTCAGCGGTCAAAGTTTTACGCATATCGTTTAAATCGTTCAGGTCCGCCACATCCATGACAGAGCGTTGAAAATCGGATGCGTACCTGCGGGCCGTACGCACCGCCGATGACACGGTCTTTAAAACCCGTGGCAGCTCGCGCGGTCCCACAACGACGATGGTCACCACCGCCACAATTAAAAATTCGCTCCACCCCAAATCAAACATGATTTACTTTTCATCGGATGTGTTGTCGGATTTGCTAATGTCCTTTTCCTGCACGCTGTCCTTGCCCACACTGTCTTTATTATCTTCTTTGACATTCTTTTTAAATTCTTTTAAGCCCTTGCCAAAATCGCCCATAATACGGGACAATTTACCCCCACCGCCAAATAACACCACCACAATGAGTGCGACAATGGCCCAGTGCCAAATACTAAATGTGCCCATGTTTAAACCCCTTATTTTTTCTGTTAAACATAATATTATATAACCATTCAGTGCCATAGTATACAAAATATGGACAACATGCAATCTTTTTTATATATTTTAACATATCCGCACCATTTTACAGGGCAACTTATGGTATTATTTTGTTTTTGCAGGTACCATTTAAAAAAAATATCCTTTATAATCAATGTGTTACATAAATTAAAAAAAAAAAAAAAAATTAATAATAATTGTTATTGATTTTTGTGTAAAGGTTGTATATTATCGTTTATGTAGGAATGTGTTTATGTTTTTTTATAACATAGTATTTTGATTTACATTAATATTTTTAACAGATTGATAGAAGGAAAGATTAAAAATGAGAAAAATGTTTTTAGCCGGTGCCAGTTTACTTGTGTTGTCGGCAATAACGCCAGCGTTTACCAATGATACGGACAAGGTTGTAAGTGCGACAGGGAATTTGTTGATTGACACAGTAAACAAAAAAGGTATTTTCCAATGGGTCGAAGGACAGTTTAGCCATACAAGCAATCGCTTAGAATATGGTTTAACCGGTTTTTCTGTATTAGGTGAAAATAAAAATCGGTTGCAGTATTTACAAACCAGTATACACCGCAAAGGGGGGGTGAATGCGTTAAACTTGGGGGTGGGTACCCGAAGATTGACACAACTTCTCAATAGCCCGGCACTTGTGGGGGTAAACCTGTTTATCGATACCAAGGATGGGGAAAATAAGTTTTGGCGGCTTGGCAACAAACAAGTATTCAGACGGCTATCGTTGGGGCTGGAATTAAAAACCGGGGTATTTGATTTTTCCGCTAACTATTATAACCCATTGGGCAATGCGGTTATACAGGATCAAAAAGTCCTGAAAGGGTTTGATATAACCGCCTCAGGAAATGTTCCCAATCTCGAATCCCTAACTATCGGTTTAAACACCTATCGGTTTGATGGTGTTGGCGATACAGTGGATCAGGGGAACAAATTGATTGCCGAATTTAGACCCAATAGCATTTTAACCTTGCGGGCGGAATACGACAAGCCCAGATCGGGGGAGGCAAACACGGAACTTTTCACCGGGTTAAAATGGTCGTTTAACACCCCATTAGCACAACAATTAAAACCGTTAAACATCAGTGGCGATGCGTGGGCAAAACGCTATGACAAGGTCGAGAGGCACTATGATATTAAAACGGCAGAGGTCGATAGCACCCCCGCCCTTGGTAGCACCCTGAGTGCTGCGGAAAAAACGGCCAATAAAATCAGTGATGGGGATGGCACGACAGAGCAATCCGCATACGCCTTACAAAACAGTGAACAATACGATGTGGCAGACTTTGTTGGCGACATTCCCGATACGCTTAAAACCACCGGTGGGGTGATTGATGCGAATAAAGTTACGGTAAAGGTGGAACAAGTCGATGGCGATGGGGAAAAAGGCACGGACTATGAACTGTACGCTAGCGATGGGAGTGTTATAAGTTTATCGGAAATTACCGCAGATAGTAAGTTCACAGATATAGCCGGGGGCAAAGCCGCCACCTTAAAACTTACATACAGTGCCGATGGATTTGAGGATCGGGTTGTATTCGTGAAAGCGATAGCCATTAGCCAAATCGGTACTGTGTTATCCGATTCGGACAAAACCAGTAATGATATTAAGGGCGGCGATGGCAGCAGCGAAGCCAATGCGTATACCTTAACCAATACCAAAACATATGACCTGAGTACCTTTATTGGTACCCTGCCCACCGGGGTAACGCCGACGGTGAAAGCAGAAAGGGTTTCTGGTACCAGTGGTACGGACTTCCAGTTTAAGAATGGGAGTACAAATGTTGCCATTGGCAGTGCCACCTATAGCAGTACACTGGAAGATAAGGCGGGTGCGGGTGCAGCGGTTATCAAATTGACATACAGTGCCACGGACTTTAACCCCCGCATTGTTTATGTAAAGACCGACATTGCATTCACCGGATCGTTAACGATGACAAATCTTGTTGTGCCGTATGCGTCTGGCAATGTAACCGTAAGCACAGCACAGATACTAGGTAAATTATCTGTCACCGGCAGCCAAACCCAAAAATCCGACTGGACAGTTAAGAGCCTAGCCGATACAGATAGTCACGGAAACCTTACAGTCAATGGCAAAACATTGGTCATATCCGGGGCAATCCCCTCAGGCACAACTGTAACCGCTGTATTCGAGCATACGGGTTCTGAATATGCGGACCAAACCAAAACCTTCGAGCTATCCACAGGTGAGGGCACATTGGGGGATACACCCACCGGGTTAAGCGGTAAATGGGGCAAAACCTTCAATGTGGATTATAAATTAAAATCTTCTGACACGGTGGGGGATGTAACCGTATCCTTTGATACGGGTACAGATTTCACCTTTACCATTGTACCCAGCGGTGATGGGGGGCAAGGGGGCAAAGACGCCACCACTGCGGGCATTGTAACCGGGGCATTAAGCGGGGCGATTGACGACAAAACCGGGGCGATTGATGGCAGCAAGCTAAATAAATCAGGGAAACTGTTGGTAAAAATCGTCCGTGCAGCCAAAGGCGGATTACCCGAGCTAACCGTATATGAAAATATCACGGTGAACAAGCAAGAGAGTAGCGACCACAGCGGGTTTACCGTATCGGCTGGGGCTATTCCATGGGCAACGGCAAGCAGAGCGATAACTTATACACCGACGAATCTACCGACGGGGATTGGTACCGCCACATACACATTGACAGCGACGGGTACTACCGCTGGTCCCACCACAGGGGGCAATGCCATAACGATTGCAAGCAGTACGGGTGCCATTGCCAAAACCAACAAAAGCGGTGTGGTAAAAGTGCGGATTACCTATGCGGCGAATGATAAGTATACATCTATGACCAGAGATGTGGATGTAACGATTAATAAACAAACGCTATCGGCGGGTACCCTGAGCGTAGCAAACCTTGTTGTATCGTATGTATCCGGCAATAAGACGGTAAGTGCCGCCGATGTCTTGGGGCAATTAACAACAACTGGCAGCAACAGAAGCGATTGGACGGTAAAAAGCCTAACGGATACAGATGGCCATGCAAATGTTGCCGCTGCTAGTGGGGGCAAGAGCCTGACCATATCGGGGGCAATCACTACAAGCACAACCATTACGGTTGTATTCGAAAGCACCAAATATACGGATGTAACCAAAACCTTTGAACTGTCCACACGACCCGCACAGGTGATTGATGGCACCCCGACCGGATTGACGGGTAAATGGGGCAAGGGCAGTGTTACCCCGGATTATAAGTTAAAAACCAGAGACCAAGGTCAAGATTTTGATAAAGCAAACGATTTTACCTTTGTGATTGTCCCCGCTAGTGATGGGGGCAAAGGGGGCAAGGATGCCACCACTGCGGGCATTGTAACAGGGGCATTAACCGGGGCTATTAACGAAGAAACCGGGGTTATTGACACCAGCAAGCTAACCCAATCGGGTAAGCTGTTGATACAGATTGTCCGTGACGAAAAAGGCACAGGGGCAAATAAAGTTGCCGAAGCCACAGACTATGTGAACTTTGATGTAACCAAGCAAGTACTGGGAACCGATGTAACCACCCCCCCAGCGGTGGCAAAAGCAACCAGTGAAAGCGGCAAGTGGAAGGACAGTACCGTTACCAAGATTGACCTAGACTATACCTTACCGGGCGGGACAAGGGCAACGCAATATACTTGGACGGTGGCTAAGAAATCAAGCGACGCCCCCAGTGGTACACTCAATATCGTTAATGGGGATATTCGGGGGGCAACTTCCGGCGGTACAGTGGAAATCACCATGACCGCAAC
Source organism: Alphaproteobacteria bacterium (assembly GCA_965232465.1). Classification (GTDB taxonomy): domain Bacteria; phylum Pseudomonadota; class Alphaproteobacteria; order JAQWUY01; family JAQWUY01. The sequence continues at coordinate 155,009 of OZ246977.1, read as the reverse complement.
CCCCGGTAACCCCAAATACTCAGGGTCGATGCGCACAGCGGACTTTACCATTGCTAAGCAAGTGTTGGGAACGGATGTAACCACCCGTCCAGCGGTGGCAACAGCTAGCGGTGAAGATGGCAAGTGGAAGTCGAGTACCAGTGCCAAAATTGCCCTAAATTATACCTTACCGGGCGGTACAACCGCATCGCAATATAGTTGGGCAGTAGGCAAAAAATCAGGGGATGCCCCCAGTGGTACCTTAGTCATTGACCAAACCAATGGGCATATTAGTGGGGCGGCCTCCAGCGGTACAGCGGAAATCACCATAACCGCAAAAGCAGCGAATAAAAAGTACTCTGGGTCGATTCGTACAGCGGATTTTGCCATTGCCAAACAAACGGTAGCGGCAAGTACCCTAAGCGTAGCCAACCTTGTTGTAACATATACATCGGGTACTAGAACGGTAAGTGCGGCGGATGTGCTGGGTCAATTAACAGCAACCGGCAGCTCCAGAAGCGATTGGACGGTAAAAAGCCTAGCGGATACAGATAGCCATGCGAATGTTGCCGTTGCCAGTGGGGGCAAGAGCCTGACCATATCGGGGGGCATCACCACGGCGACTACCACCATTACCGTTGTATTTGAAAGCAGCAAATATAACGATGTATCCAAAGACTTTGAACTATCCACACGGGCATCAGACCTTACCACCGCCACCCCCACAGGAACGGGAGTATGGGGGAAAACCTACACCCCAACCTATAACTTAGACGATAAGGGGGGGACATTTAAAACGGGCACTGGGGGGGATTTCACCTTTTCTATTGAGCCATCTGGGACGACCGTATCCGGGCTCACATCGACCACCAACGGGATTGTTGCCAGTGGACAAAACGCTATTACCCCTGCCACCGGGGCGATTGATGCAACGAAGCTGACCAGATCGGGGGTGTTGCTGATAAAAATAGTGCGTGCCAAATCTGGCACCACAACAGTTACAGAGCATTATAACTTAACCGTTGGTAAACAGGTGCTGGGAACCCATGTAACCACCATCCCCACGGTATCGTTAACAGGGGGGGATAATAACAAGTGGAAAAGCAATACGGCGACCAAGTTTAGAATGACCTATGCCAACCTGCCCGGTACCCAAGCGGCAAATACATTTGATTGGATAGTTGCGGGGAAAACAGGGAATGTACCCAGTGGGACACTAGACATTGATACAAATGGGAGAATCAGTGGGGCAACATCGGCGGGTACGGCGATTATTACCATGAAGGCAAAAACCAACGACCCCAAATACAGCGGACAGTTTATCTTAGCGGATTTTGCCATTGCCAAGCAAGCGGGAACGGGTGCATTGACTATGGACGCCCTTGTGATACCGTATGCGTCGGGTAGTGAAAAGGTAGCCACCGCCACCATCACCGGGAAATTGGGTGTACCGGCTGCCGGTGGTTTAGGGGCAAAATCGGAGTGGACCTTAAAAAGCCTAGCGGATACGGATAGTCATTCGAATCTTGCTGTAACCGATAGTGGCAAAACTTTGACCATATCCGGGGCGATCACCACCAGTACCACGGTTACCGCTACCTTCGAGAGTGATAAATACGACGATAAGACCGCCACCTTTGAACTGTCGACTGGGGCGGGGGAAATGACTGATACAAGCGCCACCCGGTCGGGATTAAGGGGTAAATGGGGTGTAGGGTTTACCACAGCGGCGGATTATAAGTTAAAACTGTCTGATACAGTGGGCGATACAACTGTAACCTTTACAAAAGGCACAACCTCGACGCCGGGCGATTATACCTTTACGATTGTCCCTACCAGTGATGGGGGTAAGGGGGGCAAAGACGCCACCACTTCGGGCATTGTTACCGGTACCTTAACTGGGGCGATTAACGCTAACACCGGGGCGATTGATGGCAGCAAACTGAACAAATCAGGTAAAGTGTTGGTAAAAATCGTCCGTAAAGCCAAAGGCGGATTGCCTGCACTAACCGATTATGAAAATATCACGGTGGACAGGCAAGTACTGGGTACGGATGTAACGACCATCCCGACCATACGGTTAAACAGTGGCGACAATAAGTGGAAAACCGGCAATACCAAATTTGACCTAAAATATACCAATTTACCCGGTGGGTTAAGTGCCAGTGCGTTTGGCTGGGGTATAAAAAGCACCACCGCCAGTGGTCTGTTAGCCATTGATGCGGTTGGTAAAATCAATGGGGCAACCTCCGCTGGTACGGTGGTTATTACCATGACCGCATCGGCTAGCAACAACGATAAATATGTTGGCAGTTTTGACCTAGCGGCATTTACCATTGCCAAGCAAACGACGACGGATACCCTGAGCATGGCGGATCTTGTCATATCCTATGTGTCTGCGGATGGGGATAGAAAGGTTACCACCGCTGAGATACTGGGGCAATTGTCTGTATCCAGTACAGGTACGGCACAAACACAAAAATCTGAGTGGACACTGGTAAGCGTTGCCGATACGGATAACAATGGCGATCTTGCTGTAACGGATAGTGGCAAAACCCTAACCATATCCGATGAGATTACAACCAAAACAACGGTTACCGCCACATTGTCACACCCTGCGTATGAAAATAAGACTGCAACCTTCGGACTGTCGACGGAACGGTCGAAGATAAGTAAGGGACCTCGCACGGGGTCAGGTAAGTGGGGTAAAACATATACCACAAATTATAATATAAAATCTCCTGTTGGGGGGCAAACATTTAAAATATCTGATAGCGATTTCACCTTCTCGATTGTGGCATCTGGTACAAATGTAGCAGGGTACACATCGACCACCCCAAATATATTTAGCAGCAATCCGATTACCGCCAGCACAGGCGTGATTGATGGAACGAAGCTGACCAAATCAGGAACCTTGTTGGTAAAAATTGACCGCAAAGCAAAAGGTAGTGTAAAGAAGGTAACGGAATATCAAAACTTTACGGTGAGCAAACAGGATAGTAGCGACCATACCAGGTTTAGTATATCCGCTGGTACGATTAGATGGAACGCAAATAGCCAAACAGTTACCTACATAGAAAATGCCCGCAAACCTGCGGGGATTAGCACAAGTCCCACATACGCCTTGATAGCATCGGGGACAACGGCGGGGACAACCTCAGGAAATGGTGCTATTACAGTATCTTCGGATGGTAAAATTGCCAATACCAGCAAAAGTGGGGTGGTAAAAGTGAAGGTTACCTATCCCGCCAACGATAAGTACGCAGAAATTACCAGAGATGTGAGTGTACCCGTTAATAAGCAAACGGGCACAGGGGCATTGACTATGGGCGACCTTGTGATACCCTTTGGGGCAGCGGATACCAGCAAACCCGTAAGCACCGCCACCATCACCGGGAAATTGGGTGTCCCCAGTGCCGGTGGTTTAGGGGCAAAATCGGAGTGGACCTTAACAGATCTCAGCAAAAAAGATGCGAATACGAATATTACCCTTGCTGATGATGATAAGAGCCTAACCATAACTGGGGCTTTCACCACCAGTACCCGAGTTACCGCCACCTTCGAAAGCGAAAAATACGCCACCAGATTCGTTGATTTTAAACTATCGACCGGGGCGGGTGTGATGAGTACGGGTACCCGTGACGGATTAAGTGGTAAATGGGGCAAAACCTTTGCTGTCGATTATAAATTAAAAGGGTCTGATACAGTGGGGGATGTACAAAATGTAACATTTACCACAGGTTCGGCAAGCACCGCTAGTGATTATACCTTTACGATTGTTACGGGTAATAAGCCTAGTGATGCACCATCATCGGCGAAGGCTACTACCAGCAATATCCTTGACACATCGAAAACGGCTATTAATGCCAAAAATGGGGTGATTAATGGGATGGCACTGACCAAATCGGGCGACCTGTTGGTAAAAATTGTCCGTAAAGCCAAAGGCGGATTGCCGGAGTTAATAGAGTATGAAAATATCACCGTAACCAAACAGGATAGCAACGACCACACCGGGTTTACTGTATCTGCGGCGGCGATACCATGGGCAACGGCAAGTCAAACGGTTACCTATACATCCCAAAATAAACCTACGGGTATTAGCAGCCCCTCCTATGCACTGATACGGGCGGGGACAACCGCTGGTACTTCGGGGGGTCTGGGGTCTATTCAAATTAACAGTACAGGTGCCATTGCCAAGACCGTCCAAAGTGGGGTGGTAAAAGTGGAAATTCTCTATGCGGCGAATGATAAATACGAACGCATAACCCGAAATGTGGATGTAAAGGTGAATAAACAAGCGGGAAGCGGTGATTTAACAATGGCAACCCTTGTTGTACCTTATTCTGGGACTGGCACTAAAGATGTAACAGGCACCGATGTAAAAGGTAAATTAAGCGTACCAAATGGTTTGGGGACACAATCTGATTGGACCCTGAAAAGCCTAGCAAAAAGGACGGGGGCTGTTGCGGATGATACATTGGAAATCAGTGGGGATAAAAAGAGTATGACCATCAAAAAGGCAATCTCCACCGCTACCCCCCTTACGGCTGTATTTGAAAGCAGTAAATATACGGATAGGACCGTTAATTTTACCATGTCCACAGCGGGTGGCACCCTTAGCGGCACGCCCACGGGATTGGTGGGCACATGGGGCAAATCGTTTAATGTGGATTATGATTTAAAAACCACTGATACAGTGGGCGGTGTAACCGCCACCTTTACCACAGGTAGCAGTGGCGATTTCACCTTTTCTATTGTGGCAGCTGGGGGGAATGATGGCAGTGGTCTGAGACCCACCACCGCAAATATATTTACCACCAGCCCCATAAACACCAAAACTGGGGCGATTACGGGTGCAAACTTATTGAAAAGTGGTACCCTGTTGGTAAAAATTGTCCGTGCCGCAAAAACCGTAGGCTCCGACACAGTGCCCCAATTAATAGGATATGAAAATATTACGGTAAATAAACAAGTGTTTGGCACCGGTACAAATGCGGATATAAAAAAGGTGCCGACCATCACCCTAATAAGCGATGACAGCGGTACAGAAGATAAAAAGTGGAAAAGTGATCCTGACACCAAGTTTAATATTGGATATACGGATCTGCCCGGCAGACAAGCGGTCAATACATTCGTTTGGTCCGTTGCGAATAAACAAAATGCTGGTCCCAGTGGTACTGTAAAAATTGACCAAGCCGATGGGCAAATCAGCGGGGCAACCTCCGCTGGTACGGTGGTTATTACGGTGAAAGCAAAAGCCAGCGACCCCAAATATACGGGACAATTCGACTTAGCCGACTTTGTCATTGGCAAGCAAACGGCAACGGATACCCTAAGCATGGGGAATTTTGTGATACCCTATGTAACCGGTGCCCAAGTGGTAAGCAACGCTACTCTTCGGGGTAAATTTGCGGTGGCGAAGGCTCAGGCTGCGACGAATCCACAAACGCAAAAATCCGATTGGACGATTAAGAGCCTAAGCGGGTTGGGGGCAAATGCCAGCGTTGTTACGGATGCACAAGGCAAAAACACCATACGAATCAGCGGGGCAATATCCTCAGCGGTTACGGTAACCGCCACTTTCGAAAGCCCCAAATATGCGGATAAAACCGCCACCTTTACCCTAAAAACCGGATCGGGAACCTTGCTTGGCACCCCCACCAGAACGGCGGGTAAATGGGGCAAAGCGTTTAATGTGGATTATGATTTAAAAACATCTGATACAGTGGGCGATGTAGGTCCCGTAACATTTAAAGATGATGGAACTACGGACGATTTCGCCTTTACTATTGAACCGCACACCTCCGCCGCACCCAGTGGCCTAAAACCCACCACGCAGGGGATTGTGAGTGGGCTGTTTAGCGGTGCCATCGACGGCAAAACGGGGGCAATTACCGGTAGCAAATTGATCAAATCAGGGGACTTGTTGGTAAAAATTGTCCGCAAAGCAAAGGGCGGATTGCCCGCATTGACCGGTTATGTGAATATTACGGTGAATAAACAAACCGATGCTGACCATTCAGGCTTTACGGTAACCCCCTCTGGTATCACCTGGAACGCCAACAGCCAAACGGTTACCTACGCAACGGCGAATACACCGCCGGGGATTAGCACCCCCACATACACCTTGACAGCATTGGGAACCACCGCTGGTCCGACCTCAGGGAACGATGCGATTACAGTGACACAAAATAATGGGCACATTGCAAAAACCAGCCGGGGTGGGGTGGTAAAAGTAAAAGTTACCTATGCGGCAAATGATAAATACGCAGAAATTGTTAAAAATGTCGATGTGGCGGTCGATAGGAAAACGGAAACCGGAACCCTAAGCATAGCAGACATTGTCAAACCCTATGGTGGTGGCACCGTAACGATTAGCAGCAGCGACATTGAGGATAAAATATCCGTGGCAAGTGGCATAAGCACCAAAGACGATTGGACGATTAAGAGCCTAACGGAAACGCATGATAAACTGGCTGCGGCAAATGGTGCCTTAACCATAAGTGGTGCAATCGCTACGCCCACCACAGTTACCGCTGTGCTAGAGAGCACCAAATACAAAGATAAAACTGGGATAACCTTTAAGGTATCCACAGACACAGGGACGATGAGCACAGGCACCGCCCGTTCGGGATTGTCGGGCAAATGGGGCAAAGGATTTACCACAGCGACGGATTACCAATTAAAACTGACTGATACGGTGGGGAGTTCAAGCTATACCTTTGCAAAAGGCGATACAACGAATGCGGGGGATTACACCTTTACTATTTTACCCAACAGCGATGGGAACAAAGGGGGCAAAACCGCCACCACCGCCGGTATTGTGCAAAGCGATGCGTATACACAGGCGATTAATGCCAACACCGGGGCAATTGTCGGATCCGCACTGACCAAATCAGGCACCTTGTTGGTAAAAATTGTCCGTGCCGCCAAAGGCGGATTGCCTGCATTAACCGATTATGAAAATATTACCGTAACCAAGCACGACAGCGACGATTACCCCAACTTTAAAATACTCGCTAATAGTGCCATTACCTGGAGTGCAAATGAGCAAAATGTTTCCTATGCTATCAGTAACCGCCCCGGGAATATTAGCACCGCCAGATACACATTGAACCCATCGGGTACGACCGCTGGTCCGACCTCCGGGGCTAGTGCGATTACAGTGGAATCAAACACAGGTCGCATTGCAAAAACCGCACAAGGGGGGGTGGTAAAAGTGAAGATTACCTATCCTACCAATGCCAAATTTGAAGAAATTGTTAAAAATGTCGATGTAACCGTCAATAAACAAACCAGTACGGATACCCTAAGCGTATCAGAAGTTAAGATACCCTATCTGAGCGGTTCCATACCGGTTGCCAACAGTGCCTTCGAAAACAATTTATCCGTTACGGGTGCCAGTGGTGCGGCACAAACGCAAAAAACCGATTGGAAGGTCAATAACCTAGCCACAACGCATGGTGACCTTACCGTTTCTGGCAATGGCAAGGTGCTGCGTGTAACAGGGGCAATCCCCTCAGATGATGATAACACCCCCGCTACTGTAAAAGTTATATTCGAAAACGACAAGTATAAAAACAAGCTGGTTGATGTTAAATTGACCACAGTGGCACCGAAATTATTCAGCACCACCCCCACCGGCACCACCGGCAAATGGGGCAAAGCGTTTAATGTGAAGTATAATTTACAGACTTCTGATGTGGGGACCACATTTGATCCCACCCAACATTACGCCTTTTCGATTGTCGGTGCCGGTACCATGCCCGCTGATGCCCCATCGGGTCTTAGTGCCACCACCGCAGGTATATTTACCAGCGACCCCATAGACAGTAAAAGTGGGGCGATTACCGGGACGAACCTGTTAAAATCTGGTAAGCTGTTGGTAAAAATCGTCCGTACCAAAACTGGGACTGCCACGGTTACAGAATATTTGAATATTACGGTAACGAAGCAGGAGCTAGGGGCGGGCAAAGATGTAACGACCGTACCGACTATATCGTTAAACAGTGGGAACAGTAAGTGGAAAACGGGGGATACCAAATTTGACCTAAAATATACCAACTTGCCCGGTGGGTTAAATGCCAATGCATTTGCTTGGGGTATCAAGAGCACCACCGCCAGTGGTTTGTTAGAAATTGACACCGATGGTAAAATCAGTAAGGCAACCTCCGCTGGTACAGTGGTTATCACCATGAGTGCAAAATCTGCGGATGAAAAATACACGGGTAGTTTTGACCTAGCGGCATTTACCATTACCAAACAAACCACAACGGATACACTGAGCATAGCACAGATAAAGGTTCCTTATTCCAGCAGCAGCAGCACTGTAACCGTAAGCACCACCACCATCGAAGGGGCATTGGCTGTGGCGAAAGGATCCAGCTCCAGTGCCCAAAACGCACAAACGCAAGCGTCCGAATGGAAATTAAAGACCCTAACGGAAAAAACCGACCATGCGAAGCTTGCCGTTAATGGCAAGACCCTGACCGTATCCGGGGCAATCAGCACCGCCACGGTAACGGCTGTATTTGAACATCCGGCATATGACAATGTAACCTTTGACTTTACCCTGTCGACAACAGCGGGTACCATGACCGATGACCCATCGACCCGCACAGGATTATCGGGCACATGGGGCAAGGCGTTTACTGCCACCGATTATAAATTAAAGGCATCGGATACAGTGGGGGCTGTAACCGCCACCTTTAAAACCGATGGTTCCAATGACGATTTCACCTTCTCAGTTGTGCCCAGCGGTACGGCTGTTACCGGCTATACATCGACCACCGCAAATATGTTTACCACCAGCCCCATAAACAGCAAAACTGGGGCGATTATAGGGACCAATCTGTTGCGGGGTGGAACGCTGTTGGTAAAAATTGTCCGCAAGGCGAAAACCGTACCAGCAGGCACATTGCCCGCATTAACAGATTATCAAAATATTACCGTCGATAAGCAAACCCTTGCTAGCCTTACCACAGCCCCCACTGTAACCGTTGCAAGTGGGGCGGATATGGTATGGCGTAGCAGTGGCGGGAATATCCCGCTGCGTTACAATCTGCCCGGTGGCACCACCTTTACCGATTATGACTGGACAGTGACGGCAGTATCCGGCAAAGAACCCGATACCATCAGCAGCGGGCTAGCGGTTACCGGGGCGGGCGTAGCCGGGGCAGTATCCGGCGGTACAGTTACCTTTAAAATGAAGGCGAAAGCGGGCAATGCCAAGTACAAAGGGGAACTGGGCTTAGGGCAATTTGTTATCAAAAAACAAACCATCGTTTCTGGGCTGACTGTGGGAAATGTTGTGGAAATATTTGATGGCTCCGTCAGCACCGTACCCATTAGCGAAAACGATATATGGGCAAAAGTGTCCACACGCACCGGTGCCCCCACCAAAAAGAACGATTGGAAAATAAAAAGCCTATCCGTACCACAGGGGACAACAAATCTTGCCGTCGATAGCGGCGGCAAGAGCCTGACCATATCCGGGGAAATCAACACCCCCATAACCGTAACCGTTACATTCGAAAGCAAAAAGTATGTGGATGCACAAGCCCTGTTCCGAGTGGTTACCCAAAAAGGCGGTATGTATACACAAATCCCCACCGGCACAGGAAAATGGGGCCAAAGCGGGCAGACCTATACCACCAATTATTATCTGGATACGAGCTTGGGCTTTACCAAAGGCACAACAAGCCAAAGGGGCAATTACACCTTTGAAATTGTGCCCTCTGGTACCCGTGTTGGCGGTTTCACATCGACCACGACGGGTATTGTGCAAGGCAATGGGGCGATTAACCCTAACACCGGGAACATCGTAGCAAGCAGACTCACCAAAGGGGGTACATTGTTAATCAAGATTACCCGTGACGCCCTAAGTTCATCCGTCCCCAAATTGGTGGTTTATCAAAACTTTACGGTGGGTAAACAAGAGCTAGGGGTCGATCGCTTAACCAGCAGCACCGTAACAACAGATACAAATGAAGATGGCAAATGGAAAACCAGTTCCAGTGCCAAGATTGACCTAAAATATCCTAGCCCCCCCACCGGTTTACAATTCGACTGGACGGTGGCAAGAAAAACCGGCAACCTGCCGACTGGGACATTAAAAATTGATAATAATGGCGACATCAGCGGGGCAACCTCCGGCGGGACGGTGGTCACCACCATCACCGCCAAAGCCAGCGACCCCAAATATACGGGCAAACAGGACTTTGAATTTACCATTGGCAAACAAACCACAGGGGATAACTTAGCCTTTGCCGATATGAGAGTACCTCAATCGACTGCTGGTACAGATGTATCCTTCGACGATCTATTGCAACAGTTAACAGTAACATCAGGTTCACAAACCAAAGCATCCGAATGGAAAGTGAAGGGAGTACAAGGGTCTCTTCCAGCGAATATAACTTCCGGATCAAATAAAATAGTCGTAAAAGGTGCACATACAGACGCAAATGTTACCTTAACACTGGAACACCCAAAGTATAATGATGTGAATGAAGACATTGATATAACAACCATATCAAACCCCATAAGTACCGGTATTCGTACAGGGTCAGGAAAATGGGGTGCGGGGCAAACATATAGCACCGATTATAAGCTAAAAACATCCCTTATAGGGTCCGGTGGTAGCACCGTAACATTTAATAAAAATACGGATTACACCTTTGAGATTGCAGCACCTTCTGTTACACCACTCGGTTACACAGCCACCACCTCAGGTATTGCACAATCAGGGGCGATTGACGCCAAAACAGGGGCAATTAATGCCAGCAAACTGAACAAATCGGGCACCTTGTTGGTAAAAATTACCCGTGCGAACAAGGGCGGATTAGGTGGTTTCGAATACCAAAACTTTACCGTCAGTAAGCAAACCCAAGCGGACCATCCTAACTTTGCAGTAGCTGCGACTTCGAATTTCAGATGGCAAAGTCCTGCCCAATCCGTAACCTACACAGAAACGAACGAACCTACGGGTATTAGCAACCCCGTTTATTCCTTGATAAAAGCGGGGACAACCGCCGGTACCGCAGCAAGTAATGGTCCCGGTAGTATATTTGTAATCAGTGGTAATGGTAAAGTCGGTGGCACCCTTGCCAGTGGTACGGTAAACATCAAGGTTACATACCCAGCTAATGATAAGTATGAAACCATGACCCTAAATACGCAAATATGGGTAAAACGCCGTCCTACACCTGTAAAAGCAGGCGATTTCGATGCACTTGATGTGGCTTCTAGCCAGATCAGTAGTGGTGGTGGCTACGACATTAAAGGATATATAGGCGGGCAAGCCAGCCAACCTTGGGGCAGCACCTTCACCCCAACAATTAGCGGTAAAATAGCAACACAGAGTGATGGAGTATCGGGTCGTATAGATTGGTATACGCCTCGTTATAGCATCAAAAGCAGGACAAGCAACGGTTCCACACCCGTAGGCGGGACCATCAATGCAGCAACAGGGGTTATAACGGGCACCACATCCTCAGGTACCCTAACCGTGGAAGTCGAGTTACCGCAAAATGTACGATATGTAGCATTTGGTTCGAAAACATTTACGGTAACCGTGCAAGGAAAAACACAAACCGCACAAGCCAGATCAGGATATAGAACATGGGATAGATTGCGTACAGCAGTGTTACCTACTAGCACCGATGTAGTGATTACTTTGGGCACTCAATTAGAAAATGTTATTGGCAATCCTAAAGCCACTCTGTTAGTCCAAAGTGGATCGACTATAACAGATGGTGGAACAGTTCCAACGGATTACCAAATGCTGAGAGAAGTCATTTTAGGCAGAGTGCCATCTTATGTAACTACATCAGATAGTCAGGCACAAACAGAATTTAATGCAGGGAAACGCATAGGCATACGGCGTGGTAATGGAGGAACTCAAAGATTACGTGCTGTAAGGTTAAGATTTAAGTTGGCGATGACATCTGATGGTAAATATGCAGCTAAGACTGTTGATGTATACTGGCGTACACGATAAACCCCACATATGCAACGCACAACATCCCCCCAACAACGGGGGGAAATATGCGGATAAAGGATACATTAAAAAAAACAGGTGACACCATAAAAAAATAGTGCTACTATGTCAACAGGTGTGGGAATTCCCTGCCCTAAATTCCAAAAGCCCCACACGGGGCTTTTGTGCTTTAAGGAAAGTATTTTTCTTGAAATATAATCTTGTCATGTGATATATTGGGGCTAAGGATGTAAAGTATGAAAAATAATATATTCAACAAAGTAAAAATGCGTGTGCAGCGTAGCCGTAGTGCTGTCTTTTTGCGAAGGGAATTTAATGGCTTGGGCGGTCGTACCCAAGTGGGGGTTGCTTTAAAAAAATTGGGGGATCAGGGTATTGTTGTGCGGTTTGGATATGGCATTTATGTACGGACTTATGTTTCAAAATATTCAGACAAAAGGGTACCAGAAAAATCCTTACCCGAAGCAGCCAAAATCGTTTTAACAAAATTAGGCTACACAGTGGGTATGACAAAAGCAGAAATAGAGTATAACAATCGTTTATCGACGCAGATACCCACAGGGCGCGTAATCGCCATAAAAGGGCGTTTTTCCCGTAATTTGCAATACAATGGATACGCAATACATTATGAAAAACTTCCTTGATGGCGACTTAATCCAAGCCATCAACCTAGAACTAGGTATAGAGCCAGCGTTCGTTGAAAAAGATTGGTACATGGTACAACTGCTACACCATATATCTAAACTAGACTTTAACACCCCTGAACTGTCCCATATGGATATAAAACTGGTTTTTGGGGGCGGGACGAGTTTATCTAAGGCACATAATATTACCAATAGATTTTCCGAAGATATGGACTTTTTATTGTATGGCAACAAAGATTTAAGCCGTAACAATCGCCGACAAGTTAAAAAGATACTACATAATAAAATCAAACACATGTTTCCCGATTTTCCTGAATACCCTGCCATTGCTCATGATGTTACTTTTGCAGGGAATAAAAGTAATTATTTTGGATATTATATACGCTATTCTAAAACCTATGGACATATGGCTTTAAGACCAGATTTAAAAATTGAAGTAACCCATGAAGCAACAATCTTAAAACCGCAGGTACAGACCGTTTCTTCTTTTTTGGCAAAATTCTTGGGTGAACCTGAAAATGTAAAAATTCCTTGCGTATCCCCTGTGGAAATAGCAGGAAATAAATTAAGTGCCTTATGCTGGCGAATATTATTAAAAACTCCGCCTGAGCCTCAAATAATCCGACATTTACATGACTTAGCGTATTTACACAAAGAAATTTCAGCCCATCAAGAAGATTTTGTCAAAGTATTCACCCTAAGCAGAAATGGTCCCCAAAAACTAGACCATATGTTAAGATAGATTTTACACAACACAAGGAGTAAAATCAAAATGATTAGAAATCGTAAAAATTACACAGCAAAATTCAAGGCGAAAGTAGTTCGTCATGCGTTACGTGAAGATGTTTCCATATCTGAGTTATCGTCCATTTATGGTGTCCATAGTTCAGTTATTACCCGCTGGAAGAAGGAGGCTTTGCAATCCATAGAGGATGGATTTTCGGGTAATCTAGTACGCCAACAGGTGGATACTCAAGCACAGATAAATATGCTTCATACTAAGATTGGTAAACTTACAGTGGAACGGGATTTTTTAGCAGATGCCTCAGACGCCTTGGGTCTGGGGAGCGAAAATCTTTTATCTCAGCTGTACAAGAACCGCAAATAAGCATGAGGCGGACATGTGCATTACTAGGTATAAACCGCAGTAGTGTATATTATAAAGCAAAGGAGGCAAGCATGGAAAACAAAGATATGATGGATTTGATACGCAAGGCATTTGTCAAGTGGCCATTTTATGGGTGCCGTAGGATGACTAAATACTTGCAAAAGTCAGGCTATAAAGTAAACAGGAAACGGATTTCTAGGCTTATGAAACTTATGGGTTTAAAAGCCATATATCCAAAGCCTAATACCAGCATTCCAGACCGTGCCCACAAGGTATATCCTTATTTGCTGAGGAATGTAACAGTAAACAGGGTTAATCAAGTTTGGTGTACAGACATTACCTATATTCCCATCCACAAGGGGTACATGTATTTGGTCGCCATTATGGACTGGTACAGCCGTAAAGTACTATCGTGGCGATTATCCAATACATTGGATACTGGGTTCTGTATTGAAGCCCTAGAAGACGCATTATACACTTACCCTAAGCCCGATATATTGAATACGGATCAGGGAAGCCAGTTTACAGCAACAGCGTTTACGGATATATTAAAAGCCAATGGCATTAAAATATCCATGGACGGCAAGGGGGCATGGAAAGACAATGTGTTTATAGAACGGTTATGGCGGAGCTTGAAGTATGAATGTGTGTATCTAAGGGACTTTGTCAATGGCACACAGGCACAGCAGGACATAAGGGATTGGATACAGTTTTACAATGCCCACAGACCCCACACAAAATTTGGCTTGCAAACCCCAAATGAAACCTATACAATGCATTTCGATATAAAAGCGGTTCCGCTTACAGCTACACCGCTTCCATATCAAAATAAACAGCAAATTAACCAAAAAAGTCTATCTTAACTTTAATGGTTAATGGTCCAAACAATGGGGTCCACTTCTCCTTGCCATACCCCCCCCCCCAACAACGGGGAAGGGTTTTTTGTGGGTAAAGATAGTGGAACCTTGTAATACTTTTGGATATTTTAAAAAATGCTATCGATATAGTCAATACGGTATAAAATGATTCACCATAATTATACTGCACATTTTATTTTGTTGGTTATATGGTGAGTCTAAGGGGCTAACGCCCCAGCTTCTCTTTACATTCTTGCGTTTGATGTGGATTTACCCATGCGTCGCATGACAAAAACCCACACGCACTCACCCCGATCGGACACCACAATGCCACTGCGTGGCAAGCGGTTGCAACCATCAATCAAATTACATTTAATTGACTATATTAACAAAAGGCGATGAAAATAGAGATTGGCAAAATGTAATAAAGGGTAAACTTTTTCTTGAATTTTAAAAAAAAGCAAGGTATAGTTATGTAAGATACAGTAAATATTTCTGGATTATACAAAGGGAAAGGCATGTTATGAGTAATAAAATTCATGTTCAAGCGGTTGCTAATTATTTTTTAGATAAAGCAAAACAAGAAAATCGAGAAGATATTACAAACTTAAAAATACAAAAATTGGTGTATATCGCTTATGGAATCTATGCAGGTTTGACAGGGGAAGAATTGTTTGCCAATAAAATAGAAGCTTGGCCTTTTGGACCTGTAATACCTGCTTTGTATTATGAGGCACGCCGATTTGGATCCAACCCTGTAACAGAACCTTTTATGACATTTCAAGTTATAAACGATGAATCTATTACCACTGAATTTGGGGATATTCAAGTTACAACAGCAGTTCCCATAATTGGTAATGATGATTTTGTAAAACAAGTGTTAGATTATATATGGACTCGATATGCAAAATATAAAGGATGGGCATTAAGTCGTTTAACGCATTTACCCGATGCACCTTGGGATCAAGTTTATAATGCAAATAATAAAAAAGGTAGTGGTAAATACCAAGAAATAGAATTTGATAGAATCAAAAATTATTATAAAGACTTTATACAACAGGTTATAGATGAACGATAAACTGCACGATAAAAGATATAATTTTTTACTAACGGATTCTGACACTTTTCCTAAACAGCAAAGTAAAGTCGTACCAAGTTCCGATGAACTTGAGATGGAGAAAAAAAAGACAGCAGTAGAGAGTGAACGCCATAAGCAAGAGTTTTGGGAAACTATATCTGTTTTCGTCACTTCTGTCATACAGTCACAGCTATTGCATAGGCTTATTATTGTTGTGTGTTGTGTATTGGTGATCGCTTTCATTTATATTCTTATTATCGCCGTATTTGGTGTAACCGAAGGGGCAGTAATAGGAAAAACATATATTCCATATGCAGGACAATATAAAATACCCATAGGAATGCCCGTACAACAAGCTCAAGAAATAGTCGCTTATGTTTTTTTTACAGTATTGGGTATTTTGGCAGGAAAATATAAATAATGAAACGGCCAAAGCAACATAAAGCCTTTATAAAATCCATTAAAAAACTATATAAAAATGAAGAAATTGCTATGGAAAAAGCAGTTTTGGAAATTATACAAAATAGTCAAGTGGGAAATCGTAAAAAAGGTGTCCTAAAAAATATTTGGGTATATAAATATAAGGTAAAATAAAGCACACATAAGCGTTGTCTGTTTTATGATTACAGCCATATTACCCACAGTTGGGGATGATTTTTTCTTTTTTACGAATGCGTCTGGGGGTGGTCATGTTTTCGACGCTGAGTACATCATTTACTTCTGATTCGGTCATAATGCCCTCAGCAATAATAATTTCCTTAACACTTCGATTTTCTTCGAGGGCGATTTTGGCAATGCGGGTGGCGTTTTCGTATCCTATGTATGGGTTTAAAGCGGTGATAATACCGATGCTGTTTTCGACCGTACAAAGGCAATGTACACGATTTGCCGTAATCCCCTTAATACATTTTTCCGTCAAAGTGTTAATCGCCCGAATTTGTAAATCAAGGGATTGTAACATATTAAATGCAATCACCGGTTCCATCACATTTAATTGTAATTGCCCCGCCTCTGCGGCCAAAGTAACGGTTACATCGTTGCCAATGACCTGAAACGCCACTTGGTTAACCATTTCAGGAATAACGGGGTTTACCTTGCCGGGCATAATCGAACTGCCCGGCTGCATGGGGGGTAAATTGATTTCTTGAAACCCCGCCCGTGGACCGCTGGACATCAGCCGTAAATCATTACAGATTTTGGATATTTTTACCGCATTGCGTTTGAGGGCGCTGCTGAATGTAACAAATGCCCCCGTATCCGATGTGGCTTCGATAAGATTGCTGGCCCCGACCATTTCATAACCGGATTCGTGGGACAATTCTTCGATAACCAAACTGGAATATTCCGGATCCGCATTAATCCCCGTGCCAATGGCGGTCGCCCCCATGTTCACTTCACGAAAATATCCCACAACCACATTTTTCATTTGCTGAATATCTTCTTTTATGGTGGCATGCCACGCCCCAAATTCTTGCCCCAAAGTCATCGGCACAGCATCCTGTAACTGGGTGCGCCCCATTTTTACTACATCGGAAAATTCCACAGATTTTTGCTTTAAGGCATAACACAATTCGGATAATGCATCCGTATATTTTTCATAGCTTAGCAAAATACCCAATCGTAAGGCGGTCGGATATGCATCATTGGTCGATTGCGATAAATTCACATGGCTATTGGGATGGATATGGTCGTATTGTCCCCGCTCATATCCCATAATTTCCAGTGCACGGTTGGCAATAACTTCGTTAGCATTCATGTTGGTGGAAGTGCCCGCCCCCCCTTGAATCACATCGACAACAAAATGTTTGTGCCATTTTCCCGCTATAATTTCATCGCACGCTTGCGATATGGCACTTGCCTTATCATCTTCGATCATGCCCAATTTATTATTTGCCCGCACCGCCGATTTTTTTACCATAGCAAGGGCAATAACCAAATTGGGAAAATGACACAGGGGAATATCCGTGATTTTAAAATTTTCCATCGCCCGTAATGTTTGCACCCCATACAACGCAGTCATGGGCACATGACGCACACCCAATAAATCTTTTTCTTGACGGGTCTCAGATATATCACAAGTTGCGGGGTTTTGTGGTGCATCGGTGAAAGCAATAGCCATAATAAAATCCAATATTTTCTCAGTACATAATGTTTACCGATACCATACCATTATTATACAATCCATGCAATAGTATAGTTCATTCGGTATAAAAGGATTCGCCATATTATACTGCACTTTTTATTTTGTTCGTTATATCGTGAGTCTAAGGGGCTACGCCCCTCGTGCGTTTAATGTGGATTTACCCATGCTTCGCATGACAAAATACAACACGCACTCACCCCCGCTCTGCACCACAATGCGACTGCGTGGCAAGCGGTTGCAACCATATTATATAATCAATCCGGTATAAAAGGATTCGCCATATTATACCGCACAGTTTATTTTGTGGGTTATATCGTGAGTCTAAGGGGCTACGCCCCTCGTGCGTTTAATGTTGATTTTCCTGCACTTCGTGCAACAAAATACAACACGCACTCACCCCCGCTCTGCACCACAATGCGACTGCGTCGCAAGCGGTTGCAACCGCAATTATTAACCAAAATAATTTATTATCAACGATACGGCGACAATCTGCGGTACGGTTATCAATGGGATAAACAATGGCAATCGCCAGCTTTTGGTCGTATCCTTTAATATCATAATTTCCGTATAATCGGTGGCAACGCCCGCCATTAAAAATGCAAAGCTATTGCCCGGGGCATTGGCACGGGTCATAATATCCGCACTAATCGGGGTCGACCCCTCAGAACACACCTCCAGCACTGTGGCAACCAAAATGGTAATCAGCAACCCAAGGGCAGTGGGACCAAAAAAACTTTCAAATTGCTCCGGGTTCATCAATACCCGCAATGCCCCCGCCAGTAAAATACCAAATAACAACCACCGTACGACAATTTTCGAATCACGAATACCCGTATATATCATGTCTTTAAACAATGCTGTATTAAATTCTGTGCGTTTTAATCCCGCTTTGGATTCGGTCCAAAAATTAAAGTTTTCCTCGATTTGCACCGTGTTTGGATTGCTGGGCACCATCCCACAGGCAACCAGTTTATCAAAAATATAACCGGTGATTAAACCAATTGCCATGGACAATACAATAAATATCATTGTCCATTTAAACCCAATAATGGCAATCAAAATAAGGGTTAACGAAAATGAATTCCACGGGCTGGCAAGCAAAAACGCTATCACTTGTCCGGCACTTGCCCCCCGTTGGTACAATTTTACCGCTACCATTAAAATACCATGGGAACACAAATCCAATAATACCCCCGCCCCAGTTGCCCGCAACAGCCCAGATACCGTCCCCCCCTTGCCCAGTATGGACAACACAAATGCGGACGGTACTTTGGATAATACGCCAATAAACACCATACCCACAACCACACCCCACCACATTTGTGATACCATTTCCACAACCGTATCCGCCATACCCAATATAATCGGGTACGGGACAATAACATCTTGAAACCCAACCCCCAATATAAACAACACAACAACAGTCGGCAACGACCCCCACCATATATAATCGATGCGTTTTTTTTGTGGGGCACCAGAGGATGCACAACAACTGGGTACTTTGGTTTTGCTCATAAGTCTTTTCCTTTACAAAAATACAGGTATATAAAAAATAATATATATATTATATACCCCCATAGGGTATATGTCAAGGGTATTTTTTAAAAAATATAAAAAATATCGTATGCGGTTGGGATATAATGGTGCTATTATGGGCACATGAACACATTACAGTTAAATATGCCCCTGTTATTTTTACATAATCAAGATTGGATTATGCTCGATACGGATGGGATTGTACACACCCATGATAGCATGTCCGCCCAACGGATTTTACAAACTCCCCCCACACCGATTATTGTATGTTATACGGCGTTGGTATGCGATCGTTTAAAAATCGACTCCTTTGCCGCATTGGACATTTTGGAATTATGGGCATTTGTCAAACCCGCCACCCCGGTGGTACCAACGGTTTCTGGTATACTACAAGCCTTACATATACATCCCACAGACAACAGCGGCGAATCGATGGCGGTTGCCCTGTTGCGGGCAATACACACCCTTATAACCCACATCAAAACAGAATCAGGACGCCCCGCTATGGAAAACCTGTTGGTATCGCTGGGCAAAACCGGATGGGGATGGGCACCCCCCTTGTTACAAGTGTTACATTTGGACATAAAAGACTTTGTTCATAAACCATTAACCGAAGGATTAGACATCTGGAACCGAGTGCCCAAATGGCACAACACGCACCCCCCACCCCGCCCCGACACCAACCCCATTACAGCGGAGGAAACCACCCACCGCCTGCGTACATTTTTGGGCAGCGGGGCGGAAAACCGCCCGGCACAAACCGCATTGTGCGAATCATTGGTGCCGGCATTTCAACCCAAACAAGACGACACCCCGACCATCGTCATTGCCGAAGGGGGAACGGGTGTGGGCAAAACTTACGCATATTTGGCACCCTCCACCACATGGGCGGAAAAAAACGATGCCCCTGTGTGGATATCCACCTATACAAAAAATCTGCAACACCAAATTTATGACCAAGTCATCCCCCTATACCCCGACAAAAAACAACAACATCAAAGGGTGGTGTTATGCAAGGGACGGGAAAATTACCTGTGTTTATCCCGCTTTCAAACCCTAAGCCAACGGGTATCCCAAGACGCCCATGTACTTAAATCAATGGTGCTGATTGCCCGTTGGGCGGAACACAGCATAGATGGGGATATTAATGGCACAGATTTTCCATCCTGGTTATCCGCCGTGATCGATAGGAATGGCAAAATTTTAAAACACCTGACCCTAAAATATGATATGGGCGAAACCCATTCGGGGTGCCATCACGATAATTGTTTTGTCGATGTACCCCTGAGGAAAGCCAAATATGCGGACATTGTTATCACCAACCATGCGTTTGTATTACACTATGCCATGCGTCATTACGAAAACGATGCGGAGGACCGCCTGCCCCATATTGTATTCGATGAGGGACATCACCTCTTTGATGCCTGTGATTCCGCTTTTTGCATATCGTTTACAGGCGGCGATGCCTATATGTTACGACGGTTTTTAATCAAAAAGGAAAACCTCGATATGTGGCAAACGGGGGGAAGCCTTATGGCATTAATAGACGCCGTATACAAAAACGACACCACCATAATACCACACCGCACCACCCTACAACACCATGCACAATGCTTGGTCGATGAGGGTTGGCAACATCGATTGCACGAAAATCGTCCCAGTGGGGATATGGAACAGCTGTTGTTTGATATGTATCACTATGTCCACCACAACCAGAAACAAGATTATGGATATGATATGGAAATACGAACGGACAATATTCCCCATACTATGCGTACCCTTGCCCAATTGGTATTCGAGCAGATCCGTGATATATTACCCCCCGCACAGCATATTTTAAAACAAGCGGAAAATACCCTTGTAACCGACAATCAAACCCTATACAAAGAGGAAAAATTGGCGTTACAAAACCTTATATCCGCCCTAAAATGGCGGGTCATTCGCCCGGTCGAGACATGGTGTGATATTTTAATATCACTCAGCGAAAATACCCCGCACCAAAACGGTTGCGACAACAGTATCGACCGCTTGTTTTTAAGCCGTTGGACCGATGCAGCCGATACACAACGGGTGGCAAATGTGGGGTGTATCCGCCATGCCATAGACCCGATGGACATGTTTTATCAAATGGTATTACGGCCCAACCGGGGGGCGGTCATTACATCGGCAACCCTGCACGATCAAAACCCCGATTGGTTGCCCATCCGTACGGGGGCACAACATGTACAATCGCCCCCTATTATCACCACCCACAACAGCCCGTTTGATTATCAAAATAACAGTATTGTTTTATGTGTAACCGATGTACAAAAAAATGACATCCCCCAGTTGACGGCAGCCTATGTGGCATTGTTTCAGGCATCAAACGGCGGGGCGTTGGGATTATTTACCAATATTCGCCGCTTACAAGCGGTGGGCAAAAAAATACAACCGGAGCTGGCACCACAAGGTATCGATGTATATGCCCAACACCTAAACGATATTACCCTTCCCACCCTGATTGAAATTTTTAAACACCACAGCAACAGTTGCCTGCTGGGCACAGATGCGGTGCGCGATGGCATCGATGTGGTGGGCAACAGTTTACGCCTGTTGGTGTTGGAACGCATGCCATGGACCCTACGAAATATAGTAAACACCGCCCGGGATACCCACTATGCCCCCATAAAATACACAGAAGCATTGGTCCGCATGAAATTGCAACAAGCATTTGGGCGTTTGTTACGCACAAAATCAGACAAGGGCGTTTTTGTCTGTTTGGAAAACATACCTTCACGATTTACCTCCGCCTTTCCCAAAGACACAAAAATACAGACATGCACTTTGACAGAGGCGTGTACCATAATCCGCACATTTTATAACACATAATATATATAGTCAATTCGGTATAAAATGATTCGCCATATTATACTGCACATTTTATTTTGTTGGTTATATGGTGAGTCTAAGGGGCTAACGCCCCAGCTTCTCTGTACATTCTTGCGTTTGATGTGGATTTACCCATGCTTCGCATGACAAAAACCCACACATGTTCACCCCACTTTGCACCCCGATCGGACACCACAATGCCACTATGTGGCAAGTGGTTGCAACCGCATTTAATATTTTTATTATATCTGTTGACATTTTATGTATATTTCTGTACACAATACTAAAATCAACTGTTAAGGAATGAAGTATAGTATGTCAAAAAGTTTTGTATTTCCCGGACAAGGATCACAATTTATCGGTATGGGTAAGGACCTGTACACCACATTTGATACGGCAAAACAAGTGTTTGATACGGTCGATGACAGCCTCAGTTTTAAATTATCCACCTTAATGTTTTCCGGGGATACGGATACATTAAATATGACCGAAAACACACAACCGGCATTAATGGCGGTTTCTGTGGCGGTGGCACGGGTCTTACAACAGGATTTTCATTTTGACACCAAGGCACATGTGGCATGCGTAGCGGGGCATTCGCTGGGGGAATATTCTGCGTTATGTGTGGCGGATGTATTCGATGTGGCAACGGCCGCCACCTTGTTAAAATTACGGGGACAAGCCATGCAGCGGGCGGTCCCCGCCGGCATGGGGGCAATGGCGGCCATATTGGGGATGGATTTTGCCGCCGCTGAACAGGTGGCACGGGACGCATCAACCCCCATGTACCAATGCAGTGCCGCCAATGACAACATCGATGGACAAGTGGTGATTAGCGGACATGTACAAGCGGTGGAAAAAGCCATCGCCGGGGCAAAACGGGCGGGGGCAAAACGGGCGATGATATTGCCCGTATCCGCCCCCTTCCATTGCCCATTAATGGCACCGGCACGGGTGGAAATGGCATCCGCTCTGTCAAAAGTCCCCCTGCGTACACCGATTGTGCCGATTATTACCAATGTAACCGCCCAACCCCAAACAAACACAGATAGTATCCGCCAAGGGCTGATCGACCAAGTGTGCGGGCGGGTGCGGTGGCGGGAAACCTTAATAACCTTGCAACAACAAGGGGTTACACAGGTATTGGAGCTGGGGGCGGGAAAAGTATTGTCGGGCATGGTACGGCGGATGACAGGCTTACATGGTATCAGTTTACACACCCCCCAAGATCTGGAAACTTTCGTTGTAAACACTACATAAACAGATATTTTAAGGAGAATACAGATGTTTGATTTAACGGCTAAGAATGCCCTTATAACCGGGGCATCGGGGGGATTAGGGGGCGAAATTGCCCGCACTTTGCACACATTGGGGGCAACGGTGGTCATCAGCGGCACCCGTATCGAATCATTGGAAAAATTGGCAGCGGCACTGGGCGAACGGGTCCATATAATACCCGCCAATTTAAGGGATAACGATTCGACAGAAGCGTTATACACAGGTGCCGAAGAAACAACCGGCGGGATTGATATTTTGGTCAACAACGCCGGTATAACAAAAGACGGGTTGGCAATCCGTATGCCAGATTCCGATTGGGATACGGTGATTCAAGTTAACCTATCATCGGCATTTCGCTTGTGCCGTGCGGCGACAAAAGCCATGATGCGCCGCCGCTATGGACGGATTATTAACATATCGTCTGTTGTGGGCACACAGGGCAACCCCGGGCAAATAAATTATTGTGCGGCAAAAGCCGGCTTGATGGGGATGACAAAAGCCCTTGCCCATGAAGTTGCCGCCCGTGGTATCACGGTGAATAATATTGCCCCCGGATTTATTGCATCGGACATGACACATGCCTTAAATAAAAAACAAACGGACATTATATTAGGGCGCATTCCGCAAGGGAAAATGGGCTCTGCTACCGATATTGCCCATGCTGTGGCATACTTGGCAAGTGAGGGTTCCGGGTACATAACGGGGCAAACTTTGCATGTTAATGGGGGTATGGTCATGGTATAAACATTTTTTTCGTATTTTTTACTTGAAAAAAATGTGGGACCTTGTTAAATTCATCAGGATAACAGTTTTTTTGTATTAAAAGAGGAAATAAAATGAGTGATGTTTTAGAACGTGTAAGCAAAATCGTAGTAGAGCACCTGGGTGTGGATGAAGATAAAGTCGTTGCCGGTGCATCTTTTATTGATGACCTAGGGGCGGACAGTTTGGATACTGTGGAATTGGTAATGGCTTTCGAAGAAGAATTCGACTTGGAAATCCCAGATGATGCCGCCGAAAAAATTACAACTGTACAAGATGCGGTTACTTATATCGAAGCGAACGCATAAGTATTGCATCATTCGTATGTGATATGATAAAAGCTGCAAAATATATTTTTTGCAGTTTTTTTGTAGTTTTTTTGTTTGTGATATAATACGCCCAAGTTTATAAATATGTCTGTGAAACAAACTGTGCAAAAGAGTCTGTTACAACTGTATATGGCAATAGGCGTGTATGCCATCGCAACCCTGTTTATTGTCGGGTTAAGTATACATAATCGAATCGATATGCGAATCGATACAACAAAAAATAATAAGGATATTTTATACATCCCATCGGGGCAATCGATATTGTCCGTGGCACAAAAAATTGCCCAAATGGCCCAATCGGATACGGTTGTTGTATACAGTGCCATAAAAATTATGAACAAGCATATCAAATCAGGGGAATATATGATATATCCGCACATGCGCAGCATTGATATTTTAAATGCCATCGACACATACCAAGTCAAACAACGCAAAATCACCATTACCAATGGGGTATGGTATGGACATATGGACAAAATCATCGAGGATACGGCATTCGTGCAACACAAAACCATGATACCCCGTAACAAGGTTATATGGGCGGAAACATATTTTTATGAGCGGGACACATCCGCCAAAAATTTAATCATACAAATGCAAGACTTACATCTGGCAACAGCGGAACAGATGTGGCAAAATCGGGATCCCACCATTCCCCTAAACACTTTACCACAGGCATTGGTCCTCGCATCCATAGTCGAACGGGAAACGGGCATTGCATCGGAACAGCCGATTGTGGCGGGCGTATTTTTAAACAGGCTGCGCAAAAATATGCGATTGCAATCGGACCCAACGGTGATATATGCAATCACAAATGGCAACGGGATGTTAAACCGCCCTATTCGCAAATCAGATTTAACATATGACAGCCCCTATAACACTTATATCCATTATGGGGTACCCCCCACACCGATTGCCAGTGTGGGATTACATGCCCTACAATCCGTGTTACACCCAGAAAAACACACATATTATTACTTTGTCGCATCACCACAAGGGGGACATGTCTTTTCCAAAACTTTAAGGGAACACAACCGCAATGTCACCAAATATCGCAACCACATAAAGCCATAACAAAATACAGGACACCAACATGCACATAAAACGCCGTGGATTATTATTTGTACTTTCCAGCCCAAGTGGGGCGGGGAAAACATCGATTGCAAAGGGAGTGTTACAGGGGGATACGCATGTAAAACTGTCCATATCCATCACCACCCGCCCGCCCCGCCCGGGGGAAACAGATGGGGTCGATTATACCTTTGTCAGCCAATCCCAATTCACAAAAATGATCCATAAGGGGGAATTGTTGGAACATGCCAAAGTGTTTGGCAATTATTATGGTACGCCCAAAGCACCGGTTATCAAGGCGTTAAACAAGGGACAAGACATCTTGTTCGATATCGACTGGCAAGGGGGGCAACAACTGGCGGAACACATGCGGGAGGACTTGGTCAAAGTATTCATATTACCGCCCAGCACAAGAGACTTGGAAAAACGCCTCCGAAACCGTGCCCAAGATTCGCCTCAGGTGGTACAAAACCGTATGGCAAAAGCCGCAGACGAAATGTCGCACTTTGCCGAATACGATTGGGTCATTGTCAATCGTGATATACAACAGGCAATTACCGACGCCAAAGCCATCTTACAATCCGAACGCCTAAGACGCATCCGCCAAAGCGGATTAAACGATTTCATAAAAACATTACAGGCGGGATATTAAGTCTTTATATATTTGATAATACAGATACAGAAACCAGCAACACAACAGACACCGCTTTACCCAAATGGCTAAGACAATCAGAATACCATCTTGACAAACTTCGAAAGTGTATATACACTGCATATATATTTTAACCTGCACAGGATCAAAACTATGGAAATAACAATCAAGAAATGGGGAAACAGCCTTGAGGAAAATAGCCTTGGGGCTAAATTACCGAAATCTTTATTACAAAGTATGAAAGTCAAAGAGGGCGATGTATTAAAAATTGAAAATAACGCCCAAGGCGAATGGGTATTAAAACCTAAAAAGGCAGAATATGATTTTTATGACCTATTAGCAGAACATGACCCAGAACCCTATGCTTGGGATACCCATGCGGCTGGTAAAGAAGCATTATAATCATGCACTATGTACCACAAAGGGGCGATATTGTCTATTTAGACTTTAACCCACAAACAGGCAACGAACAAAGGGGGCGAAGACCTGCAATCGTTTTGTCAAGATGGGAATACAATCAAATGGGATTGGCTCTGTTTGTGCCGATTACAAGTGGCGTTGGGCTACCTGCTACCAAAGGTTGGAAAGTTTGTATTGATGGGGGCAATGATAAGGTCGTAGGACACGCCTTATGCGATCAAGTGAAAAGTCTTGATTGGAAACAACGAAACATCAAAAAACAAACCACCCTACACCCCGATTACATAGAAGACATTATAAGGAGGATAACAAGCCTGTTGAAATAGTACACAGAATTTTCACCATATAAAATTTAACTTGCAAACGCCAAATGAAGTTTACACAATACATTGCAATATACATTAACCGATACCTCTTTACACCTCAAACAAATATAGACATGCCTATATTTACAAATTGCAATTGCCATACTGTTTTTGTATACTGTGCCCCATGACAGCAAAATATCATAATCACATCAGCACCGTACATATGGGTTTTATACCCCGTATGGGATTGGGGTACGATGTGCATGCGTTTACGCAGGGCGACCACATTATGCTATGTGGTATAAAAATTCCACACACACAGGGACTTGATGCCCATTCCGATGGGGATGTTGCCCTGCATGCGATTACCGATGCGTTATATGGGGCAAGTGCCAATGGGGATATTGGACACCACTTCCCCCCATCCGATACCACATATAAAAATATGAATAGCACCGTATTTTTACAACACGCCTGTGACCATATTGTCGACACGGGCGGATATATTGGCAATATCGATATCACAATTGTTGCCGAATCCCCGCAAATTAACCCCCATTGTATGGCAATGCGACAACATATCAGCACCCTGTTACACATCCCCTTAAATGCCATATCCATCAAAGCCACCACTTCGGAACAAATGGGCTTTGTCGGACGGGCGGAGGGGATTGCCGTATACGCTATTGCCACCATTTTTATACACCCATGATACATATACACCTTATTGTAAATTCTGTTGTACACTTTGTTGCAAAATATATCGTATCCCTTGGGGGCATTGGTTTTATAAAACCCGCCAGCGGGACTTGGGGCACACTTGCCACGATGCCGATTGCTTATGGGATTGCCACTGTGTTATCGCCTATTTGGTTGGTATGTGCCTCTTTTTTGGCGTTTTTTGTGGGGTGGATTGCCACCACTATATACGAAAAACACACACACACACACGATGCCAGCGAAGTGGTCATCGACGAAATGGCGGGTATATTTTTAACCTTGGCGATTATACCGGTCGATATCATATTATATGGGATAGCGTTTTTTGTATTTCGTTTTTTTGACATTGTAAAAATATTCCCCGCCAATGTCATAGACAAACAAAAAACCCCTTTTAGCGTTATGCTCGACGATATATTCGCCGCAATATATGCCATGATTGCCGTGTGGTTCATATGGCAATATGGGGGCATCGAATGGATACAAACATGGACATAGCGGAAAAACTGATTCATACACTTATTGCCCAACAAAAAACCATTTGTACCGCCGAATCGTGTACGGGCGGTCTTATATCCGCAACCTTGACCGGTATATCGGGGGCAAGTGCTGTGTTTGAACAAGCCTTTATCACATACAGCAACCAAGCCAAACAAGATATGATCGGCGTATCCCCAACCACCCTTAACACATATGGTGCCGTATCCGCACAAACCGCCCAACAAATGGCACAAGGGGCATTAAAAACCGCAAACGCAGACATTGCCATCGCCTGTACAGGGATTGCCGGTCCAAGTGGTGGCACACCGGAAAAACCTGTGGGGTTGGTATATATTGGCATTGCATCCAAGGGGGGCAAACCGCACATTTATAAAAAAAACTATGTGGGCGACCGCCTATCTGTACGCACACAAACCACACAAGATGGATTGTACCATGCGTTACAGGTTCTAATTGCATTCGAGTGATTTGTATTAATATAAATTGTACTTGACATAATGGTTATTATTTTATACAATGTTATGTAACTTTGAATATATTTGTAACCATTATTATGATTGGCTGAAAAAAATGAAAAAGAAAATCTTTATACCTATGCAAATGTATTATTTTGTCTGGGATTAGATAAAGATTTGTTTGCTGTTGCCAGTGAAGACCCCTTGGGCAGACGCTTACAAGATGCGGGCTTAACCATACCTAAGCACCGGGTATCCCGCCTAAGAGGAGTATAACCTATATCACAATCCCCTAGAAAATCTATGTTTGTATATGCCGATTGGCAAGATATACAAGCACCTATGCTAATGGGTATATTATTTGTTATGTTTGTTCGAGGCAAAGAAGTATTTTCGTCCGAAGAATTAAAAAATACATAATCCTCGATAGTATCAATGTCATAATTATTTAAATAATGAAAAAATTCGCCCAGCTAGCTAATTTCATAGTAACACATGGCAAGCGGTTGTAACCGCATTTTATCAAACCCATTTATATTGATTTGACTATATTATTCTGGATCATAAAATGGGGCTTTTTTATACATTTTAAAATATGGGGCTAACACACTGTAAAATGATCACATATTAGCGGTTTGCTTGGTACAAAATGATATAAATTCCTGCATTTCTTTGCTTTTTTCACAGTCTTTTAGCCATACTAAGCCGATATTCATGTTTTTGGTTTCCGCCATCAGTTTTATGCGCTCAATGCGTTTTCCATCCAGCGACCATGGGCGGTACACCATATCTGATAATATAGTAACCCCATGTCCATTGGACACCATACCCCGAATGGATTCGACGGAATTTGATTCATATACAATATTTGGTTTCAGCCCAAAGCGTTTCCAGTATTTCAAGTTATTGCGTTTTGCCTCATCCAAAGTTAATTGCACAAAAGGCTGTTTGGCAACATCTGATAATTCCACAATATCCCTTTGTAAAAATTCGTGCGTATTTGATACCCACAGATTGCGTTGTGATCGTACGATTATTTCATAATATAATTTGTCCAAATGCACCAAATTATCGGTTATGGCAAGGGCGACATCTATGGTACCATTAAGGATATTTTTTTCTAGTACAGTACGGGAATATTCTTTGATACGCAGGTTTATATTAGGGAAATATTGCTGAAAAGGGGTTATCAATTTTAATAACAAATATCCAGATATGGTTTCCGTACAACCAATTCTTAATGTCCCCATTAGCATATTTTTTGTGTACATAGACAGCCCTTGTACAGCGTTATAAGTGGAGGATACCACCGACAATATATCATTACAGTGGTTCAGAAAAATATCGCCTTCACGGGTCAATTGTAACCCATTCTTGGTGCGTTCGAATAAGGTTACCTGCAAGTGTGATTCTAAGTCTTTAATAGCGGTGGTGATGACCGATGGGGAAATAAAAATATACTTGGCGGCGGTGGTTACTTTTTTATATTCAACGACCGCAATAAAGTATTTTATTTGCTTTAATGTAAAAGGAAAATCCTTAATATTAATGTCACTTGTATTCATATTTTTTTACCCCTTTTAAAATGGACCAGTTTATAAAAAAATACTATATATATACTTGCTTGATATAATATACTTGTACCATGATAATAAAAATAATAAAACAAAATTATATTCTGTTTTTCCGAATATTAAATACAAAATAATGAAATAGACAACTCTATATTTTTGTAATATCCTGAAATGGAAATGAAATATTAATAAAATATAAGAAAAGGCATCAATATCATGATTCGGGGGGATTACATGTAAAGTAGTCCCAAAATTTAACTAGGTAGGCAATTCTTTTTATTAAATGTGCTACCTTAAAACCACAAGGAGAGTAATATGAAAAATTTTATTAAATTAACTGTAATCAGTCTTATCTGGGCAACAGGACTTGGTACACAGGCATCGGATACATGGTATCCGTTTGATGTGGAAGTATGGGAACCGGCATTTAACATGGACAGCCCCCGTACCACCAAGAGCTATGTGCCACTGGAATCTGTATCAAAAAAATGGGATATTTGCGTATCCTTCCCCCACCTAAAAGATGCCTATTGGACGGCGGTAAATTATGGCGTTGTGGACGAGGCAAATCGTTTGGGAATTTCCATGAACTTGGTCGAAGCGGGTGGGTACACAAACCTGAATAAACAAATTTCCCAAATTGAAGACTGTGTTGCCAGTGGGGCGGATGCGGTTATTATTGGTGCGATTTCTTTTGATGGTTTGAACAAAACCGTTGAATCTGTGCGTGCTAAGGGCGTGCCTGTGATCGATGTGGTGAATGGTATGTCTTCGCCTAAGTTATCGGCAAAATCATTGGTATCGTTTGGCGAAATGGGATATAAAGCAGGGGAATATATCGTAAAGCAAAGCAAAAATGCCGGTAAAAAAGTGAAAGTGGCATGGTTCCCTGGACCCCCTGGTGCAGGTTGGGTAGAAGCGGGTAACACTGGTTTCCAAAAAGCCATTAAAGGCAGTAATATTGAAATTGTAGCAACCAAATACGGTGACACGGGTAAAGAAACCCAATTAAAATTGGTGGAAGATGTGTTGCAAACCTATGGACATGTGGATTATGTGGTCGGCACAGCGGTGACCGCCGAAGCTGCGGTTGGTTTACTACGTTCCAAAGGGCAATTGGATGACATTAACATTATGTCTTATTACTTTACCCCCGGTGTATACCAAGGTATCAAGCGGGGTCACATCTTGGCGGCACCGACGGATTCCTCAGTTATTCAAGGGCGGGTTGCCATTGACCAAGCCGTACGCATCTTGGAAAACAAACCATACGATAAACATGTGGGTCCAAAATTATATGTGATTGATTCAGTAAATATCAACACATTCGATAGGGATTCTTCGTTGGCGGCTGGTGGGTTTAAACCTACTTTCCGTGTAAAGTAAAGATTCGTATTAATGAATATATCTGCTATACATCATACCTCTGCAACTGGTGGGAACCAAGAAATTGGTTCCCCCCTGTTGGAAATGAAAAATATTATCAAGACTTTTCCTGGCGTCAAAGCCCTTGACAATGTGTCGTTTATTTTGCGGGCGGGCGAGGTACATGTGTTATTTGGGGAAAATGGTGCGGGTAAATCAACGATGATTTCCACCATATGCGGTGTATATCAACCCTCAGCTGGGGATATGTTTTTTAAGGGTGAAAATATAAAACTCACATCCGTACACCATGCGAAACAACTGGGCATTAGTGCCGTATTCCAAGAATTTTCTTTGGTCGAAGAACTTAGCGTTGAACAAAACATATTTTTGGGACAAGAACATACCCAATATGGTATTTTAAACAAAAAAAAATTACACAATGAATCGAAAAAAGTATTAAAGAAATTGGATTTTGCCTTAAATCCAAAAACTAAGGTGAAATACTTATCACGGGCAAATCAGCAAATGGTTGAAATTGCCAAGGCATTTAGCAGTGATGTATCGGTCTTAATATTGGACGAACCGACCGCATCCCTGACTGAGCGGGAAATTGACCGTTTGTTCGAATTGATAAAAACCGCACAGGAACAAGGTATTGGTATTGTCTATATTACCCACCGTATGGCGGAAATCAGACGCATTGCCGATAAAGTTACCGTATTACGGGATGGCAAGTATATCGACACAGTCACTGCCCAAGATGTGACGGAGGCAGATTTAGTTGCCCTCATGACGGGTGAATATTTGGATAAAACATATCCGCATATACCATATAATCCAGGACAAACCTTGTTATCCATTGATAACATCACCACCAAAGATAATCGGGTACGAAATACTTCTATTACCGTAAGGGCGGGTGAAATTGTGGGACTGGCGGGATTGGTTGGGGCAGGTAAGTCAAAATTACTTCGGTGTTGCTTTGGTCTGGAAAACATCGAATCGGGCGAGATATTTTTTAAAGGGCAAAAAGTAACCCATTTCCATTCCAAAAAAATGATCGAACAGGGATTTTTCTATTCCCCATCAAATCGTAAAACCGAAGGCTTAGTGATGCACTTAAATTGTCGGGAAAATATCACCATGTCCGCATTACGCCTCCCTACATTTAAAAAAATGAAAATGCTTGACAAAGGCAAGGAAAAAACCGAAGCCCACCGTTTGGCGTCTTTGTTTAATGTGTTCCCCTTAAAAATAGAGCATACTGTGCAGGCGTTTTCCGGGGGTAATCAGCAAAAAGTAATGCTGGCAAAATCGTTAATACAAGATATCGATTTATATGTATTTGATGAACCTACAGTTGGCGTAGATGTAAAAACCCGGGCGGAAATTTACAAATTTATTGGCAATTTATGTGCAAAAGGGGCGGGCATTGTCATTGTGTCCTCTGATTTACCAGAGGTTGTTAATTTAAGCCACCGTTTGTATGTAATGCAAGGGGGAACACTAAAAACAGAACTTACAGGCACAGACATTACACAAGAAAATGTATTACTTAACTTCTTTGATTGATAATAGGAAATATAAAAAATGAAAAAAATAATGTACATGGCAAAATCTATTTTTGTGAAAATGGGGGTTTTGCCATTATTATTGGTAGTGTCAGTTGCTATATTTGCCGCCATATCTGATAACTTTTTGACGGTAAAAAACTTTGTCAATGTAATACGACAATCGTCATTTTTAATTTTGGTGTCCATGGGACAGATGTTTGCCTTGTTAACGGGTGGGTTTGATTTATCTGTGGGAACCATAGTCGCCTTTTCTTCGGTCATAAGTGCATTGGTAATGGCGGTTTTATATGGCATGATGCCTGAATCTGTATGGGTGGTGATTGTACTAGGTGTCATGGCAGGTATCGGTGTTGGTATGATTATCGGGGCAATTAACGGCATCGGCGTATCGTTGTTTGATGTATCCCCATTTATGATGACACTAGGTATTTCGTCCGTGGGCTTTGGTTTGGCATTATATATTACAGGGGGATCGCCTGTATATGGTATGCCAACGGCATTTGCTGATATATTCGGATTTGGGGATTTTATGGGTATCCCTGCCCCTGTTGTGGTGATGGTATGTGTGGCAATTGGCTTATATTTACTGTTAAATCATACGGCGATGGGACGGTATTTTTATGCGGTTGGGGGCAATCGTAAGGCGGCGGAATTATCGGGGATTAACACCAAAGGAATTTTGTTTTTAGCATATTTTATTGTGGCATCAATTACCGCTATTGCTGGTATTTTGCTGACTGCACGGTTGGACACAGGCGAGGCGAACATCGGGACATCAATGCCACTTGAATCCATTGCTGCTTGCGTTATTGCGGGTGTCAGTTTGCGGGGCGGCGTTGGTCGTATAGAAAATGTTGTCTTAGGGGCATTCTTTATTGGCTTGGTACAAAATGGCATGAACTTAGCCCGTATCGAGTCGTACTTACAAATTGTTGTACTGGGGATTATTTTGATTTTTGCTGTTATAGTCGACAGAATCCGTTTAAGGGTTGCCGCTGATATTCAAAGTTAAACATATTTTATAATGTATAAACGACACCCATAAAAAAACTATATTAAGGAGAAAACAATGTCATTAAGTATAAATTGCGATATGGGCGAAAGCTTCGGCATATACCAATTGGGGGATGACGAAAAAATCATGCCTTTGATAACTGATGCGAATATTGCCTGTGGATTTCATGCGTCTGATCCGAATTGGATGTATACAACTGTTGCCCTTGCCAAACAACATAATGTACGGGTTGGGGCACATTTTTCCTTACCCGATTTAATGGGCTTT
The DNA here is from genome assembly GCA_965232465.1 of Alphaproteobacteria bacterium. Taxonomy (GTDB): domain Bacteria; phylum Pseudomonadota; class Alphaproteobacteria; order JAQWUY01; family JAQWUY01. The sequence continues at coordinate 120,504 of OZ246977.1, read as the reverse complement.
GGCAGGCGGGAAATGAAAATAAACAAAGAAGAGATTTTTAATATTATTTTGTACCAAGTGGGGGCATTAAGCGGATTTTTAAAGCATCATGATATGCCGTTGTCGCACCTAAAAGCCCATGGGTCTTTGTATGGTATGGCATCAAAGCAACAACATATTGCCGAAGCGATTGCAGATGTGGCAAAAATGTACCAAGTACCTGTGTTTGGGTTAAGTAACACAATCATAGAAAAAGTCTGTTTACAGCGAAACATAGCGTTTAAGGCGGAATTTTTCGCCGACCTAGATTATGATGATAACAGCAATATCATTATTAGCCGTCACCATAAAACCGAAGACCCCATGCTGTTGGCAGAAAAATGTTTGTTGGCGGTGGAACAGGGGCGGGTAAAAAGCATAACAGATGTCTTTGTACCCGTAAAAGCGGAAACTATTTGTGTGCATTCTGACACACCGAATGCACCCAATGTATTAATGTCTATTAACCAAGTCATGAAACAATACTTACACAATTAAAGGAGAAAATACTATGAGTGAAAAACACATACTAAGCCCGTTACCTGGTACATTTTATCGCAAACCTTCCCCCGATGCAGACCCTTATAAAAACCACGGGGATACGGTACAACAGGGCGATGTGATTGGCGTTATGGAAATTATGAAATCTTTCCACGAAATCCAGGCGGACAAAGAGGGTATAATTAAACAATTCCTCGTGGACGATAACACTGCTGTAAACCCCGGTGATGCGTTGTTGGAACTTGAATAATACCAGCACATTGAAGGGGAAATAATATGGAAAATATTAAAAAATTATTGATTGCCAATCGTGGGGAAATTGCGGTGCGGATTATCCGTGCGGCACAGGAACTGAACATAAAAACTGTGCAAGTGTTCAGTGATGCGGATGCGGAATCGTTGGCGGTTAAAATGGCGGACGAAACCATACATATTGGGGAACCACAATCGATAAAATCATATTTGCGTATGGATAAAATTATTGATGCTGCCAAACAAACAGGGGCTGATGCCATTCACCCTGGGTATGGATTTTTGGCGGAAAATGCCGATTTTGCCGATGCAGTCGTGGATGCGGGGCTTATATTTATTGGTCCATCGGGGGATATTATTAACCAAATGGGTGACAAGGTCAGTGCCAGAATTATTGCCACACAAGCAGGTGTACCCACCGTTCCCGGCAGTGACGGTCGCATTGATGATTTGGATGAAGCGAAAAAAATTGCTGACACTGTTGGCTATCCGCTGATGATTAAGGCTGTTGCAGGTGGCGGGGGCAAGGGTATTCGTATTGTTGATTGTGTGGAAAATTTTGAAAAATCCGCTCAACACTCCAGTACAGAAGCCCTATCTGCCTTTGGGGATGGGGGGGTGTATATTGAAAAGTACATCCAAAAATGCCGTCACATTGAAATCCAAATCTTGGGGGATGGACAAAAGTATTTACACTTTTATGAGCGGGATTGTTCATTGCAACGCTCCCGACAAAAGGTGTGGGAAGAAGCCCCCGCCAGCCTACTGCCAGACGCAGTACGGCAAAAAATCCAACAGTCGGCGGTGGACTTAGCCCGACATGTAAACTACAAGGGGGCGGGTACCATAGAATTTTTATATGATGATGTTACCCAAAATTTCTATTTCATTGAAATGAACACCCGTATTCAGGTGGAACACCCTGTTACAGAAATGATAACACAGGTGGATTTAATTCGGGAAATGATAAAAATTGCCAATGGCACATCATTATCACTGAATCAGGCGGATATTACGCCCAAAGGCCATGCTATTGAAGTGCGTATCAATGCCGAAAATGCGGCAATGCACTTTATGCCATTCCCGGGGACTGTATCACACATACAAATGCCGGCTGGCTTTGGTGTACGGTTTGATACTGCGTTATATGCGGGGTATACCGTTCCGCCATTTTATGATTCGATGGTTGGTAAATTGATTGTCTGGGACGAAGATCGTACCAAGGCAATTATCCGTATGAAACGGGCATTACAAGAATTACAAATCGGGGGGCTAATACATACAAAACCCTTATTTAAGGTCTTGGTGGATTGCCCCGCCGTACAACAAGGGACGTTTGATACCAGTTGGCTAGAAAACTGGTTACAAAACGCAGATGTAACAACACAAATTAAACAGGCAGGTGCATGATGAAAACACGATACACACACGGCGGTGACGAACATATTTTGGTGCAAATTGGCGAAGATATGTCGTTGGAAGCCTTTTTTAAGGGATTGTCAATTACCAAAAAATTACAGTCCATGAACATTGATGGAGTCACTGAAATATGTGCAGCAAACGCATCGTTTCAAGTGCGGTTTAACCCAGATATTATACCCCCTAACGATATGCTAAGCACTATTAAGGAAGTGGAAAATTCTCTGGGGGATATTCGCACGGAACTGGACACCCGCATTATTGAAATGCCAGTGTATTACAAAGACCCATGGACACACGAGACTTTGATGCGTTTTCGGGAACGCCACCAAGACCCCACGGGTACAGATCTGGATTATGCGGCAAAAATCAATGGCTTTGACAGTGACGAAGACTTTATCAAAGCCCATCACGAAAATCCTTGGTTTGTGACCATGGTGGGATTTGTTGCGGGGTTGCCATTTATGTATCAAATGGTGGGGCGGGAAAAACAGTTGGAAGTCCCCAAGTATTTAAGCCCCCGCACAGATACGCCCAAGCTGACCGTTGGATATGGGGGGTGTTTCACCGCTGTATATTCTGTGCGGGGTGCCGGTGGGTATCAAATGTTTGGGGTAACCCCAATGCCCATTTATGACCCCAGTCAACAAGTCAAATACCTACGAGACTTTATGATTTTCTTTAAACCGGGGGATATTGTCAAATTTACCCCTATTGACCGTGCGGAATATGACAACATTGTGGCACAAGTGGAGGCAAGCACCTACACCCCCAATGTAAAACAAGTGTCATTCTCATTGGATACATTTAAACAAGATATGTACGCATATAATACACAATTAAAGGAGGCTCTTCATGTCAATTAATATCATAAAAGCGGGCATCGCCACAGCTGTACAGGATTTGGGGCGGGAAGGATATTACCACTTGGGCATTCCCCAATCGGGTGCTATGGACAGGTATGCCATGTTAATTGCCAACCTGTTGGTGGGTAACCCTGATAATCATGCGGGTTTGGAAATAACCTTTATGGGTCCAGAAATACTTTTCAATGTCCATGCAAAAATCGCTGTAACGGGGGGAAATATTGCCCCCAAGATTAATGGTGAATTACACCCCATATGGACAACCCTTGCCATCAAAAAAGGGGACACCTTGTCGTTTGATTTTGTGAAATCAGGGGCAAGGGCATACCTTGCCATATCGGGCGGTGTTGATGTGCCGATTGTTTTGGGGTCTCGTGCCACTTATGCCCTTGGGGCATTGGGCGGTCATCGAGGTCGGTTACTAAAAGACGGGGATACATTGCCCATTGGCACAGAAATTAAAAGGGATGTGGTATTGGGTACATCAGTGCCTGAAAACCTAAGACGGCAGGTTGGTAATAATGCGGAAATTCAAGTGTTATCGGGGTTATATTGGCACCGTTTGACCCAACAAGCCCAACAACAATTTTTTGCGGATATTTGGACAGTTGGTTCAGAGGTTGACCGTATCGGATACCGCTTTAATGGGGGAACACCCATAGAATTTGTTGAACGGGAACAGCCGTTTGGGGCGGGTTCAGATCCATCTAATATTGTCGACAGCTGTTATCCATATGGATCGATTCAAATTCCAGGGGGAACTTCACCCATTGTATTGCACCGTGATGCGGTTTCTGGTGGGGGCTTTTTCACAGTGGGCTGTGTCATATCATCTGATATGGATTACATTGGACAATTACAGCCCAACCGTACCATACAGTTTATATCCGTTACCATGGATGAAGCCTTGGAAAGTCGACAGCGCAGACAAACCATGCTAAATAAGGTACGACAGCTTATAAACACATAAAAAATACGACTATAATCTTTTCAATAATAACAGGTGCCGTGTCTTTGAGGACACGACCTGTGTGGGAATGTTTAACATTAAAAGGGATATAAAATGAAAAATACAGAGATTTCAGTACGCAAAAACAAAGCACTTTCCGCTAGTGTAGGTATGATGACACAAGTGTATGTGCAATCGGCAAAAAATGCAGAGATTTGGGATGTGGAAGGTAACCGTTATATCGATTTTGCCGGCGGCATAGCCGTGGTCAATACGGGACACTGTAATACACAAGTGATCGATGCGGTAAAACAGCAACTAGACAACTTTACCCACACCTGCCACCAAGTTGTACCTTATGAAAATTATGTACAGTTAGCGGAACGGTTGAATGCATCCGTACCAGGGAATTTTGAAAAGAAAACCATGTTTGCTACCACCGGGGCAGAGGCGGTGGAAAATGCTATTAAAATCGCACGCTGTGCCACTGGTCGTAATGGTGTAATTGCGTTTAGCGGTGGATTCCATGGTCGCACATTTATGGGTATGAGTTTAACGGGTAAAGTGGTCCCATATAAAAAAGATTTTGGTGCCATGATGCCCCACATATACCATGTGCCATATCCTGTTGCCCTAAGAGGTGTAACCACCGAAGATTCCATAAATGCCATTGAGCAATTATTTAAAACAACCATAGGTGCCAGCCAAGTGGCGGCAATACTTTTTGAACCCATACAAGGGGAAGGGGGTTTTTATCAAGCCCCTGCGGATTTTGTAAGAGCTATTCGTAAACTGTGTAACACACATGGTATTGTGATGATAGCTGACGAAATCCAAACTGGTTTTGCCCGCACAGGTACTTTGTTTGCTATGGAACAGTATCCTGTACAGGCAGATTTGACCACCATGGCAAAGGGGTTGTCTGGTGGCATTCCATTATCAGCGGTCACAGGGCGGGCGGAATTGATGGATGCCCCTTCCACCGGGGGTTTGGGCGGTACTTTCGGGGGTAATCCCCTTGGCATCGCCGCTGCTCATGCGGTATTAGATATTATCGAGAACGATAATTTATGCGAACGGGCAACCACATTTGGCAATGTGCTACTACAAAGATTGCAAAGTGTACAATCCCGGGTACCTCACATTGCAGAAGTGCGGGGTGCGGGCATGATGGTTGCGGTGGAATTTAACGACCCTACCACCAATGTCCCTGATGCAGATTTTGCCAATCGTATACGCATGGAAGCATTGCACCGTAATTTGATTTTGCTAACTTGTGGTACCTATGGCAATGTAATACGATTCCTTGCCCCCCTAACCATCGAACAGAGTGTGTTTGACGAAGCGTTGGATATTTTGGAAACCTGTTTAGTAACCCTTTCAAAATAAGGATAATAACACATACACATTTATGGGATATGCTGTCTGATAAAACCTTACTGGCAACAAATGGCATACATGGCTATGATTAAAATAGCTTCAATCAGACTATGGTGCGAATTTTATGAGCCCGCTACCTAGTTTTTAAGGTCTCCACAATTATAGCCTAAGCCCTGTAAAGTAAAAAATGGATGTGTTACACATACTTTTTATAATTTTCTTCAAACATTTGTAATAATCGTTGTGCGGATTCTGTGTATGCGTCTTTATCCGTCCACAGGTTTTCGGGGGTTAACACATCGGAAGGTACATTTTCACATGCGGTTGGTATGGCAAGCCCAAACACAGAATCAGTTGCAGTGGCAACCTGTTTTAAAGTACCGTTTAAAATAGCCGCCACAATCGCCCTTGTATATTTTAACGATATACGCTTACCTGTACCATATGCACCGCCAATCCAACCGGTATTTACCAACCAACAATCCACATTGTGGGTACGGATTTTTTCCGCTAACATATCCCCATACACAGAGGGACGCAGGGGCATAAAGGGTGCCCCAAAACAAGTGGAAAATGTGGCTTCGGGTGTATCGATACCGACTTCTGTGCCCGCAACCTTCGACGTATATCCATTTAAGAATTGGTAATTTGCCTGTGCCGCCGTCAACCTCGACACAGGGGGCAATACCCCGAACGCATCACAGGTCAGCATAATAATATTTTTTGGTATCCCCCCCACACCTGTTTCCGACGCATTGGGAATAAAATGAATCGGATACGAAATACGGGTATTTTTGGTCAATGTCGTGTCTTCGAAATCGGGTACACCCTTATCGTCCAATATAACATTTTCCAATACAGTATTTTTCATTTCTGTGGTGGCAAAAATTTCCGGTTCACTATCGGCGGTAATGCCAATAGCCTTAGCATAACATCCACCTTCTATGTTAAACACTGTATTATCATTCGTCCAACCGTGTTCATCATCCCCAATTAAAATTCGGTTCGCATCCGCCGACAAAGTGGTTTTACCCGTACCGCTTAGCCCAAAGAAAATTGCCGTATCCCCATCTTTACCCATATTTGCCGAACAGTGCATGGGTAATACATCACATTTTGGCAACATATAATTCATCACAGAAAACATGGATTTTTTAATTTCCCCTGCGTATTCGGTGCCGGCAATAACAATAATTTTTTGTTGTAAGTTAAGTAACACACAGGCTTTATTTGGCAAACTGTCCGCATAGGGCTGTGGATTAAAAAATGGGGCATGACATATGGTAAATTCCGCCCGGAACATATCCAAATCATCCGCAGAAATATCAATAAACATATTTTTTGTAAACAAAGTGTGCCAAGGGCTATCGGACATAAATTGCACATTCATGCTGTACTGTATATCCGCCCCAACCCGGCTGTTTTGCACATATACTTTTGGGACAGCACTTGTCAAATGCGTATAAACCGCATTGTATACCGCATCAAATTCAGCTTGTGGAAATGGCAGGTTTCTGTAACCAAAATCCACATCATCACTTGTATGGGTGCGGACGATAAATCGGTTTTCGACAGCCCTTCCTGTGTATTGTCCTGTGCTGGCAACAACCGCACCATGTTTGGAAATATGTACCATATCTTGATCCTGTGCATGTTGTGCCAATTCAGAATCAGTCAAATTTATAAATACTTGATTGCTAAACGCTGAATGCGTCCCCATTTTTTCAGATAACATATATTTTCTCCGCAAATTATAATAACACCAAAAGCAAATCATTTACACAGTAACAAAAAAGTACTGTAAATAAAATACAAAATTACTTTATGTATGCGTTTTTTCTGATCCTTATTGAAATGTATAATATTTTTCACAAAAATATAGTAAATATAAAAGGTTTCTATATCTTTTATTTCACAAAGAGATACTAATAAGCCATACAGCAACTTTTCGCTGCTGTTAAGGTCTGTGGCAGATAGTATGTTACTTTTGATATTAATATATTTCATTTTTTTATCCTTTAAAAATGTAATGTTGTTTTTAATCGTTTAACTTTAAAATGGTTAGTTTCGTTTCTATTAAACAATGCTTTAAAATGGTAAGCATATTATTTTTTTTTGTCAAGTGAATCCCGCTTTTTTACATTTTTTCCCCGTTTTTTTTTGAAAATTTTCAAATTTTTTTGAAAAATTAAAATATGCGGAGTCGATTCGATTGCATTATTAGTATCAGAGTATCCAATTGGACGGGTCAACCGTACAGGGGTCAATCCGTTGTAAGCCCGGTTTATGGCCGTGCATCCAATATTATTTAAACCGCAAGTCGTTTAACTTCCAGCGGACTTTTGAATCTTTTAAAGCGTCGTTTTTTAAAATATAATCATAGGCAGTTTTACCCCGATCGTCTTTGATTGTTGCGTCCGCCCCTGCGTTAATCAGCGTAGTAATAAATTCAGGGTTTTGATTGAATAACTTCTTAGACGCATACAGTAAAGGTGTCAACCCATATTTATTCCGTACATTGACATCCGCCCCTGCGTTAATCAGTGTAGTAATAACATCAGGGTTTTGATTGTTCCTAGATGCATACATTAAAGGTGTCCCCCCATCTTCATCCCGTGCATTGACATCCGCCCCTGCGTTAATCAGCGTAGTAATAACATCAGGGTTTTGATTGGCCGAAGACGCCGACATTAAAGGTGTCGAACCATCTTTATCCTGTGCATTGACATCCGCCCCTGCGTTAATCAGTGTAGTAATAAATTCAGGGTTTTGATTGAACCTAGATGCATACATTAAAGGTGTCGACCCATCTTTAGTCCGTGCATTGACATCCGCCCCTGCGTTAATCAGTGTAGTAATAACATCAAGGTTTTGACTGGAAAAAAATGCATACAGTAAAGGTGTCCACCCATCTTCTTTAGTCCGTACATTGACATCCGCCCCTGCGTTAATCAGCGTAGTAATAACATCAGGGTTTTGATTGCCCCCAGACGCCGACATTAAAGGTGTCAACCCATCTTTAGTCCGTGCATTGACATCCGCCCCTGCGTTAATCAGTGTAGTAATAACTTCAGGGTTTTGATTGTCCTCAGATGCATACAGTAAAGGTGTTGACCCATCTTCATACCGTGCATTGACATCCGCCCCTGCGTTAATCAGCGTAGTAATAACTTCAGGGTTTTGATTGGCCCGAGACGCCGCCGACATTAAAGGTGTCCACCCATATTTATCCCGTGCATTGACATCCTCCCCTGCGTTAATCAGTGTAGTAATAACTTCAGGGTTTTGATTGAACTCAGATGCATACATTAAAGGTGTCCCCCCATCTTTAGTCCGTGCATTGACATCCGCCCCTGCGTTAATCAGTGTAGTAATAACTTCAGGGTTTTGATTGAACTCAGATGCATACATTAAAGGTGTCCCCCCATCTTTAGTCCGTGCATTGACATCCGCCCCATTGGCAATAGCGTTTTTTACATCTTTTACTGTGACATTTTGCCAATACGAGTCTGACAAAAAATCACTTGCTTGTACTATGGGGGGGATACATACCCACGATATAATAAATATTCTTAAAATTATTTTTGAAAACATATGACTTTCCTTATGTTTATTGATACTTTATTCAGGGCAATATACACAAACAAACCCACTTTGTCAATATAAATCCTTAATAGTATCAGAGTATCCAATTGGACGGGTCAACCGTACAGGGGTCAATCCGTTGTAAGCCCGCTTTATGGCCGTGCATCCAATATAATAGTATCAGAGTATCCAATTGGACGGGTCAACCATACAGGGGGTCGAAAATAAAAGGGGGGGAACCACCCCCCCCGAAAAACAACATATTCATTTAAAAAAAACGAAATACAATATGATTATACATATCATTTTAATATTTGCAAACAAAATATTACCTTCGGCGGATTGCGTTCGGATTTCTCGGCGGATTGCGTTCGGATTGCGTTCGGATTTCTCGGCGGATTGCGTAGGGACGGCCGCAAGCGGCCGCCGTTGCTAAAAAAAGGGTTGTATAAATAAAAAATTTAGGGATTTATATACTTGACTCCATAAATCGATATTTGCATGTAATTTGGTGGGATTTCACAACAAAAAGCAATGTCATTTATGTATAAAAACAAAAAATAGCCTTAATTCAAATCCTGTGGAGTCAAGTATATAAATCCCATATAAAAAATACTTTAAATATGCCTATATTTTAACCGCTACATGTATGCCATCACGCATGGGAATCAGGGTATTTATCATATTTGGGTGTTCCAGTAACATTTTATTTGCCGAATCGATCGCCTTGGTATGTACATCATCATGGGTGTTCATATCGGTTACCCGCCCACCCCATAAGGTGTTGTCAACGACCAACACCCCCCCTGATGGTAGGTGATTTATGGCGTGTTGCACATAAAACACATAGGATTGTTTATCCGCATCGATAAAGATAAAATCAAATTGGTGCCGTTGCATTTGCTGTACGATAGTTTCCAATGCATCGCCTTGTACCACTGTGATAGTATTCGTACATGGGTGGGCATCAAACGAATCTTTTGCCAATTCCACATATCGCCCATCCCATTCCAACGCAGTAATCTTTGCTTGGGGGGCACCTTCCGCCATACACAAGGTCGAATATCCAAAAAATACCCCCACTTCCAAAATATGCTGGGGCTGCTTTATCGCCGTCAAAGTGCGTAACAATCCCCCTGATAAACGATTTGAACTCATCCCGGCTTGGGGGGAAAATTCCTGTGCAATTTTTAATACATTTTCCAAAAATGAATTTTCATAATATGTATGATTATGGCAATAAGAATCGATAACCTTACCCGTAATTTCTGGCATATTTTCTGGCATGGGATGTACCTTTCTTAAATACTCCGTGGCATATACATATAATAAATTATCCCCCAATATACACTTATTTTATTGGCGTTTCAATGACAATATGCTATAAACATTTTGTAATGATATTATAACATATATTATGAGGGCACATGTCGACACATACTCAGGTTACCACGGCTGTATTTCCTGTGGCGGGATTAGGCACACGATTTTTACCCGCATCGAAGGCTGTGCCCAAAGAATTATTTCCCATATTGGATAAACCGCTTATTGAATATGCGGTGGAAGAGGCTTTATGTGCGGGGGCAACGGATTTTATATTTGTCATATCCCCCCAAAAATCCAGTATTATCAAACATTTTGAAGACGATGTAACCTTGGTGCATGCGTTGGCGGAAAAACAAAAATATGACAGTATCGACAAAATAAAATGTAAAATCCCAGGAGCTATACACACAGTGGTACAATCCCAAGCCTTGGGATTAGGACACGCCATTTATTGTGCCAAAGACTTGGTGGGTAATAAACCGTTTCATGTGCTGTTACCCGATGATGTGGTATTATCAAAAACCCCTTGCCAAAAACAATTGGCCGAAGTGTTTGCCACCACCCAATCAGGGGTGGTGGCGGTGGAACATGTGGCGTGGGAAAATGTCCACAAATATGGTGTACTGGATTGTCAAGATACAAACATGACAACAGTCCCAGTCAAAGGATTTGTGGAAAAGCCTGCACGGGAAAACGCCCCAAGTAACTTGTCCATTATTGGACGGTATATATTTACACCAGAAATTTTTACATACCTACAACAAGGCACAATCGGGGTGGGCGGGGAAATACAAATTACCGATGCCATGGCGGATATTTTGTCTGTGCAACCCTTCCATGGGGTAAAATTCAGTGGCACCCGTTTTGATTGCGGATCGAAAGCCGGTTTTCTCGAAGCACAAATTGCAATGGCGGCACAAGATAAAGATTTACAACAGACCCTACCCCACATATTAAAAAAGTACCAAAAATAAGGATAACAGTATGAAAATAGCAATGATTGGTACAGGGTATGTGGGATTGGTCACCGGGGTATGTTTATCACATCTGGGGCATACAGTTACCTGTATCGATTCCAATACACAAAAAATAACCCATCTTAAAAAAGGGAAGATACCCATTTACGAAAGTGGTTTGGCACGATTATTAACACAATGTGTGGAACAACACCGGCTGTTTTTTACAGATAATTTTAAACAAGGAATACAAGAGTGTTCGGCACTGTTTATATGCGTTGGTACCCCATCCCAACCGGATGGCAATGCGGATGTATCACATGTATTTGCAGTAGCGGAAAAAATCGCCCACACCGCCCCCGACAACATTGTAATTGTCGATAAATCAACTGTACCTGTGGGAACGGCGGATAAAGTCCGTGCCTTGATACAACAAAAAAATCCCAATTTAAAATTCTCAGTCGTTTCCAACCCAGAATTTCTAAGGGAAGGGGTTGCCATTGAAGATTTCTTAAACCCCGATCGAATTATAATTGGGGCGGATGATACACTTGGCAATAGGGTTATGCAAGACATATATGCCCCCCTCGCCAATCAAAATGTCCCGTTAATGATAACCGATACCAAATCCGCAGAAATGATAAAATATGCAACCAACGCATTTTTGGCAACAAAAATCACTTTTGCCAATGACCTTGCCGATTTATGCGAAAAAGTCGGTAGCAACATTACCGATGTAACCAAAGGGTTTGGCATGGATACGCGCATTGGACACAAATTTTTACATCCCGGTCCTGGATATGGGGGCAGTTGCTTTCCCAAAGACACCCGTGCATTGGTACATACTTCGAACATACATGGGGTAAAAATGGATATTATCCGCACTGTGGTACAAGTAAACGAAGACCGTAAACACCGTATGGCGGACAAAATTACCTATATCGTTGGCAAAAATTCCACAACAGCACAAAAAAAGATTGCCATATTGGGGCTGACTTTTAAATCAAATACTGATGATATGCGCGAATCCCCTGCCCTTACCATTATTCCAAAATTGTTACAGGCGGGATACCACATATCCGCCCACGACCCAGAAGGTATGACAAATGCCAAATCCCATCTGTGCAATACTATACAGTACTGCCCAAATGTTGAAACCGCCTGTACAAATGCGGATGCAATTGTGATTTTAACCGAATGGAGTGCGTTTTCTGTGCTCGACTTTGCCAAACTGGCACAGGTGGTTAACACAAAAACTGTTATCGATTTACGCAACCTGTATGATCTGGACCGTATGCAACATATCCATGATACATATGGCTTTACATACCACAGTATCGGACGCAACCACATTGGATAAAACAAAAAATATTCATAAAAAGAAAATGAGCATGACACACCTACAATCCCATGTTTTTCATCCCAGTATATTACGCACATATGATATTCGTGGAGTGGTGGGCGATACCCTGCATATGGCGGATGCGTACGCTATTGCCCGGTCACTTGTTACCATTGCCCATACCCAAGGATTACCCCTATGTGCGGTGGTGGGATACGATGGGCGGGTGTCATCACCCGCATTTGCCGACCACCTTATACAAGGATTTCAAGATGCGGGCGTTGCGGTTATAAATGTGGGATTATGCCCGACCCCATTGTTGTATATGGCGGGCAAGGAATTACATACCCCCATTGCGGTAATGATAACGGGAAGCCACAATCCACCCGCCTATAATGGATTTAAAATTATGCTAAATGGGGCATCATTTTTTGGTAAAGATATTCAAACCTTGGGCAACATTGCCCAAAAAGGCGATTGGAGTATCGTCGAAACCAACTCGCCCCCTATGTGCAAATATCAAGATTTTTCCACCTTTTATGTCGATCGTATTTTACAAGATTACGATCCGCATGCGGCGTATACTATTGTATGGGACACGGGCAATGGGGCAATGGGGGCGGTGTTACGAAAAATCACCCATAAAATGGCAGGTACGCATATTATCATTAACGAAGAAGTGGACGGCACCTTCCCAAACCACCACCCGGATCCAACCGTGGAAAGCAACCTTGCCCAATTAAAATCCGCTGTGCATCAGCACACAGCAGATATGGGGATTGCCTTTGATGGGGATGGGGACAGAATCGGTATTATCGATGCCATGGGACGGGTATTATGGGGCGATGAAATCCTGTGCATATTGGCAAAACCAGTATTAAAAAAACACCCACAAGCAAAAATTTTATCCGATGTCAAAGCATCCGATGTGTTGTTCCAAGAAATTGAACGCATGGGGGGAACGCCGGTAATGGTGGCAACAGGACATTCAATTGTAAAATCACGGATGATCGAAGAAAAATCCCCATTAGCAGGCGAAATGAGTGCCCATATTTTCTTTGCGGATACTTTTTATGGACATGATGATGCATTGTATGCGGGCATACGATTTATCAATGCTATTTACGAAAGCGGTACATCTGTGATCGCTGCCAAAAACGCCCTACCACAAATGGTCAATACCCCAGAAATTCGCATTGATATAAGCGAAGACAAAAAATTTCCCTTAATCGCCCAATTGGCACAACACATGCACGACACTGACACAGAATACTGTGCCATAGATGGCGTACGGGTCCGCACAGAAAACGGCTGGTGGTTATGCCGTGCCTCCAACACACAAAACTGTATCACCATGCGTTTTGAGGCAAACACTCAGAAAAATCTTAATACCATGATACGATCTGTACAAAATATATTGTCAAAATATGGTGTTCCAGATTGGAAAGTATAATTACATATAATTATAAATACCACCGTTATCCTTATAAGCAATCTTTATTTTATTCAGTTATAAAAAAAGGGTGTGTATTGTATATGCTGTCTATGATTTTCTTTTGGTGCGGTTGTAATTGTAAATCTGGTAAACCTTGGTAATCGTGGGCAAAATCGTCTTGTATGTTTATGGTCTTGCCTGATAAAGTTTCAAGGGTTTTATAGGCACATATGGGAGTATAGGCTAGGCAATATCCCCCCTCATGGGTAAATAGGATTCTGTTGTTACATATGTGTCCCACAGATTTTATAATTTCTGTCATTTTTTGAAAACCTTGGCTGGTAACACTCATACGGCCCAGAGGGTCCGTCCAACCTGCATCGTATCCAGATGCCACGACTATTACATCAGGATTGAATTTTTGTACAGCAGGTACACATAATTTTTCAAGGGCGTATGTATATCCATCATCACCTGTACCTGCGGGTAAGGGTACATTCATATTATATGTGTACCCTTTATTTATACCCACATCGGTTACATAACCCGAATTTCTGGGGAATAAGTCATTTTGGTGCAGGGATATGGTTAAAACAGAATCATCGTCATAAAATGCCTGCTGTGTGCCATTTCCATGATGTACATCCCAATCGAGTACTACCACTCGTAAATCGGGGTATAGTGTCTGGGCATTACGAATGGCAATAGGTATATTTGCTAATAGGCAAAATCCAATACCTTTGTCGGACTCTGCATGGTGTCCGGGGGGACGGGTCAGGGCGTATGCATATTGATTGTGTTTCGCACAGATCTTTAGCAATCCTTGTGTAGCCAAGCCCGCTGATACGCAGGCATATTCATACCCTTTATGTCCAAAATTGGCACCGAAACCGGCTTCACCGCCTTGCTGTTCGGACAGGGTTTTTAATTTTTGTATATATGTGTCCGTATGTACCAATCGAGCCTGTTCGTCTGTTACAGGGATGGCATCATCGGTTTGTAAATGTTGTATTAAACCCGATACCTGTACCAACGATAAAAACCGCCGTTTGTTTTCCGCACTTTCCACATGCCCCAGACCTGTTAAAGGTTGTAAATTGCCTTGTGGGGGGACAAACAATACCGCATCACCAGTGGTGTGCCAAAAACTGCGTTCGTCATATAGAAAATGTGTAGTTATCATTATGCTTTATGGCTAGCCTTGTGATGATATGCCATATATGTAAGTCGGGTGGTGATATGATCGGTGATATGTTTGGCATCGTGCCACACGCCCCAAATAAACGATGACCCCCGTCGTGATTGCCATGGCAAACCGACAAAATATACACCGGGTTCGGATGATACGCCCCGTTGGTGGGCGGGATAACCCTGTTCATTAAACGCATCGACTTTAAGCCAACTGTAATCGGATTTAAAGCCTGTTGCCCAAATAATACTGGTAACATTTGCCTGTTGTACATTCAGTTCCAAGGTCGGGTTTGTCATACACTCTGGGTCAGATAAAACTTTTCGCAGTTCCGGTTGTTCGGGTAAATCCAAACCATTACGGGCAACATAAGCATCGGCCATATCCAATAATTCAAACAAGTTTTTATCCCCTTGTCGAATATTATCCGCCAAGTTGTTATTAAAAGATACCACCCCATTTTTGAATGCTTTGGTTACCCCCACCAAGTGCATGCCATTATGGGCAAGTTTGCGAAAATCAACAGTACCATGTGCCCCATGTGCCCCAGTTACGGCAATGGTTACATGTTCCATATGCGATGTGGCTTCCAAGTCCCACAATCCCAATACACCCAACCACCAAACAAAATCCCGCCCACGATAGGAACGGGGGGGACGATCGTGTGTCCCCACAGATAAATATACTTGTCTGCCTGATTGCTGTAATTCATCGGCAATTTGCACACCGGAAGAACCTGCACCCACCACCAACACATTCCCCTCAGGTAATTGGGATGGGTTACGATAAGCTGAGGAATGGATTTGATATATAGTGTTATCCTGTGGGGCAATCGGTGGGATATTAGGATTTTGGAATGCCCCCGTTGCCACCACCACATAATTTGCCAAAATGACACCATTATCTGTATCAATTACAAAACCAGACCTACTGGCATTTTTTTGTACCGATTGCACAGTAACACCCGTGTAAATGGGCATGTCAAACTTTTCTGTGTACTTTACAAAATAATCGGCAATGTCTTCTTTGGGGACAAAATCATCGTCCCCAAATTTTTCAAATCTTAGGTTCGGAAAACGGTCATGCCATGCGGGACCATTGGCGACCAAAGAATCCCAACGGGCGGAACGCCATTTTTCGGCTATACGCCCTTTTTCAACGACAATATGGACAATGCCTGCTTTCGTCAAATGTTCGCTGGTGGCAATACCTGCTTGACCTGCCCCAATAACCAAAGTGTCTGTTTCCATATTATTAAAAATCATTTTCTTATATCCTTTATTATAATTTCTGTTTTTTTTATATGTCTGATGTATAAACATACAATTTAGTATATAATAAAAAAAGTATATTTAGACTTGATAAAAATAAACTTTTATATATGCTACTTTACTTGAATAAATTTTCGTTTGCACAACAAAAATCAATGAAATTCCGTCCTGATTCATGCATCGATGGTCCGATAGCGTTGACAATATATATAGACGATGGGGACACAGTTTCTTTTAAGGGTATGGATACAACCTGTTTGCCATCATAATTCATATTGTTACCTATATCCGTTGACAATAATGAAATACCTTGATTATGCCCGACCAACCCCCGCACCATTTCGATACTCGATACACTGTGTGCCACATCTAAGGTCAAATTATTTTGTGTAAACAAGTTGATAAAATAATTTTTTGACACCTTCATATTTAATAAAATAAAGGGATATGCAGATAATTCCCGGAGCGAAACCGAATCATATTTTGCCAACGGATGATTTTGGGCAACGATGGCTTTTGGTTGCAAATCCAAAATCTTACGGGCATATACAGAATCGGGTAAATCAAAATTATATACGAAAATAATATCCAAATCCCCTTTTAATAAATAGGTCATTAAGGTTTCTTGTTCGCCTTCGACAATCGTTATTTTTTTGTCTGGATATTTTTGTTTATATGCCCCCACTAATTTGGGAATAATGCGCGGGGCAAAGGTCGCATAACACCCCACCCGTAATGGCATATTATGTACACGATGTTGAAAATAATCTTGAAATTCATTAGCTTGTTGTAATAAGACACTTGCCCGTTGATAGAACTTTTGCCCAAATGTCGTAAGTGATACCCCTTGGGCATGATGGCGGATAAATAACGGTGTTTCCAATTGTTGTTCGAGTAACCCAATTGCTTTTGAAATGGATGGCTGTGAAATATTTAATTCCCGTGCCGCCTTTGCCAAAGACCCATACTTTGCCACCAAGCAAAAATATGATAATTGTTTAAGGGTATATTTTAACACTTCATTTCCTTTTAATATGTATTAAGAAAAACAAATACCTAGGCTATACTTTAATTTAAAATAAATCTGGTACATTTTTCCCCAATCATCATCGCCGGAGCGTTGGTGTTGCCACTGGTAATAGTCGGCATAATCGAGGTGTCACACACCCGCACTCCTTGTACACCATACACTTGCAGAGTATTACCTACTACCGCCATCGGGTCGTCCGCTGTTCCCATTTTACAAGTCCCTGCGGGGTGATACACAGTTTCAGCGTGGTTTCGCACAAAATCATATAACGACTTTTCGTCCATTTGCGTGGGGGATAAAATCCGTTTTGTGTGTTTTGCCAATGATGGAGCATTACATATTTCCAACACTTTTTTTACCCCTTGCACCAACACCTTAATATCCGCATCGTCATTTAATGACCCTGCATCAAAAATGGCAGGCTGTTTTGGATCGGCGGATCGGATTTTTACACTGCCCCGTGATTTAGGTCGCAGAAAACATACAGTTGCCGATAATCCGTGCATTTTGGTGTTTTGACTGTTATTCACCCCATCCAACAAATATGGCAAAATATGAAATTGGGCATCGGCTCCAAATGGATCATTTGACACATTTATAAATCCACCCGTTTCTAATACTGTGGAGGTCATAATGCCTGATTTTGTCAGTATGTATTGTATCATGTTTCGTACCGCTTTCAAGCCCTTATTTTCCCCATAAAAGGAAATAGGTTTATTAATCTCTGCGGTTACATTTACCAACAAATGGTCTTGGTAATTTTCGCCCACCCCCTTTAAATCAGATACGCAGTCGATACCGTATTCTTCAAGTAAGTGTTTGTCACCAATACCCGATAATTGTAACAATCGGGGACTTTCAATGGCACCAGCACAAACAATCACTTCCCCTGAACAGGCGATAAATTCCCCTGTTTCCAAGGTCACGCCACAGGCTTTGTTGTCACCATTAAAATTGATTTTTGCCACCTTAAACTGGGTGCGAATGGTTAGGTTTTTCCGATGTTTAATGGGTGTTAAAAAGGCGGTTGCTGAGCTGCACCGTTTGGCTTTACCAGTGGTGGTTTGGTAAAATCCTACACCGTCTTGGCACGCCCCATTAAAGTCATCATTATATGCAATGCCTGCTTCTTGTCCCGCCTTGACAAATGCAGAACTAAGGGCATTTGTATACCTGCGGTCCGATACCATCAATTCCCCTTCGGTACCATGATATGTGTTGCTAAATCGCTGATTGTTTTCTAAGTCCTTATATACGGGTAACACATCCGCATACGACCACCCCTTGTTACCCAATTTTTCCCATAAATCATAATCGTTTTTATTCCCCCGAATATAACACATGGAATTAACTGAACTGCCGCCGCCAAGTACTTTTCCTTGGGGAACAACCTGTTGTCTTCCATTGATTTTATCACTGGGGGTACTAATATAATTTATTACATCCCTGCCTTTTTCCACCACTTTATAAAACGATCCGGGAATATGAATCCAAAAATCAGAATCTTTATGTCCAGATTCCAATAACAAAACCTTATAAGTAGGATTAGCAGATAAACGATTTGCCACAACACATCCAGAAGATCCCCCCCCAATAATGATATATGTATATGTCGTCATGGCATTTTATGGCATGTTACCTATCCCCGGGCACACCATAACTGGGGGCTTCTGACGGGTGCAGTGCACGGGTTATATAATCAAGCATTTGTGGTTCATAATCGCCCCAAAGTTTTTTCAATTCTGCCAATGGGCAAGTATCGGACCAATCAACCCGTAAATCCACCAGTGGCCATTTGTGTTTATCCGCAATTAACAATGCACAAGAATGTATATCCCCCACTTCGCCCCCTGCATCTATGGCGGATTGCAAGGATTCAATTAACCTGTTTGCCAAATGTCCAGTTGTATTTTGAAAAGTGTCAACCAAAACCTGAGGTATGGTGTCATTAGATAATAAATTGCCCCCAGCAACACAATTTTTACCCGCAGATTCTGCAAAAATCCCCAATATTTTTTCACCGCTAAATACAGCTGTATTCCCCTTGGCATCTATGACACATACCTGACGATATTCTGCGTCCAGTTGTCCTGACATAACACTGTTTAGGGCAGATTTAGCATCCATACCTGATTCTATTTTATCCAAAACATCATTACCGATGGAAGGCAATGTTACATTCTGGGTGGCAACCGCCCCTACACCCGATCGTACCCAAGGGCATCTTGCCCCAACGCATATGCTGGATGTGGTAATAATAATACCCAACTGCCCTGTTTTTTCATCCAAGGCGGTCAACGAAAAAGTCATTAAAAACCTCCATTACAGTTCATCATCTGGGATAACTGCGACCACATCAATTTCCATAACCCATTCGGGCCGTGCCAAAGCGTCTATGACCAAGCCTGTTGATGCGGGAAATACACCTTTGAGGTGCTTGCCTATTTCATTGTACACTGCTTCACGGTATCTGGGGTCGGTAATGTATATGGTTATTTTACAGATATGTTCCATTTTGCTACCAGCTTCTTCCAACAGCATTTTTACATTCTGCATTGCCCGCTTGGTTTGCCCCGCTGCATCACCCACACATACACATTCCCGTGTTTCCAAATCCTGTCCCACTTGTCCCCGTAAAAATACCATATTGCCCGCCCGTACTGCTTGGCATAAATCATTATCGATACTTTGCTCAGGATATGTTTGTTTTGTGTTAAATTTCCTAATTCTGGTGTGCACCATCATTTTTTCCTTTACTTAATTATATTTAAACCAAACTGTTTTTAACTGACAATATTTATCAAACGCATGCAATGATAAATCCCTTCCAAAACCAGATTGTTTGAATCCACCAAACGGTGTCATCGGCGACAATGCAAATACATCGGTTGTATTAACAGCAACTGTACCAGCAACCATTTTTTCCGATAAGCGATGGGCACGACTCAGGTCATTTGTCCATATTCCCCCCGCTAAACCATATATACTGTCATTGGCAAGTTCCATAGCCTCTTGTTCCGTTTCAAATGTTGCAAGTGCCGCCACAGGACCAAATATTTCTTCATTGAATACCTTAGCATTGCGATTATCAGAACAATCAAATAAGGTTGGCACAACATATTGGTGTACACCGTCGACAGAAATAGACTCCCCACCAAATACAAGTTTTGCTTCCTTAGCACCACTTTCCAAATAAGAACAGATTTTTGCGAATTGATTATCGGTTGCAATTGCACCTATTACAGCGGTTTCGTCCATGGGGTGTTTTGGATAAAATGCCTTAGCTGCTTGTTCAAAGTGTTTGATAAAAGTATCTTTTGCCGATTTTTCAACTAAAATCCTAGAAAATGCGGAACACACATGCCCTTGATTCCAATATATTGTCATTGCGGCTTGGGCTGCTGCGGTTTCCAAATCCGCATCGGCAAAAATAATATTTGCACTTTTACCACCACATTCAAGAAATACAGGCTTCATATTCGATTGACCAGAATATTCAAGATATTTTTTACCCACAACTGTGGATCCTGTAAATGCCAAACAATCCACATCATTATGTAAGCCTAGTGCCTTACCAACGGTTGCCCCATTACCCGTCACCACATTTAAAACACCCTTTGGTACGCCAGCTGCAATAGCAAGTTCAGCAATTTTTAAAGCAGTAGACGGGGAATATTCAGAGGGTTTAATGATAACAGAATTCCCCATGGTAATTGCCGGTGCCAATTTCCAAATCGCCATATCAAGCGGGAAATTCCAAGGAATAACCGATGCCACTACACCAATAGGGGTACGGCGAATTGTCGCTTGTTGTCCGACACCAACGGGGGCAACTTCGTCATACATTTTGTCAATGGCTTCTGCATTCCATTTTAAAATTGCCACTGTTCCTGGAATATCAATATTTAGGCAATCGTTGATAGTCTTCCCCATATCAGAAGATTCAAGCACCGCCAGTTCATCCATATTTTCCATTATTAAATCCGCCAACCTAATAATAATTGCCTTCCGTTCAGATGGGGTTTTATGTGCCCATATACCACTTTCAAAAGATTTACGGGCGGATGCAACCGCCATGTCAACATCTTCGTTGCTAGCATCAGCAAATTTGACAATAACTTTACCTGTGGCAGGATTTTTATTATCAAATGTTTTATTGTTACTGGATTTATGCCATTTCCCATCTATGAACATTTTTGTGGGAAACGCTGTTTCTGCCGCCAAGTCTTGCCAATATTTTTTATCTTTTTTCATAATTTTAACTCCTTAAATAATATATAACATTAACCGTTCCAAATGCCTTCTTTGACCAAGTCATCCTGTACTTTTTCAATACTTTCCCTGACTGTTTTTACCAAGATATCGACTTCTTCCATGGATAACACTAGGGGGGGGGATATGATGTTTTTGTGTCCCAATGGACGGACAAGTACACCAGCCTCCTGTGCATGTTTCGCCACACGACCGCCCACATTCACCGATCCATCAAATAATTGTTTCGTTTCCTTGTTGGCAACGCTTTCCAAGCACACCATAAAGTGCGATCCCCTTATATCCCCAATCAATGGCAGATCGGATAACCCTTTGAGGGATTGTTCTAAATAAGGTCCCACTTCCCGCACATGTCCACAAATATCTTCATTTTCCATAATTTCAATATTTTTTAATGCCACCGCCGCACATACAGGGTGTCCAGAATAGGTAAAGCCATGTGTAAACACTTTGCCATTACGGGGCTTGCTGATTTCTTCGTATATTTCATCGGATACCAAAGTCGCCCCCATGGGGATATATCCAGATGTTAAACCCTTAGCACAAGAGATAACATCGGGTTTTACGCCAAATACCTTTTCAGTAGCAAAGAAATGCCCCAACCGTCCAAAACCTGTTACGATTTCATCGGAAATATATTTAATATCGTGTTTTTGACACACTTGCCAAATCTTTTTATGGTATCCTTCTGGGGCAACAATAACCCCACCGGCACCCATAATGGGCTCGGCAATGAATGCGGCAACTTTATCAGGTCCAATTTCCATCACTTTATTTTCAAATTCTTTGACCAGAAAATCGGTATACTCGATTTCTGATAAATTCTCTGTTCCCGCTGGACGGCGGTACATACAAGGCTTAGAAATATGGTGAATCCATTTATCTTCAACTGTCCATTCGTCATGGTCTTCTAATATACCTGTGAGTGACATTGCCAAATATGTGGAACCGTGATATCCATCCACCCGCCCAATGACATGTTTTTTTTCTGGTTGTCCCTTACGATGAAAATAATGGTGTATAATACGAATGGCACTGTCATTGGACACAGACCCGCTGAGCGAATAATGCACATGATTCAGGTTATCTGGTGCTAATTCTGCTAATTTTGCCGATAAAAATGCACTAGGTTCGGTGGTATGATGCCCAAACATTGAATAATAGCATAACTTTTCCATCTGCTTTTTAGCAGCTTCAGCAAGTTCAGTTCTGCCATAACCGATGTTTACACACCACAATCCGGCAATACCATCCAAGTATTTATTGCCATCGATATCTTCCACAAACGACCCACTGCCCCGCTCCACAACCAGTGAACCATCCTTTTTAAAAGATTGAAATTCGCTCCATGGATGTATAAAATGATCTTTGTCTTTTTGCCAAATATCTTGTTTTCTTGTGTTTGCTATAGTCATAGTTTTCGCCCCTCAATAAGATTTTTCCTTAATTAAATTTTTTAGTTTCTAAATTTATCCAAAAAATTAAAATGATTACATTGATACAGAGTATGAATCATAGAGTATATAACCCATAAAATCAACAACAAAAAAGTTATGGTAATATGATATTTTATCTATCTAACTTAAATAGTGTAGTCACGAAGCAAGAAATATGTTATACTATATTATACTATCGACATCTATCAAGTATTAAAGGATGTTGCCATGAAACTGGCACGCAGACTCCATATCATGTTATTTTTTGGGCGATTGTATGTTTAAGGGTTACATACCTTGCTAATAATCAAATCGAACTCTACATGTGAATATGATTCTGTTACTTTTCCTGACAATTCATATCCTTGTTTTGGGAAACTTGCTGCAGGTTTGGAAATGTAGGTCATTATAAGGTCTTCTCGTACGCCAAATACAGTATCATTGTCCAAATATGGGTCGTTGTCGGGGAATACTTCGGTTACCAGTGTTTTATATCCTGGGGCGGATACGATGTAATGCAGGTGGGATGGACGCCATGGATGTCGTCCTGTAGCATTCAGTAAAACCCCCACTGGTCCATCGCTTGGCACCATATATTCCACAGGGCGGACAGTGGTAAAGCCATACCAACCCTTTTCATCAGTCGTGAATATGCCATGGAAACTTTCGATTTCTTGATCAGGATCTTGGCTGGAATACATACCATTTGGGGCGGTTTGCCAAATATCGATTTGTGCACCAGCGATGGGGGTACCATCTGTGTCTTTGATATACCCTTCGACCAATACGACTTCCCCTTCGAAATGCTGTTTCATATCCGCCCCTAAGGGACGGTGCGGGGCACCGGATACATGAAAGGGGCCCAAAACACTAGAACTGGTGGCATTGGGTGAAAAATTTATCATATCTACCAACGAAGACACACCTAATACATCGGAAAACAATACAAATTCGTTGCGCTCTTCATCGGTTATATCCCCTGCCCATTGTAATAATTTTAAGGCATATCGCCATTCGTCATGGGTTAATTTTGTATCGATAACAAATTGATGTAAGTGCTGTGCCAAACTAGACATAAGCTGCTTTATTCTGGGGTCGGTATCATCGCCAAAATAATTGATAAAAGTTTCTGTAATATTTTTTGAATTAACAGTACGCATAATAAGGTCTCCTCTTTATTTTATTGTAATATGCCAATACTTAGCACAGGATATTTGATCAATACAATTAACACCAATAGCATAGCAAAAGAAAATGGGAATGCCCCGATGAATATGTCTTTGAGGGCAATGCTATCATCGTTTAAAGTTGATTTAATCACAAAACAGCTGATACCCAGAGGGGGGGTTAATAAGCCTATTTCTGCCCCGATAACTGTGATAATACCAAACCAGACAAGGTTTAATCCCAATGGTTCTATTAATGGTAAAAATAAGGGTACAACAATTAAAATAATCGAAGCTGTATCCAGCAAGGTTCCCAAAAATAACATTAAAATTACATATATTAATAATATTAAAGTCAAGTTCAGTTGGGCGTTTTCTAATATAATTGCCAATTCGTTGGGTAATCCGGCAATACCAAGCATACGACTGTATATGGATGCAGAAGTGATTAAAAACAAAATAGACGCAGAAATGTGCCCCGTTTCAATCAGCGATTCCCAAAATATTTTTAAAGTTATTTTGCCACCTATAATGGCTATACCCAATCCGATGGTTGCCCCAACTGCCCCGGCTTCTACGGGGGTCATCTGCCCTGTGTAAATACCCCCTAAAACGATACATATTATACTGACCAAAGGTAAGGTTTTTTTACACAAATTTCCATAAGACATCGGCTTATATGTGTTTTTATTGCCCCCATCGGTAATACTGTTTTTCCATATTCGTACTAAAATCCAAATGGTTACAATATAGGTTATAGCAAGTAAAATTCCGGGAACAATACCAGCTAAGAACATATCCCCCACAGACTGTTCGGCGACAAACGCATATATAATCAGCATTGCTGATGGTGGTATAATCATACCCAATACAGATGATCCTGCTACAATGCCAACCGCCAACCGTTTGTTATATCCGTATTGTGTCATTTGTGGCACAGATACCTTGGTAAATACAGATGCAGAAGCAATGGAGGAACCCGTTACCGCTGCAAATACAGCGTTTGCCCCCACGGTTGCCATGCCAATACCGCCCCGAACACTGCGGAATATGACATTCATGACTTGGTAAATGTCCGTCCCCATGCCTGCTTTGGCGACAATTAAGCCCATAAAGGTAAAGAGGGGAATAGTGGCAAAAGTATATTCCATAACGCTGTCGCTGATGGCTATTTTTAACAGGTTAATCGATACATTAATATTACCCTGTAACATCCAAATGGCAACCAATGACACCACCGACAAGGCGATAGGAATCCAAAATCCCATATATACCATGACAATAATGGCAATAACAGAAAGTGTACCTATGTCAATGGGACTCATGGGGAATACCTCTTGTGTTTAATACTGTATTTTTGTATAGTTGGTGTATTTATCATACTGTGTATAATTCAATATGGTTTTTAGCAAAAATGTGATACTACATAAAACTGCACTAATAAATATTGTCAATTTAATGGGCCAATACAAGGCAGTAAACACCCCTGGTATACCAAAGAAATCTTTGCTGATGTACATTTCCACAAATTCGGGCCATATGGCGATGGCTATTGTTATCATCACCCCTGCGGATACCAAATTTATAAACTTGCGTAGTAAAATTGCCCATTTAGGCTTGCGGTGGTGCAGTATCAATAAAAAACCATCGGAGCGCATTAAGCGGTTCACCCGTATCACATCCGGTAATTGTAAGAAAACGATTAACACCATGGAAAATTGTACTACTTCTACTGCCCCCATAAAAGGTTTATTAAATGCCTCACGGGCAATCACATCGTAATCTACAACCAATACCAGTGCCAATACTATTAAAGTTCCAACCATATTGGCAATTATGGTTATAACACTTACAGCATAGGAAAAATACTTTATGGCATTATAGACATTGTGTAGCATGTGTATACTCCTTATTATGAGGGCAACAGAAATTTTATTGCTTTATTTCACCATCCAATCCCGCATAGGCGTGGCACCAGATTGTAACAGCTTGTTCATATAAGTATTTATCATTTTTGTTCCCGGTTGTCCTGCTCTGTTCAAAGTATCCGCCAATTCCTGTGAAATATTTGGCATGGAATTTACCCAAGCCTTACGATTAGCATCAGAGATGGATACAATTTCCCCTCCACTTTTAATGTACGCAATACGACTGGCTTTAGCTTTGTCCATGGCAATTGATGCCACATGGTCACGATACAGCACAGCTACTTCTTGTAAGACTTTTTGTACTTCTTCGGGTAATTTGTTCCAATATTGTTTATTGATTGTAATGGTCTTGGTATTTACCGCCCCAAAGTTTACATCTAACATATAAGGTGCCACTTCGGAAATTTTAAATTTCTGTGCCGCTTCTGGCCACAACAACGCCCCATCGACTAAACCAGTGTTCAGCATATTGTAAAAATTGGTCAATCCTCCACGGACACCTGCCACATTGTCAATCCCCTCTAGGTACCGCAAATTAGTTCCCGCCCCTGCGACCTTTTTGCCACTCAGATCGTTTGCAGTGGTAATTTTTTGTTTACTGAACAGTTGATAGCTGTCAAGTACCACACCTGTTGCTAAATACATTTGGTTTTGTTTATTAAATTCCGCCTGCATAGTCGGAAATTCTTTGGCGATTTCATCGATTGCTTTTGCCACGACTCGTGCATCACTAGAAATCATCGGTGTAGTTGCCGCTAGCGATTGACTGGGCAGTTTCGAAGTGTGGAATACAGTTGTTACAATACCAATATCGCCCAAACCTAATTTGATACCTTCGAGTACCCCCTTGGGTTTTACAATCGTTCCACCATACGATTGTTGCCATATTAATTTGTAATTACCTGTTTCTGCAAGCCGTTTATTAACCTCTGGAATAAAAAATTTGGAAAATTGTTGTACCCACATGGCTTTTGCTGGGTATCCATCAATGGCAACAATTTTAATTTTTTGCGTTGCCCATGTACTGGATGCAAATGCAGCTGCTATGGCAAAACCGATACTTTTATATATTGTGTTTTTGAATGTTAAGTTCATATACTCTCTCCTTAAAATATTTACATATTAATAATTAAATAACTTTGCATACTTCATCAAAGGTAAAACGGGGTAATTTTTCGAATAATGCCGTTTCATCCGCATATCCTATGTTGCATAAAAAGTTTGATTTTAGTGCGGTACCTTTAAAAAAAATGTCATCGACTATTTCATTAGAAAAGCCAGACATCGCCCCCACATCCAAGCCCAATGCACGGGCGGCAATCATTAAATATGCCCCCTGCAATGTGCTATTTAAAAAAGCGGTTCTTTTAATATATGCAGTTTTATTTTCAAACAGAGGACGACGGTCTTCATGGGGAAATAAAAACGGCAGTTTTTGCCAAAAATCCATGTCGTATGCCACAATCGCTGTTACAGGTGCGGATTTCATTTTATCAATATTCTTATCTTTGAGGGCAATTACAAGTTTCTCTTTTGCATGCGTAGACTTGACAAAAATAAAGCGAGCGGGACAGCTATTCATACTAGTAGGACCATTTGCAACAATGTCATACAATTCTTTCAATACAAAATCAGGCACAGGGCGGTCTTGCCACGCATAATGGGAACGAGCATTTCGTAAGATAACATCAATACTATCATCACTCAGCCTAGACAGACATTTTCGCATATGCCGTACAGCTTGTTGTGCACATAGTTTGGGGCATTGTTCTATCATTTTTACTCTTTGCATATGTTTTATTTTTTAAAAAAGACTTTACAGTCTTGACTTATTACATAATAAAGATTATTTTTATAAAAGTCAAGTAATAATGATATTTTTTTAAAATTAGGTGTATAACTATAAATATATGTATTTTTTTAAAAAATATATTTTATATAGGGAAATGGTAAAATAAAATTAAAATGTACATATTTGAGGCATATAATAAAATATTTTTGACTTGTAATAATTAAAACGATATTATATACTAAAATAGTAACGATATTAAAGAGAAAAAGAGCATAATGATACAAATGCAGATGCAAAATATACCATTACAGATGGCAAAAACAAACATTCATCGGGCGTATAATCAATTACGGGAAAAAATTATTACTTGTGAATTGTTGCCCGGGGACAAATTGAAAATTGAATCCTTAAAGGTTATGCTAGACATGGGGACGACACCCATAAGGGAATCTCTAAGTTTGTTGACTTCCGATGGATTAGTAAATCGTATGGACCAACGGGGGTTTTGTGTGGCACCGATTAGTCGTGCAAATTTTCAAGAAATCCTTATGTTGCGTTGTTCCTTAGAAGATATGGCACTCAGAAAAAGTATGAAAAATGGCGATATTGCATGGGAAGAACACCTTGTTATTCTGCACCATCGACTAAGTCGGGCGAATGTGTCCGACATTGATGTGTGGGAACACCATCACAAAAATTTTCATATGGCACTTATCGCCCAAAGCGAATGCCCTATTTTATTGAATTTTTGTAATAAATTATATGATCAAAATATCCGCTATCGTTTTTTAGCAAAAAATGTTTCTAATTACAAAGACCGTAATGTATTGGTGGAACATACGGATATTTTAACGACTGTACTGAATGGTAATGCAGATACAGCATCAAACATTTTGATACAGCATTATAAAAACACAGGTAAATTCTTAAACAAGATACTCGACAAAAGTACAGTAACAGGGTGGACATAATATACATACAATTTAACAGAAGGATACATTATTATGAGATTGGTAACATTTGAGCACACAGGCACAACAAAGGTGGGCGTACGACAGGGGGATAACCTTATTGATTTAAGCGTAATTGCCCCCCATGTACCTATGGATCTAAAAAGCATTTTAGCCGCCCAAATTTCCATGGCAGAGATTGCTAATTGTGTGCAAAATGTCCCCGATACAGCCATATATAATATGGATGATGTGAGGTTGTTACCGCCAATTCCCAACCCAGATAAGATATTATGTATTGGACGCAATTATGTGGCACACGCCATTGAGGGGGGGGCAAAACCGCCAACATATCCCGAAGTGTTTGTTCGTACCGCTCAGTCTTTAATTGCCCATGGGGATGCGATTATCCGCCCACAGATTTCGGATAAGTTAGATTTTGAATGTGAAATAGCCATGATTATTGGTAAAACTGCCTATCAGGTAAAAGTAGAAAATGCATTGGAATATATTGCAGGATATAGCCTATTTAACGATGTTACTTTGCGTGATTATCAACGCAAAAGTACCCAATGGACAATGGGCAAAAATTTTGATAATACAGGACCATTCGGTCCCGATTTTATCAGTGCAGATGAACTGCCAGATGGGGTCAAAGGGTTGCACATTTTAACCCGCCTAAATGGACATATCATGCAAGATGCAAACACGGATGATTTTATATTTCCTGTCCCTAAATTGATTGAAATTCTAACTGAATGTATGACTTTAGTCCCCGGTGATGTCATTATCACCGGTACCCCCGCAGGTGTAGGATACGCCCGTACCCCCCCTGTATTTATGAAACATGGCGATGTAATAGAAGTCGAAGTAGCAAAAATGGGCGTTTTAACAAACATGGTACAAGACGATATTTCTGTTAGATATGGTTAAATTCGGTATAAAAGGATTCGCCATGTTATACTGCACATCTTATTTTGTTGGTTGTATCGTGAGTCTAAGGGGCTAACGCCCCCGGCTTCTCTGTACATTCTTGCGTTTAATGTGGATTTACCCATGCTTTGCATGACAAAAACCCACACTTATTCACCCCACTTTGCACCTCGATCGGACACCACAATACCACTGCGTGGCAAGCGGTTGCAACCAAATTATATTTAGGAATCTCTGAAGAATTATTATGTTTTGTTATGCATTGTTTTATGTTAAAATACTGTTATGATTTATTCATTATTTGTTGCTTTAATTTATTATAGAAATGGATTTTTAATTATGTCACAGTTATCGTTTATCCAGTTGGGTATTGGGAATAAAAAGTTACGGAGTGAGGTTTTTTTATCTGAAATGGACAGTGTAATCCCTTGGGATAGATTATGTTCATTGATAAAGCCCTATTATAGTAATAATAGACTGGGTCGTCGTCGGATGCCTTTGTGTTTGATGTTACGGATATATTTTTTACAACAGTGGTATAATTTATCTGATCCTCAGGCGGAGGATTGGATATACGACCGTATATCGTTTCAAAGATTTTTAAAGTTAGATTTAATTTCAGATAGTGTTCCGGATGAAACGACGATTTTGAACTTTCGTCATTTACTTGAAAGGCATGATTTGACACAAGCGATATTTGACAGTATCAATCAGTTGCTTATTGAGAAAGGTCTTTTGTTACAAGAAGGGACGATAGTAGACGCCAGCATAATCCACGCTCCGACCTCGACGAAGAACGCAAAAAAAAAGCGTGATACAGATATGAGTTCGACAAAGAAAGGTAATAAATGGTATTTTGGTATGAAGATGCACATAGGTACACAGGTAAGGGGTAGACCGATTATTCACAGTGTGCAGACCAGCACAGCCAAAGAGCATGACCGACAGTATAAACAAGGCTTGTTACATGGTAAGGAAAAGATAATCTGTGGTGATAAAGGCTATAGCAGTGATAAGGATAAAAGCCAATTTCGTGAAGCGGGCATATTTTGTGCTGTACTTGATAAAGCAAAACGAGGTAAGGCAGGTAGTGTCAGTAGGAAGTTATCGCAGAAACAACAAAAACGCAATGAACGGCTGTCGTCAATACGGGCAAAAGTGGAACACCCATTTAGGATTATAAAATGCCAATGGAAGTACACGAAAGTCCGTTATCGTGGATTAGATAAAAACAAGAGGTGGTCCCCTTTGTTAGGACAGTACTAAGCCTATTTTAAGCTTCACTTATGTGGTTAAATATGTATATTCTCATGTAAAAGTAAGTGTAGCCGTAGGCGGAACTTCTTTTGCATGAGAATGCATTGTATATGTTTCTGCGGGTGTTGTCAAACCGAAATGTGAATGGGGTCTATCTTGGTTGTAAAATTTAAGCCATTTTCTTATGCTTTCCTTAGCCATTACACCGCTGGTAAATGCTTGCAAATAAACACATTCATACTTCAATGATTTCCAAAATCTTTCAATTATGACATTATCCTTCCAACACCCTTTACCATCCATAGATATACGAATACCATTATCTTTTAAGGTATCCGTAAAATCAAGGGAAGTAAACTGACTGCCTTGGTCTGTATTAAATATCTCTGGGGTGGGGTATTTTGCCAAAGCATCATTTAACGCTTCAACACAAAACCTACTATCCAGCGTATTAGATAAACGCCATGAGAGTACCTTCCTACTATACCAATCCATAACAGCAACCAAATATAAAAACCCTCGTTTGATCGGGATATAAGTAATATCTGTACACCAAACCTGATTAGGACGGTTAATATCCAAGTTTCTCAACAAATACGGATACACCTTATGTTGCGGGTTTATAGTAGATGTTTTTGGCTCTTGGTAAATTGCTTTTAGCCTCAGTACCTTCATCAGCCTGCGGATGCGTTTTCTGCCGACCTTATAGCCTTGGCGGATTAAATGACGCATCATTTGCCTCGCACCATAAAAAGGCGTTTGTAAATGTTGCTGGGCTATCTGTTCCATCAACTCCACATTAAAATCACTCTCTTCTTTACATTGATAGTAATAACTTGAACGGTTCATTCCAAGCAACTCGCATTGACGCACAATACTTAAATCGGGGGAATTAGAATTTACCATTTTTTTTTAACCTGTAATCCTAAACGATCCGAAATGTCCGACAAAAAATCCCGTTCAATCGTCAATTGACCTATCTTGGCATGAAGCTCTTTAACATGGGCTTCGCTATCATGCTTTTGTTTGTCAAACTTGCCTGAAAATCCTGCCTCAATAGAGCAAACAGCCTCTCGCTTCCACCTTTGAATAACCGTAGCATGCACTCCAAAACGAGACGATAATTCCGATATCGGCGTGTCATCACGCAATACTGCCAAAACAAACTCTTTTTTGAATTTAGCAGGGTAATTCTTCCGTATTTTACTCATTTAATAAATCTCCTTATTTCTATATATAAATGAAATATAAATGAAACTTAAATCATTGTCCAGTTTTTGGGGGCCACTTCTACACGCATCAAATTAAAACACTTTGTGCATTGGCAAATATCTATATGGTGAGGAAAATACTTCTCACCTAGAAAACCAAGGGGATACATGCGTCCAAAATCCAAATTTTGATACAAAACACATAAAAAAACCGAAAATCGAGGCTATCAGAAAGTTTGTGTAAATAGTGTTTTAAAGTTTAACTCTATCGTCAAACATAATAGCGAATTGGTTTAAAGCTTGTTTCCAATTCCTAATGGGCATTGTCCATCTTTTTTCTGCATTTTGCAAGGCTAAAAATAAAGATTTTTTAACAGCCGTATCATTTGGGAATACCCCTTTGTTTTTAATGATTTTTCTAATCTGCCGATTGATGGATTCTATGGTGTTTGTGGTATAAATGACCTTTTTAATATGCTCGGGATAGGCTAGACACGGTGCTATACTCGCCCACTTTTTCTGCCAACTGCTGGCGATGGTTGGATATGTACTGTCCCATTTTTGCCGAAATGCCTTTAACTGTTGCAATGCCATGTCCTCGGATGAAGCGTTATAAATGGCTTTTAAATCATCAGCCACTTGCTTTTTATCTTTCCAAGGGACGAATTTTAGGCTGTTGCGTACCATATGCACAATACACAGCTGCACGGTGGTTTGTGGAAATACGGAACAGATGGCGTCTTCAAATCCAGTTAGTCCATCGATACAGGCTATGAATATATCAGTAACGCCACGATTTTTAAGTTCTGTTATCACTTGTAACCAAAACTTAGCCCCTTCGGTTTTGGCAATCCACATGCCAAGTACTTCTTTTTTGCCTTCCATATTGATGCCCACAGCTAGGTAAACCGCCTTGTTGATAATAACATGGGTATCACGGGTTTTAATGTGTATACAGTCCAGATAAACAATGGGATAAATACTATTAAGCGGTCTGTTCTGCCATGCGTTAATGTCGTCTATGACTTTGTCCGTAACAGTTGAAATCAATTCATGGGACACTTCTGTTCCATAAATCTCATAAATATACTGCTGTATTTCCCGCATAGTCATGCCACGGGCGTACATGGATATAACTTTATCATCAAAGCCATCAAATCGCCGAGCATTTTTTGGAATAAACTGGGGTTCATAATCGTTATCTCTGTCCCGTGGTATGCGTAAATTTAGAGTATCATCATCGCTGATAACAGTTTTCGCATAATGCCCATTACGGCGATTTGTGGTACTTTTGGGGGATTTATCATGCTTTTGATAGCCAAGGTGATGTTCCATTTCCCCGTCGAGAATACCGTTGGCAAGGCTTTGTTTTAAAGATTGAAAAAAGCCATCAGCACCAAACAATTCCTGCCCTTCGGCTTGTTGCAATAGTTGCTTGATCAAATCAGGGTTAATCTCTGGTCTAGTATTTAATTTCTTGGTTCTTTTAGTCATAAGTAAGTCTCCTTAATTTTGTATGTGTTATATTGGGAATATTCCCAATATAACACATGGTTTAATAAAGTCTACTTACACAAACTTTCTGACATATGACTAGCCCCACTGATTTGGTCCATTTTTAGGTTAGCACTTTTTTTCTCTATTGTCAATGATATTTGTCATGTAGCGTAGCGGAATGACGGATGTCATTGACAATGGGCTGCGTTTTTGGCACTGGTGGATTGTACCCCAACGCACTATGCGGACGGATATGATTGTATTCATACCGCCAGTTTTCTATGACAGCTTGTGCCTCAGTTAAAGTATCAAATATCTCCCTGTTTAAGCACTCATCCCGAAGTTTACCATTAAAACTTTCATTATAACCATTCTGCCATGGACTGCCCTTATCAATATATGCTGTATCCACCTGCATACGCTTCAACCAATCTTGTAGCCTATGGGCTATAAATTCGGATCCATTGTCAGAACGGATATGCTTAGGCATACCTTTTGTGATAAACAACCTGCCCATAATATCCAATACATCCGTACTGTTCAGTTTATGCCGAACATCAATGGTTAAGCATTCTCGGCTATGCTCATCTATAACTGTTAATATTTTAATGCTTTTACCACTTCTGAGTTTGTCATGCACAAAATCATAACTCCATATATGATTTTGATACTCAGGACGAAGTTTAATACAGCTCCCATCACCAGCATTTGAACTACGGGGTTTGGGTATTTTCTGTGGCACTTGTAGTCCCTCCTTCTTCCAAAGCCGTTCAATCCGTTTATGGTTTACACACCAACCATAATTTTTTAATAAGGCACATATCCGCCGATAACCATATCTAGGGTATTTTTGTGCTAGACGGTGCATATCTGATATTAAACGGCTTTCCTCATCAACATCTCGTTTCACATAACGAACCATAGAGCGATGTGTCTTGAATAAACTACATAAACGCCGTTCTGATACATTGTAAAAAAACTTGGCTTTGCCAATAAAGCTTTTTACCCCGCCAGCACCTACCACTTTCCCGAGTTAAATTCCTTTAAGATTTGATTGTCTAAACTCAAATCAGCAACAAGCTTCTTTAAACGGGCATTCTCATCCAATAATGCTTTTAAATCTTTGGCATGATTAACATCCATACCACCATATTGTTTGCGCCACTTGTAATAAGTCGCATCTGATATGCCTAAATCACGGCACATAACACTGACTGTCATACCTGATGATAACTTAATCTCTGCATCCCGTAATATACGGATAATTTGTTCTATACTCCGGGCTTTCCTATTCTTTGACATCTTAAAATCCTTTCATAATTTAGATAAAGCAATACTAACTTATTTTTGGACCAATTTATAGGGGGCAGGTCACATACCCCAAAAACTATAAACATAAAAACAACAAAATAAATCAGTTATTCAGATGTTCCTTTAATTGACTATATATCTTGACTACACTATTTGGTAATTAAGCAAGAAATAATCTATGTATTACATAACTAAATAAATATATATTTATGTTGAAAATTATGTTATATTGCTGTAAATAGTATAGCATTATTATGATAAATCATATTCATTAAGCATTTTTTATAGAGGATAGACATGTGGTAAACGCCATAGAAATTATTAATTTATCAAAGATTTTTGGAAATACAAAAGTTCTACAACATGTTAATTTTGAAATAAAAAACAATGAATTTTTTACTTTGTTGGGACCTTCTGGGTGTGGCAAGACAACATTGTTGCGGATGATTGCAGGTTTTGAAGATACTTCTGAGGGGTCTATTAAATTATTTGGCAATGACATCCAAGACACACCTGTTCACAAACGCAATATTAATACTGTATTTCAAAACTATGCGTTGTTTCCCCATATGACAATTCGTAAAAATGTGGCATTTCCACTGGAAATGTTAAAATGGAATGAACAAGATATAAAACAACGGGTCGATGATATGTTACAGGCGGTGCATATGCAAGACTTTGCTAATCGGTATCCATCCCAGTTATCCGGTGGACAAAAACAACGGGTTGCCTTAGCACGGGCATTAAGCCCCAAGCCAAAAGTTTTATTATTGGACGAACCCTTGTCGGCTCTTGATTTAAAGTTACGCCAAAATATGCGATTGGAATTACGCAATATTCAAAAAGAAGTGGGGATTACATTTATATTCGTCACGCACGACCAAGAGGAAGCGTTGGAAATGTCGGACAGGATTTGTATCCTTGCCAACAAGCAGGTACAACAAATTGGTACCCCACAATCAATCTATGAATCCCCTGTCAATAAATTTGTTGCGGACTTCATCGGGGAGACGAATTTTTTGAATGCTACTTTACAAAGCGTCACAGAAAACCAAGCCAGTGTAATGACTGATATTGGTACATTCACTGCACCTGCCGCTAATATTTGCAAAAATGATAATGTTTGTGTATCACTGCGACCAGAAAAAATATCTATTAATAGTAAGGAAAAAGATATACATATTACAGCCACTGTTATTGATACATATTACATGGGGGGATATTCACATTATAAAGTCAAAATATCAAAAGGTACAGAATTATATGTTTCAAAGCGAAATGAAAATATCAATGATATCAGCTATCCCATCGGTGCCGAAGTAGATATTGGATTTAATGTTGATTCCGCACGGGTATTAAAAGATGCATAGAAATATCTTTTCCTTTTTATCATTAAATACTTGGGGCTTATTACCTGTGTACATTATCATGACAATGTTTGCGGTTTTACCCATATTGATTATGATATACGCATCTTTTATGACTTCCGGGTCGTACGGAGGAATTGAACATGTGTTTTCCATGGAATCCTATCAGCAAATATTATTTCGGGAGGATTGGGATGAAAACTTAGAATTTTACCCTGTGTATTTGATTGGAATCATCCGCAGTATTATATTGGCTGTGTCGGTTGCGTCTATTTCTGTGTTGGTGGGATTTCCTGTGGCATATTTTATATCACGACAACCACAAACGGTTAAAATCATTATGCTGTATTTTGTGACCCTACCCTTCTGGATTTCTATGGTTATTCGTGTGTATGGTTGGATTATTATTTTACAGGACAATGGCGTATTGGAAAAAACATTGGTATTTTTCAGATTAGTCGAAAACACAGACACATTTTTG
Source organism: Alphaproteobacteria bacterium (assembly GCA_965232465.1). Taxonomy (GTDB): domain Bacteria; phylum Pseudomonadota; class Alphaproteobacteria; order JAQWUY01; family JAQWUY01. The sequence goes on along the minus strand of OZ246977.1, from coordinate 83,384 downwards.
TATACCAATATAGCCACAGGCATAGGCATGATTTATTCGTATATTCCCCTTGTTATACTACCTATTTATGCCAGCATCGAGAAATTAGATAAAAGTATTATCGAGGCGGCACATGATTTATATTCCAACAAAATAAAAACATTATGGTATGTCATATTACCCCTTACAAAACCGGGTATACTTGCAGGATTTGTATTGGTATTAGTACCAAGCCTAGGAACTATTTTAGAACCCATGTTACTCGGTGGGGGCAAAAAAATAATGCTCGGTAATTTAATTCGCATGCAGTTTGGCTTTGCCCGTAATTGGTCTTTTGGTGCCAGTTTGGCGGTTGTATTGTTGGCAATAACTGTTGTTGTTATTTTAATCAATGCCAGAAAAAAAGCAATGGAGGAGTAGTACATGTTAAACTTCTTTAAAAAAGCCAATATCATAGATTATAAAAGTTATAAATATATAACGGTTGCATTTTTCTTGTTCTTATATATTCCTGTGATAACCATTGTATTTTTTTCCTTTAATGAGAATAAAATTTTATCCCAATGGACAGGATTTTCCTTTAAATGGTATATTTCTGCTGTCAATAATGCCGGATTGGTAAATGCTTTAAAAATATCTCTGATAGTCGCAACAGCTGCGACTATTATTGCAGTTTTTGTTGCCACAGTCAGTGCCTTAGTACTGGTACGAGGACAAAATGTTAAGGCGAGAAATGCATCTTTCATTCTTATCAATTTACCCCTTATGTTACCTGAGATTGTGTTGGCGGTATCCACATTAATAGTCTTTACACAGATTGGGTTAACACATTCCTTAACCAAGCTTATTATTGCCCATGCCACATTTTGTATCCCTTTTGCGTTTTTACCTATAAGGGCCCGTCTACAAGGCATGGATACGGACTTGGAACAAGCGGCCCAAGATTTATATGCCAGTAAATTTACCGCATTCAGAAAAATTACCCTGCCCCTTATTATGCCGGGTATATTTGCCGGTGCGATGTTAAGTTTTGTTATCTCGTTTGATGATTTTATAACCACTGTAATGGTATCAGGTGGGGGTGGCACAACCCTGCCTGTGTATATCTTTTCATTGGTTAAAATAGGGGTAACACCAGAATTAAATGCCATTTCAACACTTGTGATGACTGTATCAATTTTGATTGTTACCCCTACCATATTCTTAGTACATAAGAAAAATAAGTCTATGTAGAAGAAGTGGACCCCATTGCGTGCACAATAATTTTGAATTCATATTATTTAAGGAGAACGAAAATGAAAACAAAAATAGTCATAATGTCAGCAGTATTATATTCTTTGATGTCATCTGTTGCATTTGCAAAAAACATTAACATTTATAGTTGGTCGGAAGCCATACCAGCCGAAATGCTTAAACGGTTTACCAAAGAAACCGGCATCAAAGTAACCGTTGATGCATATTCATCCAATGATGAATTGTTGGCAAAATTAAAGGCTGGGGGCAGTAACTATGATATTATCATGCCATCACAGCATTACTTGAAAACCATGATAAATGAAGGCTTGTTGGTGCAAATCAATGGGAACCAGATGTCTGCGATCAATCAGGTAAAAGACGAATTTAAAAATCGGTGGTGGGATAAAGGCAATAAATATTCCATTCCTTTTGCATATGGAAGCACTGGGTATTCTGTGAATGCTGATTTATACAAGGGACCAACTGATTCTTGGAAATATTTCTTTGAACCCACCGAACTGTCCGGTAAAATTGGTATGTTTTCATCCCCTGATGAAGTTATTTCCGCAGCACAGTTATACTTGGGTGTGCCATATTGTACAGAAAGCAGAGACGATATGAAAAAAGTATATGAGTTACTAAGTGAACAAAAAAAACATGTACAATCCTATTCTGATGATAACATCCGTGATCGTTTAAGCTCTGGTGAAATCCTTGCACATATGTGGTGGGATGGGGAAAGCCTAAGAACCCGAAAAGGAGGCAGCAATATCCAATATGCTATGCCCAAAGAAGGTTTAGTGGGGTGGCTTGATTCTATGGCGGTGCCAAAGGGTGCAGAAAATGTAAGTGGTGCCAAAACATTCATTAACTGGATGGCGAAACGGGCGAATGTAACAGAATGGGCAAATTATTATGCACATGACTTTGCGTTAAAGTTGGATTCCTCAAAACTTGATAACACTGCGGAAAATGCCTATGAAGTATTTCCAACAGTAGAAGTGGTTATGTCAGAAACATGTTCACCAGCAGCACAAAAATTGGTGGCTAAAGTATGGACAGACTTATTAAAATAAACGGAATAAAAACATAATGTTTTATAGCGGTTGCAACCGCTTGCCACGCAGTGGCATTGTGGTGCAGAGCGGGGTGAGTGCGTGTGGGTTTTTGTCATGCGAAGCATGGGTAAATCCACATCAAACGCAAGAAGGTACAGAGAAGCTGGGGCGTTAGCCCCTTAGACTCACCATATAACCAACAAAATAAAATGTGCAGTATAATTACAGCGAATCATTTTATACTGGATTGATTATATATGTGGGGGCTATATGTCCCCATATTTTTTACGCAAAATTATGGTGTAATATTCTTTTGTCTTTCAATTGCTTAATATTTTTTTATTTTATTTATCCCACATAATTTTGTATCATAAAAAATAAGATAAGAATGGCTGATTTAAAACAGCAATTTATAACCGCAATGGGGGCATGTGCCACTATTGTCAATCGCAACAGAATGGAGAAAAAAATGATCAGAACAGGTAAACAGTACAAAGACAATTTAAAACAAAATAACCGAAATATTTGGATTGATGGGGAAAAAGTAACCGATATTACGGAGCATCCGCATACAAAATCTGTTGTCAATATTAAGGCAAGAATGTATGATTTGCAACATGAACAAGCAACAAAAGACATCATGTCATACGCAGAAAATGGGGAACGCTTTTCCATCGCTTTAAAAATGCCCAAGAGCAAACAAGACTGGCACGATAAGTATAAGGCAACGGATACATTGCTGAATGATGTAAATGGTGTTGTAACACGGGTTGGTGATGAAAATATTGGGGAAATTTGGTCATTGTTTGATGGCAGAGAAACCCTGAATGAGATTAACCCACAATTTTCACAAAATATTGAAAATCATATTAATCGTATTGTCCAACAAGACCCCTTTCATATATCCGCCAACACAGATCCAAAAGGCGATCGTTCTTTGGCACCACAGGATAAAGACCCTGATATGTTATTACATGCAATCAAAGAAACAGACGCAGGTATTATCGTACGGGGGGCAAAATATGAAACAGCGGCCGCATATGGGGACGAAGCGTTTACCAAGCCGACAATCGCTAACTGGGGCAATGATGCTTATTCCGATTATGCGGTTGGTTTTGTTTGTGATTTAAATTCTTCTGGATTGACATTCTTGGGAAGAACAGGTTTTGCCGGTCGTAGCAAAAACCCCCGTGATTACCCATTGTCTAATAAATTTGACGAAGTGGACTTCTTGGTTGTATTTGACAATGTATTGATACCTTGGGAAAATGTATTATTTTACCGTGATACAAAATCCGCTGCGTTCATCCGTAATACTTTACACAGATATTCCGCTTTTGCATTCGTACAACGCAATATTAAATTGGCGGATATGATGATTGGTACCGCATTGTGGAATGCCAAGCAAACCGGTTTGGAACACCAACAGGCGGTGCAAGAAAAGCTGGCAAAACTGGCGTGTTATCGTGAAGGCGTGTATGCACACTTAATCGCAGCCATAGAAATGTCGGAAAAATCCCCTGGTGGATTGGTAATGCCAAATCAAAGCTTATTGTATACGGGACGTGTACTGGCATGTTCACAATTATATCAAATGATGCAAATTACCCGTGAATTGTGTGGGGGACAAACATGCGTAACACCGGATGTATCCACATTTGAACACCCAAAAACAAAACCTTGGTTGGATAAGTTTTATACAGTAAATGACAACTGGGTTGCCGAAGACAGACGCAAATTGCTTGCCCTTGCCCGGGATATGGTAAATTCTGATTATGCGGGACACCGGTTAACATTTCAGTTATTTGCCCAATCCCCACCCTTTGCACACTTAGCTGCAGTATACAGAAACTTTGATTGGGAAGGTCCATTGGATTTGGTGAAAAATGTAGCTGGGTTGTCCGATAATGTATTAGCAAAAAATGCTTTGTAAATGATTATCGACTCTTTAAAAAATGTTACAAACGGTAAAAACCCACTTAAAACAATTGGTATCCTTTGCCAGTGTCAGTGCAAAATCAAATCGTGATATTGCCGAATACTGCGTACGAGTATTGCAAGATTCAGGGTTTGCCTGTCATACAATCCCTGACCCCTGCCAAGATAAAATAAATGTTTTGGCGATGGCTGGGAATATCCAAAAATCAGGAATAATGTTTTCTGCCCATATGGATGTGGTACCAGTGAAAGGGCAGGATTGGTCATATCCCCCCTTCGAATTAACCGATGTGGGCGATAAATGGTATGGACGGGGTACAACGGATATGAAAGGGTATATCGCCTTGTTGCTCACCCATGCAGATACTTTGGCAAAAACCGCCCATGCCACCCATACACCTGTGTATATATGTTTATCTTACGATGAAGAAATCGGCTGTCAAGGTATCCCGCATATGATTGCAAAATTCCCTAAATTAATACCCGTTGCCCCCGCCTATTGTTTTGTGGGGGAACCCACTGAAATGAAACCTGTATTGGGACACAAAGGAAAAATGGGGGTTAAAGTTATAGTGATGGGAAAATCTTGTCATTCCGCATGTTGTATGGATGGTATTAACGCCATACATATTGCCAGTCGAATTATCACATATATCGAAAATCTTATGCACGACTGTATCAAAAATGGTGTCCAAGACCCTTTGTCAATCCCACCATATGCAACCTTGCAAACGGGCATGATACAGGGGGGGACTGCATTAAATATTGTACCAGACCAAGCAACACTTTCATTTGAAATCAGAAGCAGTTATCAATCTGAAATCGATGCATTATATGACAAAATCACATACTATGTAACAGATTTAGAACACACCTATGGTACACAAATTGCTATGGATGTAATAAGTGCGTATCCCCCCTTATCCACAGACACCAATGCCCCCATAAAGCAAATTTCTGATACACTGTGTGCACACCCAAACACCCCCACCACCAAAGTAAGTTTTGGTACCGAAGGCGGATTATTCCACGCATATGGTATACCAACCATTATATTGGGCGTGGGAAACATGGCACAGGGGCACATACCTGATGAATATATTGCTGTATCCCAGATACAACAAGGGATACATTTTTTTGATAATACCATCACATGGATGAAAACAGCCCATATATCAGAAAATCTATAATAAACAGGGCAAAATTGTGTGGCAAGGGGCAATTTATCGGCAATCCCTAACATTCATCTGTTTTATTGGTTACATACTCTTAAAGATTACTTTTTAGCAGGTATTACATAAAAAAAATTAAAATCCCTAACATCATTATAATATTGTATAATGGTACATGTAGAGTTGAAATATTAATATATAAGGAGAATGAATATGAAAATATTATGTGTACTTTATGACGATCCCACCGGTGGCATGCCAACACGATATGCCTTGAAAGATTTACCTAAGTTGGGTACATACCCCGATGGTACAACATTGCCATCCCCAAAGGCAATTGATTTTACACCGGGGGAATTACTAGGTTGTGTTTCTGGGGAATTAGGGCTTAGAAAGTTCTTGGAATCGCAAGGGCATGAATTGGTTGTAACCGCAGATAAAGATGGGGACAACTCAGTGGCTGCACGGGAAATAGTCGACGCAGATGTGGTGATTTCACAACCCTTTTGGCCGTTTTATTTAACCCGACCGCTGATTGAAAAAGCCAAAAATTTAAAATTGGCTATTACCGCCGGTATCGGATCCGACCATGTGAACTTAGAAGCCGCCGCTGAATACAATGTGGATGTGGCGGAAGTAACATTCTGTAATTCTATTTCCGTGTCAGAACATGTGGTGATGATGATTTTATCTATGGTACGGGATTACCACACACAACATGCTATCGCCAAATCAGGGGGGTGGAATATTGCCGATGCGGTAAAACGCTCATACGATTTAGAAGGTATGCATGTGGGGACTGTTGCGGCGGGGCGTATTGGGCTGTCGGTATTGCGGAAATTAAAGCCTTTTGATGTGCATTTACATTATTTTGACCGCCATCGCTTGCCTGCGGATATTGAACAAGAATTAAACTTAACCTATCATAATTGCGTTGAATCTATGGTGGGGCTATGTGATGTGGTGACTATCAATTGCCCCTTGCACCCGGAAACCGAACATTTATTTGATGATACGATGATTGACAAGATGAAACAAGGGGCATATTTAATCAACACCGCACGGGGCAAAATTTGCGACCGTGAAGCGATTGTTCGTGCGTTAGAATCTGGACAATTAAGTGGCTATGCAGGGGATGTATGGTTCCCACAACCCGCCCCAAATGACCATATATGGCGTACTATGCCCCACCACGGCATGACCCCCCATACATCAGGGTCAACATTATCGGCACAAACCCGTTACGCAGCAGGTACCCGTGAAATATTGGAATGCTTCTTTGCAGGAAAATCGTTGCGAAATGAATACCAAATCGTAACCAATGGCAAACTTGCTGGTGCAGGTGCCCACTCATACAGCGAAGGCAACGCCACCGATGGTTCCAGCGAAGCCCAAAAATATACAACATAAGTGGGCATTAAATTTAAGACACACAGAAAACCAAAAAAGTCCATATAAGTATAAATACTGTATGGACTTTTACTTTTGAATAGTTATTTTTTTAAGGGCTTAGGGGGATTTCTGGTTTTATACGATATTAGTAAATATCTTCGACTCGTTTTGCCAATTCTTCGATGTTTTCTGGGGGGAAATTATCCACCTGCATACCCAGTGATAATTCCATTGTGGATAACACTTCTTTAATCTCATTCAAAGATTTCCGTCCAAAATTTGGCGTGCGTAACAAATCCATTTCAGTCATTTTTACCAATTCGCCAATATATCCGATATTGGCATTTTTTAAACAATTTGCCGAACGCACGGATAATTCCAATTCTTCGACTTTGCGTAACAGACTTGGACTGAATGGTAATTCTTCCACACCCTTTTCTTCAATCAACGCATCAGGATCTTCAAAATTAATAAAGGATTGCAATTGGTCTTGTAAAATCCGTGCCGCCAATTCAATTGCACGTTCGGGGATAATAACACCATTGGTTTCGACCTTCATGGACAACTTATCATAATCGGTGTTTTCCCCCACACGGGTATTTTCCACTTTGTATGATACCTGCCGTACGGGTGAAAATATGGAATCCACAGGAATAAAGCCGATGGGGGAATCCTCTGTGCGATTTTTTGCCGCCGATACATATCCTTTACCACGACCAATAATAAAATCGATGTTAATTTTTGCCCCCTCTTCCAAGGTGCAAATGACCAAATCAGGATTCTTAATTTCCACATCCCCTGGTAATTCGATGTGATCAGCGGTTACTTCACATGGTCCCACCGCAGATAACGACATGCGTTTATCGGTCAAGTCTTTCATGCTGATTGCCAAGGCTTTTACATTCAAAACAATATCGGTTACATCTTCTTTGACACCGGCGATATTGGAAAATTCATGCAATACCCCTTGAATATGAATGCCCTTTACCGCCGCCCCTTGTAGGGACGACAACAACACCCGACGAAGGGCGTTACCTAAGGTTAAACCAAAACCTCGTTCCAAGGGTTCGGCAACAAAAGTTGCATTACGGTTTGGGTTAATCCCTGCGGACATGATCAAACTGTCCGGTTTAATCAATTCTCGCCAGTTTTTTTGATCGTTTTTGTGAATAGTGTTTTCTGTCATAAATATACTCCTTGAATTGTATGGGAACCATCCATTCGTCCCCATGTTATAGGTTGACAATACCTTTATACACACATAAGACCCCATGGCACCCGAACAATACAAATGCTTGTGGGTTTATGGAAAGCCCCCCAATTATACACGACGGCGTTTACGGGGACGACATCCATTGTGTGGAATAGGTGTTACATCACGAATTGTCGTAATTGCAATGCCCAGGGCATGTAATGCCCGCAGAGCTGATTCACGACCAGAACCAGGACCTTTTACATTGACTTCAAGACTTTTGATACCATGTTCTTGGGCTTTTTTACCCGCATCTTCCGCCGCAATTTGTGCCGCATAAGGTGTGGATTTTCTGGATCCTTTAAATCCCTGCATCCCCGCAGAAGACCAAGAAATTACATTGCCCTTTATATCAGTAATAGTAATCATAGTATTATTAAATGTGGAATTGATATGTGCCACGCCTGCGACAACATTCTTTTTTTCACGCCGTTTACGAATAGGTGCTCTTGCCATTATTTACGCCCTTTCCTTATTTCTTTTTACCAGCAATTGGAACAGATTTACCCTTACGGGTACGGGCGTTTGTTTTGGTGCGTTGTCCCCGTACAGGCAAGCGTTTACGATGTCGTAAACCCCGATAACAACCCAAATCCAACAGGCGTTTAATATCCAGAGATACTTTACGCCGTAAATCCCCTTCGACCATGTAATCTGTGTCGATAATTTCACGAATCTTTGTTAATTTTTCATCAGATAAATCCTTGATGCGTTCTAATTCACCGATGTCGGCTTTGGCACAAATTTCTTTTGCCACTGTCGAACCGATACCATAAATGTATGTTAGTGATACCGCCACCCGTTTGTCAGTTGGGATATTTACACCAGATATACGAGCCATATATTAATGTCCTTTATAAATTTTATGCTAAACAGGGGCCTATCCCCTATCTCAACGCAGGTGGGTACGCTATTCTTGTACTGCATGTTGCAATGCCCCCGCATAACCACCCCCCATGTAAAAACACAGGTACAGTCTTATAGTGTATTTCATATCAGGAGTCAAGCATATTTTTCATAGATTTTTTGCCTTTTATATAACTTATGATAAAAAATAAAATAACACTAAAAATAATGTATTTTTTGGGTACACCTTTTTTTATATGTTTTTTTCTTGACATGACTTTTATTTTATGTACAATGTATACATATGACATACAAAACCTAATCCCATGATATGGGCTATATCTTATTATAACTTGTTTTTTATGGGGATATTTTAAATTAAGAGGATAAGGATAATGATACACAAAATATACGCATATGGTATTATCATATTTATGATTGTATTCATGGTGGCATATGCCCCCATGGGCACGGGCATAATCGACGGATAATCCAGTATAGTCAATTAAATTTAATTTGATTGACTAAATGCGGTTGCAACCGCTTGCCACGCAGTGGCATTGTGGTGCAGAGCGGGGTGAGTGCGTGTGGTATTTTGTCATGCAAAGCATGGTAAAATCCACATCAAACGCACGAGGGGCGTTAGCCCCTTAGACTCACCATATAACCAACAAAATAAAATGTGCAGTATAATTATGGTGAATCATTTTATACCGGATTGACTATATGTATCAATCCCATATGTACACAGACAAACAATAAGATATAAATATACAGCCCATCATTATAAACTTGTACTATTATTGCTTATGTTGTGCGAAGAAGTCGGCTATCCATTGACAGGACAATTCTGTGTGATGGGGACGGGTCAATGATTTTAAAGCCTTATCGGCTATACCAACCATTTGGTCATGGCGTTTTTCAATCAGCTCCCGACTGACCTCCGCATTAAAATCAGGGTGCTGTTGAATTGCAAACATATGATTACCAATCACAAATCCCGCTTCTTTACAAAAATCACTGGTTAAAAAGGATATTGCCCCCTCAGGTAATTTTTTCACCTGTTGTTTATGCATGGAATACAGGCTTACTGTTTCAGGGGCATGCTGCATCCAATCAGGTTTATAAATCACCTGACAATCCTTAATACCGATGCCATATCCTTTTTCCGATAATTCCACAATACCCCCCAACGCATGGGCAATCGCCTGATGCCCATAACACACACCAACCAAAGGAATCTTTTCTTTGTGTAGTACACGAATAAAATCCATTAAACGGTTTTGCCATGGGTGATCTTCGTATACAGTCTGATTTCCCCCCGTAATCAAATATCCATCAAAATCATAAGGGTTTTCAGGCAATGGTTCTTCCAACGCCGCAATTTTTATCCACTCCACATCAATAAACGGATCAATACCCCGTTGAAATCGAATATAAGATGGGGGATTTCTGGCGTTATCTGCATCGGTCATATGTCCAATATGCAAAATACAAATTTTCATGCTTTTCTTTCTTCGAATGTAATAAAAAAGCCTCCCAATAAGGATGCTTTTTTATATATGGTATAACAATTCACTTTGTATGGGAATATTATCCTTGTCTTGCCTTAAACCGGGGGTTCTTTTTGTTAATAACATACACACGACCACGACGGCGGACAACTTGACAATCCTTATCACGGTTTTTTAATGTTTTTAATGAGCTTGCAACTTTCATTGTTTTTTCCTTAAAATAAATAATAATACTGAACGCTTTATAATAAATATTTTTGACAAAGTCAACATTTTAATTGATAATATACATCACTTAAAAACATTTTATAATTAAAATATGGTTAAAAAATCTTGTGAACAGATACACATCCCCCATTGCTACGCCCCCACCTTTGGAAATATACACACCGGCAAAATTAAATCTGAGCCTACATATATCAGGGAAAAAAATCCATCCTCCATTTGTAGGGTATCACCTTATTGAATCACTGGTATCGTTCGTCAATATTTATGATAAAATCACCCTTACACCGAATACACAAGGCACAATTACTATATCAGTCAGTGGCGATTTTGCCCCCCATATTCCCCATACCACCGACAATTTAGTTGCCCGTGCCATACACATGATTCGCCCGGATATTTCATATGGATGTCAGGTACATATTGAAAAAAATCTGCCTGTGGGGGGGGGCATTGGAGGGGGGGCTAGTAACGCCGGTGGTACGATTCGTGCATTATCTAGCTTTTGGAACATCGATATTCCTGACGCTGTACAGATGGCATCCTTGGGGGCCGACATTCCCATGTGTGTTCGCCAACAAGAGGGCTTTATAACGGGTATAGGCGATGTGTTTGCCCCTGTTTCCTTACCCCCATTTTTTGGTGTCATCGCCTTTCCCCATACACAGGTCATGACGGGTGATATATACAAACATTTTGCCACACATGGTACTTTCTCAACGACTTACCCCCCCCCGGAAAATATGGATTATAAATCCCTTATACAATACTTACAGCAAGGGCAAAACGATTTGATGCCAATTTGTGTATCCTTATACCCAGAAGTACAAAAATGCCTGCATATCATACAAAACACGCACGCTGATTATGTTAATATTTCAGGCAGTGGAGCATGTTGTTTCGGAATATATAACAGCATAAAAACTGCACAAAATGCCCTTAATACATTAATAATGCATAATTTTTGGGCAAAAATTGCAACTAAAATATAAGCATCCCATATATGAATACCTAAACACACTGTTTAATTTTATGGCACGCATTTTGCATAATATATTCCTGTATATATTTTAGCATATATAAAAATATAGTATTACAAAATGAAGAAAAGGAGTATTTCTATGTTAAAAAAAGTATTAGGTATAACAGCTCTGTTTACTGCACCTACGGTTGCAATGGCGGGCACAATCGAAGGCACAGAAGCAGGATACATTTTAAATAGCTTCGCCATGTTAATGTCTGGGATTTTAGTATTCTGGATGAAAGCGGGCTTTGCTATGTTAGAAGCGGGTTCCGTCCGATCGAAAAATGCAGCGGTTATTTGTCTGAAAAACATCAGTGTATTCAGTATTTCTGCATTGATTTATTACGCATGGGGGTATTCGATTATGTATTCCGATGTGGGGGCATTTATTGGCAACTTTGCCGATGTTTTCGTGGGCTACAAAGGGGAACAAGCGGGGGATTACACAGGTACAACCAAAATGACTGACTTTTTCTTTCAATTAACATTCGTTGCCGCAACCGCATCGATTATTTCTGGTGCTGTTGCAGAACGGGTGCGTATTAGCGGATTTATGCTGTTTACTTTGATTTTAACCGGTTTAATTTACCCCATCGTTGGGGCATTGACTTGGGGTGGTGGATACTTGGCAGACATAGGATTTCATGATTTTGCGGGTACGACCATTGTACACTCAACTGGGGGTTGGGCGGCACTTGTGGGCGTTATTTTACTAGGTGCCAGAAAAGGGCGTTTTGACAAGGAAACCGCTGGGGATTTTGTACCCTCCCATGTTCCCATGGTAACAATTGGCACCTTAATCCTTTGGATGGGGTGGTATGGATTTAATGGTGGGTCTGTATTGGTAATTGATTCTGCGGACAACATTATCACCATGGGGCATGTATATGTTGTAACCACTCTGGGCGGTGCCGCAGGTGTCATTGCAACATATTTATATTTAACATTTACTGCAAAAACAGTTGATGTAACCTTGGTGTTAAACAGTGCCCTTGCTGGTTTGGTATCTGTGACCGGGGGGGCGGATTTATTTTCACCAACGGATGCGGTTATTATTGGTGCCGTGGGGGGTATACTTACAACCCTGTTAACAGGATTGTTAGCAACCCTTAAAATTGATGATGTGGTTGGGGCAGTGCCTGTACACTTAGGTGCAGGTATCTGGGGTACATTCGCCGTTGGTATATTCGGCGGTATATCTTTACTTACACAATTAACAGGTATCGTCATTGTGGGTGTATTTGTTGTTGTTTCCTCTGTTATTGGATGGTATATCGTAAAACTCATTGTCGGTATCCGTGCATCTGACGCAGAAGAAGTGGCAGGCTTGGATATTTCTGAAACCGGATTACGGGCGTACCCAGAATGGCAAAATAAAGCATAATTTTACACTTTATATAATATCACTCTGCAAAAGGAAGATCTTGTATTGACCTTCCTTTTGTTTTGATATAAAATCCCCATATGACTGATACAAAAAAATTAAAACATAAATCTGATGCTGAGTGGCAAAAGATTTTATCCCCAGAATTATACAACATTGCCCGCCTAAATGGTACGGAACGCCCTTACACAGGGGCGTATAATAACACATATGATAAGGGCATATACCATTGTGCCTGTTGTGATGAACCCTTATTCAGCAGTGATATGAAATTCCCCACCCATTGTGGATGGCCCGGATTTGCCAAACCTGTAACCGATAATACAGTGTCCGAACACACAGATACCTCCTTAATACATCGTCCAAGAATAGAAGTGAAATGTACTGCATGTAATGCACATTTGGGACATGTATTTAACGATGGTCCCGCCGAATTGGGGGGATTAAGATACTGTATAAATAGCCTAAGTCTCATATTAAAGACTTAGCAAAATACCCTTTTTACAATTTCTGGTATTTTCCGAACTTTTCCTTTTGTTGGTATGGATTTGTATACTTTATATGGTATTATAATACTTATTGAAAAAAATGTATTGTAATTTTTAATTTTTTATATTATATTTCCATATTAGGGGGGTACAAAATTCATGTTCCCCTTCCTTAAATATAAAAAACATATAATGTGTTCTAATACAGGCATGTTATACTTATTTTGAAGTATAGGAGATTTTTTTATGTATAGTATGGAATATTTACCAATCGATAAAATCTTAGTCGCCAATCGTGGTGAAATTGCCATTCGTGTCAGCCGTGCTGCCAATGAATTGGGATTAAAAACTGTATCCATTTACGCCCAAGAAGATCGGTTTGCATTACACAGGTTTAAATCAGATGAAGCATATTTAGTGGGCGAAGGCAAAGGGCCGTTGGAAGCATACCTTGATATGCACGATATTATCCGCATTGCCCAACAAGTTGGGGCAGGTGCCATCCACCCCGGATATGGATTTTTATCAGAAAACCCTGTATTTGCCGATTTATGTGCCGAAAATGATATTATCTTTGTCGGTCCCCGTTCAGAAACCATGCGTCAATTGGGCAACAAAGTATCGGCCCGTAAAATTGCCCTGCAAGCGGGCGTGCCCGTTGTACCTGCATCTGGACCTTTGGATATATCAGACATAAAATCGGTCAAAAAAATTGCCAAAGACATAGGATACCCAGTAATGTTAAAGGCCTCTTGGGGTGGGGGTGGGCGGGGCATGCGTGCCATTGAATCCGAAAGTACGGTGGAACAACATGTACGGGACGCATCGTCTGAGGCGGAAAAAGCGTTTGGCAATGGGGAAGTATACTTTGAAAAACTTATCCGTAACGCCCGCCATGTGGAAGTACAACTGATTGGGGATAAACATAACAACTTAGTCCACTTGTTTGAACGGGATTGTTCCATTCAACGGCGTAATCAAAAAGTGGTGGAACGGGCACCCGCCCCTTATCTAAAAACCGATGCCCGTAATGCGGTGTGTATGGCGGCAATTACATTGGGACAGGCGGTAAAATACGAAAATGCAGGTACAGTAGAATTTTTAATGGACAAGGATTCTGAGGAATTTTATTTTATCGAAGTCAACCCACGGGTACAAGTGGAACACACTGTTACGGAGGTTATTACTGGTATCGACATTGTAAAATCGCAAATTTTAATCGCTTGTGGGGCGGAAATTGGCACCGCCGAATGCCCTGTGCCAGAACAAAACCATATCAAAATGCACTGCCACGCCTTGCAATCACGGGTAACCACAGAAAACCCAGAAAACAATTTTATTCCCGATTATGGGCGAATCAATGCATATCGTTCCGCAACAGGTTTTGGAATTCGTTTGGATGGTGGCACCGCATACACAGGGGCACAAATTACCCCATTTTATGATTCGATGTTGGTAAAAGTTACCGCATATGGGGCAACCCCCGAAGAGGCGATTATGCGCATGAAGCGTGCTTTGGCGGAATTTCGTATCCGTGGGGTGGCAACCAATTTACCATTTTTGCAACAATTATTACAGCATGAGAAATTTTTGTCGGGACAATATACCACTAAATTTATTGACCAAACCCCCGAATTATTTGATTTTCCAAAACGCAGGGACACGGCAACACGGTTATTGACATTCCTATCCGAAGTGTTGGTAAATGGCAACCCAGAAGTCAAAAACCGTCCCCCTTTGGATGCAACTGTATTAAAAACCCCTATTGTTCCCCCCCACGATAAATTTGCCCCCATTCCCAAAGGCACCCGTGATATATTCTTGGAATTAGGGGGCAAAGGATTTGCCAAGTGGCTCAGCAATACCAAAACCCCATTGATTATGGACACCACCATGCGTGATGCCCATCAATCGTTATTGGCAACACGGATCCGTACATATGATTTGGAAAAAATTGCCCCTTTTTATGCCCACAGGTTAAACACCTTGTTTGCCGTCGAATGCTGGGGCGGGGCAACCTTTGATTCCGCCATGCGGTTTTTAAAAGAATGTCCCTGGGAACGCCTGCAACATTTACGACAAAAAATGCCTAACCAAATGTTACAAATGTTATTACGGGCCAGCAATGCGGTTGGATACCAAAACTATCCGGATAATGCGGTGCAATACTTTATTGAAAAAACCGCCGATAATGGATTGGATATTTTCCGTGTATTTGACAGCTTGAACTGGACCGATAATATGAAAGTCGCCATCGATTCCGTATTAAAAACCGGCACAGTATGTGAAGCAACCCTTTGTTATACGGGCGATTTATTCGACAAAACCCGTGATAAATTTAATCTGGATTATTATATCAACATGGCAAAAGACTTGGAAAAAACCGGTGCCCATATCCTTGCCATAAAAGATATGGCGGGGGTGTTAAAACCCGCCCAAGCTCGCATGCTTATAGGGGCTTTAAAATCCGAAATATCGATGCCCTTACACCTACATTGCCACGATACCAGTGGGGTGGCAGGGGCGACCTATTATACGGCCATTGAATCCGGTGTCGATGTGGTGGATTGTGCCATAGACAGCATGTCAGGTATGACATCACAACCAGCGTTAGGGTCAATGGTAAAATTATTGGAAGGTACGCCATACGCATCGCACATAAATTGGGATGCCACCCGTCAAGCATCCGCATATTGGCAACAGATACGACGATTATATGGGGCATTTGAAGCGGACAACACATCCGGTGCGTCCGAAGTGTATCTGCACGAAATGCCAGGGGGACAATACACCAACCTAAAACACCAAGCCCGTGCCTTAGGCATCGGCGATGACCGCTGGCATCAGGTGGCGGAAATGTACGCAGAAGTCAACAAAATGTTTGGCGACATTGTCAAGGTAACCCCCTCTTCAAAAGTGGTTGGTGATATGGCAATTATGATGGTGACTTCAAACCTAACACCCAAAGATGTATTAAACCCGGACAAGGAAATATCATTTCCTGAATCGGTGGTACAATTGATGCGGGGGGATTTGGGACAAAATCCCGGGGGATTTCCCGCAGACATACAAAACAAAGTCCTAAAAGGGGAAAAGCCCTTAACCCAAAGGTATGGGGAAACGG
The DNA here is from genome assembly GCA_965232465.1 of Alphaproteobacteria bacterium. Lineage (GTDB taxonomy): Bacteria > Pseudomonadota > Alphaproteobacteria > JAQWUY01 > JAQWUY01. The sequence goes on along the minus strand of OZ246977.1, from coordinate 66,752 downwards.
TACAACATCTGGACTTAGACGCCACCCGTAAAAAATTAAAGAAAATTTTACGACATAAAATCAGCGACACGGAACTGGCGTCTTATATCATGTATCCAAAAGTATTCGAAGCATACGCACAGCACTTTAAGAAGTATGCCCAAGTATCGGCAATTCCCACCTACCCATTCTTTTATGGGTTGACCCAAGGCGAAGAGGTCGAAGTGGAAATCGAAGCGGGTAAGAAACTGATTATCAAGTACTTAACAACAGGCGATGTGGATAATGAAGGTACCCGTGAAGTATTCTTCGAATTAAACGGGCAACCCCGTACCATTCGTATACTGGACAAAAAATCTTCTGCTCATGTGGTTGTACACCCCAAATCGGAGGATGGCAACCCAAAACATGTTCCCGCCCCCATGCCGGGAATGGTGGTAACGGTCGATGTGACCGTCGGACAACAGGTAAAAAAAGGCACCCCCCTGTTATCCTTAGAGGCCATGAAAATGCAAACCGCCGTCAGCAGTGATGAAAATGCCACCATAAAAGCCATCCACATAAAACCCGGCGACAGCGTCAATGCCCATGATTTATTGATTGAGTTTGCATAAGGTAACATACAAATTTTTCGTACACCTGTGCCATATCATTTACGATGTTTTTTGCATAATAGGACGCCATATAAGCATTTTTTTACTTCGTGAATAGTATTTTAAGGTCTTTTAAATGATATTGATGTAAAAATAAGCACTGTTTGCGGAATATCAGCACACAAGGGAAAAATAATTTTGTATATTAATACTGCAAGCAGTTAGGATACCTTTTTAAACTTATTTTAAAATCGTTTCCTACCTAATATGTAATGTTTATGTGATCCAGCGTAAGCGTTAGATATGACTACTTAGATACTTCCAAACTTCAGCCTCCCTTTCATGGGGGGCTTTTTTATTGTGTATTATTAACATATTGTAAAATAAGGGGGATCTTGTAAAACAACAAGGCGGTCATATGACCAACATACACTTTAAAAAAGGGTACTTTTTATACAGGGGCCACCCATAACTTGCCTGCGGATACCTGTAACACCTGCACCCTTTGTCCTTTGTTCAAAGATGCTGGGGCGGATTCGTGTTTGTATAATTGCCAATCGATACCCGATAGTTTATGATACACAGGGTGTGCGGATGGCAAAGGTTCCGATAATTCAAATTGGTGTCCAATAAAATCGCTACTGGTTTCTTGTTTAAAAGAACGGGAAGATTGAAATCGCTTTAAGGGTTTCCACAAAAAATATGTTAGTGCCACTGTATTTAGCAGAGTTAATACAACCATCAACACAGCCGCCACAGATCCCAAAACATCTTGTAAATCCGCATAGAAAAAATGGGTTATAATACCAAATTCGATTAAAGACACCCCTAAAAATAATAACACAATGGTACCAAAGCCCAATACAGCAACTTCTGTGGCAATACAGATTAAACCCAATATTATCAATACCTGCCCAAAACTTAAGCCAGCAACTTCAAACATTTATATTACCCTTACTCTTCGTTTTGATAGTCTCAGAAATGCCAATCGCTTGTGCCACCACACTAGCAATATCCATAGTACTTTCGGGAACAATCACCATAGAACTCTCTTTGGCAATTGCTTGTTTGGCTTCGATAGATTTTTCCGCCAACGATAACGACACCGCCGCCGCCCCATTTGTACTCGACGCCTCTTCACCAACCACTCTTAACGCTTGTGCTTGTGCCTCCGCTACCAGACGGATGGATTCCGCTTGTCCTCTGGCTTTTAAAATCTGTTCTTGCTGTACCGCCTCAGCTTCGAGAATAAGGGCACGCTTTTCCCCTTCTGCACGGTTGATTTCCGATTCCCGTTGCCCTTCGGATTCCAAAACGACCGCCCGTTTTTCCCGATCGGCTTTTAACTGCATTTCCATGGCTTGTAATACACTTTTAGGCGGTTTAATATCTTTAATTTCATACCGCAATACCATCATACCCCATTCTTGTGAAGCATCATTAATGGCCTGTACAATAGCCGCATTTAAATTTTCCCGTTCCTCAAAAGTTTTTTCCAAAGTGAGTTTACCAATTTCACTACGCATAGTCGTTTGTGCCAATTGAATAATCGCATAGGTATAATTTTCAATACCATAACAACTTTTTGCCGGTTCGACCACTTTAACATACACCACCCCATCAATTTCGATGGATATATTATCCTTGGTAATTACCGCTTGTGATGGAATATCATATACTTGTTCTTTTAATGAGCGCGTATACGCAACTTTTTCCACAATCGGAATAGTAAAATTTAATCCTGATTGTAAAGTCCGCCCATACTTGCCGAACCGTTCAACTATTTTTACCTCATTTTGTGGTACAATACGGTATGTCTTAAATAATACCAATAATAAAACACCAGCAAGCACCAACCAAGTGACAAATGCCGGCCAAGCGGCAAGAAAACTATCCATAATACAATACTCCTTCATTCTTTGTTACATCTTTGTTAAGTATATACAAATATATAAAAATGTCAATATAAAAGTATAAAGCAGAAAATAAGCTCCCTGTTTTATTATATATTATCCGATAACTGGTACTGTACACAGTCTGTTAATATTATTCACTACCTTATGTTTTCAATAATTTTGATTTCCGCATTTGTTAGATTATACAGTTTATAAATGATTTTGTCAATTTGTGATTCATATGTTGTAATGTCTGCTTGGGGGTTTTGTAACTTTTCTAATTGGCATTTTTGGGCAAGGTCTACAAGTTTCTGTTTGTTTTTTACAGATACATTTCTTACAATTGGGAATCGTTTTAGTTCGTTGATTTTAAATTGTGGAAAAATTCTCCTTTGCATTTTACCAAATGTATTTACAAACCAATACGACATAAGTTTACTGTTCAATATAGCAAGCACAAATAATGGCGATTCTTGGATTCTTACAATATTCATAGAATTTAAATCATTCAGTAAATATTCACCTGTATTGACCGCTTGTATACAATAGGGTAATTTTGATGGGATTTGTCGTACTAGGATTCTGTCTGCGTTATATAAATCGGGGTCTTTTCTTGGCGATGCCAAATTATCACCAAATAATAAATATTCACCCGACCACCCCATATAATAACGGCATACATCTTTACCTTGTAAATACTTGATATAATTTTTATTTAATTTTTTATTTGCATGATATACTCTTTTTTTTCTCATATCATTTGTTTGTTTTGGACTACCTTTACCCTCCTCATATGCTTTTAGACCTGCCTTAACATCAGCAATTTGACACAATGTGACAGAACAGTTTTCTATTTTTCGCAACAATGTAAAAGTTTCTTTATTTTTCAACATATCAAAATTGATAATATATTCGTGATTATTCAGAAATATATCTGTATTGCAGGTGTCTATCAATATATGTTTGTCTTGATATTCGTATAATGAAATTATATTTTTATTGCCATATTTTGAATGTATTGTAACAGCTGTATCCACCTGAGCATCCTCGAAAACAGACGATAGGAAGTTTGTAATTATAATATGACTTTTTGACAAAATTTGTTTACGAAGGATAGAATCTGTATTCAATGTTAAAAAATTGTTGGGTGTAATAAAAGCAAAATGTCCTTTTAGACATAATAAATTATCCGCCAATTCCATAAACAATGGATACAGATTTAATTGATACTCGGCAACTTTGAAATTAGATTTATAGTATTGTTTAATTTCAGTAGTCAAGCCTTTGTCTAGGCTGTTACGGGCAAAAATGTATGGCGGATTAGCAATGACCACATCAAAACCGATAAACACAGCGTTGTCGTCTAATACTTCGGGAAATTCCAGCATCCATTCAAGACCATTTTTATATAAAGGGTCTTCGGCAACTTCACCCAACATACCTCCGCTTTGGTGTTTGCTATATTGGGCACGCAGGTTATCCAATTTTTCATATTGCTGTTTTATATCATCCACTGTTTTCGCTTGTTTGGCTTTCTTTTCTTGGGTTTTAATGGCTTTTATAAATTTTGGGGCAATTTTATATGTATCCAATTGGTCAGTAATCATGTTTTTAATGTTCTTTTTTACCATGTCCAGTTGCTGTTGCACTTGTGCTTTTGCCTGTTTGCCATAAGCGTTGATATATGCGTGTACCAAATCTCTAAATATAATAATCTGTTGTTTTTGGTCTTTTGTGGGAGTTTTACCCAATATGGATTGTCCCACTTTTGGGGGGAATTTGCTTATTAAGGAATTACCACATTTTACATTAATATCGATATTGGGTAAGATTTCCATAGTGCCATTGGGATAGTAATATGTATGTTTTAACAATTCAATCCACAACCTTAGTTTACATATCTCAACTGAATTAGGGTTTATATCGACAGCAAATAAGCTATTTTCAATAATGCGTTTCTTTTCTGCAAAAATAACCTGTTGCAATTGGTGGGTGGTGCTTTGGTACCGATTGTATACAAAAGGCTTATCATTTTGATAGTATATATGCAATATATCATTGAATACCGACACTGTATCATGTATTTTTTCCTTGCCATCCCACAGCAAACCAAAATAGGATTTTAAGGCAATAATATGATTTAAAACTGACACCAAAAAGTGTCCCGATCCCACCGCAGGATCACAAACAGTTAAGGAGTCAATAATTTTTGTGTATTTTTGATATTCTGGAAATGTCGCAACGCCCTGCATATGATTTTTTATTTCCAGAATATTTTGACAATTCCACCCAAAGGCATCATTATATTTTTGTACCACCGCCCGATTGATACTTTGTTCCGCCATATATTCGGTAATATGTCCTGGTGTGTAATATGATCCATCTTTATAACCATTTAACTTTTCAAAAATTAACCCCAACACAGAAGAATTAATAATTTCAGGGGTATCTTCTTTAACCCCACCTGTGGTATATGAAGAAGCAAAATCATAGGCGTCAAGAAAATCCAGTAAATACTTTAAAGTTTTTTGTGGTTTTGTTACAGAGTATTCAGTTCTGTTCCTTAATACAGAATTGCTTAATATTTTCATCTCAGAATTATCAGGAATATTTGAAATTACAATACCTGTTTTTTCTTCAATACTTGTCCTTTCAAATAACGCACTATTTAAATATGGAATGGTATGCATATGGTGGTATTTTTCCCGCCTTTGTTCAATGGGCGTTCCCAGAATTTCAAAAAATAAAGTGTTTAATGTGTCGAAATTGGGGATTTTATCCGATTGCATAAATTTCATATGCACATCATTATCATTAAATGCCACCAATTGCCCCTCAAATAATTTTAAGAATAAAATACGATTAAGCCATGTGGTAATAAGCCCAAAAGCACTATCCATATAAGCATCTGAGGCAAGGGAAGATTCAGATTTTATTTTATACAAAACTTCTGTCATAAAACCACCATCTTGATTTGTGGGGGTAATGGTAATGGTGCCTTTGATATTTTTTTCCTGTAATCCCAAAATATACAATAACTCCTTATAAAACTTTTTGTTTAGCTGGTTTGAATCAACGGGGTTATATTCCCATAACAAAAAATCCGCATGAAATACTTTATATAATTGAATCATACGAAAAGTATCTGTGTCATCATAATCAATAGAATGATTATGCTCTGTTGCCCAATCCCCAAAATGTGATATATCAAAAGTGTGATAATGCTGATAAAAATCTATGTCTGGGTTCGTGTCTATTAACGATTTAATGGCGTCATATAACGATGGCATAGTATCAATAAATAATGTACCATTATAAAAATCAGTACATAGTTTTTCCAGTTTCTTATGTCCAAATTTACGGGCATCAAAAAAGAAAAATTGCATACCATCGGTGATAATAATATGTTTTATATTTAAGTTACCTGATATTTTCTGATCATAAAAATAGGCAATGGCTTCATGTAACGCCTTTTTGTTCATATCTGCTGTGTTTATCATTTCAGGGTTTTTGGGGCGTTTAAATTCGAATAAAACTTCGGGGATATTATTTTTACAAATCACCAAGTCTATATTGTTTGATGTATTCACAGTAATATGAGAATGGGTTTCCAGACACAGGCATTTGTCCAAGAATGTTTTGAAAATACCCTTAATATGTTCTTCGCTTTCCCCTTGTGTATAAGCAATTTTTATTTCATTTTGGTACTGCACAAGATTTGATAAAAAATTCTCAAAATCCGACCTTGTAGGGCGTTCTGCAATATACCCTTTGTTATAAATTACCAATAAATTTCGTAATGAATCCAGCATAGTATTTTTCCTTTTTATAAAACTATGCCAAGTATACCATAAAAAAATGGTGGGTATAAGATATGTTTTCACATATTTGTATGCGAAAAACCTTATTCAAACTGCATAGTAGTTACAGCGTTTATTGCGTATTCTGGCAGGGTACCATTAAATATATATTGGTAAAATTACAATTCTGCTTGTAACGCATGGGCTTTGACTTTGGGGTTTTTAAAACCGTGGGCTTCGCCTTCGTACAAAATTAAAGCGGTCAAAAGACCATTGCTTAAAATGCTTTCTTGTCTTATTCTGTCAGATGTTATATATTGACATGTATAATTATGACCCAAAAACCGCATATACCTTTTGTTACATTTCCTGTCGATACCATTGATGTTTCCATTATGGTGCCGCTGATTACTGAGGCTACCTTGGAATTGGGGCGGTATGATGGGACTTTGTCTACTATTGTTAATCCACAAATATTGTTGTCACCTTTGACCAATAACGAGGCCATTTTGTCATCCCGTATTGAGGGAACTATTGCATCCTTAACAGAAGTCTTACAGTATGATGAATCCCAAAAAGCCGAAAGGCATCGTGAAAATGACCTGAAAGAAATTGTCAATTATCGTTCCGCTCTGGTGCATGCCAAACGCTCGATTCAAGATCGGGACATCAGTATTTCCCTAATCAAGGAATTACACGCTATTTTAATGACAGATGTGCGGGGGGGCGATAGAAGTCCGGGGCAAATCCGCACAGATCAAAATTGGATTGGTACCCTTGCCAGCCCTTATATAAAAGACGCCCGATTTATTCCACCATCCCCAGAAAATCTTGTGTCAGGCTTGGATAATTTTGAAAAATTTATTGCCACAACCTTTATCAACGACCTTGTGAAGCTGGCGATTATACATGCTCAGTTTGAAATTTTACATCCGTTTAATGATGGTAACGGGCGATTAGGGCGTATGTTAATACCCTTGTTCTTGTATAAAGCAGGTTTTATTCAATCGCCAGCGTTTTATATGAGTGAATTTTTGGAAAAGAACGATCAACATTACAGGGACCGCTTGCTTGCCATCACCGAAAATGACGATTGGCAGGGGTGGTGTACATTCTTTTTACAGGGTATAGCCGAACAAGCCAAATGGAATAATAAGCGGTCTGTGGAAATTATTAAATTGTATAACCATATGAAAGTTGCATTTTTAAAAACAACACAATCCAAATTTTCACAGCCCGCACTAGACGCATTTTTTAACCGTCCCATTATAAATGCCACCACATTTATAAAAGAAACAAAAATAGATACCAGAAGCACCGCCAATACAGTACTGGGAAAGTTGGTGGATGCAGGATTGATAAAATCTGTTCGTGACGGCACAGGCAGAACCCCCGCCCTATACATCATGCCAAAAATTATAGACATAATAGACAAAACCTATGGTTATTATGACAACCCAACTTGACACAAAACCCTTTGTGTAAAGTAAACTTGACACAAAACCCTTTGTGTAAGCCAAACTTTACACAAAATTTCTAAGGATATTTTCAAATATTTTTGGATATATAAAAAAATACATGCAAATCAGGGCAAAAACTGCTATGATATGCGGATTCAATATCAGGAGGAAAATTTTTATGAATATCACCCCTTTTAAATATGTTATCGATGCCCATGTTTTTGCCCTTAAAAACTTTGAAAATATTGTGCGGTTGTGTCTGGTCGCAGCGGTAATTAACACGACTTTTACGGTGTTCGACTTTGGTACGCCCCCACTGGACACCCTCAATGGGGGGCAGGATATGGGGATTTCCGCTTGGCTGTCATGGGATGTGGCAATAGCACTTGTGGTGGGTTTTATACTAGGCATTATGTTTGCCGTCCCCTATATACAATATGCCCATGCCAAAATCAACACCCCAGACAGCCCCATTCGCCCCCATATTTATATGTCTGTTACATGGAATACATATAAAACCGCCTATTTATATGCCAGTTTAAAAGTATTTGCCATAGCGTTTGGTATCGGGATCATACTGTTCTTGATCGGTGCTTTTTTGTCCATACCATACTGGATAACCGCAGTAGTATTTTTAATTGCAATGGCATTTATATTACGATTGCAATGTATGCCCATTGCCGCCGCATTGGGACAGGATGCACAGATACAAACCATATGGCACTACACCCAAAATTATACCGTTACATTTGTGGTATTAATGATATATAATATATTGTTTAGCATAATATGGGGGGGTGTCATTATCCTATTGGGCACCGCATTTTTTGCCGTCGATATGCTGTGGGCGGATATTGTGGGCGATTTTATTACAACCCTGTTGTCATACGCCATGACCCTTGCCCTTACCCACAGTTTTTTATTTTTATATATGGCACTGCACCCAAAAACCAAACCCCATCCACACCATAGGGCATAGTTCACATGAAACATTTTTTATATATGTGTATGTTTATAATCAGTGGGGCATTGCCAATACTATCCCCCGCCAGAGCCGATACCCCCCCCACATCAGAAGCGGTTATTGTCATGTTCCATCGATTTGGGCAAGATACCCACCCCAGCACCAATGTAACCCTTGAACAAGTGCGTAATTTTATTGCCTATATCCAAGATAATGGCTTTACCGTACGCCCCTTACAACAGGTGGTGTCCGCCATCCAAAACGGGGATCGTTTACCGCCAAAAACCGTTGCCATTACCATTGACGATGCATATAAATCGATTTACACCTACGCATACCCCCTGTTTAAGGACGCCAATTTTCCGTTTACGGTGTTTTTATCCAGCCGGGAAATGGGGTTTGGCAATTTCTTATCCTGGGAACAGGTGGCGGAAATGGCACAAAATGGGGCAGATTTTCAAGCCCACACCCATTCCCACCCACATATGACCCAATTATCAATAGCACAAAATATCGAAGAGATACAAAAAAATATCCAGCTTATCGAAAAACATACGGGCATCCGCCCCACCTTGTTTGCCTATCCGTATGGGGAGGCAAATACGGATATTATAAACACAGTAAAAAATATGGGCTTTACGGCGGGATTTTCCCAACACTCGGGGGTATTTAATGCCACCAGTGATATGTTTTATATCCCCCGTTTTTCCCTAAACGAACGCTACGCTACACCGCAACGGATACAACAAGTGTTAAATGCCCGGGCATTTCCCATAACATCTTTTACCCCCACCAACCCCCAAATCGACACTATAAACCCACCCAAAATACAATTTACTGTGGCTAACAACATAGCATCGTTACACAATATGGGATGTTTTTATAATGGGACGGCAAAAATGCAAACACACATCGAATACCCAACGGTTACACTCACCTTCGACACACCCTTTACAGTGGGCAGGCACCGGATAAATTGCACCGCCCCCCACCCAGACAACAGGGGCTACCGATGGCTCGGCATGCAGTTTGTGGTTGATGAATAAGTATAAACACATTTTTAACATATTAAAAGGCTTGTACAGATGCTTCAAAGCACAATAAAAAAACAGGGCTCTAGAGCCTGATAATATATTGACTGAAATAAAATTGGTAGATAAGAATAATCTTAATATTGACAAAATCCCACTTGGCACCCCCTCAATATTATTTTACCATAAAAAAAACTGAAACGACAAAGTATACCAGCTGTAATGTTATGAATATAAAGGCAATTAGACAGTGACAAAAGCATCGCATATTCAAGCATTGATTGATAGTTATGCAAATCATGATGAGGACAGATTTATCTCTGTTGCCTTACAAGTTGCATGCCGAGCCATCGATAGCCCCTGTTGTCTGGGTGGGGTGCGGTGCAATTTATCCGGTGCCTGCCCACCGTAGAGGGTGTGTCGAAGGTGAGTGTAACCGTTGGGTATTCGATATGCGTTTGCATTTTTGCCGTCCCATTAGAAAATATTGACAATTTTTTTGAAAGAGTGTCTAATAATCCTAATTCTAAAAATCCTGCACCTTCTATAAACTGGGAAATAGGTACCCGTGGGCGGACAAAAGGGGCTATACACAGGGATATGTGTACTATTTCTGCCTCTGAACTGGCAGAAATGAACCAAATAGCAATATTTCCAAGGAATGGTTGGCGGAAATTAAGAAAAGACTGCTCCCAAAAAGAAAGATACTCATTAATTGTGTCATTAGAAACAGATGACCCAAAAATGGATTTATACACGCACATCATGAATATCATTCAACCAGAAACATGGATTGGTATCACATAAAATCCACTTATAAAAACTTTCTGATAGACCTGTGATATAGTCAATTTATTTGCCAATACAAAAATCAGAAAATACAATATCAAGGATCTGTTCAATATCCACTTGTCCGGTAATATTGCCCAATGCCCGTACGGCCAATCGTATGTCTTCGGCGATTAATTCGGGAACGGGGGCAGTCGTTGCTTGGGTTAAATGGTGCACACATTGCACCAATGCCACCCGATGGCGATGGCGGGTGATAATCGGTTCAGAGGGCACGGAAAATTGCCGGGCAATCACCGCTTGTAAATGGGTCATAAACCCATCGACGCCCTGTTGTGTATGTAACGACACGGAAAATATATGTTGAACGGCATGTTGGGGGGCTTTAAAAGTAGGTTTATCCGATTTGTTGGCAATACCAATCACCGTGGCATGGGGATTGTGAATGCCCGACACCATATTTTCCACATAAGCATCGGTTACCTGTGATTCTGATCCGTCCGCCACCACGACCAAAATATCCGCATCAGATGCACAATACAACGCCCGCTTAATTCCTTCGCTTTCGATAGTATCCGTGGTGCGGTGGATACCGGCGGTGTCAAACATACGCACCGCATATCCGCCCATGTCCAATGCCACCTCAATCACATCCCGGGTGGTGCCGGCGGTGTCCGATACAATTGCCACATCCCGATGTGCCAGCATATTTACAAGCGACGATTTGCCTGCATTTGGGGCACCGATAACCGCCACCTGAATCCCATTGCGGATGCGTTCGCTAATATTGCCCGATTGTACATGCAGCTGCATATGGGCAATAATCGCATGGATTTTATCAAAAGCATTTTGCTGTACATGGGGGGGTAAATCTTCGTCGGGAAAATCAATATACGCCTCATAATGGGCCAATATGGACAACAGGGTATCGGCCCATTGGGTATATGTTTTACGCATCCCCCCCCGGGATTGATATTGGGCTTGTTGCATTTGCATTGCCGTTTCGGCGTTAATTAAGTCGACCAAGCCTTCCGCTTCGGTTAAATCCATTTTACCATTGGCAAACGCCCGTTTTGAAAATTCCCCCGGTTGTGCCAATCTGACCCCAGCGGAATCGAGGGCTGTAAACAGGGCATCCAAAACCGCCCGTGACCCATGACAGTGCAATTCGACCACATCTTCGCCAGTAAAAGAATGGGGGGCGGGAAATACCACCGCCATAGCATAATCAATATCGGCAGAGGTTTCAGGATGTACCAAATGCACCATATGCAGGGTACGGGGGGAAAAATCGCCCACAGTTTTACTCACCACTAACCTATCGACAACGGGAATTGCCCGTGCCCCGGATATACGCACCACCGCAACCCCCGCCCGCCCCACAGCGGAGGCAAGTGCATAAATAGTGTCAGCACAAACAGCTTCCGATTCTACAACAAACACCTCACCCCCATATAGGATATTCGTTTAACAATATTAATTTAACACTGAATCGACCCAAGATTCCAAATCTGTCTTGCCGGCGGCACCGACTTTTTGTGCCGCAACTTCCCCATCCTTAAACACCAGCAAAGTGGGAATACCCCGTACGGCAAATTTTGCCGCCAATTCTTGGTTTTCGTCCACATTGACTTTTGCCACCTTTAAACTCCCCTGGCGATCGGTTGCCATATCTTCAAGCACCGGGGCAAGTGCCACACACGGTCCACACCATGGGGCCCAAAAATCCAATAATACGGGAATATCTGATTTTAATACCACTGCGTCAAAATCCGCATTCGAAACTGCTATTGTTGTCATATTTTTTCTCCTTATAAGATTATATTTAAGGGGGATAGTATATCATAAAAATATATAAAAATCTATATCTTATCGTTGCAACAATTTTTCAATCGCCGTATCGACGGATATATGACCGTTTATAATATGATATACGGCATTACATATGGGCATTTCCGTATTATATTTTTCGGCAACTTGTTGTAATATTTTGGCATTTATAACCCCTTCGGTAACGGTTTTACGGGATTTTAAGAGTTGTGCTACGCTTGCCCCTTGTCCCAATGCTATACCAAACGACATATTGCGCGACTGGACGGAGGAACAGGTCAACACAATATCGCCAAATCCACACAGCTGTTGGGCGGTGGCACTCTGCCCGCCACAGGCGATGTTTAATCGGCTTATTTCCGCTACCCCACGGGTTATCAGCGATGCTTTGGCATTATCGCCCAAATTTTTGCCCACACTAATACCACAGGCAATTGCCAACACATTTTTACACGCCCCATACACACATGCCCCAATCCTATCAGGGGTTTCATAAACACGAAAATAAGGCGACGATATAAGCGGTTTAAGGGCGGCCGTAGTATCCCCCGCTAAGGTTATGGCGGTGGGGTATTGTTTGGCAACTTCGATGGCAAATGTGGGACCAGACAACACGGAGATATGCGGGTAATATTGCTGTGCCACCGTCGATAAAGGCTGTAAACTGTTGGCACAAATCCCTTTGCAACACAAAATGACCTGTGCGGTTTGGGCAATCGGCAACGATACAAGGGCATGCTGCATATGTTGCGATGGGGTTACAATAAACACCATATCCGCCCGGTGTATGGGGGCTGTATCGGTGGTGGCAATCACCGAACCCGTCGATACACCCGGTAAATATTCGCTATTTTCGCAAGTGGTGGTAATGGTATGGGCAACGGCGGCCCGACGGCAATATAAATGCACCCGATGCCCCAACCTTGCCATATGAATGGCAAGGGCCGTACCCCATGCCCCGGATCCAATAACCGCTATGTTTTTCATGGGTATTTTTGTGGGTATATGTGTCATATGGACATATCCTGCAACCCCCATCTAGGATGTGCAGGGGCATGTAGCTGTACCGTAAGGTTTTGGGGGTGTGTCCCCCCATTTTGCAACATTTCAATGCCCGCCCAGGCAATCATCGCCCCATTATCCGTACATAATGGCACCGGTGCCACATAAAAATGAAATCCCTGTTGTCTGGCACAGGTGGCAAGAATATCCCGTATATACATATTACTGGCAACCCCACCGGCAACCACAAACGGCGGATGGCACAGCCCGGTGTTGCGTTTAAATACGGCAAACGCCTGTATCACCCGGCTTTGTAAGTGCATTGCCACCGCATGCTGAAAAGCCGCACACATATTATCGATATATGTGGGCGATAGATACGATTGTTGTTGCACCAACTGACGCACACGGGTTTTTAACCCAGATAGGGAAAAATCACAATTTTTTTTACCTTGCAGGGGAATCGGTAATTTTATCTGGGTATAATCGCCTTTTTTTGCCCGTTTCTCAATGGCGGGTCCGCCCGGGTAGCCGACCTGTAATATTTTGGCGATTTTATCAAATGCTTCGCCCACCGCATCGTCGAAAGTCTCGCCCAATATTATATACTGATTAACCCCATTTACCTGTAATATCTGTGTATGTCCCCCGGATACCAACAACAACAAAAACGGAAATGCCACAGTATCGCTTAGCCGGACGGTTAAGGCATGGGCTTGCAAATGATTGACTGCAATAAAAGGAATACATTGCGTCCATGCAAGGGATTTTGCCATCTGCATCCCCACCAATAAACCGCCTATCAGTCCCGGTCCGGTGGTGGCGGCAACAGCGGTTATATCAGACAACGACATGTGGGCATCTCTAAGGGCGGTTTGTATTACCGTTTGGCATTTTTGCAGATGGCTGCGGGCGGCAATTTCCGGCACAACCCCTTGATACAATTTGTGTTCTTCATATTGGGTGTATACCACATTTGATAATATCCGTTTATCACTGGTAACCACCGCCGCCGCCGTTTCATCACAGGATGTTTCAATACCCAGCACAATAGGGTTGGCAAGGATGTTATGGTGTATAGTGTCATGTTGCATATTATCTTAGGCGTATTATATCGTAAAAACCAAAAAAAGTAAAAAATAATATGGCACCAGCCGATAAAATTATGTACAGTATACCCATGAAATCCACAATACACCCTAACAAAATATACTGTATGTCCCCTGATTCTAAGGTGCCCCATATGCGTATGGGCAGTCGACGGTCACAACTGGCATTGGTGCAAGCCCGCATGGTGGGCGACAGGTTACGGCATATAGGTATCGAATCACAGGTTATAAAAATCACCACCACAGGCGATACTATCAAAAACACACCGTTATGGGACATAGGCGGTAAAGGATTATTTTCGAAGCAATTGGACACGGCACTTATAAATGGCGTTTGTGATATATGTGTCCATTCCGCCAAAGATTTACCAACACAGCTGACGGACAATATCCGCATTATCGGATTTTTACCCCGGGCCGATGTGCGGGATGTGCTGATTGGGGCACACACTATACACCACCTGCGGAACGGAGCTGTACTGGGCACCTCATCGCCCCGCCGCCGTGCCCAAATACATGCCCTGCGTCCGGATATTCGGATTGTTCCATTACGGGGTAATGTACCAACCCGTTTACAACACTGTAAACAAGGTATAGTCGATGCGACACTTTTGGCATATGCGGGATTACACAGATTACAATATGACATGGCGGGCGATACCATTGAAAATATGCCGTTTGGGGTGGTGCCCGTGGACACCTGTATTCCCGCCGCCGCACAAGGGGCAATTGCCATTACTTGTCGCACCGATGACACCTGTACTTATAACCGCATATTCCCCATATGCGACCCCATCACCCATACGCAAGTGATGATCGAGCGGGCGGTGTTAGCGGGTATCGATGGGGATTGCCATTCCCCCATAGGCGTACATACACACATACAAGGGGATACTGTATGCGTACAAGTATTTGTATCCTGCTTAAATAAAACACATATACACAAACGCACACATACATACAAAAAAACCTATAATGTAACAAATGCGGTTGACAATGCGTTTAAAATGGGGCAAAATATAAAACAGCAATTGGGATGGATTTAAGATTTATATATAAACATGACACAAAAATTAAACAAAAAACAACATAAAATATGGGTTACTCGCCCAAAAATTGATGCCCAAAATCAAATACAAATTCTGTCTGCACTGCATATAAAATCCGTTTGTTATCCGTTGTTACAGATTGCATTTAACAAAACCCCCTTACACATGGATACAAACAGCTGCCAAGCGGTTGTATTTACATCGGCAAATGGTGTGCGGGCATATGTAAAAAAGGGCGGGCATCGGCACATACCCGTATTTGTGGTGGGGGATGTAACCTGTGCCACCGCACAACAATATGATTTTACCACCATATATACGGCACGGGGCGATGTGGTATCCTTATCAGATATGATAAAAGAAAAATTATCCCCCAAGGAGGGGTATATTTACCACCCCGCCAGTACGGTTGTTGCCCGTGATTTGGGGACATTGTTACAAGATTGTGGATATACTGTGCATCGGGAAGCCATATATACAGTACACCCTTGTATGGAAATATCCACGCACATACAACGGCAAATACATATGGGCATCATTAGGGGGGTGATTTTAATGTCGCCCAGAACCGCCGATATTTTCGCCCAAATAGTAAAAAAATATGTTTTACAAACGGAAAACCTACATATTTTCGCCCTGAGCAAAGCGGTTGCCGATAAGCTACAATCGGTTATAAACGCCCACATTCATATTGCCCATTATCCAAACTTTGTGCAAGTTTTACGCCATATAAAACGGGAGTATAATATCCATGACGAATATCGATAATACAGAAACCCCCAATATAAAAACCCCTTTACAAGGGGATATCGTCGATGTAATTTTGGAAAAAATGGGGGGTATTCGCCCCACCGCCCAAAAGTTAAATATTTCCGTATCGACCGTACAAGGATGGAAACAACGGCGTATGATACCCCATAATCGTATACATATCATCGATACATATTTTAAAGAAAATTTTAACATGTCCCTATACGATATTGCCCCATCCCATGCACAGCCCCATGCCCCCAAAACGCATGTACAGGCAAATATACAAGCAGATATACCCACGAATCCCACGCACCACACACAAGCCCCCCCCCCTCCATCGAGGCACACATTCTGGATACGCACTGTGGCCATCAGCATTATAACAGCGGGGGCGGTGATATTATCAACACCCTATTGGTATCCGCATATAATGGGATTGCCCGCACAGCCAACCATCCCCCCCCCAACCAGTCTCTCCATCCCCCCTCCCCCTGTACAATATGCGGATATACAGCGGTTTTTACAACCGTTACAAATGGATATTGCCAATGTCAACACCAACCTTAGCACCTACATAGCAACCACACAATCGGATATATCGACTTTGCAACAACAGCTACAAGACATGCAGCATATATCCGATACCATGGGGGATCTGTACGCCCAAACACAATCGATGATGAACACCGTACGGGCGGACATTTCCCAAATTAAACAATCGGCGGATATACACCGCATATATGCCATGCAGTGGCGTATGTTATATGCGGTGGTGCTAAGTGGGGAATCTTATGCCCAGATCTTGCCCACCTTAACCCTTCCCAAAACCGCCCGCACACAACAGGCTTGGGACATCCTAACCGTCCACAAAAATGGCATCATACCCCATACGGAAATCCGTAAAACGATTGATAAAAATGCGTTTATCATTACCCCAGCGGTGATCGAATCACAAATAACCGAAAATACCCCCCTGATGCAGCGCATACGGGCAAAAATAACCCATTTTATATTTGTAGTGCACAGCCCTAATGAAAAACACATATCACAAAATACCACCTTGCAAACGCTATATACCGCACTGGATAATAGCCAAATGGATGTGGTGCTGGATATTTTAAAACCTTTACAGATCGATAGGCTAACCCCCCTGCTACAACGCCTAGAACAACGGCAACAGGTATTACAAGCATTACAAACCATATGGGAAAACTTGCCACACACAACCCCCCCCCAAGATAAAGGAACAGAGTGATGGCTACCGTATGGTTTTTTATACGAATCTTTATTCTGATTGCCATAGGTTTCTGGATTATGGGGCTGGAAGGAACGATCGTTATCGATACATATGCATATGAAGTCCATATGCGGTTATGGGTGGGCGTTGTGTTTATTGTGGGGCTTGTGGTGGGTGTATGGTATCTGTTGCGTACCATTGGCTGGATACATGCCCATATTGTATACCTAACCCGTACCCGTACCTTATATAAACGCATGGACACCGTACCGCTTATTACCCGGGGCATGGCATACCGCACCCTAAAATCCCCCATCTTTAAAAAGGCATTTGGCAAACAACACCCTTTGTATCAGGTTATATCCTATCATGTGGATAGGACATACAACACGGACATTACAACCGTTTTACAATCACACTATGTGGAACACTTTATACACGCCGTTATTACCCACAACGACACAACAATGTTGGCGGATGTGCGGGCGTTTTATGCCACCCATGACACCATTGAAATGCCCGCCCTGATGTATATATACGAATCGACGGTTGCCCCTACGCTTGCGGAAGCTTTGACGCACTTATCGTATGTAAATGACATACATTTAAAACACGAAGTGGCCTATTACACCGCCCATGCCCACATTACACACAACAGCCCGGATGCCTGCACCGCCACTTTACAGGCATGGAAATCCGCCCCAACCGCAGCGGCAAAATGGCGTATATGTATGGCATGCCGTCATATAAAATTGCCCGACCTGTCACATATTGTCCCCTTTGAAAAGACCCTCAAAAAAAACGACCGTATGGGCATGGTATTACTGGCAATACTCAGCACACAGTTACAATTATGGGGACCTGTGGATGGCTATATTGCCAAAGCCGAACCCTATATCCCCGCCGATAAAACCGCCTTTCTTAAAGCATATGTACAATACAAAAAACAAGGCAACAACCAACCATATATGAAATTACTAGAAACCCAGATTCCCCCCCATACAGGGTGGATATTATGAATACAATACGGGTATCTTTACCACAGATCGACAGATTGGCATCTGTCCTTGCCGGATGTTTACAAACGGGCGATGTGGTGTGCTTAAATGGGGCCGTAGGGGCGGGGAAATCGACTCTTGCCCGGGCAGTTATCCGCTATTTGCTGGGGGATATATTTATCCCCAGTCCCACATTTTCATTGGTACAAACCTACCCATCACCCATCGGTGATATATGGCATATGGATTGGTATCGTTTACAGCGTGCGGACGACATATTTGAACTGGGGGTCGAAGAGGCATTTTATACCGGTATTAGCCTTATTGAATGGGCAGAAAAAGCCCGCCATTATCTGCCACCCGACAGCATGCAGATAACAATTACAGGTATGGGAAACAGCCGCAATATGCACATACAAACCTATAAAAATCACCACGCACATATGCAGGATATAACCTTGACACAGGATAAATAAATGCAGCCCAATATAAAAAACAGAACCATATTTTGCCACGATAATTTACAGGTGCTGGGGGGGTTCGATTCAGATACTATGGACTTGATATACCTAGATCCCCCCTTTAACAAAAAAAAAGAATTTACCGCATCGATTGGATCCTCCGCCGAAGGGGCAAGTTTTAAAGATTGGTTTCGCCTCGAAGATGTAAAGCAAGAATGGGGCGAATCCATACAGCAAGACAATGAAAAATTACATAACTTTTTATCCGGTATTAAAAATATCGATGGACGACAGTCTTATAATTTTTGTTATATAACATATATGGCTATTCGTTTAATAGAATGCCACAGAATTTTAAAACATACGGGCAGTTTATATTTACATTGTGACCCAACCATGAGCCATTATCTTAAAATCACCCTCGATTGTATATTTGGGGAAGATAATTTTAAAAATGAGATTGCTTGGTGTTATAAAAAATTACCGAATATGGCAAAAATATTTCAGAAAAATAAGGATATTATTTTATTTTATACAAAATCAAAACACTATATTTTTCATAAACAATATTCTGATCCCACGGAACAATCCCTAAAAACTTTTGAAACAGGGCGTAAAATAGGATATAATGCCAACCTTTCCAAAAAAATGGTAACTGTTTTTGATTGGGATAAGTACCACCAAGCCATAAAAGATAATAAAATCCCCAAAGATTTAAAGCCTAAGGAGTTTAGACAAGGTAAACCTTTAATGCGTGATTATTGGGATGACATAAAAATACTTGGGGGAAGTAAAAATAAAGAACGCACAGGATACCCCACACAAAAACCTCTGGCTTTATTACACCGTATTATCCAAGCATCAACAGATAAAGACCATATGGTGTTAGACCCTTTTTGTGGCTGTGCCACCACTTGTATTGCTGCGGAACAATTACACCGCAAGTGGATAGGTATCGACATATCGGTTAAGGCATATGATTTGGTACGACAAAGACTCGAAACACAAGTTTCCGATAAAAATGATATGTTAAAATATCAAAATCAAGTCCATTTTCGCACCGATGCCCCCCACCGCACCGATAATGGCGGTCAAACACAACGGCAAAAATATGTATATGTGATCTCAAACAGTGCCTATCCCAATGAATATAAAGTGGGGATAGCTCTAAATTTAAAACAACGCCTTAATGCCTATCAAACTAGCGATCCAAACCGGGGATATAAAGAGGAATATAGTGTTTTAACCCCCCATTATCAGGCATTGGAAAAACATATTCACAACACATTCGAAAATAAACACGAATGGGTGCGGGCGGATGTACAGGACATAAAACAAACAATACAAACATTTTTACACAATAAAACATAGGAAAGTATATAACATGTTATATGCAACACATATTGGCGATAATTTTTTACAACAGGTTTTGTCCTTAGTATATACAGAGGGTTATAGTACAACCGATATGCCTGATACAAAAATATTTGTCCCCACAAACCGCCTTGCCAAAGCATTACAAACAGAAATTTTACGCAAATTTGATGGTAAACCCACCTTAATGCCGCAAATTACCAGTATATCAAGTGATGACAGCATTGCCGAAACCGCTGAATTTTACGGGGGGGCGTATATCACCCCCCCTGTGGACAGCACCGAACGGCAATTGTGGTTGGCTGATACAGTGTGGGCGTATTACCACAAAAGCACACATTTACAAAACATTTCTTTTGCCATGGCGATGGCATATGCCAATCAATTGGCAAAACTGTTTGATAATTTACATTTGTACGAAGTGGATTTTGATGATTTGTTAAACTGTATCGATAATATGCGTCCAAATGTATCCGAACACTGGGCGGTTACCACCACATTTTTACAACACTTTTATCCCCTGTGGCAACAGCATTTACAACAGCAAGGCATATGCGATATAGGGGCATATCGTATGCAGTGTTTTCAACAAATAATCCATCAAATACAAACCCATACAAACCATATATTTTGTGTGGGCTTTACCGCCACTTATCCGATTATTGGGCGGTTGCTGGATGCGGTACAAAACCTACAGCACGGCACGGTAATTTTACCCGCATATGCACACACGGCGTATACAGACGCCATACGCAACGACCCCTCGCATCCACAGTATTTAATGGCATCGTATATGGGCGATACAAGACCCCATATGTTGCCTGCACAAAAATTACAACGACATACCCTATGTACCCAAGTCTTTTTACCCGCCGTATGTACACAGGATTGGAACACCATCCCCCAACAAAACTCGCATATGGACACAGATACCCTGTTTTCTGGTATCCGTTTTATGCAATGTACTACCCCCACCCACGAAGCCATGTCGATTGCCCTTGCCCTTCGACATGTACTGGAAACAAAGGGCAAAACCGGGGCACTGATTACCGCCGATAAAAACCTGTCACGCATGGTAATAAGTATCCTAAAACGGTGGCACATCGCCATTGATGACAGTTCGGGTATGCCCCTGCATTTAACCCCAGAAGCGGTGTTTATGCGGTTGGTTATTGATACACAAGCAGAAAATTTTACCCCCACCGCATTGGTGAAGCTGTTAAAACATCCCTTGTGTCATATGGGATATAACAGGGGATATTTTTTGCAAAAAGTGCGTACATTAGAAACATATGCCCTTAGGGGATATATCATTGGCACAGGCATACAAGGGATTATCGATACCCTGTATCATCGGCTCGACAACGATAGATTTTTCCTACGCCATATTAAAGCCCAAACAGAAAAAACCGCCAAAATCGATAACATGGTACAGTTTTTACAAAAAATTAACCAAGCATTTGCCCCCTTATCTGGGGCAGATACGGATATAAAAAGCCTGCTTATGGCCCATATTCAAGTGGCGGAAAGTTTATCAAAAATCAAAACGGATGCACATATTTTATGGCACAAACAAGAGGGACATGTTTTATCAAAAACCTGTGCCCATATTTTGGACAAAGCGGATGTCATCACCTTTAAACAAGGTTTTTCTATACCCGATTATAAGCAGGTGTTTGAATCGTTATTACAGGGTCAAACCGTCCGCAAAACCTATGGTATGCACCCCAGATTATATATATGGGGAACATTGGAGGGGCGGTTACAAACCGTCGATACGGTTATTTTTGGGGGGTGTAACGAAGGCACGCTCCCCCCACCCCCCAACACAAATATATGGGTATCAAATACAATGGCAAAAGATCTTAAGCTGCCGACCATAGACCGATCGGTGGGGGTGTCGGCACACGATGTGCTGAGTGCTTGCAATGGCGACACTGTCCTATTTAGTCGATCGGAAAAACACAGCGGATCCCCCACCATTGCCTCCCGTTGGTGGCAACGATTCGAGGCGGTGGGTAAGGCATATGGCATGTCCTCATTGCCAAAACCTGACACGGATTATGCCAAACTGGCACACCATATGGATATGGTTACCGAATCCATCAAAGAATCCGTCAAAATATCAGAGCCGAAACCTACCCCCCCCATTGCCAGCCGTCCCACACAACTGAGCATGACAAATATTCAAACTTGGTATGAAGACCCCTATCAAATATACGCACAGCATATTTTAAAATTGTATAAATTCGATGACTTGGCAACGGATTCAAACCCTGCATTTAAGGGCAGTCTTATCCATGCCATATTAGAAGACTTTGCCAAAAAATACAGTCACATATATTATACAGCCCCCCACAACACAGATCAGCAACACGCATTGCAAAACCTTTGTGATATTGCCGATGCACATTTTGCGTTATATCAAAATGTCCCCGCCGTGCAATTACAAATAAAACCAGAATTTAATGATTTTGCCCCCCAATTTATCGAGCAATTTTGGCAACGGCTGATACAAACAACACACATGTATTTTGAAAAAAATATACAATATACCTTGCAGACGCAAAATAACAACCCGTTTACCATCAGGGGAATCGCCGACCGAATTGATATAACCCAGGACAAGATAACCAAAGACAATAAGGCGATTATTGTCGATTATAAAACGGGGACCGAAATACCCAAAAAATTGGTAAACGCAGGTAAGGTACCCCAACTTATATTACAATCATATATGGTAACACAGGGGGCATGTGAGGATATACCAAATTGTACATCGGATATGGCGGAATATTGGATGACAAAACGCAAATTTTCTATTGTGCCCTATGAACAAAGTGATACATTGGATACTACCCTAAACGCATTATACACCCAAATTGATACATATGCGGACGATAAAACCCCGTATTATAAACAATACCGCACGGGAAAGGCGGTACTGTACAACAATTATGCCCACCTGTTTCGGGAAGACGAATGGAACACTACTGAGGGGGACACATGACCAATACCCCCGCTGAGCGGGCAACCGCATATCAAGTCGACGCCTCAGACCCCGCCCATAATGCGTGGGTGTCGGCCTCCGCCGGGTCAGGCAAAACCAAAGTGTTGGTACAACGGGTTTTGCGATTGTTATTAAACGGTGCCAAACCCCAAACACTTCTTGCCATTACCTATACCAGAGCAGCGGCAGCGGAAATGCAAAACCGCATTACCAAAAATTTATGCAATTGGACAACGGAAAACAATGTACAACTGCAAAAGGATTTAACTACAATATTGGGTGCCCCCCCCACCGATACACATATGGCAACCGCCCGCCATTTATTTGCACAGGTACTGGACACCCCAGGGGGCATAAAAATTCAAACAATTCACAGTTTTTGCCAATCGTTATTGGCACAATTCCCGCTTGAATCCGCCGTACCCGTAAGCTTTAAAGTCTTGGAAAATCCCGATTCTATTGTTAAAAAAGTGTTTACTGAAACGACACAAAACCCGCATATTATGCCCCATTTACAACATATGGTAAAGCATGGAACCCTGGACGACTTTAATATCATACTGCATAACATACTGACACAAAGACACATTTTTGACACGGTGTTTACAAATAAGTATAGTGTATATAAAACATTGGGGATTTATGAGCAGGATACAGAGGACACATATCAACAGCAATTTTTACAAAATTTCTTAAAGATAACCGATACCATATGGGAATTTCATGGGAATATACAAGGAAAAACAGGGAAAACAGCCGAAAAATATGTAAACGCCATTGATGCTTTATTTGCACAAGATATAAATTTTGACAGGGCATATAAATTTGTCGACGATCATTACAAAAAAGATGGCACAGGCTTTTCTTTGGGACGGGGCAAACCCCCAGCTATTTTACAAAAAAATATACATATACTGGATCCTATATCCCAAATCTATCAGGATTATAATACGAAAATTGTACTGTTACAAATGGCACAAAATACAGACGCATTATTACATGTGGCACGCTGTGTTATCCCTGCATATCAAAAAACCAAACACACCCATAATGTATTGGATTTTGACGATATTATTTATTATACAAAACGCCTGTTTTCCAAAGTGGGGATTGCAGAATGGGTAACCTATAAAACCGACAAAGGGCATCAGCATATATTATTGGACGAATCACAAGATACTTCGCCGGAACAATGGCACATTTTACGGGATATTATCAGCCCGTTTTTTGCATCCCCCATGCACGCCGGCACATATCCAGACCATACTATATTTGCGGTGGGGGACGATAAACAGTCGATTTATTCTTTTCAAGGTGCCGATCCACAAGGATTTTTTGATAATAAAACCTATTTTCAAACCCTATCACAGGGGGCAAAATACACCTTTAAAGACATTCCCCTTGCCGTATCGTTTCGCACTGTGCCGGCGGTGTTACAATGGGTCGATACGACCATGGCACAAGCAGGGGTTACACAATTGGGAACAAACACCCGGATTGCACACGAAGCAAACCGTGCCCATGATTATGGGAAAGTCGAATTGTTACCCGTATTATATACACAAGATAATATGATACCCAAAGCCCCCATAGCCTACGCACAGGAAATAGCACATCACATTAAAAATATTATCGAAAATAAAACCTTTTTACCCTCAAAAAACCGGCT
This sequence comes from Alphaproteobacteria bacterium, assembly GCA_965232465.1. Classification (GTDB taxonomy): domain Bacteria; phylum Pseudomonadota; class Alphaproteobacteria; order JAQWUY01; family JAQWUY01. Next base: position 41,749 of record OZ246977.1, on the reverse strand, counting down.
GGCACAAAGGGGGGATATATTGGTATTGGTCAAAAAACGCAGCGGCGGTTTTGTCAATGCGTTAATCCGTACTTTAAACCGTATTGGCGTAGCAGTAGCGGGCAATGACCGCCTGACATTATGTGATGATATTGCCGTAAAAGATATTTTGGCACTGTTACAATTTTCCATATTACCAGAAGATGATTTAACTTTGGCATGTATATTAAAATCCCCGCTGATTGGATTGAACGATGCGGATATTTTTGCCTTTGCCCATAACCGTCATAACACCTTGTGGCATGCCCTTTGTCATATGACAGACCATACCCATATTGTCGAATATATACGAAAATTCTTAAATATGGCGGATTTTTCCCGTCCATTTGAAATTATAAACTATATGTTAAACACCCCATGCCCCCTATGTGCTGGGGGCGATACATCTTTAACCGGCAGACAAGCATTTATTGCCCGATTGGGCATACAGGTGCAAGATGTTATTGACGAATTGCTACAACTGGCAATGGAATATGAAAGGGATAATATTCCCACCATACAAGGAATGATCGATAAAATTGAAAATGATGCCATACAAATCAAACGGGATGCGGACGATGGACAACAAAATCAAGTGCGGATTATGACCGTACATGGTGCCAAAGGATTGGAATCACCGATTGTCATTGTCCCCGATTGTTATCGGGACGACAGGGACATGGAGACCCTTTTATGGAACGATAATAAAACCCAAATTGTTTTTGCCCGCAACAAACAGCACCGCACCATTGCCCGTGAAAAACTTAATATCAGCCAGAACATACTAGACAAGGACATCATGGAAAGTAAGCGCCTGTTATATGTGGCAATGACCCGTGCACAAGATATGCTCATATGTGGGGGATATGGCAGAAAACATAACAATTGGTGCTGGTACACGGCGTTACAACAAGGCATGGAAGATTTAAAAACCCATCAAAAAACACCTTATAAACCCTATAAAAAATATAAAAATAGGGATGACCTTTGGGACAGCGAAGCCCATATATATACATACACAAGCAACACCCAAACGCCTGTGCCCCCCTCCCCCAATATGCATATAAACCGCTCAGATACCATACATATACCCGATTGGGCAACACGGAACGCCACAACCGAATCGCCCAATGTACGACCGCTTAGCCCATCGAATGCTTTGACCACCGATACCACCCCTGCACCCAGTCCTTTAACATTACATAAAAAGGCAACTGATGATATTTATAAACGGGGCAATATTATGCACCAAGCTCTGGAAAATATCAGTTTTGTTGCCCCTGAAAACCGCCTGTGTACCCTACAACGATATTTACAGACCCCTAATTTTAAACTAAGCCCAGAAACACAACACCAATATACACAAGAAATCATGGCGGTCATTACAACCTATCCGTTTATTTTTGCCGCCAACACACGGGCAGAAGTCCCCATATCAGGTATTGTTACCATCGATAATAAACAAACCCCTGTAAGCGGTGTCATAGACCGCTTATGTATTACCGATGACACCGTTTGGATTATTGATTTTAAATCCAACCGTCCCCCACCGGAAACCTTGGATAAAGTGCCTGAAATATACAAAAAACAACTGTATATATACAGGGATTTAATATGCAAAATTTACCCCCATAAAACCATTCGCACCGCATTATTATGGACATATACTTGCCATTTACTTGAAATATAAATTACCGCAATACCTTTTTTAATTTTTTTTGGGGGGGTGTTCTGATAACTTTTATTAATTTTGGGGGCTTTTTTACAGGGGGTTTTTTTGCTTGTGCTGGGTCGAGTAGTACAATGTCTTGATTTAAATTCGCCAGTTGCGAAAATAAATCCCCCCCTGTGTTAGTATTCTTAATCGATGTTAATGTTTGTATGGGGGGGGATTTTTTACGCATGATATATTTTTTACCATTGGGGGATTGTACCACAGAGGGGGATGTGCTTTCCCCCGATTTTACAGAAATCGAACACATACCAAATAACTTCTGAAAAAAATTACATGCTTTTTGATTTGCATATGCCACATTTGCCATACTTATAACAAAAGCAACTATAAACCCAATACAGCGATACATATTCGATCAATTTTTCCCCATACTGTCAAAGAAATCAGCATTATTTTTGGTAAATTTTAACTTGTCCAAAATAAATTCCAACGCATCCCCCGCCGAATTTGGTAATATTCTGCGTATCACCCACATTTTTGAAATGTGCTGTTTCGATACCAATAATTCCTCTTTACGGGTCCCAGATTTTTCAATGTCAATAGCAGGGAATATGCGTTTATCGGCAATTTTACGATCCAACACCAATTCGGAATTACCCGTACCCTTAAATTCTTCGAAAATAACTTCATCCATACGGGATCCCGTTTCAATAAGAGCCGTGGAAATAATGGTTAATGATCCCCCTTCTTCAATATTACGGGCGGCGCCAAAAAAGCGTTTTGGGCGTTGTAAAGCAAACGCATCGACCCCCCCGGTTAATACTTTCCCCGAACTGGGAATAACCGTATTATATGCCCGTCCCAAACGGGTAATAGAATCCAGTAAAATTACCACATCCCGTTTTAATTCCACCAATCGTTTTGCCTTTTGCAACACCATTTCAGATACTTGTACATGTCGGGATGCAGGTTCGTCGAATGTGGATGCAAAAACTTCACCTTTTACCGACCGTTGCATATCGGTTACTTCTTCGGGGCGTTCATCGATCAATAATACCATTAAATGCACTTCGGAATGATTGGCGGTAATCGCATGGGCAATATTTTGCATTACCATGGTTTTGCCCGTTCTGGGGGGGGCGACAATTAAAGATCTTTGTCCTTTCCCAATGGGGGCAACCAATTCGATAATACGGGTGGTCATATCCTTGTTTTTATTAGCAGTTTTTTGTTCCACTTCCAAATTTAATTTTTCCGTTGGATACAAGGGGGTCAAGTTGTCGAAATTTACCCGATGGCGAATTTTTTCAATGTCTGTGTAATTTAATTTTAAAGGGGTTTTTAGACGAAAATATTTTTCCCCTTCCCGTGGGGAAGAAATTTTTCCTTCAATTGTATCCCCCGTACGAAAACCAAACTTTTTAATTTGTGATGGTGCCACATATATATCATCAGGTCCCACCAAAAAATTGGCTTCCACAGATCGTAAAAACCCAAAACCATCCGATAATATTTCCAAAGTCCCTTCACTGAATATGGGTTCATCCATTTCACAGCGCTTTTTTAGTATAGAATAAATTTGTTGTTCACGATTTAAACTGGGAATATCCTCAATTTCCATTTCTGTACACATGTGAATAAGATTTGATGCGGATAATTGTTTTAAGTCCTTGATATGCATAATATAATTTCCATAAATAATAATGATATGATTTAGATTTTTCCAATAATTTTAAAATATACAAAAAGTGTATGAAAGATTTTTGTGTAAATAAAGAATATTTTTAAATTTTAATCTAAGGGGTACTATATATTAAAATTATTTGTTGTCAAACACTTTTTTTATTACCAAGTAAATTTTACTACTACGCTGGTAACAATAATAATAAAAATAACCGTTGGTACTTCATTTAAAAATCGATAAAACCTATGGCTATGGGTATTTATATTCTGTATAAAGTGTTTCCTGTATACATTTAAGCGTATATGATACCAAATCAGCATGGCGACAAAAAATATTTTAACAATCCCCCATAATTGAATTTCGGGAACTTCATTTTGTAAAAATTTGATATATATCATAAAAATACCACTTAATATGGTTACAACCATGGCTGGCCACATAATATAAAAATATAATTTATATTCCATAATTTGAAATGTTTTATCCATTTTTGATGTGGCATCCGCCCCACAATGATATACAAACAACCGGGGTAAATAAAACAATCCTGCCATCCAGCTGGTAAATGCCACAATATGCAGTATTTTTAAAAATATATACATTTATGTATACCTTTTTACAGCTTCGATTAAACGATGTACATGGGCAATGGGGGTTTGTTTATCGATACCGTGGCTCAAATTAAATATATGGGGACGGTGTTTTAACGCATTACAAATATCAAACACATGTTGTTCTAAATTTTCGCCCGATTTTAATATTTGTGGACATAAACATCCTTGCACAGGATATGTTTGTGTGCTGTGCACAGGATATGTTTGTGTGCTGTTTGATACCATACTTAGGGTGCTAAGGCTGATGGCATTACAATCGGTTTTTTGTTGAAATATATCAATGTCCATATGTATATTTTTTGGAAATACAATAATCGGAATATGCGGTGCAACAGTTTTTACTTTTTTAATAATTTTTTTTATTGGATGGGTACAAAACACATCTATATCCGCCCCCTGTAATACCCCGACCCAGCTATCAAACAGCTGAATAACCTCTGCCCCAGCAGATATTTGTTGTATAATATATTGGGTAATACTTTCTGTTAAAATATCATAAAAAGGCGTCCAAAAATCCGGATTTTTTTTGGCAAAATCGATACATTTTTGTAAATTTTGTTTTCCCCGCCCTAAAATCATATATGTTGCAATCGTCCAAGGACATCCGGAAAAACCTATTAAAGTGGTTTTATTGGGCAGGGCGATTTTTAACCTATCCAAAGTTTCATATAATGGATTTAATGATATATGTATTTTAGGTAAATTCGATTCCAAAGTGCGTAAAAATGCCATTTTATCATTTGGTACCTGTAACACAGGACCAACATTTTTTTCAAAATGCAGGTGTTGCCCCAACGCATCAGGAATCACCAAAATATCAGCAAAAAATATACTGGCATCAAAATCAAAACGGCGAATGGGTTGCAAAGTAATTTCTGTTGCCAATTTTGGATTATAACATACATTTAAAAATGACTCACTTGTATTGCGAATTTGGTGATATTCTGGTAAATATCTGCCGGCTTGACGCATAAGCCATATGGGGATTGTATCTGGACGGCTACCGGATAAACATTGCAAAACGGGTTTTTTCATGTATTTTATAATAATATATATATATAAATAAATAATAGTAATAATAAGCCACTGTATAAATGTATATTTATATTATACAGAACTATACAAAATTATCCACAGAATTATACAGTATAAGTGCCCCACAAATATAACTAAGATCAAGGATTATACACAAAATATAAAAATAGTGTAAAATTTTATGCACATGTGGATAAAACCTTGTATAATGTTTTAGTATCGTGTGTATAAAAGATGTTCACAAAATTATTAACAGATTTATCCACAGAGTTATACAATTTTTATACACACTACAAATATGGATATAAAAATGACACCACAAATTATACTTGCCAGCACTTCAAAGGGGCGACAAACGGTTTTAAAAAATGCGGGCATTGTTGTACACCATACCATAAATGCAGGTGTAAATGAGGAAATTTTAAAAAATAAAATTTTCTGTGCCGACACATTGGCATTGCAATTATCCCACGCCAAAGCATTGACCGTATCCCATATGTACCCAGATGCGTATGTGATTGGGGGGGATCAGACTTTGTCTTTGGACGATGTCATATATCATAAACCGCCGGATATCACCCAATTAAAACAAAATTTACGGGATTTTTCTGGTAAAACCCATATTTTACATGCGGGCATTGCCGTGGCAAAAGGCGGTAAAGTAATTTTTGATGGGGTATGGTCCGCTTATATGCATATGCGGGATATATCTGAGGATTTTTTAAATTGGTATGTAACACAATGTGGGGATAAAGTATTATCTTCGGTGGGGGGGTATCATTTTGAAAATGTGGGCATTCAGTTGTTTGAAAAAGCGGATGGGGATATTTTTACCATTATGGGAGTACCATTGATACCATTATGTGATTTTATGAGGAAACAGGGATGTCTCATATCATAAAAGCGGGGGTTATTGGCGATCCCATACATCATAGTTTATCGCCAACAATACATGGGTATTGGCTACAAAAATATGGTATTCAAGGGGAATATGATGCATATCATGTGGATATTAAAAAGGTGTCTGATTTTGTTGATTTTGCTGTGGAAAATTTGGCAGGGTTTAATATTACTACACCGCATAAAGAGACTATTTTATCCTATTGTAATGAAATTTCGACGGTGGCACAGGCGGTCGGGGCGGTAAATACAGTATGGATTGATAAAAATGGTAAAATATTTGGCGATAATACGGATGTATATGGGGTAATGGAATGTTTGATGCAGAATGCCAAACTTACCCGCAAACATACCGTATGTATTATTGGGGCTGGGGGGGCATCCCGTTCGGCAATTCAAGCGTTTAAGCACATGAATTTTAAACATATTATTATTGCCAATCGTACACTTAGCAAAGCAGAAAAATTGGCAACAGAATTTAGCGATACTACCATATCCATACAGGGCATAGAAATATCACAAATACATACATATATACATAAAACAGATGTGTTGGTAAATACTTCGGTTGCTGGTATGAATGGACAAAACCCCCTTGACATAGATTTAAGCATTGCAGATTCGCATATGATAGTTTATGATATAGTTTATAAACCCCTTATGACACCTTTGTTAATACAAGCGGAAAAATTGGGATTGCAAATAGTTACAGGTATTGATATGTTATTGTATCAAGCATTACGGGGATTTTATTATTGGTTTGGCATATATCCTAAAATAGATAACAGATTAAGAGAGATTGTATTATGACAAATGTTGTCATTGGTATAACGGGTAACATTGCCGCAGGAAAATCGACCATATCACAGATTTTTGCCCAACATGGGTATAGCGTTCAAGATGCGGATAAGGTTGTACATGATATTTATAATACAGATAAACAAGCGATTGCCCTTATTGCCAAACATTTTCCAGAAGCCTTGGTACATGCAAAGATTTGTCGAAATATTTTACGGGAAACTTTAAAACAATACCCAGAAAAGCGACAAGTGTTGGAATCTATTGTACATCCGTTGGTGGAACACCACAGAAGCGATTTTATTGGCATACATAAACGTGCTGTGTTGGATATACCCCTATTGTTTGAATCAGATATCGATCAATTTTGTGATATTGTTGTTACCGCCGACTGTCCCGATGATATACGCAAAAAACGGGTCTTAGAACGGGGCGTAACAGAGGATATATTTAAATTGTTAAATGGGGCACAAATGCCACAGACGGAAAAATGTAACCGGGCGGATATTGTTATTAATACAAATCAGCCATATATATTTATGGAAAATGACATAAAAGATTTAATTTATCAGATTGAAGTGGACTTTTTTGATGCGTGAAATTATTTTTGACACAGAAACAACGGGGCTTTACCCCTATGCAAAACATGGTATGGAACCCGATCGTATAGTCGAAATGGGTGCTATTGAAATTATTGATTTAAAACCGACGGGACAGGTTTTTCACGAATATATTAACCCAGAACGGGATATTCCCGCCGATGCGGTCAAAATTCATGGTATCGATAATGCCAAAGTCAGTAATAGCCCCAAGTTTCGGGACATTGTTGAAGATTGGATTGCTTTTATTGGCGATGATTCGAACTTGGTTGCCCACAATGCAAAATTTGATATGGATTTTATCAATGCAGAATTGTTATGGTGTGGTAAAAAAGCCATTGATAATAATCGAATTATCGATAGTCTCGATTTAGCAAAATCCCGATTTCCGGGACAAAAGAACACTTTGGATGCCTTATGCAGTCGTTTTGGGGTGAATAATGCCCATCGGGACTTTCATGGGGCATTACTTGATTCAGAATTATTATACGAAGTATATGTGGAATTACGAGGGGGGCGTCAACAGGGATTTTCCTTGGAAATGAATACAAATAATAATACAATATGGCAAAATAAATCGCAAAATACCCGCCCAAAACGCACCTTTGATGTATCTGAGGGCGAATTACGCACACATGCGAAGTTTGTACAAGAAAATATCCCAGATGCCATATGGTTAAAAAAATAATTGGGGATTACCTAATAAACAGATAAAATCCAAACTACACTAGATAAATATTCTGGTGCAAAAGTGTTTATTTTATGGATATTCGCCACAGTTGGTGTTGTTGGCATTTTTATAATCGAATTGATTAAAATATTTTCCCTTTGATTTTGTAAAAAAATTCCCTTTTTTCGATGTAATGACACCCAATTTCTCTGCAAAGCACAAAATCTTCGATTATGGATACCTATAGTCAATCCAGTATAAAATGATTCACCATAATTATACTGCACATTTTATTTTGTTGGTTATATCGTGAGTCTAAGGGGCTGACGCCCCTCGTGCGTTTGATGTGGATTTTACCATGCTTCGCATGACAAAATACCACACGCACTCACCCCGCTCTGCACCACAATGCCACTGCGTGGCAAGCGGTTGCAACCGCATTTAGTCAATCAAATTAAATTTAATTGACTATAAATCAAGGTGAAACTTAACTTATTTTAAACTTTGTAGTATACTTATTTTAAACTTTGTAGTATACTTATTTTAAACTTTGTAGTATACTTATTTTAAACTTTGTAGTATACTTATTTTAAACTTTGTAGTACACTTATTTTAAACTTTGTAGTATACTTATTTTAAACTTTGTAGTATACTTATTTTAAACTTTGTAGTATACTTATTTTAAACTTTGTAGTATACTTATTTTAAACTTTGTGGGAAAGGGGAGTGTTTGTGGTTGCTTATGAAAGATGGCAAAAACGGAATATAAAAGATGCCTTAGACTTTCGCCGTGTGGTTATCTTGTCGGGATCCCGTCAGGTTGGAAAAACAACGCTTGTCAGGGATCTTAATTTGCCTGATATGCAATACCGAACTTTGGACGATTTTAATACAAGGCAATCTGCTCTCATAGACCCAGCCGGCTTCGTAGAACATGGCAAAGGATTATTGATTATTGATGAAATCCAAAAAGTACCTGAATTAATAGAAGCTGTCAAAAAAAATGTAGACGAAAACAAGCAGTATGGTAGGTTTTTACTAACAGGATCTGCCAATATGCGTACATTGCCAACAGTACAGGAATCTTTGGCAGGGCGTGTATCCAATATCCGGCTGCGTCCGCTAAGTATCGGTGAAATACAAGGAAAAGCACCCGATTTTTTGCACAATGCGATGGCGGGTACCTTTCATGTGCCTACGCAAAAATATGCGAAATCAGATTATATAAAATTGGCATTAACGGGTGGATACCCGGAAATACAAAGCTGGTCGTATCGGCAACAAAAAAAATGGCACCAAGATTATATATCCGCTTTGATAGAACGGGATTTACAGGATATTGAAAACATCCGTAGACAAGATGCCATGTACGATTTGTTAAGGGTTGTGTCCGCTTGGTCGACCAAACACATAAATATACAGGCGATACAGGCACAATTATCCATAAAACGCCCTACTTTGCAATCTTATATGAATGCTTTGGAAACATTGTATTTGATGGATAGAATACCCGCATGGACGAAAACAGATTATGAGAGTGTGCGTAAAAAAGATAAAATTCTTATGGCAGATACGGGGTTAATGGCATTTATGCTGCATTGGACTTTTGACAAAGTAGAATTTGATGGTGAAAAAAATGGCAAACTCATAGAATCTTTTGTATATCAGCAACTGATTATCTGTGCCGAAGCCAATGACGATGGCTGCAAGATTTATTATTATCGTGATGCACAGCAACGGGAAATAGATTTTATCATAGAATATCCAAACGGTCATATGCTAGGCATCGAAGTTAAAGCAGGAACCCATATTACACGGGAATCCTTTAAGCACTTAAACTGGTTTAAAAATACCCTGGTGGATGCTAGCAAATTCCAAGGTATTATCCTGTACACTGGCGAACAAGTATTACCATTTGGGGATGGAATGCTTGCCGTACCTATCAGTTCCTTGTGGGCGTAATCTATATTAAGGTTTAAAATATATTTATTGTAACGCCCTTATGCCTGTTTATTTTTCAAAAATTTACAACCATTTCAAGTGTATTAGCAGACAGAGCGTTGGTACATTAAAACAAGGGCGATCGCAACACAATACGATAAACACGCTTCAACATTCATGATAATGATTAAAATTTCTTGCCTAATTTATAATCAATTTTGATGGGACCATCTTGATATGAGCGTTTCAATGGATCATTTCCTTTGATAGGGCGGTTTTTTACATTTTTTTGTATACAAAAGATAACCCCTTTAAATTCTTTGATATCGGATTCCCAAATATCTGCTATATATTGTGCTAATTTTTTACCACCCTTTAATTGTTTTACTGCTTCGGGCTTGTTGATTTGTTCACTTTTCATCTCAATTAAAAGACAATATAATTTTTTGTTTTTATAATATAATGCAATAAAATCACATAGTTTAGGATGCTTATTCTTAAACCAATGATTTTGTATTTTTTCTACATTTAAAACACAGTTATCGCTTGCATCAAAACGCATTTTTTGTTCTGTATTATTCTGTTTTTCTTTTAGTGCAAAGATACCCTGACGATTTGGTAAAACAGAAATACGATCATTAAAATTATTCAGATTCATTATTTTCATCAATTTCAAATACAAGAGTATCATTTGTATTATTTTGTTCGATAATACTGTTATCTATGCTCTTAACTGTAAAGCCATCAGCTTCTATTTGTACTTTTTCAGTTGTGGCATACCTACTATTAGGTTTTTGATAAAATAACCGTGTAACATCAATGTCATTAGGGTTTAAGTATATTTGCTTGTCATAATAGTCTGTATCCTGCACATTATTGGCAATAATCATGTTATTAAATTCACGGATTATATAATCGCTGTGGGTACTAACAAATAATTTTATACCTGCATTTGCGATGCGTACCAATATACGGGCCAATAGTATCTGATTGTTTGGATGTAAATTGAGTTCAGGTTCATCAATAAATAAGGTCATACCTTTTTTTGATGTATGGCGTAAGAAAAATACTAATTTTGCAATTGATTTTACTGTGCTAGCAGTAATATCAAGAGGCATCTTTTTTGTCTTAATTTTGTTGTGTGCAAAAAATACTTTTCCATCTTTTGATACAGATAAAGTACCATTTAAGATATCTTGTTCTATGGTATCGGCAATATGTGCGAATTCCCCATCAGATTGTGAAATTTGATACAAATCATCTGCATATCTTAAAGAGTCTCTTACAGGTAAGGTATATCGTTTACTGGTGGTTAATAATCTTGATAATTCATTCTCTTTTCTATCTTTATCACTATTTGCTAATTCCAAAACCCTATCAAATGCATCATTTCTTTTGATGGATAACTCTTTGTTAAATATATCAACTGCCCCCCGTTCCGCTGGTAAAATAAAAGACTCAGGTAATTCATTAAGTATCTCTGTCCAAAATACATAAGGCAGAATATTGTTGGTATCAGAATCTTGGTCATCTAATCGTGTAAAATTAATATTAAAACTATCTTTTTCTTTCTTTATTAATATGTTAGCAAATTTTAAAGTTGTTTCAATATTTTTTAATAAGAATTCAACGCCTTGAATTTTTACCTGAGTTTTTTCAAATATTTTTTGAGCTTCCTTGTATGCAAAAACATAGGATATAAAGCTAGGATCTATATTTTTATAATCTTTTTCTATTTTAAATATGGTATTTATATTTGTAGTATAAACATCTCCTTTTTTATTTAAGTTACGAAATAGTTTTCTAGCTGAGCTTGTTGGGTCTATAACTTCTTGAAAATGTGTTTTTTGTAGTCCATAAACAGCATTAGTAAGGTATGTTTTACCCACACCATTTTCACCAACAATTAAATTTATTTTTTTTGATAAATCCACATTAGTCTCTTTAATCGGACCCAACATTTTAAAACTAATTTGCATATTATCACCCTATATTTATATATTCAAAGTATCCATTACCTGTTTGTATCATAGAAGTTTTCAGAAGTCAAGTTTTGGTAAGAATTGTATACTTTTTTGTAACACTCTTGTATTGTCTTTGATTTTATTTATGCACGAATGACCATGCTGGGGTGTTATCAGAATACACAAAAATTCCACAATTTTTTAAACTTTTGGCTTGGGTTTTAAAATATTCAAACTTTTTAATCTTGCACTCATTGCTTGTTCTGAAATTTTAAAAATTTCTGCCATTTCAGGAACAACAGCACTGGCTTTTCTACCTTTTTTTTGCAATACTTTACTTGCAAAATTGATATATTAAAAAGATGTTTTTTACACCTTAACATTTTATAAATATTTGATCGCTGAGTGATCTGGAGATTTGTTTTATTTTTTGTATGATGATCTGTACATTCCACAAAAACACAACCGCCAACATTAAGAAAAATATAATACATGCTGTTTGTAATACTGTGATAATCCATACAGTTGGGCTGGCAAAAAATAAGGCTTTATGCCATTCGTTTTGAAATTCTGTGAACATTTCTGAATGGCGATTGTGCAGGGATTTTATATCTGCTTGTACGGATTTATTTGGTTTGTAATGTAACAACCGCCAGGGTAATGACAACGCATTCCACCACACTTTGTGTGGACCATACACAGCCTTCATCATATTTTGCATTAACTTTATATCCTTGTCCGTTAAATCGTTTAATTTTTCATAATCACAGACCAAGATACTCATTTTTTTTACAGATTTTATATACTTTAACATTGCAAAAATTTCCACAAATACCAGCAACAATACTATAATATATAATAAATATGTCATCTTTCAATTTTTCTGTTCTATATGTTTTTTATAAAAATTTTTCAATAATTGGTTTTATGATATAAAACCCCACACCACCACTAATAAACCATTTAATTATATGTATTGAACCTATTACTTTATTTATTGTGTTTTGTATTTCCTTTACATCCGCTTTGATTTCTTTTACATCAGATTCTAAATTTTGTTGCCCTTTTTCCAAAGCTCCTAACTTCATAGCATGATCTTGTAAACCAACATTAGTCATATTTTGTGCCATTATTTTTTCAGAAGAACCCATCTCTGGGGTGCCAAATTTATCTTGTGTATCGGGGATATGTGTTGTCCTAGTCATCGTTATTATACCATTCCCATAAGTTTTTGCGGTAATACCCTGATATGGCTGTTTCACGAATAACCAACCCAATAGCAGGGGATTCGGCGGGGGATTTATTCGAATCATTGGACACAATGAATCCTAATTCCTTGGCAATATCGTCTGTTAGCTTGTCTGATTTAATGCCATACCACCCATCGGCTATTTTTACTTGTTTGCCATTTGGATATAATTTATTGATTTTATCGATAACTTTGTGCCCATTGTCCTGTGCAATGTGAACTATGAATTTTCCCATAATGTGATATCCTTTTTATATATATTCTATTCCCCTGTATGTATCACAGGTATAATATGTGTCATATCTTTTTTTTTATTTTGTCATAAAAATGGTGGTTTGTCAATTTTTAATTTTATTACATAAAAAAGGGGGGGCTTGTGATGTTTTGGTGTGTGGGTTGTCAATCCGCCGATTGCTGCATGTACGGGGGTTTTTGTTATGGGGGTGCTTTGTCTATTTTACTTTGCCATATAAAGCACCAACAACAAAGATAACAATTGAATATAATGTTGTTCTTGCTTCTGTTACAGATATTCCAATTTTTGTTTTCCATTTACTAAAAGGTACTTTAAGATAAGAAACCCCCGGATCATACCCATCAACATAGCATAGAAATAACAATCAGAAAGCAAAAATATATAATCAATAAAATAACAGCACAGTCTTAGGATTATCCCCTGTCTTTTTCAGTTCATTCAATAGTGGTTGGTCGTGATTATCCATTTTCATTTGTTAATAATATTGTTAATAAATTCTTTGTAATATTCTTGAATTTTCTTAAAAGGAATTTCTTTAAATTCGCCCCTGCCATTATTATAAACTTCATCCCAAGGCGTGCCTTTTAAATGTGTTAAATTTCTTAAAGTCCAACCTGTATACTTAGAATAAATATCCCAAATATAATCTAATACATCCATAATATCTTTGTTTTCCACTTTTGGAATGTATGGCTCGACTTTGAAATCGCCAAGGTCTGTTTTAATATTTTCATTGTCAATTATTGCACATTCTGTAAATTCTTTTTCGATACACTTTGAACCAAAACGACTGGCTTCGTAGTACAGAGCGGGTATAACAGGACCATGTTTCCATGCTTCTATTCGATTTGAAAACAGTTTTTCTTTACCAATGACAGAGTAAAATCCATAGGCAAGGTACACCAACTTTTGTATTTTTAGGTTGGTCATATCCCGGCGGTTTTCTTGTTTTTCCTTGTGTAAAAAGTAATTGGCAACCGCTTGAGCTGATGTGGCGGAATGTTGTTTTTCTGCATTTTTATCGTCAGTCATAAGTATTTTTCCCCTTTTTAAATATACCTAACTCACTTAGTTACTTATTTAAACACAGTATATACTACCTTATGCGGTAAATCAAACCCTTTTTTTGTATGTATGTGTTGGTGGGATATACCTTATGGGGTATGTGCATAAAAAAAGGGGGGTGCTTTGTTTGTTTTGCTTTGTACAAGGTATTCTGACACTTTCTCAATAGCACACTGTTTATATCGCCATTCTCGGCGTCCCTTTCTGTTCATAGGCTTTTTAAAATTCCGAATTAACTGTGTGGGGTTATGTTGACTAGCATCAGGTATATTGGATACACTGTAATAATCGGCAAAATAATAACATTTGTCCTCTGCATTCAAAAAATGGATCGTACTTGAATCTATTTTTAAAAGCTTATAATATCTCATTTTTGCGTTTCTAAGGCATTAATAATATCATCAAAATTTTGTACCCGTATGGCTCCTTTTTTTGCAAATTTTTCTGGCCATGTTAGATTCGGATCTTCAAAGCAATTGTTTAACACAAATAATTTACGCTTTTGAAATATAGCATGTCTTGCCTGTACTAATGTACCAGAGGTTTGTCCTGCTTCAACAATAATGGAACCTTTTGTAATTGCTGACATGGTTGCATTTCGCTCCGGAAAAAAGAATCTATTGGCCTTTGGTGGTTGTTTAGCATATCTTAAAATAGGCACTTGACTTATCAACAACTGTTGTGCAGCGATTTTTCGCTGTAATCCTTCATTTTGTTTTGGATAAAACCTATTTATCGGTGTTCCAATTACGGCAATAGTCGAAGCCCCTATTTCTAATGCTGTTTTATGGGCAACTGTATCAATTCCTTCGGCTAATCCAGAAACAATCGTATAGCCATTTTCTGCGAGTAATTTGACAAGTTTTCGTGTTCTCTTTATCCCTTCAAAACTAGGCTTACGGGTCCCAACTATGGCAATGCTTTTATTATAAATAAGATTCCAATCCCCTTGATAATACAACAATGGAATAGGATATTTTGCATCATACAGATTCTTGGGAAAATCGTAAGTCCCAGATAACTTAACGCCATAATCTGTTATATTACTTTTTTCGAGGGCTTGTTTAAAGTCACTTTTTATATCTGAAAAATCTACATTCGGATTTAAATTCGTAAGACTCATCGTATAAGTATCATGAAATTTTTCTGCTATTCTTTTAAAAGAAGATTTTGTGTCTTCGAGCCAAAACTTCTCAAACGCAAACATTTCATCGGTTGGGCAAACTGCAAAAATATCAGAAATATTATGATTATTAAATAATGGATAGGTCATTTATCTCCCCTTTTTAATTGTGTATAGGGTGAGTATAACAAAAATACTGGTTTCTGTCAATTTTTTAATTTTTATTGCTGCATTTTGCATAAAAAAAGGGGGGGCGTGTTGCCCCCCATAGTTTACTTGCAAAATTAAGGTTTAAATATATTTTATGAGCCTGCTTTTGTTTTTATGTATACATTTACAGGTGCCACATCTTTGTACTTGTCTGGGTTTGGATTTGTATAGGTATACTCAAGTCGGATTTTAATAGCCTTATCCTGAGGGGGATTACTCCGGGCATCCTGAATCACTCCATCGAAATCAACTTTATCGCCAGAGGCGAATCTAATAGTTTGTACGTTAAGAGTTTTATCAAATAATGCAAAATCTCCTCTTCTTGTAGGTTGATTATCAAGATCAAATGGACCAGTTATGTGCAGCTTAACTTTTTTGGGATCCACTAAAGGACTCTGTGCGGATTTCACAAAGACATTCAAATCATAATATCGAGCATTTGCTAACTGGAATGGGCTACTTGATGAACCATCTCCGCTTGCAACGACCCGACGATCCCCATACTTAGCTTTCACATTCGCCCTTGCTTGAGCTGTTGGAGGCGTTAGGGTCTTTTTCGTAACAGGAATGTTAACAGTTTTGGTGTCTGCTGCCAGCTTACCCAGGATAGCGGCACGGGTGATTTGCACAGTAATAGTCCCTGAATCGGTTGTTGTGTTGGCGGCGATTTCCCCATTGGTTAGCACATCGTCTATGTTAACACCGCCCACAGTACTGCCTGTAACCTTAAAGGTGTATGTTACATTATGGCTAATCCCATCATTATCTTGTAATGTCGATGGTAAACCACCATAATCCGCATTGGTAATGGCACTGCCCCATGGTTTTGGGGGTAATGTTTTGGTCGCAGCAATAGCTGTATGCTTAATTTGTTTTATGGTGCTGGATGTTACAAAGTATAGGGTTTTGTTAAATGCTTTATATTTTTTAGTTTGTGCCGCTTGAATCCGCAGTTTAAGGGCTTTGTTCTTGTGGGCTATATCATCCGATACTTTACTGATTGTAACAACACTATCTGATTGTAATTCTGTTTGTGTGGCTGTTATAATAGCACCTGCTGTACCTGTTAGCGTTACAGGTCCTATTTTTTGGAATTTAATATTTTCGGTGGCGGTTGTATCAATAACCGCAGCGGCTATGGTATTGTCTTGGTTTGTAATATCTGAAATATCTGTGATATGGGTTACGGTTACTTTATCGTTTGCAACGGGACCACGAAGGGCAAAATCAGCTGTGCCCCCGTGAAGAATCATCGATACAGGCACACCATTTTTCAATCTGTTTGCGGTTTTTAACGCTTCTGTTGCACTGGCATACTTAGGATTCACCACCCAGGGTGCATCCTGCCGGGTTACATCAAACTTGGCAAGATCCACCTGTCCCTTATATTGCACATCGCTGGATTTTGCTTTCATGGTAAGAATCACATCCCCGCTGGAGGTTGCCCCGCTTAAGCCATCCGCTGCAACGCTTAGGGTACCGGTGGGTTTATCGGTGCCACCTATTTCCCAATCATAATCGGCAAAGTTTGTACCGCTGATGAATCCAGTAAATCCATTAAACTGTAAGGGGATTTTTGCCCCGTTATCTTTCCACTTGCTATCCCCACCAGTGATGGCAACGGTTGGTTTTGTTTTGGTTTTTGCAATATCCGCCAGATCCTGCTTGTTAATTTGCACGGTTATATCTTTGGTGATTTTTTCATACTTTTTGTTTTGTGCGTATGTCGCCTGTACTTTTACCACCCCACCGCGCACGGTTTTTGCAATTTTGCCATCCGCTGATACGGTCACCGAACCAACACCGCCGGACGCCGTACCAGCGGTTGTACCCGCACCTACCAATGCGTATGTGGGGGTGCTAATACCCGTAGGTGCATTCGCCCCTGTATATGTAACCGCTGTACTCCCATCCGCCCAAGGTATGGGGGTGGCACTAACACCAAAGTTGGTGTAATCGTTGCCATCTCGTTTGGCAATGGTAAAGTCCGCTGTACGCATGGACCCGGTGTATTTTGTGTTGCTGCCTTTGGCGGTTATGGTGAATTGTACCGTACCGCTAGATTCTGCCCCTTTGACATGCCCAGAGTTCGTGTCAACGGTTATGGTACCATCGGGACCACCGGTGGTAGCCGCTTGCCCCGCCCATGTATAGCCCGCTGTGGTCGTCCCGCCCGGCAAGCCATATACCAAGCGAATATTGGTGGCTGTACTGGGTTTCCATTTGCCATCTTCATTGTTTGCTTTTCCTACGGTTATGGTTGTTACATCCGTTCCCAATGCTTGCTTAGCGATGGTAATTTCCGCCAGATCTAGACTATTGCCGCCATATTTTTTGTTGCTGGCTGTTGGCGTCATGGTTACTTTGACTGTACCGCCGGAGGTGGGGCCGCTGACACCATCCTGTGCTACAACTAGCTTCGAAGAGTCGATGGTGGCACCCCCAGTGCTACCCGCCGCCGCCGTCCATGTATACTCGCCAAAGGTGGTGCCGGTGGGGATGTCATTTAGGGTGAAGGGTACTTTGCCCCCCCCAGTTTGCCATTTTCCTACACCTGTTATGGTCGGCTTGGTGGCAAGATCCGCCAGAGTTTGGTGTAAAATATCAAAGGTGGCGGTAACCGATCCCTTATATTTGGGGTTGTTGGCTTTTGCTGCTATGGTAATCACCACCTGACCAGCGGAGGTTGCCCCCTTGAATTTCCCAGTGGTTTTGTCAATTGTTAAGGTACCGCTGGGGGGGGACACATTCCCACTGGCGGTTGCCCCCTTAATAGTCAGATCGTAATCCCCAATGGTGCCCCCTTCAGGTAGGTTGCCATACACCACATTAAATGCGGTTTGGGCATTGTCTTTCCATTTGCTATCTTCCGCTCCTGTTTTTGTTACCGTTGGTGCCGTTGTTCCTATATCTGTGCCGTATACCTGCTTGGTTACAGTAATCACTTGATAGTCGGTTAGTTGCGGTATGTTGTTTGGTGTGGTTTTTGCGGCACGGGTGATTTTTACCAACAGGTACCCAGACTTGGTAAGTTCGCTCCCTTTAATAGCCCCGGTGTTGCTATCAATAGCAGCGGCTAATGTCCCCTGGGTAATACCAGCGGTGGTCAGTTGTGCCCCCGATGGTGCATCACTAGGCGTAATACCTGCTGCAACAATAGAAAAGGTGTAATCTGAGTTTGTAAATATGGATGTTGACCCCCCATTTTTAAAATCTAAGTCATAATCGGTAGTGGGGAAGGTTTTGCCCCATTTGCCCGATGTTCTTTGGGCGTTGCCCAAACTCATTTGTGCTGTTTTTGTTAATACTGTAAAGTTTACATCTTTATCATCATACTTATTGCTTTCGAAGGTGGCGGTAAGGGGTGTACCGCCGGAAATTGCATTTTTGACGATAAGTGTTTTCCCATCGATTTTTAATGTATTGTCATCGGGAGTATTGGCAACTTTTTTCGCTAGGCTTTTTAGGGTCCAATCGCCTTTGGTACTTCCCCCTGTCACAGATAAACTGTCTTCGATAGTCGCCGTAGTTATGGTTTTTGACCCTCTTATATATGCCACTGCGATCTGCTGCATGCTTAGGTTTATAGCCGTCGAGGATTTCTTGCGAACGGTTACTGTTACAGACTGTTCAATTTTTTTGTACTTTGGGTTGGCTGCATAGGTAACCTTGACTTGTACCACCCCACTTTGGGTGGTTTTTTCAATTTTACCATCCGCAGTCACCGCCACATCCCCCGCCGCACCATTCGTACCAGCGGTCGTCCCTTGACTTTCCAACGCATAAGAGACCGCCCCCAGATCCGCCGCATTGACACCAGCCACCGTATATGTAACCGCTTGGGGTTGTGTGTTCCATGTGATTGCTGAGGCTGTAATGCCAAAGTTTGATATATCGCCTTTTTCTTGTTTCGACACCTTAAATTCCGCCAGATCGAGTGTTCCCGTGTATTTTTTGTTGGCATTTGTTGCTGTCATGGTAATAATCACATCACCGCCGGAGATTGCCCCGGTTAAACCTTGTCCTGCGTTATTAGACACGATTTTTAGCCCCGCTCGGACAACATCGGGTCCGGCGTTGGTTTTACCTGCGGCGGTCCATGTATAATCGCCAAATGTTGTGCCGCCGGGGAATCCGCTAAATGTTAAGGGGATTTTTGCCCCACTGGCTTTCCATTTGTCGTTGGTGGAGGCTACCGTTGGCTTGTTGGTAAGAGTGTTTAGATTTTGTTTTGCAATGGGCACATCCACATATCTGATAATTTCCGCATATTTGGCATTTGCCGCATAGGTAACCTTGACTTTTACCTTGCCACCTTGGGTGGTGTTGGCAATTTTACCGTCCGCCTCTGCCACTGTAATAGCCCCCGCCGCACCATTCGTACCAGCGGTCGTCCCTTGCCTGTCCAACGCATATTTGGGGGTTTCCAGACCCGCAGGGGCATTTGATTCGCTATATCCCGCCGCTGTACTGGTTGCCACCCATGCAAACCCAGTGGCAGTAACCGCAAAACTTTTGTGGTCGTCGGTCGTTTGTTTTGCTATCGCAAAGCCCGCAAGGATGACTTGCCCAGTGTATTTATCGTCTTTGGCACCCGCTTTTGGCTTCATGGTAAGGGTAACTGTACCGCCGGAGGTTGCCCCGATGATACCACTACCATCGTTTGCCACCGCTAAGCTACCGGTGGGAACCCCCCCTGATTTAGGTGCCACCGTCCAAGCAAAATCAGTGGCGGCTACACCGGTCGGCAAACCCGTACCCGTAAATGCAAATGTCCCACCAATTTTGCCCCCACCGGTTACCCATTTGGGGTTGGCGGTTGTGGGGGTAAAGGTCGGTTTGGTGGTAAGACTGCTTAAATCGTGTTTGTCTACGGTAACCTCTACATATCTGATAATTTCCGCATACTTGGCATTGGTGGGATATGTAACCTTGACTTTTACCTTGCCACTTTGGGTGGTTTTGGCAATTTGACCGTCCGCCTCTGCCACTGTAATATTCGTACCAGCGGTCGTCCCGTGACTTTCCAACGCATATTTGGGGCTTGTGCTAATGCCCGCAGGTTTGCTGGCATTTTCTGTATATGTAACCGCTTGACTGCTTGTATCCCACTTGATCGCAGAGGCAGTAACCTGAAACCCTGAGTGGTCGGCGATCGTTTGCTTGGCAATGGTAAAGTTTGCCAAGTCCACTGACCCTTTGTATTTGTCGTCGTTGGTACCCGCTTTTGGCTTCATGGTAATCACCACCACACCGCCGGAGGTTGCCCCGGTGATACCATCGTTTGCCACCGCTAATGTACCGCTGGCACCGCCTGTTTGCGCCGCCGCCGCCGTCCAAGCAAAATCGGTAAATGTTGTGCCACTGGGCAAACTTCCGAATGTTCCGCCAATTTTGCCCCCATTGTTTACCCATTTGGGGTTGGCGGTTGTGGGGGTAAAGGTGGGTTTGGTGGTAAGACTGCTTAAATCTTGTTTTTGTACAGTAAGGGTAACCGTTTTTGTTGCCTTTGCCACTTTACCACTAATTTCTGCACGGGTAACTTCCACAGTAATAGTCCCTGAATCGGTTGTTGTGTTGACGGCAATACCCCCATTGGGTAACACATCGTCTTTTTTAACACCGCCCACAGTACTAGCTGTAACCTTAAATGTATACGACAGCCCCTTGGATGCATCGAATGTTTCCCTATTCACGGTTATACTGGTGGGTAATTTATAATCGGCTTTGGTAATGGCACTGCCCCAAGGTCTGGCGGTTGGTGAATCCGTTAATATAATAGGTGCTAAAATGTTTTTTGTCGTTAATGTAAAGTCCGCTGTTTTATCCGTGTATTTATCACTTTCGAAGGTGGCGGTAATTTGGGGACTGTTTGTAATTGCTTTTTTGATGGTCATACTCGTTCCAGTAATAACCAGTGTATTAGCATCGGGCGTATTGGTAACTTTTTTCTTTAGGCTTTTTAATTTCCAATCGGCTTTTACCCCTAAACCACCTGCACTTGGCACCGTTAATAGCCCTTTAATATCGTCGGCGACTACATCTTCAGTGGTTCCATCATAAGGTACCACAAGACTTGCCAAAGTTAATGCCCCAGTGCCCGCTTGCTTGGCAATGGTAAAGTTTGCCAAGTCCACTGACCCTTTGTATTTGTCGTCGTTGACACCCGCTTTTGGCTTCATGGTAATCACTACCACACCGCCGGAGGTTGCCCCGGTGATACCATCGTTTGCCACCGCTAATGTACCGCTGGCACCGCCTGTTTGCGCCGCCGCCGCCGTCCAAGCAAAATCGGTAAATGTTGTGCCACTGGGCAATCCTGTACCCGTAAATGCAAACGCCCCGCCAATCTTGCCCCCATTGTTTACCCATTTGGGGTTGGCGGTTGTGGGGGTAAAGGTGGGTTTGGTGGTAAGACTGCTTAAATCTTGTTTTTGTACAGTAATAACCTGATAGTCTGTTAGCTGCGGTATGGCACTGGCACCGCTTCCTGTTGCGGCGCGGACAATTTTTACCAACAAGAACCCAGACTTGGTAAGTTCGCTCCCTTTAATAGCCCCGGTGTTGCTATCAATAGCAGCGGCTAATTGTCCCTTAGTAATACCAGCGGTGGTTTTTGTTTTGCCACTGCCATCATCCGTAGTATGGGGGACAATAGTAAAGGTGTAATCTTTGCTGGCATCAAATATATTTGTCGATCCCCCATTTTTAAGGTTTAATTGATAATTGGTGGCGGTAAAGGTTTTGCCCCATGTACCGCTTAATCCCGTACGGGTGGCACCTGTTTTACTCATGGGGAAGGCTTGGGTGGATATTTTAAATTCTGCGGTCTTATCCGTATATTTATCACTTGTAAATGTGGCGGTAAGGGTTGGCGTCCCTGTAATTGCCTTTTTGACGGTCATACTCCCATCATTAGCAATAACCAATGTGCTGGCGTCGGGTTTATTGGCATCTTTTCTCGTTACGCTTTTTAAGGTCCAATCCCCTTTGACACCAAGACTATTGGGGACAGTCGTTAACTGAGCCAGTACATCCGCCGTGCTTACCGGTTTATTACCAGATACACCAGACACATACGCTACCACAAGATCCCCCATCCCAAGAGCCCCCGACCCCGCTTGTTTATCCACAGGAATGGTAACGGTTTTTGTTGCCTTCGACACTTTACCAGTAACTTCCGCACGGGTAATTTCCACAGTAATAGTCCCTGAATCGGTTGTGGTGTTGGCGGCAATAACCCCATTGGGTAACACATCGTCTTTACTAACACCGCCCACATCACTATTTGTAACCTTAAAGGTATAGGTTAGGGTGTTATGGGTTTCCCTATTCACCGTTATACTGGCGGGTAAGTTATAATCGGCTTTGGCAATAGCACTGCCCCAAGGTTTGGCGGTTAATGTGGTTTTTCCTGTAATGGCATGTGTAATGGCACTTGTGGATATTTTAAAGTCTGCGGTCTTGTCCGTGTATGTATCACTTTCGAAGGTAGCGGTAAGGGTTGGTGTGCCGGTAATTGCCTTTTTGATGGTAAGTTTTGTCCCATCGATTTTTAATGTATTGTCATCGGGAGTATTGGCAACTTTTTTCCCTAGGCTTTTTAAGGTCCAATCCCCTTTGACACCAAGACCAGCGGGTACAGTCGTTAATGTAGCCTCGATAGTGGAGGCGATTACATCTTTATCACCAGACACATATGGTACTGTAAGATCTGTCATGCCTAGGTTTCCGGTTCCTGCTTGTTTACTCACAGGAATGGTAACGGTTTTTGTTGCCTTTGCCACTTTACCAGTAACTTCCGCCCGGGTAATTTCCACAGTAATAGTCCCTGAATCGGTTGTGGTGTTGGCGGCAATAACGCCATTGGGTAACACATCGTCTTTGTCAACACCGCCCACATCACTATTTGTAACCTTAAAGGTATAGGTTAGGTTGTTATGGGTTTCCCTATTCACCGTTATACTGGTGGGTAAGTTATAATCGGCTTTGGCAATGGCACTGCCCCAAGGTTTGGCGGTTAATGTACTTTTACCGCCAATAGCATGTGTAATGGCACTTGTGGATATTTTAAAGTCTGCGGTCTTATCCGTATATTTATCACTTGTAAATGTGGCGGTAAGGGTTGGTGTGCCGGTAATTGCCTTTTTGATGGTAAGTTTTGTCCCATCGATTTTTAATGTATTGTCATCGGGAGTATTGGCAACTTTTTTCCCTAGGCTTTTTAAGGTCCAATCCCCTTTGACACCAAGACCAGCGGGTACAGTCGTTAATTTAGCCTCGATAGTGGAGGCGATTACATCTTTATCACCAGACACATATGGTACTGTAAGATCCCCCATGCCAAGAGCCCCCGACCCCGCTTGTTTCTGTACAGGAATAGTAACGGTTTTTGTTGCCTTTGCCACTTTACCAGTAACCTCCGCCCGGGTAATTTCCACAGTGATAGTCCCTGAATCGGTTGTGGTGTTGGCGGCAATAACCCCATTGGGTAACACATCGTCTTTGTCAACACCGCCCACAGTGCTATTTGTAACCTTAAAGGTATAGGTTAGGGTGTTATGGGTTTCCCTATTCACGGTTATACTGGTGGGTAAGTTATAATCGGCTTTGGCAATGGCACTGCCCCAAGGTTTGGCGGTTAATGTGCTTTTACCGCCAATAGCATGTGTAATGGCACTTGTGGATATTTTAAAGTCTGCGGTCTTGTCCGTGTATGTATCACTTTCGAAGGTAGCGGTAAGGGTTGGTGTGCCGGTAATTGCCTTTTTGATGGTCATACTCCCATCATTAGCAATAACCAATGTATTGGCGTCGGGAGTATTGGCAACTTTTTTCTTTACGCTTTTTAAGGTCCAATCGTTTTTGACACCAAGACCAGCGGGGACAGTCGTTAATTTACCTGTTATATCCCCTGTGCTTACCCCTTTATCACCAGATACATACGGTACTGTAAGATCCCCCATGCCAAGAGCCCCCGACCCCGCTTGTTTATCCACAGGAATGGTAACGGTTTTTGTTGCCTTTGCCACTTTACCAGTAACTTCTGCACGGGTAATTTCCACAGTAATAGTCCCTGAATCGGTTGTTGTGTTGGCGGCAATGACCCCATTGGGTAACACATCGTCTTTTTTAACACCGCCCACAGTACTAGCTGTAACCTTAAAGGTATAGGTTAGGTTGTTATGGGTTTCACCATTCACCGTTATACTGGTGGGTAAGTTATAATCGGCTTTGGCAATGGCACTGCCCCAAGGTTTGGCGGTTAATGTGCTTTTTCCTGTAATAGCATGTGCAATGGCACTTGTGGATATTTTAAAGTCTGCGGTCTTGTCCGTGTATGTATCACTTGTGAAGGTGGCGGTAAGGGTTGGTGTGCCGGTAATTGCCTTTTTGATGGTAAGTTTTGTCCCATCGATTTTTAATGTATTGTCATCGGGAGTATTGGCAACTTTTTTCCCTAGGCTTTTTAAGGTCCAATCCCCTTTGACACCAAGACCAGCGGGTACAGTCGTTAATTTAGCCTTGATAGTGGAGGCGATTACATCTTTATCACCAGACACATACGGTACTGTAAGATCTGTCATGCCTAGGTTTCCGGTTCCTGCTTGTTTACTCACAGGAATGGTAACGGTTTTTGTTGCCTTTGCCACTTTACCAGTAACTTCCGCCCGGGTAATTTCCACAGTGATAGTCCCTGAATCGGTTGTGGTGTTGGCGGCAATAACCCCATTGGTTAACACATCGTCTTTTTTAACACCGCCCACAGTACTAGCTGTAACCTTAAAGGTATATGTTAGGTTGTTATGGGTTTCACCATTCACCGTTATACTGGTGGGTAAGTTATAATCGGCTTTGGCAATGGCACTGCCCCAAGGTTTGGCGGTTAATGTGCTTTTACCGCCAATAGCATGTGTAATGGCACTTGTGGATATTTTAAAGTCTGCGGTCTTGTCCGTGTATGTATCACTTGTGAAGGTAGCGGTAAGGGTTGGTGTGCCGGTAATTGCCTTTTTGATGGTAAGTTTTGTCCCGTCGATTTTTAATGTATTGTCATCGGGAGTATTCGCAACTTTTTTCCCTAGGCTTTTTAAGGTCCAATCCCCTTTGACACCAAGACCAGCGGGTACAGTCGTTAATTTAGCCTCGATAGCGGAGGCAGTTACATCTTTATCACCAGACACATACGGTACTGTAAGATCCCCCATGCCAAGAGCACCAGAGCCCGCTTGTTTCTGTACAGGAATGGTAACGGTTTTTGTTGCCTTCGACACTTTACCGGCAATTTCCGCCCGGGTAATTTCCACAGTAATAGTCCCTGAATCGGTTGTGGTGTTGGCGGCAATAACGCCATTGGGTAACACATCGTCTTTTTTAACACCGCCCACAGTACTAGCTGTAACCTTAAAGGTATATGTTAGGTTGTTATGGGTTTCCCTATTTACCGTTATACTGGTGGGTAAGTTATAATCGGCTTTGGCAATGGCACTGCCCCAAGGTTTGGCGGTTAATGTGCTTTTACCGCCAATAGCATGTGTAATGGCGGATGTCGTTAATGTAAAGGTTGCGGTCTTATCCGTGTATTTATCACTTACGAAGGTAGCGGTAAGGGTTGTACCGCCGCTAATTGCCTTTTTAATGGTCATGCTCTTTTTGTCCTGAGCGATAGCTAAGGTGGTAGTAGCAAGGGTACTTGACAGGCTTTTTAAGGTCCAATCGTTTGCAACACCAAGACCACCGGGTACAGTCGTTAATTTACCTGTTATATCCGCTGTGCTTACCGCTTTATCACCAGATACATACGCTACCACAAGATCCCCCATGCCTAGGCTACCCGTCCCCGCTTGTTTCTGTACAGGAATGGTAACGGTTTTTGTTGCCTTTGCCACTTTACCGGTAATTTCCGCCCGGGTAATTTCCACAGTGATAGTCCCCGAATCGGTTGTGGTGTTGGCGGCAATGACCCCATTGGGTAACACATCGTCTTTTTTAACACCGCCCACATCACTATTTGTAACCTTAAAGGTATAGGTTAGGTTGTTATGGGTTTCCCTATTTACCGTTATACTACTGGGTAAGTTATAATCGGCTTTGGCAATGGCACTGCCCCAAGGTTTGGCGGTTAATGTGGTTTTACCGCCAATAGCATGTGCAATGGCGGTTGTTGTGGACACTGTAAAGTCCACAGTTTTATCTTTATATCGACCACTTTCGAAGACGGCGGTAACGGTTGTCCCGCTTTTAATGCCCTGTTTGATGGTAAGATTTTTTTTGTCCGCACTGATACCCAAGGTATTGCTGCCGATACCGTCTTTGTCGCTTAGGCTTTTTAATGTCCAATCGCCTTTGACACTTGTGCCACCGGATACGGATAATTGCCCCAAAATAGTGGCGGTGCTTACCTGTTTGGTGCCGGATATATACGGCACAACAAGATTCCCCATACTTAGGGTTGCCGTCGCCGTGTGTTTGCTGATGGGGACATCTACGGTTTTGGTGATCGCCTCATACATATCGTTGGCCGCATAGGTAACCTGCACCTTTACCATCCCGGCACAGAGGGTTTTTGCAATGTAGCCATTCGAAGCGCTTACGGCGATCTTACCGGCACCATCGCCCGCCAAGGTACCGGCGGTCGTCCCCTTACTTATTAAGGTGTATGTGGCGGTGCCAATCCCCGCCGGCGTATTCGCCTGCGTATAGGTAACGGCGGTACTTGCCATTGCCCATGTAATCCCGGTGGTGCTCACCGTAAAGCCGGGGTGGTCAGCGGCAGTTTGTTTGCTAATGTCGAAGTTTGCATATTCTGTAATTGCCGGCAATCCCCCTTTGGCAACCCGGTTGATTTTTACCAACAGTTTCCCTGATTTGGTCAGCTTTGTCCCATCGATAGCCCCAGTTGTACGGTTCATCGCTGTACCATTTACAATACCGGCGGTGGTCGATGTAAAACCGCTTACGGTATTGGTCGGTGCCACAATCTCAAAGGTGAAATCTGTACTTGTATCAAATGTTACAGTGGTATCCCCCACCGTATCAGAGGTTTTTAAGTTATAGGTGGTGGTATACGCTTTGCCCCACTTGCCCGCCCCCGTATGGGTGGCGGATCCTATTGTGCCCGTCCCAGTGGACAGTTCGAAGGTCCGGGTCTGATCCGCATATATATCGGTGTTATGTTCAAATACAACCGTTACAGTGGTGGGGGTGCCAATTGCCCCGGTTATGGTCAACGATGTGCCATTAACCGCAAGGTTACCATGCGTTTCGGCTAGGCTCTTAACTGTCCAGTCGGATTTTTGCGTTTGTGCACCGGTTACGGTCAATTTATCCAATATATCGGCGGTGCTTACCGTTACAGTCCCAGACCCATACGGCACAACAAGATTTGCCATTTTCAAATCGTTTGCCACAAATGCAATATCGGTTTTTACATAAACAATGCGGTCTTCAAAATCCGTCGCACTGTATGTGATTTTAATAACCGCTGCACCCGCACCCGCCATATCTTGTAATGTACTGCTATATGTTACACCGGCAACATTGGTATTTGTGCCCCCATTCTTAAACTGGAAGTCTGTACCATTTGTGCCGCTTATTGTTTCCGCTTTGGCGGTAATGGTTACTCCGTCGGGTACGGTGCCAATAAAGGTTTTCAGGTCATATGATTTGGTATTGGTTAAGGTGTACGCCGTGTCTTCGGTCGTACCATCGCCCCCCTTAATATTATTGCTTGCCCGATCCGCAGCAGCTAACCCAAGCCCAATTTTTCCTTTGGCGATGGCTTGCACATATACAATCCGATCCGCAAAACCACTGGCACTATATGTAAGTTTTAAGGTGGCGGATTTGCCCCCCGCTATATCTTCGAACTTGCTACTTGCGGTAATGTCCGCTAATGATACGGTGGTGCCATCGCTGGCGTAAAATTGATAGTCGGTGCCTTCGGCCCCATCGCCCCCGACTTGTTCCGCCGTCACCGTAACTTTATTCGGATCAATATCCCCGCCTGTGGTTTCAAGCGTATCTGGAATGTCGCCAATAAAGTCTGCTAGGTCGTATTGTTCGCTATTTTGTAGGGTGTATGCGGATTCTTTCGTTGTACCATCCCCATCACTGATTTTATTGGCTGCTAAATCTGTACTGCTAATCGCTGTGCCCAATGTGGGGGCGGATTGTGCCTCCGCTGTTTTAATATCATAGTGCCGTTCGACCTTGTCGTATCTTTTGTGCCATACGCTATTTGTGCCTGAAAATACAGAGGTGGACTTTAACTGATCTTGTATACTTTTACCAAATGCCAGCTTAAAGTCGACGGATATATCGGTCTTTGCCGATTCGCCATTGGGTCTGTCATATTCGCCCCGCACTGTTATGACAGGATTGGGCCTAAATTCAGCAATCAGTTTATTACCCTTAATAACCGTATCGCCAACCCCATCGAATCTATAGGTATTTACCCCTAAGGAGACTTGTTCATAATTGGGGATATTACCCTTAGCGGTTATATCCCAGCCCTGTAATACTTTTTTGTCGTCGATAATGGTATCGCCAATGCGACGATATAGGTTTGTCGATAGGTCAAATCGGGCGGTTTTTAGTTCCGCCCCCACACTAAACCGTTGGAAATTGTCCGATGATTTAAAAGCAAGTATATTCTTTGTCCCGTCCTTGCTATCAAAAAACGCATTGACCCCAACAATTAACGGGGCGGTTGTCGTATCGATAAGCTTCCGATAGCCCAATCCCAAGTTTAATCGATTGACTGATTTCTGACGATTATAAGATGTTTGTAAATATGTAACCGTGTCTTTTGTTTCCGACAGGTTGCTAAAAGTGGCAATATCCCAATTTAGGATTTTATCCGAATAGCTAATCCCACCGTTAATCCATTCAAAGATACCCCTTTTGTTAATGGTATCGATAACCAAATTACCCGTGGCATTTACCACCTTTTCCGCATCATTGGTGTATACAGGTACCGCATATGCCAACATAATAATACTAGCGGTTGTAAGCAAAGTTTTTTTCATCATCTCTTTCCCTTCATATTCCTATGTACATATTTTTTAGGCTTAGAGTGTTTTTTATTTTTTTTATAATGTATTCCTGCTGATAGTCCCCAAAAATAAAGGGGATAAAACAGATTCAAAGACTAAGTATTATGTACGACTAAACATTTACTTACCCTTGATTGTACAGATATTTTTTTTTTTTTTCAAGTAAAAAATAAAAAAAATTAAAATAAAAATTATGGCATACCATAAATTGCTATGTATATTTCAAGATATGGCATATGTGGGAAGGTCAGCAGGGGGCGATAAAACAAGGGTGCTGCCCCGTAGTGGCATTGTGGCGGGGTGCAACGAGGGGTGAACATGTGTGGGTTTTTGTCATGCGAAGCATGGGTAAATCCACATGAAACGCAAGAATGTACAGAGAAGCTGGGGCGTTAGCCCCTTAGACTCACCATATAACCAACAAAATAAAACATGCAGTATAAGAAATAATATGGCGAATCATTTTATACCGAATTGACTATATAAGGAATTGGTTTCATAAATATATTTACAAACACACATTAATAGTATATTATGAAATTAAGATTTGATGGTAATTTATCTTAGGGGATAAGCATGTACTATATAAAGGGTAGTACAGAATTGTGTAATCTTTTAGTAGCATTAGGGTATGTAAATAGATTAGACACATTTTTG
This sequence comes from Alphaproteobacteria bacterium, assembly GCA_965232465.1. Taxonomy (GTDB): domain Bacteria; phylum Pseudomonadota; class Alphaproteobacteria; order JAQWUY01; family JAQWUY01. The sequence goes on along the minus strand of OZ246977.1, from coordinate 11,234 downwards.
ATTAACTGATAACTTTTAATATGATTTAATTTTATTATGAATGACTTAATAAGAAAAATATGGAAATGGATAAAAGAAGTAAAAATATTTATTGCTGATATATCTTTATCATGCGTTATAATTCCATTAATCTCCATATTTCTTTTAGATTCCGTGGACAGACCCATTATACAGCTTAAAAATATTACTAGTTGGGAATTTATAATTCTTATAGTATCTATCCTTATTTTATCCCATATTAAGTTTAATTCCAAAAGGGGTTCAAATGATCTAAAAAAAGAAAATGAAGAACTCAAAAGAAAATTAGGAATAATTCCCGAAGTGACAAGGGAAGTGTTCTTGTGCCAATTGTACAGTATTGCTTTTAAATTAGGTTTTGGAACTAAAAAAAGAAATACTGAGCGTATTTCCTTGTATATACATGATTCAGATACTGAATCTTTTATCCTTTGTGCTAGATATTCTGCAAATCCTGAATTTAGTGGACGAGGAAGACCTACATATGGAGATAATCAAGGATGTATAGCAGAAGGCTGGAAAAATGGTGAATATTTTGATGATAACTTTTCATCTACAAAAGAAAAATATATTAAGTATACTCTTGATACTTATAATATGGATATTGAAACTGTAGAAAAGTTATCTATGCGTTCAAGATTATATGGTGTAATTCGCATAGAAAAAGATAATAAATATTTAGGAGTTCTTGTTGTTGAATCTACGATAAAAAGCAGATTTAAAAAAAATGAACTTCTTGATGAGATGCGAGAATATAAACAGATTTTATCCGATACTATATATTCATTAAAAGAATATATACCTAATCCACAAAATGTGAAAGAAAGAGGTTTCTAATGAATAAACTAAAAGATATTATAGCCTATATATTAAAACAATACCCATTTAAAGACGACCTGTCTAATGCTCGTTTGACCAAGATATTATATTTATCTGATTGGAAAAATGCTATTGACAATAAAAATCAAATTACAAACATTGGTTGGTTTTTTGATACCTATGGACCATATGTTCAAGATATATCACAAGAAATCAAAGAAAATCGTGATATATTCTCTGTTAAAGAGGTTGAGAATGTACTTGGTGGTTCTAGGAAAATATTTTATCTTACGGATAAAAAATATGAACCTAGTTTATCAAAAGAAGAGAAATTAACAGTTGAGCATGTGATTAAAGAAACTTCATCCTTATCATGGGATGAGTTTATTAAACTTGTTTATGCTACACACCCTATATCTAGTTCAGAAAGATATACTAAATTAGATTTAGTTAAAAAAGCTAATGAATATACTCAGTATAGAACACAACATTAAAGTTAGAGAGTTATGTATATAAATCCCTAAAAAAGTATACCGCATATGATGGGGATATAAAAGAAAAGTACATATGTACAAGGGAAATATATCATGACAGAATCGTTTTATACACATATCCATCATACACTCCGTACCCTCAAGACCGATGGATTATACAAAATGGAACGCCTATTGACATCGCCCCAATCGGTGCGGATACGGGCGGATGGGCAATCTGTGTTGTGTTTGTGTGCCAATAATTATTTGGGGCTTGCCAATGATAAACGGTTGATTGACGAATCCATCAAAACTTTACAAAAGGGGAGCTATGGCATGGCAAGTGTACGGTTTATTTGTGGCACTTCTGATGCCCACAGAAACTTGGAACGGGAATTGTCCGCATTTTTGGGGTTCGAAGCTACGATTTTGTATGCCTCTTGTTTTGATGCCAATGGCGGCGTATTCGAAACCTTGTTCGACAAAGACGATGCCATTGTATCCGATGCCTTAAATCATGCGTCTTTGATCGATGGTATCCGCTTGTGTAAAGCCTCCCGCTATCGGTATCATAACAATGATATGGACCACTTACAAAGCCAATTGCAACTGGCACGCAACAACGGGGCAAAAAACATAGTGATTGTAACGGATGGTGTATTTTCCATGGATGGGGTGATTGCCAATTTACGGGAAATTTGCGATTTGGCGGATATGTATAAGGCGTTGGTGATGGTGGATGATAGCCACGCTATTGGGGTGATGGGCACCACCGGGCGGGGGACGCATGAATATTGTGGCGTTATGGACAGAATCGACATTATGACGGGTACTTTTGGCAAAGCATTAGGGGGTGCCATGGGCGGGTTTGTATCGGCAAAATCCGAAGTGGTGGCATTGTTACGGCAAAAATCCCGTCCGTACTTGTTTTCCAATTCCTTGCCCCCCTCAGTTGTCAATGCCACCCGTATAAGCTTACAGATTGTGGATAGCAGCCCGCATATATTAAAAAATTTACATCATAATGCCCAGCTGTTTCGTACGAAAATGACCGCCGCCGGCTTTACTTTGGCGGGGGCAGATCACCCCATTATTCCCGTTATGGTGGGGGATGCAAAATGTGCCAATGATATGGCAACGGCACTCATGAAACACGGGGTATACGTAGTGGGATTTTCATATCCTGTGGTCCCCATGGGCAAGGCCCGAATCCGTACGCAAATGAATGCTAAGATGACTTCCGCCGAAGTGCAATACTGTATCGATGCGTTTATCAAGGTCGGTACGGATATGGGGATGATTTAACCATGCCCCCCACCAGAAAAAATACCACCATGAAAGCATTGGGCAAGCTGTCCGCAGCACCGGGGGTACACATATATTATCCGCCGATTCCCGAATGTGGCCCCAATGATGTATTGATTAAGGTAAAAAAATCCGCTATTTGCGGTACAGATATGCACATTTATAATTGGGATAGCTGGTCGCAACAGACTGTACCCGTGCCGTTGACTATGGGGCATGAATTTGTCGGTGCAGTGGTGGCATATGGCATGGGTGTGAATACATTTAAGGTGGGCGATCGGGTCAGTGCCGAAGGGCATGTAACTTGTCAAGATTGTCGCAATTGTCGTACAGGCAAAGCCCATATTTGTGCCCACACCAAGGGTATTGGCGTGCATATCGATGGGGCATTTGCCGAATATGTAAAAGTCCCCGAATCGAATGTTATTCGCATTCCTGATGCCATAAATGATGATATTGCCGCTATTCTCGATCCGCTGGGCAATGCACTGCATACGGCATTGTCGTTTGATATGGTGGGCGAAGATGTGTTGATTGTGGGGGCGGGACCGATTGGCTGTATGGCAATACAGGTGGCAAAAAACGCCGGCGCCAGAAAAGTTGCGGTAACCGATATAAATGATTATCGTTTGCACTTGGCGGTACGCATGGGGGCGGATTTTGTGGTCGATGTAAAAAACGAAGACCTACAACAGGCAATGTTTACCCGCATGGGGTTGGTGGAAGGGTTTGATGTGGGGTTGGAAATGTCCGGGGCACCATCGGCGTTGGGTACGATGATAGAGTGCTTACGCCCCGGTGCCCCCATAGCGGTATTGGGCATTCCTTCGAAAAATGATATACCCTTGGATTGGGGCAAGTTTATTTTTAAGGGATTAACCCTCAAAGGTATATATGGGCGGGAAATGTATGACACTTGGTATAAAATGATTGCCATGATAAAGGGCGGTATGGATGTATCCCCCATCATAACCCATCACTTTCCCGTCGATGCATATGAAACCGCATTTAAAACAATGCAAAGCGGGAAAAGTGGCAAGGTGATACTGGAATGGTAAAAACTATTTTTGCAACCGTTTGGCAATCGATAGGGCATGGGCATTGAGGCCTTCTGTGGTGGCAAGTTTTATGGCATCCGGACCTATTTTTTGTATGCTGCGGGCATCGCACCCTAATACGGTGGTGCGTTTCATAAAATTTAATACACCCAATCCGCTGGCAAATGTGGCGGATCTGGCGGTGGGTAATACATGGTTGGGGCCGCCTATATAATCGCCAATGGCGGTCGGTCCATAATTGCCCAGAAATATGGCACCGGCATTTTGCACCCGTTTGGCATATTGTGCCGGGTTTTCTGTACATATTTGTAAGTGTTCAGGGGCAATGGTGTTTACCATGTCTATGGTCTGTTGCACATCGTCTACACAGATGATTGCCCCCTTGTTGTGCCACGATGTTTTGGCAATATTATGGCGGGGTAATGTGGGTAAAATATGGGCAATGTGTGCCTGTATATTCTGTGACAAGGTTTTATCATCGGTAATCACAATACATTGGGCAGCCGTATCATGTTCCGCTTGGGCAAGCACATCATATGCTACCCACTCCGCATGGGCGGTTTTATCGGCGACAATTAACACTTCGCTGGGTCCGGCAATCATATCGATACCTACAATGCCATATACGGCCCGTTTTGCCGCCGCCACAAAAGCATTCCCCGGTCCGGCGATTTGTGCCACTTGTGGGATAGTTTGCGTGCCATATGCCAATGCCCCAATGGCTTGTGCCCCGCCGATTTTATAAATATGGGTTACACCGGCAATCTGTGCCGCCGCCAATACATACGGGTTTATATGTCCATTTGGGGTGGGTACGGCAATGACAATTTTTTTTACCCCCGCCACTTTCGCAGGCACCGCATTCATTAACACAGAAGACGGATAACTTGCCGTGCCCCCCGGCACATACAATCCGGCACTGGCAACGGGGGTATAGCACATTTCAAGGTGTACGCCCACATCATCTGTGTATGATATGGCATCGGGCAGGGTGCGGGCGTGAAAATTTTCGATGCGCTGTTTGGCATGGTGTAAGGCGTTTATAATATCCCTATCACAATTACGCACCGCATCGGCAATTTCCGATTCAGAAAATTGTACCGTATGGGCATTTATCCCCACCGCATCAAATTTTTGTGTATATTCAAATACCGCCGCATCCCCACGGGTCCGTACATTGTATAATATATCATCGACGGTCTTGATAACCTCAGCGGACATTTCGTCTTTGCGTGCCAACAGATTTTGAAATGTAGCGGCAAAATTGTTATCAGTCGTATATAGTATTTTTGACATACAAGCAAAGTACCCTAAAACACCCCTTTCGTCAATTATCAATTAAATCGGGAAAAAAATCGGCAAAAAAATCGGCAAAATCTACCTTAATATATGGTCTGGTTTTTCGGGATCATTTCTGTACAATAAGGTATTTACATAATGCACACTATACTATAGTATGGGATTATTACAACAAAAAAATCGGCAAGGATGATGTTATGTACCCAAAAATGGAACCTATGTTCCCTAGTGGAATGGTAAAAACAGATAAAATTGCGGGACTAGCCATTGAATTGGTGGAAAAGAACGCCATATTTAAACACAATTTGTTTACCAATCATTTTGTGTACTTGGTGAGTGATTTGCTTCGAAATATGAATTGCTATTATAGTACCCTCATTGAAGGACACCATACTACGCTTAGCGATATTGAAAACGCTCTCAATGGGCAATATGATACTATTCCTGAAAAACGGGATTTACAATTAGAAGCAAAAGCCCATATTGCGGTACAGAAAAATATAGACGATGGGATATACGATGATATACTGTCTTTATCCGCCTGTGCTATACAGATGCACTATGATTTTTACAATGCTTTACCCGAAAGTTTGCATAAGGTGTACACTCAAGACCATAGTCGAGTACGCACATTTAAAGGCGGAGAATTAAGATGCGATTCAGAAATTATACAAGTAGGCACGCATATTCCCCCTAATGGTCAAGACATGCAAAAGTGTTTAACCCATTTTGACAAAGCGTATGCAAACTTAGGTAAACAACAGCAGATATTCGCAATCGCCACCGCCCATCATAGACTGTGTTGGATTCACCCATTCTTTGATGGAAATGGCAGGGTTGCACGGTTGTTATCCCATTATATGTTAAGGCAGACGGGTGCAGGCAGTCCGCTTTGGTCTGTATCCCGGGGGTTGGCACTTGACACAGCATTATATAAAAAACAAATGCAGCATGCTGATATACCACGACAAGGGGATTTAGATGGACGGGGGAATTTGTCAGAAAAAGCCTTAGTATCCTTTATCGCATATTTTTTAACACGATGTATAGACCAAGTGGACTTTATGGGTAATCTTATGCAACCTCAAAATATACTCAGAAATATAGAGCGATACACGGAACAGGAAATCCAACAAGGTAATTTGATGAAAGGATCGTTTGCCGTATTACGAGAAGCCTTACACAGTGACACAGTCCCAAGGGGCAAAGCATCAGAATTAACAGGCTACCGAGAACGCCAAGCCCGTGAAGTCTTAAAAACTTTACAAAATAAAAAACTCATTATATCCAAAACCGCCAAAGGACAAGGAGCATTCAGCCTAAACATCCCCGCATATGTAGTGCCAGAATGGTTCCCCAATCTATAGTCAATCCGGTATAAAATGATTCACCATAATTATACTGCACATTTTATTTTGTTGGTTATATGGTGAGTCTAAGGGGCTAACGCCCCTCGTTCGGTATAATGTTGATTTTCCTGCACTTCGTGCAACAAAATACAACACTCACTCACCCCGATCGGACACCACAATGCCACTGCGTGGCAAGCGGTTGCAACCATCAATCAAATTATATTTGATTGACTATACATCGCAGTGCGGTGTAAGGGGTGTATAGTTACATCAATATAAATTGATTTGACCATATAAATCATGTATAATACCCATATGGAAAAATGTGTTGTTTGTATGGGGGCTGTGAATGTGGATATTACCGCCACAACCCAGTGTTCGATGGTGTTGGGGGATTCGAATATGGGGACTGTGCGGGTACATGCGGGGGGTGTTGCCCGTAATGTAGCGGAAAATATTGCCCGTTTGGGAGGTGCGGTAAAGCTGATGTCTTGTGTGGGTATGGATATGTATGGGGATATGGTATTAACACATACAAAAAACGCTGGGGTCGATGTGGCGTTATGTGGGCATATACCCCACATGGCAACCTCGATATATGTACCGATTATCGACAGTAGCGGGGAAATGGTGGTTGCGGTGAATGATATGGGGATTATGGCCTGTATCGACAAGGCATTTGTGCAACACCGGGATTCGGTGGTGCAATCGGCAACTGCCCTTTGTATGGATACGGGGATGGACGCCGATACCTTGCATTACATATGTAATACATATGCCCATATACCGATTTTTGTCGATACGGTATCCTGTGTCAAAGCCCCACGGATTATCGACAGTTTACCCCATATACACACCTTAAAAGCCAATAAAGCGGAGGCGGAAATAGTATCCGGCGTCCCCATTGCCACCACATCGGATATGCCCCATGCCAGCCACATATTACACACCAAAGGGGTACAGAATGTGTATATTACCTTGGGGGCGGGGGGCACATATGCGTCCTCCGTACAAACGGGGCAACAGCACAGTTTATATTGCCCGGCGTACAAGGGGAATATTGTCAATGTAACCGGGGCAGGGGATGCTTATATGGCGGGATTGGTATATGCGTATATACAAGGATACGACATTGCGGCGGCGGTCGATATTGCCCAAGCTATGGCGGTGTTGACCGCCCAAACCGCCCAAACCGTACATCCCCATATGGCCATCGCCACTGTAACAGAGTATATTATAAACCATACCACAGAATAAGGAAAAACGCATGTACACAGAATACCTTGACATAGATGCAGACATCGCCCATGCCCTTGCCCATAATCAGCCGGTGGTGGCACTCGAGAGCACGATTATTTCACATGGCATGCCCTATCCACAAAATATGCACATGGCATTACAGGTGGAACAGATTGTCCGGGATAATGGGGCGGTACCAGCCACCATTGCCCTTATGGATGGCACATTAAAGGTGGGCTTAGGTACGGACCATATACAAGCCCTTGCCCAATCCGGCAAGGACACAATAAAAGTATCCCGACGGGATATACCCTTTGTGATCGCTTGTAAGTCGATGGGGGCGACCACCGTTGCCTCGACAATGATTATTGCCCATATGGCGGGGATTAAGTTTTTTGCCACCGGGGGCATTGGCGGTGTCCATCGGGGGGCGGAAAAAACCTTTGATATATCCGCCGATTTACAACAACTTGCCCAAACCGATGTGGCGGTGATTTGTGCCGGGGCAAAATCAATTTTGGACTTGGGGCTAACGCTGGAATATCTGGAAACCCAAGGGGTACCAGTCATAGGCTATGGGACCGATAGCCTCCCCGCTTTTTATACCCGTACCAGTGATTTTAGCGTCGATTATCGCTTCGATACCCCCATTCAGGTGGCACAGGCATTACGGGTAAAATGGCAACTAAATGTAACAGGGGGGGTGGTGATTGCCAACCCCATCCCCGAAGCCGAATCTTTCCCCGCCTCTGAAATAAATACATATATTGCCACGGCGGTACACGAAGCACAGCAACAGGGTATCAAGGGCAAAGACACTACCCCTTTTTTATTGGCAAGGGTATGCGATTTAAGCGCAGGAAAATCCCTGCGGGCGAACACAGCCTTAGTATACAACAATGCCAAAATCGCCAGCCAAATAGCCGTCCAGTATTTTAAAAACATATAAAGATGATACAACAGGGTATGCATACATCAAAAAATCGTATCATGTTACAAGGCACAGGGTCCGATGTGGGCAAATCTATGTTGGTGGCGGGGTTGTGTCGGGCGTATTATCGTATGGGGCATAAGGTGTGTCCCTTTAAACCGCAAAATATGTCGAATAATGCGGGGGTGGCGGTTATGGATTCGGGGGCATATGGGGAAATTGGACGGGCACAAATGATGCAGGCACGGGCATCAGGGATTGCCCCATCTGTGCATATGAATCCCATATTGTTAAAACCCCAATCCCAATCGGGGTCGCAAGTCATTGTACAGGGCACCGTGTCAGGTATGGCAAGTGCATCGTATTTTCGGGCGTTAAAACCCAAATTGTTATCGGCGGTGCGTAGCAGTTTTGACAAAATATATCAAAAATATGATGTCATTGTTTGTGAAGGCGCCGGCAGCCCAGCGGAAGTCAATTTACGCACGGGGGATATTGCCAATATGGGGTTTGCGGAACCTGCGGATGTGCCGGTGGTGTTGGTGGCCGATATTGACCGGGGCGGGTCGATTGCCCAAGTGGTGGGCACGCATGCCGTATTGTGCGAATCGGACCGCAGGCGTATTAAGGGGTATATTATTAACAAATTTCGGGGCGATGTGGGGTTGTATCAAGATGCCCTTGATATTATATATGCCCATACAGGCTGGCCGTGTTTTGGGGTATTGCCTTGGTTCGAAGACGCCCATATTTTGCCTGCGGAAGATGCCATGGGGCTCGACAAATTGTGCCATATACAAATGGGCGTGCAAATGGGCGGTGGATGGACACAGGCACAAAAACCGTTTAAAATATGTGTGCCCCGCACCCCAAAGATAGCCAACTTCGATGATTTGGATCCGTTGCGACAAACCCCGAATGTGATTGTGGATATGGTGTCGGCACCCAGGATGTTGCCCAATGATTATGATTTAATATTGCTTATGGGATCAAAATCCACTTTATCGGATATGCAGTATATACGGCATAAGGGCTGGGATAAAATAATTGTAAAACATGCCCAAAATGGCGGGTGGGTTATGGGTATTTGTGGCGGCTATCAAATGCTGGGAAAAACCCTTGCCGATCCCCATGGGTTGGAAAGCAATATGGGGACAATAAACGGTTTGGGGGTGCTGGATATGCACACCATATTACACCCCCAAAAAATTGTACGGGCTGTATCCGCAACGCATCCCATAACCGATACCACATTTACGGGATATGAAATACACATGGGGCAAAGCACCCATACCCATCCGCCTTTTTGTTATATAAACACCCATGATAGGGAGGGGGCGGTACACGGGTCGGTGATGGGGTCGTATATTCATGGAATATTCGAAAGCGATGATTTTCGCCATCGTATGTTGCAACATATGGGGTGTGATTCCCCCTATTTTGTGTATGGGGATACATTAAATACGGTGCTCGATACATTGGCACATCATCTGCGGACCCACTTGGATATGGACGCTATATGGTCGGCAGGGTATATGTAAGTATAACCCCAATAATGGCAACGGCTACATATATACTCCGGTTAAATAAGCCGATACCTGCCATCATGATTTGGGGGGTGATACCTTGTGTATTATCCCCAATCCAATGGTTTATTTCCCCCACATTAGGGTAATATCTTTTACCGCCAAAGGCAATATGTAAACCGCCTGCAAATGCGGATTCTGGGTATCCTGCATTGGGGCTGGGGTGGGTATGGGCGTATTTTCGGATACACGCAAGTGCCGATTGGGTATGGGTTTTCCCATAGGGTATGGTGGCAATTAAAATACATAGGGTGCTTAATCGGGCGGGAATCCAATTTGCCACATCGTCGAGACGGGCGGATGCCCACCCAAAATGCCGGTATTTTTCTGAGGTATATCCAACCATAGAATCCAAAGTGTTTATGGCTTTATACATAAACAATCCCCCCAACCCCAATACGGCATAATAAAACGCCGGGGCAAGTACGCCGTCGCTGATGTTTTCAGCCATACTCTCCATAGCCGTACGGCCACAATCGGATGCGGACATATGGGTCGTATCCCGTGTACAAATATGGGCGGTGTATGCACGGGCGGAGTGTATATTATCCCTGTCCATGGCAATCATCACCCGTTTTACCGCATGTGTCATGGCTTGGCTGGCAAGGGTGATCGATACTATCAATATGCTGATAGCCACACCGTATGGGGTATAGGCAAAAATAAGGTATTCGATACCAAACCCTACACCCCCCCAAATACCGACAACACACAGGCTAAATATGACCCCCCTGTATTTTTTCCGTTTATATAAAACTTTTTCCAGAGTGGTAATCATTTTGCCCAGTATTACAATAGGATGCGGTATTGTACGCCACAATATGGGCACATCAGGCATAACCGTATCCCACAATAGGGCAACGGCAATAACAAATAAATATATATATGACGGTTCAAACATATGCGTAACACAATATATTTTGGGATTTATATATAACTCCACAATTTAATTATTATTCAAAAGTTTTAATGAATTCACAATATTTCCAATTCTTTTTCTTAACTTCATATGCCATTATAATCCATTTCTGGTTGGTTATCTGTGCCGGTCGCCAAATTTTAAATCAGGTTAATATAGTATTATAATTGATATAAAAAATCTCTTAATACTAATGCACTCATTATATTATAATTTTTATTGTGTAAAGATTTAT